>NZ_JAAOYW010000001.1:0-770 GCF_011761235.1 Frigoribacterium faeni
GGGGCGCGCCCCCCCCCCCCCCCCGGCCCCGGCCCCCCCCCCCTTTGGCCCCCCCCCCCCCCCCCGCGGGGGGCCCCCCCGCCCACTTCGGGGTGCGGGGCCCGACCGCGCGCGGTAGCGTCTGCCGCACGCACCGGCACCGTCGCCGGCGCGGCCGAGCCGAGGAGGCGCCCCGTGCCCCGCATCACCCCCGTCCTGTGGTTCGACGGCGAGGCCGAGGCGGCCGCGACGGCCTACGTCTCGCTCTTCGCCCGCTCCCGGATCACCTCGGTCTCGCGGTACCCCGACGACTTCCCCGATCCCGCCTCGGCGGGACGCGCCCTCGTGGTCGAGTTCGAGCTCGACGGCCTCGGGTTCCAGGCGCTGAACGGCGGCCCCGGCCCCGTCCCGACGGAGGCCGTGTCGCTCTCCGTGGCGGTCGACGACCAGGAGGAGCTCGACCGTCTCTGGGACGCCCTCGCCGCCGACGGGGGCCAGGAGGGCCGGTGCGGCTGGGTCCGCGACCGCTGGGGCTTCTGGTGGCAGGTCGTTCCCGCCGCGGTGCAGCGCACCGTCGGCGGGCCCGACCCGGCCGGCGCCTCCCGGGCCATGGCGGCCATGACGACCATGGGCCGGCTCGTGGTCGCCGACCTCGAGAGCGCCTACCGCGGCGACTGACCGCCGCGCCCGCGAGACACCCCGAAGTGGGGGGGGGACCCCCCCGCGGGGGGGGGGGGGGGGCCCCCGCGGGGGGGGGGGGGCCACCCCCACCGGCACCGGCCCCGCGGCCC
>NZ_JAAOYW010000001.1:780-1321779 GCF_011761235.1 Frigoribacterium faeni
CGGTCGCCCATGCGGGGGCGCCTCGCGCGGGCCCCGCCCCCCCCCCCTTTGGCCCCCCCCCCCCCCCCACCCGCGGGGGTCCACCCCCCACTTCGGGGTGCGGGGCCGCCTACCAGTCGTGCACGGTCCCGTCGGCCAGGCGGTTGTACGGCAGGTAGGCCTGCTCGTACGGGTACTTCCCGGCCTCGTCGACGTCGAGCTCCACGCCGATCCCGGGCTGGTCGCCGGGGTGCAGCATGCCGTCCTCGAAGGTGAAGCTCTGCCGGAACACCGAGTCGGTCCTCGAGCCGTGCTTCATGTACTCCTGGATCCCGAAGTTGTGGATCGCCAGCCCGAGGTGCATCGCGGCGGCCATCCCGACCGGCGAGATGTCGGTCGGCCCGTGCATGCCCGACTTGATCTGGTACTGCGAGGCGTAGTCGAGCACCTTGCGCAGGTGGGTGATCCCGCCGGTGTGGGTCACCGCGCTGCGCACGTAGTCGATCAGCTGCTCGCGGATGATCTGCTGGTAGTCCCACACGGTGTTGAAGATCTCGCCGATCGCGAGCGGCGTCGTCGTGTGCCGGCGGACGAGCCGCAGCGCCTCCGGGTTCTCGGCCGGCGTCACGTCCTCGAGCCAGAACAGGTCGTAGGGCTCCAGGCTCTTGCCGAGCTGTGCCGCCTGGATCGGCGTCATGCGGTGGTGGCCGTCGTGCAGCAGGGGGATCTCGGGCCCGAACTCGTTCCGGACGGCCTCGAAGACGGTGGGCACGTGTCGCAGGTACGACCGGGTGTCCCAGTCCTCCTCGTTCGGCAGGGAGCCCCGCTGGGCGGGCTCGTGGTCGTAGCGGACGCCCGCGTTCGCGTCGAAGGTGGCGTTCGAGGCGATGCCGTAGATCGAGGCGAGCCCCGGCACGCCGGTCTGCACGCGGATCGCCCGGTAGCCCTGCTCCTGGTGGTCGCGGACGCTGTCGAACAGCTCGTCGAGGTCCTTGCCGGAGGCGTGGCCGTAGGTGAGCAGACCGGTGCGGGACGCGCCGCCCAGCAGCTGGTAGAGCGGCATGCCGGCGACCTTCGCCTTGATGTCCCAGAGCGCGACGTCGACGGCGGCGATCGCGGCCATCGTGACGGGGCCGCGCCGCCAGTAGGCGCTGCGGTAGAGGAACTGCCAGGTGTCCTCGATGCGCGCGGGGTCGCGGCCGAGCAGCAGGGGCACGACGTGCTCGTCGAGGTAGGCGACGACCGCGAGCTCCCGGCCGTTGAGGGTGGCGTCGCCGAGCCCGGTGACCCCTTCGTCGGTCGTCAGCTTCAGCGTGACGAAGTTGCGGTCCGGGCTGGTGACGACGACCTCGGCCTTGTCGATCCTCATCTGGTCTCCTTCGACGGTGCGGGCACGGGGGCGACCCGCCGCCCGTCGGCGGTCCGGCGTCGTCGCCCTCTCCGACAGCCTGGCGCACGACGCGCTCAGGCGCCAGGTGCCGTCGTCCCCGTCGAGGCCGAGGAGGCGTCGGCCGGCCCGTCGGGGACGAGACCCGCCCCGGGCACACCGGCTCGCACCCCGGCCGGCGCGCCGCCTCCGGTGCCGTCCTCCGCCCTGGCCGCGTCGCGGGCGAGCAGCGTCGCCGCGGCGACCGCGGCCGGCATGACGACGACGGCGCCGAGGGGGACGAGGAAGGAGAGCCAGGTCGCGGTGCCGAGGCCGAGGGTCCGCGCCCGGTTCACGGAGAGGGCGCGTCGCCGTTGGCGCAGCGTCCGGCCGCGGGCGTCGAAGGCCCAGCCGGTCAGCTCGACGGCGAGGAACCACCCGCCCGTGAGCGCGCCGAGCACGGGCACCACCGTCTGCCCGACGACGGGGACGAAGCCCCCGACGAAGAGGCACGCCCCCACGGCGGCGGCCGCGGCGAGGAGCCGCAGCGAGTCGCCGGCGCTCCGCAGCAGGCCCCGCCAGAAACCGCGGTCGTCGTCGGGCGGTGCGTCGCCCTCCTGCTGCTCGACCCGCCGCCAGATGCGCTCGTAGAACGGGTCGCCGACGAGCAGGGTGACGGCCGTGAAGGTGACCACGGCCAGCAGAACCGAGAGCAGGGCGATCGCGGCGGCGACGCCGGTGCGCACGACCAGGCGGCCGGCGTCGGGCCACCGGTCGGCGAACGGCGTGGCCGCGACGGCGAGGTCGTCGGCGACCCCGTTCACGAGCACCAGCAGGCCGACGAAGACGGCCCCGACGATCAGGGCGGGCACGGCCCCGAGCAGCATCAGCCGCGGCGACGAGCCCCAGAGCCGCAGGCCGCGGCCGAGCAGGGCAACGCCCGACCCGAACTCGCGGAGCGCCGACACGTCAGCGTCCCCCGGCCGTCCGGCGGCCCACGTCAGCGCACCTCGAGCGGCACCGGGCCGGTCGGCGCGGGGAAGGCCCGCTCGAGCTGCGCGACGGCCTGGTCGTCGATGTCGACGGCGAGCGCCGCCGCGTCCTCGCGCACGTGCTCGACGCTGCCGGCCTTGACGGCGAGCAGCACGTCGGGCGCGAGGCGCAGCACCCAGGCGACCGCGAGCTGGGCGGGCGTCACCCCCAGCTCCGCCGCCACGGAGGCGACGACCGGGTGGTCGAGCAGCTCGCCGTGGTCGACGGGGGAGTACGCCATGAGCGGCGTCCCCGTCTCGCGCAGGCGCGGCAGGAGGTCGTGCTCCGGGCCGCGACGCGCGAGGTTGTAGAGCACCTGGTCCGTCTGCGGCACCGAGGACGATCCGGTGACGCGGGCGAGGTCGTCGAGGTCGTCGACGTCGAAGTTGCTGACGCCCCAGCCGCCGATCGCGCCCTCCGCGACCAGCGCCTCCATGGCCTCGACGGTGTCCTCGAGCGGGTTGCCGCCACGCCAGTGCAGCAGGTAGAGATCGAGCCGGTCGGTGCCGAGGCGGGCGAGGCTGGCGTGACAGGCCTCGACGGTGCCCCGGCGGCTCGCGTTCGAGGGCAGGACCTTGCTGACGAGGAACACCTCGTCGCGCCGTTCCGCGATCGCCTCGCCGACGAGCGTCTCGGAGGCGCCGTGCCCGTACATCTCGGCCGTGTCGACGAGGGTCATGCCGAGGTCGAGGCCCTCGCGCAGCGCGGCCAGCTCGCCCTCGCGGCGGCGGGGGTCGTCGCCGAGCTCCCAGGTGCCGAGGCCGAGGGCGGGCGCGGTGCGCCCGTCGGGGAACGTGACGCGGGGGTTCTCGTGCGCAGACATGCGCCCAGTGTGCCCTCCGCGTCGTCCCCAGGCCCGGCGTCGTGACTCCTCCACAGGGCGGCGCCGCCGCGACGGTCGTCCCCAGTCGAGGAGGTGCGGGTCGACCCTGCGTCACCGCTCCGGCACCGTGGTCCCCATGACCACCACAGACCGGACCGTCCCGCCCCTGCCCAGAAGCTCCTCCGAGTCCGCCCTCGCCCAGTGGGCGAGCGTCGTGTGCGACGAGCCCTGCGACGAGGACCTCGCCTACGTCGTCCTCTTCGACGCGCGGGGCCGCCTCTGCGCGTCCGTCATCCGGCTCCGCGGGCTGCCGCGGCTGCCGTACGGCCGTGACGTCGCCGTCCTCGAGCGGGTCGTCCGTGACCAGGCGAGCGACGTGCGCGCCCGGTCGGTCGTCCTCGTCTGGCAGCGCGAGCGCGAGACGGCGCTCGACGAGCTCGCCGTCTCGACCTGGGCGAGCGGCCTCGACGACCGCCTCCGTCGGGGTCCGTTGACCCTCCGCGGCCAGGTCCGTCGGTCGCCCGGCGGCTTCGACCCAGCCCCGCGGCTCGAGGGGCGCGTGACGGCGTCCGACCTGCCCGACGGGTTCGACGTGCCCGGCGAGGGCCCCGAGCTCATCCCCATGCGCAACCCGCACCACTGACACGACTGCCCGCCCGGCGCCTCTCGGCACGGGGCGGGCAGCGATCGTCGACGGTCGGCGGGCCCCTGTCGGGGAGCCGGCTCGTCGGTCCGTCAGGCGGCGTCGGCGGCCGCGTCGAGCCTCTGCACCTCGTCGGCCGAGAGCTTGATCGTGGCGGCGGTGGCCGAGTTCATGATCGTCTGCGGGCGCGTCGACCCCGGGATGGGGATGACGAGCTCCGAGGCGTGCAGCTCCCAGGCCAGGGTGAGCACCTGGGGCGTGATGCGCCGCGCGTTGGCGATCTCGGCGAACACGGCGTGCCGCGACCCGAGGTCCGCGGCGCCCGAGATGCCGCCGAGCGGGCTCCACGGCAAGAAGGCGATGCCCATCTCGTCGCAGAGCGCGAGCTCGTCGCGACTCGACCGGAACGCGGGCGAGTACTGGTTCTGCACCGAGACGAGGCGCCCGTCGAGCACCTCGTTCGCCTCGCGGATCTGGTCGACGGTCGCGTTCGAGATGCCGGCCATGCGGATGACGCCCTCGTCGAGCAGCTCCGCCAGGGCGCCGACCGAGTCGGCGTACGGCACGGCGGGGTCCGGGCGGTGGAACTGGTAGAGGCCGATGGTCTCGACGCCGAGCCGGCGGGCCGACGCGCGCGCCGCCTCCTTCAGGTAGGCAGGGTCGCCGTTCTGGGCCCAGGCGCCGGCCTCGGGGCGGAGGTGCCCGCCCTTCGTCGCGACGAGCACGTCCGACGTGTCGCCGTGGAAGCTCTCGAGCGCCCGGGCGATGAGCGACTCGTTGTGGCCGATCTCGTGCGTGCCGGGCTGGTGGTACGCGTCGGCGGTGTCGATCAGGGTGATGCCCTGCTCGAGCGCGGCGTGGATCGTGGCGATCGCCTGCTTCTCGTCCGGGCGGCCCTCGATCGACAGGGGCATGCCGCCCAGGCCGATCGCGCTCACCGTGACGTCTCCGATGGTCCTCGTCTTCATGGGTCCTCCTCGTGCCGCGGCGTCGCGGCTCTCGTGGTCGTCGCGGCCCGTCCGTCCCGGGCGGGCCTGCCCTCCCTGGGTACGCCCGATCCGCGCCGGGCGTTCACAGGAACGGTGCACCCGGCGGGACGCCGCCCGTCGGGCGACGCCGCCCGCCGGTGCCCAGGTGCCTGGCAGGAGCCACGGCGGAGCCTGCCAGGCCGGTCGCCTACGGTCGTCTCATGACCTCCGACACGGCCCTCGCCGCAGCCCGCCCCGCCGGCCGGCGCGAGCGGGCACGGGCCCGCTGGCGTGCCGCCCGGCTCCGGCTCGACGCCTACCCGCGCCTCCGCGTCGCCTACAAGGTGGGCGTCGCGCTCGTCGGCGTCCTCGTCATCGTCGTCGGGCTCGTCCTCGTGCCCCTTCCCGGGCCGGGCTGGCTGATCGTCTTCGTCGGCGTGGCCGTGCTCGGCACCGAGTTCCCGGCCGCCCACCGGGTCACGCAGGCGGTGCGTCGCCTCGCGCGGCGGGCGCTCCTCCGGTGGCGCGCCTGGCGCGCGAGCCGGGCCGCCGCCCGCGCCTGACGGCGAGCGACGGAACCCCCCAGCCCGGGCCGGTATCGTCGAGACGTGACGCCCAGTCCTGCCTCCGCGACCGCCTACGAGGTCCTCGGCGTCCCGCCGTCGGCCTCCGACGACGAGCTGCGACGGGCCTACCGTCGCCTCGCCCGCGAGACGCACCCCGACCTGGGCGGCAGCGCCTCCGCGTTCCGCGAGCTCCAGATCGCGTGGGAGGCGGTGGGCACGCCCGAGGCGAGGGCCGCGTACGACCGGCGCCGCCCCTCCTCCTCGTCCCCCTCGAGCCGTGCCGGCTCGTCGTCCACGGCGCCCTCGCCCGGGTGGGCCCCGCCGCCGCGCGACCCGCAGCGCACCGACTCCCGTCCCCGTGCCCGCGTGCACGGGCACCCCGGCGGCGCGAACCGCGAGCGCTACCTGTCCCTGATGCGCGAGTGGGTCGGGCGCGGCGTGCCGCTCGACGACCCCTACGACGAGGCCCTCGTGCGCAGTGCCCCGCCCGAGATCCGGCACGTGCTCGCCGACGCCCTCGCCGAGGAGGCGACGGTCGCCGTCGTGACCGAGCTCGGCATCGGGTTCACCATCTGGAGCGACGTCGACGCCGGGTCCGAGGGCAAGCTCGACCACATCGTGCTCGGCCCGTCCGGCCTCTTCGCGGTGCAGTCGTCCGACTGGGGCAGCGAGGTCACCGTGTCCAAGGGCGAGCTCGTCGGCCCCGGCATCCCGCTCGACGAGCAGCCGGTCCGCGACCTGACGCGGCAGGCCCGTGCCGTCCGCCGCGAGACCCGGGTCTCGTTCACGCACCAGCTCGTGGTCGTCCCGGACGACGACCTCCCCACCGCCCTCGAGCAGGTCGGCCGCGGACGCCGGGGCAGCACGTGGGTGCTCCGTCGCTCGCTGCTGGCGCACGTGCTCCGGCACGGGCCCGAGCTCGGCGACCGCACGGGCCTCTCCGACGTCTTCGAGGTCCGGGAGCGCCTGCAGCAGGCGGTCCGGTTCGTCTGAGGCGGGCGCGGGGGAGGGCTGGCCCGACATCGGGTTCCGGGCCAGCCCCGTCGGGTCGTTCGGAGTGCCCGCCGCACCGGTTGGGTCGCGGCCCGGCCCCGGTCCGGGGGTCGGCCCGGGCGCGGTCGTGCCCCCGTCGCTCCGGGCGCCCTCCCGGGCCGGACGTGGCAAGCTCGACGGGTGACCATCCACGGACCTGCCGACGGCTGGGTCGAGAGCCCCGACGGGCGTCGCTTCTGGGGGCGTGCCGGCGCCGCGGGCCTCCTCGCCGTCGACGCCGACGACCGCGTCCTCCTCCAGCACCGCGTCGAGTGGAGCCACTTCGGCGGCACCTGGGGCCTGCCGGGCGGGGCCCGTGAGTTCGACGAGACCGCCGTCGACGGCGCCCTCCGCGAGGCGGGCGAGGAGGCGGCCGTGCCCGCCAACGCCTTGCGGCTCCGCTCGCAGTCCGTCCTCGACCTGGGGTTCTGGTCGTACACGACCGTCGTCGCGGCCGTGACGCGCCCCTTCGAGCCCGTCATCTCCGACGCCGAGAGCCTCGAGCTCCGCTGGGTGCCGCGCCGCGACCTCGACGAGCTCCCGCTGCACCCGGGGCTCGCCGCGTCCTGGCCCGGCCTGCGCGCCCAGCTCGACCTCGACGTCCACCTCGTCGTCGACGCGGCGAACGTGGTCGGGTCCCGGCCCGACGGCTGGTGGCGCGACCGCGCAGGAGGCGCCGCCCGCCTCCTCCGCTCCCTGGCCGACGCGCTCGGCGCGGGCCTGCCCACGGACCTCCTGCTCGACGCCGCGGCCGACGGCCCCGGGGCCGCCACGTCGTGGTGGCCGACGACGACGGTCGTGCTCGAGGGGGAGGCCCGGGCCGCCGCCGACGTGGACGGGCTCACCGTCCGTCGTGCGCCCGGCGAGGGCGACGACGCGATCGTCGCCGAGGTCGAGCGACGCGTCGCCGAGGCCGGCGACCGCGGCTCGACGCCCCGCGTGGTCGTCGTCACCGCCGACCGCGGCCTGGCCGAGCGCGTCGGCGCCGCCGGCGGCAGGGTCGTCGGCCCCCGGCGCCTCCTCGACCTGATCGGCTGACGGCGTCCGGGCGCCCGTCTCCCCGAGCACGACGGAGGCCCTCCCGTCCTGAGGGACGGGAGGGCCTCCGGTGCGGCCGCGGTCAGGCGGCGGGGCCCTCGCCCAGGGCGACCGTCGCGGTGTGGCTCGTGCCGGCCGCGTCGGTCCACGTGAGCTGCACCTGGTCGCCCGCGTCGTGCGCCTGGACGGCGGCGGTCAACGCGGACGCGTCCGCGACGGGGGTGCCGTCGAGGGCGGTGACGACGTCGCCCGCCACGAGGCCGGCCGCCTCCGCGGCGCTGCCCTGGACGGTGCCGGCGATCGGGACGCCCGTCCCGGTTCCCGTCGCCGTGCCGGAGATCTGCGCGCCCAGGAAGGCGGGCAGCCCGATCTGGACGGTCGAGCCGCCCTCGCCCGAGGTGATCTGCTCCGCGATCGACAGCGCGTGCGAGATCGGGATCGCGTACCCGGTGATCGGCGTCGTGCCCGAGGAGGCGGCGGTCACGATGCCGACGACCTCGCCGTCCGCGTCGCGCAGCGGCCCGCCGGAGTCGCCCGACACGACGTCCGACTGCAGCTCGATCAGGCCCGACAGGGACTCCGTGCCGCTGCCCGTCTCGCTCTGCACGGTGATCGCCTGGTCGGTGGCGAGCACGCTGCCCTCGGCCGTGACGAGGTCGCCGGTGCCCCCGGCGTTGCCCGTCGAGTGCACGGCGTCGCCCACGGCCACGTCGCCCGACGCGTCGAAGTCGACCGGCGTCAGGCCGCTGGCGTCCTGCAGCTGCAGCACCGCGACGTCGTTCGTCGCGTCCGTCCCGACCACCCGGGCGGTGTAGGTCTGGCCCGTGGTCTCGTCCGTCACCTCGATGCTGGTGGCGCCCTGCACGACGTGGTTGTTCGTCAGCACGAGGCCGTCCGCGGTCATGACCATCCCGGTGCCCGCCGACCGGTACGAGGAGTCGTAGTCCAGCGTGCTGACGATCGTGACGACGCCCTGGGTCTCCTCGGCCGTGGCGGCGGTGGCCGAGGTCTGCGAGCCGGTGCCGCCCTGCGCCTGGCCCTGGCTCTGGCCCTGGCCCGGCAGGAGCTGGCCCTGCGACGACGAGCCGTCGGAGCCGCCGAAGGGCGAGCCCTGCGAGGGCAGCTGCTGGGGGACGAGCTGGTAGGTCTGCTGACGCGCCTCGGCCGCCGCGAGGCCGACCGAGTGGCCGAGCGACCAGGCGCCGACGCCGGCGCCGCCGACCCCGAGCACGAGGGCCGCCGCGGCCCCGGTCACGAGCACCCAGCGGCCCGGTCGGCGGCGCGCGGGTCGCGGGCCGAACGCCGGGGGGACGGCACCGGCCGCGGCGGCGGCGGCCGGGTCGTGCTGCGGCGCGGTCGGCCCCGGGGCGGGCGCGGAGACCCAGCGGGCGTCCGAGCCGCCGGTGACGTGGGGGAGGGTGTGCGCCTCCGCCGGGGCGGACTCGTCCGCGGTCGGGGCGGGGGCGGGGGCAGGGGCCGTGTGGTCCGTCGGCTCCGGGGTCGTCGCGGGCGTCGGCTGGTCAGCGGTGCGGTCGGCGTCGCTCTCGCGGTCGTTCATGGGGTGCCTCCTGAGGCGGTGGTCGAGGTGATGAGGACCATGGAACGGCCCGACCCCATCGATTCCCTATGAACGGCCGAGGAGGCGGTCGTGAGTTCTCGGAGGAACAGCCGACAGCCTCGCCCCGTGTCCGCCCTGCGGCGGACGCGACTCGTCCCCAGGGCGCCACCTGTCGAAAAGCGTTGCGGTCGGATGCCGCCGATCCGATACGCTGGAGGCCGAAGGAGGTCCACGATGGCAGAGCCGGTTCACCACGTGCCCGACAAGCACAGCCCCGACGAGCACAGCCCCGACGGGCACGGCCCCGACGCGCACGCCGCAGGGCAGCAGGGCGTCCCCGGCTCCTCCCGCGAGGTCGACACCACCCTCAGCTTCAACGAGGAGTACCAGGCGCAGCTCGCGGCCCTCCAGGGCGGCGCCACCACCGACGAGGGCGAGGCCGTCGCGGCGCTCCCCTCCGGCTCCGCGCTGCTCGTGGTCCGCCGCGGCCCGAACATCGGCGCGCGGTTCCTCCTCGACTCCGACGTCACCGTCGCCGGTCGCCACCCCGACGCCGGCATCTTCCTCGACGACGTGACGGTGAGCCGCAAGCACGCCGAGTTCCGTCGCTCGGGCACCACCTTCACGGTCGCCGACCTCGGCTCGCTGAACGGCACCTACTTCGACGGCGTCCGCATCGACGAGGCGCTCCTCAGCGACGGCGCCGAGGTGCAGGTGGGCAAGTTCCGTCTCACCTTCTACGCCTCGCGCGTCGACCTGGCCACCCTGGCGCTCCAGTAGTGCCCGGCACCGCCGCCGCCCGCTCGTCGTCGACCGGGCCGGCCGACCTGTTGACGATCGGGCAGGTCCTGGCGCGTCTCAAGCCCGAGTTCCCCGACCTGAGCAACAGCAAGCTCCGGTTCCTCGAGGAGCGCCAGCTCGTTACGCCCGTCCGCACGGCGTCCGGGTACCGCAAGTTCTCCTCCGCCGACGTCGAGCGCCTCCGGTTCATCCTCGGCCTCCAGCGCGACCACTACCTGCCGCTCAAGGTCATCCGACAGCACCTCGACGACCTCGACGCCGGGCGCCCGTCCACGCTCCCGGCCGGGTCCGCCCCGGTCTCGATGCTGTCGACGGTGCGTCGGCTGTCGCGGGCCGACCTCCTGCGCGAGACGGGCGCCTCCTCGGCGCTGCTCGACGACGCGATCGCGTCGTCGCTCGTCCCGCCGGCCGAGACCTACGGCGACGAGGCCGTCGCGGTGCTCACCGCCCTCGTCGAGCTCGGGCGGTCGGGCATCGAGCCCCGGCACCTGCGCAGCTTCCGGGCCGCGGCCGAGCGCGAGCTGAGCCTCATCGAGAGCGCCCTCTCGTCGGTGGCCCGGCGTCGCGACGCGGCCGGCCGGGCACGCGTCGCCGAGCTCTCCCGCGAGCTCGCGGGGCAGCTCGAGGTCGTGCGCACGTCGCTCATCCGCTCGGCCCTCGACCGCCTCGACACGTAGACGCCGACGACCACGACGAATATCCTCGACACGCCGACTCCTCGACGCGGATGTCGCCTCGACGGAGGCCCGATGTGGGTACCGTGGGACCAGGTCGAACCATCAACCCGGTGTTGAATGTTTCGGGTCAGATCGACGACGTGGAAGGCAGCCAGATGAACGAGACAGGTTCCCCTGAGGGATCCCGCTACGAGCGGGGCCTGCTCTTCACCGACGGCATGCCCGACCTCGACATAGACAGCGGCTACCGCGGCACCGTCGCCGCCCGGGCCGCCGGCATCAGCTACCGCCAGCTCGACTACTGGGCGCGCACCGGCCTCGTCGAGCCCACCATCCGCGGCGCCGCCGGCTCCGGCTCGCAGCGCCTCTACGGCTTCCGCGACATCCTCGTCCTCAAGCTCGTCAAGCGCCTCCTCGACACCGGCATCTCGCTGCAGCAGATCCGCACCGCGGTCAACCAGCTCCGCGAGGCCGGCGTCAACGACCTGGCCCAGACCACCCTGATGAGCGACGGGGCGAGCGTCTACCTCTGCACCTCGAACGACGAGGTCATCGACCTCGTGAGCCGCGGTCAGGGAGTCTTCGGCATCGCCGTGGGCAAGGTGCTCCGCGAGGTCGAGACCAGCCTCGTCGAGCTCGACAGCACGCCGGCCGTCGATCCGTCCGACGAGCTCGCCGCCCGCCGGGGCGACCGCGCCAGCTGACTCGCGGCCGGCCGCTTGAGGCCGCCGGCACGACCCGGGCCGACCGGGTCGACCGCCGCGCGCAGCTGGCGCGGCTGACTCAGCGCGGCTGCCTCAGAGCGACCGGCTCAGCGCCCGGTCGGCTCAGCGCGTGGCAGGCTCGGCGTAGTCGCCGATCTTCGCCGTGCGCATGATGCGCTCGAGCAGCTGGTCGAAGTTGCGCGCCATCTCCTGGGCGCTCTCGCCCGGCCAGACGTGCAGGGGCTTGGCGGCGCCCTGGGCCTGCTGCAGCGACGTCCGCTCGGGCAGCTGCGGGCTCAGCACGAGGGGGCCGAACATGTCGCGCAGCTCCTTGATGCGGAACTGGTGCTCGATCGACTGCACGCGGGCACGGTTGACGATGATGCCGAGCGGCTGGAGGCGCGGCGAGAGTCCCCGACGGATCTCCTCGATGGCGCGCAGGGCACGGTCGGCCGCGGCGACGCTGAAGAGACCGGGCTCGGTGACCACGGTGACGCGGTCGGAGGCGGCCCAGGCGGTGCGCGTGAGGGCGTTGAGCGAGGGAGCGCAGTCGATCAAGACGAGGTCGTAGTCGGCCTCGACGTTGGCGAGCGCCTCCTCGAGCTTCCAGATGTCGCGGATGGACGGGTGCGGGCCGTCGAAGTTGATGGCGGACGGGCTGCCGATCATGACGTCGATCTTGCCCGTGCGGCCCTTGGTCCAGCCGCTCGGGGCGATGGCCGCGCGGACCGTCTTCTCCTTGGGGGACGCGAGCACGTCGGCCACGTTGAGGTGGCCCGCGACCGTGATGTCGAGGCCGGTGGAGACGTCGGACTGCGGGTCGAGGTCGACCACCAGGGTGCGGAGGCCCTTGGCGAAGGCCGCCGACGTGAGCCCGAGCGTCACGGTCGTCTTGCCGACGCCGCCTTTGAGAGAACTGACGCTGAGTACATGCACGACGACGACGATACCGTCACTATTCTTGAAGCGCCTGCACGCCACGTCGCCCGACGTGCGATCCCGGCAGGCTCTGCCCGGCCGTGGCGGCCCGGTCCCGATCCCCGGCGCGTCCGCCCGGCAGGCCCCGTCCGTCCCCGTCCCCGTCCTCCTGGAGGTGCTCGTCGTGAGCGTCCGACCCATCCGACTCTTCGGCGATCCCGTGCTCCGGTCGCCCTCCGACCCCGTGCGCATCGGCGATCCCCGGCTCGCCTCGCTCGTCGACGACCTCCTGGACACCGTCCGCGAGCCGGGCCGCGCGGGGGTCGCCGCACCCCAGATCGGCGTCGGCCTGCGGGCCTTCAGCTACAACGTCGACGGCGAGGTCGGCTACGTCCTCAACCCCGAGGTCGTCGAGGCCTCCGGCGAGCGGGAGCTCGTCGACGAGGGCTGCCTGTCCGTGCCCGGGTTCTGGTTCCCCACGCCGCGGTGGTCGTACGCCAGGGTCGAGGGCGTCGACCTCGACGGCGCGCCCGTGGTGCTCGAGGGCACGGGGCTGATGGCTCAGGCGCTGCAGCACGAGACCGACCACCTGGCCGGCACGCTCTACGTCATGACGCTCGAGGGCGAGACCCGCCGCGAGGCGCTGCGCGAGATCCGGTCGAGCGACTGGTGGCGCGCCTGAGCCAGAGCGACCGGCGGCGCGCCTGAGCCGACGCCGCGCCGGACGCGGCAGGCCGGCACGGTGCCCGAGCGCCGCCCGGCCGGCCGCGTCCGCGGGGGTCAGCGGGCGGTCGGGCCCGCCCCGTCGGCTCCGTGCACGGTGCGGACCGAGTCCGTGTTCGGGTACACCGAGTAGAGGTCGGCGATCTGGCCCGCGAAGTCCTGCAGCACCACGGCCCGCTTCACGCTCATCTTCGGGGTGAGGTGGCCTCCGGCCTCCGTCAGCTCGACCGGCAGCACGACGAACTTGCGGATGGACTCCGCGCGCGAGACGGCCTCGTTCGCGACGTCGATCGCCTTCTGCACCTCGGCGAGCACCTTCGGGTGCGTCGCGGCCTCCGCCAACGGCATGTCGGCGGCCTCGCCGGCGTTGTTCAGCCAGACGGGCAGCATCTCCGGGTCGAGGGTGATCAGCGCCGAGACGAACGGTCGCTGGTCGCCGACGACCACGACCTGGCCGACGAGCGAGTTCGCCCGGATCGGGTCCTCGAGCGCGGCCGGGGCGACGTTCTTGCCGCCCGCCGTGACGATGATCTCCTTCTTGCGGCCCGTGATGGTGAGGTAGCCCTCGTCGTCGAGCGAGCCGAGGTCGCCCGTGCGGAACCAGCCGTCCTGCAGCACCGCGGCCGTCTCCTCCTCGTTCTTCCAGTAGCCGGCGAAGACGTTCTCGCCCTTGACGAGAACCTCCCCGTCGTCGTCGATCCGCAGCGAGACGCCCGGCAGTGCGGGGCCGACGGTGCCGATCTTGAACCGCGACGCGAGGTTCACCGAGGCGGGCGCGGTCGTCTCGGTCAGCCCGTAGCCCTCGAGGATGCGGATGTCGAGGCTGCGGAAGAAGTGGCCGAGCCGGGTGCCGAGCGGCGCCGACCCCGACACGGCGTAGCGGACGTTCCCGCCCATGGCCTTCCGCAGCTTGCCGTAGACGAGACGGTCGAAGAGCGCGAAGCGCAGCCGCAGGCCGAGGGGCACGGTGCCCTCGTCGAGCGCGCGCGAGTGGGCGATCGCCACCGCGACCGCCTGGCGGAAGATCGCGCCCCGGCCCGAGGCCTCGGCCTTCTGCTCCGCCGAGTTGTAGACCTTCTCGAAGACCCGCGGGACGGCGAGCAGGAACGAGGGGCGGAAGGAGGCGAGCGAGGGGAGGAGCTGCTTGGTGTCGGCCTGGTGCCCCACCTTCACCCCGGCGTGCACCGAGAGCACGGCGATGAAGCGGGCGAAGACGTGGGCCGTCGTGATGAAGAGCAGGGTCGACGACCCCGGGGCGACGACGTCGCCCATGGCCACCGCGGCGTTGCGGCTGGTCTCGACGAAGTTGGCGTGCGTGAGCATGCAGCCCTTGGGGCGGCCGGTGGTGCCCGACGTGTAGATGATCGTCGCGAGGTCGTCCCCGCGGGCCAGCGTGCGCCTGCGCTCCAGCTCGTCGTCCGAGACGCCGCGGCCGGCGAGGGCGAGCTTGTCGAGGTCGCCGAGGTCGATCTGCCAGACGTGCGCGACGTCGGGCAGCTCGGGGTGCACCTCGTCGAAGCGCGCGAAGTGGTCGGGCGTCTCGACGATGACGGCGACGGCGCCGGAGTCGCTGAGGTTCCAGTGCACCTGGCTCGGGGACGACGTCTCGTAGACGGGCACGAGCAGGGCGCCGGCGAACCAGACGGCGAAGTCGACGAGCGTCCACTCGTACCGGGTGCGGCTCATCAGGCCGACGACGTCGCCGGGCTCGATGCCCGAGGCGATCAGGCCCTTGGCGACCTCGCGGACGCGCGAGGCGAACTCGGCGGCCGTGACGTCGGTCCAGCCGCCCGTGCCGTCGGGGACGGCGAAGAGGGGGTCGTTCGGCGTCGCCGCGGCCCGCTCGACGAGCAGGTCGGTCGCGTTGGCGGACGGGTCCGCGGGGACCACGAGGGGGACGGTGTGTTCGTTCACGGCAGCTCCTTCGGCACCGAGCAGGGTCCGACGAGCTTAGCGGGAGCCGCTCCACGGCGGTCGGGGCCGCCGCCGGGAGGTCGTGGACCGCCCCGGGCGCGCCCGAGGATAGACTCGGTGCTCGTGCAGGCAATCGGTATCGACATCGGCGGAACGAAGATCGCGGGCGGGGTCGTCACCGAGCTGGGCGAGATCGTCGCCGAGGCCCGGGTCCCCACGCCCGCCGGCGACGCCGGGGCCATCGTCGACGCGGTCGTCGACATGGTCCGGCAGCTCCAGGCCCAGCACCCCGAGGTCGTCGCGGCCGGCGTGGCCGCCCCCGGCTTCATCGACGCCTCCCAGTCCGTCGTCTACTACACGCCGAACATCCCGTGGCGCAACGAGCCGCTGCGCGCCCGGCTGTCCGAGAAGCTCGACCTGCACATCACCATCGACAACGACGCGAACGCCGCGGGCTGGGCGGAGTTCCGCTTCGGCGCCGGCCGACTGGCCAGCGACATGACGATGCTCACCATCGGCACGGGGGTCGGCGGGGCGATCGTCGCCCAGGACCGCCTGCTCCGCGGCGGCTTCGGCACCGGCGGCGAGCTCGGCCACATGCGCATCGTCCCCGACGGCCTGCCCTGCGGCTGCGGTGCGCGGGGCTGCATCGAGCAGTACGGCTCGGGTCGTGCCCTGCTGCGCATGGCCGGCGAGGTCGCCGACCTGGGCGGCGTGGGGTCGGCCCTCGCCGCCGCCCGCGCGGTCACGGGCGAGCTCACCGGGCACGACGTCGCCGCCCTCATGCAGGCCGGCGACCCGGGGGCCCTCGAGGCCCTGCGCCAGCTCGGCACCTGGCTGGGCCAGGCGGCGGCCTCGCTGTCGGTCATCCTCGACCCGCAGGTCTTCGTCTTCGGCGGGGGAGTCGCGCAGTCCGGCGAGCTCCTGCTCGCGCCCGTGCGCAAGGCGTACCACGAGCACCTGCCTGCTCGTGGCTTCCACCCCGAGCCCGACTTCGTCATCGCCGAGCTCGTGAACGACGCGGGCGTCGTGGGCGCCGCCGACCTCGCCCGCCTGCACGCGTCGAGTCGCTAGACTCCGACCGCTCGAGAGGGAGGGCACCGATGCTCTACTGGTTCCTGAAGACGTTCGTGGCGAGTCCGCTCGTCCTCACCGTGTTCCGTCCGTGGGTGCGCGGCCTCGAGAACGTGCCCGCGTCGGGCGCGGTGATCTTCGCGAGCAACCACCTGTCGTTCGTCGACTCGATCTTCCTGCCGCTGGCGCTCGAGCGGCGCATCTCGTTCCTCGCCAAGAGCGACTACTTCACCGGGTCCGGCGTCAAGGGCTGGGCCATGCGCCTGTTCTTCACCGCCACCGGCCAGCTGTCCATCGACCGGTCCGGCGGCAAGGCCTCGGAGGCGTCGCTCGCGACCGGCCTCTCGGTCCTGCGTCGGGGCGAGCAGCTGGGCATCTACCCCGAGGGCACGCGCAGCCCCGACGGCAAGCTCTACCGGGGCCGCACGGGCGTCGCGCGGATGATCCTCGAAGGGCACGTGCCGGTCGTCCCGGTCGCCATGATCGACACCGAGAAGGTGATGCGGACGGGCACCAAGATCCCGAAGATCCGCCGCGTCGGCGTCGTGTTCGGCGAGCCGCTCGACTTCAGCCGCTTCGAGGGCATGGAGGGCGACCGCTTCATCCTCCGCTCGATCACCGACGAGATCATGTACGAGCTCGGCGCCCTCAGCGGCCAGGAGTACTCCGACGTCTACGCCTCCTCGGTCAAGGAGAAGCGCGTGGGCCTTCCGCGATAGGCTCGACCGCCGGGATCGATCGGTCCCTGGCCCGCCCGACACGCAAGGAAGACCGTGGTCCCCATCGCCGAACCGTCCGCAGGCGTCGCCCCCGACGCCCCCGCCTCCGACGTGATCGACGGCCTCGACTACTGGCGCACGCTCCCGATCAAGCAGCAGCCTGCCTGGCCCGACCCCTCGGCCGTCCAGGCCGCGTCGGCCGAGATCGCCGCCCTGCCCCCGCTCGTCTTCGCCGGCGAGGTCGACACGCTGCGCGACCGCCTCGCGGCCGCCGCCCGCGGCGACGCGTTCCTGCTGCAGGGGGGCGACTGCGCCGAGACCTTCGCCGGGGCGACCGCCGACCAGATCCGCGACCGCGTCAAGACGATCCTGCAGATGGCCGTGGTGCTCACGTACGGCGCCTCCGTGCCCGTCATCAAGATGGGGCGCATGGCCGGGCAGTTCGCCAAGCCCCGCTCGAGCGACTCCGAGACCCGTGACGGCGTCACCCTCCCGGCGTACCGCGGCGACATCGTCAACGGCTACGACTTCACGCCCGAGTCCCGTCGCGCCGACCCGGCACGACTGGTCAAGGGCTACCACACGTCCGCGTCGACCATCAACCTCATCCGGGCCTTCACGCAGGGCGGCTTCGCCGACCTCCGTCAGGTGCACAGCTGGAACCGCGGCTTCGCCGCCAACCCGGCCAACGCCGCCTACGAGCACCTCGCGAAGGAGATCGACAAGGCCATCCGCTTCATGGAGGCCGCCGGGGCGGACTTCGACGAGCTCAAGCGCGTCGAGTTCTACACCAGCCACGAGGGCCTGCTGATGGACTACGAGCGACCGATGACGCGCATCGACTCGCGCACCGGCGACCCGTACGTCCTCTCCTCGCACTTCGTCTGGATCGGCGAGCGCACGCGCGACCTCGACGGCGCCCACGTCGACTTCCTCTCGCGGGTGCGCAACCCGATCGGCGTCAAGCTCGGCCCGACGACCACGCCGGACGACATGCTCCGCCTGATCGACGTGCTCGACCCCGAGCGCGAGCCCGGCCGCCTCACCTTCATCACGCGCATGGGCGCAGGTGCGATCCGCGAGTCGCTCCCGCCGCTGCTCGAGGCGATCAAGGGTGCCGACGCGACGCCGCTCTGGGTCAGCGACCCGATGCACGGCAACGGCCTCACGACGCCGACGGGCTACAAGACCCGTCGCTTCGAAGAGATCATGGACGAGGTCAAGGGCTTCTTCGAGGCCCACCGCGCGGCGGGCACGCACCCGGGCGGCATCCACATCGAGCTCACGGGCGACGACGTCACCGAGTGCCTCGGCGGGTCCGAGCACATCGACGAGGCGACCCTGGCCACGCGCTACGAGTCGCTCTGCGACCCGCGCCTGAACCACATGCAGTCGCTCGAGCTCGCGTTCCTCGTCGCGGAGGAGCTCGCCGCGAACTAGCCCAGGCCGCGCCTCCCGTCCGAGGCGCCCCTGCACACGACGACGGGCCCGCCTCCCTGAGGAGACGGGCCCGTCGTCGTCTTGCCGTTGCCGGCACCGGGGGCCGCGGCGCCGCCCGTCACTCGACGCGGTAGGTCAGCTTCACGGTCGAGCCCCGGGCGGCGGTGCTCTGCGCAGCCGGGTCGGTCGAGACCACCGGCAGGCGGGCCTCCCAGTCGTAGAAGGCGCACTGGAACGCGGTGCACCGGTCGTAGCTGACCCGCAGCCCGAGCGCCCGCAGCTGGGCGGTGGCGTCGTCGATGGTCTTGCCCGTGACGTCCGGCACCGTGACGGGCGGCGGGCCCTTCGAGACGACCAGGTCGAGCGTCGCGCCGGGGCGCAGCGCGCCCTCCTGCTGTTGCTCGGCCCGGATGACGGCGCCCTGCTCGACGTCGCCGCTGAACTCCGTGCCGGCCTCGGCGCCGACCAGGCCGACCTCCTGGAGGGTGGCCTGCGCCTCCTCGACGGTCTGGCCGACCACGTCGGGGACCGGGCCGAGCGAGACGGTGAGGGTGACCGGCTGTTGCTCGCCGTACTGCGCCGCCCCGGCGAGGTCGACGGTGGCGCCCGTGGCGTCGACGCCGGACACGCCCAGCACGGTGCCGGCGGCGGCGTCGTCGAACTGGGTCACGGAGTCCTGCACGGTGAACGACGACAAGGAGGCGCGGGCCGCGTCCTCGGACTGGCCCACCACGGTCGGCAGGTCGAGCGGCTGCGGGCCCTGCGACACGACGAGCGACACCGTCGAGCCCTTCTGGAGGCGCGAGGCCGAGCCGGGATCGGTCCCGATGACCTGGCCGGCCGGCACCTCGACGGACCAGTCGGCGGCGTCCTCGCCGACGACGAACTCGGCCTCCTGCAGCACCGACGTGGCGGCGGCGGGGTCCTGGCCGGCGACGTCGGGCACGGCGACCTGACTGCCGGGTCCGGCCCCGAACCACCAGCCTGCGCCGCCGGCGAGGACGGCGACGACCAGCACCACGGCGAGCCACACGAAGCCGCGGCGGCGTCGGCGCGACGTGGCCTCCGAGAGGGCGGTGACGGTGTCGACCTGGGCCGGGGCGACCGGGCCGGTGCGGTGCCGGGCCTTGGGCAGCACCTGCGTCTCGCCCGTGCCCCCGCGCGGCAGGACGGCGGTCGCCGAGGCAGGCGGCAGCACCATCGTGCGGCCGAGCGGCGCGCCCGACGGGTCGGCGAGGACGCGCTGCACGTCGAGCAGCTGGTCGAGCAGGGCGCGGGCGTCGCGCGGACGCTGCTCCGGGTCGCGCGCGGTCGCCCAGAGCACGAGCTCGTCGAGCTCGGGCGGCACCGACGGCCGGGCCGCGCTCGGCGCGGGGACGGTGTCGTTCGCGTGCTGGTAGGCGATCTGCATGGGCTGCTCGCCCTTGTAGGGCTGCTCGCCCGTCAGCATCTCGTAGAGCATGATGCCGAGCGCGTAGATGTCGCTGCGGGTGTCGGCGACGCCGCGGGTGACGAGCTCGGGCGAGAGGTACGCGATGGTGCCGAGCAGGGCGGCGCCGGTCGCGGTGTTCGCGGTGGCGGCGCGTGCGAGGCCGAAGTCGCCGATCTTGATCCGGCCGTCGTCGGCGAGCAGCACGTTCTCGGGCTTGAGGTCGCGGTGCACGATGCCGGCACGGTGGGCGGCGGCGAGGCCGGCGAGGACGGCCTCCAGGATGTCCATCGCCTGCTCGCTCGTGAGGACCTTGTGGTCCTGCAGCAGCTCGCGCAGCGTGATGCCCGGCAGGTACTCCATCACGAGGTAGGCGCTGTCGTCGTCCTGGCCCTGGTCGAAGACGTTGACGACGTTGGGGTGGGCGAGGCGGGCTGCCGAGCGCGCCTCCTGGATGAAGCGCTCCTTGAAGGAGGCGTCGTCGGCCAGGTGGCCGTGCATGATCTTGATGGCGACCCGGCGCTCGAGGCGCAGGTCGGTGGCCAGGTACACGGTGGCCATGCCGCCGCGGGCGATGCGCGAGCGGACCTGGTACCGGTCGTCTATGAGACGGCCGATCATCGGGTCAGTGTGGTTCGCGCTCATCGAGGCGATCCTACGAGCCGGAGGGCCCGTGGCCCGTGCGGCTCACCGGCGCGTGTCGAACGCGGCCGCCCGGCCGCCCCGCGGGTCGCGTCAGCCCAGGGTGCTGAGCCACGTGCGGGCGGGACCCTCCCACTTGGCGTAGGCCGTCGGGTGCGCGGAGAGCTGGACGGCCTGGGCGGCGTCCGTCAGCGACATCGAGGCCCAGCCCGCGACGTCGAGCAGGCCGCGCGTCTTGCCGACGTTCGGGTTCGTGCGGCCGCCGAAGAAGAGCCGCGTCGCGTGGGCGGCGTCGGTGAGCTCCGCGGGCGTGCCCCAGCCCGTGCTGGGGCGCTGCTGGAAGAGGCCGAGGGAGTCGCGGTCGCCGTGGTGGATGTTCCGCAGGCTGGACTCCTGGGCCGCCGCGGCCAGCGCGACGACGATCGCCTGGTCGCCGACGCCCAGCTCGCGGCCGACGCGGATGATGACGCGGGCGTTCTCCTGCTGCTCGGCCGAGAGCGAGGTGCCCGTGGCGAGCGGGGCGGCGGACGTCGACGCCGGGGCCACGGCCGGGGCCGCCGAGGGCGCGGAGGCGCCGGGGACCACCAGCGTGCGGCCGGCGTAGATGGTGCTCGTCATGCTCAGGCCGTTGGCGGCGAGGAGCGCCTGGACCGTCGTCCCGGTCTGCTTCGCGATGGACGCGATGGTCTCGCCGCTGCGGATGACGTGGCCCGAGCCGGAGGGCGTCGTCGCCGGGGCGGGCGTCGAGACCGCCGAGGCCGTCGTGGCGCCGCCGGGCAGCGAGAGCACCTGGCCCGGGTAGATGATGCTCGACCAGCTCAGCCCGTTGGCGGCGAGCAGGGCCGCCGTGCCGACGCCGTGCGCGCCCGCGATGGAGCTGAGGGTGTCGCCGCGCGCGATCGTGTAGCTGCCCGCGGCGGCGGCCCGGGGTGCGCTGGCGGCGGGCGCCGGGGTCGAGGCGGCGAGGCTGAGGGTCTGCCCCGGAAAGATGGTCGACTTCCAGCTGAGGCCGTTCAGGGCGAGGACCGACGCGGTGCTCAGGCCGAACGAGGCGGCGATGCTCGCCACGGTGTCGCCCGCGACGACCGTGTAGGTCGAGGGCGCCAGCACGGTGGTCGTCGACGCGGCGACGTCGACGGTCGCGGCCTCGGCCTGCGGTGCCGGCGCCGACTCGGTCGGCGGCAGGGCCACCGGTCGGGGCGCCGTGTGCGGCTTCTTGGCGGGCTGCTGGTCGTGCGCGACCGAGGCGATCGGCCCCGTCATGCCGAGGCTGAGGGCCATCGACCCGACCAGCATGATCGGGACGGTCTGGAGCATGGAGCGCGCGGCCCGCGAGCGGGCGCTCGCTCCGTCGTCGAGGGCCGCGCGTCCGAAGGCGGCGCCGGGGAGGCGGGAGGCGCGGGGCGCGGGGGAGGTCCCGTCGGTGTCGCGGTCCGAGATGCTGTCGTTCATGAGGTGATCCTCGGGTCGTGGCGTCCGACACGTCGACAACCTGATCCGCGACGGCGTGTCTCGTGCTGCCACGGTGGCACAGGAGACCACGGGTGTCAATCGGAGTGGCGCGTGGGACGCATGTGACTCGTGGGACGCGCGGGACGGGGGAGCGACCCCCGCGCGGCCGAGCCGTGGCAAGGTGGTCCCGTGACCGATCTCTCTCAGCAGCCCTGGTTCGCCGACACCGAGTGGCTGACCGTGCCCGACCTGGTCGAGATGCTCGGCCTCAGCGTGAGCCGTGTCCGCCGCCTCTTCGAGGACCACGTCCTCATCTCCACCCGGGTCGACGGCGTGGTCGTCACGCCCGCCGTGTTCCTCGTGGACGGCGAGCCGATGCACGAGCTCCGCGGCACGGCCACCGTGCTCGCCGACAACGGCTTCACCGACGACGAGGCGCTCGATTGGATGCTCTCCGTCGAGGACAGCCTCGGCACCTCCCCGGTCGAGGCGCTGCTCGCGGGCCGCAAGGCCGAGGTCAGGCGCGTGGCCCAGAGCCTGCTCTGAGCCTCACTGCCCGGAGCCTCACCTGCTCTGCGCCTCACCTGCTCTGAGCCTCGCCCCGCCCGGCCCGCCGCCCCGGTCCGCCGCCCCGGGCCGTCGGTCAGTAGGTGCGCTTCGTGACCGTCTCGGCGAGCCGGGCCAGCTGGGTGCGCGCGGACGGTGCCAGGTCGGCCCCGTCGAGGGCCTGCACGGCGTGCTCCACCTGCTCGGCGATCGACCGCTCCACCGCCTCCACGGCTCTGGACTCGCGCAGCGTCGCCTGCAGGACGCCGATCTGGTCGTCGTCGAGGTCGGGGTCGCCGAGGAGCTCGTCGAGCAGCCGCACGGCACCGGCGGGCAGCGTCCGACGGGCCGTCGCGACGAGCACGGTCCGCTTGCCCTCGCGGAGGTCGTCGCCGGCGGGCTTGCCCGTCACCTCGGGGTCGCCGAAGACCCCCAGGAGGTCGTCCCGCAGCTGGTAGGCGATGCCGAGGGGGAGGCCGAAGCCCCGGAGCGCCTCGAGGTCGTGCTCCGTGCCGCCGGCCATGGCGGCGCCGATGGTCAGGGGAGCCTCGACGCTGTACTTGGCCGACTTGTAGACGATGACGCGCTGTGCGCGGGGCAGCAGCTCGGCGTCGGGCACGCTGCGCCAGGCGTTCTCCTCGAGGATGTCGAGGTACTGGCCGACGGTCACCTCGGTCCGCATGCGGTTGAACTCGCGGCGGGCGGAGCGTGCGGCGGCGCGCGACTCGAGGGAGTCGAAGGCCTCGCTGATCTGCTCGTCGCTCCAGGCGAGCAGCAGGTCGCCCATGAGCAGCGCCGACGACGTCCCGAAGCCGACGGGGGAGCCGAGCCAGCCGCCGTCCCGGTGCAGGCCCTCGAAGCGGCGGTGCGCCGCGGGCAGCCCGCGCCGGGTGTCCGAGTTGTCCATGATGTCGTCGTGCACCAGCGCCGCGGCGTGGAAGAACTCGAGGCCGACGGAGGCGGTCATCACGGCGTCGAGGGAGCGCTGGTCGACGGGGGCGCCGAGCGGGTCGAAGCCCGCGTCGCGGCCGGCCACGGAGCGCCAGCCCCAGTAGCAGAACAGGGCCCGGAACCGCTTGCCGCCGCGGAGCAGGTCGCTCGAGAACGCGGCGAAGGGGGAGAGGTCGTCGGCGATGCCCCGCAGGGCCGGCCGGCGGTCGTCGAGGAACCGATCGATGCGCTCTTGAACGACGTCCACTAACCGCGTACTCTCAGCCACGCTGCCTAGCCTAGCCACAGCGCACGGGCATACACTCGCCCGTATCCACACGCGGCGATCCCGAGGCCGCGGGGCCTGTGCTCGAAGGGAACGAAGAGATGCCACTTTCCGAACAGGAGCAACGACTCCTGGAAGAGATGGAGCGGAGCCTCTACAGCAACGACTCCGACTTCGTGGCGACGGTGGGCGGTCCTCGCGGGCGGCCGAACTACACCATGGTCGTCATCGGCGTGCTCGCCGCTCTCGTCGGCATCGCGGTCATCGTCACGGGCGTGATCATCCGCCAGCCCCCGATCGGTCCCCTGGTGGGCGTCGCGGGCTTCGTCCTGCTCGTCGCCGGCGCCGTGTTCGCGCTGGCCCCGCCCCGTCGTGCCGGCTCGGCGCGCCCCTCGGCCCCCACGGCCGGCGCGTCGCGTCCCTCGGCCGCCCGCCCGGCCCGCAACGGCTCGATGATGGACCGCCTCAACGACCGGTGGGAACGCCGACAGGACGGCGACCGCTCCTAGCGGCCTCCTCCGCACCACGACCTCAGGGGTCGGCCTCCGGGCCGACCCCTTCTTCGTGCGCCCGGGGGCTCTCCACTTTCCTCCCCACCCGGGTCCCGGCGGGGCTGAGACTCCGCAGATCGTGGTCAGGGCGCCCGTGGGCACGCCCCGCGCCCCCGTCGGTTCGCCCCGGCGGGGCGCACGCATGCCCGCCGGCGATCCTCCCGTGACCACCGCCTCCACCGTCCTCCACCCCCGTGACCCCCGAAGTGGAGCGGATCGGAGGGGTCCCGACGTCGCATCCGACCACGTCGCTCTGTCGTGGTGGGGGATTGTGGAGTAAAGTGGAAGCACGTGCCACGACCGGGGTGCGGGGCGAGAGGAGGAGCAGCGCATGTTCCTCGGCACGTACTCGCCCAAGCTCGACGAGAAGGGCCGCATCATCCTCCCCGCGAAGTTCCGTGACGAGCTGGCCTCCGGCCTCGTCATGACCCGTGGGCAAGAGCGCTGCGTCTACGTCTTCAGCCAGGCCGAGTTCGAGGACATGCACGCGCGCATCCGCCAGGCGCCGATCACCAGCAAGGAGGGGCGCGACTACATGCGCCTGTTCCTCTCCGGCGCCAGCGACGACGTCCCCGACAAGCAGAACCGCGTCACCATCCCGGCGCAGCTCCGCGACTACGCGGGCCTCGGCCGCGAGCTGACGGTCATCGGGGCGGGCAACCGTGCCGAGATCTGGGCCACCGACGCCTGGAACACCTACTACGAGGCCCAGGAGGCCGCGTTCGCCAACACCACGGAGGAGGTGATCCCCGGGCTCTTCTAGCTCCTCGGCCCTGACTCCCAGCCGTCCGCCCTGGCGCACCTTCCCCGGTGCCAGGTCGAGATGGATGGGGATCAGGGCCCGGGATCCAGGCCCGTGTCGCCATGGCAGACCAGATCCACACCCCCGTCCTCCTCGAGCGCACCCTCGAGCTGCTCGCCCCCGCGATCTCGCGCCCCGGGGCCGTGGCCGTCGACGCCACCCTCGGCATGGGCGGGCACACCGCCGCGATGCTCGAGCGCTTCCCCGACCTCACCGTCGTGGGGCTCGACCGCGACACCGAGGCCCTCGCCATCGCCGGTGAGCGCCTCCGCCCCTTCGGCGACCGCGCCCGACTCGTCCACACGCGGTACGACGGCGTGGCCGACGCACTCGACGACCTCGGCATCGACGAGGTGCACGGGGTGCTCTTCGACCTCGGGGTCTCGTCCCTGCAGCTCGACCGGGTCGAGCGCGGCTTCTCGTACTCGAAGGACGCGCCGCTCGACATGCGGATGGACCCGACGTCCCCGGTCACGGCGGAGACGATCCTGGCCGAGTACCCCGAGTCCGAGCTGCGTCGCATCTTCTACCAGTACGGAGAAGAGAAGCTCAGCCCGCGCTACGCGCGCCGGATCGTCGAGCACCGCACGGAGG
Organism: Frigoribacterium faeni; assembly: GCF_011761235.1. Taxonomy (GTDB): domain Bacteria; phylum Actinomycetota; class Actinomycetes; order Actinomycetales; family Microbacteriaceae; genus Frigoribacterium; species Frigoribacterium faeni_A. The sequence goes on from NZ_JAAOYW010000001.1 coordinate 25,988, forward strand.
CTCCCCTCCGTCGCAGCGGCGAGCTCGTCGACCTGCTCGTCGCGGCCACCCCGATGGCGCTCCAGCGCGCGGGCCACCCCGCGAAGCGCGTGTTCCAGGCGCTCCGCATCGAGGTGAACGGCGAGCTGGCGTCGCTCGAGGCCGCCGTCCCCGCGGCCCTCGACCGCATCGCCGTGGAGGGCCGCGTCGTCGTGCTGGCGTACCAGTCCCTCGAAGACCGCTTCGTCAAGCGAGAGCTGGCCGCCCGCACGACCTCCACCGCCCCCCAGGGCCTCCCCGTCGAGCTGCCCGAGCACCGACCGGAGTTCCGCCTCCTCGTCCGGGGCGCCGAGCTGGCCTCCGCCGACGAGATCGACCTCAACCCCCGAGCCAAGCCCGTGCGACTGCGCGCAGCCGAACGAATCCGGAGAACAGCATGAGCAACGCCGCGATCGACCCGATCCCGCAGCGCCGGCCCTCGGCCGAGCCCCGGCGCGCCCCGGTCGAGATCGTCACGAGCCGTGCCCAGCGCCGCGCCCGTCCGAAGATCGCCTACGCCCTCGTCGCCACCGCGGCGCTCTTCGTGCTGCTGCTCACGCAGCTCGCCATCAGCATCGCCCTCAGCGACGGCGCCTACACCATCTCCGACCTCCAGGCCGAGAAGACGGAGCTGACCCGCGACCAGCAGAAGTACTCCGAGCAGCTCGACGTGCTGTCCTCGCCGCAGAACCTCGCGAACAACGCCGAGCAGCTGGGCATGGTCCGCAACTCGAACCCGGTCTACCTCGACCCGACGACCGGCGCGGTCCACGGCGACCCGGCGCCCGCCGACGGCACCGCCGACGGCACGGACAACCTGATCCCGAACACGCTGCTCGACGGCGTGCCGCTCGCGACCGCCGCGCCCGGCACGGACGCCCCGGCCCCCGACTCCGGGGAGGCGGGCGCGGCGACCGCAGGATCGGGCGACACGTCGGTAGCGTCTGACCCTGACCAGCTCGCGGCTCCCCGGACCCGCTAGCGGTGCGCCCCCGCGGCGCACCAGACGACGACAGCGGCCGGTGCCCCACGGCCTGCCGCGGTGAGGACACCCCGTGAACACAGCCCCTCGCAGCCGCCGGCTCCGGGCGACCCTGGCCATGGCCGTCGTGATCGCCCTGGTCGGGGTCTTCGTCGTGCGCCTGGCCGACATCCAGCTGGTCCAGGCCAGCGAGCTCAACGAGCAGTCGAAGAACAAGCGCGAGATCGAGCAGGTCACCTACGGCGACCGCGGCGACATCACGGCGAGCGACGGCACGGTGCTGGCCGGCAGCGTGACCCGCTACAACATCACCGCCGCCCCCGCCTTCGCGGACGACGTGACGGTCACCGTGACCGACGCCGACGGCGTGAAGACGAAGCAGGCCATGAGCGTCGACCAGGTGCTCGCGAAGGTGCAGCAGATCACGGGCGGCTCGCTCGAGACCATGCAGAAGAGCCTCACCGCGGACCCCGACGCGAACTTCGCGTACCTCGTGAAGGGCGTCGACGTCGACGCCTTCCGCGCCGTGCGGGACCTCAAGAACAGCGGCGTCTCCTGGCTCTACTACGAGCGGCAGGCCGCCCGCACGTACCCGAACGGCGCCGTCGCGGGCAACCTGACCGGCTTCATCGGCACCGACGGCCCCCAGGCCGGGCTCGAGTACAGCGCCGACTCGTGCCTCGCGGGCACGAACGGCTCCGAGACCTACGAGCGCGGCGCCGACGGCGTCCAGCTGCCGGGCAGCACGTCGGTCACGGAGAAGGCGGTGGCCGGGGGAGACCTGCGGCTCACCATCGACAAGGACCTCCAGTACATGGCCCAGCAGGCCGTGGCCGAGCAGGGCGAGGCGATCGGGGCCGAGTCGGCCACCGCCGTCGTCATGGAGGTGGGCACCGGCAAGCTCAAGGCCGTGGCCGACTGGCCCGCCGTCGACCCGAACGACGTCAACCTGACGAAGGACCCCGCCGACCTCGGGTCGAAGGCGTTCACCTCGTCGTACGAGCCCGGCTCGACGTTCAAGGCGATGACGGCCGCCATGCTGCTCGACTCGGGCAAGGCCACCCCGACCAGCCAGGCGACGGTGCCGTACTCGCGGTCGTTCCCCTGGGGCGGCGAGATCCACGACGCGACGTTCCACCCGACCGAGAAGCTCACGCTGACCGGCATCCTGCGCGACTCGTCCAACGTCGGCATCTCGCTGCTCGGCCAGAACCTGAGCGCTCAGGCCCGGTACGACTACATGGTCAAGTTCGGCCTGAACGAGCCCACGGCCGTCGGGTTCCTCGGCGAGCCGACGCAGGGCGTCCGGCAGCCGAGCGCGTGGGACGAGCAGACCAGCATCAACACGATGTTCGGCCAGGGCGTGTCGACGACCGCCCTGCACGTCGCCGGCATCTTCCAGACCCTCGGCAACCACGGCCTCCGCCTGCCCGCGCAGCTCGTCGAGAGCTGCACGGCCCCCGACGGGACCGTCTCGATGACCCCGTCGGGCGACAGCGTCCAGGCGGTGTCCGCCTACGCGGCCGACACGACGGTGAACATGCTCGAGAGCGTGGTGTCCGCGGGCGACCTCAAGGACGTCCTCACCATCCCGGGCTACCGCGTGGCGGCCAAGACCGGCACGGCCGAGATGGCCCGCTCCGACGGCACCGGCTACGGCTCCGACCGGGTCGTCTCGGTCGCCGGGCTCGCCCCGGCGGAGAACCCCCAGTACGTCGTCGTCGTGACCTTCACCAAGCCCAGTACCATGAAGACGTCGGCCGCCGCGGCGCCGACCTTCAACAAGATCATGTCCCAGGTCCTCGAGATGTACCGCGTCCCTCCGTCGACGGAGCCCGCGCCGGCCATCCCCCAGACCTGGTGAGAGAAGAGGATTCATTGAGCGCCCGGATCCCCCCGGTCCTTCGACCGGAACATCCGTCGGCGAGGTCCCTCGCCCAGCTGGTCAGCGAGTTCGGTCTCGAGCACGAGGGTTCCCTCGACGGCGTCGAGGTCACCGGAGTCACGCTGAGCACGGCGGACCTCCACCCCGGCGACCTGTACGTCGGCGTGCCCGGCGAGCACCGCCACGGTGCAAAGTTCGCGTCGCAGGCGCGTGACGGCGGCGCCGTCGCGCTCCTGACCGACGCGGCCGGCCTCGAGCTGGCCCGCGGCTGCGGTCTCCCCGTCGTCCTCGTCGACTCGCCCCGCGCCGCCCTGGGCGACGTCTCGGCGTGGATCTACCGCACCGGCGGCGAGGACTCGCCCCTGTTGTTCGCCGTGACCGGCACGAACGGCAAGACCAGCACCTCCTACCTGCTCGAGGGCGTCCTGCGGCAGCTCGGGCTCGTGACGGGCCTGAGCAGCACGGCCGAACGGCACATCGGCGACCTGACGGTCGTCAGCCGGCTGACGACGCCCGAGGCGAGCGAGATGCACGCCCTGCTCGCGCGGATGCGCGAGAGCGAGGTGCGCGCCGTGGCCGTCGAGGTCAGCGCGCAGGCGCTCAGCCGCAACCGGGTCGACGGCCTCGTGTTCGACGTCGCGGCCTTCACGAACCTCAGCCACGACCACCTCGACGACTACGCCGACATGGAGGAGTACTTCCACGCGAAGCTGCCCCTCTTCCAGCCCGACCGCGCCAAGCGCGCCGTCGTCTCGCTCGACTCGCCGTGGGGCCACCGCGTCGTCGACAACGCCCGCGTGCCCCTCACGACGATCACGATCCTCCCCGACGTCGAGGCCGACTGGCGCGTCGAGATCCTCGACGAGCAGGCCGCCTGGACCGAGTTCCGCCTGACCGGGCCGGAGAGCCGCGAGCTCGTCACCCGGGTGCCCCTGATCGGCTGGCACATGGTGGCGAACGCCGCCCTCGCCGTCGTCATGCTGGTCGAGGCCGGCTTCGAGCTCGGCGCGATCTCGCAGGCCCTCGAGGCGGACGGCGGCATCGTCGCCTACCTCCCGGGCCGCACCGAGCGCGTCTCGGGCGACCGCGGCCCGAGCGTCTACGTCGACTTCGGCCACAGCCCCGACGCGTTCCTCACGACCCTGGCGGCCGTGCGCCGCTTCACCCCGGGCAAGGTCGTCATGCTCTTCGGCGCCGACGGCGACCGGGACAAGACCAAGCGCGCCGACATGGCCCGAGTGGCCGCAGAGGGGTCCGACATCCTCGTCGTCACCGACCACCACCCTCGCTTCGAAGACCCTGCCTCGATCCGAGCCACGCTCGTCGAGGCGGCCCGTGCCGCACGGCCCGGGCACGAGATCCACGAGGTGAGCCCGCCCGAGGCGGCCATCCGCACGGCGGTCTCGCTCGTCGGCGAGGGCGACTCGATCCTCTGGGCCGGCCCCGGCCACCAGGACTACCGCGACATCCGCGGCGAGCGGACCCCGTACTCGGCCCGCGACGAGGCCCGTGCCGCGCTGCGAGAGGCCGGGTGGGCCGAGTGATCGCGCTGACCCTCGCCGAGCTCGCCGAGATCGCCGGAGGCGCCCTGCACCTCCCCGAGGGCGGTCCCGAGCGCGACCAGGTCGTCGACGGCTCCGTCGAGACCGACTCCCGGCTCGTCACGTCGGGCTCCGTCTTCTTCGCGCTCCGGGGCGACGAGACCGACGGCCACCTGTTCGCCGGCTCCGCCGTCGAGTCGGGCGCGGCCGTCGTCGTCGCCGAGCGCCGTCTCGACCTGCCCGTGCCCGTCGTCGTCGTCGACGACGGCGTCGTCGCCCTCTCCCGCCTGGCGGCGGGCGTCGTCGAGCGCGTCCGCCGCGGCGGGCGCCTGCGCGTCGTCGGCGTGACCGGCTCGAACGGCAAGACGAGCACGAAGAACATGCTCCGGGCGGTGCTCTCGGACGTCGGGCCCACCGTCGCCCCCGAGGGGTCGTTCAACAACCACGTCGGCGCCCCGATCTCCATGCTGCGCGTCGACCTCGACACCGAGTACCTGGTGGTCGAGATGGGCGCCTCCGGCCCGGGCGAGATCGCCCGCCTGGTCGAGATAGCCCGTCCCGACACGGGCGTCGTGCTCAAGGTCGGCCTGGCGCACGCCGGCGGCTTCGGCGGCATCGAGGGCACCCGCGCGGCCAAGGCCGAGATGGTGACCGACCTGCCCGAGACGGCCACGGCCGTCCTCAACGTCGACGACGACCGCGTCGCCGGGATGGCCGCCGACACCGCGGCGCGCGTGGTCGGGTTCGGGCTGACCGACTCGGCCGCCTACCGGGCGACCGACCTCGAGGTCACCCGGTCGGGCACCTCCTTCGTGCTCGAGCACGACGGCGTCTCGCGACCCGTGTCCCTGCGCATCCTCGGCGAGCACCACGTCATGAACGCCCTCGCCGCCCTCGCCGTGGCGGGGGAGTGGGGCCTCGACCTCGACCGGGCCGTCCAGGTCCTCGAGGGCGTCGCCCGTGCCGAGCGCTGGCGCATGGAGGTCCTCGAGGCCGGCGACGGCGTCACGATCGTCAACGACGCCTACAACGCGAGCCCCGACTCGGTCGCGGCCGCGCTCAAGACCCTCGCGCAGATCGTCCCCGAGGGCGGCCGCTCGGTCGCCGTGCTGGGCGAGATGGCCGAGCTGGGCGACCTCGCGCGCGAGGAGCACGACCGTGTCGGGCGCCTCGTCGTCCGGCTCAACGTCGGCCAGCTGGTCGTCGTGGGCCACGAGGCCCGCCACATCCACGTCGCGGCCGGGCTCGAGGGCTCGTGGGACGGCGAGTCCGTCCTCGTCGACACCATCGACGAGGCCTACGAGCTGCTGCGCGGCACCCTCCGCGACGGCGACGTCGTGCTCGTCAAGTCGTCGAAGTCGGCCGGCCTCCGCCACCTCGGCGACCGTCTCGCGGGGGTGACCGCGTGAAGGCGCTCCTCATCGCCGGCGCCGTGTCGCTGGTCTTCACCCTGCTGATGACGCCGCTGTTCATCCGGCTCTTCCACCGCCTCGGCTGGGGCCAGTTCATCCGGGACGACGGCCCCCAGTCGCACCACACCAAGCGGGGCACGGCGACGATGGGCGGCATCGTCCTCATCATCGGCACCGTGCTCGGCTACTTCGTGGGCCACCTCGGCGCCCAGGACGAACTGACCAACAGCGGCCTCCTCGTCCTGTTCATGATGGTCGGGCTCGGCGCCGTCGGGTTCCTCGACGACTTCCTCAAGGTGCGCAACCAGCGCAGCCTCGGGCTCGGCGGCTGGGCGAAGATCGCCGGCCAGGTCGTGGTCGGGGCGGTCTTCGCGGTGCTCGCGCTGTCGTTCCCCAACGAGAACGGGCTGACCCCCGCGTCGACCATGATCAGCGGCATCCGCGACATCTCGTGGCTCGACTTCATGTTCTTCGGCACGATCGTCGGCGGCGGGCTGTTCCTGATCTGGGTCGTGCTGATCACGGTGAGCACCTCGAACGGCGTGAACGTCGCGGACGGCCTCGACGGCCTCGCGACCGGGGCCTCGATCCTGGCCATCGCCTCCTACATCTTCATCGGGTTCTGGCAGTTCAACCAGTCGTGCTTCAGCACGCGGCTCGACGAGGCCACGCGGTCGGCCTGCTACTCGGTGGCCGACCCGCTCGACCTCGCCGTCGTCGCGGCCGCGATCTGCGGCGGCCTGATCGGGTTCCTCTGGTGGAACACGTCGCCCGCCCAGATCTTCCTCGGCGACACCGGCTCGCTCGGCCTCGGCGGCGCCCTCGCGGCCCTCGCCATCCTCAGCCGCACCGAGCTGCTGCTCGTCCTCATCGGCGGCCTCTTCATCGTCGTCACCGGGTCGGTGATCCTGCAGCGGGCGTACTTCAAGATCACGCACGGCAAGCGGATCTTCCTGATGAGCCCGCTCCACCACCACTTCGAGCTCAAGGGCTGGGCCGAGGTGACCGTCGTGGTCCGCTTCTGGATCATCGCGGGGCTGTTCGTCGCGGCGGGCGTGGGCGTGTTCTACCTCGAGTGGATCTCGCGGACCTCGTGACGACCGCCGCCTCCGACCCCGTCCTCGCCGCGCGGCTCGACGGCCTCACGAGCTGGCACGCCGACTGGTCCGGCCTGCGCGTCCTCGTCCTGGGCCTCGGCGTCACGGGCTTCGCCGTCGCCGACACGCTCGCCGAGCTGGGCGCGCGCGTCGTCGTGCTCGCGCCGACCGTCGACGACGACCGCGCCGAGCTGCTCGGCCTGATCGGCGCCGAGCTCGTGCTCGACCCCGACATGGCGTCCGTGCCGCAGCGCGTCGTCGACTTCGACGCCGAGCTCGTCGTGCTGTCGCCCGGCTTCGCGCCGCACCACCCGCTGGCCGTCGCGGCCGTCGAGTCCACGGCGGCCGTCTGGGGCGACGTCGAGCTCGCCTGGCGCCTGCGCGACAAGACCGCGCGCGTCGCCGACTGGCTGCTCGTCACGGGCACGAACGGCAAGACCACGACGACCCAGCTCGCGACCGCGATGGCCCTGGCCGACGGCCGTCGGGCCGCCGCCGTGGGCAACATCGGCGTCCCGGTGCTCGACGCCGTCCGCGACCCCGAGGGCCTCGACGTCCTCGTCGTCGAGCTGTCGAGCCACCAGCTGCACTGGCTGCCCGTCGAGGGCCCCGGGGCCCTGCGGCCGCGCGCCTCCGTCTGCCTCAACCTGGAGTCCGACCACCTCGAGTGGCACGGGTCGTTCGACGCCTACCGCGACGCCAAGGCGCGCGTCTACGAGAACACCGTCGTCGCCTGCGTCTACAACAAGGCCGACCAGGCCACCGTCCGCATGGTCGAGCAGGCCGACGTCGCCGAGGGGTGCCGCGCCGTCGGCTTCGGGCTCTCCGCGCCCGGCCCGAGCGAGGTCGGCATCGTCAGCGGCGACGAGGGCGGGGTCCTCGTCGACCGTGCGTTCCTCGCCGAGCGCCGTCACCGCGCGCTCGAGCTCACGACCACCGGCGAGCTCGAGGCCGCGGGCCTCGGCGCGGACCACCTCGTCGAGGACGTCCTCGCCGCGGCGGCGCTCGTCCGTGCCGTCGACGTCGACCCCGTCGCGGTGCGCGACGCGCTGCGGGCCTTCCGCGTCGACCACCACCGCACGGAGGTGGTGGCCGAGTCGGCGGGCGTCGTGTGGGTCGACGACTCCAAGGCCACCAACCCCCACGCCGCCCACGCGTCGCTGGGCGCGTTCCCGTCGGTCGTCTGGGTCGTCGGGGGCACCTTCAAGGGCGTCGACCCCGAGCCGCTGGTCCGCGACGCCGTCGCCGGCCTCAGGGCGGCGGTGCTCATCGGGGTCGACCGGGTCGGCCTCCGGGAGGCCTTCCGGCGACACGCCCCCGAGCTGCCCGTCTTCGAGGTCGTCGAGACCGACACTGAGCGGGTGATGCCGACGGCGGTCCGCCTGGCGGCGGCCGCGGCGAGGCCGGGCGACACCGTCCTGCTCGCCCCCGCGGCGGCGTCCTTCGACCAGTTCACCGACTACACCGCACGCGGCCGGGCCTTCGCGGCCGCGGTCGCACACCACCTGGGAGGTGACGCTGATGGCGCAGAAGCCGACCAGCCTCCCGCGTCGCCGGCCGACTGAGTCGACCGGCCCGCGGGACGCGGACGCCCACGGCCGCCCGGGGGCGCACGGCGGCCGCCAGGCCGCGGCCGTCGTGGCCGTCAAGAAGCTCTTCGCCGCCGAGACGGGGTCGTTCTTCCTCATCCTCGGCACGACGCTGTTCATGGTCGTGCTGGGCCTCGTCATGGTGCTCTCGTCGTCGTCGGTCGAGCAGTACATCGCCTCGAAGCACACGTCGTTCTTCGGCGCCTTCGTGCGGCAGGGCATGTACGCCGCGATCGGCATCCCGCTCATGCTGATCGCGTCGAGGCTCCCCGTCTCGTTCTACCGCCGACACGCGTGGAAGATCCTCGGCGCCGCGGTCGTGCTCCAGCTGCTCGTGTTCACCCCCCTCGGCTACGAGGTCGGCGGCAACCGGAACTGGATCCGCCTGGGCGAGAGCATCTCCGCGCAGCCCTCCGAGGCCGTCAAGCTCGCCCTCGCCGTCTGGCTGGGCATGATCCTCAGCGTCAAGCGCGACCTCCTCGACGATTGGAAGCACCTGGCGATCCCGCTCGTCCCCGTCGTGGGCGTCGCCGTGGGGCTCGTGGTGCTGGGCGGCGACCTGGGCACGACGATGGTCATGCTCCTCCTCGTCTTCGCGGCCGTCTGGTTCGCCGGCGTCCGCCTGCGGTACCTCGCCGTGCCGGTGCTGTTCCTCGCGGCGGCCATCCCGCTGATCGCGTCCGGGTCCGCCTCGCGCAACGAGCGGATCGCCGCCTGGATGTCGGGCTGCACCGACTCCAGCGACTACCAGGCCGCCTGCTGGCAGACGCTGCACGGCACCTGGGCCCTCGCCTCCGGCGGGCTCTTCGGCGTCGGCCTCGGCAACTCGAAGTCGAAGTGGTCCTGGCTGCCCGAGGCCGACAACGACTTCATCTTCGCCATCATCGGCGAAGAACTGGGCCTGATCGGGGCGATCGTCGTCCTCGCCCTGTTCCTGGTGCTCGCCGTCGGCTTCGTCAAGATCATCCGACGCACGAACGACCCCTTCGTCCGGGTCGTGACGGGCGCCGTGACGGCGTGGATCATCGGACAGGCCCTCATCAACATCGCGGTCGTGCTCGGGCTGCTGCCCGTGCTCGGGGTGCCCCTGCCGCTGATCTCGGCGGGCGGCTCCGCGCTCATCGTCACGCTCGTGGCCATCGGCGTGGTGCTCTCGTTCGCCCGCCGTCCGGAGGAGCAGACGCCCGTCCGGCAGGCCCCCGGCCAGCGGGTAGGGTCTCTCCGGTGACGACGTACCTCCTCGCCGGCGGCGGCACCGCCGGCCACGTGAACCCCCTGCTCGCCGTCGCCGACCGCATCCGCGACACCGAGCCCGACGCGACCGTGCTCGTGCTCGGCACGGCCGAGGGCCTCGAGGCCCGGCTCGTGCCCCTGCGCGGCTACGAGCTGCTGACCGTGCCCCGCCTGCCGTTCCCGCGCAGTCCCTCGCGGGCGGCGCTGCGGTTCCCGTCGGCCCTGCGCGGGGCCGTCGCCGGCGTGCGCGAGCTGCTCGACCGGCACGACGTCGACGTGGTCGTCGGCTTCGGGGGCTACGCCTCGGCGCCGGCCTACGTCGCCGCCTGGCGCTCACACGTCCCCCTCGTGGTCCACGAGGCGAACGCGAAGCCGGGCATCGCCAACGTCCTCGGCTCGTGGTTCACCCGGCACGTCGGCGTCGTCCACCGGTCGACGCGGCTGAGGCACGGCCGGCAGGTCGGCATGCCCCTGCGACGCGAGATCGAGCAGCTCGACCGGCGCGACAGCCGGCAGGAGGCGGTGGCCGAGTTCGGCCTCGACCCCCGCAAGCCGACGCTGCTGGTCACCGGCGGCTCGTCGGGCGCCCGTCGCCTCAACGAGACCATCGCCCGCTCGGCGACCAGCGTGCTCGGCGCGGGCTGGCAGATCCTGCACGTGACGGGGCAGAAGTCCGACCTCCGCAGCACCGACCTGGCCGACCACCACCTCCTGCCCTACTGCGACCGCATGGACCTCGCCCTCTCGGCGGCGGACCTCGTCGTGTCGCGCGCCGGCTCCGCGACCGTCAGCGAGCTGACGGCGCTCGGCCTGCCCTCGGTCCTCGTGCCCTACCCCGTCGGCAACGGCGAGCAGGTGCACAATGCCACCGACGTCGTCGCCGCCGGGGGAGCCGTGCTCGTCGCCGACGCCGACTTCACGCCCGACTGGGTGCGCTCGACGCTCGTGCGCCTGCTCCAGGACAGGGCGGGCATCGCCGACATGGCCGTCCGGGCCGGGACGGTGGGCGTGCTCGACGGGACCGACCGCACGGTCGAGCTCGTGCACGAGGCGCTCCGTGCCGGCCCGGCGCGCGGCGCCGCCCACGTCCGCACCCGCACGGCCGACCCCGCCCACCACACCGAGACGACGAGCACCGAGAGAACGAGCACCGAGCAGTCATGATCAAGCCCGACCTCCAGCAGCAGATCCCCGCCGAGCTCGGCCGGGTGCACTTCGTCGGCATCGGCGGCTCCGGCATGAGCGGCATCGCCCGGGTGTTCCTCGCCGCGGGCCACACGGTGTCCGGCTCCGACATCCGCGAGACCGCCGCAGTGGCGGCCCTGCGCGAGCTCGGCGCCACGATCGCCATCGGGCACGACGCCGCGAACGTCGGCGACGCCGACACGCTCGTCGTCACCGGCGCCCTCTGGCAGGACAACCCCGAGTACCAGCTCGCCCTCCAGCGGGGACTGCCCGTCCTGCACCGCTCGCAGGCGCTCGCGTGGCTCATCGGCGGGCACCGTCTCGTGTCGGTGGCCGGGGCCCACGGCAAGACGACGTCGACCGGCATGATCGTGACGGCCCTGCTCGCCGCGGGCCACGACCCCAGCTTCGTCAACGGCGGCGTCATCCAGTCGCTGGGGCTCAGCGCGCGGGGCGGCTCGGACGACCTCTTCGTCGTCGAGGCGGACGAGTCGGACGGCTCGTTCCTGCTCTACGACACCGCGGTGGCCCTCATCACGAACGTCGACGCCGACCACCTCGACCACTACGGCTCGCACGAGGCCTTCGACGCCGCGTTCGTCGAGTTCGCCACGGCTGCGCGCGAGCTCGTGGTGGTCTCGTCGGACGACGCCGGCGCCCGCCGCGTCACCGCCGCGCTCGAGCACGACCACGTGGTGACGTTCGGCGAGCACGAGTCGTCCGACGTGCGGCTCTCCGACGTCGCGTCGGAGGGGCCCGTGTCGTTCACGCTCCACCACGCGGGCTCGAGCTGGCCCGTCCAGCTGCGCGTGCCCGGGCGCCACAACGCCGTGAACGCCGCCGGGGCCTTCGCGGTGCTGGTCGGCCTGGGGGTCGACCCCGAGGCGGCCGTAGCGGGGCTCGAGACCTTCGGCGGCACCGAGCGCCGCTTCGAGCTGCACGGCACGGTGCGCGGGGTCAGCGTCTACGACGACTACGCCCACCACCCGACCGAGGTCGCGGCCGCGCTGCAGGCCGCCCGCTCGGTCGTCGGCGAGGGGCGCCTGATCGCCGTGCACCAGCCGCACCTCTACAGCCGCACCCGCATGATGGCGGGCGAGTTCGCCGAGACCTACGAGCGCCTGGCCGACCACACCGTCGTCCTCGACGTCTACGGCGCCCGCGAGGACCCGGAGCCCGGGGTCACGGGCGCGCTCGTCTCGGAGCGCTTCGCCGACCCGTCCCGCGTCGACTTCGTGGCCGACTGGCAGGCCGCCGCCGACCGCACGGCCGAGATCGCCCGCGACGGCGACTTCGTCATCACCCTGGGCTGCGGCGACGTCTACCGCATCGTCCCGCAGCTGCTCGGCTCGCTCGACGCCGCCTCGGCGCCCGACGCGTCGACCGCGGAGGAGACCGGAGCGTGACCGCACGTCGGTCCCGGCCGACGGGACGAGGCCGCGCGTGAGGCGCCCCGAGGGCTTCGACCCGGGCGCGCAGGGACCGGACGGCACGGACGAGCACGAGGAGGCGCCCCGCGCGACGTCCCTCCGCGACCGGCTGGCGGCGGTGCGGCCCCGGCGCGAGCGGCCGTCGTCCGACGACGCGCCGGCGGAGGCCGGCACCACGGCCGACGCCCCTCGCGTCGACGACCGCACGGCGTCCGGCAGCGCCCCGGCCGCGCCCGTCGTGCTCGGCACCGGCACCGGCAGCGCGACGCGCCCTGACCGCGCGCCGACGCACCCCGACGAGACTGCCGACCGGTCGGGCACCCCGCGCATCGAGCCCGCGGGCGGCGCCGCCGAGGCGCGCCGCCGCGCCGTCGAGGCCCGTCGGGCCGCGCGTCGTGCGTCGGGGGAGCGGAGGCGCACCGAGCGCACCGAGGTCCGTCGCTTCACGAGGCGGTCGAGGCACCGCCGCACCGCCTGGATCACCGTCGGCGCCGTCGCCGCGCTCCTCGTCGCCTCCGTGGGGGTGGCGGTGTTCTCGCCCCTGCTCTCGCTCGAGCAGGTCCAGGTCGAGGGCACGGAGCGCGTCGACGCGGCCGAGGTGCAGGCCGCCGTGTCGGGGCAGCTCGGCACGCCGCTCGCCCGGATCGACTTCGGGCGCATCACGACCGAGCTCGAGCGGTTCCCCCTGATCGCGAGCTACGTGACCGAGACGGCCCCGCCGCACACCCTGGTCATCCGCGTCACCGAGCGCCAGCCGATCGCGACCGTGCCCTCCGGCGACGGCTTCGACCTGGTCGACCCCGCGGGCGTCGTCGTGCAGCACCTCGACGCCCGGCAGGAGGGGGTGCCCCTCGTCGACGTCGGTGGAGCGGCCCTCGACGGGACGGCCTTCCGGTCCACCGCCGAGGTGCTGCTCGCGCTGCCCCAGGCGCTGCGCCAGACCGTGGACTCGGCCACCGCCTCGACGGCGGACGACGTCACCCTCTCGCTGACGACGGGGGAGCAGGTCGTGTGGGGCAGCGCCGACGACTCGGCTGCCAAGGCCCAGGTGCTCGCCGGGCTGGTCGCGGACCAGGCGCGGCGCGACCCGTCGGCCTCGGTCGAGTTCGACGTGTCGGCGCCCGACAACGGCATCATCCGGACGCGATGACGCGCCGTGCGTTCGCGACACGCCTGTCCGGCTGGTCCTCGCGTCCCGCGGCGGCACCTACCGTGTGACTGCAGCACTTGCATACCATGTACAACCTTAACCTTCAACTTGCGAGTTAAGGTTCAAGCGGAGGCCCGGACGTGACAACGAACCATAACTACCTAGCCGTGATCAAGGTCGTCGGTGTCGGCGGCGGTGGCGTCAACGCCGTCAACCGCATGATCGAGCTCGGTCTCCGCGGAGTCGAGTTCATCGCCATCAACACCGACGCCCAGGCGCTCCTCCTCAGCGACGCCGACGTCAAGCTCGACGTCGGCCGCGAGCTGACGCGCGGCCTCGGCGCCGGCGCGGACCCCGAGGTAGGCCGTCGCGCCGCCGAGGATCACGCCGAGGAGATCGAGGAGGCGCTGGCCGGCGCCGACATGGTCTTCGTCACCGCGGGCGAGGGCGGCGGAACGGGCACCGGCGGCGCACCCGTCGTGGCGCGCATCGCCAAGTCGATCGGCGCCCTGACCATCGGCGTCGTCACGAAGCCCTTCGGCTTCGAGGGCAAGCGCCGCCAGGCGCAGGCCGAGGCCGGCGTCGCCGCGCTCAAGGACGAGGTCGACACCCTCATCGTCGTCCCGAACGACCGCCTCCTCGAGATCTCCGAGCGGGGCATCTCGATGGTCGAGGCCTTCGGCACGGCCGACCAGGTGCTGCTCGCCGGCGTGCAGGGCATCACCGACCTCATCACCACCCCCGGGCTCATCAACCTCGACTTCGCCGACGTCAAGTCGGTCATGCAGGGGGCAGGGTCCGCCCTCATGGGCATCGGGTCCTCGCGCGGCGCGGACCGGGCCATCAAGGCGGCCGAGCTCGCCGTGGCCTCGCCCCTCCTCGAGGCGAGCATCGACGGCGCCCACGGCGTCCTGCTCTCCATCCAGGGAGGGTCGAACCTCGGCATCTTCGAGATCAACGACGCCGCCCGCCTGGTGCAGGAGGCCGTCCACTCCGAGGCGAACATCATCTTCGGAGCCGTCATCGACGACACCCTCGGCGACGAGGTGCGCGTCACCGTGATCGCCGCCGGCTTCGACGGGGGAGAGCCCACGGCCAAGACGAAGGACCGCCGCTCGAGCTTCGTCGAGTCCGACTCCGCACCGGCCGCGGCCGCGACGCCCGGCGTCTCGGCCATCGCCGACTCGGGCAGCTCGCACGACACGCCGTCGTGGCGCCGACCCGACGAGCACACGGCCACCCAGGCCGTCGACCCCGCCTTCGACGGCGGCGACGACGACCTCGACGTGCCCGACTTCCTCAAGTAGCACGTGACGGACGGTCTCGACCTCGGAGGCGACCTCGGCGAACGACTCGCCAGGGTCGCCTCCGGCGTCGACGACGCCGTCCGTGCCGCGGGGCGTCGCCCGGACGAGGTGACCACCATCGTGGTCACCAAGTTCCACCCGGCGTCGGTCGTCCGCGCGCTGCACGCCCTCGGCGTGCGCGACGTGGCCGAGAACCGGCACCAGGAGGCGCAGGCCAAGTCGACCGAGACGGCCGACCTCGAGGGGCTCCGGTGGCACTTCGTCGGGCAGCTCCAGTCGAAGAAGGCGCGACAGGCTCGGCGCTACGCCGCCGCGGTCCACTCCCTCGACCGCGACAGCGTCGTCGACGCCCTGGCGGTCGACGACGGACGCGTGCTGGACGGCTTCGTCCAGGTGTCGCTCGACGGGCAGGAGGGGCGCGGCGGCGTGCCCGAGTCCGACGTCGAGAGGCTGGTCGAGCGACTCCTGGCGGCGGACGGCGTCCGGCTCCGGGGCGTCATGGCCGTGGCGCCGCTGGGCGAGCCGGCCCGCCCGGCCTTCGCGCGCCTCCGTGGGGTCTCCGAGCGCGTGCGCTCGCTCGCCCCCGAGGCCGTCGCGATCTCGGCCGGCATGTCGCACGACTACGCAGACGCGGTCGTCGAGGGGGCGACACACCTGCGCATCGGGACCGCAATCACGGGTCCGCGGCCCGAAGCCGGTTAATCTCGGTCACAACGCCCCACGATCCGGAGGACACCCCATGGCCAACCCCCTGCGCAAGACGATGGTCTACCTGGGCCTCGCCGACGAAGAGCTCGAGTACGACGAGCAGGAGCAGCGGCAGCAGCCGGCCCAGGCCGCCCAGCCCGCTCCCCGCCAGACGGCTCCCGCGCCCCACGCCTCCCCGGTGGCCCCCGTCCCCGCCCCGGCTCCCGCCCCTGCCGCGACCCGCGCCCCCGTGACGCCCCTGCGTCGCAGCTCGACCTCGACCTCGACCTCGAAGAACCCGGTGCCCCACGACATGAACGAGATCCTCACCGTCCACCCCCGCGAGTACAAGGACGCCCAGGCGATCGCCGAGAGCTTCCGCGACGGCATCCCCGTCATCATCAACCTCTCGCAGATGACCGAGGCCGACGCGCGTCGACTGGTCGACTTCGCCAGCGGACTCTCCCAGGGCCTGTTCGGCAAGATCGAGCGCGTGACGAACAAGGTCTTCCTGCTGTCGCCCGCCCACATCGCCGTGAGCGGCGAGCAGGCCGAGGTAGAGTCCGACATCGAGGCGTCTTTCTTCTCGCAGTCCTGACCGGCGGCGTCCCGACGCCCCGACTCCTCTCCGTGGCCCGTCCACGCCGACCAGTGTGAGCTGATGACACCCCGATGACGTCCCTGATCGCCGCGATCGCCTACTACGCGCTGCTGCTCTTCTTCCTGCTGATGTGGGGACGGTTCGTCCTCGACCTGGCCCAGTCGTTCAGCCGGGGGTGGCGGCCGCGGGGTCCCGTCCTCGTGCTCGCCGAGATCGCCTACACGGTCACGGACCCTCCCATCAAGGCCGTGCGCCGCGTCCTCCCGCCCGTGCGGCTGGGGTCCGTGGCCCTCGACTTCGGGTGGAGCGTCATCATGCTCGCCGTCGTCATCCTGATGGGCGTCGCGAGCCGACTCAGCTGAGGGCGAGCCGCTGGCCTCTCCGCACGCGCCGACAGGCTAGGCTGGTGCGAGGGCGTCCGCGCCCTTGCTGCCCCTCGGGGCCAGCGTTCGCTACGGTGTAGTCGAACGACACAGACCACGATCATGAGATCCCACAGATTCACGAGGTGACGGCAATGGCTTTGACGCCTGAAGACGTAGTCAACAAGCGGTTCCAGCCGACGAAGTTCCGCGAGGGCTACGACCAGGACGAGGTCGACGACTTCCTCGACGAGGTCGTCGCCGAGCTGCGACGACTCGGCCAGGAGAACGACGAGCTGCGTCAGCGGCTGACGGCCGCCGAGTCGCAGGGCGGCCAGTCCGTGCCCGCACCGGTCGAGTCCGCCGCGCCGGTCGCCGCGTCCGAGGCGGCTCCCGCCTCTGCTCCGGCACCCGTGTCGGCCCAGGCCCCGGCCTCGGTGCCCGCACCGGCGTCGGTGCCCGCGCCCGTCGAGTCGACCCCCGAGCCCGAGCCCGAGGTCGCCCCCGAGCCCGTCGCCGCGGCGGCCGTCACGCCGGTCCCGGCCTACGCCGGCCCCAGCGCCGACGACACCGAGAGCACGAACAGCCTGCTGCAGCTCGCCCGTCGCCTCCACGAGGAGCACGTCCGCGAGGGCGTCGAGAAGCGCGACGCGCTGATCGCCGAGGGGCAGTCCACGTCGGCCCGCCTCGTCGCCGAGGCCGAGGCCAAGCAGCGCGACGTCGTCGCCGAGGCCGAGGCTCGCTCGCGTGAGGTCGTGGCCGAGGCCGAGACCAAGCGCCGCGAGGTCCTCGAGCAGCTGGCCACGGAGCGCACGGGCCTGGAGCGTCGCATCGACGACCTCCGCACCTTCGAGCGCGACTACCGCCAGAAGCTCAAGGGCTACATCGAGGGCCAGCTCAGCGACCTCGAGGCCGAGTCCGGCGAGCAGCAGCCCGCGAGCGGCTTCGCACCGGCCAGCGCCCAGGGCTTCGGCTCCAACTAAGGTCTTGGCGCAGAGCACTCCTCCGACGAAGGTCAGCGTCCGCATCATCGCGGCGCTGGCCTTCGTCGCTGTCGCGGCCTACCTGCTCGACCAGGTCACGAAGCACCTCGTGACCTCCCGGCTCGTCGAGGGCGACAGCGTCGACGTGCTGGGCGAGTTCTTCCAGCTGCACTTCGTCCGCAACCCGGGGGCGGCGTTCTCGCTCGCCAGCGGCACGACCTGGATCTTCTCCATCGCGGCGTCCGCCGTCGTGGTGGCCATCGTCGTGTTCGCTCGCCGCATCCGGTCGAGGGCCTGGGCGGTCATGCTCGGCATGCTGCTCGGCGGCACGCTGGGCAACCTGACCGACCGTCTCGTGCGAGAGCCGTCCTTCGGCCAGGGCCACGTCGTCGACTTCCTCTACTTCCCGTCGCTCCTGCCGGCCATCTTCAACGTGGCCGACATCTTCATCGTCTCGAGCATGGGCCTGCTCCTGCTGCTGACGCTGCTCGGGGTCAACCTCGACGGGACCCGGGGCGCCAAGGCCGAGCCCGAGCGCGGCGAGGTGCCGGCACGCGAGGCCGAGGGCACGGACGCGACCGCGCCCGCGACCGGGACGACGCCTCCTGCGGCCCCGACCGTGCCCCCGGCGACACGACAGGAACGACCGTGACCGAGAACCGGCAGCTGCCCGTCCCCGACGGGCTCGCGGGCGAGCGCGTCGACGCCGCCCTCGCCAAGCTCCTCGGCTTCAGCCGCACCTTCGCCGCCGAGGTCGCCGCCTCCGGGGGAGTCACGGTCGACTCCCGCACGGTGGGCAAGTCCGACCGGCTCGAGGCCGGCGCCTGGCTCGACGTCACCTGGTCGCCCCGTGAGGCCCCGACGGTCGTCGCCCGTGACGTCCCCGGGCTCGGCATCGTGCACGACGACGACGAGATCATCGTGGTCGACAAGCCCGTCGGCGTCGCGGCCCACCCCTCTGTCGGCTGGACCGGCCCGACCGTGCTCGGCGGCCTCGCCGCCGCCGGCTTCCAGGTCGCGACCTCGGGCGCGGCGGAGCGCGCCGGCATCGTGCACCGCCTCGACGTGGGCACGAGCGGCCTCATGGTCGTCGCGAAGACCGAGCGCGCCTACTCCCAGCTCAAGGACGCCTTCCGTGAGCGCACGGTCGAGAAGATCTACAACGCCGTCGTGCAGGGCCACCCCGACCCCCTGACCGGGACGATCGACGCGCCCATCGGCAGGCACCCCTCGTCCGACTGGAAGTTCGCGGTCGTCGTCGACGGCAAGCCGTCGGTCACGCACTACGAGACGGTCGAGGCGTTCCGCTCCGCGTCGCTGCTCGAGATCCACCTCGAGACGGGCCGCACCCACCAGATCCGCGTGCACATGGCCGCACAGCGCCACCCGTGCGTGGGCGACGCGACGTACGGCGCCGACCCGACCCTGTCGGCGACGCTCGGCCTCGGGCGGCAGTGGCTGCACGCCGTCCAGCTCGGGTTCCGCCACCCCGGGACGGGCGAGCCGGTCGTCTACCGCTCCTCGTACCCGGACGACCTGCAGCACGCTCTCGATGTCCTCCGTGCCGGTTAGGCTGTTCCCCTACTCCTGAACCACCACCAGACGAGGAGCCGCGTGGCCTCGAAAGATTCCTTCGTCCACCTGCACGTCCACAGCGAGTACTCGATGCTCGACGGGGCGGCGCGCGTCAAGCCGCTGATCGCCGAGGCCGCCGCCCAGGGCATGCCCGCCGTCGCGGTCACCGACCACGGCAACGTCTTCGGCGCCTACGACTTCTGGAAGACCGCGACCGACGCGGGGGTCAAGCCGATCATCGGCACCGAGGCGTACGTCACGCCGGGCACCCACCGTGGCGACAAGACCCGTGTCCGCTGGGGCGACGGTGGCCGGGACGACGTGTCGGGCGCCGGCGCGTACACGCACATGACGCTGCTCTCGCAGAGCACGGCGGGCATGCACAACCTCTTCCGGCTCTCGTCGCGGGCGTCGCTCGAGGGCTACTACTTCAAGCCCCGGATGGACCGCGAGCTGCTGTCGCAGTACTCCGACGGCCTCATCGCCACGACGGGCTGCCCGAGCGGCGAGGTCCAGACGCGGCTGCGGCTGGGCCAGTACGACGAGGCGGTCAAGGCCGCCGCCGACTTCCGCGACATCTTCGGCGCCGAGAACTACTTCGCCGAGATCATGGACCACGGCCTGGGCATCGAGCGGCAGATCATGGGCGACCTGCTCCGCCTCGCGAAGGACCTCGGCCTGCCGCTCGTCGCGACGAACGACCTGCACTACACGCACGAGCACGACGCCACGAGCCACGCGGCCCTCCTCTGCGTCCAGTCGGGCTCGACGCTGAACGACCCGAACCGCTTCAAGTTCGACGCCGACGAGTTCTACCTCAAGTCGGCCCAGCAGATGCGCCACCTGTTCCGCGACCACCCCGAGGCCTGCGACAACACGCTCCTCATCGCCGAGCGCTGCGACGTGCAGTTCAACACCTCCGCCAACTACATGCCGCGCTACCCCGTGCCCGAGGGCGAGACGGAGGAGACGTGGTTCATCAAAGAGGTCGAGAAGGGCCTCGTCTACCGCTACCCGGCAGGCATCCCCGACGACGTGCGCAAGCAGGCCGAGTACGAGATCGGCGTCATCACCGGGATGGGCTTCCCGGGGTACTTCCTCGTCGTCGCCGACTTCATCAACTGGTCGAAGGAGAACGGCATCCGCGTCGGGCCGGGGCGTGGCTCGGGCGCCGGGTCGATGGCCGCCTACGCGATGCGCATCACCGACCTCGACCCGCTCCGGCACGGCCTCATCTTCGAGCGCTTCCTCAACCCCGACCGCGTCTCCATGCCCGACTTCGACGTCGACTTCGACGACCGTCGTCGCGGCGAGGTCATCCAGTACGTCACCGAGAAGTACGGCGACGAGCGCGTCGCCCAGATCGTCACGTACGGCACCATCAAGGCCAAGCAGGCCCTGAAGGACAGCAGCCGGGTGCTCGGGTTCCCCTTCGGCATGGGCGAGAAGCTCACGAAGGCGATGCCGCCCGCCGTCATGGGCAAGGACATCCCGCTGACGGGCATCTTCGACAAGTCGCACGAGCGCTACAAGGAGGCCGGCGACATCCGCACGGTGGTCGAGACCGACCCGGAGGCCAAGACGGTCTTCGACACGGCGCTGGGCCTCGAGGGGCTGAAGCGCCAGTGGGGAGTGCACGCCGCCGGCGTGATCATGTCGAGCGACCCCCTGATCGACATCATCCCGATCATGAAGCGCGAACAGGACGGCCAGATCGTCACGCAGTTCGACTACCCGGCCTGCGAGTCCCTCGGCCTCATCAAGATGGACTTCCTGGGGCTCCGCAACCTCACGATCATCAACGACGCCCTCGACAACATCCGTACGAACCGCGGCTTCGACCTCGTCCTCGAAGACCTCGAGCTCGACGACCGGGCGGCGTACGAGCTGCTCGGCCGCGGCGACACCCTGGGCGTGTTCCAGCTCGACGGCGGGCCCATGCGCGGGCTGCTGCGGCTGATGAAGCCCGACAACTTCGAGGACATCTCCGCCGTCATCGCCCTGTACCGCCCGGGGCCCATGGGCGCCAACTCGCACACCAACTACGCGCTGCGCAAGAACGGCGCCCAAGAGATCACGCCGATCCACCCCGAGCTCGAAGAGCCCCTGAAGGAGATCCTCTCCACCAGCTACGGCCTGATCATCTACCAGGAGCAGGTCATGGCCATCGCGCAGAAGGTCGCGGGCTTCTCGCTCGGCCAGGCCGACATCCTGCGGCGGGCGATGGGCAAGAAGAAGAAGTCCGAGCTCGACAAGCAGTACGCGGGCTTCGAGCAGGGCATGTTCGACAACGGCTTCTCGGCCGACGCCGTCAAGATGCTCTGGGACATCTTGCTCCCGTTCTCGGACTACGCCTTCAACAAAGCGCACTCCGCGGCGTACGGCGTGGTCTCGTACTGGACGGCCTACCTCAAGGCCCACTACCCGGCCGAGTACATGGCCGCCCTGCTCACCAGCACGGGCGACTCGCGCGACAAGCTCGGCCTGTACCTCAACGAGTGCCGACGCATGGGCATCACGGTCCTGCCGCCCGACGTGAACGAGTCCATCGGGTTCTTCGCGGCCGTCGGCGACGACATCCGGTTCGGCATGGGCGCGGTGCGCAACGTCGGCTTCAACGTCGTCGACCACGTCATCGCGGCCCGTCAGAAGGAGGGCGCGTTCACCTCGTTCCACGACTTCCTCCGCAAGGTGCCCCTGCCGGTGGCGAACAAGCGCACCGTCGAGTCGCTCGTCAAGGCCGGCGCCTTCGACAGCATGGGATCGACCCGCCGGGCCCTGGTCGAGGTGCACGAGTCGGCGGTCGAGGCGGCCGTGAACGAGAAGCGGGCCGAGGCGAACGGTCAGGTCGGCTTCGACTTCGACTCGCTCTGGGACGAGCCCCAGGACGTCCAGCACGTGCCCGAACGGCCCGAGTGGTCGAAGCGCGACAAGCTGGCCTTCGAGCGCGACATGCTCGGCCTCTACGTGAGCGACCACCCGCTGGCCGGGCTCGAGCTGCCGCTGGCCAAGCACGCCAGCACGACCGTGACCGACATCCTCTCGAGCGAGCCGTCGACCATCGACGGCGAGACCGTGACCATCGCCGGGCTCATCACGAGCGTCCAGCACCGGGTCGCCCGCAACTCGGGCAACCCGTACGGCATCGTGACGGTCGAGGACTTCGGGGGAGAGATCTCGGCGATGTTCCTCGGCAAGACCTACCAGGAGTTCGGGCCCTCGCTCGTCGGCGACTCGATCATCGTGCTCAAGGGCCGGGTCAGCGTGCGCGACGACGGCATGAACATGCACGCCGCCAGCATGTTCATGCCCGACCTCGGCGTGGGCGCCTCCCATGGCCCCCTCGTGCTGCAGATCCCCGAGCACCGCGCCACGACGGACACCGTCACCGAGCTGGCGGCCGTGCTTGGCCGGCACTCGGGCGGCACCGAGGTGCGCCTGCGCCTCGTCAAGGGCGCCGCGGCCCGCATGTTCGAGATCCCCATGCCGGTCGACGTGACGGCCGACCTCTACGGCGAGCTGAAGAGCCTGCTCGGTCCCGGCTGCCTGGTCTGAGACGGGTGCCCGACGGACCTCGGTCCGTCGGGCCCCGCGTCAGCCCCGCCGCGGCGCTGCCGGCGCGCTGCCGGAAGGTCGTCCGATCAGGCGTCGAGGTGGACGGGCCGCAGCCAGCGGCGGTCGTGGTAGAGCAGGGCGTCGTCGTCGGCCCCCACGCCGCCCTCCTCGATCTGGACGACGACCACGGCGTTGCCGTGCACGTGCACCCGCTCGACGATCCGGCCGGTCATCCAGGCGGTCACGTCGTGCAGCAGCGGCAGCCCGTGCGGCCCCTCGCTCCAGTGGTCCCCGGCGAAGCGCTCGGCGGCGGGTCCGGCCATGCGCTGGGCGAGCCCCTTGTTGCGCAGGCCGAGCAGGTGCACGACGACGCGGTCCGTCTCCTCGACGGCCCGCCACGAGCTGGCCGTCCGGGCCATGTTGAAGGTCGCGAGCGGCGGCACGGCGGCGAGTGAGGCCAAGGAGGTGGCGGTGAAGCCGACGGGCGCGCCGTCGGAGTCCCGGGCGGTCACGATCGCCACCCCCGCCGCGTGGCGGCGGAAGCCGGCCTTGAAGGCGGCGAGGTCGGCGGGGTCGGGCTGGGCTGCTGGTGCGGTGGTGTCGGGCATGACGGGTGGGCGCCTCCTGTGCTCTGCTGCCGGGGGCGCGACCGCGTCCGGGCCGACGTGGCTCGGGCTAGGCTCGACAGGCCATGATCCAGACCACAGACCTCCGGGGCCTCAAGCCTACCCACGCCGACCTGCTGGGCCTCGTGCCCCGGTCGCACGTCGACGTCGCCGCGGCGACCGGCGCCGCCGCGCAGATCGTCCAGGCGGTGCGCGAACGCGGCGCCGACGCCCTCCGTGACCAGGCCGAGCGCTTCGACGGCGTCCGCACCGACGTGTTCCGGGTCGAGGCCGCGGCCATCGCCCGCGCCGTCGACGAGCTCGACCCCCTCGTCAAGGAGGCGCTGGTCGAGTCGATCGCTCGGGTCACCGAGGCCAGCCGGGCCCAGGTCCCCGCCGGCTCGGTGACGGTGCCCGCACCGGGCGCGCGCATCGAGCAGCGCTGGCAGCCCGTGGCGCGGGCCGGCGTCTACGTGCCCGGCGGCAAGGCCGTCTACCCCTCGAGCGTCGTGATGAACGTCGTCCCGGCCCTCGTCGCCGGTGTGGACTCGGTGGCGCTCGTGTCGCCGGGGCAGCGCGACTTCGGCGGTGCCGTGCACCCCGTCATCCTCGGGGCCGCCGGTCTGCTCGGCATCGACGAGGTCTACGTGATGGGCGGGGCCGGCGCCGTCGCCGCCCTGGCCTACGGCGTGCCCGAGATCGGGCTCGATCCCGTCCAGGTCATCACGGGGCCGGGCAACAACTACGTCGCGGCCGCCAAGCAGCTGGTGCGCGGGCGGGTCAGCATCGACGCCGTCGCGGGCGCCACCGAGATCCTCGTCATCGCCGACGACTCGGCCGACCCGACGCTCGTGGCCGTCGACCTCATCAGCCAGGCGGAGCACGACGAGGAGGCGGCCGCCGTCCTCGTGACGACGTCGGCCGAGCTGGCCGACCGGGTCCGGGACGAGCTCGTCCGGCTCGTGCCGCGGACGCTCAGCGCCCAGCGCGTCCAGACCGCGCTCGACGGCCGCCAGTCGGCTCTCGTCCTGGTCGACGACCTCACCGCGGCGATCGACTTCAGCAACGCGTACGGGCCCGAGCACCTCGAGATCCAGACCCGCGACGACGACGCCGTGCTGGCGGGCATCACGAGCGCCGGCGCGGTCTTCGTCGGCCCCAGCACCCCGGTCAGCCTGGGCGACTACCTCGCGGGGTCGAACCACGTGCTGCCCACGGGCGGCCAGTCCCGGTTCTCGTCGGGTCTCGGCGCCTACACGTTCCTTCGCCCCCAGCAGATCGTCCGCTACGAGCACGACGCGCTGGCCGAGGTCGCCGACCGGCTCGTCGCCCTGTCCCGGGCCGAGCTGCTCCCGGCGCACGGCGAGGCCGTCGCGGCGCGGCTGCAGGCGCCCTGAGGCGTGGCCCCGGCCGCGCCTGTGGAACGGGCGCGGCGACGATGCGCCTGACGTCGGGCGACCGGGTGCCGCACGGGCTCCCAGTACGCTGAGGGCACCATGTTCTGTCCTTTCTGTCGTCACCCCGATTCCCGCGTCGTCGACTCCCGCACGAGCGACGACGGCACGTCGATCCGCCGGCGGCGCCAGTGCCCGAACTGCGGTCGCCGCTTCAGCACGACCGAGACGGCGAGCCTCAACGTCGTCAAGCGCAACGGGGTGCTCGAGCCCTTCAGCCGCGAGAAGATCATCTCGGGGGTGCGCAAGGCCTGCCAGGGCCGGCCCGTCACCGACGGCGACCTGGCCGTCCTCGCCCAGCGGGTCGAGGAGGCGGTGCGGGCGTCGGGCACCTCCCAGATCGAGGCCAACGACATCGGGCTGGCCATCCTGCCACCGCTCCGTGAGCTCGACGAGGTCGCCTACCTACGCTTCGCCAGCGTGTACCAGGCCTTCGACTCCCTCGAGGACTTCGAGGCGTCGATCACGCAGCTCCGCGACGAGCACCGCGACCGCGTCCGCACCCCGCGATCGGCCGACGAATGAGGTCGGCCTACCGCCTGCTCTTCGACCTGGTGCTGTCGAAGATGGACCCGGAGGACGCCCACCACCTCGCCTTCCGGGTCATCCGGGCCGTCCCGCGCCTCGGGCTCGCGCCCCTCGCCCGTCGTCTCACCGGGCCGCACCCGTCGCTCGCCGTCGAGGCCCTCGGCCTCCGGTTCCCGTCGCCCTTCGGCGTCGCGGCGGGCTTCGACAAGGACGCGCGGGGCATCGCCGGCCTCGGCGCGCTCGGCTTCGGCCACGTCGAGGTGGGCACCGTCACGGCCAGGCCCCAGCCCGGCAACGAGCGGCCCCGGCTGTTCCGCCTCGTCCCCGACCTCGCGGTCGTGAACCGGATGGGCTTCAACAACGGAGGCGCGGCCAGCGCGGGTGCCGAGCTCCGGCTCGCCCGACGTGCCCCCGTCCGCCCGGTGATCGGCGTCAACATCGGCAAGAGCCGTGTGGTCGAGGTCGACGACGCGGTCGAGGACTACCTCGTGAGCACCCGCCTGCTCGCCCCGCTCGCCGACTACCTCGCCGTCAACGTGAGCTCGCCGAACACCCCCGGGCTCCGCGGCCTGCAGGAGCTCGACAAGCTCGCGCCCCTGCTGCGGGCCGTCCACGGCGCCGCGGGCGACACCCCCGTGCTGGTCAAGATCGCTCCCGACCTCGACGACGAGGGCATCCGGCACATCGCCGAGCTGGTCACCGAGATCGGTCTCGGCGGCGTCGTCGCCACGAACACGACGCTCTCCCGCGCAGGGCTGCGCACGCCGTCGGCCACGGTCGAGGCGGCCGGGGCCGGGGGGCTCTCGGGAGCCCCCCTCGCGGCTCGGTCCCTCGAGGTGCTCCGCGTGCTGCGCGAGGTGCTGCCGGCCGAGACCTGCGTGGTGTCCGTCGGGGGAGTGACGACGGCGGCAGACGTGCAGGCCCGGCTCGACGCCGGGGCCACGCTCGTGCAGGGCTACACGGCGTTCCTCTACGAGGGGCCGCTCTGGGCACGCCAGGTCAACCGGGGGCTGCGCGCGCTGCGTCGGTCCTGACCCGGACCGGCCGTGCGGGGGACCGCCGGCACGACGAAGCCCCCGACCGGTCGGTCGGGGGCTTCGTCGTGCGTGCGTCGAGACCGCGCGGCAGGACCGGGCGGCGGTGCCGGGTCAGAGGACGGGGAACTCGCGTCGCCGGACCTGCGGCTTGGGCAGTCGCATGGGCTTCATCTGCATGGCCCGCATGGCGGTGTACCAGCGGTTGCCCTTCTGCAGCCCCTCGTCGCCGAACTTCGCGCGCAGCTGCGACGAGACCCGCTGGCCGGCGAGCAGGCAGTCGGCCACGGCGAGGATGAAGAAGCCCCAGAGCACGAACAGCGTCGTGGTCTGGACGGCGACGTTCTGCACGATGCTCATGACGATGACGAGCACCATGACGGGGATCATCGCCTCGCCGACGCTGTACCGAGCGTCGACGTAGTCGCGGATGAACTTGCGCTGCACGCCCTTGTCGCGCTCGGGGAGGAACTTCTCCTCGCCGTTCGCGAGGCCGACGCGCTGGCGTTCGCGCTGCTCGGCGAGACGGGCCCGCTGGGCCTTCTGCGCCTCCTTGCCGGTCGCCACGAGGGGCCGCTGGTTGGCGGCCTCACGCTCTCGCCGGGTCGGCGTGGGCCGGCCCTTGCCGGTCGTCGTCGACTCGACGTCGTCGACGGTCGTCGTGGTGATCTTGTCGGGTGCCTTGGCCACAGGGAAGTCCTCGGGGTTGAACGAGTTCCTAAGATTACCTGCATGACCGACTCGCAGCACCCCGTGACCCCGACCGACCCTCGTACTGTCAGCGAACTCGCGGAGGCCGTGCAGGGCGGCTTCCCCGCCGCTGTGGCCGACCTCGGCGGGCTCGTCCGCATCCCCTCCGTCTCGTGGGACGCGTTCGACCCGGCCCACGTGGCGACGAGCGCCGAGGCCGTCGCCGAGCTGGTCCGCGGCACCGGCCTCTTCGAGACGGTGCAGGTGAGCCGGGCGCCGATCGGCGACACCGGCCACCTCGGCCAGCCGGCGGTCCTGGCCCGCCGCCCCGCCCGCGACGGCAAGCCCACCGTGCTGCTCTACGCCCACCACGACGTCCAGCCGCAGGGCGACGACGCCGACTGGGACTCGCCTCCCTTCGAGCCCACCGTCAAGGGCGACCGGCTCTACGGCCGCGGCGCCTCCGACGACAAGGCGGGCGTGATGACGCACGTCGCGGCCCTGCGAGCCGTGCGCCAGGTGCTGGGCGACGACCTCGGCGTCGGCGTGGCCGTCTTCATCGAGGGGGAGGAGGAGTTCGGCTCCCGCTCGTTCGCCGACTTCCTGCGCCAGCACCGCGACGACCTCGCGGCCGACGTCATCGTCGTGGCCGACTCGGGCAACTGGAGCACGACCGTCCCGGCGATCACGGTGGGCCTCCGGGGGAACGTGACCTTCCGCCTCACGGTCCGCACGCTCGCGCACGCGTCCCACTCGGGCATGGTCGGCGGGGCCGTGCCCGACGCGATGCTCGCGATGGTGAAGCTGCTCGCCACGCTGCACGACGACGCCGGCAGCGTCGCCGTCGCCGGTCTCCGCCGTCGCGAGGCCGAGCACCCCGAGCAGACGGAGCAGCAGCTGCGCGACGAGGCGGGCCTGCTCGAGGGCGTCACGCCGATCGGCACCGGGCCGCTCCTGAGCCGGGTGTGGTCGCAGCCGTCCATCACGGTCACCGGCATCGACGCGCCGAGCGTCGCGAACGCCTCCAACACGCTCGCGCCCGAGGTGTCGGTGCGGATCAGCGCGCGCATCGCCCCCGGCCAGGCCGCCTCCGAGGCCTACGAGGCCATCGAGGCGCACCTCCGCGGCCACGCGCCCTTCGGCGCGCACGTCGAGATCGACGACGTCGACCAGGGCGACCCGTTCCTCGTCGACACCTCCGGCTGGGCGATCGCCGAGGCCACCACGGCCATGACCGAGGCCTGGGGCGAGGCGCCGCTGCAGACCGGCATCGGCGGGTCGATCCCGTTCATCGCCGACCTCGTCGGCACGTTCCCCGAGGCCCAGATCCTGGTCACGGGCGTCGAGGACCCCGACACCCGGGCCCACAGCCCGAACGAGTCCCAGCACCTGGGCGTGCTGCACCGCGCCGTGCTCAGCGAGGCGATCCTCATCGCCCGTCTCGACGCTCGGGGCTGAGGCCGCCCCGTCGACGGCGCACGTCGACGCCCCCAGGAACAAAACCGGGGGAGGGCTGCTTACACTGGACGACGACGCGTGCCCCTGCGCACCGACCCGAGGAGGTTCCATGACCGACACCGCGATCCCCGCCGTCGAGACGGCCGCCGGCGACACGACGACCGCCCACGGCGTCACGCTCACCGACACGGCAGCCGACAAGGTGAAGAGCCTCCTGACCCAGGAGGGGCGCGACGACCTCCGCCTGCGGGTCGCCGTCCAGCCCGGCGGCTGCTCGGGCCTCATCTACCAGCTGTACTTCGACGAGCGCCTGCTCGAGAACGACGCGACCGTCGACTTCGACGGCGTCGAGGTCGTCGTCGACAAGATGAGCGTCCCGTACCTCGACGGCGCGGCCATCGACTTCGAGGACACCATCCAGAAGCAGGGCTTCACCATCGACAACCCGAACGCCCAGGGCAGCTGCGCCTGCGGCGACAGCTTCCACTGAGCCGGGAGGCGCGACGCGCCTCCGCAGACCACCACGAGAGGGACCGCCGTGAGGCGGTCCCTCTCGTGCGTCCAGGTGCCTCGTGCTCGAACGACTCGGCGACGTCCGGTGCAGAGGCCCGGTCAACCTGCGAGTAGGCTAGGGAAGTCCCGTCCTAGACTGGGAAGACCCCCTAGCTGTCGTGTCATCCGAGAGGTAACAGTGCGTTCTAACCGCCGTCTTCGTTGGGCCGCCATCCCCGTGGCCGCCGTCATGGCCCTCGTCCTCGCGGGATGTACCCCCGAGCAGCTCCAAGGCTTCCTGCCCACCACCGCGGGCACCACGAACCACGTCGACAGCATCATCGGCCTCTGGGTCACGTCGTGGATCGTCCTGTTGATCGTGGGCGTCATCGTCTGGGGCCTCGTCATCTGGACCTGCATCGCCTACCGCCGACGCAAGGGCCAGACCGGCCTGCCCGTCCAGCTGCGCTACAACATGCCGATCGAGATCTTCTACACGGTCGTGCCGCTGATCCTCGTGCTCGGCTTCTTCGCCTTCACCGCCCGTGACCAGGCCGCCATCGAAGAGCCCACGGCGAACCCCGACGTGAAGATCGACGTCTACGCCAAGCGCTGGGCCTGGGACTTCAACTACATCGACCAGCAGCACGAAGACGACAGCGTCTACTACCAGGGCATCCAGGCCCAGGAGCTGCCCGACGGCGAGGTCGACCAGGACCAGCTCCCGGTGCTGTACCTGCCCGTCGGCAAGACCGTGCAGATCGACCTCAAGTCGCGCGACGTCGCGCACTCCTTCTGGATCGTCGACTTCCTCTACAAGAAGGACACGATCCCCGGCAAGACGAACTTCATGTACTTCACGCCCGAGAAAGAGGGCACGTTCACGGGCAAGTGCGCCGAGCTCTGCGGCGAGTACCACTCCCTGATGCTGTTCAACGTCAAGGTCGTGTCCGAGGGCGAGTACGAGGACTACCTCGCGACGCTCGCTGACGAGGGCAACACCGGCCTCCTCGGCGACCAGTACAACACCAACACCAACCAGCCGAACAACGAGGCGCCCGTCGCCGCCGGTTCGGACGAGAAGTAAAGGCACGGGTTCGATGACAGCCACCGCCACCCGCCCCACCACAGGCGGAACGTCCTCAGGTCAGAACTTCGGCGCCTCGAAGGTCGGCCGCAAGGGCAACATCGTCGTCACGTGGGCGACGTCGACCGACCACAAGACCATCGGGTACATGTACCTGATCGCGTCGTTCCTCTTCTTCTGCCTCGGCGGGGTCATGGCGCTGCTCATCCGCGCCCAGCTCTTCGCCCCCGGGCTCGAGATCGTGCAGACGAAAGAGCAGTACAACCAGCTCTTCACGATGCACGGCACGATCATGCTGCTCATGTTCGCGACGCCGCTCTTCTCGGGCTTCGCCAACGCCCTGATGCCGCTCCAGATCGGCGCCCCCGACGTCGCGTTCCCGCGCCTCAACGGCTTCGCGTTCTGGCTGTACCTCTTCGGCTCGCTCATCGCGGTGGCCGGCTTCCTCACCCCCCAGGGCGCCGCCTCCTTCGGCTGGTTCGCCTACGCGCCGCTGTCGGACACGACGTTCTCACCAGGGCTCGGCGGCAACTTGTGGGTCTTCGGACTCGGCATGACCGGGTTCAGCACGATCCTCGGCTCGGTGAACTTCATCACCACCATCGTGACGATGCGCGCCCCCGGCATGACGATGTGGCGCATGCCGATCTTCACCTGGAACACGCTGATCACCTCGATCCTCGTGATCATGGCGTTCCCCGTGCTGGCCGCGGCGCTCTTCGGCCTCGGGTTCGACCGGGTGTTCGACGCGCAGGTCTTCAACCCCGCCAACGGCGGCGCCATCCTCTGGCAGCACCTCTTCTGGTTCTTCGGCCACCCCGAGGTCTACATCATCGCCCTGCCGTTCTTCGGCATCGTGTCCGAGGTCTTCCCGGTCTTCAGCCGCAAGCCGATCTTCGGCTACAAGACACTCGTCTACGCGACGATCTCGATCGCCGCGCTCTCCGTCACCGTCTGGGCGCACCACATGTACGTGACGGGCTCGGTGCTGCTGCCGTTCTTCTCGCTCATGACGATGCTCATCGCGGTCCCCACCGGCGTGAAGATCTTCAACTGGATCGGCACGATGTGGCGTGGCTCGGTCACCTTCGAGACCCCCATGCTGTGGGCGATCGGGTTCCTGATCACCTTCACCTTCGGCGGGCTCACCGGTGTCATCCTCGCCTCCCCGCCGCTCGACTTCCACGTGTCCGACACGTACTTCGTCGTCGCGCACTTCCACTACGTGGTGTTCGGCACGGTCGTGTTCGCCATGTTCTCGGGCTTCTACTTCTGGTGGCCCAAATGGACGGGCAAGATGCTCAACGAGCGTCTCGGCAAGATCCATTTCTGGATGCTGTTCATCGGGTTCCACACGACGTTCCTCGTGCAGCACTGGCTCGGCGTCATGGGCATGCCCCGCCGCTACGCCACGTACCAGGCCGAGGACCACTTCACGTGGATGAACCAGCTCTCGACGATCGGCGCCATGCTGCTCGGCATCTCGATCCTGCCGTTCCTCTACAACGTCTACGTCACCGCGCGTCGTGCGCCCAAGGTCGAGGTCAACGACCCGTGGGGCTACTCCCGCTCGCTCGAGTGGGCGACCTCGTGCCCGCCGCCGCGTCACAACTTCACGTCCATCCCGCGCATCCGCTCGGAGTCGCCGGCGTTCGACCTCAACCACCCCGAGGCCGGCATCCCGGTCGGCATCGGACCGGTGAAGGACGCCCCCGAGGCCCCCACGTACGACGCATCCAGCAACGAGGTGAAGTAGTCCGATGAGAACCAACGCGACCCTGTTCTGGATCCTGGCGATCTTCTTCTTCCTCATGGACGCCGTGTACGTCATCTGGAGCCTCATCGACGTCGGCAAGGTCGAGTGGGCCGGCACGATGGGCATCGGCCTGGCCGGCGCCCTGGGCGTGTTCCTCGCCTTCTACATGGGCCGGTCGCACGCGGCCCAGGGCGGCGAGCTCGCCGAGGACCGCCCCGACGCCAACATCGACGACGGCGACCCCGAGCTCGGGCACTTCAGCCCGTGGTCGTGGTGGCCCATCGTCCTCGCCTTCGCCTGCGGCCTGATCTTCCTCGCCCTGGCCGTCGGCATGTGGATCATCTACATCGGCGGGGCCCTCGTGGCCGTCGCCCTCGTCGGCTGGGTCTACGAGTACTACCGGGGCAACTTCGCCCACTGACCCACGGTCTCGACCGATGCCGCTCACCCTCCGGGGTGGGCGGCATCCGTCGTTCCGGGGGGTGCAGGGTCTTGACCGGTGCTCCGTCAGGGCCATGGGAGACGGGGCCTCGTCGACGCGCACCGGGCCGCACGCACGGGGGAACGTCGGCAGACTCGTCCCCGACGGAGACGCTCCGAGGCGAGAGCCTCGGCGGTCGCTCCAAGGGCGATCTCCCCGGTCGCGACGCCGACACTGTTTCACCGGCCGGAGTGTTCCCTCGGCGGCCCCTGTCGGCTCTGCAGGAGCTCATTCGTCGTCTGCGGGGCCTCGGAGATGAGGTGCTCCCCACGGACGCCCCTGGTGCCTCCGCGATCGCTGACGCCGGGCTGACCTGCGCCGCTGGCGGTCGGGCTCGGCCACGAGACACCCGGCGGGCCCGGTCCCGCCAGGACGAGGCCTGCTCGCGCCGAAACGCGCTCACGCCGTGGAACCCCGAACAGGCCGTGGAACGCCGCTGCAGGCCCTGAGCGGTGAGCGGGCCCTGGTTGGTCCCGGCCGCGGGTGTCAGGCCCTCAGCGACGCCGTCGAGGGCTCGGCGCGGCCAGCGGTGCCATGGAGCCAGAGCGGGAGCGGGAGCTGGTGCGCGGGAGCGGGCGGGCGGGGAGGGTCATGCGCACGCCGGGTCGAGGGCAGAGGCCCGACGGCGCGGGGCAAGGCGGGCCGCCCAGGGGCCAGCCTTCCTGCCCGGAACGGGACTAGTTGCCGCGGGGGCCCACGTCATCTCGTCCCGTTCTCGTCAGCTCACGGACTCGGCTGCGGCCGGCGGTCGTCGGTCGGCAAGGACGAGGCGATGACGGGCGGGGGAGTGGGGCCCGGGGGAGCGGGGGCACAACGCCCAAGGGCCGGGGGGCGCCGCCTCAACGCCGAAGGGCCCGGCCGCTGGTGCGGCCGGACCCTCCGGGTGGTGCAGGTGGAGCTAGTGCTCGTCGTGGTGCGAGGCCTCGATCTCCGAGCGCTTCACCGGGGCGATGCGGTCCTCGAAGAAGAACGCGGACATCGACGCGCGGACGCGCTGCACGGGCGTGATCTGGCCGTTGGCGTTCGGACGGATCATGAGCGGCTCGTACTCGTTGAAGTTGAGCAGGCGCCAGCGCTCGTACTCGTCGAGCTGCTCGTGGACCTCGACGTACTCGCCGCCGGGGAGGCGGACGATGCGGCCCGACTCGTAACCGTGGAGCGCGATCTCGCGGTCCTTCTTCTGGAGCGCGAGGCAGACGCGCTTGGTGATCCAGAAGGCGATGAACGGTCCGAGGATGAGGCAGGCCTGGACGGCGTGGATCACGAAGTTCAGGGAGAGCCTGAAGTGCGTGGCCATGAGGTCCGAGCTGGCCGCCGCCCACAGCGCCGCGTACACGACGATGCCGGCGGCACCGATCGCGGTGCGGGTGGGGGCGTTGCGAGGACGGTCGAGGATGTGGTGCTCGCGCTTGTCGCCCGTGACCCACGCCTCGAGGAACGGGTACAGCAGCACGGCCAGGATGAAGACGACCAGGACCGCGATGGGAGCCAGGATGTTCATCGACACCGTGTACCCGAAGAACAGGAACTCCCAGCCCGGCGGGACGAGGCGCAGGGCGCCGTCCGCGAAGCCGATGTACCAGTCGGGCTGCGTGCCGGCGGAGACCGGCGACGGGTCGTACGGGCCGTAGTTCCAGATCGGGTTGATCGTGAACAGCGAGGCGATGAGCACCAGGACGCCGAAGACGATGAAGAAGAACCCGCCCGCCTTCGCGGCGAACACCGGCATGACGGGGACGCCGACGACGTTCTCGTTCGTCTTGCCCGGGCCGGCCCACTGCGTGTGCTTGTTGATGATCAGAAGCAGGAGGTGCACGCCGAGGAGCGCGATGAGCAGCGCCGGCAGCAGCATGATGTGCAGCGAGTAGAAGCGGGCCACCATGTCGGTGCCCGGGAACTCGCCGCCGAAGAGCAGGTACGAGATCCAGACGCCGATGAGGGGGATGCCCTTCACCATGCCGTCGATGATCCGCGCGCCGTTGCCGGAGAGCAGGTCGTCGGGCAGCGAGTACCCCGTGAAGCCCTCGGCCATCGCGAGCACCCACAGGGTGAAGCCGACGACCCAGTTGATCTCACGCGGCTTGCGGAACGCGCCCGTGAAGTACACGCGCAGCATGTGCAGCATGATCGAGGCCACGAACAGCAGGGCCGCCCAGTGGTGGATCTGCCGGAACAGGAGGCCGCCGCGGATGTCGAACGAGATGTCGAGCGTCGACGCCATGGCGGCCGACATGTTGAGGCCCTTGAGCGGCACGTACGAGCCGTTGTAGTTGACCTCGGCCATCGACGGCTGGAAGAAGAACGTCAGGAACGTGCCCGAGAGCAGGATCACGACGAACGAGTACAGCGCGACCTCGCCGAGCATGAACGACCAGTGGTCGGGGAAGATCTTGCGACCCACCTCGCGGACGAGGCCCGACATGCTCGTGCGCTCGTCGACGTAGTTCGCCGCGGCTCCGAACAGCTTGTTCGTCTTGGTGGGCGCGAACGCCGGTGCCGAGACGGTGGTGGTGCTGGTGCCGTGCGACGACGAGGCCGTCTCGGTACCCGGTGCAGGTGTGGTGGTGGTCACTTTGCGCGCTCCCAGAAGCTCGGGCCCACAGGTTCGTGGAAATCGCTCTGCGCGACGAGGTACCCGTCGGAGTCCACGGCGATGGGCAGCTGCGGGAGCGGCCGCTTGGCCGGTCCGAAGATCACTTCGCAGTTGTTCGTCACGTCGAAGGTCGACTGGTGGCAGGGGCAGAGCAGGTGGTGGGTCTGCTGCTCGTAGAGGGCCACGGGGCACCCGACGTGCGTGCAGATCTTGGAGTAGGCGACGATTCCGTCGTACTGCCATCCCTCGCGTCCTTCAGGGATGTTGAGGTCCTCGGGCTTCAGGCGCATGAGCAGCACGGCTGCCTTCGCCTTCTCCTCGAGGAGGTGCTCCGACTCGTTCAGGCTCTCGGGGATCACGTGGAACACCGAGCCCAGGGTGACGTCGGACGCCTTGATGCGCGAGCCGTCAGGATCGCGGGTGAGGTGCATGCCGTCTTCCCAGAGGGTGTGACGGAGGACCTCGTTCGGGTCCTCTGCGGGGGCGAGGTCACGGAAGATGACGACGGCCGGCAGGGGAGTGGCGACGAGCGCGCCGATGAGGCTGTTGCGGATGAGCGCCCGGCGACCGAAGCCCGACTCCTGGTTGCCCAGGGCGAAGACCTCGACGGCCTTCTCGCGCGTCTCGTCGGTGCCCCGCGTGCTGTGCCGCATCTCGGTGATCTCGCGGGCCGGCATCAAGGTCTTCGACCAGTGCACCGCGCCGATGCCCACCGAC
Organism: Frigoribacterium faeni; assembly: GCF_011761235.1. Lineage (GTDB taxonomy): Bacteria > Actinomycetota > Actinomycetes > Actinomycetales > Microbacteriaceae > Frigoribacterium > Frigoribacterium faeni_A. The sequence continues at coordinate 61,475 of NZ_JAAOYW010000001.1, forward strand.
AGCAGGCCCAGGGCGATGCCCAGGCCGAGGAACAGGTTGTTCAGCCGCACGGAGTTCGAGTCGCCCGACGTGATCGGGAACGCGACGTAGGCGCCGATCGCGGCGATGCTGCCCACGATCGAGAGGAAGAACCAGATGCTGACCTGACGCTCGGCGCGCTTCTCGGCCCGAGGGTCGATGTCCGTGACGCGGTCGCGGTGGGGCGGCTCACCCGGGTTCTCGAAGACGTCCGTCGTGACGACGGCCGTGCCGGCCGACACCTGTCGAGGCTCATGCTTCTCGACAGCCGAGCCCGTGATCGGGGCCTCGTCGTCGTGCTGTGCCATGGTTGCTTGCCTTTCGTGGAGTGCGGGAGAGTCGCGGGTCAGTTGGACCGGGCGGTGAGCCAGATGGTCACCGCGACGATCGCGCCGAGGCCGAAGATCCAGATGAAGAGGCCCTCGGCGACGGGGCCGAGGCTCCCCAGCTCGAACCCGCCGGGGGACGGGTTCTTCTCCAGGTACTTGAGGTAGGTGATGACGTCGGCCTTGTCTTGGGGGGACAGGTTGAGGTCGTTGAAGACGGGCATGTTCTGCGGGCCGGTGAGCATGGCCTCGTAGATGTGCGCGCTGCTGACGCCGTCGAGGGCGGGGGCGTACTTGCCCTCGGTGAGGGCGCCTCCGGCACCGGCGACGTTGTGGCACATGGCGCAGTTGATGCGGAACAGCTCGGCGCCGTTCGTGGTGTCGCCGTCGGCCTGCAGGTACTCGTCGTCGGGGATCGCGGGCCCGGGGGCCAGCGAGGCGACGTAGGCGGCGAGGTCGTAGACCTGGTCGTCGGTGAACTGCGTCGGCTTCTCTTCAGCCTGGGGGCCGTTGGCCGCCATGGGCATGCGGCCCGTGCCGACCTGGAAGTCGACCGAGGCGGCGCCCACGCCGATGAGGCTGGGGCCCTCGCCGGTGCCGTCGGCGGCGAGGCCGTGGCAGGTGGCGCAGTTCGAGGCGAAGAGCTTCTGGCCCTCGTCGATGCTCTGCTGCGAGGCGGCGGAGGTGGTGCTCTCGTCGGCGGTGGCCGTGGACGAGAACAGGGCGTACGCCCCGCCCGTGGTCAGCAGGCCGACCAGGAGGAGCGAGGCGGTGGCCAGGGGGCTGCGGCGGCCGGTCTTGGCCGGGCGCCGCTTCGAGGCGCGGGCGTCGGACGAGGGCGAGGAGCTTTTGAGGAACATGCTGTGCGAGGGATCCAATGCCTATTTGAGGACGTAGACGACCATGAAGAGGCCGATCCACACCACGTCGACGAAGTGCCAGTAGTACGAGACCACGATGGCGGTCGTGGCCTCCTTGTGCCCGAAGTTCTTGACGGCGAAGGCACGGCCGATCGTGAGCAGGAACGCGATCAGGCCGCCGATGACGTGGGCCCCGTGGAACCCGGTCGTCATGTAGAAGGCGGAGCCGTACGCGCTCGAGCTCAGGGTGACGTGCTCGGAGATCAGGTGCGCGTACTCGAACACCTGCAGGCAGATGAACGCCGCGCCCATGGAGTAGGTGAGGAAGAACCACTCGACCATGCCCCAGGAGCCGACCTGGAAGAGCTTGCCGGTGCGCCGCGCCTGCATGCGCTCGGCCGCGAACACGCCGAACTGGCACGTGACGGACGACAGCACGAGCATGATCGTGTTCGTCAGCGCGAACGGCACGTCGAGCTTGGCGGTCTCGGCCGCCCACAGCCCGGGGGAGGTGCTGCGCAGCGTGAAGTAGATCGCGAAGAGGCCGGCGAAGAACATGACCTCGCTGCCGAGCCACACGATGGTGCCCACGGCAACCGTGCTCGGCCGGTTCACGACCGGTCCTGCAGAAGGTCTCGAGAGAGAGGTACTTGTCACGCGGTCCATTATGCCTGGTAAGTGGCCCAGGGTTTGCGCAGGAAACCCCGGGCGGTCGATTTTGCGTTGACGACGAGCTATGTCATGGGGCACCCTGTCCGCCGCTAGCCTTGGCGGCATGATGCACGACCTGACCTGGCCCTTCCTCATCGACCAGCTGCTCTCCGGGCGCGACCTCTCGATCAGCGAGGCGACGTGGGCGATGGAGCGCGTCATGGTCGGCGAGGCGTCCCCGGCGCAGCTCGGCGCGTTCCTCGTGGCGCTGCGCGCGAAGGGCGAGACGGTCGACGAGATCGTGGGCTTCCGCGACGCCGTGCTGGCCCACGCCGTGCCCCTCCCGGTCGACTCCATGGCCGTCGACATCGTCGGCACGGGCGGCGACCGGTTCGGCACCGTGAACGTGTCGACGATGGCGTCGATCGTGGTCGCCGCGACGGGCGTCCCGGTGATCAAGCACGGCAACCGGGCCGCGAGCTCGTCGTCGGGCTCGTCGGACGTCCTGGCGGCCCTCGGCATCGATCTCGGCCTGGGGGCGGACCGCGTCGCGGCCGTCCTGGAGGAGGTGGGCCTCACGTTCGCCTTCGCGGCCGCCTTCCACCCGGGGTTCGGCAACGCGGCAGCCGTCCGCCGTGAGATCGGCGTCCCGACCGTGTTCAACTTCCTCGGCCCGCTGGTCAACCCCGCGCGGCCCGAGGCCAGCGCGGTCGGCGTCGCCTCGCCCGAGAAGGTTGCCCTGATCGTCGGCGTGTTCCAGACCCGCGGGGCGACGGCGCTCGTGTTCCGCGGCGACGACGGGCTCGACGAGCTCACGACGACCGGCCACAGCCACATCTGGGAGGTCTCGGCGGGCTCCGTCACCGAGCACGACCTCGACCCCGTCGAGCTGGGCGTGCCGCGCGCCTCCATCGCCGACCTGGTCGGCGGCGACGCCGCGCACAACGCCGACGTCGCCCGACGCGTGCTGGCGGGCGAGACCGGCCCGGTGCGCGACATCGTGCTGCTGAACGCGGCGGCGGGCCTCGTGTCGTACCGGCTGGCCCGGGACCCTGCCCAGCGCGACCGCCCGATCCTCGCCCGCTTCCGCGAGCAGCTCGTCGTCGCGGCCGAGGCGGTCGACTCGGGCGCCGCCTCCCGCAAGCTGGACGCGTGGGTGGCCGCGACCCGTCGCTGAGTCGTGACGGCCGCCTCCTCGGCCTGGGGCCGGTGACCGGTGACCGGCCGGCGCCGGACACGACGGAGGGCCCGTTCCGGTCGGAACGGGCCCTCGTGCTGTCGCCTCGGGGAGGCAGGCGTCAGTTGACGTCCTCGTCGACCCAGTCGAAGGTCTTGGTCACGGCCTTCTTCCAGAGGCGGAGGGTGCGGTCGCGCTCGTCGGCCTCGATGGCCGGCGTCCAGCGCTTGTCCTCCTGCCAGTTGCTGCGCAGGTCGTCGAGCGTCTCCCAGAAGCCGACCGCGAGGCCGGCCGCGTAGGCGGCGCCCAGGGCCGTCGTCTCGGCGACGACCGGACGCACCACGGGCACGTTCAGGATGTCGGCCTGGAACTGCATGAGCGCGTCGTTCGCGGTCATGCCGCCGTCGACCTTGAGCTCGGTCAGGTCGACGCCCGAGTCGGCGTTGACGGCGTCGAGCACCTCGCGGGTCTGGAAAGCCGTCGCCTCGAGCGCCGCACGGGCGATGTGGCCCTTGTTGACGTAGCGCGTGAGGCCGACGAGGGCGCCACGGGCGTCGGAGCGCCAGTACGGCGCGAACAGGCCGGAGAACGCGGGGACGAAGTAGACGCCGCCGTTGTCCTCGACGCTCTTCGCGAGCTCCTCGACCTCGGCCGCGGACCCGATGAGCCCCAGGTTGTCGCGCAGCCACTGGATCAGCGAGCCGGTGACCGCGATCGAGCCCTCGAGCGCGTAGTGCGGCGCGGCGTCGCCGAGCTTGTAGCCCAGCGTCGTGAGCAGGCCGTTCTTCGAGTGGACGATCTCCTCGCCCGTGTTGAAGATGAGGAAGTTGCCGGTGCCGTAGGTGTTCTTGGACTCGCCCTGGTCGAAGGCGGCCTGGCCGAAGGTGGCGGCCTGCTGGTCGCCGAGGATGCCGGCGATCGGGACCTCGCGGAGGAGGCTGGACGCCTCGACCGTCCCGTAGACCTCGGACGAGCTCTTGATCTCGGGGAGCATCGAGCGGGGCACGTCGAAGGCCTCGAGGATGTCGTCGCGCCACTCGAGCGTCTCGAGGTCCATGAAGAGCGTGCGGGAGGCGTTGGTCACGTCGGTGACGTGGACGCCGCCGTCCGTGCCGCCGGTGAGGTTCCAGAGCACCCAGGTGTCGGTCGTGCCGAAGAGCAGGTCGCCGGCCTCCGCCTTCTCGCGGGCGCCCTCGACGTTCTCGAGGATCCAGACGACCTTGGTGCCCGAGAAGTACGTCGCGAGGGGCAGGCCGACGACGGGCTTGAAGCGCTCGACCCCGCCGTCCGCGGCGAGGCGGTCGACGATGGACTGCGTGCGGGTGTCCTGCCAGACGATCGCGTTGTAGACGGCCTTGCCGGTGGTCTTGTCCCAGACGACGGCGGTCTCGCGCTGGTTGGTGATGCCCACGGCCTTGATGTTGTGGCGCGTGATGTCGGCGCGCGACAGCGCCTGGCCGATGACCTCGCGGGTGTTCTCCCAGATCTCGGCGGGGTCGTGCTCGACCCAGCCGGCACGGGGGAAGATCTGCTCGTGCTCCTTCTGGCCGGTGGACACGATCGAGCCCGAGTGGTCGAAGATGATGGCTCGGGTGCTGGTGGTGCCCTGGTCGATCGCCAGGATGTAGTCGTCGCTCACGGGGTGTTCTCCTTCGTCGTTGATGGTGCGCACAGCAGAGGGCGGACACGCCCCGGCCTCGGCCGGGGCGCGTCCCGGGTGTCCCCGCGGTGCAGTCGTGGAACGGGTGTGGTGGTCCGCTGGCCCGAGGCCTGCTAGCCGTTGATGAGGGGGAGGAGCGGGTACGACAGCAGCGCCGCGAGCGCGCCGCCGACCAGGGGGCCCACGACGGGCACCCAGGCGTAGGACCAGTCGCTCGAGCCCTTGCCCTTGATGGGCAGGAAGGCGTGGGCGATGCGGGGGCCGAGGTCACGGGCCGGGTTGATGGCGTAGCCGGTCGGGCCGCCGAGGGAGGCGCCGATGCCGACCACCAGGAGGGCCACGGCCAGGCCGCCGAGGCCGCCGAGGTCGACGGGCGCCGCGCTGCCGTTCGTGAAGGCGATGATGACGAAGACGAGGACGAACGTGCCGATGATCTCGGTGACGAGGTTCCAGCCGTAGTTGCGGATCGCCGGGCCGGTCGAGAACACGCCGAGCTTCGAGGCCGGGTCGGGCTCCTCGTCGAAGTGGTTCTTGTAGGCCAGCCACACGATGACCGCACCGAGGATCGCACCGACCATCTGGGCGGCCACGTAGACCAGGAACTGCGGGAAGTCGATGTTGCCGAGGATCAGCTGCGCGATGCTGACCGCGGGGTTGAGGTGCGCTCCCGACTTGTACGAGACCGCGATGCCGGCGAAGACCGCGAGGCCCCAGCCGAAGTTCACCATCAGGGTGCCGCCGTTGAAGCCCTTCGACTTCGTGAGGGCCACGTTGGCGACCACGCCGCCACCGAGGGTGAGGAGCATGGCGGTGCCCACCAGCTCAGAGAGAAAAATCGTTCCCAGGTCCACGTCGACCTTCCTTAGTCGTCGGGCGGGGTGCCACTGTGCACCTCCGCGGTGAGCGTGTGGCATCACCATAGACCCGCGGAAGCACCCGTCCGCTAGCCGAATCACCCTGCGTGCACATATGTGCACGCGGCACGTCGCGAGACCCGCCTGCGCGTGCCCGCCCCGGAGTAGCTTCGAGTCGCGACGGTGCCGTCCGCGCACCGCGCCCGTTCCAGGGAGGGACTTCGATGAAGAAGCTCATCAACGATCCGAAGGACGTCGTCGAGGAGGCGGTGGCCGGCATGGGCGCCGCCCACCCCGACCTGCTGGTCGTCTCGCACGACCCGACCTTCGTGCGTCGCGCCTCCGGGCCCGTCGCAGGCAAGGTCGCGATCGTCAGCGGCGGAGGCAGCGGCCACGAGCCGCTGCACGCCGGGTTCGTCGGCCACGGGATGCTCAGCGCGGCCGTGCCCGGCCCCGTCTTCACGTCGCCGACCCCGGACCCGATCGTCGCCGCCACGCTGGCCGTCGACGGGGGAGCGGGCGTGCTCTACATCGTCAAGAACTACACGGGCGACGTGCTCAACTTCGAGACCGCCGCCGACCTGGCCGAGGCGGAGGGCGTCACCGTGGCGTCGGTGCTCGTCGACGACGACGTCGCCGTCAAGGACTCGCTCTACACGGCCGGTCGCCGGGGCGTGGCCGGGACGGTCGTCGTCGAGAAGACCGCGGGCGCCGCGGCCGAGCGGGGCGACTCGCTCGAGCAGGTGGCCGAGATCGCGCGTCGCACCAACGCCGCGACGCGGTCCATGGGCGTCGCGCTCACGGCGGGCGTCGTCCCGCACGCCGGCGAGCCGAGCTTCACCCTGGCCGACGACGAGGTCGAGATCGGCATCGGCATCCACGGCGAGCCAGGGCGCGAGCGCGTGCCGCTCGAGCCGGTCGACAGGATCGTGGACCGCCTGCTCGGCGCCGTCCTCGACGACCTGGGCACGGCGTCCGGCGACCGCGTGCTGCTGTTCGTCAACGGCATGGGCGGCACGCCGCTCGTCGAGCTGTACGTCGCGTTCCGTCGGGCCGCGGAGGTGCTGGCCGAGAAGGGCGTGGAGGTCGCCCGCACGCTCGTCGGCGACTACGTGACCTCGCTCGAGATGCAGGGCATGTCGATCACCGTCACCCGGCTCGACGACGAGCTCACCGAGCTGTGGGACGCCCCGGTCGAGACCGCCGCCCTGCGTCGGGGCCGCTGACCCGACCGCGGGCGGCGGCCGGCCGCCGGGGGAGCGGCACGGTGACGCATCCTGACACAGAGACCGACATCGACACCGACGAAGACACCGAAGAGAAGGACGACATGACACTGGACTCCACCTGGGCGCGCGACTTCATCGCGCGCGCGGCCGACACCGTCGCCGAGAACCGGACCGCGCTCATCGAGCTCGACCGCGAGATCGGCGACGGCGACCACGGCGAGAACCTCGAGCGCGGCTTCTCGGCGGTGCGCGCGAAGCTGGGGGACCAGCCGGTCGACGCGACCCCGGGCGCCCTGCTCAAGATGGTCGCCACGACCCTCATCTCCACCGTCGGCGGGGCCTCGGGCCCCCTGCTCGGCACGGCGTTCCTCAAGGGGGCGGGCGCCCTCGGCGACTCGGCCGAGGTCGACTCCGCGGGCGCCGCGGCCTTCGTCGCCGCGGCCCGGGACGGCGCGGTGCTCCGCGGCAAGGCCGAGGTCGGCGACAAGACGATGATCGACGCCTGGGCCCCGGCCGCCGACGCCGCGCAGGCCGCCGCCGACGCCGGCGACGACCCCGCCGCCGTGCTGCGGGCCGCCGCGGACGCCGCCGCCCAGGGGGCCGTGTCGACCGAGCCGCTCGTCGCCCGGAAGGGCCGCGCGAGCTACCTCGGAGAACGGGCGGTGGGCCACCGCGACCCGGGCGCCCAGTCGTCGGCCCTCATCCTGGCCGCGGCCGCCGACGCGGCATCCGCCGTCGCCCCGTCGGCCCGCACGACCTCCGGGGAGGCGTGACCATGGCCTCCGTCGGCATCGTGATCGTCTCCCACAGCTCCAAGATCGCCGAGGGCACCGTCGAGCTGGCCCGCCAGATGGCGCCCACCACCACCCTCGTGGCCGCCGGCGGCACGGACGCCGGCGGCATCGGCACGAGCTTCGACGCCGTCTCGGCCGCGCTCGGCACGGCCGGCCGGGGCGGCGGGGGAGTCGTCGTGCTCTGCGACCTGGGCTCTGCCGTGCTCACCTCGGAGACCGCGGTCGAGTTCCTCGACGACGCCGAGCGGGAGCGCGTCCTCGTCGTGGACGCCCCGGTCGTCGAGGGCGCGGTGGCCGCGGCCGTCGCGGCCGAGACCGGCGGCACCCTGGCCCAGGTGGCGGATGCGGCCCGCAGCGCGACGGGCGTCGCCGACCCGCACGCCGACGAGCGCGAGCTGCGCGGCGGGGACGCCGTCGAGCGCTCGGCCGTGCTGGTGAACGCCACGGGGCTGCACGCGCGACCGGCTGCCGAGCTCGTGACCCACGCCTCCCGGTTCCAGGCCGACGTCACGGTCAACGGCGTCGACGCCAAGAGCCTGCTCCGCATCATGGGCCTCGGGCTCGGCGTCGGGTCGACCGTGTCGCTCATGGCGACGGGGCCGGACGCGCAGCAGGCCGTCGACGACCTGGTCGAGCTGGTCGAGAGCGGGTTCGGCGAGGCGGGCCAGGCCTGATCTCGAGGGGACGCACGTCGCGGGCCCGGTCCGACCGGGCCTGCGACGGGGGAGCCCGCCTCAGGCGCCGGTCGTCACGCCGGACCGGTCGCGCACCGGCCGGGTGAGCGGTCCGGCCGAGGGGTCAGGCGTCGCCGTCCCCGGTCCCCACCAGGGCGATCGCTTCGGCCCGCGCGACGGGGTCGGCCAGGGCGCCGCGACTGGCCAAGGTGACCGTCGAGCTGCCGACCTGCCGCGGGCCGCGGGTCGTGACGCAGCCGTGCACGGCGTCGAGGACGACGAGCACGCCGGCGGGGGCCAGGCCCGTGACGAAGGCGTCGGCGATCTCCTCGCCGAGGCGCTCCTGCAGCTGCGGCCGGGAGGCGAGCGCGTCGACCACCCGGGGGACCGTGCCGAGTCCGACGATGCGGTCCGAGGGCACGTACGCGACGTGGGCCGTGCCGAGGAACGGCAGGAGGTGGTGCTCGCAGACCGACCGGAACGAGACGCCGCGGACGATCACCAGCTCGCCGAGCTGCCCGGGCCCGGACGGCACGGCGGACGATCGGACGAGCTCGACGGCATCGACGTCGAGCCCGGCGAAGAACTCGGCGTAGGCCTCGGCGACGCGCCGGGGGGTCGACTCGAGCCCGGGGCGGGACGCGTCCTCGCCGATCGCCGCGAGGATCTCGGAGACGGCCGCCTCGATGCGCGGGCGGTCGACGGGGGGCGGAGTCATCGAGCCAGTCTGCCAGGTGGGCCGGCGTGCCCCGGGCTGCCGGGGTCTGTCCGACGGCCTGGAGGAGGGGTCGCCGACAGATGAGTTGACATAATGTGCATTATCAGCGCCCGGCCAGGATGCCGAGAGGGGCAGCTCAGTCGCCCGTCAGGACCTCGCGCAGCAGCGCCGCCAGGTCGGCCGGCTCGACGGGGTCGTCGGTCGCCTCGAGCTCGGCGAGCGACCACCAGCGTGACTCGAGGATGTCGACGCGCTCGTCGTCGGTCCAGCCGTCGTCGACGACCTCGAAGTGCGGCAGCCGCACGACGAAGAACTCGGCGTGGCCGTGCGTGTGGTCGGCGTCGTCCCACGGGACGACGAAGTCGTCGACGCGGACGACCGGGCCCACGTCGGCGACGACCTGGCCGGTCTCCTCGAGCAGCTCGCGGACGGCCGCCTGCGGGTGGTCCTCGCCCGGGTCGACTCCCCCTCCGGGCGTGATCCAGCGGGCGGCGCCGCTCGTATCCGGCGCCTTCGTCATCATCAGCAGCAGCCGGTCGTGCTCGTCGAGCACGAGGAGGCGCGAGGTCGGTCGGACGATCCGCTCGGTCACGGGGCTCCCCCGTCTCAGCTCAGCGGGGCGAAGTCGCTCGTGTCGCCGACGTAGCGCGTGTGGTCGGCGGGAATCGGGTCGACGGCGGCGGAGGCGACCTCGGCGGCGAACTCGGCGACGTTGTAGAGCCTGCCGGCGCTCTCCTTGCGCGAGGAGATGGCGCCCGGGTTCGACCGCTCGAGCAGCGTCGCGGTGATGGTGCCCTCGATCATGTCGCCCGAGACGACGACGAACTCGACGCCCGCGGCCTCGAGCTGCGGGAGCATCTCGCGCAGGGCGTCCTCGCCGGCGCGCTTGCTCAGCGCCACGGGCAGGTACTCGGGCATCGTCTCGGTGGTGCGGATGAAGTGCGCCTGGTGGCTCGTGACGAACACGACCCGCGACCCCGGCGCCATCAGCGGCAGCGCGCTCGTGAGCAGCTGCACCTGCGCGTCGCGGTTGAGCTTCAGCGCGTAGTCCTCGGCCATGCCGCTCTCCATGCCGCCCGAGGCGTTCATGACGAGCACGTCCAGCCCGCCGAGGGACTCGCGCACCCGGGCGAACATGGCGTCCAGGCTCGCGGGGTCGGTCAGGTCGGCGCCCACGGCGATCGCCTCGCCGCCCGCGGCCTCGATCGCCGAGACGAGCTGCAGGGCGCGCTTCTCCTTGTTGCGGTAGTTGACGACCACGCGGGCCCCGGCCTCGGCGAGGTAGCGGACCGTGTCGGCCCCGATCCCCCGGGACGACCCGGTGACGAGGGCGCGCTTGCCGGTGAGCGATCCTGCGGCGAGGGGGTTGGACACGGTGGGCTCCAGACTGTGGTGAGGACGTGGTTCGGGCGGCCGTGAGGGGCCCCGTCGAGACTATCGGTCCCCGTCCCGCTGTCGGGTGCCCCTGGTAGCGTCACGACCACGGCGATCGAAGGAGGCCGACGTGGACGTCGTCACCCAGTGGGCGTGGCTGATCTGGATCGGGCTGCTGCTCGTGTTCGTGGTCGTCGAGGTCACGACGCTCGAGCTGACCTTCCTCATGCTCGCCGTGGGCAGCGTCGGCGGCCTCCTCGCGGGGCTCTTCGGGGCTCCCTGGTGGCTGCAGGTCATCGTCGCCGGCCTCATCGCCGTCCTGCTGCTCTTCACCGTCCGCCCTCCCCTGCTCCGGGCGCTGGGCAAGGGCGGAGACCCGACCCCGAGCAACCTCGACGCCCTCATGGGCATCCGCGGCACGGTCGTCGTGCCGATCGGTCCCGACGGGGGCCAGGTCAAGCTGACCAACGGCGAGACCTGGACCGCCCGCCTCCTCCCGCCTCCCCCGGCGACCGCCGGGATCGTGCTCGACACCGGCGCGCCGGTCGTCGTCACCGCCATCGAAGGGTCGACCGCCCTGGTCGTCCCCGCCTGAAGGGACTCTCCATGGACCCCGCCACCATCGTGACCGTCGTCGTCGTCGCGATCATCGTCGTCTTCGTGCTCGTCGTGCTGTTCCGAGCCGTGCGGATCATCCCGCAGGCCAGCGCCGGCGTCGTCGAGCGCCTCGGCAAGTACCACAAGACCCTCATGCCCGGCCTGAACCTGCTCGTGCCCTTCATCGACCGGGTGCGGCCGCTCATCGACATGCGCGAGCAGGTCGTGTCGTTCCCGCCCCAGCCGGTCATCACCGAGGACAACCTGGTCGTCTCGATCGACACCGTCGTCTACTTCCAGGTGACCGACGCCCGGGCGGCGACGTACGAGATCGCGAACTACCTCGGCGCCGTCGAGCAGCTGACCACCACGACCCTCCGCAACGTCGTCGGCGGCCTCAACCTCGAAGAGGCCCTGACCAGCCGCGACAACATCAACGGCCAGCTGCGCATCGTGCTCGACGAGGCCACCGGCAAGTGGGGCATCCGCGTCGGACGCGTCGAGCTCAAGGCCATCGACCCGCCCGTGTCGATCCAGGACTCCATGGAGCAGCAGATGCGCGCCGAGCGGAACCGTCGTGCCGCCATCCTCACCGCCGAGGGCACGAAGCAGTCCCAGATCCTCGAGGCCGAGGGCTCGCGCCAGTCGGCGATCCTCCGGGCCGAGGGCGACGCGCGCGCCCAGGTGCTCCGCGCGCAGGGCGAGGCCGAGGCGATCGAGACGGTCTTCAACGCCATCCACCTCGGCGACCCCGACCCGAAGCTGCTGGCCTACCAGTACCTGCAGACCCTGCCGAAGCTGGCCGACGGCACCGCGAACAAGCTCTGGATCATCCCGAGCGAGCTGACCGAGGCCCTCAAGGGCATCGGCTCGGGCTTCTTCGCCCCGAAGGACCCGTCGGCCCCCGGCTGGGTCGACCGCGGCACGACGAAGGTCTCCGAGACCGAGCAGACGCCCGACCTCGCCACCACGGTCGACCTCGGCAGCGAGCCCGACCTCGGCTTCCCGACGGTGACGCGACCCGGCTCGTCGGACGGACCGGCCGCCTCGGACGGCAGCACGGACGTGCCGCCCACCGCTCCCCCGGCTGCTCCCTAGTGGTGCCGGTCCGCGCCTCCGTCTGGTTCGACGGTCCGACGCCACGGGTGCTCGCGCACCGGGGGCTTGCCCTCGACGTGCCCGAGAACACGACCGCCGCCTTCGCGCAGGCGATCGCGTCGGGCGCCCGGTGGGTCGAGACCGACGTGCACGCCACCAGCGACGACGTGGCCGTGGTCAGCCACGACCCCGACCTCGGCCGGCTCGCGGGCCGCGACGCCTCGGTCCGTGACCTGACGCTCGCCGAGGTGAGCCTCGTGCGGCTCGAGGGCGGCTACGAGATGCCCACCCTCGAGGAGGCGCTGGCCGCGTTCCCCGAGACCTGCTTCAACATCGACGTCAAGGTCGCCGAGGCGGTGGGGCCGACCGTCGAGGCCGTCCGCCGCGCCGGGGCGGAGCACCGCGTGCTCGTCACCTCGTTCGGGCAGCGGATCCGACGGCGCGTCCTCGCCGGGCTGCCCGGCGCGGTGACGTCCGCGTCCTCGCTCGGCGTCGCCGTCGCGGTCGCCCTGGGCGTCGTGCCCGTCACGTGGCTGCGCCGACGGCTGCTGGCCCGCGTGCTCGTCGGCTGCCGCGCCGTCCAGGTGCCCGAGCGCCAAGGGCCCCTCCGGATCGTCACGAGGCGGCGCGTCCGCGACCTCGAGGCGATCGGCGTCGAGACCCACGTCTGGACCGTGAACGACCCCGTCGCGATGAGGCGCCTCCTCGACCTCGGCGTGCACGGCATCATCACCGACCGGGCCGACCTGGCCCTCGCGGAGGTGCGGGCGGCCACTGCCAGAGCACTGTGAGCGCACTGTGAATCCCGCCGGGACGAAACAGGCGAGGCCACCGTGACGTTACAACGGGAGATTGCAACGCGAGAGGAGACCACACAATGGCAGATCGCAGTTTGCGTGGAATGCGGCTCGGCAGTCAGAGCCTGCAGAGCGAAGAGGGCGTGGAGTTCTCGCCCCGGAAGCGGGCCGTCTACCAGACGGCAGACGGCCAGGAGTTCGACATGGTCTTCGCGGCCGACGCGGAGATCCCCGACATCTGGCAGTCGCCCAAGAGCGGCCAGGAGGGTCGTCTGCTCGCCGCCGACGGCAAGCCCGTCGAGATCGAGGCCGGCGACGTCAAGGTCCCGAGGAGCCACTGGGACATGCTGCTCGAGCGTCGCAGCCGTGACGAGCTCGAAGAGCTGCTCGAGGAACGTCTGACGTTCCTCCGGGCACGTCGAGGCAAGCAGGCCATCGGAGCCTGAGCCCCGGCACCGCTCCCCCACCATCGGCCCCGGTCGTCGTCGAGACGACCGGGGCCGATGTGCGTCCGGCTGCTCGGGCCGAGGGCTCAGCGCGAGCGGCGGCGGCGACGCGCGGCGTCGAACTGGCCGGGATCCGACAGCTCGTCCTCGACCGCCGTCGACCGCCGCGTCGCCGGCACGGTGGAGGAGAACTCGGCCCACGGCGCCTCGTCGAGGAGGCGACGCCGACGGCTGCGCCGGCCGCCGATGAGCACGCGCGACAGGACCAGCACCGCGAGCCCCAGGAACGAGACGAACAGCTCGACGGCCCGGCTGCCCACCGTGGCCGGCGTCGTGCCCGAGCCGAGCTCGACGGAGTGGACCATCGTGCCCGCGGTGAAGTCCCTGACCCCCGCCACGATGTGGCCCTGCGCGTCGATGACCCGGCTCGACGCGACGGTCGAGACGTTGACGACCGGGCGGGCGGTCTCGATCGCCCGGAGGCGGGCGATGGCGAGCTGCTGGGCGTTCTCGTCGGTGTCGCCGAAGTCGGCGTTGTTCGTCTGGGCGATGATGACCTGGGCGCCGTCGCGCATCATGTTCGTGACGAGCTGGTCGTCGACGATGTCGAAGCAGATCGAGATGCCGGCGGTGAAGTCGCCGATCGTCATCGCCTCCGGCCGGGTGCCGGGCGTGTAGTCGCGGGCGATGAGGTCGATCAGGTCGGGGGCGAACGGCCGCCAGAACGACCGGTCGGGCACGTACTCGCCGAACGGGATGGGGTGCTTCTTGTCGTACTGGCCCTGGACCTCGCCGTCCTGCCAGAGCACCGACGAGTTCCAGACGGTCTCGCCGTCGTCGCTCTGCGTGATGACGCCCGACAGCAGCGGGGCGTCGTAGCCGGTGGTGATCGCGTCGAAGACGTAGCGTCCGTAGGCGTCGCGGGTCGGGTCGCGGTCGCTGCCGCCCTCGGGCCAGACGATCAGGTCGAGGTCGTCGCCGGGCTGGATGCCGCTCATCGCCAGCACCTGCGAGTTGAGCAGGTCGCCCTGCTCGCGCTCGTCGAAGTAGCCGGCCGGACCGTTGCCCTGCACGCCCGCGATGCGCGCCGTGCCGCTCGACGAGGTCGGCCACGCGGGCACCGCGAGCACGGCGACGACGGCCACGGCGCCGGCCAGGACCCGGGTCGCCCGGGGCAGCGTCGCGAGCAGGGCGAGCTGGAGGAGGGCCGCGACCAGGGCGACCATGAGGAAGCTGAGGCCCGAGATGCCGACCCAGGCCACGAGGCCGGCGAACGGGCTCTGCGACTGGCTCAGGGCGAGGCGCCCCCAGGCGAAGCCGCCATAGGGCCAGTTGCCCCCGACGAACTCGCGCAGCGTCCAGAGGCCGGCGACGACGACCGGCACGACCACCGTCTGGCCGACGACGCCGGGCCAGACGCGCGGCACCCAGCGGTAGGCGAGGGCGATGAGCACGCCTCCCCCGCCGACGATCAGCGCCTCGAGCGTCGAGAGCGCGAGCCAGGGCACGAGCCCGAGGTAGAGCGTCGCCCAGAAGACGTGCACGAGGTAGAACGAGAGGCCCGCGACGAACGCCACGAGGAACGCTCCCCCGGCGCGTCGGCCGCGCAGCGACACGAGCACGAGCGCGATGCCGACGAACGCGAGCGGCCAGACGTCGCCGTCGGGGAAGCCCGCGTCGAGCACGACGCCCGAGCCCGCGGCGACGATCACGGCGGCCCAGAGCGGGAGGCGGAGATCGGTCACGCGGAGGGGCACCGTGCGATCCTACGGGGGCGAGGCTGGGAGGCGGGACGCGCCTCCTTCAGGTCGGGAGCCGTCACCGAGCCCGTCGCCTCAGACCGCCGAGTACGAGACGATGCCCCGTCGGACGGCGTCGAGCGCCCGGCGGGCGACGGGCCCGACCGGCAGGTCGGCGACCACCGAGAGCTGGTCGAGCAGGTCGATCGTCTGCTTCGTCCAGCGCACGAAGTCGCCCGCGGCCAGCTCGGCGTCCTCGAGGACGCTGTCGAGGTCGGCGCCCCGGGCCCAGCGGTGCATGGCGAGCGCGAGGCCGGGAGCCGGCGGGTTGCTGCCCGGCAGCCGGTGCTCCTGCTCGAGGTCGTCGAGCTCGGCCCACAGCTTCTGCGTCTCGTCGAGGGCCTCGCGGTACGCGCCGCGGGGCAGGAACCGTTCGCTGAGCTGCCCCTCGTCGCGTCGGGGCTCGTAGACCAGGGTGGCCGCCATGGCGGCCATCGACGGGACGTCGAGGGCGTCCCACAGGCCGAGCCGGAGGCTCTCGGCCACGAGCAGGTCGCGGTCGCCGTAGATGCGGCGGAGCGTCCGGCCCGTCGACGTGACCGCGACCTCGGCGGTGCGGTCGCCGCGACGGCCCGACGACGTGGGCGCGGCCGCGCCCGACGTCGACGACCGCGGGGCGGCCGGCTCGAGGTAGCCCCGGTCGAGCAGCACGTCGGTCACCCGGTCGAAGACCTTGGCCACGGCGCCCGTGCGGCCCCGGATCTGCGCCGAGAGCTGGTCGGTCTGCTTCTTGAGCTTCCACCAGCGCTCGGACCAGCGCGCGTGCTGCTCGCGCTCAGGGCACGCGTGGCAGGGGTGCTGGCGCAGCCGTCGACGCAGGTCGGCGAGCTGGCGCTGGCGACGGTCGTGCTCGGCCCGCGACTGCGAGTCCGCCCGGGCCGCGCCCTGCTTCTCGAGGTCGCCGAGCTCGCGGCGGATGGTCGTGTACTCGCCGAAGTCGCCGAGGTGGCACTGCATGCTGCGGGCGTAGCCGTCGAGGCTCTCTTGCTGGGTGCGGACCTTGCGCGCCAGGTCGACGACGGCACGGTCGGCCTGGAACTGCGCGAACGACGTCTCGAGGACCTCGCGCGTGCGGGACCGCCCGAACTGCTCGATGAGGTTGACGGCCATGTTGTACGTCGGCCGGAAGCTGGAGTTCATCGGGTAGGTGCGGCGGGAGGCGAGGCTCGCGACCGCCTGGGGGTCGAGGCCCTGCTGCCACTGGATCAGCGAGTGGCCCTCGACGTCGATGCCCCGGCGGCCGGCGCGGCCCGTGAGCTGCGTGTACTCCCCCGGCGTGATCGGCACCCGGGCCTCGCCGTTGAACTTCTCGAGCTTCTCGAGCACGACGGTGCGGGCCGGCATGTTGATGCCGAGGGCCAGGGTCTCGGTGGCGAAGACGACCTTGACGAGCTTCTTCTGGAAGAGCTCCTCGACCACCTCCTTGAAGGCGGGCAGCAGGCCCGCGTGGTGGGCGGCGACGCCGCGCTCGAGGCCGTCGAGCCACTGCCAGTAGCCGAGCACGGCGAGGTCCTCGTCGCGCAGGGTGCGGCACCGTGCCTCGACGATCTCGCGGATCTCCTGGCGCTGGTCGGCGGTGGTCAGTCGGATGCCCGACCGCAGCACCTGCTTGACGGCCTGGTCGCAGCCGACGCGGCTGAAGACGAAGAAGATCGCGGGCAGGAGGTTCTGGTCGTCGAGCATCTCGACGATCTTCCAGCGGTCGAGGCGGCCCTGGGCGTGCTGCGTGGGCGGCACGACGTGGCCGCGCGGGCCCCGACCGGAGAAACCGTCGCGACCGCCGCGCTCGCGCCGGCTGCCGCCTCCTCGGCGGGACAGCGACGTGGCGCGCAGCAGCTCGGGGTTGACCCGGTTCGTGGCTGCCTGGCCGCTCGAGTCGAAGAGGTCGAGGAACTTGCCGCCGACGAGCACGTGCTGGTCGAGGGGCACCGGGCGGTCCTCGGAGACGATGACGTCGGTGCCGCCGCGGACGGTCTGCAGCCAGTCGCCGAACTCCTCGGCGTTCGACACTGTGGCGCTGAGCGAGATGAGGCGGACGTCGAGGGGCAGGTGGATGATCACTTCTTCCCAGACGGCGCCGCGGAACCGGTCGGCCAGGAAGTGCACCTCGTCGAGCACGACGTAGCGGAGGTCGTCGAGCATCTCGGAGCCCGCGTAGATCATGTTGCGCAGCACCTCGGTCGTCATGACGACGATGCGGGCGCGGGAGTTCACGTTCGTGTCGCCCGTGAGCAGGCCGACCTCGGAGGCGCCGTACTCGGCCACCAGCTCTTGGAATTTCTGGTTGCTGAGCGCCTTCATCGGCGCCGTGTAGAAGACCTTGTCCCTCGGGTGCTGCATGGCGAGGTGGATGGCGAACTCGGCGACGAGGGTCTTGCCTGCCCCCGTCGGGGCCGCCACGAGCACGCTCGAGCCTTCTTCGACGGAGGCGCAGGCGGCCTCCTGGAAGGGGTCGAGCGAGAAGCCGAGCCGTGAGCGGAAGGACTGCAGCTGCGGCGTGCGCACCCGGGTCTTCGAGGCGGCGAAGCGGGCGGCCGGGCTGAGGTCGCTGCTGGTCATGGGGTCACCTTCCGGCGAGTTCGGCGTCGAGCGCGGCTGCTCGCTTGGCGACGCCGCGGTCGTGGATCCAGGCCACGCCCGCGGCGACGAAGTAGAGGACGACCATAGGGACGGCGAGGAGGAACATCGAGAAGATGTCGGCCGCGGGGGTCGCGATGGCCGTGAAGACGGTGATGAGGAGGATGGCGACGCGCCAGCCCTTGATGATGGCCTTCGCGCCGATGACGCCCACGAAGTTGAGCAGCACGAGGAACACGGGGAGCACGAAGGCGATGCCCACGGCGAGGATGAGCTTGAGGACGAAGTCGAAGTACTGCTTCGCGTCGATGATCGCGGCGTCCTGCTCGGAGACGAAGCCCGTGAGCACCCGCACGATGTTCGGGAGGACGTACACGCCGCTGAGGCAGCCCAGCAGGAACAGCGGGATCGCCGACCCGATGAACCCGACCGCGTAGAGCTTCTCGCGGCGGACGAGAGCCGGGACGATGAAGGCCCAGATCTGGTACAGCCACACGGGGCTGCTGAGGACGACGCCGACCGTGACGGCGATCTGCATGCGCAGGTCGAAGGAGCTCGTGATCTGGCCGTAGTTGAGCAGGGCCTCGTTCGCGTGGGCCCCGGCCATGGTGAGGACCGGGGCGCGGAGCAGGTCGAGCACCCACGTCGACACGAACCAGCCGGCGACGCTGGCGAGGATCAGCGCCAGGGCGGACCGGAAGAGGCGCTTGCGCAGCTCGACGAGGTGCGCGCCCAGGGACATGCGACCGTCGGCGGAGCGCTTCCTCGAGCCCCGCGGCGCCTGGTCGCCCTCGTCGGTGCCACGAGTCGTCGTCGTGGCCACGCGTCAGTTCTTCAGGTGGTCGTCGCCGCTGGTCGGGCGGACGGTCGGGGCGTCGGACGGACGGCGGGCGTCGTCGACCGACGTGGTGCGGTCGTGGACCGACGAGGAGCGCGTGACGTCGTCGTCGCCGGTCTTCTTGTCGTCGCTGATCTCGTTCTTGAAGATGCGCATCGACTGGGCGATGCTCTTCGCGAGGGCAGGCAGCTTGGGCGCGCCGAAGAGCAGCAGCACGATCGCCAGGACGAGGATCAGGTGCCAGCCGGTGAGGTTTCCGAGCATGAGGGGTGTCTCCTAGCGGGAAGGGGACGGCCAGTCTAACCCGCGGCCCGTCACCGGACCTGGTGACCCGGCCGACGTCGAACCACCGGGCCGCGCCCCGGGGACGCCCGCCCTCGGGTCAGCGCGCGTCAGTCGTCGTAGCGGGCCGCGGCCCCGGCGGCCCAGTCGGCCACGGCCTGCCGTGCCTCGTCGGGCGCCACCACGCGGGCGCGTCCGGGGAGCCCGCTCACGAGGCGCGCCACCGTGCCCACGTGGCCGACGCGGAGCGTCAGCCGGGCCCGGCCGTCGCCGGCGTCCTCGACGTCGACGGGACGGTAGTCGTCGAGCAGGGGCGCCGCGGCGGCGTCGATCTCGACCACGACGTCGAGGTCGTCGGGCGAGCCCTCGAAGAAGCCGTCGGGCAGCGAGAGGTCGGAGGCGCGGTGCGTGATGCGCACGTCGGTGAGGGCGGGCGACGCGATGCGGTCCAGGCGGAACGTGCGCAGCGCCTCCCTCAGGTGGTCCCAGCCGCGCAGGTACCAGTCGGCGTCGAGCGACTCGACCCGCAGCGGGTCGACCCGTCGACGCTCGACCAGGCCTCGGACCCCCGCGTAGTCGAACTCGAGCTGCACGCCGCGCTCGACGGCCTCCCGGACGAGCGCAAGGACCTCGCTGGTCTCGTCCTGCGCGACGGCCACCTGGCTGGGCTCGCCCGAGGCCCCGCGGGACAGCTTCGACATGAGGGAGGCGACCGCGCCCCGGTCGGCGTTCTCGGGCAGCGACGAGAGGTACTGCAGGCCGGCGATCAGCGCGGCGGCCTCGCGGGCCGAGAACCGTGGGGTGTCGTCGATGGCGACGAGGTTCGTGAGGACGATCACGTCGTTCTGCTCGAAGTCGTCCCAGGCGATGTCGAACAGGTCGGCGTGCTGGTACTGGGCGGTGTCGCCCGGGATGCCGGAGACCGCGATCAGCTCGACGGCGCGCCGGATGTCGGCGACGCCCACGCCGAAGTGCGCCGCGGCCTCGGCGACGCTCACCCGCTCGTGGTCGATGAGCCACGGCACGAGCGAGAGGAGGAACGCGAGCTTGTCGGTCGCGTGGAGCGACGGGCGGCGGTCGGTCACGAGGCGTCTCCCCCGATGCCGGAGCCGGAGGCGGCCGCGTGGTCGGAGGCCAGGTCGCGGAGGCGGTCGGCGACCAGGGCGCGGAGCTCGGCGGGCGCGAGCACGACGACCTCGGGACCGAATGCGGTCAGTTCTTCGGCGAGGACCTGGCGGTCGCTGTAGTGGACGACGAGCACGTCGTCGTCGCCGACCACGGTGCCGCGGCGCTTGCCGAGCCGGGTGCGGGCGTCCGAGCCCGGCACGGCGCGGACGGTGGCCGTGTTCTGCTCCCACAGGCGGTCGAGGCCCTCGAGGGCCGAGTCCGCCGTGGCGTCGGCGGGGCGCGGGAACGACCTCGAGGTCACCGTCACGGGGCCGACGATGCGCGACAGCAGGAAGTTCTTGCGCGACGAGGTGTCGGGCTCGACGACCGACACCATCCACCGGCCCATGTGCTGGACGAGGGCGAAGGGCGCCACCTCGCGGCGCCGGGGCGCGTCCTCGCCGGGCTTGAGGTAGTCGAACCGGACGACGACGCCGCGGTCGAGGGCGGTGCGGAGCGGCTCGAACGCCGCGTCGCGACTGCGCACGCGCGGCGCGTAGTCGAGCTCGGGGACGCTCGCGGCGCCTCCCAGGGACCGCAGCTTGAGCAGGGCCCGCCGGGACTCGGCCGACAGGGTGCCCTCGCGCCAGACCATGCCCGCGAGCGTCAGCAACGCCGTCTCCTCCGGCGAGAACGAGATGTCGAGCGGCAGCTCGTAGTCGCCCCGCAGGATGCGGTAGCGGAGGAGGTGGTTGTCGCCGGCCGCGGACGGGTCGTCCACCGTCTCGAGCGGGACGCCGAGCTCGCGGATGTCGTCCTTGTCGCGCTCGAACTGCCGCTCGAGGGCGGCGTTGTCTCCCCCGGAGACGTACTTCTGCCGGTAGCCCTGGACCGTGGACAGGATCTCGGTCTTGGTGAGGCCCGCATCGGTGGCGAGAAGGGCGAGGACCAGGCTGAACAGGCGTTCCTCGACGGGGATGCGCGGAGCGCGGACGGCGGCCACGGCTCGATCCTAGGACACGCCCGCGAGGCCGGCGGCCCCGCGGACGGGGAGCCGGGTCGACGCGGCGCGGCGGCTCAGAGGGCGCCCAGGAGGTCGAAGACGTAGACGAGGGGCGACGGGGTGCCCGCGGCCTCGTCGGCGGGCACGACGACCATCACCTGGGAGCCGATCGTCGCGCCCACCAGGGCGTCGCGGATCGAGTCGGGGATCTGGGCGTCGCCGAGCGGGAGGGACGTGGCCGCACCGCCGTTCGTCCACGACGAGGTCGCGACGGTCGACGGGGAGTCCCACGTGACGGCGGTGAACTGCACGACGGCCGTGTCGTCGGCGGTCAGCTCACGGCCGGAGCCGTCGAGGACGAGGTGCGACTCGGGCGACGTCGGGGCGGCGGACGCGGGCACGGTGATGCCCGGGGCGCCGTTCGGCGCGGTGACGACGGCGGGCATGCCCTGCTCGCCGAGCACGTGACGGCCGTTCGCCTTCGGCAGGAACGACTGGCGGATGTCGACGACGGCGACGTAGGCCGCGTCGGGCGAGTCGTCCGCCTCGCCGGCGCCGCCGTTGACCGACGCCGAGAGCTCGGAGGCCTTGATCGCCACGGCCACGCGCGAGCCGACCCGGGAGCACTCGAGGGCGGAGGCGAGCGGGGCCAGGGCGTTGCCGCCCACCGTGATGGGGCTGTTCAGGCTGCCGTCGTAGCCGCTGTCCTCGACCTCGGCGCCCGTGGTGCCGTCGTAGAGCGTGTAGTCGATGAGCACCGGCGTGCCCTCGACGACCTCGTCGCCGTCGCCCTCGATCAGGGTGGAGACCTGGGTCTCGGTCGTGACGATCGGGCTGGGCACCTTCGCGTCGGGCTTCTCGCCGAACGCGCCGGTCGCCGTGACGACGGAGGCCGCGTCGCCCGTGGGCGGGCAGCCGGCTGCTCCCGGTGCGGGGGTCGTCGCGCACGCCGTCAGCGAGGCGAGCAGGCCGACGGTCACGACGAGGGCGGAGATCTTGCGCACGGGGACTTCTTCCTGGGGCTGCGGCCGGGGCCGCGACTGGCGGGTCGCTGGTGATGCGGACGACAGCTTAGTGCGGGCCGTCCGTGGGGCCGGACAGCGGGCCGGGGCCCTGTGCGGCGCCGGGGGACTCGTCGGCAGCGGCGCCGTCGGCGAGGCTCTCGGTCGCGGCGATCGCGCTGTCGGCCGCGGACCGGGCCTGGCGGGCGGTCTTGCGGAGCTTCTTGTCGCTCGCCGTCCGGTCGCCGAGCGCGCCGGGCGTCCACAGCTCGACGTCCTCGTCCGAGAAGTCGGACTTCGACGGGCGGCGCTTGAGCTGGGGCAGCACGGCCCCGGGAGCCAGCCGACGCGCCGTGATGAGGAACCCGGTGTGCCCGATCATGCGGTGGTCGGGCCGGACGGCCAGGCCCTCGACGTGCCAGCCGCGGACGAGCGTCTCCGAGGCGTCGGGCTCGGTGAACTGGCCGGAGGCGCGCAGGGCCTCGGCCACGCGGGAGAGCTGCGTCGCCGTGGCGACGTAGCAGATCACGAGCCCGCCCGGCGTGAGGGCGGCGGCGGTCTCGTCGACGCACTCCCACGGGGCGAGCATGTCGAGCACGACGCGGTCGGCGGTGCCGTCGGGCACGACGGCGGCGAGCTCGTCGACGAGGTCGCCGACCGTGACCGTCCAGTTCTGCGGCTCGGCGCCGAAGAAGCTGGTGACGTTGCCCTGGGCGACGTCGGCGAACTCCTGGCGGCGCTCGAAGGAGGCGAGCCGCCCCTCCGGCCCGATCGCCCGCAGCAGCCACAGCGACAGGGCGCCCGAGCCCACGCCGGCCTCGACGACGGTCGCCCCGGGGAAGATGTCCGCGAACGCGACGATCTGCGCCGCGTCCTTCGGGTAGACGATGGCCGCGCCGCGGGGCATGGACATGACGAAGTCGCTGAGCAGGGGGCGGAGCGCCAGGTACTCGTCGCCGGTGGTGCTCGCGACGACCGACCCGTCGGGCAGGCCGACGAGGTCGTCGTGGGCGATCATGCCGCGGTGGGTGTGGAACACGGCGCCGGGGGTGAGCACGACGGTGTTCATCTTGCCCTTGGGCCCGGTGAGCTGGACCTTGTCGCCCTCGAGGAACGGGCCGGACTGTCGGCGGGTGGCGCTCATGGTGCTGCTGCTCTCTGTCGGAGCCCGGGGTCGGGCCTCGGTGCGGGCGGGGACGGCGCGGGGCGCCGCGGGTCAGGAATCGCTGGTGTGCGCCTCGCGGGCACGTCGGCCCGCGGCGTGCATCTCGCGCAGGTCGGCCAGGCCGACCCCGACGAGGGTGTCGCGGCGCACGTAGCCGGCGTCGTCGGCGAGCGGGGCCGCGTGCTCCACGCCGAGGGCCACGGCACCGGCGGCGACGGCCGACGCGAGGCCCGGCACGCTGTCCTCGATCGCGACGCAGTCGACGACGTCGACCCCGAGCAGCTCGGCGCCGCGCAGGTACGCCTCGGGGTGGGGCTTGCTGTGCTCGACCTCGTCGCCCGCCACGACCGCGTCGAAGGAGTCGTCGCCGATGGCGTCGACCATGAACTGGGCCATCCGGCGGATCGACATCGTGACGAGGGCGGTCGGCACCCCGGCCGCGCGGAGCTCGGCGAGGAGCTCGCGGGCCCCCGGGCGCCACGGCACGTGCTCGGCGCACCGCGTCAGCACCTCGGTGGTGAGGCGGTCGATGATGTCGTCCTCGGGCAGGTCGACCCCGTGCTGCTGCAGCACGCGGGCCGAGTGCCAGAGGCCGGAGCCGATGAGGGTGTCGCCCTGTTCCTTGGTCCAGGTGCCCCCGAAGGAGGCGACGAGGTCGACCTGGGACTCGAACCAGTAGGGCTCGGTGTCGACGAGGGTTCCGTCCATGTCCCAGAGGACGGCGGCAGGCAGGAGGTCGGTCACGGGGCACGAGTCTACGGGAGCGGTCCCGCGGTCCGTGCGGGCGCCTCCTCGGGTCGCCGGCCGTGCGGGGCCCCGCCGCCCGGGCGACGAGGGGCGGCTATCGTGGAGGACGAGACGCCGGGGACCGTGCCCGGCCGGTGAGGATCCCGTGTCCGGTGATGACGCAGTGCCCGACGAGGCCACGCCCGACGAGGCGACGCCCGACGAGGCGACGCCCGACGAGGCGACGCCCGACGAGTCGACGGCCCTAGGGGCGCGTCCCGACGGCGTGGGCGCTCCCGGCCCGGCGTCGGCGCGGCCGGCCCGGGCGTTCGGCGCGGGGCGACTGCTCGTGGTCGCCTTCGAGGGCTGGAACGACGCCGGCGAGGCCGCCAGCGGCGTCGCCCGCAGCATCGTCGACACCCTGGCGCTCGAGCCCGTGGCCGAGCTCGACGGCGAGCGGTACATCGACTACCAGTTCAACCGGCCCCAGGTCGGCTACGACGACGACGGCGAGCGGGCCCTGGTCTGGCCGCGCATCCAGCTGCACGCCTCCCCCGTGGTCGCCTCGACGCCGGCGGGTCCGCCGCTCGGCGGCGACCCCGACGTGCTCGTGCTGCTCGGGGCCGAGCCCTCGCGCAGCTGGCGGGGGTTCGCGGCGGAGGTCGTCGACCTCGTCGACGTGCACGACGTGTCGGCCGTGGTGTTCCTCGGCGCCATGCTCGCCGACGTGCCGCACACGCGCCCCATCTCGGTCTTCGTCAGCAGCGACGACGAGGAGGTGCGGGGCGAGCTGGGCCTGGAGCGCAGCACCTACGAGGGCCCCGTCGGCATCCTGTCCGTGCTGGGCGACGCCGTCGAGACGGCCGGCGTGCCGACGGTCTCGATCTGGGCCCAGGTGCCGCACTACGTGCACGCCGCGCCCTCGCCGAAGGCCACGCTCGCGCTCATCGAGAAGCTCGACGAGGTCGCCGGGGTGAGCATCCCCCGCGGCGACCTCGAGGCCGAGTCCGCGGCGTGGGAGCAGGGCATCGACGCCCTCGCCTCGGACGACGACGACATGGCCGGCTACATCGAGCAGCTCGAGCAGGCGCGCGACACCGTCGACTCCCCCGAGGCCAGCGGCGAGGCGATCGCCGAGGAGTTCGAGCGCTACCTCCGGCGCAACGACGGCAAGGGCCCGGACGACCCGAGGATGCCGCCCGCCCCCTAGGGGCGACGGAGCGGCCGCGCCGTCAACGACGGCGCCAGGCCTGGCCGAGCGACGTCGTGCCGCCGGTGCGGAGCAGCGACCCCTCGTAGAGCCGCGCCGCCGCGAGCACGACGACCACGGCGCACCCCGCGAGCAGGGCCAGCGCGACGAGGGGCTGCCAGACGGGCACGCCGCCCTCGACGACCATGCGCACCGGCATCGCCACCGGGGCGCTGAACGGGACGAACGACAGCGCCGTGAGGGCCGGCCCCGGCGCGTCGACGAAGACCGTGGCGAAGAACGGCAGCATGACGAGCAGCTGCACCGGCGTCGTGGTGGAGCCGAGGTCCTCGATGCGGGAGACGAGGGCGCCGGCGACGGCCCACAGCCCGGCAAGCAGGAGGAACCCGGCGACGAAGAACGGCACGTACCAGCCGACCGCGGCGGACAGCGCCGGGAGGAGGTCGGCGGGCAGCGCGTCGGCCCGCCCCGTCAGGGCCAGGCCGCCGAGCGCCACCGTCGCGAGCACCGCGGTCTGCGCGATCGCCAGGGCCCCGGCGCCGAGCACCTTGCCGGCGAGGAGGGTGCGCACGGGAACGGCCGCCACGAGGATCTCGACGACGCGGGTCTGCTTCTCCTCGACGACGCTCTGGGCGATGCTGAGGCCGAACAGCAGCGACGTCGTCATGAACAGGACGCCGAACGCCAGCGGCGCGAAGACCGTCACGAGGGGGTCGGCGTCGGCGGGCTCGAGCAGCTCGACGGGCGACGCCTGGCTGGTGCCGAGCACGAGCGAGGACGAGACCGACTCGAGCCCGACGACCCGCAGGCCCGTCGGCGACGCGTCGTCGGGGAGCACGGCGGCGTCGACGTCGCCCGAGCGGACGGCCGCGGTCGCGTCGTCGGCGGTGCCGACGGTGACGGCCTCGGCGCCGGCGGCCTCGACGGCGGCGGCCGAGGAGGCGTCGAGCACGGCCACCCGGTCGGGCCCGCCGGCGAGCAGCACCGGCACGACGAGCGCGGCGGCGATGAGCACGAGCATGACGACGCCGCTGACGACGAAGGCCCGGTCACGGAGCTTGACCGCCATCTCGCGCCGGGCGACCACCCAGACGAGGCCGCGCGCGGCGGGCCGGTCGGCGCCCGTCACCGCACGACCTCGTCGAAGATCTCGGCGAGCCGGGGCAGGACGGGGTGGAAGGCCCGCACGGGCCCGCGCCGCAGCCCGGCCGCCAGCACGGCCTGGTCGTCGACGCCGGGCGCCAGCTCGACGAGGGCCTCGGGCCCGTCGAGCTCGACGACGGTGACGCCGGGCTCGTCGCGCAGCCAGCCCGCGTCGTCGTCGACCACGACGCTCCACCGGGCCCGCGCGAAGCGGGCACGGAGCTCCTCTCGCGTGCCCGCCGCGCGGACCGTCCCCTCGGCGATGACCACGAGGTCGTCGCAGAGGCGCTCCACGACGTCGAGCTGGTGGCTCGAGAACAACACGGGCACGCCGGCGGCGGCCTGCTCGCGCAGCACGGCGACGACCACGTCGACGGCGAGGGGGTCGAGGCCCGAGAACGGCTCGTCGAGCACGAGCACGAGCGGCTCGTGCACGAGCGCGGCGGCGATCTGGACGCGCTGCTGGTTGCCGAGCGAGAGGGAGTCCAGCCGATCGCGGGCGCGGTCGCCGAGGCCCAGCCGGTCGAGCACCTCGAGGGCCCGGCGCCGCGCCGTCGCACGCCCGACCCCGTGCAGGCGTGCGAGGTAGACGAGCTGCGCGAGCACCGTCATCTTCGGGTACAGGCCCCTCTCCTCGGGCATGTAGCCGAAGCGGCGGCGGACGTCGTCGCCGAGCGGCCGGCCGTCCCACCGGACCTCGCCCGAGTCGGCCGCGAGCACGCCGAGCACGATCCGCATCGTCGTGGTCTTGCCGGCGCCGTTCGCGCCGACGAAGCCCGTCAGGCGCCCCTCGGCGACGCCGAACGAGACCCCGTCGAGGGCGGTGCGGTCGCCGAACGACCGACGGACCTGGTCGAGCTCGAGCACGGGGCCTCCCTCCGGGCGGCACCGGGGCGGCCCGTCGTCGACGGCGCGCGTCGGCCGTCGGCACCAGCGTAGGAGGCGGTGGTCGCGCCGTGCCTCCCGCCCACGGCCCGGCGCGTCCTCGCCCGCCCGGCGGAGGTCGACGGCGGGCTCCGGCGCACGGGCCTCGGCGCACCGGTGCCGTCAGCGCACCGCGTCCCCCGGGACGACCACCCCGTTCTCGTAGGCGAAGACCACGGCCGCCGTGCGGTCGCGGAGGTCGAGCTTGGCGAGGACGTTCGAGACGTGGGTCTTCACGGTCGCCTCGCCGAGGTACAGCTCACGGGCGATCTCGGCGTTCGAGCGACCCGCGGCCATGCGGTCGAGCACCTCGCGTTCGCGCTCGGTCAGGGCCGCCAGCCGCGGGCTCGGGACGATCGGCGACGCGGCGGCGTCGGCGAGGGCGGCCGAGACGACGCTGCGGGTCAGCTCCGGCGCGAGCAGGGCGTCGCCGCGGTGGACGACGGCGACGGCGGCGATCAGGTCCTCCGGGCTCGAGGTCTTGAGCAGGAAGCCGCTCGCGCCGGCGCGCAGGGCGCGGAACAGGTACTCGCCGCGGCCGAAGGTCGTCAGCACGAGCACGGCCGGGCCGCCCGGCGACGCGGCCTCGAGGATGCGGCGGGTGGCCTCGATGCCGTCGACGCCCGGCATCTCGACGTCCATCACGATGACGTCGGGCCGGGTCGCGGCGGCCGCGGCGACGGCCTCGAGGCCGTCGCGCGCCTCGCCGACGACCACGACGTCGGGGGCGGTGTCGAGGATGATGCGGAAGCCCGCCCGGACCAGGTCCTGGTCGTCGGCGAGGAGCACGCGCACCGGCCGACGCGCCGCCCGGTCGGCGGGGTCGCGCGTGGCGTCGACGGGGGCGTGCGGATCGTGCGGCACATCGGGCGCGTGGGGCACGTCGGGCAGGTCGTTCACGGCGTCGGGGCCTCTCCGTGGTCGGGACGACGGGCGTCGCCCGCCGGGTCGAGGGTGCGGGCGGCGGGGAGGACGGCCCGGACGCGGTAGCCGCCCCGACGACGGGGACCGACGTGCAGCTCGCCGCCGTGCAGGTCGACGCGCTCGCGCATGCCCCGCTGGCCGAGGCCGGAGCCCGTGGGCGCCCCGGCGGTCGAGCCCGTGCCGGAGCCCAGGCCGTCGTCCGTCACCTCGACCTCGACCGCCCGGTCGCGGAACCGCAGGCGGACCTCGGCGACGCCCGCCGACGCGTGCTTCAGGGTGTTGGTCAGCGCCTCCTGCGCGACGCGGAAGAGCGTGACGCCGACGCTGTCCGGGACGTCGAAGCGCTCGCCGTGGGTGCTGAAGCGCACGTCGAGCCCGAGGCGGCGGGTCTCGGCCACGAGCCCCGGCAGGGCGGCGAGCCCCGTCGGGCCGTGCGGTGCGGCGTCGTCGCGGTCGCGCAGCACGGTGACGAGGCGGTCGAGCTCGTCGACGGCGGTGCGCGCGGTCGACTCGACGGCGCTGAGCGCGCCGCTGGCGATCTCGGGCCGGTCGAGCGTGCGTCGTGCCGCGCCCGCCTGGATCCCGATGACGGCGACGTGGTGCGCGACGACGTCGTGCAGCTCGCGGGCGATGCGCGTGCGCTCCTCGCCGATGGCCCGGTCGGCCACGAGCTCCTGGGCCGCGCGGAGGTCGACCCCCGCGCGCTCGAGGGCGTGGCGGCGGACGGCCGAGACACGGGAGGCCCGGCCGGACCAGACGGCGGCGAGGAAGAACAGCAGGTTGAGGACGAACGAGTACACGACGTCGGCCACGGTCGCCACGGGCACCGGCTCGTCGAGCGGGAACTCCCCCAGCACGGCGACGCCGAGCCACGCGAGCACGGCGGCCGTGACGAGGGTGCTGCCGACCAGGGCGCGTCGGCCCGAGCGCGCCCAGGCGTTCGCCGTGTGGATGGCGAGGAACTCGACGACGGACGGCGTGAGCGCGTCCGGGTAGCCCCGCAGCTGGCTGAGGACGAACACGGCGCTGACGACGGCCATGACGGAGACCGGCGCCCGACGTCGGACCGCGAGGGGCGCGCACAGGGCGACGAGCCACGCGACCGACTCGGACAGCGGCGCGACGGGGGCGTCCGTGCCCTCGGCGGCCATCGACGCCAGCCAGAGCGTCAGCAGCCCGAGCCCGAACAGGCCGGCCGCGAGCCAGGCGTCGCCCCGGGCCTGCCGACGGGTCAGGGCGCCCCGGTGGGGCACGGTCTCGTCGTGGTCGGCGGGGCAGTCGGGGGCGGACACACCGATCAGTATGTCAGGAGCGACGTGTCGCGAGCCTTCGTCACGATCGAGGAGGCGGCGGTGCGTCAGCGCCGCAGGTCCACCCCCAGCAGCGCGTCCACCGCGTCCACGTCGACCCGCGTCGCCGGCCGTCCGGCCGCCACGTGGTCGTCGACGGCCCGGATCGCCCGCGGCGTGTCGAGGTCGTCGGCGAGGGCTCCGCGCAGGGCGGCCAGGAGGGGCGTCGCACTGCCGCCGGGCTCGTCCTCGGCCGCACCTGCGGCCCAGGCGGCCCAGCGGGCGAGGCGCGCCTCGGCGGCGGCGAGGTCGCCGTCGAGCCACTCCCAGTCGGACCGCCAGTGGTGGGCCGTGATGGCCAGCCGCACGGCCCGGGCGTCGTGGCCGGCCGAGACCAGCTCGCTCACCTTGACGAGGTTGCCGAGCGACTTGCTCATCTTCTCGCCCTGGTACGCCACCATGCCGCTGTGCGCCCACTGGCGGGCAGACGGCGCACCCGTGACGGACTCGGCGTGCGCCGTGCTCATCTCGTGGTGGGGGAACACCAGGTCGCTGCCGCCGCCCGCCACGGTCGCGGTCCCGCCGAGGTGCTGCTCGGCGATGACCGTGCACTCGATGTGCCACCCGGGCCGACCGGGGCCGACCGAGGTCGGCCAGGACGGCTCGTCGGCCCGGGCCGCGCGCCAGAGGAGCGGGTCGAGGGGATCGCGCTTGCCGGCTCGGCCGGGGTCTCCCCCGCGCTCGGCGAAGAACCGCGCCATGGTCTCGGCGTCGTACCGGCTCTCGAGGCCGAGGTGCCACGAGGTGTCCCGCTCGGCGCCGCGGACGTCGAAGTAGACGTCGTCGCCGTCCGTCGAGTCCGGGGTGTCGACCCGGTAGGCCACGCCGGCGTCGAGCAGGCCGGCGACCGCGTCGGCCACGTCGCCCACGACGTCGGTGACC
Source organism: Frigoribacterium faeni (assembly GCF_011761235.1). Lineage (GTDB taxonomy): Bacteria > Actinomycetota > Actinomycetes > Actinomycetales > Microbacteriaceae > Frigoribacterium > Frigoribacterium faeni_A. The sequence goes on from NZ_JAAOYW010000001.1 coordinate 91,678, forward strand.
GCGACGTAGTGCTCGGGCGGCACGACGGACAGGTGCTGCATGTCGGACCGGAACAGGTCGGTCTGCGAGGCCGCGAGGGCCCGCCAGTCGACCCCGGTCGCCGTGGCGCGCTCGAGCAGCGGGTCGTCGACGTCGGTGGTGTTCTGGGCGTACACGACCCGGAGGCCGGCGTCGCGCCAGACCCGGACGAGCGAGTCGAACGCGAGGTACGTCGACGCGTGCCCGAGGTGCGTCGCGTCGTAGGGCGTGATTCCGCACACGTACAGGGTCGCGACGCCGTCGACGGGCCGGGTCGTCACGAGGGAGGCGGTGGCCGTGTCCCACAGGACGGGCAGCGGACCGTCGCCCGGCAGCGCCGGGACCGCGGGCGCGTCCCAGGCCCTCACGCGGCCACCACGCCCGTGCCGAGCAGGACCAGCAGGACGCCGCCGAGCAGGATGCGGTACACGACGAAGGGCAGGAAGCTGCGCTTCGAGATGTAGTTCATGAAGAAGGCGATGACGACGAACCCGACGACGAAGGCGACCACCGTCGCCGCGAGGGTCTCGCCGAGCGAGTAGGGGCCCGGCTCGCTGAAGCTCTGGACGAGCTCGAAGAGGCCGCTCCCGAAGACCGCGGGCACGGCGAGCAGGAACGAGAACCGCGCCGCGGCCGGACGCGTGTAGCCGAGGCTCAGCGCGGCGGTCGTCGTGGCGCCCGACCGCGAGACGCCGGGGAACAGCGCCAGCACCTGGGCGACGCCGACGGCGATGCCGTGGCCGTAGGTCATCTCGTCGAAGCGGGCCTGCTTCTTGCCGAGACGGTCGGCGAGGCCGAGCAGCACGCCGAAGACGATCAGCACGATCGCGACGATCCAGAGCGAGCGGAAGACGGTGCGGATGTACTCCTGCGCGAAGTAGCCCACCAGGACGATCGGGACCGTCCCGATGATGACGAGCCAGCCCATGCGCACGTCGGGGTCGGTGCGCGGGATCCTGCCGGTGACGCCCTGGAACCAGCGCGTGACGATCCGCCTGATGTCGCCCCAGAAGTAGATGACGACGGCGAGCTCGGTGCCGAGCTGCGTGATCGCGGTGAACGTCGCCCCGGGGTCGAACGCCGCGGCGCCGTCGGGGTCGGAGAAGAACAGGCCGACGAGCCGCAGATGGGCGCTCGACGAGATGGGGAGGAACTCCGTCAGGCCCTGGACGAGGCCGAGCAGGAGTGCCTGGAGGAGATGCTCCACGCGTGGTGCCCTTCTGGTGGGGGTGTCAGTAGGTCGCCAGGAGGTCCCGGAGGACGCGACTGCCAAAGGCTAGTGCGTCGAGCGGGACCCGCTCGTCGACCCCGTGGAACATCGCCGGGAAGTCCATGTCCTGCCCCAGCCGCAGCGGGGCGAAGCCGTAGCCGGCGATCCCCAGCAGGCTCAGCGCCTTGTTGTCGGTGCCGCCCGACAGCAGGTACGGCAGGACGGGCGCACCCGGGTCGTGCCGCTGCAGGGTGGCCGTGATCGACTCGACGAGGTCGCCCGAGAAGGGCGTCTCGAGCCCGATGTCGGTGTGGACGGTCTCGATCTCGACGTCGTCGCCGACGAGCTCGCGCACCTGGGCGAGGACCGCTTCCTCCTGGCCGGGCATGCAGCGGATGTCGACCCGCGCCTCCGCCGTGTCGGGGACGACGTTGTGCTTGTAGCCCGCCGTCAGCATCGTCGGGTTCGTCGTCGTGCGCAGCGAGCCGCGGATGAACCCCTGCGCCGTCCCGGTGTGCAGCACGAGCTCGTCGGGCGCGGTCTGCGTCACGTCGACGTCGAGGATGCGCGCGACCTCGCCCAGCAGCGCCGTCGTCGTCTCGGTGAGGGCGATGGGCCACTCCTGACGGCCGAGGGCCGCGACGGCCTCGGCGAGCCGGGTCACCGCGTTGGCCCGGATCATCTGCGAGCCGTGGCCCGCGGTGCCGCGCGTGCGGAGCGTGATCCAGATCAGCGCCTTCTCGCCCGTCTGCAGCAGGTACGAGCGACGCCCGTCGATGTAGGTCGAGTAGCCGCCCACCTCGCTGATGGCCTCGGTCGCGCCCGCGAACAGCTCGGGGTGCTCCTTCACGAGGAAGTGCGAGCCGAGCACTCCCCCGGCCTCCTCGTCGGCGAAGAAGCCGACGACGAGGTCGCGGGCGGGGCGCTCGCCGGAGCGGAGGATGTCGCCGAGCGAGGTCAGCATCATCGCGTCCATGTTCTTCATGTCGACGGCGCCGCGGCCCCAGAGCATGTCGTCCTTCACGACGCCGGCGAACGGGTCGACCGACCAGTTCGCCGGGTCGGCGGGCACGACGTCGAGGTGGCCGTGGACGACGAGGCCCGGCTTCGCCCGGTCGGCGCCCTCGACGCGGGCGACCACGCTGACGCGGCCCGGCTCGGACTCGAAGAGCTGCGGCTCGAGGTCGAGCGCCCGCAGGGCCTCGGCCACGTACTCGGCCGCGTCCGCCTCGCCCTCGGACCGGCCGCCTCCGTAGTTGGAGGTGTCGAAGCGGATCAGGTCGCGCGCGATGACGGCCGTCTCGTCGAGGTCGTGGTGGTCCGGCTGCGATGCGCTCGTCGTCATGCCGTCCACGGTACCCGGCGTCCGCCTCCTGCCCGTGGTCGAGAGTGCCTCCGTGGTCGTGCTAGTGTTTCGCAGTCGGCTTCGGCAGGCACCATCCAGTCCGGGTGGCGGAAATGGCAGACGCGCTAGCTTGAGGTGCTAGTGCCCGTATAGGGCGTGGGGGTTCAAGTCCCCCCTCGGACACCGATCGTGAGATCGAGACATTGGTTGAGACAGTGTCAGACGAAGGCCCCGCTCCGGCGGGGCCTTTTCTCTGTCCCGTCGACCGGGCCGCCCCGTCGACCGGGCCGTAGGGTCGCCTCATGTCGCTCCTCATGGCCGCCACGCGCTCCCTGCTGTACCTGTTCCCCCGCACGACGCGGAGCGGACAGAGCGTGCGGCGCGAGATCGCGAGGCGAGGCACGGAGGCTGCTCCGTTCCCGCGCAGCCTGCACCGGGTCGCCGTCGTCACCGAGACCACGGTCGAGGGGCAGCGCGTCGTCCGGATCACCCCTCGCCGCGGCGCCACCGGCGCGCACCTGGTCTGGACGTGCGGCGGCGCCTACGTGTACCCGGCGCTGCGCACCCACTGGGCGCTCCTCGCCCGACTGGTCCGCGCCTCCGGCGTGACGGTGACGGTGCCGCTCTACGGCCTGGCGCCCGAGCACGACGTCGACGACGCCGTCCGGCTGCTCGACGCCGTGCACGACGGGCTCCGCTCCGAGGGCGTCGAGGTCGTCCACCTCGGGGGCGACTCGGCCGGGGGCGCGCTCGCCCTGGTCCAGGCCCTGCGGCACCGGGACGCCGGCAGGCCCGCGGCCGCGTCCCTGCTGCTCGTCTCGCCGTGGCTCGACGCGACCCTGAGCGACCCCGAGGTGCCCTGGCTCGCCGACCTCGACCCGATGCTCGGCCGTGACGGGCTCGTCGCCGCGGGCGCGTGGTGGGCCGGGGCGCACGACCGCCGCGACCCGCTGGTGAGCCCGCTCTTCGGCGAGCTCGGCGGCCTCCCTCCCGTCTTCGCCTACCAGGGCGACCGCGACCTGTTGGTCGCCGACGCGAAGGAGCTCGCCCGGCGCGTCTCGCGGGCCGGCGGCGACGTCGAGCTGCGCCTGTACCGCGGCGCGTTCCACGTCTTCGTCGGCGCCCCGTGGACGAGGGAGGCGCGGCGGGCCACCGCGCACCTGGCCGGCGTGCTGCGCGGCCGGGCCTGACCTCGCTCCCCCGCCCCGCCTCCCCACGGCCTCGACCGGGCCCGCGCCGACCGGCCCGACGTCGACCGGCATAGGGTCGGCGGCGACGAGAGGACACACACCATGGAGCACACGCGACTCGGCACGAGCGGCCTGCAGGTCTCGACGATCATCCTCGGCTGCATGAGCTTCGGCGTGCCCGACCGGGGCGCGCACGAGTGGACGCTGGACGAGGAGGCCTCGCGGCCGTTCATCCGACGTGCCCTCGAGCAGGGCATCACGACGTTCGACACCGCGGACGTCTACAGCGACGGCACCAGCGAGGAGATCGTCGGCCGGGCGCTGGCGGACTTCGCGCGCCGCGACGAGGTCGTCATCGCGACCAAGGTCAACGGGCGCATGCACCCCGGGCCCAACGGCGCCGGCCTGTCGAGGGCGCACGTCATGAGCGCGATCGACGACAGCCTGCGCCGGCTCGGCACCGACCACGTCGACCTGTACCAGATCCACCGCTGGGACCCCGAGACCCCGATCGAGGAGACCATGGAGGCCCTGCACGACGTCGTCCGCTCGGGCAAGGCGCGGTACATCGGAGCGTCGAGCATGTGGGCCTGGCAGTTCGCGAAGGCGCAGCACACCGCCGACCTCGGCGGCTGGACCCGCTTCGTCTCGATGCAGGACCAGTACAGCCTCGTGCAGCGTGAGGAGGAGCGCGAGATGCACCCGCTCTGCCTCGACCAGGGCGTGGGCGTCATCCCGTGGTCGCCCCTGGCCCGCGGCAAGCTCACCCGTGACTGGGACGCCACCACGGCGCGCACCGAGACCGACCGCTTCGGCCAGACCCTGTACCGGCAGCAGGAGGACGGCGACCGTCGCGTCGCCGCCGCGGTCGCCGAGGTCGCGGAGGCGCGGGGCGTGTCCCGGGCCCAGGTCGCCTTGGCCTGGGTGCGGCAGCAGGAGGTCGTCTCGGCGCCGATCGTCGGCGCCACGAAGATGCAGCACCTCGACGACGCGGTCGCCTCGGCCGACCTGTGGCTGACGGACGACGAGCTCGACCGGCTCGAGTCGCCCTACGTCACGCGGGAGAACGAGGGCTTCTGAGCCCTCGGGCGTCGAGCCCGTCTAGGGTGAGCCGCACGGGCGGCGAGGACGCCGACCGCCACGACGAAGACGGAGGCACCCCATGGGCACCGAGCACCACGGCACCGACGAGCACACCGAGCACGAGCACGCCGAGCACACCGAGCACCACGGCCACGACGAGACGCGGGTCACGAAGGACACCACGACCTCCAGCGAGTCGGACGGCTCGTACGTCGACAGCGACGTCCCCGAGGACGGCGGCACGACCGACGGACCGCACGACGGCGAGGCCGACGGCTCGTACACCGACTCGGACGTCCCCTCGGAGCGCTGACCCGACGGGCGACGCCGCCCGCACCGCCGACGCCCCGTGCCTGCCCAGGCCGGGGCGTCGTCTCGTCCGGCCCCCGCGGCCGGGCGTCTCGCCCCGCGTGGCCCCCGCAGAGTACGGTCGTCGCAGGGAGGAACACATCCATGACACAGCGAATCATCATCCTCGGCGGCGGTTCCGCCGGGCTCACCACCGCACTCGAGCTGCAGAAGCGTCGTCCGCCGCAGAGCGCCAGCATCACGCTGGTCGACCAGTCGCCGTACTACACGTACCAGCCGTTCCTGCCGGAGGTCGCCGGCGGGCACATCGCCCCGCGCGACGTGACCGTGCAGCTGCGCAAGGCGCTGCGCCGGACCACCGTCGTGGAGGCCGGGGTCACGGGCCTCGACTCGACGGCCAAGAAGGTCACGGTCACCACGGCCGACGGCCGTGAGCAGGAGCTGGCCTACGACCAGCTCGTCGTCGCCCTCGGCGCCGTCACGCGCACGTTCCCGACGCCCGGCCTCGCCGAGAACGGCGTCGGCTTCAAGAGCGTGGAGGAGGCGCAGTACGTCCGCGACCGCGTCCTCGGCAACATCTCGGAGGCCGCGTCGGTCACCGACGCCGCCACCCGCCGCAAGCTGATGACCGTCGTCTTCGTCGGCGGCGGCTACACCGGCGTCGAGGCGATGGCCGAGCTCGACGACGCCGCCAAGGCGGCCGTCGACCAGTTCCCGACGCTGTCCCGCGACGAGCTGCGCTTCGTGCTCGTCGAGGCCCTCGACCGCGTCGCCCCCGAGGTCGGCCCCGAGCTCTCGAAGTGGACGCTCGGCCACCTCCGCGGCCGCGGCATCGACGTGCGCCTCGGCACGACGATGCCTTCGTGCGTCGACGGCGACGTCGTCCTCAGCGACGGCGAGACCATCCCGGCCGGCACCATCGTCTGGACGGCCGGCGTCAAGCCCAACCCGGTCGTCGCCGACCTCGGCCTGCCGCTCGGCCCGAAGGGCCACGTCAACGTCAGCGCCACCCTGCAGGTCGAGACCGAGCAGGGCGAGAAGCTCGACGGCGTCTGGTCGCTCGGCGACGTCGCGCAGGTGCCGAACCTGCTGGCCGAGAAGCAGCCGGCCTACTACCCGCCGAACGCGCAGAACGCCGTCCGCCAGGCGGTCACCGTCGCGGACAACGTCATCGCCGCGCTCTCGGGCGCCCCGGCGAGCGAGTACCGCCACGAGTCGCTCGGCACCGTCGCGAGCTACGGCATCGGCAAGGGGGCGGGCGTGCTCAAGGGCGTGTCGGTCAAGAACGTGCCGGCGTGGCTCGCCCACCGCGGCTACCACCTCTACGCGATGCCGACGCTCAACCGGAAGTGGCGCATCCTCGCCGGCTGGGTCACGAACTTCGTGGGCGGCCGCGACCAGACCCCGCTCGTCGGCCTGAAGGACCCGCGTGCCGGGTTCCTCAAGGTGACCCCTGTCGTCCAGCCGAAGTCGGACCCGGCGACCGAGTCGAAGAGCGCGGCGAAGCCCGCGACGAAGACCGGCGCCGCGAAGAAGTAGCGCGACCGCCAGAGCAGAGGAGGCGCGTCCCGGGTCACCGGGGCGCGCCTCCTTCGTCGTCCCGTGCCGGGACGGGGCGGGCCGACCGGGCCGACCGGGCCTGCGGACCGCTAGGGCTGCGGGACGGGCACGCCCCGGGGCAGCCGCACGGCCACCAGGGCGCTGACCGCCAGCAGGGCCGCCGCCGTGCCGAAGGCGACCTCGAAGGACGCGACGTCGACGAGCAGCCCGGCCACCAGGGGCCCGGCGATCGCGCCCACGTCGGAGCACATCGAGAAGATCGCCACGGGACGTCCGCCGCGGGCGCCGGCCGCGTCGCCGACCAGCGCCGCCGGGGCCGTGCCCATGAAGGCCGTGGCGACGCCGTAGACGGCCAGGAGGGCGCCGAGCGAGACGAGCCCCGGAGCGAGGGGGACGAGCGCCAGCGAGACGGCGGCCACCGCGAACGACCCGATCACCGCGGGGCGGCGCCCGACGGTGTCGACGAAGCGCGAGGCCGGGGCGAGCGCGAGGGTCTGGGCGACCGCGGCGACGGCGAACAGGACGCCCGTCCACGACGTCGGCTGCAGCAGCACCTCGACGACGAGCACCGGCACGAGCGCGCTGCGGACCCCCAGCGACGACCAGCCCTGGGCGAAGCTCGCGACGCAGGCGGCCCGGAAGCGCACGTCGCGCAGCACGTCGGCGAGGGGCCGGGCGAGCTCGACGGCCGAGGCGCGCCCGCCGTCGACGCGGCGGGGCGGGCTCAGCAGCAGGATGCCGACCAGTCCCGCGACCGCGAGGGTCCCGGCGTAGAAGAAGAACGGGGCGGTGAGCGAGACGGTCGCGAGCAGCCCGCCGAGCGCCGGCCCGGCCATGCCGCCGACGAGGAACCCGCCCTGGTAGAAGCCGATCGAGCGCGCCCGCCGCTCGGGCGTGGTCGAGGCGAGCAGCAGGGTCATGGCCGAGATCGTGAACATCGCCGACCCGATGCCGCCGACCCCGCGCAGCACCAGCAGCTGCACGTAGTCGTGCGCGAGGCCGGCGAGGCCGCTCGACACGGCGACGATGCCGATGCCGACCGAGAGCACCACGCGCTCGCCCGCGACGTCGATCATGCGCCCGACGAACGGGCTCGCGACGAGGCGCATCAGGGCGAAGGCCGAGAGGACCGCGCCGACGGCCACGTAGCCGACGCCGAAGCTCGCGGCGTAGACGGGCAGCACCGGCACGACCACGCCGAAGCCGACCATGACGAAGAACGCGATCACGCCGAGGACGACGACGTCGCGCCCGAGCCGGACGCGAGGAGGGCGGGGCAGGGCTCGGCGGGTCACCGACCAAGACTAGGCGTCGCGTGTGACGCCGCGTTGCGCGGACGTGGCGGCGGTGCGGCGCGGCGGCGACGATGGCGCCATGACTCGACGCATCCGGTTCAACGCCTTCGACATGAACTGCGTGGGACACCAGTCCCCCGGTCTCTGGCGGCACCCCGACGACCGCTCGCCCGACTACACGAAGCTCAGCTACTGGACCTCCCTCGCGCACCTCCTCGAGCGGGGTCGCTTCGACGGCCTCTTCATCGCGGACGTGCTCGGCACGTACGACGTCTACGGGGGCGACCACGACGCCGCGCTCCGCAACGGCACGCAGACGCCCGTCGGAGACCCGATCCTGCTCGTCTCGGCCATGGCGGCCGCGACCGAGCACCTCGGCTTCGGCATCACCGCCGGCACGGCCTACGAGCACCCCGTGCCCTTCGCTCGTCGCATGTCGACCCTCGACCACCTCACCGACGGACGGGTCGGCTGGAACGTCGTCACCGGCTACCTGCCCAGCGCGGCCCGAAACATGGGCGCCGACGACCAGCTCGACCACGACGACCGCTACGACCAGGCCGACGAGTACCTCGAGGTGCTGTACAAGCTGTGGGAGGGGTCGTGGGAGGACGACGCCGTCGTGCGGGACCGCGAGAGCGGCGTCTTCACCGACCCGACGAAGGTGCACGAGATCGGGCACGAGGGCCGGTGGTACAAGGTGCCCGGCATCCACGTCTCGGAGCCGAGCCCGCAGCGCACCCCCGTCATCTACCAGGCGGGCGCGTCGCCGCGGGGCATCCGCTTCGCCGCCGGCAACGCCGAGTCGATCTTCGTCGCGGCCCCGACGAAGGAGCGGCTCGCCGCGACCGTGACGAAGCTCCGCGACGCGCTCGAGGAGGCGGGCCGCGACCGGCACTCCGCCCGCATCTACACGCTGCTGACGATCATCACCGACGCGACGCCCGAGGCCGCCGAGGCCAAGCACGAGGAGTACCGCCGCTGGGCGTCCCACGAGGGCGCGCTGACCCTGATGTCCGGCTGGATGGGCGTCGACCTGTCGACCTACTCGCTCGACGACCCCGTCGGCGACGTCGAGAGCAACGCGATCCAGTCGGCGCTCGCGAACTTCCAGGCGCAGGAGGGGGCCGACGAGAAGGTGTGGACCATCCGCGACATCGCCGAGGCGGCCAGCATCGGCGGCCTCGGGCCCCGCATCGTCGGGTCGGGCGAGCAGATCGCGGACCAGCTGCAGGAGTGGGTCGCCGAGACCGACGTCGACGGCTTCAACCTCGCCTACGCGATCACGCCGGGCACCTTCGAGGACATCGTCGAGCACGTCGTGCCGGTGCTGCAGGCACGCGGCGTCTACCCCACGGAGTACGAGCCGGGCACGCTGCGCCAGAAGCTGTTCGGCCGCGGCGACCGCCTGCCCGACGAGCACCACGGCGCCCGCCACAAGGTCACGGCGCCGGTGCCGCCGGCCTGACGGGAGCCCCTCGGGAGGCGCGGTGCGGGGGGCCGTGCACCGCGCCTCCGGCGTCTCGGCCGAGATCGTTACACACGGGCGGGGGCGATCGGCCCAGCCCGGCCCTGACCAGGGGTTCCCCGCCCCGGCGCAGGTAACGATCCGGGGCGCCCGGACCCCCTGACGACACCTGTCGCCTCGACAGGACCCGACGTGTCCTCGTTATGGTGGACGCCGATCGCCCGGCCAGGCCGGGCGTTCGTGCAGAGGGTCGACGAGCGTGTGACGAGGAACGGGGAACAGATGGCGTGGGACTACGTGTCGGGGCGGTGGGACCAGATCTGGTTCGCCGCGTGGCAGCACTTCTCGTTGGTGGTCCAGTGCCTCGTGCTGGCGGTCGTGATCGCCGTCGTGGTCGCCGCCCTGGTGCATCGCGTGCCCGGCCTCATCGCCCTCGCGAACGGCGTCTCGGCCGTCGGGCTCACGCTGCCGTCGTTCGCCGTCGTCGGGCTGCTCATCGTGCCCCTCGGCTTCGGCGTGGTGCCGGCCGTCGTCGTCGTGACCTTCTTCGCGACCCTGCCCGTGCTGCGCAACGCCGTCGTCGGGCTCACGCAGGTCGACCCCGCGCTGGTCGAGTCGGCCCGGGGCATCGGCATGAGCAGCTTCCGCACGCTCGTCCAGGTGCAGCTGCCGCTCGCCTGGCCGGTCATCCTCACCGGCGTGCGCGTCAGCGCGCAGATGGTGATGGGCATCGCCGCCGTGGCGGCGTACTCGCTGGGGCCCGGCCTCGGCGGCTTCATCTTCTCGGGCCTGTCCCGGGCCGGCGGCGCGAACGCGCTCGCCTCCGTGGTCACCGGGGTGGTCGGCGTCGTCGTCCTCGCCCTGGTGCTCGATCTCCTGCTCGTCGGCCTCGGCCGCCTGACCGTCTCGCGAGGCATCGTTGTCCAGAACTGACTCCCCCACCGTCCCCGACGCGACCGCCGAGGTCTCGGGCCGCAGCATCCTGCTCGACCAGGTGACGAAGCGCTACCCGGGCCAGTCCGCGCCCGCCGTGGACGGCATCACCCTCGAGATCCCCGCCGGCAAGATCGTCATGCTCGTGGGCCCCTCCGGCTGCGGCAAGACCACGACCCTCAAGATGATCAACCGGCTGATCGAGCCGACCGAGGGCCGTGTCGTGCTCGGCGGCGACGACGTCACCGACATCGACGGCGACGAGCTGCGCCGGCGCATCGGCTACGTGATCCAGGCCGGCGGGCTGTTCCCGCACATGACCGTGGCGGCCAACATCGCCATCGTGCCCAAGATGCTCGGCTGGGCCTCCGACCGCATCGCGGCCCGCGTCGACGAGCTGCTCGAGCTCGTCTCGCTCGACCCGGAGACCTACCGCGACCGGTTCCCCCGCGAGCTCTCGGGCGGGCAGCAGCAGCGCGTCGGCGTGGCCCGGGCCCTCGCGGCGGACCCGCCCGTGCTGCTGATGGACGAGCCGTTCGGGGCCGTCGACCCCATCACGCGCCAGCGCCTGCAGGACGAGCTGATCAACATCCAGCACGAGCTGCAGAAGACGATCGTCATCGTCACCCACGACTTCGACGAGGCGGTCAAGCTCGGCGACTGGATCGTCATCTTCTCCGAGGGCGCGCACATCGTGCAGTACGACACCCCCGAGCGGATCCTCGCCGAGCCCGCGAACGAGTTCGTCGAGAACTTCATCGGGTCGGGCGCGGGGCTGAAGCAGCTCACCCTCACCCGCGTGCGCGACGTCGACCTGGCGGAGGCGGTGGTCGCCCGTGCGGGCGAGACCGGCCGCGAGGTCGCCGCCCGCGTCGAGGCCGCGGGGCACGAGCACGCCGTCGTCGTCGACGACCGAGGCCGGCCGGCCCGCTGGCCGTCGCTGCGCCAGCTCTCGCGGCTCGACGTCGTGCCGGACGGCACCGACCCCGAGCTGCCCGTGATCGGCAGCGGCGCGACCCTCAACGACGCGCTCGACACGATGCTCGTCTCCAGCGCGGGCGCCGCCCTGGTGACGGGCCGCCGCGACGCCTTCGTCGGGGTCATCACGGTCGAGGTGGTCATGGAGGCCATCACCCGTGCCCGGCGGGCCGCGGCCGTGGCCCTGACCGACGCTCCCGTCGGCACCAACACGGGTCCGCTGCCCGTCGTGGGCACGACCCCGGCAGGGTCGGACGACGACGACGCCGACGACCTCGCCGCAGACGTCGACGACGAGCGCGTCGCCGACGGGGCCGGCCGGACCGGGGACCGACCGTGACGGCCGTCGCGGACGCGCCCGGCGCCTCCTCGGCACCCGCGCGCGCCCGGCGGGCCCGGCCGACGTGGCTCGGGCTCGTCGTGCAGCCGGCCGCCGTCGCCGTGGTGTTCGCCGCGTTCGCCGTGTGGCTGTCGACGGCGGACCTGACGACCGCCGAGCGCACGACCCTGAACCCGTCGGCCCTGCTGACCTACACGGGCGAGCACCTCGCGCTCACCTTCGCCTCGGCCGTCATCGTGCTCGTGCTGGCCGTGCCCCTGGGGGTCCTGCTCACCCGCCGGCCGTTCCGCCGCGCGGCGGGGCCGGTGCTCGTGCTGGCCAACGTCGGGCAGGCGGCCCCCGCGGTCGGCCTGATCGTGCTGCTGGCGCTGTGGCTCGGCTTCTCGTTCTGGACGGCCGTCGTCGCCCTCGTGCTGTACGCGGTCCTGCCCGTGCTCCGCAACACGATGATCGGCCTGCAGAGCGTCGACGCGCGCCTGGTCGAGGCGGGCCGGGGCATGGGGATGTCCGCCGTCTCCGTGCTGTTCCGCGTCGAGCTGCCCCTCGCCGTGCCCGTCATGCTCTCCGGCATCCGCACGGCCCTCGTGCTGCTCGTCGGCTCGGCGGCGCTCGCCACGTTCATCGGCGCCGGCGGCCTCGGGCTGCTCATCACGACCGGCGTCAACCTGTTCCTGCCGAAGGTGCTCGTCTCGGGCGCCCTGCTCGTCGCGCTCCTGGCGCTGCTGATCGACTGGCTCGGCCGCGTGGTCGAGCACGTCGCCCGACCGAAGGGCCTCCGATGACCCCCGCCCCCGCCTCGCGCCGCCTCCCCCGGGCGCTGCGCCGCGCCTCCCTGCTGGGCCTCGTGGCGGCCTCGTCCGCGGCCGTCCTCACGGGCTGCGGCCTGCAGCCCGCGACGGCCTTCGTGCCCGCGGTCGCCCCCGGGTCGATCGAGGCCCAGGACGACCTGCCCGACGACGCCGCGATCACCGTGACGGCGAAGAACTTCACCGAGCAGCTGATCCTCGGCAAGATCGCCGTGCTCGCCGCCCAGGCCGCCGGCTTCGAGGTGACGGACATGACCAACGTGCCGGGCAGCGTCGCCGTGCGGCAGCTCATGCTCGACGGCGGCGCCGACATGACCTACGAGTACACGGGCACCGCCTGGCTGACCTACCTGGGCCAGGAGGCGGGCATCCCGGACAAGGACGAGCAGTACACGGCCGTTCGCGACGCCGACGAGGAGAACGGCCTCGTCTGGCTCGAGCCGGCGCCGCTCAACAACACCTACGCGATGGCGGTCCGGTCGGAGGCGGTCGCCGAGCTGGGCGACGTGGCCACGCTCTCGCAGATCGCGGCCCTGCCCGTCGAGCAGCGCACGTTCTGCGTCGAGGCCGAGTTCAACTCGCGCGCCGACGGGTTCGCCCCGATGCTCGAGCGGTACGGCCTCGAGCTCGGCGCCGCCGACGGCGTGCCGACCGGCAACGTCAGCATCCTCGACACGGGCACCGTCTACGAGGCGACCGACCGGGGGCGCTGCAACTTCGGCGAGGTGTTCACGACGGACGGTCGGATCGACTCCCTCGACCTCACGGTCCTCGAGGACGACCAGGGGTTCTTCCCGGCGTACAACGTGGCACCCGTCCTCACGGACGACGTGCTGGCGCGCTACCCGCAGCTCGCCGGCGTCTACGACCAGATCTCCCCCGCCCTGACCGACGACGAGCTGCGCACGCTCAACCGACGCGTGGACGTCGAGGGCGAGGAGCCCGCGGACGTGGCCTTCGACTGGATGGTCGAGAAGGGGTTCGTGACACGCCCGTGACCCCTCGCCCGTGGGGTGATTAACACGGGCTATCCGCAGGGTGAACGGCAGGTGGGGACACCTGCCGTTCGTCGTCCCCCGTCCGTGGGGCAGGCGCCCAGGGTGACCCGTCTGTGCGACAGGTGTCGTCTAAAGGAGGGCGTGGCCCGGGGGTCGCCAGGCGGGTCGCCGCCCGCTCCGCATGCCGCTCTGACCGGCTGTTCTCGTGACAGGCGGGCAATGCGCGCCGCCTCGGCCACGGAGAGCCTGTCCGGACCTCGTGCGACTCGGGTCGAGGCCGCCCCGACGGGGGCGTCCGTACCCCGCCCGGGGTGAGTGCCCGACGTGTCCCACGTGCGGGGGGCAGCCGAGCCCCCGAACGGGGGGTCCCCTCCCGGGGGGTGCCCCGACTTAGAGTTCATACCACCGGAAGGCGGCACCCACCGCCCACGAGAGCCACACCCGAACCGCTCCACCCGAACTGCACGACCAAACCCGAACGGGCCCCGCCGACGAACCACCCGACGTCGGCGTCGCCCACGACGTCCGTCGACGCCGTGCTGCCGTACCCGCGGCAGCCGGACGACACGACGCCCGTCGACCCTCGTCGTCCGGACGAACCCGAAACTCGCCCGGACGGCTGTTCCGTTGCCCGACGCCGCCCGAAACGGCGCCGGTGTCATTCGTCGCCTACCCGAGCACGAGTCCCCATGCCCAGCAGCCCGTCGTCCCTCCGTACCCTCTCCCACTCCGGCCGCCCCGCCGGGACGGCCACCCCGGCCGCCCCTGCCCCGGTCGCACCCGCCCGTCCGGCCGGCGAGCCCGTCGACGCCGTCCGTGCCGTGCCCCGGGCGGTCGTCGCCGACCCGGCCCGCACCTCCTCCCCCCTCGTCGGCCGTGCCGCCGAGACGGTGACGGGTGCGCGCTGGGCGCTCCGCTACCGCCGTCGTCTCCGCGTGACGGACACCGCGGTCGTCCTCGCCAGCGTCGTGGCCGCCGCCGTGGTCGACGTCGTCGACGACCTCGTCTCGCAGGGCGCCGGGTCGCCGTCGGCCGTCGTCGACGGGGTGCTCGCCGCCCTCTGGCTGCCCCTCGTCGTCGCCGTCGTCTGGACGGCCGCGCTGGCCCTCTACCGCAGCCGCGACCTGGCCGTGGTCGGCAGCGGCGTGCTCGAGTACAAGCGGGTCGGCAGCGCCAGCGTCCTCGCGTTCGTCGTGGTGGCCGTCTGGTTCTCGGTCACCGGCCACGTGGGCGGCCAGGAGTACTTCCTCGTCGCGCTGCCCGTCGGCGGCGCCGGGCTCGTCGTCGGCCGCTGGGCCATGCGACGGTGGCTCGAGGCCCAGCGGGGCGCCGGCCACTACCTCTCGCGCGCCGTCGTCGTCGGCAGCCGCGAGGACATCGCCTACGTCGTCGACCGCATCGACGCCACCAGCGGGGCGGTCTACGACGTCGTGGGCGCCGTGCTCACGGATGACGAGCCCGACGCGTCCGGCGTGGTCATCGGCGACCGCGTCGTGCCCGTCGTGGCGGGGCTCGACGACGTGCCGCGGGCCGTCTGGCGGCTCAGCGCGGAGAGCGTCATCGTCGCCGGCGACGCCGGCCGCGGCCGCGACTGGCTGCGCGACCTGGGCTGGTCGCTCGAGGGCCGCGCCACCGAGCTGGTGCTCGCCTCGCGGCTGACCAACGTCGCCGGGCCGCGCATCCACTTCCGCCCCGTCGAGGGCCTGCCCCTGATGCACGTCGAGCTGCCCGAGTTCGACGGGCCGCGCCACGCGATGAAGCGTCTCTCGGACGTCGTCCTGGCCGGCAGCGCCCTGCTGGTGCTGGCACCGCTCCTCCTCGTGCTCGCCGTCGCCGTGCGCGTCGACAGCGCCGGCCCCGTGCTGTTCCGGCAGCGTCGCGTCGGCCGCGACGGCCGCACCTTCGAGATGCTCAAGTTCCGGTCGATGGTCGTCGACGCGGAGCAGCTGCTCGGCGGCCTGGGGACGGCCGACGAGGGCGCCGGACCGCTGTTCAAGATGCGCCACGACCCCCGGGTCACCCGCGTGGGCCGCGTGCTGCGCAAGTGGTCGCTCGACGAGCTGCCGCAGCTCTGGAACATCGTCCGCGGCGAGATGAGCGTCGTCGGCCCGCGTCCGCCCCTGCCCCGCGAGGTCGCCGACTACGAGCGCCACGTCCACCGCCGGCTGTACATCAAGCCGGGCCTGACCGGGATGTGGCAGATCAACGGCCGCAGCGACCTGAGCTGGGAGGACAGCGTCCGACTCGACCTGTACTACGTCGAGAACTGGTCGCTGACCGCCGACCTCGTCATCATGTGGCGCACCGTCCGGGTGCTGCTCCGTCACGAAGGGGCCTACTGATGCGCCGCCGCACCGCCCTGCTCTCCGGGGCCGGCGTCCTGGTCGTCGCGGCAGCCGCCGTCGTCGTGGGGGTCGTGGTCGCCACGAGCGCGCCCGACGCCGCGGCGACCGCCGGCGGCATCGACGCGCCCGCCTACGTCACCACCGAGACCGGGGCGCCCGTCGTCGAGCGCGACGGCGTCACCGCCCCCGACGACCGCGTCGCGGCCGACCCCGCGCCCTTCGGCGGCACCGTCGACTACGCGGACGGGCTGACCGTCCGCACGGAGGCGGTCGACCAGGGCACCGTCACCTCCACGGGCGCCGGCGTCGTCACCGGGGCCCCGTTCGTCGTCTTCTCGGTGACGGTGCACAACGGCACGGACGCCGACGTCGACCTGACGAGCGTCGTGCCGAGCCTCCGCGCCGGCTCCGACGTGGTCCCGGCCGCGCCGCTCTACGACGACGTCGACGTCGCCGACCTCGACAGCGTCGTCGCCGCGGGCGAC
Source organism: Frigoribacterium faeni (assembly GCF_011761235.1). GTDB lineage: Bacteria > Actinomycetota > Actinomycetes > Actinomycetales > Microbacteriaceae > Frigoribacterium > Frigoribacterium faeni_A. The sequence continues at coordinate 108,041 of NZ_JAAOYW010000001.1, forward strand.
GACGTCACGGCCCGCTACGCGTTCGTCGTCCCCGACGACCGCCGCGACGAGGCGACGCTGTACCTCGACCTGGACGGCGTCCACGCGCCGGCCACCTTCACGGGGAGCCTGCCCCGATGACCGCCACCACCCACGGCGGGCGCGGGCCCGCACGCACCGCGCCGCCGGTCGCGCCCCGTCCGCGTCGCCGCGTCCACGTGCTGGGCGCGCTCGGCGGACAGGGCACCCAGGCCCTGCTCGGGCTGGCCGGCCAGATCGTCGCGGCCCGCCTGCTCGCACCGTCCGACTTCGGCGTCTGGGCCGTGCTCTACGGCGTCGTCGTCGTGTTCGCCGCCCTCGCGAGCGGCTTCGTCGGCGACTCGCTCACCGTGCTCGACCGGGGCTCGGCCGACGTGCGACGCGGCCTCTGGGCCTGGGCCGCCGTCTGGTGCCTCGCGCCCCCGGCCGTCGCGGGCGTCGTCATCGGCCTGTCCGGCGTGCTCGAGCCCGTCGAGGCGGTGCTCTTCGCCCTCGCGGCCGGCGCCTTCGCCGCCGAGGAGGTCGCTCGTCGTCTGCTCATGGCGCAGCTGCGCTTCTGGCGCCTCGTCGTCGTCGACCTCTCCGGCCTCGGCGCGCTCCTGGCCGTCGCCGGCGTGCTCGCCGCGGGCGGCACGACCGGGCTGCCCCTCCCGCTCGGCGCCCTCGCGGCCGGCCAGGCCGTCGCGCTCGTCGTCGCCCTCCTCCTGGCCGGGCCGCGTCGCTCGGCGGCGCCCGCCCCGAGCTGGGCCACCGGCCACAGCGGGGTGCGCATCGTGGCGGCCTACGGCTCGCTGCGGGCCGCGCAGGCCGTGGTGCGACCGTCCCTGCTGACGGTCACGCGCCTCCTCGTCGTGCTCTTCGTCGGCACCGCCGCGACCGGCGACCTCGAGGCGGCCCGCGTCTTCGTGGCGCCCGTCCTGCTGCTCGTCGGCGGGCTGTCGACGTACCTGTTCGCGACCTTCGCGGTCGCCCACGCCGTGCCGACCCGGACGCTCGTGCGCCGGGCCGACCGCGCGGTCCTGCGGCTGCTCGTCGGCGCCCTCGCCGTCGGCGCCGTGGCCGTGCTGCTCGCACCGGTCGCGGGCGAGCTCGTGGCCGGGCGGCCCCTCGACACCGTCGCCGTCGCCGCGTGGGCCGCCTACGCCGTGAGCGTCGCCGCCGTCACGCCCTACGGGTCGCTCGCCGCCGTGCGCGGCGGCCAGGGGCGCGTGCTCGCCGTCCGCGTCGCGGACTCGTTCTTCTCGCTCGCCGCGGCCGTCGCCGTGCTCGGCGTCGGCGCCCCGCCGGCCGCGGTCCCGCTCGCGCTCTGCACGGGCAGCGTCCTCGGCGGCCTGCTCGTGCGGCGCGTCGTGCTCAGCCTCGGCGACGCCGTGCCGGCCCGCGACCGGCCGGGCTCGTCCGGCGCCGGGCCGGCGTCGTCGACCCGCGCCGACGACCTGGACGACGACCAGGACGACGACCGCCTCCTCGACGACCGGTCCTTCGCCCTGGCGAGCCGGCTCCGCCCCGAACACCCCTCATCCGAACACCCGACCCGAGAGACACGACCATGACCCCCACCCCTCGTCGAACGGCCCGCTCGGCCGTCGGCGTCCTCGCCCTCACGGCCCTCGTGGCCACGGGCCTCGCCTGGGCGCCCTCGGCCGCCTCGGCGGCGACGACGGCTGCCGTCCCCGGCATGACCGTCACCGGTGCCTACACCAGCAGCACCCCGGCCGGCAGCGCCGCCGCCGCGGGCACCGCCACCGTCAGCTCCGACGTCCTGCCGACCCCGCAGATCAACGGCGTCGTCTGGAGCACGGCCGTCGTCGGGAACACCGCCTACGCGGTGGGCGCCTTCACGTCCGCCCGCCCGTCGGGCAGCGCCCGGGGGCAGAACGAGGTCACGCGCAACAACGCGATGGCGTTCGACGTCCGGACCGGCGCGATCCTGCCCTGGAACCCGAACCTCAGCGCCCAGGCCCGGTCGGTCGAGGTGTCGCCGGACAAGGCGACGCTCTACGTGGGCGGCGACTTCTCGACCGTCGGCGGCGTCGCCAAGAGCAAGATCGCCGCGTTCACCGTCTCGACGGGCGCCCTGAAGACCTCGTTCTCGGGGTCCATCTCGGGGTCGGTCTGGGGCATCGCGCCCACCGCCACGACGGTCTACGTCGTCGGCTCGTTCGGCACCGCGAGCTCGAAGGCCCGCGCCAACGCCGCGGCCTTCACCGCCGCGTCCGGCGCCCTGACCGCCTGGAACCCGGGCACCGACAACATCACCCAGGCCGTCGTGGCCGCGCCCGACGACAGCCGCGTCGTCATCGGCGGCCGGTTCCAGACCCTCGGCGGACAGCCGATCGTCGGCATCGGCGCCGTCGACGGCTCGACCGGGGCGATCCAGCCCTTCGAGGCCAAGCCGATCACGCCCCAGCAGGGCACGAACCGCTCCTGGGTCACCGACATGACCCTCGTCGACGGCGTCGTCTACGCGACCGGGAACGGCGAGGGCGGCCACTGGTTCGACGGCCGCTTCGCGACCCGCTTCGACACCGGCGCCCTCGTCTGGCTCGACAACTGCTACGGCGCCAGCTACGGCACCGCGGTCATCGGCGAGGTCGCCTACGCGGTCTCCCACTCGCACGACTGCTCCTCGGTCGGGGCGTTCGCCGAGCAGTCGCCGAGCGTCTGGAAGCGCGCGACCGCCAACACGATCGCCGCGACCGGCACCGACCAGGCCGGGCCCAGCTCGGGCAGCATCTACTCGGGCCAGGCCACGCCGACCCAGCTGCCCTGGTACCCCGCCGTCAACTCCGGGTCGTACACGCGTCAGTTCCAGGGCGGCTGGTCGCTCGGCACGTCGTCGAGCACCGGGAAGTACCTCGTCATGGGCGGCGAGTTCACCCAGGTGAACGGCAAGGCCCAGGAGGGCCTCGCCACCTTCGCCACCCGCGACACGGCGCCGAACAAGGTGGCCCCGCAGTACGCGCCGATGAAGCCCACCGGGCTCTCGCTGGCCTCGGGCACCGTCCGCGTCTCGTTCCCCACCACCTGGGACTACGACGACGGCAGCCTGACCTACCAGCTGCTCCGCGACTCCGGCACGACGCCGATCGCGACGCAGGTGGCGGACTCCCGCTTCTGGCGCCTCCCGACCCTCGGCTTCGTCGACACGGGCGTCGCGCCCGGCAGCAGCCACACGTACCGCGTGTCGGTGACGGACGCGGCCGGCAACACGTTCACGGGCTCGCGCTCCGACGCGGTCACCGTGTCGTCGTCGGCCGGCGACCCCTACGAGAAGGCCGTGGCCGCCGACGGCGCCACGAGCCTGTGGACCCTCGGCGAGGCCTCCGGCTCCGCCGTGTACGACCACGTCGGGTTCGCGGACGCCACGGCCACGGACGCCGTGACGCGGGGCCGGTCGGGCCCGGTCAGCACCACCGCGGCCTCGTTCGGCGGCCAGCAGGACTCGACGGTCGCCGCGAACGCGTCGGTCGAGGGTCCGCAGACCTTCACCGTCGAGTCGTGGTTCCGCACGACGAGCACGTCGGGCGGCAAGATCGTCGGCTTCGGCGACCGCCAGACCGGCAACTCGTCGAGCTACGACCGTCACGTCTACATGGACGGCGCGGGACGCGTGACCTTCGGGGTCTACCCCGGCTACACGGCCACCGTGTCGAGCGGCCCCGGCCTCAACGACGGGCAGTGGCACCTCGCCACGGCCAGCCTCGGCTCGGCCGGCATGAGCCTGTCGATCGACGGCGTCAAGGTCGCCGCCCGCGGCGACGTGACGAGCGGCCAGGCCTACTCCGGCTACTGGCGGGTCGGCGGCGACTCCAACGGCGGCTGGCCGAACTCGGGCAGCGACTGGTTCACCGGCGACGTCGCCGACGTCGCGGTCTACCCGACCGTGCTCACGCCCGGCCAGGTCGACGGGCACTGGGTCGCCTCGGGACGCACCTCGAGCGTCCCCGCTCCCCCGACGGACGCCTACGGCAAGGCCGTGACGACCGACCAGCCGTCGCTCTACTGGCGCCTCGACGAGACCGGCACGGGCTCGACCGCCGTCTCGACGACGCCCTCGCCGGACGCGGGCCTGATCACCGGCGGCGTCACCAAGGGCGTCCCCGGCGCCCTCGGCGGCACCGGCACGGCCTTCGGCCTCGACGGCCAGCAGGGCCAGGTCGTGCAGGTGCAGGAGGCCCCGGCCCCCAGCACGTACAGCGCCGAGCTCTGGTTCTCGACGACCAGCACCTCCGGCGGCAAGCTGATCGGCTACGGCGACTCCGCCCAGGGGCTGTCGAGCAACTACGACCGGCACGTGTACCTGCAGGACGACGGCCGCATCGTGTTCGGCACCTGGACCGGCCAGGCCAACACGGTCACGACCGACCGCGCCTACAACGACGGCGCCTGGCACCAGGTCGTCGCCACGCAGTCGAGCGCGGGCATGGTGCTCTACGTCGACGGCGTCGCGGTCGGCACGAACCCGCAGGCGGGCGCCCAGGGCTACACGGGTCGCTGGCACGTCGGCGGAGACGTCACGTGGGGCTCGTCGAGCTCCTACGTGGCCGGCTCGATCGACGAGGTCTCGGTCTACCCGACGGCGCTCACCGCGGCCCAGGTCGCGGCGCACCACGACGCCGGCACCGGCGTCGTGACGCCGCCGCCCGCCCCGGCCAACGTCGCCCCGACGGCGTCCGGCTCGGCCACCTCGGCCGACCTGACCGCCAGCTTCGACGGCAGCGCGTCGTCCGACCCCGACGGGACCGTCGCCTCCTGGGCGTGGGACTTCGGGGACGGCTCGACGGGCACCGGCGCGACGGTGCAGCACGCCTACGCCGCGGCGGGGACCTACCAGGCCGTCCTCACCGTGACCGACGACGACGGCGCGACCGCCGGCACCACCGTGCCGGTGACCGTGACCGCCCCCGTGGTCGTGACGCCGCCGGTGGTCACGCCGCCGGCGACCACCGCCTACGCCGCCGACGCCTTCGAGCGCCAGACGACGGGCGGCTGGGGCACGGCGGACGCCGGAGGCGCGTGGACGACCCCGAACGCGGTCTCGTCGTTCTCGACCACCCAGGGCGCCGGCCAGATCAAGATGGCCGCCGCGGGCTCCGGGCCGCAGATCTACCTCGGCGGCGTGCAGGCCACCGACGCGGTCACCCGCGTCACCGTGGCCCTCGACAAGGTGCCCACCGGCGCCGGCGTGTACGCGTCGGTGATCGGCCGAGGCGTGACGGGCCAGGGCGACTACCGGGCCAAGGTCACGTTCCGCGCCAACGGCGCCGTCGCGGTCGCGCTGTTCCGCCAGGCGGCCGACGGCACGCAGACGGTCCTCGGCACCGAGAGCGTCGTCTCCGGCCTGACGTACGCGCCGGGCCAGAAGATCGCCGTCCTGCTCGAGGTCACCGGCACGTCGCCGACGACCGTCCGGGCGAAGGTCTGGTCCGCGGCGGGCTCCGAGCCCGCCACGTGGACCAAGACCGCGACCGACTCCACGGCCGGGCTCCAGGCGGCAGGGCGCGTGGGCTTCCACTCGTACCTGTCCGGCTCGGCCACCAACTCACCCGTCGTCTCCTCGTGGGACGACCTGACCATCACGAAGGCAGGCGACTGACCCATGACCCTCGACACCACCAGACCGACCGACCGGGGCGCGGGGGCGCCCGGGGCGTCGTCCGCGACCGCGGACGCCGCACCCGGACCCCGGCAGGCCGAGCAGTGGCTGCTCGACGTGGCGGACCTCCCGGAGACGCCCCCGCGTCGCCCCGGGGCCCGTCGCAGCAGGGTGCTCGTCGTGCACTCGTCCGACGAGATGTACGGCTCCGACCGGATCGTCCTCGAGGTCGTCGGCGAGCTCGCCGCCCGCGACGACCTCGACGTGACCGTGTGGCTGCCCACCGACGTGGCCGTCGGCCCCCTGGGGCCGCAGCTCCGGGAGCTCGGCGCCCGCGTCGAGCGCACCGCGCTGCCGATCCTCCGCCGGTCGCACCTCGGCCCGGTCGGCCTCGCGCGGCTCGCCCGCGACGCCGCACGGACCGCGGCGCGGCTCGCGGGCCGGCACTTCGACCTCGTCTACTGCGCCACCAGCGCGTGCCTCGTGGTCGCGCCCCTCGCCCGTCTCGCCGGCGTCCAGCACGTCGTCGGGCACCTGCAGGAGCCGTGGGGCGACACCGACCGCAAGGGGCTCCGTCCCCTCGCCCGGGCCTGCACCGCGCTCGTCGCCGTGTCGCGCTCGGTGCTCGGCAGCTCGGGGCTCGACGGCGACGACCGTGCCGTCGTCGTCCACAACGGCGTCCCGCGCCGGTCGCGCGACCTCGTCGCCGCTCCCGAGCACCGCCTCCCCCACTACCTGATGGCCAGCCGCTGGAACTCGCACAAGGGCCACAGCACCCTGCTGACCGCCTGGAACGCCGCGGGCTGCCCCGGCCAGCTCGTCGTCCTCGGCGGTCCGCCCGCCGTGGGCGCCGGCGTGGACGTGCCCGCCCTCGTGGCGGCGATCGTGTCCCGACCCGAGACGGTCACCGTCGTCGGCCAGGTCGCCGACGCCACCCCGTACGTGCGCGACGCCGACGCGATCGTGCTGCCCACCGACACGCTCGAGGGCTTCGGGCTCGTCGCGCTCGAGGCCTTCAGCGAGGGCCGTCCGGTCATCGCGAGCCGCAGCGGCGGACCGGAGGAGGTGGTGGTCGACGGCGAGACCGGCTGGCTGTTCGACCGCCAGGACGTCGACGCCCTCGCCGACATCTTCGCCGGCCTCGACGTCGACACCCTCGCGGCCGCCGGACGCCGCGCCCAGGCGACCTACCAGGAGCGCTACACGCCCGAGAAGATGCGGCGGCGCATCGGCGCCGTGGTGTCCCGCGAGCTGCACCGCGAGCACGGCCAGGACCTGGCGGTGGCCTCGTGACCCGGCTGGGGGCGACGCCCACGCGTCCCGAGCCGGCGACCGCCTCCTCGGCCGCGCCCCGGACGCCCGTGCCGCACGAGTTCCGGGCGGCCCTCTCGGCCCTCGCCTCGGCGCAGAAGTCGTCGAGCGGGGCGCCCGCCTACTCGCGCTACGTGAACCGGCGGCTCGGCCGCTGGGCCGCCGCCGCCGCGCACGTGCTGCGCGCGACGCCGAACCAGGTGACCGCGGTCAGCGCCGCGGCGACGTTCGCGGGCATCGCCGTGCTCGCGACCGTGCCCGCCGGCTGGCTGCCCGCCGTGCTGGTGCCCCTGCTGCTCGTCGTCGGCTACGCGCTCGACTCGGCCGACGGCCAGCTGGCCCGCCTCCGCGGCGGCGGCAGCCCGGCCGGCGAGTGGCTCGACCACGTCATCGACGCCACGAAGATCGCCGTGCTGCACCTCGTGGTCTTCGCGTCGTGGATCCGCGAGCCCGAGGGCAGGGAGGCGGTCCTCGCGCTGCCCCTCGCCTACCAGGTCGTCGCCACGGTCGCCTTCTTCGCCATCGTGCTCACCGAGCAGCTGCGGCGCGCCGAGTCGGTGGCCCAGGGGTCGCCCGTGCTGGTGCGCCGCCAGACGGGCACCCTCTACTCGCTCGCGGTCGTCCCGACCGACTACGGCCTGATGTGCCTCGTCTTCGTGCTGCTCGCGTGGCCCGGGGCGTTCACGGTGGCCTACCTCCTGCTCTTCGCGGCCAACGCCGCGTACCTCCTCCTCGCCCTGCCCAAGTGGTTCCGCGAGCTCCGCACCGACCCGATGAGGACCTCATGACCAGCACCGCCCGCGCCGTCGTCGTCGACGACCGCCTCGACCTCGGGGACTACCTCCGCTTCGTCGCCCAGCACCTCGTGGTCGTCGTCGTGGCCGCCGTCCTCGGCCTCGCCGCCGGGGTGGGGCTGTCCCAGGTGGCCCCTGCCTCGTACACCGCCCAGGCCACCGTGTTCGTCCGGGCCGACGCGCCCGGGTCGAACCTCGACGAGCGCTCGTCGTTCGCGCTCCGCCAGGTCGCGTCGTACGCCCAGCTCGGCACGAGCGCCCAGGTGCTCGGGCCCGTGGCCCAGGCCGAGGGCGTCTCGCTCGCCGACCTGGGCGAGCGAGTCGCCGTCACGAACCCCGTCGACACCGTGGTGCTGCTGGTCTCCGCGACCGACTCCACCGCCACCGGCGCGGCCGACCTCGCCGACACCGTCGCGGGCCGCCTCTCCGACACGGTCGACCAGATCGAGTCGTCCGAGGGCGCCGACGGCCAGACCGTCGCGCTCGACCTGACGGCGCCCGCCCCGGTGCCCACGTCGTCCACCGGCCCGAGCACGGTCGTGCTGGGCCTCCTCGGCCTGCTCGTCGGCCTCGGGGCGGGCGTCGCCCTCGCGATCGTCCTCGCCCGCACCCGCCCGCGCGTCAGCACGGTCGACGACGTGCGCCGCGCCACGGGCCTGCCCGTGGTCGGCCAGCTGCCGACCGTCGTGCGCCGCTCTGACGACCCCGACGGCCGCGGCGCCTCGGCGTCGACCCGGACGGCGCTCCGCGAGACGGTGCAGAACGTCCGTGCACTCCGCGGCGGCGAGCTCCCCCGCGTGCTGCTCCTGGCCCGCACCGACACGGTCGCCGAGGCGGCGGGCGTCGACGGCGGCCTCGCCCGGGCGGTCGTCGAGCTGGGCTCCACCTGCGCGCTGCTGCAGTCCGACTACGACACGCGCACCGTGTCGCGTCCGTCGACCGTGCCGGTCGACGCGCTGCCCGAGCTGACGGAGGCGGACCTCGCCGGCTACGACCGCGTGCCGGTCCCCGACGTGGTCGAGGCCTCGACCCGGTCGTTCGTGCGCTCCGGCGTGGAGCAGTTCTTCGCCCAGCTGCGCGGCACCTACGACGTGACCGTGGTGCAGTCGGCCTCGGACTCGCAGCCGCTCTCCCTGCGGACGGTCACCTCCGAGTCCGACGAGGTCGTGCTCGTGGTGCGGGCCGGGGCCACGCGCCTCGAGTCGCTCCGCAGCCTCGCCGCCGAGCTGATGAGCCTCGACGTCGAGCCGATCGGCGTCGTCCTGGCCGGCGTCCCCCGCTGGCGCCGCGTGCTGCTGCGCGCGACCTGGCGCGACGAGGACTTCCGCCACGTCGGCCGCACGGGCACCGCCCTCGCCGCCCCCGCCCGCACGACCGCCCCGACGAGCGACCGCGCGTCCGGCGAGCGTTCGACGGGCGAGCGCGTGACGGGCGACCGTCCGACGAGCATCGCCGGTCTGGTGCAGGACCCGTTCACGACGACCGCCCCGATCGTCCCCGCCGAGAAGGCGACGGAGGTGCGGGAGGCATCCGAGACGGCGTCGCCCGCCGAGGCCCCGGCCGCCGCCCCTGCCCGCAAGCCGCGCGGCAAGGGCCGTGTCCCGCGGCCGAGCCGCCCGGCGCGTCCTGCCCGCGGCACGGACGACGGCGCGGACGACGGCGAGTGACCGTGCCCTCCCCCTCGCGGCTCGCCTCCGCCCCCGTCGTCCTGCCCGCGGCCTCGCCGCGCGCGGCGGCGTGGCGGGGCGCGACCGCGCTCCACGACGACCTGCCGTCCGCACGACACCTGGTGCGCCCGGCGGTCGTCATGACCGTGCTGGTCGCCTCCGTCGTGCCGTGGCGCACCGGCGTGATCTACGACGGCGGCCTCGACCCGATCGTCGCGGCGAAGGCCGTGCTCGCGGCCGTCGCCCTCGTCCTGGCCCTCACGGGCTCGCCCGCGGGACGCGACGGCCGGCACCTCGCCAACCGGGTCGGACCCGTCGCCGTCGCGTTCCTGCTCGCCTACCTCGGGATCGCGTTCGTCGGCGGAGTCTCCGCCGGGCTGACCTCGTCGACCGCGGTGCTGGTCGTCCGGGTGCTCATGGTCGCGGCGACGATCGTCGCGGTCGTGCACCGCAGCGAGCCGCGCGTCGTGGTGCGGTCGCTGCTCCTCGCCCTGGGCATCGTCGGGGCCGTCTCGGCCCTGTCGGGGCTGCAGGTCTACCTGGCCGGGGGGCGCCTCGCCGGCACCCTGCCCGCCCTGAGCCCGAACGAGATCGCCCTGCTGCTCGGGCTGCCGCTCATCGGGGTCGTCCACCGCCTCCTCGTCGAGAAGGCGACGCCGGCGTCGCTGGCGCTCCTGGCCGTCCTCGTGGCGCTCTTCGTCACGACGGGGTCGCGCGCGGCGTTCCTCGCGGCGCTCGTCGCCGTCGCCGTGGCCGTCGTCGCGGCGCGGCGGGTCCGCCCGTCCGTGGCCGTCGTGGTCGCCCTCGGGGTGCCCGTCGTCGTCGCGGTCCTCGCGACCACCGACCTGCTGACCCGGGTCGTCGAGCGGGGCGGCGACAGCGCGAGCATCGCCACGCTCAACTCGCGCACGATCGCGTGGAACACCGTGCTGCAGGCCGATCCCGCCACCTGGGGCCGCTGGATCGGCTCCGGGCTCACCGTCAAGCAGGTGCCCGTCGCCGGCCAGTACTGGGCCGAGCAGGTGCTCGACAGCAGCTGGATCTCCGCGCTCGCGCAGGCGGGCGTCGTCGGCGCCGCCCTGCTCGCCGTCTGGGTCGTGGTCGGCCTCGTGACGGCGGGCCGTGCCAGCCTCCGCGTCGTCGGGTTCGGCGCCGTCCTGCCCGCGTTCGTCTTCATCGTCATCAGGAGCGTCGTCGAGAGCGGGCTGGTCGACTCCAGCAGCGCCTTCGTCGCCTTCTTCACCCTGGTCGTGCTCGCCGAGTCGGCCCCTCGTCCCCGGAGCGTGACCCCGTGACCTCGTCCCCCGAACTCCTCGACCCCGCCACCTCCCGACCGGGAGGCGCAGGCCGCGTCGGCTACGCGGCCGGTGCCTTCGACCTGTTCCACATCGGCCACCTCAACCTGCTGCGGCACGCCCGGCAGCACTGCGACCACCTCGTCGCGGGCGTCGTGTCCGACGAGATGCTCGCCCTGACGAAGGGCATCACGCCCGTGGTGCCCCTCGCCGAGCGGCTCGAGATCGTCGACCACATCGACGTCGTCGACACCGCGTACGCCGAGACCGTGCCCGACAAGCTCGACGTCTGGCGTGAGCTGCGCTTCGACGTCTTCTTCAAGGGCGACGACTGGCGCGGCACCGAGAAGGGGCTGCGACTCGAGCGCGAGTTCGCCGAGGTCGGGGTCGAGGTCGTGTACTTCCCCTACACGATGAGCACGTCGAGCACGGTCCTGCGCAGGGCGCTGCGGGCGCTCTCGGGCGGGGCGCCGGCGCAGGAGGCGGCGACCGCGGACCGAGGTCGCTGACGGTCCGCTCCCCCTCCTCCCCAGCGGGCCCGCTGGTGCCTCCTCCCCGACCTGGTCGACCTGGCCGGGGAGGCGCGCGGCACTGTGGACGACGTCCCGCGGCCCGGCCCGCGGCGACACGATCGACGCATGAAGAACGCCCCTGTCGTCCCCGACGCCGCGCCCCACGACCCCCATGCCCGCCTCTGCTCGACCGACGACCTGCTCGCCCGGGTCAGGCTCCTCGTGCCCGTCGCGGTGCGACGGCAGCTCTGGACGCTGTTCCTCGACGCCGACGACGTGCAGCTGCCGATGGTGGTGCCCCTCGACGGCGTCCCCGAGGTCCCCGACGGGCCGGCGGTGGAACGGTGGGGCGATGCTCTCGAAGAGGTCGCCGCCGAGTTCGGCGTCGCCTCGCTGGTCTTCGTGCTCGAGCGTCCCGGCCCCGTCGGCCCTGGGGGCCCCACGGCCTCCGACCGTGACTGGCAGGCGGCCCTTACGGGCCTGGCGGCACCGCGCCGCTACGAGGTGCGGGCCGTGTTCACGTGCGGCACCGACGGGGTGGAACTGCTCGCCGGGTCAGGCCCCGCGGGGGTGGTCGACGCCGCGCCGGCCTCGGCCTCGGCCACGGCCTCGGCCTCGGCCACGACCTCTACCGCGACCGCGTCGGCCAGGGAGGACCGCCTCGGCGCGGTGCGCCGGGCTCAGTCCTCGCCGAGGCGCCTGCGCATCTCGGACGCGCTCTCGGTCCGGTGACCCCGTCCCTGGTCGAGGTGCCGCCACCAGGCGGTCTCGGCCAGCTCGGCCGAGGTGTAGACGCCGAGCGACTCCTGCTCGACCGCGTCGAGCGACCAGCGTCGCAGGCGCCAGCCGCTGCCGAACGCCTCGACGACGGCCTCGGCAGGCCCGTCTGGCCCGGAGCGGACGAAGAGTCGGTCGACGGAGGCGCGGTCCAGCATCGTCCGATGCTAGCCGGGCCGCGTGCTGCCCGGCCTGCCCGCCGCGGTCAGCCTCGAGCCCGGGCGCGGTCCAGGGCGAGCGGGAACACCATCCTCGTGTCCTGGGCGAGCGCCGGGTCGGGCAGGTCGCGCCGAGCGACGACGCGTCCGTCCCACTCGACCCGCCGCAGCAGCACGGGTGCGCGGTCGTCGTCCTGGGCGGCCACGACGTCCCCGACGAGGCGCCCGGTCGAGAACGTGAGCTGGTCCGCGTCCGGGACGGCCACCTCCTGCCCCTCGGCGAGCTCCGAGAACGCGTCCCTCTGGGCGGTCCAGGCCGGGCCCGTCCGGCCCCGGGGCGAGGCCTCGGCGACGGTGACGACGCCGGCCCTCAGCCAGTCGTCGCCCGTCTCCGCGGATCGGGGCCGCACGACCCAGACCCGGTCGGCCGCCGCCAGGGCGTCGTCGTCGCTCGGCGCCTCGGTGCCGGGGTCGGCCCCCGGCCACGTGTAGTCGAGGTCGTCGGGAACGTCGGGGAACCTGCCGCGGTACCACTCCGGCTCTTTCTGCACGAGCTTCGACCGGTGGCTGCGGTGGACCTCGGCGTCGCCGAGCCACAGCGGCAGGTCGGCCTCGACGAGGGCGGCGGCCCGCGCGGCGGCCGCGCCGTCCGCACCGCCCAGGGCGTCGAGCGCCGGGGCGAACTCGAGCACCTGCGGCCGGACCGTGTCGGCGTGACCCTGCGCGATCCACTCGTCCGTGACGGCCAGGGCGTAGGCGGCGAGGGACGTCCGGTGCCCCCGCCACATGGCGATCGCGGGGTGGCTCTGCCACCCGTAGCCGGGCAGCGTCACCGCCCTCAGCACCTGCAGCGCCTCGACGCGCTGCTTGCCGAGGCGGGCCTGGTCGAGCACCTGGGCGCTCTCGGCGAAGTCCGGGTACGGGAGGAACGTCTGCACCCCTGCCAGGCTAGGCGCGTCGGCTAGCCGCGGTTGCCGATGCGCCCCCGGAGCACGTCGATCCGCTTCTGGATCTGGTCGGTGCTCGCCTGCGCCACCGACGGCCCCCCGCTCACCCGGCGGAGCTCGGCGTGGATGACCCCGTGCGGCTCGTTCGACACGCGGGACCAGATCGACACGAGGCGGCTCAGCTCTTGCCGCTGCTCTTTGATGGTCTGGTAGAGCGGCCTGGCCTCGGCCACGGGCGCGGCCACGGTCGGCATCCCGGTCTTGCGCGACCGCGTCGCCTGCTTGGCCTGCCGCTGGCGCAGCAGGTCCCGCACCTGGTCGGGCTCGAGCAGCCCGGGGATGCCGATGAAGTCGAGCTCTTCGAGGCTGCCGATCTCGCCGCCCGTGCCGAACTCGCCGCCGTCGTAGAGCACACGGTCGAACGAGGCCTGCGAGTCGAGCGCCTCGAAGGGCTGCTGCTCGAGCAGGCTGGAGGCCTTCTCCTCGCGGTTGGCCGCCGCCATCATGTCCTCCTCCGGCGCGAAGATGCCGTCGTCGGCGGTCTCCGGCCGGTCGAGGGCGTGGTCGCGCTCGAGCTCGAGCTGCCCCGCGAGGGCCATCAGGCTGGGGACGCTCGGGAGGAAGATCGACGCGGTCTCGCCGCGTCGGCGGGCCCGGACGAAGCGGCCGACCACCTGGGCGAAGAACAACGGCGTCGACGCCGAGGTCGCGTACACGCCCACGGCGAGCCTCGGCACGTCGACGCCCTCGGACACCATGCGGACGGCGACCATCCACCGGCTGTCGCCGTCGGAGAACGCCTGGATCCGGTCGGAGGCGGCCTTCTCGTCCGAGAGGACCACCGTCGGCCGCTCGCCGGTCAGCTTCTGCAGCACGGCCGCGTACTGCCGCGCCGCGGTGTGGTCGGTGGCGATGACGAGGCCGCCGGCGTCGGGGACGCCCCGTCGCACCTCGGTGAGGCGCTTGTCGGCCGCGGAGAGGACGGCGGGGATCCAGTCGCCCTGGGGCGACAGGGCCGTGCGCCAGGCCTGCGCCGTGATGTCCTTCGTGACGGCCTCGCCGAGGCTGGCGCTCATCTCGTCGCCCATGCGCGTGCGCCAGCGCATCTGCCCGGCGTACGCCATGAACAGCACGGGGCGCACCACGCCGTCGGCGAGGGCGCGCCCGTAGCCGTACGAGTAGTCGGCCCGGGACGTGCGGATGCCCTGCTCGTCGGGCTCGTAGGTGACGAACGGGATCGGCGCCGTGTCCGACCGGAACGGCGTCCCGGTCAGCGACAGCCGACGGGCGGCGCGACCGTAGGCCTCGCGGATGCCGTCGCCCCAGCTGAGGGCGTCGCCGCCGTGGTGGACCTCGTCGAGGATGACGAGGGTGCGCCCGGCGGCCGTGAGGTCGGCGTGCACCTGGGGGTTCATCCCGACCTGGGCGTAGGTGACCGCGACGCCGTGGTAGTGGCGGCCGAAGGTCACGTCGGCGTTCTTGAACATCGGGTCGAGCCGCAGGTTGACGCGGTCGGCGGCGTCGGCCCATTGGCGCTTGAGGTGCTCGGTGGGCGCCACGACGACGACGCGGTCGACCTCGCCCCGCGAGAGCAGCTCGGTCGCGAGCCGCAGGGCGAAGGTCGTCTTGCCGGCGCCCGGCGTGGCCGCGGCGAGGAAGTCCTGCGGCAGGGCCGCGAAGTACTGCTCGAGAGCCTCGGCCTGCCAGGCGCGGAGCTTGCTCGCGGTGCCCCAGGCGGCCCGCTCGGGGAACGCCGGGGAGAGGTGCTCGGCGGCCGAGTTGCCGGCCGTCGCGCCGACCTCGCCCAGGTCGAGCTGGTCGTCGGTGCCGGTGCCGTCACCCCCGGCCGGGTCGTGCTCGTTCGCTGTGCTCACTCGACCCGATCTTACTCGCCGGCGGCGGCCGGTCGGTCACGCCCCGGCCGGTCGCGGTCGTGTCGCGACCGACGCCGCTCGTCGGCGCCGCCGCCGCGCAGCAGCGAGGCGGGCGTCGGCGCCGCGGACCCGAAGCGGGCCCGCAGGGCGTCCATGGTCGACTCGGCCTCGCGCCACTCGGCGTCGTCGTCCCAGAGGCCGAGCGAGAGCCCGCCGTCGTCGCCCGCGCCGAGCTGCTCGACCCGGACGCCCACCAGGCGGATGCGCTCGTGCTGCTTGCCCGTCGCCTCGTAGACGGCCCGCACCTCGTCGTAGATGCGGCGGCCGAGGTCGGTGGGGTCGGCCAGGGTGCGCGACCGCGTGATGGTGACGAAGTCGCTCGTGCGGAGCTTGAGCACGACGGTGCGGCCGCTGAGGCCGGCGGCCCGCAGCCGGGCCCCCACCTTGTCGCTGAGCCGCAGCAGCTCGCGTCGGATGACGTCGGGGTCGACCACGTCGGTCGAGAAGGTCATCTCGTGGCCGACGCTCTTCTCCTCGGTCTCGGTGTGGACCCGTCGCGGGTCCCTGGCCCAGGCGAGGTCGTGCAGCTTGGCGCCGGCGGCCGGCCCGACCGCGCGCACGAGGGTGTCGAGCGACGCGGTGGCGACGTCGCCGACGGTGCGCAGGCCGAGCCGCGAGAGCACCTCCTCCGTCTTGCCGCCGACGCCCCAGAGGGCGCTGATCGGGCGCGGGTGCAGGAACTCGATGGTCTGCTCGTGCGGCACGACGAGCAGCCCGTCGGGCTTCGAGACGCTCGAGGCGAGCTTGGCGACGAACTTGGTCGAGGCGGCCCCGATGCTGCAGCGCAGGCCGGTCTCGGCGTGCACCCGTCGGCGCAGCTCGGTCGCGATGTGCCACGGCGGCCCCATCAGCCTGATCGCGCCCGACACGTCGAGGAACGCCTCGTCGATGCCGAGCCGCTCGACGAGGGGCGTGACGTCGTCGAACATCGACATGACCCTCGACGACCAGTGCCGGTACTTCTCGCCGTGCGGCTCGAGCACGACGGCCTGCGGGCAGCGCCGCAGCGCCAGGGCCATGGGCATCGCCGAGTTGACCCCGAACTTGCGCGCCTCGTAGGTGGCCGCCGTGACCACCGACCGGTCGGAACGGTGACCGATGACGACGGGCTTGCCCACGAGGTCGGGGCGGTCGAGCAGCTCGACCGACGCGAAGAAGGCGTCCATGTCGACGTGCAGGATGGGCGCCGACACGTCGTCGGTGGGGGTCGCGGTGACGAGGCGCCCGCTGCCGTCCTGTTTGCTCACCCGGTGATCCTCACACGGACCGCCGACATCCCCCGCGTCAGCGGTGCTCGTCGAGGGGCCCGAGCAGCCGTGCCGCGATCGTGGCGTGCGCCGAGTCCGTGCTCGACGGGTGGAACCGGGAGGCCAGGACGTCGCGCTGCAGCCGCCCCAGCTCCGACGACGCCCGGAACGAGCCGCCGCCGACGACGCCGACGGCCTGGTCGACGATCGCGCGCGCGGTCTCCGTCACCCGGGTCTTCAGGCCGACGAGCAGGGGCGGCCAGTCCGCCCCGTGGTCGACGAGCCCGTCGACGTCCCGCGCGACCGCGTCGACCTGGGGCTCGATCCCGTCGACCGCCATCCGCGCGTCCGCGACGCGCCAGCGGACCACCGGGTCCTGCGAGAGCAGCGCCCCGGTGCGGAGCGACGTCCGTCCCGCCGCCGAGTCGACGGCCAGCTCGACGGCCCGCCGTGCGACTCCGCGGTAGACGGCCGCGACCAGCGTCTCGAAGACGGCGAAGACCGCGAACACGAGCAGGTCGCCGCTCGGCCCGACCGGCAGCCGGCGCACGATGCGCGAGGCGGGCACCTCGACCCCGTCGAGGCGCGTGCTGTGGCTCTCCGTCGCCCGCATGCCGATCGTGTCCCAGTCGCCGAGCGACGACCAGCCGGGCTGCTCCCGGTGCACGAAGCCGTGCACGAGCTGCGGCGCCGCCGGGTCGGTGTCGTCCCGGCCGAAGACGCCGAGGCGGGTCCAGACGGGCGAGAGCGACGTCGCGGTCTTGGTGCCGGTGAACCGCCAGCCGCCGTCGCCCGTGGGCTCGGCGCGCGTCGTCGAGTCCTGCAGCACGAGGTCGTTGCCCGGCTCGCTCACGCCGAAGGCGAAGACCTCGCCCGCGGCCGCGTCCGCGAGCACGAGGTCGAGCGACCGGTCGCCGCGCGCCCGCAGCACCGCCGCGCACCCGGTCCAGACGAGGTGCATCCCCACGGCCAGCGCCGTGGCGGGGGCGGCCGTGGCCAGGCGGGACTGCAGGGCCGCGACCTGTTCGAGTCCCAGGCCCGCGCCTCCGTCGTCCTCGGGCACGAACAGCGTCAGGTAGCCCCGCTCGCGGAGCTCGGCGAGGTCGTCGTGCGGGAACGAGCCCTCCCGGTCGTGCCCGGCGGCCCGGGCGCGGAACCGCTCGAGGAGGTCGTCCGGCAGCACCGCGTCGGCGCTCCACGAGGAGGCGGGGGCTGGGCGGGCGCCGTCGGTCATGCCCCGAGGGTAGCCACGTCGGTCCTCGGCGGTAACGTGGAGGCCATGACTCAGCTGCACCCCTGGTCGCGGTACGTCGCCATCGGAGACTCGTTCACCGAGGGCATCGGAGACCCCGAGGAGCGCTCGCCCGGCGGCCACCGCGGGTGGGCCGACCGGGTCGCCGAGGTCCTCGGCTCGTCGGCGGACGACTTCGCCTACGCCAACCTCGCGGTGCGCGGCCGCCTGCTCCGCCAGATCATCGACGAGCAGGCCGACGCGGCCCTCGCGCTGCGGCCCGACCTCATCTCGGTGTCGGCCGGCGGCAACGACATCATCCGCCCCGGCACCGACCCCGACGAGGTCGCGGCGGGCTTCGACGGCCTCGTCGAGAAGCTGCGCAGAGACGGGGCCACCGTGGTCGTCTTCACCGGCCCCGACATCGGGCTGACCCCCGTGCTCGGCAGGCTGCGCGGCAAGGTGGCCATCTACAACGAGCACGTGCACGCCATCGCGCTGAAGCACGACGCCGTGGTCGCCGACATGTGGGCGCTCCGCCAGCTCGGCGACTCGCGCATGTGGGCCCCCGACCGGCTGCACTTCAGCCCCCTCGGGCACCACACGATCGCCCGGGCCGTGCTCGGCGCCCTCGCCGTCGAGAACGACCTCGAGCCCTGGCGTCCCGAGCCCCTCGAGCGCCGCCCCTGGCGCCAGGCGCGTGCGGAGGACGTGGGCTGGGCCCGCGAGTACCTCGTGCCCTGGGTGGTGCGTCGCATCCGCCACCAGTCGTCGGGCGACGGCCTGCAGCCGAAGCGCCCCGACGCCGTCACCGTCCTCTACCGCGACGGGCAGTAGCCCGGCCGAGGCCGCGGCCGAGGGCCGAGGGCCGAGGAGGCGGCGGCCGGCTCGCGCAGGCCGCCCGGCCTCCGGGTTCAGTCGCCCCGGCCCAGGACCTCACGGGGGTGCGTGAGCCGCCACCACGCGCCGGGCTCGGGGATGGCGGCGTCGAGCACGAGCGGCACCTCGACCTCGTCGCCCTCGACGTCGAAGCGCACCGTGCCGACCTCGCTGCCGGCCTCGGCGGGCCCGACCTCGTCCGTCTCGACCGACGAGGTGACCGCCGCGTCGCCCCAGACGAGCACCTCGGCGTCCTCGGCCGCGACCGCCTGGGCCGAGGCGCCCCAGGGCAGGTCGTACCGGGCCCAGACGTCGTCCCGGGTCGCGAGCTGCACGGTGCGGAACTGGCCCGTCACGCTCTGCAGCAGGCGCTGCACGTCCGCGTCGAGGGCGTCGTGGTCGACGCCGCCGAGCACCACGCCGACCACCGTGACCGTCCGCCCGGCGACCGTCTGGTCCGCGGCGAAGAGCAGGCAGGCGCCGGCCTCGTCGAGGGTGCCGGTCTTGATGCCCTTGACGCCGTCGAGCCCGAGCAGCTCGTTCGAGTTGTCGATGACGCCGACACCGGGCACGGTCGTCTCGTCGGTGCCGACGATCGCCGCCACGTCGGGATCGGCGAGGGCCAGCGCGCCGAGCGCCACGAGGTCGGTGGCGGTGCTCGTGTTCCGGGGCGACAGGCCGGTCGGCTCGACGATGGTCGTCTGGCCGAGCCCGTGCTCGGCGAGCCAGGCGGAGGCGGCGGCCACGAAGGCCTCGTCCGAGCCGAACGCCCAGCGCGCCAGGGTCGTCGCGTAGTTGTTGGCGGACTCGATCAGGGTCACCTCGAGCAGCTCCCGCTCGGTGAGCACGGTGCCCGCCGACATCGGCACGACCTTGCCGTCGACGGCGCGGTACGTGTCGTAGAGCGCGGCGTCCGCCGCGCTGAGGGTGACGGAGGGCCCGTCGCCGCCCGCGAGCGGCTTCGCGTCGAGGACGACCAGGGCCGTGACGACCTTGCTGATGCTGGCGATCGGCCTCGGCTGGGCGTCGCCGCTCGTCGTGAGGCTGTCGTCGAAGCCCAGCGCCTCGACCGCGGTCGCCCCGTACGCCGGGAACGAGAGGGCGGCGTCCGGCTGGGGAGGCGCCTCCCAGGTGGACGCGGAGGCGGCGGCGGGGGCCAGCGGACGAAGGAGCGTGAGCGGCAGGTACGTGCCGACGGCCAGCACCGCCACGACCACCAGCGCGACCGCCGCCCGTCGTCGGCGCAGAACGGCCCGGCGGCGCGCGGCCCGCGCGTCGGGTCCGTCGGTCACGAGCCCGCCCCTCCCCCGGTGCCGGACGCCGTGGGCGGCACCCGCAGCGCCCACAGGGCGACGGCGGAGGCGGCGGCCACGTTGAGGCTGTCGACGCCGTGGAGCATGGGGATCGTCACGACCCGGTCGGAGGCGCGCAGGGCGTCGCGGCTGAGGCCGTCGCCCTCGGTGCCGAGCAGCAGGGCGACGCGCTCGGGCGCCGACGCGGCGTACTCGTCGAGGGGCACCGCGTCGTCGGCCAGGGCCAGGGCCGCGACCTCGAAGCCGGCCTCGCGCAGCAGGTCGGCGCCCGCGGGCCACTCGGGCAGGCGGGTCCAGGGCACCTGCAGCACCGTGCCCATGCTGACGCGGACGCTGCGGCGGTAGAGCGGGTCGGCGCAGCGCGGCGTGACGAGCACGGCGTCGGCGCCGAGCCCGGCCACGGCACGGAAGATGGCGCCGACGTTCGTGTGGTCGACGATGTCCTCGAGCACGACCACCCGTCGCGCCCCGGCCAGGAGCGACTCGACGCTCGGCAGGGCGGGCCGGTGCATGGCCGCGAGGGCGCCCCGGTGCAGGTGGTAGCCCGTCAGGGTCTCGAGCAGGGCCGCGTCGCCGACGAAGATCTCGCCGTCGAGGTGGGCCACGAGCGGCTCGACGTCGGCCAGCCACCGCTCGGTCATCAGCACCGAGCGGGGCACGTGGCCGGCGCGCAGCGCGCGCTCGATCACCTTGCTCGACTCGGCGATGTACAGGCCGCCCTCGGGCTCCGAGACCCGGCGCAGGGCGACGTCGGTCAGGCGCGCGTAGTCCGCGAGGTCGGGGCGGTCGAGGTCGGTGATGCGGGTGATGCGCACGGCGCTCCAGGGCAGGACGTCCGGTCGGCGACGACGCGGGAGGGACGAGGTTCGGGACGGGGTCCAGGGTAACGTCCCTCCCGATCGGCCCCCGGGCCGCCGTGCCGCGGCCGCCCGGCGCGCCCGACGGATCGTCAGCCCCCGGCCCTAGGCTGACGTCGACCCGTCCCGAAGGAGACCCGATCGTGACCGACCCGGCCACCCCGCCGGCCGCAGCCGGCCCCGCCCAGCCGGCCCGCGCCTCCTCGGCCGGTCGCGGCGACACCGTCGAGGCGGCCGTCGACGTGCTCGGGGGCCGTCGCGTCGCCGTCCTCACCGGCGCCGGCATCAGCACCGACTCCGGCATCCCCGACTACCGCGGCGCGGGCGCCCCGCCCCGCAACCCCATGACGTTCCAGCAGTTCCTCTCGAGCGAGCGGTACCGCAAGCGCTACTGGGCCGGCAGCCACGTGGGCTGGAAGACCTTCAGCGCCTCCGCCCCGAACGCCGGTCACCGGGCGCTCGCCGAGCTCGAGCGGGCGGGCGTCGTCAACGGCGTCGTGACGCAGAACGTCGACGCCCTGCACGAACGTGCGGGGTCGCGTCGCGTCGTCGACCTGCACGGCACCGTCGACCGCGTCGTCTGCCTCACCTGCGGGCAGTCGTTCGCCCGCGACACCGTGGCCGCCCGGCTCGCCGCCGACAACCCGTGGATCGACGAGCCCGAGAGCGTCCGCCTCGCCCCCGACGGCGACGTCGAGGTCGCCGACATCGACGCGTTCGTCGTGCCCTCGTGCACGGTCTGCGGCGGCCTGCTCAAGCCGGACGTCGTCTTCTTCGGCGAGTTCGTGCCCGTCGAGCGCTTCGCCGAGGCCCGGTCGCTCGTCGTGGGCGCCGAGGCGCTGCTCGTGGTCGGGTCGTCCCTCGTCGTCAACTCGGGCATCCGGCTGCTCGACCAGGCGACCCGCCGGCGCCTGCCCGTCGTCATCGTCAACCGCGGCGACACGAACGGCGACTCGCGGGCGGCGGTGAAGATCGACGGCGGCACGTCCGAGACCCTCGGCGCCCTCGTCGAGCACCTCGTGCCCCTGGCGGCGGCCTCGGCGACGGCGGCGACCCTGCGTGCCGCCCCGGGCCCGACCCCGCCGTCGATCCCGACCGGCCCGCGGGGGCCCGCCGCCCCGGAGGCCTCGTGACGCTGCTGTACCTGGTCCGCCACGGCGAGACCGACTGGAACCGCGCCCGCCGCATCCAGGGGGCGACCGACATCCCCCTGAACGACCTCGGGCGGCGTCAGGCCGCCGAGGCCGGCGACCTGCTGGCCCGCCGCAGGGTCGAGCGCGTCCTGGCGAGTCCCCTCTCGCGGGCGGCCGAGACCGGCTCGATCATCGCGCGACGGCTCGGCCTGCCCGCGCCCGAGCTGGTGCCCGCGGTGGCCGAGCGCCGCTACGGCGACGCCGAGGGGCTGACGGGCTCCGAGGTCGAACGGCGCTTCCCCGCGGGCACGCCGGTGCCGGGCCGCGAGGGGCGGCGCGAGCTGCTCGCCCGCGTGCTGCCGGTGCTCGTCGACGTCGGGCGCTCGGCGGGCGAGGGGCCGGTCGTCGTCGCGACGCACGGCGCCGTCATCCGGGCGGTGGTCACGCACGTCGCCGGCGACGACGTCCTGCACCTCGGCGTCCCCATCCGGAACGGGTCGATCCACTCCTTCGACGTCCGCGACGACGCCCTCGTGCTCCGCGAGTTCGACGACCCGATCGAGCTCGAGTCCGAGCAGGCCGGGTCGGCCGCGTTCGACCGACAGAACGCGCTCGAGGGCCGCTCGCGCGACTAGCGGCCGCGCCTCCTCGGCGACCGTCCCGTCGCGAGCAGCAGCTCGAGCAGCACCTCGGCCGATCCCGCCCAGCTGAACTGCGACGCCTGCCGCACGGAGGCCGCGGAGCGCTCTGCCCACTCCCCCTCGAGGCGGCGCACGGCCGCCGCGATCGACGACGGCGACTCGGGATCGAAGTAGAGCGCGGCGTCGCCGCCGATCTCGCGGAAGATCGGGATGTCGCTCACCACGGCGGGCGTCCCGAGGGCCATGCCCTCGACGAGCGGGATGCCGAACCCCTCGGCGCGGCTGGCGGTGACGACTGCGGTCGCGCCCAGCAGCACGTCGCGGTACTCCTCGTCGGTCGCGCCGTCGTGGAACACGAGCGACCCGGCCGGTGCCAGGGCCGACAAGGAGGCGCGCTCCCGCTCCGACACGCGGCTCATCAGGTGCAGGCGGTGGCCGTCGAGCAGGGGCAGCGCCCTGACGAGGGCGGACACGTTCTTGTACGGCATGAACGAGCCCATGTAGACGAGGTCGCGGCCGTCCGGCGCCGTCCGGGGCACGGCGTCGACCACGGGGTCCGCCGCGTTCGACACGACGGTGACGGGGCGGCGGGTGAGCCGGTGCCGCGCCATCTCGTCGCGCGTGGTGCGGCTGACGGTGACCACCGCGTCGGCCCGGTCGAGCAGCAGCCGCTGCGGCCACCAGGCCAGGTGGTAGAGGCGCCACAGCAGGCGGAGCGGCAGGGCGAACTCGGGCGGCGGCGTCCGGTTCGTGTAGTAGATCAGGTCGTGCAGGGTCAGCACGAGCCGGTGTCGTCGGCCCCACGACCCCATCGTCTGCATCGGCGACCACACCACGTCCGGGCGGGCGGCGGCGACCTGCCGGGCCACGAGCGGCTCGAGCGGGCTGGTCGGGTCGCCCACGAGCAGGTGCGGCAGGTCCGGCAGCTTGTCGAGCTGCCGGGGGTCCGAGACGAGCATCGTCAGCTCGACGTCGTCGCCGTCGCGGGTCAGCTCGGCGAGGGCCCCGACCACGCCGGCCGTGAAGCGGCTGATGCCGTCGTGCCGGCCGGTGCGGACGTAGCGGCAGTCGACCGCGATCCTCACGCGACGAACCCCTGGACCGCGGCGGCCGCCTCCTGCGGCTTCTCGTAGTGGACGAGGTGGCCGACCCCCTCGATCACCGTGAGGCGTGCGTCGGCGAACACCCGCTGCAGGCGACGCTGCGCCGGCAGCGCCGTGATGTCGTCGCGGTCGGCGGCGATCAGCAGGGTGGGCACGCCGACGCGCGCCGCGTAGCTGCTGACGTCGCTCGACACGGAGGCGCGGAACGCGTCGAGCACCACGCGCCGGTCCGCGAACCGCGAGAAGTACGAGTCGTGCTGGTCGTGGATCCAGCGGCGGAGGGCACGGTCGCCGGTCTTGACCATGGCGAGGCTCGTGAACCGGACCACCGCGCCGTTCTGCAGCACCGACAGGCCGGCCGCCTCGGGCAGGGCCGCGCCCGCCCAGTAGTAGAAGACGGCCAGTCGCGTCACGACGCCGCGCGGCCCCGACAGCGCGGGAGCGGCGATCGGGTTGACGAGCACGAGCCGGGAGGCGCGCAGGCCGTCCGCCAGGGCGGCCGACGCCACGATCGAGCCGAACGAGTGCCCGAGCACGACCACCGACTCGTCGAGCCCGACGGCGGCGGCGAAGGCGGTCAGCCAGGTCGCGTAGGCGGCGACCGAGTGCTCGCCCTCGAGCGGGCCGGACTCGCCGAAGCCGGGCAGGTCGGGCATGACGACCCGGACGCCGGTCAGGTGGGCGACGACCGGCTCGAGCCCGTGGTGGTCGCCCCGGAACCCGTGCACGGCCAGCACGACCGGGCTGTCGTCGTCGGCTCCCGGCGTGTCGTAGGACCACCAGTGCGTGTCGCTGCCGGCGACCCGGACGACCTCCTCGCGGACTGCGACGGCCTCGAGGAGGCGGCGGTACGGCGACGGGACACGGGGCTCTCTGACGATCACGGGCCGAGTCTACGGAGCCGGTCGTGGCGAGGGGCGCGCGCTCGGCCCCGTGCGGTCCTAGAGTTGGCCGGGTGAGCTTCACTGCCCCGATCCAGCAGCCCGGTCTGACCCTCGATCCCGCGTGGCACCGTCGTGCCGTGTTCTACGAGGTGATGGTCCGCTCGTTCGTCGACAGCAACGGAGACGGGGCCGGCGACCTCCAGGGGCTGCTGTCGCGGCTCGACTACCTGCAGTGGCTCGGCGTCGACGCGCTGTGGCTGCC
Source organism: Frigoribacterium faeni (assembly GCF_011761235.1). Taxonomy (GTDB): domain Bacteria; phylum Actinomycetota; class Actinomycetes; order Actinomycetales; family Microbacteriaceae; genus Frigoribacterium; species Frigoribacterium faeni_A. Next base: position 132,603 of record NZ_JAAOYW010000001.1, read on the forward strand.
CCCGTTCTTCCAGTCGCCGCTGCGCGACGGCGGGTACGACATCCAGGACTACAAGGCGATCCTGCCCGAGTTCGGCACGCTCGACGAGTTCCGCGACCTCGTGACGAAGTCGCACGAGCGCAACATGCGCATCGTCATCGACATGGTGCTGAACCACACCTCCGACCAGCACGAGTGGTTCCAGCAGTCGCGGGAGGACCCGGAGGGCCCGTACGGCGACTTCTACGTCTGGCGCGACACCGACGAGGAGTACTCGAACATCCGGGTCATCTTCGTCGACACCGAGGAGTCCAACTGGACCTTCGACCCGGTCCGCCGCCAGTTCTTCTTCCACCGCTTCTTCTCGCACCAGCCCGACCTCAACTTCGAGAACCCGGCCGTGCAGGAGGCCGTCTTCGACGTCGTCCGCCACTGGCTCGACCTCGGCGTCGACGGGCTGCGGCTCGACGCCATCCCCTACCTCTTCGAGACCGAGGAGGGCAACGGCGAGGGCGAGCCCGCCACGCACGAGTTCATCAAGCGCCTGCGCCGGATGGTCGACGACGAGTTCCCCGGGCGGGTGCTCATCGCCGAGGCGAACCAGTGGCCCGCCGAGACGGCGGCGTTCTTCGGCACGGAAGACGAGCCCGAGTGCCACATGGCCTTCGACTTCCCGGTCATGCCGCGCATCTTCTACTCGCTCCGGGCGCAGAACGGCTCCGAGCTGAAGCGCATCCTGTCCGAGACCACCGAGGTGCCGCCGGGCGCCGCCTGGGCCGTGTTCCTGCGCAACCACGACGAGCTCACGCTCGAGATGGTCAGCGAGGAGTACCGGCAGGCGATGTACGGCTGGTACGCCTACGACCCGCGCATGCGCTCGAACATCGGCATCCGCCGTCGCCTCGCGCCCCTGCTCGACAACTCCCGCGCCGAGCTCGAGCTCGTGCACGCCCTGCTCTTCGCCCTGCCCGGCAGCCCGTTCCTGTACTACGGCGACGAGATCGGCATGGGCGACAACATCTGGCTGCCGGACCGCGACTCGTCGCGCACGCCGATGCAGTGGACGCCCGACCGCAACGCCGGGTTCTCGACGGCCGACCCGGGCAAGCTGTTCCTGCCCGTCGTGCAGTCGCTCGTCTACAACTACAACCTCGTCAACGTCGAGAGCCAGCTGGCCCAGTCGCGGTCGCTGCTGCACTGGGTGCGCAACGTCATCCACGTCCGCAAGGCCCACCCGGTCTTCGGCCTCGGCACGCTCGAGGTCGTCGAGACCGACCAGGAGTCGGTGCTCGCGTTCCTGAGGTCGTACGAGGGCGAGGGCACCCAGTTCGGCGCCTCGGCCGAGGACGTCCTGTGCGTGTTCTCGTTCGCGCACAACCCGTCGTCGGTGACCATCTCGGCGCCGCACCTCGCCGGGCGCACGCTCTTCGACCTCTTCGGCGGCGCGCAGTTCCCGTCGTTCGACGCCGAGGGCAAGGTCACGATCACGCTCGGCACGCAGCAGTTCTTCTGGCTCCACGTCGGCGACGTGCCCGTGGAGCAGCCGGCGGCTGTCGGCGGCGCCTCCTAGGCTCGGGGGCGTGAGCCAGATCGACCGCACCGACGCCGTTCCCCTCGTCCCCTCGTCCGAGGGCACCGACGAGGGCAGGGTCGGCGGCGCCGCCGCGGTGCCGGCGGGCGACGTCCCCGCGGCCTGGTGGAAGGCACTGGGCGTCTTCGACCTCGAGACGACGGGCATCGACGTCGAGACGGCCCGGATCGTCACGGCCCACGTGGGCCTGATCGACGCGTCCGGCGCCAGCATCGCGCACGGCGAGTGGCTCGCCGACCCGGGCGTCGAGATCCCCGAGCAGGCCAGCGCCGTGCACGGCATCTCCACCGAGCGGGCGCGGGCCGAGGGGCGACCCGCGGCCGAGGTCGTCGCCGAGATCGTGGCGGCGCTGCGGGCCGTCTTCGCGCGCGGCGTGCCCCTCGTGGTCTACAACGCCCCCTACGACCTCACCCTGCTCGACCGCGAGGCGCGGCGCCACGGCATCGAGCCGCTCGGCGACGTCGGCGAGATCGGCTGCGTCATCGACCCACTGGTGATCGACAAGGCCGTCGACCGCTTCCGCAAGGGCAAGCGCACCCTCGAGGCCGCCGCCTCCGTCTACGGCGTCGTCCTCGACGACGCGCACGACGCGGGGGCCGACGCCGTGGCGGCGGGGCGGGTGGCCCAGGCCATGGCCCGGCGCTATCCCGAGCAGCTCGACGTGCCGACCACCGACCTGCACGACCTGCAGATCGGCTGGTGCTCGACCCAGGCCGCGTCGTTCCAGGAGTACATGCGCCGCAAGGACCCGACGTTCACGACGTCGGGCGAGTGGCCCCACCGCTCGCTGCCCGGGGCCTGATCCGGCGACTGCCCGTTCCGGCGGTCGCCGAGACGCAGAAGAGGCGGCCCACCGTGGTGGACCGCCTCTGTCGACGTCGGGGCCGGAGCCCCTGCGCGCTCTGGCCCTCTGGGGGCTCTGGCCTACTTGCCGAAGTTCTTGTAGCGCGAGTTGAACTTCTCGACGCGACCGGCCGAGTCGAGGATGCGCTGCTTGCCCGTGTAGAACGGGTGCGACTCGGACGAGATCTCGACGTCGATGACCGGGTAGGTCTCACCGTCGAGCTCGATGGTCTTGTCGCTCGTCGTCGTGGAGCGCGTGAGGAACGTGGCGCCCGATGCGAGGTCGCGGAAGACGATCTGCTTGTACTCGGGGTGGATGTCGGTCTTCATGATCGTCCTAGGTCTAGCGGTGGATGGTGGTGTGAAGTTCGGGAGGCAGGTCGCACGAGTGCTCCGGGCCAGCTGTCAACGATACCAGACCACGGGGCCGGATCGAAGGAGGCGAGGGGTCAGCGAGCCGACCGTGCCGTGTAGCGGCCGTCCTCGGCCGTGACCTCGAGCTCGACGCCGAACGTGGCGCCGAGGGTCTCGGCCGTGACCACCTCGTCGATCGGACCGGAGGCGACGACGCGGCCGCGGTCGAGGAGCAGCGCGTGGGTGAAGCCCCGCGGGATCTCCTCGACGTGGTGGGTGACCATGACGATGGCGGGCGCGCCGTCCGACTGCGCGTACCCGGACAGCATGCGGAGCAGTTCTTCGCGGGCGCCGAGGTCGAGGCTGGCGGCGGGCTCGTCGAGCAGCAGCAGCTCGGGGTCGGTCATGACCGCGCGGGCGATCTGGACGCGCTTCTGCTCGCCGTCGCTGAGCTCGCCGAAGGTGCGCTCCGACAGGTGGTCGAGGCTCCACTCGTCGAGCACCCGGTGGGCCCGGCGCACGTCGACCGTCTCGTACTCCTCGTTCCAGCGGCCCGTGACGGAGTACGCGGCGGTGAGGACGACGTCGACGACCTTCTCCTTCGCGGGGATGCGTCGAGCGATGGTGGTCGAGGCGAACCCGATGCGCGGCCGCAGGTCGAAGAGGTCGACCTGGCCCAGGTCGCCGCCGAGCACCTCGGCGCGGCCGGAGCTCGGGTGGGTCTGGGCGGCGGCCACCTGCAGCAGCGACGACTTGCCCGCGCCGTTCGGGCCGAGGACGACCCAGCGCTCGTCCGAGTCGACGGTCCAGCTCAGCGAGTCGACGACGGGGACGCCGCCGCGGACGAGGGAGACATCGGTCAGCTGCAGGACGGTAGGCATGGTCGACAGCCTAGCGACGCAGGGTCTCGTAGACCTGGAGGGTGCGGCCCGCGATCCGCGACCAGGAGAACTCGCTCTCCGCGCGCATGCGCCCTGCCCGGCCCATCAGCCGGGCGAGCGCGGGGTCGGACACGACCTCGGTCAGCGTCCGGGCCAGGTCGGCGACGAACTTCTCGGGGTCGAGGGGCGTGCCGGTGCCGTCCTGCGCCTGCTCGAGGGGGACGATGCGGCCGGTGAGGCCGTCGGCCACGACCTCGGGGATGCCGCCCGTGTCGGAGCCGACGACGGGGACGCCGCAGGCCATCGCCTCGAGGTTGACGATGCCGAGGGGCTCGTACACGGACGGGCAGACGAAGGTCGTGGCGGCGCTGAGCACCGCGCTGAGCTCGTGACGGGGCAGGACGCGCTCGATCCAGACCACGCCGGTCCGCTCCTCCTGCAGCTCATGGACGAGGCCGCTCACCTCGGCCATGATCTCGGGGGTGTCGGGAGCGCCGGCGCAGAGCACGAGCTGCACGTCGGCGGGCAGCAGCTTCGCGGCGCGGAGCAGGTAGGGCAGGCCCTTCTGGCGGGTGATGCGGCCGACGAAGACGACCGACGGGCGATCGGGGTCGATGCCGAGCCCGCGCACGACCTCGGCGTCGTCGACGCGCTGCCAGGCCTCGAGGTCGATGCCGTTGTAGACGACGCTGACCTTCTGCTCGTCGATGCCCGGGTACGACCGCAGGATGTCGCGGCGCATGCCCTCGCTGACGGCGATGACGGCGTCCGCGGTCTCGTAGGCCTGTCGCTCGATCCAGCTCGAGACGCGGTAGCCGCCGCCGAGCTGCTCGGCCTTCCACGGGCGCAGGGGCTCGAGGCTGTGGGCGGTGAGCACGTGGGGGACGTCGTGCAGCATCTGGGCGAGCTGCCCCGCGGCGTTGGCGTACCAGGTGTGGCTGTGCACGATGTCGGCGCCCGCGACGTCCTGCGCGATGCGCACGTCGGTGCCGAGGGTGCGCAGGGCGCCGTTCGCGGCCGACAGCTCGGCCAGGTCGGGGTAGCCCGTCGTGTCGGGCTCGGGGTCGACGTCGCCGAAGGCACGGACCTGCACCTCGATCGACTGCCTCAGCGCCTTCGCGAGCTCGACGACGTGGACGCCGGCGCCTCCGTAGACGTTCGGCGGATATTCCTTGGTGATGACATCGACTCGCACGAGCATCACCGTAGTCGTGCGGCTCGGAAACGTGCCATTCTGGCCGCATGGCATCAAAGAAGATCTTCGGCATCGTCCTGGCGGGGGGCGAGGGCAAGCGCCTCATGCCGCTCACCGCCGACCGGGCCAAGCCCGCGGTCCCCTTCGGCGGCAACTACCGCCTCATCGACTTCGCGCTCTCGAACCTCATCAACTCGGGTCTGCGCCAGATCGTCGTCCTGACGCAGTACAAGTCGCACAGCCTCGACCGCCACGTCTCGCAGACCTGGTCGATCGAGGGGCTCCTGGGCGCGTACGTGGCCTCGGTGCCGGCCCAGCAGCGCCTCGGCAAGCGGTGGTTCGCCGGCAGCGCCGACGCCATCCTGCAGAGCCTCAACCTGCTGCGCGACGAGAAGCCCGACATCGTCGTCGTGGTCGGCGCCGACCACGTCTACCGGATGGACTTCGAGCAGATGGTGGAGGCGCACATCGCCTCGGGCGCCGGCGTCACCGTCGCGGCCATCCGCCAGCCGATCTCGCTCGCCGACCAGTTCGGCGTCATCGAGGTCGACGGCGACGACCCGACCCGCATCGGCCGGTTCCTCGAGAAGCCGACCGACGCGACCGGTCTGCCCGACTCCCCCGACGAGATCCTCGCCTCGATGGGCAACTACGTCTTCGACGCCGACGTGCTGATCGACGCCGTGCTGCGCGACGGCGAGAAGCCGGACTCGAACCACGACATGGGCGGCGACATCGTGCCGGACTTCGTCTCGCGGGGCGACGCGGCCGTCTACGACCTGAACCGCAACGACGTCCCGGGCTCGACCGAGCGCGACCGCTACTACTGGCGCGACGTCGGCACCATCGACTCGTTCTACGACGCGCACCGCGACCTCATCTCGGCGCTGCCGATCTTCAACCTCTACAACACCGACTGGCCGATCTTCAGCCAACAGCTCAACTCGCCGCCCGCCAAGTTCGTCCGCGACGGCCTGGGCAACCTGGGCACGACGATCGACTCGGTGGTCTCGCTCGGGTCGCTCCTCTCCGGCGCCCACGTCGAGCGCAGCGTGCTCGGCCCGTGGTGCACCCTCGACTCGGGCTCCCGCGTCGTCGACTCGATCGTCTTCGAGCGGGCGCACATCGGGCCGAACGCCACGGTCAACCGCGCGATCCTCGACAAGGACGTCGTCATCGCCGAGGGCGCCTCGGTCGGCGTCGACGCCGAGGCCGACCGGGCGCGAGGCTTCACCGTGACGCCGTCGGGCATCACCGTCGTGGGCAAGGGCGTCCGCGTCGACCGCTGACGCCGCCGGGCCCGCCTCGTCGCCGTGACGCACGGTGACGTCGCGGGCCGGTCGCGTCTCGGCCGGACGTTAGGGTGATCGCGTGCCCCGCTTCCTGACCGTCCTCGACGTCGACTCCACTCTCATCGAGGACGAGGTCATCGAGATCCTCGCCGAGGCCGCCGGCTCGCGCGACGAGGTCGCCGCGATCACCGAGCGGGCCATGGCGGGCGAGCTCGACTTCGCCGAGAGCCTGCACGCCCGGGTCGCCACGCTCGCCGGGCTGCCCTCGTCCGTGTTCGCGGACGCCGCCTCGCGCATCCGCGTCACCGCCGGCGTCCCCGAGCTGGTCGCCGGGCTGCACGCCCACGGCAGCGTCGTCGGCGTCGTCTCCGGCGGGTTCCACGAGGTGCTCGACCCCATCGCCGACGGTCTCGGCCTCGACTTCTGGCGGGCCAACCGGCTCGAGGTCGTCGACGGCACGCTGACCGGCCGCGTCGAGGGCCCCGTCGTCGACGCCGCGGGCAAGGCCGCGGCCCTCCGCGAGTGGGCCGAGGAGGCGGGGGTCGCCTCCGCCCACACGGTCGCCGTCGGCGACGGGGCCAACGACCTGCTGATGATGGAGGCCGCCGCGCTCTCCGTGGCCTTCAACGCCAAGCCCCGCGTGCGGGACAGGGCCGACGTCGTCGTCACGCACTGCGACCTGTCGCAGGTGCTGCCCCTCCTCGGCCTGCGCGGCTGAGGCGGCCGGGCCGACGGCCTGCCGGCGGGCTGCCGGCCTAGTGGCCCATGCCCAGGCCGCCGTCGACCGGGACGACCGCGCCCGAGATGTACCCGGCGTCGTCGCTCGCCAGCCAGGTGATCGCCTTGGCGACCTCGGCCGCGGTCCCGAAGCGGCCGGCCGGGATGCTCTTCTTGTAGTCGGCCTGCTGCTCCTCGGGGAGCACCGCCGTCATGTCGGTCTCGACGAACCCCGGGGCCACGACGTTCGCGGTGATGCCGCGGGCGCCCACCTCCCGCGTCAGCGACCGGGCGAAGCCGACGAGGGCCGCCTTCGACGCCGAGTAGTTGGCCTGTCCGGCCCCGCCGAGCAGCCCGACGACGCTCGACACGAGCACGATGCGGCCGAAGCGGGCCTTGAGCATCCCCTTCGAGGCGCGCTTCACGACGCGGAACGCGCCGCCCAGGTTGGTGTCGACGACCGAGGTGAAGTCGTCCTCCGTCATGCGCATGAGGAGGCCGTCCTTGGTGATGCCGGCGTTGGCCACGACCACCTCGACGGGACCGAGCTCGGCCTCGACGGCGGTGAATGCCGCGTCCACGCTCGCGGCGTCGGTCACGTCGGCGACGACCGTGAGGGTGCCCTCGGGGCCCTGTCCGCTGCGGGCGGTGACGGCCACGCGGTGTCCCTGGGCGACGAACTCCTCGGCGATGGCGAACCCGATGCCTCGGTTGCCGCCGGTGACGAGGACGGTGCGGGGGGTGGTCATGGTGGTGCTCCTCGGGATCGACGACGGGGGTGCTCTGGTCCGGGGACCGCGTGCCAGCCTACTGTCGGTCGTCGGAGTTACGATCGTGCTGCGCGCCGACCCTCGGCGTCCCGAGCCCGTGAGGCCATGAAGACATCGAACCCGATCACCACGCTCCCCCCGTCGCCTGCTGACGACCGTCACGCGCGCATGCGCCGTTACCTGCTGGCGACGGGCATCCGCATCGTGTGCATCGCCCTCTGCTTCGTCATCCCCCTCAGCTGGTGGACGCTGATCCCCGTCCTCGGCGCCGTCGTCATCCCCTACGTGGCCGTCGTGCTCGCGAACGTCGGCCACGAGACGGGCCAAGATGTCGAGCGCCCCGGCGGCGTCGAGGTCTGGCGCGCACCGCAGCAGCCGTGGTCGCCGCCCGCCCCGCACGACCCCGACGACGACCCCGTGGTCGGCGCCGACGGGGTGCCGCGGTGATGCTCGGCATCGGGCAGCCGGGCCCCGGCGACGTCCAGTGCTCCCGAGCGGGCTGCACCGAGGCGGCCGTGCACGCCGTCAACTGGCGCAACCCCAAGATCCACGGCCTCGAGCGCGTCAAGGTCTGGTCGGCCTGCGACGAGCACGTGGGCTACCTCGCCGAGTTCCTCCGTGCCCGCGACTTCCCCGTCGTCCTGACGCCCGCGGGCGAGACGGTCGAGCGGGTCGAGCAGGAGGCGCGGTGAGGGCGCCCGGGTCGGTCACGGCCCGCACCACCCCCGCCACGAAGTGGCTGGGGTACCTCGCGGTCGTCGTCGTCTTCGCGACGATCTGCGGCCTGCTCGCCCACTGGCAGTGGAGCAGGCACGAAGAGAAGGCCGCCGTCGTCCGCCAGCTCGAGCAGCGCTACGACGCGACGCCCGTCCCCCTGCAGGAGGCGCTGCCCGAGTTGTCCTCGTACGACCCGGCCCTCGAGTGGCAGCCCGTCTCGATGACCGGGCGCTACCTCGTCGACGACGAGCTGCTCGTCCGCAACAGGCCCCTCAACGGCCAGCCCGGCTTCGACGTCCTCGTGCCGTTCCAGGTGACCGGAGGCGACGTCTTCGTGGTCGACCGCGGCTGGGTGCCGACGGGCAACGACCAGGACGCCCCCGACGAGGTGCCGGCTCCCCCGACGGGCGAGGTGACCGTCACCGCCCGGCTCAAGCCGGGCGAGCCCGCCCTCGGCGACCGGACCGGCGTCCCGGGCACGAACCAGATCGCGACGATCCAGCTCAGCGAGGTGCAGAAGCGCGTCGACGGCGACATCTACCGGGCCGCGTACGGCGAGCTCGTCTCGGAGGACCCTGCCCCTGCCGAGGCGCCCGTCAAGGCCAGCGCGCCCGAGATCGACACGGGCCTGAACCTGTCGTACTTCGTGCAGTGGATCATGTTCGCGGTCGGTGCCTTCGGGTTCCTCTTCTACGTCTTCCGCCAGGAACGCCGCAACCGCCTGCTCGACGAGGCCGACGACGAGACCCCGGAGGAGGCGGCCGAGCGAGAGCGCCGACGAGCGTCGCGCCCCCGCGCCGACCACGAAGAAGAGGACGAGCTGCTCGACGCCGCCGGCCGCTGAGCCGCACCGAGGCCCGTGCACGACGACGCCGCCCGGAGGTGTCCGGGCGGCGTCGTCGTGTGCAGGCCCGCGTCAGGCCAGGTTGATGAGGTCGGAGTAGTCCTTCGTCCAGTGGTCCTCGGTGCCCTCGGGCATGATCAGCACGCGCTCGGGGTTCAGCGCCTCGACGGCGCCCTCGTCGTGGCTGACGAGCACGACGGCGCCCTCGTAGTTCGCCAGTGCGTCGAGGATCTCGAGGCGGCTGGCGGGGTCGAGGTTGTTCGTGGGCTCGTCGAGGAGGAGGACGTTCGCGCCCGAGACGACGATCATGGCCAGGGCCAGTCGTGTCTTCTCGCCGCCGGAGAGCACGCCCGCCGGCTTCGCGGAGTCGTCCCCGGTGAACAGGAACGAGCCCAGCACGCGGCGCGCCTCGGTCTCGGTGATGTTCGGGGACGACGAGACCATGTTCTCGAGCACGCTGCGCTTGACGTCGATCGTCTCGTGTTCCTGCGCGTAGTAGCCGACCCGGAGGCCGTGACCGGGCTCGAGCTGCCCGGTGTCGGGCTCGTCGACGCTGGCCAGGATGCGCAGCAGCGTGGTCTTGCCGGCGCCGTTGAGGCCCAGGATGACGACCTTCGAGCCGCGGTCGATGGCGAGGTCGACGGCCGTGAAGATCTCGAGCGAGCCGTAGCTCTTCGAGAGGTTCGAGGCCATCAGGGGCGTCTTGCCGCAGGCGGCGGGCGTCGGGAACCTCAGCTTGGCGACGCGGTCGACAGCACGCACCTCCTCGAGGCCGGACAGCAGCTTCTCGGCGCGGGCGACCATCTGGTGGGCGGCGGCGGCCTTCGAGGCCTTGGCCCCGAAGCGGGCGGCCTGCTTCTGCAGGGCGGAGGCCTGCTTCTCGGCGTTGCTGCGCTCCTTCTTGCGGCGTTCCTCGTCGGCGGCGCGCTGGCGCTGGTAGTTGCGCCAGCCCATGTTGTAGACGTCGATGGACTGGCGGTTCGCGTCGAGGTAGAAGACCCGGTTGACGACCTCCTCGACGAGCTCGATGTCGTGGCTGATGACGATGACGCCGCCCTGGTACGTCTTGAGGTACTCGCGCAGCCAGACGACGCTGTCCGCGTCGAGGTGGTTGGTGGGCTCGTCGAGGATCATCGTGTCGGCGGCCGAGAAGAGGATCCGCGCGAGCTCGATGCGTCGCCGCTGACCACCGGACAGGGTCGACAGGGGCTGGTCGAGGATGCGGTCGGGCAGGCTCAGGTTGCTCGCGATCGAGGCGGCCTCCGCCTCCGCGGCGTAGCCCCCGAGCGCGTTGAACTGATCGTCGAGGTCGCCGTAGCGCTTCATGGCCCGCGCCGCGACGTCGGGGTCGGGGTCGCCCATCGCGAGCGACGCCTCCTGGATGCCCAGCAGGAGCTGGCCGAGGCCGCGGGCGTCCAGGATGCGGGTGCGCGCAAGGTCTTCGGGGTTCCCGCTGCGCGGGTCCTGGGGCAGGTAGCCGATCTCGCCCGAGCGCTCGATCTTGCCGCCCGTCGGCATGGTCTCGCCGGCGAGCGTCTTGGTCATGGTCGTCTTGCCGGCGCCGTTGCGACCGACCAGACCGATCTTGTCGCCCTTGTCGACGCGGAAGCTCACGTCGGCCATGAGCAGGCGCGCTCCGACGCGGATCTCGAGGTCGTGCACGGAAAGCACAGCAGAAGTCCAATCGATTGGGGAGATGTCCACAACGGGGCCCGGTGGAGGGCCGCCTCTAGGATGAGGACGTCGCGTGGAGAGGGGTCGCAGCACTGCGCTGCCGACCAGCCGCTCGGCCGATCAACCTACCCATTCTAGGAGACTCGCATGACTGACACCGCCGCAACGATCTCGCGGCCGGTCCTCGCCGACCGGCTCGTGGCCCGCAGCTGGGCGACCGACGTGGCCCTGGTGCTCGGCGGGGTCGGCTTCACCGCGGCCCTGGCGCAGGTGCAGGTGCCGATGTGGCCCGTGCCCATCACGGGTCAGACCCTCGCGGTGATGCTCGTGGGCGCGACGCTCGGCGCCCGTCGGGGCGCCCTGTCCATGCTGACGTACCTCGTCCTCGGCGTCGCCGGGCTCCCGATCTTCGCCGAGTTCACCGGCGGCCCGCTCAGCGTCCTGCGCCCGAGCTTCGGGTTCGTCCTCGGATTCGTCCCCGCCGCCCTGGTCATCGGCTGGCTCTCGCAGCGCGACTGGGACAAGAAGTGGTGGCTGTCGGCGGTGGCGTTCTTCCTGGCGAGCCTCATCCCGTTCGCGACAGGTCTCCCCTACATGGCCGTCGTCCTCGCTCAGCTCGGCGTCGACGCGTCCCTCGGCAACGTCCTGGCCCTGGGCGTCTACCCGTTCATCGTGGGCGGCGTCGCCAAGTGGCTCATCGCCGCGTCGGCGCTGCCGCTGGCCTGGCGCGCCCTGGGGCGTCTCGGCCGCTGACGCCGCCTCCCCGCGCACGACGAGAGCCCCGGTCGATCCCGACCGGGGCTCTCGTCGTGCGTGCGGCGTCCTAGATGGAGAAGCCGATGGCCCGCATCATGTCCCGACCGTCGTCGGTGATGCGGTCCGGGCCCCACGGGGGCATCCAGACCCAGTTGATGCGGAACGCGTCGACGACGCCGTCGAGCGCGTTCGCCGTGTCGGCCTCGATCACGTCGGTGAGCGGGCAGCCCGCCGACGTCAGCGTCATGCTGATGATGAGGGCGTTCTCGTGCTCCTCGTCCATGGCGAGGTCGTAGATGAGGCCGAGGTCGACGATGTTCACCCCGAGCTCGGGGTCGACGACCTCCTTCAGGGCCTCGATGGTCGCGTCGAACTTCTCGGGGGCGAGAGCGACGGCCATGGTCAGCCGACCGCCGGGGTCGTCTCGCCGGCCGCGGCGGCCGCCGCGCTGACGTAGCGGTCGTAGCCCTCGTCCTCGAGACGGTCCGCGAGCTCGGGGCCGCCCTGCTCGGCGACGTGGCCGTCGACGAAGACGTGGACGAAGTCGGGCTTGATGTACCGGAGGATGCGCGTGTAGTGGGTGATCATCAGCAGACCGAGGCCCGTGTTGGCCTTGGCGCGGTTGACGCCCTCCGACACGATCTTCAGAGCGTCGACGTCGAGGCCGGAGTCCGTCTCGTCGAGGACGGCGAACTTGGGCTTCAGCAGCTCGAGCTGCATGATCTCGTGGCGCTTCTTCTCGCCGCCCGAGAAGCCCTCGTTGACGTTCCGCTCCGCGAAAGAGGCGTCCATCTTGAGGTCGCTCATGTGGGTGCGGAGGTCCTTGATCCAGGTGCGGATCGCGGGGGCCTCGCCGTCGAGGGCCGTCTTCGCCGTGCGCAGGAAGTTCGCCACGGTGACGCCGGGGATCTCGACGGGGTACTGCATGGCCAGGAACAGCCCGGCCTTCGCGCGCTCGTCGACCGACATGTCGAGCACCTCGCGCCCGTCGAGCAGGATGCTGCCTCCGTCGACGTTGTAGCGGGGGTGCCCGGCGATCGTGTACGCGAGGGTGGACTTGCCGGAGCCGTTCGGGCCCATGACGGCGTGGATCTCGCCCTCCTTGATGGTCAGGTCGACGCCCTTGAGGATGGGCTTGGTGCCCTGGTCGGTGTCGATGCTGACCTTGAGGTCGCGGATCTCGAGAGTGGACATGCGTTCTTTCCTTACTGTGCGACGTCGGCGGACGACGCGGCGGTGTCGACGTACACGTCACCGTCGACGACGGTGACACGGAAGACCGGGACAGGTTCGTAGGCGGGGAGGGTCTTCGGCGTGCCGGTCGTCAGCTCGAACTTCGAGCCGTGCGCCCAGCACTCGAGCGAGTCGTCCTCGACGAAGCCCTCGGAGAGCGAGATGTCGCCGTGCGTGCACGTGTCGCCGATGGCGTGGATGTCGCCCGCGCTGTCCTTGACGACGGCGACGGCGATGCCGTCGACGACGACCCTCTTGGCCTGGGCGGGCGCGACGTCGTCGACGCCGCAGACCCTGACGCCGGCCATCAGGCGACCGACCCGGCGGTGGGGAGGCCCTCGCCCGCGGTCAGCTCGACCTCGAGGGCGTCGATGAGGCGCTCCTGGAGCTCGGGCTCGCCGATCTTCTGCACGACCTCGCTGAGGAACCCGAGGACGACCAGACGCCGCGCCTCGTGCTCCGAGATGCCGCGCGACTGCAGGTAGAAGAGGTGCTCGTCGTCGAACCGGCCCGTGGCGCTGGCGTGGCCGGCACCGGCGATGTCGCCCGTCTCGATCTCGAGGTTCGGGATGGAGTCGGCGCGGGTGCCCTCGCTGAGCACGAGGTTGCGGTTCTGCTCGTAGCTGTCGGTGCCGGGCGCCGAGCGTGCGATGAGCACGTCGCCGATCCAGACGGTGCGGGCCCCCTCGCCCTGCAGGGCTCCCTTGTAGTTGACGCGGCTGCGGCTGTTCGGCGCGTCGTGGTGCACGTAGACCTGCTGCTCGAGGTGCTGGCCCGCGTCGGCGAAGTAGACGCCGTAGAGCTCGGCGTCCGAGCCCTGCCCCGCGAGGTGGGCGGACGGGTTGACGCGGACGACCGAGCCGCCGAGCGACACGACGAAGTGCTTGAGCTGCGCGTCACGGCCGATCGTGGCGAAGTGGCTCGCGAGGTGGATCGCGTCGTCGTCCCACTCCTGCAGGGTCACGACGGTGAGCTGTGCGCCGTCGTCGACGACGATCTCGACGTTCTCGACGAGCTGGGCGGATCCGGTGTTGCGGAGCACCACGAGCGAGCGGGTGTTCGCCGTCGCGTGGATCAGCGTGTGACCGGCCCGGGGTTCGCGGTCGAGACCGGAGCGACCGATGGTGACGGTCGACGGCTCGTCGCCGGTGAGGGTGACCGCCAGGACCTTCTCGGTGGCGGCCCACGCGTTCGAGGAGGCCTTGTCCTCGGGCGAGCCGGCCGTGCCGACGCGCGCGTCGTCCCGACCGACCCAGTCGACGGCCGCCCCGCCGGTCTCCCGGGCCAGGTAGGCGTACGGGGAACCGTCGAGGACGCCGTCGATGAGGGGACGGAGGCGGTCGACCGGACTGAGCTTCCAGTCGACCTCCCGGCCGGTCACGTCGGCGAAGGCCGCGGGGTCGGTGGAGCGGAAGCGGGCAGAGCGGGTCTGGACGGGCACGAGGCCCCATCCGCCGTCGCTGTGCGCCGCCGCGCCGTGCTGGACGCCCTGGGGCGCGGGATCTGTGGTGGTGGGTGCTGCGGCGGACATCTAGCCGACGGATCCTTCCATGCTCATCTCGATGAGCTTGTTGAGCTCGAGCGCGTACTCCATGGGCAGCTCGCGGGCGATGGGCTCGATGAACCCGCGCACGATCATGGCCATGGCCTCGTCCTCGGCCATGCCTCGCGACATCAGGTAGAAGAGCTGTTCCTCACTGACGCGCGAGACCGTGGCCTCGTGGCCGAGCTGCACGTCGTCGACGCGGATGTCGATCGCAGGGTAGGTGTCCGACCGCGAGACGGTGTCGACCAGCAGCGCGTCACAGCGCACCGTGTTGGCCGAGTGGTGCGCGGCGTCGTCGACTCGGACCTCGCCGCGGTAGCCGGCACGGCCGCCGCCTCGGGCGATCGACTTCGAGACGATCGACGACGTCGTGTACGGCGCCATGTGGATCATCTTCGCGCCGGCGTCCTGGTGCTGGCCGGGACCGGCGAAGGCGACGGACAGCGTCTCGCCCTTGGCGTGCTCGCCGACGAGGTAGATGGACGGGTACTTCATCGTCACCTTGGAGCCGATGTTGCCGTCGATCCACTCCATCGTTGCGCCCTCGTGGGCGATGGCCCGCTTGGTGACGAGGTTGTAGACGTTGTTCGACCAGTTCTGGATGGTCGTGTACCGCACGCGGGCGTTCTTCTTGACGATGATCTCGACGACGGCCGAGTGCAGCGAGTCGCTCTTGTAGATCGGCGCCGTGCAGCCCTCGATGTAGTGGACGTAGCTGCCCTCGTCCGCGATGATCAGCGTCCGCTCGAACTGGCCCATGTTCTCGGTGTTGATGCGGAAGTACGCCTGGAGGGGGATCTCGACGTGGACGCCCTTGGGCACGTACACGAACGACCCGCCCGACCACACCGCCGTGTTCAGCGCGGCGAACTTGTTGTCGCCGGCGGGGATGACGGTGCCGAAGTGCTCCTGGAAGAACTCGGGGTGCTCGCGCAGGGCCGTGTCCGTGTCCATGAAGATGACGCCCTGCTCCTCCAGGTCCTCGCGGATCTGGTGGTAGACGACCTCGGACTCGTACTGCGCGGCGACGCCGGCGACGAGGCGGTTGCGCTCGGCCTCGGGGATGCCCAGCTTCTCGTACGTGTTCTTGATGTCGTCGGGGAGCTCGTCCCACGTCGTCGCCTGCTTCTCGGTGGAGCGGACGAAGTACTTGATGTTGTCGAAGTCGATGCCGGAGAGGTCGGCGCCCCAGGTCGGCATCGGCTTGCGCTCGAAGAGCGCGAGGCCCTTGAGGCGGTTCTTGAGCATCCACTCGGGCTCGCTCTTCAGCGCCGAGATGTCGCTCACGACCTCGGGAGAGATGCCGCGGCGGGCGGATGCGCCCGCAGCGTCCGAGTCGGACCAGCCGAACTCGTACTGCCCCAGGCTCTCGAGCTCTGGTCGGTCGATCAACACGTCTGACATGACTACCTCTTTCTCTGCTGGGCCGAACACGGGTCGGGTCGTGACCATTCCCCGGTCGGATGGTGGCCCAGCCGCTCGCGCTGCGAGACGGACGCCCCGACGAGCCTCGACGACCTGCCTGCGTGGAGCGGAGGCGGAGCCGGCGTTGCTTAGGATGATGCGAGGTCCGCGCACCGCTTCTGCGGATCTCACGGCCCTCGGGCGTCGTCGTCGACGCCTGAGTCGGGTGTGTCCCTGAACTCCTCGATTCTACAGGGCCGAGCGGCGGATGTGACGAAAGGCAGCAACTCGTGAGCAACGCACAGGTGACCCGGCCCGGCCCCGCCACGCGCCTCTGGCGGTGGCTGCCGACCACGACCGACCGTCGCGTCCGCTTCGTCGCCTGGGCGTCGCTCGTCTGCCAGGTCCTGCTGATCGGCACGGGAGGCGCGGTGCGGCTCACCGGGTCCGGGCTGGGCTGCCCGACGTGGCCGCGCTGCACCGCCGACTCCTTCGTGAGCACTCCCGAGATGGGCGTGCACGGCGTCATCGAGTTCGGCAACCGCCTCCTCACGTTCGTGCTCACCGCGGTCGTCATCCTCGCGTTCCTCTTCGTCCTCCGCATGCGCGCGGTCCGCCGCGAGCTGTTCTGGCTCACCTTCGCGCAGGGCATGAGCATCCCCCTCCAGGCCGTGCTCGGGGGCATCACGGTCCTCACGGGCCTCAACCCGTACATCGTGGGCGCGCACTTCCTCGTGTCCATCGCGCTCGTCGCCCTCGCGACGACCTTCGTCTGGCGGGTGCTCCGCGGGCCTCGGGGCGGCCACGCGGCCACTCCCCGTGGCTACGCGCGCCTCGTCCACGTCCTCTCGGGCGTCGTGCTGGTGACGGTCGTCGTCGGGGTGCTGACGACCGGCTCGGGCCCGCACGCCGGCGACGCCGCCACGCCCCGCAACGGCCTCGACCCGGCGGTGATGGACCACGTGCACAGCTGGCCGGCCTACGCCACGCTCGCCCTCACCGTGGCGCTGGTCGCCTGGACGCTCCGCACGGGGCTCCCCCGGCGGTTCCCCCTGGCGCTCCTCGCCGTCGAGCTGGTCCAGATCGCGGTCGGCATCACGCAGGCGCGCACCGGTCTCCCGCCGCTCCTCGTGGGCAGCCACATGGTGCTCGCCGCGCTCCTGGTCGCCGCCACGACGGCCGTGGTGCTGTCCCTGCGCGAGGACCAGAGCCCCTCGGAGGCCCAGCTGCCGCTCGGCTCCCCCGAGGCCGTCCGCGCCTGAGGCGTCGTGCCGGCCGCGGGTCGGTGCGCGCCGGACCGTCGTCGAGGTCGAGGTCGAGGTCGAGGTCGTCGTCCCCGAGGGCGACGGACCCGTGACGTGCGTCGAGGTCGGTCAGCCGGCCGTCGACAGCCCGTCGCGGAGGAGCGGCTGCCGGTCGCACGAGCCGGACGCCTCGGGGGCAGGGGCGTCCAGGTCGACCCGACCCGCGCCTCCTCGGGCTCTCGGTCGGCCAGGGCCACGAGGTCCTCGGGCACGCCGATCCGCACGGACCTCGGCGGGGCCCGGCCCGACAGGGCCCCAGCCGCCCTGGGTGACCGCCCTAGAAGGGGAGGAGGGGGTCGATGCCGACGGCGAGGAAGAGCAGCGTCAGGTAGGTGATCGAGCTGTGGAAGACGCGCATGGGGCGCACCTCGGCGACCTGCTGGATGGCGCGGCTGTAGAGCCGGTGGGACTCCCACACGAACCACGTGCCGCTCGCCAGGGCGACGACGGTGTACAGCACGCCCATGTGGGCGACGGGCACGAGCAGGAGCGAGCAGGCGACCGTGGCCCAGGCGTAGAGGACCACCTGGAGGCCGACCAGCGAACGGCCCCGGACGACGGCCAGCATCGGGACGGAGGCCGCGGCGTAGTCGGCGCGGTACTTCATCGAGAGGGGCCAGTAGTGCGGCGGGGTCCAGAGGAAGATGACCATGAACAGGATGACCGGCGGCCAGCTCAGGTCGTTCGTCACGGCGGCCCAGCCGATGAGCACGGGCATGCAGCCGGCGATGCCGCCCCAGACGATGTTCTGAGGCGTGCGGCGCTTGAGCCACAGCGTGTAGACGAGCACGTAGAAGAGGATCGCGCCGAGGGACAGGGCGGCCGAGAGCAGGTTGACCGTGAGGGCCAGCCAGACGATCGACGCCAGGCCCACGATCCACGAGAAGGCGAGCGCCTCGCGGTCGGTCACCTCGCCGGTGACGAGGGGGCGCCCCTGGGTGCGCTTCATGATGCGGTCGATGTCGCGGTCGATGTAGCAGTTGAACGCCGACGCCGAGCCGGCGCTGAGGGCGCCGCCGATCAGGGTGGCGGCCACGAGCCACAGGTTCGGCACGCCGCCCTGGGCCAGGAACATGGTCGGGGCGGTGGTGACGAGCAGCAGCTCCATCACGCGGGGCTTCGTCAACGCGACGTAGGCGCGAGCCTTGCGACGGATGCCCCGGGGTCCGGCGGTGGGGCGGGTGTCGATGGCTGCGGTCATGGGTCCCTCTGACGAGATGTACGGTTCGGCCCGGAGAGTCTAGGCGAAGACCGGCGACGCTGACGGCGGAACGGGGCGCCTCCTGCGGGCGGGGCGACCCCTTTCGTCCCTATACTTGCAGGTGCTTGCCAGTCGCACGCCCGCACGGCGACGGAATCCTCGACATCGAACCATCCGCTCCCTGTCCTGTGGCCTCCACCTCGTGCCCGAGCGGCCGCAGCCGACGACGTCTCGGCAGGCGCACGTCAGCGCGGGAGCGAATCGACCCCGCGCAGTTCGCAACAAGAAGGGTCATCTTCCAGTGGCAGATCTGCAGTGGGAATCCATTGACAACAAGGCCGTCGACACGGTCCGCGTCCTCGCGGCCGACGCGGTCGAGAAGGTCGGGAACGGCCACCCGGGGACGGCGATGAGCCTCGCTCCCGCCGCGTACCTCCTCTTCCAGAAGGTCATGCGCCGTGACCCGAGCGACGCCGAGTGGATCGGTCGCGACCGCTTCGTGCTGTCCGTGGGCCACAGCTCGCTGACGCAGTACGTCCAGTTCTACCTCGGCGGCTACGGCCTCGAGCTCGACGACCTCAAGGCGCTCCGCACCTGGGGCTCCAAGACGCCCGGCCACCCCGAGTACGGCCACACCGACGGCGTCGAGATCACCACCGGCCCCCTCGGCCAGGGCCTCGCCTCCGCCGTGGGCATGGCCTACGCCGCCCGCTTCGAGCGCGGCCTCTTCGACCCCGAGGCCGCCGTGGGCACCTCGCCGTTCGACCACTTCGTCTACGTCATCGCCGGCGACGGCGACCTGCAGGAGGGCGTCACCAGCGAGGCCTCCTCGCTGGCCGGCCACCAGCAGCTCGGCAACCTCGTCGTGATCTACGACTCCAACCAGATCTCCATCGAGGACGACACCAACATCGCCTTCACCGAGGACGTCCAGAAGCGCTACGAGGCCTACGACTGGCAGGTCCAGGTCGTCGACTGGAAGAAGACCGGCGAGTACGTCGAGGACGTCGCCGCGCTGAACGACGCCGTCGAGGCGGCCAAGGCCGAGACGAGCAAGCCCTCGCTCATCATCCTCAAGACCATCATCGGCTGGCCCTCGCCGAAGAAGCAGAACTCCGGCAAGATCCACGGCTCGGCGCTCGGCGCCGAGGAGCTCGCGGGCCTGAAGGAGGTCCTCGGCTTCGACCCCGAGAAGACCTTCGACGTCGACCCCGAGGTCCTCGAGCACACCCGCAAGGCCGTCGAGCGCGGCCAGGTGCAGCACGCCGAGTGGCGCACCTCCTTCGACGAGTGGGCCGCGGCCAACCCCGAGAAGAAGACGCTCCTCGACCGCGTCCTCACCGGCGAGCTCCCCGAGGGCCTCGACGAGGCGCTGCCGGTCTTCCCGACCGACAAGGAGGTCTCGACCCGGGCCGCCTCGGGCAAGGTCATCAACGCCATCGCGGGCGTCGTCCCCGAGTTCTGGGGCGGATCGGCCGACCTGGCCGAGTCGAACCTCACGACCATCGCCGGCGGCGGCTCGTTCGTGCCGACCGAGTGGTCGACGCACGAGTGGCAGGGCAACCCCTACGGCCGGGTGCTGCACTTCGGCATCCGCGAGCACGCCATGGGCTCGATCATGAACGGCATCGCCCTGCACGGCAACACGCGCGTGTTCGGCGGCACGTTCCTCATCTTCAGCGACTACATGCGCCCCGCGGTGCGCCTCGCTGCGCTGATGAAGTCGCCGGTCACCTACGTCTGGACCCACGACTCCGTGGCCCTCGGCGAGGACGGCCCGACGCACCAGCCGATCGAGCAGCTGGCCGCCCTGCGTGCGATCCCCGACTTCGACGTGGTCCGTCCCGCCGACGCCAACGAGACCGCCTGGGCCTGGAAGACCATCCTCGACCGCCACAGCGGCCCCGCGGGCCTGGCCCTCAGCCGCCAGAACCTGCCCGTCTTCGAGCGTGGTGACGGCGACGCCGAGGGGGACGTCTTCGCCTCGGCGAAGAACGTCGCCAAGGGCGCCTACGTCCTGGCCGAGGCTCCCGGGGGCACGCCCGACGTGATCCTCGTGGCCACCGGCTCCGAGGTCCAGATCGCCGTCGAGGCCCGCGAGGTCCTGCGCGGCGAGGGCGTGAACGCCCGCGTCGTCTCGGCCCCGAGCCTCGAGTGGTTCGACGAGCAGAGCGCCGAGTACAAGGAGGCGGTCCTCCCGGCCGCCGTCAAGGCCCGCGTCTCGATCGAGGCCGGAGTCGCGCTGCCGTGGCGCGGCATCGTCGGCGACGCCGGACGCAGCATCTCCATCGAGCACTTCGGCGCCTCCGCCGACTACAAGACCCTCTACCGCGAGTTCGGCATCACGACCGAAGCCGCCGTGGCCGCCGCCAAGGACTCGCTGGCCGCTCTCTGAGCGCCGGCAAGAAAGAGAAGAACGACATGACCGACACCAACACCGCACAGCTCTCCGCCGCGGGCGTCAGCATCTGGCTCGACGACCTCTCGCGTGAGCGAATCAACGCCGGCGGCCTCGAGAAGCTGATCGCCGAGCGCAACGTCGTGGGCGTCACCACGAACCCGACGATCTTCGCCTCGGCCCTCGCCAAGGGCGAGGCCTACGACGACCAGGTCGCCCTGCTCGCCAAGACCGGCGTCAGCGTCACCGACGCGGTCTTCGAGATCACGACCGACGACGTCACCCGCGCCTGCGACATCTTCCGCGGCATCTACGACGACTCGAAGGGCTTCGACGGCCGCGTGTCGATCGAGGTCGAGCCGGGTCTCGCCCACGACGCGAAGGGCACCATCGACCAGGCGGTCAAGCTCGCCGCCAAGGTCGGCCGCCCCAACGCGCTCATCAAGATCCCCGCGACCGTCGAGGGCCTCGAGGCCATCACCGCGGTGATCGCCAAGGGCATCAGCGTCAACGTCACCCTCATCTTCAGCCTCGAGCGCTACCGCGCGGTCATCAACGCGTACCTCACCGGTCTCGAGCAGGCCAAGGCCGCGGGCATCGACATCAGCGAGATCCACTCGGTGGCCTCGTTCTTCGTGTCGCGCGTCGACAGCGAGATCGACAAGCGCCTCGAGGCCGTCGGCACCGACGAGGCCAAGGCGCTCAAGGGCAAGGCGGGCGTCGCGAACGCCCAGCTCGCCTACGAGGTCTACACGCAGGCCTTCGACACCGAGCGCGCCAAGGGCCTCCTGGCCGCCGGTGCGAACGTTCAGCGTCCGCTCTGGGCCTCGACCGGCGTCAAGGACCCGGCCGTGCTCGACACCACCTACGTGGTCGAGCTCGTCGCGGCCGACGTCGTCAACACCATGCCCGAGAAGACCCTCGAGGCGACCTTCGACCACGGCGAGGTCCGTGGCGACACGATCAGCTCCTCCTACGCCTCGGCCAACGAGGTCATGGACGCGGTCGCGGCCCAGGGCGTCTCGTACGACGAGGTCACCGAGCTGCTCGAGAAGGAGGGCGTCGAGAAGTTCATCGTGTCCTGGAACGAGCTGCTCGACACCGTCACCGCGGCCCTCGAGTCGTCCAAGCCCACCGCCGAGGACGCCAAGTGACCATCACGATCGCCGCGAGCGGCGACGCGGCCACGGCCGTCGAGACCGTCGTGCCCCAGCTGGTCAGCGACCTCGTCGCCTCCGGCATCACGGCGCAGAACCCCACGCTGTGGGGCCCGGACGCCGAGGAGGAGTCGGCCAAGCGGCTCGGCTGGACCGAGGCGGTCGTCGTCTCGACCCCCCTCCTCGACGAGATCGACGCGCTCCGCGAGGAGCTCGCCGCCAAGGGCGTCGACCACGTCGTCCTCGCCGGCATGGGCGGCTCGTCGCTCGCCCCCGAGGTCATCACCCGCACCTACGGCGTCGAGCTGACCGTGCTCGACGCGACGGAGCCGGGCCAGGTGCTCACCGCCCTGCACGACCGCCTCGAGCGCACCGTGCTCGTGGTGTCGTCGAAGTCGGGCTCGACCGTCGAGACCGCCAGCCAGCGGAAGACCTTCGAGAAGGCCTTCCGCGACGCGGGCATCGACCCCGTCGAGCGCATCGTCGTCGTCACCGACCCGGGCTCGCCCCTGGACGGCCAGGCGCGTGAGGCCGGCTACCGCGTCTTCAACGCCGACCCCAACATCGGCGGCCGCTACTCGGCCCTGTCGGCCTTCGGCCTCGTGCCGTCCGGCCTCGCCGGCGCCGACGTGCGCGAGCTGCTCGCCGAGGCCGACGCGGTCACGGTCGAGCTCTCGCAGGACAGCGCGGACAACCCCGGGCTCGTGCTCGGCGCCGTCCTCGCGGGCACCTCGCCCCTGCGCGACAAGATCGCCATCGTGGCCGACGGCACGCACATCATCGGGTTCCCCGACTGGGCCGAGCAGCTGATCGCCGAGTCGACCGGCAAGC
This sequence comes from Frigoribacterium faeni, assembly GCF_011761235.1. Taxonomy (GTDB): domain Bacteria; phylum Actinomycetota; class Actinomycetes; order Actinomycetales; family Microbacteriaceae; genus Frigoribacterium; species Frigoribacterium faeni_A. The sequence continues at coordinate 155,290 of NZ_JAAOYW010000001.1, forward strand.
AGGGCCGGGGTCTCCTCCCCGTCGTGCTCGGCACGGACGCGCCGGAGATCAGCCTCGGACTGCACGACGTGCAGGTCGTCCGCCTGGTCGCCAACGCCGCCGAGACCCGTGAGGTCGCTCCCGGCGAGGTCGAGATCTCCGGGTCGCTCGGCGGCCAGATCATGGTGTGGGAGTACGCGGTCGCCGTGGCGGGCCGTCTGCTCGACATCAACCCGTTCGACCAGCCCGACGTCGAGTCGGCCAAGGTCGCCACGCGTGCGCTGCTCGACGACCGTCCGGCCCCGACTCCCCCGGCGTTCACCGCCGAGGGCGTCGAGGTCCGCCAGGTCGGCGGCGTCGAGCTCGGCGACTCGCTCGAGTCGGCCGTCTCGGCCCTGCTGTCGGCCCTGACCGACGACGGCTACCTGTCGGTCCAGGCCTACGCCGACCGGGTCGCGTTCCCCCAGCTCGAGGAGATCCGCGACGTCCTCGCGGCGCGCACGCAGCGGCCCGTCACCTTCGGGTGGGGACCGCGGTTCCTGCACTCCACGGGTCAGTACCACAAGGGCGGTCCCGCCAACGGCGTGTTCCTGCAGATCACCCAGACGGCGTCCACCGACCTGGAGATCCCGGAGAGCCCGTTCACGTTCGGCCAGCTCGTCCAGGCGCAGGCCGCCGGAGACGCCGCCGTGCTGGCGGACCACGGCCGTCCGGTCCTGACGCTGACCGTGGCCGACGTCGCGGGCGTCCTGCCCGCGCTGCTCGCCGCGGTCCGCTGAGCCGGAGGGGGTCGGCGTCCGAGAGGACGCCGGCCCCCTTCGCCGTGGTCGGGGAATCCCGACCGCACCGAGAACGACCCGAAGGAACAACCACGATGCCTCCCGTCGAGATCACTCCGGAGCACAACCCGCTGCGCCTCCCCTCCGACCGACGCCTCAACCGCATCGCCGGACCGAGCGGCCTCATCATCTTCGGCGTGACCGGCGACCTGTCGCGCAAGAAGCTCATGCCCGCCGTGTACGACCTCGCTCACCGCGGTCTGCTCCCTCCCGGCTTCGCGCTCGTCGGCTTCGCCCGGCGCGAGTTCGAGGGCCAGGACTTCGAGCAGGTCGTCTACGAGGCCGTCAAGCAGCACGCCCGCACCCCCTTCGACGAGGACGTCTGGCGTCAGCTCAAGGAGGGGTTCCGCTTCGTGCAGGGCACCTTCGACGATGCCGAGGCCTTCACCCGCCTCAAGGACACGATCGAGGAGCTGGACCGGGAGCGGGGCACGATGGGCAACCACGCCTTCTACCTGTCCATCCCGCCGAAGGCGTTCCCGATGGTGACCGAGCAGCTCCGCTCGAGCGGGCTCGCCGAGGAGAAGGACGGCGCGTGGCGACGCGTCGTCATCGAGAAGCCCTTCGGGAGCGACCTGCGCACGGCCCGCGAGCTCAACGCCGTCGTCGAGAGCGTGTTCGAGCCCGACTCGGTGTTCCGCATCGACCACTACCTCGGCAAGGAGACGGTCCAGAACCTCCTGACGCTGCGCTTCGCCAACCAGATGTACGAGCCGCTCTGGAACAGCAACTACGTGGACCACGTGCAGATCACGATGGCCGAGGACATCGGCGTCGGCGGTCGCGCCGGCTACTACGACGGCATCGGAGCCGCTCGGGACGTCATCCAGAACCACCTCCTCCAGCTGCTGGCGCTGACCGCCATGGAGGAGCCCGTCACGTTCGCCGCCTCGCACCTGCGGGCCGAGAAGGAGAAGGTGCTCTCGGCCGTCCGCATCCCCGAGGACATCGCCGCCGGCACGGCCCGTGGCCAGTACTCCGGCGGCTGGCAGGGCGGGGAGAAGGTCCTCGGGTTCCTCGACGAGGAGGGCATGAACCCGCAGAGCGTCACCGAGACGTTCGCCGCGGTCAAGCTCGAGATCGCGACGCGACGCTGGGCGGGCGTGCCGTTCTACCTGCGCGCCGGCAAGCGCCTCGGGCGTCGGGTGACCGAGATCGCCGTCGTCTTCAAGCAGGTGCCGGAGAACATCTTCGGCACCCAGAGCTCCCTGGGCCAGAACGCCTTGGTGATCCGTGTGCAGCCCGACGAGGGCGTCACCCTGCGCTTCGGCTCGAAGGTGCCCGGCATCGGCACCCAGGTCCGCGACGTCACGATGGACTTCGGCTACGGGCACGCGTTCACCGAGGCCAGCCCCGAGGCCTACGAGCGTCTCATCCTCGACGTCCTGCTCGGCGACCCGCCCCTCTTCCCGCGTCACGAGGAGGTCGAGCTGTCCTGGAAGATCCTCGACCCGATCGAGGAGTTCTGGGCCACGCAGGGCCAGCCCGAGCAGTACCGCCCCGGGACCTGGGGCCCCCAGTCCGCCGATGAACTCATGGCCCGAGACGGCCGCACCTGGAGACGCCCGTGATCGTCGATCTGCCCGCCAGCACCATCAGCCGAGTCCAGAAGGCGCTCGTCACCATCCGCGAGGAGGGCGGCGCGGTCGCCCTCGGTCGCGTCCTCACCCTCGTCATCTCGACCCGGCACGGCGAGGAGGAGGAGGCCATCGAGGCGGCCAACGACGCCTCGCGCGAGCACCCCATGCGAGTCATCGTCGTCTCGACCGCCGACGACGACCAGGCCGAGGAGGCGCGGCTCGACGCCCAGATCCGCGTCGGCGGCGACGCCGGCGCGAGCGAGGTCATCCTCCTCCGTGCCTACGGCGACACCGCGAGCGACGAGGAGGGCCTGGTCACGGGGCTGCTGCTGCCCGACGCCCCCGTCGTCGTCTGGTGGCCGGGGACGGCGCCGGAGGTCGTGGCCGAGTCGGCCCTGGGTCGCATCGCCCAGCGGCGCATCACCGACGCTGCGAGCCAGTCCGATCCCCGCCAGACCATCGTCGACCTCGCCGACACCTACCAGCCCGGCGACACCGACTTCGCCTGGACGCGTCTGACCCTCTGGCGCACCCAGCTCGCCGCGGTGCTCGACCAGCCGCCGTACGAGCCCGTCACCGAGGTCCGCGTCGACGGGGCGCCCGACTCGCCGTCGACCCTGCTCCTGGCCGCCTGGCTCAGGCTGCAGCTGCAGGTGCCCGTCGTCTACGAGCTGACGACGGGCGGCACGGGGTCGAGCGGCATCCACGGCGTCCGTCTCGTGCGCCCCTCGGGTCCCATCGTGCTCGAGCGTGCCGTCGTCGACGTGGCGACGCTGACCCAGCCCGACCAGCCGACGCACGACCTGTCGCTGCCACGCCGGTCGCTCCGGGACTGCCTCGCCGAGGAACTCCGTAGACTCGACCCCGACGACCTCTTCGGTGACGTCGTGAAGCACGGGGTTCGCCAGCTGGCCGAACCCGTCGAGAGCAACTAAGGCAGACTGAGACAGTGAGCAACGAACGCCGGGTGCTGGTGCACCCCGACAAGGAATCGCTGGGCGCCTCGGTCGCCGCGCGCTTCATCACCAAGATCATCGACGTGCTCGAAGAGCAGAACTACGCGTCCGTCGTCGTCAGCGGGGGCTCCGTGAGCACCGTCGTGCTGGCGGCGATCAACGCCTCGCCGGCCCGCGACAGCGTCGACTGGTCGAAGGTCTCGTTCTGGTGGGCCGACGAGCGGTGGGTCGAGGCCGGTCACGCCGATCGCAACGACCGTCAGGCCGGGCTCGACCTGCTGTCGCACATCGGGGTCGACCCGCAGAACGTGCACCGGTTCGGCGCCGTGGGCGAGTTCGACGACGTCGAGGCGGCCGCCGTCTCCTACCGTGCCGAGCTCCTCGAGCACGCCCAGGGCGACGACGAGGCTCCCCGCTTCGACATCACCCTGCTCGGCGTCGGTCCCGACGGCCACGTGGCCTCGCTCTTCCCCGACGCCCCGCAGGTCCGCATGAGCGGCCCCACCGTCCTGACGGTGGACGACTCCCCCAAGCCGCCGCCCGTGCGCCTCACCCTGAGCCTGCCCGTCATCAACAACTCGCAGCGGGTCTGGATGATCCTCGCGGGTGCGGAGAAGGCCTCCTCCCTCGGGCTCGCCCTCGCCGGCGCCGGCGCCGACCAGGTGCCCGTGGCCGGGGTCAAGGGCCGCAAGCGGACCGTCTTCTTCGTCGATCGCGACGCCGCCGCCGAGGTGCCCGAGAACCTGATCGCCTCGACCTACTGAGCCCGTGGGCGTCGACTCCTGACGCACGGACGAGAGAAGCCCCGCAGCAGTGCTGCGGGGCTTCTCTGGTGCGGGGGCCGGTCGAGGCCGGCTCAGCCGTGACGCGGGGGTGCTACGCCTTGCCGCGCCGGACGCGCAGCTGCTGCAACGCCTCTTCGAGGAGCTGTGCCGCCTCCTCTTCGGAGCGACGCTCCTTCACGTAGGCGAGGTGCGTCTTGTAGGGCTCGAGCTTGGCGACGGTCGGCGGGTTGGCCTTGTCGCGACCGGCGGGCAGGCCGCTGGACGGCGAGTCGACGGTCTCGGGGATCTCTTCGTCGGGCACGTTGGCCGCGAAGTGGCGGACGACCTCGTTGCCGAGGGCGTCCCAGTACGAGATGGTCACGCGCTCGGCGTGGTACCCGCGGTCCTGCTCGCCCATCGGGCCGGCACCGACGCGGGAACCGCGGATGGCGCTGCCTCCCGAGGCCATCAGCTGACCGCCGAGAACTTGGTGATGAGGCCGAGGACCACGATGCACGTGATCCAGACCAGCCCGAGGAACACGGTGATGCGGTTCAGGTTGCGCTCGGCGACCCCGGACGCGCCCAGGTTGCTGGTCACACCGCCGCCGAACATGTCGGACAGACCGCCGCCGCGACCGCGGTGCAGGAGTATGAGGAGGGTCAGCAGGAGGCTCGTGATGCCGAGCAGCACCTGCAGGATGACCTGCAGAATTTCCAAGGGGGACCTTTCGATGCGGTGAGACCGTTGACGAGTATAACTGCCGGACGCGCCGACGGGTCCCTCACCCGCGGTGGAGGGAGGGACCCGTCGGACAGGCGGCGTCAGACGCCGACGTGGGACTCGAAGCGCACGATGCTGGCGAACTCGTCGACGTCGAGGCTCGCGCCGCCGACGAGCGCGCCGTCGACGTTCGGCTCGCGCATGAACGACGCGATGTTGGACGACTTGACCGAACCGCCGTAGAGGATGCGGGTCGCGGCCGCCCGGTCGGCCCCGACGATCTCGACGAGCGCCTCGCGGAGAGCGGCACAGACCTGCTCGGCCTGGTCGGCCGTCGCGGCCTTGCCGGAGCCGATGGCCCAGACGGGCTCGTACGCGACGACGATCTCGGCCGTGGCCGGGACGTCGGCGAGGGAGGCGCGGAGCTGGGCGACGGGGACGGCGCTCGGACCGTGCGTCTCCAGGTCGTCGGCCGTCTCGCCGACGCAGATCACGGGGACGAGGCCGTGGCGGTGGGCCGCCGCCACCTTGCTCGCGACGACGGAGTCGTCCTCGGCGTGCAGGGTGCGGCGCTCGGAGTGGCCGACGAGGACGTAGCGGACGTCGAGCTTCGCGAGCGACGCTCCGGAGACCTCGCCGGTGTACGCGCCGGAGTCGTGCGCCGACAGGTCCTGGGCGCCGAGCACGAGCGAGAGGCCGTCGGCGTCGAGCAGCGTCTGCACGCTGCGGAGGTCGGTGAAGGGCGGGAAGACCGCCGCCTCGACGGACGAGTGGTCGTGCTTCGCGTCCTTGAGGCTCCAGGCGAGCTTCTGCACGAAGGCGATCGCCTGCAGGTGGTCGAGGTTCATCTTCCAGTTGCCGGCGATGAGGGGCGTGCGTGTGGTCACCATCCGAGGACCTCCAGTCCGGGGAGTCGTTTGCCCTCGAGGAACTCGAGGCTGGCTCCACCACCGGTGGAGATGTGGCCGAACTGGTCGTCGTCGAAGCCGAGGGCACGGACGGCCGCGGCCGAGTCCCCTCCCCCGACGACGCCCAGTCCGTCGACGCGCGTCAGCGCGTCGGCGACCGTCTTCGTGCCGTGGGCGAAGGCGTCGAACTCGAAGACCCCCATGGGCCCGTTCCAGAAGACCGTCTTCGACGCCGCGACGATCTCGGCGAAGCGCGCCGCGGTGTCCGGGCCGATGTCGAGGCCGATGGCGCCCTCGCCGAGGTCGGACGTCTCGATGCCGTCGGCGGGGACGACGGCGTGGTCGGCGTCCGCGGAGAAGGCCGAGGCGACGACGACGTCGGTGGGCAGCACGATCTGGACCCCCCGGTCGGCGGCGTCGGCGAGGTACCCCTGCACCCGCTCGATCTGGTCCTTCTCGAGGAGGCTGCCCCCGACGGCGTGGCCCTGCGCGGCGAGGAACGTGAAGAGCATCCCGCCGCCGACGAGCAGCGAGTCGACGCGCGGCAGCAGGTGCTCGATGACCCCGAGCTTGTCGGACACCTTCGAGCCGCCGAGCACCACGGTGTACGGACGCTCGGGCGTCTCGGTGAGCTTCTCGAGGACGGCGAGCTCGGACTCGATCAGCGAGCCCGCGGCGCTCGGCAGCAGCTGCGGCAGCTCGTAGACGCTGGCCTGCTCCCGGTGGACGACGCCGAAGCCGTCGGAGACGAACAGGTCACCGTGGGCGGCGAGCTGCTCGGCGAACGCACGTCGCTCGTCCGCGTCCTTCGAGGTCTCGGCCGGGCTGAAGCGGAGGTTCTCGAGGACGACCACCTGTCCGTCGGCCAGGCCGGCCACCGCCTCCTCGGCCTCGTCGCCGACCGTCGACGGGAGGAACGAGACGTCGGCGTCGAGCAGCTCGCCGAGGCGCTCGGCGACGGGGCGGAGGCTGTACTCGGCCACGGGCTCGCCGTCGGGTCGCCCGAGGTGCGAGACGACCACGACGCGGGCGCCGTCGGCCACGAGGGACTGCAGGGTGCCGACGGAGGCGCGGACGCGGCCGTCGTCGGTGATCACGCCGTCCTTGAGCGGGACGTTGAGGTCGCACCGGACGATCACGCGCTTGCCCGACGTCGAGCCGAGGGACTCGAGGGTTCGGAGGGTCATGGCACTCATTTCTCTGGGGAGGGTCGTTGCAGTGACGAGGAGGCGGCCAGGCCGAGGGCCTGACCGCCTCCGGGGTCGATCGTGGTGCCGGTGCCTAGAGGCGGTCGGCGACGTACTTCGTCAGGTCGACGAGACGGTTGCTGTAGCCCCACTCGTTGTCGTACCACGAGGTGATCTTGACCATGTTGCCGATGACCTTCGTGAGCCCGGAGTCGTAGATCGACGAGTGCGGGTCGGTCGTGATGTCGGACGAGACCAGCGGGTCCTCCGAGTAGAGCAGGATGCCCTTGAGGTCGCCCTCGGACGCGGCCTTGTAGGCGGCGTTGATCTGCTCGACCGTGACGGGCGTGCTGGTCTCGAGGGTGACGTCCGTGATCGAGCCGGTCGGGACCGGGACGCGCAGCGCGTAGCCGTCGAGCTTGCCCGACAGCTCGGGGATGACCAGGCCGATGGCCTTGGCGGCGCCCGTCGAGGTGGGGACGATGTTGACGGCGGCGGCGCGGGCACGACGCGGGTCCTTGTGGGGGCCGTCCTGCAGGTTCTGGTCGGCGGTGTAGGCGTGCACCGTCGTCATGAGGCCGCGCTCGACGCCGAAGTTGTCGAGGAACACCTTCATCAGGGGCGCGAGGCTGTTCGTGGTGCACGACGCGTTCGAGATGATGTGGTGGTTCGCGGGGTCGTAGATGCCCTCGTTGACGCCGAGGACGATCGTGGCGTCGTCGCCCGTGGCCGGAGCCGAGATCAGGACCTTCTTCGCGCCGGCGTCGATGTGCTTGCGGGCGTCTTCTGCCTTCGTGAAGAAGCCGGTCGACTCGACGACGATGTCGACGCCGAGCTCGCCCCAGGGGAGGTTGGCGGGGTCGCGCTCGGCCAGCACCTTGATCGGCTTGCCGTCGACGACGATGGAGTCGCCGTCGAGCTCGACGGTCGCGTCGAGGCGCCCGGTGATCGAGTCGAACTTGAGCAGGTGCGCGAGGGCGGCGTTGTCGGTCAGGTCGTTGACGGCGACGATCTCGATGTCGGTGCCCTTGGCGAGCGCCGCACGGAAGTAGTTGCGGCCGATGCGACCGAAGCCGTTGATGCCGATCTTGACGGTCAAGGGAACTCCTGTTGATCAGGCGTCGCGGGGACGCGTGGAGGGGGCGGGCGACCAGGCCCGTGGCGCTCGATCCGGCCAGGGCGACCGGGCTTCGAGTCCGTCTACGACAGTACCAGCCGACCGCCTGGGTGACGCGGGTCCGCTCCCGCCGTGCGCGAGCTCAGTCGAGGTCGAGGTCGGACGGCAGGCTCGCCTCGGTGCCCGGCAGGCCGAGGTCGGACGCCTTCTTGTCGGCCATGGCGAGGAGGCGGCGGATGCGGCCGGCCACGGCGTCCTTCGTCATGGGCGGGTCGGCGTGGTGCCCGAGCTCGTCCAGGCTCGCGTCGCGGTGCGCGAGCCGGAGGTCGCCGGCGTACTTGAGGTGGTCGGGGATGTCGTCCCCGAGGAGCTCCATGGCGCGTTCGACCCGGGCGCACGCTGCGACCGCGGCCTGGGCGCTGCGGCGCAGGTTGGCGTCGTCGAAGTTGACGAGGCGGTTCGCGGTGGCCCGCACCTCGCGGCGCTGGCGCATCTCCTCCCACTCGCTCACGCTCTTGTGGGCGCCCATGACGGTCAGCATCGCGCTGATGGCCTCGCCCTCGCGGACGAGGACGCGGTGCACGCCGCGGACCTCGCGGGCCTTCGCCGAGATGCCGAGGCGGCCGGCGGCGCCGACGAGGGCCATGGCGGACTCGTTGCCCGGGCAGACCACCTCGAGCGAGGCGGACCGACCGGGGTCGGTCAAGGTGCCCTGGGCGAGGAAGGCGCCCCGCCAGATGGCGGCGAGGTCTTCTCGGGAGCCCGTCGTCAGCCGGTTGGGCAGGCCGCGGACCGGTCGGCGCCGCGCGTCCATGAGACCCGTCTGCCGGGCCAGGGTCTCGCCGGCCTCGTGCACCCGCACGAGGTACTGGGCCGTGCGGCGCGTGCCCGAGGCCGACACCATCGAGACGTCGCTGCGGGCGCCGTACAGCTCGGCGAGGTCCTTGCGGACGCGCCGGGCGATGACCGGGCTGTCGAGCTCGGCCTCGACCGCGATGCGCCCCGAGATGACGTGCAGACCGCCCGCGAAGCGCAGGATGGTCGCCACCTCGGCGGCCCGGACCGTCGTCCTGCTCACCTCGACGCGAGCGAGTTCTTCTTTGACGTCGGCCGTCTGTGCCACTGGTCGTTCCTCTTTCATCAGTCGTTGTCGGGCGTGCGGGACGAGGCCCCGCTCAGCCGGAGGGCGCACCCGTGCGACGGCCGGATCACTCCCGGCCCAGGTCGCGGTGCTTCACGGCGACGGCCACCCCGGGGAGCCCGCGCAGATGCGCCGCCAGCTCGCCGACCAGGGTGACGGAACGGTGCTTGCCGCCCGTGCAGCCGATGGCGATCGTAGCGTGTCTCTTGTTCTCGCGCTGGTACCCGGCGAGCACCGGCTCGCAGGCGGCGCCGAACGCCCGGACGAAGTCGTGCGCCCCGCTCTGGGCCATCACGTAGCTCGTCACCGGCTCGTCCAGCCCCGACTGCGCCCGCAGCTCGGGCACCCAGAACGGGTTCGGCAGGAAGCGCGCGTCGCCCACCATGTCGGCGTCCGCCGGCAGACCGTACTTGAAGCCGAAGCTCAGCACCGTCACCTGGACCCCCGCCCGCTCCGACTCGGCGAACTTCTCGGTGATGGTCGTGGCCAGCTGGTGGATGTTCAGCTCGGACGTGTCGATGATGACGTCGCTCGTCTCGCGGAGCTCCTCCATCCGGGAGCGCTCGGCGACGATGCCGTCGAGCAGCGTGCCGTCGCCCTGCAGCGGATGCGGCCGCCGCACCTGCTCGAACCGGCGCACGAGGGCCGCGTCGGTGGCGTCGAGGAACAGGACCCGCACCTTGCTCGGCATGCTCTCGCGGAGCGTGCGCACCGCCTCCTGGGCCTCGGAGAAGAGGCGGCCGCCCCGGACGTCGACGACGGCCGCGATCTTCGGCAGGGAGTCGCCGGCGCGCTCGGCCAGGTCGAGCAGGGGGCGCAGCATCTGGGCCGGGAGGTTGTCGACGACGTACCAGCCGAGGTCTTCGAGGGCGTTGCCCACCGTGGACCGGCCCGCGCCGGACATGCCGGTGACGATCATGACCTCTTGCTGCTCGTGTGCGTCGCTCATGGTGGCGTGGCCTTCGCTGGTGACGGGTCGGGACGGGACGGGCGGATCGATTCTAGGCGGGCGCCCGGGCGTCGTCGGCCTCGCGGTCGGACGCGGCGGCCTCAGCGGAGCCCAGCTGGCCCACGATGGCGGCGGCGAGGGTCGGCCCGATCCCACGGATCGAGGAGATCTCGTCCGGCGTCGCCTGCTTGAGGCGCTTCACCGAGCCGAACTCCTTGAGGAGACGGGCCACCCTCGACGGCCCGAGCCCCGGGATCTCCGCGAGCTGCGTGGTGATGTCGCGCTTGCGGCGCTGGCGCTGGTGCGTGATGGCAAAGCGGTGCGCCTCGTCGCGGATGCGCTGGATGAGGAACAGCGCGTCGGAGTTGCGGGGCAGGATCACCGGGAAGTCGTCGTCCGGGAGCCAGATCTCCTCGAGGCGCTTGGCGATGCCGCAGAGCGCGACGTCGGTGACGCCGGCGTCGTCGAGCGCGCGCCGCGCGGCGGCGACCTGGGGCTGCCCGCCGTCGACGATGAGCAGGTTCGGCCGGTACGCGAAGCGCTTGCGCTCCTCGCCGACCTCGGCCACGGGCGCGAGCTCGTCGTCGAGACGGGCGAGCCGACGGCTCAGCGTCTGGTAGATGGACTCGGTGTCGTCGGTGGACTGCGGGATGTTGAAGCGCCGGTACTGGTCCTTGCGGGGCAGGCCGTCCTCGAAGACGACCATCGACGCCACGATGTTCGTGCCGGAGAGGTGCGAGACGTCGTAGCACTCCATCCGGAGCGGGGCGTCCGTCATGCCCAGCGCCTCCTGGATGTCGGCGAGGGCCGTGGACCGCGTGGCGAAGTCGGCGCTGCGCCGCGTCTTGTAGAGCATGAGGGACTGCTGGGCGTTGAGGGTGGCGGTCTGCATGAGGGCGGCCTTCTCGCCGCGCTGGGCCGTCCGCACCTGGACGCGGCCCCTCCCCCGGATCTCGCTGAGCACCGCCTCGAGGGCGTCGTTGTCGTCGGGCACCGTGGTGACGACGATCTCCCGCGGGACCTCGGCGCCCGCGGTGTACCGGCCCTGGAGCACCTGCTCGACGAGGTCGCCCGTCGAGATGTCGATCTCCTTGTCGACGACCCACCCGCGGGATCCGCGGATGCGGCCGCCGCGCACGGTGAACAGCTGGACCGCCGCCGCCAGCTCGTCCTCGACGAGCGCGTAGAGGTCGAGGTCGACGGAGTCGCGGAGGACCACGGCGGACTTGTCGAGGACGGCCTCGAGGGCCTGCACCTGGTCGCGGTAGCGGGCGGCGTCCTCGTAGCGCTGCTCGAGGGCCGCCGTCTTCATGGCCTTCTGCTTGTCGGCGATGACCTTCTTGTCGTAGCTGCCCATGAACCGGACGAACTCGTCGACGACGACCCGGTGCTCCTCGATGGTGACCTTGTGCGAGCACGGCCCGCCGCAGCGCCCGATCTGCCCGGGGAAGCAGGGCTTGCCGGTCTCCATCGCCTTCTTGTAGCTGCTGTCGGAGCACGTCCTGATCGGGAACACCTTGATCATCTGGTCGATGGTGTCGTGCACGGCCCAGATCTTGGGGTACGGGCCGAAGTACTTGGCGCCCTTGATCTTGGGGTTGCGCGTGACCATCACCCGCGGTGCCTCGTCGCCGAGCGTGACGGCCATGAACGGGTAGGTCTTGTCGTCGCGGAACTTGACGTTGAAGGGCGGGTCGAATTCCTTGATCCAGGTGTACTCGAGCTGGAGGGCCTCGATGTCGCTGCCGACGACCGTCCACTCGACGCTCCGCGCGGTGAGGACCATGCGCCGCGTCCGCTCGTGCAGGGTCGGCAGCGGGGCGAAGTAGTTGCTCAGCCGGGCCCGGAGGTTCTTCGCCTTGCCGACGTAGAGGACCCGACCGCGCTCGTCGCGCCAGCGGTAGACGCCGGGGTCGGTCGGGATCTCGCGTGCCGGAGGTCGCCAGGAGACGGTGTTGCTCATCGAGCCTCGACGGCCTCCCGCCGCCGGGTGCCCGCCGCGCCGGCGCCCTTCTTCTTGCGGGCGGCCGCCGGACCGGGCGCCGCGTGTCCGGACTCGAGGATCTCGGCCAGGAACACGCCGGTGTGGCTCTCGGGCACCGTGGCGAGGTGCTCGGGCGTCCCCGTCGCGAGGACGGTGCCTCCCCCGGCGCCGCCCTCGGGCCCCATGTCGATCAGCCAGTCGGCCGACTTGATGACGTCGAGGTTGTGCTCGATGGTGATGACCGTGTTGCCCTTGTCGACGAGGCCGTCGAGGACGAGGAGGAGCTTGCGGACGTCCTCGAAGTGGAGGCCCGTCGTCGGCTCGTCGAGCACGTAGACGCTGCGCCCGTTCGAGCGCTTCTGCAGCTCGGTGGCCAGCTTGACGCGCTGGGCCTCGCCGCCGCTCAGCGTGGTCGCGCTCTGCCCGAGCCGCACGTAGCCGAGGCCGACGTCGACGAGGGTCTTCATGTATCGCGAGATCGCGGAGATCGGCTCGAAGAAGTCGGCCGCCTCGCTGATCGGCATGTCGAGCACCTCGGAGATGTTCTTGCCCTTGTAGTGCACGGCCAGCGTGTCGCGGTTGTAGCGCGCGCCGCCGCACACCTCGCAGGCGACGTAGACGTCGGGCAGGAAGTTCATCTCGATCTTGATGGTGCCGTCGCCCGCGCAGTTCTCGCAGCGACCGCCCTTGACGTTGAAGCTGAACCGGCCCGGCAGGTAGCCGCGCGCCTTGGCCTCGACGGTCTCGGCGAACAGGTTGCGGATGCGGTCGAAGACGCCCGTGTACGTGGCCGGGTTGGACCGCGGCGTGCGGCCGATGGGGGCCTGGTCGACGTGGACGACCTTGTCGAGGTGCTCGAGGCCCGTGACGCGGAGGTGCTTGCCAGGGATCTGCCGCGCCCCGTTGAGCTTGTTGGCCATCACCTTGTACAGGATGTCGTTGACGAGCGACGACTTGCCCGACCCGCTGACGCCCGTGACCGCGACGAAGACGCCGAGGGGGAAGTCGACGGTCACGTCGCGCAGGTTGTTCGCCTTCGCGCCGACCACGGAGACGACCCGGCCGCGGTCGACCGGCCGCCGGGTGGTCGGCGTCGCGATGGACCGCCGCCCGGCCAGGTAGTCGCCGGTGTACGACTCGGTGTTGGCCAAGAGGTCTTCGTAGCTGCCCGAGTGGACGACCTTGCCGCCGTTCACGCCGGCGCCCGGTCCGATGTCGACCACCCAGTCGGCGGTCTTGATGGTGTCCTCGTCGTGCTCGACGACGATGAGCGTGTTGCCGAGGTCGCGCAGCTTGACGAGGGTGTCGATCAGCCGTCGGTTGTCGCGCTGGTGCAGACCGATGCTGGGCTCGTCGAGGACGTAGAGCACGCCGGTCAGACCGGACCCGATCTGCGTGGCGAGCCGGATGCGCTGGGCCTCGCCGCCCGAGAGCGAACCGGCCGCCCGTCCGAGGGACAGGTAGGTGAGCCCGACCTCGAGCAGGAACTCGAGGCGCACGCGGATCTCGCGCAGCACCTGCGCGGCGATCCGCGCCTGACGCGGGGTCAGCGTCAGCCCGTCCATGAAGGCGAAGGCGTCGCTCAGGCTGAGCTCGGCGACGTCGGCGATGCTTCGGTCCGCGACCGTGACCGCCAGGACCTCGGGCTTGAGCCTCTTGCCGTCGCAGACGGAGCAGGGGATCTCGCGGAGGTACTCGGAGTAGCGCTGGCGCTGGGTGTCGGTCTCGGCCTCGGCGTACTTGCGCTCGATGTAGGGCATGACGCCCTCGAAGCCCGTCGAGTACTTCATCTCGCGGCCGAACCGGTTGCGCCACTTGACGGTGACCTCGAAGTCGTTGCCCTGAAGGACGGCCTGCTGGATGCGGGCGGGCAGGTCGCGCCACGGCGTCCTGAGGCTGAAGTCCAGATCGGCCGCGAGGCCCTCGAGCAGCTTCTGGAAGTAGTTGTAGAGCCCCTTGCCGGAGTTCGTCCACGGCAGGATGACGCCCTCGGACAGGCTGAGGTCGGGGTCGCCGAGCACGAGGTCGGTGTCGACGGACATGCGGGTGCCGAGCCCGGAGCACTCGGGGCACGCGCCGAACGGGGCGTTGAACGAGAAGGTCCGCGGCTCGATCTCCGTCAGCTGGACGGGGTGGCCGTTGGGGCAGGAGAGCTTCTCGGAGAACGTGCGGTACTTGCCGGCCGCGCCGGCGTCGGTGTCGACGAAGTCGACCGTGACGAGGCCGTCCGTCAGCCGGAGGGCGGTCTCGAGCGAGTCGGTGAGGCGCGTCAGGCCGTCGTCGGACGCCACGAGGCGGTCGACGACGACGGAGATGTCGTGCTTGACCTGCTTCTTGAGCTTGGGAGGCGAGCTCAGCTGGATCTGTTCGCCGTCGACGATGGCGCGTGAGTAGCCGCTCGACGCGAGCTCGGCGAAGAGGTCGACGAACTCGCCCTTCTTCTGCGAGACGACGGGGCTCAGCACCTGGAACCGGGTGCCCGACTCGAGGGTCATCAGCTGGTCGGCGATCTGCTGCACCGTCTGGCGGCTGATCACCTCGCCGCACACGGCGCAGTGCGCGGTGCCGATGCGGGCCCAGAGCAGGCGCATGTAGTCGTAGATCTCGGTGATCGTGCCCACGGTCGACCGCGGGTTGCGGTTCGTGGACTTCTGGTCGATCGACACCGCGGGGCTGAGGCCCTCGATGAAGTCGACGTCGGGCCGGTCGACCTGCCCGAGGAACTGCCGGGCGTAGGCGGACAGCGACTCGACGTAGCGCCGCTGCCCCTCGGCGAAGATCGTGTCGAAGGCCAGGGACGACTTGCCCGAGCCGGAGAGGCCGGTGAAGACGACCATCGAGTCGCGGGGGATCTCGAGGTCGACGTTGTCGAGGTTGTGGACACGGGCACCCCGGACGCTGAGCACGGAGGAACCTTCTACAGGTGAGATTGACACTCTTGCCATTCTACGGAGGCCTCCGACATCGAGGTCGGGCAGACGACGAGGTCGGAGGAAGCGTCCGCGCGCTAGAGGACGGGTTCGGTGGTGGTGAGGTCGGCGGAGACGGTCCACAGCCGCTCGGCCGCGGAGCGGTCGCGGGCGTGCGGCTTGGCCGCGACGACGGCCGGGGCGCCGGTCAGCTGGAACCATCCGGCCGGGCCCCAGTATTCCCCGCCCTGCACGGCGCCGTCGACCGTGGCGTGGACGAGCGGCTCGGCACCGGCCTCCTTGCCCTGCGAGAAGGTGTGGAGGGCCGAGGTGACGACGGCGGGCGGGCGGCGCGGCTCGACGACCGGAGGTCGGGGGTCGCTGAGCGACTCGAGGGACAGGCCCGGGTGGGCGACGACGCTGCGGACGGACGACCCTGCCGCCCGCAGCCGACGGTCGAGCTCGAAGCCGAAGGTCATGACGGCCAGCTTCGACCGCGCGTAGGCGACCGCGCCGGAGTAGCTCGCCACCATCATGGGGTCGTCGAGGTCGAGCCGGACGAATCGGTGGCTGATGCTGCCGAGGTGGACGACGCGGCCGCCAGGGGCGGCGGCGAGGGCCGGGAGCAGGTGCGAGACGAGGGCGAAGTGGCCCAGGTGGTTCGTGCCGAACTGGAGCTCGAAGCCGTCGGCGGTCGTCTGCCGCCGTCGCGAGCCGACGACCCCGGCGTTGAGGAGCACCGCGTCGACGCCCCCTGCCGCGGTGAGCGCGTCGGCGCCCGACCGGACCGAGGACAGGTCGGCGAGGTCGAGATCAACGGTGGAGACGTCGGCGCCGGCCACGCGGTCGCGCACGGCGTCCGCAGCCCGGACCGCGCGCTCGGGGCTGCGGGCCGCGATGACGACCTGATGGCCGAGCGAGGCGATGCGCTCGGCCGCGTAGTAGCCCAGCCCTGCGGTGGCGCCGGTGACGACGACCCGCAGCCGACGATCAGCGGGCATGGCCGGCGGCCTCCATCTGGCGCAGGTCCTTCTTGAGGTCGGCGACCTCGTCACGCAGTCGACCGGCGAGCTCGAACTTGAGCTCGGCAGCGGCCTGGAGCATCTGCTCGTTCAGGTCGGCGATGATCGACTCGAGGCCGTTCGCCGCGGCGGCGGCCTTGCCCTCGCGACGGAGGTTGGGCGTGGGCGCCCGCTTGCCGCCCTGACGGCCGGCCAGGAGCTCGGCCGTGTCGGCGCCCTCCCGGGCGAGGACCTCGGTGATGTCCGCGATCTTCTTGCGGAGCGGCTGCGGGTCGATGCCGCGCTCGAGGTTGTACGCGACCTGCTTCTCGCGGCGACGGTCCGTCTCTTCGAGGGCGTTGCGCATGGAGTCGGTCATCACGTCGGCGTACATGTGCACCTGCCCGGAGACGTTGCGGGCTGCGCGCCCGATCGTCTGGATGAGCGACGTCGACGAGCGGAGGAACCCCTCTTTGTCGGCGTCGAGGATGGCGACCAGGGAGACCTCGGGCAGGTCGAGGCCCTCGCGGAGCAGGTTGATGCCCACGAGCACGTCGTAGACGCCCTGCCGGAGCTCGGTCAGCAGCTCGACCCGGCGGAGGGTGTCGACGTCGGAGTGGAGGTAGCGGACGCGCACACCGGCCTCGGTCAGGAAGTCGGTCAGCTCTTCGGCCATCTTCTTGGTCAGGGTGGTCACGAGCACCCGCTCGTCCTTCTCGACGCGGACGCGGATCTCGTCGAGCAGGTCGTCGATCTGGCCCTCGGAGGGCTTGACGACGATCTCGGGGTCGACGAGGCCGGTCGGACGGATGATCTGCTCGACGACGCTGTCCGTGATGCCGAGCTCGTACTTGCCGGGGGTCGCCGACAGGTAGACCTTCTGGCCGACCCTGTTCAGGAACTCCTCGAACTTCAGCGGCCGGTTGTCGAGGGCGCTGGGCAGGCGGAAGCCGTGGTCGACGAGGGTGCGCTTGCGGGAGGCGTCGCCCTCGTACATCGCCCCGATCTGCGGCACGGTCACGTGGGACTCGTCGATGACGACGAGGAAGTCGTCGGCGAAGTAGTCGAGGAGGCAGTGCGGCGCCTCGCCGGGCCCCCGCCCGTCGATGTGGGCCGAGTAGTTCTCGATGCCGTTGCAGAAGCCGATCTGCTCCATCATCTCGAGGTCGAACGTGGTGCGCATGCGGAGCCGCTGGGACTCGAGCAGCTTGCCCTGCCGGTCGAGCTCGTCGAGCCGCGTGGCGAGCTCCTCCTTGATGGTGCCGATGGCGCGGTGCATCACGTCGGTGCCGGCGACGTAGTGCGACCCGGGGAACACGGAGACCGCGTCCATCGTGCGGACCACGTCTCCCGTCAGCGGGTGGAGGGCGTAGAGCGCCTCGATCTCGTCGCCGAACATCTCGATGCGGATGGCGAGCTCTTCGTACATCGGGATGATCTCGATGGTGTCGCCCCGCACGCGGAAGTTGCCGCGCGAGAAGTCGATGTCGTTGCGCTGGTACTGCATCGAGACGAAGCGGCGGATCAGGGTCTCACGGTCGATGCGCATGCCCACCTGCAGGGCGATCATGGCCTGCATGTAGCCCTCGGGGGTGCCCAGTCCGTAGATGCACGAGACCGTCGAGACGACGATGACGTCGCGACGGCTGAGGAGGGAGTTGGTGGTGGAGTGTCGCAGGCGCTCGACCTCGGCGTTGATCGAGCTGTCCTTCTCGATGAAGGTGTCGGTCTGCGGGACGTAGGCCTCTGGCTGGTAGTAGTCGTAGTACGAGACGAAGTACTCGACGGCGTTGTGGGGGAACATCTCGCGGAACTCGTTGGCCAGCTGGGCCGCGAGCGTCTTGTTGTGGGCGAGCACGAGGGTCGGGCGCTGGACCTGCTCGACGAGCCAGGCGGTCGTCGCGGACTTGCCGGTGCCGGTCGCGCCGAGCAGCACGACGTCGGTCTCGCCCGCGTTGATGCGCCCGGCGAGCTCGGCGATGGCCGCGGGCTGGTCGCCGCTGGGCTCGTACTCGCTGACGACTTCGAAGGGGCGGACGCTGCGGGTCGGTTCCATGTCGTCGAGTCTAGGAGCGACCCCTGACACTCTCCCCCGGCGAGCCCGCCGCCTTCGCCGCTGACAGCGAACGCAGCACCTCCCAGACCTCGTCGGCCCTCTCGAGCGTCGCCTCGAGCGAGCCCGAGGAGTCGACGACGAGGTCCGCCACGGCCAGGCGGGCGTCGTCGTCGGCCTGCGCGTCCACCCGCCGGACGGCCTCGTCGCGGGTCATCCCCCGCAGCCGGACGAGGCGGTCGACGCGCACCTCCCGGGGCGCGTGGACGACGACGACCACGTCGAACTCCCCCGCTCCCCGGGTCTCGACGAGCAGGGGGACGTCGTAGACGACGACGCGGGCGGGGTCGTCGGCCACCGCCTCCTCCATGCGACGGCGGGAGAGCTCCCGGACGGCAGGGTGCGTGATGGCCTCGAGGTCACGGCGTGCGGCCGGGTCGGAGAAGACCACGGCGCCGAGGGCCGGTCGGTCGAGCTCGCCGGCGGCCGTGAGCACGCCGTCGCCGAAGCGACGGCGGACCGCCTCGAGGCCCGGCGTGCCGAGCGCCACGACCTCGCGCGCCAGTCGGTCGGCGTCGACGTGGGCCGCGCCCCTCTCGGCCAGTCGACGGGACACGACGCTCTTGCCGGCGGCGATGCCGCCGGTCAGGCCACAGACGAACATGCGTCGAGGCTACCCGCCGCCGTGGACGGAGGGCCCCTCCTGACGGAGCCCGGGAACGCCGAACGGCGGCCCCTTCGAGGAAGGGACCGCCGTTCGGAGGGCGCGGCACCAGGGTGCCGACGACCTAGTTGCTGCTGGAGAGCTTCTCGCGCAGAGCCGCGAGCGACTCGTCGTCGGCGAGGGTGCCGGCGCCGGCGGTCTCGCTCGAGAAGGTCGAGCCCGACGGAGCCTCGAAGGAGGCCTCTTCGGTGAGGGACGCAGCGACCTGCTTCTTGTGCGCCTCCCAGCGAGCCTGGGCGGCAGCGTAGTCCTGCTCCCACTTCTCGCGCTGCGAGTCGAAGCCCTCGCGCCACTCGTTGGTCTCCGGGTCGAAGCCCTCGGGGTACTTGTAGTTGCCCTGGTCGTCGTACTCGGTGAGCATGCCGTAGAGCGCCGGGTCGAACTCGGTGCCCTCGGGGTCCACGCCCTCGTTGGCCTGCTTGAGGCTCAGCGAGATGCGGCGACGGTCGAGGTCGATGTCGATGACCTTGACGAACACCTCGTCGCCGACGGCGACGACCTGCTCGGCCAGCTCGACGTGCTTCGCCGACAGCTCGGAGATGTGCACGAGGCCCTCGATGCCGTCCGCGACGCGGACGAACGCGCCGAAGGGGACGAGCTTCGTGACCTTGCCCGGCGCGACCTGACCGATCGCGTGGGTACGGGCGAAGACCTGCCACGGGTCCTCCTGGGTGGCCTTGAGCGAGAGCGACACGCGCTCACGGTCGAGGTCGACCTCGAGGATCTCGACGGTGACTTCCTGACCGACCTCGACGACCTCGCTGGCGTGCTCGATGTGCTTCCAGCTGAGCTCGGAGACGTGCACGAGGCCGTCCACGCCGCCGAGGTCGACGAAGGCGCCGAAGTTGACGATCGAGGAGACGACGCCCTTGCGGACCTGGCCCTTGTGCAGGTTGTTGAGGAAGGTGGTGCGGCTCTCGGACTGCGTCTGCTCGAGGAGCGCACGGCGCGACAGGACCACGTTGTTGCGGTTCTTGTCGAGCTCGAGGATCTTGGCCTCGATCTCCTGGCCCAGGTAGGGCGTGAGGTCGCGGACGCGGCGCAGCTCGATGAGCGACGCGGGCAGGAAGCCACGGAGGCCGATGTCGACGATGAGGCCGCCCTTGACGACCTCGATGACCGTTCCGGTGACGACGCCGTCGGCGTCCTTGATCTTCTCCACGTCGCCCCAGGCACGCTCGTACTGGGCGCGCTTCTTGGACAGGATCAGACGGCCTTCCTTGTCCTCCTTCTGGAGGACGAGGGCCTCGACCGTGTCGCCGACCTCGACGACCTCGGTGGGGTCGACGTCGTGCTTGATCGAGAGCTCGCGCGAGGGGATGACGCCCTCGGTCTTGTAGCCGACGTCGAGGAGGACCTCGTCGCGGTCGATCTTCACGACGGTGCCCTCGATGAGGTCGCCGTCGTTGAAGAACTTCAGGGTCTTCTCGACCGCGGCCAGGAAGTCATCAGCGGATCCGATGTCGTTGATGGCGACCTGCTTGGGTGCCTTGGTCGTTACGGTTGTCATGTAGTTAGTGCTCCAGTGAAAGCATGTATCGGGCCGTGGTCGTCCGGAGGGCGGGCCTTCTCGGGGGTGTCGACCGCGGCGTGCGGACAGAACGGCGCAGATAGCGCTGGTACATAGTACCCACGCACCGGGCCCCCGGGCAACGATCAGGAGAGCAGGGCGCGGCGCAGCGTGTCGAGCCCGACTCCCCCGAGCTGGAGCGCCTCGCGGTGGAACGCCCTGAGGTCGAAGTCCGCCCCCTCGCGACGGCTGCGCTCGGCCCTGAGCTCCTCCCAGATGCGCTGCCCGACCTTGTAGGACGGCGCCTGGCCCGGCCAGCCGAGGTAGCGGTCCACCTCGAAGCGCACGAACTCGTCGTCCATGTTCACGTTGGCCCGCATGAACGGCAGGGCGTTGGCGTGGCTCCACGTCTCGGTCGAGCCCGGGAACCTCTTGCCCAGGTGGACGCCGATGTCGAGCACCACCCTGGCGGCGCGCATGCGCTGGCCGTCCAGCATGCCGAGACGGTCGCCCGGGTCGGAGAGCCAGCCGAGCTCGTCCATGAGCCGCTCGGCGTAGAGGGCCCACCCCTCGGCGTGCCCCGACGTCCCGGCCAGCTGTCGGCGCCACGTGTTGAGCAGGGCGCTGTTGTAGACGGCCTGTCCGAGCTGGAGGTGGTGCCCCGGCACCCCCTCGTGGAACACCGTCGTCGTCTCGCGCCACGTCCCGAACCGGGTGACCCCCTCGGGCACGGACCACCACATGCGCCCGGGGCGCGAGAAGTCGTCGCTGGGGCTCGTGTAGTAGATGCCGCCGTCCTTCGTCGGGGCGATCCGGCACTCGAGGCGGCGGACGGGCTCCGGCACGTCGAAGTGCGTCCCCGCCAGCTCGGCCACGGCCCGGTCGCTGAGCTGCTGCATCCACCGCTGCAGGGCGTCGGTGCCCTCGAGCTGTCGCGCGGGGTCGGCGTCGAGGACGGCGATGGCGCGCGCGACGTCAGCGCCCGGCTCGATCTGACGGGCCACCGCCTCCTGCTCGCTCGTCATGCGCGCGAGCTCGTCCAGGCCCCACTCGTAGGTCTCGTCGAGGTCGATCGTCGCGCCCAGGAACCGCCGCGAGTGCAGGGCGTAGGCGTCGCGCCCGACGCCGTCCTCGGCGGCCGCGGCGGGCAGGAGCTCGTCGAGCAGGAACCGCCGCGTCGCCAGGTAGCCCTCGCCGGCCGAGGAGGCGCCCCTCGCCAGGTCGGACGCCAGCGCCTCGGAGGGGGCCGACCCGTCGGCGAGGCGGGCCCCGGACGCGAGCTCGGCGAAGAACCCGTCGGGAGCCCCGATGCGGGCGCACTGCTCGGCGACGGCCTCGACCTGACGTCGGGCGGGGACGACGCCCTGCGCGATGCCCTCGCGGAGCGTCTCGACGAGCCCGTCCAGGGCACGGTCCACCCGGCCGAGCCGGGAGGCCACGTGCGTCCAGTCCTGTTCGGTGTCCGTGGGCATGAGGTCGTAGACGTCGCGGATCTCCTGCACCGGCGAGGCCAGCACGCTCAGGTCGCGCAGCTCGAGCCGCTGCTCGGCGTGCTCGAGGTCGAGCCGGAGCTCGGCGCCGAGGTCGTCCTGCGTGACGCGGTCGACGTCGTCCGTCGGCCGGGCGGCCTCCAGCTCGGCGAGGACGCGCCGCACCGCCTCGACGCGGCGTTCGTGGCCGGCGGGCGAATAGTCGCCGTACTCGCCCGTGCGGCCCTCACGGCCGATCCACGTCGCGACGGTCGGGTCGAGGTCGACCATCTCGTCGACCCAGCGCTCGGCGATGCCGTCGATCGGGGTCTGCGGGCGGACGGGAGGCGTGGTGGGCTCGTCGGTCATGCACCGAGGCTAGCGAGGGCGTCGGGTGCGCGCCTCCCCTGCCTGCCCGGACCGGCAGACGAGGGCCGGTCCCGCAGGCCGGGACGACGAACGGGGCGCCGCGTCGACCGGGGTCGACGCGGCGCCCCGCGGGACGGGACCGTGCTACTCGGCGTCGAGGTCGGTCTCGAGCAGCGTCGCGAGCTCGTCGAGGGCCGCGTCGGCGTTGTCGCCCTCGGTCGCGAGGACGACCTCGTCGCCGTGGCCGATGCCGAGCGAGAGCACGCCGAGGATGCTGGCGGCGTTGACGCTCTTGCCGGCGGGCGAGGTGAGCGTGACCTTCGCGCCGCTCTTGCCCGCTGCCTGGCTGAACAGCGAGGCGGGGCGCGCGTGCAGGCCGACGCTCGAGGCGATGGTGACGGTGCGTTCTGGCATTTCTTCTCCTTGGTCGGGACCGGTCTGGTCGGGGTGCGGGCCGGGGCCCGGGGCTGTGTCAGTCGTGCGCGTGCGGCTCGACGGTCACCTTGATGGCCTCGCCGCTGGCGATGGCCTCGAGGGCGTCGTGCAGGCGCTCGAGAGGGAAGCTGTGGGTGACGAGGTCGGCGACGACCACCTCGCCCGAGGCGATGAGCCGGAGGGCCTCGCGGTTGTGCGCCGGGCTCGACCCGTTCACGCCCACGACGGTCAGCTCACGGTAGTGCACGAGGTTCGAGTCGATGCTGATCATCGAGTCGCCGCGGGCCAGGCCCCCGAAGAGGCTGAGCCGCCCGCCCGGCGCGAGCAGGGCGAGCGCCCCCTCCTGGGCGGGGCGGGAGGCCGCGGCCGTGACGACGACGTCGACGCCGAGACCGCCGGAGGCGGCGCGGACCTGGTCGAGGACGCCCTGACGGTCCGTCCCCGCCTCCACCGCGATCGCCAGGTCGGGCCGGACCAGGGCGGCGGCCCGCTCGAGGCGCTCCGCGTTCGCGTCGAGGAGGAACACCTGCCGGGCTCCCCTCGCCCGGGCCAGCCGCACGTGCATGCAGCCGATCGGGCCGGAGCCGATCACGAGGACGCTGTCGCCCTCGCCGACCCGGGCGAGCTCCTGGCCGTTCAGGACGCAGGCGAGGGGCTCGACGAGCGATGCCTCGACGGACGTCACGTGGTCGGGGACGCGGTTGACGCCGTCGACGGCCAGGACGGCGGCGGGGACCACCATGTACTCGGCGAAGCCCCCGGGGTACTGGTAGCCGATGCTCGTCTGACGGGGGCACACGCTCGGTCGCCCGGCGAGGCACACCTCGCACGTGCCGCACGGGACCGCCGCGATGACCTGGACACGGTCGCCCGGGACCCAGCCGTCGACGTCCTCCCCGACCTCGACCACCGTCCCGGCGACCTCGTGGCCCATGACCTGCGGGCCCGTCATGTTGGGGTGGCCCGACCGGAGGATCTTGAGGTCGGTGCCGCAGGCGGAGCAGTTGTCGACACGGAGGAGCAGCTCACCGCGAGCGGCCCCGGGCGTCGTCACGTCGTCGAGACGCACGTCACCCGGGGCCCACCACTTCGCTGCTCTCACGCGGAGACCGTGCCGCCCGTCACTCGTCGTCGTCGGTCGACGCGAGCAGCTCGTACACCTCGGCGGTCGTCGTGGCGCCGCGCAGGGCGGCGGCCGCGTCCGGGTCCATGAGGATGCTGGCGAGCTGGCTGAGGATCGCGATGTGGCCGTTGCCGGCCGCGGCGATCCCCACGGCGACCGAGACCTCGTTGCCGTCCCAGTCGACCGGGGTCGGGAAGCGGAGCACGACGAGCGCGTCCTTCTTCACCGAGTCCTTGCCGGCGAGGGTGCCGTGCGGGATGGCCACGCCCTCGCCCACGTAGGTCGAGACCGAGTTCTCGCGCTCGAACATCGCGTCGACGTACGACTCGTCGATCGCGCCTGCCTCGATGAGCGCCTGGCCGGCGGCCCGGATGGCCTCGTCACGGCTGGCGGCCTTCTCGTCGAGGCGGATGGAGGACTCGGCGAGGAGAGCGGTCAGCTCGGGTGCCTGCTGGTCGGCCATCGTCAGACCTCGACCGTCGAGCCGTCCTGGATCGCCTTGACGACCTTGGCGACGGCGGGGTCGCCCATGAACAGCTGGAAGGGCACGACGGGGATGTTCGGCACGACGCCGCGGGCACGCTCGGCGAGGTTGTTCTGCGTGACGACCACGTCGGCGTCGGACGGGATGTCGGCGACGGGCGAGTGCTCGACGGTGACGCCGCTCTTCTTGAGCTGCTTCTTGAGGGTCGAGGCCAGCATCACGCTGCTGCCCATGCCCGCGTCGCACGCGACGATGAGCTTCTTGATCGAGGAACCGTCGAGGGTTGCCATGTCAGTCTCCTTGTGTCTCGGGGGTGGGGGGCCGACCGTGGTCGGCCCCCCGAGTCAATCAGTTGGACGCTGTGGGCGCGGCCGTGCCCTTGCTGGTCGCCTTGTTGGCCGCGGTGGCGGCCTGGGCGTCGGCGAGCTGGCGAGCGGCGTCGTCCTCGGCCGCGGCCTCGCGCTTCTCCTTGCGGCCGAAGCCCATGAGGAACGAGCAGACCACGAACGAGACGGCGGCGGACAGCAGGATGCCGACGAGGATCAGCGGGAAGTCGCCGGGGGCGGAGACCAGCGCGTAGGCGATGATGCTGCCGGGCGACGGGCTGGCGACCAGGCCGACGCCCGTGAGGAGGAAGAAGCCCACGCCCGTCGCGCCGCCGAGGACGGCGCCGATGAGGAGGATGGGCTTCATCAGCACGTACGGGAAGTAGATCTCGTGGATGCCGCCGAAGAACTGGACGATGATCGCCGCGGGCGCGGACGGACGGATGGCACGCGGTCCGAAGAACAGGAACGCGAGCAGGATGCCGAGGCCCGGACCGGGGTTCGACTCGAGCATGAAGAGGATCGACTTGCCCGAGTCCGCTGCCTGGTCGATGCCGAGCGGCGTGAGCACGCCCTGGTTGATGGCGTTGTTGAGGAACAGGATCTTCGCGGGCTCGATGAGCAGCGAGGCCAGCGGCAGCAGGCCGCGCTCGACCAGGAAGTCCACGCCGTTGCCGAGGATCGTCGTCAGGCCGGACGTCAGCGGCGCGATGCCGAAGTAGGCGCCGATGGCCATGGCCCCGCCGAAGATGCCGAGCGAGAAGTTGTTGACGAGCATCTCGAAGCCGGACTTGATGCGGCCGTCGAGGGCGCGGTCGAACTGCTTGAGCAGCAGCGCGGCCAGCGGGCCGACGATCATGGCGCCGAGGAACTGCGGCTTGTCGGTCGCGACGATGACGCCCATGACGGCGATCGAGGCGATGACGGCGCCGCGCTGCCCGTGGACCATGCGACCGCCGGTGTAGGCGATGAGGATCGGCAGCAGGTACAGGATGATCGGGTCGACCAGCGACGCGATCGTCTCGTTGGGGGTCCATCCGGTGGGGATGAACAGGGCCGTGATGAGGCCCCAGGCGATGAACGCGCCGATGTTCGGCATGACCATGCCGGCGAGGAAGCCGCCGAAGCGCTGGACGCGCGCGCGGGCACCGGTGCCGGTGACCGCGGGGGTGAATTCGGACATGAGAGCAGGTACTCCTTCGTACTCAGTGGTGAGTCTGGGTGAGGGGGGTGGGCAGGGACGTGGTGCGTCGGGTGGAGATCGAGGAGGCGGCGCCCGCGTCCCCGACGAGCGGGGCCGTCAGGTCGGGGTGCGCCACCAACGACGCCTCGGACGCGTCGAGGTCGTCGGGGCACGGGACGGTGGTGCCGGGCAGCCGGGTGGCGGCGGCACCCCAGGTGAGGGCGGCGAGGAGAGCGTCGCGAGGGGCGCCTCCTGCGGTCTCGCTCGCCAGGTAGCCGGCGAGGAAGCTGTCGCCGGCGCCGACGGTGCTGCGCGGCACGTCGACGCGGGAGGTGCCGACGACCACGCCGTCGGGACCCACGAGGACGCCGCCCTCGGCCCCGAGGCTCACCAGCACGGTCGGGACGCCGGCGGCACGGACGGCCTCGGCCGCGGAGACGACGTCGGCGAGGGTCGCGAGGGTGCGGCCTGCGAGCTCGGCCAGCTCGGCGAGGTTCGGCTTGAGGAGGTCGGGACGGGCCTCGACCGCCGCGGACAGGGCGTCGCCGCTGGTGTCGACCGCGAGCCGGGCACCGCTCCGCCGGACGTCGGCGACGAACCGGGCGAAGGTGGCGGTGCTGATCTCCGGCGGCAGGCTGCCCGACACGACGACCCACGTCGCCGCCTCGGCCGTCGCGCGGACGACGGCCGTGATCGCGGTCAGGTCGTCGTGCCCGAGCGCGAGCCCGGGCTCGTTCAGCTTGGTCACGGTGCCGCCGGGCTCGGCCACGGTGAGGTTCGAGCGCGTCCGGCCCGAGACGGGCACGTAGCGGGCGCTCACGCCGGCCGCGTCGAGGAGGGCGCTGAGCTCGGCGCCCTCGCGTCCGCCGACCGGCAGGACGGCGACGCTGTCCACGCCGTGCGCGGTCAGCGCGCGGGCGACGTTGACCCCCTTGCCTGCGGGCTCGAGGAGGGGCGCCCCCGTGCGCAGGACGTCGCCGCGGTCGAGGCGGTCGACCTCGACCGTGCGGTCGAGGCTGGGGTTGAGGGTGACGGTGACGATCACACGATCACCACCCGGGGGCCGGAGCGCTCGACGTCGTCGGCGAGGTCGGCGTCGACGCCGCTGTCGGTGACGACGGTGTCGACCTCGGACAGCGGGGCGACGCGGGCGAAGTCCTCGCGGCCGAACTTCGAGTGGTCGGTGAGGATGACGGTGCGCCGGGAGGCCGCCATGAGGGCCTTCTTGACCCGGGCCTCGGCGAGGTCGGGCGTGGTCAGGCCCCTCTCGGCCGAGAGGCCGTTCGTGCCCATGAAGGCGACGTCGGCGAAGACCTCGGCGATCTGCGTGCGCGTCCACTCCCCCACGGCGGCGAGCGTGCGACCGCGGACGACGCCCCCGAGGAGGTGCAGGGTCACGTTGGGCCGGGACACGAGCACGTTGGCCACGGGCAGCGAGTGCGTCACCACGGTGAGCTCACGGTCGACGGGCAGCAGCTCGGCGAACCGCACCGTGGTCGTGCCGGCGTCGACGATGATCGAGCCGCCGTCGGGCAGCTCGTCGAGGGCGGCTCGGGCGATGCGCTCCTTCTCGCCGGCGGCGGAGCTCTGTCGGTCGGCGACGTGCGGCTCGATGCCGAGGCGCTCGACCGCGATGGCACCGCCGTGCACCCGCCGGAGGACCCCGCGCCGCTCGAGCGCGGTCAGGTCGCGCCGCACCGTCTCGGGCGTGACCGACAGCTCACGGGCCAGCCCGGCGACCTCGACACGGCCGCGCGTGCGCGCCGAGTCCAGGATCTGCTGGTGGCGCTCGGGAGCGTACATGCGCGGAGACTCCGTCGTCAGTCGTGCGGCTCGCCCGGCCGCGAGGCCGGACGGGGAGAGCAGGGGGCGGGCAGTGCGGGAGATCGGGTGGTGCAGAACGGATGTTGTTCCGCGCTTATATAAGTCCGTTCCGTCCCGCCGGTCAAGTCGGGCGCGCGTGTCGCCCCCGTTCGTGCCCGTTCGGGGGTGGCGGACGCCGGCCCGCGTGCCCGTCCGTCTGCGTCCGGCGGTCAGGGCGCAGCGGTCAGTGCGCGGCGGTCAGTGCGCGGCGGCGTCCCAGCTCTCGCCGAGTCCGACGCTGACCTCGAGCGGCACGCGGAGGTCGGCGGCGCCGCTCATGCGGCGGCTCACGATGTCGCGGACGTCGTCCACCTCGCCGGGGGCGACCTCGACGATCATCTCGTCGTGCACCTGCAGCAGGACGCGACTGGCCATCTCGCGCTCGTCGAGCTCGCTGCGCACGCTGAGCATCGCCCGCTTCATGATGTCGGCGGCCGAGCCCTGGATGGGCGCGTTCAGCGCCGCCCGCTCGGCGTTCTCGCGGAGCACCCGGTTCGGCGACTTGAGATCGGCGAAGGGACGGCGACGGCCGAAGATGGTCTCGGTGTAGCCGTCCTCGCGCGCCTTCTCGACGACGTCGCGGAGGTACTGGCGGACCGCGCCGAACCGCTCGAAGTAGTCGGTCATCAGCTGCTTCGCCTCGGAGCTCTCGATGCGCAGCTGCTTCGACAGCCCGAACGCGCTGAGGCCGTAGGCGAGGCCGTAGGACATCGCCTTGACCTTGGTGCGCATCGCCGGGCTGACGTCGGCGGGCTCGACTCCGAAGATGCGGGCGCCCACGAACCGGTGCAGGTCCTCACCGACGTTGAACGCCTCGATGAGGCCGGCGTCGCCGGACAGGTGCGCCATGATGCGCATCTCGATCTGCGAGTAGTCGGCCGTCAGCAGCGTCTCGTACTCGGGGCCGTGGACGAACGCGGCGCGGATCTCGCGCCCCACCGCGGCCTTGACGGGGATGTTCTGCAGGTTCGGGTCGACGGACGAGATGCGGCCCGTCGTCGTGCCCGTCTGGTCGTACGTGGTGTGGATGCGCCCGTCGTCGGCGATCGACTTCTCGAGGGTGTCGATGATCTGACGGAGCTTGGTCGCGTCGCGGTGCTGCAGCAGCAGCCCGAGGAACGGGTGGGGATGCTTCTCCTGCAGGTCGGCCAGGGAGGCCGCGTCGGTGGAGAAGCCCGTCTTCGTCGCCCGCGTCCGCGGCATCTCGAGCTGGTCGAAGAGGACCTCCTGCAGCTGCTTCGGCGAGCCGAGGTTGACCTCGCGGCCGATCTCGGCGAAGGCGTCGGAGGCGAGCCCGGCCGCGGTCTCGCCGAGCCTGGTCGACAGCTCGGCCAGGGCGGGGCGCGCGGCGGCCACGCCCGTGAGCTCCATGTCGCCGAGCACGGGGACGAGCGGCAGCTCGAGGTCGACGAGCACCGACCGGGAGCCCTCGTCGAGCGCTTCCGTGAACGACTCGGAGAGCCGCAGCGTGTACCAGGCCTCCGTCGCGACCCCGACCTGCTCGTCGGCGGGGACGAGCTGGTTCGGGTCGGCCACGGGGAGGGTCTCGCCGAGCTGCTCGTAGACGAGGTCGGTCAGGGCGAACGACGTGCGGCCCGGTCGGAGCAGCCACGCGGCGACCCGCGTGTCGCCCACGATGCCCGTGAGCGCGAGGCCCGCCCGCGAGAGGGCCTTGTACGCGCGCTTGGCGTCGTGCAGCACCTTCGGGGAGTCGGCGTCGAGCCACGCCTCGAGGGCGACGTAGTCGCCGCGCCCGGTCGCCCAGGGGACGTAGGCCGACTCGTCGTGCGACGAGATGCCGAGGCCGACGACGCCGTCGGGGCCGTACTCGACGCTGAGGCCGACGGGCGACGCCGGGTCGGAGGCGTGCTTGCGCAGCCAGAACGCCAGCTCTTCGTCGACGAGGGTGCGCACGACGGGCAGGCCCTCGGGCGCGGCGACGACGGCGGCCTCGCCCGCCGCCTCGCCGGGCGCGGAGCCCCCGGCGTCGGCGAGCGTCAGCACGCGCTCGAGGAGGGTGCGGAACTGGAGCTTGTCGAACAGCTCGCGGACCGCGTCCTGGTCGACGGGGCGGCGCTCGAGGTCGCCGGGCGCGACCGGCAGCTCGACGTCGGTCACGAGGCGGTTGAGGCGACGGTTGCGGATCGCCCGCTCTTTCTGCTCGCGCAGGTTGCCGCCGACCACGCCCTTGATGTCGTCGGCGTGCGCGAGGACCTCGTCGAGGCTGCCGAACTGGGTGATCCACTTGACGGCCGTCTTCTCGCCGACCTTGTCGATGCCGATCAGGTTGTCGCTCGTCTCGCCGACGAGGGCGGCGATCTCGGGATACTGGTGGGGCTCGATGCCGTAGCGCTCGAAGACCTTGTCGCGGTCGTAGCGCGTGAGCTCGCTCACGCCCCTGGCCGACGGGTAGAGCAGCGTGACGTCGTCGTTCACCATCTGGATGGCGTCGCGGTCGCCCGACACGATCAGGACGCGGTAGCCGTCGGCCCGCCCCCGCACGGCCAGGGTCGCGAGGATGTCGTCGGCCTCGTAGTCCTCTTTGGTGATGGTCGTGATGCCCATCGCGTGGAGGGCCTCCTGCAGCAGGGGGATCTGCCCCACGAACTCGACCGGGGTCTCGGACCGCGTGCCCTTGTACTCGGGGTACTCGCGGGTGCGGAACGAGAACCGCGAGATGTCGAATGCGACGGCGAGGTGGGTCGGCTTCTCGTTCTTGACGAGGCTCAGCAGCATCGAGATGAAGCCGTGGATGGCGTTGGTGTGCTGCCCCTCCCGGTTCACGAAGCTGTCGACGGGCAGGGCGTAGAACGCCCGGAACGCGAGGGAATGGCCGTCGATGACCAGGAGGGTAGGCTTCGTTTCGTCCGACACCCCGTCAGCCTAGCGGGCGCCCCCGACAGTCGATCCGGAGCAGCGATGACCGACGCGACCACCCCCTCCTCGGCCCCGGCCGGCCCCGACGAGACGACGCCGGGCCCGGCTCCCGCCCCCTCCGACGACGCGGGACGGACGGTGCGGCCCGACGCGGTCCTGAGCGACGCCGCCGCCGAGCTCTTCGGGCGGCGCGGCGTCGGGGCGCTGGCCGAGAAGATGGGCATCGAGATCCTCGAGATGAGCGCCGAGCGCGCCGTCGGACGGATGCCGGTCGAGGGCAACACCCAGCCCGTCGGCATCCTGCACGGCGGGGCGCACGTCGTGCTGGCCGAGACGCTCGGCTCGGTCGCGGCCAACGTCCACGCCGGCGCCGGGCGCCTCGCGATGGGGATCGAGCTCAACGCGAGCCACAGCCGCTCGGCGGCGACGGGCTGGGTCACCGGCACCTGCACCGCCGTGCACCTCGGGCGGACCCTCGCCACGCACCAGGTGGTGATGACGGACGACCGGGGCCGGCTGCTCTCGACCGTCCGCATCACGAACTACCTCACCGACGCCCGCGGCTGACGACGGCGGCCGCGGCCTGGGGCCAGGGCCCAGACCTGACGCCGCACCCACCGGACGACGAGGAGAGGCCCGCCCCCACCGGGGACGGGCCTCTCTCTGGCGGTCTCGCTACTTCTTGACGCTGAGCTGCTCGATGATCGCCTGCGCGACGTCGTGCATGGTCAGGCGGCGGTCCATCGACGCCTTCTGGATCCAGCGGAAGGCCTCGGGCTCGGTCAGGCCCATCTTCTCGTTGAGCAGGCCCTTGGCCCGGTCGACGAGCTTGCGGGTCTCGAAGCGCTCGACGAGGTCGGCGACCTCGGCCTCGAGCGTGATGATCTGCGTGTAGCGCGAGAGGGCGATCTCGATCGCGGGCAGCAGGTCGTTCGGCGTGAACGGCTTGACGACGTAGGCCAGGGCGCCGGCCTCGCTGGCCCGCTCGACCAGTTCTTT
This sequence comes from Frigoribacterium faeni, assembly GCF_011761235.1. Classification (GTDB taxonomy): domain Bacteria; phylum Actinomycetota; class Actinomycetes; order Actinomycetales; family Microbacteriaceae; genus Frigoribacterium; species Frigoribacterium faeni_A. The sequence goes on from NZ_JAAOYW010000001.1 coordinate 186,742, forward strand.
CTGGCTGAAGGCGGTGAGCAGCACGACGGGGGCGATGTGGTTCTTGCTCAGGGTCTCGGCCGCGGAGATGCCGTCGAGCTTCGGCATCTTGACGTCCATGATGACGAGGTCGGGGCGGAGCTCGGTGGCGAGCGCGACGGCCGTCTCGCCGTCTCCGGCCTCGCCGACCACCTCGAACCCGTTGTCGCGGAGGATCTCGACGATGTCGAGACGGATGAGGGACTCATCCTCCGCGACGACGACGCGACGGGGTGCTGCTGGTGTTGCTTCCTGGTCACTCACGAAGCAGAGCCTACGGTATTCTCGCTGCGATCGTCGTGAGCCGGATTGGCGGAATGGCAGACGCGGGGCACTCAAAATGCTCTGTCCGAGAGGGCGTGTGGGTTCGAGTCCCACATCCGGCACGGTCGACCGTGGCTCCCCGGCGTGTGGGCCGTGCGGCCCCGTCAGGGAGGTCGTCCCGACGTGCCGCACCGAGCGGATCTCGACTTCCTGTGCCGAAACAGTGGACACGGGCCTCTCGTGCACTACGCTGGGGTGACTGGTTGTTGTGTTACGCATTTGTATCTCGCGACGTGCCAGGTCGGTGGTCCTCGGACCACGGGCCAGGGGGCGTCGTTCTCAGAGGGAGCGGACAAAAAGGCACCGCGACGAGCGATCTCGAAATCGAGATCGACAACTCTGATTGAAGGAACAAGAAAAATGGCAACAGGCACCGTTAAGTGGTTCAACTCCGAAAAGGGCTTCGGCTTCATCACCCCCGACGACGGATCCACTGACGTCTTCGCGCACTTCTCCGCGATCGCCGGCGACGGCTACCGCAACCTGGAGGAGAACCAGAAGGTCGAGTTCGACACGGCTCAGGGCAACAAGGGCCTCCAGGCCGAGAACATCCGCGTCATCTGACTCGGCGGCGTCCTCGAGACGCCGACAGGAGACGGTCTGACCGTCCCCGACCACAGGCCCCGATCTGCTCCGGCAGATCGGGGCTTCGTCATGTCCGGAGCGATCGGCGACCAGGCGCACCGGTCCGTCAGCGAGGACGAGGCAGGCCGAGGAGGCGCGCCACCGGTTCGTAGTCGGCCACCGCCTCCTGGTACTCACGGTCCGTCTCGTCGCCGAGCTCGCCGTCGGACAGCTCGGGCCCGGGGACCCGGGCGTCCCTCGCGGTGCGCGCCGCCCGCCACCGCACGGTCCTGCTCGACCACAGCGCGAGTTCGTCGCCCGTGGCGTCGTCGGGTGCCGACGCAGCCACGTCCCACGGCACGCGGACCGCGGGCAGCACCTCCCCCGGCTTGGGGGCGACGGTCCGGTCCGCGGCGGCCGCGTCGACGAAGAGGCGCCGGGTGCCGGCGGCCACGACCGCTCCGACCAGCCCGCCCGAGACGACGAAGGCCGCGAGGTCGACGAGGCCCTCCACGTGCCAGACCGCCCCGGCGACCGTGCCCATGAAGAAGGCGCCCGTCGCTCCCCCGGTCAGCGTCCACGCGTCGACGAGACGCGCCCGGCGCGAGGACCCGCCTCCGTCGTCTCGGACACGACTGCGCCGGGTGGCCTCGACGTCGTGGCCCGTGTCGCTGGGGACCACCCAGAGGACGCCGTCCACGACGAAGCAACGGGGGTGCGACGCGCCGACGGACATGCGGTGAGACTACGCCCGGCTCCCCGGGGCGAGCGCAGGGACGACGACGGCCGGGCCCCTCCGAGGAGGTGCCCGGCCGTCTGCCGCGCGGGGTGCCTGCTACTTGCTGGCGTAGGCGGGCGCCGCCTCGCCGTGGGCGTCGCCGACCCGGTGCACGCGCAGGTCGTTGGTCGACCCGGCGATGCCGGGAGGGGACCCGGCGATGACGATCACCTTCTCGCCCGAGAGGGCGAGGTCGTTGCCGAGCAGGATGTCGTCGACCTGCTCGAACATCGCGTCGGTGTGCGTGACGTTCTCGACCAGGAACGACTGCACGCCCCAGCTGACGGCCATGCGTCGGCGGGTCGCCTCGTTGGGCGTGAACGCCAGGATCGGGATGGAGTGGCGGAGGCGCGACATGCGTCGGACGGAGTCGCCCGACTCGGTGAACACGCAGAGGTAGCGCGCCTGGACGAACTCGGCCACGTCGGCGGCGGCCAGGGTGATGGCCCCGCCCTGCGTGCGGGGCTTCGTGCCGAGCGGGGGGATGCGCTCGAGACCGTGCTCTTCGGTGGAGGCGACGATGCGGGCCATGGTCTGCACCGTGACGACCGGGTACTCGCCCACGCTCGTCTCGCCGCTGAGCATGACCGCGTCGGCGCCGTCGAGGACGGCGTTGGCGACGTCGGACGTCTCGGCGCGCGTCGGGATCGGGCTCGAGATCATCGACTCGAGCATCTGCGTCGCGACGATGACGGGCTTGGCCATGCGACGGGAGAGCTCGACCGCGTGCTTCTGCACGATCGGGACCGCCTCGAGGGGCAGCTCGACGCCGAGGTCGCCGCGGGCGACCATGATGCCGTCGAACGCGTCGATGATGGCCTCGAGGTTGTCGACGGCCTGCGGCTTCTCGATCTTGGCGATGACGGGGACCCTGCGGCCCGCCTCGGCCATGATCTCGTGCACCCGCGTCACGTCGTCGGCGTCCCGCACGAACGAGAGGGCGATGAGGTCGGCGCCGAGGGCCAGGCCCCAGCGGAGGTCGGCCTCGTCCTTCTCGGAGAGGGCGGGGACGCTGACCGCGACGCCGGGCAGGTTGATGCCCTTGTTGTTCGAGACGGTGCCCGCCACGACGACCTCGGTCGTCACGGTCGTGCCGTCCGTCTCGAGCACGCGCAGCTTCACGCGGCCGTCGTCGATGAGGAGCGGGTCGCCCGCGGCGACGTCGCCGGGGAGGCCCTTGAAGGTCGTGCCGCAGATCTCGCGCGTGCCGAGCACGTCGTCGGTGGTGATCTTGAAGACGTCGCCGACGGCCAGGTCGTGCGGCCCGTCGGCGAACTTGCCGAGCCGGATCTTCGGCCCCTGCAGGTCGACCAGCACCGCGACGGGACGGGCCGCGTCGTCGGCCGCCTTGCGCACGTTGGCGTAGACGGACTCGTGCACGTCGTAGCTGCCGTGGCTGAGGTTCATCCTGGCCACGTCGACGCCGGCGTCGATGATGGCCCGGATGTCGTCGTAGCTCGACGTCGCCGGCCCGAGGGTGGCGACGATCTTTGCGCGTCTCATGTGTTCCTTACTGTGGGGATGAGGGTGGGACGGCTGAGCGCCTGTCCCGTCAGCCTATTCCCGGCGGGAGCCGGGTCAGACCGAAATCGCCCGATCCGTCGGCTTGACCGGGAAGGGCAGGATGGTCTCGCCCTCGAGCCAGGCGTCGACGGCGGACGCGGCGGCCCGCCCCTCGGCGATGGCCCACACGATCAGCGACTGCCCGCGGCCCGCGTCGCCAGTGACGAAGACGCCGGGCTCGGAGGTCTGGTAGTCGCCGCCGCGGTCGAGGTTGCCCCGCCCGTCGAACGGGACGCGCAGCTGCTGCTCGATGGCGTCGCGCTCGGGACCGGTGAAGCCGAGGGCCAGCAGCACGAGGTCGGCGGGGATTTCGCGCTCCGTGCCCGCCTTCGGCACGCGGCGGCCGTCGAGGTACTCGGTCTCGGCCACGCGCACGGCGCGGACCTCGCCGAACTCGTTCCGGAGGAACTCGACCGTGGAGGCGAGGTACATCCGCTCGCCGCCCTCCTCGTGGGCGCTCGCCACCTCGAAGAGCGTCGGGAAGGTGGGCCAGGGCTGGGACTCGGTCCGCTCCCCCGGGGGCTGCTGGCCGATCGCGAGGTTCGTGACGGACAGCGCGCCCTGACGGTGCGCGGTGCCGATGCAGTCGGCGCCGGTGTCGCCGCCGCCGAGGACGACGACGTGCTTGCCCTCGGCCGTGATCTGGTCGTCGACGCGGTCGCCCGCCCCGGCGCGGTTCTGCTGCACCAGGTACTCCATGGCGAAGTGGATGCCGGAGAGGTCGCGTCCGGGGATGTCGAGGTCACGGGGCACCGTGGCGCCCGTGGCGACGACGACGGCGTCGTAGCGGGCCCGGAGGTCGTCCCAGGCGATGTCGCGGCCGATCTCGACGCCGGCACGGAAGCGGGTGCCCTCCGCGCGCATCTGCGCGAGGCGCTGCTCGATCTGCTTCTTCTCCATCTTGAAGTCGGGGATGCCGTAGCGGAGCAGCCCGCCTATGCGGTCGTCGCGCTCGTACACGGCCACCGTGTGGCCGGCCCGGGTGAGCTGCTGGGCGGCGGCGAGGCCGGCCGGCCCGGACCCGACGACGGCGACGGTCTTGCCCGTCAGGCGCTCGGGAGGGTGGGGCGTGACCCAGCCCTGCTGGAAGGCCTGGTCGATGATGCTGACCTCGACCTGCTTGATGGTCACCGGCGGCTGGTTGATGCCCAGCACGCAGGACGCCTCGCAGGGCGCCGGGCACAGCCGTCCCGTGAACTCGGGGAAGTTGTTCGTCGCGTGCAGCCGCTCGCTCGCCTGTCGGCCCTCTCCCCGCCACATGAGGTCGTTCCACTCGGGGATGAGGTTGCCCAGCGGGCAGCCCTGGTGGCAGAACGGCACGCCGCAGTCCATGCACCGGCCCGCCTGCCGGCGGAGCTCGCCGCTCTCCTGCTGTTCGTAGACCTCCTTGTAGTCCATCAGTCGGACCGACACGGGACGTCGTCTCGGGAGCTCGCGCTTCTGGGTCTTCAGGAACCCCTTGGGATCAGCCACCGGTCACCTCCAGGATTCGCTTCCAGGTCTCGTCGCCATCGGGGTCGAGACCCTCGTCGACGGCCGTCTGCCGGGTGGCGAGGACGGCGGCGTAGTCGCGCGGCAGGACCTTGACGAACTCGGACGCCGCGGCGTCGAGGTCGGCGAGCAGGCGCTCGGCGACGGGCGAGCCCGTCTCGGCCAGGTGCCGCGACAGGAGGTCGGACAGGATCTCGACGTCGGCGCTGCCGAGCGGGTGCAGCTCGAGCTCGCCCGAGGCCAGCGACTCGGCGTTGACCCGCTCGCGGCGCAGCCGGTGCACGTAGGCGGTGCCGCCGGACATGCCTGCCCCGAGGTTGCGGCCCGTCTCGCCGAGCACGACGGCGAGCCCGCCCGTCATGTACTCGAGCGCGTGGTCGCCCACGCCCTCGACGACGGCGCTGGCCCCGGAGTTGCGCACCAGGAAGCGCTCCCCCACGATGCCGCGGATGAAGAGGCTGCCCTGCGTGGCGCCGTAGCCGATGACGTTGCCGGCGATGACGTTGTCCTCGGCGACGAAGGTGCTGTGCCGCGGGGGTCGCACGACGACGACGCCTCCGGAGAGCCCCTTGCCGACGTAGTCGTTGCTGTCGCCCTCGAGGCGGAGGGTGATGCCGGCGGGCAGGAAGGCGCCGAGCGACTGGCCGGCCGAGCCGGTCAGCGTGACGTCGATGCTGCCCTCGGGCAGTCCGTGCTCGCCGTGCCGCACGGTCACCTCGTGGCCGAGCATGGTGCCGACCGCGCGTTCGGTGTTGCGGATGGGCAGCGAGATGCGGACCGTGCCGCCGTTCTCGAGCGCGTCCGTGCTGCGGGCGATGAGCTGGACGTCGAAGTGCGACTCGAGGTCGTGGTCCTGCGCGCGACGGTTGCGACGGGGCTCGTCGTCGTCGAAGTGCGGGCCGACGAGGACAGGCGCCAGGTCGAGGCCGGACGCCTTCCAGTGCTCGAGCGCACGGTCGACGTCGAGCGCGTCGGTCCGGCCGACGGCCTCGTCGAGGCTGCGGAAGCCGAGGGACGCGAGGATCTCGCGCACCTCCTGCGCCAGGAACTCGAAGAAGTTGACCACGAACTCGGGCTTGCCCGAGAAGCGCGCCCGCAGCTCGGGGTTCTGCGTCGCGACGCCCACGGGGCAGGTGTCGAGGTGGCAGACGCGCATCATGATGCAGCCCTCGACGATGAGGGGCGCCGTGGCGAAGCCGAACTCCTCGCCTCCGAGCAGCGCGGCGATGACGACGTCGCGGCCCGTCTTCATCTGACCGTCGACCTGGACGACGACGCGGTCGCGCATGCCGTTGAGCATGAGGGTCTGCTGCGTCTCGGCCAGGCCGATCTCCCACGGGGTGCCCGCGTGCTTCAGCGAGTTGAGGGGGCTCGCGCCCGTGCCGCCGTCATGGCCCGAGACGAGCACGACGTCGGCGAGGGCCTTCGTCACGCCCGCCGCGACCGCGCCGATGCCCGACTGGCTGACCAGCTTCACGTGCACGCGGGCGGCGGGGTTCGCGCGCTTCACGTCGAAGATGAGCTGCTTCAGGTCTTCGATCGAGTAGATGTCGTGGTGGGGCGGGGGGCTGATCAGGCCCACGCCCGGCGTCGCGTGACGGGTGCGCGCGACCCAGGGGTAGACCTTCGTCGGGGGCAGCTGGCCGCCCTCGCCGGGCTTCGCGCCCTGGGCCATCTTGAGCTGGATGTCGGTGGCGTGCGTCAGGTACATGCTCGTGACGCCGAACCGGCCCGAGGCGACCTGCTTCACGGCGCTGCGCCGCTCCGGGTCGAGCAGACGGTCGACGTCCTCGCCGCCCTCGCCCGTGTTGGACTTGCCGCCCAGCCGGTTCATCGCGACGGCCAGCGTCTCGTGCGCCTCCTTCGAGATCGAGCCGTAGCTCATCGCGCCGGTCGAGAAGCGCTTGACGATCGCCTCGATCGGCTCGACCTCGTCGAGCGGCACGGGCTGGCGGACCCCGTGCCGGAACGAGAAGAGCCCGCGCAGGGTCATGAGGTCTTCGGACTGGTCGTCGACGAGCTTCGTGTACTCGCGGAAGATGTCGTAGCGGCGCGTGCGCGTCGCGTGCTGCAGCCGGAAGACCGTGTCGGGGTTGAACAGGTGCCGCGGGCCCTCTCGGCGCCACTGGTACTCGCCGCCGGTCGCCAGGCGCTCGTGCGCGACGACGGAGCCGTCGGTCGGGTAGGCGCTCGTGTGCCGCTGCTGGTTCTCGGCGGCGACGACGTCGATGCCCACGCCGCCCAGCACGCTCGACGTGCCGGTGAAGTACGTGTCGACGAACTCCTGGCTGAGGCCCACGGCCTCGAACGCCTGGGCCGCGGCGTAGCTCGACACGGTCGAGATGCCCATCTTCGACATGATCTTGAGCACGCCCTTGCCGAGCGCCTTGATCAGGTTGTGGACGGCGTCCTCCGGCGTGACGCCGGTGATCATGCCCGACCGGACGAGGTTCTCGCAGGTCTCCATGGCGAGGTACGGGTTGACGGCCGACGCGCCGTAGCCGATCAGCGTCGCGACGTGGTGCACCTCGCGGACGTCGCCGGCCTCGACGATGAGCCCGACCGACATGCGCTTCTCGGTGCGGATGAGGTGGTGGTGCACCGCGGCGAGCATGAGGAGGGAGGGGACGGGGGCGAAGTCCTGGTTGGAGTCGCGGTCCGACAGCACGATGAACTCGGCGCCGGCCTCGATGGCGTCGTCCACCTCGTTGCACATCGCCGCGATGCGCTTCTCGAGGGCCCGCGGGCCCTTGTCGGCGCGGTAGAGGCCGCGGATGGTCGACGTGACCCGCGAGCCGGGGCTGGGGTCGATGTGCTGGATCTTCGCGAGCTCGTCGTTGTCGATGACCGGGAAGTCGAGGACGACCTGTCGGGCGTGCTCCGGGGTCGCCGACAGGAGGTTACGCTCCGGGCCGAGCCCGAGCGAGAGCGACGTGACGACCTGTTCGCGGATGGAGTCGAGCGGCGGGTTCGTCACCTGGGCGAACTGCTGCGTGAAGTAGTCGAAGAGGAGGCGCGGGCGCTCGGACAGGACCGCGATCGGCGTGTCGCTGCCCATGGCGCCGAGCGGCTCCGCGCCGGTCTTCGCCATCGGCGTGAGCAGGATGCGGACTTCTTCTTCGGTGTAGCCGAAGGTGCGCTGACGACGGATGACCGAGGCGGGGGTGTGCACGATGTGCTCGCGCTCGGGCAGCTCGGAGAGCCGGATGCGGCCCTGGGCGAGCCACTCCCCGTAGGGCGCGGAGGCGGCGAGGTCGCGCTTGATCTCGTCGTCCTCGACGATGCGGCCCGCCTCGGTGTCGACGAGGAACATCTTGCCGGGGCGCAGCCGGCCCTTGCGCACGACCTTGGCCGGGTCGATGTCGGGCAGCACGCCGATCTCGCTGGCGAGCACGACGAGTCCGTCGTCGGTGACGAGGTAGCGCCCGGGGCGCAGGCCGTTGCGGTCGAGGGTGGCCCCGACGAGGCTGCCGTCCGTGAACGTGATGGCGGCAGGGCCGTCCCACGCCTCCATGAGCATCGAGTGGTACTCGTAGAAGTCGCGGAGGACGGGGTCGATGTCGACCTGGTTCTCCCACGCCTCCGGCACCATCATCATGATGGCGTGGGGCAGCGAGCGGCCGGTGAGGCTGAGCAGCTCGACGACCTCGTCGAAGGAGGCCGAGTCGCTCGCGCCGGGGCTGACCACGGGCAGCAGGGGCTTGAGGTCGCCCAGCAGCTCGGACTCGAGCTGCGACTGACGGGCCCGCATCCAGTTGCGGTTGCCGCGCACCGTGTTGATCTCGCCGTTGTGCGCGATCATCCGGAACGGCTGCGCCAGCGGCCACGAGGGGAACGTGTTCGTCGAGTAGCGCGAGTGGACGACCGCGAGCTTCGAGGCGAAGCGCTCGTCGCTGAGGTCGGGGTAGAAGGGCTCGAGCTGCAGCGTCGTGACCATGCCCTTGTAGACCATGGTGCGGCTGCCGAGCGAGGTGAAGTAGGCGCCCAGCTTCGACTCGGCGCGCTTGCGCAGCCGGTAGGCCTGGCGGTCGAGGGCGACGCCGGCCAGGAGCTCGCCCTCGGCGTCGCGACGACGGCTGCGGACGAAGAGCTGCTCGAAGGCGGGCATGGCGCCGCGTGCCAGCGAGCCGAGTTCGTCGGGGCGGACCGGGACCTCGCGCCAGCCGAGCACGTCGAGCTGCTCGAGGTCGGCGATGCGCTCGACGCCGGTCTTGAGCTCGGCGCGCTCCTGCTCGTCGACGGGCAGGTAGGCGATGCCCACCGCGTACCGGCCCGCCTCGGGCAGCTCGAAGTCGACGACCTCGCGGAGGAACGCGTCGGGGACCTGGCACAGGATGCCGGCGCCGTCGCCCGTGCCCGCGTCGGACCCGATGGCGCCGCGGTGCTCGAGGTTGCGCAGCGCGCCCAGGGCCGCGTCGATGATGTCGTGGCCCGGCGTCCCCCGGAGGGTGGCGACCATGGCGAGGCCGCAGGCGTCCTTCTCGTTGGCCGGGTCGTACAGGCCCGCAGCAGCGGGGACGGTGCTGAACTGCTGGTGAACTGGCGTGAGCGCCATGTGATCCGTCCTCAGGGGGAGATCCGATGGGGGTCGGGACGTCGTCGGCCCGTCGTCGTGTCGGCGGCGCCGGGGCGACCGTCGTCGGCAGGTGCTGTCCGGGCCGTGGTTCGGGGCCCGGGTGCGGCGCAGCGTGTCTTCCCGTGGCTGCTTGTGGCAGTCGTGAGGCGGTGCTCGTCGCGGAGGGAGCCCCTGGGTGACCGGGCCGATCCGTCGGTGCTGACGTCGGTGCCCGTCGGCCTCAGGGGCGAGGCGTGGTCTCGGTGTTGTGGTCCGATGATGCCACGGTGACGAGTTCGGGTTCGTCGTCCTCCGTGTACGTGTCGCGCGAGTCTACCTCAGCCGCGCGGTCCGACGGCGCACGGCCGGGGACGTACGGACCGGGCAGGAGGCCCGTGTGCCGACGCGACGCGACGACCCAGATGACGACACCCAGGACGATCGCCGCGAACGACGCCCACACGTTCGTGCGGATGCCCAGGAAGAGCAGGCTGGGGTCGGTGCGGATCGACTCGAAGACCGAGCGGCCGATGCCGTACCAGACGAGGTAGAAGGCCAGGGCGCGGCCCCACTGGAGCGGCGTCTTGCGCTCGATCAGCAGGAGCACGGCGACGCCGGCGAGCATCCAGACGATCTCGTACAGGAACGTCGGGTGGAAGAGCGTGCCCTCGGGCAGGCCGACGGGGTAGGCGGGGTTCGTGGACTCGATCTCGAGGCCCCACGGCAGGTCGGTCGGCAGGCCGAAGAGCTCGTGGTTGAACCAGTTGCCGAGACGACCGAAGGCCTGGGCGACGAGGAGACCGGGAGCCAGGGCGTCGGCGAACACCGAGAAGCGCAGGCCGGAGGCGCGGCAGCCGAGCCACACGCCGAGCGCGCCGAAGAGCAGGGCGCCGTAGATGGCGAGGCCGCCCTCCCAGATGAAGAGGATGTGGACCATGCGCTCGGCCGAGGAGAAGTAGTCGGCCGGGTGCGTGACGACGTGGAACAGGCGGCCCCCGACGATGCCCAGGGGCACGGCGAAGATGGCGACGTCGACGACGACCCACCGCTCGGCGCCACGGTCGACGAGACGCTTGTTCGTGAGGAGGACCGCGGCGACGATGCCCACCAGGATGCAGATCGCGTAGGCGTGGATGCGCAGCGACCCGGGCAGCTCGGCGCCGAACGTCGAGTTGATCCAGCTCGTCAGGTCGAAGTACTGCCAGTCGACGGAGGGGCTCGGGATGCTCAGGGGGACGAACACGGTCGGGGCGCCTTTCAGGGGGGACTACGGGACGCCGGCGGGCCGACGCGAGGACGACTCTAGCGCGGGCGGGTCGTCAGCTCGGGACGGCTGCGCCGGTCGACAGGTCGGCGGCGACCTCGGCCAGCCGCGGCAGCCCGCCCTCGGCGAGGGCACGCACGAAGGCCGAGCCGACGATCGCTCCGTCGGCGTACTCGAGCACCTCGCGGACCTGCTGGGCGGTCGAGATGCCGAGCCCCACGCAGGCGTGCTCGACGCCGACGGCCCGGAGGCGGTCGACCAGCGTGTGCGCGGCGGCGTCGACGTCGGTGCGGGCTCCGGTGATGCCCATCGTGGACACGGTGTACACGAAGCCCCGGCTGCGCTCGACCGACTGCCGGAGGCGGTCGTCGCTCGACGACGGAGCCGCGAGGAACACGCGGTCGAGACCGGCGGCCTCGGAGGCGGCCAGCCACGCGCCCGCCTCGTCGGGGATGAGGTCGGGCGTGATGAGGCCCGCTCCCCCGGCGGCGGAGAGGTCGTCGGCGAACCGCTGCACGCCGTACTGCTCGACCGGGTTCCAGTAGGTCATCACGACCACGGGGGCGGACGTGCGGGAGGTGATCTCGCGGACGGCCGTGAAGACGTCGCGCACGCGGAAGCCCTCGGCCAGCGCGCGCTGCGTCGCGGCCTGGATGACCGGGCCGTCCATCACCGGGTCGGAGTAGGGCAGGCCCAGCTCGATGACGTCGACGCCGTTCTCGGCGAGGGTCACGGCGGCGTCGATGCTCGTCGCGAGGTCGGGGAAGCCGACGGGGAGGTAGCCGATGAGGGCGCCGGTGCCGGCGTCTCGACGGGCGCGGATGGCCGCGGACACCTTGCTGGCGGCCTGCGGGGCGGGTGCGGTGTCGGTCACAGCTGCTGCGCCTCCTCGTCGAGGACCCCGAAGTAGCGGCTCGCGGTCGCGACGTCCTTGTCGCCGCGCCCGCTCATCGACACCAGGATCGTCCAGTCGGGGTGGCGCTGGCCGAGCTTGATGGTGCCCGCGAGGGCGTGCGCCGTCTCGATCGCCGGCAGGATGCCCTCCGTCTGGGTGAGCAGGCGGAACGCGGCCATGGCCTCGGCGTCGGTGACGGGCTCGTAGTGGGCGCGTCCGCTCTCGGCGAGCCAGGCGTGCTCGGGGCCGACGCTCGGGTAGTCGAGGCCGGCGGAGATGGAGTGGCTCTCGAGGGTCTGGCCGTCCTCGTCTTGCATGAGGTACGACTTCGTGCCCTGCAGGTTGCCGATGCGGCCCAGCGTGATCGAGGCCGCGTGACGGCCCGTCTCGACGCCGTCGCCGCCGGCCTCGTAGCCCCAGAGCTCGACGGTGGGGTCGTCGAGGAACGCGTGGAAGATGCCCATCGCGTTGGAGCCGCCGCCGACGCAGGCCGTCACGGCGTCGGGCAGGGCGCCGGTGAGGGCGAGGACCTGCTCCCGGGCCTCTTCGCCGATGATCTTGTGGAAGTCGCGCACCATGGCCGGGAAGGGGTGCGGCCCGGCGACCGTGCCGAGCACGTAGTGGGTCGTGTCGACGCTCGCCACCCAGTCGCGCATGGCGTCGTTGATGGCGTCCTTCAGCGTGCGCGAGCCGGTCGTCACGGAGACGACCTCGGCGCCGAGCAGGCGCATCCGCGCGACGTTGAGCGCCTGGCGCTCGGTGTCGACCTGGCCCATGTAGACCACGCACGACATGCCGAAGAGGGCGGCGGCCGTGGCCGTGGCGACGCCGTGCTGGCCCGCTCCGGTCTCGGCGATGAGGCGGGTCTTGCCCAGCTTGCGCGCGAGCAGGGCCTGGCCGAGCACGTTGTTGATCTTGTGCGAGCCGGTGTGGTTGAGGTCTTCGCGCTTGAGGAGGATCCGGGCTCCCCCGGCGTGCTCGGCGAACCGCGGCACCTCGGTCACGATCGACGGGCGACCGGTGTAGGTCGCGTGCAGGGCGGCCAGCTCGGCCTGGAACTCGGGGTCGACGGCGGCGGCCTTGTAGGCCGCGTCGAGCTCGTCCAGGGCCGCGACCAGCGACTCGGGGACGAAGCGCCCGCCGAAGGAGCCGAAGTACGGCCCGGTCTCGTCTCGCAGTGCCACGGTCAGACCTCCAGGAAGCGGGTGAGCGCGTCGACGGGGTCGCCGTGCGTGACGAGGGCCTCGCCCACGAGCACGACGTCGGCGCCGGCGCGACGGTAGTGCGCCACGTCGGCGGGCGACATGACGGAGGACTCGGCGACGCGGGTGACGCCGGTCGGGATGGAGTCGGCCAGACGCCCGAACAGGTCGGGGTCGAGCTCGAAGGTGGAGAGGTCGCGGGCGTTGACGCCGAGCAGCTCGGCCCCCGCGTCGAGCCCGCGCGACACCTCGTCGGCCGAGTGCGTCTCGACGAGGGCCGTCATGCCGAGCTGGCGCACGAGGTCGTGCAGCTCGACCAGGCGGGCCTGCTCGAGGCCGGCGACGATGAGGAGCACGAGGTCGGCGCCCGCGGCACGGGCCTCGAGGACCTGGTACGGGTCGGCGATGAAGTCCTTGCGCAGCACGGGCACCTCGACGGCGGCGCGGACGGCCTCGAGGTCGGCCAGGCTGCCCTTGAACCTGCGGCCCTCGGTCAGGACGCTGATGGCGCTGGCGCCGCCCGTCGCGTACGACGAGGCCAAGGAGGCGGGGTCCGGGATCGCGTGCAGGTCGCCTCGCGAGGGACTCGCCCGCTTCACCTCGGCGATGATCTTGACGCCCGCGGCCGGGGCCAGGGCGGCGCGGGCGTCGAGCGCCGGCGCACGGTCGAGGGCCGCGGCCTCGACCACGGCGGCGGGCACGACGGAGCGTCGGGCGTCGGCGTCGGCCAGGGCGCCCGCGTACAGGTCGTCGAGCACCTAGTTGTGCGCCTTCGGCACGTAGCGGTGGCCGCCGACGCCGTAGCCGGCGCGCTTGAGCACGAGGCCCACGACGAGGCCGACGAGCAGCAGCGCGGCGGAGGCCCACACGACCCAGACGACGGCGAAGAAGAACGCGACCGTGCCGATGGAGAACGCGACGAGCATGATCACGACGGCCGTCCAGGCCGCCGGGGAGTTGCCGTGGCCGAGGTCGTCGGCGGTCTCGGTCTCGGCGGCTTTCGTCATCTGCTGGCTCACGGTGCTCCTCGGATCAGTGCGGTACTGGCTGAGTCTACCGGCCGGGACGACCGTCGGCGTCCGAGAGCGGGTCCGTGCCCTCGACCGGCGGGGCGGGCTCGTCGGGGTCGGTCGGGTCGTCGCCGACGGAGAGGCTGTCCCAGGTGGCGCTCGGGTCGCTCGTCGGGTCGGCGGGCACCAGGCGGGTGCTGGTGTACTTGCGGCCGGCCTGCGGCCACGAGCCCGAGGTGACGACGATCGCGACGCCCAGGAGCGCGGCCAGGACGCCGACGACGAGGGCGAGCCACGGCCACGGCGTCGCCGCCGTCGACGAGACGAGGGCCCGCAGGCTGTCCTGTCCGTCGACGCCGGTCGCGTCGGTCACGACGCTCCCGGAGGCGCGGACGGGGTCGGCCAGGGCCGTGCCCGCCGTCAGCGCGACGCTGGCGCCGAGGGCCACCTGCAGCAGACCCAGCACGACCCGGAAGACCCGGCCCGCGATGGTGAGGGCGCCGACGAGGGCGAGGGCCGCCAGGGAGAGGGCGGACACGGGCGAGCCGGCCACGTCTCCCGCCGCCGTCAGGTCGAGCCGGCCGCCCTGGGGCGAGTCGACCACGACGCCGAACCAGGGCTGGGTCCAGGAGAGCAGCCCGAGGCCCGCGAGCACGACGCCCACCAGGATCGTGACGAGCTTGAGCCGGCGCGGCGTCATCGCCCGAGCCTCGTCATGGCGTTGGCCACGGCGACGGCGCGCAGGGGGGCCGCGGCCTTGTTGCGCGCCTCCTGCGCCTCGGCGACGGGGTCGCTGTCGGCCACGAGCCCGGCGCCGGCCTGCACGCGGGCGGTGCCGCCCTGGAGCAGCACGGTGCGGATCGCGATGGCGACGTCGGCCGAGCCGGCGAAGTCGAAGTAGCCGACCACTCCCCCGTAGACGCCGCGTTGGGCGGGCTCGAGCTCGTCGATGATCTCGAGGGCGCGGGGCTTCGGGGCCCCTGAGAGCGTGCCCGCCGGGAACGTCGCACGGAACGCGTCGATGGCGTTGCGCCCGGGGGCGAGGTCGCCCTCGACGCTCGACACGAGGTGCATGATGTGGCTGAAGCGCTCGACCTGCATGAACTCGGTGACCTCGACCGTGCCCGGCGTGCACACCTTCAGCAGGTCGTTGCGGGCGAGGTCGACGAGCATGAGGTGCTCGGCGCGCTCCTTCTCGTCGCCGAGCAGGCGGTCGGCGTGCAGGCCGTCCTCCTCGGGCGTGGCTCCGCGGGGGGCCGAGCCCGCGATGGGGTGCGTGAAGGCGCGCCGCCCGTCGACCTTGACCAGCGCCTCGGGCGACGAGCCGACGATCTGGTAGGGCTCGCCGTCGGCGTCCTCGAGGCTCACGAGGTACATGTACGGGCTGGGGTTGAGCGTGCGCAGCACCCGGTACACGTCGAGGGCGTCGGCGGTGACCTCGTGGTCGAACCGCTGTGACACGACGACCTGGAAGACGTCGCCGTCGCGGATGAAGCGCTTGGACCGCTCGATCGCGGCCGCGTAGTCGTCGACGGTCGTCCGGTCGACCGGTGTCGGCTGCACCCCGAGGTCGACGTCGGAGAGGTGGGCCTCGCTGGGCGCCGCCAGGTCGGACTGCAGCCGGTCGAGCCTGGCCTGGGCGTCGGCCCAGAGGGCGTCGCCGTCGTCGACGCCGTCGTTCAGCACGGTGGCGATGAGCATGACCGCCCCGGTGCGGTGGTCGAGGGCGACGAGCTCCGACACGAAGCTCAGGGCCTGCGAGGGGACGGAGAAGTCGGCGGGCGGGACCTCGGGCAGGTGCTCGAGCTCGCGCACCGCCTCCCAGCCGACGAAGCCGACCAGGCCGCCCGTGAGGGGCGGCAGGTCGGGGATGCGGGGCGTCGCCCACCGCTCGTGCAGGGCCGACAGCACCTCGAGGGGCCGGCCCGTGGCGCCGCCGAGGGCCCGGTCGGCCTCGAGCCCGTGGGCGAGCCAGCGCGCCTCGCCCTCGTGCGTCGTGAGCACGCCGAACGACGACACCCCGACGAACGACCAGCGCGACCAGATGCCGCCCTGGCCGGCCGACTCGAGCAGGAACGTGCCGGGACGGCCCGCGGCGAGCTTGCGGTAGATGCCGACCGGCGTCTCGCCGTCGGCGAAGAGGTCGCGCACGACCGGCACCACGCGGTGACCGGCGAGCAGGGCGTCGAACGCCGGGCGCGTCGTCGAGGAGCGGTCAGCCACGGCCGGCCTCCCCTGCGGTGTCGTCCCCGGCGTCGTCCGCCTCGGACGTCGCGTCCGCCGCGTCCGCCCCGACCGTCGCCGAGGAGGCGGTGGCCGGGCTGAGGGGGTCGACGTCGAAGCACGAGCGCGCCCCGGTGTGGCAGGCGGCGCCGATCTGCTCCACCGTCACCAGCAGCGCGTCGTCGTCGCAGTCGAGGGCGGCGGCCCGGACGAACTGGGCGTGGCCCGACGTGTCGCCCTTGCGCCAGTACTCCTGCCGGGACCGCGACCAGAAGGTCACCCGGCCCTCGGTCAGGGTGCGGCGGAGCGCCTCCTCGTCCATCCAGCCCATCATGAGGACGTCCTTCGTGACGACGTCCTGGATGACGGCCGGCAGCAGGCCGCTCGCGTCGAAGCGGGCGCGGGCGACCACGGGCTCGACGGTCTCGCGGGTCAGCGTCTGGTCGGTCACGGTGGGCTCCCTCGTCATCGGACGACGGCGCCGGACGCCGCCAGCTCGCGCTTCACGTCGGCGACGGTCAGCTCGCGGTTGTGGAACACGGAGGCGGCGAGCACGGCGTCGGCCCCCGCCGCGACGGCCGGGGCGAAGTGCTCGAGCGCGCCGGCGCCTCCCGACGCGACGACGGGCACCCGGCTGTTCTCGCGCATCAGGGCCACGAGCTCGAGGTCGAAGCCCTGCTTCGTGCCGTCCGCGTCGATGCTGTTGACGAGCAGCTCGCCCGCGCCCCGCTCGATGGCCTCTCGGGCCCACGCCACGGCGTCGACGTCGGTCTCGGTGCGGCCGCCGTGGGTCGTGACCACGAAGCCCGAGGGCATGCGCGTCGACCGCTTGACGTCGAGCGAGAGCACGACGCACTGGGCGCCGAAGCGGTCGGCGATCTCGCCCACGAGGGCCGGCCGGGCGATCGCGGCGCTGTTCACGCCGATCTTGTCGGCGCCGGCAGCCTGCAGGCGGGCGACGTCGTCGGTCGTGCGCACGCCGCCGCCGACGGTGAGCGGGATGAAGACCTGCTCGGCGGTCGCCCGGACCACGTCGTAGGTCGTCGCGCGGTCGTCGACGGTGGCCGTCACGTCGAGGAACGTGATCTCGTCGGCGCCCTGCTCGTAGTAGGTGCGCGCGAGCTCGACCGGGTCGCCGGCGTCGCGCAGGTCGAGGAAGTTGACGCCCTTGACGACGCGGCCGGCGGCCACGTCGAGGCAGGGGACGACCCGGACGGCGAGGGTCGCGTCGGCGGTCGTCACGGTCAGAGCCTCGCGGCGTGGATCGGGCTGACCAGGATGGCGCGGGCCCCGAGGTCGTAGAGGGCGTCCATCACCTGGTTCGTGTCGCCGCGGGGCACCATGACCCGGACGGCGGCCCAGTCGGCGTCGTGCAGGGGCGCGACCGTGGGCGACTCCATGCCCGGCGTGACGGCCGTCGCGGCCTCGAGGGCCGTCATCGGCACGTCGTAGTCCATCATCACGTAGCGGCGCGCGACGAGGACGCCCTGGAGGCGGCGGTGCAGCACGTCGATGCCGGCGGCGTGGGCGTCGGAAGCGATCAGCACGGCCGTCGACTGCAGGATGACCGGGCCGAAGACCTCGAGCCCCGCGGCCCGCAGGGTCGTGCCGGTCTCGACCACGTCGGCGATGGCGTCGGCGACGCCCAGCTTGACGGCGCTCTCGACGGCGCCGTCGAGCCCGACGAGTTCGGCCGTCACGCCCGCCTCGCGGAGGAACGCACCGACCAGGCCGACGTAGCTCGTCGCGACGCGCAGGCCCTCGAGGTCGGCCAGCTCGCGGAACCGGCCCGCGGGACCGGCGAAGCGGAAGGTGGAGGAGGCGAAGTCGAGCGGCGCGATCTCGCCGGCGGTCGAGCCCGAGTCGAGCAGCAGGTCGCGGCCGGTGATGCCGACGTCGAGCGCGCCCTGGCCGACGTAGGTCGCGATGTCGCGCGGGCGCAGGTAGAAGAACTCGACGCCGTTGCGCTCGTCGGCCTGGTACAGGGACTTGGGGTCGCGGCGGCCCTGGTAGCCCGCCTCGTGGAGCATCTGGCTGGCGGTCTCGCTGAGGGAGCCCTTGTTGGGCACTGCTACGCGGAGCATGGTGGGGAGCTGTCCGTTCTGGGGCCGCCGGTCGGCGGCGTCGCGTCGTGAGGTGGTGGAGACGGGCTCAGAGATGTCGCCACACGTCGTCGGGCGTCAGGCCCTTCGCGACCATGAGCACCTGCACGTGGTAGATCAGCTGCGAGATCTCTTCTGCCGTGGCGACGTCGCCCTCGTACTCGGCGGCCATCCACACCTCGGCGGCCTCCTCGACGATCTTCTTGCCGATCTGGTGGACGCCGGCGTCGAGCTCGGCGACGGTGCCGCTGCCCTCGGGACGGTCGCGGGCCTTGAGCTGGAGCTCGGAGAACAGCTGGTCGAAGGACTTCACGACGACAAGGCTACCGTCGCGGCGGCGGCCCGGAGCGCGGCGATGCGCTCGGCGGGCTCGCCGCCGTAGACGGCCGAGCCGGCGACGATCGTGTCCGCGCCGTTCGCGACCGCCGTCGTGATGGTGTCGGGGCCGATGCCGCCGTCGACCTCGAGCCAGACGTCGAGGCCGGAGGCGCGCACGGCCTCGCGGGCACGGGCCAGCTTGGGCATCGTCTCGGGCATGAAGGACTGCCCGCCGAACCCCGGCTCGACCGTCATGACGAGGATCATGTCGAACGCGTCGAGCGTGCGCAGGTACGGCTCGACGTCGGTGCCCGGCTTGACGGCGACGGAGGCGCGGGCGCCGTTGCTGCGGATCGCGCGCGCCGTGGCGACGGGGTCGGCGGCGGCCTCGGCCGAGAACGTGACCGAGAAGGCGCCGAGCTCGGCGTAGCGCGGGGCCCAGCGGTCGGCGTCGTCGACCATGAGGTGCACGTCGAGCGGCACCGGGCTGACCTGCTGGATGCGCTCCACGACCGGGAGGCCGAGCGTCAGGTTCGGCACGAAGTGCCCGTCCATGACGTCGACGTGGACGAGGTCGGCGTCGGCGATGCGGTTCAGGTCGCGCTCGAGGTTGGCGAAGTCGGCCGAGAGGATGCTGGGGCTGATGCGAACGGGCACCGGGCGATCCTACCGGCGACGCGCCTCCTCGATCCTCAGGCCCGCTTGCGCACCAGGGCGACGAACATCGCGTCTGTGCCCTGGCGGTGCGGCCACAGCTGCACGTACGGGCCGGACGCGAGGTCGACCTCGCCCAGGGCCACCCGCGAGACGGCGGCGGGCCCGTCGAGCAGCTCGGCGTCGTCGCGGCGACGCAGGCCCGACTCGACGATCGCCCGGGTCTCGGCCAGGTGCGGCGAGCAGGTGACGTAGGCCAGGAGGCCGCCCGGCGCGAGGGCGTCGAGGGCGCTCGCGAACAGGTCGGCCTGCAGGCGCGTCAGGTCGCCGACGTCGGCCGGCTTCTTGCGCCACCGGGCCTCGGGTCGTCGGCGGAGCGCGCCGAGCCCGGTGCAGGGGGCGTCGAGCAGGACGCGCTGGTAGGCGCCGGGCTCGTCGACGCCGAAGCGCACGGCGTCGCCCTCGCGGACGTCGACCTCGCCCGGGACCGCCTCGAGCGCCTGCCGGACGAGGCCGGCGCGCGCCGGGACGAGCTCGTTGGCCACGAGCCGGGCGCCCACGCGGGCCGCCTCCGCCGCGAGCAGGGCCGCCTTGCCGCCGGGACCGGCGCACATGTCGAGCCAGCGCTCGCCCGGTGCGGCCTCGTCGTGACGGCTGAGCAGCAGCGCGGCCAGCTGCGAGCCCTCGTCCTGCACGCGGGCGCGGCCCTGGCGGACGACGGGCTGCTGGGCGGGGTCTCCCCCCGAGCTGACCCGCGCCACGGGCGAGAGCAGGGCGTCGTCGCCGCCGAGCTCGGACGCGTCGGCCAGCCCGGGCAGCGCCACGAGGCTGACCCGCGGCGGCACGTTGTCGGCGGCGAGCAGCTGCACGAGCTCGTCCTGCCGGCCCTCGGCCGCGAGCGAGCGCCGCAGCGCGCGGATGACCCAGACGGGGTGGGACCACTCCGCGGCGAGGCGGTCGTCGTCGCTCGTCGCCGCGGCGAGGACGCGCTCGCGCCACTCGTCGGGCGTGGACCGGCCGACGGTGCGCAGGACGCCGTTGACGAAGCCCGTGCCGGCGCGGCTGCCGACCTGCCGGGCGAGCTCGACCGACTCGTCGACGGCGGCGTGGGCCGCGACCCGGGTCGAGAGCAGCTGGTGCACCCCGAGCCGGAGCACGTCGAGGAGCGCCGGATCGATCGCGTCGGCCGGGCGCCGGGCCGCGAGGGCGACGACGCGGTCGTAGTAGCCCGACATGCGCAGGGTGCCGTACGTCAGCTCGGTCGCCAGGGCGGCGTCCTGGGCGTCGAGGCCGGCGCGCACGATGCGGGCGGGCAGGAGCAGGTTCGCGTAGGCGTCGTCGTCCTGGACGGCGCGGAGCACGTCGAGGGCGACCTGCCGGGCGGGCTGGACGCGGCTCACGCGCCCGCCTCCCGGCCTGCGGCGGACAGGAGCGACAGGTCGTCGGCGTCGGCGAGCCCCCGGCTCCAGTCGGCGCCCGGCATGGGCCTCTTGCCCGGCGGCTGCACGACGACCAGCTCGAGCGGCTCGGTGCCGGTGCCCACGAGGAGGCGCCGGCCGCGGAGCTCGAGCCGGCCGGGCTGCAGGGGCGCCTCGCCGGCCTGTGCGGGGCGGAGCTCGAGCACCTTGAGGCGCCCGTCGCCGAGGGGCAGGTGGGCGCCCGGTTCCGGCGTCGTGCCGCGCCACCGGTCGAGGACCCGGCGGGCGGGCTGCCCGAGGTCGAGCGCGCCGTCCTCGAGCCCGAGCTTGGGCGCGAGCGTCACCTCGCCCGTCTGCACGACGGGCACCGCGCTGCCGGCGGCGATCCGGTCGATCGTCTCGCGCAGGAGGACCGCGCCGTCGACCGCGAGCTCGCCGAGGAGCGCGCCCGCGGTCTCGGTGCCGTCGAGGGGACGCTCGAGCAGGCCGAGCACGTCGCCGGCGTCGAGCTCGGGCACGAGCTGGAAGACGACGGCGCCCGTCAGGTCGTCGCCCGCCACGAGCGCGCGCTGCACCGGGGCGGCTCCACGCCACCGCGGGAGCAGCGAGAAGTGCAGGTTGACCCAGCCCAGCCGGGGAGCCGACAGCACGGGCTCGCGGAGGAGGGCCCCGAAGGCCACGACGACCCCGAGGTCGGCGTCGAGGCCCGCGATCTGCGCGGCGACGTCGTCGGTGACCCGGCGCGTCTTGACGACGGGCAGGCCGAGTCGCTCCGCCTCGACGGCGACGGGGGTCGGCGTGAGCACACGGCGCCGCCCCTGGGGCGTGTCGTCACGGGTGACGACGGCCACCACCTCGTGCTCGCTCGCGGCGAGGGCGGTCAGGGAGGGGACGGCGGCCGACGGGCTGCCGGCGAAGACGAGGCGCACGGGATTCCTGGGGGTCAGTCGGTGAAGGGCTCGACGTCGTCGAACCGCACCCTGAGTGTAGGCAGCCCCCGACCACGCCGTGAGCCGATCGCCCGGCGGCGTTCCGTGGCGGCACGGATCACCTGCGACCGCAGCACCTGGGCGACGTCGTGACCGCTCGCGTAGTCGAACCGGACGATCGCCCGCACGCCCGCGTCGGGCACGTCGACCGGGCCGAGCGTCTCGCGGCGCACGCCCTCGGGCAGCTCGTCGAGGGCGCGGGCCACGGTCTCGACGCCGCCCGTGACGGTGGCGACGCGCACGGCCGGCGGGAAGCGCAGCTCGCGTCGGTCGGCGAGCTCACCGGAGGCGTAGCGGGCGAGCTCCCACGTGGCGAGGGCGGAGGCGATGGCCCCGCCGACGCCGACGAGCACGACCGGCGCGCGTCGAGCCGCCAGGGCGGCGGCGTTGGCCCACCAGCGGAGGCAGTCCTCGGCCACGCGGAGGCTCTCCCGGGCGAGCATGCGTTCGCCGTCGAGCAGCAGCACCGCCCTGTAGCCCCCGGGCGCGAGGGGCTCGGCCCCCCGGGTGGCGACCACGATCGCGGGCTCGGCGTCGACGTGCGTGACCAGGCGCTGGCCGTCGGACACGATGACCCGCACCCCGGGGAACGCCTTTCCCAGCTCGTCGGCGGTGCGGGAGGCCCCGGTGCCGACGGCCTTGACGTGCGTCCCCTCGCAGGTCGAGCAGCGCCAGCCGACGGCGAGGGCGCCGCACCACGAGCAGGCCGGCTGGGCGCCCTGCGCGCGCTGCACGAGGGGCCCGCCGCACCGCGTGCACCGGGCCGTGTCGCCGCACTCGGTGCAGGCGAGACGGGGCGAGTAGCCCGGGTGCGCGACCTGGACGAGCACCGGGCCGTGCTCGACCGCCGCGCGCGCCTCCGTCCACGCGGTCGACGGGATGCGGGCCATCGCGGCGAAGCCGTCCTGGGCGGCCTGCTGGGAGGTGGGGACGACGTGCGGCTGGTACCGGGGGTCGGGACGCACCTCGGCCAGGAACCCGATCTCGACGAGCCGCTGCACGTCGGTGCTGCGGGCGTGCCCGAGGAACACGAGCGCCGTCTGCTGCTGCGACTGCCGCACGAGCGCCGTGTCGCGGGCGTGCACGTAAGGGCTGAGGGGCTCGCCCAGCAGGGGGTCGCCGTCGTCGAAGACGACGATCAGGCCGAGACGGGCGGAGGGGGCGAGCAGGACCGACCGGTTGCCGACGAGCACGAGGGGCTCATCGCCGCGGGCACGCAGGACCGACCGGTAGCGGTCGGCGTTCGACTGCTTCGAGTCGAGGCGCACGACGCTCTCGGGCGGGAGCAGCGCGGCCAGGGCGCGCAGGACCTGGTCTTCGTCGCGGTGGTCGGGGACGGCGACGATGGCGTTCTCGCCCGCCGCCAGGGCGACCGAGGCGAGCTGCGCCACGGTGAGGGCCCACCGGCCGACCCACGCGCCGTCCGGCAGCTCGACCAGGAGGGGGATCGCGTCGACGGCCGCACGGCCGCGCGCCGCGACGATGCCCGCCAGCTGGTCGGCCCGGTAGCCCGTCACCTCGCTGGCGACGACGGTCGGGGGCTCGACGGTCTCGCCCGACTCGGCCGCCGCGACCGCCGCCGCGAGCAGGGCCTTCTCGACCCGGGCCTGACGGGGCGGCACCGCCAGGCGCAGCACGTCGCTGGCGGAGCCGCCGGCACGGTCGGCCACGGCCCGGGCCAGCGCCCACACCTCGGGCGCGAGCACGGACGCCGTCGAGACGACCGCCTCGACCTCGCTGAGCTCGCCCCCGTGGGCCGACGACTCGACCACCTCGACGACGAAGCCGTCGGCGATGCGGCCGGCCGACCGGAGGGGCACCTTGACGCGGATGCCCGGCGCCACCTCGTCGCGGAGGGAGGCCGGCACGGCGTAGTCGAACAACCGGTCGAGCTGGGGCAGCGGCGACTCGACCAGCACCCGTGCCACGGCCCGGGCCGGGGTCCGTTCGCTCGGGACGGGCACGGTCATGCTCGCCGGGTCAGAGACCGGCGGCGGCCCGGAGCGCGTCGACGCGGTCGAGGGCCTCCCACGTGAACTCGGGCAGCTCGCGGCCGAAGTGGCCGTACGTCGACGTGGCGGCGTAGATCGGCCGGAGCAGGTCGAGGTCGCGGATGATGGCGGCCGGGCGCAGGTCGAAGACGCGGCCCACGGCCTCGATGATGACCTCGTCGGGCACGTGCCCCGTGCCGAACGTCTCGACGTACAGGCCGACGGGAGCCGCCCGGCCGATGGCGTAGGCCACCTGCAGCTCGATGCGGTCGGCGAGGCCCGCCGCGACGGCGTTCTTGGCGACCCAGCGCATCGCGTAGGCGGCCGACCGGTCGACCTTCGACGGGTCCTTGCCCGAGAAGGCGCCGCCGCCGTGCCGGCTCGCTCCCCCGTAGGTGTCGACGATGATCTTGCGGCCCGTGAGGCCCGCGTCGCCCTGGGGGCCGCCGATCTCGAAGCGGCCGGTGGGGTTGATGATGAACCGCGTGGCCGAGGAGTCGAGCCCCGCCTCGTCGAGGACGGGCCGCACGACGTGCGAGATGACGTCCGCCTCGAGCTGCTGGGACGAGACGCTCGGCGAGTGCTGGGTCGACACCACGACCGTGTCGACGGTCGTGGGGACGACGCCGTCGTAGCCGACCGTGACCTGGGTCTTGCCGTCGGGTCGGAGGTACTCGAGCTCGCCGCTCTTGCGGACGTGGGCCAGGCGCTCGGCCAGCCGGTGCGCCAGCCAGACGGGCAGCGGCATGTACTGGGGCGTCTCGTTCGTGGCGTAGCCGAACATGATGCCCTGGTCGCCGGCGCCCTGGCGGTCGAGGGCGTCGTCGGACGAGCCGCCCCGCGCCTCGAGCGCCGTGTCGACGCCCTGCGCGATGTCGGGCGACTGCGCCCCGATCGAGACCTCGACGCCGCAGGTGCGGCCGTCGAAGCTGACCGCGGACGAGTCGTAGCCGATGCCCACGATGAGGTCGCGGACGATCGTGGGGATGTCGACGTAGCCCTTGGTCGTGACCTCGCCGGCCACGTGGACGAGGCCGGTCGTGACCATCGTCTCGACCGCGACCCGGCTCTGCGGGTCGACCGCCAGCAGCGCGTCGAGGATGCCGTCCGAGATCTGGTCGCAGATCTTGTCGGGGTGGCCCTCGGTGACCGACTCGGACGTGAAGAGCCGCAGGCCCTTCGGGGTCGTCGCTCTGGGGGTGGGCGTCGTGTCGGTCGAGGTCACGTGTGCTCCGGGGTCGAGGGCGGGATGTCGCGGGAGGGCAGGCGTCGTCTGACGCGACGAGGCCCCGCGGGATGGACTCCCAGGGGGCCTCGGCCGATGGTACGGGCGACCACCGTCACCGGTGGTCGGGCGGGAGGAGCTACTCGGCGGTCGCCGCGAGGGGCTTGGCCTCGAGCTTGTCCTCGTTGATCTCGTGCATCGCGACGGAGAGCGGCTTGTCGTCGATGGTGCTGTCGACGAGCGGGCCCACGTTGTCGAAGAGGCTGCCCTCGTGCAGGTCGGCGTAGTAGTCGTTGATCTGGCGGGCGCGCTTCGACGCGAAGATGACGAGCGCGTACTTCGACTCGACCTTCGACAGCAGCTCGTCGATGGGCGGATCGATGATGCCCTTGTTCTTGTCGGCCATGGTCACTCCTCGTTGTGGGGTTCTGTCAGGCACCGGCAGGTGCAGAGCTCGGGGGCGCCGGTCACGCGCGGGGGCGTGCGTCCTCGGGCGCAGTCATCAATTCTACGACCTCTCGGGCCGCTTCGGGCACGTCGTGGTTCACGACCCTCACGTCGAACTCGTCCTGGGCGGCGAGCTCGACCTTCGCGGTCTCGAGTCGACGCTGCTGCTCGGCCGCGTCCTCCGTGCCCCGGCCGATGAGACGACGGACCAGCTCGTCCCACGTCGGCGGCAGCAGGAACACCAGGACGGCCTCGGGCATGGCGGTCCGGACGAGCCGTGCGCCCTGCAGGTCGATCTCGAGCAGCACGCTGCGGCCGGCCTGCAGCGCGGCGTCGATGGGCGGCCGCGGCGTGCCGTACCGGTAGGAGTTGTGCACCGTGGCCCACTCGAGCAGGTCGCGGTCGCGGATCATGCGGTCGAACTCGGCGTCGTCGACGAAGTAGTAGTGCACGCCGTCGACCTCGCCAGGACGCGGAGCCCGGGTCGTGGCCGAGATCGAGAGGTGGACGTCGGGGTAGTTCTCGCGGATGTAGGTCGAGACCGTCCCCTTGCCCACGGCGGTCGGCCCGGCGAGGACCACGAGACGCGAACGGAGGCGCCCCCTGGCCTCGCGCACGGCGAGCCAGTCGCCGAGGGTGCGACGCTGCCGCACCCCGAGCCCCCCGACCCGCTTGGACTCGGCGATGCCGAGGTCGGCCATGATGCGGGCCACGCGGGTGGGGCCGATCCCGGGGATGCTCGTCAGCAGCTCGCGGACGCGGAGGGTCGCCTCGGGGGCGGTGGGCTCGCCGGCCCAGGCGGCCTCGGCCACGTCGAGGGCCGTGCGGCGGCGTTCGGCCACGGACGACTTGACGGCGGCGCGGGCACGACGGGCGGCGACCGCGGCGCGCGCGGCGGCGGCCCGGTCGACCGGGGGCGGGGTCATGCGAGGCACGCCCGCACCTCCTCCGCCGCGTCGCGGACGGCCGAGGCCATGCCGTCGGGGCCGGCCGAGAGCACGCCGCGCGAGGTCGAGACGAGCACGTTGTGCGCCGCGGGGCCGTAGATCGACACCAGGTCGGACACGCGGGCGCCCTGGTGGCCGAAGCCGGGGGCCAGCACGGGGACGCCCGTCAGGGACGCCGTGTCGACGCCGTACGACCCGAGGTCCACGGTCGCCCCGAGCACCACGCCCACCGAGCCGAGTCGGGTCTCCCCCGCTGCCTGGTCGTCGTCTCGCACCTGGTCGACGATACCTGCCGCGAGGGTCCTCGACGTGCCGTCGGCCCCCGCGACACGCGCGGTCTGCCCGGCCCGCGCCTCCGGGTTGGACGTCGCGGCGAGCACGAAGACGCCCGCGCCCGCCCGTCGGGCCCGGTCGACGGTGCCCCGCAGCGAGCCGAAGCCCAGGTACGGGGACACCGTGAGCGCGTCGACCCGCAGGGGCGAGTCCGGGGAGAACCAGGCCTCGGCGTAGCCGTCCATCGTGCTGCCGACGTCGCCGCGCTTGGCGTCGCCGACCACGAGCAGGCCGGCGTCGCGGGCGGCCGCGAGGACGTCCTCGAGCGCGGCGAAGCCGGCGGAGCCCCAGCGCTCGAAGAACGCCACCTGGGGCTTGACGATCCCCGCCCAGCCCGCCGTCGCCTCGACCGCGCGCAGGCCCAGCTCGCGGACGCCGGAGGCGCTGGTCGGCAGCCCCCACTCGTCGAGCAGCCAGGGGTGCGGGTCGATGCCGACGCAGAGCCCGCCGGAGGTCGCGAGGACGGACTCGAGCCGTGCGCCGAACGACGACGCCGAGGGGGCCGGCGCCGCCGTCACCGGCGGGCCGCCCTGGCGAGCCCGTAGTCCTGCAGGCTCGTCACCTCGAAGGGCGCGTGGATGGCCTCGATGGAGGCGACCGCGGCGCCGAGCTGCGCGATGGTCGTGAACAGGGCCTTGTCCGCCGCGACGGTCGCCGCGCGGATCTCGTACCCGTCGGCACGGGCGCTCGAGCCGCTCGGCGTGTTGATGACGATGTCGACCTCGTCGCGGTTGATCAGGTCGACGACGCTCTCGCCGCCGGCGCTGAACTTCGCCACCGTGTCGGCAGCGATCCCGTTGCGGACGAGCACCGTGGCGGTGCCCTCGGTGGCGAGCACCCGGAAGCCGAGCTGCTGCAGCCGCAGCACGGGCAGCACGATGGCGCGCTTGTCGCGGTCGGCGACGCTCACGAACACCGTGCCCGTCGTGGGCAGGCCGCCGTACGCCGCGGTCTGGCTCTTGGCGAACGCGCGGGGGAAGTCGCGGTCGATGCCCATCACCTCGCCGGTCGAGCGCATCTCGGGGCTGAGGACGCTGTCGACGACCTGGCCCTCCTTCGTGCGGAACCGCTTGAACGGGAGCACCGCCTCCTTGACCGAGATCGGGGAGTCGAGCGGCACGTCCGAGCCGTCCTGGGCCGGCAGCAGGCCGCTCTCGACGAGCTCGCGGATGCTCTGGCCCACCATGACGAGCGAGGCCGCCTTGGCGAGCGGGATGCCGAGCGCCTTCGAGACGAACGGCACCGTGCGGCTCGCCCGCGGGTTGGCCTCGATGACGTAGAGCACGCCGGCCGCGATCGCGAACTGGACGTTGAGCAGCCCGCGCACGCCGACGCCCTCGGCGATGGCCAGCGTGGCCTCGCGGACGCGGTCGATCTCGCCCTTGCCCAGGGTGACCGGGGGCAGGGTGCAGCTCGAGTCGCCGGAGTGGATGCCGGCCTCCTCGATGTGCTCCATGACGCCGCCGACGTAGAGCTCGGTGCCGTCGTAGAGGGCGTCGACGTCGATCTCGACGGCGTCGTCCAGGAACCGGTCGACGAGCAGGGGCGCGTCCGGACCGATGATGGCCTGGTCGCCGACGCGCACGAAGTAGTCGGCGAGCGACGGGCTGTCGTAGACGATCTCCATGCCGCGGCCGCCGAGCACGTACGACGGACGCACGAGCACGGGGTAGCCGATCTCCTCCGCCACGGCGACGGCGCTGTCGTAGTCGGTGGCCGTGCCGTTGCGCGGCGCGAGCAGGCCGGCCTCGTCGAGGATGGCCGAGAACAGCCCGCGCTCCTCGGCGGAGTCGATGGCGTCGGGGGTCGTGCCGAGGATGGGCACCCCGGCCGCCTCGAGCCCCTTCGAGAGGCCGAGGGCGGTCTGGCCGCCGAGCTGGACCACGACGCCGACGAGCTCGCCGCTCGCCGACTCGGCGTGGACGACCTCGAGGACGTCCTCGAGGGTGAGCGGCTCGAAGTACAGCCGGTCGCTGGTGTCGTAGTCGGTCGAGACGGTCTCGGGGTTGCAGTTGACCATGATCGTCTCGTAGCCGGCGTCGCTCAGCGCGAAGCTCGCGTGCACGCACGAGTAGTCGAACTCGACGCCCTGGCCGATCCGGTTGGGGCCCGAGCCGAGGATGATCACCTTGCGCCGGTCGCTCGGCGCGACCTCGGTCTCGAGGTCGTAGCTCGAGTAGTGGTAGGGCGTCAGGGCCGGGAACTCGCCGGCGCAGGTGTCGACGGTCTTGTACACGGGGCGGACGCCGGCCGCCCAGCGCAGCTCGCGCACCTCCTGCTCGCCGAGGCCGCGCAGCTCGCCGATCTGGGCGTCGCTGAAGCCGTGGTCCTTGGCGTGGGCGAACAGCTCGGCGTCGAGGTCGGCCGCGGCCGCGATCTCGTCGGCGACCTCGTTGACGAGCACGACCTGGTCGATGAACCAGGGGTCGATGGCCGTCGAGGCGAAGACCTGCTCGGCCGTCGCGCCGGCCCGCAGGGCCTGCTGCACGGTGACGATGCGACCGTCGGTGGGCGTGTGCGCCAGCGCGAGCAGCGCCTCCGCGTCGCCCGGCTCGCCCTGCCAGTGGAAGCTCGAGCCGCGCTTCTCGAGCGAGCGCAGCGACTTCTGCAGGGCCTGGGCGAAGTTGCGGCCGATGGCCATCGCCTCGCCGACGCTCTTCATGGTCGTGCTGAGCGTCGTGTCGGCCGCCGGGAACTTCTCGAACGCGAACCGGGGCACCTTGACGACGACGTAGTCGAGGGTCGGCTCGAAGGAGGCGGGCGTCACCTTGGTGATGTCGTTCGGGATCTCGTCGAGGCGGTACCCGAGGGCGAGCTTCGCGGCGATCTTGGCGATCGGGAAGCCGGTCGCCTTCGACGCGAGCGCGCTCGAGCGCGAGACGCGGGGGTTCATCTCGATGACGATGACCCGGCCGTTCGACGGGTCGACGGCGAACTGGATGTTGCAGCCGCCGGTGTCGACGCCCACACGACGGATGATGTCGATCGAGATGTCGCGCAGGTTCTGGTACTCCCGGTCGGTGAGGGTCAGCGCCGGGGCGACGGTGATCGAGTCGCCCGTGTGGACGCCCACGGGGTCGACGTTCTCGATCGAGCAGACGACGACCGTGTTGTCGGCCGTGTCGCGCATCATCTCGAGCTCGTACTCCTTCCAGCCGAGGATGCTCTCCTCGAGCAGGACCTCGGTGGTGGGGCTCTGGTGCAGGCCGTCGGTGACCATGCGGACGAGCTCGTCGCGGGTGTACGCGAAGCCGGAGCCGAGGCCGCCCATCGTGAACGACGGCCGGATGACGAGCGGGTAGCCGAGGTCCTCGGCGAAGTCGATCGCCTCCTCGACGGTGTGCGCGATGTGGGAGCGCGCGACGTCCGCGCCGGACTCGAGCACCAGCTCCTTGAAGAGCTGGCGGTCCTCGCCCTTCTGGATGGCCTCGACCTTGGCGCCGATGAGCTCGACGCCGTGCTTCGCGAGGATGCCCTCCTCGTCCAGGGCGATGGCGGCGTTGAGCGCCGTCTGCCCGCCGAGGGTCGGGAGGATGGCGTCGGGGCGCTCCTTGACGATGATCGCCTCGAGCACCTCCGACGTGATGGGCTCGACGTAGGTCGCGTCGGCGAAGTCGGGGTCGGTCATGATCGTCGCCGGGTTCGGGTTGACGAGGATGACGCGCACCCCCTCTTCGCGGAGGACGCGGCACGCCTGGGTGCCGGAGTAGTCGAACTCGGCGGCCTGGCCGATGACGATCGGGCCGGAGCCGATCACGAGTACCGAGTTGATGTCGTCGCGCTTGGGCATCAGTTGCTGCTTTCGAGGTCGGAGCCGAAGTCGACGGGCTGGCCGGACTTGCGGGCCACGACCGCCTCGCGGAAGCGGTCGAAGAGGTGGTTGCTGTCGTGGGGGCCGGCCGCCGCCTCGGGGTGGTACTGCACGGAGAAGGCCGGGATGTCGAGGGCGCGGAGGCCCTCGACGACGTTGTCGTTGAGGCTGAAGTGGCTGACCTCGACGCGGCCGAAGCCGGCGGGCGAGTCGAGCACGCCCTCGACCGGGGCGTCGACCGCGAAGCCGTGGTTCTGGCTCGTGATCTCGACCCGCCCGGTCGTCTTGTCGAGGACGGGCTGGTTGATGCCGCGGTGGCCGAAGGGCAGCTTGTAGGTGTCGAAGCCGAGCGCGCGGCCGAACAGCTGGTTGCCGAAGCAGATGCCGAAGTAGGGCAGGCCGTCGCGCAGGGCGCCGCGGAGCAGCTCGACCTGGGCGTCGCTCGCCGCCGGGTCGCCGGGCCCGTTCGAGAAGAAGAGGGCGTCGGGCGCCAGCTCGCGGAGCTGCTCGGGGGTGGTGTCCTGGGGCAGCACGTGCACCCGGAAGCCGCGCTGCGCGAGGTAGCGGAGCGTCGAGGTCTTGACGCCGAGGTCGAGCACGGCGACCGAGCCGACGGGCTCGCCCTGGGCCTCGAGCACGTAGGGGTCGACCGTCGACACCTGGCTCGACAGGCTCAGCCCGCGCATGTCGGCGGAGCCGCGCACGAGGTCGAGCTGCTCGTCGTCGGCGAGCTCGGCGTCGGGGCCGCTGAAGACGCCGCCGCGCATCGAGCCGACGTCGCGCAGGCGGCGGGTCAGGGCGCGCGTGTCGATGCCGCGGATGCCCACGACGCCGTCGGCGACGAGCTGGTCGTCGAGGCTGCCCTGGGCGCGGTGGTTCGACACGACGCGGCTGGCGTCGCGCACGACGAAGCCCGAGACCCAGATGCGACGGGACTCGGGATCTTCGTCGTTGACGCCCGTGTTGCCGATGTGCGGGGCCGTCATGACGACGATCTGCCCGGCGTACGACGGGTCGGTCAGGGTCTCCTGGTAGCCGGTCATGCCGGTCGCGAAGACGGTCTCGCCGAGCGTGCGCCCGACGGCGCCGTAGGCGCGCCCGACGTAGCGGGTCCCGTCTTCGAGCACGAGGACGGCCCGGGTGGTGGTGGACGCGTCAGTCAATGGTCTGCTCTCCTGTGGTGGTGCCGGCCGAGGGGGCCGTGGTCGTGATGGTGCGGA
Organism: Frigoribacterium faeni; assembly: GCF_011761235.1. GTDB lineage: Bacteria > Actinomycetota > Actinomycetes > Actinomycetales > Microbacteriaceae > Frigoribacterium > Frigoribacterium faeni_A. The sequence continues at coordinate 218,084 of NZ_JAAOYW010000001.1, forward strand.
CGGCGTCGACGAGCGGGCGGGGGTCGTCCGTGACGCGCAGGTAGGTGTCGACGTCGGTGTCGCCGAGGCTCCAGGCGACGAGCACGAGCCCGTCGGTCTCGACCACGCGGTCGATGGTCCAGGTCGCGCGCCCGACGTCGCGGATCGAGGAGGCGCGGATCAGCTTGGCGGGCTCCCCCGCGATCTCGAGGCGCACGCCCTCGCGGTGGACCGACACGACGGCGCGGCCGCGGAAGCCGAGGCCGCCGACGACGATCCGGTCGAGGGGGTCGCCCGCCCGTGTGGTGGCGACGTAGAAGCCGTCGTGCTCGACGAGGGCGGGCGAGAGGCCGTCGGGCGCCGTCTCGGGCAGGGCGATGTCGGCCTGCCGACGGCCGCGGGCCCGCCAGGAGCGGACCATCAGCAGCACGAGGAGGACGAGCAGGACGAGGATGCCCGCTCCGATCACCCAGCGGTTCACGGGGCGGCCGCCGGCCGGGGCGCGGCGAGCACCGCGGTCGCCGCGACGCGCGCGGCACGGTCGGCGATCTCGTGCTCGTCGACGACCGCGCCGCCGAGCACCGTCGCGTAGCCCTGGTGGAACGTGGCGACGACCTGGCCCGGGAGCGCGCGCCCCAGGTAGGGCGAGTTGCGGCTGCGGCCCGCGAGGTGCTCGGTGCCGAAGGTCCTGCTCACCCCTCGATCGTAGAGGGTGAGCTCGGCGGGCTCCCCGACGGCGAGGGGCCGGCCGTGCCCGTGGACCCGGCCGATGCGGGCCGGGGCGCTCGAGAGCACCCGGGCCACGCCGGCCCAGTCGAGCAGCCCGGTCTCGACCATGGTCTGGTGGACGACCGAGAGCGCGCTCTCGAGGCCGACCATGCCGTTGGCGGCCGCGTCCCACTCGCAGTCCTTCGCCTCCGACGTGTGCGGGGCGTGGTCGGTGGCGACGATGTCGACCGTGCCGTCCGCCAGGGCCTCGCGCAGCGCCGCCACGTCCTCCGCCCGGCGCAGCGGGGGGTTCACCTTGTACCGGGAGTCGTAGCCCGCCACCAGGTCCTCCGTGAGGAGGAGGTGGTGCGGCGTGACCTCGGCGGTCACATCGATGCCGCGCGACTTCGCCCAGCGGACGACCTCGACGCTGCCCGCGGTCGAGACGTGGCAGACGTGGAGGCGGGCGCCGACGTGGTCGGCGAGCAGGACGTCGCGGGCGATCACCGATTCTTCGGCCACGGCGGGCCAGCCGCCCAGGCCGAGCTCGGCCGACAGCGCGCCCTCGTTCATCTGGGCGCCCTCGGTCAGCCGGGGCTCCTGCGCGTGCTGGGCGACGACTCCCCCGAAGCCCTTGACGTACTCGAGGGCTCGGCGCATGAGCAGCGGGTCGGAGACGCAGTGGCCGTCGTCGGAGAAGACCCGGACCGCCGCGCGGGAGCGCGCCATCGCGCCGATCTCGGAGAGCCGTCGGCCCTCGAGGCCCTGCGAGACGGCGCCGATCGGACGCACCGTGACGTAGCCGGCGCGGTCGCCGAGCGACTGCACCTGCTCGACCACCCCGGCCGTGTCGGCGACGGGCGACGAGTTCGCCATGGCGTTGACGGCCGTGAAGCCGCCCGCCGCGGCGGCGCGGGAGCCGGTGAGGACGGTCTCGGCGCCCTCGCCGCCCGGCTCGCGGAGGTGGGTGTGCAGGTCGACCAGGCCGGGCAGCGCGAGCAGCCCGTCGGCGTCGTGCACCTCGGCGCCCGCCGCGCTCAGGCCGGAGCCGAGCTCGACCACGACCCCGTCGCGGACGAGGACGTCGGTGCGGGTGCCGTCGATCGTCTCGACGGCGCGGATCAGGTGCGTGGTGGTCACAGGGAGTCCTCCCGGTCGCCGGCGAGTGTGAGGTAGAGCACGGCCATCCGGACGGCGACGCCGTTGCCGACCTGCTCCCGGACGGTGGAGCGGGGCGAGTCGGCGGCCTCGTCGCCGATCTCGAGCCCGCGGTTCATCGGGCCGGGGTGCATGACGAGCGCCCCCTCGGGAAGCGAGCGGAAGCGCGCCGCGCCCAGCCCCCAGGAGCGGGCGTACTCGCGCGCGTTGGGGAAGAACGCCTCGGCCATGCGCTCCTGCTGGATGCGCAGCATCATGACCACGTCGGGCCGCACCTGCGCGATGGCCTCGTCGAGGTCGTAGTGCACGTCGACGCCGAGGCGGCTGACGTCGACCGGCAGCAGCGTGGGAGGCGCCACCACCGTCACGTGGGCGCCCAGCGTCCGCAGCAGCCACGCGTTCGAGCGGGCCACGCGCGAGTGCAGGATGTCGCCGACGATCAGCACCTCGAGGCCGTCGAGGTCGCGACCGCGGCTGCCCGCGCCGTGGACGCGGCGGCGCATCGTGAAGGCGTCGAGCAGGGCCTGGGTGGGGTGCTCGTGCATGCCGTCGCCGGCGTTCACGATGCCCGCGTCGACCCAGCCGCTGTCGGCGAGGACGCGCGGCGCACCCGAGGCGGGGTGGCGGATGACGATGCCGTCCGCGCCCATCGCGGCCAGGGTCTGCGCCGTGTCCTTCAGGGACTCGCCCTTCGAGACGCTCGACCCCTTCGCGGCGAAGTTGATGACGTCGGCGCTGAGCCGCTTGGCGGCGGCCTCGAACGAGATGCGCGTGCGGGTGCTGTCCTCGTAGAAGAGGTTCACCACGGTGGTGCCGCGGAGCGTGGGGAGCTTCTTGACCTGCCGCGTGGAGACGTCGGCCATGTCCTCCGCCACGTCGAGGACCCGGACGGCCTCGTCGCGGCCGAGGTCGGCGGTGCTCAGGAGGTGCCTCACGAGCGGGTGCCCCCCGTCTCGTGGGCGGGACGGTCGCGGTCGTCGCCGGGGGCGCCTCCGTCGGCTCCGCCCTCGATGGCGACGAGCTCGTCGTCGTCCACGCCGTGCAGGCGGACGAAGATGCGCTCGGCCGCGGACGTGGGGAGGTTCTTGCCCACGAAGTCGGCGCGGATCGGCAGCTCGCGGTGGCCGCGGTCGACGAGCACCGCGAGGCGCACGGCGCGGGGCCGCCCCAGGGCGCTGAGGGCGTCGAGCGCCGCCCGGATGGTGCGCCCGGAGTAGAGCACGTCGTCGACGAGCACCACCGTGGCGCCGTCGATGCCGCCCTCGGGGAGGGTCGTCGGCCGGCTCGCGCGGGTGGGGTTCCGCCGGAGGTCGTCGCGGTACATGGTCACGTCGACGGCGCCGGTCGGGACGGTGACGCCCGCGATGGACGACAGCTGCGCGCCGATCCGCTCGGCGAGGACCACGCCGCGGGTGGGGATGCCGAGGACGACGAGGCCGTCGGGGCCCCGGTTCGACTCGAGGACCTCGTGGGAGATGCGCGTCAGGGCGCGCGCGATGTCAGCCTGACTCAGCACGGTGCGTGTGCTCAATCGGACCTCCTTCCCCGCCTCTCGGGACGGAACTTAAAGGACGTCGGTGGTGGTGCCGGCGGCGGGAGCACCCGCCGCCGGGATCGAGCCTAGCCGCTCGTGGCGATGCGCCCGAGCAGTCCGTTGACGAAGGGGGCCGAGTCGTCGGTGCTCAGCGACTGGGCCAGCTCGACCGCCTCGCTGATGGCGACGTGGTCGGGGATGTCGTCGGCGTGCAGCAGCTCGAACACGCCGATGCGGAGGATGCCGCGGTCGATCGTGGGCATGCGGGCGATGGTCCAGCCCTGGGCGTAGGTCTCGATGAGCTCGTCGATCTCGGCCTGGTGGTCGATGACGCCCTGGACGAGGTCGCGGGCGTAGCCCCAGCTCGAGCTGCGCTCGGGCTGCTGCTGTGCCCGGGCGGTCTCGGCGGCCAGGGCGTCGCCCATGCTGATCTGGCGGATGTCGGCGACGTAGAGGACGTCGAGGGCGCGCTTGCGCGCCTTGGTGCGTGCGCTCACTGTGCGGGGGGCCGCCGACTACTCGTTGACGCGGCCGAGGTAGCCGCCGTCGCGCGTGTCGACCTTGACCTTGGTGCCGGTCTCGAGGAACAGCGGCACCTGGATCTCGTAGCCGGTCTCGACGGTGGCGGCCTTGGTCCCGCCGGTCGAGCGGTCGCCCTGGAGGCCGGGCTCGGTGTAGGTGACCTCGAGGACGACGGAGGCGGGCAGCTCGATGTAGAGCGGGTTGCCGTCGTGCAGGGCCATCTGCACGTTCTGGTTCTCGAGCATGAAGTTCTTCGCGTCGCCGACGATGGTGGCGGGGACGTTGATCTGGTCGTAGTCGGTCGTGTCCATGAACACGTAGCCGTCGGCCTCGGCGTAGAGGTAGGTGTACTCGCGGCGGTCGACGTTGGCGAAGTCGATCTTGGTGCCGGCGTTGAACGTCTTGTCGACGACCTTGCCCGAGCGCACGTTCTTCATCTTGGTGCGGACGAAGGCGCCGCCCTTGCCCGGCTTGACGTGCTGGAACTCGATCACGTTCCAGAGCTGGCCGTCCAGGTCGAGGACGGCGCCGTTCTTGATGTCGTTGGTGGTCGCCATGCGTGCGAGGTCCGATCAGGAGTGGGGTGTGGGGGCCGGATCTGGCCGGGTTCGAGTGTAGCGGACGGGTCGCGCCGCCTCAGGAGCGTCCCTCGGGGACGCCGCGCCAGGAGCGTCCCCTTGGACGGTCCGTGCCTCAGCGCAGCCCGCGTCGGCGCCGTCGGGCCGGCCGGGACACGAGACTGCCGAGCACCGGCAGCCCGAGCCACGAGACCAGGGACAGGCCGAAGGCCGCGGCCGTGGCGACGCCCGCGACGACGTCCGCGGCATCGGCCGGGTCGGCGTCCGTGCCGGACGACCACGCCGCCGTCCAGGGCTGCACCGCGCACGCCAGGACGAGCAGGAGCAGGACAGTCGCCTGGAGCCCGAGCCAGCCGAGGTGCGCAGGGCTGACGTCTCGCAGCCGATCTCGCAGCGCGGAGGTCGTGAGCCCGGACCGCCCGGCGAAGCGCGCGACGAGGGCCCACCACCAGCAGGCGCCCGCGAGGGCCGCCGCGAGCAGCAGGAAGCGCAGGCCGAAGGGCACGACCGCCGACGAGCCCTCGTCCGAGGAGAAGGTGAGGCCGAGCAGGACGACGACGAGCCCCCACGGCAGCAGGGCCGGGAGCACGCCGAGGCTGGTGACGGCCTGGTGGACGACGGACCGGAGGTGCACGAGGGCCTCGGCGGACGTCGGCGCGTCGGCGAGCTGGGCCAGGGCGCCGAGAGCCGCCCTCTCCGGCCGTCCCGCCGTGATCTCGAGGTCGTCGATGCCTCGACGCGCCTGGACGTGCTCCGGGTCGAGGGCCAGGGCGGCGCGGTAGGCCGTCCGTGCGTCGGACAGGCGCCCGTCCTCGACGGCGACGGCGGCGGACACCAGGTGCGCGTCCGGGTCGTCCGGCGCCAGCCTGAGGCACTCGGCCGCGTGCCGTCTCGTCTCGTCCCGTGGGAAAAGCCCGAGGCGGACGGCCGTCGCGTGCACGTGCCAGTCGTCCGGGGCGAGGCGGAGCGACTCCCTCATCCCGGCCCTGGCGTCGTCGACGTCGCCCATGCGGAGGGACGCCTCGGCCCAGAGCCGCCAAGCCCACTCGGCACCGGGATCCAGCGCACGGGCGCGGAGGGCGGTCTCCCTGCCGGCCATGCGCCTGCCTGTCCGCAGCTGCGCGCAGGCGAGGAGCTGGAGGGCCCAGGGGTCGTCGGGCCGGGTCGCGAGGTGCAGGCGGACCGAGGCCGCCGCCTCCCCCGGTCGGCCGGCTGCCAGGTGCTCGGACGCGGCCGCGAGGTCGTCGGCGCTCACCGGCCGCGTCGCATCCCGAGGAACTCCCTCAGCTCGGCGAACGTCCCGTCGTCGACGCCGTAGGTCACGACGCTCCGCGCGCTGGCCGCCCACTCGCCGACCGAGGGGGTGACGGACGAGCGGGCGCGGCGCAGGTCCTTGTCCGTGACCGGGCGCGGCGTCCCCGTGGCGACGCTGTCGGCGAGGGCGCGTTGGAGGGCCAGGTCGCAGACGTAGCCCACGTCCGCCCCCGACATGCCGGACGTCGCGCGCGCGAGCGCGTCGAGGTCGACGTCGCCGACCGGCCGGCCCTCCAGTCGTGTGCGCGCGATCTCCCGACGGGCGGCCTCGTCCGGAGGCAGCACCAGGAGGGTGCGGTCGAGTCGGCCGGGCCGTCGGGCTGCCGGGTCGACCTCCCACGGCCGGTTGGTCGCCGCGAGCACGAACAGCCCGTCGTTCCGCGAGTCGACCCCGTCGAGCTCGACGAGCACCTGGTTCACGACGGCCCGCGCCCAGGCGCTGTCCGTCGACGACCGGCGGGGCGCGACGGCGTCGACCTCGTCGAGGAACAGCACGCAGGGCGCCGCGCGCCTCGCGGCCTCGAAGACGTCGGTGACGGCCCGGGCGGGCGAACCGCTCTCGTGGTCGAGCAGGTCGGCCTGCGAGACGCTCAGGAACGAGGCGCCGAGCTCGCCCGCGAGGGCTCGCGCGAGGTGGGTCTTGCCGCAGCCCGGCGGCCCGTAGAGCAGCAGGCCGCCCCGGAGGCTCGCCCCGTAGGCCTCGCGCAGCTCGGGGTTGCGCAGCGGGGCGAGGAACGCCTGCTCGAGCGCGGCCTTGACCCGCGACATGCCGCCCACGTCGGTCAGGCGCAGGTCAGGACGGTCGATGCGGAAGGAGGCGGCCCTGAGGTCGTCCTCGGCCGTCTCCCAGTCGAAGGCCGCGGCGTCGGCGGTCACGGCGGGGTGCGGGCCGGACCAGGACCCTGGGTCGTCGTCACCGGGCTCGCCGTCACGGGGCCCCTCTCGGGGCTCGGCCCCGCCGGAGGAGGGCCCGACGGCGGCCGACACCGGTGACGCGGCAGGGTCCGCGAGGGCGCGCGCCATCGCGGCCCGCGCCTCCTCGTGACGCGGATCGAGCACGAGCGCCGCCGCCAGCGAGCGGACGGCGGCGTCGACGTCGCCGTCGTCGAGCTCGAGCACGCCGAGGTGGACCCGCAGGGGGACGTCGTCCGGGGCCTGCTCGACGGCGAGCCGCAGCGACCGGATCAGGGATTCGCGCACGGACGGATCATAGTGATCCGTGAGGTCTCGTCAGGACCCGATCTCCTGGTAGGCGGCGAACAGGAGGCTCGAGTCCGGCCCGGTGAGGACAGTCGGCTTGCCGATGTCGTCGAGCACGATGAACCGCAGCATCCCCGCACGGGCCTTCTTGTCGCGCTGCATGGTGGCGAGCAGGGTGTTCCAACGGCCGAGCGGGTAGCTCGTCGGCAGCGTCAGCGACCCGAGGACGCGGCGGTGGCGGTCGACGGCCTCGTCCGAGAGCCGGCCCGTCAGCCGCGCGAGCTCGGCGGCGAAGACCATGCCGACGGACACCGCGGCGCCGTGGCGCCACTGGTACCGCTCGGCGTGCTCGACCGCGTGGCCCAGCGTGTGGCCGTAGTTGAGGATCTCGCGCAGGCCCTGTTCGGTGAAGTCCTGGCCGACGACGCGGGCCTTGAGGGCGATCGACAGCTCGACGACGCGACGGAACTCGGGGGTGGTCGGGTCGACGGCCCGGTCGACGTCCGCCTCGACGATGTCGAGGATCTCGGGCTCGGCGATGAACCCGGCCTTCACGATCTCGGCGAAGCCCGCCAGGATCTCGTTCCGCCCGAGCGTGTCGAGCACGTCGAGGTCGGCCACGACGGCCGTCGGCGCCCAGAACGCGCCCACGAGGTTCTTGCCCTCGGCGGTGTTGATGCCCGTCTTGCCGCCGACGCTCGCGTCGACCATGCCGAGCACCGTCGTCGGCACCTGGACGAGCTGGACGCCCCGGAGCCACGTCGCGGCGACGAACCCGGCGAGGTCGGTCACGGCTCCCCCGCCGAGCCCGACGACCGCGTCCGTCCGGGTGAAGTCGGCCTGGCCGAGGACCTGCCAGCAGAAGGCGGCGACCTCGACGCGCTTGGCGTCCTCGGAGTCGGGCACCTCGGCGATGAGGGCCTCGAGGCCCGCCTCGACCAGGGCGTCGCGGAGCTCGTTCGCCTTGCGGCCGAGGGTCGGCGCGTGGACGATCAGCACCTTCTTCGTCTGCGGCCCGAGCAGGGACGGGATGCGCGAGCGCACCCCGTGGCCTACGAGCACGTCGTAGGGCGCGTCGCCCTCGACGCGGATGGTGGTGACGTCGGTGGTCTCGTCGGTCATGAGTCGTCTGCCTCTCGGTGGCGGCGGTCGGTGGGCACGGGTGCGGGGGCGGCCTCGGGGGCGCGCGTGGACAGCCACGCCACCACGTCGTCGACCACGTGCGACACGGGTCGGCGCGAGGTGTCGACGACGAGGTCGGCGAGGCTGCGGTAGACGGGCTCGCGCTCTCGGGCTATCGCCCGCCAGGCGTCCATCCCGCCGTCGGCCAGGAGGGGCCGGGACGAGCCGGCGAGGCGGGCCGCGACGGCCTCCGGCGAGACGGTCAGGAGCACGACGTCGGCCTGCTGCAGGCGCGAGCGCGTCTGCAGGTCGAGCACCGCGCCTCCCCCGAGCGACACGACCCTCGCACCGGCCAGCGACTCGGCGACGACCTCTCGCTCGAGCTCGCGGAACCGCGGCTCGCCGTCCCGGGCGAAGATCTCGGCGACGGGTCCGTGCCGCTGCGCGAGCAGGCGGTCGGTGTCGACGAAGGGGACGCCGAGGCGCCGCGACAGCTTCTTGCCGATGCTCGACTTGCCGGCGCCCATCGGGCCGATCATGACCACGGGCCGGTCGAGCAGGGGCGGGACGTCGGCGCCCGGATCGGTCGAGGTCACTCGCCGGTCGCGGCCTGGGTGCGCAGGTTCTCGGGGATCGCCTCGAGGTAGGCGGCCAGGTTGCGGGCCGTCTCGGCGACGGAGTCGCCGCCGAACTTCTCGAGCACCGAGTTCGCGAGCACCAGGGCCACCATCGCCTCGGCGACGACCCCCGAGGCGGGGACGGCGCAGACGTCGGAGCGCTGGTGGTGAGCACGGCTCTCGTCGCCGGTCGCGACATCGATGGTCGCGAGGGCGTGCGGGACGGTGGCGATGGGCTTCATGCCGGCCCGCACGCGCAGCACGGTGCCGGTCGTCATGCCGCCCTCGGTGCCGCCGGCGCGGTCGGTCTGCCGCGAGATGACGCCGGCGTCGAGCCTGAGCTCGTCGTGGGCCACGGAGCCGCGACGCCGCGTGGTCTCGAAGCCGTCGCCGACCTCGACGCCCTTGATGGCCTGGATGCCCATGAGCGCCGCCGCGAGCTGGGAGTCGAGTCGGCGGTCCCAGTGGACGTACGAGCCGAGGCCGGGCGGGACTCCGTAGGCGAGCACCTCGACGACGCCGCCGAGGGTGTCGCCGTCCCGCTTCGCCGCGTCGACCTCGTCGACCATGAGGGCGGACGTCGCCGGGTCCGCGCAGCGCAGCGGGTCGGCGTCGAGCCGGTCGACGTCGGACGGCAGGGGCACCGGGGTGCCCTCGGGCACGCGGACGGGGCCGATCGACAGGGTGTGGCTGACCAGCTCGATGCCGAGCTCGCCGAGGAACGCCCGCGCGACGGCGCCGAGGGCGACACGGGCGGCGGTCTCCCGCGCGCTGGCGCGCTCGAGCACGGGGCGGGCCTCGTCGAAGCCGTACTTCTGCATGCCGACGAGGTCGGCGTGGCCCGGCCGGGGACGGGTCAGGGGCGCGCTGCGCCCGCGCGAGGCGTCGCTCACCTCGACCGGCTCGGAGCTCATCACCTCGGCCCACTTGGGCCACTCGGTGTTGCCCACGCGGAGGGCGACCGGGCCGCCCATCGACAGGCCGTGGCGGACGCCGCCGGAGAAGGCCAGCTCGTCCTGCTCGAACTTCATGCGCGAGCCCCGGCCGTAGCCGAGCTTGCGCCGGGCGAGGTCGGCACGGACGGTGTCGAGCGAGACGGGCACGCCCGCGGGCAGCCCCTCGAGGACGGCGATGAGCTCGGGGCCGTGAGATTCCCCTGCGGTCAACCAACGAAGCATGGGGTCGATCCTCCCACAGGACGACGGGCCGCTCCTGCGCGCGGCCCGTCGCCCGGTGGGCTACTGGTACTCGGGGTGCTCGCGCATCCAGGCCTGCCACACCCGGACGGCGGCCTCGTGCTCGGCGAGCGTCGTCGAGAAGGTCGTCTCGCCCGTGTCGAGGTTGGTCGTGACGAAGTAGAGCCAGGTGCCGTCGGCGGGGTGGAGCGCCGCGTTGATCGCGAGGTCGCCCGGGTTCGAGATGGGCCCGACCGGCAGCCCGACGTGCTGGTACGTGTTGTAGGGGTTCGACTCGTCGCCGCGCTCCTCGTCGGTCGTCGTCACCCGGTGGGTCTGGCCCGTGCCGTAGGCCACGGTCGCGTCGGACTGCAGCAGCATGCCGTCGTCGAGGCGGTTCTGGAACACCCGCGCCACCTTCGGGTAGTCGTCGGCCAGGCCGGCCTCGCGCTGGATGAGTGACGCGAACACGATGGTGTGCTGCTGGTCGGCCGGGGCGACCCCGGCGTCGACGAGGCGCTGCTTCATCGTGTCGACGAGCAGCTGCAGGTAGCCTCGCGCGTCGAGTCCGGGGTCGAGCTCGTAGGTCGCCGGGAACAGCCAGCCCTCGAGGGAGGTGGCCTCGGCGGGCAGGCCGAACGAGGCCACGTCCGCGGCGGCGGCCTGCACGTCGGGCTCCGGGATGCCGGTCGCCGACGAGACGAGGCTGTAGACGTCGGCCGCCGCCGTGCCCTCGGGGATGACGAGCTTGTCGGTGACCCGGTTGGCGCTGTCCTGCAGGGCGCTGACGGCCGAGGTCGCGCTCATCTCTTGCTGGAGCGTGTACGTGCCGGGCTGGAAGGTGAGGCTCGTGTCGGCCACGAGCATCGAGTAGACGGACTCGAAGCTCGCCGTCACCCCGCTGTCGACGAGGTTCGTCGCGATGTCCGAGCCGTTCTCGCCGCTGGTGATGGCGAACGAGACCTCGGTGCCGTTGCCCGTGCCGGGGTAGTCCTCCGGCGCGTCGTTCCCGCTGATCGCGGCGACGAGGGGCGCCACGGCGCCCCAGGCGGCGACCACGCCCGCCGTGCCGCCGGCGACGACCACGAGGGCGATGACGAGCAGGACGACGCCGCCCTTGCGGCTGCGGCGGGGACGGTCGCCGCCGTCGCCGCGGGAGGCGCGTCGCTCGGCACGTCGGGGCGAGCGCTCGCGTTCGCGGGTCTCGCGTCGCGACGCCGGAGCCTCCGCCGGCGCCGGGGCGCTCGGCCGACCGGCGTCACGGCTCGGGTCGGTGGGGGGCTGGGAGGCGAAGATGTCGTCCCAGTTCGGATCGTCGGCCACGCGTCAGCGTCCTTCGTCGGTGTCGGGTCGGTCACCGGCGCCGTCGTCGACGACCGGGGCGCTCACGAGGTGACCGGGCGGCAGGCCGCTCGATCGCTCGAGGTCGAGCGCGTGCTGGACGATGATAACAGCGGCCACTTGATCGATGACGGATCGTTGTCGCTTGCCCTTGCGCCCCGAGGCCCGGAGTGCAGTCTGAGCGCTGACCGTCGAGAGTCGCTCGTCGACCAGGCGCACCGGGACGGGCGACCGGGCCGCGATCGTCGCGGCGAAGTCGCGGGCGTCGCTCGTGGAGGGGGTGTCGCCGCCCGAGAGCGAGAGGGGCAGCCCGACCACCACCTCCATGGCGCCCAGCTCGGCCACGTGGCCGAGGATGGCGTCGACGTCGGCCGTGCCCGTGGCGGCCCTCGGCACGGTCTCGACGGGCGTCGCGATCATGCCCGACGGGTCGGTGCGGGCGACGCCGATGCGGGCCTTCCCCACGTCGACGCCGACGCGGACGCCGCTCCTCACGCGGCGCTCAGCCCTGGAGGGCGGCGACGATGCCCGTCAGCGCCGCCGGGATCGCCGCCACGTCCGAGCCGCCGCCCTGGGCGAGGTCGTCCTTGCCGCCGCCGCCGCCGCCGAGCACGCCCGCGGCCGCACGGGCCAGCTGCCCCGCCTTGACGCCGGCCGAGCGAGCGGGCTCGGTCGTGGCGACGATCACCGCGGGCTTGCCCGACACGTCGGCCGCGAGGGCGACCACCGAGGCGGACGCGCTGCCGAGGCGCTCACGCACCGAGAGCACGAGCGAGCGCAGCTCGTCGGTGGACTTCACCGTGCCCACGGACTCGGCGACGACCGTGAGCGACCCCACGGACGCGGCCTTCTCGACCAGCGACGGGACGCGCAGCGAGAGCTGTGCGGACTCGAACTCGGCGATCTTCTTCTCGGCCGCCCGGAGGCTGGACACGAGGTCGCCGATCCGCTCGGGGAGCTGTTCGCGGGGCGTCCGCAGCGACGACGTCAGCTGCGACACGATGGCGCGCTCGGCGGCGAAGTCGCGGAACGCGTCGAGGCCGACGAGCGACTCGACACGGCGGTTCGTCGACCCGACCGAAGTCTCGCTGACCAGGTTGATCAGGCCGATCTGCGCGCTCGTCGCGACGTGCGTGCCGGCGCAGAGCTCACGTGACCAGGGCCCGCCGATGTCGACCATCCGCACGGTCTCGCCGTACTTCTCGCCGAAGAGCGCCATGGCGCCCATCGAACGGGCCTCGTCGAGCGGCAGGACCCGGGTGGTGACCGCGAGGTCGTCCCGGACGGCGGCGTTGGCGACCTCTTCGACCTCGCTGCGCGTCGCCGGGCTCAGGGCCTGGCTCCAGTTGAAGTCGAGGCGGAGGTACCCGGCCTTGTTGTACGAGCCGGCCTGGTGCGCCTCCGGCCCGAGGACCTCGCGGAGCGCCGCGTGCACGAGGTGGGTGGCGGAGTGCGCCTGGGTCGCGCCCCGGCGGTAGGCGGGGTCGACCACGCTGGTCGCGGCGTCGCCGACGCCGACCTCGCCGGAGCGCACCTGGACGCGGTGGCTGACGAGGCCCTTGACGGGCTTCTGGACGTCGAGCACCTCGAGGTCGAAGCCCGTGCCGACGATGCTGCCGGCGTCGGCCTCCTGGCCGCCCGACTCGGCGTAGAGGGAGGTCTCGGCGAGGATGACCTCGGCGATGTCGCCCGCCACGGCGCGGTCGACGCTCGCGCCGTCGACGATGAGGCCGAGCACCGTGGTGTCCGTGTCGAGCAGCTCGTACCCGGTGAACACGGTCTCGCCCTGGGCGCGGAAGGCGCTGTAGACGCTGAGGTCGGCCAGGGCCACCTTGCGCGACTTCGCGTCGGCCTTCGCCCGTGCACGCTGCTCGCTCATGAGGCGGTCGAACGCCTCGCGGTCGACCGTCAGGCCGCTCTCCTCGGCGATCTCGAGGGTGAGGTCGATCGGGAACCCGAACGTGTCGTGCAGCAGGAACGCCGTGTCGCCGGCGAGCCGGGGCGCGGTGCCGGGCGCCGCCTCCTTGACGGTGTCGTCGACGGCGATGTCGAGGATGCTCGTGCCGGCCGCGAGCGTGCGGAGGAAGGTCTCCTCCTCGGCGAACGCGAGCTGCGAGATGCGGTCCCAGTCGCGCTCGACCTCGGGGTAGGCGGACTTCATGGCGTCGCGCGAGGCGGCGAAGAGCACGGGGAAGGTCGTCCCCTCGACCCCGAGCAGGCGCATCGAGCGGACCGAGCGGCGCAGCAGGCGACGCAGGATGTAGCCGCGGCCCTCGTTGGACGGCCGGACGCCGTCGCTCATGAGCATCAGGGCGCTGCGCACGTGGTCGGCGATGACCCGCATGCGGACGTCGTCGTCGTGCACGGCGCCGTAGCGGCGGCCCGACAGCTCGGACGCGGCGTCGAGGACCGGGCGGACCTGGTCGATCTCGTACATGTTGTCGACGCCCTGCTTGAGGAACGCGACGCGCTCGAGGCCCATGCCGGTGTCGATGTTCTTGTTCGGCAGCTCGCGGACGATGTCGAAGTCGACCTTCGAGCGGACGTTCTCGATCTGGTACTGCATGAACACGAGGTTCCAGATCTCGACGTACCGGTCGTCGTCGGTCGCCGGACCGCCGTCGGCGCCGTAGGCCGGGCCCCGGTCGAAGAAGATCTCGGAGCAGGGGCCCGCGGGGCCGGGCTGCCCCGTGTGCCAGTAGTTGGTGTCCTTGCCGAGTCGCTGGATCCGCTCGTCGGGCAGGCCGGCGACCTTCTTCCAGAGCGCGATGGCCTCGTCGTCCTCTTCGTAGACGGTGACCCAGAGGTCGTCGGGCGAGAAGGCGAGGCCGCCGTCGGCCTCGCTCGAGGTGAGGAGCTCCCAGGCGTAGCCGATCGCCTCCTCCTTGAAGTAGTCGCCGAACGAGAAGTTGCCGTTCATCTGGAAGAACGTGCCGTGACGCGGGGTCTTGCCGACCTCTTCGATGTCGTTCGTGCGGATGCACTTCTGCACGCTCGTCGCCCGGGCGTAGGGCGTCGGCACGAGGCCGGTGAGGTAGGGGATGAACGGCACCATGCCGGCCACGGTGAAGAGCAGCGACGGGTCGTCGCTCACGAGGGAGGCGGACGGGACGACGGTGTGGCCCCGCTCTCCGAAGTAGTCGAGCCAACGGCGGCGGATCTCGGCGGTCTGCATGGTTCTCCTGAGGGAGGGGTCGGTCGGTGGGGCTGCTGACGAGGAGGCGCGGGGGCCTCGCGCGGTCAGCTCGCGCTGGTCGTCCCGCCGGGGCGCGGCTCGGGGTCGCCCGTGCCCGCGTCGCCCGGCTCGGAGCCGCGCAGCTCGGCGTCCCGCGAGCGGTAGCCGTCGACGACGGCGGCGCGGAAGTGGTCGAGGCCGCCGTCGAGCTCGCCGAAGAAGCGGCGGCCGCGCGGCGTCGAGTTGAGCAGGTGCGCCCCGACGAGGCCGAGGACGACGCCGACGGACAACAGGACCAGGTTCTTCACGGGTGCTCCTCACGACCTGCCTCGTGACGAGCACACGAGACGACACGTCAGCTTACTTCGTCGCCGGCGCACGCCGCGGACGACGAAGGGAGCGCACCACGGGCGTGGTGCGCTCCCTCCGGGGCGGTGCAGGTGTCAGCGAGCCGCGTAGTACTCGACGACCAGCTGGACCTCGCAGGTCACGGGGACCTCGGCGCGCTTCGGGCGACGCACGAGGCGGGCCTGCAGCTTGTCGATCTCGACCTCGAGGTAGCCCGGGGTCTTGGGCAGCACGTCGACGTGGCCGCCGGCCGCGGCGACCTGGAAGGGCTCGGTCTTCTCGCTCTTGGCCTTGACGTGGATCATCTGACCGGGCTTGACGCGGAACGAGGGACGGTCGACGAGCTTGCCGTCGACCAGGATGTGACGGTGCACGACCATCTGGCGGGCCTGCGCCGTGGTGCGGGCGAAGCCGGCACGCAGGACGAGGGCGTCGAGACGGGTCTCGAGCAGCTCGACCAGGTTCTCACCGGTCAGGCCGGACGCCTTGCGGGCCTCGTTGAAGACGATCTTGAGCTGGGCCTCGCGGATGCCGTACTGGGCGCGCAGACGCTGCTTCTCGCGCAGACGGACGGCGTAGTCGCTGTCGGTCTTGCGCTTCGTGCGGCCGTGCTCGCCGGGAGCGTAGGGACGCTTCTCGAGGTAGCGGGCGGCCTTCGGGGTGAGGGCGATGCCCAGAGCGCGCGACAGGCGCGTCTTGCTCCGGGTGCGGGACTTGGTGGACATGTGTCTACTCTCAGGTTCTTGTCGGTGGTGGTGTCCGCCAGCCAGGCGCGCGAGCGCCGGCGAGCATGACAAGAGGGATGTGCGCCGCGGCGGCGACCGGCTACAGGTCGTCTCGCCTTGGTCGGGTCGTCGTCAGCAGCCGCGCGTCGACGCCCGAGTACAGGCAACCCCGCGAGCATACAGGAGAGGCGGCCGCACGGCGACCTCAGCCGCCCCGGGTGATGCGGCGCAGCTTCTCGAGCCGGGCCGCGACGTCGCGCTCGTTGCCGTTGGCGGTCGGGTCGTAGTAGGTGTGGCCGACCAGCTCGTCGGGCAGGTACTGCTGCTGGACGACGCCGAACTCGGAGTCGTGCGCGTACTTGTAGCCCTTGCCGTGGCCGAGGCGCTTGGCCCCCGGGTAGTGCGCGTCGCGCAGGTGCTTCGGCACGGGGCCGGCGGCACCGGCGCGCACGTCGGCGATCGCCGCGTCGAGGGCCCGGTACGCGCGGTTGGACTTGGGCGCCGTCGCGAGGTAGACGACGGCCTCGGCCATCGGGATGCGTCCCTCGGGCATGCCGATCATCTGGACGGCGGTCGCGGCGGAGACGGCCACGGTGAGCGCGTTCGGGTCGGCCATGCCGATGTCCTCGCCGGCGGACACGATGATGCGGCGACAGATGAACCGCGGGTCCTCGCCGGCCTCGATCATCCGGGCCAGGTAGTGCAGCGCGGCGTCGACGTCGGACCCCCGCACCGACTTGATGAAGGCGCTGATGACGTCGTAGTGCTCGTCGCCGTTGCGGTCGTAGCGCAGCAGCGCCCGGTCGACCGACTGCGCGACGGTCTCGGCCGTGATGACCGGTCGGTCGTCGGCGTCGGCCGGGTCGTCGTAGTCGGCGTCCGGGTCGTAGTCGGCGTCGGCGTCGGCAGAGGGGTCGTCCGGCCGGGCCGCCCGGGACTCGGCCGCCGTCGCCGCCGCGGACTGGGCGGAGGCCTCGAGGGCCGTGAGCGCCCGGCGCGCGTCGCCCGAGGCGAGCCGCACGATCGTCGCCAGCGCCTCGTCGTCGAGCACGACCCGGTCGGCGAGGCCGCGCGGGTCGACGACGGCCCGCCGGACGAGGTCGCCGAGGTCGTCGTCGCTGAGCTGCTCGAGGGTGAGCAGCAGGGACCGCGACAGGAGGGGCGTGATGACCGAGAACGACGGGTTCTCGGTCGTCGCCGCGATGAGGATGACCCAGCCGTTCTCGACGCCGGGCAGGAGGGCGTCCTGCTGCGCCTTGGTGAAGCGGTGGATCTCGTCGAGGAACAGCACGGTCGTGGTGCCGTAGAGGTCGCGGTTCGTCAGCGCCTTCTCCATCACCTGGCGGACGTCCTTCACGCCGGCGGTCACGGCGGACAGCTCGATGAACTGGCGGCCCGAGCTGTGCGCGATGGCCTGGGCGAGGGTCGTCTTGCCCGTGCCGGGCGGGCCCCAGAGGATGACGGAGACCGCGCCCTGTTCGCCCGACGTGTCGCTCGCGAGCGTCACGAGCGGGGACCCCGGTCTCAGCAGGTGCCGCTGGCCGGCGACCTCGTCGAGGCTGGTGGGGCGCATGCGGACCGCGAGAGGGGTCGAGCTCTGCGGCAGAGGGCTCATGGGGCTCCATGGTAGACCGGGCCACCGACACGGACGGCGGCTCGGATACAGTCGAGCGGGACATCACCGGCATGGAGGACACGTGGCACCGAGCAGGAACCAGGACCGTGAGGCACGCGACCGGCTGAGGGCGTACACGGCCCGGCAGAGGGTGCACGAGACGCAGGTTCGCCGTCGTCGGCGCGACAACCTGCTCGCCGCGGCGGGCGTCGTGGTCGTCGTCTCCCTGGCGGTCGTGACGCAGGTCGTGTGGGTCTCGGACGGCTCGGACGTCGAGGCCGCCGCCTCCGCCAGCCCGTCCCCGTCGGAGACGGCGTCGGCGAGCGGCTCCGTGCCGAGCGCCGACATCGCCGAGGGCCGCACCTGGACGGGGCAGCTCGACCTGAACGACGACGTGCAGCTCGGCGTCGAGCTCGACGGCGCCGCGGCCCCGCAGGCGACGTCGGTCATCGTCGACCTCGCGCGGCAGGGCTTCTACACCGACACGACGTGCCACCGCATGAGCGACGCCGAGACGGCGAAGTTCATCCAGTGCGGCTCCGCGAACGGCGACGGCACGGGCGACGCCGGCTTCACCTTCGGCCCCCTCGAGAACGTGCCCGAGGACGGCCTCTACCCGACGGGCACCATCGCGATGGCCCGCGGGGCGGCGCCCGACTCGCAGTCGACCCAGTTCTTCGTCACCTACGGCGACACCTACCTCGACGCCTCGACGGGCGGCTACACCGTCGTCGGCCGCGTCACCAGCGGTCTCGACCAGCTGACCTCGCGCATCACGGACGCCGGGCTGACCCCCTCGACGCCGGACGTGCCGAACGACGGCGCGCCGGTCGTCCCGACCACGATCAGCTCGCTCACCCTGCAGTAGTCCCTCCCGGGTGCTCGTGCAATAGGCTGGGGACCCATCGCCGGAACCCGTCCTGGGCTCCGCGACGAGCACCTCCAGCAAGGGATGACAGTGGCTACTGACGATCAGGCACCCTGGGGCCGCGTCGACGACGACGGAACCGTCTACGTTCGCGAGGGCGACGGCGAGAGGGCTGTGGGCCAGTACCCCGACGCCACCCCCGCCGAGGCCCTCGCCTACTACGAGCGCAAGTACACCGAGCTGAACGGGCAGGTCACCCTGCTCGAGCAGCGCGTGAAGCGGGGCGCCTCGGCGTCCGACGTCGCCAAGACGGTGGCGCACCTCAAGCAGCTGCTGGTCGAGCCCAGCGCCGTGGGCGACGTCGCGGCGCTCCGCACCCGGGTCGACGCCCTCGACAGCACGGTGGGCGAGCTCACCGAGAAGCAGAGCGCCGAGGCGCAGGAGGCGCTGGCCGAGGCCGTCGCGTACCGCACGTCCCTCGTCGTCGAGGCCGAGACCCTCGCCGCGCAGGATCCCGCCCGGGTGCAGTGGAAGCAGGTCACGGCGTCCGTCGACGACATCTTCGCCCGCTGGCAGAAGCACCAGTCCGAGGGGCCCCGCATCCCCAAGGGCGAGGGCAACGACCTCTGGAAGCGCTTCCGGGCCGCCCGCTCCACCATCGACCAGCACCGCAAGGCGTTCTACGCCGACCTCGACGCCACCCACCGCGAGGCACGCCAGCGCAAGCAGGCCCTCGTCGAGGCGGCGGACGGCCTCGCCGCCAAGGGCGCCGACGGCATCCCCGAGTACCGGCGGCTGCTCGACGACTGGAAGCGCGCCGGTCGTGCCGGCAAGAAGTACGACGACGCGCTGTGGGCCCGCTTCAAGCGCGCCGGCGACGTGCTCTACGCGGCCAAGGGCGAGATCGTCGCGCAGGACGACGCCGAGTACCAGGGCAACCTGACGCTCAAGCTCGAGCTGCTCGACGAGGCCGAGAAGATCCTCGCGAACGACGACCGGGTCTCCGCCCGCGAGGCGCTGACGACGATCCAGCTCCGCTGGGACGAGATCGGTCGCGTGCCCCGTGACCAGGTGCGTCCCGTCGAGGACCGGCTGCGCAAGGTCGAGTCGCACGTGCGGCAGCTCGACGAGACGCACTGGGAGAAGAACAACCCGGAGCGCAAGGCACGCTCCGAGGGCCTCGCCAGCCAGCTGCAGGACGCCATCACCAAGCTCGAGGACGAGCTGGCGGCGGCCGAGGCGGGCGGCGACGCACGCAAGGTGAAGGACGCCCGCGAGGCGCTCGACGCGCGTCGCGTGTGGCTGGACGCCCTCGGGTCCTGACCCGCTCCTCCCCCGGCACGCACCGCCCGTCGCTCTCCACAGGAGGCGGCGGGCGGTTCGTCGTCCCGGGCCGTCTCGGGCAAGCTGGGCCGGTGCCACCGACCCTGCCGCGCCTCCTCACCGCCCGCGACCTCCCCGAGGTCGAGCTGCAGGCGGCCGCGCTCGACGGCGAGCTCGTCCGGGTCGTCGACAGCTGGGCGTCGGTGGCCGACCCCGACGACCCGGTGCGCCGCGCCTCGGCCCTCGCCGACGCGTTGGGGACGACCGTCATCGCGGCCCGCGAGACGGCGGCGTGGATCTGGGGAGCGAGGGCCGCGCCTCCCCGTCGGCTCGACGCCGTCGTCCCCTCGTCGGCGCGCCACCACGACGCGGGGCCCGATGTCCGCGTGGGCGAGGTGCTCATCGACGACGACGAGACGATGCGACTCGGGGGTCTGCGGGTGACCTCCCCGACCCGGACGGTGCTCGACCTGCTGCGGGGCGACGACTGGTCTGCCGCCGCCGAGCGGCTCGTCCGCACCCTGATGGCCGACCACCAGGTCGACCCGAGGCGCGTCACGGGGCTCGTGCGGCGGCACGGGCGCCTGCCGCACCGTCGCCGGGCTGCGCTGCGCCTGCGGACCCTGGTCGATCCCCTCGTCAGCTGACAGGCCGACGAGGTCCGCCCCGCCGGTGTCAGCCCGCGCTGACCCGGTAGACGTCGTACACGGCGTCGATGCGACGGACGGCGTTGAGCACGCGGTCGAGGTGCGTGGTGTCGCCCATCTCGAAGACGAACCGGCTGATGGCCAGTCGCTCGTTCGACGTCGAGACGTTCGCCGAGAGGATGTTGACGTGGTGCTCGGAGAGGACGCGCGTCACGTCGGACAGCAGGCCGCTGCGGTCGAGGGCCTCGATCTGGATCTGCACCAGGAACACGCTCTTCGACGACGGGGCCCACTCGACCTCGATCATCCGCTCGGGCTCCTGCATCAGGCCCTGCACGTTGTGGCAGGTCGCCTGGTGGACGCTGACGCCCTGGCCGCGCGTGACGAACCCGACGATCTGGTCGCCCGGCACGGGAGTGCAGCACTTCGCCAGCTTGACGAGGATGTCGGGGGCGCCGCGCACGAGGACGCCCGAGTCGCTGTTCCGCAAGGGGCGCGAGACGCCCTTGCTCGGGAACTCGTACTCGCCCTCGACCTCGGTCTCCTGCTGGACGGACGCGACGACCTTCTCGATCACGGACTGGGTCGACAGGTGGCCCTCGCCGACCGCGGCGTACAGGCTCGAGACGTCGTCGTAGCGCAGCTGCGAGGCGACCTCGGTGATGCTGTCCTGGTTCATCAGCTTCTGCAGCGGCAGGTTCTGCTTGCGCATCGCCCGCGCGATCGCGTCCTTGCCCTGCTCGATGGCCTCGTCGCGACGCTCCTTCGTGAACCACTGGCGGATCTTGTTGCGCGCACGAGGGCTCTTGACGAAGCCCAGCCAGTCCTGGCTCGGCCCCGAGTCGGGGTTCTTCGACGTGAAGACCTCGACGACGTCGCCGCTGTTGAGCACGCTCTCGAGCGGGATGAGCCGGCCGTTCACCTTCGCGCCCATCGTCCGGTGGCCGACCTCGGTGTGCACGGCGTACGCGAAGTCCACCGGCGTCGCCCCGGACGGCAGCCCGATCACCTTGCCCTGGGGCGTGAAGACGTAGACCTCCTTCGCGCCGATCTCGAAGCGGAGGCTGTCGAGGAACTCCCCCGGGTCGGCAGTCTCGGCCTGCCAGTCCGAGATGTGGGCCAGCCACGCCATGTCGGTCTCGGTGCGGGCGCCCGTCGCGGGGTCGTCCCGACCGCCGTTCATCCGCTGCTTGTACTTCCAGTGCGCGGCGACGCCGAACTCGGCGCGCTGGTGCATCTCGTGGGTGCGGATCTGGATCTCGACCGGTCGTCCCTTCGGGCCGATCACGGTGGTGTGCAGCGACTGGTACAGGTTGAACTTCGGGGTGGCGATGTAGTCCTTGAAGCGGCCGGGGATGGGGTTCCAGCGCGCGTGGATCGACCCGAGGACGGCGTAGCAGTCCCGCAGCGAGCCGACGAGCACGCGGATGCCCACCAGGTCGTAGATCTCGTCGAACTCGCGCCCTCGCACGATCATCTTCTGGTAGATCGAGTAGTACTGCTTGGGCCGGCCGACGACCTCGCCGCGGATCTTCGTCGACTTGAGGTCGGACTTGACGGCGTCGATGACGTTCTGCACGAACTGCTCGCGCTGCGGCGTCCGCTGCCGCACGAGGTTGTCGATCTCGACGTACAGCTTCGGGTGCAGCACGGCGAACGAGAGGTCCTCGAGCTCCCACTTGATCGCCTGGATGCCGAGGCGGTGCGCCAGGGGCGCGTAGATCTCGAGGGTCTCGGTGGCCTTGCGCGACGCGGAGGCGGACTCGACGAAGCCCCACGTGCGGGCGTTGTGCAGGCGGTCGGCGAGCTTGATGACGAGCACGCGGATGTCCTTCGACATCGCCACGACCATCTTGCGGACCGTCTCGGCCTGGGCGCTGTCGCCGTACTTGAGCTTGTCGAGCTTCGTGACCCCGTCGACGAGCATCGCGATCTCGTCGCCGAAGTCGCCCTGCAGCATGGCCAGCGTGTAGTCGGTGTCCTCGACGGTGTCGTGCAGCAACGCGGCCGCGATCGTCTTGGAGCCGATGCCGAGGTCGGCGAGGATCTGCGCCACGGCGACCGGGTGGGTGATGTACGGCTCGCCGCTCTTGCGGAGCTGGCCGCGGTGCGCCTTCTCGGCGACGGTGTAGGCACGCTCGATCACGACGAGGTCGGCCTTGGGGTGGTGCATCCGGACGGTCTTGACCAGCCGGTCGACGGCGCCAGCGGGCTGGCTGCGGGAGAAGAGCCGCGGCAGCAACGTGCGCAGCGACGCCGTTCCGCCCTGCTCCGGCGTCGCGGGGGTCTCTCTCGTGGTGATCTCGGTCACGACCGCGCCTCCTCGTCCTCGCCCGTGCGGCACGCGCGTCCTCGGGGAGCGGACGTCGGTGCGTGCACGAGTCGGGACAACGCTACTCGCTCCTGGTCAGTCGACCGACGCCGGCCGTTCGCCGTCGCTGACGACGTCGCCCCGCGCGTCGCGCCAGGCCAGCATGCCGCCCTCGACGTTCACGGCCCGCAGGCCCGCCCGACGCAGCGCGGCCGTGGCGCGCATCGAGCGCATGCCCGAGTGGCACACCACGAGCACGTCGCGGTCGTCGGGGACCTCGTCGACCCGGTCGGCGAGCTCGGAGAGCGGCAGCAGCACCGCCTGCGGCGCGTGGCCCTCGTCCCACTCCGACTGCTCGCGCACGTCGAGGAGGTACGCGCCGTCGCCCACCAGGGCCACCGCCTCCTGCGCGGTCACCTCGGGCATCGAGGAGGCGTCGCCTCCGCCCAGGGGCGCACTCACGACGTCACCGCCGCGGCCTCGGCCTCGCGGGCACGGTCGGCCCGCTTGCGGTCGTCGCGCTTGGCGATGTCGCTCTCGCCGATGCGCAGGGTGGCGTAGAGCGGCGAGGCGATGAAGATCGTCGAGTACGTGCCGACGAGGATGCCGATGAACAGGGCCAGCGAGATGTCGCGCAGGGTGCCCGCGCCGAGCACGAAGGCACCGATGAAGAGGATCGCCGCGACTGGCAGCAGGGCGACCACCGAGGTGTTGATCGACCGGACGAGCGTCTGGTTGATGGCCAGGTTGATCGACTGCCCGAAGGTGCGCCTCGAGCCCTCGCCGTCCTCTGCGGTGTTCTCACGGATCTTGTCGAAGACCACGACGGTGTCGTAGAGCGAGTACCCGAGGATCGTCAGGAACCCGATCACGGCGGCCGGCGTGACCTCGAAGCCGACGATGCCGTAGATGCCGGCGGTCAGCACGAGGTCGTGCAGCAGGGCGGTCATGGCGGCGAGCGACATCTTCCAAGTGCGGAAGTAGAGGGTCATGCCGATGGCCGCGAGGATCAGGAAGATCACGAGGCCCTTGATCGCCTGCGCCGTGATGTCCGCGCCCCAGGAGGCGCCGATGAACGACGACGTCACACGGTCGGCCGGCACGTCGTAGGCGGTCGCCAGGGCGTCCGCCACGTCGTTCGTCTGCGCCGCCTCGAGCTGCGAGGTCTGGACGCGGATCGTGTCGGAGCCGACCTGGGTCACCCGCGGGTTCGAGCCCGGCGCGACCTCGTCGACCGTCTGGGACGCCACGTCCTGGTCGAGCTCGGCGGGCTGGGCCACCTGGAACTCGGAGCCGCCGGTGAACTCGATGCCGAAGTGGTACCCGCCGCGCAGGAACGGCACCGTGGCGCACAGCACGATCACGATCGCGGCGATCAGGTACCACGTGCGCCGTCGGCCCACGAAGTCGAACGAGCGCGCCCCCGTGTAGAGGTCGTTGCCGAACTTGGAGAAGCTGGCCATCAGCTGTCCTTCCCTTCACCGCGCGCGGAGTCGTCGACCCGTGTGCTCGCGCTCTCAGCCGCCTTGCGTTCGGCGATGGTCTGGCGCTTGGCCGCCTCGCGGCCGCCGGCGCCCTTGCGGGCCGCCGCGGCGACCGGGGTGCGGAACTGCGCACGCCCGCGGTAGACGGCGCCCAGCGCCTTCGGGTCGAGGCCGCTGAACGCGTGGCCCTCGCCGAAGAAGCGGGTGCGCGCGATGAGCTGCAGCATCGGGTGCGTGAAGAGCGCCACGACGATGAGGTCGATGACCGTCGTCAGGCCGAGGGTGAGCGCGAAGCCCTTGACGTTGCCGACCGCCAGGATGAACAGCGTGATCGCGGCGAGGAAGTTCACGGTGTCGGAGGCGATGATCGTGCGGATCGCGCGCTTCCAGCCCGACTCGACGGCGCTCTCGAGGATGCGTCCGTCGCGGAGCTCGTCGCGGATGCGCTCGAAGTAGACGATGAACGAGTCGGCCGTGATGCCGATGGCCACGATCAAGCCGGTCACCCCCGCGAGCGACAGGCGGTACCCCTCTCGCCACGAGAGGATCGCGATCACCAGGTAGGTGAGCAGCGCCGCGATGAGGAGCGACAGCACCGTCACGAAGGCGAGCGCACGGTACTGCACGAGCGAGTAGATGACCACGAGGATGAGGCCGATCAGGCCCGCGATCAGGCCGCTGACGAGCTGGGTCTGGCCCAGCGTCGCGGTGATGTTCTCGTTGCTCTGGACCGAGAAGCTGATCGGGAGGGCGCCGAACTTCAGCTGGTCGGCGAGGGTCTTCGACGAGTCCTGCGTGAACGACCCGGTGATCTGCGCCTGGCCGTCGGTGATGGCGGCGTTGGCCGACGGAGCCGTGATGACCTGGTTGTCGAGCGTCACGGCGAACTGGTTCTGGGGCGCCTGGAGCGCGACGAGCCGCGACGTCACGTCGCTGAACTGACGCGTGCCCTCGCGGTCGAACTCGAGGTTGACGGCCCAGGTGTTCGTGGAGTTGCCCTGGGAGTCGGTGGCGAGGCCGTTGGTGGCGTCGCTGATCTCGCTGCCCTGCACCTCGACGGGGCCCAGGATGAACTTCGACGTGCCGTCGGTGGAGCAGGTGACGAGGGGCTCGTCGTCCCGTGCCGTCGACAGGTCGTTGTCGGCCGCGCACTGGTAGTTCGTGTACTCGTCGGCGAGCTGCTCCGTGATCCAGGCGAGGTCGGAGGCGTTCGTCGGCGACGCGGTGGGCGTCGAGTTGAGGTCGGGGTTCGGCGTGTAGGGCGTGGCCGAGGGGCTCGCCGTCGCGTCGGCGTCGCCGCCGACGGCCGCGTTGCTCACGGCCTCGGTGTAGAGCACCGGGCGGAACGTCAGCTTGGCCGAGGCCTCGATGCGCTCGAGAGTCTCGTTGTCGGGACGGCCCGGGATGGACACGACGATGTTCTGGGCGCCCTGCCGCGTGATCTCCGACTCGGAGACGCCGGCGCTGTCGATGCGCTGGCGGATGATCGTCACGGCCTGGTCGAGCTGCTGGCTCGAGACGGATTGGCCGTTGTCGAGCTGCGCGGCCAGGGTGATCTGCGTGCCGCCCTGGAGGTCGAGGGCGAGCTCGGGGACCCAGCTGGCCCCGTCCCACCAGCCGTCACGACCGGAGTCGTTGAGCGCGGTGGCCGTGCCGTTCAGCGCGGCGAGGCCGGCGATGATGACGAGCAACCACGTCAGGGAACGGATGGCCTTCTTGACAGGCGTCGAACGTGCCACGGAGGATCTGCTTTCTCATGGGAGCGCGCGCCCCGTGGGGCGCGCGGCGGCGTCTGGGCCGGGGCGCCCGTCGGTGCCCCGGCTGTCGGCGGGTCAGGCCTTGCGGGGCTCGTCCGTGTCGGTGGCGGCGTCGAGGCGCGTCTCGTCGACCCGCTCGCCGTAGGCCGGCGAGGTGGTGTCGACCACCGTGTCGTCCGCGGTGCGGGCGTCGCCGGCACGGAGGGAGTCGACCTCGTCGGCGTCGGAGACGACGGCGTCGTCGTCGGCCACGACGGGCTCGACGACGCGGCCGAGGGTCTGGCGGTGGACGCGGATGACGGTGCCGGGGGCGACCTCGACCTCGGCGACGTTCGCCTCGTCGTCGATCGAGACGACGGTGCCGTAGACGCCGAAGCTCAGCATGACCTCGACGCCGGGGACGAGCTTCGACTGCAGGTCGGCCTGCTGGGCGTCGCGCTTGCGCTTGTTGCGGAACATGAAGAAGACGAGGACCACCAGGAGGAGGATCATCACGACTGTTGTGGCGTCCATGAGGAACTGCCTTTCGGAGCTAGAGGGATGGGCGGCTGAGGCGGGGGTGAGGGTGCCTCGTGCCGACTGGCCTGTCGGCGATCATAGTTCATCGCCGAAGAGGGTCCCCGTCGCCGGGTCGGCCAGGCCGAAGTGCCGCCACGCCTCGGGCGTCGCGACACGGCCCCGGGGCGTTCGGACGAGCAGCCCGATGCGCACGAGGAACGGCTCGACGACCGACTCGACCGTGTCGGCCTCCTCCCCGACCGAGACGGCCAGCGTGCTCAGGCCCACGGGGCCGCCCCCGAAGCGCTTCAGGACGGTGGAGAGCACCTCGCGGTCGAGCCGGTCGAGCCCCAGGTCGTCGACGTCGTAGAGGCTGAGGGCCGCGCGCACGGTCTCGAGGTCGGCGTCGCGTCCGTGCACGAGGGAGTAGTCGCGGACGCGGCGCAGCAGGCGGTTCGCGATGCGGGGGGTGCCGCGGCAGCGGCCCGCGATCTCGGCCAGCGCGTCGCCCGAGACGGGGATGCCGAGCAGGGAGGCGGCCCGCCGCAGCACCTCGGTGAGCTCGTCGGCGTCGTAGAACTCGAGGTTCGCGGTGAAGCCGAACCGGTCGCGGAGCGGGTTGGGCAGCATGCCGCTGCGCGTCGTCGCCCCGACCAGGGTGAACGGCGAGAGCTCGAGCGGGATGCTCGTCGCGCCGGCGCCCTTGCCGACCATGATGTCGATCCGGTAGTCCTCCATGGCGAGGTAGAGCATCTCCTCCGCCGAGCGCGCCATGCGGTGGATCTCGTCGATGAAGAGGACCTCGCCGGGCACCAGCGCCGAGAGCACGGCCGCGAGGTCGCCGGCGTGCTGGATCGCGGGGCCGGACGACATGCGGAGCGGGCGGCCGCTCTCGTGCGCGACGATCATCGCGAGCGTCGTCTTGCCCAGCCCGGGCGGCCCGGCCATGAGGATGTGGTCGGGGGTGCGGCCCTGCATCGAGGCCGCCTTGAGGAGCAGTTCGAGCTGGCCCCGCACCTTCTTCTGGCCGACGAACTCGTCGAGCGAGGTCGGTCGCAGCGCTCCCTCGAACGCCAGCTCCGCCTCGGACTCGACGACGGGCCGCGTGAGGTCGTCGCTCACGCGCGCGCGCCCAGCGACTTCTGCGGCCCGAGGTGGCCGAGGGCCGCCCGCAGCAGCAGCGGCACGGCGACGGCGACGTCGGGACCGCGGTCGGCGACGACCGAGTCGATGGCGGCCTGCGCCTCTTTCTCGGACCAGCCCAGCCCGACCAGGGCGGTCAGCACGTCGGCCGAGGTCGAGGAGGCGGCGGTCACCGTGGGCGCGGAGGCCCGGACGTCGAGCTTGCCCGTCAGCGACAGCACGATGAGCTTCGCGGTCTTCGGGCCGATGCCCGACACGCGCCGGAACGGGGCGTCGTCGTCGTCGGCGACGGCCTGCGCGACCTGGGCGGGCGTGAGCGTCGACAGGACGCCCTGCGCCGACTTGGGGCCGACGCCCGTGACGCTGCGGAGCAGGTCGAAGACCTCGAGCTCTTCGAGCTCGGCGAAGCCGAACAGCGAGAGGTCGTCCTCGCGGACGATCAGCGTGGTGAACAGCTGCAGGGTCGTGCCGGGCGACGCCGTGAGGGCGAGCTGCGGGGTGACGCCGACGCGCAGGCCCACTCCCCCGACCTCGACGACGACGCTCGTGCCGGAGGCGGACAGCACGGTGCCGCGGACGCTCGAGATCATCTGCCCAGCCTAGGAGTCCGCGCCGACTTCTCTGCCTCGCGCCACGCCTTCTGCGCGGCCGTGAGGCCTCCGCCGGAGGGAGCCGAGGGGACGCCGCCGCGACGCCACGCGTGGCAGATCGCGAGGGCCAGCGCGTCGGCCGCGTCCGCCGGCTTCGGCACCTCGGCGAGGCCGAGCAGCCGGGCGACCATGGCGCCGACCTGCGCCTTGTCGGCGGAGCCGTACCCGGTCACCGCCGCCTTGACCTCGGACGGTGTGTGCATGGCGACGGGCACGGACCGCTCGGCCGCGGCCCGCAGCGCGAGACCGCTCACCTGGGCCGTGCCCATGACGGTCGACAGGTTGTTCTGCGCGAACACCCGCTCGATCGCCATGGCGTCGGGCCGGTGCTCGTCGACGAGCTGCTCGATGCCGCGGCCGATGGTGAGGAGGCGCTGCTCGAGGGGCATGTCGGCGGGCGACCGCACGACCGTCACCGCGACGAGCGTGGCCCGGCGGGTGGCGTCGACCTCGACGACCCCGACCCCGCAGCGGGTCAGGCCGGGGTCGATGCCGAGCACCCGCAGCGTCACCGGGTCAGTCGTCGTCGTCGTCGAGCACGGCCTGGACGTCGGCGGGGACGTCGTAGTTCGCGTAGACGTTCTGGACGTCGTCGTCGTCGTCGAGCGCGTCGACCAGGCGGAACACCTTGCGGGCGGTGTCGGCGTCGACCTCGATCTTGAGGCCGGGGACGAACTCGACGTCGGCGGAGTCGTAGTCGATGCCCGCCTCCTGGAGGGCCGAGCGGGCCGGCACGAGGTCGGACGGCTCGGTCACGATCTCGAAGCCCTCGCCGCGGTCGGTGACCTCTTCGGCGCCCGCGTCGAGGACGGCCGAGAGGACGTCGTCCTCGGTGAGGCCGTCGGTCTTCATCACCGCGATGACGCCCTTGCGGCTGAAGTTGTAGGCCACGCTGCCCGGGTCGGCCATGGTGCCGCCGTTGCGCGACATGACCGTGCGGACGTTGGCCGCCGCCCGGTTCTTGTTGTCGGTGAGGCACTCGATGAGCAGGGCGACGCCGTTCGGGCCGTAGCCCTCGTACATGATGGTCTGGTAGTCGACGGACTCGCCGCTGAGGCCCGCCCCGCGCTTGATCGCGCGGTCGATGTTGTCGTTGGGGACCGAGGTCTTCTTGGCCTTCTGGACGGCGTCGACGAGCGTCGGGTTGCCGGACATGTCGGCCCCGCCCTGCTTCGCCGCGACCTCGATGTTCTTGATGAGCTTGGCGAACGACTTGGCGCGGCGGCTGTCGATGACGGCCTTCTTGTGCTTGGTCGTTGCCCACTTGGAATGCCCGGACACGGTGCTCCTCACTTCCGGTTGACGATCCGGACCATCCTACCGGCCGGGCCGCCGCCGGGCAGCCCGCCGGCGGCCGCCGCGCCGGGGACGGGCCCGCGGAGGCGCGGGTCGCGTCAGCGGGCCGCCCAGGCGCGCGCCTTGTCGAGGAACCGTGCGTGGAACCGCAGGTCGGCGGTCATCTCGGGGTGGAACGAGGTGCCCATGAGGTTGCCTTGCTCGACGGCGACGACCCGGCCGTCGTCGAGGACGCCCACGGCCGTCGCACGAGGGCCGACCTCGTCGACCACGGGGGCCCGGATGAAGACCGCGTGCACGGGAGGGCCGGCGAGGACGGGGACGTCGACGTCGGTCTCGAACGAGTCGTTCTGGTTGCCGAAGGCGTTGCGCCGCACGGCGACGTCGAGCCCGCCCAGGGTGCGCTGCCCGGCGGCGCCGTCGACGACGCGGTCGGCCAGCATGATGAGGCCGGCGCACGTGCCGTAGACGGGCAGGCCGTCGTCGATCGCGGCACGCAGCGGCCCCGCCATCCCGAAGGTGCGCGAGAGCTTGTCCATCACCGTCGACTCGCCGCCCGGGAGCACGATCCCGGACACGGCCGCGAGCTCGTCGGGCCGCCGCACCGGGACGGCGACCGCCCCGAGCGAGGTCAGCACCGCGAGGTGCTCGCGGAAGTCGCCCTGGAGGGCGAGCACCCCGACCCGCGGGACCTGCGCCTCCTGGTTACCAGCCACGCTCGGCGAGGCGGTGCGGTGCGGGCAGGTCGGGCACGTTGATGCCCACCATCGCCTCGCCCAGCCCCCGCGAGGCGTCGGCGACGACCTGCGGGTCGTCGTAGAACGTGGTCGCCTTGACGATCGCGGCGGCGCGCTCGGCCGGGTTGCCGGACTTGAAGATGCCGGAGCCGACGAACACGCCGTCGGCGCCGAGCTGCATCATGAGCGCGGCGTCGGCGGGGGTCGCGACGCCGCCGGCGGTGAAGAGGACGACGGGCAGCTTGCCGGTCTCGGCGATCTCCTTCACGAGCTCGAACGGCGCCTGCAGCTCTTTCGCGGCCACGTAGAGCTCGTCGGCCTTGAGCCCCTGCAGCTGCGCGATCTCCTTCGAGATGGTGCGGATGTGCTTGGTCGCCTCGGAGACGTCGCCCGTGCCGGCCTCGCCCTTGGAGCGGATCATGGCCGCGCCCTCGGTGATGCGACGGAGGGCCTCGCCCAGGTTCGTCGCGCCGCAGACGAAGGGCACGGTGAAGTTCCACTTGTCGATGTGGTTGACGTAGTCGGCGGGGCTCAGCACCTCGGACTCGTCGACGTAGTCGACGCCGAGGGTCTGCAGGATCTGTGCCTCGACGAAGTGGCCGATGCGGGCCTTGGCCATGACGGGGATCGACACGGCGGCGACGATCTCGTCGATCATGTCGGGGTCGCTCATCCGTGCGACGCCGCCCTGCGAGCGGATGTCGGCGGGCACGCGCTCGAGGGCCATGACCGCGACGGCCCCCGCCTCTTCAGCGATCTTCGCCTGCTCGACGTTGACGACGTCCATGATGACGCCGCCCTTGAGCATCTCGGCGAGACCGCGCTTGACGCGGTCCGATCCGGTCGTGG
Source organism: Frigoribacterium faeni (assembly GCF_011761235.1). GTDB lineage: Bacteria > Actinomycetota > Actinomycetes > Actinomycetales > Microbacteriaceae > Frigoribacterium > Frigoribacterium faeni_A. The sequence goes on from NZ_JAAOYW010000001.1 coordinate 248,758, forward strand.
TGCCGGCGGACGGGACGGAGGTGGGGGTGCTGTCGCTCATGATGGCCTCAGTTTAGGCGCTGCCGGGAGGCGTGCGTCGCCGATGTGCCGCCGGTCACCGAGTGGCCTGGTCTCCCCCGTCGGGCCAGGCCGCCGCCAGCGCCTCCCGCACGTCGCCGAGCAGCTGGGTCACCGCCTTGGTCTGCGCGATGATCGGGAAGAAGTTCGAGTCGCCCCCGTAGCGCGGCACGACGTGCTGGTGCAGGTGCTCGGCGATCCCCGCGCCGCCGACCGCGCCCTGGTTCATGCCGAGGTTGAACCCCTGGGCGTGCGACACCTCGCGGGCGACCCGCATCGCGATCTGCGTGAGCGACCCGATCTCGGCGACCTCGTCGGGCGTGGCGAGGTCGTAGGTCGAGATGTGGCGGTAGGGGCAGACGAGCAGGTGGCCCGGGTTGTACGGGTACAGGTTGAGCAGCACGAAGGCGTGCCGGCCCCGGGCGACGATCAGGGCCTCGTCGTCCGGTCGCGACGGCGCCGCGCAGAACGGGCAGGCGTCGTCGAGCGCCCCCTGCCCCTGCCCGACGTACACGGCGCGGTGGGGCGTCCAGAGTCGCTGGAACGCGTCGGGCGACGCGGCGAACCCCTCCGCCGACTCGAGGCCGGCGGGCAGGTCGTCGTCGCCGACGGGCACGCTCAGACCTGGGCCTTCGTCTCGATGGCCTCGAGGATCTTGGCCACGGCGTCGGCGACGGGCACGCCGTTCTCCTGCGAGCCGTCCCGGTAGCGGAAGCTGACCGCTCCCGCCGCGCGGTCCTCCTCGCCGGCGATCAGCTGGAACGGCACCTTGGCCTTGGTGTGGGTGCGGATCTTCTTCGGGAACCGGTCGTCGCCGTGGTCGACCTGGGCGCGGACGCCCTTCTCGCGCAGCTGCGCCACGACGCCGTCGAGGTAGTCGCCGTACTCGTCGGCGACGGGGATCGCGACGACCTGCACCGGCGACAGCCAGACGGGGAACGCCCCGGCGTAGTGCTCGGTGAGGACGCCGAAGAACCGCTCGATCGTGCCGAAGAGGGCCCGGTGGATCATGACCGGCCGCTGGCGGGTGCCGTCGGCGGCGGCGTACTCGAGCTCGAAGCGCTCGGGCAGGTTGAAGTCGAGCTGCACGGTCGACATCTGCCAGGTGCGCCCGATGGCGTCGCGGGCCTGCACCGAGATCTTCGGCCCGTAGAACGCGGCTCCGCCCGGGTCGGGAACGAGCTCGAGGCCGGACTCCTCGGCCACCTCGCGCAGGGTCTGCGTCGCGGTGTCCCAGATGTCGTCGTCGCCGACGTACTTGACCGGGTCCTTCGTCGAGAGCTCGAGGTAGAAGTCGGTGAGGCCGTAGTCGCGGAGCAGGGACAGCACGAAGTTCAGGGTGCCGGTCAGCTCCTCCTTCATCTTCTCCCGCGTCGTGAAGATGTGCGCGTCGTCCTGGGTCATGCCGCGCACGCGCGTCAGGCCGTGGATGACGCCCGACTTCTCGTTGCGGTAGACCGTGCCGAACTCGAACAGGCGCATCGGCAGGTCGCGGTACGACCGGGGCTGCGAGCGGTAGGCGAGGATGTGCATCGGGCAGTTCATCGGCTTGAGGTAGTAGTCGGCGCCCTGGCGGGTCACCTCGCCCTCGTCGTTCCGGGCCTCGTCGAGCTTCATCGCCGGGAACATGCCGTCCTTGTACCAGCCCAGGTGCCCCGAGGTCTCGAACAGGCTGGCCTTGGTGATGTGCGGCGTGTAGACGAAGTCGTAGCCGGCGGCCTCGTGGCGACGCCGGGAGTAGTCCTCCATCTCGCGACGGATGATGCCGCCCTTGGGGTGGAAGATCGCGAGGCCCGAGCCGATCTCGTCGGGGAACGAGAACAGGTCGAGCTCGACGCCCAGCTTGCGGTGGTCGCGCTTGGCCGCTTCTTCGAGGCGGGCCTGGTACTCGCGCAGCTCGTCCTTCGTGGGCCAGGCGGTGCCGTAGATGCGCTGCAGCTGCGGGTTCTTCTCCGAGCCCCGCCAGTAGGCCGCGGCGACGCGCATGAGCTTGGTGGCGTTGCCGAGGACGCGGGTGCTGGGCACGTGGGGACCGCGGCAGAGGTCGGACCAGATCACGTCGCCGGTCTTGGGGTCGACGTTGTCGTAGACGGTGAGCTCGGCGCCGCCGACCTCGACGGACTCGCCGTCGTCGCCGATCTCGTCCGACGAGCCGCCTTTGAGGCCGATCAGCTCGAGCTTGTAGGGCTCGCCCGCGAGCTCGTCGCGGGCCTCCTGCTCGGTGACGACGCGGCGGCGGAAGCGCTGGCCCTGTCGGATGATGCGCTCCATGCCCTTCTCGATCGCCTTGAGGTCGTCGGGCGTGAAGGGCTCCGCGACGTCGAAGTCGTAGTAGAAGCCGTCGGTGACGGGCGGGCCGATGCCGAGCTTCGCCTCCGGGTTGATGGCCTGGACGGCCTGGGCCATGACGTGGGCGGCCGAGTGGCGCAGCACGGCGAGCCCGTCGGGAGACCCGACGGTGACGGCCTCGGCCACGTCGCCGGCCTGCAGCTCGGAGGCGAGGTCGCGCAGCTCGCCGTCGACGCGCATCGCGACGACGCCCCGGTCGGTGAACAGCTCGAGCCCCGTCGTGGTCTCGGCGGCCTCGATGGTCTGGGGGCCGTCGACGGCGGGGGCAGGCTGGTCTGACACGGTGGTGGGCTCCTGACGTTCGGGGACGCGGGCCAGTTTAGTGCCGACCGGACGGCGGTCGGGTGCCCGTCAGCGGGCGGCGAGCTCGGTCGCGCAGGCCTCGGCCGCGACCCAGGCGAGCATGCCGCACTTGACGCGCATGACGAACTTCGAGACCCCGTGCAGCGCGACCGCGTCGCCGAGCACCTCGTCGTCCGGCTCGCCCACGCCGCGGGACCGCATCATCGCGCGGAACTCGCCGACGAGCTCGGCGACCTCGGGCAGCGTGCGGCCCGGGGCGAGGCCGGAGAGGACGGACGCGGACGCCATCGAGATGCTGCAGCCCGCGCCCTGCCAGCGCAGGTCGGCCACGCGGTCGGTGCCCGGCTCGAGCCGGACGCGCACCGTGATCTCGTCGCCGCAGGTGGGGTTGCGCTCGAAGTGCTCGGCGTCGGCGTCGGGGAGCTCGCCGTCGCCGTGCCGGGCCTTCGCGTGGTCGAGGATCACCTGCTGGTAGAGCGAGTCGAGGGAGGCGCTCATCGGGCGTCCTCCGCCCCGAAGTAGCCGCGGACCCCGGCGACGCCGGCGACCAGACGGTCGACCTCGGCGGCGGTCGTGTACAGGTAGGTGCTCGCCCGCGTCGTCGCCGTCACGCCCAGCCGCCGGTGCAGGGGCTGAGCGCAGTGGTGGCCGACGCGCACGGCGATCCCCTGGGCGTCGAGGTACTGGCCGACGTCGTGCGCGTGCACGCCGTCGACGGCGAAGCTGGCGAGGCCTGATCGCGGCACGCCGGCCGGCGGGCCGACGACGCGGACGCCGGGGAGCGCGGACAGGCCGACCACCAGCTGCTCGGCCAGCGCCTCCTCGTGGTCGCGGACGCGCTCGAGGCCGACGGCCTCGAGGTAGCGCACGGCCTCGGCGAGGGCGACAGCTTGCGAGACCGGCTGCGTGCCGGCCTCGAAGCGCTGCGGCGCGGGCAGGTACTCGGCCGAGTCCACCGTGACGGTCGTGATCATCGAGCCGCCCGTGCGGAACGGCGGCAGGGCGTCGAGGAGCTCGCCGCGGCCGACGAGGACGCCGACGCCGGTCGGCCCGAGCATCTTGTGGCCGGAGAACGCCGCGAAGTCGACGCCGAGGGCCGCGAAGTCGAACGGCCGGTGCGGCACGGACTGGCACGCGTCGAGCACGACGAGCGCCCCGACGCCGTGGGCGAGCTCGACGAGCTGCTCGACGGGCGCCACGAGCCCGGTCACGTTCGACACGTGGGCGAAGGCGAGCACCCGCGTGCGCTCGGTGACGGCGGCACGGGCGTCGTCGAGAGTCCAGACGCCGTCGTCGTCGACCGGCACGACGCGGAGGACCGCGCCGGTGCTCGCCGCGACCTCCTGCCAGGGCACGAGGTTCGCGTGGTGCTCGGCCTCGGTGACGACGATCTCGTCGCCCGGGCGGAGCGCGAAGCGGCGGGCGGACTCGCCGCCGCGGCCGAGGGTCGCCGCCGTGAAGCCGTGCGCGACCAGGTTGATCGCGTCGGTCGCGTTCGCCGTCCAGACGACCTCGTGGGAGGCGGCGCCCACGAAGCGCGCGACGGTCTCGCGCGCCTCTTCGAACGCCTCGGTCGCGAGGGCCGCGAGCGTGTGGGCGCCGCGGTGCACCGCCGAGTTGTCGGCCTCGAGGAACCGGCGCTCGGCGTCGAGCACCTGTCGGGGACGCTGAGCCGTGGCCCCGGAGTCGAGGTAGGCGAGCTGCTCGCCGGAGACCTGCTGGGCGAGGATCGGGAAGTCGGCGCGGAGGCGCCCGACCTCGGCGTCGTCGAGCGGCGCGCGGGTGTCTGTCTGGGTCTGTGTCACGGTGTCCTTCCCCGGTCGGTGGTGGCCGGCGGGGCCGGCGGGCCTGGGCGGCACGGCCGGCGCCCTGCGTCGTGGGCGGTCAGTCGTCGAGCGGCTTGAGCACGCGGCGGAGGAACTGCTGCGTGCGCGGCTCGCGCGGGCGGTTCAGCACGTCGGCGGGCGCCCCTCGCTCGACCACGACGCCGTCGTCCATGAACACGACCTCGTCGGCGACGCGGCGGGCGAACTCGAGCTCGTGGGTGACGACGACCATCGTCCAGCCCTCGTCGGCGAGCTCCTTGACGACGGAGAGGACGTCTCCGACCAGCTCGGGGTCGAGCGCGCTCGTGGGCTCGTCGAAGAGCATCAGCTCCGGTCGCAGCGCCAGGGCACGGACGATGCCCACGCGCTGCTGCTGGCCGCCCGACAGCTCGACCGGCCAGGCGTCGGCGCGGGAGGCGAGGCCCACCCGGGTGAGCAGGTCGCGCGCCTCGGCCCGCGCCTCCTCGGGGTCACGGCCCTGGACGCGGATCGGCCCCTCGACCACGTTCTGCAGCACCGTCAGGTGCGGGAACAGGTTGAAGTGCTGGAACACCATCGACGACCGGTCGCGCAGGGCGAGCAGGTCGCGCTTGGCGACCTTGCCGGCGAAGTCGACGACCCGGCCGTCCGACAGCGTGACCGTGCCGCCGTCGGGCACCTCGAGGCTGTTCAGCGAGCGGAGGACGGTCGTCTTGCCCGAGCCGGACGGGCCGATGATCGCCACCACGCGGCCGCGTCGCACCTCGAGGTCGATGCCCTTGAGCACTTCGGTCGCGCCGAACGACTTGCGGAGGCCCTCGACGCGGAGGACGAGCTCGGCAGCCTGGCCGGGGCGGGCGGGACGGGAGGAGGCGCCGGACAGGGGCGGGTCAGCGGGCGACATGCCGGTCCAATCTCTTCTCGAGGGCGTCCTGGCCGAACGACAGGGCGAGGCAGATGATCCAGTAGATCAGGGCGGCCTCGAGGTAGATGAGCAGGAACTGGTTCGACACGGTCGCGATCTGCTGGGCCTGTCGGAACAGCTCGACGACGAGGATGACGCTGGCGAGCGAGGTGTCCTTGACGAGGCTGATGAACGTGTTCGACAGCGGGGGCACCGAGACGCGCGCCGCCTGCGGCAGGATGATGCGCCGCAGCGCCAGGGTGCGCGACATGCCGATCGTGTGCGCGGCCTCCCACTGGCCCTTGGGCACGGAGAGGATCGCGGCGCGGATCACCTCGGCCGCGTAGCCGCCCACGTTGAGCGAGAACGCGATGATGGCGCTCGGCCACGGGTCGATGCGCAGGCCGATCGAGGGCAGCCCGTAGAAGACGACGAAGAGCTGCACCAGCAGGGGCGTTCCGCGGATGACCGAGGTGTAGAACCGGGCCAGCCCGGACAGCCAGGCACGCCCCGACAGGCGCATCATCGCCACGACGAGCGCGATCACGAGGCCGATCGCCATGGAGGCGAGGGCCAGCGGGATCGAGGCCACCAGGGCACCCGACGCGATCGGCCAGAACGCCCGGCCGAAGAGGTCGAGTGAGGACTGCACGTTACTCGCTGACGTCCTGGCCGAAGTACTTGTCGGAGATCGTGGAGAGGGTCCCGTCCGCCGCGAGCTCGGCCAGCGCGTCGTCCATGGCCTGCACGAGGTCGTCGCTGCCCTTCGTCGTCACCAGCGCGGAGCGCGAGACGTCGTCCGTCGTCGCCGCGATCTTGATGGCGGCCGCCTGCTCGGGGTTGGTCTTCACGTAGTCGAGGAAGGTCAGCTCGTCGTTGACCGTGGCGTCGATGCGCCCCTGCTCGACGAGGGCGACCGACTGGGCCCAGCCCTCGACGACCTGCACGTCGGCTCCCGCGCCCTTCGCGGTGTCGTAGAAGTTGCTCGACTGCGACTGCGCGGTGGTCTTGCCCGCGAGGTCGGCCAGCGACGTGATCGAGGTGTCGTCGGCGGCCGTGACGACCACGCCGCGGCTCACCGTGTACGGGGTCGAGAAGTCGAAGGTGGCCTCGCGCTCGTCGGTGATCGAGATCTGGTTCGCGACGACGTCGAAGCGCCCCGCGTCGAGCCCCGCGAGGAGGGCGTCGAACTGGGTCTCCTGGAACCGCACCTCGACGCCGAGCTTCTCGGCCACCGCCGTCGCGACGTCGACGTCGTAGCCCGTGAGGGCCCCCGAGCCGCCCTCGTGGTAGGTGAAGGGCTGGTAGGTGCCCTCGGTCCCGACGACGAGCTCGCCCGCGTCCTGGATGTCGGACAGGCTCTTCGCGGCGCTCGTGTCGGCCGTCGCGTCGCCGGTCTGCGAGACGACGTCGTCGGTCGAGGCGGGCGCGCACCCCGTCAGCACGAGGGCCGCGGCGGAGGCGACGCCGACGGCGATGAGGCGGGTCGTGCGGGAGAGGCGGGGGGTGGAGAACGTCACGGGTGATCTTCCTGGTCGATGAGCTGCCCGGGTCTGCCGGGCCTCCGACCCTAACCGCGCGACCGCGGCGGTGATTCCCCGTGTCGCCCCGTGACGCGCCGGGCCCCCTGCGCGGGTCGTCAGCGGGCGGCCAGCGCCCCCGGCAGGTCGACGCCCGAGCCCGCGTCGAGCCGCAGGTGCTCGTGCGCGACGCGGTCGGCGGAGAGCGCCACGACGCTGAGCGACAGCGAGCCGAACCAGGTGCCCTGCAGCAGGTCGGCGCGGACCAGCGCCTCGTCGTCGGACAGCGCCAGCGCGCTGCTCTCGCGCAGCAGGTCGAGCCAGGGCCGCCAGCTGCCCTCGCGGTCGTCCGGGTCGGGCGCGCGGCCGTCGTGCCCGGGCCGGGCCGCCGGTGCGTCGAGCGACATCGGGCCGGGCAGCGGCCCGGTGGGGGCGGCGGCCGCCCGGAACCGCGGCGCCCACCGGGCCACGCGCGGCACCGACTCGTCGTCGGGCGCCCCGTGGGTGAGGACGTGGACGCCGGCCGCGAGCGGGGCGCTCGACAACCGCTCGCCGTCCCAGCTCGTGTGGACGGCCCCGGAGGCGTCCGCCGAGAGCAGGTTGAAGGTGCGGGTCAGGGGGCGGCCCGTCGGCAGCCGTCCGGCCGAGGCGGCGTCGAGGGGCAGGGACCCCCGGGTGTGCCAGCCCCCGGCCGGCGCCGCGGGCTGCTCGCGGCGGTTGAGCACGACGGCGGCGCGGGCCGGGCCGCTCGCGGTGGCCAGCCAGGCGCCGCCCGCCTCGCGGTCGTGCAGCCCCTCGACCCGGTCGCCGAGCTCGGGCCACCACGCGGCGGGCGGGTCCCACGGCCGGTCGGCCGACTCGTCGCGGAGCCCGAGGAACACCACGGGCCACTCCTGGCCCGGCGCGACGGACACGACGACGGTGCACACAGGGGCTGCCTCCTCCGCCACGATCCGCCGGGATGAGGCATCGTGGTGCGTGCAACGCTACCCGCCGCGGCGTCCCCGTCGGCGGCCGACCGACAGGGGCACCACCGTGACCGACACCGCCGACTCCCCCGCCGCCTCCCCGGCCCCCGCCGACCGGCGGCTCACCGTCGTCGTCGGCATCTGCGGCGGGATCGCCGCGTACAAGGCCGTCTCCGTCGTCCGCGAGCTCGTGCTGCGGGGCCACGACGTGCACGTCGTCCCCACGGAGGCGGCGCTGCGCTTCGTGGGCGCGCCCACGCTCGAGGCCATCAGCCGCAACCCCGTGCACACCTCCGTCTTCGACGACGTCGCCCAGGTGCGCCACGTCGCCCTCGGACAGCAGGCCGACCTCGTCGTCGTCGCGCCCGCCACCGCCCACACCCTCGCCAAGCTCGCCCACGGCCTCAGCGACGACCTGCTCGGCACCACCGTCCTCGCGAGCACCGCGCCGCTCGTCGTCGCCCCCGCCATGCACACGCAGATGTGGCAGGCGGCGTCGACCGTCGACAACGTCGCCCTGCTCCGGTCGCGCGGCGTGCTCGTCGTCGGCCCGGACGACGGGCCGCTCACCGGCGGCGACAGCGGACCGGGACGCCTCAGCGAGCCCGACGTCATCGTCGACGCGGCGCTCGCCGCGGTGGCCGCGAGCCCCGAGGAGGCGCCCGCCCGCGACCTCGCCGGCCGGGTCGTCGTCGTCACGGCCGGGGGCACGCGCGAGCCGATCGACCCCGTGCGCTGGATCGGCAACCGGTCGAGCGGCAAGCAGGGGCTGGCGATCGCGCAGGCGGCGACGGCACGCGGCGCCCGCGTCGTGTTCGTCGCGGCCCACGTCGACGACGACGTCGCGGCCGCCGTCCGCCGGCTGCCCGGCGTCGAGGTGCGACCGGCCCCCACGGCGGCGGACCTCGACGCCGTCACCACGGCGGCGGCCGAGACCGCGGACGTCGTGGTGATGGCGGCCGCCGTCGCGGACTGGGCCCCCGCCTCCGTGTCTCCGTCGAAGCTCAAGAAGGACGACGCCGGCGACCGCCTCGCCCTCGAGCTCGTCCGCACCGTCGACGTGCTCGCAGGACTCGTCGAGCGCCGCCGTCCGGGCCAGGTCGTCGTCGGCTTCGCCGCCGAGACGTCGACGGGCCGGGACGACCTGCTCGCCCTCGGCCGCCGCAAGCTCGCCCGCAAGCCCGCCGACCTGCTCGTCCTCAACCAGGTGGGCTGGACCGAGGGCTTCGGCCGGGACGAGTCGGTCGCGGTCGTGCTCGGCCGTGGCGGAGACGTCGTGGGCGAGTCGAGCGGCACGAAGTCCGACACCGCCCACGCCCTGCTCGACGCCGTCGTCAGGCTGCTCGGCTGACGGTCCCGTCCCGGTCTCCCCGCTGCTTCAGCCACAGCACCAGGGCGAAGCTGAAGACCACCAGCACCGTCCACGAGCCGATCTTGCTGGGGTGCACGAGCGACCACCCGTCCGCCTGCGAGGCGTAGGTCCACGCGCCCATCAGCGTCGCCGCGTTCTCGGCGACCCAGATGAACGACCCGATCAGGGCGAAGGCGACGAGCAGGGGCATCCGGCGGTCGCGGCCGCGCACGCGGTAGGTGACGCACGTCCGCCCGAGCAGCACGACCGCGACCCCGAGCAGCGCCCAGCGCAGGTCGACCACCCAGTGGTTCGTGAAGAAGTTCACGTAGAAGGCCACGGCCAGCGCGAGCGTGGGCAGCATCCGCAGGCGGTCGACCCGGAGGTCGAGACGACGCCAGGCCTGGCAGACGTAGCTGCCCACGGCCGCGTACATGAACCCGCTGTAGAGGGGCACGTCGCCGATCCGCAGCACGCCGGGCTCCGGGTACGACCACGAGCCCACGGCGACCTTGAACACCTCGAGGCCGAGCCCCAGCAGGTGGAACAGGCAGATGACGACCAGCTCGTCCCGCGTCTCGAGGCGCGTCGCCACGAAGACGACCTGCACCACGACGCACCAGACGAGCATCGCGTCGTAGCGGGGCAGGCCGAGGTCGACGACGGAGGTGACGGCGAGGCCGGCCAGGACGGCGACGGCGAAGGCGCACGAGAGCGCCTGCTGCACGCCGAACGCGACGAGGTCGCGACCGGCCTCGAGGAGGCGGGCGGCGCCTCCTGCGGGACTGCCCGCGACGATCCTGGCTCCGGTCACGACCGCCTCCCTCGGCGCCGGGGGTCGGCGCCCCGTCGACGCTACGAGCGGGGCAGGGCCGCGCGCGTCGTCCTCGGGGAGCACCCGGGTCGTCCGCCGTGGGGACATCGGCGCCGGACGGCGCCCGCCCGCCCGCGGGGAGCGACGGCTTGCGCGTTAACCTCCGTGCGCCACAATGCCCTCGTGAGCAAGAAGATCGACGCAGCCCTCAAGTCCCTCCTCAAGGCCCTCGAGCACCACGGCGAGGTGATGAGCGACCGTCCCGTCTCGGCCAAGCGCGCCGGCCGGGCGACCGAGAAGGTGCGCCAGGCCGCCTCGGCCTACTCGCAGGTCGTCGCCGACAAGACGGGCCAGCCCAACCCGTTCGTCGACTTCCTCGACCCGGAGACCGTCCAGTCGCTGCGCGGCGAGCGGGACGCCCTCGTCACCAAGACGTCGAAGAAGCACGCCGACTAGCGGGGGCGCCGGGGCGCGTCCGTCGTCGCGTCGTCGGCCGTCGACCCCGCGCCCCGCAGCCCGGCGACGGCGTCAGCCCCAGCCGCCGAGGTAGGCGGCGAGCGAGGGCTCGCCGAGCACGGGCTCGCACCACGCCGCCGGCCCGCGCCGGGTCTCGAAGAGGTCCTCGGTGCCGTGCCGGGCGGCACGGGCCTCGGCCCGGCTCGAGCGGACGCGCACGATCGCCCGCGCACCGGCCTCGTCCGTGACCTCGACCGTGCCGAGCACGCCGACCCCGACCGACGCCACCGCCTCGACGAGCGGCGCCGCGTCCCGCACCCGGACGGGCGACGGCAGGTCCACGGCGACCCGCGCCCGGCCCGCGGCGACGGACGCCGCCGGATCGGACGCGGCCACGACCCGGGCATCCGTCGCGAACAGCGCGAGGTGCTCGTCGGGCACGACGACGACGGACGCCGGGAGCGCCGCCAGCACCGTGTCGACGCAGAGCCACGCGGCCCCGGCCGAGTCGGCCGCGGCGAGCCGGACCACCGTGTCGGGGGCGCCGCCGATCAGTCCGCGCGGCCGCGAGCCCGCGACGGGCACCAGCCGGCTCAGCGCGACCGTCTCGTCGTTCTTCTGCCGCTGTCGGTCCTCGGGGTCGCGCCCGGCCCAGTCCGGGCCGTCGTGCCAGGCCACGGCCCGGGGCTCGTGGGCGAGCAGCGCGCCGCCGCGCCAGGCCCGCCAGGCCCACTCCCAGTCCTCGCCGCCGTAGGTCGTGAAGCCCTCGTCGAACCCGCCGACGGCCTCGAGCAACGACCGGCTGCAGGCGACCACGGCACCGATGAGGTGCCGGTACGAGCGGTCGTCGGCGTCGAGCAGGTCACGGCTCGCCCGGTAGGCGTCGTCGAGCCAGCCCGGGGAGGGCAGCTCGTGCCGGGGGCCCTCGTGCTCGACGGGCGCGTCGTGGGCGACCCCCGTGAAGTCCGCGTGGCGACGCGTGCCGACGACGACCGCCTCGGAGGCGAGCGCCGGCAGGCGCGTCATGGCGCTCACCCAGCCGGGCTCGGGCGCGGTGTCGGCGTCGAGGAAGCACACCACGTCGCCGGTCGACGACCGCACCCCGAGGTTCCGCGCCGCGGACAGCCGGAACCCTTCGTCGGCCTGGACGACCAGCCGCACGCCGTCCGGGACCGTGGGCGGCTCGGGCGAGCCGTCGTCGACGACGACGACCTCGAGCAGCTCGGCGGGGTGGTCCTGCCGGGCGAGCGCCGCGAGGGTCCGGTCGAGCTCGGCCTGTTGCCGGTAGTGGGCCACGACGACGGAGACCGTCGGCAGGGGGTCGGGGACGACGCCGTCGAGGAGGTCCCAGCGGTTGCCCGGGACCCCTCCCGTCGGCCGTGCCGGCGCCTCCTCGTGCCGTCCGCCGACGGTCACGACGCCGATCCCGTCCACCAGGCGAGGTAGGCGGCCGCGACGTCGTCGAGGTCGGGCGCCGTCACCGCGTCGGGGGCGAGCCAGGTCGACGCCGGGTCGGCGACGGCGCGGGCCAGCGCGGCCGCGAGGGCCTCGGGCCCGTCGTCGACCAGCGTCAGCGTGCCCGGCCGGAGCGCCGCCATCTCGCGCGAGTACCGGGTGTCGGGCACGATCGGGCGGCGCCCGGCGCCGATCCAGGTCGTGATCGACCCGGAGGCGGACACGTGGCGGTGCACCGCGACGGGAACGGAGGCGCGGCGACAGCGGTCGAGGAGCACCGCGTCGTCGAGGTAGCCGGTCACGTCGAGCACGACGCCCGCGGCGGCGGCGTCGGCCACGAGCTCGGCGGTCTCGGCCTCGTGCCCGGCGCTGGCGCGCCCCAGCGCCACGACGCCGAGGCCGCCGGCGGGTCCGTCGCCGCGCAGCCGCGCGACCGCGTCGACGACCTCGGCGTGGCCCTTGCCGGGGTAGACGAAGCCGATGACGGCGGCGGTGCCGTCGGGCTCGGGGCGCTGCCCCACGGGCGGCGCGGACTCGACGGGCAGGGGCACGACGGCCGGGTCGGCCCCGGCGACGGTGTGCTCGGCCAGCAGGAGCGCCTCGTGCGCGCTGTTCACGACGACGCCCGCCGCGGCCTCGACGACCCGGCGGTAGCAGTCGCCGCGCCGCCGCAGGTTGCGCTCGCCGTCGGACGGCTGGGGCAGGTCGTGCAGGGTGACGGTCAGCCGGGTGCGGCCGGCGAGGTCGACGAGGCGGTCGGCGGCGGCCTCCGGGGTCGGCCCCCAGAGCCGGTCCGTGAAGTGCAGGTGCGCGGCGGCGGGCGGCCGTGCCCCGGCCAGCTCGTCGGGCGTGGTCGTCAGGTCGCGCCCGACGCGGGAGGCGACGGCCTCGGCCACGTGTCGGGCGAGCCCGCTCACGCCGTGCTCGGCGTCGCCCGTGACGACCAGGGCCGGGACGCCGCGCGTGGCGGCGGTCACGCGAGCCCCAGCAGGGCCAGCGAGTCGGCGTGCCGGGCCAGCCCGGCGTCGACGACGGCGGGCTCCCGTTCGTACCACCGGAGGTGCGCCTCCCTGACCTCCTCGCCGGGCACGGGCGTGCCCCCGACGACCCAGTGGTCGGTCGGCGCGTCGTCGAGGTCGAACGCGTCCACGACGGCCTGCAGGCGGGGTGCGTGCACGCTGTCGAGCAGGGGCCGGCCCGGGTCGACGACGTGCTCGGGCAGGCCGAGCCGGTCGCGGACGCGCGAGGCGAGCGCCGTCCAGATCGGGTTGCCGGGGTGGTTCAGGGTGCGCATCTGGGCGAACGACGGGTCGTCGAACACGTCCGAGACGACGACCGCGTCGTGCGCCTCCTCGCGTCGGCGCAGCTCGTGCAGCGACAGCGCGGCGACGGCGCGGACGGCGTCGACGTCGAGCCGCGGCAGGGGCCGGGTCGTGCCGTCGCGCCGCGCGCCGGCCTCCGCCAGCACGACGAGGTCGTGGTACTCGACGACCGGCGGCACGAGCGACGGGTCGTGCGGCGGCCGCACGATCGCCGACGTCGGGTAGAGGCCCGCGAACCGGATGACGGGCACGGCGACGGCCCTCGCCCCGGGGCCGAGACGGGCGGCCAGCTGCCGCGAGCCGAGGGGCAGGTCGAGGTAGTCGTCGCGCACCGGCTGCGAGACGAGCAAGGAGGCGCGGGCCAGCCACCTGTCCAGGTGCGGCAGGTCGGCGGTGACGAGCTCGTGAACAGCAGGTGTCCTGACGGTGCGGAGGCCGCCCCCGTCGAGGGCGATCCGGAGGGACTCCGCCTGGCAGTTGCCGACGACGAGCGCGACCGGTCCGTCGCCCTCGGGCTCGTCGAGGCCGTAGAAATGCCCGTAGTGACGGGTGCGGCCGTCGACGGCCGGGGTGGGGTGGGTCATGCTGCCTCTCCGTCGGCCCCGCGGACGGCGGGCGCGACGACCCCATCGTGCTGGATGAGGCGTCCCGAGGGCCACCTCGGGCGACCGGGCACGACGGCCCGTCAGCTACTAGTGTGCAAGCAGGCCGCTCCCATCGGCCCCCTCCCTCGACGCGAACCGGTCACCCGGTCTCCCCAGGGTCACCCGAGTCGCCCCGGCTCACCCCTCGACGGTCCCCGGACCGTCGTGTCCCGACTGAGCCGAGGAGGCCCGATGACCCAGACCCCGCCGCCCCCCGGCGACGCCCTCCGCGTCGCCTCGGTGCCCGCCGGTCACCCCTACGTGCGCCACCTGCAGCCTGCGGACGAGTCCGCCGTCGCCCGCCCCGTCGTGCGCCTCGTCGATCCCCTGCCCGACCCCGCCGAGCCCGCCCGCTGGTGGCCGCCGGTCGTGCTCGACGCCGGCTGGCTCGCCGAGCACGCCGACGAGGTCGACCTGCTCCACGTCCACTTCGGCACCGAGTCGTACGACCTCGAGCACCTGCGCCGCGTCGTGGACGCCGCCCACGCCGCCGGCCTCCCGCTCGTGCACACCGTCCACGACCTCGTCAACCCGCAGCTCGTCGACCAGGGTCCGCACCGCTCCCACCTCCGCCTGCTCGTCACGGAGGCGGACGAGCTCCTCACCCTCACCGAGGGCGCGGCCGACGAGGTCGAGCGCACCTACGGACGCCGCCCGGTCGTCGTGCCGCACCCGCACCTCCTCCCCCTCGACGCGGACGCGCCCGTCGGGACGGCCCGTGACGGGGCCGTCGTGGGCGTCAGCCTCCGCGACCTGCGCCCGAACGTCGACGGCCCCGGCACGGTCGCGACCCTGCTCGCGGCCGCCGAGCTGCTCGCCGAGGCCGGCACGCCCGTCTCGGTGCGCGTCGACGTCAACGAGCGCGTCCGCGACGCCCCGGCGCTGGCCGAGGTGCGAGTGCTCGTCGCCGCCGCGCCCGGGCACCTCGCCGTGTCGCTGGTCGAGCACCCCCGGCTCGACGACGACGAGCTCGCGTCGGCCCTCGCCGACCTCGACGTCGTCGTGCTGCCCTACTCGCACGGCACGCACTCGGGCTGGGTCGAGCTGAGCTGGGACCTCGGGGTCCCCGTCGCCGCTCCCCGCGTCGGCCACGTCGCCGACCAGCACCCGGACCCCGCCGACACGGCGTCGTTCACGGCCGGGGACGCCGCCGACCTGGCCGCCGCCCTCGGCGGCCTCCTGACCGCCCGGGAGGGCACGTCGGCCCGTGCCGGCTCGGCCGAGCGCCGCGACCTCGTCGCCCGGCGACGGGACCTCCGTCGTGCGCAGCGCGACGAGATCGCCCGGGCCCACCTGGCCGCCTACGAGCGGGCGGCCTCCTCGGCGTCGGCTCGTCGGCCCGCCGGCCCGGCGGGGTCCGACGCGGTCGCGAGGCCCTCGGAGCTCGTCTCGTGACCGTCGTGACCGACCGCGCCGCCGCCTCCTCGTCCCCCTGGCCGGACGAGCCCGTGCGCACCGCCGAGCGCCCGCGCCGCATCGTCGTCGTGGCGCCCCTCCGCTACCCGATCGCCGAGCCGCACGCCGGCGGCCTCGAGTCGAGCGTGTGGCACCAGGTGCGCGTCCTCCGCGCCCGGGGCCACGAGGTGCTGCTCTGCGCCGTCGAGGGCAGCGACCACCTGCCCGGCGGCCCCGCCGAGTTCTCGCTGCCCGCCGTGCACTGGGACGACCCCGCCGACGCGACCGACTCGACCTACCCCGCCGGCTACCTCGAGACGGCGCTGCCCGCCCTGCACCGCGCCCTCGACTGGATCCGCGACCACGCCGACGAGATCGACGTCGTCGAGAACCACTCCCTCAGCGGCCACGTGCTCTCGCGGGCGGGCGAGCTCGGCGTGCCCGTCGTGTCGACGCTGCACACCCCGACGCTGCCCGACCTGCTCGAGCACCACCGCGCCGCCGTCGAGCCCCGGAGCGCGTTCCTCGCCGTGAGCGAGCACACCGCCGCCGTCTGGCGGGCCGAGGGCGTCGAGGCGCGGGTGCTGCCGAACGCCGTCGACACCGACCTGTGGCCGCTGGGCCCGGGCGGCGACGACCTCGTGTGGAGCGGCCGCATCGTCCCCGAGAAGGGTCCGCACCTGGCCATCCAGGCCGCGCGTCTCGCGGGGCGGCGCATCGTCCTCGCCGGCCGCGTGGGCGACGTCGACTACCACGAGTCCATGGTCGTGCCGTTGCTCGGGGCCGACGCCGAGCACGTCGGCCCGCTGCGTCAGCCCGAGCTGGCGGACCTCGTCGGGCGGAGCGCCTGCGCCCTCGTCACCCCCTGCTGGGAGGAGCCCTTCGGGCTCGTCATCGCCGAGGCCCTCTCGACCGGCACGCCCGTCGCGTCGTTCGCGACGGGCGGCGTGCCCGAGGTCGTCGGGTCGAGCATCGGCGCCGGGCTCGTCCCCCGCGACGACGTCGCCGGGCTGGCGCACCTGGCCGCGGGCCTCGCCGACGCCGCGTCGACGACGCCGGGGTTCCGTCGCCGGGTCCGGGCCGACGCGCTCGCCCGCTTCTCGCTGCACCGTCGCGCCGAGGTCGTCGAAGAGGTGCACGAGGCCCTCGTGGCGCGCCACCGGGCCGCCTCGCAGCGCGGGCGCCGACCTGCGCGGGCCGTGGTGTCGCCGGCACGGCCGTCGGCGACGACCGGTCCTCCGGCGCCCGCGGTGCCGGAGCCCGCGGCGTGAGCGCGCGCCCGGTCGTCGGCTGGTACGTGCACCACCACGGCGCCGGCCACCTGACGCGGCTGCTGGCCGTGCGTCCCCACCTCGACGCCGACGTCGTCGTCTTCAGCTCGCTCGCCCCGCCGGCCGCGCTGCCCGAGGCCACGACGTGGGTGGAGCTCCCCCGGGACGACCACGAGGTCGTCGCCGCCGACGGCACGTCGCGCCGCCCGGGCGATCCTGGCTCGGGCGCCGATCCGACGGTGCGCGGTCTCCTGCACTGGGCTCCGCTGCACCACGACGGCCACGCCGGACGCCTCGCGACCGTGGCCTCCTGGATCGCCGACGCGCGGCCGCGGGCCTTCGTGGTCGACGTGTCCGTCGAGGTCGCCCTGCTGGTGCGCCTCCTCGGCGTCCCCCCGGTGGTGGTCGCGCAGCCCGGCGACCGCTCCGACGGTCCGCACGCCCTCGGCTGGCACGCCGCCGAGCGCGTGCTCGCGCCCTGGGCGGGCGGCCTGCACGCGTCGCCCGCGCTCGACCGCGTCGGCGACCGCCTCCGCGCCGTAGGGGGCGTCTCGCGCCACGACGGCAGGGTCGACGGACCGGCGGTGCCCGAGCCGGGGACCGTGCTCGTCCTGGCCGGCGGCGGCGCCGAGGGCCGTGCCGGGCTGGCGCGCCGCGTGGCGGAGGCCGCCGCGGCGACGCCGACCGCGCGGTGGTCGGTGCTCGGCGCGTCGCCCGAGACCTGGACCGACGACCCCTGGCCGCTGATCCGCGCCGCCGAGGTCGTCGTGTCGGCCGCGGGGCAGAACAGCGTGGCCGACCTGGCCGCCGCCTCCTCCCGGGCCGTCGTCGTGCCGCAGCAGCGGCCGTTCGACGAGCAGCACTCCACCGCGCGCCTCCTCGCCGCTCACGGCCTCGCCGTCGTGCCCGGCACGGAGGGAGCCCCCGGAGGCGCCCCCGACGACGGCGGGTCGGCGACGTCCGCGGACGCCTGGCCCGCTGCCGAGGCCTGGCCCGGCCTCCTCGAGCGTGCCCGCGCGCTCTCCCCCGACTGGGACGTCTGGCAGGTCCGGGGCGCGGCCGCTCGTGCCGCCGCCGTCGTCGCCGAGGTGGCCCGGTGACCGCGGCCGGCGCGACCGTGGCCGTGACCCTGTGCTCCGCGGCCCGTCTCGACCACCTCCTGCCGCAGCGGGCTGCCCTGGCGCGCCTCCGTCCCGCGGTGCCGCACGTCGTCGTGTGGCTCGACCCCGAGCCCGCGCCGGACCTGCCCGAGCTGGCCGACGCCCACCTGCTGCACCTGCCCCCGGGACCGGACGGCCTGCGCCTCGCCGCGGGGCGGAACGCCGGGGCGGCCCGCGCCCTCGAGCTCGGGGCCTCCCTGGTGGTGTTCCTCGACGCGGACTGCGTGCCCGGACCGGAGCTCGTCGAGCGGTACGAGTCGGCGGCGGCCCGGCACCCCGGCGCGCTGCTCTGCGGGCCGGTGACCTACCTGCCCGAGGGGCACGACGACCTCGACCCTGCGGCGCTCGAGGCGGCCACGCGGCCGCACTCGGCCCGGCCCTCGCCGGCCGACGGCGAGACCGTCGTCGCCGGCCACGACGAGTACCCGCTGTTCTGGTCGCTGTCGTTCGCCCTGTCAGCCGAGACGTGGACGACGAGCGGCGGCTTCGAGCCCGGCTACGAGGGCTACGGCGGCGAGGACACGGACTTCGCCTTCACCGCCCGGTCGCTCGGCCTGCCGCTCGTCTGGGTCGGCGGCGCGCACGCGTACCACCAGTGGCACCCGACGACGTCGCCGCCGTGGCAGCACCTCGACGACATCCTGCGGAACGGCCGGCGCTTCGCCGAGCGGTGGGGCGAGTGGCCCATGGTCGGCTGGCTCGAGGCGTTCCGCCGAGGAGGCGGTGTCCGGCCGGCCGAGGACGGCGGCTGGGAGCGCGTCCCCGCCTGAGCGTCCGTGCCGCCGCGTCGACTGCCGTGCGACGGCGTCGTGGCCGGGTCGGGCGGTCGTGTCCCCCGCCGTCGGGTCCCCCGCGTGTACCCCCGTCCAGGGGGCACGGCGCAGGGTTGACGGAGGCCCGGGGCTCCCCCGGCCGCGACGCAAGGAGGAACCATGTACTTCCACGCACAGACCTGGATCAACGACATCGCCGACGGCGAGCCCGACCCCGCGGCGGCGAACGCCCTGCAGGAGGGACTCGGCGGACAGTTCGGCGAGATGCGCACGATGATGCAGTACCTCTTCCAGGCGATGAACTTCCGCGGGCCGGCGGCGAAGCCGTACCGCGACCTCATCCAGGGAGTCGGCACCGAGGAGATCAGCCACGTCGAGCTCATCGGCACCACGATCTCGCGCCTGCTCGACGGCAGCCCGCAGTACACGGGCAAGCTGACGGACCCGCTCGACACTCCTGGTGCGGGCGGCGCCACGCCGCTCAACATCGCCCTGGACACCGGCAACATCCACCACTACCTCGTGGGCGCCCAGGGCGCGCTGCCGGTCGACTCCGTCGGCAACCCGTGGAGCGGCAGCTACGTCTACAACTCGGGCAACCTGCCGCTCGACCTGCTCTACAACCTCATGCTCGAGTCGACGGGCCGACTGCAGAAGAGCCGCATCTACGAGATGACGGACAACCCCGTCGCCCGCAAGACCGTCGCGTACCTCATCGTGCGCGACCAGGCCCACGAGAACGCGTACGCAAAGGCGCTCGAGACCCTCGGGGTCGACTGGGGCAAGCTGCTGCCGATCCCGAAGACGAACGCCGAGTCGTTCCCCGAGGTGAAGGAGCTCCTGGACCTCGGTCTGCAGAGCAAGCAGTACACGTTCGACCTCGACGGCAAGTCGGAGGCCGGCAAGATCTTCCAGGGCGCCTCGCCCTCCGGCGACGGCACGGACCTCACGTCGACGGAGCAGGCGCCGAAGGGCACGCCGTCGACCATCTCGCCGGAGCGCCTCGAGGAGTTCTCCCCCGGCCTCGACAAGGACCTCCTGGCACTGATCCAGGAGACGGCCGAGATGGAGCTCGCCGACATCGAGGGCTTCTACGGTCCGACCGGCAAGTAGCGCGGGGCGTCGGATCGCGCAGGAGAGCCCCGGGGTGCGCCCCGGGGCTCTCTCGTACGGACGGGGCGGATGCTTCGCAGGACCCCGTCACGGCGCAGGCGCAGCCGGCGGCGGCACGAGGCACACGGTGAAGATGTAGACGGCGCCGTCGACGCCGGCGTGGGCGGAGCCGTCCTCGAACCAGGGGGCCTCGGCCTCGAGCAGTCCCTCGACGTCCGGCACCTCCTTCGCCGCGAACCCTCGGGCAGTCCAGGCGGCTCGGACCCCGTCGAGATCGCCCGTGGCCGTCGCGAGCTGGGTCTCGTCCTCGCCGAGGAGGGGCTGCCCGCCGATGTCCTGCAGGTACTGCGGGTCGAAGATGTATCGCCACGAGACGCCGTCGTCGGCGTTGCTGAGCTCGCAGTCGGTGGTCGTGACGACGTCGTCGGGGTCGACCGCGTCCGGGTCGCCTCCGAGCAGGCGCACGGTCTCGTCGCCGACTCGTCGCAGCTCGGCCCCGACGTCTCGGTCCTCGAACTGCCTCTCGGCGTCGGTGGGCGGCGCGGTCCGCCGTGCGGCGTCGGCGATCCCGGCCGGTGCGGCGCTGACGACCGCCGGCACCACCGCGGGCAGACCGAGCAGGACGACGACGATCGACGCCACCACGGCGTCGGGGATGCTGACGCCCGGTCGGCGGTGCCGCACGTGCGTCACGAGCACGGCGAGCGGGAGCGCCAGGCCGAGCACCCCGGCGCCGACGTACGTCGCCGCCAGCTGCAGCTCGCTCGATCGGCCGGCGGGGCCGGAGAAACCGTGGTCGAGGAACGTCCAGGCCGTGATGGCCAGGCAGACCAGGAGGAGGAGGATCACCAGGGCGACGACGCCGCCGCGGTCGATCCACAGCCGGTGCGGCGAGGGGGCAGCCTGCGGCTCGCCCTGTCCACTGCCCGTTCGCCCACCGTGCGGACGGGTCTCTTCCTCGTCGTCCTTCGTCATCGCTCAGCCCCCTCCGTCATCGATCCTCGCTCATCGTGCCGCGTCGACCTGATGGCTGGCGACCGAGCGCCGGGCTCCTCGAGGATCCGCGCACGGACGGGACCAGCGCGATCGGACGTCCCCGCAGGGACACCCTGGGTACGAAGAAAGCCCCGGAGGACCGGGGCTTGACTTGTGGGCGATACCGGACTCGAACCGATGACCTCTTCCGTGTGAAGGAAGCGCGCTACCAACTGCGCCAATCGCCCCTGATCGGGACTCGTCAACACTAGTGGATCGAGGGCCTCGGACGCCATTCGAGGGCCGCTCCGTCATCCGCGTCATCGCCCGCCAGAGGGGCTCGAAGACACGAACATCCCTCGATTTGTTTTCTGCCCGGTGTCTGGGTAGTGTTCTTTCTGTTCGCAGGAATGCGAAACGAAATGCGGATGTGGCGCAGTGGTAGCGCATCACCTTGCCAAGGTGAGGGTCGCGAGTTCGAATCTCGTCATCCGCTCGAGTGTAAAGCTCACCAGAGGGAGTCCACCGATGGTGGCTCCCTCTGGGAGTATCTCATGTGGTGGAGTGGCCGAGAGGCGAGGCACCGGCCTGCAAAGCCGTTCACGCGGGTTCAAATCCCGTCTCCACCTCCATGGACCACCCTCTGGGTCTATGATCGTCTTGCCTCATCGGCGAGCACGAAGACAAACTGAACAAGCATGAGCGATTGGCGCAGCGGTAGCGCGCTTCCCTGACACGGAAGAGGTCGCTGGTTCGATCCCAGTATCGCTCACACACACGAAGGCCCCCGAGAGATCGGGGGCCTTCGTCGTATCCGGGCTGAGCTCGATCCGGAGCCAGAGCCAGAGCCTGAGATCGAGCCCGAGCCCGAGCCCGAGCCCGAGGTGAGAGGCGCGGGGCCGGATCGATCTCGCGACCCGGCCCCGCCCCTGTGTGCACCCTCGGCGTGCGTCCTCCGGCGAGGTCAGCCGACGCGACGGCGCGACAGGCGCCGCAGGACGAGTCCGGCCGTCACGAGGCCGGCCGCAGCGAGCACGAGCACCCCGGCCCAGTCCGACCCGGTGAAGGCGAGCGGTCCGCTCGCGGTCGCGGAGGGGCGCGCCGGCCCGTTCCCGACCGAGCCGGCGTCTCCGGGCGTCGCGCCCGGAACCGTCCCGCCGGCCCCGGGGCCTGCCCCCGGGTCGGGCGCCGTGCCGCCACCGGGCACCGGCGCGGCGACCGCGGTCGTCGAGAACTCGACCCGGGTGGCCTGGCCGACGGACTTGCCGGCCACGGGGACGGTCACGCGACGTGTCGCCTCGTCGTAGGTCCAGGAGGCATCAGGCACGGGCTCGCCGTCCACCCGAACGGTGACGGGACGGTCGGCGTCGGTGAAGACGGCCGTCAGCGTGCGCTGCGCGACCTGGCCCGGGAACGAGCCCTCGACCGGCGCCACGTCGAGCGCGCCGCCGTCGACGGACTGCGTGAAGGTCACGGCCGTGGTGGCCGACGCCGTGGTGTCGGTGCTCTCGCCGTCGTCCTCGTAGAGCGAGAACGAGCCGTCAGCCCCGGTCGCCGTCGTGAGCGTCAGCTCCGACAGCGGAGCCGAGTCGTTGGCGACGTCGGAGCTGCGCGTGGCCACGATCCCGCCCGACCGGACGAAGACGGGCATGGCGTCGAGGCCGGTCGTCACGTCGGCGGTGCTGCCGCCGGCGTGGGTCTCGCCCGTGAACCAGTCCGTCCAGTCGCTGCCCGCCGGGAACCACACGCGGGTCGTCGCCGTGTCGCCGGGCTGCGTCGCGGGGGCGACGAGCACGTCCGGCCCGAAGAGGTACTCGTTGCCGGCGGTCGCGTACGCCTCCTGCTGGCCGGGCTCCTCGAGGTAGACGGGCCGGACGACGGGCACGCCCGTGCTCGTAGCCTCGGCGGCGAGCGTGTAGGTGGTGGGCATCAGCCGCTCACGGAGGTTGAGGAACGACGTCGCGGAGGCGTCGGCCGCCTCCCCGTACTGCCACGGCAGACGGTCGCTGTGGTTGCTGTGCAGCCGGTCGATCGGTTGGAACGTGCCGAACTGCACCCACCGTGCGTAGAGGTCGTCGTCGAGCTGCGTGCTCTCGGGCTCCGCGCCCGGGCTCGTGACGCCTCCCGTGTGCCCGCCGATGTCGTGGCTGACCGCCGAGAGCCCCGTCGAGGCGGACTCCCCCGGCGTGTAGCCGACCTGGGCCTGGAGCATCTGCCACGTCGACGTCGTGTCGCCCGTGAAGTGCAGCGTCGTGCGCTTGTCGGCCCAGGGCCCGGTGGGAACGGCCTGCGGGTTGCCGTAGCCGCCCGCGGTGAGGGCGCCGTAGGCCCGCGAGAACGCGAAGCCCCGGCCGTCGACGCGGTCGGCCATGCGCGTCGCGTACTCCTGGTTGATGAACGCGTCGGGGGTCACGCCGGGCAGCGAGTAGCGCGACTCGTCGCTGCAGCACCAGTCCAGCCAGAACGAGTCCACGCCCTGGTCGGCGATGTCGTCGTGCAGGTCGAAGTAGGCCTGCAGCTGGGCCGGGTCGGACCAGTCGAAGAGGAACCGGTCGTCGCCGTCGGGGATGAGCGCCCCGCCCGCGGTGGCCTCCGCCGCGTCGAGCGCGGGGTCGCCGCGGCTGATGCTCGGGTGCACGTTGAGCGTGTTGTGGACGCCCTGCGCCTCGAGGCCGGAGAGGAACCCCGCCATGTCGGGGAACCGGGTCGTGTCGACCGACCAGCCGTTCCACTTGTCGGGTGCCTTGTAGTCGGTGTCGACGGCGAGCACGTCGAGCGGGACGCCCTCCTCCGCGAAGCGGGGCACGATGACGTCCTCGAACTCCGCCTGCGTGCGGTCGTAGTACTCGCTGTACCAGACCCCGTACGCCCAGCGGGGCAGCAGCACCGACGGGCCGGTCAGCGTCGCCAGGTCGCCGAGGGCGGTGCGGGGGGTGTCGCCCGCGGCGAAGAGGTAGCCGTCCTGGCGGACGCCGTCGCCGGGGCGCGGCGACAGCGTCTCGGTGGCCTCGTCGTAGGTCGCCGACGCGCTGTCGTCGAGCAGCGACCAGCCGTCGGCGTACAGCAGCCCGGGGTTCGTGCGCACGGTGCCGTTCGCGGTGTCGAGGTCGCGCCGGTACCCGCCGAGGGCGGCGTGCGGCGCGAGCAGCGGGGTGCCGGGCTCGACGAGGGCGACGGTGTCGACGTTCACGGCGCAGCTCGCGTCGTCGGGGCAGCTGATCGTCACGTCGTCCTCGCCGGCGGCGAGCTGGACGGGCACCTCGACGGTGCGCCAGAAGTCCCAGCCGCTGGTCGGCTCCAGAGGCACGGAGACGGACCCGCCGGAGGCGGTGGTCACCGTCACGGGACGCGCGGTCGGCTGCCCGCTCGCGTACCGCACCTGCAGCACGTGCTCCCCCGCCGTCGGGACGCCCGTGACGTGGGTCGTCTGGGTCGCCCCGCGGACGAGCCCCGCCGCGAACGCCTCGCCCGAGGCGCCGTTGTGGTCGCCGGCGGCGTCGGCGCCGCCGGCGAGCCGGGTCGTCTCGGCCTCGCAGAGGGCGCCGAAGGCGCAGTCCACCGACGTGTCCGTCGCCGACGGCTCGGGGAACACGGCCCCCGGCGCGACGACCGCGACCCCGTCGAGGTTCACGTTGCCCGAGTCGTCGGGCCCGCGGGCGACGACGACGTCGTGCTCCCCGGCGGTGAGCTCGACGCTCGTGCGGGCGAGTGCCCAGTCGTCCCAGCCCGTGGTCGGCGGCAGGGTCACGGTCCGGGCGGCTCCCCCGTCGACGGTAACGCTGAGGGTCCGCGTCGTCACCTGCGCGTCGCCGCCCTGCGAGTTGGCGTAGCGCAGCACCACGTCGCGGGCGCCTGCCTCGTCCGCCGTCACGCGGAAGCTCGCCGCGTCGCCGACGCGCTCGTAGCCGGCGACGAAGCCGTCGCCGGTGGCGCCGGTGTGGTTCGTGGCCGGGGCGAGGCCCGCGAGGTCGAGGGTCTCCGCCTCGCACCGGACGCCGATCTCGCAGGTCGCGACCGCCGCCTCCTGCCAGGGCGCGGCCGTGACGCGCTGACCGGAGTCGAGCGCGAGGCCGAGGGTCAGGGAGTCGGCGTCGAAGCGGCCCGAGCCGATCTCGTAGCGGAGCTGCGCCTCCCCGGTGTCGATCGTGAGCCAGCCGTCCTCACGGGTCGTCGTGAACTCGGTGGGCGCGAACGCGTCGCGGCCCACCGCGTTGAAGGTCGCCTCGTCGGTGAAGTCGCCGTCGGGCGCCCACTCGGTGCGGACGAGCGTGGGCGACAGCACCTGGAACCGGGCGTCGCCCTCTACGACGGTCTGCGCGGCGGCGACCTCGCCGGCGGCCGGGGCGGCCTCGGCGGGCGGTGCGCTGCCCAGGGCGGCGAGCCCGGCGAGCAGGCCCGCCGAGAGGATCGAGGTGGTCGCGACGACTCGTCGTCGGGCAGGTGCGCGCATGCAGGGACTCCGTCGTCCGGGGATGGGGGATGCCCCTCCGGGGTACGTCGGGGTACGGATTGCAGCCTGGCGATCTTTGCGCACCCTGTCAAGCACGGGCTCGGCGACGTCCGGGCGCGCAGGACGGCCCCGGTCGAGGTGACCGGGGCCGTCCTGGCGGTGCGGGCGGCGGAGCCTAGGCGCGCGAGTTCTCGAGCACGTAGCCCTCCTCGCCGTGCAGGGCGAGGTCGATGCCGGCGACCTCGTCCTCGTTCTTGACGCGGAACCCGATCGTCTTGTCGATGACGAAGCCGATCACGAAGGCGAGGACGAACGAGTAGAGCATGACGGCCACGGCCGAGAGCGCCTGGATGCCGAGCTGGCGGAACGAGCCCGAGAAGAGCAGGCCGCTGCCCGTGGCGAAGAACCCGAGGTACAGGGTGCCGATGAGGCCGCCGACGAGGTGGATGCCGACCACGTCGAGCGAGTCGTCGAAGCCGAGCCGGAACTTGAGGTCGATCGCCAGGGCGCAGACGGCGCCGGCCACGACGCCCAGCACGATCGCCCAGAAGGGCGACAGGGCCGCGCAGGCGGGGGTGATGGCGACGAGGCCCGCCACGGCGCCGGAGGCGGCGCCGACCGACGTGGCCTTGCCGTCCTTGATCTTCTCGACGACGAGCCAGCCGAGGATGGCGGCGGCCGGGGCGGCGATCGTGTTGAGGAACGCGAGGGCGGCGACGCCGTCGGCGGCGAGCTCCGAGCCGGCGTTGAAGCCGAACCAGCCGAACCAGAGCAGCCCGGCGCCCAGCAGCACGAAGGGCGGGTTGTGGGGCTTGTCGGCGCCCTTGGCGAAGCCGACGCGCTTGCCGAGCACCAGCGCGAGGGCGAGGGCCGCCGCGCCGGCGTTGATGTGGACGGCCGTGCCGCCCGCGAAGTCGATCACGCCCATGCTCGCGATCCAGCCGCCGTCGACGACCGATCCGTCCTCGCCCAGGGTGAAGTTGAAGACCCAGCTGGCCACGGGGAAGTACACGACCGTCGCCCAGACGCCGGCGAAGACCATCCAGGCCCCGAACTTGGCCCGGTCGGCGATGGCGCCCGAGATCAGGGCCACGGTGATGATGGCGAACGTCGCCTGGAACGCCGCGAAGGCGATCGTCGGGTAGGCGCCCTGGGGGTCGGCGCTCTCGGCGAAGAGGGAGTCGAGGCTGAACATCGACGGGTCGAAGCCGAAGACGCCGTCCCAGCCGATGTAGGTGTCCGTGCCGGCCGGCCCGTCGGGGCCGTTCGAGAACGCGATCGAGTAGCCGTACAGCACCCAGAGGACGCCGATGAGGCCCATGGCCCCGAAGCTCAGCATCATCATGCTGATCACGCTCTTGGCCTTGACGAGGCCTCCGTAGAAGAACGCCAGGCCTGGCGTCATGAGCAGCACGAGCGCCGCGCAGATCAGCATGAAGGCGGTGTTGCCTTGATCCATGGGTGGTACCTCTCGAGTTCGGGAGCCAGGGGCGCACCGGTCCCGATCCGTCCGCGCGGGTGCACGGGCTGTGATCACGGTCCTCGGGCGGTGCGGTCCCCAGTGTCGCGGCGCCTCGTTTCCGACCGGGTGCACCCGTGTTTCGGCGATGTAACAGGACCGGGCCCCGTGTGAACAACGCGTTTCCCGAGCCCGGGGGCCCTGCCTCAGGACGCGGTGAGCGCCACGAGCCTCGACGTCGCCCGGAGGTACTTCTTGCGGTAGCCGCCCGCGAGCATGTCGGCGCCGAACACCTCGTCGAGGGGCGTGCCGTCGGCGATCACGGGGACCTGGGCGTCGTAGAGGCGGTCGACGAAGGCGACGAAGCGCAGGGCGTCGGTCTGGCTCGTGAGGGGCGCGACGCCGCGCAGCGCCACGGCGTCGAGGCCGGCGACGAGCTTGACGTACCGGCTGGGGTGCACGGTCGACAGGTGCTGGACGACGGCGGCGAAGTCGTCCGCCGACACCGTCCCGCCGTGTGCCGCCACGGCCGCGTCCAGGTCGTCGACGACGACGGCCCTCGCCTCGACCTCGCGACGGCGGTAGTCGTTCCCGTCGATGCGCAGGGTGCGGAACCGGTCGGAGAGCCCCTGGATCTCGCGCAGGAAGTCGGCCGCCGCGAACCGCCCCTCCCCCAGGGCCCCCGGCGGCGTGTTCGACGTGGCCGCGATGCGGGTGCCCGCGTCGGCGAGGTCGCCGAGCAGCCGGGTCATCATCATCGTGTCGCCCGGGTCGTCGAGCTCGAACTCGTCGATGCAGACCAGCGCCGCGCCCTCGAGCTGCCCCGCGGCCCCCGCGTAGCCGAGCGCGCCCACGAGCGCCGTGTACTCGATGAACGTGCCGAAGTAGCGGCGCCCGGCCGCGCGGTTGTACGTCGCGGCCAGCAGGTGCGTCTTGCCGACGCCGAAGCCGCCGTCGAGGTACAGGCCGGGAGGCGCCTCCTGCGCGTCGGGTCGACGCCGGAACAGGCCGCGGCGGGCCGGTCGCTCGGCGGCCGCCCAGAACCCGGCCACCGCCTCGACGGCCTCGGCCTGCGACGGGAAGGCGTCGTCCGGACGGTAGTTCTCGAGCGACGCCTCGGCGAACTGGCGGGGCGGGACGAGCTCGGCGACGATCTCCGCGCCCGTGATGGTGGGCGCACGGTCGAGGAGGGACACGACGGGACGGACGGGATCGGTGGGCATCGGTGCGACCTCGCAGGCGTCGGGACGGGCGCCCGCGGGAATGCCGGGGGCACGATGTGTGTCAGAGTCGGAGGGCACCCGGCCGGGGCGCACCGATGGTGCGTAGCCTCGACGGGGCCGCGCGGCGATCCTAGCCGCCGTCCCGACCGCACCGCCCGCACGCCCGCCACGGCACCGTCCGCCGTCGGCGGCGGCGGCACCTGCCCCTCGCGGGGCCGACCCAGGAGGTACAGCAATGGTCGTCGAGCACGACACGTCCGCACGGTTCAGCGAGTACGCGCACCCCGAGCGCCTCGTCAGCACCGACTGGCTGCAGGAGCACCTCGGCACCCCCGGCCTCGTCGTCGTCGAGTCCGACGAGGACGTCCTGCTCTGGGACACCGGCCACATCGCGGGCTCCGTCAAGATCGACTGGCATCTCGACCTCAACGACCCCGTGCAGCGCGACTACGTCGACGGCGAGGCGTTCGCCGCGCTCATGTCGCGCAGCGGCATCGCCCGCGACAGCACCGTCGTCATCTACGGCGACAAGAACAACTGGTGGGCCGCCTACGCGCTGTGGGTCTTCTCGCTCTTCGGCCACGAGGACGTCCGCCTGCTCGACGGCGGGCGAGCAGCCTGGGAGGCGGAGGGCCGCGAGTACACCACCGACGCCCCCGAGCCGGTCGCCACGGACTACCCCGTCGTCGAGCGCGACGACAGCCGCATCCGCGCCTACAAGGACGACGTGCTCGCCCACCTCGGCGCGCCCCTGATCGACGTGCGGTCGCCCGAGGAGTACTCGGGTGAGCGCACCACCGCGCCGGCCTACCCCGAGGAGGGCGCCCTGCGCGCCGGCCACATCCCGTCGGCGCAGAACGTGCCCTGGGGCCGGGCGGCGGCCGAGGACGGCCGGTTCCGCAGCCTGGGCGAGCTCGACGCGATCTACCGCGACGGCGCGGGCCTCGCCGAGGGCGACGACGTCGTCGCGTACTGCCGCATCGGCGAGCGGTCGAGCCACACCTGGTTCGTGCTGCACCACCTGATGGGGTTCGAGAACGTCCGCAACTACGACGGGTCGTGGACCGAGTGGGGCAGCGCCGTCCGCGTGCCGATCGTGCAGGGCTCGGAGCCCGGCACGGTCCCGGGGCGCTGAGCGCCGTGCCGGGCCCGCTGCCGCGCGCCCTCGCCGACACCCGCGAGGACTTCCTGGCGCTCGGCGTCAAGGACCGCCTGCAGCTGCTGCTCGAGTTCTCCGACGAGCTGCCGGCGCTCCCGGCCGAGTACGAGGGCCACCCCGACCTGCTCGAGCGCGTCGAGGAGTGCCAGTCCCCCGTCTTCATCTTCGTCGAGGTGGTCGACGGCGTCGTCACGATGCACGCCACGGCCCCGCGCGAGGCGCCGACGACGCGGGGCTTCGCCTCCATCCTCGCCCAGGGGCTCAGCGGCCTCTCCGTCGGCGAGGTGCTGGACGACGTCCCGGACGACTACCCGCAGACCATCGGCCTCGGCGAGGCCGTGAGCCCGCTCCGCGTGCGCGGCATGACGGCGCTGCTCGCCCGGGCGAAGCGCCAGGTCCGAGAGAAGTCCGCGGCGTGACCCTGCGGGTGCTGCACGGCGACGTGGCGGGCGACGCCGGCACGGGCTTCTCGGCCGAGACGGACGACGGGCGGGCGCTCCTGCGGGAGCTCTACGCGCCTCCGGCGGTCGACTGGCTGCGCCTCAACCTCATCGCGGCCGTCAGCGGCGACGCGGCCGGCGAGGACGGCACGTCCGACACGCTGAGCAACCCCGACGACCGCGCCGTGCTCGCCGCCATCCGCGACCTCGCGGACGGCGTGCTCGTCGGCGCCGCCAGCGTCCGGGCCGAGGGCTACCGCGTGCCGCGCTCGTCGAAGCTGGTCGTCCTCACCGCCGGGGGCGACCTCGGCGGACACCGCATCGACCCCGATCGCGCCGACCGGGTCGTCGTCGTCTGCCCCGCCGCGGCCGTCGACACGGCGACGGCGACCCTCGGCCCCGACGTCGCCCGGCGGGCGACCGTGCTCGTCGTGGACGACGTCGACGGGCGGGTCGCCCCGACGGCGCTCGTCGCCCGCCTCCGCGACCACGGCCTGCGCTCGCTCGTCTGCGAGGGCGGCCCGTCCCTGGCCGGTCAGCTGCTGCACGACGGCCTGGTCGACGAGCTCTGCCTCTCGACCTCGCCCGTCGTCATCGGCAGCGGCCTCCCGGTCTTCGGCCGCGAGCGGTTCGACCCCTCGCGCCTCTCGCTCACCCGGCTGATGATGGACGACCAGAGCGCCCTGTACGCGCGCTGGCTCGTGGCAGACGGCCCAGCCAGTCGCCGATGACGGCCTCGAAGCGCTCCGGGTCGTAGTTCCAGATCTTGGTGTGCCGCGCGACCTCGAAGACCTCGAGCTGCACGATGTCGGGCCGCGCCGCGGCGAGGGCGTGCGACGCCGTCGAGGGCACGAACCCGTCGTCGTCGCTGTGCAGCACGAGCACGGGCACCCGCAGCTGCCCGGCGCGCTCCACGAGGTCGAGCCGGTCGAGGTCGAGCGGCCCCTCGCGCCCGGTGAGCCGGGAGGCGCGGGGAGCCTGCAGGAGGCGCATCGCGAGTTCCTGCATCACCCGCGGCACGCGCATGGCCGCGCCCTGGTAGCGCAGGGTCGTGCGCCAGTCCACGACCGGCGACTCGAGGACGACCCCGACGACGTGGTCGCGGCCCTCGGCCCGCGTCACGGCCTGCAGCACGGCGGCGCCGCCCATCGACCACCCCATGAGCACGATCGAGGTGGCCCCGTGGTCGAGGGCCCAGCGCATCGCGGCCTCGACGTCGGCCCACTCGGCGTCGCCGAGCGCGTACCGGCCGTCGTCCGAGCGCGGCGCCTCGGTGTCGTTGCGGTACGAGACGAGCAGCGAGGTGACGCCGGCGCGGTGGAAGACGGGCGCGGCGCGGACCGTCTCGGCGCGCGTGACGCCGCGTCCGTGCACGCCGATCATCCACGGCCCGTCCGTGCCGTCGGGCCCGGGCACGAGCCAGGCCGGCGCGGGCCCCACGGGCGTCTCGACCTCGACGTCCTCGACGACGAGCCCCGCGTCGCGGGGCGTCCGCCACAGCCAGCCCCCGATGCGCCCGGCGCGGGCCGTGGCCAGGTCGCCCTCGTCGACGGACTCCACGCGGCGGACCACGCGGCGGCCGTCCGACTCCACGACCTCGCCCAGCCGGGCGTGGCCCCGGCCGTGGTCGAACCAGAAGCTGTACCGGCCCGGCAGCCGCGTGTCCGCGTTCGCCGAGAGGGCGACGGTGCCGGCGACCGGGTCGTGCCCCAGCACCCGCACGTCGTCCGAGCGCCGTCGCGCGGGGGTGACGACCTTGCGCGCCATCGTCACGGCCCCGGCGGCGAGGGCGACCGAGGCGGCCACGACGGTGCCGCCGACCGACACGGAGACGACGAGCCCGGCGACGGCGGCTCGGGGGCGACGGGGACGAGGGCTTCGGGACAACGGGACCTCCGGTGGGTCGGGGAGCGGCCGGTCGGCACCTGCGGCGTGCCGCCCGGCTGTCAGTCGGCTGGGAGCCTAGTCTGCTGAGGTGCCCGACACCTCCTCGCCGACGGTCCCGCCCGCGTTCGCCGCCGCGTGCGCCGCCGTGCGCGAGGCCATCTCGCGCGACGACCTGGCCGTGTCCGAGATCCCCGCGCCCGGCGGTCTGGCGCCGCACGCCCTGGCCTTGGCGGGCGACGTGGTGGGCGCCTCGGGCCGCGCCGACGCCGAGCTCGGCACCGGCCGGTTCGTCCTGCTGTACGACGAGAGCGCCCCGGAGGCCTGGGGCGGCGTGTTCCGCGTCGTCTGCTTCGCGCAGGCGCCCCTCGAGACCGACCTGGCCCTCGACCCCTTCGTCGCCGACGTCGCGTGGTCCTGGCTCGTCGACTCCCTCGACGCGGGAGGCGCCTCCCGGCACTCCGCGTCGGGCACCGCCACCAAGGTGCTCTCGACGGGCTACGGCGAGCTCGCCGCCCAGGGAGACGGCGCGCAGCTCGAGCTGCGCGCCTCCTGGACCCCCACCAGCACCGATCTCGCCCCCCACGTCGCGGCGTGGAGCGAGCTCGTCTGCACCCTCGCGGGCCTCCCGCCGACCGTCGAGGGCGTCACGCTCCTCGCCTCGCGTCGCGTGGGCCGCGACTGACCACACGGAACGACGGAGACATGACCGCCCCCACCACCGAGCCCACGCCGGCCGACGAGTCGTCGACCGCCCCCTCCGTGACGGTCGCGCCGACCGTCGTCGTGCCCCGCGCCGCGACCGCCGACTCGGTCCACGGCGAGGTGCACGTCATCGACGACCGCGACGAGTACCTCGCCGCCGTCGAGGCGATCGCGGCCGGCCACGGGCCCGTGTCGATCGACGCCGAACGAGCCTCCGGCTACCGGTACTCGCAGCGCGCCTACCTGATCCAGGTGTTCCGGCGGGGCAGCGGCGTGTTCCTCTTCGACCCGCCCGCCATCGGCTCGTTCGACGAGCTGCAGGCCGTGATCGGCCACGAGGAGTGGGTCCTGCACGCCGCCAGCCAAGACCTGGCCTGCCTCCGCGAGGTCGGCCTCGACCCCGACCTCGTCTTCGACACCGAGCTCGGGGCGCGCCTCGCGGGCCTGCCCAAGGTCGGCCTCGGCGCCGTCGTCGAGCAGCTCCTCGGGGTGCACCTCGCGAAGGAGCACTCGGCCGCCGACTGGTCGACGCGCCCCCTGCCCCAGAGCTGGCTCGTCTACGCCGCGCTCGACGTCGAGCTGCTCGTCGACCTCCGCGACGCGATGGCCGAGCTGCTCGAGGGCGCGGGCAAGCTCGACATCGCCCGGCAGGAGTTCGCCGCGACCGTGGCCCGGGACGCCAAGCCCCCCAAGGCCGAGCCCTGGCGGCGGCTGACCGGCCTGCACACGGTCCGCGGCGCCCGCTCGTTGGCCGTCGCCCGGGAGCTCTGGCTGGCGAGGGACGAGTACGCACGCCAGGTCGACACCGCGGCCGGGCGCCTCGTGCCCGACCAGTCGCTGGTGGCCGCGACGAAGGCGCAGCCCGCCGACAAGCGGGCCCTCGCCGGCCTCAAGGAGTTCGTCGGGCGGGCGAGCCGCAGCGAGCTCGACCGGTGGTGGGCCGCCATCGAGCGCGGGACGACCACGCGCGACCTGCCCTCGTCCCGCGGCCCCGCCAGCGACACGCTCCCCCCGCCCCGCAGCTGGGCGGACAAGAACCCGATGGCCGACGCCCGCCTCCGTCACGCCCGCCCCGTCGTCGCCGAGATCGCGGAGGGGCTCGACCTGCCCGTCGAGAACCTGCTCACGCCCGAGCTGCTCCGGCGACTCTGCTGGGAGCCGCCCATCCCGTTCGACACGGCGACCCTCGCGTCCGCCCTCGTCGAGCTGGGCGCCCGGCCGTGGCAGGTCGAGGCGGTCGCGGCCCGGCTCGCGGACGCCTTTGTCGACGCCCACCAAGAGCCCGAGAGCGACCCTGCCGACGCTTCGTAGCAATCCGCGAAGGATTCTCCCCCGAGGTGGCGCCTCCCTAGGATCGGACCAGTTCCGAGCACTGGAGGCACTGTGGCCGAGAGATCAGACGTCGTCTTCGTCGACGGGGTACGCACCCCGTTCGGCAGGGCGGGCGACAAGGGGATGTACTGGGGCACCAGGGCGGACGACCTCGTCGTCAAGGCCATGAAGGGGCTGCTCGAGCGCAACCCCTCGCTGCCCCTCGACCGCGTCGACGACGTCGCCGTCGCGGCGACCACCCAGCAGGGCGACCAGGGGCTGACGCTCGGCCGCACCACGGCCCTCCTCGCGGGGCTCCCCCGCTCGGTGCCGGGCTTCGCGGTCGACCGCATGTGCGCCGGCGCCATGACGAGCGTCACGACCCTCGCGGGCGGCATCGCCTTCGGCGCCTACGACGTCGTGGTCGCCGGCGGCGTCGAGCACCTGGGCCGGCACCCGATGGGCTTCGCCGCCGACCCGAACCCCCGGTTCCTCACCGAGAAGCTCGTGAGCGGCGACGCCCTCAACATGGGCTCGACGGCCGAGCGGATCCACGACCGGTTCCCCCGGCTCACCAAGGAGCGCTCCGACCGGTACGCGATGCGGTCGCAGCAGAAGCTGGCCGCCGCCTACGAGTCGGGCGACATCCAGCCCGACCTGGTGCCGGTCGCCGTCCAGACCCCCGAGGGCTGGGGGCTGGCCACCCGCGACGAGGCGCCGCGGCCGGAGACCACCATGGAGGGGCTGGCCGGGCTGCGCACGCCCTTCCGGCCTCACGGGCGAGTCACCGCGGGCAACTCGTCCGGGCTCAACGACGGCGCCACCGTCAGCCTGCTCGCCTCGCGCGAGGCGGCCGACGAGCTCGGGCTGGGCGTCAAGATGCGGCTGGTCAGCTTCGCGTACGCCGGCGTCGAGCCCGAGATCATGGGCATCGGCCCGGTGCCCTCGACCGAGAAGGCGCTGCGCAAGGCAGGGCTGACGATCGACGACATCGGCCTCTTCGAGCTGAACGAGGCCTTCGCCGTGCAGGTCCTGTCGCTGCTCGACCACTTCGGCATCGACGACGACGACCCGAGGGTCAACCCCTGGGGAGGCGCGATCGCGGTCGGCCACCCGCTCGCCTCGTCCGGCGTGCGGCTCATGATCCAGCTGGCGCGCCAGTTCGAGCAGCACCCCGAGGTCCGCTACGGCCTCACGGCGATGTGCGTCGGGCTCGGCCAGGGCGGCAGCGTCATCTGGGAGAACCCCCACCACACCAGGAAGGCGGGGCGCGCATGAGCACCGCACTCGACCAGCTCACCGCCCTCAGTGCCGACGAGGTCGTGACCCACTCGTTCGTCCGCGACGTGCCCCTGCCCTCGGGCGGCGTGCTCGCCCTCGTGACCCTCGACAACGGGCGCGACCACAAGCGGCCCAGCACCCTGGGGCCCGCGACGCTCGTCGAGCTCGGCGAGACCCTCGACGGGCTCCGCGGCCGTGCCGCCCGGGGCGAGGTCCAGGCGATCGCCGTCACCGGCAAGCCGTACTTCCTGGCCGCCGGGGCTGACCTCAGCAAGGTCAGCCAGATCCCGAGCCGCGACGTGGCGCGAGAGCTCGCCCGCCTCGGGCACGCGACGCTGGGAAAGCTGCACGAGGCCGGCGTGCCCACCTTCGTCTTCGTCAACGGGCTCGCCCTCGGGGGCGGGCTCGAGATCGCCCTGCACGCCGACTACCGCACCGTCGACTCCTCGGCGGCGGCCATCGCCCTGCCCGAGGTGTTCCTCGGCATCGTCCCCGCCTGGGGCGGGGCCTGGCTGCTGCCCAACCTGATCGGGATCGAGGGCGCCCTCCGGGTCGTCGTCGAGAACCCGCTCAAGAACAACCGCACGCTGAAGCCCGCCCAGGCGCTCGAGCTGGGCATCGTCGACGCACAGTTCGGCCCGGCCGCGTTCCTCGAGGACTCGATCCGCTGGGCCGACGGGGTCGTCGCGGGGCGGACGACCGTCTCCCGCCCGCACGTTCCCGGCAAGCTCGAGCGCGCCGTGAAGTGGGGCGCCGCGATCTCGATCGCGCGGAAGTCGCTCGAGTCGAGGGTGGGCACCGTGGCGCGCTCCCCCTGGGTCGCGCTCGACCTGCTCGAGGCGGCCCGGACGACCGACCGCGCGACGGGGTTCGCCGCCGAGGACGAGGCCCTCGCCGAGCTCGTGGCGGGCGACCAGTTCCACGCCAGCATGTACGCGTTCGACCTGGTGCAGAAGCGGGCGAAGAGGCCCGCCGGCGCTCCCCCCGCCGAGCTCGCCCGGACCGTCGGCAAGGTCGGCGTCGTCGGGGCCGGTCTCATGGCCAGCCAGTTCGCCCTGTTGTTCGTCCGGCGGCTGCAGGTCCCGGTCGTCATCACCGACGTCGACCAGGCCCGGGTCGACGCGGGCGTCGAGCGGATCCGGGGCGAGATCCTCCAGCTCGCCGAGAAGGGCCGCATCTTGGGCGACGAGTCGAACCGGCTCGTCGCGCTCGTGACGGGCACGACCGACCTCGCCGACTTCGCCGACGCGGACTGGGTGATCGAGGCCGTCTTCGAGGAGCTCGGCGTGAAGCAAGAGGTCTTCGCGAACGTCGAGGCGGTCGTCTCCGAGACCACCGTGCTCGCGACGAACACGTCGTCGCTGAGCGTCGAGCAGATCGGGGCCCGCCTCGCGCATCCCGAGCGCCTCGTCGGGTTCCACTTCTTCAACCCGGTCGCGGTCATGCCGCTCATCGAGGTGGTGAAGGCCCCGGCGACGGACGACGCCACCCTGAGCACCGCCATGGTGACCGCGGCCGCCCTGCGGAAGAACGCGGTCGTCACCGCCGACGCCCCGGGGTTCGTCGTCAACCGGGTGCTCGCGAAGCTGCTGGGCGAGGCCATGCACGCCGTCGAGACGGGCACTCCCCCCGAGACCGTAGAGCGCGCCACCGCGCCCTTCGGGCTGCCGATGACCCCGTTCGAGCTGCTCGAGCTCGTCGGCCTGACGGTCGGCGCGCACGTGCTCGACACCCACCACGCCGCGTTTCCCGATCGCTTCCACGCCAGCGAGGGCCTCCACCGCCTCGCCGAGCACGGGCGCGTCCTCGACCGCGACGCCAAGGGGCGTCGGAAGGGCTTCGACAAGAAGGCCGTGGCGCTCATGGCCGGCGAGGGCACCGCCCTGAGCGCGGACGAGCTGCGGCGGCGCATCGAGGACGGCCTCGCCGACGAGATCGGCCGCATGCTCGACGACGGCGTCGTGTCCGCCGCCGAGGACGTCGACCTGTGCCTCGTCCTCGGCGCCGGCTGGCCGTTCCAGATGGGCGGGGCCACTCCCTACCTCGACCGCGTCGGGGCGTCCCGGCGGGTCCGGGGTCGGCCGTTCCACGACCCCCTCGTGGTCGGCCCCGAGCACGAGGAGCCGACGACGGCCTAGACGTCGGACGAGGAGGCGCCCCCTGCGCCCGAGGGCCCCGGCGACCTGGTCGCCGGGGCCCTCGTTCGTCGCGGTGCGGGTCAGTCGTGCTGGGCGTCGACCCGTCGCGCCGTGCTCTCGTCGAGGGGCCGGGCGACCGGGATCTTGCTCCCGAGGACCTGGGCGACGACGTCGCGGGCGATGTGCTGGGGGGTGAGTCCCGCCTCCTCGAGGATCTCGGCACGCGATCCGTGCGCGAGGAACTCGTCGGGCAGGCCCAGCTCGGTGAGGGCGGTGTCGACGCCGGCCTCGCGCAGGTCCTGGCGGACGCGCGTGCCGATGCCGCCGACCCGGACGCCGTCCTCGATGGTCACCACGAGACGGTGCTCGGCGGCGAGCTCGACGATCGAACGCGGCACGGGCACGACCCATCGGGGGTCGACGACGGTGGCGCCGATGCCCTGGGCCGCGAGGCGCTCGGCGACGTCGAGGCCGACGGTCGCCATCGGCCCGACGCAGACGAGCAGCACGTCGCGACGCTCGTCGCTGGCGAGCACGTCGACGCCGTCGGCGAGGCGCTGCTCGGCCTCGTGCTCAGTGCCGACGCTCCCCTTCGAGAACCGGACCACGGTGGGCGCGTCGGTGACGGCCACGGCCTCCCGGAGCTCCTCGCGCAGGCGCGACGCGTCGCGCGGGGCGGCGAGTCGGATGTGCGGGACGATCTGGAGCAGCGCGAGATCCCACATGCCGTGGTGGCTCGGACCGTCGGGGCCCGTGACCCCGGCGCGGTCGAGGACGAACGTCACGCCCGCCTGGTGCAGGCCGACGTCCATCAGCACCTGGTCGAAGGCGCGGTTGACGAACGTGGCGTACAGGGCGACGACCGGGTGGAGGCCGCCGAAGGCGAGGCCGGCCGCGCTCGTGACCGCGTGCTGCTCGGCGATGCCGACGTCGAGCACGCGCGAGGGGAACCGCTCGGCGAGCTTGTGCAGCCCGACGGGGCGCAGCATGGCGGCCGTGATGCCCACGACGGTCTCGTCGGACTCCGCGATCGACACGATCTCGTCGGCGAAGACGCTCGTCCACGAGGGGGCGTTCGTGGTCTCGAGCGGCTCGCCGGTCTCGGGGTCGATCTGTCCGACGGCGTGGAACTGGTCGGCCACGTCGGCTCGGGCCGGGTCGTAGCCGCGGCCCTTCTCGGTGATGGCGTGGACGATGACGGGCGCGCCGTAGCTCCTCGCCTGCGTGAGCGCCTCCTCCATCGCTTTCTGGTCGTGCCCGTCGACGGGGCCGAGGTACTTGATGTCGAGGTTGGAGTACAGGGCCTCGTTGTTCGTGAAGCGGCTGAGGAACCCGTGCAGGCCCCCGCGAACGCCCCTGTAGACCGCCCGCCCCGGGTGTCCGAGGTGGTCGAAGACGGCCTTCGAGCCGCGGTGCATGTCGCGGTAGGTGCTGCGGGTGCGCACGGTGTTGAGGAACCGCGCCATGCCGCCGATGGTCGGCGCGTACGACCGGCCGTTGTCGTTGACGACGATGATGAGGCGACGGCCGTTGTCGTCGCTGATGTTGTTCAGGGCCTCCCACGTCATGCCGCCGGTGAGGGCGCCGTCGCCCACGACCGCGACGACGTGCCGGTCGGACTGGCCCGTGAGCTGGAAGGCGCGCGAGATGCCGTCCGCCCACGACAGGCTGCTCGACGCGTGCGAGCTCTCGACGATGTCGTGCTCGGACTCCGACCGCTGGGGGTAGCCGGCCAGGCCGCCGCGAAGGCGGAGGGCGCTGAAGTCCTGGCGCCCGGTGACGAGCTTGTGCACGTACGACTGGTGCCCGGTGTCGAACACGAAGGCGTCGCGGGGCGAGTCGAACACCCGGTGCATGGCCAGCGTCAGCTCGACGACGCCGAGGTTCGGCCCCAGGTGGCCGCCGGTCTTCGAGACCTCGGTGACGAGGAAGCGGCGGACCTCGGCGGCCAGGGCCACCATCTGCTGGTCGGTGAGGTGATCGAGGTCGCGGGGACCCTGGATCGTCTCGAGGATGCTCATCGGGATTTCCTTCCTGGCAGCCCGGAGGCGGCGTGCCTCAGTTTAGGCGTGCTCCGGGGAGAACGCCGGGAGGCCCCCGGCGCCGTGCGGACACGGTTCCGGGGGCCTCCCACGCAGGCTCAGACCAGGCTGCGCAGCACGTACTGCAGGATGCCGCCGTTGCGGTAGTAGTCCGCCTCGCCGGGGGTGTCGATGCGCACGACGGCGTCGAACTCGATCGTCGTCGCCCCGGCGGCCGAGTGCTCCGTCGGCTCGGCGGTGACCCGGACCGTCTTGGGCGTGGTGCCCTCGTTCAGCTGCTCGAGGCCGTGGATGCTGATCGACTCGGTGCCGTCGAGGCCCAGCGACTCCCAGGTCTCGCCCGCCGGGAACTGCAGCGGGACGACGCCCATGCCGATGAGGTTCGAGCGGTGGATCCGCTCGAAGCTCTCGGTGATGACCGCCTTGACGCCGAGCAGGCTCGTGCCCTTGGCCGCCCAGTCGCGCGACGACCCGGAGCCGTATTCCTTGCCGCCGAGGATGACGAGGGGCGTGCCCTGCTCCTGGTAGCGCGCGCTGGCGTCGTAGATGAACGACTGGGGAGCGTCGGCCTGGGTGAAGTCGCGCGTGTAGCCGCCCTCGACGCCGTCCAGCAGCTGGTTGCGCAGGCGGATGTTGGCGAAGGTGCCGCGGATCATGACCTCGTGGTTGCCCCGACGCGAGCCGTAGGAGTTGAAGTCCTTGCGGTCGACGCCGTGCTCGGCGAGGTAGTGGCCCGCGGGGCTGTCGACCTTGATCGAGCCGGCGGGGCTGATGTGGTCGGTCGTGACCGAGTCGCCCAGCTTCGCGAGCACGCGGGCGCCGACGATGTCCGTCACCGGCGTCGTCTCGAGGGTCATCCCCTCGAAGTACGGGGGCTTCCGCACGTAGGTCGACTCGGCGTCCCACTCGAAGGTGGCGCCCGTCGGCGTGGGCAGCGACCGCCAGCGCTCGTCGCCGTCGAAGACGCCGGCGTACTCGTGGGTGAACATGCCCGTGTCGATGGACGAGTCGATGGTCGACTGCACCTCGGCGGCGTCGGGCCAGATGTCGCGCAGGTAGACGTCCGACCCGTCGCTCGACGTGCCCAGGGCGTCGTTCTCGAAGTCGAAGTTCATCGAGCCGGCGAGGGCGTAGGCGATGACCAGCGGCGGGCTCGCCAGGTAGTTCATCTTGACGTCGGGGTTGATGCGGCCCTCGAAGTTGCGGTTGCCCGACAGGACGGCCGTGACGGCCAGGTCGGACTCCTGGACCGCCGACGAGATCTCGTCGAGCAGCGGCCCGGAGTTGCCGATGCAGGTGGTGCAGCCGTAGCCGACCGTGTAGAAGCCCAGGTCTTCGAGGTAGGTGGTGAGGCCGGCCTTCTCGTAGTAGTCGGTGACGACCTTCGACCCGGGGGCGAGCGTGGTCTTGACCCACGGCTTTGCCTTGAGGCCCTTCTGGCTGGCGTTGCGGGCCAGCAGCCCGGCGGCGAGCATGACGGACGGGTTCGACGTGTTCGTGCACGACGTGATCGCCGCGATGGCGACCGCGCCGTGGTCGAGCGTGAAGGACGAGCCGTCGTCGAGCGCCACGCGGGTGGGGTTCGAGACCTTGGCCGGCGCGTGCGACGTGTGCGAGTGCTCGTGGTCGAGCCCGTCGCCGTCGTCCTCGGCCGTGAAGCCGACCGGGTCGGAGGCGGGGAACGTGCCCTCGACCGCGACGTCGACCACCGAGTGGTCGGTCGTGGCGTAGTTCTCGAGGTCGACCTCGAACTGGGTCTTGGCCTGCGTCAGCTCGATGCGGTCCTGCGGGCGCTTCGGCCCGGCGATCGAGGGGACGACCGTCGCGAGGTCGAGCTCGAGGTACTCGCTGTAGACGGGCTCGACCGCGGGGTCGTGCCAGAGGCCCTGGAGCTTGGAGTAGGCCTCGACGAGCGCGATCTGCTCGTCGGAGCGGCCCG
Source organism: Frigoribacterium faeni (assembly GCF_011761235.1). Taxonomy (GTDB): domain Bacteria; phylum Actinomycetota; class Actinomycetes; order Actinomycetales; family Microbacteriaceae; genus Frigoribacterium; species Frigoribacterium faeni_A. The sequence continues at coordinate 289,424 of NZ_JAAOYW010000001.1, forward strand.
TGAGGCGCAGGTAGTCGAGGGTGACGTCGTCGATCGGGAAGATCGCCGCGGTCGAGCCGAACTCGGGGCTCATGTTGCCGATGGTGGCGCGGTTCGCGAGCGGGACCTCAGCCACGCCCTCGCCGTAGAACTCGACGAACTTGCCGACGACGCCGTGGGCGCGCAGCTGCTGCGTGATGGTGAGCACGACGTCGGTGGCCGTGACGCCGGTGGGGATGGAGCCGCGCAGCTTGAAGCCGACGACCTTGGGGATGAGCATCGACACGGGCTGGCCCAGCATCGCGGCCTCGGCCTCGATGCCGCCGACGCCCCAGCCGAGCACGCCGAGGCCGTTGACCATCGTCGTGTGCGAGTCGGTGCCCACGAGCGTGTCGGGGTAGGCCTGGAGGGCCCCGCCGACCTCTCGCGTGTAGGTCACGCGGGCCAGGTACTCGATGTTGACCTGGTGCACGATGCCTGTTCCCGGCGGGACGACCTTGAAGTCCTCGAAGGCCGTCTGGCCCCAGCGCAGGAACTGGTACCGCTCGCCGTTGCGCTCGTACTCGATCTCGACGTTGCGCTCGAGGGCGTTCGCGCTGCCGAAGAGGTCGGCGATGACCGAGTGGTCGATGACCAGCTCGGCCGGCGCGAGGGGGTTGATGCGCGTCGGGTCGCCGCCGAGCTCGGCCACGGCCTCGCGCATGGTGGCGAGGTCGACGATGCACGGGACCCCGGTGAAGTCCTGCATCACGACGCGCGCGGGCGTGAACTGGATCTCGGTGTCGGGCTCGGCGGTGGGGCGCCAGGACCCGAGCGCGGTGATCTGGTCGCTCGTGACGTTCGCGCCGTCCTCGGTGCGGAGCAGGTTCTCGAGCAGGACCTTGAGGCTGAACGGAAGGCTCTGGGAGCCGTCCACCGCGCCGATGCGGTAGACCTCGTAGTCGGTCCCGCCGACCGTGAGGACGTCCTTCGAGCCGAAGCTGTTGATTGCAGACACGTGCCGTCTCCCTTGCTGGACTACGCCCTCATCATGACCGGACGACGCAGGGCCGCACCAGCGAGGCCAGCCTAAGTCGTCGACCGCTCACGGGCGGAGGCAGTCGATCTCTCTTGATGTCGAGACAAACCTACCACCGGCGGAGGCGAGCTAGCTGACGGCGCCCTGCGCGTCGGGTGCGTCGCCCGACGCCGACCGAGCCCGGTAGACCGTGCGGACGAGCAGCCACGTGACCCAGAGGACGCCCGCGTAGAGGGGCACGCCCATGACGAGCTTGAGGGCGGCGAGGGCCGCCACCTGGCCGCTCAGCAGGAGGGGGACCTGCACCGCGAGCCGCGCCGCGAAGAGGCCGGCCCAGAGCCAGGTCACGAGCACGAGCACACGACGCTTGGCGCGGTCCTGCCGCCACGCGCCTCCTTCGTTGGTGAGGAGCCCGACGACGACGCCGACGAGGGGCCAGCGCACCGCGATGCTGACCACCATCGCGAGGAGCGAGACGGCGTTGATGACGACGCCCGGCACGAAGTTGCCCTCGGCACGGCCGCTGAGCAGGGCGATGCCCGCCGAGAGCGCGATGCCGAGCACCCCGGCCAGCGCCTGGGCCACCGGGCCGCGCTGGACGGCGCGGGCGACCACGAAGAGGACGGCGAGGACGACGGGGATGAGCACCGACGGCAGCAGCTCGCCCGTGAGCGTGTAGACCACGACGAACCCGAGGCCGGGCACGATGGACTCGACGAGGCCGCGCACGCCGCCGATGGCCGACAGGAGCGCGGAGGCGGTGGGCACCTCCCCCGGTGCGACCTGGCCGATGCCGGCCTTCTGGGCCGCCGCGCGCAGCTGCGCCGCCAGCGACACGCGAGGGTCGTCGAGCGGCGACTCGTCCCCGGGCTCGGGTCGACGGTCGTGCGGCGGCCCCGCAGGCTCGTCGTGCTGCACGAGCGGGTCAGGCCTGGTCGGGCGCGGCGGCGGGCGACTCGACGGCGCTGGGCTTGGGCATGCTCAGCGGGATGAGCTCGCGGGGCGGCATCGGGGTCGTGCCGCGCACGACGACGATGCTGCGGAAGAGCTCCTCGATCTTCTCGGCCGCCTCGTCGTCGACCGTGGCGTCGCCCGCGATGACGCCGCGGAGGAACCAGCGCGGGCCGTCGACGCCGATGAAGCGCGCGAGGCGCGTGCTGCCCGGGTCGCCGCCCATCAGGGGGATCTCGGCGCGGACCTCGGGCCCGAAGGGACCGTCCACCTCGGTGGTGGTGCCGCCCTGCTTCTCGATCTGCTCGCTGATCTGCTCGCGGATCTCGTTCCACAGCCCGGTCGTGCGGGGCGCCGCGAAGGGCTGCACCTGCAGGGTCGACTTGGCGAAGTCCAGCCCGACGGCGACCACGCGCTTGCTGCCCTCCTCGACCTCGAGGCGGAGGTGGAGCCCGTCCCGGGGGACGATCTTGACCCCGCCGAGGTCGACGTAGGGACGCACCGGGTTGGCCTCGGTCTCGTCGAGCGGACCCTCGTCGGCCCGGTCGGCGGGCGCCGACTTGGAGTCGTCGAACACCTCGACCTGGGCGTCGTCCAGGGCCTCGATGTCGACCTCGACGTCGGCCAGGTCGGCGGTCTCGACCTCGATCTCGGCCAGCTGCCGCGCCTCGCGCTTCGACTTCCTCATGATGCGGTGCCTCCGGTGGTGTGTGCGTAGCCGGTCGAGCCGAACCCCCCGGTGCCGCGGCTGCTCTCGGGCAGCTCGTCGATGGGCACGAAGCGCGCCCGGACGACGGGCACGACGACGAGCTGGGCGATCTTGTCGCCCACCTCGATCCGGTGGTCCGACTCGAGGTCGGTGTTCAGGAGCGTGACCTTGATCTCGCCGCGGTAGCCGGCGTCGACCGTGCCGGGGCTGTTGACGACGGTGATGCCGTGCCGGGCGGCGAGTCCGCTGCGCGGGACGACGAACGCCGCGTGCCCGTCGGGCAGGGCGATCGACACGCCGGTGCCCACGAGGGCGCGGTGCCCGGCCCGGAGGACGAGGGCCTCGGACGAGAGCAGGTCGGCGCCGGCGTCGCCCGGGTGCGCGTAGCGCGGGGCGAGGTCGTCCGGGGACGAGGAGGCGCCGGCTCGGTCGGCCGTGAAGAGGACGTCGAGGGTCGGGGTCACGTGTCGAGGGTAGTGCAGAAGTCTGGTCGAATGGACCCATGAACCCGTACCGCGAGCGGCTCACGCCGCCGGCCACCGTCTTCGTCGCGACCGCCCTGGTCGTCCCGGCGACCCTGCTGGTCTTCCTGCCCATCGACCAGCTCGTCGGCGTGGTCGTGGCCGTGCTCTTCTACGCGGCCGCCGTCCTCGCCCTGGTCTTCACGTCGCCGGTGCTGACGATCGACGACCAGGGCTTCACGGCCGGCCGGGCACGGCTGCACCCGCACGAGATCGGCGAGGTCCGGGCGTTCCGCGGGGCGGACGCCACACAGCAGAGAGGGCCCGGGCTCGACGCGCGAGCCTGGACCCTCTTCCGTGGCTGGGTGAAGCCGGTGGTGAGGATCGCCCTCACCGACGAGACGGATCCCGCACCCTATTGGTTGGTGTCGACGAGGCGACCCGACGAGGTCGTCCGTCTGTTGGAGGCGCTCAGGCAGCGCACTCCCGGCAGATAGCGCCGAGCTTCGTCTCGTGGTCGAGCTGCGAGCGGTGCTTGACGAGGAAGCACTCGACGCAGGTGAACTCGTCGACCTGCGGGGGCAGGACGACGACGTCGAGGTCGAGGTCGGAGAGGTCCTGACCGGCGAGCTCGAACGAGCCCGGGTTGTCCGCGTCGTCGTCGATGACGCCGGTGGTCTTGTCGGGGACCCGCTCCTTGAGGCCCTCGATCGACTCCGAGCCGTCGTCGTCGTTCTTGCGAGGTGCGTCGTAGTCGGTGGCCATGCCCATCCAGTTCTTCAATAGTTCGTGTACCAAATTCGGCGGGCACAGTTTGCATCACTCGTTGTCGAATAGCAAACCCGTCGAAGGGGCCTGTCGGCCGCCTCTGAGGAACTCGCGGCACGCCCGTTCCATTCCCGGGAACAGGCCTCTGACGTGGGACCCTTCTGGGCAGGACACGACGGCGGAAAGGCGTGCGACATGCAGGATCTGAGGGTCATCGGGGTCGAGGGCGGAGCGCTCCTCGTGGCCGCCGACGGCGGCGCGCAGTACCGGCTTCCGGTCACCCCGTCGCTGCGGTCGCAGCTCCGCGCCGCGGCGCCCGAGTCCGCCCCCGTCGAGCGCAAGGCGCCGCCCCGTGAGATCCAGTCGCTCATCCGCTCCGGCCTCTCGCCCGAGCAGGTCGCCGAGCGCACCGGGGCCGACCTCGCCTACGTCCGCCGGTTCGAGGGCCCCGTCCTCGCCGAGCGTGCGCACGCCCTGCGCAACGCCCTCGCCGTGGCCGTCACCGTCGCCTCCGACGTCCAGCCCGACGGCGACTCGTCGTCCTTCGGCGGGGTCATCGAGTCCCGTCTCGACACCGCGGCCGCGACCGACCGCCGCTGGACGAGCTACAAGGACGCCGAGCACGGCTGGCTCGTCTCCGTCTCCTACGTCACGCAGGACGTCGAGCGCGACGCCACCTGGCGCTTCGACCCGAAGGCGCTGTCGCTCGCCCCGCACGGCGGCGACGCCCTCGTGCTCTCCCAGCACTCCGAGGACGTCGGCCCCCTCGTGCCGCGGCTCCGTGCCGTGGGGCACCGGCCGGACGACTCCACGCCGGGCCGCTTCGACAGCGGCGCGTTCCTCGTCGACTCGTCGCCCGACGACGACGACGACCCGTGGGCCCGGCACGACCAGCGCGTCGAGGCTCCCGCCGACGCCCCTCGCCAGGACGTCCGCTCCCCCGCCTCCCTCGCCGCCACGAACCGCGACCCCGACTCGGCCGCCGTCGACCCGCACGCACAGACCGCCGACCTGCTCGAGGCGCTGCGGCGACGTCGAGGCGAGCGCGAGGCCGCCCGCTTCTCGGACGACACCTCCCGTGAGCAGCACCCGACCAGCTCCATCCGGGTGATCGACGTGCCGCTCGACGACTTCGGCCTGCCCGAGGGCGAGACGGCGTCCCCGCCCGCCGCGCCGGACCGACCCGCAGGAGGCGACCAGCGCCTCCGTCCGGCCGGCCCGGGTCGCGGCGGTCGACGCCCGATGCCGGGGCCCGACGGCGTCGTGCCCGGCCAGGCCGGCGCCAAGAAGCCGCGGGGCCGTGCGTCCATGCCGAGCTGGGACGAGATCGTCTTCGGCGCCCGGTCGGACGACGACCCGGCCTGACCGCCGCTCAGCCCGCGAAGGCGCCGAACCGCCGCAGGGGCACCTGCGTCTCGTCGCTCGACCACGAGCCGTGCTGGCCGACCATCGAGCCCGCCTGGCCCCCCGTCGACCGGCCGTCGTACCAGACGATCCCCTTGCGGGCGGCCACGACGACGTCGCCGATGCGCGGGGCCACGACGGGGTCGACCGGGCCGAACCAGCCTGCCTCGACCGCCTCCTGACGGGTGAGCACCCAGGCACGTCCGCTCTCGGCCGAGCGCCACGCGTCGAGCACCGCCCCCCGCACGGCCTCGGACGCGTCCGGCTCGAAGTGCAGCTGCAGGCACCTCGGCTCGCCCGCGACGTGCCGCACGCCGTCGACCAGCTCGGCACGGTGGCCGAAGACGACGCGGCCGCGCTCGCCCACGTCGAGGACGCCGTGGTCGGCCGTGACGACGAGCCCTTCGTCGCGACCCAGCGACGCAGCCAGCCTGCCCACCTCGCCGTCGACCTCCTCGAGGGCGTTCGTCCACTCGTCGCTCTGCCAGCCGAGGCGGTGGGCGATCATGTCGAGCTCGGGCACGTACAGGTAGACGAGGGAGCGGCCGGGAGCCGCCACGATCTCACGTGCCCGGCGGAACCGGTCGGCCACGGACTCGGCGGCCTCGTAGCTCGCGCCGCGGAGGATCGCCTCGGTGAGGCCCGACCGGGCGTAGCGGGCCGGACCGACGGCGACGCTGCGGACGTCGAGCGCGGCGGCCGCGGTGAACACCGTCTCGCTGCGCTGCCAGGTGTCGGGGCGCATGCCGTCGTCCCAGCCGGAGAGCTGCTTGACCACCCGGTCCCGGGCGGCGTCGAGCACCGAGTAGCCGACGAGCCCGTGCTCGCCGGGCAGGCGCCCCGTCGTGAAGGTGGTCAGGGCAGCAGCCGTGGTGGTCGGGAAGCCCGAGAACAGGGTGCCGGCGGCACCGGCCAGGTGGCGGGCGTGGCCGCGGCGCGCCCCGAGCACCGACGACCCGAGGCCGTCGACGAGGAGGACGATCGCCGACCTCGCCGGCGGGAGGGGCAGGGCTCCGACCGTGCCGGTCAGTGCGGCGAGCACGGACGGGAGCACGTCGGCCAGGCTCGCGGCGCCGGGGGGACGCGCCGGTACGATGGTCGTCATCGCCACCATCCTGGCACAGGGGCTCCCGAGGGACCCTGCCCCCGGCCGCTGACGCCCCCTCCCGAGAACCCCCGCCCGCCCAGGTGCCCTCCGCACCTCCTGCCCCCGAGAAGCGCATGACGACGACCGAGAACACGACCGGCTCCGACCACTCCGGAGAGCGCATCGAGGACATCGACGTCTCGCTCGAGATGCAGGGGTCGTTCCTCGAGTACGCCTACTCGGTCATCTACTCCCGGGCCCTCCCCGACGCCCGGGACGGCCTCAAGCCGGTGCAGCGGCGCATCCTCTACCAGATGTCCGAGATGGGCCTGCGGCCCGACCGCGGCCACGTCAAGAGCGCCCGCGTCGTCGGCGAGGTGATGGGCAAGCTGCACCCCCACGGCGACACGGCCATCTACGACGCCATGGTGCGCCAGGCCCAGGCGTTCACGATGCGGGTGCCCCTCATCGACGGCCACGGCAACTTCGGCTCGCTCGACGACGGGCCCGCGGCGCCGCGGTACACCGAGGCGCGGCTGGCCGAGGCGTCCCTGGCGATGACCCGCAGCCTCGACGAGGACGTCGTCGACTTCGTGCCCAACTACGACAACCAGCTGATGCAGCCCGAGGTCCTCCCGGCGGCCTTCCCCAACCTGCTCGTCAACGGCGCCAGCGGCATCGCCGTCGGCATGGCGACGAACATGGCCCCCCACAACCTCGTCGAGGTCGTCGGCGCCGCCCGCCACCTCATCGACCACCCCGACGCGAGCCTCGACGACCTCATGGCGTTCGTGCCCGGCCCCGACCTGCCCACGGGCGGGACGATCTCGGGCCTGGCGGGCGTGCGCGACGCCTACGCCACCGGTCGCGGCTCCTTCCGCACCCGTGCGCGCGTCCAGGTCGAGAGCATCACCGCCCGCAAGTCCGGGCTCGTGGTCACGGAGCTGCCCTACCTCGTCGGCCCCGAGAAGGTCATCGAGAAGATCAAGGACGGCGTCCAGGCCAAGAAGCTGACGGGCATCACCGACGTCACCGACCTGACCGACCGCACGCACGGGCTCCGCCTCGTCATCGGCGTCAAGACCGGCTTCAGCCCCGAGGCCGTGCTCGAGCAGCTCTACCGCTACACGCCCCTCGAGGACGGCTTCAGCATCAACAACGTGGCCCTCGTCGAGGGCCAGCCCCGGACCCTCGGCCTCAAGGAGATGCTGCAGGTCTACGTGGGGCACCGCGTCGAGGTCGTGACCCGTCGCACCCGCCACCGCCTCGGCAAGAAGGAGGCGCGCCTCCACCTGGTCGAGGGCCTCCTGATCGCCATCCTCGACATCGACGAGGTCATCCAGGTGATCCGCTCGAGCGACGACACGGCCGCGGCCAGGGCCCGGCTGCGCGAGGTGTTCGACCTGAGCGAGATCCAGGCGGAGTACATCCTCGACCTCCAGCTGCGCCGGTTGACGAAGTTCAGCCGCGTCGAGCTCGAGACCGAGCGCGACGAGCTGCGCGCCGCCATCGCCGAGCTGCAGGCGCTGCTGGCCGACCCGGCCCGGCTGCGCGCCCTCGTGTCCAGCGAACTGGCGGACATCGCCGAGCAGTTCGGCACGCCCCGCCGCACCCTCCTCACGGAGGCCGCCCCGAGCATCGCGAAGCAGGGGCGGGGCAAGAACGCGCCCGTGCTCGAGATCGCGGACACGCCGACGCGCGTGTTCCTCTCGACGACGGGGCGCCTCCTGCGGGTCGACCACCAGGATCCCTCGGCGGCGACGCCGGCTCCCCCGTCGCGGCGCACGGCGCACGACGCGGTCCTGTCGTCCATCGACACGACCACCCGCGCCGAGATCGGCGCGGTCACGACCACCGGCAGGCTGCTGCGCTTCACCCCCGTCGACCTGCCCGCCGTGCCGCCGACGTCGGTGCAGCTCGGGGCAGGGGTCCCCGTGCGCGACTACCTCGGCCTGGCCGACCGGACGGAGCGGGTCCTCGCCCTCGTCTCGCTCACGGCCGACCGTCCCATCGCGCTCGGCACGGCGCGCGGCGTCGTCAAGCGGGTGGCCACGGGGCAGTACCCGGCCAAGCCCGAGTTCTCCGTCATCACCCTCAAGAAGGGCGACAGCGTGGTCGGTGCGGCGCAGGGGGCCGACGACGACGAGCTCGTGTTCGTCACGTCGAGCACCCAGCTCCTGCGCTTCCCTGCGTCGTCCGTGCGCCCTCAGGGCCCCGCCGGCGGCGGCGTCGCGGGCATCTCGGTCGCCGACGACGCCCGTGTCGTGTTCTTCGGTGCCGTGCCCGAGGGGCAGGAGGCGGTGGTCACCACCATCTCGGCGGTCGCCGGCGCGCTCGAGGGCACCGACCCGGGCCGTGCGAAGACCAGCGCGTTCTCGGAGTTCCCTGCCAAGGGCCGCGCCACCGGCGGCGTGCGGTCGCACGCGCTGCTCAAGGGCGAGTCGGAGCTCTCGCTCGCCTGGGTCGGACCGGCCCCGGCACGGGCGGTCGCCGCGGACGGCGGTGTGCGGTCGCTCCCCGAGGCGCTCGTGCGTCGCGACGCCTCCGGCACGCCGCTCGAGGCCGTCGTCGGGAGCGTGGGGGCCTCGCTGGCGCACGTGACCGACGCGGCGACGGGAGAGCCCGCCGGCGCGGAGCCCGACCCGGCCGAGACCGCCTGAGCCACGGGCGTCGCGGGCGCGACGGGCACGCGCCCGATCGCCTCCGACACCCGACCCCGGGCGCCCGACCTCGGGGCGCCCGGGCTCGAGCGGTCAGACGTCGATGCGGTCCCGGCTGAGACCCGCTCCGTCGATGATGAACTCCTTGCGGGGAGCGACCTCGTTGCCCATGAGCAGCTCGAAGACGCGGGCGGCCGCCTCGGCGTCGTCGACGCGCACCCGGCGCAGCATGCGACCCGAACGGTCCATGGTGGTCGAGGCGAGCTGCTCGGCGTCCATCTCGCCGAGGCCCTTGTAGCGCTGGATCGGGTCCTGGAACTTCTTGTTCGACCGCCGCAGCTTGGCCAGGAGCGTCTGCAGCTCTTTCTCGGAGTACGTGTAGATGGTCTCGTTGGGCTTGCTGCCGGGGTTGACGACGACCACCCGGTGGAGGGGCGGCACGGCCGCGAAGACCCGGCCCTCCTCGATCATCGGGCGCATGTAGCGGAAGAACAACGTGAGCAGCAGCGTGCGGATGTGCGCCCCGTCGACGTCGGCGTCGCTCATGATGATCACCTTGCCGTAGCGCGCCGCGTCGAGGTCGAACGATCGACCCGACCCTGCCCCGAGCACCTGGATGATGGAGGCGCACTCGACGTTCGACAGCATGTCGCTGACCGACGCCTTCTGGACGTTGAGGATCTTGCCCCGGATCGGCAGGAGCGCCTGGTACTCGCTGTTGCGTGCCAGCTTGGCCGTGCCCAGGGCCGAGTCGCCCTCGACGATGAAGAGCTCGCTGTTCGCGACGTCGTTCGAGCGGCAGTCGACCAGCTTCGCGGGCAGGGACGAGTTCTCGAGCGCGTTCTTGCGGCGCTGCGTCTCCTTGTGGGCGCGCGCGGCGATGCGCGACTTCATCTCGGACACGACCTTGTCGAGCACGAGGGCGGTCTGTGCCTTGTCCTCCCGGCGCGTCGACGCGAAGAGCTCGCCGAACCGGGAGGCGACGACGTTCGCCACGATCGCCCGGACCGCCGGGGTCCCGAGGATCTCCTTGGTCTGGCCCTCGAACTGCGGCTCGGGGAGGCGCACCGTCAGCACGGCGGTCAGCCCGGCGAGGACGTCGTCCTTCTCGATCTTGTCGGTGCCGACCTTCAGCCGACGCGCGGCCAGCTCGACCTGCTGTCGCATGAACTTGAGCAGCCCCGCCTCGAAGCCGGCCTGGTGCGAGCCTCCCTTCGGGGTCGCGATGATGTTGACGTAGCTGCGCATCACGGTCTCGTAGCCGCCGCCCCAGCGAAGGGCGATGTCGACCTCGCACTCCCGCTCGAGCTCGGTCGCGACCATGGCGCCGCCCTCGGTCAGCACCGGGACGGTCTCGGTGTACGTGCCCGTTCCCGTCATCCGCCACGTGTCGGTGACGGGGGCGTCGGGCGCCAGGAACTCGACGAACTCGCTGATGCCGCCGTCGAAGCGGTAGGTGCTCTCGAGCGGGAAGCCGCCGTCGGTCAGCGAGCCGGGTCGTTCGTCGCGGATGCGGAGCGTCAGGCCGGGGATCAGGAAGGCCGTCTGGCGGGCCCGACCCGACAGCTCGTCGGGCTGGAACGAGGCGCCGCGCGTGAAGATCTGCCGGTCGGCCCAGTAGCGGATGCGGGTGCCCGTCACGCCCCGCTTGACCTTGCCGACCTCGCGCAGGACGCTGCCGGAGACGAAGGGCGTGAACGGCGCGTCGGGGGTCGGCTCGCCGTCGTCGGCGAACGTGCCGGGCTCGCCCCTCCGGAACGACATCGCCCAGGTCTTGCCGCCGCGGTCGACCTCGACGTCGAGGCGCTCGGACAGGGCGTTGACGACGGAGGCGCCCACGCCGTGCAGACCGCCGGACGACGCGTACGAGCCGCCGCCGAACTTGCCGCCCGCGTGGAGCTTCGTGAAGACCACCTCGACGCCGGTCAGGCCCGTCTTGGGCTCGATGTCGACGGGGATTCCCCGGGCCGTGTCGCGCACCTCGACGCTGTCGTCGGCGTGCAGGACCACGTCGATGGCGTCGCCGTGGCCGCCCAGGGCCTCGTCGACGGAGTTGTCGATGATCTCCCAGAGGCAGTGCATGAGGCCCCGGGAGTCGGTCGAGCCGATGTACATGCCGGGCCGCTTGCGCACGGCCTCGAGCCCCTCGAGCACGGACAGGTGGCGGGCCGAGTAGTCCGACGTGGCGATGGTGTTCTCCTGACGCGATGCGATCACGACCGGCGGGAATCCCCGAGCCGGTCGTCTGGTTCGATTCTACGAGGGTCCACGGACAGTCCCCGTGAGGCGCTCTCCCCTCCTCGTCGCTACGCGATGAGCGAAATCCGCGCGAATGCAGCCCGATCCGCGGGAGCGCGTGTTTTGATGAGGGACACACATCCACTGCACCACCGTTTGGAGGAGCATCACATGACTCAGATGGCCACCGACCACACCGCCGTCGACGAGCTCGGCTCCCGTTACCAGCTCACCGCGGCCGACCGTTGCGACAGCTGCGGGGCCCAGGCCTACGTCCGCGTCACCATGGCGAGCGGCGAGCTCCTCTTCTGCGCCCACCACGGCGCGAAGGTCAAGGACAAGCTGCAGCCGACCGCCGTCGAGTGGCTCGACGAGAGCTCGCGACTGCACCAGGACTGACGCCGGCGCCGGGCCTCGCCGCCCGGACCGGCCGAGACGAAGGGCCCGCATCCGTCGAGGATGCGGGCCCTTCGTCGGGCGGCCGCGAGGTCACATCGCCTTGAAGGCGCGCTCCAGGTTCTCGCGGATGACCCGCTGGGACTGCGCGGCGTACTCGTCGAGCTTCGCGTGCGCGGCTCCCGGGTGGTACGAGATGCTGCGCCGCGTCAGCGCGGCGCGCAGCACCCGGTCGCTGAGGGCCGGGTTGAGCGGCAGGAGCGGCCCCTTGAGCTGGGTGCCGAAGGAGGCGCCCCGCAGGACGCCCTCGGCGCCCGCGGTGCCGTTGCCCCCGCCGTGCACCACGTGGCCGAACGCCTGCACGCCGTCGCCGAGCTCGAGGTGGGCGGCGTGGTCCTCGAAGCCGAAGAGGGTCAGCTCGTCGCCGCCGTAGGAGGTCGTCACCTGGAAGTAGTTGGTGCGGCGGGGAGCGCCGCGTCGGACGAGCGCGTCGAAGAACCCGATGCCCGGGACGGTCTCGCCCTCGTCGGTCACGACGCCCTTCGTCAGCAGCTCCATGCCGCCGCCGACGCCCACGACCGGCACGCCGGAGGCCGCGAAGCCCTCGAGGGCGGGCAGCAGCCGCTGTGCGTCGGCGCTGACCGCGCGCACGCCCGAGAGCGGCCCGTGGCCCAGCAGCACGACGTCGGCGACCGTGGGCACGTCGTCCCCGACGCGGTACTCGACGACCTCGGTCTCGAGGCCGGCGCGGCCGGCCCGGGCCACGAGCGTCGACACGTTGCCGCGGTCGCCGCTGACGCCGAGCTGCTCGGGGTAGAGGTGGACGAGACGGAGGGTGTCGGCGCTCACGCGGTCTTCTCCAGGTCGGGGTGCCCGAGGATGCGGCGGGCCAGCATCATCTGCTCGTAGTTGGTGACGAAGTGCTTCGTACGGTCGCCGGGCGACGGCAGCGCGCGCATGAGCTTGATGGCCTTCGCGATGTCCTCCTCGATGACGTGCACCGGGATGCCCTCGTGCTCGAGCCGCAGCGCGAGCTGCCAGGCCTTGGCGCCGGCGAGCACGTCGACGTGGTCGAGGTGCGAGAAGTCGATGTCGTAGATCCACGAGATGTCGGGCGTGCCCTCGTCGATCGCCAGCATGACCTGCTCGACGTCCTGCGGCAGCGCGTCGAGGTTGAGCTGGAGGCTCGCGGCGTTCTTGAACATGATGAACTCCGCCTCGTCCGTGCCGAGGGACATGCGCTCGCCCCGGCCGTAGGCGGGCTTCATGGTCTCGAACGCCTCGGCGACCGACGCCGGGTCGACGGGACGGCCCAGGACGACGGAGGCCGTCTGCAGGGCGGCGGCCGCGTCGACCGCGTAGTGCAGGCCGCGCGCGGGCAGGCGCACGTCGACCTCCTCGTCGCCGACACGGATGCGTGCGCGGTCGCCCGTCAGGGAGACGACCTCGGACTCGGCCCGGCGGGTGCCGTCCGCCTCGCGGGTGAAGTCGTTCGCGTTCTGCAGCCCGTTGGGCGCGGCCGCGACGACGTCGGGCGCCGCGCCGAAGCGCGTGACGACCTGGCCCGGTCGCGCCTCGTAGGGCGCCAGGTGCTGGTCGTCGCGGTTCGTGACGACCGCCGCGGTCGCGAGGGCGGCCGTGTCCGTCATCATCGTGCCGACGCGCTCAGTCTCGAAGAACCGGTAGAGCTGGTCGACCTGCACGTTGAGCATGAGCACGGTCGACGGGTGCAGCGACCGGGTCAGCTCGACCGCGAAGGCCTCGTCGACCTCGATCACGCCGATGTCGTGCTTCACACGACCGAAGGGCGTGACCTCGCGGAGGAAAGCCGAGGCGATGCCCTGGGGCAGGTTCGCCCCCGTCGGGTTGGTGAAGACGCGGAGCCCATGGGCCCGGAGCGTCTCGGTGAGCATCATCGTCGTCGTGGACTTGCCGTTCGAGCCGAGGACGAAGACGACCCCCTGGTCGAACTGCGACGACACGTGCGTGAGGAAGTCGGGCGCCAGGGCGAGGACGGTGCGGCCCGGGTAGGCCGACCCGCCGCCGCGGAGGCGTGCGACGGCGCGGACGAGACGGCCCGCGAGGACGGGCACGAGGTACTTCACGGGCCTACTCGAGGTAGTCGCGGAGCGACTGCGACCGGGACGGGTGACGGAGCTTGGCCATCGTCTTCGACTCGATCTGGCGGATGCGCTCGCGCGTGACGCCGAACGTGTCGCCGATCTGGTCGAGCGTCTTGGGCATGCCGTCGCCCAGGCCGAAGCGCATGCGGATCACGCCCGCCTCGCGCTCGGACAGGCTGTCGAGCAGGGACTCGAGCTGCTTCTGCAGCATGGTGAAGCCGACCGCGTCGGCCGGGACCACCGCCTCCGTGTCCTCGATGAGGTCGCCGAACTCGCTGTCGCCGTCCTCGCCGAGCGGGGTGTGCAGCGAGATGGGCTCGCGACCGTACTTCTGGACCTCGACGACCTTCTCGGGCGTCATGTCGAGCTCGCGCGACAGCTCTTCGGGGGTGGGCTCGCGCCCCAGGTCCTGCAGCATCTGCCGCTGGACGCGGGCGAGCTTGTTGATGACCTCGACCATGTGCACGGGGATGCGGATCGTGCGGGCCTGGTCGGCCATGGCCCGGGTGATGGCCTGACGGATCCACCAGGTGGCGTAGGTGGAGAACTTGAAGCCCTTGGTGTAGTCGAACTTCTCGACGGCACGGATGAGGCCGAGGTTGCCCTCCTGGATGAGGTCGAGGAACTGCATGCCCCGGCCCGTGTAGCGCTTGGCCAGGCTCACGACGAGACGGAGGTTGGCGCCGAGCAGGTGGCTCTTGGCGCGCTGGCCGTCACGAGCGACCCAGCGGAGCTCGCGCTCCAGCTCTTTGCTGAGGCCCGTGCTGTTCGAGAGCTTGTCCTCGGCGAACAGGCCGGCCTCGATGCGCATCGCGAGCTCGACCTCCTCGGCCGCGTTGAGGAGGGCGACCTTGCCGATCTGCTTCAGGTAGTCCTTGACGGGGTCGGCCGTGGCGCCGGTGATGGTCGTCGAGTAGACGGGCATCTCGTCGTCGTCGTCCTGCGAGATGACGAGCGCACCGGTCGGGAGGACCTCGGGGACCGCGCCGGCCTTGTCGCCCTCGCCGTCGGACTCGGTGTCCGCCGCGTCGGCCTCGACGGGCTCGACCTCGTCGTCGCCCTCGGGCTCGGCGGCCTTGGTCGCCTTCGCGGCGGCGGCCTTCTTGGCGGCGGGCGCCTTCGCCGTCGCCGTCTTGGTCGCGGCCGCCTTCTTGGCGGGGGCGCGCTTCGCGGGCGCCTTGGCGGGCGCCGCCTCGGTCGTCGTGGGCTCGGTCTCGAGCGCCGCGCCGTCGGTCACGGCCTCGTCGGCCGTGGTCGCCTTGCTGCGAGTAGCCATGCGGACACCTTCCAGTTCGTCTTCGTGCACCTGTGTCGTCATCGTGCACCTGTGCGCCGGGTGACGCCGCCGGGGAGGCGGCACCGTCCCGAGGGCAGTACGAGGACCCATGTCAAGTCCTCGCAGCTGAGCGCGCCGACGAGGGTCGAGCACCTGCACGGGACATGAACGGGTCCGACTCCGATTATTGCACGTCCCGCCGGGAGCTCGGACCACCGGGGTCGGAGCCGCGGTCAGGACCGCCGCGGACGTCGGCGCTGCCAGCGCCTGTTCAGTGCAACCCACAAGGGGGCCACCTGGATTCCCTCTTCGAGGTGCAGCCGCCGTCTCGTCCGTCGGCGTTCGAGCAGCAGCCCGACGACGCCTCCCCCGACGATCACGTACTGCACGAGGAACGCGATGCGGAACGACTCGAACGAGAAGAGGTCGCCGGCCTGGCCGGAGGCGACGCGCGCCGCGTCGAGGTGGTCGAGCACGACGCCGATGAGGAACATCATGACGAAGCTGGCGAGGAAGCCCCCGACGTTCACGATGCCGTTGGCGACGCCCAGGCTGCGCATCGGGTTGAAGGACCGGGCGAAGTCGAACCCGATCAGGCTGCCGGGCCCGCCGACGCCCAGGACCACGACGAGGACGTAGGCCATCCAGTGCGGCGGCTGGCCCGGCCACGCCAGCAGCACGGTCCACGTGACGCCGAGGGCGGTCACGATGCCGAGCACCAGGTTGGAGCGGCGCAGCGGGAAGCGCGCCGTGAGGAGGCCGAGGACGGGCCCGGCCACGACGCCCGAGGCGACGAGCAGGGTCAGCATGCCGGAGGCCTCCGTCGGCGAGAAGCCGAGGGCGCCGACGAGGAACGGCACGCCCCACAGCAGGCTGAAGACGGTGCCCGACGACTGCGTGACGAAGTGGGACCAGAAGCCCAGGCGGGTGCCGGGCCGCCGGACGCTCTCGCCGAGCTGCCTCCCCGCCTCGCGCCACGTGGTGCCCGGCGACCCGGCGGCCCGCCCCAGGGGCGAGTCGCGCACGACCAGGAGGACGAGGACCGCCGCGACCACGGACAGGCCCGCCGCGCCCAGGAACGCGGGACGCCAGCCGCTGCCGTGGAGCACGAGGGACAGGGGCACGGCCGAGAGCACCTGGCCGAGCTGGCCCACGTTGCCGGTCCACTGCGAGATCTGCGGCAGGACGGGACCGCGGAACCAGGCCGGCAGCAGGCGGATGACGCTGATGAAGGTCATCGCGTCCCCCGCGCCGACGAGGACGCGGCCCACGATGGCGACGCCGATGTGGGGAGGAGCGAGGGCGACCACGGTCTGGCCCACCACGAGCAGCAGGCCGCCCGTCGCGATCAGCGCGCGCGGGCCGACCCGGTCGAGCAGCACGCCGACGGGGATCTGGAGCCCGGCGTACACCACCAGCTGGACGACGGCCAGCGTCGAGAGCGTGGAGGCGGAGATCCCGAAGATCTGCTGGGCCTCGACCCCCGAGACGCCCAGGGACGACCGTTGCAGGACGGCCACCACGTAGGCCGTGACGGCGACGCCCCAGACGATCCAGGCGCGCGACGAGTTCACCCGACGACCCTAGCCGCCCGGGCGGCCTCCACAGGACCCCGGGCGAGCCGTGCGACGCGGCCGGTCAGGACTCGTCGTCGGGACGCCGGCCGGCCAGGAACCGCTCCAGCTCGGCCGCGAGGACGTCGGCCGAGGGCACCTCGCCGTCCTGGTCGGTGAGCGGCGACGGGAGAGGGTTGCCCTCCATGTAGGTGTCGTGCCGTTCTTCGAGGGTGGAGACGAGACGGGAGAGCTCGTGGTTGCCGTGCACCTGCTCGTCGACCTTGGCCAGGAAGTCGCGGCCCTCGGACCGGAGCCGGTCGGTGGGGAAGATGAGGCCCGTCGCGGCGCTGATGCTCGAGAGCGCCGTGACGGCCGCGTCGGGGAACTCGGTGTCGGAGAGGTAGTGCGGCACGAGCAGCACGAAGCCCGCCGTCGGGTGCCCGGAGTCGCCGAGGCGCTGCTCGACGAGGTGCAGGGCGTTCGCGGGGGCCTGGGTCACCGGACGCCAGACGGAGAGCGACTCGACGAGGTCAGAGCGGTTGCCGCTGACCGTGACGCCGATGGGCCTGGTGTGCGGCACGGGCATGGGGATGGCGTGGACCCACGTGGTGGTCGACACGCGGTACCGCTCGACGAGCTGCACCACGGCCGCGGTGAAGCGCTGCCACTGGAAGTCGGGCTCGAAGCCCGACAGCAGCAGGAACGGCTGCCCGACGTCGTCGGTCACGAGGTGCAGCGACAGGGTGGCCGTCGCGACCTCGGAGATGTGGTCCTGGTCGAAGGTGAAGACGGGGCGTCGCGCCCGGTAGTCGAGCAGCTCGTCGGCGTCGAAGGAGGCGAGCAGCCGGTGGTCGAGCTCGCCGACGAGGAACTCGGCCAGCTGGCCGACCGCCCCTCCGGCGTCGGTCGAGCCGGTCAGCCCGGCGACCAGGGGCAGCCCCTCGGGGACGTCGGAGGCGTCGGGGGCGAGGTCGTAGAGTCCGGCGGGGTCGTGCATGCCCCAAGCCTAGGCAACGCCCCCGACGCCCGCCGACGGCGGCCGCATGCCCTGAGCGAACACCCGCACTGGCTACGATCGGTGCATGACCGAGCTCTTCCTGTCCACCACCCGCACCCCCGCCGCCGAGGTCGAGGCCGACGTCCTCGTGGTCGGCGTCCTCTCCGGGGCCGACGGTCCCTCGGTCACCCGCGACGTCCCCGGCCTGCCCGCCGACCTGGCGGTGCTCGGGGTGACCGGCGCCCGTGACGAGCTCGTGCGCCTCCCCGGCGCGGGCGCCGCGGCCGTCACCGCCCTCGTCGGCCTCGGCGGCTCCGTCGACGCCGAGTCGCTGCGCTACGCCGCGGGCGCGGCCGTCCGCCAGCTGACCGGCGTCGACCGGGTCGTGCTCGACCTCCCCGTCTCGACCGAGGCCGAGGCGCTGGCCGTCCTCGAGGGCGCGGGCCTCGCCTCCTACGAGTTCGACGCGTTCCGCGGCTCGTCGGCCTCCGAGTCGCGTCGCCACGCGCGCACCCTGGTCCTCTCCACCGAGCTCGACGTCGAGGAGGCGACGGTCGCGCAGGCGGCCGTGGTCGCCCAGGCGGTCCACACCGTCCGGGACCTCGCCAACACGCCCCCGCAGCAGATGTTCCCGCAGGCCCTCGCCGACCGGGCGGTCGAGCTCGCCGCCGACCTCCCGCTCGACGTGACGGTCCTCGCCGAGGACGAGCTGCGCGAGGGCGGCTTTGGCGGCATCCTCGGCGTCGGCCAGGGATCGAGCCGCGGGCCGCGCCTGGTCAAGGTCGCCTACGCCCCCGCCGGGGCCTCGAAGCACCTCGCCCTGGTCGGCAAGGGCATCACCTACGACACCGGCGGCCTCTCCCTGAAGCCCGCGGGCAGCATGCTCGGCATGAAGGACGACATGACCGGCGCGGCCACCGTGCTGGCCGTCGTGGTCGCCGCCGCCCGTCTCGAGCTGCCCGTGCGGCTCACGGCGTGGCTCTGCGTCGCCGAGAACATGCCCAGCGGCACGGCGATCCGCCCGGACGACGTCCTCACCATCCGCGGCGGCACCACCGTCGAGGTGACCAACACCGACGCCGAGGGCCGGCTCGTGATGGCCGACGGCCTCGTCGCGGCCAGCGAGGAGCAGCCCGACGCCGTCGTCGACGTGGCCACGCTCACCGGCGCCCAGGTCGTCGCGCTGGGCACCCGCACCGTCGGGGTCATGGGCAACGACGACCTCGCCACGCGCGTGGTCGAGCTCGCCGACCTCGCCGGCGAGGCCGCGTGGCGCATGCCCCTCCCGGGCGAGCTGCGCAGCCGCCTGTCGTCGGACGTCGCCGACCTGGTCAACGCGACGCCCGGCAACACCGCCGCGGGGATGCTCCTCGCCGGCGTCTTCCTCTCCGAGTTCGTCGGCGAGCAGGAGGGGACGGGGCGGCCCCTCCCCTGGGCCCACCTGGACATCGCGGGCCCGTCGAACAACAAGGGCGGCGGCTGGGGCTTCACCGGCAAGGGGTCGACCGGCGTTTCCGTGAGAACCCTGCTAGAGCTGGCCCGCGACTTTTCGGCCGCGTAGTAGGGTCGAGGAGGCGGGAGTGACCCGCCGAGATCGGTCCCCCGGGCGACGCCGCCTCCTCCTCACCGAGGTGGACGCGGACGCGACGCCGACGTCACCACGACGGCGCCTCCTCGCCTCGGCGGGTACCTCCGAACGCACGAGGGAGTTGCTGGGTGTCGGAACAGAATTTTGACCTGGTGGTGCTCGGCGGCGGCAGCGGCGGATACGCCGCCGCCCTGCGGGCCACCGAGCTGGGGCTGAGCGTCGCGCTCGTCGAGAAGGACAAGCTCGGGGGCACCTGCCTCCACCGGGGCTGCATCCCGACCAAGGCCCTGCTCCACTCGGCCGAGGTCGCCGACGTGTCCCGCGAGTCGGCCAAGTACGGCGTCTCCGCCGACTTCCACGGCATCGACGTCCCGGCCGTCACGGCGTACCGCGAGGGCGTCGTCGCCAGCAAGTACAAGGGCCTGCAGGGCCTCGTCAAGGCCCGCGGCATCACCGTCGTCGACGGCGAGGGCCGGCTCACGTCGCCCACGACGGTCCAGGTCGGCGACACGACGCTCACCGCCAAGAACGTCGTCCTCGCCACGGGCTCGTACTCGCGCAGCCTCCCCGGCCTCGAGATCGGCGGCCGGGTCATCACCAGCGAGGCCGCGCTCGCCCTCGACCACGTCCCCGAGCGGGTCGCCATCCTCGGCGGCGGCGTCATCGGCGTCGAGTTCGCCAGCGTCTGGAAGTCCTTCGGCGCCGACGTCACCATCGTCGAGGCCCTCCCCCACCTCGTCCCCAACGAGGAGGAGTCGATCTCGAAGCAGTTCGAGCGGGCGTTCCGCAAGCGCGGCATCGGCTTCTCGCTCGGCGTCCGGTTCCAGGGCGTGACCCAGGACGAGAACGGCGTCGTCGTCACCCTGGAGGACGGCAAGACCATCGAGGCCGACCTGCTGCTCGTCGCCGTCGGCCGCGGCCCGTCGACCCAGGGCCTGGGCTTCGAAGAGGTGGGCGTGACGGTCGACCGCGGCTTCGTCATCACCGACGAGCGCCTGCACACGAGCGTCCCCGGCGTCTTCGCCATCGGCGACATCGTCCCCGGCCTCCAGCTGGCGCACCGGAGCTTCCAGCACGGCATCTTCGTCGCCGAGGAGATCGCCGGCCTGGCGCCCCAGGTCATCGAGGACACCAACATCCCGAAGGTGACCTACTCCGACCCCGAGGTCGCGTCCGTCGGCCTCACCGAGGCCAAGGCCGTCGAGAAGCACGGTGCCGACAAGGTGACGAGCTACGACTACAACCTCGCGGGCAACGGCAAGAGCCACATCATCGGCACCAGCGGCTCCGTCAAGGTCGTCCGCGTGGTCGACGGCCCCGTGGTCGGCGTGCACATGATCGGCGCCCGCGTCGGCGAGCTCATCGGCGAGGCCCAGCTCGCCGTGAACTGGGAGGCCTACCCGGAGGACGTCGCGCCCCTGGTCCACGCCCATCCCACGCAGAACGAGGCGCTCGGCGAGGCGATGCTGGCCCTGGCCGGCAAGCCCCTCCACGCCATGTAGGCAGCACCCCGGGGGCCGTGCTCGCCGAGCACGGGAGCACGGCCCCCCCGGACCTCGGTCCGCCCACAGCACCACCCGATCACATCCGCAGCACACACAGACACACCATGTCGTCAAAGGAGTCCCCCGCATGAGCGAATCCGTCAACCTCCCGGCACTCGGAGAGAGTGTCACCGAGGGCACGGTCACCCGCTGGCTGAAGAACGTCGGCGACCGGGTCGAGGTCGACGAGCCCCTGCTCGAGGTCTCGACCGACAAGGTCGACACGGAGATCCCGTCGCCCGTCGCCGGCGTCGTCGAGGAGATCCTCGTGCCCGAGGACGAGACCGTCGAGGTCGGGACCCCCCTGGTGCGCATCGGCGACGGCAGCGCTCAGGGCGGCGACTCCGCCGACGGAGCACCGCAGGAGCAGCAGGCCGAGGCGTCCGCCGAGGGCCAGCAGGACGACGCGGACGACGCCGTCGTCGCCTCGTCCGCCGCGCCCGCGCCCGGCGAGGACGCCGACGCCGAGGCACCGGCCCCTGCCGAGGACGTCGACCCGGCGCCCGCCGCCGAGCAGCCTGCGCCCCCGGCGCCGGCAGCTGCGGCGCCCGCCGCCGCCGCTCCCCCTGCCGCGGCTCCGCCCGCGGCCGCTCCCGCCCAGGCGCAGGCGGCCCCGGCCGCCGCGGCGCCCGCCGCAGCCGCGCCTGCGGCCTCGGCCGCCCCGACGACCGCGTCGACCTCCGAGTCGTCCGCTCCCACGGGCTACGTCACGCCGCTCGTCCGCAAGCTCGCCAACGAGAAGGGCGTCGACATCTCGACGCTGACCGGGAGCGGCGTCGGCGGGCGCATCCGCAAGGAGGACGTCCTCGCCGCGGCCGAGGCTGCAGCGTCGACCACGTCCGCCCCGGCCTCCTCGTCGGCGACCCCCGTCGAGGTCTCGCCCCTGCGCGGCACCACCGTGCCGATGACCCGTCTGCGCAAGGTCGTCGCCGAGCGCGCCGTCCAGTCCATGCAGGCGATGGCCCAGCTGACCAGCGTGGTCGAGGTCGACGTCACGGCCGTCGCGACGTTCCGCGACGCCCACAAGGCCGCGTTCCTCGAGAAGACCGGCAACAAGCTGTCGTTCCTGCCGTTCTTCACGCTGGCCGCCGCCGAGGCGCTCAAGGCGCACCCGAAGCTGAACGCGACCGTCGACGGCGACTCGATCGTCTACCCGGACCACGAGAACGTCAGCATGGCCGTCGACACCGAACGCGGTCTGCTCACCCCGGTCATCAAGGACGCCTCCGAGCTCGACCTCGCCGGCATCGCCGCCCAGATCGCCGACCTGGCGCAGCGCACGCGCGACAACAAGCTCAAGCCCGACGAGCTGGCCGGCGGCACGTTCACCGTCACGAACACGGGTTCGCGCGGGGCGCTCTTCGACACCCCCGTCGTCTTCCTGCCCCAGGTCGCGATCCTCGGCACGGGCATCGTCGTCAAGCGTCCCGTGGTGGTCTCGGCCGGCGGGACCGACGCGATCGCCGTGCGGTCGATGGTCTACCTGGCCCTGTCGTACGACCACCGCATCGTCGACGGCGCCGACGCCGCGCGCTTCCTCGTCGCGGTCAAGGACCGCCTCGAGGGCGGCGACTTCGCCGGCGTGCTCGGCATCTGACCCTCCGCGTCACCGCGTCACCACCTCTCTGAGGCGCCAACCGGCCTCGGTCCTCGTCACGAGGACCGAGGCCGGTCCGTCGTCCACGGTGCTGCAGTCGAGCAGGACGCTCTCGCCGAGCCGCTGGACCTCGGCGACCACGTGCACGGGCAAGGCGAGCTCGGCCGTGACGGAGGGGTCGTCGAGCACACGGGCGTCGTCGAGGGCGACGGGCGAGCCCGCCTGGTCGACGGCCGCGAGGCACGATCTCGAGGGCTCGCGCAGGCACGCGACCCTCGCGGTGAGCAGGATCTCCGTCGCCGCCTGCGCATCGTCGCCCCGCACGGTGTCCGTCGCCTCGTCCCTCGACGTCGTGACCGGAGCCAGGGCCGACGCGTCCGAACCGCGCTCGGAGGCGACGGGCGTGGGGACCCTCGTGTCGGTCGACGCGGCGTCGGTCCCGCCCTCGGCAGCCTCCGAGGGCTCGGCGGACCGGGCTGACCGTGCGGACTCCGGCGGCGAGCCCGTCGGCAGGAGCACCAGACCGCCGACGACCGACAGCGACACCAGGCCCCCGAGCACCCAGAAGCGGGCCCGGACCTGTCGCACGCGGTCCCGCCAGGGCAGCGTCCGCGCCGCGTCCCACCAGTCCGCCAGGAGGTCCGCCACCGCCGACTCGGGCAGGACGGCGGTCCACCCCGCCCGCGGCGGCGGGACCGGGGGCGGCTGCCACGCGACCCGCACCTCCTCGGCCGGGTCCGCGCCGTCGGCGATCGTGGGCAGCGGCACGGCCCGCGCCAGGTCGTGCACCCGCTCGACGAGCTCGTCGAGGCTCGCGCCGTCGAGGGCCGTGCCGTCGACGCCCACCAGCCGCTC
Organism: Frigoribacterium faeni; assembly: GCF_011761235.1. Taxonomy (GTDB): domain Bacteria; phylum Actinomycetota; class Actinomycetes; order Actinomycetales; family Microbacteriaceae; genus Frigoribacterium; species Frigoribacterium faeni_A. Next base: position 312,631 of record NZ_JAAOYW010000001.1, read on the forward strand.
CCGGTCGGCCGTGGTCAGGTGCCGGGCGACGGCGAGCACGTACGACCGCGCCGTGCCCGACGCCACGTCGCGGCCGGGCCCGGGGCCGGGCCGGAGGTCGCCGCCCACGAGGACCGGAGCCCCGCGGTCGTCGAGCTCGACGTGCTCGAGGCCGACCGACGAGGGCACCGGTCCCCGTCGGGCCAGGTGCGCCAGGGCGGCGAGCACCGGCAGCAGGACGGTCACCGCCTCGCCCGTCGGGAGCGTCCCCCGACGGCGGAGCCAGGAGCCGAGCGACTCCCGGGCCGGCCCCGGGGTCACCAGCACCACCTCGCCGTCGTCGTCCGTCAGCACGTCGACGGGGCGCACGAGGTGCTCGTGGGCCGACCCGGCGAGGCCTGCGACGAGGCCGGCGGCCCGCTCGTGCCGGTCGCCGCCCTCGACGGCCGGCCGCCGGAGCACGACCCTGCCCCCGTCGGGACCGGTCGCCTCGGCCGTGCCGGCAGCGCCCGGCGGCCAGGACGAGCCGGGGGCGAGCACGTACGGGCCGACGGCGGAGCTGGTCATGCGGCCATGGTGACCGGGTCCGGCGTGCCGCACCGCCCCTCCTCGGGGTCCTGGGGACGGGCGACGCCGCCCCCGGCTCCGGGGAGGGCCCACGGACGCCGCGAGACCCCGTATCCTGGTCGACATGGCACGACGCACGTCACCGGAGAACACGTCCCCGAAGCCGCCCAAGGAACCGGGCCGCTTCTCGCAGATGTGGCAGGTGTTCACGATGACCCGCCGCGTCGACAAGTCGGCGCTGCCGCTGATGCTGCTGGCGCTGCTGCTGCCGATCGCGGCCGGCGTGCTGGCCGGCGTGTTCCTCACCGGCGGCAACGTCCTCGCGCTCGTGCTCTACATCGTCGTCGGCGTCATGCTCGGCGTCCTGCTGCTGCTGCTCGTGCTCGGCCGCAAGGCAGAGCGCGCCGCCTACTCGCAGATCGAGGGGCAGCCCGGCGCGGTCGGCGCCGTGATGAAGAGCGGCCTGCGTCGCTCGTGGCGCGCCGCCGAGATGCCCGTCGCCGTGCAGGCCCGCACGCAGGCGGCGGTCTACCGGGCCGTCGGCAAGGGCGGCGTCGTCCTGATCGGCGAGGGCTCGGCCACGCAGACCAAGCGGCTCGTCGACGAGGAGCGCCGCAAGGTCGCCCGCATCCTGCCCAACGTGCCCATCACGGTGCTGCACGTGGGCCCCGACGCCGACGCCGTGCCGCTGCACAAGGTCGCGGGCCGCATGAACAAGATCAAGTCGTCCCTCAACCGCAACGAGGTGCTCGCCGTCAGCAACCGCCTGCAGTCGCTCGGCAAGAACGGCCTGCCCATCCCCAAGGGCGTCGACCCCTTCAAGATGCGCGCGGGTCGACCGCGCTGAGCGCTGTCGCCCGATGACGGAGGCGCCCGTCCCCTCGAGGGGGACGGGCGCCTCCGTGCGTGGTGCGGTCGTGCCTCAGACCCGCACGAGCAGGGTCCCCGCCCCGCGGTCGTGCAGGCCGCGCTGGTCCTGGTCCCAGATGACGGCGGGCACGACGAGGGCGAGCAGCACGGTGCGGACGAGCGGGCGCCAGACGCCGAGTCGGCCGCCGGCCATCGGCACGAGGCGCATGCCGAGCGCGAGGTGCCCGACCGTGCCGCCGAGCGTGACGAGCGCCAGGGCCTGCACCAGCGCGAAGACCAGCGTGATGGCGAGGCCGCGGCCGTCGAAGAAGGCGAAGGCGACGACGTAGGCCAGGGCCCAGTCGATCGACACACCGGCGACGCGCCGCCCGACGCGGGCGACGGAGCGCGGCCCCGTGCGCGGCAGTCCGAGCCGCTGCCCGGGCCAGTCCTGGCGGGGACCCGGGCCGCCGTCGGAGGGGTCGGACGGGAGACGGGATCGGTCGTCGGGCATGGGACGAGCCTATCGACGCGGCACCCGTAACATCTCTGAAACAATGGGGACACCGCGACGAAACGGGTCCCCCCTAGCGTCGTGGGAGGCTGCGACCGGCAGTCTGACCGCTCAGAGCCCATTGGAGAGACACCTAGATGTTCACCGATTCTTCCGAGGTGCTGAAGTTCATCACGGACACCGACGTCAAGTTCCTCGACATCCGGTTCACGGACCTCCCCGGCGTCCAGCAGCACTTCAACATCCCCGCGTCCACCGTCGACGAGGAGTTCTTCTCCGTCGGCCAGCTCTTCGACGGCTCCTCGATCCGCGGCTTCGCCTCCATCCACGAGTCGGACATGCAGCTCATCCCCGACGTCACCACCGGCTACGTCGACCCGTTCCGCGCCGAGCGCACGCTCGTGCTCGTCTTCGACATCTTCAACCCGCGCAACGGCGAGCTCTACAGCCGCGACCCGCGCCAGGTGGCCAAGAAGGCCGAGAAGTACCTCGCCTCGACCGGCATCGCCGACACGGCGTTCTTCGCCCCCGAGGCCGAGTTCTACATCTTCGACGACGTGCGCTACGAGGTGAAGCAGAACGCCAGCTTCTACAGCGTCGACAGCGAGGAGGGCGCCTGGAACACCGGTCGCGTCGAGGAGGGCGGCAACCTCGCCAACAAGACCGCCTACAAGGGCGGCTACTTCCCCGTGAGCCCGGTCGACAAGACGGCCGACCTGCGCGACGACATCAGCCTCAAGCTGATCGACTCGGGCCTCGAGCTCGAGCGCGCGCACCACGAGGTGGGCACCGGCGGCCAGCAGGAGATCAACTACAAGTTCGACACGATGGTCCACGCGGCCGACGACATCCTCAAGTTCAAGTACATCGTCAAGAACACCGCCGAGCAGTGGGGCAAGGTCGCGACCTTCATGCCCAAGCCGCTCTTCGGCGACAACGGCTCGGGCATGCACACGCACCAGTCGCTGTGGAACGACGGCAAGCCCCTCTTCTACGACGAGAACGGCTACGGCGGCCTGTCCGACCTCGCCCGCTGGTACATCGGCGGCCTGCTCAAGCACGCCCCCGCCGTGCTGGCGTTCACCAACCCGTCGATCAACTCGTACCACCGTCTGATCCCCGGCTTCGAGGCCCCCGTCAACCTGGTCTACTCGGCCGGCAACCGCTCGGCTGCCATCCGCATCCCGATCACGGGCACGAACCCCAAGGCCAAGCGCATCGAGTTCCGCGTGCCGGACGCCGCGTCGAACCCGTACCTCGCGTTCGCCGCGCAGCTCATGGCCGGCCTCGACGGCATCCAGAACCGCATCGAGCCGCACGAGCCCGTCGACAAGGACCTCTACGAGCTCCCCCCCGAGGAGGCGAAGGGCATCCCCCAGGTGCCGGCGTCGCTCGAGGGCGCCCTCGACGCGCTCGAGGCCGACCACGAGTTCCTCACCAAGGGAAACGTCTTCACCGAGGACCTCATCGAGACCTGGATCGCGTACAAGCGCGAGAAGGAGATCCTGCCGATGGCCCAGCGCCCGCACCCGTTCGAGTTCGAGCTCTACTTCGGCGTCTAGCCGCTGCCGACCCGGTCGATCGACGGAAGGCCCGCACCCCTCGGGGTGCGGGCCTTCCGCCGTGCCGGGCGTGCCGTCTAGGCCGGGACGCTGCTCGGGGTGAGCACGCGACGCTGAGCCGGGACGCGGCGGCCGCCCAGGGGGCGCACCTCCCAGCCCGCGCTCGACCACACCTCGGCGTCGAGCGCGTTCCGCGCGTCGATGACGACGGGGTTCGCCGCCAGCTCGGCGAGGGCGGAGGGCTCGGCGCCGACGAACTCGGGCCACTCGGTGAGCAGCAGCACGGCGTCGGCGTCGGCCACCGCCTCCTCGATCGTGTCGGCGAACGAGAGCGTCGGGAAGCTGCGCTGGGCCGTCTGCGTCGCCTCGGGGTCGACCACGAGCACCTGGGCGCCGCGCAGGTGCAGCGCGGCCGCCACGTTCAGGGCGGGCGAGTCGCGGACGTCGTCGGTGTGCGGCTTGAACGCCGCCCCGAGGACGGCCACGCGCCGGTTGAGGACGGAGCCGCCGCAGGCGTCGATCGCCTGGTCGATGACGCGCTGCCGCTGAGCCATGTTGATCTCGTCGACCTGCTGCATGAGGCCGACGGCCCGGTGCGCGCCGAGCTCGTTCGCCCGGTACATGAGCGCACGGATGTCCTTCGGCAGGCAGCCGCCGCCGAAGCCGAGGCCGGCGTTGAGGAACTTCCGGCCGATGCGGTCGTCGAAGCCCAGGGCGTCCGCGAGCGTCGACACGTTCGCCCCCGCGGCCTCGCACAGCTCGCTGACGGCGTTGATGAACGAGATCTTCGTCGCGAGGAACGCGTTCGCGCTCACCTTGACGAGCTCGGCGGTGGGCAGGTCGCACGAGATGACGGGCGTGCCCGTGGCGATCGGCTCGGCGTACACCTCGCGCAGGATCGCCTCGCTGCGCACGTCCGTGCCGCCGAAGACGATCCGGTCGGGACGGAGCGTGTCCTCCACCGCGTGGCCCTCGCGCAGGAACTCGGGGTTCCAGACGACGTCGGCCGAGACGCCGTCGGGGAGCACCCCGGCGACGATCTCCCGGAGGCGCGCGGCCGTGCCGACCGGCACGGTCGACTTGCCGACGATGAGGCCGTCGTGGCTGAGCGACCGGGCGACCGCCCGGGTCGCCTCCTCGACGTAGGTGAGGTTGGCCGCGTGGCTCCCCCGACGCTGCGGGGTGCCGACGCAGATGAAGTGCACGTCGCTGAGGGCCACGGCCTCGGCGATGTCGGTCGTGAAGACCAGTCGGCCCGACTCGACGTGCCGCAGGATGAGCTCGGGCAGCCCGGGCTCGAAGAACGGCACCCGGCCCTGGCTGAGGGCCTCGACCTTCGCCGGGTCGGTGTCGACGCCGACGACGTCGAAGCCCATCTCGGCCATGGCCGCGGCGTGCGTGGCGCCGAGGTAGCCCGTGCCGATGACGCTGATGCGGGGCCGGGTCGAGGCCGGCCTCGTCGTGTCGCCGGTCGAGCGGGGGTCGGTGCCGAGGTCGTCGGCGTGGTCGGTGGTGTCGCTCATGATGCGCTCCTCGTGATCGGGGGTGCTGCCGTGGGGGATGCTGCCGTGGGGGGTGCCGCCGCAGGGCGGGCCAGGACGGCTGGGATCTGGTGACGGGGCGAGGCGGCGGCCCCGGTCACGGCGAGGACCTCAGGGCGAAGCCCGTGTCGGTCCTGGCGATCCCCGTGCGGAAGGCCTCGAGGGAGTCGCGCCGCGACACGATCCGCCAGTCGTTGGTCAGGTACGAGCCGCTCGACACGGTGGTGGCCGTCAGGTTGAACCAGGAGAACCCGACGATGTCGTCGTTCTCCGGCAGGGCCAGCTCGTCGAAGAGCGAGTCGATCCAGCGTGGCTTCTGGGCCTGCCCCGTCGTGCCGAGCTCGGCCGCGCCCATCTCGGCGAGGACGATCGGCTTCGTCGTGATCTGCCGCAGCTGGTCGAGGGTCTTGCCGAACGTGCCCCGGAAGTCGCCGCTCTGCGGCGTCTCCGGGCTGTTGCGCAGGTAGCCCGTCATGCCGACCCAGTCCACGTAGTCGTCTCCCGGGTACAGGCTCGCCGTGTACTCGAGGCTGCGGTTCTTCGTCGGCACGCCCTCGACCCGGGTCGGCGCCCACACCCAGGCCACGAGCTCGTTCGCGCCGCGGGCCTCGAAGAGGTCGTGGACGTGCTGCCACATCTGCACGTACTCGGTCTTCTCGTTGCCGTTGACCCCCTCCGCCCAGGGGTACCAGTTGCCGTTCATCTCATGGTCGAGGCGGATGGCCATCGGCAGGCCGTTGGCGACGAGCGCGTCGGCCCACCGCGTCAGGTAGGCGTCGAAGTCGCCGTCGATGATCTTGCTCAGCTCGTAGTCCGGGTCGACCACCGCGTCGTTGCCGGCCGCGATGGGGCGAGACTCCCAGGTGAGGAACGGCAGGTCGCCCTTCGCCCACGACCGGTTGACGGCCGTCGCGTTGAACTCCTGGTCGAAGCCCTGGAAGTAGCCGGCCATGTTCGGCTGCGCGCCGACTTTGGTGCTGACGTCGTCGAACTCGGACCAGCTGAAGGGGGACTGCGTCGTGTAGAGGCCGAAGTACCGCGACTCGGGCGAGACGATCTCGGCGAGGGACGGGGCCTGGATCGGCACCGGACCCGTCGCGCCGCCGCCGGAGCCGCCGCCGGAACCGCCGCCGGTGCCGTCGCCGTCGCCAGCACCGGCACCGCCGCCGGAGCCCTGGCCGCCGCCGCCGTTCCCGGCACCTGCGTCGCCCGACGTCCCGGGCGACACCGCCGCCGAGCCGCCTCCCCCGCCACCGGTGCCGGAGCCGCCGGCGGCCGACGAGCCGGCGCCCCCGCCGGTCGCGGAGCCGCCCCCGCCGCCGGTCGCGGCCTCGGCGTCGCGCAGCGCGTCCTGCGCCGACGCGAGGCGGGCCTGGGCGTCGGTCAGCTGCCCCTCCGACGTCCACGCCTGCTGCTGCACGTCGGCGAGCTGGGTCTTGCTCTCGGCCAGCTGCTCCTTGGCGGCGACGAGCTGGTCGAGCAGCGCCGACCGGTCCTGCTTCAGGGTCGCGACCTGGGCGGGCGAGGCGCCCACCACCTCCTGCACCGCGGTGCGGACGGGGTTCTCGGTGGGCGAGATCCAGATCAGCCACGAGATCATGGCCAGCAGGACGACCGTGGCCGTCGCGCCGAGTGCGGTGCGGCGGGCGTTGCCGTGGGACGAGGCCCACCAGGCTCCCGACTGCACGTGCAGCGGGGCGACGAAGGTCTGCGGCGACTCAGACAATGAACAGCACCTCCAGGGTGATGATGAGGGCACCGATCAGGTACGGGAACCCGGCTTTGGGGTTGAGGCGACGACGAGGAGGCGCGACCGCGGCGACGGGGGCCGATGCGGCCGCGTAGGCGGTCGCCGACGAGGTCGTGACGGTGTCGTCGGCGGGCGTGGCGTCGACCGTGGTCTCGGCACGGTGGCTCCGCACGAGCACCACGCCGGAGTCCTGGGCCCGGACGGTCGTGGCGTCCGAGGTCGGCCCGACCGGGGTCGTCGAGGGGCCGACGTCGAACAGGGCGTCCACGCCCGGGTCGGTCTCGTCGTCGAACTCCCGCTCGAGCACGCGCAGCGAGTCGTCCCCCGTCGCCTCGTGCGCCATCTGCTGCGCGGCGTCGTCGGCGGCTCCCCCGGCGTAGGCACCCGCCCGGGTGCCCCAGCCGCTCGCGTGGCCCATGCGGAAGAAGCCGATGACGCGGATGGGCATGAGGAAGAACGTCGACACGATGATGAAGACGGGCAGCCGGAAGAAGTCCGAGGGCTTCTCGGCGAGGTGGCGCATCTGACGGATGGCCATGCTCAGCACGGAGGACAGCACCATGAGCACCACGATGCTGACCATCCCGGTCGAGACGCCGTACTCGGCCAGGATCCCGCGGTAGAGGTTGATCCCCTGACCCGTGATGCCCCGGTAGATCCAGCCGCCGATCACGCCCATGAGCAGGAACGGGAGGATGATGTCCATCGCGAAGAAGAACGCGAGCAGGGGGGCGTGCCCGAGCATCCACGGCATCATGCGGAAGGTGTTGTACTGGCTGCCGCGAGCCCAGCGGAGCTGCTGCTTGAAGAGCTTCTTCACCTGCAGCGGGGCGTCCGTGTAGACCAGGCTGGTGTGCTGGTACACGGTGCGGTAGCCCTCCTTCAGCGTGAGGTTCGTCAGGGTGCGGTCGTCGCTGACCTCGAGGAACACCCCCATGAACTTCTCCGTCATGAAGCGGTCCATGACCCGGACGAGGATGTCGCGCCGGAACGCGATGGTCCGGCCCGGCAGGCAGCCGATCTGGCCCAGGACGCTCTGCGCGGGCATCGAGTACAGCGCCCGCGAGTTCTCGAGCCAGTCAGCCCAGCGCGTGATCCAGCTGCGCTCCGGCTCGAGGATGCGCTGGCGGGTCGTCACGCCGCCCACGTTCTCGTGGGCGAAGGGACGGACCAGCTCGGAGAGCGTGCCGGGCGTCCAGACGGTGTCCGAGTCGACGAGCACGGTGATGTCGCCCCGGCTGAGCTCGGTGCCGATCATGACCGCGTTGCGCTTGCCCGGGATGGGGGTGTGCACCCAGCGCACGAGCGGCGCGTACTCCTCGCAGACCGCGGCGAGCTCGGGGTTCGGCGCACCGTTGATGACCACGATGATCTCGCCCGGCCGCTGCTCGACCATGCGGCCGATGACGTCGCGGAACAGGTCGAGGGGCTCGTCGACCACCGGTACGACCACGCTCGTCGAGCCGGTGAACTCGCCCGTGAAGGGCCGGTAGCGGCGCGACAGCAGCACCTTGATGATCCAGAGGATCCAGATGAACGCCGAGTAGACCGCGAACAGGTACAGCTCGGCGTGGCCGCCTGCCATCGATCGGATCTGGAGGATGAAAGTCAACACGAGGGCCGCCTCACGGGGGTGGGAAAGGGAAGATTCCGCGTCGTCGAGGAAAGGGGGTCTGTCGGGTCGGTGCAATCTTGAGGCGATCTGGAGGTCGCTCACAACGGGTCACCCGGACGGGGGCAGGCGAGCTCGCCGAGGGGTACACGGGTGTCCTCCGTTCGGTGTCGCACGAAATGCCGACAGACCGAGGAGGCGCGGCGACGGCGGTCCGACCGGTCACGGATGGTCGTCAGCCTCTGGACGCGGACCCCGGCTGCTACCTGAGGAATATGCCGGTCACACCGTGAGTGCTGCGCCCGGGAAGGAGCACGTGCCCCGACCCGCAGGCGCTCGCCCTGCGACCGGCCACCGACCCGACGACCACCTGGTGGTCACGGCGCCGAAACACGCCCGTCACGCACCCCGGGGTACATGCCTCTTATTCGGGGTACGACAAAATCACCCGTGACCGATTCGGGCATCACCCGCCGGGTGATGTCGTCCCGGGCGTGTCGGGCGCGGGGAGGCCCCGGTCACGCCCTGGGACGCAGGGTCAGGCGGTGGGCTCGGGCGCCTCGTCGAGACCGTAGAAGCCCCGCTCGAAGACGGCCCGGGCCCGACGGGTGACGGCGAGGTAGTCCTCCTCGAGCCGGGTGGCCGAGCCGGGCGGGTACTCCATCAGACGCGCCACGCCCTCCAGCTGGCGGCGGTCGCTCGGGAGGACGTCGGAGGTGCGCGACGTCCACAGGACGACGGCGGAGCGGGCACGCGAGGCCATCAACCAGGCGTCGTGCAGCTTGGTCGCGTCGTCGGGGTCGACGAGCCCGGCGGTCGTCGCGGCCGCCAGGGCGTCGAGGGTCGAGGTCGTCCGGAGGCCGGGGACCCGGTGCGCGTGCTGGAGCTGGAGGAGCTGGACGAACCACTCCACGTCGCTGAGCGACCCGCGGCCGAGCTTCAGGTGCCGCGACGGCTCGGCGCCCTTCGGGAGCCGTTCCGCCTCGACGCGGGCCTTGATGCGCTTGACCTCGCGCACCTCCTGCTCCGACAGCGCCGTCGGGTAGCGGACCTCGTCCGCGAGGGTCGTGAAGTCCGCGCCGAGCGCCTCGTCGCCGGCGACGACCCGTGCGCGCAGCAGCGACTGCGCCTCCCACGTCAGCGACCACCGCGCGTAGTAGGCGCGGTACGAGGCGAGCGACCTCGTGACCGGCCCGTTGCCGCCCTCGGGGCGCAGGCCCGTGTCGAGGTCGAGGGGCACCAGGGCGTCCGACGTGAGCCGGCCCATCTCGGCCACCACGCCGGCCGCTCGTCGCTGCGCGGTGTCGTCGCCCTCGACGCCGCGGTGCACGAACAGGACGTCGGCGTCGGACCCGAAGCCCAGCTCGCGCCCCCCGTAGCGCCCCATGGCGACGACCGCCATCTCGACGTCCGGAACGTCCCTCCGGGCCAGGGCGAGCGCGCCCGTGATGGCCGCCGTCGTGACGTCGGTGAGGCCCCGGGCGAGCTGGTCGATGGAGACGAGCCCGAGGATGCCCGCGATGGCCAGCCGGAGGATCTCGCGTCGGCGCGCCTGCCTCAGCACGCCGGCCGCCCCCTCCTTCGACTCGTGCCTGCCCACCGTCGCGCGCGTCTCGTCGAGCAGGCTGGACAGCGTCCTCGGCTGCAGCTCGGCGTCGGACTCGAACCAGGCCGCCGCCTCCGGCGTCCGGTCGAGCAGGTCGGCGACGAACGTCGACGACGACAGCACGGTCGTGAGCCGGTGGGCGGCCCCCGACGAGTCCCGCAGCATGCGGAGGAACCAGTACGACTCGCCCAGGCCGTCGCTCAGGCGGCGGAACGCGAGCAGCCCCAGGTCGGGGTCGGTGCCGTCGGCGAACCACTGCAGCATGGCGGGCAGCAGGTGCCGCTGGATGCTCGCGCGGCGGGAGACTCCCCCGGTGAGCGCGGCGATGTGCCCGAGCGCGCCGCGGGGGTCGGCGAAGCCGATGGCGGCGAGCCGGGCGGCGGCCTGGTCGCTGCTGAGCGCCAGGTCCTCCTCGGGCCGGGCGGCGACGGCGGAGAGCAGGGGCCGGTAGAAGAGCCGCTCGTGCAGGGTGCGGACACGTCGCTTGACGGCGTGCCAGGTCTCGACGAGGCCGCCCCCCGACGTCGCCAGCCCGGTCGAGCGGGCCAGCACGCGCAGCGCGTTCTCGTCGGTCGGCATGAGGTGGGTGCGGCGCAGCCGGGTCAGCTGGACGCGGTGCTCGAGCACGCGCAGCACGCGGTAGTCGCGGTCGAACTCCGCCGCCTCGACGCGGCCGACGTAGCCGCGCCGGGCGAGCGCCGCCAGGGCGTCGAGCGTGCTCCGCTGCCGGACGCCGTCGTCGGCCTGGCCGTGCACGAGCTGGAGCAGCTGGATGGTGAACTCGACGTCGCGGAGCCCGCCGGGCCCGAGCTTGAGCTGCCGGTCGACCTCGTCGGCGGGCAGGAGGGCGGTGACCCGCTCGCGCATGGCCTGCACCGACTCGACGAAGGCCTCGCGCTGTGCCGCCGACCAGACGAACGGCGCGATGCGCTCGACGTAGCGCTCTCCGAGGTCGGCGTCGCCCGCCAGCGGGCGCGCCTTGAGCAGGGCCTGGAACTCCCACCCCTTCGCCCAGCGCTCGTAGTAGGCGACGTGGGACTCGAGGGTGCGCACCAGGGCGCCGTCCTTGCCCTCGGGCCGCAGGGCCGAGTCGACCTCCCAGAGCTCGGGCTCCGTGGCGAGGTCGGTGATCGTGCGGACCGTGTGCACGGCGAGGCGGGTGCCGATCTCGACGGCGCGCCCGTTCTCGAGGTCGTCGGCGCCCTCGGCGACCCAGACCACGTCGACGTCGCTGAGGTAGTTCAGCTCGCGCGCACCGGCCTTGCCCATGCCGATGACGGCGAGCCGGGTGCGGGCCACGTCGTCGGCGGGGAACGGCACCTCGCGCCGGGCCACGTCGAGCGCGGCGTGCAGGGCGGCGCCCGCGAGGTCGGCGAGGGCAGCGGCGACGACGGGCAGCGCCTCGACGGGGTCGGGGCGGGCGAGGTCCCAGGAGGCGATGCGGAGCAGGTGACGGCGGTAGCCCACACGGAGCGCGACCCGCGCCTGCTCGTCCACGAGACCGGCCACGTCGGCCGTCAGGTCGTCGACGTACTCCTGCCCGGACAGGGGCGAGGGCGCGGGCTCGGCGAGCAGCCCCAGCTCGGCCGGACGCCGCACGAGGAACTCGGCCAGCCCGGACGACGACCCCAGCAGCCGCAGCAGCCGTTCGCCGGCGCCGTGCTCCAGGAGCGACGCCACGCCCTCCGGCGACCGCTCGACGAGCCGCTCGAGGTGCAGCAGCGCCTCGTCGGGGTCGGGGCTGCGAGCGAAGGAGGCGACGGCCGACGCGAGGGACGGGGTCGCCTCGACGAGACGGTCGAGCCGGTCCCGCGCCGTGCCCAGCTCGGCGAACCCGAGCCGCGCCAGGTCGGACAGCGCTGTCGCGGCTCGGGGCATGACGGTGCCGGCTGCTAGAGGATCTCGAGGTTGGAGCGCAGCTCGAACGGCGTGACCTGGGCGCGGTAGGACTTCCACTCCTGGCGCTTGTTGAGCAGCACGTAGTTGAAGACCTGCTCGCCCAGGGTCTCGGCGACGAGCTCGCTGTCCTCCATGATCGAGAGGGCGTGGTCGAGGCTCGCGGGCAGCTGCTTGTAGCCGAGGGCGCGACGCTCGGCGTCGCTCATGCCCCAGACGTTGTCCTCGGCCTCTGCGGGGAGCTCGTAGCCCTCCTCGATGCCCTTGAGGCCGGCGGCAAGCATCAGCGAGAACGCCAGGTACGGGTTCGCGGCGGAGTCGATCGCGCGGTACTCGACGCGGCTCGAGTTGCCCTTGTTCGGCTTGTAGAGCGGCACGCGCACGAGGGCCGACCGGTTGTTGTGGCCCCAGGTGACGAAGCTGGGGGCCTCGTCCCCGCCCCAGAGGCGCTTGTAGCTGTTGACGAACTGGTTCGTGACCGCCGTGATCTCGGGCGCGTGGCGCAGGAGCCCGGCGATGAACTGGCGTCCGATCCGCGAGAGCTGGTACTCGGCGCCCGCCTCGTAGAAGGCGTTGCCGTCGCCCTCGAAGAGCGACATGTGGGTGTGCATGCCGGAGCCGGGGTGCTGGCTGAAGGGCTTGGGCATGAACGTGGCGTACACGCCCTGCTCGATCGCGACCTCCTTGATGACCGTGCGGAACGTCATGATGTTGTCCGCGGTCGTCAGCGCGTCGGCGTAGCGCAGGTCGATCTCGTTCTGGCCGGGGCCGGCCTCGTGGTGGCTGAACTCGACCGAGATGCCCAGGTCCTCGAGCATGCGCACGGACCGGCGACGGAAGTCGTGCGCCGTGCCGCCGGGCACGTTGTCGAAGTAGCCCGCCGAGTCGACGGGCTGCGGGCCGTCGGGGCCGCCCTGGGCGTCCTTGAGCAGGTAGAACTCGACCTCGGGGTGCGTGTAGAAGGTGAAGCCGCGTTCGCCGGCCCGGGCCAGCGTCCGCTTGAGCACGTTGCGCGGGTCGGCGACGGCGGGCTGGCCGTCCGGCGTCGTGATGTCGCAGAACATGCGGGCGGTGGGGTCGATCTCGCCGCGCCACGGGAGGATCTGGAAGGTCGTCGGGTCGGGCTGCGCGAGCACGTCGGCCTCGTACGACCGGGTCAGGCCCTCGATGGCCGAGCCGTCGAAGCCGATGCCCTCGGCGAAGGCGCCCTCGACCTCGGCTGGCGCGATGGCGACCGACTTCAGGGTGCCGATCACGTCGGTGAACCAGAGCCGGATGAACTTGATGCCGCGCTCTTCGATCGTCCGGAGGACGAAGTCCCTCTGCTTGTCCATCGACAGCCTTTCTGCTCAGCACCGAGGCTAGTGGACGTCAGTCGTCGGCGGCGTCCTCGGCGTCGAGGCGGGCGTTGCGCTCCTGGATGATCCGGATCGCGTCGGCGGCCTCCTCGCGCGTGGCGTACGGGCCGGCACGGTCGACCGCGGGCGACACCTTGCCCTCCTCGACCTCGTGCGTGCGGGTGTTGAACCAGAACTCAGCAGTCATGCGAGCAGGCTAGCCCCGCCTGCCCGGCGACCGCCGCGTGGCCCGGCGAGGCCGCCCTCCCCCTAAGCTGGACGGCATGCCCCGGGACCCTGACGGATCACTGACCCCGGGCCGGGTGTCCGCACTCCGCCCGGTCCCTTCGTCCATCGCCCGACCCGAGTACGTCGGCAAGGCGGCGCCGGCGCCCTACTCCGGCGGCGACGTCTACGACAGCGCCACGGTCGAGCTGATCCGCGAGAGCGGACGCATCGCCTCGCAGGCGATCGACGCCGTCGAGGCCGCCATCCGCCCGGGCGTGACGACCGACGAGCTCGACCGCGTGGCGCACGAGTTCCTCGTGGCGCACGAGGCCTACCCGTCGACCCTCGGGTACCGCGGCTTCCCGAAGTCGGTCTGCACCTCGGTCAACGAGGTCATCTGCCACGGCATCCCGGACGACACCGTCCTCGTCGAGGGCGACCTCGTCAACATCGACGTGACGGCGTTCAAGCACGGAGTGCACGGCGACCTCAACCGCACCGTGGTGGTGGGCGAGGCGGCCCAGGCGACCATCGACCTCGTCGACCGGACGCGCGAGGCCCTGCGACGGGGCATCAAGGCGGTCGCGCCCGGCCGCGAGGTCAACGTCATCGGCCGCGCGATCCAGTCGTACGCCGCGCGCTTCGGCTACGGCGTCGTGCGCGACTACACCGGCCACGGCGTGGGCCGCGCGTTCCACTCCGGCCTCGTCATCCCCCACTACGACGCCCCCCAGTTCGACGACGTCATGGTGCCCGGGATGGTCTTCACCATCGAGCCCATGCTGACCCTCGGCGGCGTCGAGGCGGACATCTGGGCCGACGGGTGGACGGTCACGACCCGTGACAAGTCCCTCACGGCCCAGTTCGAGCACACCCTCGTCGTCACCGAGCGCGGTGCCGACGTCCTCACCCTCAGTTGACGACGAGCAGCACCAGGAAGGCGGACGACCCGTGGCACAGAAGGCAGTGGGCATCGACATCGGCGGCACCGGCATCAAGGGGGCGATCGTCGACGTCGAGTCGGGCGAGCTCCTGACGGACCGCCTCAAGAAGGCCACCCCCGAGGGCGGCGAGCCCGACGACATCGTCGCGGTGGTGAAGCAGATCGTCGACGAGCTCGGGCTCGACGACGACGCGATCCCGGTGGGCGTCTGCTTCCCCGCCGCCATCATGGACGGCAAGACCCTCTCGGCGGCGAACGTCTCGAAGAAGTGGATCGGCTTCGAGGCCGAGGCCCTGTTCGAGCGCACGCTCGGGCGCTCGATCCACTTCGTCAACGACGCCGACGCCGCCGGCTACGCCGAGACCCGCTACGGCGCGGCGAAGGACGTCCCCGGGCTCGTCGTCATGACGACGCTCGGCACCGGCATCGGCACGGCGCTCATCAACGACGGCGTCCTCATCGTCAACGCCGAGCTCGGCCACCTCGAGATCGGCGGCAAGGACTACGAGACGAAGGCCTCGTACGCCGCCAAGGAGCGCGACGACCTGAGCTGGAAGCACTGGGCCAAGCGGCTCCAGAAGTACTACTCGCACCTCGAGGCCCTGCTCTACCCCCGTCGCATCATCGTGGGCGGCGGCGTGTCGAAGCACCACGAGGAGTTCCTGCCCCTGCTCGACCTCCGGGCCGAGATCGTGCCGGCCGTGCTGCGCAACAACGCGGGCATCCTCGGCGCGGCGGCCCTCGCCGCGGGCTCGCAGCCCTCGGCGTAGGCGCAGGGCAGACGACGAGAGGGACCCTGGGTCGGGAGGCGCGCCTCCTGACCCAGGGTCCCTCTCGTCGTGCGGTCAGCCGCGTGCACGGCTGAGGCGGATGGGCCGGCTGATACGCCGGGTTCTGTCCCGGTGCGTGAGCACCATGGACGGCCATCTCTCTCGGGACTGCGTCGCCGCAGCCCTCTAGCGGTCTACCCGAGGACTCGGCGAGCCGCCTCGACGTCCTCTGTCTGACCTTGCTCCGGGCGAGGTTTACATAGCCGGTCGGTCACCCGAACCGCTGGTGGTCTCTTACACCGCCGTTTCACCCTTACCCCGGCGCCGCCTCTCGGCGACGACCGTGGCGGTCTGCTCTCTGTTGCACTGTCTCGCGGGTCGCCCCGGGTGGGTGTTGCCCACCGCCCTGCTCTGTGGAGCCCGGACGTTCCTCGGCGCCGCGGGGCGGACCCCGTGGCGACGCGACCGTCTTGCCGACCCATCCGCGTCGACCATGCTAGCGCGCGACGGGCACCCGGCAGGTCGTGCCGCTCAGATGCCCGACTCGCCCGTCCGTACGAGGATCGCGTCGCTGTCCGGGCAGAGCACGACGTCGTACGCGGAGGCGGCGCGCACGGCCGCGAGGTCGCTGCCGGTCAGCGTGACCCCGCTCGCGCTCGAGACGCCGCCGCGCAGCAGGGAGGCGCCGACGCCGTAGCGCGAGCGCTGGCGCTCGTAGAGGGCCAGGAGCTCGTCGGGCACGCGCGCGGCGATGGCCGCCCGGTCGGCCTCGACCTCTCGGCGCTCGACCTCGAGGCGGCCGAGCCCCGCGTCGCGACCCTCGGCCGCCTCCTGGCGGCGGGTCTCGATCTGGTCGAGCTCGGACTTGGTCAGGGCGGCGACGGCGCCGAGCGACTCGACGCGGTCCATCACCTCGAGCTGGGCGTCCTCGAGGTCGCCCTGGCGGCGGGCCAGCGCGGCGAGCTCGCCCTCGAGGGCCGCGACGTCCTTGACGGACGAGGACGACGCCAGGCGGGTGCGGTCGCGCTCGGCACGGGCGACGACCACGGCCACGTCGGACTCGATGCGCCCCAGCTCGGCCTGGGCGTCCTCCCACGCTCCCTGCTCGGACGCGAGACGGCTGCGCAGGCGGGAGGCGTCGCCGTCGACGGTGGCGAGCACGGCGATCTCGGGGAGGTTGCGGGCACGGTGCGCGAGCTGCTGCAGCGTCGTGTCGAGGGCCTGGAGGTCGAGGAGGAGAGCCTGGTCGGCGGGGCTTGCTTGGAGGGCCATGGTGCCTGCTTCGTGGTCGTGGTGCTGCGGTCGTGGCGGCGTCGCCGGGCGGCCCGGCGGCGAGGAGGCGGGGGTCGGCTACTGCACGACCGTGAAGTCCCAGGGGTCGGTGCGCAGGTCGCTGAGGGTGACCTCGACGTCGTCGAGCTCGCGTCGCAGCTGGGCCGCGGCGGTGTCGAGCCAGAGCCACTCGCTCGCCCAGTGGGAGACGTCGACGAGGGCGGGGCCCCGCCCCAGGAGCATCAGGTCGCGGGCGTCGCTCGCGGGGTGGTGCCGGAGGTCGCTCGTCAGGTAGACGTCGGCCGCCCGCACGTCGGGGTGGTCGAGCAGGGAGTCGCCCGCCCCGGCGCAGAGCGCGACGGTCTCGACGACGCGCTCGGGGTCGCCGGCGACGCGGACGCCGGAGGCGGTGGGCGGCAGGAGCTCGCCCAGCTGGCGGGCGAACGAGACGAGGCTCGTCGGACGGGGCAGCCGGCCGAAGATGCCGAGGCCGGTCGACTCCGTGGCGCCTCGCGTGACGGGCCGCTGGTCGACGAGGCCGAGCTGGTGGGCGACGGCCCGGGACGTGCCCGTCTCGACGACGTCGGCGTTCGTGTGCGCGGCGATGAGGCCGCACCCCGCTCGCACGAGCCGGGACACCACGGCCCCCTTCGTGGTGCTCTCGGCCATCGTCGTGGCGCCGCGCAGCAGCAGGGGGTGGTGGACGAGCAGGAGGTCGGCCCCGATGTCGACGGCCTCGTCGACGACCTCGAGCACGGCGTCGACGGCGAGCCGGAGGTGCGTCACCGGCTGGTCGGGATCACCGACGACGAGACCGGGGGCGTCCCAGGACTCGGCGCCCGAGAGGGGCCAGAGCCGTTCGACGACGGCGTTGACGGAGGCGAGGGTGGACACCCCGCCAGCCTAGCGGCGGGAGCTCGACCGCAGGCCCGTCGCGAGCACGGCGACGACGAACGCGGCGACGGCGGCGACGAGCAGCGCCGCGACGACGGCGACCTCGGGCGTCATGCCCGTGAAGCCCACGAGACGGACGAGCCAGCCCTGCCAGGCCAGCGAGGAGGCGGTGGTCACGAGGACGCCGTAGCCGAGCACGGCCGCGACGACGACGCCCGCCACGACGGCGGCGGGGCCGCGCGACGCGACGCGCTCGAGGTCGGCGGGCCGGTGCGCGACGGCCGACAGGGCCGCGGCTCCCCCGAGGCCGCCCGCGACGGGGACGGCCACGGTGGCGAGCACCGCCGAGACGAGCAGGGCGGAGTCTACCAGGGTGAGCACGACGGCGGCGAGGACGACGAGGAGGGCGACGGCCAGGCCCGCGAGGACGAGCCGCCTCGGGAGTCGCCCCGCCGCGGGTGCCTCGCGGGGCCCGGGTGCGGACTCGGACGCGACCGGCCGGACCGGGGCCCCGGGCACGGCGTCGGTCGTCTCGGCGCGGGCCGTGGACTCGACGGCGGTCCCGTCCGCCTGGACGGGCACGGGGCGCGACACGGCGTCGGCCAGGACGCCGTCCTCCGGCGCGGGCGGCTCGACGAGGGCGGCCGGGACGCGTGCCGGGGGCGCGACACGCGCCTCCCGGTCGCTGCTCGGCGCCGACGCGGGCGAGTCGTCGTCGTCGAGGTCCCGATCCAGGTCGAGGTCGAGGGGCAGCACGACGTCGATGACGCCGGTGAAGCGGAGGCGGGTGCGCTCGAGGGCGTCGGCGGCCTCGTCGGTGCCGACGCGGTCCATCTCGCGCGCCCAGGAGGCGAACCGGGCGGCCTCGACGCGTCGGGCCTGCAGCTGGGCCTGCACGACGGCCATCAGGTCGACGGTCGCCGTGTCGTCCAGCCGCCGCTCGACCATGCGCACGAGGACGTCGTCGTCGAGCGTGACCCGCTCGGGCGGCTGAGGGAGGGAGGGGTCGACCTCGGGGGCGAAGACCGGGAGCGTGATCGCCGACGTGTCGACGGAGTGCCGGGCGACGCTGGCGGGCCGCGGCTCGGCCGGGTCGGTGGGCACGACGTCGGCGGCGGCGTCGGCTCGGTGCGTGGGCGCGGACACGGGCCGAGGGTCGAGGCGGGCGACGCGCGGGGCGACCGCGGCCTCCGGCGCGAGGATGGTTGTCACGGGGTGGTGCTCCTGCTCGCCCGCCGGCAGGAGCGGCGACGGGGTGGGGACGACGGGGGCGGGCGACGGCGTCCGGGCGGGCCCGGCGGGTCGCGGCGAGGGCAGGCTGTCGACGGGGAACAGGTGGGCGTCCCGCTCCGTCGTGCTCGTGCTCTCGCTCATGGTCGGATCGTACGTCGGCCGCGGGCCGGCGCCGGGCGGACTCGCCGGTGCGACCGGGACATCTGGCGCCGGAGCACCCCGCCGGACGCCCCGGGCCGACCGCGTGCGCCCCCTCCGGGGGACGTCGCGCCGGACCCCGCCCCCTCCTCCGGGTCGCTCAGGGGCGATCGCGTCGGTGGTCGCCCTCGCCGGGCGGCGTCTGCCGGTCCGCAGCGGACTCGGTGACCCGCCTCGGGGCCAGGCCCCGCGCCTCCTCGTCGAGCCGTTCCGCCTCGTCGCCCGACACCGCCTCGCCCCGGGCCACCATGCCCGCGACGTCGCTCAGCGCGATCTGGGGCAGGAACAGGGCGAGCACGAAGGCGGCGGCGATGAACGGGATGAGGTAGGCGAAGACGGGTGCGAGCGCGTCGGCGTAGCCCTCGACGACCTGGCGCCGGACCGCCTCGGGCAGCTCGCCCAGGGCGGCGGGGTCGAGCGTCGCGGTGGCCTGGGCCGCGTCGCCGTTCGTCGCCCCCGCCCCCGTGAACACGCTCGTGAGGTTCTCCGTGAGCCGGCTCGTGAAGAGGGCTCCGAAGATCGCGACGCCGAGGGCCGCGCCCACCTCGCGGAAGTAGTTGTTGGTGCTCGTCGCCGTGCCGACGTCGCGGGCGTCGACCGAGTTCTGCACGACGAGCACGACGACCTGCATGATGAGCCCGAGCCCCGCCCCGAAGACCAGCAGGAACACGCAGATCAGCCAGAGGGGCGTGTCCGCGGTCAGGGTGGTGAAGAGGGCCATGGCCACGCCCGTCAGCAGGGTCCCGACGATCGGGAACACGCGGTACCGACCCGTCTTCGTGATGAGGTTCCCGGACAGGATCGACGTGCCGATGAGGCCGGCCATCATCGGCAGCAGCAGCAGGCCCGACACCGCCGCGGAGGCGCCCGACGACATCTGCAGGAACGTCGGCACGAACGCGATGGCCGAGAACATGCCGATGCCGAGCACGAAGCCCACGGACGTCGCGATGACGAACACGCGGTTGCGGAAGAACGAGAGCGGGATGATCGGGTCCTCGGCGCGCGACTCGACGAGCACGAACAGGCTGACGGCGACGAGCGCGCCTGCGCCCCAGGCCCAGGTCTCGGGGGCGCCCCAGCCGTGGTCGGCCTGGCCGCCGAACTCCGTGAAGAAGATCAGGCAGGTCGTGGCCGCCGAGAGCAGGACGACGCCGAGCCAGTCGACGCGCTTCACCGCCTTCTTGCCGGGCAGGGTGAGGGCCGTCCAGGCGATCACGAACGCCGCGACGCCGACGGGCACGTTGATGTAGAACGCCCACTGCCAGGTCAGGTGGTCGACGAAGAACCCGCCGAGCAGCGGTCCGCCGATCGCCGAGAGGCCGAAGACGGCGCCGAGCGGGCCGAGGTACTTGCCGCGTTCCGACGCGGGCACGATGTCGGCGATGACGGCCTGCGACAGGATCATCAGGCCTCCCCCGCCCAGCCCCTGGACCGCCCGGAACACCACGAAGGTCCAGAAGTCGGTCGCGAACGCGCAGCCGATGCTCGCGAGCGTGAAGATCGCGATGGCGGCGAGGAACAGCCTGCGGCGGCCGAGCACGTCGCCGAACTTGCCGTAGATCGGCATCACGATCGTCGTGGCGAGCAGGTAGGCCGTGGTGATCCAGGCCTGGTGCTCGACCCCGCCGAGCTCGCCGACGATGGTCGGCATCGCCGTCGAGACGATCGTCTGGTCGAGGCTCGACAGCAGCATGCCCGCGACGAGCGCGCCGAAGATGATCCAGATCCGTCTCTGGGTGAGGAGGAACGGCGCGTCGGCCGTCGTCGTCGTGGTGGTCATGGGCAGGTCACGGGGCCTTCCGGTCGAGCGGGGGTGCGGGGAGGACGAGGGCCCGCACCGTGGCGAGCTCCTGGTCGAGGACGTCGTCGAAGCGGTCGCCGTCGGCGCCGTCCTCGACGAAGAAGCGCTCGCAGGCGCGGCCGACGACCGCGGTGAGCAGGCCGACGACCGAGTGGAGGCGCCGGTCGTCGGGGTCGAGCGACTCGTGCGCGGCGATCGCGGCGACGAGGCGGAGGCGGTGGGCCTCGCCCTGGCGCATGACGGCGGCGAGCAGCCGCGGCTCGCGCTCGAGGGCGGCTCGGAAGGCCGCGGCTCCCTCGCGGGTGAGCCCCACGTGCCGGATCTGCGCCACGGCCAGGCGGGCGAGGTCGTCGACGACGGTCGAGAGCGGGGGGAGGCGCGGGTCGCGCCGGGAGGCCGCGTAGGCCTCGAGCACGGCGTCGTCCTCGTCGACCGCGACCCCCACGACGACGTCGTCCTTCGAGGCGAAGTGGTTGAAGAACGTGCGGCGCGAGACCCCGACGGTCGTGCAGAGCTCGTCGACCGTGAAGCCGCCGAGGCCGGACTCGGCGGTGCGCCGACGCGCCTCGTCGACGAGCGCGGCGCGCGTGCGCCGGAGGCGGTCCGCGGTCTTGCCCGTGCGGGGGACGGGGGTGGTCTGCGTGCTCACGGGGCGCCTCCTCTGCTCGTCGCGCTGTGCGGCGACGTCGCCGGAGGAGCGTGCTGCCCCGCGACGATGATTGCACCATGGGCCGGATGGTGCAACTTCACGTGTCCGGGCTGCGAACCCCGGCGGCGGAGCGGCCCCCGGGCTGACAGGATCGACCCATGACGTGGCGCAAGATCTTGAAGGCATTCCCGACGGTGATCCTGGTCGTCGACATCGTGATCAGGGTGGTCGCCGTCGTGGCCGTGCCCCGCAACCGCCGCCCGAGCTCGGCGATGGCGTGGCTGCTCGCGATCTTCGTCTCGCCGATCCCGGGCAGCGTGCTGTTCGGCCTGCTGGGCAGCTCGAAGCTGCCCCAGGACCGCCGCGACAAGCAGCGCGAGATCAACGACCGCATCCTCGCCGCCACCAAGGGCATCGACGAGGCCCACGCGGTCACGAACCCGCGCCCGCCGTGGTTCGGCACCGTCGTCACCCTCAACCGCACCCTCGGCGCGATGCCCCTGCTGCCCGGCAACACGGCCACCCTGCTGCCCGACTACGCGGAGTCCATCGCGGCGATGGCCGAGGCCGTCGACCAGGCCCAGCGCTACGTGCACGTCGAGTTCTACATCTTCACCCGCGACGAGTCGACGTTCCTCTTCTTCGAGGCCCTCGAGCGCGCGCACGCCCGGGGCGTCGCCGTCCGGGTCCTCTACGACCACTGGGCCACGATGCGCAACCCGCAGGGGCGCGTCACGCGGCAGTGGCTGCGCGACACGGGCATCCGCTTCGAGGAGATGCTGCCGTTCCGGCCGTTCCAGGGCAACTGGCGCCGCCCCGATCTGCGCAACCACCGCAAGATCGTCGTCGTCGACGGCGACGTGGCCTTCACGGGCTCGCAGAACATGACCGACCCCAGCTACAACAAGCGCGGGAACATCAAGCGCGGCCTGCAGTGGAAGGACCTCATGGTCCGCCTCGAGGGCCCCGCCGCGGTCGGCCTCAACGCCCTCTTCATCACCGACTGGTACAGCGAGACCGACGAACTACCCACGGACGCCGAGGCCGAGCCCCTGATCGAGCAGCGCCAGGGCCCCGACAGCCTCGAGTGCCAGGTCGTGCCCAGCGGACCGGGCTTCGAGGGCGAGAACAACCTCCGCCTCTTCAACGCGCTCGTCTACGGCGCGCAGGAGAGACTGATCATCGCCAGCCCGTACTTCGTGCCCGACGACTCGATGCTCTACGCCATCACCACGGCGGCCGAGCGCGGCGTCGAGGTGCAGCTCTTCGCCTGCGAGGTGGCCGACCAGTTCATGGTGTACCACGCCCAGCGGTCGTACTACGAGACGCTGCTGCGCGCCGGCGTGCGGATCTTCCTCTACGAGCGTCCCATCGTGCTGCACTCGAAGCACTTCACGGTGGACGACACCGTGGCCGTCATCGGGTCGAGCAACATGGACATGCGCTCGTTCAGCCTCAACTTCGAGGTCTCGCTCATGGTGCACGGCAAGTCGTTCGTCGACGAGGTCCGCCTCATCGAGGACGACTACCGCCGCAAGTCGCGCGAGATCACGCTCGAAGGGTGGCTGTCCCGCCCCGCCGGCCTGCAGGTGCTCGACAACGTGGCACGCCTCACCGCCTCCGTGCAGTAGCGGCGCGCCGCCGCGCCGCCCCGCCGCCCCGCCGCAGGGACGGGGCGGCAGGCCGCCGCCCGGCTCAGAGCAGGCGCTTCTCCCCCGGCCTCACGACGCGCAGCCACCGGTGCCCGTAGCCCTCGAGCTCGATCTCGACGCCGCCGCCCTCGAGAGGTCGGGCGGACCCGTCGCCGCCGAGCACGTCGACGACCTGCCACTCGTCGCTCGCGCCCGCCAGCTCGACCCGGAACGCCCGGCCGTCCGGTGCGAAGTTGTGCGCGGCGACGAGCAGGCCGAGCTCGCTGTCGACGCTGTGCGCTAGGACGCACGAGTGCGGCTGGTCGAGCACGGTCAGCTCGCCCCAGCCGATCTCGGGTGCCGCCCGGTACGCCCGCGTCAGCGACGACACGAACGCCAGCAGCGAGCCGGGGTCGTGGCGCTGCTGGGAGACGTTGACGTGCTCGGGCCCGTTGCCGCCCGTGACCACCGCCGACACGAGGGCCTCGGGAGCGGCTCCCGAGAAGCCGCCGTTCGCCTCCGCGCTCCACTGCATGGGGGTGCGGACGGCGCCGCGGCTGCCCTCGACCCCCGGGTGCTCGCCCATGCCGATCTCCTCGCCGTAGTAGAGCACCGGAGCGCCGGGCAGCGAGAACAGGAGGCTGTAGACCATGCGGACGCGGCGGGGGTCGCCCTCGAGCATCGGCGGCAGGCGGCGCGTGATGCCGCGGCCGTGGATGCGCTGGCCCTCCCGTGGCGCGAACGCCGCGAAGACCTCGCCCCGCTCGGACTCGCTCAGCTGGTCGAGGGTGAGCTCGTCGTGGTTGCGGACGAAGTTGCCCCACTGGTTGCCGCGGGCCAGGGCAGGCCGCGCCAGCAGCGCCTCCCGCAGCGGCGTCGCGTCCTGGCGCGCGAGCGACAGGTAGAGCGCCTGGTTGCCGACGAAGTCGAACTGCATCGTCAGCTCGTCGCCGTCCTCGTCGCCGAAGAAGGCGAGCTGCTCGTCGTAGGGCAGGTTGACCTCGCCGAGCAGCACGCCGTGGCCGCTGCGTCGGGACACGAAGCGCCGCAGCGTCCGGAGGAAGTCGTGCTCCGGGCCGTCGTCGCCCTCGATCAGGTGCGGCACGGCGTCGACGCGGAACCCGTCGACGCCGAGCTGCAGCCAGAACCCGATGACCTTCGCGATCTCCTCGCGGACGACCGGGTCGTCGGTCGCGAGATCGGGCTGGTGCCGGTAGAAGGAGTGCTTGTAGTACTGACCCGCCTCGTCGTCGTGGCGCCAGACGCCGTCCTCCACGTCGGGGAACATGTTCTCGGGGGCGTCGTCCGGGACGTCGTCACGCCACTGGTAGAACCGTCGGTACCGGTTGTCGGGACTGCTCCGCGCCTCCCGGAACCAGGGATGCCGGTCGGACGTGTGGTTGACCACGAGGTCGACGATCACGCGCATGCCCCGGTCGTGGGCGGTGCGCACGACCTCGACGAGGTCGCCGAGGTGGCCGTAGCGGGGGTCGACACCGTAGTGGTCCTCGATGTCGTAGCCGTTGTCCCGCTGCGGAGACGGGTAGAAGGGCGCCAGCCACAGGCAGGTCACGCCGAGCTCGGCGAGGTGGTCGAGCCGGTGCGCCAGCCCGTCGAGGTCCCCCACGCCGTCGTCGTCGAGGTCGAAGTACGTCTCGACGTCGAGGTTGTAGAAGACCGCGGTCTTCCACCACAGGTCGCTCGTGTCCGTCAGCCTCATCGTGTCTCCCGTCGTCGTCGCGCCGGCGGGACGGCGCGGAGGTCGACGGTAGGGGCCGAGCGGACGGCCTCGCCTGGCAGGCCCCGGCGAGGACCCTGCACATCCGCCTGCTCGCTGCAGGCACTGCAGGAGGTGCGGGTGCGGTCAGAGCACCCGCGACGGCGGCGAGGCGCTACCCCTGGGCCGGCAGGGCGGCCGTCTCGTCGGCCTGCGGAGACACGGCCGGCGCCCGGTCGAGGGGCTGGCCGAACGGGCGGACGTCCGCCCCGAGCCGGGCGAACAACGCGGCGAGCTCGTCGATGCGCGGGCTGTCGGGGCCCGGCCGACGGCGCCGGACCAAGTCCTCGACGTGGGCCCTCAGCTGGGCCTGGCTGGCGATGACGACGGTGCTCGCGCCCTCGTCGTCGGCCCGGGGGTCCGCGTGCACGTCGGCGTCGGGGTGCGAGTAGAGCACGGCGGTGTCGAACCACGGCTTGCGGTGCGTCTCGGCCCGGACCAGGTCGGAGATCCGCTGGGCCTGGCGTCGGACCTGCTTGCGGGGGGCGTGGCCCTGGTCGTGCGTGCGCAGCTCGAGCGACGTCAGGGAGTCGCGCTTGACCTGGACCGCGAAGGGCGGCTCGAGCGTGAGGTCGCCGAGCAGGGTCGCGAACGACGAGCCCGCGTCGCGCGGGTGCACGCCGTCGAGCACGACGCCCTTCCACCCCTTGTTCTCGATCACGAGGGCGACCGTCGGCAGGAGGAGCACGTGGTCCACCTGGGCGACGAACCGACGGGTCTTCGTGGCGTCCACGGGGACGAACACGAGATTCGTCACGAGCACGCCGTCGAGGCCGAGGTCCGTGACCGCGTCGAGCACCATCCGCCGGGAGGTCTCCTCCCACTTCGCGCCGGCCGCCACGAGCGCGCGGCTCTGCTGGGCGGAGGTCTCGGCGTCGACCCGACGCGCCTCGAGCTCGGCGAGCTCGCGGGCGTGGGCATCGGCCGCGTCGCGCGCGGCACGCTCGCGCTCGGCCGCCGCCTCCTCGAGGGCCTTCCGGTGCGCGTCCTCGCGGGTCCGGAGCGCCTCCCGCGCCGCCGCCGCACGACGCCGGAGCAGCACCAGGAGCACGATCAGCACGATGAGGAGGACGGCGGCGACCGCCCAGGGCAGGTACGTGGTCAGCTCGCTCGTGTCAGGCATGCGCCCAGGAGAACACGGCCGACGGCGGGGACGGAGGAGGCGCACCGCACCCGGGCGAGGCGGCGGCGCCCGGCGCCTAGGGACCGCCGAGCCAGTGGTCGATGCGGTGGTGGTCGGGGCTGAAGCCGTTCTGCACGCCCCAGAGCACGGCCTGGGTGCGGCTCGTCGCGCCGATCCGGCGGTAGACCGAGCGGATGTACGACTTGACCGTGTTGGGGCTGAGGTACGTCAGGGCGGCGACCTCGGCGTTGCTCTTGCCCTGGGTGATGAGGGCCAGGATCTCCGACTCCCGGTCGGTGATGCCCTCCTGCCGGCCCGGCCAGTCGAGGCCGGGCGCGCTCGGCGCCCGGCCGCGCACGTCGCTGACGACGCGCTCGCCGCGGTGCACCGCCTCGAGCGCCTCGACGAGCTCGCGGGCGGCGAGGGTCTTCGACAGGTACCCCTGCACGCCCTGGGCGAGGGCCGCCTCCACCAACTCGGGATGGAAGTTCCAGGTGTAGACGACGACCTTGCCGGCCGCGGGGTTCGCCACGAGCTCGGCGAGCTCGTGGTGGTCGGACTCGGGCTGGGCGAAGGAGTCGTACAGGACGATGTCGACCGGGTCGGACAGCGGGGTCGTGGCGTCGATCTCGGCGACGACCACCCGGTCGCGGTGCCGGTCGAACATGTGGGCGAGGCCGGCGAGCACGACGTCGTAGTCGTCGACGAGCGCGACGGTGATCGACCGGGGAGGGGCGAGGGGCATGACGTCACCATCCCACCCCGAGGGGTGTGCCGCCACACCTCCAGGGGTGGTCTGCTGAGCTGTGCGACGCCGCGGCACCGACGGTGCCCGTCGCTCACCTCTCCCGGAAGAAGAACACCGTGATCGGTCTCATCATCAGCCTGCTCGTCGTCGGCCTCATCGCAGGTTTCGTCGCCCGCGCCGTCGTCCCGGGGCGCCAGGGCCTCTCGATCGCCATGACGATCCTGCTCGGCGTCATCGGGTCGTTCGTCGGCGGGTTCCTCGGCTTCCTGCTGTTCCAGCACGACCCGACCGACGGCTTCTTCCAGCCCGCCGGCATCATCGGCTCGATCATCGGCGCGATCGTGGTCCTCGCGATCTGGGTCGCCGTCTCGGGACGCCGCACCGCCAGCCGCCGCTGAGCCCCGCCGCCCCGGTGCGGCGCCGGTCGTCGGCGTCGCATGCCGGGGTGGGCCCTGCCGGGCTCGAACCGACGACATCCACGGTGTAAACGTGGCGCTCTACCAACTGAGCTAAAGGCCCTCGCGCCGGACGGGCCGGGCGAGCAGGAGACAGGATATCGGCACGGTGCCCGCACCGCGCCTCCCGCGGGCTCAGGCGGGGACGGAGACCAGCTGGTCGAGCGCCGCGCGGTAGTCGTCGAGCGACCGAGCCTGGCCCGGCTCCGTGAGGAAGTGCTCGCGGATGACCCCGTCGACGTCGATGAGGAACGTGGCCCGGGTCGCGAAGCCCTTGTGCTCGAGGAACACGCCGTATTCCTTCGACACCTCGCCGTGCGGCCAGAAGTCGGCGAGCAGGGTGAAGTCGTAGCCCTCCTCCTCGGCGAAGGCCCGCAGCGTCGCCTTCGAGTCGACCGAGACGCCGATCAGCTCGACGCGGGCGTCCTGGAACATGGCGAGGTTGTCGCGCAGCGTGCAGAGCTCGGCGGTGCAGGTGCTCGAGAACGCGAGCGGGAAGAACACGAGGGCGACGGGTCGCACGCCGCGGTAGTCCGCCAGGCGCACGTGCTCGCCGAACTGGTTCGGCAGATCGAAGTCGGGAGCCTGGATGTCGTTCTCCAGCGCCATGAGCACGTTCCTTCCGCGTCGGTCCGGGCGACCGACGACAACACGAGCACAGATGCTACGCCTCGCGAGGGGGTCCGCGAGGACGTTCTCCCAGGGCGTGCCGAGCCACCGCCTGCGGAGGCAACTAGACTCGGCGGGTCAGTCCGTGACGACGACCCGGGACCCGGACCGCGTCGGGCTGACCGTTGCCTGCCCTCGTGGGGCGGCAGCAGTTGTCCACCACACACGAGTGATAGAGGTCAAGGGTGACGGTAAACGATCAGGATCCTTACACGGTCGACACGACCGACCAGGATCCCGAGGAGACCGCCGAGTGGAGGGAGTCGCTCGACTCCCTCGTCGCGGCACAGGGCCACGAGCGCGCACGTCAGATCATGACGAGCCTGCTGTCTCGCTCCAGCGAGCTGCACCTCGGCGTCCCGATGGTCCCGAAGACCGACTACGTGAACACGATCGCCCCCGAGGACGAGCCCGCGTTCCCCGGCGACGAGGAGATCGAGCGGCGCTACCGCCGCTGGATCCGCTGGAACGCGGCGGTCACCGTGCACCGCGCCCAGCGCCCCGGCATCTCCGTCGGCGGCCACATCTCGACCTACGCGTCGTCCGCGGCGCTCTACGAGGTCGGCTACAACCACTTCTTCCGCGGGCAGGACCACGCCGGCGGCGGCGACCAGGTCTTCTTCCAGGGGCACGCCTCCCCCGGCATGTACGCCCGGGCGTTCCTCGAGGGCCGTCTCGGCACCGACCAGCTCGACGGCTTCCGCCAGGAGAAGTCGCACCCCACGGGCGGGCTCAGCTCGTACCCGCACCCCCGCCTCATGCCGCAGTTCTGGCAGTTCCCGACCGTGTCGATGGGCCTCGGCCCCATCAACGCGATCTACCAGGCCCAGGTCGCGAAGTACCTCACGAACCGCGGCATGAAGGACGCTTCCGACCAGCAGGTCTGGGCGTTCCTCGGCGACGGCGAGATGGACGAGGTCGAGAGCCGCGGACAGCTGCAGGTCGCGGCCAACGAGGGCCTCGACAACCTGAACTTCGTCATCAACTGCAACCTGCAGCGCCTCGACGGCCCCGTCCGCGGCAACGGCAAGATCATCCAGGAGCTCGAGAGCTTCTTCCGCGGCGCCGGCTGGAACGTCATCAAGGTCGTCTGGGGCCGCGAGTGGGACGACCTGCTCGCCCGCGACACCGAGGGTGCACTGCTCAACCTCATGAACACGACGCCCGACGGCGACTTCCAGACGTACAAGGCCGAGAGCGGCGCCTACGTCCGCGAGAACTTCTTCGGCCGGGACCCGCGCGCCCTCGAGCTCGTGAAGGACTTCACGGACGACCAGGTCTGGAACCTCAAGCGGGGCGGCCACGACTACGCGAAGGTCTACGCCGCGTTCAAGGCGGCCTCGGAGCACAAGGGCCAGCCGACCGTCATCCTCGCGAAGACCGTCAAGGGCTACGGCCTCGGCCCGGCCTTCGAGGGCCGCAACGCGACCCACCAGATGAAGAAGCTGACGCTCGACAACCTCAAGCAGTTCCGGGACGAGATGCGCATCCCGATCAGCGACGCGCAGCTCGACGAAGATCCCTACCTGCCGCCCTACTACCACCCGGGAGACGGCGACGACGCGATCCAGTACCTGCACGAGCGCCGCCGCGCGCTCGGCGGCTACGTGCCCGAGCGCCGTAGCAAGTACACCCAGGTCGCGGTGCCCGAGGCGAAGTCGTACGACGTCGTCCGCAAGGGCTCGGGCAAGCAGGAGGTGGCCACCACCATGGCCTTCGCCCGCCTGCTCAAGGACCTGCTGCGCTCCCCCGACTTCGGCCACCGCATCGTCCCGATCATCCCGGACGAGGCGCGCACGTTCGGCATGGACGCCTACTTCCCGACGTCGAAGATCTACAACCCGAACGGCCAGCACTACACGTCGGTCGACCGCGAGCTGCTGCTGGCCTACAAGGAGAGCCCCCAGGGCCAGCTCCTGCACGTCGGCATCAACGAGGCCGGCGCGTTCGCGGCCTTCACGGCCGTCGGCACGTCGTACTCGACGCAGGGCGAGCCGCTCATCCCGGTCTACGTCTTCTACTCGATGTTCGGGTTCCAGCGCACGGGCGACGCCATGTGGGCCGCGGGCGACCAGATGGCCCGCGGGTTCATCATCGGCGCGACCGCCGGCCGCACGACGCTGACCGGCGAGGGCCTGCAGCACGCCGACGGCCACTCGCTGCTGCTCGCGTCGACCAACCCCGCGGTCGTCTCGTACGACCCAGCGTACGGCTACGAGCTCGGCCACATCGTCAAGGCCGGCATGGACCGCATGTACGGGACGAACGAGGACGGCACGCCGGCCCACGACGACCCGAACGTCATGTACTACGTCACCGTCTACAACGAGCCGATGCAGCAGCCCGCCGAGCCGGAGGACCTCGACGTCGACGGCGTCGTGCGCGGCATCTACAAGCTCAAGGGCGCCGAGAACCTGGGCCCCCGCGCCCAGCTGCTCGCGTCCGGCGTGGGCGTCCGCTGGGCCCTCGAGGCCCAGCAGCTGCTCGCCGACGACTGGAACGTGGCCGCCGACGTGTGGAGCGTCACCTCGTGGAACGAGCTGCGCCGCGACGGCCTCGAGGCCGAGGAGCACAACTTCCTCAACCCGAGCGCCGAGCCCCGCACGCCCTACGTCACCGAGAAGCTGCGCGGCGCCGAGGGCCCCGTCGTCGCGACGAGCGACTTCATGGCCGCCGTGCCCGACCAGATCCGCGAGTTCGTGCCGGGCGACTACCTGACGCTGGGCGCCGACGGCTTCGGCTTCTCGGACACGCGTGCCGCCGCCCGTCGGTTCTTCAAGATCGACGGCCCCTCGATGGTGGTCCGCACGCTCCAGGCGCTCGCGCGTCGGGGCGACGTCGACCGTAGCGTCGTCCAGCAGGCGATCGATCGCTACCAGCTGCACGACGTGACGGCCGGCACCAGCGGCACCGCCGGCGGGGAGAGCTGACGACCGCGTGAGCGCAGAGCGGGTGCCCGCCTCGCCCATGGAGCCGTCCGCGGCCACGAAGGAGCGCACGCTCGCGTGGCTGCGGACGGTCTCGGGCGAGCTGTCGACGGCGACCATCAAGCGCCTCGAAGAGACGCTGCCCTGGTACGGCGACATGCCGCCCGGGCGGCGCTCCGCCGTGGGGCTGGTCGCACAGGCGGGCATCACGTCGTTCATCAGCTGGTTCGACGACCCGCGGTCGACCCCCTGGATCGCGGCCGACGTCTTCGGCGCCGCCCCCCGCGAGCTGCTCCGCTCGATCAGCCTGCAGCAGACCCTGCAGCTCATCCGGGTCACCGTGGAGGTGGTGGAGGAGCGGGTCAAGGACGGCGACGACAGCCTCCGCGAGGCGATCCTGCTGTACTCCCGCGAGATCGCATTCGCCTCGGCCGACGTGTACGCGCGGGCGGCCGAGGCCCGCGGGCTCTGGGACGCCCGTCTCGAGGCGCTCGTCGTCGACTCGATCCTCAGCGGCGAGTACGACGACGAGCTGCCGAGCCGCATCGCCGCTCTCGGCTGGCACGGGCACGGGGAGGTCTCCGTGCTGGTGGGGACGGCCCCGCGCATGCTCGACGTCGACCAGCTGCGGCGCACCGCCCGCCACCTCGACGCCGACGTGCTCATCGGGGTCCAGGGCAGCCGTCTCGTCCTCGTCATCGGGCGTGCCGAGCAGGAGACCGACGAGAACGGCCGGTCGACGTCACAGCCCCCGTTCACCGACATCGCGTCGGCCCTCGAGCCCGGCTTCGGCGAGGGGCACCTCGTCCTCGGCCACGAGGTGCCGAGCCTGGTCGAGGCGTCCCACAGCGCGAAGGCCGCCCTCGCGGGCTTCGCCGTGGCCCGGTCGTGGCGGAACGCGCCCCGGCCGGTGCTCGCCGACGACCTGCTCCCCGAGCGGGCCCTCGCCGGCGACCCCCTGGCCCGGTCGACGCTCGTCAACCGGATCTACAAGCCGCTCAAGACCCACTCGACCGAGCTGCTCACCACCCTGTGGTGCTACCTCGACAACGGCCGGTCGCTCGAGGCCACGGCCCGGGAGCTCTTCGTGCACCCCAACACCGTGCGCTACCGCCTCAAGCGCGTCTCCGACGTGATCGGGTGGGACGCCACCGGGTCGCGGGAGGCGATCGTGCTGCAGTCCGCCCTCATCCTCGGGTCGATCTCCGATCCCGACGGGCAGGCCACGCGACGACGCTAGGGGTCGCCCGACTGTGGTGACCGACAGTGTCCTCGACGATCTTTGGTCGAGTTGCTCCACACGACGGGCCCGGGTCGTTGGCATGATGGACCGGTGATCGTCGTCGTAGCGCCCGGACAGGGCTCCCAGTCCCCCGGATTCCTCGAGCCCTGGCTCGAGGACCCCGACCAGCGCCGACTCCTCGAGTCGCTCTCGGCCGCGGCGGGCGTCGACCTCGTCGCCCACGGCACGACGTCCGACGCCGACACCATCCGCGACACGGCCGTCGCTCAGCCCCTCATCGTCGCCGCGGGGGTCCTCACCGCGAACGCCCTCTTCTCGCGGGTCGACCGCGCCAGGGTCGGCGGTGTGGCCGGCCACTCCGTCGGCGAGTTCACCGCGGCGGCCGTCGCGGGCGTCCTCGCCGACGACGACGCCGTCCGGCTCGTCGCCGAGCGCGGCCGCGCCATGGCCGAGGCCGCCTCCGTCGTCGAGACCGGCATGAGCGCCGTCCTCGGCGGCGACGAGGCCGAGCTCACGGCCCGCCTCGAGGCGCTCGGCCTCACGGCCGCCAACCACAACGGCGGCGGCCAGGTCGTCGTCGCCGGCGAGCTCGAGGCGCTCCGTGCCCTCGCGGCCGACCCGCCCGCCAAGAGCCGCGTCGTGCCGTTGCAGGTCGCCGGCGCGTTCCACACCCGCTTCATGGAGCCGGCCGTCGAGCGCCTCCGCACCGCCGCCTCCTCGGTCACCGCCTCCGACCCGTCGCTGCGGCTGTGGACGAACGCCGACGGCGGACTCGTCGAGTCCGGCGACCGGTTCGTCGAGCTGCTCGTCGGACAGGTGTCGTCGCCCGTCCGCTGGGACGCCGTCATGGCCTCGTTCGCCGACGCCGGCGTCACCGGCATCGTCGAGCTCGCCCCCGCGGGCGCCCTCACCGGCCTCGCCAAGCGCGCGCTGCGCGGAGTCCCCTCCGTCGCCGTCAAGACACCCGACGACCTCCAGGCCGCCGTCGACCTCCTCGAGGGAGCAGAATGACCACCCCCCAGCTCAAGCAGAACCACGGCGCCGAGTACACGCGCATCCTCGGCATGGGAGCCGCACGCGGCGACCAGGTCGTGCCGAACGCCGACATCGTCGAGCCGATCGACTCGTCCGACGAGTGGATCCAGCAGCGCACCGGCGTCGTGACCCGGGTCCGTGCGTCGTCCGACGTGAAGGTCGTCGACCTCGCCGAGACCGCCGCCCGCGAGGCCATCGAGAAGGCCGGCATCCGGGCCGAGCAGATCGGCGCCGTCCTCGTGTCGACCGTCACCAGCGGCGTCGCGACCCCGTCCGTGGCCTCGCTGCTGGCCGAGAAGATCGGGGCGAAGCCCGCCGCGGCCTACGACATCTCGGCCGCGTGCGCCGGCTACGCCTACGGCATCGCGCAGGCCGACTCGTTCGTCAAGTCGGGTCTCGCCGAGTACGTGCTCGTCGTCGGCGCCGAGAAGCTCAGCGACTTCATCGACCCGACCGACCGCACCATCTCGTTCCTCCTCGGCGACGGCGCCGGGGCCGCGGTCGTCGGCCCGAGCGACACGCCCGGCATCGCCCCCACCGTCTGGGGCAGCGACGGGTCGAAGTGGGACGCGATCCGCATGACGAACACCATGCAGGAGTACCGCGCCGGTGCCGGCGACGTCGCCTGGCCCACCCTGCGGCAGGAGGGCCAGACGGTCTTCCGCTGGGCCGTGTGGGAGATGGTCAAGGTCGCCAAGGAGGCGCTCGACCGCGCCGGGGTCACGAGCGACCAGCTCGCCGCCTTCGTGCCCCACCAGGCGAACATGCGCATCGTCGACGAGTTCGCCAAGCAGCTCGGCCTGCCCGACACGGTCGTCATCGCGCGCGACATCGCGACCACCGGCAACACGTCGGCCGCCAGCATCCCGCTCGCGACCCACCGCCTGCTCGAGGAGCACCCCGAGCTGAGCGGCGGCCTGTCGCTGCAGATCGGCTTCGGCGCGGGCCTCGTCTTCGGCGCCCAGGTGGTCGTGCTCCCGTAGCGCGCCGCGACGGCCCGCCGCCACCGCCCTGTATAGGCTTTACCCCGGTCACCACGACACCCCCTCAAGGAGAACACACCATGGCACTGTCCACCGAAGAAGTCCTCGCCGGCCTGGCCGAGCTCGTCAACGACGAGACGGGCATCGCGACCGACACCGTCGAGATGGACAAGTCGTTCACGGACGACCTGGACATCGACTCCATCTCGATGATGACCATCGTGGTCAACGCCGAGGAGAAGTTCGACGTGAAGATCCCCGACGACGAGGTCAAGAACCTCAAGACCGTCGGCGACGCCGTCACCTTCATCACCAAGGCACAGGACTAGACGTCGGCGGCCCGGCCGCCCCTCGGGGCGGCCGGGCCCGTCCGTCCCCCTCGCGACGAGGTCCTGTCGCGGGACGTACCGTCTCTCCAGGAGAATCGTCATGACCAAGAAGATCGTCGTCACCGGCCTCGGTGGCACCTCACCCCTCGGCGGCACCGCCGCCGACAGCTGGACCGCCCTCCTCGCCGGCGAGTCGGGCATCACCACCCTCGAGCAAGAGTGGGTCGCGAAGTACGAGCTGCCCGTCACCATCGCCGGCCAGGCCCGCGTGCCGTCCGCCGACGTGCTCGACCGTCGCGAGACCAAGCGCCTCGACCCGTCGAGCCAGTTCGCCCTGACCGCGGCGCGCGAGGCCTGGGCCGACGCCGGGTCGCCCGACGTCGTGCCCGAGCGCTTCATCGTCGACTGGGCCACCGGCATCGGCGGCGTCTGGACGCTGCTCGACGCGTGGGACACCCTGCGCGAGAAGGGCCCGCGTCGCGTCCTGCCGATGACCGTCCCGATGCTCATGCCGAACGGCCCCGCCGCGGCCATCTCGATGGGGCTCGGCGCACGGGCCGGCGCCCGCACGGTCGTGTCGGCCTGCGCCTCCAGCACCGAATCCATCGCCATGGCCTACGAGCACCTGCAGTCCGGTCTCGCCGACATCGCCGTCGCCGGCGGCTCCGAGGCCGCCATCCACCCGATGCCGCTCGCGTCGTTCGCCGCCATGCAGGCGCTCTCGAAGCGGAACGACGACCCGGCCACCGCCTCCCGCCCGTACGACGTGACGCGCGACGGCTTCGTGCTCGGCGAAGGAGGCGCGGCGCTCGTCCTCGAGACCGAGGAGCACGCCCTCGCCCGCGGCGCCCGCATCTACGCCGAGCTGATCGGCGGAGCGGTCACGAGCGACTCGTACCACATCACGGCACCCGACCCCGAGGGCACCGGCGCCGCCCGGGCGGTCATCACGACCCTCGAGAACGCCGGGGTCGAGCGCGACCAGGTCGTGCACGTCAACGCCCACGCCACGAGCACCCCCGTCGGCGACATCGCCGAGTACCACGCCATCAAGCGCGTCTTCGGCGACCACACGTCGAAGCTCATCGTCTCGGCCACGAAGTCGTCCACGGGCCACCTGCTCGGCGGTGCCGGGGCCATCGAGGCGCTCTTCACCGTCAAGGCGCTGCACGAGCGCCTCGCCCCGCCCACGATCAACGTCACGCAGATGGACGACGAGATCGACCTCGACGTGGTCGTCGGCGAGCCCCGCCGTCTGCCCGACGGCGAGATCGTCGCGATCAGCAACTCGTTCGGCTTCGGCGGGCACAACGCCGTCGTCGCGTTCCGTTCGGTCTAGGTTCCGCGCGTCCTGGGCGACGCACGACGAAGGCCGGTGCCCCTCGGGGCACCGGCCTTCGTCGTCCGCCTTGGGCGCCGAGACGGGTGTCACCGTCCGGCCAGGCGGTCAGCCGACCTTGTGCAGCCAGACGACGGGGTTGCCCTCGCCGCTGTAGCGGAACGGCTCGAGCTCGTCGTCCCACGCCTGCCCGAGTGCCAGGCGCAGCTCGCGGTGCAGCTCGAGGGTGTTCGAGCCCGCGATGTCGAGCGCGTAGCGGATGCGGTCCTCGGGCACGACCGTGTTGCCGGCCGTGTCGGTCTGGGCGAAGAAGACGCCGAGGTCCGGGGTGTGCATCCACCGGCCGCCGTCGTTCGCGGGGCCGGGATCTTCGGTGACCTCGTAGCGGAGGTGCTCCCAGCCGCGCAGGGCCGAGGCGATGCGGGCGCCCGCGCCCTCGTCGCCCTGCCACGAGAACTCCGTGCGCTGGGCGCCGGACAGCACGGGCTGCGCCACCCAGGCGAAGTTCACGGCGTGCCCGAGGGCTCGACCGACAGCCCACTCGACATGCGGGCACAGTGCACGAGGGGACGAGTGCACGAAGAGCACTCCCCTAGCCGTTGCAGCAGCCACGATTCCTCCATCCGTTAGGTGCGACTTCCCCATCGACCTGTGGACACGTGGACCGTGTGCGTGCTCTCGTGCGTGTTCGGTTGTGGCAGACCTGGGCCTGCACCCTCGATCATGACAGACGCCACCTGGACGTCACAACCGTGCAACTGCTGTCAAAGGAGGCGGCGGCGCCTCCCCGAGGCCTGCCCGCCCTTCGTCACTTCGCCTGGGAGTAGTCGTCGACGACGGCGACCGTCAACGGGAACCGCACCGGGGCGTCGCCGAAGAGCATGCGACCGGCCGCCGCCGCGGCCTCGACGACGAGGACGGCGACCTCGTCGGCCGCGTCCGCCGGCGCGTGGACGACGACCTCGTCGTGCAGGAAGAACGTGAGGTGCGGCGCGTCGTCGCCACGCTCGCCCCAGCGGCGGTGCAGCGACTGGCGCAGCGCGCCCATCCAGCACAGCGCCCACTCGGCCGCGGTGCCCTGCACGACGAAGTTGCGCGTGAACCGCCCCCAGGAGCGCGCGTCGCGCCCCACCTCTGCCCGGGGCATCTCGGGCGGCAGGTCGCCCCGCGCGGCGTCGGCGGGCGACGGCGACGTGCGGCCCAGCAGCGTGCGCACCACCCCGCCCTGCTCGCCCGTGCGGGCGGCCTCTTCGACGAGCGCCATCGCCTGCGGGAACCGACGGGCCAGCCGGGGCACGAGACGACCGCTCTCGCCCTGCGTCGCCCCGTACATGGCGCCCAGCATGGCGACCTTGGCCTCGGCCCGCGTCGCGACGGCGCCGCTCGCGACGATCCCCTCGTACAGGTCGCCCTCGCCGGCGGCCGCCATGGCGCGGTCGCCGGACAGCCCGGTGAGGATGCGCGGCTCGAGCTGGGAGGCGTCGGCCACGACCAGCTTCCAGCCCGGGTCGGCGACGACGGCGGCCCGCACCGCGCGGGGCAGCTGCAGGGCACCGCCGCCGCTGGTCGCCCAGCGGCCCGTGACGCTGCCGGCGGGGACGTAGTCGGGGCGGAACCGGCCGTCGCGAACCCAGGCGTCGAGCCAGGCCCAGCCGTTCGCGACCAGCAGCCGCTGGCGCTTCTTGTACCGCAGCAGGGGCTCGACAACGGGGTGCTCGTGCCGCTGCAGCTCCCACTTGCTCGTCGACGTGACGAAGACCCCCGCCGAGTTGAGGGCCCGCACGAGCTCGGCGGGCGAGTCGGGGTTGAGGTCGGGCGCGTCGAGCAGGCCGCGGACCTCGTCGACGTCCTCGCGCATGCGGGCCGGACGCTCGCCGACCGGCGGGCGGGGGCCCAGCGCCTGCGCGAGCAGGTGGTCGTGCACGTCGGCGGACCACGGCACGCCGCGGTGCCGCATCTCGACCGCGATCAGCGCGCCCGTCGACTCCGCCGTCGTGAGCAGCTCGAGCCGGGCCCGCTCGGGGCTCGCCTCGATCGCGGCCCGCTGGCGCAGGAACTCGGCCCCCGGGTCGGGCAGCGACTCCGGCAGCACGTCGAAGAGGCCGTCACGCGGACCGTCCGCCCCCTGGGGGACGTCCCACGGGCCGGCGGGCGCCCCGTGCAGCTCGGAGCCGCCCGTCGACACGGCGGCCCGCAGCAGGGCGTGACAAAGCCGCAGGTCGACGCAGCGCGCCACGCGCACGCCCGCCTCGAGGAGGCGCGGGTACCACCGCGGGGTGTCGTCCCAGACCCAGCGGGGCCCGGACGCGCCCTCGGGGCCCGACTCGCGCCTCCGGACGGCCTCGACCAGGTCGGCGTCGCGGACGACCTCGCTCGCGACCACGGCCGGCAGGTGCTCGGGCCCCGGCCGTGACCAGGTCGTCAGCTCTACGTCGCCGTCGGGGAGGCGACGGACGAGCAGGAACATCCGTCGATCATCTCACCGACGACCGACGACCGACGCCGGTCCCCCGGCGGCCGCCCCTCAGTGGAGCAGGGCGCCCGTCGCGTCGAGCACGTTCTTCTCGCCGGCCTCGACGGGCACGGCGAGGCGGTTCTGCGGCGGCGGGATCGGGCAGTTGAACGCGTACGAGAACGCGCAGGGCGGCAGCACC
The DNA here is from genome assembly GCF_011761235.1 of Frigoribacterium faeni. Lineage (GTDB taxonomy): Bacteria > Actinomycetota > Actinomycetes > Actinomycetales > Microbacteriaceae > Frigoribacterium > Frigoribacterium faeni_A. The sequence goes on from NZ_JAAOYW010000001.1 coordinate 350,748, forward strand.
GCCTGGTTGAAGTCGAGCACGATCGTGCCGTCGTCGCCCGGGGTCGGGAACAGGAACCGGCCGACCGAGTACGTGCTGTCACCGTTCGTGGCGTCGCCGAAGACGAGCTGGAGGCGGTCGCCGATGCCGCTCGGGAACGCCGCCAGCTCGTAGTCGGTGCCGTCGCGGGAGAAGCGGATGAGGCCCGGCAGGGGCTTCGGCCGGCTCAGGTCGAGGTCGGCCTGGTGGCGGACGTCCAGCTGGGCGCCCTCCTCGGTCGGGACGAAGTCGGCCGTGACCACCCAGCCCGGGTCGTGCTCGAAGGCGTCGATCGACCCGAAGCGCCGGATGCCCTCGGAGTCGGCGTCCCAGACGCGCAGGCCCCAGCTCGTGCGGTCGTCGTTGGCGATGACCGTGCCCGTGAGGGTCTCCGAGAAACGGACGGCACCCGGGGTCACCGCGTCGTCCCCGGCCACGAGGACGCTGCCGTCGACCAGCTCGCCGTCCACCGAGACGCCGTCCGCGGCCGCCGCGGTGACCATGAGGCCCGCGAGGCCGTCCGGGGCGGGCGCCCAGGTGCCGGGGACTCCCCAGACCGGCTGGGCGGAGTCGACCCACTGGGTGTTGACGAGCGCGAGCGGGCCGCGGGCGCTCACGGCGCGGGCGCGTCGGGCGTCGTGGAACCGGGCGAGCTCGTCGGCGGGGCGGCGGGTGTCGGTCATGGGGCCTCCTCGGGGTGCCTGCGGGTCGAGGCCCGGGGCCCGTCCATCATCTCCCTCCCGACGTCGCGACCGCCCGGGCCACGGGCCGGAGTGCGCATCCCGCTCCCCCGGGCCGTGCCGCTCGGTCGTGCCGCACCCGGTGCTCAGACGCCGTCGTCGGCGGCGAGGCGTCCGAGCTGCTCCTCGAACGAGACCACGTCGGCGAACGGGTCGCGCCGCGAGGTGCTGCGCAGAGCGACGAGGGCGGCGAACTCGTCGGCCGCCCGTGTCACGCGCTCGGGCAGCCCGGTCGTCGTGGCGTCCCCGGCGCCCCAGTCCTCGGCTGCGGCGAAGACGCCGGTCGGCACGACGACGGCGCGCAGGTACGAGAACAGCGGTCGCAGCTCGTGGTCGAGCACGAGCGAGTGCCGAGCCGTCCCCGCCGTGGCGCCGACCAGCACGGGCGTGCCCGTGAGGGCCGTGTTGTCGAGCACGTCGAAGAACGACTTGAACAGCCCGCTGTAGGAGGCGGTGAAGACCGGCGTCACGGCGATGACGCCGTCCGCCGACCCGACCGCCTCGAGCACGTCGGTCAGGGCCTCGGACGAGAAGCCGGTCAGCAGGGCGTCGGTGACGTCGTGGGCGAGGTCGCGCAGCTCGACGACGCGGAACTCGGCGGGCGTCCCGCCCTCGAGCAGCGCGCGGGCGCTCGCCTCGGCGAGACGGTCCGCGAGGAGTCGGGTGGAGGAGGGCTGACCCAGCCCTGCGGAGAGGACGACGACGGTCTTGGTGCTCACGGCGCGCCTCCTACAGGCTCGGGACGGACGCGGCGTCGGCCGTGACCGACGACGTGACGGACGAGGAGGCGGCGGCCACCAGGGACGCGTGCGTCGGCGCGTCGGGCACGCCCGCGGCGCGGCGCGACGCGAACTCGCGACGCAGCACCGGCACGACCTCCTCGCCGAGGATGTCGAGCTGGTCCAGGACGGTCTGCAGGGGCAGGCCGGCGTGGTCGATGAGGAACAGCTGGCGCTGGTAGTCGCCGACGTAGTCGCGGAAGCCGAGCGTGCGGTCGATGACCTCCTGCGGGCTGCCGACCGTGAGCGGCGTCTGGCTCGTGAAGTCCTCCATGCTCGGCCCGTGGCCGTAGACCGGGGCCTCGTCGAAGTAGGGGCGGAACGCGCGCTTGGCGTCCTGCGAGTTCTTCGCGAGGAACACCTGGCCGCCCAGCCCGACGATCGCCTGGTCGGCGCGGCCGTGGCCGTGGTGCTCGAAGCGGCTGCGGTAGAGCTCGACCATCTGCTTCGTGTGCGACGCAGGCCAGAAGATGTGGTTGGCGAAGAAGCCGTCGCCGTAGTACGCGGCCTGCTCGGCGATCTCGGGGCTGCGGATCGAGCCGTGCCAGACGAACGGCGCGACGCCGTCGAGCGGCCGGGGCGTGGCGGTGAAGCCCTGGAGGGGCGTGCGGAAGTGGCCCTTCCAGTCGACGACGTCCTCGTCCCAGAGGCGGCGCAGCAGCGCGTAGTTCTCGATGGCGAGGTTGATGCCCTGGCGGATGTCCTTGCCGAACCACGGGTAGACGGGACCGGTGTTGCCCCGGCCGAGCGTGAGGTCGACCCGGCCGTCGGCGAGGTGCTGCAGCATGGCGTAGTCCTCGGCGATCTTCACCGGGTCGTTCGTCGTGATGAGCGTCGTGGCCGTGCTCAGCTGGATGCGCTCGGTCGTCGCCGCGATCGTCGCGAGCAGGGTGGTCGGGCTGGAGTTCACGAAGGGCGGGTTGTGGTGCTCGCCGGCCGCGAAGACGTCGAGGCCGACCTCCTCGACCTTCTGGGCGATGGTCACCATCGCCTTGATGCGCTCGTGCTCGGTCGGCACCCGGCCGGTGGTCGGGTCGGCCGTGATGTCGCCGACGGAGAAGACTCCGAACTGCATGGTCTCACCTCAGATCTAGTTCATGCGTCTGCATGTAGTTGGGTGAACGACCTGCGGGGCGGATCCATTCCCGCCCGTCCTGAGGACGACCGTGCCGCGATCGGCGGGACGGGTTCAGCGAGGAGCGATCGGCGGCGCGAGCCGCAGGAACCGCTCGGCCACCTGCGCGCTCGCGACCGGGCCGTCGCCGTCGCGGTCGAGCTGCGGCGAGTCGAACTCGACCCACCAGGTCCGGGCGGAGCCCCCGATCGCCGAGACGCCCTGCCAGGCCGAGCCGCCCGCGCGGAGCACCACGCCGGTGGGGCCCCAGGGCCAGGGCGACGTCGGGTCCTCGTCGGAGTCGAGGACGTAGACCTGCGCGCCGACGCCCATCCGGGACTCGGCGCCGACGATGCCGGGCAGGTCGTCGCGGTCGTCGTCGCGGCCGCCGCCGGCGGCGCTGTCGCCGTCAGGGGCGTCGCCGCCGGGACGGGGGTTCCGCGTGAAGAACATGCGCACATCGTGCCAGACGGCGCTCGGCCCCTGCTGGGGACCGCGCCGCTGGGCCGGCCCGGGTCGGACCGCGTCGGCCGGGTGGCCGGGTCGGCCGGGCAGGCCTGGTCGGCCGTAGGGCGGACGGGACTTGAACCCGTGACCGATCGATTATGAGTCGACTGCTCTAACCGGCTGAGCTACCGCCCCGTGTCGCCCGACCGGCGCCCGGAGGCAGGGTCAGGAGGCGACGTCGGTGGTCGGAGCCACCGGCTGCCCACGATACAGGCCCTCGAAGACGTTGAGGGTGCGCTCGATGTCGTGCCCCTCGATCATGCGGAGGCTGACCCGCCGCATGGCCCGGTACTCGTCGTCGCCGGCCGCGAAGACCCGGGTGAGCTTCTCGGCGAGGTCGGCGCTGTCGCCCGGGCGGAACAGCCACCCGTTGCGCCCCTCGTCGACCAGGTGCGGCAGGGCCATGGCGTCGGCGGCCACGAGCGGCAGGCCCGAGGCCATCGCCTCGAGGCTCGCGATGCTCTGCAGCTCGGCGATGGACGGCATCGCGAAGACCGTCGCGTCGGTGAGGGTGCGGCGCAGCTCGACGTCCGAGAGGTAGCCCGCGAAGGTGACGCGGCCGGCGAGGCCCAGGTCGACGCTGAGCTGCTGCAGCTGGCGCATCAGGTCGCCGCCGCCGACGATCGTCAGGGTGCTCTCCCACGACGGGTCGATCATGGTCATCGCCCGCAGCAGCACGTCGATCTGCTTCTCGGCCGTCACGCGGCCGACGAACACGATGCGGTTGCCGGCCGGCCGGTCGTCCCGGGCCGAGTAGTTCGACGCCTGGATGCCGCAGGAGACCGCGAGCACCCCCTCGACGTCGATCGCCTTCTCGAGGAACCTCGCGGCCGACTCGGTCGGCGTCGTCATCGACTCGACCCGGTGGTAGGTGCGGCTGGCGTCGGCCCAGGCCATCTTGACCGCGGTGGCGCGCAGCGCGTGCGGCAGCCCCGTGTGCTCGAGCAGGTTCTCGGGCATGAAGTGGTTCGTCGCCACGGCCCGGATGCCGAGCTCGTTCGCGACCCGGACGACGGCGCGGCCGATCACGATGTGCGACTGGATGTGCACGACGTCGGGGCGGATCTGCCGGATCACCCGCTCCGCGTTCGCCTCGGCCCGCCAGGGCGTCGCGAAGCGCAGCCAGTCGTGCAGCGGCCACCGGGTCGAGTAGAGACGGTGCACCGTCAGCGTCACGCCCGCGTGCTGCTCGAGGAACGTGCCGTGCTTGCGGCTCGCCGCGGGCGCCAGCACGTGCACGTCGTGGCCGCGGGCGGCCATGCCGACGGCGAGCCGCTCGGCGAAGTTCGCGGCGCCGTTGACGTCGGGCGGGAAGGTGTCGGCCGCGATCAGCACGGTGAGGCGCGGGGCGTCCGCCCAGGCTGCGGTGTCGCTCGGGTCCGTCGGTCCGTCGGCGTCGGTCACTGGGTCTGTCCTTGTCGTGAGGGAGGGGCGGGCCGCGGGGGCCGGTGGTGCGGAGCGGGGCCGACCGGACAGCGGGGTCCGTGCGCCTCGCGACGACCACCGTAGCTCAGGAGACCCGCTTCTTCTGCGGCTGGTGCTTGGCGAGCTGGAACACGCCCGTCACGGCGACGGCCCCGGCGGCGAGGAACGCCACGACCGCCAGGGGCGGGGCCGTGGCGGCCTCGCCCAGCACGACGATGCCGATCGTGACGGCCACGATGGGGTCGACGACGGTGAGCCCCGCGATGACGAGGTCGGGCGACCCGGACGAGTAGGCGTTCTGCACGAAGTAGCCGCCGAGCACCGCCGCCGAGACGAGCATGACGATGCAGACCACCTCGAGCCAGTCGAACGTGCCCGAGGTGATGCGGTTCAGGACCACCTTGGCGAGCGTCGCGACGAACCCGTAGAGCGCGCCGGCGCCGATGACGTAGAAGAGCACGCTCCGCCGGTGGCGCAGCAGCGCGAAGGCCACCCCGAGCACCGCCCCCACGACGAGGAGGAGCACCAGCACGGTCACGAGCTGCCGGGTGCTGATGGGGGTCTCGGTCGCCGCGAAGGCCGCGACCGTGGCGAAGAGGCCGATGCCGCCGACGCACAGGGCGATCGCCCGCTTCACCTTGCCGCTGAGCCGCTGGCCCGTCACCCGGGCGTTGACGACCGCGGTGACGACGAGCGCCACCGCGCCCAGGGGCTGGACGACGAGCAGCGGCGCGATGTTGAGGCTGGTGAGCTGGAACACGACGGCCAGCCCGAGGAGGAGCGTGCCGGCCACCCACGACGGCCGACCTGCCAGCGCCAGCACCTGGCGCACGCTCATGCCCCGGTGGGCCGAGCCGAGCCGACGCTCGACCTTCTCGACGCCCCGGCTCTGCAGCTGCGCGCCGATCGAGAGGAACACCGCGCCGACGAGGGCGATGGGGATGCCGAGCGCCTGGTACGGGGTCAACGACACCTGGGCGGTCAGGTCCCCGAGGTCAGCGCTCACGGTGACACGGTAGCGGCAGCCCGCTGGATAGTCTGGGCGAATGGCCGTACGACCCATCACCATCACGGGGGAACCCGTCCTCCACCGCCCCGCCGCCGAGGTCACCGCCGTCGACGACGACCTTCGAGCCCTCGTCGCCGACATGTTCGAGACGATGGACGCCGCCCCGGGCGTCGGTCTCGCCGCCCCCCAGGTCGGCGTCGGGCTGCGGCTCTTCGTCTACTCGTGGGTCGACGACGAGGGCGAGTCCTGGCGGGGCGTGGCGATCAACCCCCAGCTGTGGCAGAGCCCCCTCGGCACCGAGCCCCTCGACGAGGACGACGAGTCGGAGGGCTGCCTCTCGATCCCGGGTGAACGATTCCCCCTGCGCCGGGCCGAGCACGCCCTGCTCCAGGCGACCGACCTCGACGGCGTCGACTACGAGATCGAGGCCCACGGCTGGCTGGCGCGGATCTTCCAGCACGAGTACGACCACCTCGACGGCGTCCTCTACGCCGACCGACTCGAGCACCCGCTGTACAAGGCGGCCGCGAAGAGCGTCAAGCGCTCGGGCTGGGGCGTCGCCGGCAAGACCTGGCTGCCGGGGGTCGACCACCTCGACGACTGACGCGGGCGGGGCCGGCCGGCCGGCCGATCGACCGACGGACAGAGAAAAGGCCCAGCGGGTGGAGCCGCTGGGCCTTCGCTCCCCGAGTTGGACTCGAACCAACAACCTGCCGGTTAACAGCCGGCTGCTCTGCCAATTGAGCTATCGAGGAATGGCAACTGCCCGGGACCGGAGTCCCTGACAGCGGACACAACTCTAGCGCATGTCACGGCCCTCCCCGAACACGAGGTGCCCGCCGGGCGCGTCGCGCGCCGTGAGCACGTGTGACGGTGCAGCCGGTCAGTACCCGGCGGCGGGGTCGACGACGCCGACGAAGTGGCCGTCGCCCGCGAGGGCGCGCACGTTGTGCCGGATGCGCTCCGCGAGCAGGGGGGCCGTCATCTCGGGCGTGTCCGCCTGGTGCGGCGTGACGACGACCCGCGGGTCCCGCCAGAGGGGGTGCCCGTCGGGCAGCGGCTCCGGGTCGGTGACGTCGAGGCCGACCCCCCAGAGCCGCTCTTCGCGGACGGCGTCCACGAGCGCGTCGGTGTCGACGAGGCTGCCCCGGGCGACGTTGACGACGACCGCACGCCTCGGCAGGAGCGCGAGACGCCGCGCGTCGAGCAGACGTGCCGTGCCCGGCGTCGCGGCCGCGGCGACCACGACGACGTCGGCGTCGGGGAGCACCTCGTCGAGCCTGTCGACGGTGACGGTGCGGTCGACGCCCGGCACGGGCTCGTCGGTGCGGCGCACGACGGTCACGCGCACGTCGAAGGGTGCCAGCAGCCGGACGAGCTCGCGGGCGATGCCCCCGGCGCCCACGACGACAACGTGTCGCCCGTACAGCGAGATGCCGCGCTGCTCGGTCTGCCACGAGGTCGCGAGCACCCGTGACGGCAGCACGCGCAGCAGCGACAGCAGCAGCACGAGCGCGTGCTCGGCGACGGGCTCGGCGTACGCGCCCTTCGCGCTCGTCCAGAGCGGGAGATCGCGACCCCGGTGCCGGTCGAGGACGCCCGCGAACGCGTCGACGCCGGCCCAGGGCAGCTGCACCCACTCGATGCCGGGGTGCGCCTCGAGGGCGGCCTCCAGGCCGGCCACGTCGCGGTACGACAGCCAGATGAGCCCCCGCGTCTCGTCGCCGAGCGGCACGAGCCGCCCGCCGGCCTGCTCGACGGCCTCGGCGAACACGGCCGAGCTGCGCGGGCCCAGGCTGACGGCGCCCGGGCGGGGGCGGCGCTCCGGGGGCAGGTCGACGGCCTCCGTCGCCGATCCCCGGTGGCCTCGCGCGCCTCCTGCGGTCACGGCCGGCGCTCCTCCGGCCGGATGATGTCGATGGGCGTGGTCGTCGACAGCACCTTGACGTAGGGGTCGACGCCGTCGCGGAGCACCTGGTCGATCTGGCCCAGGCCGACGAGGCGCCCGCCGCGCATGACGGCGACCCGGTCGGTGATGGCCCGCGCCTCGGAGACGCTCGACGTGACGACCAGGGCCGAGAACTGGCGGTCGGCGTGCAGGTTCTTGATGACGTCGAGCACCGCCTGCCGCACGAGGACGTCGACGCCGCGCGCCGGCTCGTCGGCCACGAGGAGGCGCGGCTCCAGCACGAGGGACCGCGCCAGGGCCACCCGCTGCCGCTGCCCCGAGCTGAGCTCCCAGGTCTGCTTGAGCATCGTGCCGAGCGGCAGGTGGACCGCGTCGACCAGGGCGGTGACGAGACGCCCCGCCTCGCGACGGTCGAAGTGCCGGTCGCGCAGGTAGATGGGCTCGGCGATGGCCTCGCCCACGGTGAGGTCGGGGCTGAGGGACTCGCCGTCGTCCTGGGCGAGGTACCCCACCACGGACGACAGCCGGCCGCGCCCGCGGGCCGAGGCGCGCGTGAGGTCGAGCCCGAAGACCCGGGCCGCTCCCCCGCTGATCTGCGGGCGCCCCTCGGGCGGACGGCCCTTGCCGACGAGCCCGGCCAGGGCCAGCGCCAGCGTGGACTTGCCCGAGCCGCTCTCGCCCAGCACGGCGATGATCTCGCCGGCCCGGACGTCGAGGGTGACCCCGTCGACGGCCCGCAGCGCCGGGTGGCCGGCTCGTGCCGGATAGGTCAGCGACAGGTCGTCGGTGACGACGGGGCGGTCGAGATCGAGGTCGGGGCTCACCCGGTCACGCTACCTCGCCCGCCGCGGCGCGCGCGTCGAGCTCGGCCAGACGACGGCGACGGGCCGCCTGCTCGGCCGGGTCGGGCACGGGCAGCGACGCGAGCAGCCGCTGCGTGTACGGGTGCTCCGGCGCGCCGAGCACCTGGTCGTTCGGGCCGTTCTCGACGAGGTCGCCGTGGTACAGCACGCCGATGCGGTCGGCCAGCATGTTCACGACGGCGAGGTCGTGGCTGATGAACAGCGCCGCGAAGCCGAGGTCGGTCTGCAGCTCGCGGAACAGCTCGAGCACCCGCGCCTGCACCGAGACGTCGAGCGCGCTCGTCGGCTCGTCGGCGATGAGCAGGGTCGGCTCGAGGGCCAGCGAACGAGCCAGGCTCGCACGCTGACGCTGACCGCCGCTGAGCTCGTGGGGATAGCGGTCGCCGAACGCCTTCGGCAGCTGGACGGCCTCCATCAGCTCGTCGACCCGTCCGCGAGCGGCGCGGGCGTCCCCGGCCCGACCGTGCACGATCAGGGGCTCCGCGACGCACTCGGCGATCGTGAGCAGCGGGTTGAAGCTCGACGCCGGGTCCTGGAACACGAAGCCGATGTCGGCGCGCAGCGGCTTGAAGTCCCGCTCGTGCACGCCGTTCATCTCGACGCCGAGCACCTCGAGCGAGCCGCCCGTGACCCTCGTCAGGCCCGCGATCGCGCGGCCGATGGTGGTCTTGCCCGACCCGCTCTCGCCGACGAGGCCGAGCACCTCGCCCTTGGCGATCGAGAAGTCGACGCCCTTGACGGCGCGGAACCCGCCGCGGCCGAGACGGCCGGGGTACTCGATCTCGAGCCCCGAGGCCCGGACGACGACGTCGCGGTCGGCCTCGACGGCCTGGACCTGGGCACCCCGCGGCTCGAGCACGGGCACGCTGCCGAGCAGCCGCTTCGTGTAGTCGTCCTGGGGCGCCGCGAAGAGCGCCGCGGAGGGCGCCTGCTCGACGACCTCGCCCTGGTACATGACGGCCACCCGGTCGGCGAGGTCGGCCACGACGCCCATGTTGTGCGTGATGAGCACGATGGCCGTGCCGAACTCGTCCCGGCAGCGACGCAGCAGGTCGAGGATCTCGGCCTGGACGGTGACGTCGAGGGCGGTGGTCGGCTCGTCGGCCACGATCACCGACGGGTTGAGCACGAGCGCCATGGCGATGACGACGCGCTGCTTCTGCCCGCCCGAGAACTGGTGCGGGTAGTAGTCGACGCGGGTCTCGGGATCGGGGATGCCCACCTTCCGCAGGATGTCGACGGCCCTGGCCCGCGCCTCCTTGCGTCCGATCTTGCCGTGCGCCCGGATGCCCTCCGCGATCTGCCAGCCCACCGTGTAGACGGGGTTGAGGGCGGTCGAGGGCTCCTGGAACACCATGGCGACCTCGGTGCCGCGCAGCTCGCGGACGGCCCCGCGGCCGATCTCGAGCACGTTCTGGCCCGAGAGCACGACCGCGCCCGTGGCGACGGCCGTCTCGGGCAGGAGGCGCAGGATCGTCTTCGCCGTGACGGACTTGCCGCTGCCGGACTCGCCGACGATGGCGAGGACCTCGCCCGCCCGGACGTCGAGCGTGACGCCGCGGACGGCCGGGACGTCGCCGCCGTCGGTCGCGAAGGTCACGCGCAGGTCGGTGATGCCGACGGCCACGTCGCGCTCGTCGCGCGGCACGTCGTGCGCCGCGTGGCGGACGGGGGACGCGCCCTGGTCCATGGGTCCTGCGGTCATGCTGTCGCCTCCTGCGGGTCGACGGGGGTTGTCGCCGTCGTGGTCGTCGTGCTGCCGGCGCCGCGACGGCCGGCCTTGCTGCGTCCGGCACGTCGACGCGTGCGGAGGCGCGGGTCGGCCAGGTCGTTCAGGCTCTCGCCGACGAGGGTGATGCCGAGCACCATGAGCACGATGGCCGCGCCGGGGAACACTCCCGTCCACCAGATGCCGCTCGCCGTGTCGCTGAGCGCCCGGTTCAGGTCGTAGCCCCACTCGGCGGCCGACGTCGGGCCGATGCCGAAGCCGAGGAACCCGAGGGCCGCCAGCGTCAGGATCGCCTCGGAGGCGTTCAGGGTGAGGATGAGGGGCAGGCTGCGCGTCGCGTTGCGGAGCACGTGCTTGAACATGATGCGGGGCGTGCTGCTGCCGACGACCTTGGCGGACTCGACGAACGCCTCGGACTTCAGCCGCACGGCCTCCGCGCGCACCACCCGGAAGTACTGCGGCACGAACACGACCGTGATCGAGATGCCGGCCGAGAGGATTCCGCCCCAGAGGCTCGACTGCCCGCCGCTGATCACGATCGAGACGACGATCGCGAGCAGCAGCGACGGGAACGCGTAGACGGCGTCGGCGACGACGACGAGCACGCGGTCGACCCAGCCGCCGAGGTAGCCCGAGACGAGCCCGAGCACGACGCCGATCGCGATCGAGAGCACGACCGCGACGACCACGACGGAGATGGCCGTGCGGGTGCCCCAGACGACACGGCTGAACACGTCGTAGCCGCCGACCGTGGTGCCCCAGAGGTGCTCGGCCGACGGCGCGGCCTGGCGGGCGAAGGTGCCGTCGTCGTCGCTGAGCTGGCCGTAGCCGTACGGGGCGATGAGCGGCGCGAAGACCGCGAGCACGACGAACGCGACGCAGATGACGATGCCGGCGACGAGCATGCCGCGCTGCAGGCCGACGGACCGGCGCACGTGGGCGATGATCGGCAGGCGCTTCCACAGGGGCTCGTGGCGGTCGGACAGGACGCCGGAGGTGGTGGTCGACACGGTCAGTACCTCACTCTCGGGTCGATGAGGGCCGCGATGACGTCGACCAGGAAGTTCGTGACGGCGACGATGACGGCGAGCACGGCGACGATGCCCTGCACGGCGACGAAGTCGCGCGCCGACAGGTACTGCTGCAGCTGGAAGCCGAGGCCGCGCCAGCCGAAGGTGGTCTCGGTCAGCACCGAGCCGCCGAGCAGCATGGCGATCTGCAGGCCCATCACCGTGATGATCGGGATGAGCGCGGGCTTCAGCGCGTGCTTGCGGACGAGCCGCAGCTCGGAGACGCCGCGCGACCGGGCCGCGTCGACGTACTCGCTGCCGAGCGTGCCGATGACGTTGGTGCGCACGAGGCGGAGGAAGATGCCCGCCGTCAGGAGGCCCAGTGTCAGGGCCGGCAGCACGGCGTGGCTGAGCACGTCGAGCGTGATGGTCGAGTTGCCGAGCCGGAGCGCGTCGAGGATGTAGATGCCCGTCGGGTTCTCGATGCGCCCGAGGGCGATCGCGATGCGGGTGTCGGCCCGGCCGCTGAGCGGCAGCCAGCCCAGCCAGACCGAGAAGGTCAGCTTGAGCAGCAGGCCCGCGAAGAACACGGGGGTGGCGTAGGCGAAGATCGCGAGGATGCGGAGCACCGCGTCGGGCCAGCGGTCGCGCACGTAGGCGGCGAGCATGCCGAGCGGGATGCCGATGACGAGGGCGACGATCAGCGCGTAGAAGACGAGCTCGAGCGTCGCGGCGCCGTACGTGACGATGATGTCGCTGATCTCGCGGTTGTCGGTCGCCGTCGTGCCGAAGTCGAGGCGCACGATCTGCCCGAGGTACTCGAGGTACTGGACGATGATCGGGCGGTCGTAGCCGGCCGCGGCGAGGCGCTCGGCGAGCTGCGCCTCCGTGAGGCGGTCGCCCACCGACGCCGTGATCGGGTTGCCGACCACGCGCATCAGGAAGAACACCAACGTGACGAGGATGAACACGGTGGGGATGATGAGCAGGGCCCGGACGACCAGGTAGCGACCGAGCCCGCCGCCGCCGCCGGAGCGTCGTCGTCGGGGGGCTGCCGGGGCGGGCGGCTCGGGGGCGATCTGGTCGCCGGTGAGCACTGTCACGTCGATGTGCCTTTCTGGGTGGTGCGAGGAGCGGACACGAGGAGGTGCCCCGCCCGTGGGCGGAGCACCCCTCGTCGTGCCGCGTGGCGGCGGTCGGGCCGACTAGCGGCTGAGCGCCCCGTAGCGGAACTTGAACGACGGGTCGAGCGTGTCGTCGACGCCCTGGACGTCGCTGGCCGAGACCACGATCTGCGTGCCCTGGAGCAGCGGCAGCGTCGGCAGGTCGGCCGCGACGGCGTCCTGGATCTGGCCGATCAGCGCGGTGCGCGCCGTCTCGTCGTCCTCGGCGATCTCCTGCGACAGGAGGGCCTGGACGGCCGCCGAGTCGTAGTGGTTGCCGACGAAGTTGTCCTTCACGAAGAACGGCGACAGGTAGTTGTCGGCGTCCGAGAAGTCGGGGAACCAGCCCAGCTGGTACACCGGGTAGGCGTCCTGACGGCGCTCGGTCGAGTAGGTGTCCCACAGGGTCGACTGCAGGTTGACCGTGAACAGGCCGGACGCCTCGAGCTGCGTCTTGATGAGGGCGTACTCCTCGTCGCTCGACGCGCCGTAGTGGTCGGGGCTGTACTGCAGGTCGATCTGCACGGGCACGCTGACGCCGGCGCTCGACAGGGTCGAGGTGGCCGCGTCGACGTCCGGGCCGCCCTCGCCGTCGCCGTAGAGCGACTCGAGCGGCTTGGTCGCACCGGTCAGGCCGTCGGGCACGACCGAGTAGAGGGGCGTGTAGGTGTCGTTGTAGACCTCCTTGGCGAGGGCCTCACGGTCGACGACGCCGGCCACGGCCTGGCGCACGGCGAGGGCCTTGGCCGCGTCGGCGTCGGGCTGGGTCGCGCCGTGGGGCATCGTGTCGAAGTTGAACACCATGTAGCGGGTCTCGCCGCCGGGGCCGTTGTGCACCGTCAGCGAGTCGTCCTTCGCCAGGTCGGCGAGGTCGGTGGGGCTCAGGCTGCGGTTCGCGACGTCGACGTCGCCCTCCTGCACGGCGAGCTTGAGGTCGGTCTCCTCCGTGTAGTACGTGGCGGTGACCGAGTCGGTCTTCGCCGCGCCGAGCACGCCGTCGTACGCGTCGTTGGCCGCGTACTGGATCGACTCGTTCTCGGAGTAGTCGGTGATCGTGTACTGGCCCGAGAAGGCGTTGCCCGAGACGATGTCGTCGGGCGAGGTCAGGCTCGTCGCCGAGAAGACGTCCTCGTCGACGATGGGGCCGGCCGGGCTCGAGAGGATCTGCGGCCAGGTCTGGTCGGCGCCCTTGAGCGTGAAGACGACCGTCTTGTCGTCGGGGGCCTCGGTGCTGGCCAGGTTGCCGAGCAGCGACGAGGGGCCGTTGTCGTCGGCGATCGCCAGCTGGCGGTCGAAGGTGAACTTGACGTCGCTCGAGGTGAGCGCGTTGCCGTTCGCGAACGTCAGCCCGTCCTTCAGCGTGACCGTGTACGTGGTCGGGTCGGTGAACTCGGCCGACTCGGCGAGGTCGGGCTCGACGTCCGGGCTGCCGTAGGGCGAGTTCATGAGGAACCCGAAGACCTGGTTCTGCACCGCGAACGAGCCGTTGTCGTACGACCCGGCGGGGTCGAGCGAGGTGATGACGTCGGTGGTGCCGACGCTGATGCCGTTGAGCGCGTCGTCGGCCGCGTCGCCGCCGGACGCGCAGCCGGCCAGGACGAGAGCCGTCGCGGCTGCTCCCCCCATGACGGCGAGGACGCGTCGGTTGAGCCTGGAGTCGGATGTCATTCCGGTTGCCTCTTTCTCTGTGTGCAGGGACCCCGAGGCCGCAGCTGTGGGTGCGACAGTGCACGGGGGTAGCTATTGGTAACACACAGACGCCGCTCAGTCGCAGCTGAGACGGCATCGTTTACAAAGTCGCAACGAAGTTTGCCACCTGGTCGTCGACCGTCCCGGCCCGCCGGGGCCCGCCCGGTCACTCGGCCGTCAGGGCCCGCCGCTCGGCCTCGAGCTCGGCCAGTCGCACCTGGATCTCGCGCCACGTGTCGGGATCGGTCTTGACGTCCGTGCGGAACGACCGGCCCATGACCTCGTTCTTCTCCCGGATGAGGTCGCGCTCGACGATCGACACGACGATGCCGCGGCAGTAGGTCGTGATGTCGCGGTCGGGGCGCTCGGGGATCGGGGCGACCGCGAGCTCCTTCGCGAGCCCGTCGAACGGCGACGGGGTCTGGCCGAGCACGACGTCGAGCCACGCGGCGTCGCCGAACCGGTCGAGGCTCGCCCCGATGGCGTCGCGGACGACGGCGAGCGACGACGTCTCGAGGCGGGCCTGCACGGCCCGGCGCAGCAGGTCGAAGCCGACCGCGTCGGGGTGCTGCAGCATCGCCATGACGGCGTCCCGCTCGGTTCGCGTCGTGAGGTCGGCCGGCAGCGTCATCAGGCTCGGCCCGGCCGGCTCCTCCGGCAGCGGGGGCAGGCTCGTGATCGACTGGCGGCCCTCGGACGCGTTGGCCGGCAGGGCCCGCGGCGCCGCCGCCACGGCCGAGGAGGCGCGCCTCGCGTCGTCGACGGCGGTCGCGACCTCGGACGGGTCGAGCCCCAGCCAGCCCGCGACGCTGCGCACGTAGCCCTGGGTCGTCGAGCGGTCGCGGATGCCCGCCACGACGGGTGCCGCCGCGCGCAGGGCGCCGACCCGCCCCTCCACGGTCTCGAGGTCGTAGGCGTCGAGCACCCGCTTGATCATGAACTCGAACATGGGGCGCTTCGTGTCGACCAGGCGCCGCACCGCGTCGTCGCCGCGGTTGAGCCGCAGGTCGCACGGGTCGAGGCCGTCGGGCGCGACGGCGACGAAGGTCTGCGCCGAGAAGCGGCCCTCCTCGGCGAAGGCCCGCGACGCCGCCCGCTGCCCGGCCTCGTCCGGGTCGAAGGTGAAGACGACCTCGCCGCCGGTGGACGTGTCGGCTCCCCCGACGTCGCCCAGCATGGGCCGCAGCAGCTTGATGTGGTCGACCCCGAACGACGTGCCGCAGGTCGCGACCGCCGTCGTCACCCCTGCGAGGTGGCACGCCATGACGTCGGTGTAGCCCTCGACGATGACGACCTGCTTGCCCTTGGCGATGTCCCGCCGGGCGAGGTCGAGGCCGTAGAGCACCTGCGACTTGTGGTAGATCGGCGTCTCGGGGGTGTTGAGGTACTTCGGCCCCTTGTCGTCGTCGAGCAGTCGTCGCGCGCCGAAGCCGATGGTGGAGCCCGTCACGTCGCGGATGGGCCAGACGAGCCGGCCGCGGAACCGGTCGTAGGGGCTGCGGTCGCCCTGGCTGAGCAGCCCCGCCGTCACCAGCTCGTCGTCGGTGAACCCGGCGGTCTTGAGGTGCGAGCGCAGGGCGTCGAACGACTTGGGCGCGAAGCCCACGCCGAAGCGCTGCGCCGCGGCGGGGTCGAAGCCCCGCTCGCCGAGGAACCGTCGCGCGGGCTCGGCGTCGGCCGCCGTGAGGTGCTCGACGAAGAACTCTCGGGCCGCCTCGTTCGCTGCGATGAGCCGGGCCCGGCCGCCGTGGTCGCTCGCCTGCCCGCCGTCCTCGTAGCGGAGGGTGAAGCCGATGCGGCCCGCAAGCCGTTCCACCGCCTCCTGGAAGGTCGTGTGGTCGGTCTTCATGACGAAGCTGTAGACGTCGCCGTCCTCGCCACAGCCGAAGCAGTGGTACCGGCCGACCTGGGGCCGCACGTGGAAGCTGGGGCTGCGCTCGTCGTGGAACGGGCAGAGGCCCTTCAGCGAGCCGACGCCGGCGCCCTTGAGCGTCACGTGGTCGCCGACGACGTCGGCGATGTTCGTGCGCGACCGCACCTCGTCGATGTCGTCGCGTCTGATCAGGCCGGGCACGGCACGATCCTAGGTCGGGCCCCCGACAGGGCGCCCCGACCGAGCGAACGGGCTGGACGCGGGCTGCGGCTCAGGCGCCGGCTCCGGCTCGGGCGCCAGCCCCGGCTCCGGCGGAGTGCCGGGGACGCGGACGCCGGGGCGGACGCAGACGCGGACGCGAACGTGGACGTGGACGTGGACGTGGACGTCGTCATCGGGCGCCGACGAGGCGGTCGTGCCAGGCCACGGCGCTCTGGTCGGTCAGGGACGCGACCTGGTCGACGACCACGCGCCTCCGGCCGGCGTCGTCGTCGGCGACGGCCCAGTCGGCGGCGAAGCCGGGGTCGAGCTCGGAGTCGCCGGCCTGCCACAGGGCGTCGGCGAGCGTGGTGAGCACCTCGCGCTGTCGCTCGTAGATGGGCTGACGGTGCCCCTGGGTCATCACGAAGGCCGCCGTGATGCCCTTGAGCACGGCGATCTCGCCGATGACGTCGGGCGAGATGACCATGCTGGCGCTGAAGCGGATGAGCGACTGCTCGGCGTACGACTCGCGCGTGGACTGCGTGGCGGAGCCCGCGAAGCGGCCGATGAGCTGGCTCGTCAGGTTCTTCAGGCGCGCCTGGTCGAGCCGGCCGCCGTCGTACGACCGCAGCCAGAACGGCTGCCGACGCAGGCGCTCGAAGGCCTCGACCAGCTCGTCGCGGCTCAGCTCGCCCCCGACCCACGCGTGCATCGCGGTGACGAGGGCCTCGTGGCCGTCGAGCGATCCGAGGCTCGAGACGTCGACGTAGCCGTTGACGACCGCGTCCTCGAAGTCGTGGACCGAGTACGCGATGTCGTCGCTGAGGTCCATCACCTGCGCCTCGATGCAGCGCCGTCGGCGGGGAGCGCCGGCACGCAGCCACTCGAAGGCGGCCGTGTCGTCGTCGTAGAAGCCGAACTTCATGCGCCCGCCCGGGTCGGGCACGCCCTGCGCGGCCGGCCAGGGGTACTTGCAGCTGGCGTCGAGGCTCGCCCGGGTCAGGTTCAGCCCGAAGCTGCGACCGGTGGCGTCGATCACCTTCGGCTCGATGCGGGTGAGCAGGCGCAGGGTCTGCGCGTTGCCCTCGAAGCCGCCGATGCCGGCGGCCCACTCGTTCAGCGCCCGTTCGCCGTTGTGCCCGAAGGGCGGGTGGCCCAGGTCGTGGGCCAGGCAGGCGGTGTCGACGACGTCGGGGTCGAGGCCGAGGCTCGTGGCCAGCTCGCGGCCCACCTGCGCGACCTCGAGCGAGTGCGTGAGCCGGTTGCGGGCGAAGTCGAGCCCGGCGGTGGGGCTCAGCACCTGCGTCTTCGCGGCGAGGCGCCGCAGCGCGCTGGAGTGCAGCAGCCGCGCCCGGTCGCGGGCGAAGTCGCTGCGCCGGTTCGAGTGCTGCTCGGGCAGCCAGCGCTCGGAGTCGGCGGGGGCGTAGTCGACGCCGACGCCCTGCAGGGAGGCAGTGGTCACCGGGGGCCTCTCGGGATGGCGGGGACGGACGAGATCGGGGAGGTGCGGCGCACGGAGGGCGGGACGGGCACCGCTCAGCCGCCGCTGTGGTGCAGCTCGGCCGCGACGAGCTCGCCGCGGAACGCCTCGTCGAGCTCGCGGCTCTCGAGCCAGCGGTCGGGCAGCGACGGGCGCTTGGGGCTGCCGGCGCGGCCGCGCGGGCCCTCGGCCGCGTCGCCGGGATAGGGCTGCTCGGCGTCGAGGGTGGCGAGGAGGTCGTCCATCTGCTGCAGCGACTCGACCGCGGCCAGCGCGGCCCGGGTGTCGCCGCCCACGGGGTAGCCCTTGAAGTACCACGCGACGTGCTTGCGGATGTCCCGGCAGGCGTGCGGCTCGTCGCCGTCGTAGAACTCGACCAGGAGCTCGGCGTGGCGGCGGAACGCCGCGGCCACCTCGCCCAGCGCGGGCTCGGCCTTCTGCTCCTCGCCGCGGAACGCGGCCGCCAGGTCGCCGAACAGCCACGGCCGCCCGAGGCAGCCGCGACCCACGACGACCCCGTCGCAGCCAGTCTCGTCGACCATGCGCAGCGCGTCGGCGGCCGACCAGATGTCGCCGTTGCCGAGCACGGGAACGCTCGTGACGGTCTGCTTCAGCTTCTCGATGGCCGACCAGTCGGCCTGGCCCGAGTAGTACTCGGAGGCGGTGCGGGCGTGCAGGGCGACGCTCGCGACGCCTGCCCCCTCGGCCGCCCGGCCGGCCTCGAGGTACGTGAGGTGGTCGTCGTCGATGCCCTTGCGCATCTTGACGGTCAGCGGGACGTCGCCGGCAGCCGCGACGGCGCGCTCCACGATCTCGCGGAACAGCCCTATCTTCCAGGGCAGGGCGGCGCCCCCGCCGCGGCGCGTGACCTTCGCCACGGGGCAGCCGAAGTTCAGGTCGATGTGGTCGGCGCGGTCCTCGGCCACGAGCATGGTGACCGCCTCGGCCACCGTGTTCGGCTCGACGCCGTAGAGCTGGATGCTGCGCGGGGTCTCGCTCTCGTGGTGCGTGATGAGGCGCATCGACTCGGGAGTGCGCTCGACGAGGGCGCGGCTGGTGATCATCTCGCTGACGTAGAGCCCGGCGCCGTGCTCTCGGCACAGCCGCCGGTACGCCGTGTTCGTGATGCCGGCCATGGGCGCGAGCACGACGGGCGACGCGACGTCGATCGGGCCGATCGAGAGGCCGCGGGAGGGCAGTGTGGTGGTGGTCATCGGTACGATTCTCCCATGAGCGACGCGCCCTCGTCAGACCCTGCCGGCCCGCCTGTGGACGACTCCGCGGACGAGGGCGAGGTGCAGGGACGAGGCACCGCGCGCCTCCTCGCCGACGCCTCCGCGCGCGGGCTCGCCGTCGAGGTCGTCGGACGCCCCGCGGCGGACAGCCTCGAGGCGGCGGCCGCGCTGCTCGGCGTCGAGGCGTCGTCCGTGGTCAAGAGCCTCGTCGTGAAGCGGCACGACGGCTCGTTCCTCTTCGCGCTCGTGCCGGGCGACCGGCAGATCTCCTGGAAGAAGCTGCGCGCCGTCGTCGGCGTCAACAAGTTGTCCCTGCCCAGCGCCGACGTCGCGCTCGAGGCCACGGGGTACGAACGGGGCACGATCACGCCCGTCGGCAGCACGACGGCCTGGCCCGTCGTGGTCGACGAGCGCATCGTCGGCCGCCGCGTCGCGATGGGCGCGGGCGGGCACGGGCTGAGCGCCTTCGTCGAGGCCGACGACCTCGTGGCCGCGTACGACGCGACCGTGGCGGACATCAGCGACTGACCCGCGCCTCCTGGGCTGCCGGCGCCTGCCGCGCCCGCGCCTCCTCGGGGTCGGGCGCCTCGGCGAGCTGGGCCCCCGCCGGGTCGGCGAGGCCGGGCAGCAGGCAGGAGTCGCCCTCGCAGGCGAGCGCGTCCGCATCGCCCAGCATCGAGAAGCCGCTCACCGGTCTCCCCCTGCCGGAGCGGCGGACGCGGCGAGCTCGGAGCGCACCTGCTCGAGCGCGGCCAGGAACGCCTCCGGCGCCTGGGCGCCCGAGATGCCGTACTTGCCCTCGAGCACGAAGAAGGGCACGCCGGTGATGCCGAAGGCCTGCGCCTGCTGCTGGTCGGCCCGGACGTCGGAGAGGTAGCGGTCGCTCTCGAGCGCCTCGACGACCTCGTCGTGGTCGAGCCCGACCTCCGCGGCCAGCTCGGCCAGGTCCGCGACCCGGCCGACGTGCCGCCCCTCGACGAAGTAGGCGGCGAGCAGGCGCTCGGTCATCTCGAGCTGCAGGCCGCGGGCCTTGGCGAAGTGCAGCAGCTGGTGCGCCAGCACCGTGTTCGTGTGGTGCAGCGAGCCGAAGTCGTAGGCGAGCCCCACCTCGGCGGCGATGCCGGTGACCTGGTCGAGCATGCCCCGCACCTGGTCGGCGGGCATGCCCTTGTGCCTCGACAGGAAGTCGACCTCGTCGCCCTCGAAGTCGACCGGGGTGTCGGGCGACAGCTCGAACGAGTGGTACTCGACCTCGACCTCGCCGTCGAAGCGCGACGCGGCGTCCTCGAACTTGCGCTTGCCGATGTAGCACCACGGGCAGGCGATGTCGCTCCACACGTCGATCTTGATCGGGGCGGCGGACGGGGCGGAGGCGGTGGTCGGGTCGGTCACGACAGGGCCAAGTCCCGCGCCCCCGGCGGCATTCCCGGCGGGCCGCCGAGCCGCCATCGCCGCCTGCCCCGCGGCCCGAGCACCCGGGGCAGGGGCGACGCCGGCGAGCGAGCCGCGCGCGGACCGCCGGCCAGCTCCACGAGCGCGACGACCGCCTCCTCGACGTCGCGCCACCGGTCGCGGACCTGCCGGTAGCTGACGCGGCACGGGACGTACCCGCAGGCGATCGTGAGCAGGTCCTTGCGGCGGTCGCGCTCGAAGTGGTCGGCGTGGTGCTCCCGGCCGTCGGTCTCCAGCGACGCCATGCCGTCGACGACGTGGTCGACGGCCTCCCCGCGCGGGCCGACGACGACCTGGCGCACGACGACGTGCCCAGCCAGGCGCAGGCGGGTGCCCGCCGCGCTCTCGAGGATGCTCTGGGCTCCGGGGTCGCTCCAGTCGGCCAGCCAGGCGGCGTCGGCACGGTGCCGGCCGAGCACGGCACGGTCGTCGTCCTCGGTGATGAGCCCCTCGGAGCGGGCCCAGTCGGCGAGGACGACCGCCTCCTCGAGATCACCGGCCTCGACGACCGCGCGGGCGAGGGCGTCCCGCGGGTCCACCGTGGCCGCTCCCCCGCGCTCGGCCACGTCGGGCCCGTCCCACACGACGCGGACCCCGAGCCGACGACGCAGCCTCGACGCCGTGCGCGGCACCGAGACGACCACCGGCGGAGGCCACCGCGACCACGACCACGCCCCGAGCCGGTGCAGGGCCGACGCCCCGGTCAGCCGCCCGCCGACGGCGACGGCAACGAAGCGGGGGTCGTCCGGCGGCCACGTCGAGTACCAGCCCCGGCGCGGACGCCGCACCCGGCCCGCACGGACTGCGACGGTCAGGTGCCGGTCGGTCGCGCCGAGGGCCACGAGGTCCCGCTTGTGCAGCAGCCCGCCTGCCCCTGACACCAGGTCGCCGATCGTCGTCATGCCCCGAGCGTGGCCGACCGGCCGCGGGCGTGCCGCGACCTGGCCACCCGCTGGGGAGGGCCCGAGGCGGCGGGGCGCCTGGGGAGGAGGCATCCGCCGCGCCCCGCCGCCCCGGGGGCGCGTCGGCGACGTGCGTCGTCGGCTGCGTCCGCCTCCCGGTCCCGCCCGCTCCCTCCGGTCGGCAACTCCTGACGGGTGCCACCGCCGCGGGTCGACGACGGCGTCCCCTCCCCCGCGTCGGGCACCCGTGAGGAGTTGCCGACGCCCTGACGCGCCGCCGGGCAGACGTCAGGACGCGCGGCCGAGCACGCGCCGGGACGCGCCGCCGGGCACGCGTCGGGACGCGCGGCCGGGCACGCGCCGCCCGGGCGTCGGCAACTCCTGCACGACGCAGCCCCGAGGAGGCGCCCACCAGCCCGCCGCGGAACGGTCGGCACACCCGTCAGGAGTTGCCGACGACGGGAGGCGCCGCCGAGCAAGCGCGGGAGGCGACGAGAGGCGCAGGACGCGGCGAGCGGCGCACGCGCTCGCGCACGCGCACGCGCACGAGCTCGAGCGAAGACAGCAGCAGGGCCCGGTGCTCGGCACCGGGCCCTGCGGCAGACGCCGGTGCTCGGCACCGGCCCCTGAACGTCTACGCCCCGAGCAGCTGCTCGGCGAGGTAGCCGCGCAGCGCGGAGAGCGGCATGCGCTCCTGCGCCATGGTGTCGCGCTCGCGCACGGTCACGGCGTCGTCCTCGAGCGAGTCGAAGTCGACGGTGACGCAGAACGGCGTGCCGATCTCGTCCTGTCGGCGGTACCGGCGGCCGATGGCGCCGGCGTCGTCGAAGTCGATGTTCCAGTACTTGCGCAGATCGGCGGCCAGGCCGCGGGCGAGCGGCGACAGCTGCTCGTTGCGGCTCAGCGGGAGCACGGCGACCTTGATGGGAGCGAGTCGGCGGTCGAGCTTGAGCACGGTCCGCTTGTCGACCCCGCCCTTGGCGTTGGGCGCCTCGTCCTCCGTGTAGGCGTCGACGAGGAACGCCATGAGCGACCGGGTGAGGCCCGCGGCGGGCTCGATCACGTAGGGCGTCCAGCGCTCGTTCTTGGCCTGGTCGAAGTACGAGAGGTCCTTGCCGGACGCGGCCGCGTGGGTCTTGAGGTCGTAGTCGGTGCGGTTCGCGATGCCCTCGAGCTCGCCGAACTCGCCGCCCGCGAACCGGAAGCGGTACTCGATGTCGACGGTGCGCTTGGAGTAGTGCGACAGCTTCTCGGCCGCGTGCTCGTAGAGGCGCAGGTTCTCGGGGTCGATGCCGAGGTCGACGTACCACTGCAGGCGCGCGTCGATCCAGTACTGGTGCCACTCTTCGTCGGTGCCGGGCTCGACGAAGAACTCCATCTCCATCTGCTCGAACTCGCGGGTGCGGAAGATGAAGTTGCCGGGCGTGATCTCGTTGCGGAAGCTCTTGCCGATCTGGCCGATGCCGAACGGGGGCTTGATGCGTGACGACTGCAGGATGTTGTCGAAGTTCGTGAAGATGCCCTGCGCCGTCTCGGGCCGCAGGTACGCCATGCCCTGTTCGTTGTCGACGGGGCCCAGGAACGTCTTGAGCAGGCCCGAGAAGTTCTGCGGCTCGGTCCACGAGCCCGGCTGGCCGGTCTCGGGATCGCGCACGTCGGCGAGGCCGTTCTCCGGCGGGTGGCCGTGCTTGGCCTCGTACGCCTCGAGCAGGTGGTCGGCACGGTAGCGCTTGTGCGTGTGCAGCGACTCGACGAGCGGGTCGCTGAACACCTCGACGTGCCCGGACGCCTCCCACACCTGGCGGGGCAGGATGACGGCGGAGTCGAGGCCCACGACGTCGTCCCGGCCCTGCACCATGGTCTGCCACCACTGGCGCTTGATGTTCTCCTTCAGCGCGACGCCGAGGGGACCGTAGTCCCAGGCCGACCGGGACCCGCCGTAGATCTCGCCCGACTGGAAGACGAACCCTCGGCGCTTGGCCAGGGCGATGACGGAATCGAGACGGTTGGGTGCTGCCACGTGGTGTGCTCCTGGGAGTCGGTCCGGGCCCGGGGCCCGGCGGTCGAGGTACCCGGCAACTCTAGCCGCGCCGCCGCGGCCCGCCGCCCCGGCCGTGCTCTCGGGGTCAGCGACCCGCGGAGGCGGCCACCGCCTCCACGTCCTCGCTCGTGTTCCAGAGGTGGAACGCCACGCGCACGCGACCGGCCCGCGCCGACACGGTCAGGCCGGCACGGCTCATCGCCGCGGCGGCGGCGCCGTCGGCGTCGGCCCACGTCACGACGGCCTGCCCCTGCGGCGGCAGGTCGAGCCGACGACAGAGCTCGTCGCCGAGGCCGGAGGCGTGGGCCCAGGTGTCGGCGGGGTCGAGTCGGGAGAAGGTGTCGAGCGCCGCGGCCGCGCCGGGCCACACGGGCCACGCGGGCGACACATCGAAGGCGCGGGCGTCGCCGGCGAGGTCCATCGCGGGCCCGTAGCACGACGCCCAGACGGACCGCCCCGCGTACCAGCCGGCCTGGACCGGACGCAGCTCGGCCAGGGCACGGTCGGAGAGGGTCATGAAGGCCGCGCCCCGGGGGCAGCAGAGCCACTTGTAGGCGTGCCCGACCGAGACGTCCCAGAGGGAGGCGTCGACCGGCAGGACACCGGCCGCCTGCGTCACGTCGCAGACGGTCAACGCCCCGTGCGCCGCCGCGGCCGCGCGCACGCCGGCGTCGTCGGCCACGACCCCGGTGGCCGACTGCACCGCGGACCAGGCCACGCACCACGTCGAGGGGCCGAGCGCCCCGGCGAGCTCGTCCACCGGCACGCTGCGCACCGTCACGCCGCGGTGCGCCTGCTGCAGGAACGGGAACACGACCGAGCTGAAGTCGCCGTCGACGCAGACGACCTCGGCCCCGTCGGGTGCGGCGGCGGCGACCACGGCCATCATCGCCGACGTCTGCGACCCGACCGCGACGCGTGACGCGGGCACGCCGACGAGCCTCGCGTACGACGCCCGCGCCTGCTCGACCACGTCGCCGTAGTCGACCGGCGACCGGGACCCGGTGGCCCACCGGTCGAGGTCGTCGCGCTGCGCGGAAAGGGTCTCGGCCAGGGGCAGGCCCATCGTGCACGCGGCCAGGTAGCCGGTGGCGGGCGCGAAGCGGGCGGCGACCTCGGCGACGGTCAGGCTCGGGCTCGTGAGGTCCATCCACCCAGCGTGGGCGCGGGTCGCCCGATCGACAAGACCAGGCTGGTGACCGGAGCCATAACCGCGGGTTATGGTTCCGGGATGACCGACGACCTCGATCTGCTCACGCTGCGCATCGTCCGCGCGGTCGCCGACACCGGGACGGTCACCGCGGCCGCCGCCGAGCTCGGCTACAGCCAGCCCGCCCTCAGCCAGCACCTGCGACGGGCCGAGGCACGGGTGGGCCACCCCCTCCTGCTGCGCGCCGGGCGCGGGGTCGAGCTGACCGAGGCCGGCCGACGCCTGGCCGAGCACGCGGTCCACGTGCAGGCCGCCCTCGACGCCGCCCGCCAGGAGCTCGACCACCTGGGCGGCGCCGCCTCGGGAAGGGTGCGGCTCGCGGGCTTCCCCAGCGCCTCCTCGACCCTCGTGCCCGACGTGCTGTCGCAGCTGCGCGCCAGCCACCCCGGGCTGCAGGTCGACTACGTGGAGGCCGAGCCGCCCGAGGCGCTCCTGCTGCTGCGCGACGGCGCGGTCGACGCGGCCGTCGTCTTCCGGCACGCCGGTCGCCCGGCGCACGACCAGGAACGCGTGCCGAGCCAGCTGCGGGAGCGCTCGCTGTTCGTCGACCGGACCGTGCTCGTGCTGCCGCGCGAGCACCCCTTCGTCGAGGGCGACGACTTCGCCGGCCTCCGCGCCGAGCGCTGGATCGGCGGCTGCCCTCGCTGCCGGGGCCATCTGCTGACCACGTGCGCCGCCGCCGACTTCGAGCCCGACGTCGTCCTCGAGACCGACAACGCGCTCGCCGTGCTCGGTCTCGTCGCCGCGGGCCTCGGCATCGCGCTGCTGCCGGGGCTGTCGCTGCAGTCGGCGGCGATCCCCGCCGAGGTGCGCGTCGTCACGCTGCCCCCGGCCGTCGCGCGCGTGATCGGCGTCGCGCACCGTCGCGGCGCGCGCCGCGTGCCGAGCATCCGGGTGCTGACGGAGGCGGTGGCGGCGGTCGACCCCGGTCGCCACGGTCTCGAGACGGCCGGGCTCGAGGCCGCCGGGGCCGAGGCCGTGTCGGCGGGCCCGGCTAGGCTGACCGGACCGTCCAGGAAGGTGCCTGCTCCGTGAGAAGACGACTGACCGTCGCCGGCCTCGCCGCCGTCGTGCTGGTGGGCGTGACCGCCTGCTTCCCCGACCTGACGACCCTCGAGCCCGTCGACGGCGCCGGGTCCGGGTCGGGCTCCGGCCAGGCGGGCGGCGCGACCCAGGCACCGCAGCCGCAGGTCACCGGCGCCCCCGGCACCGGCGGCTCGTCGCCCGACGAGCTCGCGCCGGGCGGCACGCTGCTGAACCAGGTCAACTACAAGGACCTGACGATCTACGTCTACAGCGTCGGCACGCTCACCACGTCGGCACCGTCCATCTACGCCCGCCCCGACGGCACCGACCCGTACCCGGCCGGCACCACCGTAGAGGCCACGGCCTACGTGCTCGCGAACAACTCGCAGCGCCGGCTCGACCTGACCGACCTCAGCGCCGACTACTCCGCGTACGGCAACGACCTCGCCCAGCAGGACGTGTTCGCCGGGCAGGACCTGCTGACCGACGCCGGCTACTCGACCACCCTCGAGTCGGCGTTCCCGGCCGACGCGACGACCTGGTACCTGCTGCCGGGCGAGTCCGCGGTCTTCGCGAACGCGTGGTTCCACCGTCCTGCCGACGGCCCGCTGACGCTGCAGTTCCTCTGGCCGGCCGAGCGCATCTTCCTCGGCGCCAACATCCAGTTCTAGGCGACGCCCCCGCCGTCCGACCCGACCTCGACGGGGTCGGGGGCAGCCGCGGAGGCGGTGGGCGCGTCGACCGCACCCCCGAACCGACGCGAGCGGCGTGCGTAGGTGACGACCGCCTCCCACAGGTCGGTCCGGGTGAAATCGGGCCAGAGCTGGTCGAGGAACACCATCTCGGCGTACGCCGACTGCCACAGCAGGAAGTTGCTCGTGCGCTGCTCGCCCGAGCTGCGGACGAAGAGGTCGACGTCGGGCAGCTCGGGCGCGTACAGGTGCCGCTGGATGAGCTTCTCGGTCACGCCCGACGGCTTCAGGCGGCCGGCGGCGACGTCGTCGGCGATGGCCCGCACGGCGTCGGCGATCTCGGTGCGGCCGCCGTAGTTGACGCACATGGTCAGGGTGAGGACGTCGTTGTGACGGGTCAGCTCTTCGGCGAACTGGAGCTCCTTGATCACCGACCCCCACAGGCGCGGCTTGCGGCCCGCCCAGCGGACGCGAACGCCCCAGGCGTTCAGCTGGTCGCGCCGCCGGTGCAGGACGTCGCGGTTGAAGCCCATCAGGAACTTGACCTCGTCGGGCGAGCGCTTCCAGTTCTCGGTCGAGAACGCGTAGACGCTGAGGTGCTTCACGCCGAGCTGGATGGCGCCCGCGACGACGTCGAGCAACGACGCCTCACCGCGCTTGTGGCCCTCGACGCGCGACAGCCCCCGGGCGTTGGCCCACCGGCCGTTGCCGTCCATGACGATCGCGACGTGCTCGGGCACGGCGCCCCGCGGCAGCTCGGGCGGGTACAGGCCCGTCCAGTCGACGGGGCGCCAGTCGACGGCGTCGCGGTGCGTCTTCTTCACGGGGTGCCTTCCCTGGAGGCGGCGGGCAGCGCCCGGCCGGGCTCGCGGTCGATGTGCTGCAGCGACCTGAGGCCGCGCTCGAGGTGCCACTGCGTGTAGGCCGCGACGACGCCGCTGGCCTGGTTGCGCGTCGCGTCCGGGGCCGCGTCCGCCGCCTCCCAGTCGCCCGTCAGCAGAGCCGACAGCAGCGCCAGGGCGGGAGGCGCCAGGCGGGGAGCGCCCGGAGGCGCCTGCGAGTCGGCCACCACTCCCCCGAGCTGGACGACGAACGCCGAGTGCGGGCCCGGTGCGCCGGTGACGGCGCAGTCGCCGAAGCTCGGCGACCAGCCGGCGATGCTGAGCGCCCGCAGCAGGTAGGAGTCGAGGGTCAGCTGGGGAGCGTGCTCGCGACGGCTCAGCGACCGGAGCGCACCGACGAGCAGGAGGTACTGCTGCAGGCCCGCCTCGGCGTCGGTCAGCTTGTCGGCCGTCTCGACCATGACGCTGCCGGCGGTGTAGCTCGCGTAGTCGGCCGCGATCAGGGCGCCGTAGGAACCCAGGGACTCCGCCTGCGTGACGACGTCGAGCGACCGTCCCTCCCAGAGCTGCACGTCGGCGACCATCATCGGCTCGAGCCGGGAGCCGAACTTCGAGCCGGTGCGGCGGACCCCCTTGGCCACGGCGCGGATCTTGCCGTGCTGGCGACTGAGCATCGTGAGGATGCGATCGGCCTCACCCAGCTTGTGGGTGCGCAGCACGACGCATTCATCACGGTAGACGGGCACCTGCCCATGATCCCACGCGTGGTACAAGTGCAGGATGCACGCCACGGCCCTCGCCATCCCCCTCTGGGCTGATCTGCTCGCGGTCGGCGTCGGCAGCCTGCAGGGCGCGATGTTCGCCTCCGAGTTCAAGGACCGCCGACTCGACCTGCTCGGCATCGCCATCATCGGCATCGCGACGGGCCTCGGCGGCGGCATCCTGCGCGACGTGCTGCTCGGCCAGGTGCCCCGGGCCATGTCGAGCAACTGGTACCTGCTCGTCGCGGTCGGGGCGGCGCTCGTGGGCATGGCGCTGCAGCGCCTGTTCCACCGCCTCGCGGGCGTGATCACCGCGCTCGACGCCCTGACCATCGGGCTGTTCGGCGCCATCGGGTCGACGAAGGCGCTGTCGTTGGGCCTGCCCGAGATCCCCGCGGTGTTCGTGGGCGTGATCTCGGCCGTGGGCGGCTCGGTGCTGCGCGACCTGCTGATGAACCTGACGATCGCCATGATGCACGTCGGGTCGTTGTACGCGGTGGCGGCAGGGGCGGGCACGGTCGTGCTCGTCGGCATGGTGACCTTCGGGGCGCCGGTCGCCGTCTCCGCGATCGTCGGCGTGTCGGTGACGCTCGTGATCCGGCTGCTCGCCGTGCGGTTCGGGTGGACGCTGCCGGAGCAGCGCGCGCTCAGCCGGCTGCCCCGCTGGCGTCGGCCGCGCTGACGCGGCCGGGCCCGGTCCGGTCCGGGACCCGGTGCGGGTCCAGCCCGGGATTTGGTGCGAGTGCGAATGCGGGTGCTGAGGCGCATGCGGGTGCCGGTTCGGCGCCCACGCCGCGTCGGCAACTCCTGATCCGCGTCGCGCCCGGTGTGCCGGCGCCGCACGCGAGCGCCCGCGACAGGGCGGTCATCAGGAGTTGCCGACAGGGCGGAGCAGGAGCGTCGACGGACACGCCGCACGTCGGCAACTCCTGAACAGCGGCGCGCCCGGTCCGGCCGCGGCGCGCAGCGCCGCTCGTGAGCGGGCACGAGCACGCAGGGTGCAGGAGTTTCTGACCGGGCGGAGCAGGAGCGTCGACGGACAGACCGCACGTCGGCAACTCCTGAACAGCGGCGCGCCCGGTCCGGCCGCGGCGCGCAGCGCCGCCCGGGGGCGGGCTCGGAACACGCAGGATGCAGGAGTTGTCGACAGGGCGGAGCCGGGCCGCCACGACAGGAGCAGGCGAGGAGGCGGGCGGGACGGCCGGGACGGGACGGCCGGGGCGGGCAGCGTGAGCCACCCGCCCCGGCGGCGCGCTAGGCGGTGGCCAGCTCGCGGACCTGCGAGGTGCGCCGCACGGCGCGGTTCACGGCCGAGACGATGGCCTTGAGCGACGCCGTCGAGATGTCGGCGTCGATGCCGACGCCCCAGAGCCGGGTGCCGTCGACGTCGAGCTCGACGTAGGCGGCCGCCTGGGCGTCGCCACCCTCGCTGAGCGTGTGCTCGACGTAGTCGTAGAGCTCGACCTGCACCCCGTGGTCGGCCAGCACCTGGATGAACGCGTCGACCGGGCCCTTGCCGCGGCCCGAGGTCGTCTCGACCGAGTCGCCGACGCGCAGGTCGACGTCGAGGGTCGTGACTCCGCTCATGTCGCTCGACGTGCCCGTGCGGGCGAGCTCGAAACGGCCCCACTTGTCGTCGTCGACCGGGGCCGGGAGGTACTCGTCCTGGAAGATGGACCAGATGTGCGAGCTCGACATCTCGCCGCCTTCGGCGTCGGTGCGGGCCTGGACGACGCCGCTGAACTCGATCTGCAGCTTGCGCGGCAGGTCGAGCGCGTGGTCGGCCTTGAGCAGGTACGCGACCCCGCCCTTGCCCGACTGCGAGTTGACCCGGATGACCGCCTCGTAGCTGCGCCCGAGGTCTTTCGGGTCGACCGGCAGGTACGGCACGGCCCAGACGAGGTCGTCCACGCTCGTGCCCGCCGCCTCGGCCTCGGCGGCCATGGCCTCGAAGCCCTTCTTGATGGCGTCCTGGTGCGAGCCGCTGAAGGCGGTGTAGACCAGGTCGCCGGCCCAGGGGCTGCGCTCGGGCACGGGCAGCTGGTTGCAGTGCTCGGCGGTGCGCTTGACCTTGTCGAGGTCGCTGAAGTCGATCTGGGGGTCGATGCCCTGGGTGAAGAGGTTGATGCCCAGCGCGACGAGGTCGACGTTGCCGGTGCGCTCCCCGTTGCCGAACAGGCAGCCCTCGATGCGGTCCGCGCCTGCCAGGTAGCCGAGCTCGGCGGCGGCGATGCCCGTGCCCCGGTCGTTGTGGGGGTGCAGCGAGAGGATCACGCTGTCGCGCCGGGCCAGTCGACGGTGCATCCACTCGATCGAGTCGGCGTACACGTTGGGCGTCGCCATCTCGACCGTCGCGGGCAGGTTGACGATGACCGGTCGCTCGGGCGTCGCGTCGAACGCCTCGATCACCTGGTTGCAGATGTCGAGGGCGAAGTCGAGCTCCGTGCCCGTGTAG
Source organism: Frigoribacterium faeni (assembly GCF_011761235.1). GTDB lineage: Bacteria > Actinomycetota > Actinomycetes > Actinomycetales > Microbacteriaceae > Frigoribacterium > Frigoribacterium faeni_A. The sequence continues at coordinate 380,873 of NZ_JAAOYW010000001.1, forward strand.
CTCTCGGGCGAGTACTCGTAGAACACGGCCGTCTCGGGGACGGTCTTCTCGGCCTCGCGGCACAGCCGCACGCCCTCGAGGGCGACGTCGACGATGCCCTGCCGGTCGGTGCGGAAGACGACCTCGCGCTGCAGCACGCTGGTCGAGTTGTACAGGTGCACGATCGCCTGCTTCGCGCCGGCGATCGCCTCGTAGGTGCGGGCGATCAGGTGCTCGCGGGCCTGCGTCAGCACCTGGATGGTCACGTCGTCGGGGATCGCCCCCGTCTCGATGAGGCTGCGGACGAAGTCGAAGTCGGTCTGCGACGCGCTCGGGAACCCGACCTCGATCTCCTTGTAGCCCATGCCGACGAGCAGGTCGAACATGATGCGCTTGCGCTCGGGGCTCATCGGGTCGATCAGGGCCTGGTTGCCGTCGCGCAGGTCGACGGCGCACCAGCGCGGGGCCTGCTCGATGCGGCGGGAGGGCCACGTGCGGTCGGGCAGGTCGACGACGATCTGCTCGTGGAACGGGCGGTACTTGTGGATCGGCATCCCCGAGGGGGTCTGTGCGTTCTTCATGTCTCAGGTCTTCTCTGGCCCGGCGACGGGGCCTCAGCGCGTGGATGGTGTCGGCCGACGACGAACTCCGCGACGAGGGAGGCCTGGGTCAGGACTCGTCGCGGCAGCTAAGGAGGAGCAGACGGGACAGCACACGCCGAATCTAGCATCCGCGTCGGGTCCGTGACGGACGAGCGCCGAGGAGGCGGTGGTCGAGAGCCGAGGAGGCGCCGGTCGGGCGGTCAGGCCCGCTCGGCCTCCGCCCCGGTCGCGCCCGTCAGCGCGCGAGACCGTGCTCGTAGGCGAAGACGACCAGCTGCACCCTGTCGCGCAGGGACAACTTGGACAGCACCCGGCTGATGTGCGTCTTGACCGTGGCCTCGCTGAGGTACTCGAGACCGGCGATCTCGGAGTTGCTGAGGCCCCGGGCCGCGAGGTCGAAGATGTCGCGCTCCCGACTGGTCAGGGTCTCGAACGAGGCGGGCACCGTGGCCGCGCGCGCCGAGCGGCCGTCGAAGTGCTCGAAGAGCTCGCGCGTCGCGGAGGCGGCGATGACGGCGTTGCCCGCGTGCACCGTGCGGATCGCGGCGAGGAGGAACTCCGGGTCGGCGTCCTTGAGGACGAAGCCGCTCGCACCGCCCCGGATGGCCCGCGTCGCGGCCTCGTCGAGGTCGAACGTCGTCAGCACGATGATGCGGGGCGGGCGCCGTGCCGCGGCGTCGGCCTGCGCGAGGACGGCGCTCGTCGCCGCGATGCCGTCCATCACCGGCATGCGGATGTCCATCAGGACCACGTCGGGCTGGGTCGCGGCGACCACGGCCACGCCCTCTTCGCCGTTGCTGGCCTCGCCGACGAACTCGAGGTCGGGCTGGGATCCGACGAGCATCTTGATGCCGGCGCGGAACAGCGCCTGGTCGTCGACGAGCGCGACGCGGATGGTGGTGGTCATCGGATCATCCCTACTTCTTGCGTGAGCGCCAGTGTCGGCACGATGGCGTGGACGACGAAGCGGCCGTCGGCGTCCTGGGTGGTGAGCGACCCGCCCGCGAGGCTCGCGCGCTCGCGCATCCCGTCGAGGCCGTGCCCGCCGCCGCGCCGGAGCTCGCCGGTCGAGCGCGTGTCGACGGCCCCGGTCGCGGGCCGGACGATGTTCGAGACCACGAGGTGGAGCGCGTCGTAGCGCCAGTCGAACAACAGGTCGACGGGTGCCTCGCGCACGCCGTGTCGCAAGGCGTTCGTCAGCGACTCCTGGACGATGCGGAACACGGCGAGCTGCCGGTTCATCCCGAGCTGCTGGGGGTCGCCCTGGACCCGGTGCTCGATGACGAGGCCGGAGGCGCGCATCTGCTCGAGGAGGCGGTCGAGATCGCCCAGCGCCGGCTGCGGCGCCTCGCCCTGGCTGTGCCGGAGCTGGCCCAGCAGCACGCGCACGTCGCCGAGCGCCTCGCGAGCCGTGCCCGCGATGGTGACGAGCGCCTCGTCGACGCTGCTCGGGTCGACCCGTGCCGCGTAGCGGGCGCCGTCGGCCTGGGCGATCACGACGGCGAGGGAGTGAGCGACCACGTCGTGCATGTCGCGGGCGATGCGGTTGCGCTCCTGTTCGACGGCGATGTCGCGCTCGGCCCGGGCGGCGTCGCCCTCGGCCCGGGCGGTCTCGCGCTCGGCCCTCGCGGTCTCGCGCTCGGCCGTCAGCTGCGCCTCGCGGCTGACCCGCTCGGCGGAGCGCGCCCGCGTGAGGAGCCCGCCGGCCCAGGGCAGGCCGAGCAGGCCGAGGAACCCGAGGAACGTGATGCCCAGCTGCAGCATGATGCGGACCACGTCGGTGATGCCCGAGATGTCGTAGTCGATGCCGAAGAGCGTGGTCTGCACGACGGCGACGTAGAAGGTGCCGACCACCGCGCCGACCGCGACCGACGCGAGGCCGGCCCACTTGGCCCGGTCGCTGCCGTAGGCGGCCACCGTGTAGAGCACGGCGCAGATCGCGAGGTTGGCGACGCCGGGCGTCAGCCGGGCGGTCATCTCGCCGACGGCGACGAGCCAGGCGATCGTCAGGGCGAGGGACGGCGAGAGCCGACGCACGGCCGCGGCGCCGACCATGCCGAGGACGACGAGGAGGCTCGCGGCCCGTTCGTCGGGGAACAGCAGCGAGACGAACCCGAGGAGGAAGGCCGCCGACACGTCGACGACCACCTGGTAGGGGGCGAGGCGGCGGAAGCTCATCCGACGAGCGTAGAGCCCGGCAGGACCCCGCGGGGCGGCTCCTGCCGGGTCGACGACCACCGACCGACGCGGATCATCCTGTGGAGGGACGGCCCCGCCCGGGCCTCAGAAGCCGAGGCGCCCCAGCAACTTCGGGTCGCGCTGCCAGTCCTTCGCGACCTTGACGCGGATGGACAGGAACACCTGCTGGCCGACGAGCGGCTCGATCTGCGCCCGCGCCCGGGCCCCGACCTCGCGGAGCCGCGCGCCGCCCTTGCCGATGACGATCGCCTTCTGGCTGTCGCGCTCGACGAAGAGGTTGGCGTAGATCTCGAGGATGTCCTTGTCGTCGCGCTGCACCATGTCGTCGATGGTGACGGCCAGCGAGTGGGGCAGCTCGTCCTGCACGCCCTCGAGCGCGGCCTCGCGGACGAACTCGGACACCCTGTCCTCCAGGACCTCCTCGGTGACGGCGTCGGACGGGTAGAGGGCAGGCGAGAGGGGCATGAGGGCGATGAGCTCGTCGGCGAGCACGTCGAGCTGCTCGTCGCCGAGGGCCGAGATGGGGATGATCGACTCCCAGTCGCGCAGCCGGCTCACCGCGAGCAGCTGCTCGGCGACGGCGGGTCGCGAGATCGTGTCGGTCTTGGTGACGATCGCGACCTTCTTCGCGCGCGGGAACGCGTCGAGCTGCTCGTTGATGAACTTGTCGCCGGGCCCGATCTTCTCGTCGGCCGGGATGCAGAGGCCGATGACGTCGACGTCGCCGAGGGTGGTCTGGACGACGTCGTTGAGGCGCTCTCCCAGCAGGGTGCGAGGCCGGTGCATCCCCGGGGTGTCGACGAGCACGAGCTGGCCGGAGGGGTGGTGGACGATGCCGCGGATGGCCCGGCGGGTCGTCTGCGGCTTCGACGAGGTGATGGCGACCTTCTCGCCGACGAGCGCGTTCGTCAGGGTCGACTTGCCCACGTTCGGCCTGCCGACGAACGAGACGAAGCCCGCCCGGTGGTCGGGGCCGGCGGCGGGCGGGGTGGGCTGGACGGTGTCGTCGCCGGTGGCGGTCATGGTGCTTCTCTCGGGGAGGGGACGGGATCGGTGTCGGACAGGGCCGCCTGCGCGGAGACCAGGGCAGGGTCACGCTCGACGAGGACGGTCTGCAGGTCGCGACGTCGCCCCTCCGTGCGGTCGGCCGTGAGCACGAGACCGGAGACGGTGACGGTCGAGCCCTTCTCGGGCAGTCGGCCGAGCTGCTTCGTGAGCAGGCCGCCGACGGAGTCGACGTCGTCGTCCTCGAGCTCGATGCCGAACAGGTCGCCCAGCTCGTCGACGGCGAGGCGTGCGCTGACGCGGAACACGCCCGGCGAGATCTCGCGGTGCTCGGCGACCGTGCGGTCGTACTCGTCGCTGATGTCGCCGACCAGCTCTTCGATCAGGTCTTCGAGGGTGACGAGGCCGGCGATGCCGCCGTACTCGTCGACGACCATCGCGAGGTGGTTCTTGTCGAGCTGCATCTGGCGGAGGGCGTCGTCGGCCTTCTTGGACTCGGGCACGAAGACCGCGGGCCGGGCGAGGTCGGACACGGGCGCGTCGTCGTCGCCCGCGTGCTCGTGGAGGCGGCGGGCGAGGTCGCGCAGGTACACCACGCCGACCACGTCGTCGCTGTCGCGGCCGACGACGGGCACGCGCGAGACGCCCCGACCGAGGAACAGGCTCATCGCCGACCGCACCGAGGCCGTGGACTCGATCGTGACCATGTCCGTGCGGGGCACCATGACCTCGCGGACGACGGTGTCGCTGAACTCGAAGATGGAGTGGATGAGCTCGCGGTCGTCCTCTTCGAGGACGTCGAGCTCGGTCGCCTCGTCGACCATGCTCAGCAGCTGCTCCTCGGACGAGAAGGAGGCGCTGCGGGGTCGGCCCGGCGTCACCTTGTTGCCGACGGCGACGAGCAGGTCGGCCAACGGCCCGAGCACGACGCGGACGGCCCGCACGAGCCCGGCCGTCGCGACGACGAGGCCGCGTGCGTGGGCCCGGCCGACGCTGCGGGGGCTGGAGCCCACGAGGACGAACGAGACGAGCGTCATGATGAGCGCCGAGAGGAGGAGGGCGACCCACCACCGCTCGACCGTGAAGGCGAACGACAGCGACACGAGCACCGCGGCCGAGGTCTCGGCCACGATTCGCATGAAGTTGACGGCGTTGACGTGGGCGCCGACGTCGGCCGCCACGGCGAGCAGCGAGGCACTGCTGCGCGGCGAGGACTCGGCCTCTTCGTGCAGGTCGCCACGGCTCAGCACGCCCAGCGCGGAGTCGACCGCCGCGAGGAGTCCCCCGAAGACGACGAGCACGACGGCCACGATGACGAACACGGTGACCATCACGGCGTCACCGTCTCTCGTCGGCGCCGGCGAAGGCGGCGAGGATCTCGCGCTGCAGCCCGAACATCTCGCGTTCGTCGTCGGGCTCGGCGTGGTCGAAGCCGAGCAGGTGGAGGACCCCGTGGCACGTCAGCAACAGCATCTCGTCGAGCGGGCTGTGGCCCGCCGTCGCCGCCTGGGCGATCGCGACCTGGGGGCAGACGACGATGTCGCCGAGCAGGCCGGCCGGCGTGGGCTCGTCCTCCGTGCCCGGCCGGAGCTCGTCCATCGGGAAGCTGAGGACGTCGGTGGGCCCGGGCTCGTCCATCCACTGGACGTGCAGCTGCTCCATCGCCGACTCGTCGACGAGGACGATGGCGAGCTCGGCCTCGGGGTGCACGTGCATCTGGTCGAGGGCGAAGGTCGCCAGCCGCTGGATGGCGGCCTCGTCGACCTCGACGCTCGATTCGTTGTTGACCTCGATGCTCATCGGTGGCCCTTCTCCGGGAGGCCGTCCCGGTCCGTGGGCGGCCGTCGTCGTGCACGGTCGCCCCCCACGGCGGCCTCGGCCGCCTCCTGCCGCTCGGCCCGCAGTGCCTGCCGCTCGGCGTCGAAGGTCGTGTAGGCGTCGACGATGCGGCCGACGAGGGTGTGGCGGACGACGTCGTCGCTCGTCAGGCGGGCGAAGTGGATGTCGTCGATGTCGCCGAGCACCTTCGTCACGAGCTGCAGGCCGCTCGTGCCCGTGGGGAGGTCGACCTGCGTGACGTCGCCCGTCACCACCATCCGCGAGCCGAAGCCGAGCCGGGTGAGGAACATCTTCATCTGCTCGGGCGTCGTGTTCTGCGCCTCGTCGAGCACGACGAAGGAGTCGTTGAGGGTGCGCCCGCGCATGTAGGCCAGGGGCGCGACCTCGACCGTGCCCGCGGCCAGGAGCTTGGGGACGATCTCCGGGTCCATCATCTCGTTGAGCGCGTCGTAGAGCGGCCGCAGGTACGGGTCGATCTTGTCGGTGAGCGTGCCCGGCAGGAAGCCGAGCCGCTCGCCGGCCTCGACGGCGGGGCGCGTCAGGATGATGCGCTGCACCTCGCGGCGCTGCAGGGCCTGCACGGCCTTCGCCATGGCGAGGTACGTCTTGCCGGTGCCGGCGGGGCCGATGCCGAACGTGATCGTGTGCTCGTCGATGGCGTCGACGTACTGCTTCTGGCCCAGGGTCTTGGCGCGGACCGACTTGCCGCGGCTCGAGACGATGGGCTGCCCGAAGACGTCGGAGGGCGTGGCCGCCCCGGAGTCGAGCAGCTTGGCCGACGTCTCGACCTCGGCCGGCGCGAGGTCGTGACCGCCGCGCACGAGCTCGATCAGCTCGTCGACGAGCCCTCGGGCGCGGGCCACGGAGGCGGTGGGGCCCTCGAGGGCCACCTCGTTGCCGCGCACGAGCACCCGGACGTCGGGGTACTGCTTCTCAACGGCGCGCAGCAGGCGGTCCTGGGGACCGAGCAGCTGGACCATGGCGACGCCGTCGACGGTGAGGTCGACGCGCGACGTGCCCTCGCCGGTGGGCAGAGGGTCGGTGGAGCGGGTCTCGCTAGTGGGCAAGGGAGCCTTCCTCGAGGGGGCCTGCGAGCACGTGGGCGTGCACGTGGAACACGGTCTGGCCGGCGGACGCGCCGGTGTTGAAGATGAGGCGGAACTCGCCGGTGCCGCCCGACGCGGCGGCGACCTCGTCGCCGAGCACCGCGGGGTCGGACGCCAGCCGCGAGGCGGTGGCGACCATCTCGGCGAGCAGCGCCGGGTCGGCGGCCGCGAGCTCGACGACGTCGCGGTGCCGCTCGGTCTTGGGGACGACGAGCACGTGGAACGGGGCCTGCGGCGCGATGTCGCGGAACGCGATGAGCCGCTCGTCTTCGTAGACGACGTCGGCCGGGATCTCGCGGGCCACGATGCGGCTGAAGACGGAGGGCCCGGTCGCTGCGGGCTGTGTCTCGGACATGCACCCCATGGTAGTCGTGGCCCCCGACACCCGGCTGGCCGACGCCGGGCTCACCGACGCCGAGCCGGCCGGCACCGAGCCGGCCGCGGCCCGGCCTACCAGCGCCCGAGCCGCACGCTGAGGACGGCGAGGGCCGCGGGCCCCGCCGTCGAGGTGCGCAGCACCGAGTCGCCGAGCCGCACCGGCACGGCCCCGGCCGCCGCGAGCAGCTCGAGCTCGGCGGGCGAGACGCCGCCCTCGGGGCCGACCACCACCAGGATCGACGACGGGGCGCCTCCTCCGGTCTCGAGGTCGACCTCGGACAGGGCCCGCTCGGCCGTGGGCTCGAGCACGAGCACCGTCTCGGAGGACGCGCGCGCGGCGACGCGGGCGGTCGTGGCCAGCTCGGACACCTCGGGCGCCCAGGGGCGCACGGCCTGCTTCGTGGCCTCGCGGGTGATCGCCCGCCACCGAGCCGTGCCCTTCGCGACCTTCGCGCCCTCCCAGCGGGAGACGCTCCGCGACGCGGACCACGGCACGACCTCGTCGACGCCCAGCTCGGTCGCGGCCTGGACCGCGAGCTCGTCGCGGTCGCCCTTCGCCAGGGCCTGGACGAGCACGAGCCGGGTCGCCGGACGCTCGACCCGGGTGACCTCGGCCGCCACGAGCACGAGGCGGTCGGGGGCCGCCTCGACGACCTCGCCGCGCACGGACGTGCCCCGGCCGTCCCCGAGCGCCAGCGACTCGCCGGCCCGCACCCGGCTCACCGTCACGGCGTGCCGGGCCTCCTGCCCGCCGACGACCACGGTGCTGCCGACGGACGCGTCGGCGAGGTCGTCGACCAGGTAGAAGTGCGCCACGATCAGAGGTGGAGGAACCGGTCGCGCAGCTTGCCGAAGAGGCCCTGCTGGAACTGCGACAGCTCGGGTGCGGCCGAGCGGCGACCCGAGGCGAACTTCTCGATCAGCTCGCGCTCCTTGTGGCTGAGCTTGGTGGGCGTCACCACCTGCACGCCGATCTTGAGGTCGCCGCGGCCCGTGCCGCGGAGCTTCGTGATGCCGCGGTCGCGGATGGTGATGACGTCGGCGCTCTGCGTGCCCGCCTTCAGCTCGACCTCGACCTCGCCGTCCAGGGTCTGCAGGGTCGTCTCCGTGCCCAGGATGGCGTCGGCCATCTGCACCTCGAGCGTCGCGAGCAGGTCGTCGCCGTCGCGGCTGTAGATGTCGTGGTGGCGCACCTTGACCTCGAGGTAGAGGTCGCCGTTGGGGCCGCCGGCCTGGCCGACCTCGCCCTGGCCGGGCAGCTGCAGCCGGATGCCCGTGTCGACGCCCGCGGGGATGTCGACGGGGATGGTGCGGCGCGCGCGCACGCGGCCCTGCCCCTGGCACGTGGGGCAGGGGTTCGGGATGACCGTGCCGTATCCGCGGCAGGTGCCGCAGGGGCTCGACGTCATGACGTTGCCGAGCAGCGACCGGACGGTGCGCTGGATCTGCCCGGAGCCGTGGCAGATGTCACAGGTCTGGGGCGAGGTGCCCGGTGCGCAGCACGACCCGTTGCAGGTCTCGCACAGCACGGCCGTGTCGACCTCGATGTCCCGGGTGGTGCCGAAGACGATCTCCTCGAGGTCGACCTCGAGGCGCAGCAGGGCGTCCTGGCCGCGCTCGCGACGCGACCGGGGCCCCTGGCGCTGACCCCCGCCTCCTCCGCCGAAGAACGCGTCGAAGATGTCGCCGAACCCGGCGGCCCCGCCCCCGCCGCCGAAGCCGGCCTGCGGGCCGAGGTCGTAGCGCTCGCGCTGCTGCGGGTCGCTCAGCACGTCGTAGGCGTGCGTGACGTCCTTGAAGCGCTCGGAGGCCTCGGGGCTCGGGTTCACGTCGGGGTGCAGCTCGCGGGCGAGCCGGCGGTACGCCTTCTTGATCTCGTCGGTCGTCGCGGACTTGTCGACTCCGAGCACGTCGTAATGATCTGCCACTTGTTCTCGTCTGCCTCTGGTGTCTGGGGGGGGGTGGTGTCGTACGGGCTGGTCAGGGGGCGCGGGGGGCGCGGGTCGTCAGCGCTCGGAGAGCAGCGACGACAGGTAGCGGGCCACCGCGCGCACGGCGGCCATGTTGGTCGAGTAGTCCATGCGCATGGGGCCCAGCACGCCGAGGCGCGCGACCTCGCTGCCGCTCGAGGTGTAGCCGCTCGCGAGGACCGACGCCTGGGAGAGGCCGAAGGAGGCGTTCTCGCGTCCGATGCTCGCGGCCACGTCGACCGCGTCGAGCTGCATCTCGCCGAAGAGGCGCAGCAGGGCCACCTGCTGCTCGATCGCCTCGAGCACCGGGTACAGGTCGCCGCTGAAGTCGTCGCCCGTGCGGACGAGGTTGGCGGCGCCCGCCATGACGAGGCGTTCTTGCCGCCCCGCGGCGAGCTGCTCGACGAGGCTCGCGACGACGAGGCCGACGGCGACGGCGTGCTCGGGGCGGAACCCCTCGTGCAGGTCGGCCAGCAGGGCGGCCGCCGCGCTCAGCTCGGTGCCGCCGACCGCCGCGTTCAGGGCCCGGCGCAGCTCGGCGAGGAACTCGTCGTCGACCGCCACGGGCAGCTCGACGAGACGCTGCTCGACCTGCCCGGCGTCGGTGATGAGCACCGTCATCACCCGCTTCTCGGCCAGGCTGACGAGCTCGACGTGCCGGACGCGCGCCCGGGAGAACGACGGGTACTGCACCAGGGCGACCTGGTTGGTGAGCTGCGAGAGGAGGCGCACCGTGCGCCCGAGGACCTCGTCGAGGTCGGCGGAGTCGCCCAGGAACGTCTCGATCGCCTGGCGCTGCGCGCCGCTGAGGGGTCGCAGGTCGGCGAGCTGGTTGACGAAGAGGCGGTAGCCCTTGTCGGTGGGCACGCGGCCCGACGACGTGTGGGGCGCCGCGATGAGCTCTTCTTCTTCGAGCAGCGCCATGTCGTTGCGGATGGTGGCCGCGGACACGCCGAAGTGGTGCCGCTCGACGATCGACCGCGAGCCGACCGGCTCGCGGGACGCGACGTAGTCGTGCACGATGACGCGGAGCACCTCGAGACCACGTTCCGAGACCACGACGCACCTCCCTCTCGCACGACCGGCGGCGGGGCACGTCACGACGACGACCCCGGCCTGCTGGCACTCGTCCTGTCCGACTGCCAATCCTACGTCACGTCGCTGCCGAGGCCTACTCGACCCGCACCTCCTGCCCTAAGCTCGCCGTGACGCCCGCCGGACGACCTCGTCCGGCCGGGGCGGCCGACACCGACCGGCGCGACGCCCGCGCGTGCGACCCGGTCGGGCCCACGACGACGAACAGGTGAGCAGATGACCGACACCCCTCCCGCCCAGCCGAACGACCCGCAGGGCGCCGGCTGGGGCCAGCAGCCCGGCCAGCCCGGCCCGCAGCAGCCCGCCTGGGGCCAGCAGCAGCCCGGCCAGGGCCAGCAGCCCGGCTACGGCGCCCCGCAGGCGCCCCAGCAGATGCGTCCCGAGGACGAGAAGCTCTGGGCCACCCTCGTGCACGTCGGCGGCATCCTGCTCAGCTTCGTCGCGCCCCTGGTCGGCTACCTCGTGCTCAAGGACCGCGGCCCGTTCGTGCGCGAGCACACGCGCGTCGCCCTCAACTTCCAGCTGACGATGCTCATCGCGTACCTCGTCGGCGGGGCCACGTCGTGGCTCGGTATCGGCGTGCTCATCACGCTGGCCGCCGGCATCGTCGTGATCGTCTTCGGCATCATCGCCGCCCTCGCGGCCAACCGCGGCGAGTACTACAAGTACCCGCTGACGATCGAGTTCATCAAGGCGTAGCCCGCCGCCGCACGTCGCCGAGGCGCGTCTCCCCCACCAGGGAGGCGCGCCTCGCGTCGTGCGGGAGACCGCTCGTCGGGACGACGTCAGACGGGCAGCAGCCGGCGCACCACGGCGTCGGCCATGAGGCGGCCCGTGCGGGTGAGCACGACCCGCCCGGCGAGGGCGTCGCGGCCCTCGACCCAGCCGTCGGCGATGAGGCCCGCGACGGCGGCCCGGCCCTCGGCGTCGAGGTCGGCGGTCGGCAGGCCCTCGCGCATCCGGACCGCGAGCAGGACGCGCTCGACCCGGCGCGTCTCGGCGTCGAGGGTCTCGCGGCCCGCCCCCGGCGACTCCCCCGCGGCCATCCGCTGGCCGTAGGCGGCCGGGTGCTTGACGTTCCACCAGCGCACGCCGCCGACGTGGCTGTGCGCGCCGGGCCCGACGCCCCACCAGTCGTGGCCCTGCCAGTACGACAGGTTGTGCCGCGAGCGGTGCTGCTCGTCACGGGCCCAGTTGCTGACCTCGTACCAGCCGTATCCCGCGGCGGCGAGGCGGTCGTCGGCCAGCTCGTACATGTCGGCGGCCGTGTCGTCGTCGGGCTGGGCGACCTCGCCGCGACGGATCTGCCGCGCGAGCTTCGTGCCGTCCTCGACGATCAGCGAGTACGCCGACAAGTGGTCGGGCTGCTGCTCGAGCGCCACGTCGAGCGACCGCGACCAGTCGTCGAGCGTCTCGCCGGGCGTGCCGTAGATGAGGTCGAGGCTCACGTCGAGCCCGGCGTCGCGGGCCCACCGCACGACGAGCGGCACGCGCTCGGGGTCGTGGGTGCGCTCGAGGGTGGCCAGCACGCTCGGCACCGCGGACTGCATGCCGAAGCTGACACGGGTGAAGCCGGCCGCCGCCAGGGCCTCGAGGTAGGCCGCGTCGACCGAGTCGGGGTTGGCCTCCGTCGTCACCTCGGCGCCGGGGACGAGGCCCCACGTGTCGACGACCGACCCGAGCATGGCGGCGAGGTCGCCGTGCGGCAGCATCGTGGGCGTGCCGCCGCCGAAGAAGACGGTCGAGACGGGGCGAGGAGGCAGGCCGGCGCCCTCGAGGACGCGACCGGCCAGGTGCACCTCGGCCACCGCCTCCTGGGCGTAGTCGTCACGGCGGGCGCCGCGGAGCTCGTCGCCCGTGTACGTGTTGAAGTCGCAGTAGCCGCAGCGCACCCGGCAGAACGGCACGTGCAGGTAGACGCCGAGGTTGCGGTCGGCGACGCCGTCGACGACCGACGACGGCAGGGAGCCGTCGACGGGCGCGGGGTCGCCGAGGGGAAGGGCCCCGGGCACCGTCAGTCGCCCGACCGGCGCGAGCCCGGCTCGCGGATCTCGTCGTCGTGCGCGGCCTCGGCGGCGGCCTCGAGGTCGACGTCGCCCTCGGCGGGCACGTCGGGCTCGGCCAGGCTCAGCGCCCGCAGGTAGCGACGGGTGTACATCGCCTGCTGGCGGCGCATGAAGGGCTCGACGAGCTTCCAGCGCCAGTTGCTCGGCCGTGAGAACGACCGGATCGACAGCCAGACCGAGCCGTCGTCGGTCTGGTCGACGACCCAGCTCTCTTCGCCGCTCTCGGGGTGCCCCTCGAGCGTGCCGTAGGCGAAGCCCTTGCGACGCGGCTCGTCGACCACGTAGACGACGCGGACGGGCGCCTTGACGCTGCGGCCGTACGCCGAGATCGAGAGGGTCGCGGTCGTGCCGGCCGTGAGGAACGGGGTGCCGTCGGGGGCGAAGCGCGTCTCGTCGCGGCCCTGCTCCCAGTGCGCCGGGTCGACGGGCACGCCGTCGTCGTCGAACGTGACGGGGTGGTACGCGCCCTGCTCGACGGGAGGGACGGAGTCGACCCGCACCTCGATGCCGCTGCGCTCCTGGATCTTCCACGTCATCGTGGCCATCCACGCCGCCTCGAAGCGCGCGTCGCCGTGGCCGACGCGGGTGCGGTACTCGGCCGGTCGGAAGCCCGTCGGCGGGTACTGCATGAGGTCGGGCGCCTGGGTCGCGCCGACCTCGCCGTAGGTCGTGCGCGTCTCGGTGTAGGACGATCGGCGCATCGGCTACTTCTTCTCTTTCTTCGCCTCGGTGTCCCCGCTCAGGGCGGCGATGAACGCCTCCTGGGGCACCTCGACGCGGCCGATGGTCTTCATGCGCTTCTTGCCCTCCTTCTGCTTCTCGAGCAGCTTGCGCTTGCGGCTGATGTCGCCGCCGTAGCACTTGGCGAGGACGTCCTTGCGCATGGCGCGGATGCTCTCGCGGGCGATGATGCGCGCGCCGATGGCGGCCTGGATGGGCACCTCGAACTGCTGGCGCGGGATCAGCTCGCGCAGGCGGCCCGTCATCAGCACGCCGTAGGCGTAGGCCTTGTCGCGGTGCACGATGGCACTGAAGGCGTCGACCTGCTCGCCCTGCAGCAGGATGTCGACCTTGACGAGGTCGGCCTCCTGGTCGCCGACGGGCTCGTAGTCGAGGCTCGCGTAGCCGGCCGTCTTCGACTTGAGGCTGTCGAAGAAGTCGAAGACGATCTCGCCGAGGGGCATCGCGTAGCGGATCTCGACCCGGTCCTCGCCGAGGTACTCCATGCCGAGGAGGTTGCCGCGCCGCTGCTGGCAGAGCTCCATGATGACGCCGACGTAGTCCTTCGGGGCGAGGATCGCCGCCTTGACCATGGGCTCGCTGACGCTGGCGATCTTGCCGCCGGGGAACTCGCTCGGGTTCGTCACCGTGACGGTCTTCTTGTCGTCGGTCGTGACCTCGTAGACCACGCTGGGCGCGGTCGTGATCAGGTCGAGGCCGAACTCGCGCTCGAGGCGCTCGGTGATGATCTCGAGGTGCAGCAGGCCGAGGAACCCGCAGCGGAAGCCGAAGCCCAGCGCCACGCTGGTCTCGGGCTCGTAGACGAGGGCCGCGTCGGACAGCTTGAGCTTGTCGAGGGCCTCGCGCAGGTCGGGGTAGTCGCTGCCGTCGATCGGGTACAGGCCCGAGTAGACCATCGGGAGCGGCTCGACGTAGCCGGGCAGCGCCTCCGTCGCGGGCTTGGCGGCCGTGGTGACCGTGTCGCCGACCTTCGAGAGCCGGACGTCCTTCACGCCGGTGATGAGGTAGCCGACCTCGCCGACGGAGAGGCCGCCGCTGGGCGTGGGCTCGGGCGACGAGACGCCGATCTCGAGGATGTCGTGCGTCGACTTCGTCGACATCATCTGGACCTTCTCGCGAGGGTGCAAGGTGCCGTCGATCATGCGGATGTACGTCACGACGCCGCGGTAGCTGTCGTAGACCGAGTCGAAGATCATCGCCCGGGGCGAGGCGTCGAAGTCGCCCGTCGGCGACGGGATGCGGTCGACGACGCGGTCGAGCAGCTCGGTGACGCCGACGCCCGTCTTGCCGCTCACCCGGAGCACGTCGGCCGGGTCGCCGCCGATGAGGCTCGCGAGCTCGGCCGCGTACTTCTCGGGGTCGGCCGCGGGCAGGTCGATCTTGTTGAGCACGGGGATGATCTCGAGGTCGTTCTCGAGGGCGAGGTAGAGGTTCGCCAGGGTCTGGGCCTCGATGCCCTGCGCGGCGTCGACGAGCAGGATGGCGCCCTCGCAGGCGGCCAGCGACCGGCTGACCTCGTAGCTGAAGTCGACGTGGCCCGGCGTGTCGATCATGTTGAGCGCGAAGGTCTGGCCCTCGCGCTCCCACGGCATGCGCACGGCCTGGCTCTTGATGGTGATGCCGCGCTCGCGCTCGATGTCCATGCGGTCGAGGTACTGGGCGCGCATCGCCCTGTCCTCGACGACGCCGGTGATGCCCAGCATGCGATCGGCGAGCGTCGACTTGCCGTGGTCGATGTGCGCGATGATGCAGAAGTTGCGGATGTGCTCGGGCGCGGTCTTCGCCGGCTCGAGTGCACGGGGTGCTTGGGGGCTCACACGGTCCTCTGGGGGTGGCGGGCGGTTGTCGAGACGATTCTCCCACGCCGCGCCCGCCGACCGCGTCCCCGTCAGCCGAGGAGGTGCAGGAGACCGACCGGGACGGCCACGACCAGGCCGACCAGCAGCACCGCGAGGCTGCCGAGCAGCATCACGGCCGACGAGATCACGCCGACGAGCGCCATCGTGCGGCCGTCGGGCTCGCGCCGGCGTGCGACGAGGCCGAGGACGAGGCCGACGACGGGGACGACCAGCGTGAAGCCGAGCGCCACGGACGCGATGCCGAGCACGAGGCTCGTGACGCTGAGCGGCGAGTGGAGCCCGCCGGTCGCGGCGGGGGCGGTGGTGGGGAGCGGTGCCTGGTTCGTCATGTCGTCGAGCCTACGAAGGAGGCGGCGGGCGGCTGAAGGGGGCTGGCCCCCGGATCGGGACGGGGGCGTCCCCGACGGCCGGCCCGGCCCCGGGCGTCAGTCGGCGGTGACGACGGTGGAGGCGGGAGCCGGCGACGCGGCCTCGCCGGGGGCGGGCAGCGCGCGCAGGCCCCGCTCGATCACCTCGGGAGCCGCGGCCAGGCAGATGCGGATCCAGCCCTCGCCGGAGCGGCCGAAGGCGCTGCCCGGCGCGACTGCGACCCTCTCCTCGAGGAGGAACCGCTCGGCCCAGCCCGCCACGTCGCCCTGGGAGGCGTGGCTCACGTCGATCCACAGGTAGAAGGCGCCCTGCGGGTCGAGGTGGGCGATGCCCCGCTCGGCCAGCAGCGCCGTCGCGAGCTCGAGGTTGCGCCGGTAGTGCTCGCGCGCCTCCGAGACCGGTCCGTGGTCGCCCGTGACGGCGGCGAGGGCCGCGTGCTGGTCGGGCTCGGCGACGCAGCTGATCATCGCCTCCTGGACGGTGCGCATCGTCGGCGCCAGCCCCCGGGGCGTGACCAGGTAGCCGACGCGGACCCCGGTCATGGCGTACGTCTTGCTCAGGGAGAACGCGCTGAAGACCCGGTCGTCGGCGTCGAGCGACGCGATGCTCACGTGGGGCGTGCCGTAGGTGAAGTACTCGTAGACCTCGTCGCTGATCACCCAGAGGTCGTGCCGCGCCGCGAGGTCGAGCAGGCCCTGGAGCACCTCGCGCGGCCAGACCACGCCGAGGGGGTTCGAGGGCGAGTTGACGACGACCGCACGGGTGCGCTCGGTGACCGACGCCTCCAGCTGCTCGAGATCGGGGAGGAACCCGCGGTCGGGCGACAGGGCGTAGGGCACGGGCACCGCGTCGAGCATGTGCGCGTTCATCGAGAAGGTCGTGTAGCCGGGGTCGGGCACGAGCACCTCGTCGCCCTTCGCCAGGACGAGGCCCATGGCCTGGTACAGCGCCTGCGTCGCGCCCACCGTGACCCAGACCTGCTCGACGTCGACGTGCATGTCGTTCTCGCGGGCCAGCTTGGCCACGAGCGCCTCGCGAAGGGGCGCGATGCCGCCGTTCGGCGTGTAGCCGGTGCGGTCCTCGCTCCAGGCCCGGCGGGCGGCGTCGCCGACGTGGCGCGGGACGGGGACGTCGGGCTCGCCGATGACGAGCATGGCGACGTCGTCCAGGCCGGCGGCGATCTCGAACACCCGTCGGATGCCCGAGGCGGGGACGGACGCGATGTGCGGGGCGAGCGAGGGCATGACGGCACCGTACTACGGGCGACACGCCAGCCCGCCGGGGGTCGGGAGCGCCCGGCCGGGACGCCCTATCATTGAGAGTCGGGCGACGTGCTGGTACCGTTGCCTGTTGGCTTGCGCGGAACGTCTGTCGTGACGGATCGCGAACGCAGCCGAGAGCCGCTCCGGTGGCACCACCGGCGGCAGTCCGGGCAGGGTCCGTCCCTCCCGGTCGGCTCGCAGCACCACCTCACAGAACCGTCCCCCGGGCGGGCGCGGCACCAGAGCGCCCCACGCCCCGACACACGAAACAGGAAGTAGCGAACGTGGCGAACATCAAGTCGCAGATCAAGCGCATCGGCACCAACAAGAAGGCCCAGGACCGCAACAAGGCCGTCAAGAGCGAGCTCAAGACCGCGATCCGCGCCGCCCGCGAGGCCATCGTCGCCGGCGACAAGGAGAAGGCCACCTCGACGCTGGCCCTCGCCTCGAAGAAGCTCGACAAGGCCGCCAGCAAGGGCGTCATCCACAAGAACCAGGCCGCGAACCGCAAGTCGGCGATCGCGAAGCAGGTCGGCGCTCTCTGAGTCCCGACACCCGAGCGCTCTGCGCTCACCGCGAAGGGCCCCGTCTCGATCGAGACGGGGCCCTTCGCGTCGTGGCCGGCCGCGCGCCGGTCAGCGGCCGACGGCGCCGCGGGTGGCGACGGTCGTGACCATGCGCTCGAGGGCGTAGATCGCGTCGCGCTGCGCGCCCTTGACGGCGGCGTCCGTCTCGGCGAGCAGCTCGATGCAGCGGCCGAGGCCGTCCTCGCTCCAGCCGCGCACGTCGCGCTGGGCCCGCTCGACCTGCCACGGTGCCATGCCCAGCCGCGACGCGAGCTGGCCCGACGGGCCGTAGACGCCCTGGACCTTGGCCATGGTGCGGATCTTCATGGCGAAGGCCGCCACGACGGGCACGGGGTCGGCCCCCGACGACAGCGCGTGCCGCAGCAGCACGAGCGCCTCGCCCTGCCGCCCCGCGATCGCCGCGTCGGCGACCTTGAAGGCGTTGGTCTCGACCCGGCCGGCGTAGTACTTCTCGACCGTCGCCTCCGTGATCTCGTCCGCCGCGTCGGAGATGAGCTGCTGGCAGGCGCTGGCGAGCTCGGCGAGGTCGTCCGAGAACGCGGTCACGAGGGCGCGCAGGGCGCCGCCGGTGACGCGTCGGCGCGCGGCGGAGAACTCGCCCGCGGCGAACTCGTGCTTCTCGGTGTCCTTCTTGAGCTCGGTGCAGACGACCTCGACGCCGCCGCCGACGCCCGCGCGGACGGTGTCGAGCAGCTTCTTGCCGCGGACTCCCCCGCCGTGGCGGAGCACGAGGTACGTGTCGTCGGCGGGCGCCTCGAGGTAGCGCAGCGTCTCGGTGAGGAACGCGTCGGTGCACTTCTCGACCGAGACCACCCGCAGGAGGCGCGGCTCGGCGAACAGGGACGGGCTCGCCAGCGTGATGAGCTCGCCCGGCTGGTAGTGGTCGGCCTCGAGGTCGTGCACCTCGAGGCTCGGGTCCTCTGCGACGAGCTGGTCGCGGAGCTGCCGCACGGCCCGGTCGGCGAGGAACTGCTCGGGACCGCTGACGAGCACGACCGGCGCGGGGCGGACGGCGTGCCAGGCGACCTGGTCGATCGCGACGCTCGTCTTCTTCGCGGTGGTCTTGCCGGTGGTTCTCGCGGCCACGGTGCTCCTCGTGTCGGGGGCTGACGCCCGACGGCCAGACTACCGGCCAGCTCCGACGCCGCCGCCGGGCACCGGCGGGTGCGTGCCGACGCCAGAGCCGGAGCCCGTCGTCGTCGGACGAGACCGCGGCGTCGCCGTCGAGGTCGGTCCTCGTGACCGTCGCCCCCGCCTCCTCGACCAGGTCGAGCGTCTCGCGTCTCGGGTGCCCGTAGCCGTTGTCCGCCCCGACCCCGACGAGGGCGACCCGGGCGCCGGCGGCCCGGTAGAGGGCGGCGTGCTGGTCCGCCGAGCCGTGGTGCGACACCTTGACGACGTCGACGCCGGTCAGCTCGGCGCCCGCGGCGGACAGGAGCCGCCGCTGCGGCGACTCGGCGAGGTCGCCGAGGTCGAGGAGGGACAGGCACCCCGCGGCGCACCCGGCCCGCGGCCGCCAGAGGGTCACGACGCTCGCGTCGTTGCCGGCCGTGACGCCGGCCGCCGACCCGGACGGCCAGAGGACCGTCCAGCCGAGGTCGCCCAGGACGCCGCCGAGGCCCGCACGGGCGTCGACCACCTCGGCCCCTGCCGCGGCGAGGGAGTCGACGAGCCGCTCGTCGGCCGGCCGGCCGGTCGGGCCGACGAGCACGCGGTCGACCCGGCCCACCACGACGGCGGCGGCGCCCACGTGGTCGGCGTCGAAGTGGGTGAGCACCAGCAGGTCGACGCGGTCGACGCCGAACCGGCGCAGGCAGCCGCGGAGCGCCTCCTCGTCGTCGCCGACGTCGACGAGCGCCGTCCGTCCCGCGCTGCGGACCAGCACCGCGTCGCCCTGCCCGACGTCGCACTGGGCGACCGCCCAGTCGTCGGGCACGGCGGCGCGCTCGCCCGCGCGCACCCCGGCGACCCCGCCTCCGGCGACCACGAGGCCCCCGGCCAGCAGGAGCGCCAGCACCCGCCGGGTCGGGCCCGCCGACCGGGCCAGCACCGCCCCGGCCGCCAGCACGGACAGCCCGACCAGCACGGCGACGCCGAGCGCTCCCCCGGGCCACTCCACCCGGGCCAGGGGCCAGGAGGCGACCGACCGGGCGACGGCCCCGATCCACGACGCGGGCACCCACGCCGCGCGGGCGGCGAGCTCGGCGAGCCCCGGTGCCCAGGGCGCGGTCGCGCAGACGACCAACCCGCCGACGGTGGCGAGGGGCGCGGCCGGCTCGGCCAGGACGTTGGCGACCACCCCGTGCACCGCCAGGTGGGGGTCGAGCAGCAGGAGCACCGGCTGGCACGCGAGCTGTGCCGCGGCGGGCACGGCGAGCACCGCCGCGAGCGGCCGGGGCAGCACGCGGCCGAGCAGGTCGGCCGTCGGCCGGGCGAGCACGACCAGGCCCGCCGTCGCCAGGACCGACAGGGCGAACGCGAGGTCGCGCGCCAGCCACGGGTCGACGACGAGGAGACCGGTGACGGCCAGCGCGACGACGGGCAGCCCGGACACGGGCCTGGCCGCGGCGAGGTGCCCCAGCACGACCAGCGCCATGACCGTGGCACGGACGATGCTCGGCTCGGGGGTGACCAGCACGACGAAGGCGACCAGGAGGACAGCCGCCGACACGAGCCGGAGCAGGCGCGGGACGCCGAGGGCCCCGCCGACCAGCATCACGAGGGCCACCAGGACGGCGCAGTTCGAGCCCGACACGGCCGTGAGGTGCGAGAGGGACGATGCCTTCATCGCCTCGTCGAGGCCCTCGTCGACGGCGGAGGTGTCGCCGACGGCGAGGCCGGGCAGGAGCCGCCCCCCGTCGCCGGGCAGCTCGGCGGCGACCGCCCGGAACCCTGCGCGCACCGAGTCGGCCAGGCCTGCGGCACCCGTGGGGAGCTCGCCCGGCTCGACCTCGCCGCGCGCCGCCGCGACGAACGCGACGTCGTCGCCCGGCTCGACGGGCAGCACCGAGACCCTGGCCGTCAGCAGCTGCCCGACCTCGATCGTCGTGCCCTCGGGCACGCGCGGGCCGAGCAGGAGGAACGACGCCCGCCCCCGCCAGACGACGGCACCGCCCACCACGACCTCGCGCACCGTGACGGGCACCGCCGTCGTGTCGCCGACGACCCGACCCCGGGCCTCGCCGCGCACCTCGGCCGCGTGGCCGGCGAGCCTGACGAGAACGTCCGGGTAGCGGACCTGCTGCCGCACGGCCGCCCCGGCGAGCACGAGTCCGGCGACCAGGGCGGCCAACGCGACGAGCGCGGCCAGGGACGCGACGGCGGGGACGGACCTCTCGGCCCGGCGTGCCCGACCGCCCGTGACGACCGCCCCGGCGGCTGCCCCGGCGCCCGCCACGAGGAGGGCGGCGACCAGGACGCCGTGCAGCCCGGGCCGCGGCAGGGCGAGGACGAGCACCAGCCACGACGCGCCTGCGGGGAGGGCCCAGCGGAGGTCGACCGGCGTCGGCGGTCTCACACCGTGACCAGGGGCCGGAGGGTCTCGAGCGTCTTCTCGCCGATCCCGCTGACGTCGAGCAGGTCGTCGACCGACCGGAAGGAGCCGTTCCGGCGCCGCCAGTCGAGGATGGCCGCCGAGGTGGCGGGGCCGACCCCCGGCAGAGCCTCGAGCTGAGCCGCGTCGGCGGCGTTGAGGTCGACGAGGCCGCCCGTCCCGCCCGCGGCCCCCGACCCCTGGGCGGCGGCCCCGCCTGCCCCCGGCGATCCCTGCCCGACGACACCCGGCACCGTCTCCCCCGCCGCGGGCACGTAGAGCTGCTCGCCGTCGACGAGCGGCCGCGCGAGGTTGACCGCACCCTGGTCGGCGTCGGCGGCGAAGCCGCCCGCGGCCGCGACGACGTCGACGACGCGGGCCCCGGGCGCCAGCTCGTAGAGCCCGGGCAGGGCCACCCGGCCGTGGACGTGCACGAACACCGCGGGCCCCGGCGTCGCGGCCTGGTCGCCGGCCGCGCCTCCGACGACGCCCTCGGCCCCCGACGACGGTGAGGGGCCCGACGTGACGGCGACCTCGCCCGCGCCGCCCCGGGTCGCGACCGCGGAGACGGCCACGACGACGACGAGCACCACCAGCACGAGCACGACCACGGCGCCGATCCCGACGCGCCAGCGGGGCCCGCGCGGCGCCGCCGGGTCGGGCGCGGAGCGGAAGTCGACGACCATGCCCCGACGGTAGGAGGCGCGGTGCGGGAACCGCAGACGACGACGGCCGCCCTGGGGAACCAGGACGGCCGGTCGGCGATGGGGAGGAGCGCTACTTCACCGCGATGTTGACGAGGCGCGGCGCCCGCACGATGACGTTCACGATCTGCTTGTCGCCGATCGCGCGCTGCACCGCGGCGGAGTCGCGCGCGAGGGCCTCGAGCTCGTCGGACGAGATCTTCGGCGAGACCTCGAGGCGGTCGCGGACCTTGCCGTTGACCTGCACGACGGCCGTGGTGCTCGTCTCGACGAGCAGCGTCGGGTCGGCCCGGCGCCAGCCGTGGTGGGCGACGCCCACGCCGTCGTAGCCGAGCAGCTCCCACATCTCGGACGCCGTGTACGGCGCGAAGAGGGAGAGCCCGAGGGCCACCGTCTCGGTCGCCTCGCGGACCGCCGGGTCGGAGGCGCCGGCACCGGTGTCGATCGTCTTGCGGACGGCGTTGACCAGCTCCATCAGGCGGGCGACGACGACGTTGTACTTGAACGCCTCGCTGAGCCCGGGCGCCTCGGCCAGGAACCGGTGCGTGACCCGGCGGAGGGCCTGGTCGCCGTCGGCCCAGACCACGTCGCGGGGGCTGTCGACGTCGGTCGCCAGGCGGTACGCGCGGGCCAGGAACTTCGCCGACCCGGCCGGCGACACGTCGGCCCAGTCGATGTCGTCCTCGGGCGGCCCCGCGAAGGCCATCGTGAGGCGGATCGCGTCGACGCCGTGCTTCGCGATCTCGTCGGACAGGCTGACGACGTTGCCCTTGCTCTTGCTCATCTTCGCGCCGTCCTGCAGCACCATGCCCTGGTTGAGCAGGGCGCTGAAGGGCTCGGTGAAGTCGACGTGGCCGAGGTCGAAGAGGACCTTGGTGATGAAGCGCGCGTAGAGCAGGTGCAGGATGGCGTGCTCGACGCCGCCCACGTACTGGTCGACGGGGGCCCACTTGCTCGCCTGGGCCGGGTCGAAGGCGCGCTCGGAGTCGGTCGGGTCGAGGAACCGCAGGAAGTACCACGAGCTGTCGACGAAGGTGTCCATCGTGTCCGCGTCGCGGCGGGCGGGCGAGCCGTCGCGCGGGTCGGGCACGTTCACCCAGTCGGTCGCCGCGCCGAGGGGCGAGCTGCCCTTCGGCTTGAGGTCGAGCCCCTCGGTCGAGGGCAGCAGCACGGGCAGCTGGTCTACGGGCACGGGCACCTCGACGCCGTCGGCGCCGTGCACGATCGGGATGGGCGTGCCCCAGAAGCGCTGGCGCGAGATCAGCCAGTCGCGCAGGCGGTAGGTCTTCGCGGCCTTGCCGGCGCCGGTCTGCTCGAGCAGCTCGATCACGCGCTTGATCGCGTTCGACTTGCTGAGCCCCGTCAGCGGCCCCGAGTTCATGAGGCGGCCCTCGCCGGTCAGCGCGACGCCGGTCGTCGCCGGGTCGAGGTCGGGCAGGTCGTCGGGCAGGATCGCCTGGCCGTCGTCGTCGAGCTGCAGCTTCGGGATGACGCCCGTCACGGGCGCGTTCGTGTCGACGACCACGCGCACCGGCAGGTCGTACTTGCGGGCGAAGTCGAGGTCGCGCTGGTCGTGCGCCGGGACGGCCATGACCGCGCCGTGGCCATAGTCGGCGAGCACGTAGTCGGCCGCCCAGACCGGCATGGGGTCCCCCGTGACCGGGTTCACGGCGACACGGCCGAGGGGCACGCCCGTCTTGGGCCGCTCGCTCGACTGGCGCTCGATCTCGGTGGCCTTCTGCACCTCGACGAGGTACGAGGCGAACGCCTCCTTGACGTCGTCCGTCGCCTCGGCGACGAGCTCGGCCGCGAGGTCCGAGTCGGGCGCGACGACCATGAACGTGGCGCCCCAGAGGGTGTCGGGCCGGGTCGTGAACACCGTCACCGGCTCGTCGCGCCCCTCGATCTCGAAGCGAACGTCGGCGCCGATCGACCGGCCGATCCAGTTGCGCTGCATGTTCAGCACCTTGGTCGGCCAGCGGCCCTCGAGCTGGTTGAGGTCGTCGAGCAGGCGGTCGGCGTAGTCGGTGATCTTGAAGTACCACTGCGTCAGCTTCTTCTTGACGACGACCGCGCCCGAGCGGTCCGAGGTGCCGTCGGCCAGCACCTGCTCGTTCGCGAGCACGGTCTGGTCGACCGGGTCCCAGTTGACCCAGCTGTCCTTGCGGTAGGCCAAGCCCTTGTCGTACATCTGCAGGAACAGCCACTGGTTCCACTTGTAGTACTCGGGGTCGCTGGTGTGCAGCACGCGGTCCCAGTCGAACGAGGGCGCGTAGAGCTTCATGCTCGACTTCTGCTGCTCGATGTTCGCGTAGGTCCACTCGCGCGGGTCGACGCCGCGCTTGATGGCGGCGTTCTCGGCGGGCAGGCCGAAGCTGTCCCAGCCGATCGGGTGCAGCACGTTGAAGCCCTGCTGGCGCCAGTAGCGCGTGACCATGTCGCCGAGCGCGTACTGCTCGGCGTGCCCCATGTGCAGGTCGCCCGAGGGGTACGGGAACATGTCGAGGATGTACTTGCGCGGCCGCACGTCGTCGGGGTCGACGGCGAAGGGCTTCGCCTCCTCCCAGATGGCCTGCCACTTCTGCTGCAGGCGCGCGGGGTCGTACGCGTGCTCCGTCTCGCCGTCGCCGGGCACCGGCGCGGTGGGCGCCGGCGACTCGGGCGCCGGGGTGGTGGGCGCCTGGTCGGCGGACGGTGTCGTGTCGTGCTCGTGGGCCACGGGACTCTCAATCGCTGCGGTGGGGAGGAGGACGCCCGAGGCGCCCCGAGGGGGACGCGCGCGCGGTCCGTCGTCCAGGGTAGCGGGCGACCGAGCCCGCCACGGCACGGTCGCCGGCGTGACGACGGGAGCCGAGGAGGCGCGTCACGGGACCGCGTCGAGCACCCGCAGCAGGGCGGCCGCCTTGAGCAGCGCCTCCTCGAGCTCGTGCGACGGCACCGACGACGCCGTGACACCGCCGCCCACGCCGACCGTGGCCCGGGCGGGCCGTCGCGGCGTCGCCCGCTCGACCACCACGGAGCGGATGGCCATCGCCAGCGAGGCGCTGCCGTCGAGCCCGAACCGCCCGACCGCGCCGGCGTAGACCCCTCGGGGCCTGCCCTCCCATCCCGCCAGCAGCTCGACGGCCCGGCGCTTCGGCGCACCCGTCATCGAGCCGGCGGGGAACGTCGTCTCGACGGCGTCGAGCGCGGTACGGCCGGGGGCGAGGACGGCGCTCACCGTGCTGACGAGCTGGTGCACGTGGCGGTACGACCGCACCGCGAACAGCTCGGTGACGGCGACCGTGCCGGGCGCCGCCACCCGGGTGAGGTCGTTGCGGACGAGGTCGACGATCATCAGGTTCTCGGCGAGCTCCTTCTCGTTCGCCCGCAGCTCCGCGGCGGCCGCCGCGTCCGTGCCCGGGTCGCTCGACCGGGGCCGCGTCCCCTTGATCGGCGAGGACGAGACCGCCCCGTCGACGTCGACCCGGAGGAACGACTCGGGCGACGCCCCCAGCACCGCCGTCGGGCCGACGCGGACGAAGGAGGCGTGGGGCGCCGGCGACGATCGCCGCAGCCGCCGGTAGACCGCGAGGTCGTCGAGGTCGCCCTCGACCGTCATGGTGGTCGTGAGGCACAGCACGTACGCGTCGCCGTCGGCGATCGCCCGCTGGCACCGGGCGACGAGCGCGAGGTACGCGGCGTCGTCGTGCTGGCGTCGGGCCCGGCGCGGGCCGTCCAGTGACGGCGCGGACGCCGACGCGTCGGCATCGACGGCCACGACCTCGGCCACGTCGTGCCAGGCCCGCGCGACGTCCGACAGCCACCGGTCGTCGCCCAGGACCACCGCCTCCACCGTCCGCGCGCCGTGGTCGAAGACCAGGGCCCGGTCGGCGAGCAGCAGGGCGAGGTCGGCCGGCCCGTCGGGGTCGACGACGAGCCCGGCCGTGACCGAGGGAGGCGCGCCCCGGCCCGCCCCGACGGTCGCGTCCCGGTCGAGCAGCCAGGTGCCGACGCCGTAGCCGAGCCAGCCGGTCGGCCCGAGCGGGTCGGCGTCCGTGCGGCCGTCGGCGAGCACGGCACGGAGCTCGGCCCACGCGGCGGGCAGCTCGTCCGGGCCCGACGCGGTCAGGGCCGGCCCCCACGCGACCACCGACCGGCCGGTCGAGGCGCCCGGCCCCGCGTCGTCCCACGACACGTCGCCCTGGCCGCCGAGGGCGACGACGACGGCCTCGGGGTCACGCCACGGCAGCGGACGACGGTGGACCGGGAGGCGCATACCCTGAGTGTATGAGCCGTGGCGAGACCCTCCGGTGGCGCGAGGGCGCCCTGACCGACCCGATCGACGACGAGGCCGCGGCCGAGGGCGACCGGCTGCTCGTCGCCGACTCGTGGCTCGTGCTCGACGGCGCCGTCCGGGCCCTCGACGTGCACCGCGACCGCTTCGTCTCGTCCGTGGCCGCGACCGGCCTCGCCGACGACGCCGAGGCGTTCTGGGACGCGGTCGTGGACCGGCTGCCGCGGGACGGCGCCTGGTTCCCCCGCGTCGAGCTCGTGCGCCCCGGCGGCTCGGACCGGCCGGAGCTGCGGGCGAGGCTGCGGCCCGCGCCCGAGCGCACGAGGTCGGTGCGCGTCGCGACCGCCGGGCACGACCCCCGCACGACGCCCGGGGTGAAGGGGCCCGACCTCGGGGCCCTCGCCGGGCTCCGGGCCGACGCCGCGGCCCGCGGCGCGGAGGAGGCGGTCATCCTCTCCCCCGAGGGCCACGTCGTCGAGGGCGCCTGGAGCTCGCTCGTCTGGTGGCGCGGCGACTCGCTCTGCACCCCCGCCGACGACCTGCCGCGGCTGCCCGGCGTCACGTCGCGCACCGTCCTCACGCTGGCCGCCGTCCTCGGCGTCGACGTGCTCCACGACCGCACCACGCCCGACGAGCTCGACGGCGCCGAGGTCTGGTCGCTGAGCGCGCTGCACGGGGCCCGCATCGTCACGGGCTGGGTCGACGGTCCCGCCACGGCGGAGCAGCCCGGGCGCCTGGCCGTCTGGCAGGGCCGGCTCGACGCCCTGCGGCGGCCGTTGCCCGCCGTGCGCTGACCGACCAGCCGCCTGCCGGGCGACGGTCGATAGGCTCGCGCGGATGAACGACCTGCTCACCGGACTGCTCGACCTCGTGCAGTCGGTCGACCCGCTCCTCCGGACCCTGCTCGCCGGGCTCGCGATGGTGCTCGAGACGAGCGTGCTGCTCGGGCTGCTCGTCCCCGGCGACACGGTGGCCGTCGTGTCGGCGACCGCCGTCGTCGGCCCGCTCGAGTTCGCGGCCCTCGTGGTCGCGCTGGTGCTCGGCGCGCTCACCGGCGAGAGCATCGGCTTCGCCCTAGGCAGGCACTTCGGGCCCGCGATCCGGCGCAGCAGGCTCGGCCGGCGCCTGGGCGAGGCCAACTGGGTCCGGGCCGAGACCTACCTCGCGCGACGGGGCGGCGTCGCCGTCTTCGTGTCGCGGTTCCTGCCCGTGCTGCACTCGCTCATCCCGCTGACGGTGGGCACGAGCCCCATGCGCTACCGGACGTTCCTCGCCTGGACCGCCCCCGCATGCCTGCTCTGGGCCCTCGCCTACGTCTCCGTCGGCGCCGCGGCCGCCGGCAGCTACCGCGAGCTCGCCGACCGCCTGCACGGCGCCGGGTACGTCTTCGTCGGCATCGTCGTCGCGTTCGCGGTCGTCGTCCTGCTCGTCAAGCGGCTCGTGCACCGCCGCGAGGAGAGGCACATGGGCGAGCACCCGGCCGACGACGAGGCCTGAGCCCGGTCGCGTCGCCCGGGACGACGGAGGGGCCGGGCACGTCGTGCCCGGCCCCTCCTGTGCTCGTCGTCGGTCAGCCGACGAGGCCCTTGCTCTCGAGGAAGTCCTTGGCGATGCTGCCCTCGGACTCCTTGTCGGTCTGGCTCTTCGAGTTCATCTCCTGCAGGTCGGCCGAGGTCAGCGCCGCGTCGACCGCGTCGATGATGTCCTGGGCGCCCTGGTCGACCTTGTCGGAGACGATCGGCACCACGTTCTGCGGCAGGATCATGTTCTCCGGGTCGTCGAGGGTGACGAAGTCGTTCTCGACGATCAGCGGGCTGGCCGAGTAGAGGTCGGCGATCTGCACGCTGCCGTCGGACAGCGCCTTGGCCGTCAGCGGGCCGCCTCCGTCGTCGATCGGGGTCGACGTCACGTCGACGCCGTAGATGCTCTTCAGGCCGGGAGGGCCGTACGGGCGGTCGACGTTCTCGGGCGGGGCGCCGAGGGCGATGGTGCCCGAGTAGTCCTTGAGGTCGGCGAGGCTCGTGATGCCGTTCTGCTCGGAGAACTCCTTCGTCACGTTGTAGCTGTCCTGGTCGGTGGCCTCGGCCGCGGTCAGGCTGGTGAGGCCGTCGGGCAGCGCGTCGGCGAGGGCCGACTCGACTTCGTCGGGCGTCTTGGCCGTCGTCTCGGCGTCGTAGAACTGCAGCAGGTTGCCGCTGTACTCGGGGAACACGTCGATGCTGCCGCTCTCGAGCTCGGGCAGGTACACCTCGCGCTGGCCGATGTCGTACTGGCGGTCGACCGTGTAGCCGCCGTCCTCGAGCGCCTGCGCGTAGAGCTCGGCGATGATCTTGTTCGAGTAGTACTGCTGCGACCCGATCACGAGTGCGTCGGACGACGACGCCGTGTCGTCGGACCCGCTGCTGAGAGGGTCGCTCGACGAGCACCCTGCCAGGGCCACCACGGCCCCGATCGCGACTGCACCGAGAACGGTGAACCGGCCTTTCTTCGCTGTGTTGATCACTGTGTTCCTTCCTGGAGGGGTGTTGCGGTGCCCGGGGCGCGTCGGGTGACGCGCGCGCGGGAGTCGGTGGGGCGCCCGGCGGTGACGCCGGCGGGCACGACGAGTCGCTGGACGACCGAGAAGGCGAGCTCGAGCACGACGGCCAGGGCGATCACGAGGATCGAGCCGGCGAGCATGGTGCCGTAGTCGTTCGAGCGGAGGCCGGTGATGATGTAGCTGCCGAGGCCGCCCGAGCCGACGATGGTGGCGAGGGTCGCCGTGGCCACGACCTGCAGCACGGCCGACCGGATGCCGCCGATGAGCAGGGGCAGGCCCAGCGGCACCTCGACCTGCGTGACGATCTGCCACTCCGTCATGCCGACGGCGCGGGCGGCGTCGACCGTGCGCCGGTCGACCGCCTCGAACCCCGCGTAGGCGCCGGCCAGCACGGACGGGACGGCGAGGATGACGAACGAGACCATGGGCGCCGTCAGGCCGATGCCGACCCAGCCGGCGATGAGCGTGATGACGCCGAAGGTCGGCAGGGCACGGGCGCCGCCCGAGACGGCGACCGCGATCGCGCGCCCCCGGCCGGTGTGGCCGATGGCGAAGCCGACGGGCACGGCCACGACGGACGCGAGCGCGACGGCGACCACGGAGTACCAGAGGTGCTCGCCCAGGCGGGTCGGGATGCCGTTCGAGCCGGCCCAGTGGGCCGGGTCGAGGACGAAGGCGAAGGCGTCGGCGAAGAAGTTCACGACCGGACCGCCTCTCGGGGCGCCGAGGCCGCGTCGGTCGAGGCGGCGCGGGCCGACGACCGCCTCGAGGAGGCGCGGCGCGGCCGTCCGGGACGGCTCCAGGGCATGAGGGCGCGGCCCAGCAGCACGAGCAGCCCGTCGAGCACGAGGGCCATGACGATGGTGAGTACGATGCCCGCGAGGATCTCCTCCGGGATGTCGCGCTGGAACCCGTCGATGAAGAGCAGCCCGAGGCCGTTGACGCCGAGCACGCCGCCGACCGTGGCGAGGCTGACCGTGCTGACGACCACGACGCGGAGGCCGGCGAGCATGACCGGGCCCGCCAAGGGGAACTCGACGCGCCAGAACCGCTGCCAGCTCGAGTAGCCGACCGCGGTCGCCGACTGTCGGACGTCGGCCTCGACGGACCCGAGGGCGTCGGCGACCGACCGGACCATGAGGGCGATCCCGTACAGCGTCAGGCCGATGACGATGTTGACCGGGCTGCGGAGCGACGTGCCGACGATCGCCGGCAGCGCGACGAACAGCGGCAGCGACGGGATCGCGTAGAACAGCCCGGCCACCGTGAGGATGCCCCGCGACGCCCGGTAGCGCGCGGCCAGCCAGCCGACGGGCAGCGACACGACGAAGGCGAGGATGACGGGCGGCACGCTCAGTGCCAGGTGCACGAGCGTCTTGTCCCAGATGTAGTCGGCGTTCGACCAGATCCAGTTCACGACGCGTGCCCACCCTGCGCCGGGGCACCCGGCGCCGTGACGGCGCCGGCCTCGCTCGGGGTGGCCTGCGGCACCGTGACCGGGCCGGTCAGCACGCCCGTCGTGCGCCCCTCCTCGTCGACGACGACCTGGCCGGTCGCGGTCTGCTCGATGTGCAGGGCCCGCTTGCCGCGGTTCGACCCGACGAAGTCGGCGACGAAGTCGCTGGCCGGGGCGGACAGGATCTCGGCGGGCGAGCCCTTCTGGGCGATCTTGCCGCCCTTCTCGAGGATGACGACCTGGTCGCCGAGCAGGAACGCCTCGTCGATGTCGTGCGTGACGAACACGACCGTCTTGTCGAGGTCGCGCTGCAGCCGGACCAGCTCGCGCTGCAGGTCGGCGCGGACGAGCGGGTCGACGGCGCCGAAGGGCTCGTCCATCAGCAGGATGTTCGGGTCGACGGCGAGGCCGCGGGCGACGCCGACGCGCTGCTGCTGGCCTCCGCTGAGCTGGCTCGGCCAGCGCTCGGCGAGCGACCGGTCGAGGCCGACCGTGTCCATGAGCTCGAGGGCGCGCGCCCGTGCCTCCCGCTTGGGGACGCCCTTGAGGACGGGCACCGTCGCGATGTTGTCGACGACGCGGCGGTGCGGCAGCAGGCCCGAGTTCTGCATGACGTAGCCGATGCTGCGCCGCAGCGCGACGGGCTCGAGCCCGCCGATCTCGTCGCCGTCGATCTCGATCGAGCCGCTCGTCGCGTCGACCATGCGGTTGACCATGCGGAGGATCGTGGTCTTGCCGCAGCCGCTCGACCCCACGAACACCGTGGTCTGGCGGGAGGGGATGACGAGGCTGAAGTCGTCGACGGCCAGGGTGCCGTCCGGGTACTGCTTGGTCACCGAGCGGAACTCGATCATGGGTGGCTCATTCCTCGTGGGCAGCACGAATCGACACTTGCCAGTCACGACATCGAACCACAAAGCCCCCCGCGGGGCCTGCCCCCGGTGGTCGGCCGTTCGCAGAACGGCCTGCCGCCGGGTCGGGAGCCGTCAGCGGACGGTGAGGTGCGCCTCGAGGTAGGCCTTCGAGACGCGCCGGCACTCGTCGACGAAGCGCTCGTCGCCGGCGCCGCCGGAGAGGAACGCCCGCGCCAGGAGCGACACGCCGATCTCGACGACGACCTGGACGGCCAGCTCGGACTCGGCGTCGCGGACCACGCCGAAGCGCTGCTCGAAGAGGCCGAGCACCGCCTCGGCGAACGGGCTGAGGGTCGACGTGGCCTGGGGCGAGCCCGCGTCGGGCGCGTCGCTGAACCGGATCGCCCGGAAGCCGGGCTCGTCGCGGTAGAGCGCCACCTTGGCGTCGACGACGAGGTCGACGGCGCGGCGCCAGTCGTCGACGTCCTCCGCCTCGAGGGCCTCGGCGACGCGGTTCGTGAGCCGCTGGACGCAGCGCAGCGCGAGGGCGTCGACGACCGCGATGCGGTCGGGGAAGTACCGGTAGACGGTCCCGATCGACGCGCCGGCGCGCTCGGCGACCATGGCCGTCGTCAGTCGCTCGTAGCCGATCTCGTCGATGATCGCCGCGGCCGCGTCGAGCAGGCCGGTGAGGCGCGCCGAGCTGCGCGCCTGGACCGGCTCGTTCCTGAGCAGAGACGAGCCCCCGGGCAGTGCGTCGTGGACGTCGGTGACGAGCAAGGGGTTCTCCTTCGTGGGGCGTCGCCGTGGCGACGTGGTGCGGGCGGCGCCGGTCGTGTCAGGGCGTCGCTGCCGACCGATGACGGTCGCAGCCGGGAGAATGGGTCGCATGTGCGGACGATTCGTGATGGCTCGTGCCTCGAGCGACCTGGTGGCCCTGTTCGACGTCGACGTCTCGGGCGACAGTCTCCCAGACCCTTCCTGGAACATCCCTCCGACCCGCCCGGTGACCGTGCTGATCGACGCAGCCCCGCGCGGCGACGACGCGGGCGGCCCGCCCGTGCGCCGTCTCGCGGCGGCCCGGTGGGGCCTCGTCCCCTCGGGCTCGGACGGCCCGTCGGCTCCCCCGGTGTTCAACGCGCGCTCCGAGACGGCGGCCGAGAAGCCGATGTTCCGCGAGGCGCTCGCCTCGCGGCGGGCCCTCGTGCCCGCCACGGGGTGGTACGAGTGGCAGACCCTGCCCGACGGGGGCAGGCGACCGGTGGCGGTGCGCCTGCCCGACGACGAGGTCCTGCTGTTCGCCGCCCTCTACGAGTGGTGGCGCGACCCCCGGGCCGAGGTGGGGTCGCCGTCCCGGTGGCTGTTGTCGACCACGGTGCTGACCCGCGCCTCCTCGGGTCCCGTCGCCGAGGTGCACGACCGCATGCCGGTGCTCGTGGGCGCCGACGTCATGGACGACTGGCTCGACCCGGAGGCCGAGGGCGACGACGACCTGCTGCAGGGCGTCGCCGGGCTGTCCGACGAGATCGCCTCGCGCCTCGTCGTGCACGAGGTCTCGCCCGACGTCGGGTCGGTGTCGAACGACTCGCCGTCGCTGCTGCTGCCGGTCTGAGGTCGCCCGCCCACGACGCCCGCGGAGACGCGGCCGGGCGACCGTGGGAGGATGACGGAATGCCCGACCCCCGAAAGCCGGCCCCCGCCGCTGTCGAGCCCCTCCTGCACCGGGCGGCGCGCATCGAGAACTCCGTCCACCGGTTCCGCGAGAAGCGTGCGCGCAAGCGCGGGCTCCTCCCCACGATCGTCCCGTACACGGGCTACGGCTCGAGCGGGTGGGTGCGGGTGCTGTCGCGCGTGCTCCTCACCCGGACCGGCACCCTCGACGGGGCCGACCGGTCGAACGTGCGCGGCTGGCGCAGCTTCACGAGCGTCCCGGTCGAGCACGCCGTCGTCGAGGTCACGATCGGGGGCCGCACGCAGTCGGTGACCACCGACCGCGGCGGCGTCCTCGACGTCCGGCTCGAGTCGGACCTCGCCCCCGGCTGGCACGTCGTGACGATCACGACCGAGGGCTCGCTGCCCGTGGAGGCGCCGGTGGCCGTGATCGACCCGGACGCGCGGTTCGGCATCGTCTCCGACATCGACGACACGGTGATGGTGACGTCGCTGCCCCGCCCGCTCCTCGCCGCCTGGAACACCTTCGTGCTCAACGAGCACGCCCGCCGCCCGGTGCCCGGCATGGCGGTGCTGTACGAGCGCCTCCACGCCTCGGCCGCGGGGTGCCCGGTGGTGTACCTGTCGACGGGCGCCTGGAACGTCGCGCCCACCCTCTCGCGGTTCCTGTCGCGCAACCTCTACCCGCGGGGCCCGCTGCTGCTCACCGACTGGGGGCCCACGCACGACCGGTTCTTCCGCAGCGGACGGCTGCACAAGCAGGGGTCGCTCGACCGCCTGGCCGAGGAGTTCCCCGGGCTGCGCTGGCTGCTCGTCGGCGACGACGGCCAGCACGACGAGGAGCTCTACGGCCGGTTCCTCCGCGACCACCCCGAGAACGTGGCCGCCGTCGCGATCCGCGAGCTGTCGCCGAGCGAGGCCGTGCTCGCCGGCGGGCGCTCCCGTTCCGAGCACGCGCTCGGCACCGACGTCGCCTGGGTGTCCGCGCCCGACGGGGCCGGCCTCTGGGACCAGCTGACGACCGCCGGCGTCGTGACGGCCCGCCGCGACTGAGCACCACCGGCAGCGTCGTCGCCCTCCTCTGACGGGAAATCCGGTTGCCAGAGGCTCGTGAGCCTCTTATCATCGGATATCCACGTACAGGAGGATCATGACCGGATCAGCAGCCCGCGACGGAGCCGTGCGGTCCACCGACGAGTGGGAGGCGCGGATCGGCGACCAGGTCAGGGCCCTGCGCCTCGACGAGGGCCTCGACCAGATCTCGCTCGCACGCCGGGCCGACGTCTCGACGAGCACGCTCCAGTCGCTCGAGAACGGGCGCGGCAGCACCGTCCGGACCCTCGTCCGGGTCCTGCGCGCCCTCGACGCCGAGGACGCGCTCGACGCCCTGGCCCCGGCGAGCGCCGTGAGCCCCGTCGACGTGCTGCGGTCGTCGGCCGTGGCCCCGCGGCGGCGGGTCTACCGACCGCGGGCCCCGCGCGGGGACGACGCCTCGTGAGCTGGGTGCCGGTCCAGGCGGTCGAGGTGACCGCCTGGGGCGAGCGGGTCGGCGCGGTCGCCCTCGACCCGTCGCTGGGGGCGTACGTGTTCGAGTACTACCCGGACTGGGTCGCGCGGGGCGTGGAGCTCGCGCCGCTGACCATGCCGGTGCGTCGTCGGCGCCACGTGTTCCCGCAGCTGCCGGAGGCGACGTTCCACCGGCTGCCCGCCGTGCTGGCCGACGCCCTGCCGGACGACTTCGGCAACGCGGTGATCGACGCGTGGCTGGCGCGCCAGGGCGTGGGCCGGGGGGCCGTGACGCCGCTCGACCGGCTGGCGTACATGGCGGACCGCGCGATGGGGGCGCTGGAGTTCCGTCCGTCGCGGGGGCCTCGGCACCGCACGACGAGCGCGGTCGAGCTGAGCGACCTGGTGGCGGGGGCGCGGAGCGTGCTCGACGCGGAGTTCACGAGCGACCGGGAGACCGAGTCGGCGATCCGTTCGCTGATCCAGGTGGGCACGTCCGCGGGCGGGGCCCGGGCGAAGGCGGTGATCGCGTGGGACCGCGCGACCGGGGAGGTGCGCTCGGGCCAGCTGCCGGCTCCCGAGGGCTTCGAGCACTGGCTGCTCAAGCTCGACGGCATGGGCGGCGGCTCGGAGCTCGGGCAGGGCGACTCGTCGGGCCGGGTGGAGCTGGCGTACTCGGCGATGGCGGGCGCGGCGGGCGTCGACATGACCGAGTGCCGGCTGCTCGAGGAGGGCGACCGGGCGCACTTCATGACCCGTCGCTTCGACCGGCTCGAGTCGGGCAAGGCGCACTCGGTGACCCTGTGCGGCACGGCGCACCTCGACTACCGGCAGCGTCAGGTGCACGACTACGGGCAGCTGTTCGACGTGGTGTCCCGCGTCGCGGGGCGGGAGGCGCTGCCGCAGGCGTTCCGGCGGATGGTCTTCAACGTGCTGGCGGCGAACAACGACGACCACACGAAGAACACGTCGTTCCTGCTGCGGTCGCCGGGGTCGGCGTGGGAGCTGGCCCCGGCCTACGACGTCACGTTCGCGCACAACCCGACGGGCCGGTTCACCGACCAGCACCTGATGGGGGTCGACGGCGTGTGGCGCGATCCGGGCCGGGACGACGTGATGCGGCTCGCCGACCGGCACCTCGTGCCGGGCGCGTCGGACATCGTCGCCGAGGTGCACGACGCGGTCGCCGGGTGGCGCGGCTTCGCGGACGAGGCCGGGGTGCCCGACCGGGTCGTGCGGCACGTGGAGGAGAGCCTGCTGCCCTGGTGACGCGGCCCAGGGGCCGGCGCCCCTGGCCGATGTCGGGGGCGCTGCCTACACTCGTGTTCGAACACAGTTTCGAACGAGGAGGCGGCATGAGGGTCGACGAAGAGGTGCCGGTCGAGACGACCGAGAACGGGGCGCCGCTGCGGTTCGAGTGGCGCGGGGTGGTCTACGGCGTGGTGAGCCCGCCCGAGCGGTGGGTCACGCGGCGCGAGTGGTGGCGGTCGGCCGCCAGGGCGCCGCGCGGTGCCGGCGAGGGGCTGCTCGAGCTGCCGGTCTGGCGGGTGGACGCCCTGCCGCTGACCGACGGGGCGCACCGGGTCGACGGCACGTTCGACCTAGCCCGCGACGCGGCCGACGGCTCGTGGCTGCTGCTCGGGGTGTTCGACGACAGGGTCGAGCAGCAGCTGTTCGCGTGACGCCGCGAGACGGGCGGCGCCGAGGGGAATGCCCGTGGTGCCAGACTCGTTCCCCCGAGTGCTTCGCGGCGCCGTCACCGCGAGAGAGGGCTCCATGACACTGATCCGCTGGCTGTTCGACGCCCAGCTCGTGCTGGGCGACCAGACCATCCTGTGGCGCGAGGTGGTCGGCAACGTCTTCGGCCTGCTCAGCGCCCTGGGCGGCATGCGCCGCAAGGTGTGGGCCTGGCCGGTCGGCATCGTGGGCAACGCGCTGCTGTTCACCGTGTTCCTCGGCGCGGTGTTCGACACCCCGAACCCGGTGAACCTCCTGGGCCAGGCCGGGCGTCAGGTGATGTTCATCGCGGTGTCGATCTGGGGCTGGTACCGCTGGTCGCGCTCCCGTGACGGCTCGGCGGGCTCGGCCGTCGAGCCCCGCTGGGCGGGGTGGAAGAACCGGGTCGTGCTCGTCGTGGCCCTGTTCGGCGGCACGGCCGTGCTGACGCCGGTCTTCAGCGCCCTCGGCTCGTACGAGCCCGTCTGGGCCGACGCCTGGATCTTCACGGGCTCGCTGCTCGCGACCTGGGGCATGGCCAGGGGCTGGGTCGAGTTCTGGCTGATCTGGGTCGCCGTCGACCTGGTCGGCACGCCGCTGCTCTTCAGCGCCGGCTACTACGCCTCCGGGCTCATGTACGTCTTCTACGGCGCGTTCACCCTCGTCGGCTTCTTCGTCTGGGCGCGCACGCGCCGGCAGAAGCCCCTCGTCGAGACGGTCTGGCCCGACCCGACCCTGCAGCGCTGACCCGCGACGGGCAGGGCGGGGGCCGAGCCGCCGCTGGTTGGATGAGGGCATGCCCCTGCCCATCGAGAACTACGCGCTCATCGGCGACCTGCACACCGGATGCCTCGTGGGCACCGACGGCAGCATCGACTGGCTCTGCCTGCCCCGCTTCGACTCCGCCTCGACCTTCGGCGCGCTGCTCGGCGACCACGACTCCGGCCGCTGGCTGATCGCCCCCCGCGACGCCGCCGCCACGTCGACCCGCCGCTACGTCGACGGCACCTTCGTGCTCGTCACCACCTGGACGACGCCCACCGGCGTGGTCGAGGTCACGGACCTGATGCCCTGGGGCGACCGACGGGCCGACGTGGTCCGTCGCGTGACCGGCGTCTCGGGCACGGTCGAGGTGCACGTCGACCTGGCCATCCGGTTCGGCTACGGCACGGCCGTGCCCTGGGTGCGGCAGGTGCGCGAGGGGGACGACACGGCCCTGGTCGCCACCGCCGGTCCGGACGCCGTCGTCGTCCGGGGGCCCCGCCTGACCGCCACCGACCACACCCACGAGGCGTTCGTCACGGTCGCCGAGGGCGAGACGGTCGACTTCAGCCTGACCTGGTACCCCTCGCACCGGGAGCCGCCGACGTCGGTCGACGTCTCCGAGCGGATCGACGAGACCGTCCGCCGGTGGCAGGAGTGGGCCGACCGCTGCGCCGTCCCGGCCGCGTACGAGCGCGAGGTGCGCCGGTCCCTGCTCATCCTGCGCGCCCTCACGAACGAGGACACCGGCGGCATCGTGGCGGCGGCGACGACGAGCCTGCCCGAGCAGCCCGGCGGGTCGCGCAACTGGGACTACCGCTACGTCTGGCTGCGCGACGCCTCCATGACGCTGCAGGCGCTCATCCTGCACGGGTACGCCGAGGAGGCCGACCGGTGGCGAGGCTGGCTGCTGCGGGCCATCGCGGGCGACCCCGCCGACGTGCAGATCATGTACGGGCTGGCCGGAGAGCGCTACCTGCACGAGAGCGAGCTGGCCCAGCTGCCCGGCTACGGGGGCGCCTCCCCCGTGCGCGTCGGGAACGCCGCGTACAAGCAGTACCAGGGCGACATCTTCGGCGAGGTCATGGTGGCGCTGCACGAGGCCCGCCTGCTCGGCGTCGAGGAGACGGAGTACTCCTGGCCGCTGCAGCGTGCCCTGATGCAGTACGTCGAGGACAACGGGACCCGTCCGGACAACGGCATCTGGGAGATCCGCGGCGAGCTGCGGCACTTCACGCACTCGCGGGCGATGATCTGGGCGGCCCTCGACCGGGCGATCCAGGGGGTCGAGCAGTTCGGCCTCGACGGGCCCGTCGACCGCTGGCGTGCCCTGCGCGACGAGGTCCGCGCCGAGATCGAGACGAAGGGCTGGGACGCCGACCGGGGCACCTTCACCCAGTACTACGGCACCGCGGAGGTCGACGCCTCGCTGCTGCAGCTCGCCCAGGTGGGCTTCGTCGCCCCCGACGACCCGCGGATGCTGGGCACCGTCGCCGCGATCGAGCAGGACCTGCTGCACGACGGCCTGCTGCTGCGCTACCGCACCGAGAGCGGCGTGGACGGGCTGAGCGGGGCCGAGAACCCGTTCCTCACCTGCTCGTTCTGGCTCGCCGAGCAGTACGCGGCGTCCGGACGGGTGGACGACGCCGTCGCCCTGATGGACCGCCTGGTCGGGTACTGCAACGACGTCGGCATGCTGTCCGAGGAGATCGAGGTCGCCACGGGCCGGCACCTGGGCAACACGCCCCAGGCGCTCTCGCACCTCGCGCTCGTGCGCGCCGCCGACGCGATCGGCGCGGCCCGGGACCGCCGGGACGCGGCGCCGTCGGAGGCCGTCCCCGGCTGAGACGGCGACGGCTGAGACGGCGACGGCCGCCCTGCTCGGTGAGCGGGGCGGCCGTCGACGGTCCGGGGGCTGCGGGTCAGGCAGGCCACTCCGACGGGCCGGTCGAGCCCGCGGCGTAGGTGTCGAGCGGCACGTCGCCGGCCTTCCAGGAGTCGATGACCGGGGCGACGATCGCCCAGCAGCGCTCGGCGACGTCGCCGCGGATCGACAGCGTGGGGTCGTCGTGGAAGATGCCGCTGAGCACCTCGCCGTAGGGGGTGAGCTCGGGCTTGCCGAGGGTCACCTGGAACGTCGACTTCTCGAGGTCGAAGGGGTTGCCGACGCCGTTGGTGGTGACGCCGAGCTCCATCGTCTCGGGGCTGATCTCGATGCGCAGGGTGTCGGGGGTCGACGAGCCGCGCAGCCCCTCGGGGAGCGCGGGCACCGGCTTGAAGGTGATCAGCACCTCCTTGCGGATCTTCGTCATGCCCTTGCCCGAGCGGAGGATGAACGGCACGCCGGCCCAGCGGCGCGTCTTGACCTCGAACTCGACCTCGGCCAGCGTCTCGGTCTGGCGCTCGTTGTCGACACCGTCCTCGTCGGCGTAGGAGGGGACGTCCTTGCCGTCGATCGTGCCGGCCGTGTACTGCGCCCGGCGGCTCGACGCGACGGGGTCGCCGCCCTTGACCCAGGTCGCGCGCAGCACGCGCGCGATCTCGCTGCGGAGCTCGACCGAGTCGATGCTCGACGGGGCGTCCATCGCGATGACGGCGAGCACCTGCAGCAGGTGGCTCTGGATCATGTCGATCAGCGCGCCGGCCTTGTCGTAGTACTGCGCACGGCCCTCGAGGCCGAGGACCTCGTCGTAGAAGATCTCGACCTTCTCGATGTTGTCGCCGTTCCAGACGGGCTCGAACAGGCGGTTGGCGAAGCGGAGGCCGATCATGTTCAGCACGGTGGCGCGGCCGAGGAAGTGGTCGGTGCGGTGGATGCGCTCCTCCGGCACGATCTTCAGCAGCTCGGCGTTGAGCTCGCGGGCGCTCTGCTCGTCGGAGCCGAAGGGCTTCTCGAGGGCGAGGCGGAGGCCGTCGGGCAGGTCGATCTCGGCGAGCGCCTGGATCACCTTGGTGCTGATGGCGGGCGGCAGGGCGAAGTACATGACGGGGGTGCCCTCGGAGGCGGCGAAGAGGGCCTTCAGGTGCTCGACCGTCGTGGGGTCGCCCTGGATGTACCGGCTCGACGCCAGCGTCTTCTTCGCGAGGTCGCTGCCGGCGTCGCCGTTGAACGCGGTCTTGACGACGTCGTCCCATTCTTCGGGGCTGCGCTCGCTGCGGCCGGTGCCGATCAGCTGGACGTCGACCCCGCGGTCGCTCTTGAGCAGGCTCGCGAGGCCGGGCAGCAGGAGGCGCTCGGTGAGGTCTCCCGATGCTCCGAGGATGATGAGGGTGGTGGTGTCTGTCACAGGTACGGCTTCCGTGAAGGCGGCGACGGGTCGCCGCTCGGTGTGTGAGGGGTACGGGCTGCCGCGCCGGGGAGGGGCCGCGGCGCTCGTGACGGGCGTCCGCGGGCCCGGCGCAGGGCGCGACAGGGCGTTCGGCGACGATGCCTCGTCCACCGTACTGCCCGCGGGCGCCGACCGCCGTCAGCGTTCGCGGGGAGCGTCCTCGGCCTCGCCGTCGGCGGCCGGGCCTTGTGCCTCCTGGCGTCGCTCGCTGTCGCGCGGGGCGGTGTCGCGGGGCGCCGCGGGGTCGTCGACCGGGTCGCCCGCCGAGCCCGCGCCCTCGGCGTCCTCGTCGTCGTCGGGCCGGGGCGCCGTGGCGTCGTCGGGGTCGAGCGCGGCGATGATCCGCCCGAGGGAGACGGCGACCGAGACGCCGCCGCTCGTGGCGACGGTCGGCAGCTCTCGGTGCTCGTCGATCGCCTGCCAGAGCTCCTCGACGTCGCGGCGGGCCGTGACGAAGACGTCCCGGTCGTCGCCGCCGCGCCTCCTCACGACCTCGCCGACGCTGCGCACGGCGCGGGCCACGACGGGGGCGAGGTCGTCGACGATGCCGATCTGGCGGCCGATGCGGCGGCCGAGGATGCCGGAGACCTCGGCGATGTCCTGCAGGTGGAACCCGACCCGCTCGAACACGACGAGGTCGGCGTACTCGGAGCCGAGGTCGCGGCGGCGCAGCACCCCGCGCGGGTTGAGGCGGCGGGACTCGTCGGCGTACTGGACGGTGTCGCGGACGTGTCGCAGGGTGCTCGGCAGCACGGCGACGCGCCGCTCCCAGTCGTCGTCCTCGATCGGCCACTCGGCCTCGAACACGGTGGCGACGTCGTCGGCGCGGTCGGCGAGCGACGCCTGGACGCGCCGCAGCCGCTGCTCGGCCCGCCCGGTGTAGAGCGGCGGGACGATCAGGAGGTTGACGGCGACGCCCACCACGACGCCCACGCCGACCTGCACGACGTAGCCGGTCGAGTAGTCGCCCGCCTCGCCTCCCCCGAGCAGCAGGACGAACAGGCCGGCGGTGAGGACCCAGTCCCGCCCCGCCCCGAGCCAGCGGATCCCCGCGATGAGCGTCCCGAGGCCGACGACGAGCGCGACGGCGAGGACGCCGGGCCTGCCCTCCTGCAGCGAGAAGACCGTCGAGGCCAGCCCGACGCCGATCACGAGGCCGAGCAGCGTCTGCAGGCCCTGCTTGAGCGAGGTCCGGATCGTCGGCCACATCGCCAGCACGGCCCCGAGGGGCGCGTAGTAGGGGTACTCGGCGGCGACGCCCGGCACGTGGGGCGCGATCCAGTAGGCGAGGCCCGCGGCGAGCGCGCCCTTCGCCGCCATGAGGAGGCGGGGCTGCGCGAGCAGCGTGCGCGTCCACCGGGTGGCCGTGCGCGCGGAGCCGTGCGCGGCGGCGGGGCGGTCGGACATGTGCCGATGATGGCACCCGGCCGCGGTCGTCGGCTGGGTCGTCGTACCCCGTCCTGCGGCCGGAGGCCGGACGGTGTCGCCCGGGCCCGTCGTCGTCGTACACTGGTCGAACACACGTTCGAACCGACCTCGGCCGGGAGGTCCGACGAGAGAAGCACCGAGGCAGCCCGATGCGTTTCACCCACCTGCACGTGGCGTCGTCGTTCAGCGCGCACTACGGCACGACTCCCCCGGCCCAGCTGGTCGAGCGCGCCGCGGCGCAGGGCGCCGACGCGCTGGCGGTCACCGACCGCGACGGCCTCTACGGGGCGATCCGGCACATCGGCGCCTGCCGGGCGGCGGGCATCGACCCGGTCGTCGGCGTCGAGCTCGGCTGCCTCGACGACACCGCCGAGGAGGCGGGGGGCGCGACGGCCGCGGCCGGTCCCGGGGGCGGGGCCCGCACCTCCTCGGTCGACCGGATCGTGGTGCTCGCGCACGGGGCGGGCGGCGGCCGTGCGGGGGCGGGCTGGGCCTCCCTCTGCCGGGTGATCAGCGCGGCGCACGGCCGGGCGACGCGACGGGTGAGCGGCAGCGCCAACAGCGTCGCGACGATCCCGCGGTCGCGGCTGCGGTCGTTCCTGCGCGGCGACGAGGGCGCCGACGCGACGGTGCTGCTCGGCCCCGACTCCGACGTGGGCCGCCTCGTGGCCGAGGGGCGGCACACGGCCGCGGCGGCGTCCCTGGCCGCGTGGGCCCGCGAGCTGCCCGGCGGGGTGGTGGTCGAGGTGGTCTGCCACCTCACCGAGCCCGGCGAGAGCCGCAGCGTGCGGCACGCCGCACGGATGCTCGAGCTCGCCGAGCACGTCGGGGTGCCCGCCGTGCTCACGAACGCGGTCCGGTACCTCGACGCCGACGGGGCCGTCACGGCCGACGTGCTCGACTCGGCGGGCCACCTGGCGCCGCTGGGGGCGTTCACGCCGCAGCCGAACGCCCAGGCGTCGCTCAAGCCGGGCGACGAGATGCGGGCGCTGGCGATGCTCGTGGCCGACGCCTCGACGTGCCCCCGCCGGGCGGCGGAGGAGATGCTGGCCGAGACCGAGCGCCTCGCCGACCGGTGCCGCCTCGACCCCGAGGCCGACCTGCGCTGGCGACGGCCGAAGACGCCCGAGCTGAGCGCGATCGGCGTCGAGGGCGACCCCGACCAGGTGCTGTTCCGGCGGGCCGAGGCGGGCGTCACCGAGCGCTTCGGGCACGCCGACCAGGCGCTGCGCCGCACCGTCGACGAGCGGATGCGCTACGAGCTCGGCATCATCACGGGGTTCGGCTTCGCCAGCTACTTCCTCACCGTGGCCGACGTCTCGGCGCTCATGCGCGACATGCGGGTGCGCAACGCGGCCCGCGGCTCGGGCGCCGGCAGCCTCGTCACCTACCTGCTGCGCATCTCGAACGTCGACCCGATCGAGCACGACCTGCTGTTCGAGCGGTTCCTCGGCAACAAGCGCGAGACCCTCCCCGACATCGACATCGACGTCGAGTCGGCCCGGCGGCACGAGATCTACCGGGCGATCTTCGACCGCTACGGCAGCAACCGCGTCACGCTGATGTCGATGCAGTCGACCTACCGGGGCCGGGGCGCGGTCCGCGACGCCGGCCAGGCGCTGGGGCTCGACGACGACCAGATCGACCTCGTGGCGAACAACGTCTGGCGCTCGAACGCGCGCGACCTGCGCACCGCGATGGCCGAGAAGCCCGAGCTGCGCGCCATCGCCGACCTCGCCCGGCAGAACGGCCAGATCGACCTGCTCGTCGACCTCACCGAGCGGCTCGACCGGCTGCCGCGGCACATCTCGATGCACCCGTGCGGGGTGATCCTCGGCGACGCCGACCTGCTCAGCACCACCCCGGTGCAGCCGAGCGGCATCGGCCTGCCGATGAGCCAGTTCGACAAGCACGACATGAACGACGCCGGGCTGCTGAAGCTCGACGTGCTCGGCGTGCGGATGCAGAGCTCGATGGCCTACGCGCTCGACGAGATCGAGCGCGTGAACGGCGCCCGGGCGGCCCTGGCGGGCGGGCTCGCCGTCGACGTGCCCTACGTCGACCGGCGGGGCCGGGTCGAGCTCGACGAGATCCCGCACGACGACGAGCCGACCTTCGAGGCGATCCGCACCACGCACACCCTGGGCATGTTCCAGATCGAGAGCCCGGGCCAGCGCGAGCTGATCGGCAAGATGCAGCCCGACCGCTACAGCGACCTCATCGCCGACATCTCGCTGTTCCGGCCCGGCCCGATGAAGGGCAACATGGTCGCCCCGTTCCTCGACACGAAGCACGGGTTCCAGCGGCCCGACTACCTGCACCCGAGCTTCGCGCCGTTCCTCGACGACAGCTACGGGGTGGTGATCTACCACGAGCACGTGCTGCGCATCCTCGAGGCGACGATGGAGGTCACCCTCGCCGAGGCCGACGAGATCCGCCGGCACATGGGCAAGGGCGACGACGACGCCCTCGAGGTCGAGTTCCGCCGACGCACGACGGCGAACGTCGACGACGACGGCCGGAGGCGCTTCACCGACGCGCAGGTCGACAAGATCTGGGCGGTGCTCAAGGGGTTCGGGTCGTTCGGCTTCTGCAAGGCGCACGGCGCCGCCTTCGCGCTGCCGACGTACCAGACCGCATGGCTGAAGACCCACTACCCGGCCGAGTTCCTCGCCGGGGTGCTCACCCACGACCCCGGCATGTACCCGAAGCGCCTGCTGCTGACCGAGGCGCGGCGGATGGGCGTGCCCGTGCTGCCCCTCGACGTGAACGCGTCGACCGACGTCTACCGGGTCGAGCGGGTGCGGGCGCCCGCGACGCCGATCGCGCCGAGCCGGCCGGGCGACCTCGGCATCCGCCTGTCGCTGTCCGACGTGCACGGCATCACCGACTCCGAGCTCGCGCGCATCGTCGTGGGCCGGCCGTACGAGTCGATCACCGACTTCTGGCAGCGGGCGACGCCCTCGCGGCGGCTGATCGAGCGGCTGGCGCAGGTCGGCGCGCTCGACTCGCTCGCCGGTCCCGGCCGCACCCGCGGCGACGTGCTCGCCCGCGTCCGGTCGCTGACGCAGCGCACCGCCCGGCCACGCGCCTCCGACGTGCAGAACCAGCTCGACTTCTCGGTCGACGACTCCGCCGAGGTGCCCACGGGCACCCCCGACGTGAGCGTGCGCGACCGGGTCGGCGACGAGCTCGACATCCTGTCGATGGAGGTCACCGAGCACGTGGTCGAGAGCTACCGGCCGATGCTCGACGACCTCGGGGTCGTCCGGGCGGCCGACCTGCGCGACCACTGGAACGGCACGACCGTGCTCGTCGCCGGCATCCGCATCGCCACCCAGACCCCGCCGATGCGCAGCGGCAAGCGGGTCGTGTTCATCAGCGTCGACGACGGGACCGGCTGCGCGGACGCGACCTTCTTCGAGGAGGCGCAGGCGCGGTCCGGCCCCCTCCTGTTCGGCACGAAGCTGCTGCTGATCCAGGGGCGGACCCGCCGCACCGGCGAGCGCGGCATCTCGCTCGAGGCCGAGGCCGCGTGGGACCTGAAGGCGATGTGGCGCGACTGGCAGGCGGGCCGCGCCGCGGCGGGGGCGACCGAGGGCCACGGGCTGCCCGACCTCTCGGACGCGTCTGCGTAGGGTGGCGGGCATGAGCGACGACCAGCAGGCGAAGGGCACGTACGTCGAGCCCGGCCAGGAGTACACCCGCGACACGAACTACATCGAGGACCGCGTGACGCGCGACGCCGTCGACGGCTGGCCCGTCGAGGCCGGCCGCTACCGGCTCGTCGCCGCCCGCGCCTGCCCCTGGGCGAACCGCACCGTCATCTCCCGCCGCCTGCTGGGCCTCGAGGGCGCGATCTCGCTCGGCCTGCCCGGCCCCACCCACGACGCCCGCAGCTGGACCTTCGACCTCGACCCCGACGGCCGCGACCCGGTGCTCGGCATCGAGCGCCTGCAGGAGGCCTTCTTCGCCCGCACGCCCGACTACCCGCGCGGCATCACGGTGCCCGCGCTCGTCGACGTGCCGAGCGGCAAGGTCGTCACGAACGACTTCCCGCAGATCACCCTCGACTTCGCCACCGAGTGGACCGCACACCACCGCGAGGGCGC
Organism: Frigoribacterium faeni; assembly: GCF_011761235.1. GTDB lineage: Bacteria > Actinomycetota > Actinomycetes > Actinomycetales > Microbacteriaceae > Frigoribacterium > Frigoribacterium faeni_A. The sequence goes on from NZ_JAAOYW010000001.1 coordinate 425,815, forward strand.
GCCCGACCTCTACCCCGAGCACCTGCGGGCCGAGATCGACGAGGTGAACGCGGTGGTGTTCCGCGACGTGAACAACGGCGTCTACCGCGCCGGTTTCGCCGGGTCACAGAAGAGCTACGAGCGGGCCTACCGCACGCTCTTCGAGCGCCTCGACCAGCTCTCCGACCGCCTGGCCGACCAGCGGTTCCTCGTCGGCGACACCATCACCGAGGCCGACATCCGGCTGTTCACCACGCTGGCCCGATTCGACGCGGTGTACCACGGCCACTTCAAGTGCAACCGGTCGAAGCTCACCGAGATGCCGGTGCTCTGGGCCTACGCCCGCGACCTGTTCCAGACGCCGGGCTTCGGCGACACCATCGACTTCGCCCAGATCAAGGCGCACTACTACGTCGTGCACAGCGACATCAACCCGACCGGCATCGTCCCCGCCGGCCCCGACCCGTCGGGCTGGCTGACCGAGCACGGCCGCGAGCAGCTCGGCGGCCGCCCCTTCGGCGACGGCACTCCCCCGGCCGCCCCGCCCGAGGGCGAGCGGGTGCCGCCGCTCGTCGCGTGATCGACCCGAGCGACCGGCTGCGCAGCACGCGCGACGAGGCGGTCGCGCTGGCCGCCCGCCTGCTGCGCGACATGGAGGCGGTGGCCGAGGCCCGCGAGGGCGCGAACGTCGACGACGAGCACGACCCCGAGGGCTCGACCATCGCCTACGAGCGGTCGCAGCTCGACGCGGTCCGGCGCTCGGCGCTCGACCGCGCCGCCGACGCCGAGGCGGCGCTCGCCCGGCTCGCCGCCGGCACGTTCGGGCGGTGCGAGCGCTGCGCCGCGCGCATCGGCGAGGCGCGGCTCGAGGCCCGGCCCACCGCCCGGCTCTGCATCGACTGCGCGACCTGACCCGCGCCTCCTCGGCTCTCGGCCCCGGGCCGGCCGTGCGCCGTCGTCAGGAGGCCGGTGTCGCCCCGGCCCCGTCGCCCTCGCCCGGAGCGGGCGGGAGGGCGTAGACGCCGTGGCCCGTCCGTGCGATGACCTGCTGGCGCGCCAGCACCGAGAGGGTCGACAGGACGCTCGAGCGCCGGTAGCCGGGCAGGGCCGCGACGATCTCGGTCGTGCGCAGCGCCCCCGCCCGCAGCACCTCGGGGATGCGCTCCGCGAGCGAGTCGCCCGGCGCACTGCCCTCGGCGGTGCCCGCGACGCCGTCGGCCGGCACGGCCGCGCCCACCTCGGCGGCGTACTCGGCGCGGGCCTGCGCGAGGCCCTCGGCCGTCACGCGCGTGGTCGCGCCGTCCGGCCCGGCCGGCTGCGCGTACGGCGCCAGGGTCAGCGAGCGGCCGACGCGACCGTGCACGGCGGACGCGCTGGTGCCCTGGTGCTCGGCGATCTCCGGGTAGGAGGCGCCCCCCAGCAGCAGGACCGCCTCGCCCTCCAGCCCCAGCCACTGACCGAGGCTCGCGATCTCCCAGCCCGCGGCCGTGACGGCGGAGCCCCACACCTCGATGTCGTCCGCGTGCTCGGTGGTGAGGACGCGGAGGTCGTCGAGCAGCTCGAGCAGGCGCCCGCGCGCGTCGTCGACGATCTCGGCCGTGAACTGCGGCGGGCGTCGAAGTTTGATCGGTCGTGACATCTGTGAAAGACTATCCAAGTTGTCCGAGCGGCAACGCGACGTCGTCCGGCGATCCGGGCGTCACATCCCCCATTCTTCCCAGGAGTTCCCATGGCATTCGCAATCGTGCGCGCCGGCGGCCGTCAGGAGAAGGTCGAGGTCGGGACGATCCTGACCGTCGACCGCCTCAAGGCCTCGGCTTCCGACACCGTCTCGTTCGTCCCCGTCCTTCACGTCGACGGCGACACGATCCTCACCGGCGACGACCTCGCGAAGGTCACCGTCGAGGGCGAGGTCCTGAACGACCTCCGCGGCCCGAAGATCGTCATCCAGAACTACAAGAACAAGACCGGCTACAAGCGTCGCATGGGCTTCCGTGCCGACCTCACCCGCGTCAAGATCACCTCGATCACCACCAAGTAAGGGAGCTGAGCACTCATGGCACACAAGAAGGGCGCATCGTCCACCCGCAACGGTCGTGACTCGAACGCACAGCGCCTCGGCGTGAAGCGCTTCGGCGGCCAGGTCGTCCTCGCCGGCGAGATCCTCGTCCGCCAGCGCGGCACCCACTTCCACCCCGGCGCCAACGTCGGTCGTGGCGGTGACGACACCCTGTTCGCCCTCGCCCCCGGCGCGGTCGAGTTCGGCAACAAGGGCGGCCGCAAGGTCGTCAACATCGTCGCGACCCAGGTCGCGGTCGACGCGTAGCACCCGGTCCGCGCCCCGCGCGGCCCGTCCGACGGCGGTCGTCCCCTCACGGGGGCGACCGCCGTCGTCGTCCCCGGGGCCTCCGACGCCGCCCTCGGGCCCGTGACGGCGGCCGGGTCCCCCGCCGATGTACCCCGCCCGGTCCAGGCCGCTCCCTGGGCCCCGGCGTAGACGGGATACATGAAGGCTCTCACCTACCAGTCCATCGCCGACGTCGCCGTCACCGAGGTCCCCGACGCCGCCGTCGTCGACCCCACCGACGCCGTCATCAAGGTGACCTCCGCCGCCATCTGCGGCAGCGACCTGCACCTCTACGACGTCCTCGACTCCTACCTCGACAAGGGCGACGTGCTCGGCCACGAGACCATGGGCGTCGTCACCGCCGTGGGCTCCGAGGTCACGCGCATCCAGGTGGGCGACCGCGTCGTCGTCCCCTTCGTCATCGCCTGCCGCGAGTGCTACATGTGCCAGCGCGGGCTGTTCTCGCAGTGCGAGACCACGCAGGTCACCGAGTACGACTCGGGCGCCACCCTGTACGGCTTCTCGAAGCTCTACGGCCAGGTCCCCGGCGGCCAGGCCGAGCAGCTCCGCATCCGTCGCGCCGACGCCAACCTCGTCAAGGTCGGCCACGAACTGCCCGACGAGCGCTACCTGTTCCTCAGCGACATCCTCCCCACCGCCTGGCAGGGCGTCGAGTACGCCCAGGTGCCCGAGGGCGGCACCCTCGTCGTGCTCGGCCTGGGCCCCGTCGGCCAGTTCGCCAGCCGCATCGGCGTGCACCGCGGCTACCGCGTCATCGGCGTCGACCCCGTCCCCGAGCGTCGCGCCATGGCCGAGCGCCACGGCGTCGAGGTCGTCGACCTCACCAAGGACGTCACCGAGGTGCTGCTCGGCATGACGGACGACCGCGGACCCGACTCGGTCCTCGACGCCGTCGGCATGGAGGCGCACGACCACGGCGGCGTGAGCATGGTGCAGAAGTTCGCCGCCGCCCTGCCCGACAAGATCGGCCAGGCCGTGATGGAGAAGACCGGCATCGACGCCCTCGGCGCCATGCACCTCGCCTTCGACGTCGTCCGCCGCGGCGGCACCGTCTCGCTCAGCGGCGTCTACGGCGGCACGGCCGACCCGACCCCGTTCATGATGCTGTTCGACAAGCAGATCACCATCAAGATGGGCCAGTGCAACGTCCACAAGTGGATGGACACCCTGATGCCCCTCGTCGAGGACCCGGCCGACCCGCTCGGCACCGAGGACCTCGTCACGCACCCCGTGCCGCTCGACCGTGCACCCGAGATGTACGAGCTGTTCAAGAAGAAGGAGGACGGCTGCATCAAGGTCGTCCTCAAGCCCTGACCGGGCTGCACCACCTGCTCACCGGGCCGGTCCCGGGGTCGACGTCCGCGCCTCCTGCGCCCCGTCACCTCGGGACCGGCCCTGAGTTCGCCCAGCGTTCACCGGAACACGCAGGTCCGTTCACCCCACGAAGGGCAACCGGATGATGGACTGGTGTCGAATCAACAACGAGGGTCCCGGTCCCGGGGCCCACGTCGGTGACATCGAATGAGAGAACCCATGGATCTCCGGACGGCCGAGCACCCTCGGCCCGACCACGTCGTCCTGCACCTGAGCGACACGCACCTCGTCGGGGGCGATCGTCCCCTGTACGGCGCCGTCGACAGCGAGGCCCGCCTCGCCCAGATCGTCCGCGAGATCGAGGCCTCCGGGGTCCGCCCCGAGGCCATCGTCGTCACGGGCGACCTGACCGACAAGGGCGAGCCGGAGGCGTACCGCAAGCTGCGCGCGCTGCTCGAGCCGGTCGCCGACCGCCTCGGCGCCCAGGTCATCTGGGCCATGGGCAACCACGACGAGCGCGGCGCGTTCCGCGAGCAGCTCTTCGGCCAGCTGCCCTCCGACCGCCCCGTCGACCTCGTCTACGACGTCGACGGCCTCCGCGTGATCACGCTCGACACGAGCGTCCCGGGCCACCACCACGGCGAGCTGACCAGCGCCCAGCTCGACTGGCTGGCCGAGGAGCTCAGCACCCCCGCCCCGGACGGCACGATCATCGCCATGCACCACCCGCCGGTGCCCTCGGTGCAGGACCTGAGCGTCCTCGTCGAGCTGCGTGACCAGGCCGCGCTGGCCGAGGTGATCGAGGGCAGCGACGTGCGCGGCATCATCGCCGGGCACCTGCACTACTCGACCATGGCCACCTTCGCCGGGGTCCCCGTCAGCGTGGCCTCGGCCACCTGCTACACGCAGGACCTCAACGCGCGGCTCGGCGGCACCCGCGGCCGCGACGGGGCGCAGTCGTTCAACCTCGTGCACGTGTACCGCGACACCGTCGTGCACTCGGTCGTGCCGATCGGCACCTACGACACCGTCGGCGAGCCGGTCTCGGCCGAGTCGACCGCCGAGCGGCTCGCCGTGGCGGGCGTCCGCATCGAGCCCGCCGCCCCCCGGCGTCGACGCACCGACACGGCCCCCGTGCCGGTCGTGCGCGACCTCGCGCTGACGGGACCGATCGACACGCTCTGACCGGTCGCCGGGCCCGCCTCCGCGGCGCCGCGACGACCTGGCCGACACGACGACGCCGCCCCCGGGAGACCCGGGGGCGGCGTCCTCGTCGGTGCCGTCGTCAGCGCACGGTCGACCGTCGACGTCGGGTCGCGCGAGCGACGAGCACCGACCCGAGGAGGAGCGCCGTCAGCGCCGCCGCCACGAGCGCCGCGAGGGGGCCGGCTCCCGTGAAGGCCAGAGCGTCCCGGTCGCCGTTCGCCGCGGGTGCGGCGCCGTCGTCCGGTCCGCCGCCGGGGACCGTCGGGCCCGCTCCCGGAGCGGTGCCGCCCGGAGCGGTGCCGCCGGTGCCCGGGCCGGCCGGGTCGGCCGCGACGGCGACGGGCACCACCAGGGACTGCGCCGCGAAGGGCACGGGGGCGAAGGCCGGCAGGTCCGCCGCGCTCGTCACCGTCACGGTGGCCGCGCGGTCGCCGGCCGTGTCGAAGGACCGGGTCGTCTCGACCACCCAGGCGTCGCCGTCGGGGACGACCGTGGCCGGGGCGCTCGTGCCGTCGTCCCACTCGACCTGCGCCTCCATCGCTGTCGACTCGGGCGCGAGCACCGTCGGGGTGGGCGTCACGCCCGACGACGCGGGGAAGGCGGGGGTGACCGGGGCCAGGGACGCGCGCGCCAGCCGCAGCTCGACCGGGGCGCCGACCCGGGCCGCGACGGGCAGCCCGCCCGCGGGCTCGAGGGAGAGGTCGGCCTGGTCGGGCGAGGACACGCTCGGGACGGCGTCGCCGGGTGCAGTGCCCCAGGTCAGCCCCTCGGGCGAGTCGGCCAGGTCGAAGACGAGCTCCGCCCCGTCCTGCAGGTCGGTCGCGTCGAACCAGGTGCGCGTCTGCGCCACCCCGTCGATGCTCATGCCCCGCACGTAGCGCGGCGCGTCGCCGGACGCCGCCGGTGCGGACACCGACACCTCGGCGCCGCCGTCGAGGGCGATCGTGGCCGAGAGCACGCGCGGTGCGTTGACGGCCATGATGCCCGAGCCGGGCTCGACCGGCATCATGCCGAGCGAGGCCAGCACGTACCAGGACGACAGGGTGCCGAGGTCGTCGTTGCCGACTCCTCCCCCGGGCGTGTTCGGGAACCGGTTCAGGTTGGCCGCCAGCACGTCGTTGACCTTCGCCGGCTCGCCGACGAAGTCGTAGAGCCACGGGTCGATCAGCATGGGCTCGTTGCCCGGGTTGTAGCCGATGCTCGAGTAGTAGTCGCTGCCGCCGGCGGCCCAGCTGTCGGGCGAGACGCCCGGCTCGGCGCGGAGCGCGGCGATGTCCGTGTACTGGTCGAGGCGCTCGACGAACGCCTCGCGGCCGCCCATCGCGTCGACGAGGCCGGGCACGTCCTGCGGGGCCATCCACTGGTAGTGCCACGGGGTGCCCTCGTGGAACCCGGACTGCTGGACCTCGGCGAGCTCGGGCGCCGAGTTGAAGGCGCCGTCCGGGCCGACCGCGTTGACGATGCCGGTGAAGCCGCCCGTCAGCTCGACGTCCGGGTTCCACAGGGTGCGCCAGTTGCGGCCCCGGTCGAGGAACGGCGCCGCCTCGTCGTCCTTGCCCAGCCGCTGGGCGGCCGCGCCGATCGCCGCGTCGGCGAGGGCGAACTCCATGGTCGCGGAGCCGCCGTGGCGGTACTCCTCGAACTGGCCGCCGAGTCCGCCGCCGTCCTCGGCGTACCACGGCACGTGGCCGTTCTCGAGGTAGTACGCGGCGCTCTGGCGACCCACGGAGGCGACGCCTGCGGGAGGCGCGGTGGTCGCGTTCTCGGTCAGGTAGCCCCAGAGCTCGTCGGAGATGTCGTCGGGGACGGTGCCGAGCGCGAAGTTCTCGGCCAGCCACGGCGACACGGGGTCGCCGGCCATGATGTTCGTCTCGAGCGCCCCGAGCGACCAGCGCGGCAGCCAGCCGCCCTCGACGCGGGCGCGGTACATCGAACGCACGACGTCCTCGGCCCGGTCGTGCTCGAACAGCGCGTGCAGGGTGGCCTGCGTGCGGTAGGTGTCCCAGAGCGAGAAGCGCTGGTAGTACGTCCAGCCGTCGGCGACGTGCTGCTGCAGGTCGAGGCCGAGGTACCGGCCGTCGACGTCGCTGCCGACGGTCGGCGACAGGAGGCTCTTGTAGAGCTGCGTGTAGAAGACCCGCAGCTGCTCGTCGGTCTGCGTCGTCACGTCGAAGCGGCCGAGGGCCTCGTCCCACTCGGCCTCGGTCGCCGCGCGGACGGCGTCGAAGCCGACGGGCGCGCCGTCCGCCGTCGTCTCGGCGACCCGGTTGCCCCGGGCGCCGTCGAGGTCGACGAACGAGACGCCGACGCTGACCTCGACGGTGTCGTCGGCGGTGGTGTCGAATGTCGCCGCCGCGCCGTTCAGGCCGGTCTCGACCTCGCTCGCCAGCGAGCCCGGCACCCAGGTGCCGTCGTCGCCCCACGTGCCGCGGGTCGCGGCGGGCCGGTCGAACTCGGCGCTGAAGAAGTACCGGACGGAGTCGTCGGTGCCGCCGCAGAAGCCGCCGTTGTCGACCCAGCCCTCGAGGGTCCGGTCGTCGACCCAGGTGACGCTGCTGGCACCCGCGTCGCGCAGGGTCTGCCCCACGTTGAACGACACGTTGCCCGTGTCCGCCCCCGCGGGGAACGTGTACCGGTGCTCGCCCACGCGCGTGGACGCGGTGAGCTCGACCGTCACGTCGTCGTCGAGCAGCGCGGTGTAGTAGCCGGCCGAGGCACGCTCCGTCGTCGCCTGGTCCTTGAGGGCGATCGTCGTGCGCTCGGTGACCGGGGTCGTGCTCGTGCTCGGGGTGACGAGCACCTCGCCCGCGGCCGGGCAGCCGGCGCTGTTGACGTGCTGGTGGCTGAAGCCCCAGACCTCGCCGGCGTCCTTGCTGTACGACGTCGACGCGTAGGAGTTCGTGTTGTCGGGGCTGAGCTGCACCATCCCGAACGGGGCGGTCGCGCCCGGGAACGCGTTGCCCTCGCTCTCGGTGCCCACGAACGGGTTCACGAGCGCGGCCAGGCCGCTCTCGGGGGCGGCGACCCCCGCCGCCGGGGCTGCCTGGGCGGGGCCGGCCGCGAGGCCGGTGAGGGCGCCTCCGCCGACCGCGACGGCCAGGGCGGTGAGGGCCGCGGCGACGCGGCGGCCGCGCGGGCGACCCTGACGTCGCTCGGCGGCGGGTGTGATCTGGTGGGGCATGGGGGCGTTGTCCTCCTCGACGAACGGTCCGCGCCTCCTGCTCGCCCGGGCGCACGTCGGCGTGCGCCCGACCGGACGACGACGTCACGGTGCGGCAGGGTGCCGAGAGCGGGAGGGCAGGACTTGTCTACCATGATCCGTACCCCGGACGACACTCGTCGGGGTACGGCAGGGCCGTCCGTCGAGCCCGCGACGGCGGGTGCGCAGCCCGGCGGACCGGCCGGGACGGGCGCGCTCAGCCCCGCGCGAGCCAGGCCCGGAGCCGCCTCAGGTAGTGGTCGCGGAGCACGTGCCGCAGCCGGGCCGGCAGCCGGGGCACCACGATCCGGCAGAGCAGCAGCACGGCCCGGAACGCCGCGGCCCGCACCGGCCCCCACGGCAGCCGGAACGCCGTGCGCAGGGGCGCGGGCAGGAGTCCCGTCGTCACGAGCCGCGCCAGCGGCATGGCGAGGCGCAGCGCGACCGGGACGGCCGTCGGGTGCAGCAGCCGGTGCGCCACGTCGCGCGTGACGTCGTCGACGACGAGCTCGTCGAGCCGAGCGTCCCACCACCGGCGGAACGCCGCCCGGTCGGCGGGCCAGGCACCGGCCGGCACCTGCAGCGCCGTGCCCACGAGCTCGTAGTCGCGGTAGACGGCCTCCGGCGCGCCCACGGCCCCGTAGACGCGCTCGTAGAGGTCGATCGCCGAGTCGTACAGGGTGGCGGCCACCCAGAGCTGCAGACGCGGGTCCCGTGCGTCGTAGGCCACGGACGAGGAGGCGTCGCTGCGGACCGGCGCGTGCGCCCGGTCGACGAGATCCCGCACGGCACGGGCCTCGGCGGGGCTGCCGTAGACGATCGCGTAGAGGTACGTCATGGTGCCGTGCAGCCGCTGCAGCGGGCGGTGCACGAAGTCGCTGTGCTCCGCCACGCCGTGGCCCACCCCGGGACATGCGAGCTGGAGGAGGATCGCCCGCCCGCCGGCGCCGAGCAGCAGGGCCTCGGCGGCCATGTCGCGCATGCCGCGGACGTCACGGCCCCGTCTCACGTCGTCCTCGCGCACGCGGTCAGCCTAGGACGCGCGCCTGGGTAGGCTCGGCTGCGTGTCCGCCCCCGAGTTCGTCCTCGCCCTCCGCCGAGCCGTCGGCACCGCCCCGCTCTGGTTGTCCGGCGTCACCGCGGTCGTGACGAAGGGCGACGACGTGCTCATGGTCCGCCGGTCGGACACGGGCGCCTGGACGCCGGTCACCGGGATCATCGACCCCGGCGAGCACCCGGCCGACGCCGCGGTCCGCGAGGTGCTCGAGGAGGCGGACGTCACCGCCGAGCCCGTCCGCCTCGCCGTCGTCGGGGTCACCGACCTCGTCGTCTACGGCAACGGCGACCAGGCGAGCTACCTCGACCACACCTTCGCGCTGCGCTGGGTGTCGGGCGAGCCGTTCCCCGCCGACGGCGAGAACACCGAGGCCCGGTGGTTCGCACGGGACGCGCTCCCCGAGATGACCGCCGAGATGCGCGCGCGCGTCGAGGCCGGGCTCTCGGACGAGGCAGCCGCCCGCTTCACGGCCGGCGGCGAGCAGCGGAGCTAGGACTCGATGCTGCCCTGGCCGCCGCCTGCCCGCAGCGTGCGGCGGTCCTGCTCGGCGGTCTCGCGCGCGACCCGGTCGATCTCCGCCTGCTCCCACGGGGCGGCGAAGGGGAAGTAGCGCTCGAGGAAGTCCGTGACCGTGTCCGTGCGCTCCTCGTCGGAGACCTCGGGGAAGCTGCCGTCGTTCAGGCAGAAGAAGTCGACCGACCGCTTCTTGAGCAGCTCCGACAGCGAGGCGAGGCCCGACACCATCGTGGTGTCGATGTAGCTCACCTTCGCGTTCTCCTGCACGATCGCCCGGCCCGTCATCAGCGAGTAGTAGTGGTACAGCGAGTTCGTGACCGAGATGTTCTCCTTGGCCCGGAACGGGCTGGCGCCGGTCGCGGCGAACTCGTCGGCGAACTCGTGCTCCATCTCGAACATCACGCTGCGCCGCAGGGGGGCGGCCGTGTGCTCGAGGTGCCGGGTCGTGACGCGGCCGAAGCGCTGCTGCAGCAGCCGGCGGTTCACCCGGGCGGCGTTCTCGAAGCCGCTGCGCTCGGGGTTGTTGAGCCCGAGGCCGATCCTCGTGTCGGCCTCGATGAACTTCGTGACCGAGCCCGGGGAGAAGAACATCGACGGCGCGACCGGACGACCGAAGAACATGTCGTCGTTCGAGTACAGGAAGTGCTCGCTGAGCCCCTCGATGTGGTGCAGCTGCGACTCGACGGCCTGGGAGTTGTGGGTCGGCAGCCACGACAGGTCGGAGAAGAACTGCTCGCTGCGCACGACGCGCACCCGCGGGTGGTCGCCGAGCCACTCGGGAACGGGCGAGTCGGTGGCGATGTAGATGTTCCGCACCCACGGCGCGAACATGTAGACCGAGCGCAGGGCGTACTTGAGCTCGTCGATCTGCCGGAAGCGCGCCGGGGCGTCGTCGCCCTCGCCGACGACGTGGTTCGCCGCCCGGGCGGCCCTCGCGCGCTGGTACTCGACGGAGTTGCCGTCGACCCACGAGAAGACGATGTCGACGTCGAAGGTGATGTCGGTGGCGTGGTCGTCGAACATGTGGGCCAACGTGGGCCACTGCATGCCGAAGCGCTCCACGGTCTCCTCGACGGCCTCGGACCGAGGCAGGTCGGTGCGCATCAGGGCGTTCTCGACCGGCACGAGCACCTGGTCGTCGGTGAGGATCCAGAACTCGACCTGGACCGCCGTGCCGGCCCCGTACCGCAGGCGGCCGATCGGCTCGACGCGGGGCCGGAAGAGACGGAAGACGCGCTCGTCGTCCGCCTCGAGGCCGCCCTCGGAGACGAGCACGGCCTGGCCCTTGGGCGGCTTGGCGTAGAACGGCTCGGCGGCCGACGCCGCGGCCATCGCCTGGGTGAAGGCCGCGCGGTGCACGGTGTCGACGGCGATGACGGGACGGACGTCGTTGCCCCGGACGAGGAGGAACGGCACCTCGGCCTCGTCGAGCACCCGGCGGATGAACAACAGGTCCTCGATCATCGACTGCTGCGGGGTGAGGTGGCCGTTGAGGAGGGTGAACTGGCCCTTGCGGACCACGACGTCGTCGCGGTCCAGACCACCGGCTCGCGGACGGGGGGTCAGGAGGGGACTCTCCGTCGTTCCGGTGATCTCGGTGACCATTCAGGCTCTGCTCCCTGTGCTCGCCTCTCGCAGGCTCCGTGCACGTCGCGTCCAATTTAGCGGTCCCGAGGAGGGACCGCGTGCCGCCCGGGTCAGCGGCGGCGGCCGCCCGCGGGCACACGGCCGCCCGAGCCGCGTCCGGCCTCGGCGTTCGGCACCTTGATGCGCACCCCTGCCACGACGAAGACGACGGCCGCGGCGAACTGCATCGCCGCCCAGGGCTGCCCGTCCAGGGGCACGACGACGACCGGGTTCCAGAGCACGGCCACGGCCGCGAGCAGGGGCAGCGCCCACCACGTGCGACCGCGCCACGCGAACACGAGCACGATCAACGCGAGGATCGAGACGGCGTAGCGCACCACGGTGAAGCCGCCGGAGTCGAGCAGGAACGCGCCCACGCTGAGCACGACCGCCCCCAGGAGACCGGGCGCGAGGGCCGGTCGGAGGAACTCGGGAGCCTGGGGCGTGGGCACGGGAGCCGCCTCTCGTCGTCGCGGAGGGCCACGGTCGCGGCCCCGGGAGAGCCTAGCGGCGGACGAGCGCGCTCCCCTGGGCGTCGTCGCCCGCCCGGTCGCCGTGCCTCAGTCGATGTCGTAGGGCACGTGCAGCACCGTGAGCGGACGGCTCATGGGGGGCTCGCCGCGCAGGCGCTCGAGGCCCGGTCCGAGCTCTGCCGCCCAGGCCTTGTACCCCTCGTCGCTGAGGTGCACGCCGTCGGTGGTGAACTCGGGCCGCATCGCCTCGCCCGCGTCGTCGGCGAGGGCCGGCCACAGGTCGAGCCACTGCGCCCGGACCGTCGACGAGAACTGGCGCAGGTGCCGGTTGGCGTCCTGGATGCGCGGGGCCTGGTCGGCCGTGCGGGGCAGGATCGACTGCAGCAGGAGCCGCGTGCCCGGGAGCTCGCGGCGCATGGTCACCATGAGCGACTCGACGCCCCGCACGACCTGCTCGACGGAGCGGCGCGTCGCGAAGTCCTCGTTGCCGACGAGCAGGACCACCGAGTCGGGCTGCGCGGCCACGATCTCGTCGAGCCGCTCGGTCACGGTGGCGGTGGTGTCGCCGTCGCGGCCCAGGACGACGACGTCGTCGTCCGGGAACCAGGCGGCCCAGTCGCCGCCTGCCGTCGTGCTGTCTCCGACGAATACGAGCTTCTCGCCGTGCGCCATGGGTACCTCCGGGTGGTGTCGATGTGCCGCGGGGCCGGACGGCCCCCGGCGTGTCGTCTGCAGGGAAGCGTACCGCCCCGCTCCTGCGGGCGGTCAGACGGCTCGGCCCGCCCCGCTCCTGCGGGCGGTCGGGACGCGGCTCAGCGCCGGAAGCGCCGGGGCCGCCGGGCCGCGATCCGGTCGAGCGCGTGCCGCACGCTCGGCAGCAGCACCACGAACGACGCCACGACGACGAGCACGCCGAACGCGACGCCGAGCCAGAGGGGCACGGGCGACGAGGCGCCCGCCTCGGCGGGGTAGAGCGGGGCGGGCGTCGCGGCGAGCAGCAGGGCGAGCGTCACGACCGGGCGGCGGTGGCCGTGATGCGGCGGAGCATCCCGCTGAAGATGACGCCGTGGAACGGCAGGATCGCGAACCAGTAGAGCCGACCGCCGAGGCCGTGCGGGAAGAACACGGCCCGCTGGCGGTAGTGCGACCCGCCGCCCTCGCGGGGCGTCACGGTCATCTCGAGCCACGCGCCTCCCGGAGCCTTCATCTCGGCCCGCAGGCGCAGCAGGCGGCCGCGCTCGAGGGTCTCGACCCGCCACCAGTCCAGGGCGTCACCGACGCGCAGCGAGGTGGCGCTGCGACGGCCGCGACGCAGGCCCACTCCCCCGACGAGCCGGTCCATCCAGCCTCGGGCCGCCCACGCGAGCGGGAACGAGTACCAGCCGTTCTCGCCCCCGATGCCCTCGACGACGCGCCAGAGGGCCTCCGGCGAGGCGCTCGAGTCGGTCTCCCGGTCGTCGGTGTAGACGGTGTGGCCCGACCAGTCGGGGTCGCTCGGCAGCAGGTCGCTGGGGGCGCCGGCGACGGCGGAGTCCTGCCAGCTCGTCTCGACCTCGCCGTCCTTCTCGCGCTGCAGGGCGAGTCGCACGGCCGCGCGGTACCGCAGCAGCCCCTCGGCGGGCGGCGGCACGACCTCGTCGATGTCGTGCTCGCTGACGACGCAGTCGTACTGCAGCGACGCGATGATGGGCACGGCCAGGGCGCGCGGGATGGGCGTCACGAGGTTGACCCACTGCGAGGCGAGCCAGGGCGTGAAGACGGGGAGGGAGGCGATCGGACGCTGCGCGAGGCCCGCCTCCAGCGCGTAGCCGTTCATCATCTGGCCGTAGCGGAGCACGTCCGGGCCGCCGATGTCGAAGGTGCGGTTGACGTCGGCGGGCACGTCCGCCGCGCCGATCAGGTAGTGCAGCACGTCGCGCACGGCGATGGGCTGGATGTGGTTGCGCACCCACTTGGGCGCGGGCATGTAGGGCAGGACGTCGGTGAGGTGGCGGATCATCTCGAACGAGGCCGACCCGGACCCGATGACGACGCCCGCCTGCAGAGCCACCGTGGGCACGCCGCTCGCCAGCAGCACGTCGCCGACGTCCCGCCGGCTGCGGAGGTGCTTCGAGAGCTCGCCGTCGGGGTGCAGGCCGCCCAGGTAGACGATGCGCTCTACGCCGGCCTCGCGGGCCGCGTCCGCGAAGACGTGGGCGGCGTCGGCCTCGGCCCGCTCGAAGTCGCCCTTGCTGCCCATCGCGTGCGCGAGGTAGTAGGCCACGTCCACGCCCTCGACCGCACGGCGGACCGAGTCGCGGTCGGTCAGGTCGCCCTGGACGACCTCGACGTCGCCCGCCCAAGGCACGTCGACGAGCTTCTCGGGCGAGCGCACGAGCACCCGCACGTCCGCCCCCGCCTCGACGAGGCGCGGGGTGAGGCGTCCGCCGATGTAGCCGGTGGCGCCGGTGACGAGCACGCGGCGGCGGGTCACGGCCTGGTCGGTGTCCCGCGTCGTCTCGGACGTCGGGGTCGTCGGGTCGTTCTCAGGAGCCATGCCGTCGACCGTACGCCGCCGGGCTCACGCCAGGCCGAGCACCTCGCGCGTGCGGACCACGTCGGCGCGGATGTGCTCGACCAGCGCGTCGATGCCCTCGAACGCCACGTTGCCGCGCACCCAGTCGACGAACATCACCGTGATCTCCTGGCCGTAGAGGTCCATCGTCACGTCGAGCAGGTGCGCCTCGACCTGCTTCGCGGGCACGCCCTCGAAGGTCGGGTTGTGGCCCACCGAGACGGCGGCCGGGAACACCCGGTCGCCGACGAGCACGCGGGCGGCGTAGACGCCGTCGGCCGGCACGTGCCCCTCGCTGTCGCGGGCGAGGTTGGCGGTCGGGAACCCGAGCTCGCGCCCCCGTTGCTCGCCGTGCACGACGATGCCGCGCACGGCCGGCTCCCGGCCGAGCAGCTCGCCCGCCCGGCGTACGTCGCCGGCCTCGAGCAGCTCACGGATCCAGGTCGAGGAGGCGCGGCGTCCGCCCCCGAGGCGCACGTCGTCGATCGACACCACCTCGAGGCCGCGCTCGGCGCCGAGCTCGCGGAGCGTGTCGACCGTGCCGCTCCCCCGCACGCCGAAGCGGAAGTCGTCGCCGACGAAGACGACCCGGGCGTGCAGGGCGCCCACCAGGATGCGGTCGACGAAGTCGGTCGGCGACAGGCTGCGCAGCTCGTCGTCGAAGGTGAGCATGAGCGTCGCGGCCACCCCGGCCGCCTCGAGCAGCTCGCGCTTCTGGCGGTTGCTCACCAGCGAGGGAGGCACGGAGCCGGGCCGCAGCACGGCGAGCGGGTGGCGGTCGAACGTGACGACGGTGGGGGTGAGGCCGCGCTCGGCCGCGACCTCCTCGAGCAGGCCGATCACGGCACGGTGGCCGACGTGCACGCCGTCGAACTTGCCGATCGTCACCGCGCTCGGGCCCACGTCGGCGGGCACGTCGGCGAGGGCGTCCCAGAACTCCACGACGCCTACTCGACCCGGTCGGCGGAGCCGGCCTCGCGCGCGACCGCCGGCCGCGTGCGCAGGAGCCACACGATGCCGAGCACGGGCAGGACGAGCGGGACGAAGCCGTAGCCGCGCCCGAACCACGACCACACGGTGTCGTCGGGGAACAGCTCGGGGTCGAGCACGGTCACGAGGCCGACGATCAGCACGCCGGCGAGCTCGAACGAGATGGTGGCCCAGGCGACGGCGTACGAGGTGCGGCCGCGGGTGATCAGCGAGGCGGTGGCCACGATGTAGACGACCGCCGCCAGCGCGCTCAGCGTGTAGGCGAGCGGCGCCTCGTCGAACTGCTCGAGGATCTGGAACACGGACCGACCGGTCGCCGCCAGGGCGAGCACGGCGTACACCGCGATCAGGACCCGGCCGACGCCGACCGCGCGAGAAGACTTCTGAGTGACCATCACCGACAAGGATATGGCGCGTGGCTGTGCGCCGCCGCCAGCGCCGAGGAGGCGGTGGTCACGCGACCTGGACGGTCCAGATCTGCAGCATGCGGTAGACCATGACCGCGACGGCGAAGACCGCCGCCGCGAGCACCAGGTTGCTCCAGCGGGTGCGGTCGACGAGGGCCCACACGACGGCCAGCGGCGGCAGCAGGATCGCCGACACGAGGTAGATGTAGAACTCGACCACGTTGCCGGTCGGCGGGTTGCCCGTGAAGGGCGCGACGATCGCGACGACGAGCTGCACGAGCAGGAGCAGCAGCACCAGGGCCACGGCGCCCACCGTGATGTCGTTGGGCAGCTTGCCCGAGAACCCGGCCACGAGGCAGACGAGCCCGGCGACGCAGGCGACGACGACCTGCGCCCAGGTGAACCACTCGATCACGCGCGCACCTCGTCCGTCGGGAAGTTGACGATCGGCTTCGCCCGGCCGCCGCGGACCGAGACGAGCCCGGCGAGGTCGCCCGCCGGGGTGACCGCGGCCACCGGGCCGTCGGTGTCGGCCAGCTCGACGGCGGGCCGCTTGCCGTGGCCGAGGTCGGTCGTCTCGTCGGCCGTCATCGACCAGACGGGGAACAGCGAGGAGGCGACGGTCGTGGGGGCGAGCAGGGCCGGGCCCACCTCGACGCCCTCGAGCACCGCCGCGTCGGCGACGTCGAACGAGCCCACCCGGGTGCGCCGCAGCGCCGTGAGGTGGCCGCCGACGCCGAGGGCCGCGCCGAGGTCGCGGGCGAGCGCCCGCACGTAGGTGCCCGACGTGCAGCTGACGCGCACGTCGAGGTCGCGCACCGTCACGCCGTCGACGACGGCGTCTCGCCGGTCGAGCACGACGAACTCGGAGACGACGACGTCGCGGGCCGCCAGCTCGACCTCGACGCCCTCGCGGGCCAGGTCGTAGGCCCGGCGCCCGTCGACCTTGATGGCGCTGACCGTGGTCGGCACCTGGCTGATCGGGCCGGTGAGCGCGGCGACCCCGGCGTCGATCGCGGCGTCCGTGACGCCGGAGGCGTCGGCGGTCGCCGTCACCGCGCCGTCGGAGTCGTCGGAGGCGGTCGAGACGCCCAGCCGGACGGTGGCCTCGTAGGTCTTGTCGAGGCCGACGAGGAACGTCAGCAGACGGGTCGACGAGTTCAGCCCGAGCACGAGCAGCCCGGTGGCCAGCGGGTCGAGCGTGCCGGCGTGGCCGACCTTGCGCGTGCCCGCGGCCCGTCGCACCCGGGCGACGACGTCGTGGCTGGTGATGCCCTGCGGCTTGTCGACGAGGAGGATGCCGCTGTTCACGCGACGACGCTACCGCACCGTGTCGGGGACGAGGCTCAGCACGCGTCGTCGAAGACGCGCCGCGGGTGCTCGGCGTCGGTGACGTCGACGACGGCGGTCGCGCCGGCCCTGAGGCCGCCACGGGCCCCGCCCGCGGTCACCCAGACCGTGTAGTTCCAGAGGCCGGCGAGCTCGGGCCGGCCGAGGGCCTCGCCGTCGACGACGAGCAGGGCGTCGTCGGGGCCGGTGACCCAGCGCGGCTCGACCTCGCGCTGGCGCTCGCTGTCGAACGCCGCGGGCACCCACGCGGTGCTGCCGCCGAGCCGGAACGGCTCGACGAGCGCACGGCGCAGCAGGGACCCGTCGACGGGGGCGGGCCCCGAGGCCGCCCCGGCGCCTGCGTCGGCCCTGGGCAGGAGGAAGTCGCCGACCGAGGCCCGGAACGCCGGGTGCCCCGCCTCGACGAGGGCGGCGGCGAGGTCGTCGGCGAGGGCCGCCTGCCCGGCGTCGGCGAGGCCGTCGACGGCGACGAACGCCCGCCCCTTCGCGTAGTTGTGCAGGATCTCGGTCGCGAGAGCGCGCAGGGTGTCTTTCTTGGCGGGGGCCCAACGAGTCGTCATGCGCTCACGATAGGCCGGGCCGCCGACAGCGGGCCGGGCGCGGCGCAGGCGTCTGCGTGCCGTCCGGACGGCCGACGGGAGGCGGTCGTCGGCGCCCGTAGGATCGTCCGGTGACCATCGCCCCCGCCGTCTCGTCGTGGTTCCGCGAGCACGGGCGCGACCTGCCCTGGCGCCGGCCCGGCTTCACGGCGTGGGGCACGCTCGTCAGCGAGGTCATGCTGCAGCAGACGCCCGTGGTGCGCGTCGTGCCCCGGCTGGAGCAGTGGCTCGAGCGCTGGCCGACGCCGGCCGACCTGGCCGCCTCCCCGGCGTCGGAGGCGGTCCGCGCGTGGGACCGTCTCGGGTACCCGCGCCGGGCCCTCGCCCTGCACGCCGCCGCCGTCGTGATCACGGAGCGGCACGGCGGCGTCGTCCCGGAGACCGTCCCCGAGCTGCTCGCCCTGCCCGGCGTCGGCGACTACACGGCGCGGGCCGTCGCGGTCTTCGCCTACGGCCACCGGCACCCGGTCGTCGACACCAACGTGCGCCGGGTGCTCGCCCGCGCCGTCGAGGGCCTCGCCGAGCCGTGGGCGCCGAGCGCCCGGCGCGACCTGCCGCTGATGGAGTCGCAGCTGCCGACGGACCTGCCGGGCGCGCGCGTCGCCAGCGCGGCCGTCATGGAGCTCGGGGCCCTCGTGTGCACGGCTCGGTCGCCGCGGTGCGACGAGTGCCCCCTCGTCGACCGGTGCGCGTGGGTGCTGGCGGGGAGGCCCGAGCACGACGGCCCTCCCGTGCGTCGCCAGGCGGCCTTCGCCGGCTCGGACCGCCAGGTGCGCGGGCTCGTGATGGCCGAGCTGCGCGCGAGCGACGTGCCGGTCTCGAGCGACGAGGTCGCCGCCCTCTGGCCGGACGCCGACCAGCGCGAGAGAGCCCTCGCCGGCCTCCTCCGCGACGGGCTGGTCACGGGATCGGCCGACGAGGGCTGGTCGCTGCCGAGCTAGGTCAGCGAGTCGGTCCGTCGCCCTGCGCCGGGCCCTCGTCGACGGCGCCCGACTCCACGTCGGCCTCGTCGACCGTCGGCTCGTCGTCGAGGTCGTCGACCTCGTCGTCGAAGTCGTCCTCGTCGCGCGGCTTGACGTAGGGGTCGGCGTCCCCGGCGTACTCCGCCGTGGCGGCGATGGACTGGCTGTCCTGGTCGCGCTGACGCGCCTCCTGCAGGAGGCGGTCGATGGACGCCGCGTTCTCGGGCAGCGCGTCGAGGATGAACTCGAGGCTCGGGGTGAGGCGGGCCGTGATGTTCTTGCCCACCTCGCTGCGCAGCATGCCGGTCGCCGACTTGAGGGCGGCGCCGGTGTCGCGTCGCTCCTCGTCGGTGCCGTACACGGTGTAGAAGACGGACGCGTGCTGCAGGTCGCCCGTGACCTTCACGTCGGTGATGGTGACGAACCCGAGGCGGGGATCCTTGATGCCGCGCTCGAGTCGTCGCGCGACGATCTCGTGGATGCGGTCTGCCATCTTGCGGGCGCGCTGTGCGTCGACCATGGGGTGCTCCTTCAGTCTGGGGGCCCGGAGGCGAGAGGGGTGGGGCCCCGCCTCGACCGTGGTCGTGGCGGGGCCCCTGACGATGCGTCGCCGGGCGTCAGCCCCGCGGCTTCTCGACCATCTCGATGGTCTCGATCTCGTCGCCGATCTGGATGTCGTTGAACTTGCCGAGGCCGATGCCGGCCTCGAAGTCCGTGCGCACCTCGGTGACGTCGTCCTTGAAGCGACGCAGCGAGTCGATGGCGAGGTTGTCGCCGACCACCACGCCTTCGCGGATGACCCGGGCCCGGGCGTTCCGCGTGATCGTTCCCGACCGCACGATGACACCGGCGATGTTGCCGACCTTCGACGAGCGGAAGATCTCGCGGATCTCGGCGACACCGGACTGCTTCTCCTCGAACTCGGGCTTGAGCATGCCCGTGAGCGAGTTCTCGATGTCCTCGAGGGCGGCGTAGATGACCGAGTAGAAGCGCACGTCGACGCCTTCTCGTGCAGCACGCTCGCGCGCCTTCGTGTCCGGTCGGACGTTGAACCCGATGATGACCGCGTTGTCGACGGTCGCCAGGTTGACGTCGCTCTCGGTGACGGCGCCCACGCCGCGGTGGATGATGCGCAGCTGCACGCTGTCGTCCACCTCGATCTTGAGCAGCGACTCCTCGAGCGCCTCGACGGCACCCGACACGTCGCCCTTGATGATGATGTTGAGCGCCTCGACCTTGCCCTCTTCGAGAGCACGGGTGAAGTCCTCGAGCGAGATGCGCTTGCGGGCCTTGGCCAGCGACGCGTTGCGCTCGACGGCCTCGCGCTTCTCGGCGATCTGACGGGCCGTGCGGTCCTCCTCGGTGACGAGGAAGGTGTCGCCGGCACGGGGCACGCTCGAGAGCCCCTGCACGAGCACGGGGCGGCTCGGGAAGGCCTCGTCGACGGTGTCGCCGTTCTCGTCCATCATCGCGCGGACACGGCCGTAGGCCGTTCCCGCCACGATCGCGTCGCCCACCCGCAGGGTGCCCGACTGGATGAGCACGGTCGCGACGGCGCCGCGGCCCTTGTCGAGGCGCGCCTCGATGGCGACTCCACGAGCGTCCTTGTCCGGGTTCGCCCGCAGGTCGAGACCGGCGTCGGCCGTGAGGAGGACGGCCTCGAGCAGCGCGTCGATGTTCTTGTTGTCGCGTGCGGACACGTCGACGAACATGACGTCTCCGCCGTACTCCTCAGCGACGAGGCCGTACTCGGTCAGCTGCTGACGCACCTTGGCCGGGTTCGCGCCCTCCTTGTCGATCTTGTTGACCGCGACGACGATCGGCACGTTGGCCGCCTGGGCGTGGTTCAGCGCCTCGACCGTCTGCGGCATGATGCCGTCGTCCGCCGCGACCACGAGGATCGCGATGTCGGTGACCTGCGCACCGCGGGCACGCATGGCGGTGAACGCCTCGTGGCCCGGGGTGTCGATGAAGGTGATGGCGCGCTCGACGCCCTCGTGGGGCGCCCAGACCTGGTAGGCACCGATGTGCTGCGTGATGCCGCCCGCCTCGCCGGCGACGACGTTGGCGTTGCGGATCGCGTCGAGCAGGCGGGTCTTTCCGTGGTCGACGTGGCCCATGACCGTGACGACGGGCGGACGGACCTGCAGCACGTCCTCGTCCTCGTCCTCGAGCTCCTGCTCGAGGTCGATGTCGAAGCCCTCGAGCAGCTCCTTGTCCTCGTCCTCGGGAGAGACGACGAGGATGCGGTAGCCGAGCTCTTCGCCGAGCACCTGGAACGTGGCGTCGTCGAGCGACTCCGTGGCGGTCGCCATCTCTCCCAGGTGGAAGAGGACGGTCACCAGGTTGCCGGGGCTGGCGTCGATCTTGTCGGCGAAGTCGCTGATGGACGCGCCACGACGCAGACGGACGATCGTGCTGCCGTCGCCGCGGGGGACGCTGACGCCGCCCAGCGACGGGGCGGAGCGCATCTCGAACTCGGCCCTCTTGGTCCGCTTCGACTTGCGTGCCTTGCTCTTGCCGCCGCCGCGACCGAACGCGCCGGCCGTGCCGCCGCCGGGTCCACGACCGCGGCCACCGCCGCCGCCCGCGGGGCGGGGAGCGCCGAAGCCGGGACGGAAGCCGCCGGCCGCGCCGGGAGCACCGCCGCCGGGACGCTGGAAGCCGCCGCCGGCACCGCCGGGACGACCGCCGGCACCGGCCGGGCGCTGGCCGAAGCCGTTGGGGCGCGGACCGGCGCCGACGCCGGGACGCGGAGCGCCCGGACGGGGAGCACCGGGACGCGGAGCCATCGGGCGCGGCCCGGCTGCTCCGCCGGGGCGGGGCATGCTGGTCGCGGCGCCGGAGCCGCCGGGACGGGGCGCGCTCGGGCGGCCCATGCCCTGGTTGCTGGCGAAGGGGTTGTTGCCGGGGCGCGGGGCACCGGGACGAGGACCGCCGGGCTTCGGCGCGGACGCGCCGGCCTCGGCGGGAGCGTCGGCCTTGGCGGGCGTCGTGCCCGACTCCTTGGCGGCCGCGGCCGCGGCGCGCTCCGCCTCGGCCTTGGCCTGGCGCTCGGCCACGGTGAGCGGCGCGACGGGGGCGGGTGCCGCCTCCGTGTCGTCAGCGGCGGCCGGCGCCTCGACGGGAGCAGCGGGCTGCTCGGCGACGGGAGGCTTGGGCGCCGCAGGACGGGGCCCGCCGGGCTTCGGTGCGGAGGAGGCGGCGGGAGCCGACGCCTTCGGGGCGGCGGCGGGAGCCGCGCCTGCCTTGGGGGCCGCCGCGGCGCCGGCGAACGCCTGGCGCAGCTTGCGGGCCACGGGGGGCTCGACGCTGGAGGACGGTCCCTTGACGAACTCGCCCATCTCCTTGAGCTTCTCTAGTGCGGTCTTGCTGTCGATCCCCAGCTCGCTGGCGATCTCGTGTACGCGTGGTTTAGCCACAGTTCTCCTGTCTCGGGCCCCTTCCCGGTCAGGAGGGAGCCGTCAGTTCTGGACGGGTCTCATTTCGAGCCGCTCATTAGTTGTCCATGTGCCTGTCAGCCTGTTCTGTCGTGGCCAGTGGTCGTGGTGGGACTCGGGGTTCGTGCGCATCGGACAGCAACCGCGTCAGGTGGTCGCGGAGCTGCTCGGGGTCGGGCTCGGAGTCGAGGCGGAGCGCACGGCGGAAGGCCCTGCGTTTCACTGCCGACTCGAACGCGTCCATCGAAGGCGTCAACCACGCACCCCGCCCGGGGAGCGTGGCGGTCTCGTCGACCACCAGGCGTCCGTCACGGGCGACGACCCTCACGAGTGAGGACCGCGGAGCGCGCGCTCGAGTACCGATGCACGTTCTTACGGGTACCACTCTACCCCCTCGGGTCGCGGGCGCGTGGATCGACATCCAGGCTCGTGCCTCGAGGGTCGGATCAGTCCTCGAGGATCGAATCGGGCTGGATGGGTCATCCCTGAGACCGGGCCGCCGACGCTGGCGCGTCGTCGACCCGGCGCGCGGATCGACATCCAGGCTCAGTCCTCGAGGATCGAGTCCGGCTGGATGTCGATCCGCGCGCCCGTCAGCTTCGCGGCGAGGCGGGCGTTCTGGCCCTCCTTGCCGATGGCGAGCGAGAGCTGGTAGTCGGGCACGAGGGCGCGGACGGCCTTCGTCGCCTGGTCGATGACGAACGACGACGACACCTTCGCGGGCGACAGCGCGCTCGCGACGAACACGGGCAGGTCGCTCGAGTAGTCGACGATGTCGATCTTCTCGTCGCCCAGCTCGGTCTGCACGGCACGGACGCGCGCGCCCATCTCGCCGATGCAGGCGCCCTTGGCGTTCACGCCCGGCTCGGTGGCGCGCACGGCGATCTTCGTGCGGTGACCGGCCTCGCGGGCCAGCGAGACGATCTCGACGACGCCGCTGGCGATCTCGGGCACCTCGAGGGCGAAGAGCTTGCGGACGAGCGACGGGTGGGTGCGCGAGACCGTGATCTGCGGCCCCTTCGTGCCCTTGCTGACGCCGGTCACGTACACGCGGATGCGCGTGCCGTGGGCGTACTTCTCGCCGGGCACCTGCTCTTCGGGGGGAAGGATCGCCTCGACGGTGCCGAGGTCGACGTGCACCATGCGCGGGTTCGGCCCCTGCTGGATGACGCCGGCGACGATGTCGCCCTCGCGCCCCTTGAACTGGCCGAGCACCTTGTCGTCGCCGATGTCGCGGAGGCGCTGGTTGATCACCTGCTTCGCGGCGAACGCGGCGATGCGGCCGAAGTCGCTGGGGCTGTCGACGGACTCGCCGACGACCTCGCCCTCGTCGTCGCGCTCGATGGCGAACACGGAGACGTGGCCGGTCTTGCGGTCGAGCTCGACGCGGGCCGCCGGGACCCTGCTCTCGGGCTGGTTCGTGTGCTTGAGGTAGGCCGTGAGGATGGCCTGCTCGATGATGCGGACGAGTTCGTCGAAGGGGATCTCGCGCTCGCGCTCCATGAGCCGCAGCACACTCAGGTCGATGTCCACTGAGGGCCTCCACTGTTCAGATCTTCAGGCTGCGCGCACGGTGGCGCGCACAGCATCCCCCTACGGTACCCGAGTGCGACGGGGGCGGAGCACCGGACGCGACCCGCGCCTCCTGCGCCCCGACGGGCTCGAGGAGGCGCGGGTCGGCGCCGTCAGGAGGCGCGCGGTGCCGACAGGGCCGCGACGGCCTCGGCCACCGGGACGGGGGTGCGCTCGCCCGTGCGGCGGTCCCAGAGCTCGACGACGCCCTCGCCCGCGGAGCGGCCGACGACGACGATCTGCGGCACGCCGAGCAGCTCGGCGTCGCCGAACTTGACCCCCGGGGAGACCTTCGGGCGGTCGTCGTAGAGCACGTCGAGGCGGTGCGCCTCGAGCTCGGCGGTGAGCGCCTCGGCCACCTCGAAGACGACCGGGTCCTTGCCCGTGGCGACGACGTGCACGTCGAAGGGCGCGACGTTCTCGGGCCAGACGAGGCCCTTCTCGTCGTTGTTCGCCTCGGCGATGACGGCGAGGATGCGCGTCACGCCGATGCCGTACGAGCCCATCGTGACCGTGACCTGCTTGCCGTTCTCGTCGAGCACCTTGAGGCCGAGGGCCTCGGCGTACTTGCGGCCGAGCTGGAACACGTGGCCGATCTCCATGCCGCGGGCGGTCTCGATCGGGCCGGAGCCGTCGGGGGCAGGGTCGCCCTCGCGGACCTGGGCGGCCTCGATGACGGCGTCCGCCACGAAGTCGCGACCGGAGACGAGGCCGGACACGTGGTGCCGCGGCGCGTTGGCCCCGGTGACCCAGGCCGACCCCTCGACGACGCGCGGGTCGACGACGTACCGGATGCCCGAGTCGGACTCCGAGCCGAGCACCTGCGGGCCGATGTAGCCCTTGACGAGCACGGGGTGGCGGGCGAAGTCGGCGTCCCCCGCGGCCTCGACCTCGGCCGGGGCGAACGCCACCTCGAGGCGCTTCATGTCGACGTCGCGGTCGCCCGGCAGGCCGACGACGACGACCTCGCGGGTGCCGTCGAGGTGGGTCAGGGCGACGACGACGTTCTTGAGGGTGTCGGCGGCGGTCCACGGACGGCCGTCGGCGCGCGGGTGCGACTCGTTCACCTGGTCGACGAGGGTGGCGATCGTGGGAGTGTCAGCCGGCTCGAGCGCGACCGCCTCGGCCAGGCCCTCGAGCGGGATCGGCTCCGGGACGACCGTGGTGAAGGCCTCGACGTTGGCGGCGTAGCCGCCAGCCGTGCGGACGAAGGTGTCCTCGCCGACCTCGGTCGGGTGCAGGAACTCCTCGGAGCGCGAGCCGCCCATGGCCCCGGCGTCGGCCTGGACGATGACGTACTCGAGGCCGAGGCGCGTGAAGATGCGCTCGTAGGCGTCGCGCTGCAGCTGGTAGCTGGCCTCCAGGCCGGCGTCGTTCGCGTCGAACGAGTAGGCGTCCTTCATCGTGAACTCGCGGCCGCGCAGCAGGCCCGCACGGGGCCGCGCCTCGTCGCGGTACTTGTCCTGGATCTGGAACAGCGTGAGGGGCAGGTCCTTGTACGACGAGTACAGGTCCTTCACCAGCAGGGTGAAGGCCTCCTCGTGCGTGGGCGCGAGCAGGTAGTCGGCGTCCTTGCGGTCCTTCAGGCGGAACATGCCCTCGCCGTACTCGGTCCAGCGGCCCGTGGCCTCGTAGGGCTCGCGCG
Organism: Frigoribacterium faeni; assembly: GCF_011761235.1. Classification (GTDB taxonomy): domain Bacteria; phylum Actinomycetota; class Actinomycetes; order Actinomycetales; family Microbacteriaceae; genus Frigoribacterium; species Frigoribacterium faeni_A. The sequence goes on from NZ_JAAOYW010000001.1 coordinate 451,072, forward strand.
GCAGCAGGGCCGGGAAGTGAACCTCCTGGGCACCCGCGGCGGTCATCTCGTCGCGGATGACGGCCTCGATCTTGGCCTTGACCCGGAGGCCGAGGGGCAGCCAGGCGAAGACGCCCGGCGCCTGGCGCCGGATGTAGCCGGCCCGGACGAGGAGGCGGTGGCTGGTCACCTCCGCGTCGGAGGGATCTTCACGGAGGGTGCGGACGAAGAGCTGGGAGAGGCGCGTGGACACCCGCCCAGCATAGGGGCGCGCCCGCGGACCCCGGGGCCGGGCCTCACCAGGGCCGGCCGTCGTACTCCCCCGGGGCCTGCTCGTAGTAGCGCTCGCGGTCGGTGTCCTGCTGGCGCTCCTGCTGGCTGTCGTCGCCCTGCTGGCGGAGCTGGTCGAGGGGGTCCTGGCCGCCGGCCCCGCCCTCGCCCTCGTCCTCGCCGCCGCCCTGCCCGGGCTCCGAGCCGTCGCCGCCCGAGGGATCGCCCTGGTCGCCGCCCTGGGCCTGCTGCTCCTTCTCGTCGAGTCGCTCGCGGGCGTCGTCGAGGGGCTGCGACGTGTCGGGCTGCTGCGGGTCGTCGGGTGGCTGGAAGCAGCCCTCCGGCGCCTCGTCGACCGTCGTCCGTCCGAGCTCGTAGAGCTGCTCGGCGTCGGCGTACCTCAGCTCGAGCAGGGCCGCGTCGCCCTGGGCCTCGATGACCAGCACGAGGTCGGTGCGGACGACGCACGAGATCGTCTCGTCGCCCTCGGGGACCAGGTCGAGCGCCGTGAGGAACTCGGCGCGGGCCACGTCGAGCACGCCGACCCGCGCGTACGCGGTGCCGCGGTCGAAGTGGTGCACCCACGGCTCGACCAGGTTCGCGACGCCGAGCGGCTCGCTCAGCGACGCGGCACGCTCGAACGCGCGGTCGTCGTACGCGTGCTGGGTCAGCGCCGCGAACAGCGGCAGGCTCAGCAGCTTGAGCGCCACGAGCAGTACGACGAGCACCACCGGCGCGGACCAGAGGAACAGCCGGCGACGCAGACGGCGGCGGTACTGCTCGAGGCTCGGCTCGGCCGCGGGCGCGCGGTCGGCCTCGTCGACGGGCGGCGGCACCAGGGTGTCGGTCACGAGGGCGTCCTTCCTGACGGCGGGGCGGCCGCGCCGGCCGGGCCGCGACGGGCCCCGGGCCCGTCGTCACGCCGGGGCCGCACCCGGATGTCGGCGAGGGCCCGGGCGACGAGGCCGACCTCGAGCAGCGCGAGCAGGAACAACGGCACGGCCGCGATCCAGTAGAGGTCGACGACGGCCTCGGCCCGCCCCTCGTCGGACGCCACCGCGCCGTCCCGCGCGTCGGCGACCACGGCCTCGACCCCGGTGTCGGCGTCGCGGTGCAGGTAGTCGACGCCGAGCTCGGCGGCGACGGTGCGCAGCGCGTCCTCGTCGATGACCGACAGCGCGTCGGGCTCCCCCGGCTGCGTGCGGTCCTTGATGTACTCGGTGCTGCTGTAGGCGTCGCCGTAGCCGTCGAAGACCTTCATGCGCCCGCCGGCGGACGTGCCGTAGCCGAGCACGGCGCCTCCGTCGACGTCGCCGGCGGCCGCGGCGAAGGAGCCGACGGGCTCGTCCGACGTCTGCTCCCCGTCGCCGAGGTAGTAGACGACGTTGGCCCTCTCGGGATCCGCGTCGCGCGCCTCCTGCAGGCGCTCGGCGAGCAGGTCGGACGCCTCGGTGATGCTGCTGCCGCCCGAGTAGTAGGTGATCTCCTGGTTCATCACCGCGGCCGCCGTCACCACGGCGGCGGCGTCGTCGGTCAGCGGGGTGCGCAGCACGGCCGTGCTGTCGAACGAGATGAGCGAGAACCGGGCGCCGGCGAGCTCGCCGGCGATCGCGTCGACGTCGGCGCGCACGCCCTCGAGCCGGGGCCGGTCGCCGTCCCAGTCCTCTGCGGCGATGCTCGACGTCGTGTCGACGACGAAGAAGACGTTCAGCGCCGCGACCGAGGCCTGGGCGCTGCCGCCCGGCACGCCGGGCCGCACGGCCACCACGAGCAGCAGCGCGACGACGACGAGGCGGCGGACCCAGCTGCGCAGGAGGCGGCGGTCGCCCCGCTCGGCGACGACCCGCCACGCGGTGAAGGCGAGCAGCGCGACCCCGACGACGCCGAGCAGCCACCACGGCAGCACGGGCTGCGTCACGATCGCCGCGGGCAGCGCGACGGCGGCGGGCGTCACAGCCGCACCCGCCAGAGCAGGACGAGCGACGCGGCGGCCGCGAGCAGGGCGAGGACGACGGCGACCTGGGGGGCGTCCGTGACGACGAGGCGACGGGTGCCGGTGAAGAGCCCCGCCTCCTGTTCGTCGATGCTCTGCACGATCTCGGTCACGGTCGTCGCGCCGTCGAGCGCGTAGTAGGCGCCGCCCGTCGACTCGGCGACGGTGCGCAGCTCGCCCGCGACCTCGTCGGCGACCGCGTCGGCCGAGTAGTCGGCGGGGTTGAGGGCGTACACCCGGACCCCGCGGTCGACCGCCAGCTGGCCGGCGTCGTCGAGCGTCAGCAGGGCCGCGCCGTTGACGTAGTTGTCGGTCGCGAGCACGATCGACTTCGGCCGCGTGCTCTCGCTGCCCCCGTCGAAGCTGAGGACGCAGGACGCGAGGCCGTCGCCGATCAGGGAGGCGCCCTGCCCGAGGTCGGTGCCCGTCCAGTAGCGCGTGCCGTCCTCGCCGGCGCTGTCGAACGAGTCCCGGTACGAGCTCAGCTGGTCGGCCACGAAGTCGTAGTCGTCGGTGAGCGGGAACGCCTGCACGGACGAGCTGTCGAACAGCGTCAGCCCGATCCGCTCGCCGTCGAGCCCGGACGCGAGCTCGGCGAACCGGGCCACGATCTGCGAGTCGACCTCGGTCATCGAGCCCGACACGTCGAGGCAGAGCACGATGTCGCGCTTGTACGAGGGCGGCTCGACGACCTGCACCGAGCCCGGGCGGGCGACGAGCAGCGCACCGAGCCCCGTGAGGGCCACCACCAGCACGAGCGTGCCCACGAGCGCGGTGCGGTACCGGGCCACGAGGCGGCGGTAGACCGGCAGCTCGGTGAGCCGCTCGCTGTGGGCGACCGGCGTGCCCGCCCGTCGCAGACGGGCCCGCTCGCGCCGCCGCAGGACGATCCACAGCCACGCCCCCAGGCCGGCGACGACGAGGGCGGCCAGGAGGGCCCACCACCAGATCAGGACCACGAGCGCACGACCTCTCGAGCGGTGTCGACGGCACGTCGGGGGTCGCCCGGGTGCTGCGCCGCGAAGGCCGGCGGGTACCACTGCTCGACGGCGTCGGCCACCCGGGGCAGGTCGGCCTCGCGCAGGTCGGCCAGCGTCATCACGTGGGTGTCCGCCCCGGCCGTCTCGTGCACGAAGAAGCGGAGCAGGAGGCTCAGCCGGCTGTGGACCGCCCGCTCGCCGAGCCGGCCGGCGTCGGACTCGGCCTGGACCTCGTCGATGAGGCCGAGGTAGCGGAGCCGCACCGACGGCAGGTCGACCGCGGCGGCCGCCGCCGCACGGCGCGCCGACGGCGGCAGGCGCCGGGCGGAGAAGCGCAGCACGAAGACGACCCAGGCCACGACGAGGGCGAGGAGCAGGAGGCCGAGGGCGAGCCAGAGCACCCAGAGCTGGTACTGGTACGGCCCGAAGAAGCCGGTGTCGTCAAGCACGGCGGTGCTTCTCCATCAGGGTGAACAGGCCGGCCACGACGCCGGCCTGGCTCGACAGCCGCTCGCTGCTGATGCCGAGCGCCTGCAGCTGGCGGCCCGCGTCGTCGGCGCGTCGCTCCGAGGCGTCGTCGAACGCGCGCCTCAGCGCCGCGTTCTCGCGCAGGTACGCCGGGAGGGCCGTCACCTCTTGCACGTCGTAGACCTCTCTCGCGTGGCCGGAGCGCGTCATGAGGTCGGCGTCGCCGACCGTCACCCACACGACCTCGTGCTGGGCGCGGAGCCGACGCAGCAGGCGGACGAGCTCGGCGTCGACGACCACGTCGTCGGTGACGACCACGAGGATCGACCGTCGGCGCACCCCGCGGGCCACCCAGTCGAGGACGCCCCGCAGGTCGCTGCGCGGCGAGTCGAGGGAGACCCGGCGGTCGACCGCGCGGAGGAGGCGCTCGAGGTGCGCCTCGGTCGAGCCGGCCGGCAGGGCGACGGTGCCGCCCTCGTCGCCGGCCACGAGCGAGACGACGTCGCCGTGACGGGAGGCGACGTAGCCGAGGGCGCCCGCGGCCATGATCGCGATGTCCTTCTTGGTCTCGCCGCTGGCGGCCGTCGCGGCCATGTTGCGACCGGTGTCGACGACGAGGACGACCGACCGCCTCCTGCTCGCGACGTAGCGCTTGACCAGGGGCTCGCCGTGGCGGGCGGTGGCCTTCCAGTCGATGTCCTTCACCTCGTCGCCCGGCACGTACGCGCGCAGGTCGTCGAAGTCGTGGCTGCGTCCGTGGTGGACGGACGCCCACCCGCCCTCGAGCAGGTCGAGGGTGCGACGGTGCGCGAACAGGGACATCTTCGTGCGCACCCGGAGGAGGAGGCTCGCCACGGTCGTCAGGGGGTCTGCACGGAGGCGAAGACGGCGTCGATGATCGTCTCGGGGGCCACGTCGTCGGCCGTCGCCTCGTAGCCCAGGACGACGCGGTGCCGCAGCACGCCGTGCCGGAGGTGCTTCACGTCTTCGGGGATGACGTAGTCGCGGCCGTGCAGCAGCGCCAGGGCGCGGGCGGCCTGGGTGAAGGCGATGCTCGCCCGCGGGCTCGCGCCGAACCGCACGTAGTCGGCCAGGCTGCCCGGGATGTACTGCTGCGGGTGCCGCGTCACGTAGATCAGCTGCACGACGTAGTTGACGATCGACGCGTCGACGTAGACGCGCTTGGCCAGGCCCTGCAGCCACACGACGTCGTCGAGCGAGACGCCGGTCGGCGCGTCGACCCGCTGCTCGTCGTAGACGCCGGCGTCGATGCGCCGGATGACCTCGGCCTCTTCGGCGGGCGACGGGTAGTCGAGCACCTCTTTGAGGAGGAACCGGTCGAGCTGTGCCTCGGGCAGCTGGTAGGTGCCCTCTTGCTCGATCGGGTTCTGCGTGGCCAGGACGAGGAACGGCTTGGGCAGCGGGTAGACCGTGCCGCCGATGCTCGTCTGGCGCTCTTGCATGGCCTCGAGCATGGCGCTCTGCGTCTTGGCGCTCGACCGGTTGATCTCGTCGAGCAGCACGAAGTTGGCGTGGACCGGACCGAGCTGGGTGACGAACGTGGACTTCTGGGCGTCGTAGATCTGCGTGCCCGTGATGTCGCTCGGCAGCAGGTCGGGGGTGCACTGGATGCGCGTGAAGCTCGCCTCGACCGACTGCGCGAGCGTCTGCGCCGCCGTCGTCTTGGCCAGCCCGGGGACGCTCTCGAGCAGCACGTGCCCGCCCGTGAGCAGGGCGATCAGCAGGGTGTCGCGCAGCGAGGTCTGCCCGACGACCTTGCTCGAGAACGCGTGCGACACCGCGCCCACGATGCGCGCCGCGCGGTCGAGGTCGGCGGGGCTGATCGGGCCGCCCGTCGCGGCCGCGGGCGGAGGCGTCGTCGAGATGTCGGTCACGCGGCCCACTGTAACCGAGGCGTCCGACGTCACCGCCGGAGCGCCCTCCTCGCGAGGTGGTTGCCCAGGAACTGGACCAGCTGCACGAGCACGATGATGAGCAGCACCGCGCCCCAGGTCACCACGGGGTCGAACTGCCGGTAGCCGTAGAGCAGGGCGAAGGCGCCGAGCCCGCCGCCGCCGACGTAGCCGGCGACCGCCGACATGTCGACGAGCGCGACGAAGATGAACGTGTACCCGAGGATCAACGGGCCGAGGGCCTCCGGCAGCACCACGCTGCGGATGATGCGGAACGGCCCGGCACCGGCCGCCCGCGCCGCCTCGACGACGCTCGGCTGCACCGTCAGGAGGTTCTGCTCCACGATGCGCGAGATGGCGAACGAGGCCGCGAGCGACAGCGTGAAGATGATGGCCGTGTTGCCGACGCCGGTGCCCACCACGGCCCGCGCCAGCGGCTGGGCCGCCGCGAGGAAGATGATGAACGGGATCGGGCGGAAGACGTTGACGACGACGTTGAGGACGCCGAAGACGACGCGGTTCGCGAAGAGGGCCCCCTCGCGGGTCAGGTAGAGGGCGAGTCCGAGCACGAGCCCGCCCAGCCCGCCGAAGAGCAGGGTGAGCGCGACGATGTAGACCGTCTCGTAGGCGGCCTTCCAGAGCTGGGGCTGCAGGGCGATCAGGGAGTCCATGGTCAGCGCGCCTCCGCGTCCGGGGTCGTGGTCTCGGCGGGCAGCTCGGTCGCGGCGGTGCCGAGCTCGGCGACGGCGGCAGAGACGTCGCCGGGGGCGCCCGTGAGGGCGAGGGTGAGCGTGCCGAAGGTCCGGCCGCCGATCTCGTCGATGCCGCCGAAGACGATCTCGAAGCGGACGTCGTGCCGCGCGAGGACGCCGAACACGTGCTGCTGGTCGACGCCTCCCTCGGACACCCGGACGGTCACGAGTCGACCCTCGTGGCGGCGGCGCAGAGCCGCCAGGTCCTCCCCCGCCGGCGCGCCCGCGACGACGGTCGACACGAAGCGCCGCGTCGACTCCTCGCGCGGGGCGGAGAAGACGTCGAACGTGCGGCCGATCTCGACGACCCGTCCGCGGTCCATCACGGCGACGCGGTCCGCGATCGACTTGATCACGTCCATCTCGTGGGTGATGACGACGATGGTGATGCCGAGCTCGGCGTTGACGCGCCGCAGCAGCGCCAGCACCTCCTGCGTCGTCTCGGGGTCGAGCGCGCTCGTCGCCTCGTCGGCGAGCAGCACGCCGGGCGACGTGGCGAGGGCACGGGCGATGCCGACCCGCTGCTTCTGTCCGCCCGAGAGCTGGTCCGGGCGGACGTGCGCCTTGTCGGCGAGGCCGACGAAGTGCAGCAGTTCGCTGATGCGGCGTTGGTGGTCGGCCTTGGGCACGCCGGCCGCCTTGAGGGGGAACTCCACGTTGCCCCAGACGGTCTTCGACGAGAACAACGCGAACTGCTGGAACACCATCCCGATGCCGGCACGCACGCCGCGCAGCTCGCGCTCGCGCAGCCCGGTGACGGCGCGGCCGTCGATCTCGATGCGGCCGCTCGTCGTCTGCTCGAGCGCGTTGATGAGCCGCACGAGCGTGCTCTTGCCTGCGCCCGAGTAGCCGATGATGCCGAAGATCTCGCCGTCGGCGATGTCGAGGCTGACGCCGTCGACGGCGGTCAGCGGCGCGGCGCCCTTCTCTCGGGGCGGGTACGTCTTGACGACGTCGGTCAGGGTGATGGCGGGCATGGTCTCCTCGTCACGGGCGGAGGGCCCGGTCACGCGCCCTCGGGCGTGCGGCCGGGCCCGGTCAGGGCGGCAGGGGGCGTCAGCCCTCCTGGCCGACGAGCTCCTTGGTCTGGTCCAGCGACTCGCGCAGGTCGGCCACGGGCACCTTCGTCGTGAGGGCGGTGCCGCCCGAGTTCTCGACGACGCCGTCGGTCACGGCCTTCGTGTCCTGGTAGATCTCGACGAGCTTCGCGTACCGCTCGTCGTCCGCGTCGTCGGCGCGGGCCGCGAACACGTTGACGTAGGGCAGCGCCGCCGGGTCGGACGGGTCGTCCTGGGCGATGATCGAGTCGGGCGAGAGCCCCGCCTTGGTCGCGTACTCGTTGTTGATGATCGCGCCGTCGAAGTCCGGCAGCGAGGTGGCCGCCAGGTCGGCGGCGACGGGGCTGACCGTGACGGTCGACGCGTCGGTGTCGATGTCGTCGAGGCCGGAGAAGGCGTTGCCGCCGTCCTTCAGCTCGATCAGGCCGTTCGACTGGAGCACGAGCAGCGAGCGGGCCAGGTTGCTGGCGTCGTCGGGCACGGCGACCGTGTCGCCCTTGCTGAACTGCGAGAGCGAGGTGTGCTCCTGCGAGTAGAGCGGCAGGGGGTAGATCGCCGTCGAGCCGATGGGCACGAGGTCGGCGCCCGCCGAGACGTCGTACTGGGCCAGGTAGACGATGTGCTGGAACTGGTTGAGGTCGAGCTCGCCCTCGGTCAGCGCCGGGTTCGGCTGCTCGTAGCTCGCGAAGTCGACGATCTCGACGTCGATCCCCTCGTCGGCGGCGGCCTGCGTGAAGGTCGCCCAGTAGGGGTCGCTGGCGCCGACGACGCCGATGCGGACGGGGTCGCCGCCGCGGTTGGCCACCGCGATGCCGACGCCGACGGCCGCGAGCACGACGACGATCGCGACGACGAGTGCCACGAGGCGGCCTCGGCTCTTCTTCGGGGCCTCGATCAGGGGTGTTGCCTCGGACATGCGGTTCCTCTCAGACGGTGCGGCGCACGTCGCCGGCTGCTGCCGCCGGCACCACGACCGTGCACCCCACCATCGTGACGGGGCCGGGGGCCGGGCTCACAATCGGGGCGTCACACGGCGACACACCTGTCACGGCCCTGGTGCCGACCGCGTCGGTCGACCCCGGCGCACCGGGCCGGGACGCGCAGGAGGCGCGGTGCGGCCGGAGCCTGCACCGCGCCTCCTCGACGGGCCGGGGTGGTCGCTAGACGGTCAGCACCTGCGGCGAGCCGACCTCGCCCGGGGGCATCTCGGCGGCGAGGCGGTTCGCCTCGTCGATGAGGGTCTGGACGATCTCGGCCTCGGGCACGGTCTTGATGACCTCGCCCTTGACGAAGATCTGGCCCTTGCCGTTGCCCGACGCGACGCCGAGGTCGGCCTCGCGGGCCTCGCCGGGGCCGTTCACGACGCAGCCCATGACCGCGACGCGCAGCGGCACCGTCATGCCCTCGAGGCCGTCGGTGACGTCGTTCGCGAGCTTGTAGACGTCGACCTGGGCGCGACCGCAGCTGGGGCAGCTGACGATCTCGAGCTTGCGCTCGCGCAGGTTCAGCGACTGGAGGATCTGCAGGCCGACCTTGACCTCCTGCGCGGGAGGCGCGCTGAGGCTGACGCGGATCGTGTCGCCGATGCCCTCGCCCAGCAGGATGCCGAAGGCGGTGGCCGACTTGATCGTGCCCTGGAACTCGGGGCCGGCCTCGGTCACGCCGAGGTGCAGCGGCCAGTCGCCGCGCTCGGCGAGCTGACGGTAGGCCTTGACCATGATGACCGGGTCGTTGTGCTTGACCGAGATCTTGAAGTCGTGGAAGTCGTGCTCCTCGAAGAGCGAGGCCTCCCACACGGCGGACTCGACGAGCGCCTCGGGCGTGGCCTTGCCGTACTTCTGCAGCAGGCTCGGCTCGAGCGACCCGGCGTTGACGCCGATGCGGATCGAGACGCCCGCCGCCTTCGCGGCGGCCGCGATCTTGCCGACCTGGTCGTCGAACTTGCGGATGTTGCCGGGGTTGACGCGCACGGCCGCGCAGCCGGCGTCGATCGCCTGGAACACGTAGTTCGGCTGGAAATGGATGTCGGCGATCACCGGGATCTGGCTCTTCTTGGCGATGATCGGCAGCGCCTCGGCGTCGTCGCGGCTGGGCACGGCGACGCGGACGATGTCGCAGCCGGAGGCGGTGAGCTCGGCGATCTGCTGGAGGGTCGCGTTGATGTTCGGGGTGGGCGTGGTCGTCATCGACTGGACGCTCACGGGAGCGTCCCCTCCGACGAGGACCTTGCCGACCTTGATCTGCCGCGACTTGCGTCGCGGGGCAAGGGTCTCTGGGACCTTCGGCATTCCGAGATTGACTGCAGGCACGTCCCCGATCGTAGACCCGTGTGCTGGGCGCCCGATGTCGGGACCGCCGACGCTCAGCGGATCAGCGAGATCGGGTTGACGATGTCGGCGTACGCGAGCAGCAGGCCCATGCCGCCGAGGACGATCACGACGGCGAAGGTGAGCGGGATCACCTTGGCGGTGTCGACCGGCCCCGGGTCGGGCCGACGGAACAGCTTCGCGAAGCCCCGGCGGACGGCCTCGATCAGGGCACCGGCCACGTGGCCGCCGTCGAGGGGCATCAGCGGCACGAGGTTGAAGACGAAGAGGGCGACGTTGAGGCTCGCCAGCAGGCTGACGATGAACGCGGCCCGGTCGACGATCGGGACGGTGTCGAGGCTGACGACCTCGCCGGCCATCCGGCCCACCCCGACGACGCTCACGGGGCCGTCGGCGTCGCGCTCTCCCCCGCCGAACGCCGCCTGCGCGACGGCCACCATGCGCTGCGGCAGGTGGACGATCACGTTCGCGACGTTGCCGATGTTCTGCCCGACCGTGGGCAGCACGGCCGTGACCGGCTGGCGCACCGACACCGTGGCGAAGCCGATGCCGACGAAGCCGACCTCCTGGGTGACGGGGGCTCCGTCGTCGTCGACGACGGGCACGCCGGACGCGTCGACGACCTGACGGGCGGACAGGGCCGGGGTGACCTGCAGCGTCTGCTCGGCGCCGTCACGCTCGACGACGACCGCGAGGGTCTCGTCGGCGGCGGCGCGGAAGGCGCTCGTGACCTGGTCGCCGTCCTCCATCGCGACGCCGTCGATCGAGACGATGCGGTCGCCGTTCTCCATGCCGGCCGCGTAGGCGGGTGCCGGCGTCGCGTCGGCGGGGCACGAGGTCTCGGTCGAGCCGGCCGGCAGCACGCACTGGTTGACGAGCCCGACGGTGGTGCTCGACTGCGCGGTGCCGAAGCCGCAGAGCAGCACGGTGAAGAGCACGATCGCGATGAGCAGGTTCATGGTCGGCCCGCCGAGCATGATGATGACCCGCTTGTAGACGGGCAGTCGGTAGAAGGTGCGGTGCTCGTCGCCCTGGTCGACCGTCTCGGCGCTGGCCGTGCGCGCGTCCTGCACGAGGGTCTGGAAGAAGCCCGTGCTGGCCGTGCGGCCCTTCTGCCCCTCCCGGGCGGGCGGGTACATGCCCGACATCGAGATGTAGCCGCCGAGCGGGAGCGCCTTGACGCCGTACTCGGTCTCGCCGCGGCGCCGCGAGAAGATCGTCGGGCCGAAGCCGATCATGTACTGGCCGACCTTGACCCCGAACTTCTTCGCCGGCACCAGGTGCCCTATCTCGTGCAACGCGATCGAGGCGGCGAGCCCGATGACGACGACGACGATGCCGAGCAGGTAGAGCAGGACGGTTTCCACCGGGCAAGGGTAGCCGTCCGAGACGGAGAGCCGGCCCCGCACCGGCCATGGCGAGGCTGTGAGCCTGCCCGGCCCGCGCCTCCTGGGCCCGCGCCTCCGCAGCCCGCGCTCCCGGTCGTGGGCCCCGCCGGGCGTCGCCGACTAGTGCGCGAGCAGCGAGTCGGCCTCGGCTCGCGCCCAGCGCTCGGCCTCGAGCACCCCCTCGAGGGTGGCGGGCCCGGCCGTGTGCCGGTCGACGACCTCGCGCACGGTGTCGAGGATGCCGAGATAGCCGACGCGACCGTCGTGGAACGCGTGCACGGCCTGCTCGTTCGCGGCGTTGAACACGGCCGGGTAGGTCGCCCCGGCCCGGCCGACCTGCTTCGCGAGCAGCACCGAGGGGAACGCCTCGTCGTCGAGGGGCTCGAAGGTCCAGGTGGAGGCGGTGGTCCAGTCGAGGGGCACGCCCACCCCGGCGACGCGGTCGGGCCACGCCATGCCGAGCGAGATCGGCAGCCGCATGTCGGGCGGCGATGCCTGGGCGATCGTCGACCCGTCGACGAACTCGACCATCGAGTGCACGATCGACTGCGGGTGCACCGTCACGTCGATGTGGTCGTAGTCGACGTCGAAGAGCAGGTGCGCCTCGATCACCTCGAGGCCCTTGTTGACCAGGGTGGACGAGTTGGTCGTCACGACGCGGCCCATGTCCCAGGTGGGGTGGGCGAGCGCCTCGGCCGGCGTGACGCCCTCGAGCGACGCTCGCGTGCGCCCGCGGAACGGACCGCCGGAGGCGGTGAGCACGAGCCGGCGCACCTCGCCCCGGTCGCCGGAGCGCAGCGCCTGCGCGATGGCGGAGTGCTCGGAGTCGACGGGCACGATCTGCCCCGGCGCGGCGCGCTCGCGCACGAGGTCGCCGCCGACGATCAGGCTCTCTTTGTTGGCCAGGGCCAGGGTGGCCCCCGAGTCGAGCACGGCGAGCGTCGGGGCGAGGCCCACGCTGCCCGTGATGCCGTTCACGACGACGTCGGCCTGGACGTCGCGCACGAGGGCCACCGACTCGTCGGTGCCGAGGGCCGTGTGCTCGACGCCGAAGCGCCGGGCCTGCTCGGCGAGCAGGGCGGCGTTCGAGCCGGCGGACAGGCCGACGACGGTGAACAGGTCGGGGTTCGCGGCCACCACGTCGAGCGCCTGCACGCCGATGGAGCCAGTGGAGCCGAGGAGGATGACGCGACGCATGCCGCCAGCCTAGGCGGGGCCTACGCCACCGCGAGCAGGTCGATGACGAAGACGAGCGTGTCCCCGCCCTCGATGCCGGCGCTCGGCTGGCCGCCGTCGCCGTACCCCTCGGCGGGCGGCACGACGACGAGCACCTGCGAGCCGACGGTCTGCCCGATCATGGCGGCGGCGAAGCCCGGCACGACCTGCGCGGTCGAGAACGGGGTGGGCGTGCCCTTCCCCCAGCTCTCGTCGAAGACCTCGCCGTCGCGCCAGTTCACGCCCTGGTACTGCACGGTCACGTTCGCGGGGTCGGGCACGACCTCGCCGTCGCCCTTCTTGAGCACCTCGATCCGAAGCTCGGTCGGGGGGTCGGCGTCCGGGATCGTCACCGTCGGCCGGCCGTCGTCGGCGAGCTCGACCTCGGGGAACCCGGGCTGGGCGGGCTGGTCGGCCCCGGTCGCGCGGGTCGGCACGATCGAGAACGTGTCGACGACGATCACCGCGGCGGCGTTCGGCGGCGCCGTGCCCGCCTGGGCCGGCTGCATGTCGGCCGCGCTCGCCACCGTGACCGAGCGCGAGCCGGCCTGGTTGCAGAGCAGCGCGGCCTCGAGGCCGGGCACGTAGTAGTCGGCGCTGATGGTGAGCTGCTCGCCGCTGCCCCGCTCGTAGCCGGCCGAGCTGACCTTCGCCCCCGTGGTCGCGTCGAAGACCGTGACCGCGACCTGGACGACGTCGCCCGTGGTCGTCTCCGGGCCGCTGCCGGGGGTGACGACCGTCCGCTGGCTCGTCACGGCCGAGAGCGGCGCGGGCAGCGTGACGGTCGGTTCGCGCCCGACGTCGCCCGTGACCTGCACGGAGTCCGACTCCGCGCCTCCCTCGAGGCAGGCCGTCGCGGCCGCCGTCGTCGGCGCCGCCGTCGGCCCGGGCGCGGCGTCGTCCGTGCAGCCGACCAGGGCGATCGCGAGCAGGGGGACGCCCGCGAGCCCGAGGAGGCGCGCGCCGCGACGAGCAGCGGTCACGGTCAGTTCGCGGCGAGGATGTCGATCACGAAGACGAGCGTGTCGTCGCCCGCGATGCCGGCCTGCGGCTGGCCCTGCGCGCCGTAGCCCTCGGCGGGCGGGATCACGACGACGGTCTGCGAGCCCACGGTCTGGCCGACGATGCCGGCGGCGAAGCCGGGGATGACCTGGCCGGTGCCGAAGGTCGCCGGCTCGCCGCGCTTCCAGCTCTCGTCGAAGATCGTGCCGTCCTTCCAGAGCAGGCCCTGGTACTGGACGGTCACGTTCGCGCCGTCCTCGACGACGGGGCCGTCGCCCTTGATCAGGGTCTCGACCTGCAGCTCGGAGGGCGCCTCGGCGTCGGGCACGGTGACGGTCGGACGGCCGTCGGCGTCGAGCTCGACGGTCGGGAACCCGGCCTGCGGCTCCTGGGCCTCGCCGGTGGCGCGCAGGGGGCCGTCGGACGCGGCCGAGCCGGAGCTGGCGGACGTCGAGGGGGCAGGGGTCGCCGTGTCGCCCGAGCCGGACTCGGAGGCGCACGCGGCGAGGCCGAGGACGAGGACGGGGACGGCGAGCAGGGAGAGGGAGCGGCGCATGGTGGTCTCTCGGTCGAGGGTCGGTGGCGGCACGGGGCCGGGACGGCGCACGCGGCGCCGGGTGCCGTCATTCTGCCGCACTCCGTCGGAGGAGCGGCTGAGCGGTCAGGCGGCCGGGGCCACCAGCGTCGTGGGCTCGTGGCCGACGGGGAACGCGACCGAGGCCGCGATGAAGCACTTCTTCGCCGCCTCGGCGTGCAGGGTGCCCGCGAGCTCGACCATCGACTCGTCCGCCACCGTGACCACGGGACGGAGCGTCGCCGACGTGAAGCGGCCGCCGCCGTCGGCGGTCTGCGTCATCGACCCCTCGGCGGAGTCGCTGTAGGCGGTGACCACCACGCCGGCCGAGGCCGCGACGTGCAGGTAGCTGAGCAGGTGGCACTCGGCGAGGGCGGAGAGCAGCAGCTCCTCCGGGTTCCAGCGGTCGGCGTCGCCGTGGAACGTGCGGTCGGCGGATCCGCTGATGTCGTGCAGCTTGCCGGCCGCGGCGATGGTCGCGTCGCGCCCGTAGCTGCGGTACGACGTCGTGCCGACGCCCCGGTCGCCCGTCCAGTCGAGGGACACGGCGTAGTGGTGGTCGAGCACGGGATCCTCCTCGGCGGGGCGTCGATACACTCCCCATCATGACCCACCTGAGCCCTGTCGTCGCCCGCCGCCCCCTCACCGCCGAGGGCAGCACGGAGCTCGCGGTGCTGGTCCGCTCGGGGCTGGAGGAGAGCCGCCACCTCGGCGCCGGCGTGGTCGTCGGCCCCGACGGCTCGGTGCTGCGGGCCGTGGGCGACGCGGACGCCACGATCTACCCGCGGTCGTGCCTCAAGCCGCTGCAGGCGATCACCGTGCTGCGGACGGGCGTCGACCTGCAGGGCCCCCAGGCGGTGCTGTCGACGGCCAGCCACGCGGGCACGCCCGCCCACCTCGAGGTGGTCGAGGCGATGCTCGCCCGCGGCGGCCACGACGAGCACGACCTGCTCTGCCCGCCCGACTGGCCCGGCGACCGCCGCAGCGCGCGCCTGCTCGACGAGCCGCGGCGCGCGGCGATGAACTGCTCGGGCAAGCACGCCGCGTTCCTGCTGGCCTGCGACGAGGCCGGATGGGACCCGGCGACCTACACCGCCCAGGACCATCCCCTGCAGGCCGCCGTGCGCGAGACCGTCGCCGAGTTCACCGGCGAGGTCGTCGACCACGCCGGCACCGACGGCTGCGGGGCGCCCGTGTTCGCCACGACGGTCGCCGGCCTGGCGCGGGCCATCGCGCGGGTCGCCGGGTCGGCGGGCGACGTCCGGGCCGACCGCGACCCGGACGCGGCCCACCTCGTGGGGTCCGTCCTCGCGGACGCCTGGGCCATCGACGGCCCGGGACGCGACAACACGGTCACGATCGACGAGCTGGGCGTCTTCGCGAAGCTCGGCGCCGAGGGCGTCATGGTCATGGGCACGACCGACGGCGTCGGCGTGGCCGTCAAGGTGCTCGACGGCAACGTCCGTGCCGGCACGCTCGTGGCCCTGCACCTGCTCGTCGAGCAGGGCGCCGTCGACGCGGCGGCCGCCGACCGCGTCACCGAGCAGACCCTCGAGAAGGTGCTCGGCGGGGGCGTCCCCGTGGGGTCGCTGCGGCTCGGCGCGGGGCTCACGGGCCCCCGGGGCTGACCGGCCGCCCCGCGGGGGCGTCGTGCGACGAGGTCCACGACGGCCTGAGGGGCACCGCGCACGGGACCCCGTCGCGGCGCACCACCGCCACGGCGCCCGCGGCGGACACCTCGACGACGCAGGCGGCCCCGTCGTCGAGAGGCGCGCCTCCCCCGGGGTCGTCGCCCGCCCCGACCCGTAGCCACGTGACGAGGTCGACCGAGGCGCCCCGGTGCCGGAGCTGGGCCCGGTAGCCGCCCGCGAGCGACTCGACGAGCAGGGCGGGTCCGACGACGTGGACGCCCCGCGCCGCGTCGACGCACAACGGTCCGTCGTCGAGGGTCGCGAGGCGGGCACGGAGGGCCTCGACCCTCGGGTCACGGTCGCCCCTGGACGGCCCGTCGCCGGCGAGCACGAGCCCGCTCGCGACCGCTCCGGTGCCGAGGACGACGAGGGTGCGGGCGCCCGTCACCGGCGGGCGGTCACCGTGCCGCAGCCTCTCGACGAGGTCGGCCGACGTCGGCCAGCGGTGCCGCAGCGACACGAGCCGTGACTCGAGCCTGCGACCGCAGGCCGCCTCCGTCTCGTCGAGGGCCGCCCGCCAGCGGAACGCGGCGGACCGGGACCGCCGTCGCAGTGCGACCCCCGCGACGCCGTGGGCGACGAGGGCCGCGACCGCGGCGGCCAGGGCCGGGACCAGGGCGGGTCGCCCCTGGGCCGAGCTCGCCGCGACCGCCCCAAGCAGGGCGGCGGCGGGCGCGCCCGCGTCGACCCAGCGCGGGCGAGTGGGCCGAGGCGGCTCGGGAAGGGCGAGGGCCGGAGCAGAGGAGGCGGCGGGGGCGGGAGGCGGGGCGGTCACGCTGCCCAGGTCACCACGCCCACCGCCCGCCCCGCAGGGTCTCCCCCGACGTCGGTGGACCGGCCGGCCCGGTCGACGACCTGGGGAGGGATCAGCTCACGACGAAGAACTGCTCGCCGATCTCGACCCGGGTGCCGCGCGCCACGCGGACGCGCGTGCCGGGCTCGACCCGCCGGGCCGGCTGCTCCGGCGGCCGCACCACGGTGCCGTTGCCCGACCAGCGGTCGCTGACCCACAGGGCCCCGAGCTCCTGGCCGAACTCGAGGTGCGTCTTCGAGACCGACTTGCCAGGGTCGACGATCCGGACGAGGTGGACGAAGCGCTCCCCGGGCTGGGGCGAGGGCGCCCGGCCCACGAGGCCCGAGCCGTCGACCGTGACGCTCTCGCCGGTGCTGAACTGCAGCAGGTACTCGGTGCCGGCGGGGCCCCGCCGCACGAGGCGCGTCTCGTCCACGTCGTCGTCGGTGGCGAGCCGGGCGCGGGCGTCCTGCGCGAGCAGGCCCGACAGGGCGGAGGCGGCCGGCGCCGCGGGCATCGGCGGCAGGACGGGCGGCGCGACGGCCTCGCGGGAGGCGGCCGAGGCGGCCGGGCCGCTCGGGTCGCCGCCGCGGCCCGGGACCGCGTCCCGGCCGAGCGGAGGACGGCCTTCGCGGCCTGCGGAGTCGTTCCCCGGGGAGTCGTCGGCATGGCCGTCGTCGGAGGGGGCGGCCTGCGCCCCGGCCACGGAACGGGGACGCCAGGCGTCGGCCTCGTCCGGCGCGGACGCGGAGGCGGGGGCGGGGGCTCGCTCGGCCGGGGCCGGATCGGGTGCGGGTGTCGGCGCCGGTGCAGCCGCGGGCGCGGGTGCGGTGGCCGCGGCGGTCGGCGCGGGCGGCGCCTGGGCTGCGGGGCGCCACTCGGGCGGCAGGGGGGCCACCGGGCCGGTGAACGACAGGGCGACGGACTGCACGACCGCGCCGCACTCGGGGCAGAAGATGTCGTCCTCGTGCAGCTGGGCGCCGCAGTGGGTGCAGTGCTCGACGGCCTTCTGCTGGCCAGGCTCGACCAGCGGCGCCGGCGCCGGCGTGAGCCCCTCGCCGCGCTCGGCCCGGGACACGGGCGTGACGGGTGCGGTGTCGCCCGCGACGGGCTCGCTCGCACGGCCGGGAGCCCGCAGGGGCACGGGCGTCGCCGGCCCGTCGACGACGGACGACTGGGCGTCGCGACCCGGGGCCACGGAGTGGGCGGCGTCGCCGTGGGCGTGGGCGTGGGCGCCTCGCGCGGACCCGCCGTCGTCGGCGGCGTCGTGCCCGTGATCGGCGCGGTGGGCGACCGGCGACGCTGACGGCGCCTCGGACGCGCCCTCCGGTGAGCCCGCGGGCGCCTCGTCGTCGTGGCGCTCGTCGAGAGCGTGCTCCGGAGGAGCCACCGGACCGCCGGCTGCGCCGGTCTGCGACTCGACGTCTGCGGAGTCGGTCGCGCGGTCGGGCGAGGGGGCCGCGGCACCGTGCGCGGGGTCGGGCGACGCCGCCGGGCGGGCCGCGTCGGACGACTCCCCCGCGGGCGTGGCGGTCTCGTCGCTCGCCGGCTCGTCGAGCGTCGGCGTCGCCTCGCTCGCGGAAGCGGCAGCGGGATCGTCCTGCTCGGTCGGCAGCGGCGCCAGGGATGCCGTCCACAACGGGGCGGACGTGGGCCGGGGCCCGTTGTCGGCGTGCGCCCCGGGTTCGCGCAGGGGCGCAGGCCGCGGCGGCACGGGGGCCGAGCCAGGCACGGAGGCGCCCGTGACGGTCGCCGAGGACGACTCGCCGACGGGTGCCGAGCTCGTCGTCGCGGCGGCGGACGCCGCTCTCGAGGAGCGCTCCCGCGCCTCGGCCTCACGGTCGGCGATCGGAGCCGCCGGTGCCGTGGAGGCCGCGGGCGGCTCGACGGTCGCTGCGTCGCCGCCGGGAGGCGCGGTCGTCACCGGGGCGACCCACGCGGGGGGCGCCTCCTCGACGGGCTGGTCGTCGTGCGGCGCGCCGGACGGCGTGGGCTCGTCGGACCGGGGCTCGGGCGTACCCGCGTCGACCCGGCGCTCACGCACCCACCACGGGGCCTCGCCCGTCGTCGTGGGGCGGGGCGGCTGTCGCAGCTGCCACGCCGGCGGCTCGCTGCCCGCCTCCGCGACGCTGCCCTCGTCGTCGCGACGAGCCGCCGCGGCGGCGACGTCGGCGGCGGTGACGGCACGGCCGCACACTCCGCAGAACATGGCGCCGACGGGCAGCGGGCTGGCACAGGTGGGGCAGTGCATCGGGGACCTCTAACGCTCGGGACGTGTCCCGCCATGGTATCCACGGAGCGAGCGCAGCGAGACCGCGGCCCTGGCCCGCTGCCACCGGGTCAGGCCGACGTCGAGCGACCGGCGCATCTCGCCGACGGCGACCCAGACGCGGTCCGCGTCCTCGGGCGGGGGCGGCGTCGGGGCGAAGACGGCACGGTCGGCGACGCGCGCCAGCACGGCGGGGCGCGACCCGCCGACGGCACGGGCGACCTCGCTGCGCGTGCCGGACCGGGGCGTCGCGATGCCGTGGTCGACGACCGCGTCCTCGAACTCGCGCCAGCCTCCCGTGATGCGGGCGGCCGGGTCCGCGGCCCGGCGGCGTGCACGGCGGCGACGCAGCTTGAGCGCCACGACCGTGAGGAACGGGGCGGCGAGGACGCCAGCGACGAGCGCTGCCCAGCCGACCACGCGGACGACGACGAGCAGGACGGCGAGCCAGGCCGGGGGCGTGTCCGGGTCCTCCTGCTCGGACTGCGGCGGGGTCTGGTCGTCGCGCACCTGCGGCTCCTGGGGCGGCGGCTGGACGACCGACTCCGGGCGCGAGACCTGGCTCGGGTCCTGCACGACGTCCTCGGGGATGGGCCGCTCGGCGGGGACGGGGTCGAGCGCGACCCAGCCCGCCTGGGCCGTGTCGACCTCGATCCAGGCCGTCACGTCGCCGCCGCGGACGGGCACGGGCCCGGCGGCGTCGGCGAGCTCGTCGGGGTCCGGTACGAAGCCCATGACGACGCGCGAGGGGAACCCGAGGTCGTCGGCCATGAGCGCGGCGGCGGTCGCGTACTGCTCGGCGTCGCCGACCATGACGGGGTCGGTGAAGAGCTGGGCGATGCGGTCCGACCCGTGCCCCGAGAGGCTGACCGGCTCGTCGGCGCCGACGCCGTGGCTGATGTAGCCGTCCTGGGCCAGCAGGTCGAGCACGGCCTGCAGGCGGGCGCCCTGCCCGTCGACGCCCTCGACGGCCTCCTGCACCGCGGCGGTGAGCTCCTCCGGCACGGCGCGGGGCGTCGGCACGCGCGCCGTCCCCGGCGTCAGCCCGTCGAGCCCGCCCTCGGCGGGCTGCTCGGGGAGCACGGCCTCGAGCCGGTAGCGGTCGCCCTCCTCGAGCCCGCCGACGACGGCGGCGGTGCCGCTCGTGTCGTTGTAGAAGAACGCGTCGCGCCGCTCGGTGGCGGTCGCGCCGCCGAACCGGACGGACTCGAGCTTGCCGACGGTGGGCAGCCACACGCCGCGGTAGCCCTCGACCGCGACGGAGATCGACGTCTGGTCGCCGTCGACGGCGGACTGGTCGAAGACGGACGGGACCCGGTCGAACGACCCGGACTCGCTCGTCACGCGGTCGCTGCCGACCGTGTAGGCGACGCCGTCGTAGGTGTCGAGCGTGGCCAGGCGGAGCAGCTGCCCCGACCGGAGGCCCTCGACCTCGAACAGCGTCTCGTCGACCGTGGGCTCCTGCTCGTAGACCCGGTAGCGGGTGAGCGGGCTGACGACGTCCCGAGGGTCGAACGGCTGCTCGACGACCGTGCGGGCCACGGTGCGCTCCTGGCTCGGCGGCAGCACGACGGCGGCCCCCGCGGCGGCGGCCCCGGCCACGACGAGCGTGACGACGGTGCCCGCGACGGCGCGGCGGGCCACCGAGCCGTGCCCGTGCGCCCGGGAGGTCGCCGCGGCGCCGCCGAGCGCGTCGACGGCGAGCCGCCGGCGACGCAGGCGCCACCAGACGACCCACGCGATCGAGACCGCGAGCAGGGCGAGCCCCGAGGCCACGGGCAGGAACGCCTGCGCCGGCCCGAGGACGATGCCGACCAGCCACACGACGACGGGCGCCAGGGCCGCGAGCTCGCCCCGTCGTGAGCGGAGCGCCGTGGTCAGCCCGACCACCGAGGCGAGCAGCAGCAGCACGAAGGCGGGGACGAGCAAGGACTCGTAGCTGCCCACGGGCAGGGTGACCGTGACGAGCTGCTTCCAGGCGAGCGCCGTCCCGGCGACGAGCTGGCCGAGGCCGCCCAGGGTCGGGACGACGCCCCAGAGCGCCTGCGACGGGACGGCGAGCGGCACCCCCAGGAGCAGGTAGGCCACGACCGTGAGCAGCATCACCGACGAGCTCGACAGCCGCAGCACGGCGCCGGCGATCGCCACGACGACGCCGACGGCGACGGTGACGACGGCCAGCACGACGAACTCGGCGCTCTGGTAGATCGGCCAGAACACGGCGGCGGCGACGGCCAGGGCGAGGACGTGCAGCCCCGTGGCGATCAGGACGAAGGAGGCGCGGAGCCGGGGCCGACGCACCCGCGTCCGCAGGTCGCCCGGTCGCGCCCCGGCGCCCTGCTGCGAGCCGCTCATGTCGAGGCCGCCCGGGCGAGGGACTTCTGGAGGTCCTCGAGGTAGCCGATCGTGAGGACGGTCAGGTCGCTGATGCGGGTCATGCCGGGCACGGCCTCGGGGTCGCAGACGATCGCGACGGCCTCGACCCCGAGGGGGAAGTGCAGGCCGGCGGACCGCAGCTGGGTGAGGGTGGCGGTGCTGCCGACGACGAGGAAGGCGACGGACACGCCCGCGACCCGGTCGCCCGCGACGCGCGCCACGTCGACGATGCCGAGCGCGGACTCGTCGTGCTCGACGACGGCGAGGTCGTCGAGGAGGCGCGTGCGCGTCAGGGTGCTCAGCGACCTGACCTCGAGGTTCTTGCGCTTGGCGAACTCGGGCGTGCGTTCGCTGACCACCACGCTGACCTCGCGGGCGTCGCGGACGGCCCGGGCGCCGATCGACCCCGCGACGCTCACGGCCAGCTCGAACTCGTCGTCGGTGGCGAAGTCGGCGGTGGCGAGGCTCAGCGCGATGACGATGTGGCTGCGGCGGCTCTCCTCGAACTGCCGCACCATGTAGGTGCCGGTCTTCGCGGTCGACTTCCAGTGGATGTTGCGACGCTCGTCGCCCGGCTGGTACTCGCGCAGGGCGTGGAACGAGATGTCGCTCGGCGAGAGGTCGCGGGTCGGGTTGCCCTCGAGGTCGCGGATGAGCCCGGTGCTCGTGCTCGGGATGCCGATGGTGCGGGGGTGGACGAACATCTCGGTGACGCCCGTCCAGTCGAGCTCCCGGCGCACGAGGCCGACGGCGTCGCCGCGGACCGTGCGGACGGGGCCGACGCGGACCACTCCGCGCCGCTGCGTCGGGACCGAGAACGTCTCGGTGACGCTCTCGCCCCCGCGCAGGCCGGGGAGGCCGATCTCGGCGAGGCCGGCGCCCACGGGGATCTCGACGGAGACGCCCAGGATGCGCCGCTTGGTCGGGTTCTCGACCACCACGCTGCCGGATGCCGGCTCGCCCACGACGACCCGTTCGTGCGGGATCGCGAGGGAGACGCGGAACGCGTTCCGGCCGACGAGGCTGAGGCCCGCCACCAGGAGCACGACGACCGCGGCCCAGGCGACGACGACGAGCTCGAGCCAGCCGAGCAGGTAGCCGACGACGAACCCGACGGGCACGACGGCGAGCATCGCCCAGCCGACCGGGGTGACGACCCCCGAGACGACCCCGTAGGCGCGCCGCAGCCAGGCCCGCGCCGAGCGGGCGAGGCGGACGACGAGCACCAGCAGGTCGGCCACCGGCCCGGTGCGGTCGCCGACGATGCGGGTGCGGGCGTTCGTGAGGCCCTGCGTGCCGGTCGCGAACGAGCCGTCGAAGCCGGACCGCGTCTGGGTGCGGCCGCCGCCCCGGGTCTGGGTGCGGCCGCGGGCCTGGTCGCGGCCACGGGCCGTGTCGGCACCACGACGCGCGCGGCTGTCGGTGGGGCCGGGTGCGGCGCCGCTCACACGGCGATCCGCTCGGACGGCGGCGGGGTCTCGATGAGCAGCTGGCTCACGATGCTCGACGGCGTGACGCCGTCGAACTCCGCCTCGGGGTCGAGCACGAGCCGGTGCGCGAGCACGGGCTCGGCGAGGGCCTTGACGTCGTCGGGGACGACGTAGTGGCGCCCCTGGGAGGCGGCGTAGGTCTTGGCGGTGCGGACGAGCGCCAGGGCGCCGCGCACGCTCACGCCGAGCCGCACCTCCTCGGCGGTCCGGGTCGCCTCGACGAGCCGGGCGACGTAGTCGCTGATGGTCGACTCGACGTGCACGGTCCGGGCGAGCTGGGCCATCTCGGTGACGACGCCGGCCTGGACGATGGGGCTGAGGCTGCCCTCGTGCACCCGCGTGGCCGACCCCTCGAGGATCCGCACGGTGGCGGCGTGGTCGGGGTAGCCGATCGAGGTCTTCATCACGAACCGGTCGAGCTGCGCCTCGGGCAGACGGTAGGTGCCCGCCTGCTCGACGGGGTTCTGCGTGGCGATGACCATGAACGGGCTGCCGACGTCGTGGCTCACGCCGTCGACGGTGACGCGGTTCTCCTCCATGACCTCGAGCAGGGCCGACTGCGTCTTGGGGCTCGCCCGGTTGATCTCGTCGGCGAGCACGATGTTGGAGAAGATCGGGCCGCGGTGGAACTCGAACTCGCCGGCCTTCTGGTCGTAGATGCTGACGCCGGTGATGTCGCCCGGCAGCAGGTCGGGCGTGAACTGGACCCGGTTGCTCGTGCCCTGCACGCTCTGCGCGATCGCCCGGGCGAGCGACGTCTTGCCCGTCCCCGGGAAGTCCTCGAGCAGGAGGTGCCCCTCGCTGAGCAGCGCCGTGAACGACAGCCGCACGACGAACGTCTTGCCCAGGAGAACCTGGTCGACGTTCGCGACGAGGCGCCCGAAGATCTCGGAGAACCAGGTCGCCTGCTCGGGGGTCATGCTCATGCGGTGTTCGTCTCTCTCGTGGGGGTGTCAGGGGGTTTCGGGATCAGCGTCGGGTGCGGGCGTGCATTCGTATCCGATGTCTAGGAGCCTGCCTGCAGGGCGCCAATTGACATCGCTCTCCGCTCCGGCATGCCCGCGGACCTGCACGTAGCGTGCGTCGTCCGGAACCTCGATCGACTCACCGAAAGTCGTTGACGTGGCTGGCCCCCAAGCAATGCTGAGCGCGGCCCTGAATTGGACCTCGACGGAGTCGATGTTCCTCCCGCCGAGAGCTGCGCTCAAGGCAAGCACCTGTCCTACCTGGCACGCGGTGACGTCGACGCGCGTGTCCTCCGGTGTCACGGTCGTGGGATCCGAAGCCGGGCCGCACTCGACACGATCGGTCTGGGTGCACGCCCGGAACCTGACGTCCACGGCCTTGCCATCAGCCTGGTCCAGGAGATAGTCGCCGAAAGAGACAGCCTTCCAAGGACCATCCCCATCAACTTGGTACTGATACCGATACTGGGCGCCCTGTGGCGGATTGGTCGTTCCGAGCTGCGTCACCTTGGGCGCGAATCTCCCTTCGTCGCCATAGGCGACGACACCCACCGTGACGGTGCCCTTCGTCGGCGGCGTGACGCTTTCCGCCTTCGCCGTCGCCGCTGAACAGAACAGCCCGTTGGAGGCGACGACAGTGTACGTGTACGTGCCCTCGGGCGATGAGTCGTCGATCGCCGTCGCCGTGGTGCTCTCGACGATGCGCTGGCCGGACGTCGCACAGGCCTGCACGGGTGCGCCGCCGCCGGGCTGGCGGTAGACCGAGTACCGCAGGAACGAGCCGCCCGCCGCGTCGGGCGCGTCCCACCGGACGGTGGCCTTGTTGGCCGCGGCCGTCGCGGTGACCGAGAACGCGCCCGGGGTCCCGACGGCGGTGCCCCGTGCGACGCCGCTGCGCGCCCAGTCGGCCTCGCTCGAGACCTGGGCCCGGTTCTTCGCGTAGACGCGCACGTCGTAGGTGGCGCCGGGCGTGCCCGCGAAGGACGCCGCCGTCCCCGACGCGGTGATCGCCCCGGGGGCGTCGGCCGGCCCGGTGACCTCGACCACGTAGCCGCCCGCGCCCAGCACCGAGGTGCCGCGGTCGGGCTTCGGAACGGCGTTCCAGCGCACCACGAGCTCATTCGGCGTCGTGGTCGAGGGCGAGACGGAGACGCCCGTGGGGGCTGCCGGCACGAAGTCGGCGCTGTACGAGTCGCTCGCCGCGCTCGGCGCCGAGTCGCCCAGGCCGTTCGTCGCCACGACCGAGAGACGGAAGGTCTGCTCGGGGTCGAGGTCGGTCAGGGTGCAGACCGTCGACAGGCCGCAGTCCTTCGAGTACGAGCTGCCGGCGCTGCCCGTGCCGGTGAGGCGGAAGCGCGTGATGGGCGAGTTGTTGGCCTGGGGTGCCGCGTAGCTCAGCGTGAGCTGCCCGCCGGTGAAGGTGCCGGTGCGCACCGGGGCGGCCGGGGCGTCGGGGACGTCCTGCACCGAGATGGTGACGTTGCCCCAGACCTGGCGCTCGGGGTCGCCCGTGACGTCCGCGACGCGGTACTGCAGGTTGGTGTCGCCGGGCTGGGCGTTCTGCCCGACCGAGACCGCCAGGGTGCGGTTGTCGGCGCTCGGCGTGACGGACACGCCGGCGGGCAGGCCGCCTCCGCCGAGGCCGCGGATGTCGACGACGCTCAGCGGCTGGCCGGGGAACGGGTTCGTCGCCTGGTCGTTGGCGAGCACGTCGATCGACGCGGAGGTGCCCCGTCGGACGGCCTGGGTGTCGGCGGCCGGCTGGGCCAGGGGACGGGTCGAGCCGACCACGGACAACCGGATGGCGCCGGACTGGCCGGTCGCCACGGCGTCGGAGACGTTGACGGGCAGCGCCTGCGTCGTGCCCCTCGGCGTCGCGGAACCGGCGGTGACCGTGACCTCGCGGCCCGAGACGTCGACGGCGAAGCCGGGCGCGGACGCCGCGTCGGCGCTCCAGCGGAGCTCGGAGACGTCGTCGGGGTAGGGGTAGGTCGTCAGCCGCTGCAGGTCGAGCGTCCGGGATTCTCCCGGCTCGAGCTCGACCGACGCGCCGTTGAACGTGGGCGGCTGGTTCTCGCGGGGCGTGACCGTGATGGGCAGCACGAGCGTCGCCGTCCGCCCCGCCGGGTCGTCGGCCGACGAGCCGTCCGTCACCTCGAACGACACCGAGGCCGTGCCGAAGTAGAGATCCTCCGACGTGTAGGCGAGCGTCGTCGGGTCGACGACGAGCTCGCCGCCGTCGGCGTGCGTGGCGCGCACGGCGCTCGCGTCGGTGAGCCGGATGCTCTTGCCGCCGGCCGCGATGACGTAGCGGTTCAGGTCGATCGTGAGGCGGTCGCCGCTGACCACCGTGAGCGGCCGGGCGGTCTTGTCCAGCTGCGGCAGGGCGTCGCCGAACCCGGGCACGCGCACGAAGGCGTACGTGCGCACGGCCGGGTCGTCGGGGTGCGAGACGAAGAAGGGGATGATCTGGCTCGTGTCGGTGATCGTCACCCGCACCCGACGGTCGGGCGTCACCTGCGAGGTGCCGTCGTAGCCCGGCTCGATGCCGAGTCCGAGCGACGAGACGGGACCGTCGGCGAAGAAGACGTTCGTCAGCACGTTGACGTCGACCGACTCACGACCGGCGATGTCGCTGAGGTCGAGCACGGTGTCGTCGACCACGGGGTGGTTCAGCGGCGCCTCGGCGTCGACGGTCACCGTCACGAAGCTCGAGCTCGACCCGCCCTGCTCGTTCTCGACCGTGTAGACGAGACCGTACGAGCCCTCGGCGGCAGGCGGCCGCACCGCGATCATCGTGCCGTCCACGACCTCGGCGGTCGTGCCCTCGTCGTTGGCCTCCACCCCCGCCACGGACAGGGCGCCGCCGTCGGGGTCGGAGTCGTTGTCGAGCACGCGGACGGTGATCGTGCCGCCCGGTCGCATGGTCACGTCGTCGGCGACGGCGATGGGGTTGCGCGAGCCGTCGGCCCGCGCCGAGATGCCGATCCGCACCTTGCCGCTCGCACGGGCCCCGAGGCCGTCGACGACCGTGTACGTGAAGGTGTCGGTGCCGGCGCTCGTCCCGTTGGCCTGGTACTCGATCGAGTCGGCGCCGACGCTCGTGACGCTGCCCTTCTCGGGGTTGGTGCCCACGCCGAGCAACGAGACGCTGTCCCCGTCGGGGTCGACGCCGTCGAGCGGCACGGTCACGCGCACGGACTCCCCCGCGACGACGCGGGCGGTGACCGTCTGCGGCACCGGCGGGTTGTTCGTGGCGACGTCCGCCTCGCGCACGGCGATCGTCACCTGAGCCGTGTCGCGCTGGCCGTCACGGCCCTCGACCGCGTACACGGCGGTGACGTTGCCGGGCGTCGCGGGAGCCAGGAACCGGAGGATCGAGCCCGAGGCGAAGAGCAGCCCGCCGTCGCCGGGGACGCCCTGGACGAGGTCGGGGACGAGCGAGATGTCGTCGCCGTCCGGCTGCTCGTCGTTCGCGAGGACGTCGATGTCGATCGCGTCGCCGACGCGGACCGTCGCCTGGTCGTCCGTGGCGACGGGCGGCTGCGTCTGCGACCGCCGCGGGGTCTCGATCACCGTCACGGTGCCCTCCGCCGAGGCGAGCCCGTTCGTCACGGTGTACGTGAAGGTGACGGGACCGTCGTCGAGCGGCGCGGCCAGCGTGACGCGCAGGTAGCGCTGGTCGAGCGTCTCGACCCGCACGCCCGACGAGAGGGGCACCTCGGAGGTCGACGTCACCATGAGCACGTTGCCGGCGGGGTCGTCGTCCGTCGCCACCACGTCGACCGTCTGCGTGCTCAGCGTCTCGATGAAGACGGTCTTGGGCGTCGTGACGGGCGGGCTCGACGGGTCGGGCGGCGACTGCACGTCGACCCGGATGGTGCCTGTCGCGGTCTGGTCGCCGTCGGTGACCGAGTACTCGAGGTTGTGCGTGCGCACCTCGTCGCTCACGAAGCGGAAGGTGCCCGCCTCGTAGCTCGGCGTGACGGTCGAGCCGTTCTTGGCCGGCACGCTGTTGAGGCGGATCGAGCCCGACCCGCCGCTGGCGTAGGGCAGGGGCCGCACGGTCAGCTGCTGGCCGGCGTAGGCCTGGACGGAGAACGACGAGGCCGTCAGCGGCGAGGACCCGGCCACCCGCACGGTCATGGTGCCGCGCCCCTCGGCCTGGCCGTCGGAGACGACGAGGCCGACGTCGAGCGTCGTCGCCCCCGCACCGGCGTCCTGGTAGACGACGTCGCCCGCGGGCTTGTACGAGATGCCCTCGCCGCCCGAGGCGCTGACGAGGTAGAAAGCGTCGCCGTCCGGGTCGACCCAGTCGCCGAGGACGGGCGTCGTGACCCGACCGGCTGACGACACGTCGGCCGAGGTGCGGCGCACCTGCACGGGCGGGCTGTTCTCGCCGGGAGACCGCACCGTGACGGTGACCGTGGCGCTGGAGGTGCCGCCGCGGCCGTCGCTGATCGAGTAGTCGAACGCGACGGGGCCGCTCGCCTCGTCGGTCAGCGTGAGCAGCACCTGCTGACGGTCGTTGACGATGTCGAGGCGGCCGATCGACGGGTCGAGGGACGAGACCTGGTCGACGACCACGGGGTCGCCGTTCGGGTCGTAGTCGTTGAGGAGCACCGAGAGGGTGCTGGCCGTGCCGGGCCGGGCCCCGAGGTCGTCGTCGACCGCGACCGGCGGCTTCTGGTCGGGGTCGAGCTCGGGCGGCTCGTCCGTGGTGTCGGTCTCTTCCTGCTGCTGCTCGTCGTCCCGGTCGAGCAGCTCGTCCCAGTTGTCGATCAGCTGGCCACGGCTCTGCACGGCCCAGCTGCTGCCCCCCACGGGGTCGCTCAGGACCGTCCGTCGACCGTCGACCGCGAAGACGAGCCGCGCCGTCGCCGGCACGCCCTCGAGCTCGACGACACCGCCGCGCGCGGCGGAGCAGTCGCTCCAGGCGGAGCCTCCGGACCACGCCGCGTAGGTGCAGCTGCCGACGACCACGGGCCTCGCGGGCAGTCCCGACCGGTCGGCCACGACCTCGGTCGGCTCGCCGCCGTCGAAGGGGACCCGGATGAGGGCCGTGCTCGTCGACACGAGGACGCCGTCGCCGTCGTCGCTCGCCTGCTGCAGGGCGAGACCGCCGTCGGCGGAGTCGGACAGGTCGACCTCGGCGCCGTCGACGACGAGTCGCCCGGCGTCGACGTCGAGCACGGCCCAGTGCGTGCCGACGCTCGTGACCTGGTGCTCGCCCGAGCCCGAGAGGGACGTCGAGCGCGTGGACTCGACCTCGAACGAGTCGCCGGGCTCGACGCGGGACACGTCGCCGCTCGCCCCGGAGAAGACGGTGATCGTGCCGTCGGGCGCGACGCTCGTGACGGCGTCCTCGCCGAGGCTGAGGTCGGCGTCGACCTCGGCGCTGAACGACGAGAGCTCGGAGACGGGCTGGCTCCACAGCTCGCCCGTGCCGCCGGAGACGACGACCGCCCGGTCGCCCGAGAGGAGGACGTCCGGGGACTCGGGCGGCAGGGGCACGCTGTCGCCGACGGTGGCGGTCGCGGGGTCGACGATGCCCACCGTCGCGCTGCTCCGGTCGATCATCAGCACGGCGTCGGCCGACTGGGCCACCGACAGGTCGCCGCCCGTGCTCCGCACCGCCGAGTTGAGCTCGGCGACGTCGGTGTTCGCGCGGCCGACGGCCGTGCGCGACCCGTTCGCGACCCACACCGTGCCGTCGTCGAGGTCGAGGCGCTGCGCCTCGTAGCCGCTGCTCGCGATCGCGACCGTCGCGACGAGTGCGACGACGACCGTCGCGCTCACGCCCGTGGCCACGGCGGACCGGCGCGAGCGCGCCCAGGTGCCGAGGCGGCTCACTCGCCGCCCCCGGCCACGGAGCACTCCTCGGCGCTCGGCTCACCGCTCTGGCCGGCCCGGTTGACGCTCACGGTGATGCAGAGCCGCTCGCCCGTCTCGGACGCGCTCGCGACGAAGCGGTTGGAGGTCTGCTGGCTCGTGTCCGACCCCGTCGAGATGATGTAGGCGTCGCCGGACCGGAGGCCGGGGTCGGCCCAGGTGAACACCACCGACGACCCGTCGACGGTGGCCGACACGTCGGTGACCCTCGGGATCTCGGTCGACGTGGCCCGCACCAGCACGAGGGTCGCCGTCGCCCCCAGGCCGATGGCCACGACCGCCGCGGCGACGAGCGACCATACGAGCACCAGGGCGCGGCGGCTGCGCGGGGCCGGCCTGGTGCCGGTGCTGCGCGGCACGGCGCGGCTGTGGCTGAGCCCCGACCCGTGCACGGCGGCGGCCTGCGCCTCGGTCACGCGCCGACGGCGCCGGCGTCGTCGCGTCGACTGCACCGGGGCGGCGCCGCGGAGGCGCGTGCGGTCCTCGAGGTCGGCCACGGTGGCCAGTGCCCAGTCGTCGACCGCCACCTCGATGGGCGTCTGCCCCACGCCGAGCTCGGACTCGACCTGCTGCAGCTCGCGCAGCAGCTCGAGCACGCTCGCCTGCCGCTGCTCCGGCCGCCGCGACATCGCCCGCGCGAGCACGCGCTCGAGGGTCGCCGGCACGTCGGTGCGCCCGGTCGGGGCGAGCTTGGCCTTGTCGATGCGGCCGATCAGGTCGGAGGCGCCGTTCTTGTCGCTGCCGAGGATCTCGAACGGGCTGCGGCCCGCGAGCAGCGAGTAGACGGTGGCGCCGAGCGACCACACCTCGGACTCGATCGTGCCGTTCGTCTCGTCGAGCAGCACCTCGGGCGCCGACCACGGGATCGACATGCCGACGACCTCTTGCGGCTCGCTCTCGGTGAGGGAGGCGGCGATGCCGAAGTCGGACAGCACCGGGTGCCCGTAGGCCGTCATGAGGATGTTCGACGGCTTGATGTCGCGGTGCAGGACGCCCTGCCGGTGCGCGGTCTCGACCGCGCTGCCGATCTTGACGCCGATGCGGAGGACGTCGGCGACCGGGATGCGGTCCCGGCGGTACCGGTCGCTGAGCGACGACGAGCAGAGCTCCATGACGAGGTAGGGCCGGCCGTCGGCGGACACGCTCGCCTGGTAGACGGTGAGGATCGAGGGGTGGGCGCTCAGCTGCGCCATGAGGTTCGCCTCGGCCTGGAACATCTGCCGCACCTGGTCGTTGACGACCTCGCTCAGCATCACCTTGACGGCGACCTGTCGCCGGGGCATGTTCTGTTCGTACAGGAACACGTCGGCGAAGCCGCCGGAGCCGAGCACGTGGACGTGCGAGAACCCGGGCAGCACGGGCGGCGGGGACGGCAGTCGTCGCGCCACGTCACCCTCCTCCACGGTGTCCGGTCCGCGCCCCGGAGGGCGCACCGACGCACTGTCGGCCCTCGTCATCGTAGCTGGGACCCCCGTCGGCTGTGCCCCGAGGGCGCCGGACGGGGGACGGCCCCCCGGCCCCCACTTCGGGGGAGGGAGCACGGCCCCGTGCCTGGGGACGACCGACCGGGCCGGGCCCCGGACGAGCGGGGCGCCCCGGCCGGTCGCCGGGCGGCCTAGGCCTCGACGGGCTCGTCCGCCGCGCCTCGGACGTCGACCACGACGGCGGTGACGTTGTCGCGGCCGCCGGCCTCGACGGCCGCCCGCACGAGGGCCGAGGCCGCCGCCAGCGTCTCGGGCTGCTCGCCGAGCAGCCGCTCCATGTCGGCGCCCGACAGCTCCTTGGTGAGGCCGTCGGAGCAGACGAGGAGGCGGAGGCCGGCCCGGGCGGGGACGCGCCAGTAGTCGGGCCGCTGGTCGACGTCGAAGCCGACGGCCCGGGTGATGACGTTGCTGTCCGGGTGGGACTCGGCGTCCTCGGCGCGGATGAGGCCGGCGTCGACCATCTCCTGCACGACGGAGTGGTCGACGGTCACCTGCCGCAACGTGCCCTCGTCGACGAGGTAGACCCGCGAGTCGCCGACGTTGAAGATCGTGAACTCGGGGTCCCCGTCGTCGTCGGAGAGGAACGCGCCGGTCGCGGTGGTGCCGACGCCGAGCTCGGTGTCGGCGGCCGCGACGGCGATGTCGGCGGTGGCGCGACGGAGCGCCTCCTCGATGTCGTCGGTGGTGAGGCGGTCCCGCACCGCCGCCTCGGCCATGCGCCGCACGACGGCGTCGCTCGCGACGTCGCCGGCGCTGTGCCCGCCCATGCCGTCGGCCACGACGAACAGGGGCGCCTCGGCGACGTAGCTGTCCTCGTTGTGGGCGCGGCGCAGGCCCACGTCGGTGACCCCCGCCCAGTCGAGCGAGAGACCGGTCGCGCCGGAGGCGAGGGGGTGGGCGGTCGTGGGGCGGCCGAGCTCTGTCACGGGCGACGTCCTTCTTGGGCGGCGGGTCGGGGAGGCGGGAGGACCTCGAGGAGGTTGCCGTCGCCGACGTCAACTATGGTGCCTGCCAGCGCGACGGTCGACTCGCCCTGCCGGAGAGTCACGGGATGCCGCCCCGGCAGGGTGACGACGGTGCCGTTCGTCGACCTCAGGTCGATCACCACGACGGTCGAGCCGACCTGCTCGACCCGGACGTGGCTGCTCGACACCTCGCTGGTGGGCGAGGGCACGGCGACCAGCACGGCGGGCGCGCCGGTCGAGACCCGTGGCGCCGACGGGCGGCGACCGACGACGACCGGTGCGTCGAGCCGGTGCGCGGCACTGCCCACGCGCAGCAGGTGGACGCGCGCCGCCGGGGCCGGCGGCGCACCCGGCGAAGGAGGGGCCGACCCCGTCACGGCCACGGGCGGCACGGGTCGGACACGGACGACCGTGTCGTCCTCGGGCACGGCCCGCGGCGCCCCCGGCCGGCGGACCAGCACGGTGTCGTCGTCGACGCGCGCCTCGGTCGCCGGAGCATGGCGACCACGGCGCACGAGCACCGTGTCGTCGAGCTCGTCCGGCTCGTCGGGTCTGGTCACGGGGTCCTCACGGAGGCGGTGGTCGAGGAGGCGGGACTCGCCTCGCGGACAACGCTACCGGTCCCACGCGGTGCACCGCCCCTCCTCGTCGCTCCTCCCCCGCACGGCCTCGACGCGCTCCGTCCACAGGCTCACCGACGCACGCCGACAGGGCGTCCCGGACTGCCTAGCGTGGCGCCATGCCCGATCTCGCCCTCGTCCCCCCGCTGCCGCCGGGCACCCGCGACGACCCGGGCGACCTCCGGTTCGTGCGGCTGCACTCCCCCATCGGCCGGATCGAGATCCACAGTCGCCTCCGGGCCGTCGAGCGCGTCGTCGTCGACGACGGGACCGGGCTGCCGCACGACGGTCGGGAGGAGCACCAGGACGACCTGCTCGAGGCGGCGCGGCGTCAGGTGCACGACTACTTCGACGGACGCCGCCGCCAGTTCGACCTGCCCGTCCGGCTGGTGGGCACGGCGTTCCAGCAGAGCGTCTGGTCGGCGCTCGGCGAGGTCGCCTGGGGCGCCACCACGACCTACGGGCGACTGGGGGCGGCGGTCGGCAGCCCGCAGGCCGGCAGGGCCGTGGGCGGCGCCGTCGCGACGAACCCCCTGCCCCTGCTCGTGCCCTGCCACCGTGTGCTCGGCCGCACCGGCGGCGTGACCGGCTACACGGTCGGCGAGGGAGTGCCCACGAAGCAGTGGCTGCTGCGGCACGAGGGCATCGTCTACCGGGCGGGCCCCGTGCCGGTCGGCTGAGCGCCCTCGCCGAGGACCGTCTCGGACACGAGCACGAGCTCGCCGTCGGGCGACACGTCGAGGACGATGCCCTGCGCCGCGGCCCAGTCGACGAGGTCGGCCCGATCGGTCAGTTCGGGCCGGTCGGTCACGAGTCGACGGACGAGGGCGCCCTTCGACTTCTTGTTGAAGTGGTTCAGGGCCCGGCGGTGCCCGGACGCCTCGGACACGACGCGGACGTAGGCGGACCCGGGACGGGGAGCAGGTCCGAGGGCCGCGTAGCCCTCGGACCTCAGGTCGACGATGAACTCCCCCGAGTCGGAGAGGTCGGCCAGCACGGACGACACCGTGGCGGCCCAGGTCGCCCTGAGCGGCGCGCCCGGCAGACGCGAGTCGTGCGACAGCCGGTACGCCGGGATCGGGTCCGAGGCCCGGACGAGGCCGAACAGGGCCGAGTGCACGACGACGTGCCGGTGGGCCCACGAGCGCTGGGCGGCGTCAAGCTCGGGCGCGCGCACCGGGTCGAAGAGCACGCCGGTGTAGCGCGAGAGCGCCGGCATGGTCGGGGACCGTTCGAGCAGACGGTTCCGCTCGACCTCGCCGGCCAGGCGCGGACCGAGCTTGAGCCGGGCCATCGCCTCGACGGGATCCGCGGACAGCTCGAGGAGGCGGTCGGCGACCCGACGGCGCACCGCGCCCAGCGACGGGAACGAGAGGGCGTCCAGGTCGAGCCCGGACATGCCGCTGCCCCCGTCGAGCTTGGTCTCGGACGGGGGCAGCAGGAACAGCACGGTGGTTCGGGAAGAGCGTTCGACGAGGAGTCGGTCAGGCCAGCTGCGCGTTGCGCGCGACGACCGTCACGGTGTCGTTCTCGACGGACAGGAACCCGTCGTCCGCCGTCGCCTCGACGGTGGAGCCGTCGGTCAGGCGGACACGGACCTTGCCCGTGGCCAGGATCGCCAGGAGAGGCTCGTGACCCGGGAGGATCCCGATCTCACCCTCGGCGGTGCGGGCGACGATGGACGACGCCTCGCCCGACCACACCTCGTGGTCGGCCGAGACGACGCTCACGGTGAGAGCAGCCACGATCAGCCGTTCTCCTTCTGGATCTGAGCCCACTTCTCTTCGACGTCGGAGATCGAGCCGACGTTGAAGAACGCCTGCGTCGCGACGTGGTCGAACTCGCCGTCGGCGATCGCGGTGAAGGACTCGATGGTGTCCTTCAGCGGGACGGTCGAGCCCTCGACACCGGTGAACTTCTTCGCCATGTAGGTGTTCTGCGAGAGGAACTGCTGGATGCGACGGGCGCGGGCGACCGTGATCTTGTCCTCTTCGGAGAGCTCGTCGACACCGAGGATGGCGATGATCTCCTGCAGTTCCTTGTTCTTCTGCAGGATCGCCTTGACGCGGATGGCCGTGTTGTAGTGCGCCTCGCCCAGGTACCGGGGGTCGAGGATGCGGCTCGTCGAGGTCAGCGGGTCGATCGCGGGGTAGAGACCCTGCGACGCGATCTCGCGCGACAGCTCGGTCGTCGCGTCGAGGTGCGCGAAGGTCGTGGCCGGCGCCGGGTCGGTGTAGTCGTCGGCGGGGACGTAGATCGCCTGCAGCGAGGTGATCGAGTGGCCACGGGTCGACGTGATGCGCTCCTGGAGGACGCCCATCTCGTCGGCGAGGTTCGGCTGGTAGCCCACGGCGGAGGGCATGCGGCCCAGCAGCGTGGAGACCTCGGAGCCGGCCTGCGTGAAGCGGAAGATGTTGTCGATGAAGAGCAGGACGTCCTGCTTCTGCACGTCACGGAAGTACTCCGCCATCGTCAGCGCCGACAGGGCCACGCGGAGACGCGTTCCCGGCGGCTCGTCCATCTGGCCGAAGACGAGGGCGGTCTTGTCGAACACGCCCGCCTCGTCCATCTCGGCGATGAGGTCGTTGCCCTCACGGGTGCGCTCGCCGACACCGGCGAACACGGAGACGCCACCGTGGTCCTGCGCGACGCGCTGGATCATCTCCTGGATGAGGACCGTCTTGCCGACGCCCGCACCGCCGAAGAGGCCGATCTTGCCGCCCTGCACGTAGGGCGTGAGCAGGTCGATGGACTTGATGCCCGTCTCGAACAGCTGGGTCTTCGACTCGAGCTGGTCGAACTGCGGGGGCTTGCGGTGGATCGGCCAGCGCTCGGTGATCTCCACCTTCTCGTCGCCCTCGAGGTTGAGGATCTCGCCGGTGACGCTGAAGACCTTGCCCTTGGTCACGTCGCCGACGGGCACCGAGATGGGCGCGCCGGTGTCGGTGACCTCCTGCCCGCGGACGAGGCCGTCCGTGGGCTTGAGGGCGATCGCGCGGACCAGGTCGTCGCCGAGGTGCTGGGCGACCTCGAGGGTCAGCTCGCTCTTCGTGTCGCCGATCGTGATCGTCGTGTGGAGCGCGTTGTACACGCCGGGGATGGCGTCGTGCGGGAACTCGATGTCGACGACGGGGCCCGTGACGCGGGCGACCCGCCCGACGCCGGGAGCCGACGCGGTCGCGACCGGCGCGGTTGCGGTGTCAGTCATGGCTTCTCTCTCTTCGGATGATGATGCTGGGGTGCAGATCTACTTGGCCGAGCTCAGGGCGTCAGCGCCGCCCACGATCTCGGAGATCTGCTGCGTGATCTCGGCCTGGCGAGCGTTGTTCGCCAGACGGGTGAAGTCCCGGATGAGGGTGTCCGCGTTGTCGCTGGCGGCCTTCATGGCCTTCTGGCGAGCAGCGTGCTCGGACGCCGCCGACTGCAGCATCGCGTTGAAGATGCGGCTCTCGATGTAGACCGGAAGGAGCGAGTCGAGCACCTCGGTGGCGTCGGGCTCGAAGTCGTACAGCGGCAGGACCTCGTCGTCGGCGGGCGCCTCGACGCCCTCCACGACCTCGAGGGGCAGCAGCCGGACGACCTCGGGGACCTGGCTCACCATGTTCACGAAGCGGTTGTAGACGATGTGGATCTCGTCCACCCCGCCCTCGGCCGCCGGCGTGAGGAACTTCGAGACGACGGCGTCGCCGATCTCCTTCGCGGTGCCGAACTCGGGCTGGTCGGTGTTGCCCGTCCAGATCTGCTCCGAGTCGCGCTTGCGGAACGCGAAGTAGTTCTGCGCCTTCCGGCCGACGAGGTAGAACACGACGTCCTTGCCCTGGCCGCGCAGCAGCGTGGACAGCTGCTCGGCCTCCTTCAGCGTGTTCGAGCTGAAGGCGCCGTTGAGGCCGCGGTCGGACGTGAAGACCACGACCGCGGCACGCTCGACCGTGGCCGGCTCGGTGGTGAGGATGTGGTCGACGTCCGAGAACGTCGCCACGGCCGAGACGGCCCGCGTGATCGCACGCGAGTACGGCCCGGAGGCCTTCATCCGGGCCTGCGCCTTCTGGATGCGCGAGGCCGAGATGAGCTCCATCGCCCGCGTGACCTTCTTGGTGGTCTGCGCGGAGCGGATCCGCTGGCGGTAGACCCGTAGTTGGGCTCCCATGACTCTCCTGTTGTCTCGTCAGTCGTGAACGTCGGTCGAGCGCGTCAGCGCTTGGCCTTGACGATCTTCTCCTGGTTGACGTCGCCGGCGTCCGTGGCCTCGAACTGCTCGTTGCCGACCGAGGCGAGGGGCTTGCCCTCTCCGGTCTGGAACTCCTGCTTGAAGGCGTCGACGCCCGAGTCGAGCGCCGAGACGATCTCGTCGGTGAGGACGTTCTTCTCGCGCAGGTCGGAGAGGACGGACGTGTTGCGACCCAGGTAGTCGAGCAGCTCGCGCTCGAAGCGGAGCACGTCGGGGACGGGCACCTCGTCGAGCTTGCCGTTCGTGCCGGCCCAGATCGAGACGACCTGGTCCTCGACCGGGTACGGCGAGTACTGCGGCTGCTTGAGCAGCTCGGTGAGGCGTGCGCCGCGAGCCAGCTGGCGACGGCTCGCCGCGTCGAGGTCGGACGCGAACATCGCGAAGGCCTCGAGCGAGCGGTACTGGGCCAGCTCGAGCTTGAGCGTGCCGGAGACCTTCTTGATCGACTTCACCTGGGCGTCGCCGCCGACGCGGGACACCGAGATGCCGACGTCGACCGCCGGACGCTGGTTCGCGTTGAACAGGTCGGACTGGAGGAAGATCTGGCCGTCGGTGATCGAGATCACGTTGGTGGGGATGTACGCCGAGACGTCGTTGGCCTTGGTCTCGATGATCGGCAGACCGGTCATCGAGCCCGCGCCCAGCTCGTCGGAGAGCTTCGCGCAGCGCTCGAGCAGACGCGAGTGCAGGTAGAACACGTCGCCGGGGTAGGCCTCGCGGCCCGGCGGGCGACGCAGGAGCAGGGAGACGGCACGGTAGGCCTCGGCCTGCTTCGACAGGTCGTCGAAGATGATGAGGACGTGCTTGCCGCCGTACATCCAGTGCTGGCCGATGGCCGAGCCGGTGTAGGGGGCCAGGTACTTGAAGCCGGCGGGGTCGGAGGCCGGAGCGGCGACGATGGTCGTGTACTCCATGGCGCCGGACTCTTCGAGGGCGCCCTTGACCGAGGCGATCGTCGAGCCCTTCTGGCCGATGGCGACGTAGATGCAGCGGACCTGCTTGTCGACGTCGCCGGACTCCCAGTTGGCCTTCTGGTTGATGATCGTGTCGATCGCGATGGCCGTCTTGCCGGTCTGGCGGTCGCCGATGATCAGCTGACGCTGACCGCGGCCGACGGGGATCATCGCGTCGATGGCCTTGATGCCGGTCTGCATGGGCTCGTGCACCGACTTGCGCTGCATGACGCCGGGCGCCTGGAGCTCGAGGGCACGACGACCCTCGGACGCGATCTCGCCGAGACCGTCGATGGGCGCGCCCAGCGGGTCGACCACGCGGCCGAGGAAGCCGTCGCCGACCGGGACGGAGAGGACCTCGCCGGTGCGGGTCACCTCCATGCCCTCTTCGATGCCCGAGAACTCGCCGAGCACGATGGCGCCGATCTCGTCCTCGTCGAGGTTCTGGGCCAGGCCCTGGGTGCCGTCCGCGAAGCGGATGAGCTCGTTCGCCATCACGCCGGGGAGACCCTGGACGTGGGCGATGCCGTCGGCGGCGTCCGTGACGTAGCCGACCTCGGTCGTCGAGGCCTTGGACGGGTCGTACGACGAGACGAAGTCCTTCAGCGCGTCGCGAATCTCATCGGGGCTGATCTTGATGTCTGCCATTGTGATTCCTATTCGTAGCGAGGCTTCAGGAGGCCTCGAGTCTGTGTGGGGTGCGTGCCTAGCCGGCGAGCTGGAGGCGGAGCGCGCTGAGCTTGGTGGCGACGGTCCCGTCGATGACCTCGTCGCCGACCTGCACGCGCAGACCGCCGATGACGGCGGGGTCGACGACCTGGTTGATGCGGAGGCTACGCCCGAACTGGCGGGACAGACCCTGCTCGAGGCGCGCGGCGTGCGCGTCGTCGAGGACCTTGGCCGTCGTGACCGTGGCGACGAGCTGGTCCGACTGGTCGGACACGATCTCGGCTGCGGTGCGCAGCAGCTCCCCTATGCGACGGCCGCGGGGCTGGCGCACGAGGTGGCTGACGATGGTGATCGTCTGCTGGCTCGCCCGGCCGCCCAGGAGGCGCTGGACCAGGCCTGCCTTGGCCTCGGGGTCGCTCAGCTTGGTGCCGATCGCCAGTTCGAGGGAGGAGTCGGACCGGACGGCCGCATCGAAGGCGAACAGCTCGTTCGCGATCGTGCTGCCGTCGGACAGCGTGGAGGCGACGACACGGATGCTGATCTCCTCCATGCCTGCGAGCAGGTCGCGCTTCGAGGACCACCGGCTGCCGACGACGGAGAGCACCAGCGCACGCGCCGACTCGGTGAACGCGCCGAAGACGCGGTCGACGAGCTGCTTCTTCGTGGCGGCATCGACGGCGGGGTCCGCGAAGTAGGCCTGCAGCTGGACGTTGCCGCCGATGACGCGACCCGCGTCGAGCAGCTGCTCGCCCGTGGTCAGGTCGGCAGCAGCGCCCAGGTCGGCGAGGACGGACCTCGCCGAGCTGAGGGCCTCTCGGGACATGGAACCCATCGTCAGTTGCCTGCCTTCGAGTTCTGGTCGGCCTCGAGGTCGGCCAGGAAGCGGTCGACGACTGCCGACGCCTTGGCGTCGTCGGCCAGGGACTCGCCGATGACGCCCGACGCGAGGTCGATGGCCAGCGAGCCGACCTCGGCACGGAGCGACGCGACGGCCGCGGCACGCTCGGCCTCGATCTGGACGTGGGCGTTCGCGGTGACGCGATCCGCCTCGGCCTGGGCCTGCTGCTTCAGGTCGGCGAGGATCTCGGCGCCCTCGGCACGAGCAGCCTCGCGGATGCGAGCCGCCTCGGCGCGGGCGTCGGCCAGCTGCTTCTTGTACTCGTCGAGGGCCTTCGCGGCCTCGGCCTGGGCGGCCTCGGCGTGGGCGATGCCGCCCTCGATGCGCTCGGCACGCTCGTCGAGGATCTTGCGGAACCGCGGGATCGCGAAGATCCCGAAGAACGCAGCGATGACCACGAAGACGACGAAGGACCAGAGGATGTCGTAACCGGCGGGGAAGAAGACGGCTGCTCCCTCAGGAGCACCGCCCTCGGCCGCGAGGATCGTCTCGATCATCGGTGTGTCGTCCTAACTGATCAGGAGAAGATGAAGCCGGCGGCGAGGCCGATGAAGCCCAGCAGCTCGGTGAACGCGATGCCGAGGAACATCGTGACCTGGAGGCGGCCGGCGAGCTCGGGCTGACGGGCCATCGCCTCGACGGTCTTGCCCGCGACGATGCCGATGCCGATGCCGGGGCCGATCGCAGCGAGGCCGTAGCCGACGGTCGCGATGTTGCCGTTGATCTCAGCGAGGATCGTGGTGGTGTCCACTTGGGTTTCCTTCCGGTTGGGCGGGGCTCGTCGGGCGACGGTCCCCGTCGTTCATAGTGTTCGTTCGACGCTCAGTGTTCGGTCGCCGCGGCCTGTTGGATGTAGACCGAGGCGAGGAGCGTGAAGACGTAGGCCTGCAGCACGGCGACGGCCATCTCGACGATGGTCATGACGAACCCGCCGATGAGGGTCAGGGCGCCGAACGCCATGAACCCGCCGCTCATGCTGAAGAAGAAGAAGTGCGTCGCCGCGAAGCAGAGCACGAGGAGGAGGTGGCCGACCATCATGTTCAGCAGCAGTCGCAGCGCCAGCGAGATGGGGCGCACGATGAAGATGTTGATGAACTCGATGGGCGTCAAGAGGATGTACATGTACCACGGCACACCGGCCGGGAACAGTGCGTTCCGGAAGAACGTCGCTCCGCCCACCTCGCGGAAGCCCGCGTAGATGAACATGACGTAGGCGACGACGCCGAGCAGCAGCGGCATGGCGACCACGGACGTGCCGGCGATGTTGAGGCCGGGGACGATGCCCGTGATGTTCATGGCGAAGATGCCGAAGAACATCGCGGCCAGCAGGGGCAGGTACTTGCGCCCGAGCCGCTCGCCGAGGATCTCCTCGACGATCTGGACACGGACGAAGTCGAGTCCGAGCTCGGCGATGCTCTGGCCGCGGGTCGGCACGAGCCGGCCCTTGCGCAGGGCGAGCCAGAAGAGCAGCAGCATGACGGCGATCGCGAAGAGGCGGACCAGCATGATGCGGTTCAGCTCGAAGGGCGTGCCCTCGAAGAAGATCGCGGACGGGAAGAACTCGTCAAGAGTCGGGGCGTGGAATCCCCCGTCTCCGTGGCCGGTCTCGGCGGCGGAGAGCAGGTTCACAGCGTTCGCTATCAGCGCTATCTCCTGTGTCGGGGCGAGCACCCTGAAGTGTCGCGACGATTGGTGGGGTTGTCATCCGAACCCGCAGAGAATCGCGGCCGGGGTACGGTGTCCACCCTATCAAGGTAAACCTCGCGGGCACGAATCGGCAGGGCTCTTTTCACGCCCTGCAAGGAAGGTCGTCCCCCGCGACGACGACGGGGCGGGACGTGGGCGGCCCGGCGCCCGCGCCCGGACGTCAGTCCTGGGGAGCGGGCGGCAGGACGGCGTCGCTGACGTTGCCCAGACGACCGCGCACGACGACGAGCGCGTCGATGGCCAGGGTGCCGATGATCGACACCACGAGCGCCAGGAAGAGCACCACGTCGTTCACGAACGGCTGGTCCTTCACGAGCACCAGCAGCACGACGAAGATCACGAGCTTGAGCAGCCAGGCGCCCATCACGATGCCGAAGAACGCGGCCAGTCGGAACCGGATCGCGATCAGCATGCTGGCGGCGGTGATGCCGGCGAAGACGACGGCCAGGGCCACGCCCACGAGGGCGCTCCAGAGACCGTCCGTGCCGGCGAGGGCCCAGCCGAGCCCGCCCCCGACCACGGCGATCACGAGGGCCAGGAGACCGGTGTACGTCAGGATCTTGGTGAAGATCGATCGGGCGTTCATGGGCGTTCCTCCGGGTGGGTCAGTTCGGGCACCACGGCGGTCTGGGCCGTGTCGGTGTCGGACGGGTCGAGTGCGTCGGCGGCCTCGTCGAGCGGGTCGAATCGCCCGGACTCGCTCGCGGCCAGGTCGGCGCTGCGGGTGCTCTGCACGGCGACCTCGACGCGCTTGCGCCGGCTGAGGGGCGCCAGGGTGAGGACGGCGCAGGCGACGAGGCCCAGCCCGAGGAACGTCACGACGAGCCACGACGGCTTGACGAACAGGAACATGAGGCAGCCGACGGAGACCACGAGGGTCCAGGAGTAGAAGATCAGCACCGCCTGGAAGTGCGTGTGCCCCATGTCGAGGAGGCGGTGGTGGAGGTGCTTGCGGTCGGCCGTGAAGGGCGATTTGCCGGCGCTGACACGGCGGAGCACCGCGAGGCCGAAGTCGAGCAGGGGCACGACGAGGACCGCGAAGGGCAGCAGGATCGGGATGAAGGCCGGCAGCAGGGCCGACCGGGAGATGGTCGCCGGGTCGATCTGCCCGGTGACGGAGATCGCGCTCGTCGCCATGATCAGGCCGGTGAGCAGCGCGCCCGCGTCGCCCATGAAGAGACGGGCGGGGTGCCAGTTGAGGGGCAGGAACCCGAGGCAGGCCCCGATCAGGACCGCGGTCAGCAGGGCCGCGAGGTTGAAGTACTCGGTCTGCCCGATGGTGATCGAGATGACGAAGCTGTAGACGAAGAAGACGCCGTTCGCGATGATCGTCACGCCGGCGACGAGGCCGTCCAGGCCGTCGATGAAGTTGACCGCGTTCATCACGAGCACCACCGCGAGGATGGTGAGGATCAGCGACATGTAGGGCGACCCGATGGCGAGGCTGCCCCCGATGGGCAGCGAGACGAGCTGCACGCCCTGCCAGGCGAGCACGCCAGCGGCGATGATCTGACCGGCGAGCTTCGTCATCCAGTCGAGGTCGTACAGGTCGTCGACGACCCCGATGACGACGATGATGGTCGCCGCGCCGAGGATGGCGAGCGGCGGCCCGGGGTCGGCGAACACGAGCCGGAAGTAGTCGACGCCCGAGATCAGCGGGAAGACGAACCAGGCCGCGAGCAGGGCCACGACGACCCCGGCCCACATCGCCACTCCCCCGAGCCTCGGCGTGGGCGTCTTGTGGACGTCCCGCTCGCGGATGGTCGGGTACAGCTTGAAGCGGAGGCCGAGGCGCCAGACCACGACGGACAGCACGAAGCTCACGGCTGCCGCGATGACCATCGCGAGCAGGTAGTACCTCACGCGACGGCGTCGACCCCGACGACGCGCGTGATCTCGGAGTCGGGCAGCACACCGTGCCGCACGATGCGCAGCACGCCGTCGCCGGCACCCGTCGCGTCGACGATCGTCGACCCGGTGTTCGCGCCCGGGCGCCGCTCGTAGCCGGTGCCGACCGGGCCGGCGTCGAGGTAGACCGAGACGGACTCGCCCAGCATGTCGAGCGCGGCCTGCGCCGTCTCGGCGGCCGGCTGCCCCGTGAGGTTCGCGCTCGAGACGGCGAGCGGCCCGGTCTCCTCCAGGAGCTCGAGGGTCAGCGGGTGGCTCGGCATGCGCAGCGCCACGGTGCCGCGGGTGTCGCCGAGATCCCAGCTGAGGGAGGGCTGCGCCCGGAAGATGACCGTGAGCGGACCGGGCCAGAACTCGTCGAGCAGCGGTCGCACGAGGTCGGGCACGGTGGAGGTCAGCGCCGCCAGGGTGTCCTGGCCCTTGATGAGCACGGGCGGGGGCGACTGGCGCCCGCGGCCCTTGGCGTCGAGGAGCCGCTGCACCGCGGCCGGGTCGAAGGCGTCGGCGGCGACCCCGTAGACCGTGTCGGTGGGCAGGACGACGAGCTCGCCGCGCCCGACGGCGCCGCGCGCCCGGCGCAGGCCGGCGAGCAGCTCGGAGTCGACGGAGAGGTCGTAGAGGGAGGCCATGACCTGACGATGATAGTGCGGACGACCTGGAGGGGGCGTCAGCGCACCGCCGTGGTCGTCCGGTCCCGACCGGTGAGATCGGGGTGCGTGGCGGTGGACCGCCAGCCGTCGGCGTCCAGCAGGTCGCGGATGGCGCCTCCTTGCTCTTCGCCGTGCTCGACGACGAGGACGCCGTCGGGTCGCAGGAGGCGGAGGGCCGTCGCCGAGAGGTCGCGCACGACGTCGAGGCCGTCCGCTCCCCCGTAGAGGGCGAGGGCCGGGTCGTGCAGGCGCACCTCGGGATCGCGCGGGACCATGCCGACGGGGATGTACGGCGGGTTCGACGCCACGACGGAGACGGCCCCGTCGAGCTCGGGCAGGGCGTGGGCGAGGTCGCCCTCGACCAGCCTCACGTTGGCGGCACCCACGGCGTCGATGTTGCGCCGCGTCCAGACCGCCGCCTCGGGCGACAGCTCGACGGCGACCACGGACGCCCTCGGCACCTCGGTGGCCATGGCGAGGGCGATGGCGCC
Organism: Frigoribacterium faeni; assembly: GCF_011761235.1. Taxonomy (GTDB): domain Bacteria; phylum Actinomycetota; class Actinomycetes; order Actinomycetales; family Microbacteriaceae; genus Frigoribacterium; species Frigoribacterium faeni_A. Next base: position 495,040 of record NZ_JAAOYW010000001.1, read on the forward strand.
GCTGCCCGTGCCGAGGTCGACCGCGACGGGCTCGGCGTCGGGCGAGGCGCGGAGGGCGTCGATCGCGTGCTGCGCGACGCCCTCCGTCTCGGGACGCGGCACGAAGACGCCGGGGCCGACGTGCAGCTGCATCGACCGGAAGGCCGCCGTCCCGGTGATGTGCTGCAGGGGCTCCCGGGCGGCGCGACGGCCGACCAGGACCGCGTAGGCGGCGGCGTCGGCGTCGGAGATCACCGACCGGGTGACGGAGCGTGCCCGCACGACGCCGCGCCCGAGGTCGAGCACGTGGGCCAGCAGCAGCTCGGCGTCGACGTCGGGCGTCGGGACCCCCGACGACGACAGCACGGCCGACGCCGCCGCGAGGGCGGTGTCGACCGTGCGGGGCTGCCCGAGGGCGGCGACGACGTCCGTCACGACGCGGTGTCGCCGATCTCGGCGAGCCGGGCCTCTTCGTCGGCCTGGATGCACGACTCGACGACGGGCTGCAGGGCGCCGTCCATCACGGCGTCCAGGTTGTACGCCTTGTAGCCGGTGCGGTGGTCGGCGATGCGGTTCTCGGGGAAGTTGTAGGTGCGGATGCGCTCCGACCTGTCCATCCCCCGGATCTGGCTCTTGCGGGCGTCCGACGCGATCGCCGCCTGCTCCTCCTGCTGGCGCGCGAGGATCCGGGCGCGCAGCACGCGCATGCCGGCCTCGCGGTTCTGCAGCTGGCTCTTCTCGTTCTGCATCGCGACCACGATGCCCGTGGGCAGGTGGGTGATGCGCACGGCGGAGTCGGTCGTGTTGACCGACTGGCCGCCGGGGCCGGACGAGCGGTAGACGTCGATCTTGAGGTCGTTCTGGTTGATGTCGACCTCCTCCGGCTCGTCGACCTCGGGGAACACGAGGACGCCGGTGGTGGAGGTGTGGATGCGACCCTGGGACTCCGTGGCGGGCACGCGCTGGACGCGGTGCACGCCTCCTTCGTACTTCAGGTGGGCCCAGACGCCCTGCGACGGGTCGGTCGCGTTCGACTTGATGGCCACCTGGACGTTCTTGTAGCCGCCCAGGTCGCTGTCGTCGCTCTGGATCATCTCGGACTTCCAGCCCATGGACTCCGCGTAGTGGAGGTACATGCGCAGGAGGTCGGCGGCGAAGAGGGCGCTCTCCGCGCCTCCCTCGCCTCCCTTGATCTCCATGATCACGTCACGGCCGTCGTCGGGGTCGCGAGGGATGAGGAGGCGACGCAGCCTCTCTTGCGCCTCGTCGAGGCCCTGCTCGAGGGCGGGCACCTCGTCGGCGAACGCCTCGTCCTCCTTGGCCAGCTCACGAGCGGCGTCCAGGTCGTCGACCGCCTGCTGCCACGCCGAGTGGGCAGCCACGATGCGGCTGAGCTCGGCGTAGCGACGGTTGATCTTCTTGGCGCGCGCCGCGTCCGCGTGGACCGCGGGGTCGCTGAGCTGCGTCTGGAGGTCGTCGTGCTCCGCGAGGAGCACGGACACCGACTCGAACATCAGTGCTCTTTGTGGCCGGCGTCGTGGCCGTTCGCGGGCATCGACTTCTGGATCTGCACGAGGAACTCGACGTTCGACTGCGTCTCCTTGAGGTTGCCGAGGACGATCTCGAGAGCCTTCTGCTGCTCGAGCCCGGCCAGGGCACGGCGCAGGCGCCAGGTGATCTTGACCTCGTCGGCGCTGAGGAGCATCTCTTCGCGACGGGTGCCCGACGCGTTGACGTCGACGGCCGGGAAGATGCGCTTGTCGGCGAGGTGGCGCGAGAGGCGGAGCTCCATGTTGCCGGTGCCCTTGAACTCCTCGAAGATCACCTCGTCCATCTTCGAGCCGGTCTCGACCAGCGCGGTGGCGAGGATGGTCAGCGAGCCGCCGTTCTCGATGTTGCGCGCCGCGCCGAAGAAGCGCTTCGGCGGGTAGAGCGCCGACGAGTCGACGCCGCCGGACAGCACGCGGCCCGAGGCCGGGGCCGACAGGTTGTAGGCGCGACCGAGGCGGGTGATCGAGTCGAGCAGCACGACGACGTCGTGGCCCAGCTCGACGAGGCGCTTCGCGCGCTCGATGGCGAGCTCGGCGACCGTGGTGTGGTCCTCGGCGGGGCGGTCGAAGGTGGAGGCGATGACCTCGCCCTTCACCGTGCGCTGCATGTCGGTGACCTCTTCGGGACGCTCGTCGACGAGCACGACCATGAGGTGCACCTCGGGGTTGTTCACCGCGATGGCGTTCGCGATCGCCTGGAGCACGAGGGTCTTGCCTGCCTTCGGCGGCGACACGATGAGGCCGCGCTGGCCCTTGCCGATCGGCGACACGAGGTCGATGATGCGGGTCGAGAGCTTCTGCTGCTCGGTCTCGAGGCGGAGGCGCTCCTGCGGGTAGAGCGGGGTCAGCTTGCCGAACTCGACGCGCTTGGCCGCCTCCTCGACGGGCTGGCCGTTGATCGAGTCGATGCGGACGATGGCGTTGTACTTCTGGCGCCCCTGGCCCTGGTCGCCCTCGCGCGGCTGGCGGATGGCGCCGACGACGGCGTCGCCCTTGCGGAGGTGGTACTTCTTCACCTGGCCGAGCGAGACGTAGACGTCGCTCGCACCGGGCAGGTAGCCGGTCGTGCGGACGAACGCGTAGTTCTCGAGCACGTCGAGGATGCCCGCGACGGGGATGAGCACGTCGTCCTCGGAGATCTCGGGCTCGAACTCGTCGGTCTGCACGCCGCGGCCGCGCTTGCGGTCACGCTGACGGCCCCGGCCCTGTCGGCCGTTCTCGTCCTGCTGCTGCGGACCCGTGCCCTGCTGACGGTCCTGCTGCTGGCGGTCGCCCTGCTGGCGGTCCTGCTGCTGACGGTCCTGCTGCTGGTCCGCCTTCTGGCCGCCCTGCTGCTGGCGGTCGCCCTGCTGGCGGTCGCCCTGCTGACGGTCCTGCTGCTGCTCGGCCTTCTGGCCGCCCTGCTGCTGGCCGCCCTGCTGGTCGCCGGCCTGGCCCTGCTGGCCGGACTGGCCGTTCTTGCGGTCGCCACGGCCGCGGCTGCGGCTGCGACGGCTGCCGCCCTGCTGGCCGGACTGGTCGCCCTGGCCCTGGTCGCCCTGCGACTGGTCGCCCTGGCCCTGGTCGGCCTGGCCCTGGTCGGCCTGCGCCGCGCCCTGGTCGGCCTGCTGGGCGCCCTGGTCGTCGGCGACGACGGCCTCGGGCGCGGCGGTGGCGTCCTGGGCCGCGGCCTGGGCCTCGGCGACGGTCGCGTCGGTGGCGCGGCGCGAGCCACGGCGGCTGCGCGACGGGCGCTCGGAGGCGACGGGCGCCTCCTGCGGGGTCTCGGTCGAGGCGGTCTCGGTCGGGGCGGCCTCGACCGGGGCGGCCTGCTCGGCGACGGCCTGGTCGGCCGCGGGCGCCTCGGCGGGCGTCGTCGCGGGGACCTCGAGGACGGGCGAGACGCCCGACTCGGCGCCGTTCACGTGCTCCCCGGCGCCGCGCTGGGCGGGGGCCCCGGCGGCGGAGGTGGCACGACGCGAGCCGCGACGCGCACGGGTCGGTGCGGCGGCGGCCTCGTCGGCCTCGCCCGCGGCGGCGGCGGGCTGCGCGTCGGTCGCCTCGGGGGCGACGTCGAGGGTGGGCTGCGCGACGACGGGCTCGGCGAGCTCGACCGGGGCGGCGGCGCCCTCGGTCGACTGCGCCTGCACGGCGGCGATGGCGGCGACGAGGTCGCCCTTGCGGAGCTTGGAGAGGCCGCTGATGCCGAGCGAGGAGGCGAGGGCCTGGAGCTGCGGGAGGCGCATGGCGCTGAGTTCGGCGGTGGTGGCCGCGGGCGTGCGGCTGTCGACGTCTGACACTGGTGTTGGGTTCCTTCCGCTCCCCCGCGAGAGCCGCGAGGCTGAGCTGGTCACACCTCGTGGCCCGGGGACTGCCCTGTGGCAGGCCCTGCGCGGGTGCGCGCTGCGCGGGATGCGCAGACGAGCTCACGGAGGTGCGGCGCGCGTACGCCAGATAGGCGGACGAGCGCTGCGAGATGTGCACTACGGGATGTGCGACCCGGGGGAAGTCGAGGAGCCTGAGGACTCGTCGTGCCCACTCGAGAACCGAGGAGGCGCTGCTAGATGCCCAGGGGACCTGATTTCACAGCCGGGTGCGGCCTCACTGTAGCACCTCGGAGGTCGACGGCGAGCATCAGGGCACGCCAGTCGGACACGGAGTGCTCGGCCACGATCTCGGCCGCCAGGAGGCGCTGGCCGGGGTCGCTGCCGAGCACGAGCAGCGAGGGGCCGGCGCCGGACACGACGGCCGCGAGGCCCGCGTCGCGCAGCATCGTGATCAGCGCGTCGGTCTCGGGCATCGCGCTGGCGCGGTAGCTCTGGTGGAGGCGGTCCTCGGTCGCGGCGAGCAGCAGCTCGGGGCTCTGGATCAGCGCCGCGACGAGGAGGGCCGACCGCGAGACGTTGAACGTGGCGTCCTCGTGGGGCACCGAGGCCGGCTGCAGGCTGCGGGCCAGCTTGGTCGACAGCGTGGTGCGGGGCACGAACACGACCGGCGAGACGCCGCGGTGCACCAGGAGGCGCTTGTGCGACGGGCCGGTGGACGTCATCCACGCGATGGTGAGGCCGCCGAAGAGCGCCGGGGCGACGTTGTCGGGGTGCCCCTCCATCTCGGTGGCGATGCGGAGCAGATCGGCCGACGAGAAGTCGACGACGCCCTCGAGCAGGCCCTTGGCCGCCACGACGCCGGACACGATGGCGGCGGCCGACGACCCGAGGCCGCGACCGTGCGGGATGACGTTGCGGGCCTCGAGCCGGAGGCCGGGCAGCGGCTGCCCCGCCGAGGCGAAGGCGGCGGCGATCGCCCGCACCACGAGGTTGGAGGCGTCGGTCGGGACCTCGCCGGCCCCGACCCCGTCGACGTGCACCTCGACGCCCGGGGCGTCGGTCGCCGTCACGACGAGCTCGTCGTAGAGCGAGACCGCGAGGCCCAGCGTGTCGAAGCCCGGGCCGAGGTTGGCCGACGTGGCCGGCACCCTCACGAGCACCGACCGCCCGGCCGCCCCTGTGGTCATGCAGACGCCGGGACGAGCCCGAGCACCTCGGCGACGCGCGCGGTGTCGCTGGCGACGACCGTCGGCGCCACCTCGGAGCCGTCGGCGCGGCGGAGGGCCCACTGGGGATCCTTCAGGCCGTGGCCGGTCACCGTGAGGACGACCGTCGCGCCGGCCGGGACGACGCCCGCGTCGGCCCGCTCGAGCAGGCCGGCGACGCTGATCGCCGAGGCGGGCTCGACGAAGACGCCGACCTCGGCCGACAGGATCTTCTGGGCCGCGAGGATGGCCTCGTCGGTGATGGCGCCGAACCAGCCGTTCGTCAGGTCGCGGGCCTCGAGGGCCAGCTGCCAGGACGCCGGGTTGCCGATGCGGATGGCGCTGGCGATGGTCTCGGGGTGCTTGACGACCTCGCCGGCGACGATCGGCGCGGAGCCGGACGCCTGGAACCCGAACATGCGCGGCAGACGGGTCGCGCGGCCGGCCTCGAGGTCTTCTCGGTAGCCGCGCGTGTAGGCGGTGTAGTTGCCGGCGTTGCCCACGGGCAGGAAGTGGAAGTCGGGGGCGTCGCCGAGCACGTCGACGACCTCGAAGGCGGCGGTCTTCTGGCCCTCGATGCGGTCGTTGTTGACCGAGTTGACGAGGTGCACCGGGTAGTTATCGGCGAGGTCGCGGGCGATGTCGAGGCAGTCGTCGAAGTTGCCCTGGATCTGCAGCAGCTGGCCGTCGTGCGCGACGGCCTGGCTGAGCTTGCCCATGGCGATCTTGCCCTCGGGCACGAGCACCGCCGCCGTGATGCCGGCGTGCGCCGCGTAGGCGGCCGCCGACGCCGACGTGTTGCCGGTCGAGGCGCAGATGACGGCCTTCGCGCCGTGCTCGACGGCCTTCGAGATCGCCATGGTCATGCCGCGGTCCTTGAACGAGCCCGTCGGGTTCATCCCCTCGTACTTCACGAAGACCTTCGCCCCCGTGCGCGCGGACAGCGCGGGCGCCGGGATGAGGGGCGTGCCGCCCTCGCCGAGCGTGACGACGGGGGTCGCCTCGGTCACGTCGAGACGGTCGGCGTACTCGCGCAGGACACCCTGCCACTGGTGGGCCATCAGGCTCCTTCGACTCTCAGCACGCTCGTGACCGAGTTCACGACCGTGGTGTTGCGGAGGGCGACGACCGTGGCGGCGAGATCCGACTCGCGGGCACGGTGCGTGCCGATGATCAGGGTAGCGGTCGCGGGGGCCGCCTCCGCGTCGCGCGACGCGCCGGGCTCGAGGCCCCCGGTCTGCTCGACGCTGTGCACGCTCACGCCGTGCTGGCTCAGCACGGTGGCGACCTCGGCGAGCACGCCGGGCTGGTCGGCCACGTCGAGGGTGATCTGGTAGCGCGTGACGACGTGCCCGACGGGCAGCACCGCGAGGTCGGCCTGCGTCGACTCGGCGACGCCGGGGCCACCGACGACGTGGCGACGGGCCGCCGAGACGAGGTCGCCGAGCACCGCGGAGGCGGTCTCGACCCCTCCGGCGCCGGCGCCGTAGAACATGAGGTCGCCCGCCGCCTCCGCCTCGACGAACACGGCGTTCTTGGCCCCGTGCACCGCGGCGAGCGGGTGGTCGAGCGGCACCAGGGCCGGGTACACGCGGGCGCTGACCCCGTCGACGCCGTCGGCGTCCGTCAGCCGCTCGCAGATCGCCAGGATCTTCACGACGTAGCCCGCCTTGCGCGCGGCCTGCACCTGCTCGTGGGTGACCGACGTGATGCCCTCGCGGTGGACCGCCGAGAGCGGGACGGTGGTGTGGAACGCGAGGCTGGCGAGGATGGCCGCCTTCTGCGCGGCGTCGTAGCCCTCGATGTCGGCCGTCGGGTCGGCCTCGGCGTAGCCGAGCTCGGTCGCCGTCGCCAGGGCGTCCTCGAGCGTGTCGCCGTCGGTGTCCATGCGGTCGAGGATGAAGTTGGTGGTGCCGTTGACGATGCCCATGATGCGGCGGATGCGGTCGCCGGCAAGGCTGTCGCGCAGGGGCCGGATGATCGGGATCGCCCCGGCGACTGCCGCCTCGTAGTAGAGCTGCGCGCCGACCTGCTCCGCCGCGGCGAAGAGCTCGGGGCCGTGGTGCGCGAGCAGGGCCTTGTTGCCGGTGACCACGTCGGCGCCCGAGAGCAGCGCCTGCAGCACGTGGTGCCGTGCGGGCTCGAGGCCGCCCATGAGCTCGACGACGATGTCGGCCCCGAGGATCAGCGACTCGAGGTCGGTGGTGAGCAGCTCGCGCGGCAGGTCGACGTCGCGGGGGGCGTCGAGGTCGCGCACGCCGATGCCCACGAGCTGGAGCCCGGCACCGGCGCGGCCGGCGAGCTCGTCGCCGTGCTCGAGGAGCAGGCGGGCGACCTGCGACCCGACCGACCCGGCGCCGAGCAGGGCGACCCTCACGTCGCGGTATTCGTCCATGGTGTTCCGTTCTGTGGTGGCGTCCCGGCGGGGCGCCGTGGGCTGTCGGGCAGGAAGGGGTCGACCGTCGTCGTCCGGTGCGGCGGGCGGGCCGTCGTCAGTCGAGGCCGGCGTCGCGGGCCAGCAGGTCGGCCTCGGTCTCGCCGCGGACGATGACCCGCGAGGCCCCGTCGCGCACGGCGACGACCGGCGGCCGCCCGACGTGGTTGTAGTTGCTCGCGAGGCTCCAGCAGTACGCGCCCGTGGCGGGCACGCCCAGCAGGTCGCCCGGGGCCACGTCGGCGGGGAGGTACTCGGCGAGGACGACGAGGTCGCCGCTCTCGCAGTGCTTGCCCGCGACCCGCGCGAGGGCAGGCCCCGCCGAGGAGGCGCGGCTGACGACGCGCGCGCTGTAGTCGGCCTCGTAGAGGGCCGGCCGGGCGTTGTCGCTCATGCCCCCGTCGACGCTGACGTAGCGCCGCACGGCGGTCTCGCCCGTCTGCTCGTCGACGGTGACCGCCACGTCCTTGACCGTGCCGACCGTGTAGAGGGTCGTGCCGGCCGGGCCCGCGATCACGCGTCCCGGCTCGACGGCCACGACGGGCAGCGGGATGCCCAGCCGGGCGCACTCGCCGGCGACGATGTCGGCCAGGGCCGCGGCGAGCTCGTCGAGCGGACGGGCGTCGTCGACCGACGTGTAGGCGATGCCGAAGCCGCCGCCCAGGTTGAGCTCGGGCACGGGGCCGTCGGCCAGCAGCTCGGCGTGCAGCGCCAGCAGGCGCCGCGCGGCCTCGCCGAACCCGTCCGAGCCGAAGATCTGCGACCCGATGTGCGAGTGCAGCCCGAGGAGCCGCAGCGAGGGGCTGCGACGGATCTGGGCGACGACGCCGGGGGCGTCGGCCAGGGTGATGCCGAACTTCTGGTCCTCCCGCGCCGTGGCGAGGTAGTCGTGCGTCGACGCGTGCACGCCGCTGTTGACGCGGACCCGCACCGCCTGGACCACCCCGTGGCGTGCGGCGGCCTCCGCGACCCGGTCGACCTCGTCGGCGTTGTCGACGACGATGTTGCCGATGCCGGCCGCGACGGTGCGGTCGATCTCGGCGAGCGACTTGTTGTTGCCGTGGAACGCCATCCGTGCCGGGTCGACGCCGGCGGCCGCGGCGACCGCGAACTCGCCGCCGGTGCAGATGTCGACCCGCAGGCCCGCGTCGGCCACCCACCGGGCGACCTCGACCGAGAGGAACGCCTTGGCGGCGTAGTAGACGATCGCGCTGGTGCCGACGCGTCCCAGCTCGCGGTCGAACGCCTCCTTCGCGCCGCGGGCACGCCCTCGGAAGTCGTCCTCGTCGACGACGTAGAGCGGGCTGCCGTGCCGTGCGACGAGCTCGGGGGCGGCGACGCCGGCGACGGAGACGACGCCGTCGTCGGCGCGGTGCGCGCCGTGGGACCACACCGAGGGGGCGAGCGCGTCGACGTCGTCGGGCTCGAGCAGCCAGTCGGGGGCGAGGGGGTTGGGCGACACGGGGACCTCGGGGGTGGTGGGGAGGAGCGGGACGACGACGAGCCTAGCGACAGCCGGCGACGGTGACGGCGACCGCGACGGCGGCGACGGCGGTGACGGCGACGCATCCGGGACGCGTGGCGCCGGGGATCAGCTGCAGGCGCCCTTCGCGGCGAGGCCGGACGAGGTGAGGGGCAGGCCGTCCGACCGGAGCCCGAGCCGCACCCGGTCGGGCTGGACGTCGACCGAGGTGAGCACGACGCCCTGGGGCAGCTGCTCGGCGACGCAGACGGTCTGGGCGAAGTCGCCGAGGAACCTCGTGAGGTCGACCGAGAGCGAGGTGTCGGGCAGCGAGGCCCGGGTCGGGGCGAACGAGAGCGCCCGGCCGTCGTCGACGATCGACGGGGTCGCGGTCACGTCGACGGGCACGGCGCCCAGCACGGGCACGTCGAACGAGCGGGCGTAGGTGACCTCGCCGTCGCCGAGTGCGACGGTGGCGCCCTCGGACGAGACGCCCTCGAGCGAGCTGACGGTCGCGGAGTCGGCCGAGAGCGTGCCCGTCACCGGACCGGAGGTGCCCTCGAGGTCGGTCGGCACGTCGCTGACGTCGACGCGGAACGACACCGGGTCGGCGGCGGAGCCGGACGAGACCGTCACGTCGTCGAGCGACCCCTGCACGATCTGCCAGAGCACGGAGAGGCCGTGGACGTCGACCGTGACGTCGTCGATCCCCGTCGCGGTCTCGAGCTCGGCCGCGGCACGCTGCTCGACGAGCCCGCGGGTCACGACGTCGGCGACGACCGCGAGCAGCAGGAGCACGACGAGCAGGCCGACGACCACGAAGAGCCCGGCCGCCGCGCCCCGGGCGCGGCGACGCGGCACGGCCCGCTCGGAGAAGAAGTCGTCGTCCACGTCGCTCACGGGGTCGTCACATCCTGTCGGGCGCGGAGACGCCGAGCAGGCCGAGGCCGTTGCGGATGACCTGGCCCGCCGCGTCGTTCAGCCAGAGGCGCGTGCGGTGCAGGTCGGTCACCTCCTCGTCGCCCAGCGGGGTGACGCGGCAGCTGTCGTACCACCGGTGGTAGGTGCCGGCCAGTTCTTCGACGTACCGGGCGACGCGGTGCGGCTCGCGCAGCTCGGCGGCCTGCACGACGACGCGCGGCAGCTCGGCGAGGGCGCCGAGCAGGGCGCTCTCGGTCTCGTGCACGAGCAGGGAGGCGTCGAACGCGTCGCGCCGGACGCCCGCGGCCTCGGCGTTGCGGGCCACCGACCGGGTGCGGGCGTGGGCGTACTGCACGTAGAAGACGGGGTTGTCGTTCGTGCGCCGCGTCCAGAGGTCGAGGTCGATGTCGATCGAGCTGTTCACGGGGCTGCGGACCAGGGCGTAGCGACCGGCGTCGACGCCGACCGCGTCGACGAGGTCCTCCATCGTGACGACGGTGCCGGCGCGCTTGGACATGCGGACCGGCTCGCCGTCGCGGAGCAGGTTGACCATCTGGCCGATGAGGATCTCGAGGTTCACGCCCGGCTCGTCGCCGAAGGCGGCGCACATCGCCATCATGCGGCCCACGTAGCCGTGGTGGTCGGCGCCCAGCATGATGAGGTTGCGCTCGAAGCCGCGCTCGCGCTTGTCGAGGTAGTAGGCGAGGTCGCCCGCGATGTAGGCCGCCTCGCCGTCGCTCTTGACGACGACGCGGTCGCGGTCGTCGCCGAACGTCGTCGTGCGCAGCCAGGTGGCGCCCTCGGACTCGTACACGTGGCCCAGCTCGCGGAGGCGGGCGACGGCGCGCTCGACGGCCTTCGACTCGTGAAGGGCGTTCTCGTGGAAGTACACGTCGAAGTCGACGCCGAAGTCGTGCAGCGACGCCTTGATGTCGTCGAACATGAAGTCGACGCCGGCCGAGCGGAACGCCTCCTGCGCCTCGTCACGGGGCAGGGCGAGCACGTCGACGTCGGTCGCGGCGAGGACGCGGTCGGCGATGTCGGTGATGTACTGCCCGCCGTAGCCGTCCTCGGGCGCGGGCTCGCCCAGCGCGCGGGCCAGCAGGCTGCGGGCGAAGCGGTCGATCTGCCCGCCGTGGTCGTTGAAGTAGTACTCGCGGGTGACGAGCGCGCCCTGGGCCTGGAACACCCGCGCGAGGCTGTCGCCGACGGCCGCCCAGCGGACGCCGCCCATGTGGATGGGCCCGGTTGGGTTGGCCGAGACGAACTCGAGGTCGATGGTGACGCCGTCGTAGTAGGTGCCACGGCCGAAGTCGGCGCCCTGCTCGACGATCGTCTTCGCGAGCAGCCCGGCGGCGGCGGCGTCGAGCCGCACGTTGACGAACCCGGGGCCCGCGACGTCGACGTCGGACACGCCGTCGACCTCGGCGAGCTCGGCCGCGATCTCGCTCGCCAGGTCGCGGGGCGAGGCCCCGACGCGCTTGGCGAACTTCATCGCCACGTTGGTCGTCCAGTCGCCGTGGTCGCGGTTGCGCGGGCGCTCGAGCACAACGTCGGCGGGGGTCACGACGACGTCGTCGGCGACGCCTCGTCGCCGGAGCACCCCGTCGACGACGGCGAGCAGGGACGTGGAGAGTTCGGCGGGGGTCACGGTGGTCGATCCTACCGGCTGGGGCGCGGGCGTCCGGCGGGGCCCGGCGGGGCTCGACGCGCGGTCGTCAGGCCGCGCGGGCGGCGGCGCCGGCCTGCTCGGCGAGCAGCGACAGCAGCAGCGGGAGCTGGCCGCGGTCGGCGCCGCGGTCCTCGGGGTGCCACTGCACGCCCGTGATCGGGGCCGTCTCGTGCTCGACCGCCTCTACTTCCCCGTCGGCGGTCCGGGCGACGACCCGCAGGCCCTCGCCGAGGCGGTCGACGGCCTGGTGGTGAGCGCTGCGGACCCGCGCCGTCGTGGCGCCGAGGGCCGCCGCCACGCGGCTGCCGGGCTCGAGCACGACGTCGTGGTCGACCATGAGGCTCTCGACCGGACCCGAGCCGCGGTGCACCCCGTGGGCGTCGTCGAGGTGGGGCACCAGGGTGCCGCCGAGGGCCACGTCGATCACCTGGTGACCGCGGCAGATGCCGAGCAGCGGGGTGGACCGGGCCAGCGCCCGACGCACGAGGGCCACCTGGCCGGCGTCCGCCTCCTCGTCGTGGCGTCCCTCGCCCTCGTAGCCGCGACGGCCGCCCCAGGTCGCCGGGTCGAGGTCCTCGCCGCCGGCGACGACGACGGCCGCGGCGCCGTCCGTCGCCCGCAGCAGCTCGGCGGCCCCGAGGTCGCCCGCGGCGAAGCGCCGGGCGTCCCAGCCGAGCTCGGCCGCGGCCTCGACCAGCCGCTCGTTGAGCGTCTGCACGTACGCGTGGTACCGCGGCGCTTGGGGCCTGCGCCGCGTCACCTCGACCACGGCCAGCATCGGGGCCGCGGCGACGACGGCAGCGGACCCGGGGCGGACGAGAGAGGAAGTCATGCCCCCATGGTCGTCCGCGCCCGCCGGGGTCGCCAGCCGTGTGTCGCTCGGTTACGCCGCAGCCGCCGCGCGGGCGCGGGCCCGGACCCGGACCCGGGTCGGGGTCGTCAGGGCCAGAGGGAGGCGCGGCGCCAGTCGTCGCCGACGCGGTCGTACCGCACGCGCACCTGGTCGCGGCCGATCGTGGCCTGCCAGAACTCGACCGACACGGGCAGCACGCGGTAGGCGGTCCAGTCGTCGGGCACGAGCTCGTCGTCGGCCTCGACGCGGCTCCGCGCACGGTCGAGCGCCGCCTCGGCGGCTGCCTCGTCGTCGACCTCGGTGCTCTGCGGCACGGCGATCGCCACAGCGCGGGAGTCGGGGTGCCGGTGACGGAAGTCCTGCTCGGCGACCTCGCGCGGGCCGGCGACGGCGGACCCCGTCACGCGCACCTGGCGCCCCTGGGCGGCCCAGAGGAAGGTCAGGGCCACGCGCTCGTCCTCGGCGATCTGCCGGCCCTTCGGGCTGAGCGACGACGAGGTGAACCAGAAGGCCTCGTCGACGTCCTTGAGCAGGAGCGTGCGCGCGGTAGGACCCGACGCCGACGACGCCGTCGACAGGACGAAGGCGTGGGGCTGCACCACGCCCGCGTCGACCGCGGCGTCGAGCCAGTCGAGGAACAGCCCGACGGGCTCGGCCGGCGACGACCGCACGTCGAGCTCGGTCACGTCGGGGCGAGGCGACGCGGCGGAGCGGACACGGTCGCGGAACGACGACGAGGACGAGGAGGCGCTGGGCGCGGAGTCGGGAGGGGTCACCCGCCCAGCCTGCTCCCGTCCCGTCGTCGCGTCCGTCGGGCCGCCGAATCGCTGCTAGCCTTGTCGACGTCCCTGGCCCCCATAGCTCAGGGGATAGAGCACTGCCCTCCGGAGGCAGGGGCGAAGGTTCGAATCCTTCTGGGGGCACCGCACCTCCTGGTCGTCTGATCGGGAGCACCGCGCCTCCCGCCGCTCGGCGAGGGGCGACACGACGAAGGCCCCGCAGCTGCGGGGCCTTCGTCGTGGTGGCGGCGTCTCGTCACGCCCTGCCTGCCGAGGGAACGGCGTGACCGGCTCACGACATCGTCGTCGCGGGGACGGTCACGGACCGGGTCTCAGCTGTAGGTCAGCGCGATCACGGCGACGTCGAGCGTGCGGTACACGCCCTCGGCGCGGGTCGCCGTGCGGACGCGGCCGCGCAGCACCTCGAAACGGTCGTCGGCCTCGTGCACGAAGCCGATGACTCCTGCCGTCGGCGTCGAGACGCGGTGGAAGCCGTCGCCGAGCGGCACGACCTCCGCTCGCGAGGTCTTCTCAAGAACAGCACCCATGATGTCCTCCTCTGGTCGGGGCGGCCTCGGGTAGGCCGGTCACCGGACAGTACCCCGCGAATCCGGAGGGACGGGGTACACGACGTCCAGCCTGGCTCATGACGACGACGGGTCGACGCCCCGACGATCCGGCCCGTCAGGGTACAGCGTCAGGTCGGCGGAGCCTCGGCGACGGGATCGGCACGACGTGGCCGTCGAGCGGTCGCGGTGACGCCGACGCTCGCCGCCGTGACGAGGGCGAGGGCGAGCAGCTCCCGGGCGCCCAGCGCCTGGCCGAGCACGACCAGCCCCGCCACCGCGGCGGTGGCCGGGCCGAGGCTCGACAGCACCCCGAACACGCGCGTCGGCAGGCGGCGCAGGGCGACCATCTCGAGGGAGTAAGGCAAGGCGCTCGTGAGCACGGCGACGAGCAGGAACACGAGCAGGAGGCTCGGGTCGGCCGAGACGGCCACGGCCGCGTCGCGAGCGCCCAGCGGCACCACGATGACGGCGGCCACGGTCATCGCCACGGCGAGGCCGCCGAGGGAGTCGTCGCCCCGGCCGAGGCTCGCGTTGGCGACGATGTAGCCGGCCCAGAACGCCCCCGCCCCGAGCGCGAGCAGGATGCCGACGAGCGGCGTGGCCCCGGTCGAGTCGAGCCCGAGCACGACGACGCCGCCCAGGGCGAGGACCGCCCACGCGGCGTCGACGACGCGACGCGTCTGCACGAGCGCCACCACCAGGGGCCCGAGGAACTCGAGCGTCACGGCCACCCCGAGGGGCACGACGTCGATCGCGAGGTAGATGAGCAGGTTCATGCCGGCCAGGGCGGCGCCGAGGAGCACGACGCCCAGCCAGGTGCGACCCGACCAGCCGCGGACGCGGGGACGGAACACGGCGAGCAGGACGAGGGCGCCGAAGCCGAGGCGCAGCGCCGCGGCCCCGTGCGGGCCCAGGGCGTCGAAGTGCGTCCGCGCCAGGGCCGCGCCGAACTGCACGGACACGATGGCCGCGACGGCGAGCAGCGGGGCGGGGACGCGCTCGAGCGCTGGGGGGCGGGTCACGGTCGGCGGTCTCCGGGGTCGTCGGGGCTGGTCGAGTCTAGGACGGTCCGTGCACCGGCACCCGTCACAGTACGATCGAGCGGTGTCCGATGCCCTCTCCGTCGTCTCCCCCGTCGTGGAGCTGTTCGGCTGGTTCGGCTTCGTCGTCGGCACCCCCTTCGTGCTCGCGGGCACGCTCATGCGCGCCTCCGCCCGTCGGTGGGAGGAGACCGTGGGCGTCGTCATCCCCCCGCCCGGCTGGGCACACGCCGCCACCGCGCGCTGGATGGACTCGTCGGGCGAGCTGCACGAGACGGAGTTCGCCGACCTCCCGATCGACACCCCGGTCGAGACCGAGCTGACCGTGCACTACGACCCCGTGCGTCCTTCCCGTCCCCGGCTCGACCCGCCGCACGAGGACGGACGGGCGCTGCGCATCGTCGGCCGGGTGCTGCTCGGGGTCGGCGCCGTCTGCGCGCTCGCCTCGATCGTGCTGCTGTTCGTCGACTGAGACCCCTCCCCAGGGGCGCACCTCGGGGGCTCGGTCCCCGGGCGGCGCCGTCCCGGGCTCGGGGCAGGGCCCCGTGGCTAGACTCCAGCCATCACACCGAGGGGAGAACCGTGGTCGTCAGCGCGAGGGGTCGACGAGGCCGACGACGGGTGCGCGGCGTGGTCGCCGCCGCTGTGATCGGGCTGCTCTCGGCCGCCGTGGGCGCGGGCCTCGTGGCGTCGCCCGCCGCCGCCGCCCCGCCGGTCGACCTCGCCGGGGCGTACGTCCTCGACGAGGCGGGCGTCCTGTCGACGGCCGAGGCCTCGCAGGTGCAGGACAGCCTCGACCGGCTGTCGGCCGACGCGGGCATCGACCTCTTCGTCGTCTACGTCGACTCGTTCGACTCCCCGGCAGACAGCGCGGCCTGGGGGCTCGCGACGGCCGAGCGGAACCAGCTCGGCACCGACGACGTGCTGCTCAGCGTCGCCGTCGACGACCGCGTGTACGACCTCTCCGTGTCGTCCAGCTCGACCATCACGGCCGGCCAGCAGGAGGCCCTGCAGTCGGACGTGCTCGAGCCCGAGCTGCGCGACTCGGACTGGGCCGGCGCCGCCGTCGCCCTGGCCGACGGCATCGCGGCCGACGCCGCGGGCCCCGACCTCTCATGGCTGCTCTGGGCCCTCCTCGCCCTCGTCGTCGTCGCGGCCGCCGGGGCCGTGGTCTTCGCGGTGGTGCGGTCGCGCGCCCGACGCCGCGCGTTCCGCTCGGCCGAGGCGGCGCAGCTCCAGCTCGACCGGCGGGCGGCGGCCCTGCTCGTGGCACTGGACGACGAGCTCACCGCCGGCGCCCAGGAGGTCGGCTTCGCCGCCGCGCAGTTCGGCGACGAGGCGGTCGCCCCGTTCGCGTCCGCCCTCTCGCAGGCCCGGGAGAAGGCGCGCGAGGCCTTCGAGCTGCAGCAGCGCCTCGACGACTCGGTGCCCGACTCGCCCGAGCAGCGTCGGGAGTGGACCGAGCGGATCGTGCAGCTCTGCGACGAGGCCGGACGGTCCCTCGACGAGCAGTCGGCCGCCTTCGACGCCCTGCGGGCCGACGAGGAGCGCGCCCCGCGCGACGCCGCGGCCCTGCCCGGCGAGGTGTCGTCCCGGCGGGAGAAGGTGCAGGCGGCGCGCGCCCGTGTCGCCCAGCTGCAGCAGACCTACTCGGCCCGGGCCGTGGCCACCGTCGCCGACGACCCCGACCAGGCCGACCGACTGCTCGTCTTCGCGGACGAGTCGGCCGCGACCGCGACCGCCGCGCTGGCGCGGGACGACGCCGGCGAGGCGGTGGGCGCCGTCCGCGCCGCCCGCCAGGCGCTCGGCCAGGTCGACCAGCTCGTCACGTCCGTCGACCAGGCGGCCGAGGCCCTGCGCACCGCCGCGACGACGATCGCCGCGCTCTCGGCCGAGCTGCGGCAGGACGTTGCCACGGCCGAGTCCCTGCCCGCGGACCGTGCGCCCGAGGGCGTCGACGTCCCCGGCTCGGTGGCTGCTGCGCGGGCCGCCGTCGCCCTGGCCGAGACGCAGACCGACGACCCCCTCGCCGTCCTCGCCGGGCTCGAGGCCGCGAACGTGCGCATCGACGCCGTCCTCGCCGCGCTCCGCGACGCCGCTCAGCGCGACCGGCGGGCACAGGCGGCCCTCGACCAGGCGCTGCTCACCGCCCGCAGCCAGATCAGCGCGGCGCGCGACTTCATCGAGACACGGCGCGGGGCGGTCGGCCCGCAGCCCCGCACCCGCCTGTCGGAGGCGGAGCGGCACCTCGCGACCTCGGTCTCCCTCGCGACGACCGACCGCGACCAGGCCCTCGGCGAGGCGCACCTCGCCGTCCAGCTGGCCGGCACCGCCGCCTCCGAGGCCCAGGCCGAGGTCTCGTCGTACCAGCAGGGCATGCCGTTCGGCGGGGGCGGCGGCGGCGGCGGGCGCGGCGGCGCGGACCTCAGCGGCATCGTGACCGGCCTCGTGCTCGGCGGGCTGCTCGGCGGGGGCGGCCGCGGCGGGGGCGGCGGCGGATTCGGGGGCGGCGGCTTCGGCGGAGGCGGCGGCCTCGGCGGCCTCGGCGGCTTCGGCGGACGCAGCGGCGGAGGCGGCGGCTTCGGCGGCGGAGGCGGCGGCGGGGGCGGCGGACGCCGTTCCGGCGGCGGACGCTTCTAGGCGACGACCGGAGCTCGCAGCAGGCCTGCCCCTCCGACGGACACGGCATCACGACATCACGACACAACCCTCCGGCGGGCGCCGCCCGTCGGGACCCACGCACCACCCCACGAGAGGACACCACCATGGCGAAGCAGTCCATCTTCGGCCGGATCGCGCAGCTGACGCGGGCCAACATCAACGCCCTGCTCGACCAGGCGGAGGACCCCGCCCTGATGCTCGACCAGATGGTGCGCGACTACACGAACAGCATCGCCGAGGCCGAGTCGGCGGTCGCGCAGACCATCGGCAACCTGCGCCTGCTCGAGCAGGACCACGCCGAGGACGTCGCCGCGGCCGCCGACTGGGAGCGCAAGGCCCTGGCCGCCAGCAACAAGGCGGACCAGCTGCGGACCGCGGGCAACGCCGCCGACGCCGACAAGTTCGACGCGCTCGCCAAGGTCGCCCTCGGCAAGCAGATCTCGGCCGAGAAGGAGGCGAAGGACGCCGAGCCGACGATCGCGTCGCAGACCGTCGTCGTCGACAAGCTCAAGGCCGGCCTCACGGGGATGCGCTCGAAGCTGGACCAGCTCGACGCGAAGCGCAACGAGCTCGTCGCGCGGTCGAAGACGGCCGCCGCGCAGTCCCAGGTCGCCGACGCCCTCGGCAGCATGGACGTGCTCGACCCGACGAGCGAGATCGGCCGCTTCGAGGACAAGGTCCGGCGGGAGGAGGCCAAGGTGCTCGGCCAGCAGGAGCTCGCCGCCTCCAGCCTCGACGCACAGTTCGAGGGCCTCGAGGACCTCGACCAGCAGACCGAGGTCGAGGCCCGGCTGGCCGCCCTGAAGCTGGGCGCGCTCGACGCGTGACGACCGCCTCCGGGTCGCTCGCCCCGCCCTCCGCCGCTCCCCCGGCGGACGGCGGGGCGTCCCGCGTCGTCGCCGTCGACGTCGCCCGGGGCCTGGCCGTGCTCGGCATGTTCGCCGCGCACATGTGGCCCCGGGTCGAGCTCGACGAGCGCGTCTTCGACGGCCGGTCGGCGATCCTCTTCGCGACCCTGGCCGGCGTGTCCCTGGGCCTGTCGTCGGGCGGCGCCCGGCCGGTCGCCCGGGGCCGGCGCTCGCGGGTGGTGGGCTCGGTGCTGATCCGCGCGGCGGTCCTCGTGCTGCTCGGCCTCGTGCTGCAGGCGTGGAACGAGTACGTCCTCGTGATCCTCCCGTACTACGGGGTCATGTTCGCCCTGCTGGCGGTCGTCCTGTTCGCGCCCCGGCCCGTGCTGCTCGGGCTCGCCGCGGTGCTCGCCGTCGTCGCCCCCTGGCTGGCCGACCAGGTGCCCGTCACGACGCTGGGCAGCCCCCTGGCGGGCGGCCTCCCGGGCCTCGCGCAGGACGCGCTGCTCGTCGGGTCGTACCCGGCCCTGGTCTGGCTGCCGTTCCTGCTCGTCGGGCTCGTCGCCGCGCGGAGCGACCTGCGTCGGACCCGGACCGCCGTGCTGCTGCTGGTCGGGGGCGTCGTGGCGGCGGTCGTCGGGTACGGGTCCCGGTGGCTGCCGGGCGCCTCCTCGTGGCCTGCCCTCGACCCGGCGGCGCACGAGGGCGCCCCGGCCGAGATCGTCGGCTCGGGCGGGACGGCCCTCGCCGTCCTCGGCCTGCTGCTGCTCGCCACGCGACCCGCCTGGGCCCCGGGCAGGGTCCTCTCGGTGGCCCTGTCGCCGTTGGCCGCCGTGGGCAGCCAGCCGCTGACCGTCTACTCCGCGCACCTCGTGCTGACGGCGCCGCTCTTCACCCTGTACCGCCTCGACGGCGGACGCTACGGCCTGCCCCTCGGCTGGCTGCTCGCAGCCGTCGTGCTCACCCTCGTCTACGCCGTGCTGTGGCGCCGCTTCGTCGGTCGCGGCCCCCTCGAGCGCGTCGTCGCCCGCGTGAGCCGGCCCTGGTCCGCGCCGGTCGCCCCTGTGCCAGACTCACGCGCATGAGGTTCGTCGTGGTCCCCCAGTGGCAGGGTTCTCCGTCGTCGAGGGCCATGCGGCTCTCGGAGGGCGCCTTCGCGGTGCTGGGCGACCTGCCGGCGAAGTCGACCACGCTCGTCGAGGTCCCCGTGGGCGCCGGCGACTCGCTCGGCACGCGGGTGCACCGCCTCTCGTCGGTCGTGGGCGTCGCCCGGTCGCTGCGGCGCGAGCTCGAGGCCGAGGCGTCCCCCGCCCTCGTCGTCGGCGGCGACTGCGGGGTCGAGTACGCCGCCGTCGGGCACGCGCTCGGTCCCGACACCGCCGTCGTGTGGTTCGACGCGCACCCCGACCTGCACACCCCCCGCTCGAGCGAGAGCGGCGCCTTCAGCGGCATGGTGCTGCGGGCCCTGACCGGCGAGGGCACCGACGAGCTGGCCGCCCTCGACGACGGAGCCGAGCCCGCCCGCCTCTCCCCCGGCCGCATCGTGCTCGCCGGGACGCGCACGTACGACGACGCCGAGGACACCTGGGTCGAGAGCCGCCACGTGCGCTCGGTGTCGTCGCTCGACCTCACCCCGGAGGAGGTCGTCGAGGCGGTGGCCGCGACCGGTGCGACCGAGGTGTACGTGCACGTCGACCTCGACGTGCTCGACCCCGGGTCCGTCGACGGCCTGCTCGACCCCCAGCCCTTCGGCCTCGACCCTGCCGTGCTGGTCGCGAGCATCGCGGCCCTGAAGGAGCGGTTCACGCTCGTCGGCGCCGGCCTGTGCTCGTTCGCGCCGGTCGACGCGACGGCCGCGGCCGACGACATGGGCACGATCCTCCGCGTCGTCGGGGCGCTCGCGCGATGACCGTCGACCCGACGACCGGCGAGCGGCCCCGCGTCTCGGTCGAGCGCGACGGGCACGTGCTGGTCATCGGCCTCGACCGCCCCGAGAAGCGGAACGCGGCCGACCTGCGCATGCTGCGCGAGCTCTCGCTGGCCTACGGGCTGCTCGACCGCGACCCCGACCTGAGGGTCGGCCTGCTCGTCGGCCACGGCGACCACTTCACGGCGGGCCTCGACCTCGCCGACGTCGCCCCGGCCGTGGGCGACACGGGACTCGACGTCGTGCCCGAGGGCGGGCTGCACCCGTGGCAGGTCGACGGCCGTCAGCTGACGAAGCCGGTCGTCGCGGCCGTGCAGGGCACCTGCCTGACCCTCGGCGTCGAGCTCGCCCTCGCGAGCGACGTCGTGATCGCCGAGGCGGGCACCCGCTTCGGCCAGATCGAGGTCGGCCGGGCCATCCTGCCGTTCGGGGGCGCCACCCTGCGGCTGCCCCGTCGGGTCGGCTGGGGCGACGCGATGCGCTGGATGCTCACGGGCGACCTCTTCGACGCCGAGGAGGCGCGGCGCATCGGGCTCGTGCAGGAGGTCGTCCCCGAGGGCGAGGCCCGCACCCGCGGCCTCGAGCTCGCGCGTCGGATCGCGGCCCAGGCGCCCCTCGCCGTGCAGGCGACCCTGGCGAACGCCCGGCTCGCCGTGCGGGAGGGCGACGCGGCCGCCGAGGCGGAGCTGCAGCCGGAGCTCGTGCGGCTGATGCGCACCGACGACGCCCGCCGCGGGATGGAGGCGTTCCTCTCGAGGACGCAGGCGGAGTTCGAGGGTCGCTGACCGCCTCCTCGTGTCGACCTGACCGGCACGGCCGACCGCGGGCGCACGCAAGAGCCCGCCTCCCCGAGGGGGAGACGGGCTCGTGGAGAACGAGGCGGATCGACCTACTTGAAGACGTCCTTGACGTCCTCGCCGACCTTCTTGGCGGACGCGCCGGCCTGGTCCTTCTGACCTTCGGCCTTGAGGCTGTCGTCGCCCTTGCGGTCTCCGATGGCCTCCTTCGCCTTGCCGGCGATGTCCTGAGCGGCGTTCTTGATCTTGTCGTCGAGTCCCATGGTGACCTCCTCGCTACGGGCGCCGTCTGCGCCTTTTCCAGCACCGTACGCCCCAACCCCGCCCCCGTCCCGCGGCTCCCACCGCCCGCTCAGGAAACGGCCAGCGGCTGTCCGGGTCGTCCGCGGGACGCCGCCTGACGGGACACCGGCGCTCGACAGGGGCCCAGGACTACGGTCTGAGCCATGACGACTTATGACCTCATCGTGATCGGAGCCGGCGCGGTCGGCGAGAACGTGGCGGACTACGCCACCCGCAGCGGTCTGGAGGTGGCACTCGTCGAGGCGGAGCTCGTCGGCGGCGAGTGCTCGTACTGGGCCTGCATGCCGTCGAAGGCGCTGCTCCGGTCGACCTCCGTGCTGCGGGCCGCCAAGTCGGTCGGCGGCGCCGCGCAGGCCGTGACGGGCGACGTCGACGTCGCCGCCGTCCTGCGACGCCGCGACTCGTTCACCAGCGGCTGGGACGACTCCGGCCAGGCCGACTGGGTGGGGTCGGCGGGCATCGACCTGATCCGCGGCCACGCCACCATCACCGGCGTCAAGGAGGTCACGGTCGACGGGACGGTCCACACCGCCCGCCACGCCGTCGTGGCCGCCACCGGCTCCTCCGCCCTGCTGCCCGACGTCCCCGGCCTGGCCGAGGCCCGCCCGTGGACCAGCCGCGAGGCCACCAGCGCCCAGACCGTGCCGCAGAGCCTCGTCATCGTCGGCGGCGGCGTCGTCGCCCTCGAGATGGCGACGGCCTACCGCGGCCTCGGGTCGACGGTCACCGTGCTGGCCCGGAGCGGCCTGCTCGGCGGCCAGGAGCCCTTCGCGGGCGAGCTGGTCGGCGACTCCCTGCGCGAGATGGGCGTCGACGTCCGCGTCGGGTCGTCTCCCGCCTCGGTGCTGCGCACCGAGCACGACACCGTCGAGGTGACCCTCGACGACGGCGGCGTCGTCGTCGCCGACGAGATCCTCGTCGCCACCGGGCGGGTGCCCCGCACGTCCGACCTCGGCCTCGAGAACGTCGGCATCGAGCCGGGCGACTGGCTGCAGGTCGACGACACCCTGCTCGTGCACGGCACCGACTGGCTCTACGGCGTCGGCGACGTCAACCACCGGGCCCTGCTCACCCACCAGGGCAAGTACCAGGCGCGGGCCGCCGGCGAGGTCATCGCCGCCCGCGCGCTCGGCCGCGAGCTCCGCACCGAGCCCTGGGGCGCCCACGTCGCCACCGCGGACGACGCCGCGGTGCCGCAGGTGACCTTCACCGACCCCGAGGTGGCGAGCGTCGGCCTCACCGCCGACGCCGCGGAGAAGCGCGGCATCGACGTCAAGGTGGTCGACTACGACCTCGCCGCCGTCGCGGGCTCGGCCCTCCACTCGGACGACTACGCGGGCAAGGCCCGCATCGTGGTCGACGAGGCGCGCAAGGTCATCGTCGGCGCGACGTTCGTCGGGCCCGACGTGGCCGAGCTGCTGCAGGCCGCGACCATCGCCGTCGTGGGCGAGGTGCCGATCGACCGCCTGTGGCACGCCGTCCCCGCCTACCCGACCGTGAGCGAGATCTGGCTGCGCCTGCTCGACGCCTACGGCCGTCCGTGAGGAACCCGTTCCTCGACTCCCCCGTGTCGCGGCTCGGCTGCGCCTGGGCCACCGCCGTCGGCCTCGCCGTCGGCGTGCCGCTCAGCGTCGGCCGGGTCCGCGTCGTCGGCGACCTGATCGTCTGCCGGGGGCTCCCCCGGTGGGCGTTCAGGCGCGGAGGCACGTGCGTCGGCCGGGTCTACCTGACCCGCGACAACGACGGCCCCCGCGTGCTGCAGCACGAAGCCGTGCACGTGAGGCAGTGGCAGAAGTACGGCATGCTGATGCCGTTCCTGTACTTCCTGGCCGGCAGCGACCCGCTGACGAACAGGTTCGAGATCGAGGCTGGCCTCGAGGAAGGCGGATATCGATGACCCGCACCGTGATCATCACCGGAGCGAGCAGCGGCATCGGCCGGGAGGCCGCCGTCGAGCTCGCGCAGAACGGCGCACAGGTCGCCGTCGTGGGCCGCAACGCCGAGCGCACCCGCGCGGTCGCCGACCAGGTCGGCGGCCGGGCCTTCGTGGCCGACTACGACCGCCTCGACGACGTCCGCCGCCTCGCCGACGAGCTGCTCGAGGCGTACCCGCGCATCGACGTGCTCGCGAACAACGCCGGCGGCCTGGTGAGCGAGCGCTCGCTGAGCCACGACGGGCACGAGCGCATCCTGCAGTCGAACCACCTGGCTCCGTTCCTGCTGACGCGCCTCCTGCTGCCCCGTCTGCTCGAGAGCTCGGGCCGCGTCGTCTCGACGGCCAGCGTGGCGAACCTGTTCGGCAGCGTGCGCCTCGACGACCTCGACTGGGCGAAGCGGCCGTGGCTCGGCGGCTGGCGGCAGTACGGCACGAGCAAGATCGAGACGATCCTGTTCGTCCGTGAGCTCGCCCGGCGCACCGGCCTCGAGGCCTTCTCGTTCCACCCGGGCATCGTCAAGACGTCGTTCGGCTCGTCGTCGCCGATGTGGCGCATGGCGAACGTGCTCTCGAACGGCAACTACGGCATCTCGGCCCACGCCGGCGCGGTCCCGCTGATCCAGCTGGCCGGGCCCAGCTCGGTGAGCGTCGAGAACGGCACCTACTTCGAGCAGCTCAAGCCCCACGGGCGGCTGCACCGGCACGCCCAGGACGACCTGCTGGCCGAGGCGCTCTGGGACAGGACGAGCGAGATCGTCGGGCTCGACCCCGAGGCGTGAGGCCGCGCTACATCTCGGCGCGGCCGAGCCGCCAGTAGCCCATGAAGGCGACCTGGCGGCGGTCGACGCCGACCTCGCTGACGAGGAACCGACGCAGGGCCTTGATCGCCCCGGCCTCGCCGGCCAGCCACGCGTAGAAGTCGCCCTGCAGGGCTGCGCCGTGGGGCGCCTCGCCCTGCGGGACGTCCCAGAGCACGTCGTGCTCGATGTCGACCTCGTCGAGCTCGACGCCGCGGTGCCACGCGGTCATGTAGCGAGCGGTCCAGCCGCGCACGGCCGTCTGCAGGCGGGCGCCGAAGGCGGCGTCGCGCCCGTGGTCGGGGTCGCCCGACCGGGGCAGCCAGTGCACCGTGACGCCGGCGGGCGCCGACAACGGCAGCACGTCGTCGGCGGTCGGCACCTCGAGGAACACGCAGCCCCGGGCGTCGGCCGGCAGGGACTCGACGATGGAGCTGATCGCGGGCACGGCGGTCTCGTCGCCGGCGATCATGACCGTCGACGCGCCTCCGGGGGCCCACTCGACGCCGCTGCCCGTGACCCCGCTCGTGGCGTCGGGGCCGATCAGCATCGCCTCGTCGCCGACCCGGGTGCGGGCGAGCCAGGCGGCTGCGGCGCCCTGGTCGCCGTGGCTGACGAAGTCGACGTCCACCTCGCGCCGGTGGGGCCGGACGGCCCTGGCCGTGTAGGTGCGGAAGGCGTTCTGCTCGTGCGCGGGCAGCGCCCGCCACGACGGCCACCAGTCGTCGACGGGGAACGTGTCGTAGCCCGTCGCCTCGAGGGGCAGCACCAGCTTGATGCGCTGGTCGAGGCCGTCGACCCCGAAGTCGCCCAGGTCGTCGCCGGTGAACGTGACGCGCACGAAGTGGGGGCTGAGGGCGCGCAGCGCCGCGACGCGCACCCGGTAGGGGCGGTGGGCGGGCTTCGGGCGGGCCTGGGGCCGAGCCGGTGCGGTGATCGTCACACCAGCAGCCTAAGGCATGCCTTACCTAACCCGACCAGGGCCGTCTCGACGTCGAGCCACACCGGGCCGACGACCGTCGCCGAGGAGGGCGGAGGAGGCGCGCCTCAGACCGCGGTCGCGCCCCGGTCGCGAGAGAACACGTCGTGCAGGTCGCGGCGCAGGCCCCACGCGAACGCCTCGGGCCCGCCGATCCAGATGAGGTGCTCGGCCTCGGCGAGGGCGTCGGCGTCGACGTACATCTCGGCGAGCCAGGCCCGCACGGCACGCTCGACGGCCTCGCCGGGCGCGCACGACAGGCCGCTGCCGGGGACGCCCGACCGGCGGTCGCGGGCCAGCCACGTGACGGTCACCCGGCCGGGCGACGTCAGGGGCTCGACGTCTGCCTCGGAGGCCACCTCGACGAAGACCTGGCCGCGAGCGCACAACGGCAGCGACGCGAGCATGGCGCGGAGCGTGGGGACCGAGGAGGCGTCGCCCGCGAACAGCACGCGGATCGCGTCGTGCGGCAGGGGCGGGTCGGCGAAGTCGAGGAACATGTCCTGCCCAATGTAGGTGAGCCTCACCTCATCCGCCACTCCGGGGCGGACCTCGCGGCGGGCACACAGGAGCGGCCGCCGCCTCCGTCCCCGCGGGCAGGCCGTGTAGTAGATTCTCTGACGTCCACGGGTCCGGCAGCGACCCGGGGGCGAGGGGCGGCACGTCAGTCCGGCAGCGACGACGAGCCAGCCGCGGTCCGACGTCCACAAGCGACGACGGTCCTCCTTCGACCGGGGTGAGCAGGTCGCCACGAGCGACGACGCCCACCGACCCGAACCGCTCCCGAAAGGCACCTCCACCGCCATGCGCCCCTCCCGCCTCCTCGTCCCCGTGGTCGCCGCCGCCGCCTCCCTCGCCCTGCTCGCCGGGTGCAGCTCGGGGGGCTCCGACCAGCAGGGCACCGGCGCCGACGCGACGGTCACCGTCGGCCTCGTGCTCGAGCCGACCGACCTCGACGTGCGCACCACCTCCGGCATCGCCCTCGACCAGGTGCTGATCGACAACGTCTACCAGGGGCTCGTCGGCCGCACGCAGGACAACGAGATCGTCGACGTGCTCGCGTCGCAGCACTCCGTCAGCGACGACGGCCTGACCTACACGTTCACGCTGCACGACGACGTGGTGTTCCACGACGGGCAGCCGATGACCGCCGACGACGTGGTCTGGTCGCTGCAGCAGGTCGCCGACGACGAGTCGGTCCCCGGCCACGCCGACCTCGCGTCGGTCGCCGACATCAGCTCCCCCGCCGCCGACACGGTGCAGCTCACGCTCTCGCAGCCCGACTCGGCGCTGCTGTTCGCCCTGACCGGACGGGCCGGGCTCGTGCTCGAGCAGGCCGCCACGAACGACCTCTCGACCACGGCCAACGGCACCGGCCCGTTCCGCCTCGCGTCGTGGACGCAGGGCGACAGCCTCCGCCTCGAGCGCAACGACGACTACTGGGGCGACGCGGCCGGCGTGGCCGGCGTCGTGTTCCGCTACGTGACCGACAGCTCGGCCGCGATCAACGCGACGCTCTCGGGCGACCTCGACGTGCAGACCGCGGTCGACGCGACGCTGGCCTCGCAGCTCGACGGCGTCGACGGCATCTCGGTCGAGAAGGGCCAGACGACCGACAAGTACACGCTCGCCTTCAACAACGCGGTCGAGCCGTTCACCGACCCGCGGGTGCGGCAGGCGATCCGGATGGCGGTCGACAACGACGCGCTCATCGCCGCCGTCGGCGGCTCGGCCGTCGACCAGGGCGGGCCGATCCCCGAGCTCGACCCCGGCTACGAGGACCTCACCGACGTCGACGCCTACGACCCCGACCAGGCCCGGCAGCTGCTGGCGGAGGCGGGCCACGCCGACGACCTCGACCTCACGCTCGAGTACGCGAACTTCTACCCCGCGGCCATCGGCGACGTGCTCACCACCCAGCTCGCGGACGTCGGGGTGACCCTGAGCGTGCAGCAGGTCGACTTCACCACGTGGCTCAACGACGTGCTGGCACCGCCCGCCGACGGCGGCACGCGCGACTTCCAGCTGAGCATGGTGAACCACGCCGAGACGCACGACTTCTCGAACTGGGCCGACCCGACGTACTACTGGGGCTACGACTCCGCGCCGGTGCAGCAGCTCTACGCCGAGTCGCTCGCCGCGACCGACCCCGAGGTCGCGGCCGAGAAGCTCGCCGAGGCGGCCCGCATCGTGTCGGAGGACGCCCCGGCCGAGTGGCTGTACACGGCCACGACGCTGACCGCCGTCCGCGACGGGGTGACCGGGTTCCCGACCTCGTCGACCAGCACCCGCCTCGACCTGTCCGAGCTGGCCGTCTCGGAGTGACGAGGTTCCTGCTCGGACGGACGGCCCTCTTCGCCCTGGGGCTGGTCGTCGCGAGCGTGCTGGTCTTCGCGACCCTGCGCCTCCTGCCCGGTGACGTGGCGCAGGCCATCGCCGGCACGACGGGCTCGCCGGCCCAGGTGGCGGCGCTCCGCGAGCAGCTCGGCCTCGACCGCCCGGTCGCTGCCCAGTACCTCGACTGGGCCGGCGGGCTGCTGCGCCTCGATCTCGGGGAGTCGCTCGTCACCGGCACGCCCGTCGCCGGCGAGATCGCCGAGAAGCTCGGCGTGACCCTGCCGCTGGCAGGACTCTCGCTGGTCTTCGGGCTGCTGATCGGGGTCCCGGCGGGCGTCTGGGCGGCAGCCCGCCAGCGGCGCCCGTCCGGCCTCGTCGTCGGCATCGGGGCGCAGGTGCTCGCGGCCGTGCCCGCGGTCTGGCTCGGCATGCTGCTCATCGCCCTCTTCGCCGTCACGCTCGGCTGGCTGCCGACCCAGGGCTGGCCGCTCGACGGCTGGCAGGAGCCCGGACGCGCCCTTCGCTCGCTCGTGCTCCCGGCGCTCACCATCGGCGTCATCGAGGGAGCCGTGCTGCTGCGGTTCACCCGCTCGGCCACGCTCTCCGCCCTCGACCAGGACTACGTCCGCGCCGCCGCGGCCAAGGGGACGACCCTCGACCGTGCGCTGCTGCGCCACGGACTGCCCAACGTCGCGCTCAGCGTCGTGAGCGTCCTCGGCCTGCAGGTCGTGGGCCTCGTCGTCGGCGCGGTCGTCGTCGAGCAGCTGTTCACCCTGCCCGGGCTCGGCCGCATGCTCGTCACCGACGTCGGCCGGCGCGACCTGACCAAGGTGCAGGGCGAGCTCATGGCCCTCACGGCGATCGTGCTGTTCGTCGGGCTGCTCGTCGACGTGCTGCACCGGCGGCTCGACCCCCGGCTGCGCGAGGTGGAGCGATGAGGCGCGGGTCGTTCGTGCGTGCCCTGCTGCGTCGACCCCAGGGCGCCGCGGCCGTCGCGTGGCTCGCCCTCGTGGCCCTCGCCGCCGCGGTCAGCCGGGTCTGGACGCCCGCCGACCCGTTCCGCACGGATCCCTACTCGGCCTGGCTGCCTCCCTCGGGCTCGCACCTCTTCGGCACCGACGCGGTCGGTCGCGACATCGCGAGCTACGTGATGGCCGCGAGCGGCACGACCGTGCTCGTCGCGGTCTGCTCGGGGGCGCTCGCCCTGGTCGTCGGGCTCGGTCTCGCCGCCCTCGGGTCGCTGACGGCCCGGGCCGTGCGCGAGTCGGTCGCCGTGCTCATCGACGTGCTGGTGGCGTTCCCGACGATCCTCGTCGCGATGGCCCTCGCCGCGGCGTTCGGCGGGTCGCTCGGCGTCGTGGTCGTCGCCTCCGGCCTCGGCTACGGGGTGACGATTGCCCGGGTGTCGCGCAGCGAGATCCGCCGCGTGGCCCGCGAGGACTACGTCACGGCCGCCCGCGCCTCGGGCGCCGGCACGGCCCAGGTGCTGCTGCGGCACGTGCTGCCGAACATCGCCCCGGTCTTCGTCGTCCAGCTGTCGCTCGCGATGGCGACGTCGATCCTCGCCGAGGCGGGGCTGTCGTTCCTCGGCTACGGGGCGTCGGCCGAGACCGCGTCGTGGGGGCGCCTCCTCGCCGACCTGCAGAAGTTCCTCGGCGTGCACCCGTGGACGATCGTCTGGCCGGGCCTCGCCATCACCCTCACCGTCCTCGCCCTCAACCTGCTCGGCGACGCCGTGCGCGACGCGGCCGACCCGAGGCTGCGGCCGAGCGGCCGCGTGGCCGAGACCGGGCCCGCGGCCGCTGCCGGACCGGTCGCCGCCGTCGACCCCGCGCCCGGAGTGACCTCGTGACCCTCGACGTCGACGACCTCACCGTCACGATCGGCGGCCGCCGCGTCGTCGACGGCCTCTCGCTGCACCTCGCCGACGGCGCCCGCCTCGGGCTCATCGGCGAGTCGGGCTCCGGCAAGTCGATGACGACGCTCGCCGTGCTCGGGCTGCTGCCGCCCCAGGCCGTCGTGACGGGCAGCATCCGGCTCGACGGCCGTGAGCTCGTGGGGCTGTCCGATCGCCAGCTGGCCCCGCTGCGCGGCGCGACGATCGCGGCCGTGTTCCAGGATCCCCGCAGCGCCCTCGACCCGGTCATGACCATCGGACGCCAGGTCGCCGAGCCGCTGCGCCTGCACGGGCGCGTGAGCCGGTCCGAGGCGCGTCGACGCGCCGTCGAGGCGCTGGCCGAGGTCGGGCTCGACGAGTCGGTCGCCGGCTCGTGGCCTCACCAGCTGTCGGGAGGCCAGCGCCAGCGGGCCGTCATCGCCACGGCCCTGATCGCCCGGCCGGCCGTGCTGCTCGCCGACGAGCCGACGACCGCGCTCGACGTCACGACCCAGGCCGAGGTGCTCGAGCTGTTCCGCCGCCTCGTCGACGAGCGCGGGGCCTCGTTGCTCTTCGTGACCCACGACCTCGCGGTGCTCGCCCAGGTGGCCGAGGAGGCGTCGGTGCTGTCCCGGGGACGCGTGGTCGAGAGCGGGCCGGTCGGCCGCCTCCTCGGCTCTCCGGTCCACCCCGTGACGCGCGACCTCGTCGAGGCCACCCGCGCGACGACCTGGAGGGCCCCGTGACCGACCTCGACCCCACCCGCGCCGACGCGCCCCTGCTCAGCGGGCGCGGGCTCTCGCGCACCTTCACGCTCCCCCGACGGTCGCCGTTCCAGCCGGGGCCGGTGCGGCACGCCCTCGTCGACGCCGACCTCGACGTCGGCCGGGGCGAGAGCGTCGCCCTGATCGGCGAGTCGGGCTCGGGCAAGTCGACCCTGGTGCGCCTGCTGCTCGCCCTCGACCGTCCCACCGCGGGCACGGTGACGTTCGACGGGCGGGAGGTGCGGCCCGACCGCGCGTCGCGCCTCCGCTGGTTCCGCCGGCGCACCGGGGTCGTCCTGCAGGACCCGTACAGCTCGCTCGACCCCCGCATGCGCGTCGGCGACGTCGTGGCCGAGCCGCTGCGCCTGCTGCACCTGCCGGGCGACCACCCGGGGATGGTCGCCGAGGTGCTCGAGCGGGTCGGCCTCGACCGACGCGACGTCGACGCCTGGCCGCACGAGCTGAGCGGAGGCCAGCGCCAGCGCGTCGCCCTGGCGCGCGCCGTCGTGCACGGCCCCGAGCTGCTCGTCGGCGACGAGCCGATGAGCGCGCTCGACGTCACCGTGCGCGCCCAGGTGCTCGCCCTGCTCGCCGAGCTGCGCGACGACCTCGGGCTGTCGCTGCTGATCGTGTCGCACGACGTCGGCCTCGTGCAGCACCTCAGCGACCGCGTCGCCGTGCTGCAGGGCGGGCGCATCGTCGAGCAGGGCGTCACGGCCGAGGTGCTGGCGCGGCCGCGGCACGACTACACGCGGCGGCTCATCGCCTCGGTGCCGACGCTCGACTGACCGCGGCGCTCGTGCCCGGCCGGTGCCGGTGCCGGGTCCCGGGCCGGTGCCGTTACGGAGCGCGGGTCCCGGGCCGGGACCGCGCGTGCCTCACCAGCAGTCGGGGTGCCGCCGCTGCCAGCGCAGCCGACGTTCGAGCTGGGCGCCGATCGCGAGCAGCACGTCCTCGCGGCCAGGCCGGCCGATCAGCTGCACGCCGGCGGGGAGCCCGTCGACCTCGGCCACGGGCAGCGAGATCGCGGGGAGGCCGGCCACGTTGACGAACGACGTGAACGGCGACACGAGGCACTGCTGCTCGAACGCCCGCTCGGGGTCGTCGGCGTCGTGCCAGCCGAGCTCGGGCGGCAGCAGGGCGAGCGAGGGCGTGAGCACGGCGTCGAAGCGGTCGAAGGCCGCGATGACGGTCTGCTCGAAGGCGCTGAGGCCGGCGAGGGCCGCGCCGAGCTCGCGGGCGCCGAGCTCGCGGCCGCGCCGCACGAGCCACGCCGTCATCGGCTCGAGCAGGGCGAGGTCGTCGTCGGTCTCGGCCGGGATGCCCGCGGCCCCGGCCTGCCAGATGGTGCGGAACAGCGTCGGGTAGTCCGAGCCCGGCAACGCGGCCTCCTCGACGCCGTGGCCCATGGTCGCGAGCTGGTCGGCGGTGTCGCGGAGCACCCCGAGGAGGCGCGGGTCGACCCGGACGTCGTAGGCGTCGTCCCACGGGCTGGCCGTGAGCACGCCGAGCTGGAAGCGTCCCTCGCCCCGCACGGCCGTGCCGAGCCACGCACCGTCCGGCGACGCCGCCGCGCGGAGCGCGAAGTGGTCGCGGGGCGGCCTGCCGTCGGGCGAGACCATCGCGTCGAGCAGCATGGCGGCGTCGGCGACGCTGCGGGCGATCGGCCCGCCGACCGCGAGCCCGCCCAGGCTCGTGATGCCCGACTGGGCGGGCACCCGGCCCCGTGACGGCTTCAGCCCGACGAGCCCGGTCATCGCCGCGGGGATCCGGATGGACCCGCCGCCGTCGGAGCCGGGCGCGAACGGCAGCAGACCCGCGGCGACGGCGGCCGCCGCTCCCCCGCTCGAGCCGCCGGCGCCGAGGTCGCGCCGCCACGGGTTGCGGGTGACCGGGCCGACGAGGGGCTCGGTGTAGCCGGTGAGGCCGAACTCGGGCGTCGCCGTCTTGCCGAGGCTCACGGCGCCGGCCTCCGTCAGCACGGCCGAGATCTCGGAGTCCTGCTGGGCGACCCGCCCGCGGCTGAGCCGGGAGCCGAGACCGGTCGGCAGCCCGGCCCGGTCGGTGAGGTCCTTGTCGGCGAGGGGCAGGCCCCACAGCGGCGCGGTGCTGCGCCCGCCGCGGCCCAGCTCGTCGGCGCGGTCGCGGGCCGCCTCGGCGCCCACGGCGACGAACGCGCCGACTCCCTCGTCGCCGCCGTCGAGCCGCTCGATGCGGGCGAGGTAGTGGTCGGTCAGCTCGCGGGGCGTGACCTCGCCGCGGCGGAGCCAGTCCCACTGCTCCTGGGCGCTGAGGTGGTGGAGTTCGAACACGCCCCCGAGCCTAGGCTCGACGGCGACGCTTCTTCAGCGACTTCTGCATCGTGACCGTGCCGAGCCAGCGGCCGAACTTGAAGCCGACGCGCCCCATGCGGCCGACCTCGACGAAGCCCAGCCGGGCGTGCAGCGCGATCGAGGCGTCGGCCTTCGCGTCCGCGATCACCGCGATCATCTCGCGGATGCCGGCGTCCCTGCAGGCCTCGACCAGCGCCTCCAGCAGGGCTCGGCCCAGCCCGCGACCGGTCGCCGCCGCCCGCAGGAAGATCGACGTCTCGACCGTGTACCGGTACGCGGCCTTGCCGCCCCAGGGCGTCGCGTGGGCGTAGCCGAGCACCTCGCCGGCCGGGCTGACGGCGACGAGGAACGGCATGCCCAGCTTCTGACCGACGGCGACCTTGCGGCGCCACTCGGCGAGGGTCGTCGCCCGCTCGTCGAAGGTCACGCTCGAGTTCGCGACGTAGTGCGCGTGGATCTCGCGGACGTAGGGCAGGTCGGCGGGCTCGACGGGCCGGACGGTGAACGCGAAGGGCGCCTCGGGGACGGGCGCAGGGCGGAGCCGTCGCGGCAGCTGCCGCCTCTGCTGGTATTCCTCCTCGAGCACGGGCCCACTCTGGCACGGCCGGGCCCGCCCCGGCGAGGAGGCGCGGCGCATTCCCCCGAGGCAGGGCACTCTCCGTTCAGGACGACGAGTCCTGATCCGTGCGGCCGCAGGACCGCGGGTCCTGAGCCGTGTACGACTCAGGACCCGACGGGCGCGAGTTCCTGAACGACGACGTGCGGGTCGCGCCGACTCAGGGCTGGTCGGGCAGGCGCCAGTCGACGGGCGTGCCGCCCTGCTGCACGAGCAGCTCGTCGACGCGGCTGAACGGCTTCGAGCCGAAGAAGCCGCGCGACGCCGACAGCGGGCTCGGGTGCGCCGACTGCACGGTCGGGACGTCGCCGAGGAGGGGCGCGAGGGAGGCCGCGTCGCGTCCCCACAGCAGCCCGACGAGCGGTCCGCCGCGGGCGGCGAGCACCTCGACCGCGCGTTGCGTCACGGGCTCCCAGCCCTTGCCGCGGTGCGATCCCGCTTCTCCGGGACGCACCGTCAGCACGCGGTTGAGCAGCATGACGCCGTTCCGCTGCCACGACGTGAGGTCGCCGTGGGCGACGGGAGGGTGGCCGAGGTCGTCGTGTAGCTCGCGGTAGATGTTGGCGAGGCTGCGCGGCACGGGGCGCACGTCGGGCGCGGTGGCGAACGACAGCCCGATCGGGTGCCCCGGCGTCGGGTACGGGTCCTGTCCGACGACGAGCACCTTCACCTCGTCGAGCGGCGTCGTGAACACGCGCAGCACGGCGTCGCCGGCCGGCAGGTAGCCGCGACCGGCCCGGACCTCGGCGCGGAGGTACTCGCCCATGTCGGCGACGAGCGGCGCGACGGGCTCGAGGGCCTCGGCCCAGCTCGGGTGCACCAGCTCGGACAGCGGGCGCGCGTTCACTCCGCGCCCAGCGAGCCGACCGAGACGCCGACGACGTCGCCCTGCTCGTCGACCTGCGGCTCGACGCGCCAGACGCTGCCGCGGCCGAGCACGGTCAGCGCGCCCTCCCCGACGACGAGCGCGGTGTGCTCGTCGATGGCGACGCCTCCGCGGACCATCCCGGCCTCGGTGGCCGCGACGAGGCGGGTGAGGGTGCCCCACTGGGCCGCGTGCACGTCGACGGCGAGGTCGACGAGGCCGAGTCCCTCGCCGAGCTCGACCTCGTCGAGGTCCTCCGAGGCGTCCTGCGGGCAGACGGGCACGTCGCCGATCAGCCAGCCGCCGAGCAGGGCCCGGTCGGCGGCGATGGCGGCACCGGCGGAGAAGCCGACGTACGGCAGGCCGTCGCTGACGAGGAGGCGCACCTGGTCGACCAGCGGAGCCACCGCCTCCAGGTAGGCCGGCGTGAGCCCGCCGCCGACGACGAGCCCGTCGACGTCGCTGAGCACACGGGTGTCGAACGCCTCGCCGGCCTCGACGACGGTCGTGACGACCTCGCAGCGGCCGCCCGCGGCGATCAGCGCGGGGAAGCCCGTGCGCCACTCCTCGGAGGGCGAGTCGTCGGCGACGACCACGAGCACGCCGACGCGGGGCACGGCACGGCCGACCGCGCGGCCGCGCACGGCGGCCTCGGCGACGAAGAGGTCGTACAGGCCGGGCTCGTCGGGCGACCAGCCGCCGCCCACCAGGTGGATGCTCACGACGCGTCCCCCTGACCGGCGTCGCGCGTCACGGGAGGCAGGGCGCTCCACGGGAACGTGATCCACTGGTCGGTGCGCTTCCAGGTGAAGTCGGGCTCGAGGATCGTCTGCGGCTTCGTGTAGAGGCACACCGTGCGGACCTCGGAGGCGACCTCGGCGAGCAGGTCGCGGACGAGCGCGAGGGTGCGGCCCGAGTCGGAGACGTCGTCGACGACGAGCACGCGCTTGCCGGCGAGCGCCGGGGCGTCGAGGGTCGGCGGCAGCAGGACGGGCTCGGGCAGGCGCTCGTCGACGCCGGTGTAGAACTCGACGTTGATCGAGCCGCACATCTTGGTGTCCAGCGCGTACGAGATGGCGCCGGCGAGCACGAGGCCGCCCCGGGCGACGGCGACGATGACGTCGGGCGCGAAGTCGGCCGCGACCACGTCGCGGGCGAGGTGGCGTGCAGCCTCGCCGAACTCGAGCCAGCCGAGCACCTCACGGTCGGACGAGGAGGCGGGGGCCGCGGCGTCGGGATCGCCCGCCACGTCGTCCTCCAGAGCCACGCCCGTCCCGGTGGCCGACGAGGGGTCGAGGTCGGACGGGGCGTCGGGTGAGGAGACCATCCCGCAACCGTACCGGCCCGCGGCGCGCTCGGCGACGCCCGTCGGCCGCCCTGCGAGTGACGGCCGCCGGGCGGCGGTGCCGCCGGTGTCGTCAGCTCACGTCGTGACGGGCTTGCTGAAGAGGTTGACGACGTTCCCGTCGGGGTCGCGGACCAGCGCGGACCGGTTGCCCCACGGCATCGTCGTCGGTTCGAGGAGCACGTACCCTGCCCCGAGGCGGAGCCGGTCGACGTCGCCGTCGACGTCGGCGACCTCGAACTCGATCACCACGGATCGGTTCGTCGCGGGCCGCAGAGCTCCGTCGAGCATCGCGACGGTGGCGGAATCGGCGATCGCGAGGGTCCCGCCCGGGCCGCTGAACTGGGCGAAGACCGGCGCGGGACGCTCGGCCTGTCGACCGGTGACCCGTTCGTAGAAGGCGACGAGACCCTCGAGGTCGTCGGTGACGATGCGGATGGAGGTTAACGACATGGGGGTTCCTTCGGTGACGTCGGCGAGTGGAGAGCGCCAGCTTCTCGGGTCGTCGCGACACCGTCCTGTCGGTGTTTCCGCAGGTCGGCCGCAACGGCTCAGTCGTCGATGACCGGCCGCAGCCGTCCGTAGGGGATCGCGAGGTCCTCCGATCGGAGAGTGCGCCGCGGGGGCCGTTCGTCGGTCACCTCGACCGAGAGCATCCGGTCTCCCCGGAACGCCCGCACCCCGTCGCGCAGTCGGCACCAGGCGATCAGGTACCACTGCCCGTCCTTCCCGATCGACCCCAGGGGCTCCACGTCCCGGGTGGTCTCCGCACCGCCGGCGGCCGCGTAGCGCAGCCGCACCACGCGATCCCCGCGGAGGGCCGCCGCGAACTCGACCGGCACGACCGCGTCGTCCTCGCTCTCCAGGAAGTGCACGCGGGAGGCCAGCCCGACGGCACGCGCAGCGTCCCCGTCGGGCATCACCGCGAGCATCTTGCGGGCAGCGGTCCGGGCAGACAGCCGGAACGGTCCGCTCCGGAGGCTCCCGAGCCCGATGAGGACGGCGAGCGCCTCGTCCAGCGTGAAGCCGGCCGGTCCGAGCGACGCCGACGCGTCGATGACGTACCCACCCGTCCGGCCGGGTTCCGCCCAGATCGGCAGCCCCGACTGCTGCAACGCGGCGAGGTCGCGCTCGATGGTCCGCACCGACACCTCGAACCGCTCTGCGAGGCGTCGCGCACTCCGCGGTCGCGGCGCGACAGCCCTCAGCTCCTCCACGATGCCGTAGAGACGATCGGTGCGATTCACGGACCCATCATCCGTCAGGTCGCCGTCTCTGCCGCGCTGGACGGCCCCGCCCCGTCGACCTGCGCCTCCTCGTCAGCCGGCGCGCACGGCGGCGGGCTGGTCGATGGCCGGCGCGGATGACGTGATCGACGTGATCTCCTCTGCCGGGAGCCGTGGACGCGTCAGACCGTCGCAGGGGCCGACCGTGCTCGCCTGGAGACGCGTCGCTCAGGACGCGACCGGGACCGCGATCTCGGTCTCCGCCTCCTCAGCTGCCGGTGATGACGACACGAGTTCCAGGTGCCCGTCCGAGCGTCGACGGAACACCGGCCTGGGCTCGGCCGTGGACGTGTCTCGCTGTGGACTCGCGGCGCTCTTCGTGGGGACGCGCTCTGTCCGAAGGGAGCGGTCGTCGACGACGGCCTCCGCTGCGTGGTCGCCGGCCATGGTCGTGGTCGCGGAGACCGCGTCAGGGGCGAGGGCGCGTCCGATGATGGCCCGGGGATCGTACCGGCGCGGGTCGAGCTTCTTCCAGTCGTCCACGTCGATGTCGACGCCGAGTTCATCACGCATGCGCTGTTCGGTGCTCGTCAGGTGATGACGGAACGCCCGAACGGTGCTGCCGAGGCGCTCGGCGAGGTGGGGCAGCCGCTCGGGGCCGAAGAGGATCGCGACGAGCACGGCGATGAGCAGCAGTTTGTCTGCGGTGAGTCCGATCACGGGGGCGCTCCTTGACGAGGGTGGGTTCGGGGGGGTCAGGCCAGGTCAGCCGCCCACGACGCTGCGCGTGTCGTCGGCACGGGTCGGGGCGGGCGCACGGGTCGTGGCGGCGGCTCGCCGGGCGGCGGCACGGTCGTGGACGAGGGCGACACCGGCTGCGCAGGCGAAGAGCAGGCACAGGGGCACCGCGAGCAGGAACATCGAGGCGACGTCGGCCGACGGGGTCGCGACGGCAGAGAAGACGACGACCGCGACGATGACGACCCGCCAGCTCCGCACGATCGTGCGTCCGGACAGGACGCCGATCACGTTGAGCAGCACCACGAAGACGGGCGAGACGAACGCCACGCCTGAGACGAGCACGAGCTTGACGACGAAGTCGACGTAGTAGGCGGCGTCGAGGACGGTGCTGTCCTCGACGGGTGCGAAGCCCGCGAGCACCGAGACGATGTGCGGGAAGACGGACGACCCGGCAGCGCATCCTGCGGCGAAGAGAGGCACCGCCGTGACGGTGAAGCCGACGACCCACCGTCGCTCCGTGCGGGTCAGTCCCGGCAGGGCGAAGGCGAGTGCCTGCCAGAGCACGACGGGCCCGGCGAGGGCGACCCCGCAGTAGAGGGCGATGCGGAGCCTCAGGTCGAACGCGCTGCTGACGCTGGCGTAGTTCAACGTCGCTTCACGAGAGGTCGCGAGCGCCTCGATCGGCGCTCGGACCAGGTCGAGGACCGTGCCGGAGAGGAACCACCCGACGACGACGCCGACGACGACCGCGAGACCGGCGCGGACCAGCCGCGATCGGAGTTCGAGCAGGTGGGCGGCTGCGGGCATCGACCCTGCGGCCGCGTCCGCTCTAGGACTGTGGGTCACGTGCCGCGACGACATGCGGTTCTCCCGCGACGGGCTGGTCGTCCTTGAGCTCGGCCTTGACGATCTTCATGGACTGGCCGATGCTCCGTGCCAGGTCCGGCAGCTTCGCGGCGCCGAA
The DNA here is from genome assembly GCF_011761235.1 of Frigoribacterium faeni. Taxonomy (GTDB): domain Bacteria; phylum Actinomycetota; class Actinomycetes; order Actinomycetales; family Microbacteriaceae; genus Frigoribacterium; species Frigoribacterium faeni_A. Next base: position 533,125 of record NZ_JAAOYW010000001.1, read on the forward strand.
CAGGAGCAGGACGACGGCCAGGATGACGAGGGCGTGCCAGCCGGTGAGGTTCTGGAGGAGTCCCATGGGGTTCTTCTTTCTGGTGGGTGGTGTGCTGAGGGCCAGGTCAGGGTGCGGTGGGGGGCGTGCCCCCGGCGCCGCCCCCGGGCGGAGTGCCGCCGCCGCCGGAGGGCGCGGCACCGGCCGACGGCGTCGTGCTCGTGTCGACGCGGACGGTGAGGGACACCTGGTACCCCGAGGTCGCGTCCCCGGTGACGGTGGCGAGCTGCAGGGCACCGCTGTCGTCGCTGAAGACGTTGTCGCTGTCGAGGCTCACCTGGTCGAGGTTCGAGGTCGATCCGTCGTAGGCGTCGAGGGCGTAGACGATGCGGCTGACGTCCTCGGGCAGGGCGACCTGCGATGTCGCGACGGCGTTCGTGGAGTCGGTGATCGAGGCGACGTCGGGGTAGACCTCGAAGTGGATGTGAGGCCACCGGCCGCTGTAGCAGGCGGGGAAGATCGAGGTGAAGCCGACGACGCCCGTCGCGTCGGCGACCTGGACGCCCCGGAGGTAGGTCTCGTCCTCGATGCCGTCGGAGTACATCGAATATCCCCCGGCGGCGTCGCAGTGCCACACGTACACGGCGACGCCCTGGAAGGGCGCGTCGTCGCCGGCCGTGTCGAGGATGGTCAGCTGCAGGGCCATGGGCACGCCCTCCGCCGTCGCGCCCCCGCCGATGCTCGACCGGATGTCGCTGCGGACGATGCCGGACTGCTCGAGGACGTCGACCCCGTTCGAGCCGTCACCGGGATAGGGGCCGGCGGTCTCGTCCGGGATCTCCCCCGTTGCCGTCGTGGCGGGATCCGTCCCCGACGTGGCGGTGCCCGAGGAGGCGCCGGTCGCGGTGGTGCAGGCAGCCAAGGCCAGTGAGCCCGCCCCGATACCGATCAGACCGAGCACCGTGCGACGAGAGAGGAGAGTCCGGACGTCGAACGAGACTCCCTGGTCGACCACCTCCTCGTCGGCGCGGTCGAGCAGGCGCCCCTCGTAGGCGGGCCCGTCGGGGGTGGTCTCGGGTTCGGGGATGCGGCTCATGATGTCCTCTCGAGGTGTGGAGCTCGTGCTCTGGTCACACCCTGCAGGGAGCTCCTTTGCGCTCCCTTTGCCGTTCCGATGAGACGTCGATGAACCTTGCGGAGTGCGCGGCAGGAGGCAGCGATCGTCCGCTTCCTCTTACCGGAAGGGGGTGATGCCTGCCGGTTCGTCCTTCGGTCACGAAAGGTCCGGGCTGCCCGGGCAGGTGCTCGACGCCGACGAGTCAGACGACGATCGCCTATCGCACCGACGGGTGGGCCATCGGTCCGCCTGTGCTCTCGGTCACCGAGGGCAAGACGAGAAGGATCGCCAGCACGGCGTTGCCCAGAGGCACGGCGGCCAGGAGCGCCCACCACCCCGATCTGCCCGTGTCGTGCAGGCGTCGGACGGTGATCGCGATCCACGGCATGAGCGACGCGAGCGACAGGACCGCGACGACGCCCAGGGCGATCTGCGCCACGGGAGGCAGAGCTGAGAGGAGATAGCCCCACACCGGGAACGGGTCGAAGGCTTCGAGGGCCTGCTCGACCTGAGGCGGCGGTGCGGCGGGGCCGGACGGGTCCGTGAACGACGTCAGCACACCTGCCCCGAAAGCGATGTTGACCAGGAGGCTGATGAGGAACCACCACAGTGCCCAGAACCAGAACTCAGCCCGGGCTGCCCGCCCTCGGAAGACGGCGTAGCCACGCCAGAACCTGACGAAGGAGGCACCGAAGGTCGCCTCGTGCCACGGCGTGCCTACGGGTGGCTGGGCAGCAGCGTCGAAGTCCATGGGTCCTTCCTACCGACATCGACCACCGCAGGCTCTGCCCAGCTCTGTGGGACCCACGGCCGGATCGGCCGTCGGGCACATGGACACGGGGCCCGGAGCTACTGTGCAGTCATGACCGCGACGTCCCTCGGCACCCTGCTCGCCATCGTCGGCGCATTCGTCGTCGTCGGTGGCGTCGTGCTCCTGATCACGTCTCGCGATCTCGCCGGTGTGCCTGCTTCCTCGAGTGCCGCTGAGTGGTGCATCATCATCGCCGGCGTCTCGAACGTGGCGTCCGGCGTGATCCTGCGCCGACAGGTCTGGGCGCGAGACAGGCGCAACTCCGACGGCTGACCGGTCCCCCAGCCGGACGCGCAGGACGAGGCTCCGGTCGGAGCTCAGTCCAGCTCAGTGCTCCCGAGCGCGGCTTGCAGAGCGCGGATCGTGTCTCCCAGCACGCCAGATGCCAAGAGCCCGGAACCGAGAGGGCCCGACGGGTCCTCGCCGAGAAGGGGCAGGGATCGAAGGGCGGCTCGTACTGAGCTGCTCATGTGCTGCACCTGCCACCGGACCTCGGTCTCGCCTCGCCCCGGCGACGCCGACTCGGCCGCTCTCGCCGCGTAGGCGGCTGCGCCCAGAGCGTGCGCGCCCATGTGCGCGACACCAGACGCCTGTCCCGCGGACCACGCGGCGGCCCTCGCCGCCGGGGACGTCGCCGATCCTGCTGCCCGTCCCGCGACGAAGCGGCGCCGGATCTCTCCTGCCGCATCCAGCTCGCCTCGCGAGAAGGCTCTCGCCCGGACGATGCCGTCCCGTGGTCGGTCGTCATCGGGAACTTCCGCCTCGAAGAGGAGCAGGACCCTCTCAGCGCAGTCAGCAGCCCACGCTGCGACGAGTCGTCGATCGTTCTCGGACAGCGACTGCGGAGAGAGCATGCCAGCACTCTGGCAGACGGTCAGGTCGTCGTTCGTCCGCCCACCGCCGGGCGTGGCAGCAGCCGATGGAAGGAGATGGGACGCTCGGTCGGCCGGTCTCCGGCCTCACGGGACTTCCTCCTGGAAGGCCAAGAGCGACCACGGCGCCAACCCGTCCGTCTCGAGGTCGGGAGCGGGGATCGACCGGGTGGTTCCGAACTCGCGGGCCACGTAGTCGAGCAGATCGATGCCGTAGATGACGACGTCCGTCTGGTGGACGGAGAAGACCGGGGCCCCTGGACCGAAGGGCGCTGCCGGCAGATAGCGGTGGCCGTACAGCGGGACGAGCTGCGGCCAGGTGCCGACCTGACGCTCGACGATGTCCAGGCGCGCCGCGGCGGAGCCTGGGCGCCCGCCCCACGACCGAGGCCAGAAGACGTCGTTCTCGACGTCGAACAGGACGCCCTCGAGAGGCCAACGAACCGCTCTGCGGACGCCCTTGTCCGCTCTCGCCCGCCAGTCGTACCAGCCATCACCCACGGGGAGCGCGAGGGCCAGCAGCTCCCGGTGGTCTCGGGCGAACCGGACGCCATGTCGACGTTCAGCCCGAGCCAGCTCTGCCTCGGACAGGCCTCCTTCGAGGACGACACGTCGTTCTCGAAGGAGCTGGACGACCTCGGCAGCAGACACGTCGTCAGCATAGATTGACCTCTCGGCTGACCGGTCATGAGACCGACCAGGTGCAAGGGTGAGATCGTGCACGTGCTCAGCCCCGACGAAGCTCTCCTGATGCTGCTCGCCGACGATGCCGACGAGCAGGCCGGAGAGCCGCTGAACGAGGACCGCGAGATCGTCGTCGCCTTGTCGGCTCAGGACCTCCTCCTGATGGAGCTGTCCCTGCGCGACGTGGTCGCAGGCATGGACCGTCGAGAGTTCACCGACCACATGCCGCTCGACGTCGATGCAGCGCTGTCCTGGGCCGACGACCTCCGCCTCCTCCGGCGAGGCATCTTCGGGGAGGAGGAGAGTGCGACTCCACTGTCTCTGCCTGCGGTCCGTGCACGACGCATCGACTGGGCGGCCTGGGCCCGAGAGGACACCGGCGGCGGTGCACCGCGACAGGACGAGGCCCTGTTCCGAGTCTCCGGGGTCGACCTCGGGGTCGTCTCGTCGGCTGTCCGGCATGCGACCGACCGCGACCCGGCGGTCATGGAACAAGTCGACGAGCGCCACATGACCGACGACACGGTAGGCAGGGCACTCGACGCTTCACTCCGGAGCATCGCCTGGAACCTGCACGAGCGTGCCTGATCTGATCCGCCACGCGATCCAGCCCGTGACGTGCACGGGACAGGGCCCCAGCACGCAGGCACCACGGCGAGGCGACTCGTGCTCGCGTCGGGGACGAGCCGGGCGGCCACGGCGCTCGTTCCCGGCTCGAGCCACGTCGGCCTACGCGAAGAGCGCGAGGGGCAGCGACACCACGAAGCACATGGGCGGCACGACGGCGATGCCGCCGCAGACGCCGGCCCACCGGCCTGCGCGGCCGCCCAGGGCCCCGGCGACGACGGCGAGCACGATCGAGCAGACCAGGAGGAACGGCACGGCGAACCACGACACCGAGGTCCAGTCGGCGGCCGAGAACCAGAGCCACGAGCCCTCGGCGCAGGCCGTGACGAAGCAGACGACGAGGGTCAGCGGAGCGAGCAGCCGAGCCCGGCCAGTCGGCTCGGACTCGGCGGCGGGGCGGGGAGCGGGGTCGGCGAGAGGGTCGCGGTAGGGCAGCGCTGCCACCTCGGCCTCGGCCCGTCGGAGGAGTTCGCGGTCGGCCTCGTCCATGTCCTGACCCTAGCGGCGACGCGGCCGACGCCCGAGATACGGCCGCGCGGACCCGACGGGTCTCAGGACCAACTACAACTTTCCCGTAGACGGCGATCGGCCACCAGCCGCTCGAGCTGCGACGTCGACACCGAGCGAGGCGGACGACAGCAGCACCGGCCCCGCCCCGCACGCGACCCGGCCGACGACCGCCCTCTCAGCTCCCCGGCGCCTCCCACCGCCCGCCAGGAGGCGCGAACACCGTGTCGACCCCGTCCGACCACAGCAGCGAGTCCGGCGCCCGGTCCGTCACGCCGGGCAGGCCCGAGTCGGCGACGAGCTCGTCGTCGAGGTCGACCAGCTCGGCCCGTCGCAGCGGCCACGACGGGTGCTCGTTCGGCCAGAAGCGGGTGCGCCCGCCCCGCTCGACGTGCATGCCCCACCGCGCGGTGAGGAAGTCCGCGAGGGGGTCGCCGACCACCTCGTCGGCGAGCGGGCGCACGGCGAGCCGGCTCGACGGGCGTGGCCCGGGGCCGTGGCGGCGGGAGGCGTACTCGACGACGCCTCCTCGCTCCTCACGGGTCATCGTCGCCCAGCGGTAGGGCAGCGCGAGTCCTGCCCGGGCCGCCATGACGGGCAGCAGCTTCTGCGCCTCGAGGGTGCGGAACACGACCCCCCGGCGCCCGAGGTCGTCGACCGAGTACAGCCGCACGTTCGTCTCGAGGAACGACCCGGCCCACGGCACGGCGGGCAGCGGACCGAACGCGCTGCCCGAGAGCCGGAACGGGATCAGCCCCACCCAGGTCGCCCCGTCGTGCACGTCGGGCCGGGTGCCGGGCGGCAGCAGCGGCGCGACGCGCTCGGGCTCGACGCGCCAGTGGGCGAACGCGAGGCCGCCCCAGTGCTGACGCACGAAGGGGCGGCGCAGCAGAGGAGGCGCGGCGGCGGACACCGGGGAGGCGTCGGCCGGCCGGGCGGCGCCGACGGGCGACGAGGAGGCGGTCATGACGCCACCGTAGACAGAGCCCCGGTGCGCGGTCACAGCCTCCCGCGCGAGTGGCTAGCCTGGTGCGCGTCCACCCCGTCGTCCGTCGCTCTCGGCGCAGTCACACCAGGAGGCCGATCGTGCCCCACGGCCCAGGACGCCGTCGCCGCGCCGAGCGGAGCGCCCTCGAGCGGTCCGTCGACGAGGGGCTCCTGATCGTCCGTTCGGCCCTCGTCGTCTCGGCGACGAACCACGTCATCCGGCGAGCGCTGCAGGAGGCGCTGCCCTTCGACGTCGACGTCGCCACGCAGGTCGTCCGCGACGACATGGCCCGCCTCGCCGAGCAGCAGCTCGCCGGGGCCGCCCGCGTGCGTCGCCTGCGTCGCCAGACGGGGCGGTCGTACGGGCAGTCCCGGCACCAGTTCGACTACCGCACCGACGACGCCGGGGCGCTCAAGCTGCGCGAGGCGACCGCGAAGGCGCTCGCGGCCGAGCTGACGAGGAGGCGCGAGGACGACGCGTTCGTCGGCGGCGTCGTCGAGGCGGCCCGGTCGCGCGCCTGGGACGACGTCGGCAGCACCGTGGTCGACCGCCTCGGCTGGGCGGCCTCGCCGGCGCCCGACTACGACGACGGCCGCGAGGAGCGCATCCGCGGGCTCGTCGAGGACGACCTCGCCGCGCTGCTGCGCTCCCCCGGGCACGAGTCCGAGTCCGGCTCCGAACCCCGCCCCGAGCCCCGCCGGGCCCCCGGCGACGCCTCCGGCCTCAGCCGCGGCTGACCCGCAGCGGCCCCTTCGCGACCTTGTGCGGGGCGGCCTGCGCCACCGGCTTGATGGTCACGAGGTCGAGGTTGACGTGGGCGGGCAGCTCGACGGAGTGCACGATCGCCTCGGCCACGTCGTCGGCGACGAGCGGGGCCTCGACGGCCGAGTAGACGGCGTCGGCCCGCTCCCGGTCGCCGCCGAAGCGCACGAGCGAGAACTCCTCCGTGTGCACCATGCCCGGGGCGATCTCCACGACGCGGATCGGCTCCCCCGCGAGCTCGAGCCGCAGCACGGCCACGAGCGCGTGCTCGGCGAACTTGGCGGCGTTGTAGCCGCCGCCGCCCTCGTACGCGACGTGGCCGGCGATGGAGGTGACGGTCACGACGTCCGCGCCGCCCGCCTCCTCGGCTCCCCGGCGCAGCGCGGGCAGCAGCGCCGACACGGCGCGCTTCGTGCCGAGCACGTTGACCTCGAACATGCGGCGCCAGTCGTCGACCGAGCCCGACTCGACCGAGTCGAGCCCGAACGCGCCGCCGGCGTTGTTGACCAGCACGTGCAGGGGGCCGGTCTCGTCGACGTGCGCGCGCAGGGCGGCCACGTCGTCGTCGCTCGTCAGGTCGGCCCGGAACCAGCTCGCCCCCGTCTCGGCGGCGAGCGCCCGGAGGCGGTCCTCGCGCCGGGCGACCGCCAGCACGTCCCAGCCGTGGTCGCGGAACAGGCGGACCGTCGCCGCCCCGATGCCCGAGCTCGCTCCCGTGACCAGTGCGCGCTTCGCCATGTGCTGCCTTCTTCCGTCGTCGGTGTCGCCGTGGCGCCCCTCCTGGGCGGCCGTCGCCCACGCTAGCGCGGCGCGGGGCGCGGGCCCGTTACGCCGCGAGTCCGTGCCCGTGGACACCTGCCCCCGCCCTCCGTACCGTGGCCCGCAGCCGCACCACCCCCGACCCGGACGAGGAGCACACCGTGAGCGACGAGACGCCCGACTGGAAGTTCGAGACCCAGCAGATCCACGCCGGGGCGCGCCCCGACCCGACGACCCACGCCCGGGCGACGCCGATCTACAAGACGACGTCGTACGTGTTCCGCGACTCGCAGCACGCGCAGGACCTCTTCGCGCTCGCCGAGAACGGCAACATCTACTCGCGCATCATGAACCCGACGCACGACGTCGTCGAGCAGCGCATCGCCGCCCTCGAGGGCGGGGTCGGCGCGCTGCTCGTCTCGTCGGGCCAGGCGGCCACGACCTTCGCGGTGCTCAACGTCGCCCAGGCGGGCGACCACGTCGTGTCGTCGTCGTCGATCTACGGCGGCACCTACAACCTGTTCCGCTACACGCTCGCGAAGCTCGGCATCGAGACCACCTTCGTCGAGGACCAGGACGACGCCGACGAGTGGCGGCGCGCGGTCAGGCCGAACACCAGGCTCTTCTTCGCCGAGACCATCGGCAACCCGAAGATCAACGTGCTCGACATCGAGAAGGTGTCGGCGGTCGCCCACGCCGAGGGCGTGCCCCTGATCGTCGACAACACCATCGCGACGCCGTACCTGATCCGGCCGCTCGAGCACGGCGCCGACGTCGTGGTGCACTCGGCGACGAAGTTCCTCGGCGGGCACGGCACGGTCATCGGCGGGTTCATCGTCGACGGCGGTCGGTTCGCGTGGAGCGAGCACGCCGAGCGGTTCCCCGGCCTGACGCAGCCCGACCCGTCGTACCACGGAGCCGTCTACACCGAGGCCGTGGGCGACGCGCTCGCGTACGTGATCAAGGCGCGGGTGCAGCTGCTGCGCGACCTCGGGGCGTCGAACAGCGCCGACAGCGCCTTCTCGCTGATCCAGGGCATCGAGACCCTCAGCCTGCGGATCGAGCGGCACGTGCAGAACGCCCAGGAGATCGCCGAGTGGCTCGACGCCCGGGACGACGTCGCGACCGTCTGGTACGCGGGCCTGCCGACGAGCCCCTGGTACGCGGCGGCGAACAAGTACGCGCCGCGGGGCGTCGGGGCGGTGCTCTCGTTCGAGCTCAAGGGCGGCGTCGACGCCGGCCGTGCCCTCGTCGACGGGCTCCGCCTGTTCAGCCACCTCGCGAACATCGGCGACGTGCGCAGCCTCGTCATCCACCCGGCCTCGACGACGCACTCGCAGCTCACCCCCGAGCAGCAGCTCACGACGGGCGTGACGCCCGGGCTCGTGCGGCTGTCGGTGGGCCTCGAGAACGTCGACGACCTCAAGGCCGACCTCGACGCCGGGTTCGCGGCGGCCCGGGCGGTCACGCAGGAGGCGCTCCGCAGCTCCTGACACCGCCTCGGGGAGGCGCGGCGTCCGTAACAAAGGCACGGCGCCTCCTCGGTCCGGGCAGGATGAGCAGCACATGGACTGGCAGAGCACCCCCGAGGACACCGTCCCGTCGAGCGTCGTCAGCGAGCGCCGACGGCTCGCGATGCTGGCCCGCCCCCCCGTCACGGGCGCCTGGCGCGACGGCGACGACCCGGGCGACCGCTCGTTCGTCGCCCTCGACCGGCTCGGCCTCGAGAGCGGACAGGTGCTGGACCGCGTCCGCGTGGCCTACGAGACGTGGGGCGAGCTCTCCCCCGCGCGCGACAACGCCGTGCTCGTGCTGCACGCCCTCACCGGGGACAGCCACGTGGTCGGCCGCGCCGGCCCCGGCCACCGCACGGCCGGCTGGTGGGGCGGCATCGTCGGCCCCGGCCTCGCGATCGACACTGACCGCTGGTTCGTCGTCGCCCCCAACATGCTCGGCGGCTGCCAGGGCAGCACCGGGCCGGCGTCGTTCGGGCCCGACGCCGTCGAGTGGGGCTCGCGGTTCCCCCACCTCACCGTGCGCGACCAGGTCGCCGCCCAGGCCGCCTTCTCGGACGAGTTCGGCATCGAGCGGTGGGCCGCGGTCGTCGGCGGCTCGATGGGCGGGATGCACGCCCTCGAGTGGGGCGTGACGCACCCGGAGCGCGTCGAGCGCCTGGCCGTGCTGGCCGCGCCCGCGCTCACGAGCGCCGACCAGATCGCCCTGAACACCGTGCAGACCGAGGCGATCCTGATGGACTCCGCCTGGGCGGGCGGCGACTACCACGACGCGACCGACGGCGAGGGCCCCTGGCGCGGGCTCGCGCTGGCGCGCCGCATGGCGCTGCTCAACTACCGCTCGCCCGAGGAGCTCGCGGGCCGGTTCGGCCGTGCCTGGCAGAGCGACATCTCGCCGCTCGGCGGGCGCGGGCGGTTCCAGGTCGAGAGCTGGCTCGACTTCCACGGCGCGAAGTTCACCCGCCGGTTCGACGCCGGCAGCTACGTCGCCCTGCTCGGGGCCATGAACTCGCACGACGTCGGGCGCGGCCGCGGCGGCGTCGAGGTGGCGCTCGGCCGCGTGACGGCCCGGACCCTCGTGCTCGGCGTCGACAGCGACCGGCTGTTCCCGGTGCGCGACCAGCAGCTGATCGCCCGGCACCTGCCGAACGGCCTCGACGGCGACGAGGCCGTCGTCGTCGAGAGCGAGTACGGCCACGACGGGTTCCTCATCGAGGACGAGGCCGTGGGCCGCCACCTGCGCCGCCTGCTCGCCGGGTGAGGCGACGCGCCCGGGGCGCCCCGCGTCCCCCGTTCCGCGGCTGTCCCGGAAGCGAGGGATCCGCGAGTGCTCGGCGCGTCGCGCACGGTCGTGGGCTTCTCCTGGCCCCTACCTGTGAAAGCATGGGGCGTCGCTGTCACCCGACAGACACGTACCACTCGTCCGTACACGTTGGATCACCATGGACATCTTCGCCCAGGAGCGGGATCGGCTGCTGAGCACCACCACCCGCACGCTGGGGATCGCCTGCGCGGGGGTCACCCTCGTGGCGCTCGCGTACCCCGGGGTCACCGAGCCCGCGCACCTCGCCGTGGTCGTCGTGCTCCTCGCCGCCATGGTGGCCGCCCTCGTCGTCGTCGGCCGGAGCGGCTCGCGCTGGGCGGTGCTCGGCGGGATGGCCGCCGGCCTCGCCGCGACCGTCGTCGCTCTCCTGCCCTCCGGGGGTCCTGCCGACGCCGCCGTCGCGACCGCCGTCATCCCGCTCGCCGGCGGCGCGAACGCCTCGTTCGCCTTCGTCCTGTCGACGAGCCGCATCCGCGTCGTCACCGCCGCCGTCGCGTTCGTCGTCTCCGTGGTCTGCGTCTCGCTCGCCACGGGCTCGCTGCTGACCTTCCCCGTGGCCGCCGTCGTGCTCGGCTGGGTGCTCGTCTTCGTGGTCGGCGTCTGGCTCGGCCGGGCCGTGCCGCTGGCGGCCCGTCGCATCTACAGCATCGGCAACGCGCACCGGGCCGAGCGTCAGGCGAGCGAGACCGAGGCGCAGCGCCGACAGGGGGCGCGCCTCCTGCACGACACCGTGCTCGCGACCCTGACGCTCCTCGCCCACTCGGGCGTCGGCGTCACGGCCCAGGCCCTGCAGGACCAGGCGGCCGAGGACGCCCGTCTGCTCCGCCACCTGCGCCTCGGCGGCACGCCCCAGCCGCAGGCGTCGGGCGAGTACAGCCTCGAGACCGTCGAGGAGTCGCCGCTCGGCCAGACCCTCGAGTCGGTCAAGCAGCGCTTCGGCCGCATGGGCCTCGAGGTCAGCTGGCACGGCACCGGCCAGGTGCTCCTGCCCACCCACGTGCTCGACGCTTTCTTGCTCGCCCTCGCCGAGTGCCTCGAGAACGTCCGGCGCCACGCAGGCGTCACCGAGGCCCACGTCACGATCATCCACGACGACTCGATGGTGCGGGCGATGGTGACCGACGCCGGGGTCGGCTTCGAGCTGAACGGCGTGAGCGAGGAGCGCCTCGGCTTCAAGGAGTCCGTCGTCGGCCGGCTGCGCGAGGTGGGCGGCAGCGCCCGCCTCTTCTCGTCGCCCGGGGCCGGCACCACCGTCGTGCTGGAGGCGCCGCGATGAGCATCGACGAGAACACCCTCGGGGTCCAGCGCGGACGCCGCGCGGCACGCGGCCTGCCGATCGGCTCGACCGGCGCGCGGTCGCTGCGCCAGGCCCGCGCGGCCGGCGCGACCCTCGGCACGGGGTACCTCGGGCTGGGCGCGGCGGTCGTCGCCGGCGTCCAGGCCGTCTACGGCCTCGTGTTCTTCCTCAGCCACCTCGAGGACTACCCGATGGTCGCCCCCGCCCTGGTGGCGTGGCTGCTCTACATCGCCGCGTTCGTCGGCACCGCCGCCCTCGTGACGATCCGGGGCGAACGCCTCACGGGCGGCGTCTTCGCGGTGATCGGCGGCATCATGGTGCTCGTCGTGGCGCTCGACTTCGTCGCCATCTGGCCGCTGCACGACGTCGGCGCCTACGCCACCGCCAGCGTCGCGGTGGGCTTCGGGCTGCTGCCCGTCGTCACCCTCCGCCCGGCGCGCGAGATCGTGGTCGCCGTCGCCCTGCTGCTCGGCGCGTTCGTCGCCTTCGTCGTGGTCTCGACCCCGCTGTCGGCCGACTCCGTGCCCCAGCAGATCTCGATCATCGCGCTGGCCGTGCTGCCGAGCGCGGTGGCCGTGTCGGTGGTGCAGCGGTTCCGGCGCATGGTGCAGGTCGAGCTCGACCGCGTGCTCGTGCAGAGCAACGTGTCGCAGCCCCGCTTCGCCGTCGGCATGCTCGCGAGCGACGAGCTGGCCCGCCTCGACCTCGCCGCCGAGAAGCTGCTCGACGGCGTGGCGGGCGGCGACGTGCCCCTGCCCCTCGCGCCGAAGGTCGCCTCCCAGGCCGCCTCGCTCGCGACCGAGCTGCGCCTGCACCTCATCGAGGGCCGTCGCGAGACCTGGCTGCACCACGCCGTCACCGAGTCCGAGTACCTCGGGCGGTCGGTGACGCTCGTCGACCCGTCGTCGCTGGCCGGCCTCCTGGCGCCGCCGCAGCGCGACGGGCTGCTGCAGGCCGTCTGGCTGCTGCTCGGCGACTCGAAGACCCGCGCGCCCAGCGCCGCGATCACCCTCACCCTCGGTCCCGTGGCCGCCGTGCAGCAGTCCGTCGCGTCGCTCGCCGGCCGCCGCGTCGAGGTGCCGATCGTCGTCTCGACGACGGGCATCCGCCGCAACCGGGTGACCCCGGCCACCTGGAGCGCCCTCGAGCGGGTCGGCGAGTACTCCGCCTCGACGCACGAGTCGAGCCTCCGCCTCCGCGTCCACTGCGTCGTCGACAACCCCGCCGAGTCGTGACGCCCCTGGACGGGGCTGTCTGCCTCCCGATCCGTCCGTCTAGCATGGACCCCACCTCCTACGAAAGAAGGACCGCCCCGTGACGACACCCGACGACCGCATCCGTCTGGCCCTGGTCGACGACCACAAGATGCTGCTCGGCGCCCTGAGCGAGTGGATCCGGGGCGCCGCCAGCGACATCTCGATGGTCGCGGCCGTCGCGTCGTGGCCCGAGCTGCTGACCCACCCCGAGTTCCCCGTCGACGTCGTGCTGCTCGACCTCGACCTCAAGGACAGCATCCCGATCTCGCTCAAGATCAACACGCTCAAGACGACCGGCGTCAAGACCGTGCTGATGAGCACCTACTCCGAGCCCAACGTCGTGCGCGAGGCCCTCGCGGCCGGCGCCCTCGGCTACCTCGTCAAGAGCGAGGACGCCGAGATGATCGTCGAGGCCATCCGCTCCGCCGCCAAGGGCGAGTCGTACATCTCGGCCGAGCTCGACCTGGCCCTCAACGCCGCCGAGATCGGCGGGGTGCCCAAGCTCAGCGCGCAGGAGCGCCGGGTGATGGCGCTCTACGGCGGCGGCGAGCCCGTCAAGGCCGTGGCGTACCAGCTCGGCATCAGCGAAGAGACGGCGAAGAGCTACCTCAAGCGCATCCGCGAGAAGTACCGCGTCGCGGGCTACGACGTCGGCACGAAGGTCGCGCTGCGGAAGCGCGCCATCCAGGACGGCATCCTGCTGCAGACCGACGCACCGGCCCAGACCAGCTTCTAGCGGCGGCACGACGACGGCCCGGCACCCCTCGCGGGGTGGCCGGGCCGTCGTCGTCGGCGCCACCGGGGCTAGCGCTGCTGCACGACGAAGACCGACCCGGTGTCGGTGTCCTCCTGGTGGTCCGCCTCGCTCGCGGCGGCGCAGAGCGCGGCCTGGCGGGCGTCGCCGGTCGCCTGCAGCCGGAAGCTCACCACGGTGAGCACGACGCCCGCGAGCGCGAGGCCGACGCCCACCCAGCCCGGGGCGGCGAAGCCGAAGCCCGCCGCGATGACGGCGCCGCCGAGGTACGCCCCGGCGCTGTTGCCGAGGTTCATCGACGAGTGGTTCAGGGCGGCACCGATGACCTGGCTCTCGCCGGCCACCTCCATCAGGCGCGACTGCACCGACGGCCCGATCATCGAGCTCATGAGGCCGAGGAAGAACGTGGTCGCGAAGATCCCGACGATCCCGTCGACGAGCAGCGCGTAGGCGACGAGCGCGGCGATCAGGCCGACGAAGCCGACCGTGAGCGCGGCCTTGAGGTTCTTGTCGCTCGCCCAGCCGCCGACGACGTTGCCGATCGTCATGCCGAGGCCGACGCCCACGAGCACCCACGGCACGACGCCCTCGTCGACGCCCGCGCCCTCGGTGACCGCGTTGGCGATGTAGCTGTAGACCGCGAAGAACCCGCCGAAGCCGATGGCCCCGACGCCCATGACGAGCCAGACCTGCGGCTTGCGGAACGCGCTGAGCTCGCGCCGCATCGACGCCGACGAGTCGCCCTCCATGCGGGGCACGGCGAGCCAGACGGCCACGAAGGTGAGGGCGAAGATCGCCGCGACGGCGAGGTAGGCGGCGCGCCAGCCCTGCGCCTGGCCCAGGGCCGTGATGGCCGGCACCCCGACCACGTTCGCGATGGTGAGGCCGCTGAGCACGAGGGCGACGCCCTTGCCGCGGTTGCCCGGGCCCATGATGGTGGCCGCCACGATCGAGGCGATGCCGAAGTAGGCGCCGTGCGGCAGGCCCGCGAAGAAGCGCGCCCCGAGCACCCAGCCGAACGACGGCAGCACGGCCGACAGCACCGTGCCGACGACGAAGAGAGACAGCAGCCCCATGAGCAGCTTCTTCTTCGGCAGGTGCGACGACATGGCGGCGATGGTGGGCGCGCCGACGACCACACCGAGCGCGTAGGCGCTGACCAGCCAGCCGGCCCGCGCGATGCCCTCGTCGGACGACTGCGCGTACAGGCCGGGCAGCAGGTCCTGGGCGATGTTCGGCAGCAGGCCCATGGCGACGAACTCGGTCGAGCCGATGCCGAAGCCGCCGAGGGCGAGCGCGACGAGGGCGAGGGTCTTGCGGCGGGTGGTGAGGACGATCACGGGCGGCTGCCTCCGAGGTCGGTGGGGCGAGGTGCGGATGCGGTAGGGCAGGGTGCTCGCCGTCGAGCTCGTGCGCGGGAGGCAGCGCGCCGCGATCGGATCGATTCGATGACCACGGACGAGCGCCTGGGGGACGAGTCTACGGGCAGGAGGCGCGCGCTGCTCCTCCGGGCCGCCTGCGTCCTCGAGGCCCCCGTCCGTACCTCGCGGTATCGATAAGGACACGACCGCCTCGTGCCGCCCCACGGAGCCGGTCCGCTCCCCTAGTGTCTGAGCGTCCCACCACGGCGCGGATCGGCGATCGCGGGCGGACGACACCCCGACCCTCCTCACCCGAACGGACACCGTGAAGATCACGAAGCCCCTCGCCCTCGTCGTGGCGACCCTCGCCGCCGGCAGCTCGCTCCTCCTCTCGTCCGGCGCCGCTCTCGCCGCCGCGGACGCGGACCCGACGACGCAGTACGTCAACACGCCCGCACAGCTCACGCCCCTGGACGGCGAGTTCGCCCCCGGCACCTGGCAGTACGTCTCGGAACGGCCCACGACCGACTGGGGCCTCACCTTCGGCCCCGAGGGGCTGCGCGCCGACGGCAGCTCCGGCGCGTTCCTGCTCACGGGCACCGCCACCGCCGTCCCCGTGGCGTCGCTCACCGAACTCATCGCCTCGGCCGACTTCGTGACCACCGGCAACGCGAAGTTCGGCTTCGTCCTGGAGAACGTCCGGTTCAGCACGGAGACCGGCGCGACGGGCCTCGAGCCCGACGCCACCTACGGCCAGGACGTCACGGGACGCGGCCCGCAGACCGCCGAGCAGATCGAGGCCGACTTCGCGGGCACGGACGCCACGGTCAGCGCCTACGGCTTCCTGCTGAGCTTCCCCGAGCGGGAGCCCGCGACGGTGTCGAGCATCACGGTCGACGGCGTCACGACGCGCTTCACGCCCACCCCGACGATCGCCGTCGCTCCGGGCACCGTCTCGGCCGACGCGATCCGCACCCAGGGCGTCACCGTCTCGGCGACCGGCTTCCTGCCCGGCGAGACCGTCACCACGGGCTACGGCACCGGCAGCACCACGGACGACCTCGCCACGACCTTCGTCGCCGACGAGGACGGCGCGGTAACCGGTACCCTCGTGGTGCCCGCCGACGACGCGGGCGGCGACTACACGCTGACGCTGACCGGCACCACCTCGGCCCTGCGCCTGCAGGCCGCGGTCGCCGTCACCGCCATCGCCGCCGCCCCGGCGCCCGCCCCGGCCCCGGCTCCCGCGCCGGCGCCGGCCGGCGGCAGCGCCCCCACGGCCGTCGCTCCGGTCGCGACGCCCGTCCGCGCCGCGGCGGCGTTCGCCGGCTGACGCAGCACGCCCCGCAGACGAGACCCCCTGCTCCTCCGGTCGGAGGGGCAGGGGGTCTCGTCGTGCACGGGCGCGCGGCGGGTCAGCCCTGCTCGCCGAGCGCCTGCTCCAGCCGCGCCACCTTGCCGTCGAGCTCGCCGGTCCGCCCCGGTCGGATGTCGGCCTTGAGCACCAGCGAGACGCGCGTGCCGTACCGGCCCACCGCCTCCGTGGCCCGCTTGACGACGTCCATGACCTCGTCCCACTCGCCCTCGACCTCGGTGAACATCGAGGAGGTGCGGTTCGGCAGCCCGGACGCGCGCACCACCGCGACGGCCGCGGCCACGGCCTCATGGACGGAGTCGCCGTGCGCCTCTGGGTCGAGCGAGCCGGCGGACGGGCCGCCGCTGGGTGAGACGGAGAAGGCGACGATCATGCGGTCATCCTCGCACCGGCGGCCTGCGGCCGCACCGCCCCTGCCCGCCAGAGCTGCACGAGGGCGACGACGAGCAGCACCGCCTCGGCGGCGTTGCGCACGGTGATCACGACGAGCATCCACGGCTCGACGCCGAGCAGCGCCTGGTACTCCCACGGGTAGATGAGCTGGGTCAGCCCGGCGATCCCCAGCGCGAGGACGGCGGGCAGGGCCGCGGACGGTCCGCCCCGGCGGGCGAGCACGAGCCCGAGCACGACGGGCGGCGCGAGCCAGGCGACGAACTGGGGCGAGCCGACCTTGTTCGTGACGATGAGCGCCGTGACGAACGCCAGCGACAGCGGCGCGAGGAGGCGAGTCGCGGACGCGCCCCTCGTCACGGCCCGCACCCCCAGCAGCACCACGAGCAGCACGACGAGCGCCATGAGCACCGTCGTCAGCCGGGCGGCGACGCCGACGCCGTCGCCCTCGACCTGGTAGGTGAGGATGTCGTGGTCGTAGTACACGAATGTGCCGGGGACCCCGGCGTCGGCGCGCCACAGCCACGCGGTGGCCGTGGGCGACTCGACCTGGAGGCCCCGCCCCGCCTGCTCCCCCACGAACCCGAGCACGGTGGCGCCGCTGCCGAGCACGAGCGAGATCGCGACGACGGTGACCGTGGTCGCGACGGCGCCGACGACGACGTCGCGGCGGGCCCGGCCCCGCAGCGCCACGACGGCCGCGACGACGAGGGCGGCCGGCCAGACCTTGACCCAGGCGGCGACGGTGAGCAGCACCGAGGCCGCCCGCGGCCGGGACCCGAGCAGCAGCAGCCCCACGATCGCGAAGGGCACCGTGACGGCGTCGATGCGGCCGAGGGCGATCGGGCCGAGCGCGAGCAGGAACGCGAGCCACCACCAGGCCGCCCCGGCCCGGCGCCCCCGGTCCGCGAGCACGGCGAAGGCACCGGCGTCCAGCAGCAGCACGATCGTCAGCCACGCCTGGCCGTAGTGCTCGTCGCCGCCGACCCGCGCGAGCAGCATCGGCACGGCGGCCAGCAGCGGGTAGACCCACGGGCGGTCGACGCCCACCCAGTCGCCGCCTCCCACGCCCTGCTGCATCCAGGTGCGGTAGACGCTCCAGACGTCGCCCATCGGCTGGTTCGGCCCGGTCAGGGCCGCGTGCCCGACCACCAGGTGCACCAGCACGAAGGCCGACCAGAGCACGACCGGGTGCGCCGCGACGCGGGCGGTCAGCCGCCGGGGGCCGCCGTCCGCGCCGGGGGCACGAGGAGGCGCGGCGACGGTCATGCGGGCAAGGCTAGCCGCCCGGCGTCACACGGCGCCTCGCAGGCGGCCCTCGCGCGCGCGGACGGATATCCTGCCCCTCATGCCCCGCACCCGTCTCCGTCTCGCGGCCGCCGCCGTCTCCGTCGTCGCCGCCGTCGCCTCCCTGTCGGCCTGCGCCCCCACCTCCGGCTCGGGCGGGTCCGGCGACGGCCTCGTCACCGAGGGCAAGCTGACCGTCGCGACCGGCGAGCCGGCCTACAGCCCCTGGGTCGAGGACGACGACCCGACCACCGGCGAGGGCTTCGAGGCGGCGCTCGCCTACGCCGTCGCCGACCAGCTGGGCTACGCCGAGGACGACGTCGTCTGGGTGCGCTCGACCTTCGACGAGGCCATCGCCCCCGGCCCGAAGACGTTCGACCTGAACCTGCAGCAGTTCTCGATCACGGAGCAGCGAGCCAAGGCCGTCGACTTCTCGGCCCCCTACTACGAGACCCGCCAGGCGGTCGTCACGCTGCCCGGCAGCGCCGCCGAGGGCGCCACGAGCGTCGCCGACCTGGCCGACCTGGCGATCGGCGCGCAGAGCGGCACCACGAGCTTCACCGCAGCCGAGACGGTCATCGACCCCGAGGGCGGCGTGCAGGCCTACAACTCGAACGACGACGCCAAGGCGGCGCTCGAGGCGGGCCAGGTCGACGCCATCGTGCTCGACGTGCCGACCGCCACCTACTTCGTCGAGGGCGGCGTCGTGCTCGGCCAGCTCGCCGCCGAGGACGGCGCGAGCGACGAGCTCGGCATCGTGCTGCCCCTCGGCAGCGCCCTCACCGACGACGTGACCGACGCCGTCGAGGCCCTGCGCGCCGACGGCACCCTCGACCGGCTGCAGCAGCAGTGGCTGGCCGACTACGACCTGACGGAGCTCTCGTAGCCCCCACGGCGGTCGCCGTCGACGGCCCGCCCGTCAGCGACCTCGAGCTCGGCCGCCGCGCGTACCGCCGGCGACAGTCGGCGCGGTCGATCGCGATCGCCGCCGTCAGCACCGTCGCGTTCGCCGCGCTCGCCTGGTGGGCCGTGACGAGCACGCCCGGCTGGGACAGGGTCCGCTTCAGCTTCTTCGACGGCCCCACCCTGGTGGCGGCGTGGCCGCGCGTGCTCGAGGGCCTCTGGCTCAACGTGCGCGTGCTCCTCGTCGCCCTCGTGGGCGTGGCCGTGCTCTCCACGGTGCTGTCGGCGCTCCGCACGCTGCGCGGTCCCGTGTTCTTCCCCGTGCGTGCCCTCGTGCGCGGCTACACCGACCTGTTCCGCGGCCTGCCGCTGATCATCGTGCTCTACCTCGTCGGCTTCGGCGTGCCGGGGCTGGGCCTCGGCATCCCCCGGCTGCCGGCGGAGGTGTGGGGCACGGTCGCGCTCGTGCTCACCTACTCGGCCTACGTCAGCGAGGTCATCCGCGCCGGGCTCGACGCGGTGCACCCGTCCCAGCGGCTCGCGGCCCGCTCGCTCGGCCTCAGCCACGCCGCGACGCTGCGGCTCGTCGTGTTCCCCCAGGCGATCCGCAAGGTGACCCCGGCCCTGATGAACGACGTCGTCTCGATGCAGAAGGACGTGGGGCTCATCTCGGTGCTCGGCGCCGTCGACGCCGTGCGCGCCGCGCAGATCGAGACCGCGACGGCGGCGAACTTCACCCCGTACGTGCTCGCCGGGCTGCTCTTCGTGCTCCTGGCGCTGCCGACCGTCTGGCTGACCGACTGGCTGTCGGCCCGCCTCCGTCGTCGCGAGCAGGCAGGGAGCGTCGTGTGACCGAGCAGGGAGCCGAGCCCGGCACGACCGCAGGAGGCGCGGCGCACGACGCCGAGGTCGTGCTGCGCCTCGAGGGCGTCCGCAAGTCGTTCGGCGGCACGACCGTGCTCGACGGCGTCGACCTCGACGTGGCCCGCGACGAGGTCGTCGCGCTGATCGGCGCCAGCGGGTCGGGCAAGTCGACGCTGCTGCGCACCGTGAACCTGCTCGAGCAGGTCGACGACGGGCGCATCGTGCTCGACGGCCAGGACGTCACCGACCCGCGCGTGCGGGTCGACGCCGTGCGCGCCCGCATCGGCGTCGTGTTCCAGCACTACAACCTGTTCCCCCACCTCACGGTGCTCGACAACGTGTCGCTCGCGAGCCGGCACGTGCTGCGCCGCCCCCGGGCCGAGGCCGAGGCGCGCGCCCTCGAGCTGCTCGAGCGCGTCGGGCTCGGCGACAAGGCCCGGGCGTACCCGGACCGTCTGTCGGGCGGTCAGCAGCAGCGCGTCGCCATCGCGCGGGCGCTCGCGCCGAGGCCCACGGTGCTGCTGCTCGACGAGATCACGAGCGCCCTCGACCCCGAGCTCGTGGGCGAGGTCCTCGACCTCGTGCGCACGCTGAAGCAGGTGGGCACGACCATCCTCATGGCGACGCACGAGATGGCGTTCGCCCGCGACGTCGCCGACCGGGTGGTGTTCCTCGACGCCGGGCGCATCGCCGAGCAGGGGCCGCCCGCCCAGCTCTTCGCCGCGCCGCGCACGGAGCGGGCCCGCGAGTTCCTGTCGCGCGTCTCGGGCTGACGCCCGCCGCCTCCTCGGCCCCTCGACCGGCCGACGACGGGACGGGGCCCGGGGCGCCGTCGCGAGACGACTCCCCGGGCCCCGTGCCGCGCCGGCGCCGGGCTCAGCGGCGACGGCGCTTGCTGTAGACGTCGAAGGCGACGGCGAGCAGCAGCACCAGGCCCTTGATCACCTGCTGCCAGGCCGCGTCGACCGAGAGGATCGAGAGCCCCTGGTTGAGCACGCCCATGACGAGGCCGCCGATGACGGCGCCCACCACGGTGCCGATTCCGCCCTGCACCGCGGCGCCGCCGATGAACACCGCGGCGATGGCGTCGAGCTCGAAGCTCTGGCCGGCCGACGCGACGGCGCTGCCGGCGCGCGCCGTGCTGACGACGCCGGCGAGGCCGGCGAGCAGGCCCATGTTGACGAAGATGCCGAAGGTCACCCACTTCGTCTTCACGCCCGACATCATGGCGGCGTAGAGGTTGCCGCCCATCGCGTAGACGTGCCGTCCGAAGACCGTGCGCGTCAGCAGGAACGAGTACAGCAGCACGAGCGTCGCGAGGACGATGAGGATGATCGGCGTCCCGCGGTTGTAGGCCAGCAGGTAGCAGAGGTACATGATCGCGGCCACGGCGATGGCGATCTTGAGCACGAACGAGACGAGCCGCTCGCGGGGCAGCTCGAGCCGGCGCAGGTTCGCCCGGGCCCGCAGCTGCTGCGCGACGAGGCCCGCCGAGGCGAGCAGGCCGATGCCGAGCGTGAACAGGTCGGGCTGGCCCGTCGTCGGCAGGGTGCCCGAGCCGATCGAGTTGAACGCGCGGGGCAGGCCGCTGATCGTGCCGCCCGTGAGCAGCACGAGGGCGATGCCGCGGAACACGAGCATGCCCGCCAGCGTCACGATGAACGCCGGGATGCCGACGAACGCGACCCAGAAGCCCTGCCACGCGCCGATCAGCGCGCCGACGAGCAGCGCGAGCGCGACGGCGACGCCCCACGGCAGGCCCCAGTCGTTCATGGCGAGGGCGGCGACCGCGCCGACCGTGGCGACCACGGAGCCGACCGAGAGGTCGATGTGGCCCGCGATGATGACGATCACCATGCCGATGGCGAGGATCAGCACGTAGGCGTTCTGCTGGATCAGGTTGCTCACGTTGCCCGGGTAGAGCAGGCGGCCCTCCGTCAGCACCTGGAACAGCAGCACGATCACGAGCAGGGCGGCGAGGATGCCGTACTGGCGCATGTCGATGCGCAGCCGCCGCTTGGCCCCCGGCATCGGCTGCGGTGCGGGCGGCGGGGCGGACGGACGAGGAGGTGCGGTGGTGGTCACGAGGCTTCTGCTCCTAGGTTCCTGGTCGCGGTCATGTGGCGCATCAGCTCTTCCTGGCTGGCGTCGGCGCGCGAGAGCTCGGCCGTGAGCCGCCCCTCGGCGATGGTGTAGATGCGGTCGGAGAGGCCGATCAGCTCGGGCAGCTCGCTCGAGATGACGATGACGGCCTTCCCCTGGGCGGCCATCTCGGCGATGATCCCGTAGATCTCGTACTTCGCCCCGACGTCGATGCCCCGGGTGGGCTCGTCGAGGATCAGCACGTCGGGTCCCGAGTAGATCCACTTGCTGAGGACGACCTTCTGCTGGTTTCCGCCCGAGAGGTTCCCCACGACGGACGAGACCGACGGGGTCTTGATGTTCATCTGACGGCGGTAGTCGTCCGCGACCGCGTACTCGCGGTTCCGGTCGATGACGCCGAGCCGGGCGAGCTTGCCCAGCGCGGCCGCCGAGACGTTGACCGTGATGCTGCCGATGAGGTTGAGGCCGTAGCGCTTGCGGTCCTCCGTGACGTAGGCGATGCCGTTGCGGATCGCCTCCCCCACCGTGCGGGTCTGGATCTCGACGCCGTCCTTGTAGACGCGGCCCGAGATGTCGCTGCCGTAGGAGCGGCCGAAGAGGCTCATCGCGAGCTCGGTCCGCCCTGCCCCCATCAGCCCGGCGAAGCCGACGATCTCGCCGGCCCGCACCGTGAACGACGCGTGGTCGACGACGACGCGGTCGGCGTCGACGGGGTGGTGCACGGTCCAGTCCTCGACGCGCAGCTTCTCGGCGCCGATGTCGGGCACCCGCGGGGGGAACTGGGCGTCGAGCGGCCGGCCGACCATGGCGCGGATGATGCGCGTCTCGATCTCCGGGGTGTCCGCGACGGCGAACGCCTCGATGGTCCTGCCGTCGCGGATGACGGTGACCGTGTCGGCGATCGCGCGGATCTCGCCCAGCTTGTGGCTGATGATGATGGAGGTGATGCCCTGGTCGCGCAGCTGGTCGATCAGCCCCAGCAGGTGCGCCGAGTCATCGTCGTTGAGGGCGGCCGTCGGCTCGTCGAGGATGAGCAGCTTCACCTCCTTCGACAGGGCCTTGGCGATCTCGACGAGCTGCTGCTTGCCGACGCCGAGCTCGAGCACCTTGGTGACCGGGCTCTCGGCGAGGCCCACCCTGGCCAGCAGGGCCGTGGCCTCGAGGTTGGTGCGGTTCCAGTCGATGACGCCGCCGCGCTGCACCTCGTTGCCGAGGAAGATGTTCTCGGCGATCGACAGGAACGGGCTGAGCGCGAGCTCCTGGTGGATGATCACCACGCCGTCGCGCTCGCTGTCGTTGATCGACGAGTAGCGCACGGGCTCGCCGTCGAGCTCGATGACGCCGTCGAAGCTGCCGTGCGGGTAGACGCCCGACAGCACCTTCATCAGCGTCGACTTGCCGGCGCCGTTCTCGCCGCAGATCGCGTGCACCTCGCCGCGGCGCACGCTGACGGAGACGCCGTCGAGCGCGCGGACGCCGCTGAACTCCTTGACGATGTCGGTCATCTTGAGGATGACGTCGTCCATGTGGTCCTCGTTCCGGGTCGGGGAGCCGGCGGCGGCCCCGAGGGGGCCGCCGCCGGCACGGGGAGGTGGGATCAGAGACCGACGTCGGAGGCGTCGACGAACCCGGAGTCGACGAGGACCGACTGGACGTCGTCCTTCGTCACGACGACGGGGTCGAGCAGGTACGCCGGGACGACCTTGACGCCGTTGTCGTACGTCTCGGTGTCGTTCGTCTCGGGCTCGTCGCCCGCCACGATCGACGCGATCATCGCCTGCACCTGGGTGCCGAGCTCACGGGTGTCCTTCCAGACGGTCATCGACTGCTGGTCGGCGAGGATCGCCTTGACGTTGGCGACGTCGGCGTCCTGGCCCGTGATGATGGGCCAGTCCGACCCGGCCTGGTAGCCGGCGGCGTCGAGGCTGGCCTCGATGCCGAGGGCGAGGCTGTCGTTGGGCGAGAGGACGACGTCGACCTTCTCGCCGCCCGTGTAGAACGACTGGAGGCGGTTGTCCATCTCGGCCTGGGCGTCGTCCGAGCCCCAGCCGAGGATGCCGATGGCCTTCCAGCCGTCGTCGTCGGCCGGTGCCTTGCCGCTCGGCACCGTGAGGACGCCGCTCTCGACGTAGGGCTGCAGGACGTCCCACGCACCGGCGAAGAAGAAGCCGGCGTTGTTGTCGTCGGGGCTGCCGGCGAAGGGCTCCATCGTGAAGGGCCCCTTCTCGCCGTCGGCCAGGCCGAGCTGGTCGACGATGTACTCGCCCTGCAGCTGGCCGACCTTGTAGTTGTCGAAGGTGGCGTAGTAGTCGACCGCCTCCGTGCCGTTGATGAGACGGTCGTAGGCGATGACCTTCACGTCCTGCGAGGCGGCGTCCTCGAGCACGGGCCCGAGGGTCTGGCCGTCGATGGCGGCGACGACGAGGATCTTCGCACCGCCCGCGACCTGGTTCTGGATCTGGCTGATCTGCTGGTCGGTCTTGTTGTCGGCGTACTGCAGGTCGACGGTGCAGTCGTCGCCCTCCAGCTTCTCCTTCAGGCCCTCGCCGTCGTTGATCCAGCGCTCGAGGCTGCGGGTCGGCATGCTGATGCCGACGTTGCAGTCGGCGCCGGAGGCGTCGCCGCCGCCCGAGCCTCCGCCGGACGAGCCGGCGGGGGCACACGCGGCGAGACCGGCGACGAGGCCGACCGTGAGGGCCGCGACGGAGATCTTTCGTGCTGTGGTCATGGTGCGGATCCTTTCGATGGGATCTGCCCGGGCGACACCGGCCGCGGCTCCCCCGGGTGTCCGGGGAGCGTGGCGGCCGTGGTTCATCGTCGAACCGGTCCAGATCGAGCTGTACTGCGCTGTCCTGCTCGAGGCCGACGTGGGTGCGTCGGCTATTTGTTGGCCCTCGGAACATATAGCCGGGAGGCGGTCGACACCAGGGGTCGACGGCCTCGTTACCCAATCGAGATGAACGATGCTCGGGTCGGTGCAGATGCGAGATCTTCTGCCCGCTCTGCAATTTCACAGGCTTCGTTTAAGGTGTCGCGGGACGCTGCCCCTGGCACGCCGTGCCGACCCACGCCCAGCGCCGCAGACCGACCAGGAGACAGACCATGAAGAAGAAGACCGGGATCGTGCTCGGAGTGGCGGCCGTCGTCGTGGTGGGCGTCGGCGTCACCGCCGCCGTCGCCGGGCCCGCGTTCTACCGCGACGTGATCGTGGGCGAGCCCGAGGCCGCGCCCACCGTGTCCGTGACGCCCGGCGCCACGACCATCGACACCAGCGACCTCTCCGGCACCTGGGCCGTCGGCGACGGCAGCACGGCGGGCTACCGCGTGGACGAGGTGCTGAACGGCACCGACGTCACCGTCGTCGGCAGCACCGACCAGGTGACCGGCTCGGTCACGGTCGACGGCGACGCCGTGACCGCGGCGACCGTCGAGGTCGACGTGGCGAGCATCGCCACCGACAGCGCGAACCGCGACGGCTACTTCCGGGACGACGCGATGGAGGCGTCGACGTACCCCACGGCGACCTTCGTCCTCTCCGAGCCCATCGACGCGGGCGTGCCCGCCGACGGCGAGGTCGAGACCGTCGAGGCGACGGGCGACCTCACGATGCACGGCGTGACGAAGAGCGTGACCGTCTCGCTGCAGGCCGCCCTCTCCGGCGACGGCGTCCAGGTCAGCGGGTCGGTCCCGGTGACGTTCAGCGACTTCGGCGTCGAGGCGCCCAGCTTCGGCTTCGTCCAGGTCGAGGACTCGGGCACGGTCGAGTTCCTCGTGTCGGCGACGCCCGCCTCCTAGGTCCGGCGCAGCAGCCCCGCGATCGTCGCCGGCAGCGCGTCGACGAGACCCAGCACCGTCAGCGGCCCTCCCCCGCTCGCCCTCTCGGCGGCGAGGCCGTGCACGACGGCCGCGGTCGCGGCGAGACGGGCGAGGGCGTCCTCCTGCTCGAGCGCGACGTCCGCGTGGGTCGCGACGAGCGCGCCCAGCACGCCGCCGAGGGCGTCGCCCGCACCGGCCGTCGCGAGCCACGAGGGGGCGCTCTCCGCGACGAGCCGCGTGCCCCCGGCCGACGCCACGTGGGTGCGGTGGCCCTTCACGAGCACCGTGCAGCCCCACTCGCCCGCCGCCCGCGCCGCCGCCTCGGCCGGGTCGGCGGCGACGTCGTCGACCGACCGGCCCGTGGCCCGCGCGAGCTCGCGGAAGTGCGGCGTGACGACGACCCGCCCCGTCGCCCGCTCGCGCAAGCCGATCGCGCCCGCGTCGAGCACCAGGGGCAGCCCCGAGGAGGCGGCGGTCTCGAATCCGTCGGAGGTCTCGTCGTCGAGGTGGTCCGGGTCCACCCCGGAGCCGAGCAGCCAGGCCTGCACCCGGCCCGGGCTCGTGACGGCCTCCGGGCGGCGGTGCAGCACGAAGTCCGAGGCCCGGGCGGGCCCGAGGTAGCGGAGCATGCCGACCCCCGTGTGCAGCGCCGCCTCTACGCCGAGCACCGCGGCGCCCGGGTAGGCCGTCGAGCCGGTCACGACGCCGAGCACGCCGCGGCTGTACTTGTCGTCGTCCGCGGCGGGCACGGCGATCCAGTCGGCGGCGTCGGCGGGGGTCCAGGGGGCAGGGCGGGAGTCGGTGGTCACGCCCCGACGCTAGTCGACCGCACCGCGGCGACGTCCACGGCGCCGATACGGTGGAGCGATGAGCATCTCCCTCCCCGGCCGCACCGTCGTCTTCGACTACGGCGAGGTGATCTCCCGGTTCCCGGACGACGCCTCGCGACGCCGCATCGAGGACCTCGCGGGCGTCGACCCCGCCGCGCTGTGGGCCAGCTACGGAGCCCACCGGCACGCCCTCGACCACGGCCGCCTCACCGCGACCGCGTACTGGCGCGCGGTCGAGGCCGACACCGGCGCCTCCTGGTCGCGCACGCGCGTCCACGAGCTGTGGGCCGCGGACTTCCCGTCGTGGTTCGTGCCCGAGCCCGGCACGCTCGACGTGATCGCCGACCTGTCCGACGGCGGCACCCGCCTGGCGATCCTCTCGAACGCCGGCCTCGACTTCTCGTCGCCGTTCCGGCACTCGCCCCTCGGCGACCTGTTCGAGCACGTCTTCGTCAGCGCCGAGCTCGACGATCTCAAGCCCTCGGCCTCGATCTTCCGCCACGTCCTCGCCGAGCTCGGAACAACCGCGGCCGACACGGTGTTCATCGACAACAGGTCCGACAACGTCGAGGCCGCCCGGGCGCTCGGCATCACCGGGCACCTGTTCACCGGCCCCGAGCCGCTCCGGCTCTTCGTCGAGGGCCTCGCGGGCCACCCCACCGAAAGGCGATGACCGCTCTCGTGACCCAGACGGACGCAGCACCCACCACCTCCTCCGCCCCCTCCTCGACGACGGGCGCGGCCGCCGCGCACCTCTTCGACCCGATCAGCCTGCGCGGCACGACGTTCCGCAACCGGCTCTGGGTCGCGCCGATGTGCCAGTACTCGGCCGACGAGCAGGACGGCGTCGCCACCGACTGGCACCTCGTGCACCTCGGCTCGCTCGCCCGGGGAGGCGCGGGCGCGGTCATCTCGGAGGCCGCGGCCGTGACGCCCGAGGGCCGCATCTCGCCCCAGGACCTCGGCATCTGGAACGACGAGCAGGTCGCCGCACTCGCGCCGATCACCGCGTTCGTCCGGGCCCAGGGCTCGGTCCCCGGCATCCAGCTCGCCCACGCCGGACGCAAGGCGTCGACCTTCCGCCCGTGGAGCGAGACGCAGGGCAGCGTGCCCGAGAGCGAGGGCGGCTGGCCGACGGTCGCCCCCTCCGCCGTCGCCTTCGAGGGCTACGCCGAGCCCCGGGCCATGACGCACGACGAGGTCGTCGAGACCGTCGAGGCGTTCCGGGTCGCCGCCCGCCGCTCGGTCGAGGCCGGCTTCGGGCTCATCGAGCTGCACGCCGCCCACGGCTACCTGCTGCACCAGTTCCTGTCGCCGCTCAGCAACCGGCGCACCGACGAGTACGGCGGCTCCCTCGAGAACCGGGCGCGCCTCCTCGTCGACGTGGTCCGCGCCGTCCGGGCCGAGGTCGGCGACGACCTGCCCCTGCTGGTCCGCTTCTCGGCCACCGACTGGGCCGAGGGCGGGTGGGACGAGCAGGAGACCGCGACCGTCGCCGCCTGGTCGCGCGACGCCGGCGCCGACCTGTTCGACATCTCGACCGGCGGCCTCGTCGCCGGGGTGACCATCCCCGTCGGGCTCGGCTACCAGGTGCCCTTCGCCCAGCACGTCCGCGAGACGGCCGAGGTCGACACGGGGGCCGTCGGGCTCATCGTCTCGGCCCGCCAGGCGGAGGACGTCGTCGCCGAGGGCCGGGCCGACGTCGTGCTCATGGCGCGGGAGTTCCTCCGCGACCCGCACTTCCCGCTGCGCGCCGCGGCCGAGCTGGGCGTCGAGCTCGACTACTGGCCCGCCCAGTACCAGCGCGCCCCGTTCCGCACGGCCTAGCGGGCACACGACGACGACGGCCGCGTCGCCCCTCGGGGCGGCGCGGCCGTCGTCGTGTGCACGACCCGCACCGTGCGGCGCTACGAGCGCCGGGTCGCGTCCTGGACCTCGCCGATGAGCTCCTCGAGGATGTCCTCGAGGAACAGCACCCCGCGGGTGTCGCCCCGCTCGTCGAACGACCGGGCGACGTGCACGCCGCTGCGGCGCATGGTCGCGAGGGCGTCCTCGAGCTCGGTGCCCTGGTAGATCGAGATCAGCTGGCGGATGCGCTTCGGCGGCACCGGGTCGCCGAACTCGTCCTCGTCGAGGTCGATGACGTCCTTCAGGTGCAGGTACCCCGTGGGGTCGCCCGCGTCGTCCACGAGCACGTAGCGCGAGAAGCCGTTGACCGCCACGGCCCGCTCGACGTCGCCGGGCGTGGCGTCCTCGGGCAGGGTGACGAGGCCCGACATCGGCACGGCCACGTCGTCGACCGTCTTCTCGGTGAACTCGAACGCCGCCTGCAGCGTGCCGCTGCCGTCGCGCAGGGTGCCCTCGCGCTGCGACTGCGCCACGATCGTGGCCACCTCGTCGACCGTGTAGGCGCTGGCCGCCTCGTCCTTCGGCTCGACGCGGAACGCCCGCAGGACGGCGTTCGCCGACCAGTTGAGCGACACCACGACGACGTGCAGGAGGCGCGCCACGGCCACCAGCGGAGGCGCGAGCAGCAGCGCCGCCCGGTCCGGCAGCGAGAACGAGATGTTCTTCGGCACCATCTCGCCGAGCACCACGTGCAGGAACGACACGAGCAGCAGCGTGATGACGAACCCGACGACGCTCACGAGCTCCTCGCTGAGGCCGGTCAGGCCGAGCGGGCCCTCGAGGAGGTGGTGGATCGAGGGCTCGGAGACGTTGAGGATGAGCAGCGAGCAGATGGTGATGCCGAGCTGGGTCGTCGCCAGCATCATCGTCGCGTGCTCCATGGCCCACAACGTGGTCTTCGCGGCCCGGCTGCCTGCCTCGGCCCGCGGCTCGATCTGCGACCGCCTGGCCGAGATGACGGCGAACTCGGCCGCCACGAAGAACGCGTTGCCCATGAGCAGCACGACGAGCCAGACGATGCCCCACCAGTCGCTCATCGGGTCGCCTCCTTCGCGCGGGCGTCGGAGTCGCGCATCGACGACGGCGCCCCCGAGCGACCGGTGCGCTCGGAGCGACCGCCGCGCTCGGACCGACCGCCGCCGGCCGCGACCTCGTCGGCGACCTCGTCCTCGGGCGTCGGGGTGAACCGGACCCGGTCGATCCGGCGGCCGTCGAGGCGCTCGACGCGGAACGTGCCCGCCTCGGCCTCGACGACGTCGCCGACGACGGGCAGGCGCCCGAGCTCGCTCATGACCCAGCCGCCCACGGTCTCCCACGGGCCCTCGTCGGGGACCTTGACCGAGGCGCGCTCGAGCAGCTCGTCCGGGCGCAGCAGCCCGGGGAACGTGAGCCAGTTGCGCGAGCGGACCACGTCGACCCGGCTGCGGTCGTGCTCGTCGGAGACCTCGCCCACGAGCTCCTCGATGAGGTCCTCGAGGGTGACGACTCCGGCCGTGCCGCCGTACTCGTCGACGACGACGGCCATCTGGTAGCCGCGGCCGCGGACCTCGCCCAGCAGGTTGTCGAGGGTCATGGTCTCGGGCACGCGAACGGCGTCGGTGAGCAGGGCTGAAACGGGCACGTCGGCGCGCTTCTCCCGGGGCACCGAGACGGCCTGCTTCACGTGGACGAGGCCGACGACGTCGTCGATGCCGTCGTCGGTGACCGGGAACCGGGACAGGCCGGTGCGCCGAGCCAGCTGCAGCACGGTCTCGGCCGAGTCGGTCCGGGTGACGGTCGACAGCCGCGGCCGCGGCGTCATCACGTCGGAGGCGGTGTGGTCGCTGAAGGCCAGGGTGCGGGCCAGCAGGGTGGCGGTGTCGAGGTCGAGGCTTCCCTCGAAGGCGGACCGGCGCACCAGCGACGACAGCTCCTCGGCGGTGCGGGCCCCCGAGAGCTCTTCTTTCGGCTCGATGCCGACGCCGCGCAGGATCGCGTTGGCCGTGTTGTTGAGCAGCGCGACGGCCGGCTTGAACACGGTCGTGAAGCCGACCTGGAACGGGATCACGAGCTTCGCCGTGCGCAGCGGCAGCGCGAGCGCGAAGTTCTTCGGCACGAGCTCGCCGACGATCATCGAGAGCAGCGTGGCGACGACGATGGCGACCACGGGCCCGCCCACCGTGACGACGGGCTCGGGCACGCCGACCGCGAGGAGGGGCGGCGCGAGCAGCCGGGAGATCGCCGGCTCCATCGTGTAGCCGGTCAGCAGGGTCGTCAGCGTGATGCCGAGCTGCGCGCTCGACAGGTGCGTGGACGTGATGCGGAGGGCGCCGATCGTGGGCGCGAGGCCCTTCTCGCCCTTCGACTGTCGGGCTTCGAGGTCCGAGCGGTCGAGGTTGACCAGCGAGAACTCGCTGGCCACGAAGAGACCGGTGCCGATCGTGAGGACGATGCCGATGGCGAGCAGGATCCACTCGTTCACGACGACGGAGCACCGCCCTCGGTCGTCCGGACGGCGGACGGGGCCGGATGGTGAGGGGGCACGGCGGGCTGAGACGGAGGGTCATCCATAGGGAGGTGATCCTATCCGCTGACCGGCCCCTCCGTCACTCGTCTCGAGGTCCCGGTCACCAGCTGACGGGGAGCGCCTTGCCCTCTTCGTAGCCGGCCGCCGACTGCACGCCGACGAGGGCCCGCTCGGCGAACTCGGGCAGCGTGCGGGCGCCGGCGTAGGTGAACGAGCTGCGGACGCCCGAGGTGATCATGTCGAGCAGGTCCTCGACGCCGGGCCGCAGCGGGTCGAGGTAGATCCGCGACGACGAGATCCCCTCGGCGAACAGCGTCTTGCGGGCCAGCTCGAACGGGTCGAGCCGCCCGAACCTGCCCTGGACCGCCTTGGTCGAGGCCATGCCCCAGCTCTCCTTGTACAGGCCGCGCTCGTCGCTCGCGAGCTCGCCGGGCGCCTCGACGGTGCCGGCGAACCACGAGCCGATCATGACCGACGACGCCCCGGCCGCGAGGGCCAGCGCCACGTCGCGCGGGTAGCGGACTCCCCCGTCGGCCCAGACGTGCGCGCCCAGCGCGCGTGCCGTGGCGGCCGTCTCGAGCACGGCCGAGAACTGGGGACGGCCCACGGCGGTCATCATGCGGGTGGTGCACATCGCGCCGGGGCCGACGCCGACCTTGACGACGTCCGCGCCCGCACCGACCAGGTGGCGCACCGCCTCCTCGGTGACGACGTTGCCCGCGACGATCGGCAGGCCCAGCCGCGCACCCGCCACGGTCTTGACCGCGGCCACCATGCCGTCCTGGTCGCCGTGGGCCGTGTCGAGCACGAGCACGTCGACGCCGGCGGCGGCCAGTGCCCGGGCCTTCTGCTCGACGTCGCCGTTGATGCCGACGGCGGCGGCGACCCGGAGGCGCCCGTCGCGGTCGACCGCGGGCTGGTAGATCGTCGACCGCAGGGCGCCCTTGCGGCTCACCGTGCCCACGACCCGGCCGTGCCGCAGCACCGGCGCGAAGTCGATCTCGGCGGCGACCATGCGGTCGAAGGCCGCCCGCGGCGAGTCGACGTCGTCGGCGTCGAGCGAGGTGAGGGCGCCGTGCAGCAGGTCGCCGAGCACGGCGTCGCGCGGGGCGGTGGCGAGCCGGGAGGCGGCGATGCAGCCGAGGAACGAGCCGTCGGAGTCGTGCAGCACGATGCCGTGGCCCTCGACGGCGGGCACGCGCGTGAGGGCCGACGCGACGGTCTCGCCCGGGTCGAGCGACCAGGGCGTGTCCCACTCGACGGGCTGCGACTTGACCCAGCGGATGGCCGCGTCCAGCTCTTGCAGGGGCATGTCCTGCGGCAGCACGCCGAGGCCGCCGCGGCGGGCCAGGGTCGCGGCGAGGCGGGGGCCGGTGACGGAGTTCATGTTCGCCGAGACGATCGGCACCGTCGCGCCCGTGCCGTCGCCCGGCGCGAGCGACACGTCCAGGCGGCTGGTGACCGACGAGCGGCTCGGGACCAGGAAGACGTCGGAGTACGTCAGGTCGTGGGTCGGCGTCGTCTCGTAGAACCTCATGGCCCCCACGGTAATCCCTGCGGGTCGTCCAGACGCGGCCCGGCGGACCTTGTTAAGCTGTCTCCCGGCGGGCGCCGCTGCCCGCCGCGACATCGAACGATCAACGGAGAGTGGGCGATCGGCTGTGACGAGCCACGTGACGGGAACGACCGACGAGGGCGCCTTCGGGGCCAACGAGTGGCTGGTCGACGAGCTCTACGAGCAGTGGGTGGTCGACAAGAACTCGGTCGACGAGTCGTGGTGGCCCGTGCTCGAGGCGTACACGCCCTCCGACGGAGGCGCGGGCGCTGCCCCCGCGACCTCCTCCGCTCCCGAGGGCGCCGCCTCCTCGGCCCCCGCCCCTGAGCCCTCGTCCACCGAGGGCGGCCAGGCGCAGATCCCCGACGAGGTGACCGGCGCGCCCGGCCAGAACGAGCCCGCGGCGCCCGCCCCGGCCCCCGCCGCGCCCGCCGGCAAGAAGGCCGCCAAGACGACGTCGGTCGAGCCGTCGGAGAAGCCCATCCCCGCCGACTCTCCGGCCAAGGCCCCCGAGAAGCCCCGCACCAGCGCCGAGCCCACGCCGGAGCCCGAGGCCACCGTCGCCCCCCTGCGCGGCATGGCGAAGTCGCTCGCGACGAACATGGACGCCAGCCTCAGCGTGCCGACGGCCACCAGCGTCCGCACCGTCGCGGCGAAGCTGATGATCGACAACCGCATCGTCATCAACAACCACCTCAAGCGCGCCCGGGGCGGCAAGGTGTCGTTCACGCACCTCATCGGCTGGGCGCTCGTGCAGGCCCTGAAGGAGTTCCCGAGCCAGAACGTCTTCTACGACGAGGTCGACGGCAAGCCCTCGGTCGTCACCCCGGCGCACATCAACCTCGGCCTCGCGATCGACATCCCCAAGCCCGACGGCACGCGGGCGCTGCTCGTGCCCGGCATCAAGAAGGCCGACGAGATGACCTTCGCCGACTTCCTGTCGGCCTACGAGGACGTCGTCCGCCGGGCCCGTGACAACAAGCTCACCGCCGCCGACTTCCAGGGCAACACGATCTCGCTGACGAACCCCGGCGGCATCGGCACGGTGCACAGCGTGCCGCGTCTCATGAAGGGCGCGGGGTCGATCATCGGCGCCGGCGCGCTCGACTACCCGGCCGAGTTCCAGGGCACGTCGGCGAAGACGCTCGTCGAGCTCGGCATCGGCAAGACCGTCACCCTGACGAGCACCTACGACCACCGCGTCATCCAGGGCGCCGGCTCGGGCGAGTTCCTCAAGAAGGTCAACGAGCTGCTCATCGGCCAGCGCCGCTTCTACGAGGACATCTTCTCGGCGCTCCGCATCCCCTACGAGCCCATCCACTGGAACCCCGACATCAACGTCAACCTCGCCGAGCGCGTGGGCAAGACGGCCCGCGTGCAGGAGCTCATCAACAGCTACCGCGTGCGCGGCCACCTCATGGCCGACATCGACCCGCTGCAGTACCGCCAGCGCTCGCACCCCGACCTGGCGATCGAGAGCCACGGCCTGACCTTCTGGGACCTCGACCGCGAGTTCGTCACCGGCGGCCTCGGCGGGCACACCTCCGCGCTGCTGCGCGACATCCTCGGCATCCTGCGCGACTCGTACTGCCGCACCATCGGCGTCGAGTACATGCACATCCAGGACCCGGCCCAGCGCGCCTGGGTGCAGCAGCACGTCGAGGTGCCCTACGTGAAGCCCTCGCACGACGAGCAGATGCGCATCCTCGCGAAGCTCAACGAAGCCGAGGCGTTCGAGACGTTCCTGCAGACGAAGTACGTCGGCCAGAAGCGCTTCAGCCTCGAGGGCGGCGAGTCGACCATCGCCCTGCTCGACACGGTCATCCAGCAGGCCGCCCGCGAGGGTCTGGACGAGGTCGCCATCGGCATGGCGCACCGCGGCCGCCTGAACGTGCTCACGAACATCGCCGGCAAGACCTACGGCCAGATCTTCCGCGAGTTCGAGGGCACCCAGGACCCGAAGACCGTGCAGGGCTCGGGCGACGTCAAGTACCACCTCGGCACGGAGGGCGAGTTCACCAGCGCCACCGGCGAGACCATCCCCGTCTACCTCGCGGCGAACCCGTCGCACCTCGAGGCCGGCGACGGCGTGCTCGAGGGCATCGTCCGGGCCAAGCAGGACCGCGGCCCCCGCGGCGCCTTCAACACGCTGCCGATCCTCATCCACGGCGACGCGGCCATGGCCGGCCAGGGCGTCGTCGTCGAGACGCTGCAGATGTCGATGCTGCGCGGCTACCGCGTCGGCGGCACCGTCCACGTCGTCATCAACAACCAGGTCGGGTTCACGACTCCCCCGACCGAGTCGCGCTCGTCGATCTACTCGACCGACGTCGCCAAGACGATCCAGGCGCCGGTGTTCCACGTCAACGGCGACGACCCCGAGGCCGTCGCCCGCGTCGCCGAGCTGGCGTTCTCGTACCGCCAGCAGTTCAAGCGCGACGTCGTCGTCGACCTCATCTGCTACCGCCGCCGCGGGCACAACGAGGGCGACGACCCCTCGATGACGCAGCCGCTGATGTACAACCTGATCGAGGCGAAGCGCAGCGTGCGCACGCTCTACACCGAGGCCCTCGTGGGCCGCGGCGACATCACCCAAGATGAATACGACGGCGCGCACCGCGACTTCCAGGATCGCCTCGAGCGCGCCTTCGCCGAGACCCACGCGGCGCAGACCGGCTCGATGCCGGTCGTCACCGACGACGCGGGCGACGTCGAAGACCTGGAGCGACCCCAGTCGCAGCGCGACGACCGCTCGGGCGAGCCCGAGACCACGGGCGTCGACCTCGAGCTCGTCCACGCGATCGGCGACGCGCACGACAACCCGCCCGAGGGCTTCTCCGTGCACCCGAAGCTCTCGCAGCTGCTCAAGAAGCGCGTCGACATGAGCCGCAACGGCGGCATCGACTGGGCCTTCGCCGAGCTGCTCGCCATGGGCTCCGTGCTCACCGAGGGCACGCCGGTGCGCCTCGCCGGCCAGGACAGCCGCCGCGGCACCTTCGTGCAGCGCCACTCGGTGCTGCACGACCGCGAGAACGGCCAGGAGTGGCTGCCCCTGCAGAACATCTCCGACGACCAGGCGAACCTCTGGATCTACGACTCGCTGCTCAGCGAGTACGCGGCCATGGCGTTCGAGTACGGCTACTCGGTCGAGCGGGCCGACGCGCTCGTCATGTGGGAGGCGCAGTTCGGCGACTTCAGCAACGGCGCCCAGACCGTCATCGACGAGTTCATCTCGAGCGCCGAGCAGAAGTGGGGCCAGCGCTCCAGCGTGGTGCTGCTGCTGCCGCACGGCTACGAGGGCCAGGGCCCCGACCACTCGTCGGCCCGCATGGAGCGGTTCCTGCAGCTGTGCGCCGAGGACAACATGACCATCGCGCGTCCCTCGACCCCCGCCTCCTACTTCCACCTGCTGCGCCGCCAGGCCTACGCCCGTCCGCGTCGACCGCTCGTCGTGTTCACGCCCAAGGCGATGCTGCGCCTCCGCGGCGCGACGAGCGGGGTGGAGGCCTTCACGAGCGGCCGCTTCGAGCCCGTGCTCGACTGCACCCGCGTGCAGGACCCGTCGGCGACGAAGCGCATCGTGCTGCACTCCGGCAAGATCCACTACGACCTGACCGCCGAGCTGGACAAGCGCGGCGTGCAGGACGACATCGCGCTCGTCCGTCTCGAGCAGCTCTACCCGCTGCCGCTCGAGCGCATCCGTGAGGTGCTGTCGCGCTACCCCTCCGCCGAGCTCGTCTGGGCCCAGGAGGAGCCGGAGAACCAGGGCGCCTGGCCGTTCGTCGTGCTCGAGCTGCAGAAGCACCTCGACCGGCCGATCACGGTCGCCTCGCGCCCGGCGTCCGCCTCGCCCGCGGCCGGCTCGACCAAGGCCAGCGCCGCGCAGCAGGCCGACCTGATCGCCCGGGCGCTGACGCTCTAGCCCCGGCGCCGACGACGGCCGCCCCCTCCTCGCGGAGCGGGCGGCCGTCGTCGTCCCGGCGCACGGTCGGGAGGGTCGCACCACGTGGGTGAGCGCGCGTCAGGTGACGCGACGCGGGCGTCAGGCGCACGTCGAACCCCGCCCCGCGCCACCTGAGGTCGACTCAGCCCGGGACGAGCGAGTGAGGGCGCGTCATGTGCCGCGGCGAGGGCGCCGTCTGCACCTCGCGGCCCGTCACGCGACACATGAGCCCGACTCGCGCGGTCGTGAGAGGTCGGGTGCGCGACGGGGCGAGCGGACGCCGTCGGGGTGAGGGGGCGCTGTCGGGGCGCCGGGGCTCAGACGAGCTTCGAGTAGCGCACGCCCGCCTCGTGGTAGCCGCGCTTGCGGTAGAAGCGGTGCGCCGAGTCCGTGGCCGCGGCGGAGACGGCCTCGAGGGTGCGGGCGCCGTGCCCGCGCGACCAGTCCTCGAAGTGCTGCAGCAGGTGCGAGCCCGTGCCGTCGCGGCGGGCCGTCTCGCCGACGACGAGCAGCAGCAGCTGTGCCGTCGGCGCGTCGGCGTTGTAGGCCCAGCGCACGTGGCCGCCCGCGACGGCCGTCACGCGCCCGTCGGCGCCGCGCACGACCCAGGTCTCGTGGCCGGCGGCGGCCGTCAGGTGCCCGAGCCGGGCCGAGAGCACCTCGGCGTCGAGCGAGTGGCCGAGCAGCCCGATGAGGGCGACCAGGTCGTCGAGGTCGTCGGCGGTCGGGTTGGCGAGGACTTCCACCGTGGCGGTCATGCGACGACGCTAGCGCAGCTCGACGCCCCGTGACGTCGGCAGATAGGGTCGAGGACCATGGGTCTCTTCACACGGAACTCGACGCCCGAGCAGCAGGTCGCCGACGAGGCCGCCCGCTTCGTGCGGTCGGTCGGCAAGGGCGGGCACCGCGACGACGCGGCCGCCCTCGACTTCAGCCCGGCCTCGGTCGACTCGCTCGACGGCGTCCTCGCCCGCCACCGGGGCGACGTCGACGCCGACGGAGTGCCCGACGCGGTGTCGTTCGGCGCCGCGTGCTACTTCTTCGAGACGGTCCGCCGCGAGTACGGCGGCCGGCTCTGCTCCGGCACGGGCGACGACCCCCTGGTGCTGGTCGTCGGCGAGCCCGACTTCCGCCTCTGCGTGCCGGCCGTGTCGAAGGTCGTCCAGCGCACGGGCGACGCGGGCGACCCCTCGCTGCGGCTGCTCTGGGACGACGTCGTCGAGCACGCACGCCGCCGCGAGGACGCGACCCTGGCCTGATCCGCGCGGCCGGCCTCCCGACCGCCCGCCAGGCTCCGGGGCCTGGCGCCTAGTGCGACGCCTGCAGGTCGCGCAGGCGTGCCAGCACGGTCGAGCGCAGGTCCTCCGGCGCGGTCTCCTTGCAGGCACGCTGCACGGCCTCGGTGAGGACGACGCCCACGTGGTGCTCGCCCGAGCAGTCGGCGCAGGTGCGCATGTGCTCTCGGATGTCGGCGGCGTCCTCGCGGCAGAGCTCGTCGTGCAGGAACTCCTCGAGCTCGGCCTTCGCCTTGTCGCAACCGCAGTCGGTCATTTGTCGCTGCCCTTCGTCGTCGTGCCGGCCGGCACCGCGATCCCTCGGTCGCGGGCATAGTCGGCGAGTAGTCCCCGCAGGAGTCGGCGACCGCGGTGCAGGCGGCTCATCACCGTGCCCACGGGCGTCTTCATGATGTCGGCGATCTCCTGGTACGAGAAGCCCTCGACGTCGGCGAAGTAGACCGCCATGCGGAAGTCTTCGGGGACCTTCTGCAGCGCGTCCTTGACGGCGCTGTCGGGGAGGTGGTCGATCGCCTCGGCCTCGGCGGAGCGCGTGGACCCGGAGGCGCGGGTCGCCGACTCGGCGCCGCCCATCTGCCAGTCCTCGAGCTCGTCGATCGTGCCCTGGTAGGGGTCGCGCTGCTTCTTGCGGTACGTGTTGATGAACGTGTTGGTCTGGATCCGGTAGAGCCAGGCCTTGAGGTTCGTGCCCTGCTGGAACTGCCGGAACGCCGCGAACGCCTTGACGAACGTCTCCTGCACGAGGTCGGAGGCGTCGGCCGGGTTGCGCGTCATCCGCATCGCCGCCGCGTAGAGCTGGTCCATGAACGGCAGGGCCTGCTCCTCGAAGAGGGCCCGCAGGTCGGGCTCGCCCTCGTCCGACGCCTCGACGGCCTCGACGACGGCGGCCTCCGCCTCGTCGACGGCAGGGGCGGTCGCGCTGGTCGCGGGGGTGGGCTCGTGGCCCTCGGGGGTGCTCATCACGGCCGATTCTAGTTCGGCCACGGTGATCCGCCTCGGTGCAAGTGCTGTGGGCACGCGTCCTCCAGGTCGTCGCTGCATTACCCTGGTGAACCGATGCAGGTGTACAGGTATTCCGGGCCCGAGTTCTCTCCCTACGACGACGGCGGCGTGCCCCCGGAGGTCGACGACGGGCGCTGGGTCGCGCCCCGTGCCGCCGGCCCGCTGCGCGCCTCCTTGTCGCTGCCCGGGTCGAAGTCGCTGACGAACCGCGAGCTGGTGCTCTCGGCCCTCGCCGACTCCCCCTCGACCCTGCACGCGCCGCTCCACTCGCGCGACACCGCGCTGATGATCGCCGCCCTGCGGGCCCTCGGCACGACGATCGACGAGCTCGAGTCGGGCGAGCCGTTCGGCCCCGACCTCGTCGTCACGCCCGGCGAGCTCGCCGGCGGCGCCACCGTCGACTGCGGCCTCGCCGGCACCGTGATGCGGTTCCTGCCGCCGGTCGCGGCGCTCGCCCTCGGGCCGGTGACCTTCGACGGCGACGAGGCCGCCCGACGGCGCCCCATGCGCGCCACCCTCGACTCGCTCCGCGCCCTGGGCGTCGACGTGTCGGACGACGGCCGGGGCTCGCTGCCGTTCAGCCTCTACGGCACCGGCGAGGTCGAGGGCGGCGAGGTCGAGATCGACGCG
Organism: Frigoribacterium faeni; assembly: GCF_011761235.1. Lineage (GTDB taxonomy): Bacteria > Actinomycetota > Actinomycetes > Actinomycetales > Microbacteriaceae > Frigoribacterium > Frigoribacterium faeni_A. The sequence continues at coordinate 572,144 of NZ_JAAOYW010000001.1, forward strand.
TCGGCCTCGAGCCAGTTCGTCTCGGGCCTGCTGCTCTCGGCGCCGCGCTTCGCCCGCGGGCTGACGCTGCGGCACACCGGCGACGTGCTCCCCAGCACCCCGCACATCGAGATGACGATCGACGCGCTGGCCCGGCGCGGAGTGACGGTCGCGACGCCCGAGCCGGGCGTGTGGGACGTCGCGCCGGCCCCGATCGCCGGGCGCGAGCTCACGATCGAGCCCGACCTGTCGAACGCCGCGCCGTTCCTCGTCGGGGCCCTCGTGGCCGGCGGCACCGTCTCGATCGCGCACTGGCCCGTCGAGACGACGCAGGTCGGGGCCGACCTGATCGAGCTGCTGCCGCTCTGGGGCGCGACCGTCTCGCTCGACGGCGACGTGCTCACGGTCGACGGCGGGGTCGGCCTCGTCGGCGGCGGCTCGCTGCCCGGCGTCGACGTCGACCTGTCGCGCGGGGGCGAGCTGGCCCCCGCCCTCGTCGCCCTCGCGGCCCTCGCCTCCGGGCCGAGCACCCTGACGGGCATCGGGCACCTCCGCGGGCACGAGACCGACCGCCTCGCCGCGCTGGCGAGCGAGATCTCGGCGCTCGGCGGGCTCGTCACCGAGCTCGACGACGGCCTCCGGGTCGAGCCTGCGCCCCTGCACGCCGGCCAGTGGCGCACCTACGGCGACCACCGCATGGCCCACGCGGCCGCGATCATCGGCCTGGCCGTCGACGGCGTCGAGCTCGACGACGTGCGGGTCGTCTCGAAGACGCTGCCGCAGTTCGTCGACCTCTGGGACGATCTGCTCGGGCGTCGGGTCGTCGAGCGACCCGCCGACATCGACCTGCTCGGGTTCCTGTAGGCCCCCGGTGAGCTGGTGGAGCGACGGCGACGACGCCGCGGACGACGAGGCCTGGGGCCAGTACGACGAGAGCTCGGTGCGACAGCGCCCGAACCCGAAGGCGAACCGCCCCCGCACCAAGCAGCGGCCCGCCTACGCGGACGCCGAGGAGGGGGTGGTCTGGACCGTCGACCGCGGTCGCTACGGCGTGCTGATGGACGCCGGCACCCCCGACGAGCGCGAGATCACGACAGCCCGCGCCCGAGAGCTGGGCAAGAAGAGCGTCGTCACCGGTGACCGGGTGGGGGTCGTCGGCGACACGAGCGGGTCCGAGGGGTCCCTGGCGCGCATCGTCAAGGTGCACGAGAGAACGACGCTGCTGCGTCGCAGTGCCGACGACAGCGACGCCGTCGAGCGGGTCATCGTCGCGAACGCCGACCAGATGCTGATCGTCGTCGCGGCCGCCGACCCCGAGCCGCGCCCGAGGCTCGTCGACCGCTACATGGTCGCCGCCTTCGACGCCGGCGTCGAGCCGGTCCTCTGCATCACGAAGACCGACCTCGCCGACCCGGCCCCGTTCGCGGCGCACTTCGCGTGCCTCGACCTGCGCATCGTGACCACCACCTCCACGTCGTTCGACGCCCAGGCCGACGGCTCGCCGTCGCCCGTGCTCGACGAGCTGCGCGAGCTGCTCGACGGGCACGTGACCGTCACCGTCGGGCACTCGGGGGTCGGCAAGTCGACCCTCGTCAACGCCCTCACCGGTGCTCAGCGCGAGGTCGGCGTCGTCAACGCGGTGACCGGACGCGGGCGGCACACCTCGTCGTCGACCGTGTCGTTCAAGGTCCCGAGCGGCGGCTGGATCGTCGACACCCCCGGCGTGCGCTCGTTCGGGCTGGGGCACGTCGACCCGGAGAACATCCTCCGCTCGTTCGCCCGGCACGCCCGCCCCTCCGAGAAGCCCTCCCGCGACGGCATCCCGCTGGCCGAGGCGCACGACTGGGAGATCGTCGACCGGGTCGAGGCCGGCGAGCTCGGCGACGTCGGCCGCGAGCGGCTCGCCTCGCTGCAGACGCTGCTCGCCTCGAAGGGCGGCGTCAGCGGCCGCGAGCAGGCCGCCCGCGACGAGGACGCCCGCTCGGACGAGCAGCCCTAGCCCGCGGCACGGGGCCCGGACGAGACGAGGAGGCGCGGTGTCGGCCGGGCGCGCTCGGTACGCTGGCGAGGTGACCGACCCGACGCGCGCCTCCTCGTCCGACGCCGACCCGAGCGGGGCCGCCGACCCGAGCGGTGCCGTCGAACCGGGCGAGGCTGTGCCCGCCGGTGCGCCGTGGGCGGCCGACCTGCGGCTCGCCCTCACGCTCGCCGACGCGGCGGACGCGATCAGCACCGAGCGCTACCGCTCGGCCGACCTGCACGTGTCGCTCAAGCCCGACCGCACGCACGTGACCGACGCCGACCAGGCCGTCGAGCGGGCGATCCGGGCGGGCATCGAGTCCGAGCGCCCCGGCGACTCGTTCTACGGCGAGGAGTTCGGGGACGACTCCGCCGGGGACGACGCCGGCGACGACGCGGCCGTTCGCCGCCAGTGGATCGTGGACCCGATCGACGGCACGGCGAACTTCCTGCGCGGGGTGCCCGTCTGGGCGACGTTGATCTCGCTCGTCGTCGACGGGGTGCCCGTGCTCGGCGTCGTCAGCGCGCCGGCCCTGGGCCGCCGCTGGTGGGCCAGCACGGGCGGCGGAGCGTTCTCGACCGAGCACGGCACCGCTCCCCTGCGCGTCTCGGGCGTCCGCGAGCTCGCCGACGCGTCGCTGAGCTACAACGGCCTCGAGTACTGGCGCGAGGCCGGCCGGCTCGAGCCGCTGCTGGCCCTCACGGAGCAGGTCTGGCGCACGCGCGCCTACGGCGAGTTCTGGTCGTACCTGCTCGTCGCCGAGGGGGCGCTCGACGTCGCCGGCGAGCTCGGCCTGCAGCCGTACGACATGGCGGCCGTCATCCCGATCGTCGAGGAGGCGGGCGGCCGGTTCACGAGCGTCGACGGCGACCCGGGCCCCTGGCACGGCAGCGCCCTCGCGAGCAACGGCCTGCTGCACGACGCCGTGCTCGCGGTCGTGGCGGAGCGCGCCCCCGGGGCCTGACCGGCCCACCCGCCGCCGTGGGCAGACGCAGGAGGACGATCTGCCCCGGATGGTCGCTCCGCGCGGCACCGCCCGGCCGTCCGGGGCACATCGTCCGCCCCCGGCGTGCTCGGGCCGGCGACGCCCCACCTCATCCGCTCGGTGTAGGGCGTGTGTCGTGAACCGGTCCCTTCGGGCGATGCCGGCGAAACACCCCGTCCACTTGACTGGCCGCAGGTGGTCGCCGTGCCCCGCAGGGGTCCCGTCACGAGACGGGTCGGCGCACCAGGAGCCCCGCGGCCCGTCGCTCGACGGCGGGCCGCGCGGGCTCCGTCAACTCGACCGTCCCCCAGAGGAGAACACCATGCCCGTCGTCACCGCCGCCTCCCTCGTCGCCGCCCCCGCCGCCTCCTCCTCCACCCGCGTCGACCCCGCCGCCGTCGACCTCGCCGGCACCCACGCCGTCGACATCACGGCCTGGCTCGCGGTCGCGGCCGCGCAGTCCCCCGCCGCCTGACGCCCGGCTGCGCCGGGGCCTCGAGAGCCTAGGAGGCGTCGGCCGCCTCGCCCACCCGCCCCTGCCTGCGCGCCCGCAGGTCGAGCAGCGCCAGCACGAGCGCTCCCGCCACCAGGGCGATCGTCACGAGGAACCCGCTGCGGTACGCCTCGTGGTAGATGTCGAGGGTCGACCCCTCGCTGCGGCCGGCGATGACCGAGTAGAAGGTCGACACCGCCGCGGCCGTGCCGATGGCCGTGCCGGCGCGTTGGCCGACCTGGCCCATGGAGCCGGCGACGCCGCCCATCTCGACCGGCACCTCCGCCAGGGTCAGGGTCTGGTTCGGCGAGATCACGAAGCCGCCGCCGGTCCCGGCGACGAGCATGCCGCCTCCCATCGCCCACGGGGTGATCTCGGGCGGGGTGAGCGTCGCGGCGAGCAGCAGCACGACGAAGCCCACGCCGACGAGCACGAGGCCGAGCACGACGAGGCTGCGGCCGTACTTCTCGACGATGCGCCCGCCGTAGAAGGCCGCGACGGCGCTCGTGAGCGCGAAGGGGATGGTCACCATGCCGGCGAAGACCGGCTCGAGCCCGAGGCCCTGCTGCAGGAACAGCGTCGTCAGCAGGAACGTCGCGGGGAGGGCGCAGAAGTACACCGTCGCGATCAGGGTGCCGTTGCGGTACGACGCGACCGAGAACAGCGAGAAGTGCACGACGGGCGACTTGCCCCGGGCCTTGTAGCGCTGCTCCCACCAGACGAAGAGCGCGCCGAAGCCGACGAAGCCGACGAGGAACAGCCAGCGCAGGGGGTCGTCGCCCTGCCCGGTCGTGAGGACGAACGGGAGCATGAGCGTGAGGATCGTGAGGCCGAGCAGCACGATGCCCATGAGGTCGAGCTCGTTGTGGCCGCTGGGCGCCGTCGAGGTGCGCGGCAGCAGCTTGAGGGCGAAGACGATGGCGACGATGCCGAGCGGCACGTTCATCCAGAAGAGCAGGCGCCAGCCGTCCTGCGCCCCGCCGACGGCGATGAGGAGTCCGCCGATCGTGGGGCCGAAGGCCGTCGCGACGCCGATGACGGCGCCGAACAGGCCGAAGGCACGGCCCCGCTCGCGGCCCTGGAACAACTGCTGGATCAGGCCGAGCACCTGCGGCATCTGGATGCCCGCGGCGACGCCCTGCAGGATCCGCGCGGCGACGAGCAGCTCGATGGTGGGCGCGATCGCGCAGAGCACGCTCGCCACCGTGAACGAGCTGAGGCCCACGACGAACATCAGACGTCGCGACTTGAGGTCGCCGAGTCGGCCCGACGGCACGAGCGACAGGCCGAAGGCGAGCGCGTAGCCCGCGACGATCAGCTGCAGCGCGGTCGGTCCGGCCCCGAGCGACGCCTCGATGCTCGGCAGCCCCACGTTGACCTTCGAGAGGTCGAGGATGGTCAGGGCGGCCACGCCGACGCAGACCCAGAACGCCTGCCACTTCTGGCGTTCGGCGTCGGGCCCGTGATCAGCGGGAGTGGTGGGCACGGAGGAGGTGTCGGGCGCGTTCGTCATGGAGGTTCCGTCTTACACCTGCACGGTCTGCACGTCCTCGCCGGCATGTCCCCCGCGGCGGACGGAGCACCCTCGCGCACGACGAAGGCCCCCACCCGGAGAGGGAGGGGGCCTTCGTCGCGAGCGACGATCGAACGGAGTGTGACGACGGCCCGGTGGTGGAGATGGGGGGAATTGAACCCCCGTCCATCGCTGAGATTGCACGCATTCTACGGGCGTAGCCAGATGAGACGTTCTGCTCGGCTCCGACCTTCGCTACTGGCTTCTAGGTCGACGAGCCCAGCCCGAGTTCGAGTCCCGCGTGACCCTCAGGCGTAGTCACGCAGCGAGCCCTCTAGATGACGTCAGGCTCTGGTTAGAAGGCGGTCACCAGACTGACGGACTCCATGTGGCTCTACTGCTTACGCAGCGAGAGCGAAGTCAGTGCGCTTGTTATTGGCACTTATTGTTTTCCAGGGATCGTTCACGAGATGACCCTGGATCCTCGGCCCGCTTCTCGTTCGCACACAGGCGATGTCGAAACCGATCATCCCCATGAGGGGGCCGTCGTCACACTCTGTTGAATTGTCGTCGGTCTCAGTCTACCTGCCCGACGGCTCCGGGGCGCTACTCGCCCAGGTGCTTCCGAGCCGACATGGCGGCCTGCGCCTCGCGGGTCGCGGTGCGCTCGCGCAGGGTCTGCCGCTTGTCGTACTCGCGCTTGCCCTTGGCGACCGCGATCTCGACCTTCGCCCGGCCGTCGCTGAAGTAGATCTTGAGCGGGATGACGGTGAACCCGCCCTCCTTCGTCTTCTGCCCGATCTTGACGATCTGCTGCTTGTGCAGCAGCAGCTTGCGCTTGCGCCGCGGCGCGTGGTTGTTCCACGTGCCCTCGGTGTACTCGGGGATGTGCACCGCGTCGAGCCAGGCCTCGCCGGCGTCGACGAAGGCGTAGCCGTCGACGAGCGACGCCCGCCCCTGCCGCAGAGACTTCACCTCGGTGCCGCTCAGCACGATGCCGGCCTCGTAGGTGTCCTCGATCAGGTAGTCGTGGCGCGCCCGTCGGTTGGTGGCCACGACCTTCTCGCCGCGTTCTCTCGCCACGCTGTGCCTCCGGTCGTTCGTGGGTTGGTGCGCCTGCGATCAGGCAGCCTGTCAGTCTACACGAGGCGAGAGACCGAAGGAGGCGCGGTGCAGGGACGACCTGCACCGCGCCTCCTCGGGGCGCCCGCCCCGCGACGCCGGGGCGTCGCTACACCTTGAGGTACCGCCGGATCGCGACGTTGGCCGACAGCGCCGCCAGGGCGATGCCGATGACGATCACCAGGGGCACGACGATCGCGGTCTCGCGCAGCCCGATGAACGGGGTCGAGGCGAACGTCGTCACGAGGTAGCCCTTGACGAAGAAGTTGACGATGGCGATCAGCGCCCCGCCGGCGAGTACCGACCCCACCAGGGCGGCGATCACCCCCTCGAGGATGAACGGCGTCTGGATGAACCGGTTCGACGCTCCCACCAGCCGCATGATGCCGAGTTCGCGCCGTCGGCTGAACGCGCTCAGCCGGATCGTGGTCGCGATGAGCAGCACGGCGGCGATGAGCATCAGGACGGCGATGCCGATGGCGGTGTAGCTCGCCGCGTTGAGCACGGAGAAGATCGGGTCGAGGTAGCCGCGCTGGTCGACGACGCTCTGCACCCCCGCCAGGCTCGACAGGCTCTCGGTGAGGACGTCCGACTGCGTCGGGTCCTTGAGGTTCACCCAGAAGGTCTCGTTGAGGTACGACGGCTGCACGAACTCGGTCGCCGGGCTGTCGGCGAACTGGGTCGTGAAGCGCTGGTACGCCTCGTCCTGCGTCTCGAAGTACGAGCGGTCGACGAACGGGGCGAGCACCTGGCTGCTGAGCTGGGCCTCGACGCCGTCGATCTGGTCCTGTGTGGCCTTGGCGCCCGTGCAGTTGCCGGTCGTGTCGGTCTCGGTGCAGAGGTAGACGGCCACCTGGGCCTTGTCGTACCAGTAGCCCTTCATCTGGTTGATCTGCAGCTGCAGCAGGGCCGCCGTGCCGACGAAGGTGAGCGAGATGAAGGTGACGAGCACGACGGCGACGACCATCGAGACGTTGCGGCGGAGGCCGCTGCCGACCTCGCCCAGGACCAGTCCGAGCCTCATTCGTCCGCTCCCCTCAGGCTGAGGTCCTCGACCCCGATGGCCTGGATCGGCACCGCCTGCGTCTGGTAGCCGCCGTGGCGCTCGTCGCGGAGGATGTTGCCCGCGCTCAGCTCGATGACGCGGCGCTGCATCTGGTCGACGATCCCCGCGTCGTGCGTGGCCATGATCACCGTGGTGCCGCCCGCGTTGATGCGCTCGAGCAGCGTCATGATGCCGGCGCTGGTCGAGGGGTCGAGGTTGCCCGTGGGCTCGTCGGCGAGCAGGATCGACGGCTTGTTGACGATGGCGCGGGCGATGGCCACGCGCTGCTGCTCACCGCCCGAGAGCTCGTGCGGCAGCCGCTGCTGCTTGCCCACGAGGCCGACCATCTTGAGGACATCGGGCACCGCCTCCTGGATGAAGCCCTTGCTCTTGCCGATCACCTGGAGGCTGAAGGCGACGTTGTCGAAGACGCTCTTCTGCGGCAGCAGGCGGAAGTCCTGGAACACCACCCCGAGGTTGCGACGGAAGTAGGGCACCTTGCGGCTCGACAGCGTGCCGAGCTTCTGCCCGAGCACGTGGATCTGCCCCTTCGAGGGCTTCTCCTCCTTGAGCACGAGGCGCAGGAAGCTGGACTTGCCGGAGCCGGAGGCGCCGACGAGGAACACGAACTCGCCCTTGAGGATCTCGAGGGTGACCGAGTTCAGCGCCGGCCGGGGGTTGCCGGAATACACCTTGGTGACTTCATCAAAACGGATCATGACGGGGATCACCCTAAGCGCGCCCCGCCCCGATCGCGGGCGCGACTCGCCCCCCGAGCGGGCCTATGGAACCGCTGGGAGGACGACAGGAGGCGCGGTGCCGTCGTGCACCGCGCCTCCTCGGCCTCGGGTCTCGCCCGGCCTAGTCGTCGTCGCGCTTGCGCCAGCGGATGCCCGCCGAGATGAAGCCGTCGAGGTCGCCGTCGAAGACGTTCGACGGGTTGTTGACCTCGTGCTCGCTGCGCAGGTCTTTCACCATCTGGTACGGGGCGAGGACGTAGCTGCGGATCTGGTCGCCCCAGCTGGCCGTGATGGTGCCGGCGAGCTCTTTCTTCTTGGCGTTCTCGGCCTCCTTCTGCAGCAGGAGGAGGCGGGACTGCAGCACCCGCATCGCCGCGGCCCGGTTCTGGATCTGGCTCTTCTCGTTCTGCATCGAGACGACGGTGCCGGTCGGGATGTGCGTGAGGCGGACCGCGGAGTCGGTCGTGTTGACGCTCTGGCCGCCGGGGCCCGACGAACGGAAGACGTCGACCCGGATGTCGTTCTCGGGGATGTCGATCGACTCCGTCTCTTCCATCAGCGGGATGACCTCGACGGCGGCGAAGCTGGTCTGGCGCTTGCCCGCGGCGCCGAACGGGCTCATCCGCACGAGGCGGTGGGTGCCGGCCTCGACGCTCAGGGTGCCGAACGCGTAGGGCGCGTCGATCTCGAAGGTCGCGCTCTTGATGCCAGCCTCTTCTGCGTAGCTCGTGTCCATGACCGTGGCCGACATGCCGTGCTTCTCGGCGTAGCGCAGGTACATGCGCAGCAGCATCTCGGCGAAGTCGGCCGCGTCGACGCCGCCGGCCCCGGCCCGGATCGTGATGACAGCGGGGCGGGGGTCGTACTCGCCGTCGAGCAGGGTCTGCACCTCGAGCGTGTCCATCATCGCCTGCAGGCTCTTCAGCTCGGCCTGGGCCTCGTCGGCGCTCTCCTGGTCGTCGCCGTCGTTGGCCATCTCGACGAGCACCTCGAGGTCGTCGAGGCGCTGCTCGGTCGTCTCGAGCTTCTCGAGCTCGGACTGACGGTGGCTGAGGGCGCTCGTGACCTTCTGCGCGTTCTCGGTGTCGTCCCACAGGTCGGGGGCGGACGCCTGCTCGCTGAGCTGGGCGATCTCGGCGACGAGGCGCTCCTGCCCGATCACGGCCCGGATGTCCTCGAACGTGGCCCGGAGGGCGGCAATCTGCTCAGAGAAGTCCAGTGCGATCATGGTGCCCGAGCTTACCGGGCCGGGCCGGGCGGGGGCTGCGCGCCCGGGGGCGGGGTCGGCGGGGTCGGCGGCTCGGGCTCGGGCTCGGGCTCGGGCCGATCGGGGTCAGCGGGGCTGGGCGGCACGCGGCCGGGCGACGCCGGACTCGCGGAGGGCCACGTCGGCGAGCCGCCGCACGACCTCCGGGTCGCCCGCGCGCCAGGCGGCCACCGCCTCGGGCGACACGGCGAGCGCCGCGCGGGCGTCGGGGCCGGCGAGCGCGCGGAGGGCGAGCAGGTCGTCGCCGCCGGGCAGAGCGAGCAGGCCCCTGACCGAGGAGGCGCGGCGCACGAACGCGACGCGCCCGCGCAGCCAGACCCACAGCACCACCACGCTCGGCAGCCCGCCGACGAGCAGCCCGGCCACCACGGCGGCGCGCGCCACGTCGTCCTGCTGCCGGCGTCCGGCGTCGACGAGCGCCTGCCCCGCCCCGGACGCCCCGTCGAACGGGGCCGACGCGGCGCCGCCCAGCAGCGGGATGCCGCCCAGGACGCGCGAGGCGTCGTCCATGGTCCCCTGGAACCCGGCGCCCGCCTCCTCGATCTGTCGCCCGAGCTCGGCGAGGCCGCCGACGAAGGCGGCGACGGCCAGGCCCAGCGCGACGAACACGACGACGAGCGCCACGGCGACGACGTCGCCGGCGACCTGGCGGGCACGGACGGCGGACGACGCCGAGTAGATCTGCATCCCGCCAGTCTGCCCTCTCCCCCGTCGCGCCCTGTCTCCTTGTTGTCGGCTCGTCTTCCGCGCGAGCTCACCGTCGACGACGATCGCCGGGAGCGCCCAGCTCTCGGTCGAGACGGGCGAGGAAACGACCCCACTGCGGCGGGCGCAGGTGCCGGTCGGTCACCCGGAGGTACGCCCATCCGTCGTCGACGAACCGCTCGCGGCGGTCGACGTCCGCCTCCCACTGGCGGCGGTCGGTCCGGTGGGCGTCGCCCTCGAAGTCGACGGCGACCTTCTCGTCGGGGTAGCTCAGGTCGGGCCGGCCGAGCACGGAACCGTCGCCGGCCCGGCGCCTCACGTTGACCTCGGGCTCAGGGCGGCCCGCCCGCACGATGGCGAGGCGCAGGACGGTCTCGCGCGGGGAGTCGACCCGTTCCCGGACGTGCGTCATCGCCTCGCCCAGGAGCACGGCTCCCGGTCGGCGACGTGCTCGGGCGATCCGCACCGTGTCGGCCAGCACGGCCAGGGGCACTCGCCGCGCGGCGGCGTGCGGTGACCAACGGCCGGCCAGCGCGTCGCCGACCTGGATCAGCTCGTCCAGCCCGAGGAGACGCGCTGACTCGACCCACGCCTGGACCGGCGAGGACACCGGCATCCCCCGCACGGACCCGCGGGGCGGCTGCCGCACAGGCCTATGCCCGACGATGCCGGGACGACGGAGCTGTCGCCGGACCGTGCCGGCAACGTGCAGATCGGCGGACTCCCACCGGGTCGAGAGCGGGAGCCCCCAGAGCTGGAGCGCGGTGACGTGGCTGAACCACTCGCCCTGCTGCAGCAGGGGAAGCGCGTCGGCCGCACGCCCGGCGATCGAGGAGGTGCTGGTCGTCGATCGCACGCCGCGGTGCGGCACGAGGAGGTCGCCCGCGCGCAGCCTGTCCGGCGTGACACCGAGCTCGAGGGCACGCCGCCGGCTGAACGGCAAGGTGAGGAGTTCGCGGGGCAGGGGTCGGGGGCGCATGCCCACCACCATCGCGGACCGGGCCGTCGAGGGGGCGCGTGTGGCTGGCGGGCCTGGGGACACCTCCTCTCCCCCTCCGCCCGTGGGGGGGCCCACCGTCACCACGGCTGTGGACCGCGGCCGAGGCGAGAAGGAGTCATGTGCCGCGTCAGAGCCTCTCAGGCGCCCGCGCAACCCACGTCACGCCACATGAGTGGCCGTCAGCCCGACGGCGCCGGGCGGCGGCGCCGGGCGCCGGGCGCCGGGCGCCGGGCGCCGGGCGCCGGGCGAGGAAGCGTCACATGACGAGACGCGGGGCGTTCCGACGAAGGAGGCGCCACCACGCGACACATGACCATTCGTCATCGTGCATGGGCCCGCTGAGGACGCGTCAGGTGACGAGACTCGGGGTGCCCACACCGAAGAGGGCCCGCGACGCGACACATGAGCCGCCCTCGTGCAGGAACGCGGGGGCGCGGCACGGGCGAGGGCGCACGCCACGGGCGCGGGCGCGGGCACGCGGTGCGGGCACGCGGCGCGGGTTAGCGGCGCGCGCGGCGCGGGCTAGCGGGCGCCGAGGGTGGGCGTGCGGGCGGCGTAGCCGGCGCGGGCCGCGCGGGCCACCGCGTCGGGCAGCGCGGCGAGGAGGGCGTCGACGTCGGCCTCGGTGCTCGTGTGGCCCACGGTCATGCGGAGCGCGCCCCGCGCCTCGTCGTCGGTCAGCCCCATGGCGAGCAGCACGTGCGACGGCTCGGGGATGCCCGCCTGGCAGGCCGACCCGGTCGAGACGGCGACGCCGGCCGCGTCGAGGAGGAACAGCAACGAGTCGCCCTCGCACCCGGGGAACGTGAAGTGCGCGTTGCCGGGCAGCCGGTCGACGGGGTCGCCGCGCAGCACGGCCGACGGCACGGCGGCGCGCACGCCGGCGACGAGACGGTCGCGGAGGGGCTCGTACGCGGGGTGCGGCTGCTCGGCCGCGACGGCGAACGCGACGGCGGCGGGGGCGTCCTGCGTGCCCGAGCGGACCTGGCGCTGCTGCCCGCCCCCGTGGATCAGCGGCTCGACGGTCGCGGTGCGCGCGAGCACGAGCGCCCCGATGCCGAGGGGCCCGCCGATCTTGTGCGCGCTCACGCTCAGCGCGGCGAGCCCGCTGGCCCGGAAGTCGATCGGCACCTGCCCGTAGGCCGCCACCGCGTCGCAGTGCACGGGCACGCCGTGCGCGGCGGCGAGCGCGACGACCTCGTCGACGGGCTGCATCGTGCCGACCTCGTTGTTGGCCCAGAGCAGGCTGACGAGGGCGACGTCGTCGTGCTCGTCGAGGGCCGCGGCGAGCGCGTCGACCCGCAGGCGGCCGTGCTCGTCGAGGGGCAGCCAGGTGACGACGGCCCCGTCGTGCCGCTCGAGCCACTCGACGGCGTCGACGGTGGCGTGGTGCTCGCCGGCGGGCACGAGGAGGCGCGGGCGCGGCCGGTCGGCCTGCCTCGCCCACCAGAGGCCCTTGACCCCGAGGTTGACCGACTCGGTGCCGCCGGAGGTGAAGACGACCTCGATCGCGTCGCAGCCGAGGGAGGCGGCGACGCGCTCCCGGGCCTGCTCTAGCACGCGCTTGGCGCCCTGCCCGGCGGAGTGGATCGACGAGGGGTTGCCCACGCCGGCGAGCGCGTCGGCGTACGCGGCGATGGCCGCGGGGTGCATCGGCGTCGTCGCGGCGTGGTCGAGGTAGACGACCATGGGTGCGCCTCCTGACTCGTCCGTCTGCGTCACGGGCCCGTCTCGGCCCTCATCTACTGTAGGTGCCGTGTCCGACATCGATCCCCTCGCCGACCTCGGCGTGCGCCCGACGTCGGCGGGTCCGACCCTCCGCGTGTTCTCGTCCTCGGCCGAGCGCCTCGAGCTCGTGGTCGACGACGCCCCGCGCCCCCGCGTCGTCGAGATGACCCGTGACGAGCACTCCGTGTGGAGCGCCGTCGACCCCGCCCTGACGCCCGGGCGCCGCTACTGGCTGCGGGTCGACGGCGACGACCGACAGGCCCTGCTCGACCCCTGGGCCCGGGGCCTCGGCCGCACGGGCCGCGGCGAGCACCGGGCGACCGTCGTCGACGAGTCGTTCGACTGGGGCGGCGTCGAGAAGCCGCGCACCCCGCTCGACCGCGTCGTCGTCTACGAGGCGCACGTGCGCGGCCTCACCCGCCTCGCCCCGTTCGTGCCCGACGAGCTGCGCGGCACCTACGCGGGCCTGGCCGCCGACACGACCATCGCGTACCTGAAGGAGCTCGGCGTCACGGCCGTCCAGCTGCTGCCGGTGCACCAGCACGTCGACGAGCAGCGGCTCGTCGCGCAGGGCATCGAGAACTACTGGGGCTACAACACGCTGTCGTTCTTCGCCCCCCACGCGGCGTACGCGAGCCGGGACGCCCAGCTGGCGGGCGCCTCCGCCGTCGTGCGCGAGTTCAAGGGCATGGTGCGCCTGCTGCACGAGGCGGGCATCGAGGTCTGGCTCGACGTCGTCTACAACCACACCGCCGAGGAGGGCGAGGACGGCGGGCCGGTGACGAGCCTGCGCGGGCTCGACTCGTCGGCCTACTACCGGCACGACGCCGAGGGCCGCCCCGTCGACGTCACCGGCTGCGGCAACTCGCTCGACACGAGCCACCCCGCCGCGCACCGGCTCGTCATGGACTCGCTGCGCTACTGGGCGACCGAGATGCAGATCGACGGCTTCCGCTTCGACCTCGCGGCGACCCTCGGCCGCGACGCGGGCCACGTCTTCGACCCGGAGCACCCGCTGCTGCACGAGATCGTGAACGACCCGGCGCTGGCCGGGGTGAAGATGGTCGCCGAGCCGTGGGACGTGGGCGCCGGCGGCTGGCAGACCGGGGCATTCCCCGACGGGTGGATCGAGTGGAACGACCGGTTCCGCAACCGGGCCCGCGACTTCTGGCTGACCGACGTCGCCACGGCCCGCTCGCACGGCACGCCGCCCACCGGCGTGGGCAGCCTCGCCTCGAAGCTCAGCGGGTCGAGCAACGTCTTCGCCCACCGCCGCGGCCCCCTCGCCGGCCTCAACTTCGTCACCGCCCACGACGGCTTCACGCTGCTCGACCTCGTCTCGCACGACGCCAAGCACAACCTCAGCAACGGCGAGCAGAACCGCGACGGCACCGACGACAACCGGTCGTTCAACCACGGCGTCGAGGGCCACAGCGACAACCCGTGGATCAGCGACGCCCGCCGCCGCTCGATGCGGAACCTGCTCGGCACCCTGTTCACGTCGTCGGGCGTGCCCATGCTCACCGCCGGCGACGAACGCGGCCGCACCCAGCGCGGCAACAACAACGGCTACTGCACCGACAGCGAGCTGACCTGGGTCGACTGGGCGACGGAGCCCTGGCAGCAGGGCCTGCACGACGACGTCGCGACCCTCGCCCGCATCCGGCGGGAGAACCCCGCGCTCCGCCCCGTGCGCTTCGGCCTCGACGGCGCCTGCACCCTCAGCGCGAACGAGATCAGCTGGGCGGACGCGGCGGGCGAGGACATGCGCCCCGACGAGTGGGACGACCCGCACGTGCGCACCGTCCAGTACGTCGCCCGCTCGACGCCCGAGCACGAGGGGCCGAACACCGTGCTGGTGCTCGTGCACGGCGCCGAGACGACCGCCGCCGTCGCGCTCGCCTCCCTCGAGGGAGTGGCCCGGTGGGAGCCGCTCTGGACGAGCGACGACTCCGCCGAGCTCGTCGCGCTCGAGCCGGGCGCCGAGGTGCTCGTGTCGGGGCCCACGGTCGCCGTCTGGCGGGCCGCCTCGTGAACGCCCGCAGGTCCGGCAGCGGCGGCGGCCGGCCGGGCGACGCCGGACCGGGCACGCCCGCGACGCTGGCGCTGACCCGAGCGGGCGTCCCGTTCACGGCGCACGCCTACGAGCACCACGACACCGCGACGAACTTCGGCGAGGAGGCGGCGGCCGAGCTGGGCCTGTCGGAGGACCGCGTCTTCAAGACGCTCGTGGTCGCTGCGGACGACGCCCTCGTCGTCGCCGTCGTGCCCGTCTCCCGGCGCCTCGACCTCAAGGCCCTCGCGGCCGCCGTCGGCGCCAAGAAGGCCCAGCTCGCCGACCCCGCCGTGGCCGAGCGGCGCACGGGCTACGTCGTCGGGGGCATCAGCCCGGTGGGGCAGCGCACGACGCTCGAGACCGTCGTGGACGCGAGCGCCGCCTCCTTCGCCACCGTGTTCGTCAGCGGAGGGAGGCGCGGCGTCGACCTCGAGATCGCCCCCGACGACCTGCTCCGCGCCACCGGAGGACGGCTGTCGCCGATCGCCCGTGACTGACCCGACGACCGCGTGGGCCGTGGCGGCCGTGGTCGCCGCGGCGCTGGCCCTGAACGGCCTCACCGTGCTCGCCTACGCCCTCGACAAGCGGGCGGCCCGCCGCGGTCGTCGGCGCGTGTCGGAACGGACCCTGCTGACGCTCGGCCTGGCCGGCGGCTGGCCCGGCGCGCTCGTCGCGCAGCGCCGGCTGCGGCACAAGACGCGCAAGCAGTCGTTCCAGCGGTCGTTCCGCCTCTCGGTGGTGCTCAACCTGGCCGTGGTCGCGGTCGTCGTGCTGGTCGTGCTGTCGCCGCTCGGCTGACGCCAGGGGCGCCCCGCCGCTCGTCCGACGCCAGGGGCGCCCCGCCGCGCGGCCGATGCCAGGGGCGCCCCCCGCCGCTCAGGCCGGCACGCTCTCCTCGGCCCAGTGGCACGCCGCCGTGTGGTCCTCGCCCTCGCGGCCGTGCGGCAGCATGGCGGGGACGTCCTCGACGCAGGCGCGCTTCTTGTCGTCCGGCAGCAGCGCGAACAGCGGGCACCGGCTGCGGAACCGGCAGCCGGTCTGCTGCACGGTCGGGCTCGGCGGGTCGCCGGGCAGCAGGATGTGCTGCCGTGCCCGCTCGACGACGGGGTCGGGCACGGGCACGGCCGACAGCAGCGCCCGCGTGTACGGGTGCAGAGGGTGCTCGAAGAGCTCGTCGACGGGACCGGTCTCGACCGTGCGGCCGAGGTACATCACGGTGACGCGGTCGGCGACGTGCCGGATGACGGCGAGGTCGTGCGAGACGAAGAGGTACGACAGGTCGAGCGTCGCCTTGAGCTCGGCGAGCAGGTTGAGCACGCCGGCCTGGATCGAGACGTCGAGGGCCGAGACGGGCTCGTCGAGCACGACGAGGGCAGGGTCGGCGGCGAGCGCCCGGGCGATCGAGATGCGCTGGCGCTGGCCGCCCGAGAACTCGTGCGGGTACCGGGTCGCCGCCGCCGGCTCGAGCCCCACCATGCGCATCAGCTCGGGCACCCGGCGGCCGATCTCGTCGGACGACCGGCCGGCCGCCCGCAGCGGCTCGGCGACGATGTCGCTGACCGGCTGACGGGGGTCGAGGCTCGCCATCGGGTCCTGGAACACCATCGAGACGGTGCTCCGGAGGCGCGCGACCGTCGAGCGGTCGAGCGCGCCTCCCGAGAGGTCGGTGCCCAGCAGCTCGACGGTGCCGCCCTCGGGCGGCCGCAGGTCCATGATCTCGTGCAGGGTCGTGCTCTTGCCCGAGCCGGACTCCCCCACGAGCCCGAGGGTCTCGCCCCGGCGCACGTCGAGGTCGACCCCGTCGACGGCCCACACGGTGCCGACGCGGCGCTTGAAGACCGCGCCCTTCGTGATCGGGAACGTCTTGACGAGCCCCTCGACGTGCAGCACGCGCTCCCGGTCGCCGCGGGGCACGCCCGCGAGCGCCGTCCGCGGCGCGTCGGGCAGGTCGTAGACCTCCTCCGGCTCGGTGCCCTCGCCGACGAGCTCGTCGGCGTGCAGGCAGGCCGCCGCGTGGCCCGCCTCGACGGCGGGCGCCTGCTCGAGGGCAGGCTCGACGGCGCGGCAGTCGTCACGGACGAGGGGGCAGCGCGCGGCGAACGGGCAGCCGGGAGCGAGCGACAGCAGCGACGGGGGCGTGCCCGGGATGGGGACGAGCGGCTGGTCGCTCCGCTGGTCGAGCCGCGGCAGCGCGCCGATCAGGCCGACCGTGTACGGCATGCGCGGGTGCGCGAAGAGATCCTCGGCGGTGGCCGTCTCGACGACGCGTCCGGCGTACATCACGGCGATCCGGTCGGCGAAGCCCGCGATCACGCCGAGGTCGTGGCTGACGAAGACGAGGGCGGCGCCCGTCTCGCGCTGGGCCGTCCGCAGCACCGAGATGACCTGTGCCTGGATGGTCACGTCGAGGGCCGTGGTGGGCTCGTCGGCGAGGATCACGTCGGGGTCGTTCGCGATCGCCATGGCGATCATGGCGCGCTGGCGCATGCCGCCCGAGAACTCGTGCGGGAACGAGTCGACGCGTCGCTCGGGCTCGGGGATGCCGACGAGGCCGAGCAGCTCGACGGCCCGCGCCCGCGCGTCCCGCTTGCTGCCGCCGCGGTGGATCAGCACCGTCTCCGCGATCTGCTGGCCGACCGTGTACACCGGCGTGAACGCCGACAGCGGGTCCTGGAACACCATCGCGACGCGCGCCCCGCGGATGGCCGACATGGCCTTGTCGCCCTTGCCGAGCAGCTCTTCGCCGTCGAGCCGGATCGAGCCCGACACCTGGGCGGTCGCCGGCAGCAGGCCGAGGATCGCGGTGCTGGTCACCGACTTGCCCGAGCCGGACTCGCCGACGATGCCGAGCACCTCCCCCCGCCGCAGCGTCAGGTCGATGCCCCGCACCGCCCGGACGGGGCCGTCGGGCGTCGGGAACGTCACGTGCAGGTCGGTCACCTCGAGCACCGGGGCTCCGGAGGCGCGGGTCGGGACGACGGGATCGGCGAGGGTCATCGGGTCTCCCCCGTGGGTCGGGTCGGGACGGGTGCGGAGGCGGCGTCCTCGGACAGGGCGGCGGCGCGGCCGACGGGCGCCGCGCCTCCTCGTCCTCGACCGCCCGCGCGCAGACGGCGACGGCGACCGGTGCGACCGGCCGTCGAGGTCGGGTCGAGGGCGTCGCGGAGGCCGTCGCCGAGCAGGTTGCTGGCGAGGGCGAAGACGATGAGGGCGCCCGCGGCGAAGAAGAACAACCAGGGCTTCGTCGTCGCGACGTTCTGGTTCTGGGCGATCAGCGTGCCCAGCGAGACGTCGGGCGGCTGCACGCCGAAGCCGAAGTACGACAGCCCGGACTCGGTCAGCACCGCGGCGCCGATGGCGATCGTCGCGTCGATGACGAGGAACGAGGCCACGTTGGGGAGGATGTGCCGCGTGATGATGGTGAAGTGGCCGATGCCCATGTAGCGGGCGGCGCGGATGAACTCGCGCTCCTTGATGCTCAGGGTGAGCGAGCGCACGACGCGGGCCGTGATCATCCAGCCGAAGAGGGCGAGCAGGGCGACCAGGATCAGCCAGCCGAACTGCTTGAGCCGCGGCGACAGGATCGCGATGATGAGGAACGACGGCAGCACGAGCAGCAGGTCGACGAAGATCATGACGAGCCGGTCGACCCAGCCGCCGAAGTAGCCGGCCATGGCGCCGAGGAACCCGGCGATCGCGGTCGAGAACAGCGCCACGAGCAGGCCGATCAGCAGCGACTTCTGCATGCCGCGGGCCGTCTGCGCGAAGACGTCCTGGCCGATGTTGTTGGTGCCGAACCAGTGGGCGCCGGTCGGGGGCGACGACAGGGCGGTGTAGTCGATGTAGTCGTACGACCACGGCGACACGAGCGGGCCGAGGAACGCGAAGGCGAACAGCAGCAGCACGGTGACGAGGCCCACGGAGGCGCCCCGGTTGGCGAAGAGCCGGCGCACGGTGAGCACGAGGCGGTTCGGCGAGCTCGTCGCCGTCTCCTCGCGCGTGGCGGGCAGCACGTCGTCGGCGCCGCCGTCGAGCAGCTCGGGACTGAACCTGGTCATGGTGGCTCCCCTTACTTCTGGCTGCGCACGCGCGGGTCGAGGACGGCGTTCAGCACGTCGCTGACGAAGCCGGCGAAGAGCACGACGACGGCGCTGTAGAGCGTGTAGGCCACGACGACGTTGACGTCGTTGCCCTGGACGGCGTCGATGAACCAGGCGCCGAGGCCGTTCCAGCCGAAGATCTTCTCGGTGAAGGTCGCGCCGGTGAGCACCCCGAGGAACGCGAAGGCGAACAGGGTCGTCATCGGGATGAGGGCGGTGCGCAGGCCGTGCTTGACGATGGCGGGGCGCCTCCTCAGGCCCTTCGCCCGCGCGGTGCGGATGAAGTCGGCCTGGAGCACGTCGAGCATCGTGGACCGCTGGTACCGGCTGTAGATGGCGATCAGGCCGACCGCGATCGAGATGGTGGGCAGCAGGAGGTGCACGGCACGGTCGCCGACGACGGTCGCGAAGCCGCCCCCGAGGCCGGGCGTCGCCTCGCCCGTGAAGCTGATCAGCTGGAACCCGAGCACGCTGTTGAGCTGCGTGGCGCCGATCTTGAGCAATACCGCCGACAGGAACACCGGCGTCGAGATCAGGATGAACGACAGCACCGCGGAGACCCGGTCGGACAGCTTGTACTGGCGGATCGCGTTCCACGTGCCGACCGCGATCGCGAGCACGATGCCGATGACCGAGCCGGCGAGGAGGAGGCGGAGGCTGACCCCGAGGCGAGGCCAGAACTCGGCGTCCACCGGCTTGTCCTGGATGGTCTGCCCCAGGTCGCCGGTCACGGCGCCGCCGAGCCAGGTGGCGTAGCGCTCGACCACGGGGACCTTGTCGTTCACGCCGATCGAGTCGAGCTTCGCGTCGATCACCTGCTCGGTGGGGCGCGGGTTGCGCTCGGCGTACGCGGACCGGGGGGTGAACGTCGCCGACGCCAGGAAGTACGTCAGCGACGTGGCGATGAAGACGAGAGCGACGTAGTACACCAGCCGCCGCGCGAGATAGCGGGCCATGGAAGAACAACATAGACGTACCCCGGGGGCCGACCGTCACGTGACGTTTCGGGCGTGTAACGAAGTGGCAGAAAAGTTTGTACCGACTGCACACATCCGTAGCGTGGCACTCGTCGGTCCCGGAACAGGGGGACCCCGGCTCGTGATCACCAGCCGGGAACGCACCTCGGACACCTGGGATGACCGGCGTTTTTCACACCATCTAGTTCGGAGTGCCATGAAGAACACGAAGAAGGCCGGCGTCGTCGCGGGCCTCGCCGCACTCGCTCTCGTCGTCACGGCGTGCAGCAGCGGCGGCGGCCAGGGCGGCGACAGCGCACCCAAGGACGGCGTGCTGTCCCCCACCGGCGACATCAACGCCACGGCGGCCGCCGACGTGCAGCAGGGCGGCACGCTCACGCTGCCGCTCACCCAGCTGCCCTCGCAGTGGAACTACGGCCAGCTCGACGGCGCGCTCGTCGACGCGAACCTCGTCGAGACGGCGATCCTGCCGCAGCCGTTCCGCATCGACGAGGACGGCGTGCCGCAGCTCGACGAGGACTTCGTCACGAGCGCCGAGGCGACGAGCGACGACCCCCTGGTCGTCACCTACGACATCAACCCCGACGCCACCTGGAACGACGGCACGCCGATCACCGTCGCCGACTTCCAGGCGTGGTGGACGGCCCTCAAGGGCACGAACGCCGAGTACCTCGTCGGCAGCACGCTCGGCCCCGACCGCATGGCCAGCGTCGAGCCCGGCACGAGCGACAAGCAGGTCGTCGTGACGTACTCCGAGCCCTTCTCCGACTGGAAGTCGATGTTCGCGCCGCTCTACCCGGCGAAGATCTACAACGACCCGACGGCCTTCAACACCGCCTACGTCGACGCGGTGCCGATCTCGGCCGGCCCGTACAAGATCGACGCCATCGACCAGACGGCCCAGACCGTCACGATGGTGCCCGACGAGAACTGGTGGGGCGACGCCCCCAAGCTCGACAAGGTGATCTTCCGAGCCCTCGACGGCGACGCCGACATCGACGCCTACCTGAACGGCGAGATCGACCAGGTCTACGCGAACTCGTCCGACCGCTACGACCGCGTCAAGAACGCGGACGGCAGCGAGCTGCGCGCCGCGCCCTCGGCCCGCTACACGCACGTCGACTTCAGCACCAAGGGCCTGTTGGCCGACGAGTCGGTGCGCCAGGCGATCCAGCACGCGGTCGACCGGGACGCCCTCGGCAAGGTCATCACAGGCACCCTGCCCTACGAGGTCACGACCCTGAACAACCACCTGTACCTCAGCACCGACGGCGCGTACAAGGACAACGCGGGCGAGTACGGGAACTACGACGTCGACGAGGCAGGCAAGATCCTCGACGACGCGGGCTGGGAGATGGACGGCGACGTCCGCGCGAAGGACGGCGAGCAGCTCGCCATCTCGGTCACCATCCCGTCGTCGGCGCCCGTGTCGCAGCAGCTGGCCGAGGTCATGCAGAGCCAGCTGGCCGCGGTCGGCATCAAGCTCGACATCAACGCGGTCGGCACCGACGCCTTCTTCGAGGACAACGTCACGCCCGGCAACTACGACATGACGATCTTCGTCTGGGCCGGCACCGGCTACCAGGCGTCCGCCGTCAGCATCTACAACCAGGACGAGCAGGGCCAGAACTACGGCCGCGTCTCGAACGACGAGATCAGCTCGCTGCTCGACGAGGCCGTGGCCGAGGGCGACCCCGACACCGCCGCCGACCTGTACAACCAGGCCGACGAGGCCATCTGGCAGATCGGGCACTCCATGCCGATCATCCAGCAGCCCCTCGTCTCGGCGCAGAGCCCGGAGCTGGCGAACTACGGCGCCCGCGCCGGGGCCACCGACCTCGACTGGACGATCGTCGGCTTCACGAAGTAGCACCGTCGCCCCTCGGGGCACGACCACGAGCCCCGCTCGGACCGCGCCACGGCGCGGGACGGGCGGGGCTCCGTGCTGTCGGGCCGACGCTCTTGCCTGACCGACGTCCGCCGGGAGCCGACGATCTCCACCGGCCGGCGTTCGGCTCGAACCGTCGCGGGCACCATGCCGGGCCACGGTGGCCCCTGCTCGCGACCGGACCCGTTCGGGCCGGGTCCGGGCGCGCTGCAGCAGAGTCCCGGGGTCGGCCCCGCGGCGATCGACCGCGGGGACGGCAGGACGGTGTCCGTCCGAGGGACGAGCGTGTCGAGGGCGCCGGGCTCTCGGGGCGGATCGCACCCCGGGCGGGCAGGCCGCGTCGACGTCTCCGACACTACCGGTCCCCCACCTGGCGGACAAGACATCTCCATGCGAGTGCATGCACCCAGTTGGAGGGGCATCCGGCCCGACCGGGCTCGGCCTCAGCCCGACGGAGCCGGCGGGCTCAGGCCGAGGAGGCGGCCGACCGGCGGCCGTGACCGGTCCCGCCCTCGTGCCCGCGCCTCCTGCGTCGCAGCCCCGCCGCGAGCGCCCACACCGCGTAGAGGCAGAGGCCGACGCCCGCGGCGCTGGCGACCCAGCCGCGCCCCTCGCCCCCGACGGCCTGCGCCGCCCAGCCCACCAGCGGCAGGCTGTACCAGACGGCGCCCCGCACCTGGACGGGCATGACCGCCTCGGCGTCCGCGGCGTCGTTGGCGTCGCCCCGCATGACGAACGCGCGCGTGCCGTCGGACGACGACACGACCTGGACGACCCGGTGGGTGACGACGGCGGCCTCGCCCGACTCGAGCTGGTAGGTGAGGACGTCGCCCGGCTCGACGCGGTCGGTGTCGACCGGCCGCACGACGAGCAGGGTCCCCGGCGGGAAGGTGGGCTCCATCGAGCTCGTCAGCACCGTGAGCGGCGTCGAGCCCGTCGCCTTGGGCACGACGACGAGCAGGGCCGCGAGGCCCAGGACGAGTCCGAGCACGCCCACGCTCAGGCCGAGCGACACGGCCCGCAGGAGTCCCCCGCGGCCGGACGCGCGCGCCTCGCGACGCGAGGGCTCCCGGCCGACCCTCGCCGCGCCTCCCCCGTCGCTCACGCGCACGACACCTGACGCTGGCCGGACGCGCTCGGCCCGACGACGACGGCGCCCGTCCAGGCGACGGGACCCGGCTCGGCGCCGGCCACCGACCGGACGTCGACGGTCACCCGGCCGTCGGGCACGAGCGACGCGGGCACCATGTCGCGCGTCACGTCGTGGGACTTCGTGGGCGCCTGGCCCGACACGGTGTTGCCGACGCGTCGCCCGCCGACGAAGATCCCCCACTGGTCGGAGTCGACCGGGGCGTCCCACGAGACCGTGGCGTACGACGTGCCGTCGCCCGTGTCGACGGTCCGGCAGCTGAGCGCCCGGGCCGTGGGCGTCGTGGGGGCGGCCGTCGTGTACCGGGTGTTCTGGTAGAAGTCCTCGATGCTGGCCCAGTCGGTCCAGCCGTGCGAGCCTCCCGAGACCTCGAAGACCGGGTTGACGGTGACCCCGTCGGGCGCCGAGGAGGCGGCGGTCGACCGCCAGCACCAGGTCACCCGGGACGAGGCGGGCGCGCTGCCGGCCGCGACGGGGGGCGAGGCCCAGGTGCCGCCGGGCGAGCCCGCGGGCACGTCGGAGTCGCAGGAGGCGGTCGTCGTCGGCCACACGCGGACGTCGACCCGCTCGGAGAGCTCGCGCGAGACGGCGCCGGTCGTGCCGGCGGCGGCGGTGAGCCGGTAGTCGACGGGCACGGTGCTGCCGTTGAAGACGGTGATCGCGGTCGTGAACGACTGCCCGGGCGCCGTGTAGTCCACGGCGCGCGGGCTCGAGGACTCGAGCTCGAGGTCCACCTTGGCGAGGATCGTCCGGGCCGGCGCCTCCGCGGAGGCCGTCCAGAGCGCCCAGCCCGTGCCGGTGCCCGTGCCCACGAGGGCGACGACCAGGGCCACGAGCGCGGCCGTCCTGCCGAGCCCGCGAGCGCGCCGCGACGAGGCCGCCCCGGTCACGACGCCACCTGCGTGCCCTCGAGGCGCACGGACCAGTCGCCGACCCCGCCCTGGACCGTCTGGGGCGCGTCGGCGTCGAGCAGCACCTCGACGCACACCGTCGCCGAGGAGCCCGGCTCGAGCCGCGGCAGCACGTCGGCCCGGAACCCGACGAGGCGGGAGGGCGCGACGTCGGCGAGGGCGGACGCGCACGACCCGCCGGCAGGGAGGGGCGCGACCCTGAGCCGCAGCTCGTCGAGCGAGGCCCCGGCCGTCGGCCCGTCGAAGGCGGCGCTGACGTCGTCCGTCGTCGCCGCGACCGAGAGCGGGACGACGCCGGTGTTCCTCAGGACGAACGACCCGGCGGCGCCCGTGCCCGGGAGCAGGCCCCGGGAGCTGAGCCCCGTCGCCTGCGAGACGGCGAGCGCCGCCGTGCCGGTGGTCACGACGCCGCCGACGCGAGCCGGCGCCGACGAGCTCCAGAGGGCGTACGACCCGCCGGTGGCGACCAGGCCGAGGGCGACGGCGCCGACCACGACGGCCGTGGCCGCCCAGACACGGCGGAGGGCGCCGCGCCGCAGGGCGGCGTGGCGTGCTCCGGGGTGCGGGCGGCGCGACACGGGTGGGGCCCCGCTACTCGACCTGGGTCAGGGTGAAGACGACCTTGGTCAGGTCGAGCGTCTTGTCCTGCGTGCTGTTGTCCGCGTCGGTCGGCACCGACACCCCGAGCCGGGCGACGGCCGTCGTGCTCGAGGTGGACGGCGTCACCGAGAAGGCGTTCGCGCGGCCCGAGACGGGGGCGAAGCCGGCGGGCGACGCCGTGTCGGTCCGGCTGGTCTGGACCGTGAGGACCGGGACCACGCTGGTCAGCGTGCTCGTGGTCGCGCCGAGGTCGTACGAGAAGACGGCCTTGAGGCCGGTGCCCGAGGCGGTGACCGTGACGGGGACGGTGTACTCGAGCTGGGTTCCGGGGATCATCCGGTACGACGACAGCTCGGCGTCGCTGAGCAGGGAGCCGGTCCGCAGGTCCTTCCACTGCCCGGTGCCGGGCGTGGTCGCGAGGCTGAGCTGTCCGGTGCGCAGCACGCCCGCCGAGGCGGAGGCCGAGCTGTTCCAGACGGCGAAGGTGCCGGCGCCCCCCAGCAGGAGGGCGATGCCGGCGGCGCCGGCGACGGCGCTCTTGACGAAGGCGTTCATGATCTGTCCTGTCCGCGCTCGGGCGCGTCGAACGTCGCCCGGGTCGCCGTGGGATGCCGCCGGCTCGGGTGACGCGTGTCGGGTGCAGTGCCGCGTCGGGGAGTTCGGGCCCGCGACGCCGCCGACGGGCGCCGGGCTCGCGGGGTTCGGGTCCCGCGGCGGGCTGGCCTGTCGACTCGTGCGACGGTACCCGGTCCTCCGAAATGCCGACAGGGTTCTCATGCATCCGCATGCACCCAATCCGGGGGGCACCGGCACGGCCGACCGCTCGAGGAGCCTCCCGAGGCGGCCACCACGGGCTCCGAGCCCGAGGAGGCGGTACGCCGGGCCCGGAGACCGGGTAGCGTCGCCACCGTGGCGACAGCATACGAACCCAGAGTCGGGCGGATCCCCGTCACGGCGCTCTCCCCGACCACCCCCGACCGGGACTTCCCGACGAAGGCCTTCGCCGGAGAGGTCGTGCCGTTCGGCGCGACCGTCTTCCGCGAGGGGCACGACGTCGTCGGCGCGGACCTGGTCCTGACCGACCCCTCCGGCACCGAGTCGCGACACCCGCTCGCGGCCGGCCTCCCCGGCACCGACCGCTGGACGACGGAGGTGCAGCTCGAGACGGAGGGCGACTGGACCTGGCAGGTCGAGGCGTACACCGACGACTGGGCGACCTGGCTGCACACCGCCGAGATCAAGGTGCCCGCCGAGCAGGACGTCGAGGTGACGTTCGCCCTCGGCAGCCGCCTCCTCACGGCCGCCGCCCCCGGCTACCCGGACACGACGCTGGTGCGCGACGCCGCCAAGGCGCTGTCGAACGAGGCCCTCTCGCCCGGCTCCCGCCTGCGCGTGGCCACCGACCCGCGCCTGGCCGCCGTCTTCGCGGCGAAGCCGATGGCCAGCCTCGTCACGCGGAGCGCCCCGGAGGAGCTGCGCGTCGAGCGCACGCGCGCCGCCGTCGGCAGCTGGTACGAGTTCTTCCCCCGCAGCGAGGGCGCGAAGAAGCAGCCCGACGGCACGTGGAAGAGCGGCACGTTCCGCACCGCCGCCCGGCGACTGCCCGCCATCGCACGGATGGGCTTCGACGTGGTCTACATCCCGCCGGTGCACCCCATCGGCACGACGTTCCGCAAGGGCCCCAACAACACGCTCACCGCGGGCCCCGACGACCCGGGGTCGCCCTACGCGATCGGCTCGCCGGACGGCGGCCACGACGCGGTGCACCCCGACCTCGGCACGCTCGCGGACTTCCGCTGGTTCGTCGACACGGCCAAGAACACCGGCCTCGAGCTGGCGCTCGACCTGGCGCTGCAGTGCTCGCCCGACCACCCCTGGGTCACCGAGCACCCCGAGTGGTTCACGACGCTCCCGGACGGCACCATCGCCTACGCCGAGAACCCGCCGAAGAAGTACCAGGACATCTACCCCCTGAACTTCGACGACGACTACGAGGGCGTCAGCCGCGAGGTGCTGCGCATCGTGCGGCACTGGATCGAGCTCGGCGTCACGATCTTCAGGGTCGACAACCCGCACACGAAGCCGGTGCGCTTCTGGGAGTGGCTGCTGCACGAGGTGCGCGAGACGAACCCCGAGGTGGTGTTCCTCTCGGAGGCCTTCACGAAGCCCGCCATGATGCAGGCGCTGGCCCGCGTCGGGTTCCACCAGTCGTACACGTACTTCACCTGGCGCAACGAGAAGTGGGAGCTCGAGGAGTACCTGCACGAGCTCTCGAAGGAGACGAGCGCCTGGCTGCGCCCGAACCTCTTCGTGAACACGCACGACATCCTCACGCCGTACCTGCAGTACGGCGGCCGACCCGCCTACAAGGTGCGCGCCGCGATCGCCGCCACGGCGTCGCCGACCTGGGGCGTCTACTCGGGCTACGAGCTCTTCGAGGACGTCGCGCGGCCGGGCTCCGAGGAGAACATCGACAACGAGAAGTACGAGTACAAGCCGCGCGACTGGGCCGGGGCGGAGGCGGAGGGCGCCACCCTCGCGCCGTACCTGACCCAGCTCAACCGCATCCGTGCCTCGCACCCGGCGCTCCGCCAGCTGCGCAACCTCGACCTGCACTCGAGCGACGACGACGCCGTCCTCGTCTACTCGAAGTACCTCTCGCGGGCGCACACCCGCAGCGGCCGGGCCGACGCGATCATCGTCGTGGCCAACGTCGACCCGCACTCGGCCCGCGAGACCACCGTCCACCTCGACGTCACGAAGTTCGGCCTCGCGCCGGGCGGCACGTACACGGTGCGCGACCTCGTCACGGGCCAGTCGTGGACCTGGGGCGACGACAACTACGTCCGCCTCGACGCCTTCGTCGAGCCCGTCCACGTGCTGTCCGTCGACCTCACCCGAGCGCCGTAGGAAGGCGACCACCATGAGCATCTTCTCCCGCCACGGCGCCTCGCGCGACGAACCCGCCCGCGAGCCCGCCGCCCCGCAGCCCCCCGTCGAGGCCGACGCGGCCGTCGAGGCCGATGCGGCCGTGGAGCGCCCCGACGAGCAGCGCCCCGTCGAGCAGCCGCCCGTCGAGCAGCCGCCCGTCGTCCTCGACGAGGCCGACCCGCCGGTGACGGCCGAGCCGCCCCTCCCGGCCGACGTCCCGGCGACGACCGACGAGCCGACCACGGCCGACGAGCCGACCACGGCCGACGCCCCGACCACGACCGACGAGCCGACCACGGCCGACGGGCCGGACGAGGGCACCGACCCCGCCGAGGCCGACGAGCCCGCCGACGTCGCCCCCGTGCGGCACGAGGACCCGACGCCTCCCGACGTCCGCCGCGACCCCGTCGTCACGGCGCCGTCTCTGCCCGGCCTCGACGACGCCGAGGTCCAGGCCGCGGCCGAGGGCCGGCACTCCCACCCTCACGCGCTGCTCGGCGAGCACACGGCCGACGGCGTCACCGTCGTGCGCGTCGTCCGGCCCCTGGCCGGTGCCGTCTCGGTCACCGGCGCCTCGGGCGAGAGCGTCGTCCTCGAGCACCTCGCGCACGGCCTCTGGCAGGGCGCCGCGTCGTCGCCCCTCGGCGGCTACCAGGTCACGGCCGAGTACGAAGGAGGCGCCCCCTGGGTCGCCGACGACCCGTACCGGTTCTCCCCCACCGTCGGCGACCTCGACCTGTACCTCTTCGGCGAGGGCCGCCACGAGCAGCTCTGGACGGTGCTGGGCTCCCACGTGCGCGAGCACGAGGGCGCGAGGGGAACCTCCTTCGCGGTCTGGGCGCCGCACGCGCAGGCCGTCCGCGTCGTCGGCGACCTCAACGGCTGGTGGGGCGAGCGGCACGCGATGCGCCGCCTGGACGGCAACGGCGTGTGGGAGCTCTTCGTGCCCGGGCTCGACGAGGGCTCGTACAAGTACCAGATCCTCACGCCCGACGGCGAGTGGGTGGAGCGGGCCGACCCGATGGCGCGCCGTTCCGAGGTGCCGCCGGCCACCGCCTCCGTCATCACCGAGGCCGGCCACGACTGGAGCGACGACGCCTGGCTCGAGCGCCGCGCGGCGTCCGACCAGCACGCCGGCCCGATGAGCGTCTACGAGCTGCACGTCGGCTCGTGGCGTCCGGGCCTCGGCTACCGCGAGCTCGCCGACCCGCTCGTCGACTACGTGACCGCGCTCGGCTTCACGCACGTCGAGTTCATGCCCCTGGCCCAGCACCCGTTCGGCGGCTCGTGGGGCTACCAGGTCACCGGCTACTACGCGCCGCAGAGCACCTGGGGCTCCCCCGACGACCTGCGCTACCTGATCGACCGCCTGCACCAGGCCGGCATCGGCGTCATCGTCGACTGGGTGCCCGGGCACTTCCCCAAGGACGAGTGGGCACTCGGCCGGTTCGACGGGCGCAGCGTCTACGAGCACTCCGACCCGCGCCGGGGCGAGCAGCCCGACTGGGGCACCTACGTGTTCAACTTCGGCGACTCGCAGGTGCGCAACTTCCTCGTCGCGAACGCGCTGTACTGGTTCGAGGAGTTCCACGTCGACGGGCTGCGGGTCGACGCGGTCGCCTCGATGCTCTACCTCGACTACAGCCGCAACGACGGCGAGTGGCTGCCCAACGAGCACGGCGGCCGCGAGGCGACCGAGGCGATCTCGTTCCTGCAGGAGACCAACGCGACGGCCTACCGCCGCAACCCCGGCATCGTCATGATCGCCGAGGAGTCGACCAGCTGGCCGGGCGTCTCGCGGCCGACCAGCGAGGGCGGCCTCGGGTTCGGCCTCAAGTGGAACATGGGCTGGATGCACGACACCCTCGACTACGTCGAGAAGGACCCGCTGTACCGCTCGTACCACCACGGCGAGATCACCTTCTCGTTCCACTACGCGTGGAGCGAGAACTTCATGCTGCCGATCAGCCACGACGAGGTCGTGTACGGCAAGGGCTCGCTCTTCGAGAAGATGCCCGGCGACGACTGGCAGAAGCGGGCCAACCTGCGCGCCTACCTCGCGTACATGTGGGGGCACCCCGGCAAGCAGCTGCTGTTCATGGGCTCCGAGTTCGGCCAGCCCACCGAGTGGAGCCAGGAGCTCGGGCTCGACTGGTCGGTGCTCGACCGGCCGCAGCACCAGCAGGTCTTCGACCTCGTCAGCCGCCTCAACCAGGTCTACCGGTCGGAGAGCGCCCTCTGGGCGCACGACTTCGACACCGACGGCTTCGAGTGGATCGACGGGGGCGCCGCCGAGCAGAGCGTCGTCGCGTTCCTGCGCAAGTCGGGGTCGGGCGACTCGGTCGCCGTGCTGGCGAACTTCTCGGGGCAGCCGCAGCGCATGCGCTTCGGCCTGCCCGAGGCCGGCACGTGGGACGAGGTGCTCAACACCGACGCGACGATCTACGGCGGGTCGGGCGTGGGCAACTTCGGGGCCGTCACGGCCGTCGACAGCCCCTGGGCCGGTCGGCCTGCCTCGGCCGACGTGCAGCTGCCGCCGCTGGGCGTCGTCTGGCTCAAGCTCCGCCGCTGAGCCGCTGAGCCGCCCGCCCCGGCGGGCGGACACGGAGAGGGCCCCGACGACCAGGTCGTCGGGGCCCTCTGCTCGTGGCCGGCGTGGCCGGCGGACTCAGTAGAGCAGCATCGTGAGCCGACGACGGGCCGCCGCCACGCGGGGGTCGTCGAGGCCGACGATCTCGAAGTAGTCGAGCAGGCGCGTGCGGGCGGCGTCCTTGCCCGCGGCGTCGAGGGACGGGAACACCGTGAGGACCCGGTCGAAGGCGTCGTCGACGTGGCCGCCGCTGACGTCGAGATCGGCAACGGCGAGCTGCGCCTCGACGTCGGTCGGCGCGGCGGCCGCCGCGCCCCGCACGTCGGCGATCGTCACGCCCTGCAGCCGCGCGATGAGCGAGACCTGGGCGAGGCCCGCGACGGCCAGCTGGTCGCGCGGATCCTGCGCGATCGCCGTGCGGTACGCCGTGATCGCGGCGTCGTAGTCGCCGCGGTCGATGGCGTCGTAGGCGTCCTGGTGGTGAGGGGGCAGCGGCTCGGGCTCGGGCTCGGCCTGCTCGCCGTCGACCTCGGGAGCGCCGTCGACGACCGCGCGCCCGGTGACGCCGTTCTGGGCCGCGAGCTCGAGCACCTGCTCGAAGACGTCGCGCACCTGGGCCTCGGGGAGCGCCCCGACGAACAGCTGCACGGGGCGACCGCCGATGACGGCGGCCACGGCCGGGATCGACTGCGCCTGGAAGGCCTGGGTCAGCTGCGGGTTCGCGTCGACGTCGACCTTGACGAGCAGCAGCCGGCCCGCGTACTCGGACACGAGCTTGTCGAGCACGGGCGAGAGCTGCTTGCACGGCCCGCACCACTCGGCCCACAGGTCGACGATCACGGGGACCGTGTTGCTGAGCTCGAGCACCTGCGAGAACGTCGCGTCGGTCGCGTCGACGACCAGCGCGGGCACGGCGACGTCGCCGGGCTGCGAGCCCGCGGCCGCGGGCGGCTGCCCGGGCTCGCCGGGCGCGGCCGCGGGGGCGGGCGGGGCCGGCCGGTTCACGAGCGACGACAGGTCGACGGCCCCTCGCAGGCCGGCGGGGACGGGGGGAAGGCCGGTCACGGCAGCTCCTTCGCATTGATGAGTGCCTGGCTGAAGCCGAGCAGGACGATCTTGTCGTCGCTGCCCACGGGAGGCACCTGGAACAACAACTGGACACCGTACGTCGCCTCGATGCCCTTGGTCGACGTGTCGAGCCCGAGCAGCGACTTGACGACGCCCTGGGGCTCGACGCTGGCACCGGCGGCGGTGGGCTTGACGGTCTCGACCTCGTTCAGCGCCACCGAGACCAGGGCCCCGGCGTCGTTGGTCGCGAAGGCCACGGCCTCGTCCTCGACCGGGGTCGACGTGAAGTCGATGGAGGCGGTGGTCGGCAGCGCCGCGCGCTTGCCGTCCTTGTAGGCCTTGCCGATCTTCTCCCGCAGGGTGTCGCCCTCGGACTGGAACTGCGGGGCCCACTGGCTCTCGTCGCCGTTGCGCAGGATGTCGCCGTAGGCCTCGGCCAGCTGGTCGGGTCGCAGGGTCAGCAGCTTGACGTCGGGCGCGAGGCGCGCGGCCCCGACGGACGCGGGGGCGACCGTCGGCAGAGTGGCCTGGGCCTCGAGCGACTGCGCGTACTCGACGCGGTACGGGTCGCGCGCGGTCTCCTGCAGCAGGGTCAGCGCCACGGGGGCCTTCGTCGCGTCGGCGTCCTGCACGACGACGAAGACCGTCCGCGGCCACGTGTCGGACTGCTGGGGCAGGGTCAGCGTGACGTCGCCCGCCGGGATCGCCAGGGGCCCCGCGGCCGCGGCGTCCTTCGCGCGGATCACGTAGGCCGCCTGGCGCTGCTGCAGGGCAGGGCCGGTGAAGCGCGTCTCGGCGAGGGTCGCGTCGAGCGCGCCGTCGGCCTGGGAGGCGACCGCCGAGATGCGCTCGACGATGCGGGCGGCCTGGGCCTGCGTCACGACGGGAGGCTGCACGCTGGGCGCCTCGGCGTCGTCGGCCCCCTCGGTCGACGTGGGCGTCGGGGTGGCCGTCGCGGAGGCGTCGGCCCCCTCGGCGGGCGCGGGCCAGTAGTCGGAGGAGCAGCCCGCGAGGGCGAGGGAGCCCACCAGCAGGACGGGCAGCACGGCCACGGACCGTCGCGCCCTGCCCCGGCGGGGGCCGGAGCCGCCCTGGGGAGCGTCGATCGACGCCGGGGTGCCCGCCTTGAGCGCCCGACGGCGGGGCGGACGCGGCAGCTTCGGACGCGACCCGTCGCTCGAGGTGCGGCGGGGGCCGCGCGTGCGGCGGTGGTGGAGGATCGCCCAGACGTAGAGGAGGACCCCGATCAGCAGGACGACGAGGCCGCCCACGATCAGGGGGCCGGCGGCGGGCGTGGCGGTGGAGAGCGGCCAGGTCACCGTGATGTCGGACGGGGCCGCGGCGGTGCCGTCGGAGACGACGAGCAGCGACACCTCGTCGGGAGCGTCGAGCGAGAAGGTGAGCGGGCTGCCCGTGTACTGGTCGTACCAGAGGTCGGACTCGGCGGGGTCGGGCACGGTCGTCTCGTCGCCCGACACGGTGCGGGAGACGAGCTCGCCGGCGTCGGCGTCCCACTCGACGAGGTTGTAGTCGGCGTCGCCGACCCAGCCGAGCACGTCGGAGGTGCGACCGGTCGCCGCGAACACGGTGTCGGCCCCGTCGACCGAGACCGCCTGCCTGCCCTCGTGCCCGTGCAGCGCGCTGGCCGGGACCACGGTGACGGTCGCCTCGGACGAGCTCGTGGAGACCGACGACGACACGCTCGACGGCGGCGCGAAGACGGTGCGCTGCGCGAACCCGAGGGCCACCATCACCGCCGCGAGCACGACGACGACGACCGCGATGATGAAACGCACGTTGCTTCTCCCTCCGTGCCGCCATCCCGGTCGGGTGGGAACGCCGCGGCAGACGCCGACGGCGCTCGCGCGGGCCTGGCCGGGAGGCCGGGCACGGCGGCAGGTATTTAAGACGGCTCAGCGTATCCGACCAGGCTGGGAGCCGCACCCTGGTCCCCGAGGCGGAGGCTGCGGGGGTCCGGCGGCCGCTAAAATCGGCGCTCCGGGCACGTCGGACGTGCCCGCCACCGACGTGAAGGAGACACAGTGGCTGCTGACGAGGCGGAATTCGGGACCGAGCTGCGCGGCTACCGCAAGGACGACGTCGACCGGGCCCTCGGCGACCTGCGGCGCGAGCTCATCAAGGCCAACGCCGACCGCGCCGAGATGGCCGGCTCGGTGAAGCAGCTGCAGTCCCGCCTCGACGACCTGCAGAGCGAGCTCGAGGAGGCGGGCACACCCACCTACTCCGGCCTCGGCAGCAAGCTCGAGCGGACCCTCCGCCTCGCCGAGGAGCAGGCGACGGCCCTCGTCAGCAAGGCCGACATCGACGCAGAAGAGCTCCGCACCTCGTCGACCGCCCAGGCCCGCGAGCTGCTGTCGGACTCCCGGGAGCGCGCCGACGCGATCCTCGAGGACGCACGGGGACGCGCCGCCGCCCAGGTCGCCGAGAGCACCGGCGAGGCGGACCGGATGGTGGCCCGCGCACGCGCGGAGGCACGGGCCCTGCTCCAGGAGGCCCAGCGCGACTCCAGCGCCATGCGCGGCGCGGCCGCCACCGAGTCGGCCGAGAACGTCAGCACGGCCCGGCACGAGGTCGCGGCCCTGCACGCCACGGCCGAGCGCGAGGTCGCCGAGCTGCGCGCCCAGGTCGAGCGCGAGGTCGCCGACGCCCGCGACGGCGCCGCCGCCCTCGCCCGCGACACCGAACAGGCCCGGGCCGAGTTCGTCGCCGAGGACGAGCGGGTGCGCGCCGACCTGGCGCGCGAGTCCGAGACCGTCCGGGCAGAGCTCGCCCGCCTCGACGAGACCACGCGGGCCGACCTCGAGCTCGAGGTCGCCACGCGCCGCGACGACCTGGCCCGCGAGGTCGAGGCCGCCCGCGCCGACCTCGACGACGACGTCGAGAACGGCCGGGCCGAGCTCGCGGAGCACGTCGAGCGCACCAGGGCCGAGCTGGACGCCCACGTCGTGTCCACCCGCGCGGCCCTCGAGCGCGAGGTCGACGAGGCGCGTCGAGCCGCCCAGCACGACGTCGACGCCGCCCGGGCCGAGCTCGAGCTCGAGCTGGGCGCCGCGCGCGACGCCCTCGCGGCCGAGGTCGCGGCGACGCGCGAGCGACTCGACCGCGACGTCGAGCAGCAGCGCGACCGGCTCGACCGCGAGGCGGAGGAGGCGCGTGCGGTCGTCGAGGCCGAGACCGCGAACGCCCGCGCCGACCTCGACGCCGAGGTCGCCGAGAGCCAGGCCCAGCTGGTCGACGACGAGGAGGCCCAGCGGGTCCGGCTCGCCGCCGAGGCGGCGACGCAGCACGCCCGGCTCGTCGCGGAGCGCGAGGCCGCCGTCTCCGAGCTCGCCCGCGAGCTCGAGCAGGGCCGCAGCGACGCGGAGGTCGAGCTGCGCACGCGTCGCGACGAGGCCGAGCGCGAGCTCGTGCAGCGCCACCACGCAGCCGTGGCCGAGACGCAGGGCTACCTCGACGACGCGGCGGGGCAGCTCGAGGAGGCGCGCCAGCGGGCGGTCGAGACCCGACGCGAGGCCGACGAGCTCGAGCGCACCTCGCACGAGCACGCCCGCCGGGTCCGCTCCGAGGCCGACGCGACCGCGCACGAGGTGCTCACGAACGCCGAGGAGCGCTCCTCGAGCCTCGTCGCCGACGCGGAGCGCCGGTCGGCGGAGCTCACCGACGACGCCGAGCGACGCCTCGCCGAGATCCGCGAAGAGCGCGACGCCGTGGCCGGGTACCTCGAGAACCTGCGCGCCGTGCTGGCCCCGCAGGCGCAGGGTGCGTCAGAGTAGGCAGTCGGTGGCGCCGAGCTGAACGGCTCACCGGATCCCGACAGGAGCCGCCCGAGTGAAGATCCACGACCCGTTCCGCCTCGGCCTGCTCGCGGGCCTCGGCGTGATCGCCGCCCTCGTCATCGGCGGGGCGCTCAGCGAGCTCTCGACCATCCTCACCTACGTGGGCGCGGCGATCTTCATCGCCCTCGGCCTCGACCCCGTCGTCTCGTGGCTCGAGAACCGGTCCGTGCCGCGCTGGCTCGCCATCGTCATCGTCTTCACCGTCGCGCTCGGCGCCTTCGTGGGGGTCGTCTTCGCCATCGTGCCGGTGATCGTCAGCCAGGCCACCGCGCTGATCACGAACCTCGTCACCTACCTGCAGAGCGTCACCACCCAGGAGTTCGTCGACAACCTGCAGGCGCTCGTGCCGCAGAACGTCTTCGACGTGCAGCAGGCCCTCGACGCGGTGCTCGACTTCCTCACCAACCCCGACAACGTCGTCACCATCGGCGGAGGGGTGCTCGCGGTCGGCGTCGCCATCGGCAACGGCGTCTTCGCCACGATCGTCGTGCTGATCCTGGTGCTCTACTTCACCTCGTCGATCAACACCTTCAAGGCCGGCGTGTACCAGCTCGTCCCGGCCTCCAAGCGGGTGGCGTTCGCCGACATCGCCGAGCAGATCAGCCAGAGCGTCGGACGATACGTCATCGGCCAGTTCACGCTCGCGGCCACGAACGGCGTGCTGAGCTTCGTGTTCCTCAGCTCGATCGGCGCGCAGCAGCCGGCGGTCTTCGCGTTCATCGCGTTCCTCGGGTCGATCATCCCCCTGGTCGGCACCATCAGCGGGTCGGCGATCATCGTGCTGGCGCAGATCGTGCTGCTGCCCGACTCCCCCGCCACGTGGATCACGGCGGCGATCTGGTACCTCGTCTACATGCAGGTCGAGGCGTACGTGCTGAGCCCCCGCATCATGCGCCGTGCCGTCAAGGTCCCGGGCGTGGTGGTCGTCATCGCGGCGCTGACCGGGGGCACCCTGCTCGGCGTG
The DNA here is from genome assembly GCF_011761235.1 of Frigoribacterium faeni. Classification (GTDB taxonomy): domain Bacteria; phylum Actinomycetota; class Actinomycetes; order Actinomycetales; family Microbacteriaceae; genus Frigoribacterium; species Frigoribacterium faeni_A. Next base: position 607,833 of record NZ_JAAOYW010000001.1, read on the forward strand.
CTCGGCGCGCTCATCGCCATCCCCGTGGCCGCGGCGGTGCTGCTCGTCATCCGCCAGGTCGTCGTGCCCCGGCAGAACGCCCGCTAGACGGTCGTGGCGCCGTCCGCCACGGGCGGCCAGGTGACGGGCAGCGGCAGGGCCTGCGGCGCCGCCCGCGTCACGATCTCGTCCAGCACCCGGGAGGTCTGCTTCTCGCCGACCCAGAGGTGCTTGCCTCCCTCGACCGCGACGACCTCGGCCCGAGGCACGACCGAGAACCGGGCCCGCGCCTCCTCGGGCTGCAGGTAGTCGTCGTGCTCGGGCACGACGGCGACGATCGGCACGTCCGACCCGTTCCAGGCGGCGAGCTCGGCGTCCGAGGTGCGGTGCAGCGGCGGGGACAGCAGGAGGAGCCCCGCCGTGTCGACGCTGCGCCCGTGCTTCAGGGCGACCTCGGTGCCGAACGACCAGCCGAGCAGCCACGGACGGGGCAGTCCGGCCGCCCGGACCAGGTCGACCGCCGCGCGGAGGTCGGCCGCCTCGGCCTCGCCCTCGCCGAACGACCCCTCGGACCGGCCCCGGGGCGAGGACACGCCCCGGAAGTTGAAGCGGAGCACGGCCACGTCGGCGAGGGCCGGGAGGCGCGCGGCCGCCTTGCGGATAACGTGCGAGTCCATGAACCCGCCCGCCGTCGGCAGGGGGTGCAGGGTGACGAGCGTCGCGACCGGGTCGCGGTCCAGGGGCAGGGCGAGCTCGCCGACGAGGGCGAGGCCGTCGGAGGTGTGCAGCTCGACGTCGGACCGGCGGGCCGGGAGCTCGACCCCGCCTCGGACGTCGACGGGTGCGGCGGGGGGCAGGGTCATGAGATCCTCCAGCAATGCGTGTGCCAGTGTCGGCGGGCGGCGAGGTCGTCCTGCTCGCCGAACAGGCCGTCTGCCCGCCAGACGACGACGTGCGGGGTGCCGGGCGACACGACGAGCGCGCAGCCGGGGCAGGTGTACTCCTTCAGGGCCGCCGACGCCGAGACGGTCTGGACGACGAACTCGCGCCCCCGACGGGTCTCGGTGCGGGGACCGCCGAAGATCGACCGGGCGAGGTCGCGCTCGTCACGAGCGTCTTCCGCTCGGTCGCGGGGACGACGCGGGCGGTTGCTGCGGGGCATGTCGACCAGCGTAGCCGTGACCCGGAGGTCGGGGGCTCAGTACCAGCCGGAGGACTGCGAATGGCCCCAGGCACCGCAGGGCGTGGAGTAACGACCCTGGATGTAGCCCAGGCCCCAGGTGATCTGGGTCGCCGGGTTGGTCTGCCAGTCGGCGCCGGCCGAGGCCATCTTGCTGCCGGGCAGGGCCTGCGGGATGCCGTGGGCACCGCTCGAGGCGTTGTGGGCGTTGATGTTCCAGCCCGACTCCCTGTTCCAGAGCGAGACCAGGCAGTCGTACTCGCCGGTGCCCCAGCCGCGGGCCGCCACCATCTCGGCGGCGATGGCCTTGGCGGTGCCCGGGTCGGGGACGCCCGCCACCGGCGCGGCCGCGGTGCTCTTCTTGGTCGAGGTGCCCGAGGTGTCCGACGTGGCGGTCGCGTCGTCGGCGGCCTCCTCGACGACCGGCGCGGGCGGCGGAGGAGGCGGGGGCAGGGTCACGCCGTACTGGTCGCGGTCGGCTGCGAGCACGACGCCGGCGCCGACCACGAAGGTCTGGCCCGGGGCGACCAGCGCGGCGGCGCCGCCGACGCCCGTGGTCGCGGCCTCGGCGCCCGACAGGGGGTTGACCAGGGACGCCGACAGGAACGCGAAGGTGGTGGCGAAGCCCAGCAGCGGCAGGACGTGGCGTCGACCGACTGAGGGCCGAGGACGAGGAGCGGGAGCTGCCGGGCGCACGAGCTGCGACGCCGGGACGCGGCGGCGGGCCACCGTGCGGGGTCGACTGACGACCGCCCGCTGCTCGGAGAGAGTGGAGCCCGTGGTCGAGTTCGCTGAGTGCCTGCCCATGAGTCCGTCCAGGGTAACGGATCCGTCACGGAACGGCCAGGGTCCGCCTCCTGCGTGTCGCGGGCGCGGCAGGACGGGACGTGCCGCGGACCGCCCCGGAGCGGAGCGTCAGCGGACGGCGAGCATGACGTCGACGACCGCGTCGAGCAGCACGTCGACCTGCGCCTCGCGGTACCCGCCGCGCTTCGGCCGGAAGACCGACCCACGGACGTCGTCGATGCTGAGGGGCTTGCCGTCGGTGAAGTAGCCCTGCAGGCGCCGGGCCAGCCGGTCGACGTCCTTGGGGTGGTAGCCGACGGTGAGGACGCTCACGCGGTCGAAGCGGTGGCCGAGCGGACGGTCGAGCCGGGAGACGATCTCCTCCGCCGCGCTGCGGGCCTCGCCGTACCAGCCCTCGTCGCCGGACCGCGAGACGGCCTTGTCGCGCTCTCGGCTCGCGAACGCGTCCTCGAGCCGCTCCAGCGCCTGGTCGACGTGGGCCGTCGAGTACCCGCCCTTGCGCATGGTGAAGGCCGTGCGCCGGATGCGGGCCGCGTCGATCGACGACGAGCCGTCCGCTCCGCCCGTGTAGGCGGCACGTGCCTCGGCGAGGAAGTCCTCGACCTCGGACACGTCGTAGCCGCGTCGACCCTTGGGCACCGTCGGGAATGTTGAGCTCACGGCGTCCATCATGCCGCATGCACCGGGGACCCCTGCGGCGACGCGGCCCGAGGGCCCGCCGACCGGCCTGCCCCGCAGGGCGCGGCGGGCGGGCGCGTCAGGTGACGACGAGGTACAGGGCGTACGCGGCCGCGGCCGACGGCAACGTGCTGTCGAGCCGGTCGAGGAACCCGCCGTGGCCCGGCAGCCAGGTGCTGATGTCCTTGATGCCGAGGTCGCGCTTGATGAGCGACTCGGACAGGTCGCCGATCGTGGCCGTGACGATGATGACGCCGCCCAGCACGAAGCCGAACCACCAGGGCTCGTCGAGCATCAGCCACGACGTGAGGACGGCGGCGATCAAGCTGGCCGCCACCGACCCTGCGAAGCCCTCCCAGGTCTTCTTCGGGCTGATGCGCGGGGCCATCGGGTGCTTGCCGAAGTTCAGGCCCGTCGCGTAGGCGCCCGTGTCGACCGCGATGACGATGATCAGCGTCGCCAGGGTCCAGTTCGCACCGTTGGGCTCGGCCGCGAGGACGAGCATGAAGCTGCCGAGGAACGAGCAGTAGATCTGCACGAACGCGCCGGCGCCGATGTCGCGCCAGACCACGGAGGCGGGCTTGCGGTGCGAGGGACGCACCAGCTCGACGACCCGCCACGCCGACACGAGGACGACTCCCCCGACGAGCGCCAGCCACTGGCCCTGGGCGCCGAAGTAGAAAGCCGCGGGCACCATGGCCAGGCCCACGAGCACGCTCGGCAGGCGCGGGACGTCACGCCCCGCGAAGCGGAGCGCGCTGGTCAGCTCGAAGCAGAGGGAGCCGATGAGGGCACCCGCGACGATCATGAAGAACGCCGGCTCGAAGATCAGGCTGAGCAGCACGGCCGCGCCGAGCCCGACGCCCACGGCGATGGCGGCCGGCAGGTTGCGCCCCGTCCGGGCCGTCAGCGCCTCGTTCCGGGCGCCGAGCTGGGCCCGTCGACTGCGGATCTGGCTCTCGAGGTCGTGCCGAGCGGCCTGGGCCCGGGCGTCGAAGTCGGCGCGACGGCTGCCGGGGGTGGTCTTGGGTGTCGGCACCGACTCGTCGGGACGTGCGCCGTCGGGTGCGTCGCTCATCTAGACCTCGAGCAGCTCGGCTTCCTTCTTCTTCAGGGCGTCGTCGATCTGGTCGATGTAGCCCTTCGTGACCGCCTCGAGCTCCTTCTCGCCGCGCGCCACCTCGTCGTCGCCGACCTCGGTCTTGAGCGCGTCGAGGGACTCCTTCGACTTGCGACGGATGTTGCGGATCTGCACCTTGGCGTCCTCGCCCTTGCCGCGGACGATCTTGACGAACTCCTTGCGGCGGTCCTGGGTGAGCTCGGGGATCGTGACACGGACGAGCGTGCCGTCGTTCGTGGGGCTCGCGCCGAGGTTCGGGAACGTGGCGATGGCCCGCTCGATCTCCTTCAGGGCCGACTTGTCGTAGGGCGTCACGATCATCGTGCGCGCCTCGGGCACCTGCAGCGACGCGAGCTGCGCGAGCGGCGTCGGGGTGCCGTAGTAGTCGACCGGGATCTTCTGGAACAGCGCCGGGTTGATGCGCCCCGTCCGCACCTGCCCGAAGTCCGTCTTGGCCGAGTCGAGCGCCCGGTCCATCTTCTCGCGTGTCTCGGTCAGTACGTCAGTGATCGTCACGATGCTCCCTTGGTTCGTCGTCGAGCTTAGTCGTCAGTTGCTGACGAGGGTCCCGATGCGCTCGCCCCGGATGGCGCGAGCGATGTTGCCCTCCCCCTCCATGCCGAACACGTGCATGGGCATGCCGTTGTCCATGCAGAGGCTGAAGGCGGTGGAGTCGACCACCTTGAGGCCCTGCACGAGCGCCTCCTGGTAGGTCAGGCGGTCGAGCTTGACGGCCGACGGGTCGTGGCGCGGGTCGGCCGAGTAGACGCCGTCGACGCCGTTCTTCGCGACGAGCACCTCGGCCGCGCCGATCTCGAGCGCCCGCTGGGCGGAGACCGTGTCCGTCGAGAAGTAGGGCAGTCCGGCGCCGGCGCCGAAGATGACGACGCGGCCCTTCTCGAGGTGGCGCTCGGCGCGACGCGGGATGTACGGCTCGGCGACCTGGGTCATCTCGATGGCCGACTGCACGCGGGTGGCGGCACCGGCCTGCTCGAGGAAGTCCTGCAGGGCGAGCGCGTTCATGACGGTGCCCAGCATGCCCATGTAGTCGGCCCGCCCGCGGTCCATGCCGCGCTGGCTGAGCTCGGCGCCGCGGAAGAAGTTGCCGCCGCCGACGACGATGGCGATCTCGACGTCCTTCGCCGCGTCCGCGATCTCGCGGGCGATGGCGCCCACCACGTCGGGGTTCACGCCGAGCTGGCCGCCCCCGAACGCCTCTCCCGAGAGCTTGAGCAGGACGCGTCGTCGGGTGGTCGTGTCTGTCGTCATGCGTGGTCTCCCTCGTGTCGTGGCCGTAGCCAGGGTATCGAGTCGCGGCGGACGTGCCGCTCCTCGGGGTGCCCGCCGCGCCTCCTCGACGGGGCCCCGCGCGCCGTGACGGTCAGGCGGGGACGGGGGCGGGCACACGAACGGGGCCCGGGACGCGTGCGTCCCGGACCCCGTCCTGTGGCTGGCTAGGCGCCGACCTTGATCCGGGCGAAGCCCTGGATCTCGATGCCGGCCTGCTCGACGACCTTGGCGACGGACAGCTTGCTGTCCTTCGCGTAGGCCTGGTCGAGCAGCGCGATCTCCTTGAAGAAGCCGGTGAGGCGACCCTCGATGATCTTCGGCAGGGCGGCCTCGGGCTTGCCCTCGTTCTTCGCGGTCTCCTCGACGATGGCGCGCTCCTTGGCGACGTCCTCGGCCGGGACCTCGTCGCGCGACAGGTACGTCGGCGCGGCGAAGGCCACGTGCTGGGCGATCGAGCGGGCGGTCTCGGCGTCGGAGCCGGTGTAGCCCACGACCACGCCGACCTGCGGGGGCAGGTCCTTCGAGGTCTTGTGCAGGTAGATCGCGAACTCGGAGCCCTCGACACGGGCGACCGTGCGGAGCTCGACCTTCTCGCCCATGAGGGCGGCCTCGTCGTTGACGAAGGCCTCGACGGTCTGGCTGCCGATGGCGGCCGCGTTGCCCTCGGCGGCGTCCTTCGCGCCGGAGGCCGCGACGGCCTCGAGCACGGAGTCGGCCAGCGCGATGAACTTCTCGTTCTTCGCGACGAAGTCGGTCTCGCTGGCGAGCTCGATCAGGGTGGCGTAGCCGCCCGACGCCTTGGCGGCGACGAGGCCCGCGGTGGTCTGACGGCCCTCGCGCTTGGCGACGCCCTTCAGGCCCTTGACGCGGAGGATCTCGACGGCCTTCTCGATGTCGCCGTCGGCCTCGACGAGCGCGTTCTTGCTGTCCATCATGCCCGCGCCGAGGCGGTCACGGAGGGTCTTGACGTCAGCGGCGGTGAAATTCGCCATGGTCTGACTTCCTTTCGTGGAGTCGGAAGGGGGGTGGGGTCTTACTTCGAGTCGGCGGCGGCGTCGGCGTCGGCCGGCTCCGCAGCGGTCTCGTCGCGGGGCTCGGCGACGGGCTCGGCGACCGGCTCGCCCAGGGGCTTGGCGGCGACCTGCGCGTCGGCGTCGTTCTCCTCGACCGGGGCCTCGGCGACGGGCGCCGACTCGGCGGGAGCGGACTCGGCGGCCTTGGCCTCGCCCTGCGCGAGCAGCTCGGCCTCCCACTCGGCGAGGGGCTCGACGGGGGCGTCGGCGTCCTCGGGCTTCTGGTGACGCTGCACCAGGCCCTCGGCGGCGGCGTCGGCGACGATGCGGGTCAGCAGGCCGACGGAGCGGATGGCGTCGTCGTTGCCGGGGATCGGGAAGTTGATCTCGTCGGGGTCGCAGTTCGTGTCGAGGATGCCGATGACCGGGATGCCCAGCTTCTTGGCCTCGTCGATCGCGAGGTGCTCCTTCTTGGTGTCGACGACCCAGAGGGCCGACGGCGTCTTCGTGAGGTTCCGGATGCCGCCGAGCGTCTTGTGCAGCTTGTCGAGCTCGCGCTTCTTGATCAGGAGCTCTTTCTTGGTGAAGCCCTGGGTCGTGTCGTCGAAGTCGATGTCCTCGAGCTCCTTCATGCGGGCGAGGCGCTTCGAGACCGTCTGGAAGTTGGTCAGGAGGCCGCCGAGCCAGCGCTGGTTCACGAAGGGCTGGCCGACGCGGTTCGCCTGCTCGGCGATGGAGCCCTGGGCCTGCTTCTTGGTGCCGACGAAAAGGACCGTGCCGCCGTGGGCGACCGTCTCCTTGACGAAGTCGTAGGCCTGGTCGATGTAGCCCAGCGACTGCTGCAGGTCGATGATGTGGATGCCCGAGCGCTCGGCGAGGATGAAGCGCTTCACCTTCGGGTTCCAGCGGCGGGTCTGGTGTCCGAAGTGGACGCCGCTGTCGAGCAGCTGGCGGATGGTGACGACGGCCATGGTCGTTCTCCTTGTTCTGTGGCGCGCGCGGAGGCGCACCCGGTGTCGGTTGTCCAGGACGACCGGTCGGTCGTCCGTGCCTGGTGCCCGGGCGCGCATCCGCCGCCCGTGCCGGAGCACGGTCGGACCGAGTGGATGCGGAGGCCGGTGTCACGCCGCGGGCAGCGAGGCTGCGAGGGCGAGGTGCGTCGAGACGCACGGGCACGCGAAGTCAGCCTGCTGGGCAGGCTGCGTGCTCATGGTAGCACCGACGAGGGGCGCCCCGGAGGTGCGGGACGCCCCGGTGGGTCGGGCGGCGGGGCGGGTCGTCGCCCCCGCCGGTCAGCGTGGGCGGCGCCTCGGGAAGCCGAGCGGGCCGCGGCGCGGGCGGACCGCCTCCTCGAGTCCGAAGTGGTCGCCGATGCTGTCGCGGAACTGTCGACGCTGCGCCCGCAGGAACCGCCGGTGCTCGGTGTCGAAGGCCCGGAACGTGGCGACGCAGATGCCGATCATGACGACGCTGAACGGCAGTGCCGTGATGATCGCCGCCGTCTTGAGGGCGTCCAGGCCGCCGGTGAGCAGGAGCGCGATCGCGACGAGGGCCGTGACGACGGCCCAGAACACGCGGACCCAGGCCTTCGGCTCGGTGTCGCCGCCGGTCGAGATCATGCCGAGCACCAGGGAGCCGGAGTCGGACGAGGTGATGAAGAAGAGGCCGATCAGGAGGATCGCCCCGAAGACAGCCACCGACCCGCCCGGCAGCCCCTGCAGCATCTCGAACAGGGCGCCCTCGGTGTCGACCGACCCGTCGGACGAGACCAGGCCTCCCCCGCCGAACACCTCGCGGTACAGGGCCGCGCCGCCCATCACGCTGAACCAGAGGAACGTGAGGACCGTGGGCACGACGAGCACGCCGACGACGAACTCGCGCACCGTGCGCCCCTTGGAGATGCGCGCGATGAAGATGCCGACGAACGGCGCCCAGGACATCCACCAGCCCCAGTAGAAGGTCGTCCAGCTGCCCTGCCAGGCCTCGCCCTCCGCCCCGGAGAAGGCGCTGACCGTGAAGGTCAGGCCGACGACGTTCTGCAGGTAGGCCCCGAGCGACTGCACGAAGTCGCGCAGGAGGAACAGGGTCGGCCCGCTGACGAGCACGAAGACGAGCAGCAGGGCGGCGAGCACGATGTTCGTGTTCGACAGCCACTTCATGCCCTTGGTCACGCCGCTGACGAGCGAGAAGATCGTGACGCCGGTGATGGCGGCGATGAGGACGACCTGCACCACGATGGTGGGCTCCGCGATGCCGGTGGCGGCGAGGCCGGCCGAGATCTGCAGCACGCCGAGGCCCAGCGAGGTGGCGACGCCGAAGAGCGTGCCGACGACCGACACGACGTCGATGACGTTGCCCCAGACGCCCTTGACCCGGTCGCCGAGGAGCGGCTCGAGGGCCCAGCGGATCGACACCGGCCGGCCGCGGCGGTGGATCGCGTAGGCCATGCCCAGCCCCACGACGATGTAGATGGACCAGGCGTGGACGCCCCAGTGCAGGTAGGTCTGGCTGAGCGCCTGGCCGGCGAGCTCGCTGTCGTCGCCCGTGACGCCGGGCCGGGGGCTGGCGTAGTGGCTGAGCGGCTCGGCGACGCCGTAGAAGACGAGGCCGATGCCCATCCCCGCGGCGAAGAGCATCGACAGCCACGACCCGCGGGAGAACTCGGGGTCGTCGTCGTCCTTGCCGAGCTTGATGTCGCCGTACCGGCTCAGGCCCATCCAGAGCGCGAAGACGACGAAGACCGCGGCGAGCAGCACGTAGTACCAGCCGAAGGCCCCGACGATGCCGGCCTGCACGGCGCCGAACAGGCCCTCGGCGACCGTCGGGAACGCCATGGCGAAGGCCACGAACGCGAGGATCACCCCGGCCGCGGGCCAGAAGACCCACGGGGCGAACGCGTGCCTCCTCGGGGAGGCGGCGGCCGCCTCCTCGTCCCGGGTCGCGACCGAGGTCGTGCCCTCCGTCGCGGGTCCGTCGGCAGGCTCGACCGGGGTCGAGTCGTCGGCGTGGCTCATGAGTTCGTCCTTCCACAGCGCGAACGCCCCGCCCGGGAGCCGGACAGGGCGTTCGTCGATGGTGCCACAGATCAGGCGCGGGCGCCCCCGGAGCGCCCGCCGGGCGTCGCCCCGACGGCGGAGACGCCCATCTCCTCGAGGCTGCGGCCCTTGGTCTCGGGGATCTTCGCCAGCACGAAGAAGAACGAGATCAGGGCGAAGGCCGCGAAGATGCCGTACGACAGCGTGAGGCTGTAGGCGGCCAGCGACGGGAACGACACCGTCACGACGAAGTTCGCGATCCAGTTGGCCATGCTGCCGACGCCGAGGGCGGTCGCACGGATGCTGTTCGGGAACATCTCGCCGAGCAGCACCCACATGAGCGGGCCCCACGTGGCGCCGAACGACACGACGAAGAGGTTGGCCGCGACGAGGGCGACGGGGCCCCACGCGCCGGGCAGCTGCGGGTCGCCGTTCGCGCCCGGGACGGACTGGCTGAAGGACAGCGCCGTGACGGCGAGGCTGACGAACATGCCGATCGAGCCGGCGAGCAGCAGCGGCCGGCGGCCGACCTTGTCGACGAGGCCGATGGCGACGAAGGTGACGACGACGTTGACGATGGCAGTGATCGTCGAGATGGTGAACGAGTCGCTCTCCTGGAAGCCGACGGCCTGCCAGAGCGTGGTCGAGTAGTAGAAGATCACGTTGATGCCGACGAACTGCTGCAGCACGGCGAGGATGATGCCGACCCAGACGATGGGCTGCAGGCCGAAGCGGTCGCCGCGGATGGTCGACTTCTTGTCGAGGGCGGCCTCGGTGGCGATCGAGTCGGTGATCTCCTTGAGGCTCGTGTCGACGGTGTCGGCGGGCACGATGCTCTTGAGCACGTCCTTCGCCTCGTCCTCCCGCCCCTCGCCGGCGAGGTAGCGCGGCGACTCGGGCAGGCGCCACGCGAGGAACCCGTAGACGACCGAGGGCACGATGCCGACGAGGAACATCCAGCGCCAGGCGTCGAGGCCGAAGAGCGAGGGCTCGGAGGCGCCGCCGGCCGTGCTGGCGAAGAGCTGGTCGGAGAGCAGCGCGGCGAAGATGCCGAGCGTGATGGCGAGCTGCTGGAACGACGCGAGCCGGCCGCGGATCGCCTTGGGCGAGACCTCCGAGATGTAGGCCGGGGCGATCACCGAGGCGATGCCGATGCCGAGGCCGCCGATGACGCGCCAGAGCACGAGGTCCCAGACGGCAAAGGCGAACGCGGCGCCGATCGAGCTGATGAGGAACAGGGCCGCGCCGAGCAGCATGACCTTGATGCGGCCCATCTTGTCGGCGAGACGGCCGGCGACGTAGGCGCCGATCGCGCAGCCGATCAGGGCCGAGGCGACGGCGAAGCCCGAGGCGAACTCGGTCAGCCCGAACTCGTCGGTGATGCTCTGGACCGCCCCGTTGATGACGGACGAGTCGAAGCCGAAGAGGAAGCCGCCGACGGCCGCGGCCACCGCCAGGCCCGTCACCCGTCTGTTCAGGCTCTTGGTCGTCTCTGTTGATCGCGCCGCGTTCGACACTGTGTCTCCATTCCACTGCTCGGGGAGCCGGCTCGTGTCCTCGCTCCCCCACATACGTCGTGCACAGGTGTTCGTGCACGCGTGAACAGTACGCCCGGTCCGGGATCGCTGCACACCCGGCAGAGTCGCCCCATGGACACCGCCCTCGCGCCCCGCCGGCCGACGCTCCCCGGGCGGCGGGCGCCGGCCTCACGCCGCTCCGCCCGACGTCGCGCCCGGGCCGTCTCGCGCGCCGTCGTCGGGGCGCTGTTGACGACCGGGGTGCTGGTCTCCGTGCCGACGCCCGCCTGGCCCGCCCCCGCTCCCGGCGTCGGCGCCCGCGGGTCCGTCCCGGCCGTCCCGTGGTCGTGGCCGGTCGGGGCGCCGCACCCGGTGGTGCGCGGGTTCACGGCGCCGGAGCACCCGTGGTCGCCCGGGCACCGCGGCGTCGACGTCGGCACCCCGGCGGGCTCGCCGGTGACGGCCCCGGACGACGGGGTCGTGCACTTCGCGGGCGTCGTGGTCGACCGTCCCGTGCTGTCGATGCGCCACGCCGACGGCGTCCTCAGCAGCCTCGAGCCCGTCTCGAGCGACCTGGTCGCCGGCGACGTCGTCGTGCGGGGGCAGACCGTCGGCACGGTCCTGCCGGGGCACTGCGCCGAGCTCGACTGCGTGCACCTCGGGGCGAGGATCGACGGCGAGTACGTCTCGCCCCTGCTGGCGCTCGGGCTCGGTCGACCGGCCGTGCTGCTGCCCACGCGCCGGTCGGGGTGACCGGTCGGGCGGGCGACCGCGGCGCCGTCCGGCCACGGCGCGGGTCGTCAGGCCAGGGCGCCGTCAGGCCCGGGGGTGCGCCGTGCGGTAGCTCTCGCGAAGCCGCTCGGTCGAGACGTGGGTGTAGATCTGCGTGGTGCCGAGGCTCGCGTGGCCGAGCAGCTCCTGCACGGCGCGGAGGTCGGCCCCGCCGTCGAGAAGGTGCGTCGCCGCGGTGTGGCGCAGGGCGTGCGGGCCTGCAGGGCCGCTGCCCGGCAGGTCGACGAGCAGGCCCGCCACCAGCCGGTGGACGGCCCGCGTGCCGAGCCGCGCCCCGCCCGACCCGAGGAAGAACGCGCGGCGTGCGTCGCCGTCGCCGACGCCGTCGGTGGTCGTCAGCGCGGCGAAGGCGGGCCTCGCGAGGGTGACCCAGCGGTCGAGAGCCTCGGCCGCCGGGACCCCGAAGGGCACGACGCGCTGCTTGCCGCCCTTGCCGGTGACGCGGACGGTCAGCCGCTCGAGGTCGACGTCGCCGAGGTCGGTGCCCACGAGCTCGGACACCCGCAGCCCCGACCCGTAGAGCAGCTCGACCACGGCGAGGTCGCGCCGGGCCGACGGCTCGCCCGTGTCGGCCCGGACGACGAGCGACCGGAGCAGCCCGTCGACCTGCGGCGAGGTGAGGACCCGGGGCAGGTGGCTCTCGGCCTTCGGCGCCCGCAGCCGGACCCCGACGTCGTCGGTGGTGCGGCCCGTCTCGTCGAGCCAGCGGGTGAAGGCGCGGGCGCTCGAGGCGCGGCGGGCGAGCGTGGTGCGGGCGAGGCCCGACTCCGTCGACCGCCAGAGCCAGTCGCGGAGCAGCTCGAGGTCGAGGTCGGCGGTGACCGGCGGCCTGCCCGCCCGCTCGGCCGCGTGGGCGTCGAGGGCGTCGAGGTCGGAGGCGTACGCGCGGACGGAGTGGTCGCTGAGCCCGCGGGCGTCGCGCAGGTGCGCCAGGAACCGCTCGACGTCGCCGAGGAGGCGCGTCACGGTCGTGCCTGCCTGCCCCGGTCGTCGGCGGCCGGGCTCGGCGCCCCGGGGTCGCTCGTCGTCGCTCGCACGTGGCCAGGCTACCCACGCCCCGACCGGGCTCGCCGTCGCCACCCGGCGGGCCGCCGCTCGACGAGCCCGTCGGCGTCCAGCTCGGCGAGGACCGTCCGCACCGTCGCGAGCGACAGCCCGGACGCGGCCGCCACTTCGTCGGTGCTGCGGTCGACCCTGGTGCTGAGGGCGTCGGAGACGCGGACGGCGTGGACGTCCTCCTCCGCCTGCCACGCCTGGTCGACGAGGTCGTCCTGGCCGCCGAGCAGCTCGACGACGTCGGCCGGGCTCGTGACGCACGCCGCGAGCTGAGACCGCAGGAGCGCGTGGCACCCCGCCGACATCGGCGACGTGACCGGGCCCGGCACCACCCCGACGGGACGGCCGAGCGCGTTCGCGTGGGCCGCCGTGTTGAGCGAGCCGGAACGACGACCGGCCTCGACCACGACCACTGCCCCGCTCAGGGCCGCGATCAACCGGTTGCGCGACAGGAACCGGAAACGGTGGGGCATCGTGCCGCACGGCGACTCGGAGACCATCGCCCCGTCGCGGAGGACGGCCCGCAGGAGGTCGTCGTGCCCGGTCGGGTAGAAGCGGTCCACCCCTCCCGCCATCACGGCGACGGTGCTCGCGGCCGAGGCCACGGCCGCCCGGTGGGCCATGCCGTCGACGCCGTAGGCACCGCCCGACACGACGACCAGGCCCCGGTCCGACAACCCGCTCGAGAGGTCGGCGGCGACCTGCTCGCCGTACGACGTGGCCGCGCGTGCCCCGACGATCGCGACGCCGCCGCCCTGGCGGGGCAGCCCGCCGCCTCCCCTCACCCAGAGCGCAGGAGGCGCGTGGTCGCCGAGGTCGTCGATCGCCGTCGGCCAGGACGCGTCGCCGGGCACCACGACCCGGACGCCCAGCGCCGTCGCCGACCGGAACCAGCCGGTGACCGTCCCGGACGCGACGCGAGGCGCCCACCGGCTCAGCGCCGCGTGCAGCTCGAGCCGTTCCACGTCGGGCACCCCGGCCGCGACCATCCGCTCGGCCAGGACCCCGCCGTCGGACTCCGAGCGACGGGCGGCCACCGACTCCATCACGAGGCGCAGCGAGACCGCGGGGCCGAGCGCCCGACGGCACGCCCCGGCGGCGGCGTCGCCGTCGGAGGCGACGCCGCTCCAGGCCGCGAGGCCGAAGGCGTCGATCGGGTCGCAGCGGGACGGCTCGTCGGCCCGCACGCCGGCGGCCAGGTCGACGAGGTCGGCCGTCGAGGCCCTCAGCAACGCGTTCACAGCGACCGCCTGAGGCCGAGGGCGCGCGCCACGTGTCCGTGGCCGGGCACGGGCACGTCGTCGAGGTCGGCGAGCGTCCAGGCGACCTTGAGCACCCGGTCGTAGCCCCGCATCGTCAGCGCGCCCGACTCGAGCGCCCGGTCGACGGAGCGCGTGACGGACACGGGCAGACGTCGTTCGGGCGACCGCAGCCAGGTGCCCGAGACCTCGGAGTTGAGCCGCCACGAGGTGTCCGCGAGCCGCGCGGCCGACCGACGCCGCGCCTCCTCGACCCGGGCTCTCGCCGAGGCCGTGGTCACCGCCGCGGCGGTGTCGGCGAGCCGGAACTGCGCCGAGCTGATGCGTGCCACCTGCAGCTGGACGTCGATGCGGTCGACGAGCGGCCCGGACAGCTTCGCGTGGTAGCGGCGTCGCTGGATCGGCGTGCACACGCAGTCGCCGTCGCGCGTGCCGTGCTGACCGCACGGACACGGGTTCGCGGCGGCCACGAGCTGGAACCGGGCCGGGAACCGCGCGACGGCGCGCGACCGGTGGATGACGACCTGGCCCGACTCGAGCGGCTGGCGCAGGCAGTCGAGGACCGACTGCGAGAACTCGGGCGCCTCGTCGAGGAACAGCACGCCCCGGCTGGCACGCGAGACGGCGCCCGGACGGATGACGCTGCTGCCGCCGCCGACGAGGGCCGCCGCGCTCGACGTGTGGTGAGGGTCCTCGAAGGGCGGGCGGCGCTCGAGCTCGCCGGCCACGGGGCGGCCCGAGAGGGAGCGCACCGAGCTGACCTCGAGGGCCTCGTCGACGCCGAGGTCGGGCAGCAGGCCGGGGAGGCGGGCGGCCAGCATGCTCTTGCCAGCGCCGGGCGGACCGACCATGAGCAGGTGGTGACCGCCCGCCGCCGCGACCACCAGCGCCTCGACCGCGTCGGAGTTGCCGATGACGTCGCTGAGGTCGGCGTCGTCGTGCACCGGCTCGGCCGCCCGCGGCCGACGGATCGGCTCGACGGGCTCGGGGAGCAGGTCCGCGCCGTGACGGATGGCCGCCTCGCGGAGGCTCGCGACGCCCACCACCCGGATGCCCGGCACGAGCGACGCCTCGTCGACGGCGTCCACCGGCACGACGACGGTCTCGACGCCGGCCCGCCGGGCCGCGAGCACGGCGGGCAGCACCCCGTCGACGGGGCGGACCCGGCCGTCGAGCCCGAGCTCGCCCAGGTGCACGGCCTCGGCGACCGACTCGGCCGACACCAGACCCGACGCGGCCAGGGACGCGACCGCGATCGCCAGGTCGAAGGACGACCCGTGCTTGGGCAGCGACGCCGGCGACAGGTTCACGGTGAGCTTGCGCGCGGGCAGGGCGCACCCGGCGTTGGTCGCCGCGGCACGCACCCGGTCACGGGCCTCGCCGAGCGACGTGTCGGGCAGGCCGATGATGACGAAGGCCGGGAGCCCGGGGCCGATGTCGGCCTCGACCTCGACGAGCGCGCCCTCGAGCCCGAGCAACGAGACGGACCGCGTCCGCCCGACGCTCACGCGCCCGCTCCCCGGACGTGCGAGACGACGTCGTCGGCCGGGGACCGGCCGAGCACGACGCCCACGGCGTCGATGCGGACCCGCCGCCCCGTGCCGGGATGGGCTTCGAGCCAGGCACCGGCCAGCCGCCGCAGCCGGTTCAGCTTGACCGGGGTCACCGCCTCGAGCGGGTGGCCCCATCCGGTGCCGCGTCGCGTCTTGACCTCGACCACGACCACCTCGTCGCCGTCGAGCGCGACGACGTCGATCTCGCCCTCGCGGCACCGCCAGTTCACGTCGAGCACGCGCAGTCCGCGTGCCTCGAGCCACCGGGCGGCCAGAGCCTCGCCGTGCCTGCCCGTCTCGTCCTTCTTCGCCATCTCGACCTCCTGCACGGACTGTGCCGCAGGCAGGCGCCACGACGCAGGCCACGATCGGGGACCGGTGGACGACGGGGCCGTCGCGCCCCGCCGGGGAGGGACGACGCCCGTCGACACGGGCAGACGGTGGGGACTACTCGTCGAGCGCGAGCTCCTTGGGGAGCTCGAGATCGCGAGCCGTGAGCTCCTCGACGTTGACGTCCTTGAAGGTGAGCACGCGCACGGACTTCACGAACCGGTCGGACCGGTAGACGTCCCACACCCAGACGTCGGTCATGGTCAGCTCGAAGTAGAAGTCGTGCTCGGTGTCGCGCCTGACGAGCTCCACCTCGTTCGCCAGGTAGAAGCGCCGCTCCGTCTCGACGACGTAGCGGAACTGCGACACCACGTCCCGGTACTCGCGGTACAACGCGAGCTCGACCTCGCGGTCGTAGTCTTCGAACTCGTCCTCGTCCATCGAGAGGTCATCCTACGCGGCCCCGGGCCCAGGGCGCGCCGCGTCGGCGACGACGGGTCAGTGCAGCCAGGTCAGCCGGTGCAGGGGCGAGGGACCGAGCTCGCCCAGAGCGGCGTAGTGCGCCCCCGAGCCGTAGCCCTTGTTGCCCGCCCAGCCGTAGCCGGGGTGCTCCTCGTCGGCGGCGATCATCATGCGGTCGCGGTGCACCTTGGCGATGACGGAGGCGGCCGCGACGGACGCGCAGTCGCGGTCGGCCTTCACCCGGGTGGTGATGCGCGGCGCCGTGCTCAGGGCGGGCGACAGGTAGTCGTGGTTCCCGTCGAGCACGACGACGGAGCTCATGATGCCCACCCCCGCCTCGTGCAGGGCCGTGAGCGCCCGCCGCCCGGCCAGGCCGAGCGCGGCGACGATGCCGACACGGTCGACCTCGTGGGCCTCGGCGAGACCCACGGCGTGCGCCTGGACCCACTCGGTCGCCACGGGGTAGAGCGCCTCGCGCCGCTTCTCGCTGAGCAGCTTGCTGTCGCGGAGCCCCGCGGGCATCTCGCCGCACTCCACGTGCACGGCGCTGAGGCCGACGGCGACCGGGCCCGCGATCGCGCCGCGACCGACCTCGTCGCAGCCGATCACCCAGGTGGCGCCGGCCGCGTGCAGGGCGCGTTCGACGTCGAGGGTGGGGTCGACGACCGCCATCACTCGCCGTCGCGCTCGGTGCCGCGGAACACGTCCGGGTAGTCGTCGAGCCAGGTCCACCGCGGCGAGGGCCAGCTGATGACGAAGGCCCGGCCGACGACGTCGGACATCGGCACGAAGCCCTGGCTCGGGGTCTCGCGGTTGTAGCGGCTGTCCTTCGAGTTGTAGCGGTTGTCGCCCATGACCCAGAGCGAGCCCTCGGGCACCGTGACGGAGAAGTCGTCGCCCGA
The DNA here is from genome assembly GCF_011761235.1 of Frigoribacterium faeni. Lineage (GTDB taxonomy): Bacteria > Actinomycetota > Actinomycetes > Actinomycetales > Microbacteriaceae > Frigoribacterium > Frigoribacterium faeni_A. The sequence continues at coordinate 624,806 of NZ_JAAOYW010000001.1, forward strand.
CACCCGGGACTCCCCCGCGGGCAGCTTGACGTAGGGCTCGGTGATCGGCACGCCGTTGACCGACATCTGGCCGTAGTCGTTGCAGCACTCGACCGTGTCGCCGGGCAGGCCGATGACGCGCTTGATGAGGTGGTCGTTGCTGTCTTGTGCGCCGAGGCCGACCTGCGTGAGGAACCACGAGAGGCCGTCGGAGAGGGCGCCGCCCGACGCCGGGGCCACGGGGGCCGTGCCCGCGAGCCAGCCGCCCGGGTCGGTGAAGACGACGACGTCACCGCGCTTGACGTCGACCAGGTCGGGCACCAGCTCGTTCACGATGATGCGGTCGTTGATCTGCAGCGTGTCCTCCATCGACCCGCTGGGGATGTAGAACGACCGGATCAGGAACGTCTTGATGAGGAACGAGATGAGCAGCGCCGCGAGGAAGATGACGACCACGTCGCGGAGGAACGTGCCGAGGCCGCGCTTGCGGTCGTCGTCACGACGGGGGCGGCGCAGACGGCGCCGCAGGGATGCATTTGTCATTTAACCGCCCGAGCTCCCTGCCATCGTATACGGCAGGGAGCTCGGTGAAGATCGTGCGACGGGGTCAGTTGTCGCGCTTCTCCTTGATCTTGGCCTTCTTGCCGCGGAGCTCGCGGAGGTAGTACAGCTTGGCGCGACGGACGGCGCCGCGGCTGACGACCTCGATGTGGTCGATGACCGGCGAGTGGACCGGGAAGGTGCGCTCGACGCCGACCTGGAAGCTGACCTTGCGGACCGTGAAGGTCTCGCGGATGCCCTCGTTCTGCTTGCCGATGACGACGCCCTGGAAGACCTGGACGCGCGAGCGCGTGCCCTCGATGATGTTCACGTGCACCTTGACGGTGTCGCCGGCGCGGAAGTCGGGGACGTCCGAGCGGAGGTTGGCGGAGTCAACCGCGTCGAGGATGTGCATAGTCGTTCGCTCTCTGCAGCCGCCACAGGTCGACTGCCGTTCGTGGTGGTGGTCCACCATCTGGTGATGAAGAAGACGTGCTCTGGTGAGGCAGACTCCCCTGAGGCAGAGTCGTGCGCAGGCACAAGCGTCAATGATGCCACAGGCTCGACCCCTCGCGCCACCGGACGACGCGCCCGGGCGACGGCACGCCGCGCCGTCAGGCTCGCGGGGTGATGCGGATGACCCGGGCCGGATCGCCGGCCGCGACGCCGCCTGCGCGGGCGTCGACCCGCGCCGCCGTGGCGACCCGGTCGAGGTCGGCCAGCGACGCGGCCACCCGACGCCGCGCCTCCGTCAGGAACTGCCAGACGGCGGCCGCGAGCAGCGCGACTCCCCCGGCGACCGTGACCACGGCGGAGAGGCCGAAGAGCGCGCTGGAGAGGTCGAGGTCGCCGCCGGGCACCACGCGGGTGAAGGCCGAGGAGGCCGCCGTCGCGGCCGAGCCGTCGACGAGGAAGAAGCCGAGCGCCAGCTGCGCGACCCAGGTCAGCGAGAGCAGCCCAGCGTCCAGCCAGGACACCGCCCGACGGTCACGGACGCTGCGCCGCGCCGTCACGACGCCGGCGGCCAGGGCCTGGGCGAGGAACAGCAGCGGGACGAGCACGAGCTGCCCCAGCACCTGCAGGCCCAGGGGGACGCCGAAGAACGCGCGACCTGCGAGGACCCAGAGGGGCAGTACGAAGGCCGCGGGCCACAGGAGGCGGTACAGGACTCGACGGATCGCCATGCGTCGAGCGTACGGGCGCCCGGCGGAGAACTGGCTGCGAGACCGCGGCCGCGGGTCGGGCCGCCGGAGCCTCAGTCGAGGAGGTCGGGACGGACGCGACGGGTGCGCTCGAGCTGCTGCTCGCGACGCCACGCGGCGATCGCGCCGTGGTTGCCGCCCAGGAGCACGGGCGGCACCTCGAGCCCGCGCCACGACGAGGGCTTGGTGTAGCTCGGGTACTCGAGGAGGCCGTCCTCGTGGCTCTCTTCCGTGAGGCTCTCGGGGTTGCCGACGACCCCCGGGACGAGCCGGCCGACGGCCTCGATGATCGCCGTGACGGCGACCTCGCCGCCGTTCAGCACGTAGTCGCCGAGGCTGACCTCGAGCACCCTGACCCGCGACGAGGCGTGGTCGACGACGCGCTGGTCGATGCCCTCGTAGCGGCCGCACGGGAAGACCAGGTGCGGCACCGCGGCGAGCTCGCGCGCCAGGGCCTGCGTGAAGGGCACGCCGGCAGGCGAGGGCACGACCATCGTCGTGGCCGCGGGGTCGGCGTCGTCGCCCAGCACGTGGTCGAGCGCCTCGCCCCACGGCTCCGGCTTCATGACCATGCCCGCGCCGCCGCCGTACGGGGTGTCGTCGACGGTGCGGTGCCGGTCGTGGGTGAAGTCGCGGAGGTCGTGCACCGCGACGTCGAGCAGCCCCTGCTGCCGGGCCTTGCCGAGCAGCGAGATGTCGAGCACGGAGAAGAACTCCGGGAAGATCGACACGATGTCGATGCGCACCGCGCCGCCGTCAGCTCTCGTCGTCGGGACGGGCAGGCGCGTCGGCCTCGACGGCCTCGGTCGACGCCTCGGCCTCGACGGCCTCGGTCGACGCCTCGGCCTCGGTCGACGCCTCAGCCTCGGTCGACGCCTCGGGCGCCTCGTCGGCCAGCTCCTCGAAGAGTCCGGCCGGAGGTGTCACCGTGACCACGCCCGCCTCGATGTCGACGGAGGGCACGAGGGCGCTGACGAAGGGCACGAGCACCTCGCCGCGCTCGGTGTCGACGGCGAGCAGATCTTGAGCGGGGAGGTGGTCGACACGGGCCACCGTGCCGACGACGACGCCGTCGCGCTCGACCCGCAGGCCGACGAGCTGGTGGTGGTACCACGCGTCGTCCTCGTCGGGGAGCTCGTCGAGGTCCTGGTCGACCCAGAGGATCGCCTTCACGAGCGACTCGGCGGCCGTGCGGTCGTCGACGCCCTCGAAGAAGCCGACGGGGTGGCCGTTGTACCAGCGCAGCTCGGCGAGGGTGAGGAGCTTGCCGTTCCACTCGCTGGTCTCGGGGACCTGGAGGGTGAAGGACGCCCCGGGGGTGAAGCGCTGCTCAGGCGTGTCGGTGAAGAGCTCGAGCTTGAGCGCGCCCTTCAGGCCGTGGGCCTTGGTGAGCCGCCCCACGCGGAGCTGGGTCTTGTCGGAGGACGCCACGGCTCAGGAATCGCTGTCGACGACGTCGACGCGCACTCGCTTGCCGTCGGCGATGGCCGTCACGAGCGTGCGCAGCGCCTTCGCGGTGCGGCCGGACCGGCCGATGACCCGCCCGAGGTCGTCGGGGTGGACGTGCACCTCGAGCACGTCGCCGCGCGGCGACGACGACTCGACGACCTGCACCTCGTCCGGGTGATCGACGATCCCCCGGACGAGGTGTTCGAGTGCAGGTGCGAGCACTGACTACGCCTCGGTGGTCTCGGCGTCGTCAGCAGCCTCGGCCGGGGCCTCGGCGGGCTCGGCCTTGGCGGGCTTGTCCGACTTCGGGACGAGCACGGGCTTCTTCTTCTCGTCGGCGACGAAGGCCTCCTTGGCGGCCTTGGTCTTGACGGTGCTGACGGCGTCGGCGTCGCCCTTGAAGCGGCCCCAGTCGCCCGTGAGCTTCAGGATGGCGGCGACCTGCTCGGACGGCTGGGCGCCCACGCCGAGCCAGTACTGCGCACGCTCGGAGTCGACCTCGATGAACGAGGGCTCCTCGGTGGGGTGGTACTTGCCGATCTCCTCGATGACGCGACCGTCGCGCTTGGTGCGCGAGTCGGCGACGACGATGCGGTAGTACGGAGCACGGATCTTGCCCATGCGCTTGAGACGGATCTTGACAGCCACAATTCTCCTGTGTGATGTGATGTGGGCGAGTTGCTAGCCGTGAGCGTGGGGGCACACTCGGCTCGAAAGCTCTATGAGGTCTGGCGGCCGCCTGATTAGAGGGTCGGACGACCGAAGACTCGACCCACCATTGTTGCAGACCCGACGCCGTATCTGCCAATCCCCCGAGATCGTGTCCGAGCCGCCGGCGCCCTCGGCTGTCAGGATGGAGCCGCCGGGACCCCCGCCCCCGTCCGACGAGAGAACAGGCACCATGCGAATCGACTTCACGAGCTCCGAGCCCTCGACCCTCGGCGTCGAGTGGGAGCTGGCCCTCGTCGACCAGCGCAGCGGCGAGCTCGCCCCGCACGCCCCCGCCGTGCTCGCCGACCTCGCGCACCTGAACGAGGGCGGGCCGGAGCGCCTGACCACCGAGCTGCTCACCAACACGGTCGAGGTCGTGTCGGGCGTGCACCGCCGCGTGGCCGACGCCGTCGACGACCTGCGCGGCACGATCGACCACGTGCAGGCCAGCGCCGAGCTGCTCGGCACCGACCTGATGTGCGCGGGCACGCACCCCTTCAGCCGCTGGGCCGACCAGGACGTCACCCCCGACAAGGAGCGGTACGCGACCCTCATCGACCGCACCCGCTGGTGGGGCCGCCAGATGATGATCTGGGGGGTGCACGTGCACGTGGGCATCGACTCGCGCGACAAGGTGCTGCCCATCCTCAACGGGCTGCTGACCTGGCTGCCGCACTTCCAGGCGCTCACCGCCTCGAGCCCGTTCTGGGTCGGCGAGGAGACGGGCTACGCGTCCAACCGCGCGCTCATGTTCCAGCAGCTGCCGACCGCGGGGCTCCCGCCCCAGTTCGGCGCCTGGGCGAACTACGAGGAGATGGTCTCGGACATGACGCGCACCGGCGTCGTCGACGACCACAGCGAGCTCCGCTGGGACATCCGCCCCTCGCCGAAGTGGGGCACCCTCGAGACCCGCGTCTTCGACGGCATCTCGACCTTCGAGGAGGTCGGCGCGATGGCCGCGCTGGTGCAGTGCCTCGTCGACGACATGTCGACGAAGCTCGACCGGGGCCACGAGCCCGCCCAGATGCAGCCCTGGTTCGTCCGCGAGAACAAGTGGCGCGCCGCCCGCTACGGGATGGAGGCGATCGTCATCCTCGACGCCGCCGGCGACGAGCGCCTCGTCACGGACGACCTGCGCGACCTGCTCGTCGACCTCGAGCCCGTGGCCGAGCGCCTCGGCTGCCTCGACCAGCTGCGCGGCATCGACACGATCGTCGAGCGCGGGGCCAGCTACCAGCGGCAGCTCACGGTCTCGGCGCAGCACGGCGGCGACCTGCGACCCGTCGTCTCGTCGCTCGTGCGCGAGCTCCGCGAGGGGATCGCGCCCGCCTCGTGAACCGCAGGAGGCGCGGGTCGGCCGACCCGCGCCTCCTCGACTCTCGACGCGCCGCGTCGCGGACTAGCCGCGGCCGAGCATCTTCTGCAGCGACGCCAGTTCGTCCTCGGTCGGGGCCTTGCCGGCACCGGCACCGGCGCCGCCGCCCAGGCCGAAGCCCGAGCCGCCGCCGGCCGCCGCGCCGCGGGGCGCCGCGCCCGTCGCGAGGGCCGCGTTCTGCGCCGCGCGCTTGGCGGGGTTGCCCGCCTTCGAGCCCTTCTTCTTGGGCTGCTGCTTCTTGCCGCCGTACGACGCGCCGGGGATCGGGCCCATGCCGGGCACCTGGGGCACGCCGCCCTTGGCGACCGTCTTCATCATCTTCGACGCCTGCTCGAAGCGCTGTACGAGCTGGTTGACGTCGGTGACGGTCATGCCCGAGCCCCGTGCGATGCGGAGCCGACGCGAGCCGTTGAGGAGCTTGGGCAGCGCCCTCTCTTGTGGGGTCATCGACTGGATGATCGCCTCGGTGCGCACGATCTCGCGCTCGTCGAAGTTCTCGAGCTGCTCGCGCATGCCCTTGGCGCCCGGCAGCATGCCGAGCATGCCCTTGATCGACCCCATCTTGCGCAGCTGCTGCATCTGCTTGAGGAAGTCGTCGAGCGTGAAGTTGTCGGTCGCGATCTTCTCGGCGACGGCGCGCGCCTCGTCCTCGTCGAAGGCCTGCTGGGCCTGCTCGATGAGCGAGAGGATGTCGCCGAGGTCGAGGATGCGGCTCGCCATGCGGTCGGGGTGGAACGGCTCGAAGGCGTCGAGGGTCTCGCCGGTGGAGGCGAACATGATCGGGCGCCCGGTGATCGACGCGACGCTCAGCGCCGCACCGCCCCGCGCGTCGCCGTCGAGCTTCGACAGCACGACGCCGGTGAAGTCGACGCCGGCCTGGAAGGCCTTCGCCGTGGCGACGGCGTCCTGTCCGATCATGGCGTCGATGACGAAGAGCACCTCGTCGGGGTCGACGGCCTTGCGGATGTTCGCGGCCTGCTTCATCAGCTCGGCGTCGACGCCGAGACGGCCGGCGGTGTCGACGATGACGGTGTCGTAGACCTTGTCCTTCGCGAACTTGATCGCCTGCTTGGCGACCTTGACGGGGTCGCCCACGCCGTTGCCGGGCTCGGGGGCGAAGACCGCCGCACCCGCCTGCTCGCCGACGACCTGCAGCTGCTGCACGGCGTTCGGGCGCTGGAGGTCGCAGGCCACGAGCAAGGGCGTGTGGCCGTCCTTCGCGAGCCACTTCGCGAGCTTGCCCGCGAGGGTCGTCTTGCCCGCGCCCTGGAGGCCGGCGAGCATGATCACGGTGGGCGGGTTCTTCGCGAACTCGAGGCGGCGCTGCTGGCCGCCGAGGATGCCGATCAGCTCTTCGTTGACGATCTGCACGACCTGCTGGGCCGGGTTCAGGGCCTTGTTGACCTCGTCGCCGAGGGCACGGTCGCGGACCGTGTTCGTGAACGCCTTGACGACCTCGAAGGCGACGTCGGCGTCGAGCAGCGCACGGCGGATCTCGCGGACTGTGCCGTCGACGTCGGCGGGCGTGAGCTTGCCCTTGTTGCGGAGGTTCTTGAACGTGTCCGCGAGGCGGTCAGAGAGGGTTCCGAATGTGGCCATGGTGCGGCCAGCTTAACCGATGCGGACCCCGGGGCGGGCAGCGGCCGCCGGGACGTCAGCCGATCAGGTTCTGCACGAAGACGTGCGGCGTGAAGCCGGTGAGGTCGCCGATGCCCTCGCCCTGGCCGACGAGCTTGATCGGGATGCCCGTCTGCTCCTGCACCGCGAGGACGAACCCGCCGCGGGCCGAGCCGTCGAGCTTGGTGAGCACGAGGCCGGTGACCCCGGCGTGCTCGATGAAGGCCTGCGCCTGGGCGAGGCCGTTCTGGCCCGTGGTCGCGTCGAGCACGAGCAGCACCTCGGCGATCTCGGTCTGCTTCTCGACGACGCGCTTGATCTTGCCGAGCTCGTCCATGAGGCCCGACTTCGTCTGCAGGCGGCCCGCGGTGTCGATCAGGACGATCTCGACGCCGGTCCGCATCGCGAACTCGACGGTCTGGAACGCGACGGAGGCAGGGTCCTGGCCCTGCTGCTGGGGCCGGACGATCTGGGCGCCCGCGCGCTCGGCCCAGGTCGCGACCTGCTCGACCGCGGCGGCGCGGAATGTGTCGGCCGCCCCGACCACGACCGACCGGTCGAAGTTGCGCAGGAACTTCGCGAACTTGCCGATCGTGGTGGTCTTGCCGACGCCGTTGACCCCGACCATGAGCACGACCGCGGGCCGCGCGCTGAGCTTGAGGGTCGAGTCGAGCCGCGACAGGCGCTCCTCGAGGGTCTCGCGCAGCATCCGACGGAGGTCGGCCGGGTCGGTGGTCGAGTAGCGCTGCACCTTCTGGCGCAGGTCGTCGACGACCTGCTCGGTGACGTCGGGGCCGAAGTCGGCGCCGATCAGCGCCTCCTCGAGCTCGTCCCACGTGGTGTCGTCGATCGTCTTCTTCGCGAACATGCCGCGCAGTGCGCCGGAGAGGGACCAGGGGGAAGCCATGCGCCCCAGCCTAACGAGCCGCGGAACCGTCGCGGACCGTGCAGGGGATGTAAGATCAGCGGGTTGAAGGGGAGTACTCCCTCGCGGTGCCATCGTCAATACGGAAGAGACCGATCTCGACCCGGTGCGCCGGTCCTCGACCGACCAGCTGGGCTGGACGGCCGCCGGGCGGAAGAGACCTTCAGTACCCGTCGCGTACTGGAGGTACACCATGGACGTCCACTTCATCACCTGGGCGATCACCATCGCCGGCATCCTCGGCCTGCTGGTCTTCGACTTCTACAGCCACGTGCGCACGCCGCACGAGCCCACGATCCGCGAGTCGGCCTTCTGGTCGATCGTCTACATCGGCATCGCGATCCTCTTCGGCGTCGGCGTCGGCGTCTTCTCGAACTGGACCTACGGCGGCGAGTACTTCGCCGGCTGGATCACCGAGAAGGCCCTCTCGGTCGACAACCTCTTCGTGTTCCTCATCATCATGACGAGCTTCGCCGTGCCGCGGATCTACCAGCAGAAGGTCCTGCTGGTCGGCATCGCGATCGCGCTGGTCTCGCGCGGCCTCTTCATCGCCGCCGGCGTCGCGATCATCGACAACTTCTCGTGGGTCTTCTACCTCTTCGGCGCCCTGCTGTTCTGGCTCGCCTTCAGCCAGGTCCGCGGCGGCCACGACGAGGGCGACCAGGCCGACAGCCGGCTCATCCGCATCCTGCGCCGCATCGTGCCGACCTCGGACGACTACGTCGAGGACCGCCTCACGACGAAGGTCGACGGCAAGCGCCTCTTCACCCCGCTGTTCCTCGTCATGCTCGCCATCGGCCTCACCGACGTGCTCTTCGCGCTCGACTCGATCCCCGCGATCTTCGGCCTCACCCAGGAGGCCTACATCGTCTTCACGGCGAACGCCTTCTCGCTGCTCGGCCTGCGCCAGCTGTACTTCCTCATCTCGGGCCTGCTCGAGCGCCTCGTCTACCTCGCCCAGGGCCTCGCGGTCATCCTCGCCTTCATCGGCGTGAAGCTGGTGTTCCACGCCCTGCACGTCAACGAGGTGCCGTTCATCAACGGCGGCCGGCCGATCGAGTGGATCCCCGAGATCCCGATCTGGTTCTCGCTCGGCTTCATCCTCCTGACGATCGCCGTGGCGACCGTCCTGAGCCTGCGCAAGACGAAGCGCGACGGCGTCCCCCACACGCTGCCGGCGTCGACCGCCGAGGCCGAGGCCGACGAGCGGTAGGGCGCAGGAGGCGGCGGGCGCGTCCCCGGGACGCACCCGCCGCCTCCTCGTCCCGCCGGCACCACGACGGCGCCGCAGCACCGCGCCGCAGCTCCACCACCACCGCGACACCAGGACGGAACCACACGCACCATGCGACTCGAACTCATCCGACACGGCCAGACCGACTGGAACAGCCAGGACAAGCTGCAGGGCTCGTCGGACGTCCCCCTCAACGACACGGGCCGCGGCCAGGCCCTCGAGGCGGCGCGCGTGCTGGCGGGCTCGCAGTGGTCGGCCATCGTCTCGTCGCCGCTGATGCGGGCCCGTGAGACGGCCGAGATCATCGCCGCCGAGCTCGGCATCGAGCTGGGCGACGCGTACGACGAGCTGATCGAGCGCGACTACGCGTCGCACGAGGGCCTCGTCGCCGACGGCGAGATCCCCGACGAGCCGAACGAGGCCTGGCCCGACATCGAGCCGCGCGAGTCGGTCGCGGCGCGGGGCATGGGCGCGCTCGAGATGATCCGCGACACCCGCCTTCCCCTCGACGGCCCCGACGCGCACATCGTCGTCGTCTGCCACGGCACGATCATCCGCTTCACCCTGTCGCAGATCATGGGCCGGGAGGCGCCGCACATCGAGAACGCGGCCGCCAACACGGTCGAGTGGGACGGCACCGCCTGGCGGGTCGTCTCGATCAACGACCGGACGGTCTAGGCGCTCTCCGCCACGGGGGCCGCGGCGCCGCCGCCGGCCGCGGGGTCGTCCGCACCCGTCGTCGCGCGCTCCGCGACGACGCGCTGGCCGACCACGGCGCTCACGCCGTCCTGGCGCATCGAGACGCCGTAGAGCGCGTCGGCGATCTCCATCGTCCGCTTCTGGTGGGTGATGACGATGAGCTGGCTGGTCTCGCGCAGGTCCTCGAAGATGGCGAGGAGCCGGCCGAGGTTCGCGTCGTCGAGCGCCGCCTCCACCTCGTCCATGATGTAGAACGGGCTCGGCCGCGCCTTGAAGATGGCGATGAGCAGCGCCACGGCCGCGAGCGAGCGCTCCCCGCCCGACAACAGCGACAGGCGCTCGATCTTCTTGCCGGCCGGCCGCACCGTGACCTCGATGCCCGTCGCGAGCAGGTCGTCGGGGTCGGTGAGGTGCAGCGAGCCGCTGCCCCCCGGGAACAGGATCGGGAACACCCGGTCGAACGCGGCCTGCGTGTCGTCGAAGGCGCTCGCGAAGACGGTCTGCATCTTCTCGTCGATCTCGTCGATGATGGCCAGCAGGTCGCGCCGGGTGCCGGTCAGGTCGGCGAGCTGCTCGGTGAGGAACGCGTGCCGCTGCTCGAGGGCCGAGAACTCCTCGAGGGCGAGGGGGTTCACGCGGCCGAGCTGCGCGAGCTTGCGGCTCGCCGCCTCGAGCCGGGCCGTCTGGGCGGCGCGGTCGTAGGGCGTGCCCGCAGGAGGCGCGGTGCGCGAGGCCTCGTCGGTCGCGTCCCCGGGGCCGGGACCGGGACCGGGGGCGGCCTCCCCCGCCGCCGCCTGGGCGTCGACCCCGGTCGGCGCGGCGCGGTCGTCCGGCACGAGCACGTCGGGCCCGTACTCGGCGACGAGCACCTCGTCGTCGAGCCCGAGCTCGGACGCCGCGCGCTCGAGCAGCTGGCCGAGGTGGAGCTTCGTCTCGTAGATCTCCATCTCGAGGCCGTGCACGGTCTCGGTGACGCCGTGCAGCCGTTCGCGCAGGGCGCGCTCGTCGCGCCGCAGCGCGGCGAGCTCGTCGTTCTGCCGCGTGCGCGCCGCCTCCTGCTCGGCGAGCCGGGCCCGTGCCTCGGCCAGCGACCGCCCGACGGCGTCGAGCACGGCGGGCAGGGCCTCGAGCACGGCCGAGGTACGGCCCATCTCGCGCTGCCGGACGACCGTGCGCCGGGCGTGCTCCTCGGCGGCGGCGCGCTGCTCGTCGAGCTGGCGCTGCAGGTCGCCGGCCCGGGCGACCTCGGCGCGCACCCGCTCGCGGACCGTCTCGAGCTGGACCCGGCGCTCGATCTCGACGGCCCGCGCCTGCTCGACCTCGGCGAGGAGCCCGTCCCGGGCGGAGGCGTCGAGGATCGGCCTCGGCCGGGCGGCGTGCTCGTCGTGCGCCGCGCGGGCCTCGTCGACGGCCCGGACGGCGGCCACGGCGCCCTCCTCCGCGGCGGCCAGCGACGCGCCGAGGCGGGCCTCCTCCGCCTCGGCGGCGTCGACCTGCGCCCGGAGGCGCCCGAGCCGCTGCTCGTGGGCGGCCGTGGCGGCCTGCTGCTCGCGGGCCGCGCGCGCGGCCTGCGCGACCTGTTCGCGGGACGCGGCCAGCGCCTCCTCGGCCTCGGCGCGCTCGTCGGCCAGGCGAGCCGCCTCGGCCTCGACCTCGCCGAGCCGCTCGGCCGCCGCGTCGCGCTCGGCGACGAGCTCGAGGCGCGACCGTTCGGCCCCGGACCCGCCGCGCAGGACGAAGTCGGTGAGCACCTCGCCCGAGCGCGTGATGACGGTGACGGGCGACGGGTGGCCGGACGCGGCGGCCCAGGCGGCCCGGGCCGTGGGCAGGTCGTCGGCGACGACGGTGCTCGCGAGCAGGCCGAGAACCCCGGCCGGGGCGTCGACGACGCTCGTCGCGAGGACGGCGCCGTCGGGCAGCTCGACGTCGAGGGCGGGGAGCACGCGCTCGGGCGCGGCCACGACCACCTCGACCCGGCCGAGCTCGGCCTCGGTCGCGTGGGCCAGCGCGCCGAAGCCGGCGTCGGGGTCGTCGACGAGCACCGAGTCGACCACGCTGCCGAGGGCCGCGGCCACGGCGGCCTCGTAGCCGGGACGCACCTGGACGTGCTCGGCGACGGGGCCGCGCACGCCGGGCCGCCCGGCGGCGACGAGGGCCGTCGTGCCGTCGGCCCGGTCGAGGGCCAGGGACAGGGCCCCGCGGCGGGCGGCGAGGGCGTCGCGCTCGCGCTCGGCGGCGTGGAGGCGGTCGCGCAGGTCGTCGACGGCCGCCTGCCGCTCGAGGGCGGCTCGCTCGGCCTCGGCTCGTCGGGCGTCGTGGTCGACGGCGTCGTCGCCCTCGTCGCCCGCGCCGCCACGGGGGGCCGCCTGCTCGAGCTCGGCCAGCTCGGCCCGGCCGGCGTCCCGGCGCGCGACCGCCGCCTCCCGGGCCGTGCCCTGTCGAAGCACCTCGCCGCGCACGGCCGCGAGACGCGACTGCGCGACGTCGAGCTCGCCCCGCAGCTGGCCCAGCACGAGGTCGTGACGCGAGACCAGGGCGCTCTGGGCCGCGATCTCCTCGTCGAGGGCGTCGAGGGAGGCGCGGGCGGTCACGACCGCGGCTCGGGCCTCGGCGAGGCCCTGCTCGGCCTGCGCCACTCCCCCCTGCAGCCGCTCCGCCTCGTCCCGGGCGTCGGCGACCATGCCGGCGCTGACGGTGCTCGGCGCCGCCGGCCCGTCCGCCTGCTGGGCGAGCAGCTGGAGGCGCTGCTGCGCGAGGCTCGCCGTCCCGCGGAGGCGCTCCTGAACCGACTCGAGCCCGAAGGCCACCCGCCGGGCCTCGTCGACGGCGTCGCCGACCATCTGCTGCTCGAGCCTGTGCTCGCGCGCCTTGGCCTGGTCGAGCTGCTCCTGGAGGACGTTCCGCTCGCTGCGGCGCTCGGCCTCGGTGCTCGACCGGCGCGCCAGCCCGTCGCGCAGCCCGACGACCTCGTCGGCGAGGAGGCGCGCCTTGGCGTCGCGGACGACCGCCGCGATGGTCTGCGCCTCGCGGGCCACCTCGGCCTGTCGGCCGAGCGGCTTGAGCTGTCGCCGGATCTCGCCGGCGAGGTCGCTCAGCCTCGTGAGGTTCGCCTGCATGGCGTCGAGCTTGCGGAGGGTCTTCTCCTTGCGGCGCCGGTGCTTGAGGATGCCCGCCGCCTCCTCGACGAAGCCGCGCCGCTCCTCCGGCGTGGCCCGCAGCACCGCGTCGAGCTGCCCCTGCCCGACGATGACGTGCATCTCGCGGCCGAGGCCCGAGTCGCTGAGCAGCTCTTGCACGTCGAGCAGGCGGCAGCCCTCGCCGTTGATCGCGTACTCGCTGCCGCCGTTGCGGAACAACGTGCGGCTGATCGTGACCTCGGCGTAGTCGATCGGCAGGGCGCCGTCGGCGTTGTCGATGGTGAGCACCACCTGCGCACGCCCGAGCGGGCCGCGGGTGGAGGTGCCCGCGAAGATGACGTCGGCCATCGTGCCGCCGCGCAGCGACTTCGCGCCCTGCTCGCCCATCACCCAGGCGAGCGCGTCGACGACGTTGCTCTTGCCCGACCCGTTCGGGCCGACGACGCACGTGACGCCCGGCTCGAAGGCGAACGTGGTCGGCGAGGCGAACGACTTGAAGCCCTTGAGGGTGAGGCTCTTCAGGTGCACGCGCGCCTCCTCACCGGTCTCGGGTGCCGTGTCCGTCCTCCGAGGATAGGCGAGCAGGGGCCTCGCCCCCGGGAGGCGCGGGCCGGGTCAGGCGACGCGCACCCGCTGGCAGCGGGGGCAGAAGTGGCTCGACCGGTTCATGAACGCCTCGCGCACGATCGCCGTGCCGCAGCGGGGGCACGGCCGGCCCTGCTGCCCGTAGGCGGCCAGGCTGTGGCTGAAGTAGCCCGACTGCCCGTTCACGTTGACGTACTGCGCGTCGAAGCTCGTGCCGCCCTCGCCGAGCGCCTTGAGCAGCACGGCGCGCACCTCGGCCACGAGGAGGCGCGCGCGGGCCCGCGAGAGGGCCTCGGTCGGCTGCTCGGGGTGGAGGCGCGCGGCCCAGAGGCTCTCGTCGGCGTAGATGTTGCCCACGCCGCTGAGCAGGCCCTGGTCGAGCAGGGCGCGCTTGACGCCCGTGCGACGGGCCAGGAGGCGGGTGACGACCGCGGCCTCGTCGAAGGCGGGGTCGAGGGGGTCGCGGGCGATGTGGGCGACCTGCTGCGGCACGCGCGTCGCCCAGTCGGCGACGGGACGGGCGGCCGCGGGGACGCCGCCGCGAGCCCGGGCGTCGGTGCCGTCGTCCGCGAGCTCGGCGTCGGCGTCGGCCGACCCCAGCAGGTGCGCGCCCGAGTAGCCCGCGGCCCGCCCGTCGGGCGTCGGCACGGTCTCGTCGAGCGCCATCGAGCCGAAGATGCGCTGGTCGACGAACGCCAGGCGGACGGCGCCGTGGCTCGGGCTGTCGACGTCGAGCCGGATGCGCATCAGGCGGTCGCCCGGGTGGTCGGAGCTGCGCAGCAGCACCTGGCCGCTCATGCCGAGGTGCGCGACGAGGGCGAGCGGGTGGTCGTGCGGCTCGGCGGGCTCGAACGGGAACCAGAGGAACTTGCCCCGTCGCACCGCCGCGTCGACCGTGCCGCCGACGAGCCGGTCGACGAAGTCGACCGACGGGCCGCGGTGCCGCTTGAGCGAGCGGTCGTCGAGCACGGTGACGCCGGTGACGACGGCGCCGGCCACGACCGGCGCCAGACCGGCGCGGACGACCTCGACCTCGGGCAGCTCGGGCACGGGGTCAGCGGTCGCCGCTCGAGAGCCGCGTCCAGGCCTCGAGCGCCGCGGCCATCTCGGCCTGCTTCTTGCTGCTGCCCGTGCCCAGGGCGACGTCGTCGGGCGAGTCGCCGAGGCGCACGGCCGCGTGGAAGCGCTTGTCGTGGTCGGGGCCGCTGTCGGTCACGTGGTAGGTCGGGGTGCCCCGACCACGGGCCGCGGCGAGCTCTTGCAGGCTCGTCTTCGGGTCCATCGCGGCGCCGAAGCGCGCGGGGTCGTCGAGCAGCGGGGCCACGAGGCGCAGCACGAAGGCGGTGGCCGCCTCGCCGCCGGCGTCGAGGTAGGTCGCGCCGATGATCGCCTCGACGGTGTCGGCGAGGATCGACGGCTTGTCGCGGCCGCCCGTCAGCTCTTCGCCGCGGCCGAGGCGCAGGTGCGCGCCGAGCCCGATGTTGCGGGCCACCTCGGCCAGGGCGACGGTGCTGACGAGGCTGGCCCGGCGCTTGGCGAGCTCGCCCTCGTCGAGGTCGGGGTTCTCGGTGAAGAGCATCACCGTGACGGCCTGCCCGAGGATCGAGTCGCCGAGGAACTCGAGCCGCTCGTTGTTCGCGATGCCGCCGTGCTCGTAGGCGTACGAGCGGTGCGTGAGCGCCAGCTCGATCAGGTCGTCGCGCACCTCGATGCCGAGCTGCACCAACAGATCAGCCCGGTCGGCACGAGGGCTCGACGCGGGCTGATCAGGGAGTGACGTGGTCACGGGAGACGGGTTCAGACGTCGGCGACCTTGCGGCCCTTGTACTCCATGTACAGGGCGGTGCCGGCGCTGTCCTCGACGACCTTGGCGCGGTGCGGGAGGCAATAGGTGACCTTGCCGTTCTCGACGGTCTTCACCAGCTGGACGGGAGTGGCCTTCCACTGCGACCGGCGGGCGTGGGTGTTCGAGCGTGACTGCTTCCTCTTGGGAACGGCCATGAGGTTCTCTTCTCTGTTGCGGCCCCCTCGCGGGGACCTGGTCTGACGTGGGTGGGTGACGCGGTGGTCTCAGCGCTGCTCGTCGTCTGCACCGGGCTCACGGGGAGCCTGGACAGGTGACTCGTCGCGCTGCGACGCGCCGTCGGCAGGTGCCGATTCAGCCTGGAACCCCGCGAGGGCCGACCACCGGGGATCGACGTCTTCACGAGGCTGGTAGTCGGGGATGTCCTCGACTCGTTCGCCCGTCACCGGGTCGAGTCCAGGGCAGTCCGGACGACAGACCGGCTGGAAGGGCAGTGACAGGACCACTGCGTCTCTGACCACTGGTTCAAGATCCACGTGATCGTCTTGAACCTGGTAGTCAAAAGCTTCGTCGACAGCGTACGCGAAAAGCTCGGCGAAATCGACTTCGACAGGCACGCTGATCGCCTTGAGGCAGCGGCTGCACTCGCCGGTCGCGGTGCCGGACACGTGCGACGACACGAGGATGCCGTCGTGCAGGCCCTCGAGCCGCACGTCGAGCTCGAGCACGTCGCCCGCCTGGACGGCGACCTGCCCCTCGCCGAGGCGCTCGGGCACCACGACCTCGATCGAGTGCTCGCGCATCTCGCCCGCACGGTGCAGGAGGTCGTAGACCGACAGCGTCCAGGGGGTCTTGGTGTAGTGAGGCACGAGGGGAGAGTCTACGCACCTGCGGCGCGTCGCGCCTCCGTGGTCGCCACGAGCGAACGGGGCGCAAGCAGGGCCGCCGCCCGTCGGCCCCGGGACGAGGAGGCGCGGAGGCCGCGGAGCACCCGGCGCGCGTCGTCCGCGACGTGCCCGCCCGCGGGGTCGGCGCCGAAGCGTTCGCCCTCGAGGGCCGCGGCCAGCGAGGCCAGGGCGACGCGCGCCTCCTCGTCCGGACGCGGCGCCGAGCGCAGCACCTCGTCGAGCGCGGCCGCCCCCGAGGCCGGCGTCGCCCCGGACGGAGGCGCGAGCCCGAGGTCGAGCGCCGTGTCGAGCACCTCGCGCCAGGCGGCCAGCGCGCGGTCGGGCGGGTCGGCGGTCAGCCGACGGCGTCGCCGGGCGCCGCGCAGTCCCGAGGGGACCACGAGCAGGGCGGCGAGGACGGCGAGCCCGAGGGCCCCGCCGACCACGGGGGCCGGGCCGGCCCCGCCCTGCTGCGCGGACGCGTCCTGCGACTCGTCGGCGCCGGGCGTCGGTCCGCCCGCGGAGGGGGCCGTCGAGGGCTCGTCGGCCGTGGGCTCGGGCGTGGCCGCGTCGGAGGCGCTCGGCGCGGCGGAGGGCTCGACGCCGGTCTCCTGCAGGTACGACTGCGGCGTGCCCAGCCCGACCGTCGGCTCGAACGGCACCCAGCCGAGGCCCTCGAAGTACAGCTCGGGCCAGGTGTGCAGGTCGTCGCTGCTCACGGCGCGGGCGGTCTCGTCGCCGAAGCCCGTCGGCGTGCCCGGCAGGAACCCGACCGCCATGCGCGAGGGGATGCCCAGCGTGCGGGCCATCACGGCCATCGCCGAGGCGAAGTGGACGCAGTAGCCGCTCTTGACCTCGAGGAACCGCTCGACCGCGTCCAGGCCGTTCCCGTCGTAGCCCTCGTCGACGGGCGTCTCCTCCGAGTAGGTGAAGTCGCCGTCGCGGAACCAGTCCTGCAGCGCGACCGCGGCGTCGAAGGGGTTGGCCGCGTCGGCCGTGACCTCGGCGGCGAGGTCGCTGACCGTGCGCGGGACGCCGTCGACCGAGAGGTAGGCCGACATGTCGGCGCCCTGGTCGCCCAGGGCGGCCACGACCTGCTCGGGGCTGGGGTCGACCGGGCGGCTCTCGACCGTGTAGTCGAGGCCCTGGGTGCTCTCGGTCGTGCTGCGCACCGTGACGCCCGACTGGTCCACGTACGACCAGCCGTCGTCGAGGCCGGTGATCGTCTGCGGCGGCACGGGCACGGGCAGGTACGGGCTCCGCAGCGCGCCGATGCTGACCTCGGTGCTGACGACGCGACGAGAGGTGCCCTCGGCGATGCCGGGGGCGTCGGGCAGGGCCTCGACGTCCAGGTCGGGGTCGACGTCGGCGTCGGCCGGGCTCCAGGTGCGGCCGCTGAAGTCGACGAGGTCGACGAGCTTGAGGTAGGTGCCGTCGGTGTCGGACGAGCGGTACGTGAGCACCGTGAGGGGCGCGCCGCGGCGCAGGTCGTCGCCGAGGTCGACGACGGGGTTGACGCCCGTCGCGAGCCCCGTCCCGGTGCCGACGCCGCTGAGCGGGGCGACGCCGCCGAACGGCACGACCGCGGTCAGGAGCGCCGCCACGCCGACGGCCGCGACTCCCCCGACGGCGGCGGACCGCGTCGGACGGCGCCCGGTGGAGACCGCGAGGAGCGCGAGCCAGAGCAGCACCGCCAGGACCACCCACGGCCAGCGGACCGCCGTGCCGGGCACGAAGGACGGCACGGCGAGCACCACGGCGGGGAACGCCCCGGTGAGCCCGGGCAGGCGGCCCACCGTGGCCACCAGGTCGCTGACGACGGCCACGCCGAGCACGGCCGCGACGACGACGGCGAGCAGGCCGTCCTGCACCTCGACGGGGGCCGTGCCCTCGACGATCGTCGTGGTGGCCTGGTCGGCGAGGTCGCGGAGGCGCTGCACGGTCGCGGCCGTCGGCACGACGCCGAGCACGGCCGTCCCGCCCGAGACGAGGGCGGAGGTGACGAGCAGGCCGGAGACGAGCCCGGCGAGCCAGCCGCCGAGCGGGCCCGCGCCGAGCGCCCTGACCCCGAGGGAGGCGCCCAGCACGACGGCCGAGACGCCGGCGCCCGCGACCCACCAGCCGACGCCCTGGAACAGCGACGAGAGGCTCGCGAGCGACGCGACGAGGGTGAGCCAGACGAGCAGGCTCACCGCCCAGCCGGTCGGCGCGGCCGCCCGCGGACGCGGCGACGGCCGGCGGTCGGCGGCGGCAGCGGGGGCGAGGGCGCGGGCGCGGTCAGCCATCGAGCAGCCCTGCCCCTCGGACGACGTCGGCGACGGCCTCGTCGGAGCCCGCCTCGACGACCCGCCAGCGCGAGCCGCGCAGCAGCTCGGCCACCTCGGCAGGGCGGAGGGGCGCGTCGCCTGCGTCGGCGGCGGACGGGCGACCCGTGTGCGTGAAGTCGAGCGCGGGCGAGACCACCACGGCGACCGCGGAGGCGCCGACCGCCCGGGACCGCACGAGGACGTCGAGGTCACGGCGGCGGAGCCCGGAGACGACGGCGACGACGGGCTCCCGCGCCGCCGCGGACGGGGCGGGGACGCCGGCGGGGTCGTCGAGGACCACGTCGGCGAGAGCCTCGAGGAACGCCCCGGTCGACTCGGGGTCGTGCCGGGCCACGAGGTCGCCGTCGGGCGTCGTGACGACCGCGACCGAGCCGGCGTGGCCCCACTCGACGGCGAGCGTGGCCACGAGCGACAGGGCCCACTCGAACGAGTCGCTGTGCCGGCCTGCTCCCCCGGGGCCGGTGGTCGCGTCGTCCCACGCCCCGAGCGCCGTCGGCAGGACGAGGCGGACGTGGGGCAGGCCGTGCTGCTCCTCCTGGCGCACCATGAGGTCGTCGTGCCGGGCCGTCGCCTTCCAGTGGACGCGCCGCATGGGGTCGCCCCGGCGGTACTCGCGCGTGACGGGGTCGTCCTCGGCGCCCGTCAGGCTCTGGCCCCGCTGGCGACGGGCGCCGTCGCCGAGCGCCCGTGACTCGCGGGCGAGGCCGAGGTCGAGCACCTCGGGCACGACGACGAGCTCGTGCATGCCGGGCACGGACGTGCGGCGGCGCCCGACCCCGAACGACTCGACGAGGTCGACGGTGAGCGGCCCCAGACGGTGACGGCCGCGGACGAGGTCGTCGTGACGGAACACGGCCGAGGAGGTGCGGCCCGGCTCGAGCGCCACGGTCGCGGACTCGGCCGACGGGCCGCCCTGCCAGGGCAGGCCCTCGCGCAGCACGACGACCTGGCCACGGCCCCTCGGGACGAGCGAGAGGGTCTCGACGACGGACCGGCCCGCGACGCCGCGGTCGGGGCCGAAGCGCCGGGCGACGTCGAGGTCGGCGCGCCGGAACACGAGGGACACGAGCACGGCCGCGACGAGCAGCACGAGCACGAGGCCCGCGAAGACCAGGGGCGTCGAGTCGAGCAGCACGCCGGCCACGACGGCGACCGCGCCCGCGCCGACCACGCCCGCCCCGCGCGCCGTGGGGCGCGGCGCCTGCCCGAGCGCCACGGTCAGCGGGCGTCGGCGGGGTCGCCGAGCGGCACGTCGGTCGCGGCGACGACGTCGGCGACGAGGTCGTAGGCCGCCGTCACCGCCCCGGCGCCGGCGCGGCCGGCCAGGATGATGCGGTGCCCGAGCACGGGGCCGCTGAGCGCGTCGACGTCGTCGGGCACCACGAACGAGCGGCCATTCAGCGCCGCCCACGACTTGGCCGCGCGCATCAGCTGCAGCGTCGCACGGGGGCTGGCGCCGAGCCGCACCTCGGGGTGCACGCGCGTGGCCTGGACGATGCGGACCGCGTAGCGCTCCACCGCCTCGGCCGTGTAGACGCCCCGGACGGCCGCGATCATGCGGGTCAGGTCGTCGAGCGAGACGAGCGGCCGGAGCACGTCGAGGGGGCTGGTGCGCTCGCGCTGGCGGAGCATGCGCAGCTCGCTCTCGGCGTCGGGGTAGCCGAGCGAGATGCGGGCCATGAAGCGGTCGCGCTGCGCCTCGGGCAGCGCGTAGGTGCCCTCCATCTCGACCGGGTTCTGCGTCGCGACGACGAGGAACGGGTCGGGCAGCGGGTGGGTCACGCCGTCGACGGTGACCTGGCGCTCCTCCAGGCTCTCGAGCAGGGCCGACTGGGTCTTGGGCGAGGCCCGGTTGATCTCGTCGCCGATGACGACGTTGGCGAACACGGGGCCGGGCACGAACTGGAAGCCGCCCCGCTCGCGGTCGTAGACCGAGACGCCCGTGATGTCGCTCGGCAGCAGGTCGGGCGTGAACTGGATGCGGGTCACCGTGGCGTCGACGGCCTTCGCGAGGGCCCGGGCGAGCTGCGTCTTGCCCACGCCGGGGACGTCCTCGATGAGGAGGTGCCCCTCGGCGAGCAGGACCGTGAGGGCCGTGCTGATGGCCCCGTCCTTGCCGTCGATCACCGTGGCGACGGCCTCGAGCACGCCACGGGCCTTCTGCTGCACCTCGTCCAGCTCCATGGGCGGCAGGGCCGGGGCGGCCTCGGGCCGACGGCGCTCTCGGCGGGCCTCGCTGCTGGGGGTGGTCGTCGTCGTCATCGTCGTCTCTCGGGTGCCGGGCGGGGTCGTGGTCGGGCCGTGCTGCGGTGCGGGATCGTCTGCTGTCGTCGTCTGTCGTCGTGGTTCGGAGCCGGGGGCCCGGCGGGCGGGGTCAGGTCGTGGCGAGGTGGTCGGCGACGGCCGCGGGCACGTAGGGCCGCACGTCGCCGCCGAGCGAGGCAACCTGGCGCACGAGCGAGCTCGAGACGTGGGCGTGTGCCGGGTCCGGCAGCAGGAACACGGTCTCGACGCCGGCCAGGCTGCGGTTCATGATCGCCATGGGGGTCTCGTAGGCGACGTCGACCTGCGACCGGATGCCCTTGACGAGCACCGACGCGCCGACCTCGGTGCAGTAGTCGACGAGCAGGCCGACGCTCCAGCTGTGCACGGAGACCGTGTCGGGCAGGCCCGCGTCGCGGAGCGACCTCTCGAGCAGGGCGACCCGCTGCGGGAGGGGCAGCAGGGCCGACTTGTCGGGGTTGTGCACGACCAGCACGTGCACCTCGTCGAAGATCACGGCGGCCCGCGCGATGACGTCGACGTGGCCCAGGGTGACCGGGTCGAACGACCCCGGGACGACGGCGATCCTGCTCATCCGGCCACCCTAGCCCGACGTCGCCCCGCCGCAGGCGACGCCTCGGCGAACTCGGAGACAGGTGCCGCGAGGAGCCCGGAGGCGCCGGTCGGGTCGGCCGGGACCGGCCGCGTGACGGGACCGGCCGGCTCAGCCCGCCGCCATGAAGTCGCGGCTCGAGTCGTCGACGCGCCGGGCGATGGCGGCGGCGAGCGCCGGGTGGCCGGCCAGGGAGGGGTCGGACTGGAGCAGCTCGGCGGCGTGCTCGCGGGCGGTGCCGATGAGGTCGCCGTCGGTCGTGACGCGGAGCAGCCGCAGGGACGACCGGCCGCCCGACTGGAGGCTGCTGAGCACGTCGCCCTCGCGTCGCAGCTCGAGGTCGACCTGGGCGAGCTCGAAGCCGTCGAGGGTCGCGGCGACGGCGTCGACGCGTTCGCGGGCCGGCGAGTCGACCGGCGCGTGCGTGACGAGCAGGCAGAGACCGGGGTGCCCGCCCCGGCCGACCCGTCCCCGCAGCTGGTGCAGCTGCGAGATGCCGAAGCGGTCGGCGTCGAGCACCACCATCGTCGACGCGTTCGGCACGTCGACCCCGACCTCGATGACGGTCGTCGCGACGAGCACGTCGATCTCGCCCCGGGCGAAGCGCTGCATCACCGCGTCCTTCTCGTCGGACGGCATGCGGCCGTGCAGCGGCTCGACCCGGACGCCGTCGAGCACGGGCAGCGACCGGGCGAGGGCCGTGACGGCCTCGACGCTGGCGCGCTCGGGGACGTGGGGCGCGGCGCCCTCCGGCGCGTCGTCGGAGCCGGCCGCCGCACCGTCGGCGGGCGCGGTCGCCTCGCCCTGCTCGACGCTGGCGGCGTCGATGGCCGGGCACACGACGAACACCTGCCGGCCCTTCGCCACCTCTTCGGCGGAGCGCTGCCAGATGCGGTCGGCCCAGCCGGGCCGCTCGGCGAGCGGCACCACGAACGACTCGATGGGCTGCCGCCCGGCCGGCAGCTCGGTGATCGTCGACACGTCGAGGTCGCCGAAGACCGTCATGGCGACGGTGCGCGGGATGGGCGTCGCGGTGAGCACGAGCACGTGCGGCGGCGCGGCGCCCTTGCGGCGGAGCGCCTCGCGCTGCTCGACGCCGAACCGGTGCTGCTCGTCGACGACGACCAGGCCGAGGTCGTAGAACTCGACGGCCTCGCTGATCAGGGCGTGCGTGCCGACGACGATCCGCGCCTGGCCGCTGACGATCGCGAGGGTCGCCCGGCGGCGCTCGGCGGTGCTCATCTGCCCGGTGAGCAGCACGGGGCGCAGCTCGGCCGCGAGGTCGGGCCCCAGCGAGCGCACGATCGAGCGGAGGTGCTGCCCGGCGAGCACCTCGGTCGGGGCCAGCAGCGCCGACTGCCCGCCGCTCTCGGCGACGGCCAGCATCGCCCGCAGCGCGACGAGGGTCTTGCCCGAGCCGACCTCGCCCTGCACCAGGCGGTTCATCGGCACGTCGGCCCCGAGGTCGCGGTCGATCTCGGACCCGACGAGCACCTGGTCGGACGTGCGCGCGAACGGCAGTGCCGCGTCGAAGCGCTCGAGCAGCCCCGCGGGCCGTGCCGTGCGCGCCGTCGCCGTGGTCGTGCGCAGCTCGGCCCGCTGCTGCAGCAGGGCGCTCTGCAGCACGAAGGCCTCCTGGAAGCGCAGGGCGTCGCGGCCGCGCAGGTGGTCGCGGTCCTTCTCGGGGCGGTGCACCAGCTCGAGGGCCTCGCGGAGCGGCACGAGCTCGAGCTCGGACCGGACGGACGCGGGCACCGGGTCGTCGACGGGCGGCAGCGTGTCGAGCACGACCTCGACCGAGCGCTGCACCTGCCACGAGGCGACGGAGGCGCTGGCCGGGTAGATCGGGATCGGCTGCCGGGCCCAGGCCTGCGCCTCGGCGTCGCCGACCCCGGCGACGGCCTCGTGCGAGGCGTCGAACAGCTCGTAGTCGGGGTGGGCCAGCTGTCGCAGGCCGCGGTAGTCGCCCACCTTGCCGGCGAAGATGCCCCGGGCGCCCGGCACCAGGTCTCGCGCGCGCCAGGCCTGGTTGAAGAAGGTGAGGGTGAGGATGCCCTCGCCGTCGCCGATGCGGACCTCGAGGATCGACCCCCGGCGTGCGCGCATCGTGCGCTCGCGCACGTCGAGCACCTCGGCGACGATCGTGACGCTCTCGCCCAGCGGCAGCGAGTCGAGCGCGGTCAGCTCGCCCCGTCGGGCGTACCGCCGCGGGTAGTGGGCCAGCAGGTCGCCGACGGTGCGCAGCCCGAAGGCCTTCTGCATCGCCTGCGCCGTGCGGCCGCCCAGCGCGCTCGACAGCGAGGCGTCGAGCGGCGACGGGTCGGGCAGGGGCGCGGGCACCTCACCACGCTACTGCGCGCCCCCGACACGGGTCGACGGGCCCGGCCTCAGAGCCGGAACGAGTACCCGCCGGAGGCGCGGGTCGCCGCCGCGAGCGCGGTCACGTGCCGGTCGTCGTCGACCTCGAGGGCCCGGAGCTGCCGCGCGACCTGACGGGCGGACTGCTTGCAGAACCCGACGGCCAGGTGACGCTCGGCGTCCGAGTCGGCCCGCGCCTCCTCGAGGGCGACCGAGGCACGCGAGAGGACGGCCGTCTGCGCGTAGATGCCGGAAGCCGCCTCGGCCAGGCGCTTCTGCACCAGCTGCGCCTCCTGCACCCGCTTGCCGTGCTTGCGGAGCGCCCCCTCGGCCCGCTCGCGCAGCCGGGAGACCTGCTCGCCGACCTCGGCGGCGGCCCGCGACAGCTGCGGGTGCACGCCCACGGGACGCTCGGGCGCGATCCGGCGCTGCACGCGGCCCGCCACGTACGGCGCCAGCACGCCGATCGCACGGCCGGGGTCGCCGAGGCTCAGGGACGACACGTCGGGCAGCTCCTCGCTGAGCGCCTTGAGCCCGTTCAGCGCGACGAAGGCCCGCATCACGTCGTTGGCCCCCTCGAAGATCGGGAAGATGCGGAAGTCGCGCAGGGCCTTCGACAGCGGGTGGGCCGCCATGAAGGCCTCCCCGCCGTGCAGCTGCACGGCGCGGTTGAGGGCGAACCAGCCGGTGTCGCTCGCCACGACCTTGGTCATGGCCGACTCGAGCGCGAAGTCGGTGTCGCCCCGGTCGACGAACCCCGTGGTCATGTACGACATCGACTCGACCCCGTAGATCTGCTGCGTCATCCAGGCGAGCTTGTCGCCGACCATCTCGAAGTCGGCGAGGGGCCTGCCGAACTGGCGGCGCGCCTCCGTGTGCTCGACCGACCAGGCGAGGAACTGCTTCATGCCGCCCGCGATCGCGGTGCCCATCGACATGCGGCCGTTGTTGAGCGTGGCCATGGCGATGCGGAACCCGTCGCCGGGCTCGCCGAGCAGGTTCTCGGCCGGCACGCGGACGTCGGTGAAGTGGACCCGCTGCAGGTCGTTGGCCCGCAGGCCGAGGGTCTCGAAGCGCGGGCCGGTGGTCAGGCCCTCGGTGCCCTTCTCGACCACGAGCGCGACGTGGCCGAGCTCGCTGCGGGCGAAGACCGTGAGGACGTCCTTGTCGCCGTTGCCGATCCAGCGCTTCTCGCCGTTGAGCACCCAGCTGCCGTCGCTCTGGCGCTCGGCCGTCGTCTCGAGGTTCCACGCGTCGCTGCCCACGTTCGGCTCGGTCAGGGCGAACGCGGCCAGCCTGCGCCCGCTCGCGAGGTCGGGCAGCCAGCGCGCCTTCTGGTCGTCGGTGCCGAACAGGTGCAGGGGCTTCGTGCCGATCGACTGGTGCACGCCCATCACCGTCGCGAGCGTGCCGTCGACCCGGCCGAACTCCTCCATGACGCGGCAGTAGGCGCTCTGGCCCAGCCCGAGGCCGCCGTACTCCTCGGCGACGAACAGGCCGGTCAGCCGGCGTTCGCCCAGGGCCCGGATCGTGTCGTCGCCCACCCAGCCCTCGCGCTCGGCCCGCAGCGGGTCGTAGTCGGCGAGGACCTCGCGGGCCGACGCGGCGATCGTCTCGACCCTGGCGGCCTCGGCGGCCGACATGTGCGGGAACGGGAAGACGAGCTCCGAGGCGATCCGCCCCGCGAACAGCGACTTGGTGAAGGAGGGCCGGACAGTACGATCCACGCTGGTCATGGGGGTGATCGTGCCCCTCGCCGAGCCGGCCGCCAACTCGCTTGTGCGGGTCCCACGACCGGGCGGGCGCCTCCTCGGCCGGGCCTTGTCGACTTGCTCGAACGGCCGCGTCGATGGGCCAGGATGGGGGCGTGTCCCGCATCATCTCCGGCTTCGCCGACAACCTGACCCTCGCCGTCCCCAAGACGGGCACGCGTCCGACGAGCGACCGGGTGCGGGAGGCGCTGTTCTCGTCGCTCGACTCCCGAGACGAGATCGCCGGCCGCCGCGTGCTCGATCTCTACGCGGGCGCCGGCGGGCTGGGTCTCGAGGCCGCGTCGCGCGGGGCCGCCACCGTCGTGCTCGTCGAGAAGGGGCCGGCCGCCGCGAAGGTGCTCCGCCGGAACGTCGAGGCCGTCGTCCGGCGGGCGCCCGTCGGCCGGGCGCCGCGCGTCGACGTCGTCGTGCAGCCCGTGCGCTCGTACCTGTCGGGCGGCGCGGGGCCCGTCGACCTCGTCTTCTTCGACCCGCCCTACGAGCTGACCGGCGCCGAGCTCGCCGCCGACCTCGAGGCGCTGCTGCCGGCGCTGGCCGAGCAGGCGCTCGTCGTCGTCGAGCGCGCCTCCCGCGACGGCGAGCCCGCCTGGCCCGCCGGGGTCACCCTCGACGCCCGCAGGTCGTACGGCGACACGACGGTCTGGTTCGCGACCCGCGACGACTGAGCGGGGCGCGGGCAGGGCCGAGGAGGCGCGGGCCGGGTCAGCCCTGTCGGCCGGACCAGAGGCGGTACGGGTCCCACCCGCCCGGCTCGCCGAGGTCACGGCCGTCGACCGCGACGCGGGGCTCGCCGCCGTCGACGTCGCGCACCGAGCCGAGCGGCCGGAAGCCCCCCGGCAGGTCGGCGCCGGCGGGGAACGTCGCGAGCAGCGAGTGGTCCTCTCCCCCGGCCAGGGCCGCGTGCGGGTCGTCGCCGAGAGCGGCGGCGTCGAGGTCGACGACGACCCCGGAGGCGCGGGCCAGGCGGGTCGCGTCGAGGGCGAGGCCGTCGGACAGGTCGAGCATCGCCGTCGCGCCGGCGAGGGCCGCCGCCGGGCCGTCGGCGATCGGCGGCGTCGGCGCCAGCTGCCAGCCGACGTCGGCGTCGCGCTCACGGACCGCACGGGCGAGGGCCGCGTCGGGCTCGCCGTCGTGGTCGACGCCGAGCCGGAAGAGCAGGTCGAGGCCCCGGGCCGCCCGGCCGAGGGGCCCGGAGACGGCGACCACGTCGCCGGGTCGCGCGCCGTCGCGGCGCACGGGCGCGTGGCCGTCGAGGTCGCCGAAGGCGGTCACGGCGACGGTGAAGACGGCCGAGACCGAGAGGTCGCCCCCGACGACGCCGCAGCCCGGCGCCATCGCCGCACAGGCGTCGCGGAGGCCGTCGGCGAACCGCTCCAGGTCGCCGACCGGCGTGTCGCCCGGCACCGCGAGGGCCACGACGAGGGCCGTGGGACGCGCGCCCATGGCGGCGACGTCGGACAGGTTGGAGGCGGCGGCCTTCCATCCGAGGTCGTGCGGGGTCGACCAGGCCCGACGGAAGTCGGGGCCGTGCACCATGAGGTCGGTCGTCACGACGAACCGGCCGTCGGGCGCCGCGACCACGGCGGCGTCGTCGCCCGGGCCGAGCTGCGTGTCGAGCCCGCGCGGCAGGCGCGGCAGGATGCGCGCGAGGGTGGCGAGCTCGCCGACGGCCGCGACCGTGTCGGCGGCAGGGGCCGCGGGCCCTGCGGTGTCGGCAGCGTCGAGAGACCCGGATGATCGTTCCATGGGGTCGACGGTAGCCTGGCGGGGATGTCCGCCCCCTCCCGCCGCCTGCGCCCCTCCCTCCTCGTCGCCCTCGGCGTCGTCGTCGCGTCCGTCCTCTCGGGCTGCACCGCCGCCGTGCCGATGGAGCCCGCCGACGCCTCGAACGACCCTGCCTGCGCCCAGGTCGTCGTGCACCTGCCCGACACCGTCGGTCCCGACCAGTCGCCCCAGCAGCGCCGCGAGACCGACGCCCAGGCCACCGGCGCCTGGGGCACGCCCGCCACGGTGCTGCTGCGCTGCGGGGTCGAGTCCCCCGCGATCTCCGACCTGCCGTGCAACAACGTCCAGGGCGTCGACTGGCTGTCGGACGACGGCCCCCAGGACGGCGACGCGTTCACCTTCACGACCTACGGCCGCACCCCCGCCGTCCAGGTCGTCGTCAGCGCGGACGTCGGCACCACGGCCCTGTTCGACCTGGCCGACGCCGTCGGCTACCTGCCGGAGGACGGTCGCGCGTGCGTCGGCGTCGACGACCTGCCGAGCACCGGGGACCCGACCGGCTCCCCGTCCGAGTCGCCCGCGTCCTGACGCGCGCCCGCGCGCTCAGCGCTCGGTCGCGAGGCCGAGCTCGATCAGCTCGGTGATGAGCTCGGGGTAGCTCAGGCCGCTGGCCAGCCAGCAGGCCGGGAACATCGAGATCGGCGTGAAGCCCGGCATCGTGTTGACCTCGTTGACGACCCAGCCGGCGTCGGTGAGGAAGAAGTCGACCCGGGCCAGGCCGCTGCCGTCGATCGACCGGAAGGCGAGCGCCGCGAGGCGCTGCATCTCGGCCAGCTCGTCGTCCGACAGCGGGGCCGGGCAGAGCAGGTCGGCCCCGGCACCGCCGAGGTACTTCGACTCGAAGTCGTAGAAGGTCTCGTCGCTCAGCACGATCTCGCCCGCGACCGAGGTGCGCGGGGCGCCCCCGTCGCGGCCGCCGAGCACCGCGCACTCGATCTCGCGGCCGACGACCCCGGCCTCGACGAGCACCTTGCCGTCCTCGGCGAAGCCCGTCTCCATCGCCGCGGCGAGCTGCTCGGGGCCGTCGACGCGCGAGACGCCCACGCTCGACCCGGCCCGGGCCGGCTTGACGAACAGCGGGTAGCCGAGCGGCGCGACGTCCGCCGCCACCTGGTCGGGCGAGGCCTGCCACCGGTCGCGGCGGACCGTGCGCCACGGCGCCACCGCGATGCCGGCCTCTCGCAGCACGGTCTTCGTGAAGTGCTTGTCCATGCCGACGGCCGAGGCCAGCAGCCCCGCGCCGACGTAGGGCAGCCCGACGAGCTCGAGGAGTCCCTGCACCGTGCCGTCCTCGCCGAAGCGCCCGTGCAGGATCGGGAACACGACGTCGACCTCGCCCAGCAGGCGCACGCCGCCGTCGGGCTCGACGACGCTCAGCTCGCGGCTCGTGGCGGTCTCTGGCCAGCGCACGCGGGTGCCGTTGTCGCGCACCTCGGGCAGCGCGTCGGCGTCGAGGGCGAAGAGCGCCGCGTCGTCGGGCTGCAGGGTGAAGGCCCCGTCGCGGGTGATGCCGACGGGCAGCACGTCGAAGCGGTCCCGGTCGATCGCGGCGAGCACGCCCCCCGCGGTGGCGCAGCTGATCGAGTGCTCGCTGGACCGGCCGCCGAAGAGGACGACGACGGTCTGCTTCTCGGCCGAGGTGGGGATCTGGGTGGTCATCGGGGGCCTTCCGGGGTGGTTCGGCGCCGGCGCCGGACGAGCGGGCAGGAGGCGCGGGTCGCGTCCGTGACGGACACCGCGCCTCCTGCCCGCTACTCGCCCTGGGGCTCGTCGGTCTCGGTCAGGTGCGGTGCGATGTTCCGCGGGTCGAGCGTACCGGCGAGCACCTCGGCGACCTGCTGCACGATGGGCATGTCGACGCCCCGCGAGCGGGCGAGCTCGAGGATGGGCGCGACGGAGGCCAGCCCCTCGGCCGTCTGGTTCATCTGGCGCACGACGTCGCCGAAGGCGTAGCCCTGCCCGAGCAGGCGGCCGGCCGTGTTGTTGCGCGACAGCGGCGACTCGCACGTGGCGATGAGGTCGCCGAGCCCGGCGAGCCCGGCGAGGGTCTCGGCCTTCGCCCCGAACGAGACCGCGAACGAGGTCATCTCAGCGAGCCCGCGGGTGATGATCGACGCCTTCGTGTTCTCGCCGTAGCCGACGCCGTCGACGATCCCGATCGCGACGGCGATGAGGTTCTTGAGCACGCCGCCGAACTCGGTGCCGATCACGTCGGTGTTGACGAACGACCGGAAGTACGGGTTGGTCGCGGTCGCGGCGACCGCCGTCGCCGTCTCGAGGCTGCGCGACGAGACGACGGCCGCGGTCGGCTGCCGCTTCGCGATCTCGAGGGCGAGGTTCGGGCCGGACGCCACGGCGATCAGGTCGGGGTCGATGTCGAGCTCCTGCTCGATGACCTGGCTCATCCGCAGCCCGGTCGCCTTCTCGACGCCCTTCATCAGGCTCACGACGGGCACGCCGGCCGGCACGAGCTCGCGCACGGCGGCGAGGTTCTCGCGGAGCGTCTGGCTGGGCACCGAGAGGTAGACCTGCTCGGCGCCGCGCAGGGCCGCGGCGACGTCGGGGGTCGCCCGGAGGGTGCGGGGCAGGTTGATGCCCGGCAGGTAGTCGCTGTTGCGCTTGCTCTCGGTGATCTCGCGCGCGAGCTCGGGCCGCCGCGCCCAGAGGGTCACGTCGGCCCCGCCCTCGGCGAGCACCTTGGCGAAGGTGGTGCCCCAGCTGCCGGAGCCGAGCACGGCCACGGTGCGCGGCACGGCGCTGCGCATGACGACGGAGATCGCCTCGGTCGTGACGGCGCCCTCCCCCAGCGCGCCGATCGCGTCCTCGCGGCTCCCGGCCGCCCGCTCGTCGGGACTGCTCACGGCGATCAGGCCTCTCTCTGGTGCTTCGTCTGGGGGTCCCACGGCACGGCGGGCGCGGGCTCGTCGCGGAGCCCGGCCAGCAGCTCGGTGATGCGCTGCATGACGAGGGCGGTGGCGGCGGCGTACTCGGCCTGGTCGAGGTGCCTCCCTCGCCACGGCGACAGGTCGACCGGGTCGCCGATCGCGGCGACGATGCGCTTGCGGGGGAACAGGCTGAGCTTCGTCGACCCGCGCCCCATCACGTGCTGGCTGCCCCAGTGGGCGACGGGGATCAGCGGCACCCCCGCCTGCAGCGCGAGGCGGACCGCGCCGCTCTTGCCCTTCATTGGCCAGAGGTCGGGGTCGCCCGTCAGCGTGCCCTCGGGGTAGATGACGACTCCCCCGCCGCTGGTCGCGAGCGCCCGACCGGCCTGCAGCGGGTCGCCGGCGTGCGTGCGCCCGCCGCGCTCGACGGGGACGTGCCCCATGGCCCGCATGAGCGACCCGAAGACGGGCACCCGGAACAGCGACGCCTTGGCGAGGAACCGCGGCACGCGCCCCAGCGTCCACATCAGGCGCGCCACGACCACGGGGTCGATGTTCGTGTAGTGGTTCGGCGTGAGCACGAACGCGCCCTCGGCCGGCAGCTTCTCGCCGCCCCGCACCTCGATCCGGGCGAGCCGGTCGAAGAGCGGGGCGCCGACGGCGGCCACGCCGCGGAACACGGCGCTCTTCTCCTTGCCGCGGCCGAACCGTCCCACGTGGCGGGACGTCTGGACGAGGGGCGCGTCGACTCCGCCGGCCGGCGGGGTCGGCGAGGAGGCGTCGCTCACGTCGCGATCAGCCCTGGAAGTCGAAGTCGGCGCCCAGCTTGCGCAGCTTCGCGATGAAGTGCTCGTAGCCGCGGCTGATGATGCCGACGTTGCTGATCTTCGACTCGCCCTCGGCCGTGAGGGCCGCGATGAGGTGGCTGAAGCCGCCGCGCAGGTCGGGCACGCGGATGTCGGCGCCGTGCAGGGCGGTCGGTCCGTTGATCACGGCCGCCTGCTCGAACTCGCGACGGGCGACGCGGCGGTCGTGGCCGGGCAGGCCGTCCTTGTGCACGGTGATGTCGGCGCCCATGTCGTTGAGCGCCTCGGTGAACTGGAACCGGTTCTCGTAGACCGTCTCGTGCACGATCGACGTGCCCTGCGCCTGCGTCAGGGCGACGATCAGCGGCTGCTGCCAGTCGGTCATGAAGCCGGGGTGCACGTCGGTCTCGACGACGACGGGCTTGAGCTCGCCGCCGGGGTGGAAGAAGCGGATGCCGTCCTCGTGGACGTCGAAGTCGCCGCCGACCTTGCGGAAGACGTTGAGGAACGTCATGAGGTCTTTCTGGTCGGCGCCCTCGACGAAGATGTCGCCCTTGGTGGCGAGCGCGGCGCTGGCCCAGCTCGCGGCCTCGTTGCGGTCGTTGATGGCGCGGTGCTGGTAGCCGCGAAGGGTCTTGACGCCCTCGATGAAGATCACGCGGTTGGGCTCGACCGAGACGACCGCGCCCATCTTCTGGAGGATGGCGATGAGGTCCATGATCTCGGGCTCGATCGCCGCGTTGCGGAGCTCGGTGACGCCGTCGGCCAGCACGGCCGTGAGCAGCACCTGCTCGGTCGCGCCGACGCTCGGGTAGGGCAGCTCGATGTTCGCGCCGCGCAGCCCGTCGGGCGCCGTGAGGTGGATGCCGTTGTACGACTTGTCGACGACGGCGCCGAACGCCCGCAGGGCGTCGAGGTGGAAGTCGATCGGCCGGTCGCCGATGCGGCAGCCGCCCAGGTCGGGGATGAAGGCCTCGCCGAGACGGTGCAGGAGGGGGCCGCAGAACAGGATCGGGATTCGGCTCGAGCCGGCGTGGGCGTCGATCTCGGCGAAGTGCGCCGACTCGACGTTGGCGGGGTCGAGGATCATCTCGCCGCGCGCCGGGTCGGTGATGCGGACGCCGTGGACCTCGAGCAGGCCACGCACGACCTGCACGTCGCTGATGTCGGGCACGTCGCGGAGGATGCTCGGGGTGTCGCCGAGCAGGGACGCGACCATCGCCTTGGTGGCGAGGTTCTTCGCGCCGCGCACCTCGATGCGGCCGATGAGCGGCTTGCCGCCGCGGATGACGATCTCGTCGGAGGTGAGGCCCACCCGGGCACCTGCTGCTGCTGCGTCTTGGACGAGGGAGTTCACTACTTCACCGGCAATGTCTTGGGGCGCCAGGCGGCGCGGCGGGTTTCGAATTCTGTGATGGCGGCCTCGTCGCGGAGAGTGAGTCCGATGTCGTCGAGTCCTTCGAGGAGGCGCCACTTAGTGTAGGCATCGACCTCGAACGAGACCGTGAGGTCGCCGACCGTGGCGGTCTGCGCCTCGAGGTCGACCGTGATCTCGATGCCGGGGCTGGCCTCGACGACGGCCCAGATGCGCTCGACGTCCTGCTCGGCGACGACGGCGCTGAGCAGGCCCTGCTTGCCCGAGTTGCCCCGGAAGATGTCGCCGAAGCGCGAACTGAGCACGACGTCGAAGCCGAAGTCGCGCAGGGCCCAGACCGCGTGCTCGCGGCTCGAGCCCGTGCCGAAGTCGGGGCCGGCCACGAGCACGCGGGCGCCCTGGTACTCCGGTCGGTTCAGCACGAAGTCCGGGTCTTGCCGCGCCGAGAAGAACAGGGCGTCCTCGAAGCCGGTCTTGGTGACCCGCTTGAGGAACTCGGCCGGGATGATCTGGTCGGTGTCGACGTTCGAGCGCTTCAGGGGCGCGGCCACGCCGGTGACGACGGTGAACTTCTGCACTAGCGCGCGCCTCCTGCGGTCTGGTCGGCGAGCTCGCCGGCCACCTGGTCGAAGATCGGGGTCTCGGCGGAGGCGGCGCCCCCGTCGGCCTCGTCGGCCTCGAGATCCCACGGGGAGGAGAGCGTGCCGCGCACGGCCGTGGCCGCGGCGACGAGGGGCGACACGAGGTGCGTGCGCCCGCCCTTGCCCTGGCGGCCCTCGAAGTTGCGGTTCGAGGTCGAGGCGCAGCGTTCGCCGGGGGCGAGCTGGTCGGGGTTCATGCCGAGGCACATCGAGCAGCCCGCGAAGCGCCACTCGGCCCCGAAGTCGGTGAAGACCTTGTCGAGCCCCTCGGCCTCGGCCTCGAGGCGCACCCGCGCCGAGCCCGGGACGACCATGACGCGGACGCCCTCGGCCTTGGTGCGGCCCCGGACGATCGAGGCGAACGCCCTGAGGTCTTCGATGCGGCTGTTGGTGCACGAGCCCATGAACACGGCGTCGACGGGGATCTGCTTCATCGGCGTGCCGGCCTCGAGGGCCATGTACTCGAGGGCGCGCTCGGCGGCGGCCCGCTCGTTCGCGTCGGAGACCGTCGCGGGGTCGGGCACGGCGTCGCTCAGCGAGACGCCCTGGCCGGGGTTCGTGCCCCAGGTCACGAACGGCTCGAGCTCGTCGGCGTCGAGGAACACCTCGGCGTCGAACACGGCGTCGTCGTCGGTGGGGAGGGTCTTCCAGTAGGCGACGGCCTCGTCCCAGTCGGCGCCGGTCGGGGCGTGGTCGCGGCCCTCGAGGTAGTCGAACGTCGTCTGGTCGGGGGCGACCATGCCGGCGCGGGCGCCCGCCTCGATCGACATGTTGCAGATCGTCATGCGCCCCTCCATCGAGAGGGCGCGGATCGCGCTGCCGCGGTACTCGAGCACGTAGCCCTGGCCGCCGCCGGTGCCGATCTGCGCGATCACGGCCAGGATGATGTCCTTCGCCGTGACGCCGGGCCGCAGCGTGCCCTCGACCGTGACCGCCATCGTCTTGAACGGCTTGAGCGGCAGGGTCTGCGTCGCCATGACGTGCTCGACCTCGCTCGTGCCGATGCCGAAGGCCATCGCGCCGAACGCGCCGTGCGTCGAGGTGTGCGAGTCGCCGCAGACGACCGTGATGCCCGGCATGGTGAGGCCGAGCTGGGGACCGACGACGTGCACGATGCCCTGCTCGGCGTCGCCGAGGGGGTGCAGGCGGACGCCGAACTCGGCCGTGTTGCGGCGCAGCGTCTCGATCTGGGTGCGGCTCGTCAGGTCGGCGATCGGCTTGTCGATGGCCAGCGTGGGGGTGTTGTGGTCTTCGGTGGCGATGGTCAGGTCGACGCGCCGCAGCGGGCGCCCCGCCTGGCGCAGGCCGTCGAACGCCTGGGGGCTCGTGACCTCGTGGAGGAGGTGGAGGTCGATGTAGAGGAGGTCGGGGGCGCCGTCCTCGCCCTTGACGACGACGTGGTCGTCCCACACTTTCTCGGCAAGCGTCCTGCCCACGGGCACGCCCCTCTCTCGCGGTGTCTCGGTCGGGATGATCGTCGAAGTCTACGCCAGCGCCTTCCCGGCCCGGCCCGGCGCGCTGAGGGGTGCAACGCCCTCGGGGAGGCGGCATTCCCGCTCCCGACGACCGCCCCGCGCCCCCCTGCCGAACGGACCGGCCCCGGGCTCCGAACACCCTCACGACGCCGGTCCACGACGTCGGTCCCGCGGCGACCCGGGCGTCCCCCGGACGCCCCGCCCCCGCCGGGTCGGACGCCACGGGGCCGGGTACCCTGACGGCACCCGCGGCACGCGGGGCCCCTCGACGAGGAGGTCGACCGAGCATGGCGCGAGACGACCGACCGTGGAGCCCGGCCCGACCGGGCGCGGGTCGGCGCGGCGACTCGTCCGCCGAGCGCCAGCCGCTCCCTGCTCACGTCGGACGCCCGGGCGGCCCCGCCTCCGACCCCACCGCGGCCGACGACGGCGACCCCGTCGGGCCGGCCGGGCGCCCCGAGGGCGCGACCCGTCGTCGTCTCCGGGCCCCCGCCTCCTCGTCCGGCCGGCTGCGCGCGGCGTACGGCGTGCTCGCCGCCGCGACCGCGCTCGTCGTCGTCGCCGGCTTCGCGGTGCTGCCCGGCTACGGCGCCTCCCCCGCGGAGGGCCCGCGGGTCGACGAGCTGCGGCGGTCGCCGTCGGAGGCCGCCTGGACCCTCGACCTCGCCGCCGCCCTCGCCCCCGACGTGCCCCCGCGGTGCGTGCACGTCTGGCCCTCGGCCGCGTCGGACGGCCTCGTCGCGGTGGGCACCTCGGTCGACCTCGAGGTCGACGACGCGGGATCCGCCCCGGACTGTCGGCGCGCCGCGGTCGCCGGGCGCACCAGCCGCATCGCCCTGGTGGAGGCCGCGACCGGCCGGGTCCGGTGGGTCCACGACCTCGCCGCCGACGTCCCCGACGCGGACGCCCTCGCGATCCCGGCGACGCAGGTCGTCCCCGACGCGCACCGCGTGCTCGTGCAGGTGCAGACCACGGGAGGCGCCGCCCAGGTGGCGCTGGACCTGGCC
The DNA here is from genome assembly GCF_011761235.1 of Frigoribacterium faeni. Lineage (GTDB taxonomy): Bacteria > Actinomycetota > Actinomycetes > Actinomycetales > Microbacteriaceae > Frigoribacterium > Frigoribacterium faeni_A. The sequence goes on from NZ_JAAOYW010000001.1 coordinate 660,256, forward strand.
GACGGCAGCTCGGAGGAGGTAGCACGCGGCCGCCGTGACCTGCCCGCCGTGAGCGTCGCCGCGGTCGGACGCCTCCAGCTGCGGGCGGTCGGCGGCTCCGACGACGCGTCCCGGCGGTTCTCGCTCGTCGACGCCGCCGACCTCACGGAACCCGTCTGGCAGGGCCGCGCCGACGTCGGCACCACGCCCCAGCTGCTGCGCACGGGCGTGGTCGTGACGGCGGGCGGCGGCTCGTCGTTCGTCGACGGCCGCACGGGCACCGCCCGGCCGCTCGACCTCGGGCGCGGCACGACGGTCCAGACGGCGGCGGCCGGCCCGTCCGGCGACGCCTCGCTGTACGTCGTCGAGCGCCCCCGAAGCGGACCGCCCGCGGTCTCGGCCCTGGGCGGCGACGGCGAGCACCGCTGGACGACGCCCGCCGAGGCGGCGGCCCTGGTGGTCACGGACCGGTGCGTCCTCGCGGTCGCGCCCGACGCCTCCTCGACCACCTGCCTCGACCCGCGGGACGGCCTGCCGCGCTGGAGCCGTGACCTCGGCGGCCCCTCGCGCGTGGCCGCGGTGCCCGGGCAGTCGCCCGACGACGTCTGGGTCGTGGTGCAGCGCGCCGACGGCCCCGAGCTGACCGCCCTCGACGCCGCGGACGGCACGCGTCGCCTCGCCGTGCCGCTCGGCTCGTCCGACGAGGTCGTGGCCGCCTCGCGCACCGCGGTCTACGTCGAGACCGACGACTCCGGCACCCTGCCGCACGCGGTGACCGCCTACGACGCGTCGAGCGGACGCCGCCTCTGGACCACCGCCTCCACCGGCAGCGTGTCGTTCTGGGCCGGGTCGCTCGTCGTCGTCGACGACCGCGCCGCCGCCTCCCGGCTCGTCGACCGCACCCGCGTCGGGAGGACCTCGTGACCGCGCCCGACGACCGCTGGCTGCCTGCACGCCCCGGCGCCTCGATCGTGTGGGAGCGACCGGCCACGCCGCCGTCGGGCGTCCCCCGCGAGGGGCGGGCCCCCGAGGAGGCGCGGGCCGGGCACCCGGACGAGCCCGCCTCGCCTGCGGCGTCGCGCGCGGTCCCGGGGCGCGTCGCTCGCCGGTGGCGACGGCTCTCCCCCGGCCGCCGCCTCGGCGTCGGCTACCTCGCGCTGCTCGCCGTCGCCGCGCTCGTCGCCGGGGCCCTCGCACCCGGCCAGCCGGTCTACGGCGGCCTGTCGCCCTGGCAGGGCGCGGGGACGGTCGACCTGCGGGAGGCGCCCACCGCCTCCGGCTGGACCGCCGACCTCGCCGGCGCGCTCGCCCCCGGCGCCCCCGCGCTCTGCCTGCGGTTCCCGTCGCGGCCCGTCGGCGACGACGGGCTCGTGCTCGTGCGCGCCGCGGCGGCCTGGACGTACGGCTTCGCCAACGACGCGGGCTGCGGCAGCGACACCCGGTCGGTGGGCTCCCGGATCGGCCTGCTCGACACCCGGGACGGACGCATGGTGTGGGTGCACGACGTACGGGACGACCTCGACGGGCTCGACGACCTCGACGGGGCGGAGGTCGCGTCGGCCTCGGTCGTGGACGACGGCGGCGCGCCCGAGCGCGTGCTGCTGCGCGCCGCCGGGGGCGGGCGGGCTCGGCTCGTCGCCCTCGACCCCGCGACGGGCGCCGTCGTCGACGCGTCGGCCCCCTGGACGACCACCGACGCCGAGCAGTTCCAGGCGGAGGGGCAGGTCGTCCTCACCGGTCGGCAGCCGTCCGCGGGCGGGGCGTGGCGGTGGGAGGTGCGCGCGGCCGACGACCTCGGACAGGTCAGCTGGCGCGGCGCCGGCACCACCACGGGCGTGGTCCTGGCCCTGCCCGACCGGGCGCTCGTGTCGACCCCCGAGGGCACGCTCCAGGTCGACCCGGGCACGGGCCGGGCGCGCGCCTGGGGCGCGCGGCTCGACGCCCTCGCGGCGCCGGTCGTCCACGACGACCTGATCGTCTCGACGACCGGACGGGCGGGCGGGTTCACGGCCGTCGACCACGAGGGGCGCACCCGCTGGGTCTCGGACCCGTCGGTGCGCGGGGCGGCGAGCGCCGCCCGCTCGTGCCTCGCCGTGACCGACGCGGCGGACGACCGGGTGAGCTGCGTCGACTGGCGCACCGGGGCCACGCGCTGGACCCGGACGGGGCTGGGGGCCGTCGGGGTCGACGGGCTGCCCGGGCAGACCGACGAGGCCGTCTTCGCCTCCGGGTCGGCGGGCGACGACGGGACCACGACGCTGCGGGTGCTCGACGGCGAGGACGGGGCGGCCACCGCCGTGGCCCGGCTGCCGCGCGGGGCCGTGCCGGTCGCGACCGGGCGCACGGTCGGCTACGCCCTCGCCTACGGCAGCTCGGGAGGCCGCTCGACCGTGGTGGCGTTCGACCGCTCCTCCGGCGACCGGCTGTGGGTCTACGCGGGCCGGCTGCAGGTGTCGTTCTGGGGCGGGGTGCTCGTCGACGTCGACGTCGACGGAGTGGCGCACGAGCTGACCGGGCCTCCCCCGCCCGACGTCGTGGCCGCGACCGGCTGACCACCGTCGTTCGAACACGTGTTCGATCCGTGGGCTAGGCTCGGGAGCATGAGCACCACGTTCACCGCCTCCCTCTTCGACGGGCTCGACGACGCGGGCACCGAGCTGCGGCCCCTCGACGGGGCGGTGCAGCACCTGCCGCTCGACGACGGCGCCTGGCTCGACGTCGTGCCGGGCTGGGCCACCGGCAGCGACGCCCTGTTCGAGCGGCTCGTCACCGAGGTGCCCTGGCAGGCCGACCGCCGCACCATGTACGACCGGGTCGTCGAGGTGCCGCGGCTCGTGTCGTCGTACGGCGAGCACGACCTGCTGCCCGACTCCGTGCTCGGCACGGCGCGCGACGAGCTGAACCGCTGGTACTCCACCCGCCGCGGCGCGCCCGACGAGCAGTTGTTCCGCCGCGCGGGGCTGTGCTTCTACCGCACCGGCGACGACAGCATCGCCTGGCACGGCGACCGGGTCGGGCGCACCGTCGACCGCGACACGATGGTGGGCATCCTCTCGCTGGGCGCCCCGCGCACGCTGGCCGTCCGGTCGCGGCGCACGGGCCGGGTGCAGCGGTTCCCCCTCGGCCACGGCGACCTGCTCGTCATGGGCGGCAGCTGCCAGCGCACCCACGAGCACGCCATCGCCAAGACCCGCAAGGCCGTCGGCCCGCGCATCTCGGTGCAGTTCAGACCGGTGTGGCCCGCGTAGGCCGCCCACGGCCGCAGCGGGGCACATCGGTCTGAGCCAGACGGACGCTGCGACCGGTGTGGCCCGCCTAGGACGTCTCCTGTACGACGCGCGTCGTCTGACGCGGCCTGCGCTCGTATGCTGTGCGCACGACCGACGACGAGGTGGACGAGCATGGCAGCGACCCGCGACGACGTGGCGCGCCTCGCGGGCGTCTCGTCGAGCACCGTCTCGTACGCCATCAGCGGGCGCCGCACGATCTCCGTCGCGACCCGGCGTCGGGTCGAGGCGGCCATGGCCGAGCTGAACTACACGCCCAACGCCTTCGCCCGCGGCCTGGCCGGCTCGCGGGGCGGGATCCTCGCCCTGCACTACCCGTCGGGCAGCCGCGGCGTGACCTCCTCGGAGTACGAGTACGTGGCCGCGGCCACCGACCGGGCCCGGGAACGCGGCTACCACCTCCTGCTCTGGTCGACCCCGGTCGACGACGTCGAGGGGCTCGCGAGCCTGGTCAGCGAGGGGCTGGTCGACGGGGTGGTGCTGATGGAGCTGACCGCCGTCGACGACCGGGTGCCGGTGCTGACGGAGGCGCGGGTCCCGTTCACGAACATCGGGCGGCCGGACGACGTGGACGGCCTCTGGTTCGTCGACGCCGACTACGAGGCGCTCGGCCGGCTCGCGGTCGGGCACCTCGTCGACCTCGGGCACCGGCGCGCCTTCTTCCTCAGCCAGCGCGTCGGGCCGCGGGAGCGGGGCTCGGGGCCGCTCGCCCGGGCGTACCGCGCCCTGCACGGGGCCGCGGCCGAGCAGGGGCTCGCCCTCGACGTGCACGAGGCGGTCGTCACGGTCGCGGGCGGCCGCCGGGCCTTCGACTCGTTCTGGGCCTCGTCGTCCCGGCCCACGGCGGTGGTCGCCTTCAACGAGACCGCCCTGGCGGGGTTCGTACAGGGCGCCGCCCTGGCCGGGTGCGCCGTGCCCCGGGACGTCTCGGTGGTCGCCCTGAGCATCGGCGACCTCGCCGCGGACATGACCTCCCCGCCCCTGACGACGGTGTCGCCTCCCGGCGTGGAGCTCGCCTCCGCGGCCGTGGACCACCTGGTCGACCGGCTGGAGGGGCTCCGACACGACGCACCGCACCTCCTCGTCGCCCCTCAGCTCGTGGTGCGCGGCAGCTCCGCGGCCGCCGTGTCGACCACGGCGCGCCGCTAGCACGGGTTGTTGCGCGGCCCCTGTGCCTGTGTGACACTCATCGTCGACGCGCGTCGACGATGACGGGCGTTGCAGTGGCCGGGCTCGGCAGCACGAGCAGGCCACGTGCGTCGCAACTCGATGAGGAGAACACCATGCGAGCATCCCTGCACCGCAGATTCACGGGCCCCCTGGCGATCCTGGCGGCCTCGAGCTTCCTGATGGTCGGCTGCTCCGGCACCGCGGACCCGAACGACCCGAACGCGGGCGGCGGCTCCGGCGGATCGGTCGGCACGGCCGACGGCGTCGTCAACGTCTACGGCACCATCAACGGCGACGAGGCGACCCTGCTCGAGGAGTCCTGGGCCGACTGGGAGAAGCAGAACGACATCGACATCAAGTACACGGGCGACAAGGAGTTCGAGAAGCAGATCGGCATCAAGGTCCAGGGCGGCGACACCCCCGACCTCGCGATCTTCCCGCAGCCCGGCCTGCTGGCCGACACGGTCGCGTCCGGCAAGGTGCAGGAGCTCCCCGCCGACGCCCTCGCCAACGTCAAGGAGGGGTGGTCGGAGGACTGGCAGAAGTACGGCCAGGTCGACGGCACCCAGTACGGCGCCCCCCTGATGGCCAGCGTCAAGGGCTACATCTGGTACTCCCCCGCGAAGTTCGCGGAGTGGGGCGTCGAGATCCCGAAGACCTACGACGAGCTCGTCGAGGTCTCGAAGACCATCCAGGAGAAGACCGGCACGGCCCCGTGGTGCGCCGGCTTCAACTCGGGCGAGGCCTCGGGCTGGCCCGGCACGGACTGGATCGAGGACCTCGTGCTGCGCGGCGCCGGCCCCGACGCCTACGACTCGTGGGTGGCGGGCGACACCGAGTTCACCGACCCCGACGTGAAGGCCGCCTTCGACTCGGTCGGCACGATCCTCCAGGACCCGTCGATGGTCAACGCCGGCTACGGCGACGTGAAGTCGATCAACTCGACGGCCTTCGGCGACGTCGCGACGAACGTCGCGAACGGCAGCTGCGCGCTGACGCACCAGGCCTCGTTCTTCGAGGGCTTCCTGACCGCCGCGAACAACGCGGACGGCCAGCCCGCCACGGTCGCCGAGGACGGCGACGTCTGGGCGTTCCTCACCCCGCCGATGGAGGAGGGCGACCCCGCGGCCGTCACCGGAGGCGGCGAGTTCGTCGCCGCGTTCTCGAACGACGACGACACCGCGAAGGTGCAGGCGTACCTCGCCAGCGCCGACTGGGCCAACAGCCGCGTCTCGCTCGGCGGCGTCATCAGCGCCAACAAGGGCCTCGACCCCGAGAACGCCGGCAGCGACCTGCTGAAGAGCGCCGTCGAGATCCTGCAGGGCTCCGACACGACGTTCCGCTTCGACGGCTCGGACCTGATGCCCAAGTCGGTCGGCTCGGACAGCTTCTGGAAGGGCATGGTCGACTGGATCGACGGGACGGACACCGACTCCGTCCTGGAGGAGATCCAGGCCGGCTACACCAGCTAGCCGCAGACCCGATCGTGAGGGGCCGTCGCCGTCGGCGGCGGCCCCTCACGCCTCCCCGGCCGTCCGCCCCGGCCTCGGTCCGGCGCGCCCGCAGCCGCACCTCCCCCTGCACCTGAACGTGAAAGGGACAGCGATGTCCAGTTTCTTCCAGTGGTTGGCGGGCATCCCGCCCCTGGCCCAGATCCCCCTGATCCTGCTCGCCTTCGCGGCCCTGGTCGGCGTCGTGCTGGTCTTCGTCGAGTTCGCCCCTCGCCGTGGCCGGCTGTACACGGTCCTCCGGCTCGCGGTCTGCGTCGTCGTGCCCGTCGTGGTGCTGCTCGCCTTCGGCCTGTACAACTCCGTCATCTGGGTCGCCGCGATCGCCGCCGTCCTCGGCGGGGCGCTGTTCCTGCTCGACTACCGGTCGAAGCGGGGCGCGGGCTACTCGCTGCAGCTCATCGCGTTCATGGCCCCCGCGGTGTTCTTCCTGCTGATCGGCCTGATCTACCCGACGATCACGACCGCCGGGCAGGCGTTCATGAAGAACGACGGGTCGGGCTTCGCCGGCCTCGACAACTTCGTCTGGGTCTTCACCAGCCCGGACGGCCTCACCGCCTTCGGCAACACCCTGGTCTGGGTGCTGCTCGCGCCGATCACCGCCACGGCCATCGGCCTCGCCTACGCGGTCTTCATCGACAAGAGCCGCGGCGAGAAGTTCCTCAAGCTGCTCGTCTTCATGCCGATGGCGATCTCGTTCGTCGGCGCGTCGATCATCTTCAAGTTCTTCTACGACATCCGCCAGGGCGACCAGATCGGCCTGCTGAACGGAGTGCTCGTGGCCTTCGGCGGACAGCCCGTCGACTGGCTCGGACTCGAGCCGTGGAACACGCTGCTGCTCGTGGTCGTGCTCATCTGGACCCAGGCGGGCTTCGCCATGACCGTGCTCTCCGCCGCCATCAAGGGCGTCCCCGCCGAGCAGCTCGAGGCGGCCTCGCTCGACGGCACGAACGGCTTCCAGGCGTTCCGCCACATCACCGTGCCCGGCATCCGCACCACGATCATCGTCGTTCTCACGACGATCTCGATCGCGTCGCTCAAGGTCTACGACATCGTCTCGGCGATGACCGGCGGCCGGAACGACACGACGATCCTCGCCTTCGAGATGGTGCGCCAGTTCCAGCTCGGCAGCCGGACCGGCTACAGCTCGGCGCTCGCCGTCATCCTGTTCGTCCTCGTGCTGCCGATCGTCATCTACAACGCCCGCCAGATCCAGAAGCAGAGGGAGATCCGATGACCGCCACCCCGACCCCCATCGCGGTCCCGGTCTCGTCGGGCGCCGAGCGTCAGCTCAAGCGCGGCGCGGCCCGGATCGAGCACTCGAGCGGCAAGCTCAGGCGCGGCACCACGAGCCGGGGCGCGACCATCGCGGCCCTCGTCATCGCGGTCGTCTGGACCCTGCCCACGGCGGGCCTGTTCATCTCGTCGTTCCGCCCCGCGAACGACATCAAGACGACCGGGTGGTGGACGGTCTTCGCGAACCCGGGCTTCACGCTGGACAACTACGTGAACGCGCTGAACTCGGGCGACAGCCTCACCCTCGGCAAGGCGTTCCTCAACTCGCTGGTGATCACGCTGCCCGCGGCGCTGATCCCCATCACCATCGCGAGCCTCGCCGCGTACGCGTTCGCCTGGATCGACTTCAAGGGCCGCAACACGATGTTCGTGCTGGTCTTCGCCCTGCAGATCGTGCCGATCCAGATGGCCCTCGTGCCCCTCCTCCGCCTCTTCTCGGACGGGCTGCGCGTCGGCGGGCTGTACATCCTGCCGGGACTCGGCGTGAACGGGCTCGACGGGTCGTTCGCCAAGGTCTGGATCGCGCACACGATCTTCGCCCTGCCGCTGGCGATCTTCATGCTGCACAACTTCATCTCCGAGATCCCCGCGGAGGTGATCGAGGCGGCGCGCATGGACGGCGCGGGACACGGACAGGTGTTCTTCCGCATCGTGCTGCCGCTGTCGATGCCGGCCATCGCCTCCTTCGGCATCTTCCAGTTCCTCTGGGTGTGGAACGACCTGCTCGTGGCGACCGTCTTCACCTCGGGGCAGGGGCTGCCGATCACCAAGGCGCTGCAGGACCTCTCTGGGTCGTACGGCCAGTCGTGGGAGCTGCTCACGGCCGGCGCGTTCATCTCGATCATCGTGCCGCTGATCGTGTTCTTCGCCCTGCAGCGCTTCTTCGTGCGCGGCCTGCTCGCGGGGGCGACCAAGGGCTGAGGCCCGGTGCCGGGCCGGCCCCGGCGACGTCTGGACGACGTCGCCGGGGCCGCTCTCGTCCGCGCGTCGACGAGGTCGCGGAACGGGCGCTCCCCCGGAACGACGAAACCGCCCGGCGAGTGCCGGGCGGTGTCGTTCGGTGCTGGTGACCCCAACGGGATTCGAACCCGTGTTACCGCCGTGAGAGGGCGACGTACTAGGCCGCTATACGATGGGGCCGTATTTGCAACTCGTCGAGTATGCCACAGCTGTCGAGCCGGTCACAAATCGAGCCCGCCCCGCGTGTCGCGGCGGGCCGCGCGGGTGCCTCCGCACCGCCCCGGGGCCCCGGGCCCCCGGGCCCGACGCGCCCCGCCCGGCCGCCGACGAGCGCCCCCGCGGGCGTACAGTCGGCCCCATGCGCCTCACGAAACTGGAACACGCCTGCCTCGTCGTCGAGAAGGACGGCCGCAAGCTCGTCGTCGACCCGGGCTCGTTCACGAGCCCCCTCGTGGACCTCCACGCCGTCGACGCCGTCGTCGTCACCCACGAGCACGCGGACCACTGGACGCCCGACCAGCTCGGCCACCTGCGCGACACGAACCCGGACGCGGTCTTCTACGGCCCCCAGGGCGTCGCGGACGCGGCGGACGGCCACGAGTTCCACGTCGTCACCGACGGCGACGCCGTCCAGGCGGGGCCGTTCGCCCTGTCGTTCCACGGCACCCGGCACGCGGTGATCCACGAGAGCATCCCCGTCGTCGACAACGTCGGCGTGATGGTGGACGGCAGCCTGTTCTACCCGGGCGACCAGTTCACGGTCCCCGGCGTGCCCGTGACGACCCTCGCGGCGCCCGTGGGGGCGCCCTGGCTCAAGGTGGGCGAGGTCATCGACTACGTCGCGGCCGTGGCGCCCTCCCTGGCGTTCCCCACCCACGAGCAGACGCTGTCGGGAGCCGGCCTCGGCATGCACTTCGACCGGATGAAGGCGAGCGCGCAGGCCGCCGGCGGCGACGCCGTGCAGCTCGCGGCGCACGAGTCGATCGAGATCTAGGGCCGCCCCTCCCCCGCACGCAGCACGACGCCCCGGCGCCGGTCCCAAGGTCCGATGTCGGGGCGTCGTGGCGTCTCGCGGCGCCTACAGCGTGACGTCGATCTCGCGCAGCAGCTCGGCGTCGATGGCGGTGCGCACCTTCTCGAGCAGCTCGTCGGGCGCGGGGCTGTCGATCGTGAGCACGCTCAGCGCCTGCCCGCCCGCGCTGCGGCGGGCGATCTGCATGCCGGCGATGTTGATGCCCGCGTCGCCGAACTCCTTGCCGTAGACGGCGACGATGCCGGGGCGGTCGCCGTAGACCATGACGAGGTGGTGGGCCGCGATGGGCACCTCGACGTCGTAGCCGTTGATCTCGACGATCTTCTCGACCTGCTTCGTGCCCGTCAGGGTGCCGGAGACCGAGATCTGGCCGCCGTCGGCCAGCGACCCGCGCACGGTGAGGACGTTGCGGTACTCCTCGCTCGTCGGGTCGGTGAGGAGCCGCACGGTGATGCCGCGCTGCTCGGCGAGAAGCGGCGCGTTCACGTAGCTGACCGACTCGCTGACGATGTTCGTGAAGATGCCCTTGAGCGCCGCGAGCTTGAGGACGCTGACGTCGTGCTCGACCAGGTCGCCGCGCACCTCGACGTCGACGCTGGTGAGGGGCGAGTCGGCCAGGCCCGCGAAGACCTGCCCGATCTTCTCGAGCAGGGGGATGCCGGGTCGCACGTAGGGGTCGATGACCCCGCCGGCGACGTTGACCGCGTCGGGCACGAGCTCGCCGCCGAGCGCCAGGCGCACGGACCGCGCGACCGAGACGCCCGCCTTCTCCTGTGCCTCGTCGGTCGAGGCGCCCAGGTGCGGCGTGACCACGACGTTCTCGAGGCCGAGCAGCGCCAGGTCGACCGGGGGCTCGGAGACGAACACGTCGAGGCCCGCACCGGCGATCTCGCCCGTGGTGAGCGCCGTGTAGAGGTCGGCCTCGTCGACGAGGCCGCCCCGGGCCACGTTCACGACGTAGGCCGTCGGCTTCATGGCCTTCATCTGCGCGAGGCCGATCATGCCCGTCGTCTCCGGGGTCTTCGGCATGTGGATCGTGACGAAGTCGGCCGTCGCGAGCAGCTCGTCGAGCGAGAGCAGCGTGACGCCGAGCTGCTGGGCGCGCGCCGGGGTGACGTAGGGGTCGTAGGCGACCACGTTCACCCCGAAGGCCTGCAGGCGTGCCGTGATGAGCGCGCCGATGCGGCCGAGGCCCACGATGCCGACCGTCTTCTCGAACAGCTCGACGCCCGTGTACTTCGAGCGCTTCCACTGCCCCTGCGACAGGGCGGAGTGCGCCGCCGGGATGTGCCGCGCGAGGCTGAGGATGTGGCCGACCGTGAGCTCGGCCGCCGAGATGATGTTCGAGGTGGGCGCGTTGACGACCATCACGCCCGCCGTCGTCGCCGCCTTGATGTCGACGTTGTCGAGCCCGACGCCCGCGCGCGCGATCACCTTGAGGCCGGGAGCCGCGGCGATGGCCTCGGCGTCGACCTGCGTGGCCGAGCGCACGAGCACCGCGTCGGCCTCCGCGAGGGCCGTCAGGAGGGCGGGCCGGTCGGTGCCGTCCACCGAACGGACGTCGAAGTCGGGGCCCAGGGCCTCGACGGTGGCGGGTGAGAGTTCTTCTGCGATCAGCACGACGGGCTTGGCCACGGAGACGATGTCCTAACGAGAGAGGTCGGGGTGGGCGCCGCGACGCGCCGTGGGCGCGGCTGCTGTGCACTCTATCGACTCGTGCGGGCCGCGACGCGCAGATGACGCCCGCCCCGCGACCGGAGGTGCGCTCAGATGCTCAGCACGTACGCCGTGAGGGTCAGCGACACCGATCCGACCAGCGCCAGCGCCGCCAGGAACGCGAGCGCGCCCTGCCACAGCGGGCGCCGACGCGCCACGAGCAGGGCCCCGACGAACGCGACGACGGGCAGCAGCACGTTCGCCACGAGGGCCGCCCACGGCGGCGACGCGGCGAGACCGCCGACCCCCACCTCGCTGAAGAAGTCGTTGTTCTGGTAGCGCACGTCCTGCGGCACGAGCACGAGGTTCGTGACCGCCTCGTACAGGTCGTAGCCGAGGAGGAGGACGGCCAGGGCGACGAGCACGACGAACCCGGCACGCGGCCGACGCCGGGTCGAGGTGCCCTGTGCGCCGGTGCCGTTGCCGGGACGGACCCCGCCGGCCGTCACGCGCCGGCTCCGATGACGAGGGGCCACGGCGCGAGGGCGACGGCGCCGACGGCGAAGACGAGGAGGCGCCTCGACGACCGCGTCTGCGGCACCAGCAGGATCGTGGTCACGAACCACAGAGCGGGCGCCACGAGCGCGAGGCCGACGCCGAGCAGCCACAGGGCGGTCTGCACGTGGTCGACGGCCGAGCCCCCGAACGAGATCAGGAACTGGTCGCGGGAGACGAGCCAGCCCACGCTCGAGAGCAGCGCGACGCCGCCGAACACGCCGTGGCCCACGAGGGAGGCGCTGCTCATGGCCCCGGGGAGCCCGTCGTCGTCGTCGACGACCTCGGCACGGGACGGACCCTCGAGGTGGCTGGCGTCGCGCTCGTCGCCCCAGCTCAGGGCGGCGTCGTCGGCGTCGTGCTCGTCGGCCTCGACCTCGGGGTCGTCGTCCGCCGGACGCGACCCGCGGGCGCCGCCCGGGTCGGTCATGCCGACGTCTTCGACGAGACCGCCTCCAGCAGGGCCGGGTACAGCGGGTGGTCGCTCTCGACGCCGGTGAGGGTGACGGTCAGCTCGGAGTCGGGCAGGCCCGAGGTGAGCAGCGCCTGCAGCTCGACGCTCTCGGCGTCGTCGGCCACGTCGAAGTCGAGGGCGGCGCGGACCGCGCGGACGAGGGCGTCGTGGCCGAGGCCGCGCTCGGCGAGCTGCGTCGCGGGACCGACGAAGCGCTCGTGCCGGCTGAGCTTGCGCAGGGGGTTGCGCCCCACGCGCTCGGTCGTGTCGGGCAGGTGCGGGTTCGCGATGCGCACGAGGTTCTTCTCGACGTAGGCCTGCTGCTCGTCGAGGTCGAGGTCGTGCTTGGCCACGAGCAGCTCGGTGGTCTCGCGCAGGGCGCCGCGCACCTCGGCGAGCACGGCCTCGTCGGCGAGCGCCTCGCGGATGCTCGTCAGCCCGCGCGAGAAGCCGTGGTAGGCGGCGGCCGCGTGGGCGGTGTTCACCGTGAAGAGCTTGCGCTCGATGAAGGGCTCGAGGTCGTCGACCCAGGTGACGCCGACGATGTCGGGGCGGTCGCCGCCGAAGGGGCCGCTCTCGACGACCCACTCGAAGAACGACTCGATGGTGACGTCGAGCGAGCCCGCGGCTTGCTCGGGCACGATGCGGTCGATGGCGCAGTTGGCGAAGACGGCGTTGTCGGCCGGGTCGGCCTGACGGACGGCCTCGGCGAGGGAGTCGGTGGCATTGATGGCGTTCTCGCAGGCGATGACCGCCAGCGGCGCCAGGGACGCGTCGCGCGCGGCGAGCCCGCGGGCGATCACCGGGGCGACGAACGGGAGGATGCGGGCGCCCACGGCCGTGGTGACGACGTCGGCGGTCGCGATCTCGGCGACCAGCGCCTCCTCGTGGGTGCGGCTGTTGATCGCCCGGTACCCGTCGACGACGTTGGTGCGGTTCTCTTCGCCGACCTCGTGGACCTCGAACGACGGCTGCGTCTGCAGCATGCCGATCAGGTCGTCGTTCACGTCGGCGAACACGACCTCGTACCCGCTCGCGTGCAGAAACTGCGCCACGAATCCCCGACCGATGTTCCCCGCACCGAAGTGCACTGCCTTCTTGCTCGTCGCCATGTCGTAGATCATGCCACGACCGGCTGACGGCCCCTGACGGCCGAGGGGCCCCTCTCCGGGTGGAGAGGGGCCCCTGCGGGCGGTGCGGGCGGTGCGGGTCAGCGCGCGGCGCTGCCGTCGACGTAGTCCTCGTCGGTCTGCTTCCAGGCGAAGAGGGCGCGGAGCTCCTGGCCCGTGGCCTCGATGGGGTGCTCCTCGCCCTTCTTGCGCAGCTCGGCGAACTCGGGCGCACCGGCGTCCTGGTCGTCGATGAAGCGCTTGGCGAAGGCGCCGGACTGGATGTCGGCGAGGACGGCCTTCATGTTGTCCTTGACGTCGGGCGTGATGACGCGGGGGCCCGAGACGTAGTCGCCGTACTCGGCCGTGTCGGAGACGCTCCAGCGCTGCTTGGCGAGGCCGCCCTCCCAGATGAGGTCGACGATCAGCTTGAGCTCGTGCAGCACCTCGAAGTAGGCGATCTGCGGCTGGTAGCCGGCCTCGGTGAGGGTCTCGAAGCCGTACTGGATCAGCTGCGAGGTGCCGCCGCAGAGCACGGCCTGCTCGCCGAAGAGGTCGGTCTCGGTCTCTTCGGTGAAGGTGGTCTTGATGCCGCCGGCGCGGAGGCCGCCGATGCCCTTCGAGTACGACCAGGCGAGGTCCCACGCCGAGCCGGAGGCGTCGTTCTCGACGGCGACGATGACGGGGACGCCGCGGCCGGCCTCGAACTCGCGACGGACGGTGTGGCCGGGGCCCTTGGGCGCGACGAGGAGCACGTCGACGTTCTCGGGCGCCTCGATGTAGCCGAAGCGGATGTTGAAGCCGTGGCCGAAGACCAGGGCCTTGCCCTCGCTGAGGTTCGGGGCGATGTCGTCGGCGTAGACGTGGCGCTGCACCTGGTCGGGCGCGAGGACGACGATGACGTCGCCCCAGGCCGCGGCGTCGGCCGGGGTGTGGACCGTGAAGCCGGCCTCCTCGGCCTTGGCGCGGCTCTTCGAGCCCTCCTTCAGGCCGATGACGACCTCGACGCCGCTGTCGCGCAGGTTGAGCGCGTGGGCGTGGCCCTGCGAGCCGTAGCCGATGACGGCGACCTTCTTGCCCTGGATGATCGACAGGTCTGCGTCGGTGTCGTACACGATCTCAGTCACGGTGGTGGTTCTCCTTGTGTAGGGCGGTGGGATGGGACGTGGAGGCGGCGGGCGCGGCCCGCGCCGGTCACTGGGCCCTGGGGACCCGGTCGGTGATCGCCTTCGAGCCGCGGCCGATGGCCAGCAGGCCGGACTGCGAGATCTCGCGGATGCCGTAGGGCTCGAGCACCCGCAGCAGGGCGGTGGTCTTGCCGGTGTCGCCCGTGACCTCGATGACGAGCGAGTCGGTCGACACGTCGACGACGGACGCCCGGAACAGGGTCACGGCCTCGAGCACCTGCGAGCGGGTCGTGTTGTCCACCCGCACCTTGATGAGCATGTGCTCGCGCTGCACCGACTGCGAGTAGTCGAGCTCGACGATCTTGATCACGTTGACGAGCTTGTTCAGCTGCTTGGTGACCTGCTCGAGCGGCAGTTCTTCGACGTCGACGACGACGGTGATGCGGCTGAGGCCCTCGACCTCGCTCGCGCCGACCGCGAGGCTCTCGATGTTGAACCCGCGCCGGGCGAAGAGGCCGGCGACGCGGGTCAGCAGACCGGGCTTGTCCTCGACGAGGAGGCTCAGGACGTGGCTCATGCGTGCTCTCCTGTCATGTCTCCGTCACGGGTCGTGTCGGAGGCGCTGCTGCCGGGGGCCTCGTCGTCCCACTCCGGCGCGAGGGCGCGGGCGTGCTGGATCTCGGAGTTCGAGACGCCCTGCGGCACCATGGGCCAGACCATCGCGTCGCGGCTGACCACGAAGTCGATGACGACGGGGCGGTCGTTCGTCTCGAGCGCCAGCTGGATGGCGGCGTCGACCTCGTCCTCGCGCGTGACGCGGATGCCGAGGGCGCCGTAGGCGTCGGCGAGCTTGACGAAGTCGGGCACCATCCGCGTCTCGTGGCCCGTGTTGAGGTCGGTGAACGAGTGGCGGCCCTCGTAGAACAGGGTCTGCCACTGGCGCACCATGCCGAGCGACGAGTTGTTGATGATCGCGACCTTGATGGGGATGTCGTTGATGACGCAGGTCGCCAGTTCTTGGTTGGTCATCTGGAAGCAGCCGTCGCCGTCGATGGCCCAGACGACGCGGTCGGGCTGCGCCACCTTCGCGCCCATGGCGGCCGGGACGGAGTAGCCCATCGTGCCCGCGCCTCCCGAGTTCAGCCAGGCGTGCGGGCGCTCGTACTCGATGAACTGGGCGGCCCACATCTGGTGCTGGCCGACGCCCGAGGCGTAGATCGCCTCGGGACCCGACAGCTGGCCGATGCGCTGGATGACGGCCTGCGGCGAGAGCAGCCCGTCGTCGGGCTGCGTGTAGCCCAGGGGGAACTGCTCGCGCAGGCCGGACAGCTGCTGCCACCACGCCGAGATGTCGGCCCGGTCGGCGGCGGGGATCTCGGCGAAGGCCGCGGTCAGGTCGGGGATGACGACCTTGGCGTCGCCCACGATCGGCACGTCGGCGATGCGGATCTTGCTGATCTCGGCCGGGTCGATGTCGACGTGCACGACCTTGGCCCCGGGGGCGAACAGGTCGGCCTTGCCGGTGACGCGGTCGTCGAAGCGGGCGCCGAGGGCGACGATGAGGTCGCTCTCCTGCAGGCCGAGCACGGCCGGGACCGTGCCGTGCATGCCGGGCATGCCGAGGTGCTGCTCGTGCGTGTCGGGGAACGCGCCGCGCGCCATCAGCGTCGTGACGACGGGCGCTCCCGTGAGCTCGACGAGGGTCTTGAGCTCGTCGGAGGCGCCGGCGCGGATCACGCCGCCGCCCACGTAGAAGACGGGCTGCTTCGCCTCGGCGATCATCTGCGCCGCCGCCGCGATCTGCTTGCCGTGGGCCTTGGTGACCGGACGGTAGCCCGGCAGGTCGACCACGGGGGGCCAGACGAAGGGGGCGGAGTTCTGCTGGGCGTCCTTCGTGATGTCGACGAGGACCGGGCCGGGACGGCCGGTGCTCGCGATCTGGTACGCGGCGGCGAGCGTCGCGGGGATGTCCTCGGGCTTCGTCACGAGGAACGAGTGCTTCGTGATCGGCATCGTGATGCCGACGATGTCGGCCTCCTGGAACGCGTCCGTGCCCATCAGGGTCGAGAAGACCTGGCCGGTGATGGCGAGCAGCGGCATGCTGTCCATGTAGGCGTCGGCGATGGCCGTCACGAGGTTGGTGGCACCGGGACCGGAGGTGGCGATCGCGACGCCCACCCGACCCGAGGCCGCCGCGTAGCCCTCGGCCGCGTGGCCGGCGCCCTGCTCGTGCCGGACGAGGATGTGCCGGATCGCCGTCGACGCCATGAGCTCGTCGTAGAACGGGATGATGGCGCCGCCGGGCAGGCCGAAGACGTCGGTGACCCCGAGGTTCTCGAGCGACGCGAGGATCGCGCCCGAGCCGGTCATGACGACCGGCTGCGACGGCGTGCCCGACGGGGCAGGGGCGGCGGCGGGGCGGGCGCCGGGGCGCACGGGTGCGCCGGGCTGGGGTGTCGTTTCGTTGGGCATCAGTGCCGATTCCCTCTTCGTGGTGGTGGTGCGGTGACGACGGTGCCGGTCGGCGGCGCACGACGCGGGCGGGGTGCGGACGTCGAGGCCGGGTCGGACTCGTGGTGCGGTGCCGCACCGGGCCCCGGCGTCCCGGTCGGGACGACGGGTGACCCGGTGCCGGGCGGACCGTGCCGGTCGGGCGGTGCCGACCGGACGACGCGTGTCAGTACGTGACCGCGCCCTCGGCCGCGGAGCGGACCTGGCGCGCGTACTTGGCGAGGACACCGCGGGTGTAGCGCGGAGGGAGGGGGGCCCAGCCTTCTCGGCGGGACTCGAGCTCAGCGGCGTCGACGAGTAGGTCGATCGAGCGAGCTGCGATGTCGACCCGAATCAGATCGCCATCGCGCACGAAGGCGATGGGACCGGAGTCCACCGCTTCGGGTGCTATGTGTCCGATGCACAGGCCGGTTGTGCCGCCTGAGAATCGTCCGTCCGTCAAGAGTAGTACATCCTTGCCGAGGCCAGCGCCCTTGATGGCGGCCGTGATCGCGAGCATCTCGCGCATGCCGGGCCCGCCCTTGGGGCCCTCGTACCGGATGACGACGACGTCGCCGGCCTCGATGCGACCCGCGGTCAGGGCGTCCATGGCCCCGCGCTCGCGCTCGAAGACCTTCGCGGGCCCCTCGAACACGGAGGCGTCGAACCCGGCCGTCTTGACGACCGCGCCCTCGGGCGCGAACGAGCCGCTCAGCACGGTGAGGCCGCCGGTGGCGTGGATGGGGTCGTCGAGCGTGCGGAGCACCTCGCCGTCGAGCGGGGCCGGAGCGATGGCCGCGAGGTTCTCGGCCACCGTCTTGCCGGTCACCGTCAGGCAGTCGCCGTGCAGCAGCCCGGCGTCGAGCAGCGCCTTCATGACCACGGGCACCCCGCCCATGCGGTCGACGTCGTTCATGACGTACTTGCCGAAGGGCTTGAGGTCGCCGATGTGCGGCACGCGGTCGCCGATGCGGTTGAAGTCGTCGATGGTGAGGTCGACCTCGGCCTCGTACGCGATCGCCAGCAGGTGCAGCACGACGTTGGTCGACCCGCCGAACGCCATGGCCACGGCGATGGCGTTCTCGAACGCCTCCTTCGTGAGGATGTCGCGCGTGGTGATGCCGAGCCGCAGCAGGTTGACGACGGCTTCGCCCGAGCGGTGCGCGAAGTAGTCGCGGCGGCGGTCGGCCGAGGGCGGCGACGCCGAGCCGGGCAGGCTCATGCCGAGGGCCTCGGCGACGCTCGCCATGGTGTTGGCGGTGTACATGCCGCCGCAGGCGCCCTCGCCGGGGACGATCGCGCACTCGATGGCCTTGAGGTCGGCGTCGCTGATCGTGCCGGCCTTGTGCGCGCCGACGGCCTCGAACGAGTCGATGATCGTGACGTTCTTCTCGGTGCCGTCGCTGAGCTTGACCCAGCCGGGGGCGACGCTGCCCGCGTAGAGGAACACGCTGGCGAGGTCGAGGCGCGCGGCGGCCATGAGCATGCCGGGCAGCGACTTGTCGCAGCCGGCCAGCAGCACCGACCCGTCGAGCCGCTCGGCGTTCATGACGACCTCGACGCTGTCGGCGATGACCTCGCGCGAGACGAGCGAGAAGTGCATGCCCTCGTGGCCCATCGAGATGCCGTCGGACACCGAGACGGTGCCGAACTGCAGCGGGTACCCCCCGCCGCCGTGCACGCCCTCTTTGGCGCCCTGGGCGAGCCTGTCGAGCGACAGGTTGCACGGCGTGATCTCGTTCCAGCTGCTGGCGATGCCGATCTGCGGCTTGTCCCAGTCTTCGTCGCCCATGCCGACGGCGCGGAGCATGCCGCGCGAGGTCGTGGCCTCGACCCCGTCGGTGACGACGCGGCTGCGGGGCTTGATGTCGATGGGGGCCCGGTCGACCGGGGCCGCGGCGTCGCGGGGGGCTGCGTCCGACGACTGGCTGTCATTCACTGGCATGGGTCGAGTTTAGGGTCTGCCGCCGACGGTCGAGCCCACCGCGCGCGCAGGCCCCGTCACCCGCCTTGTCGCCGGCCGGGTGCTGCTCCCCCGGTCAGCCGAGGCCGGGGTCGGCCGGGTGGTGGTGGGCGCCCTTGACGTGCCGGGGCGCGTCGTGCTCCCGCTCGCGGGCGTCGTCGTCGTGCGCGTCGTCGTCGCCCTCCGAGTCGTCGAGGCCGTCCGCCCGCTCGAGCTCGACGGCGAGGGCGTCGGCCGAGCCGACCGGCAGCGTCGAGGGGTCGACGTCGGCCAGCGATCCCCCGTCGGCGACCAGCTCTTCGCCGGCCCGCGCCACGGCGTCGTCGAGCTCGTCGACGACGAGCATGTCGCGCCGCAGGTCGCCGTTCCGGTAGCCCGCCCGACCGATCATGTGCGCCGAGATCGGGGCGGTCAGCATCTGGAACACGAGGACGACCAGCAGCGAGGCGATCGTGCCGAGCGTGTGCTGGTCGAGGGCGATCGCCGACAGCATGAGCACGAGCCCGAAGATCTGGGGCTTCGTCGCCGCGTGCATGCGGCTCAGCGCGTCCGGGAACCGCAGGAGGCCCACGCCCGCCGCGGCCGACAGGGCCGCCCCGGCGACGAGCAGCACCGCGCTCGAGATCGTGTAGAAGGCGTCGCTCACGAGGGATCCTGCCTCGACACGTAGCGCGCGACGGTGATCGAGCCGAACACGGCCGTCAGCGCCAGCACGATGATGACCGGGAGCGTGCGGGTGTGGTGCCCGAGCACCATGTCGGCCGCGAGCACGCAGATCAGCGTGGTGAGGAGCATGTCGCTCGCGATCATGCGGTCGAGGATCGACGGCCCGCGCACGATGCGGAGCACCGAGGCGAGCGCGGCGAAGGCGAACAGCGCGCCCACGACCCAGGAGACGATCGTCACGAGGCGACCCCCTTGTCCTTCTCGTTCACGGGCACCTCGCCGGAGTGCCGGTCGGTGGGGGCGTCCTCGGTGGCCGGCGTGCCGTCGGCGATCCGGCGGAGGTCGTCGGCGCTGCCCAGGGCGCGCGCGATGCGCTCCTCGAAGCCGAGCACGCTGCGGCGGACCTCCTCGACGCCGTCGGCGTCCTCGACGGCCAGGGCGTGCATGTAGAGGATCGACCGCTCGCGGTCGGCCTCGACGACGAGCGACCCGGGCACGAGCGACACGGCCTCGGCGACCAGCGTCATGATGAAGTCCGAGCGCGTGTGCAGCTGCACGGCGACGATCGCGTTGCTCTGCACGCCGCGGGGCCGCACGGCCTTCCAGGCGACCTCGACCGACGCGACGACCAGGTCGAACACGAAGCGCCCCAGGAACACGAGGGCCCAGCCCGGGTTGAACCGGCCGCTCAGCTCGACCGGCGGCAGGAAGAACACGCGGGTCACGAGCAGCGCGACGAGCACGCCCGTCACGACCGAGAGGACGGTGACCTGGTTCCAGAGGAACATCCAGAGCACGACGAGGCCGACGAGGAGGGGCAGCTGGCGCAGCAGGCTGCGGCCGACCTCGTGGGCGGAGGGACGGGGCGTCACGGCGCGCTCCCCTCGTTCTCGGCGGTGTCGCCCTCGCCCGTCGGGAAGACGAGCTGGACGTAGGCGTTCGAGCCGTAGACCTTGCCGGCGGCCCGCTCGGCCACGCCGTAGAGCGGGCCCGCGAACACGGTGAGGGCGAGCGAGACGGCGACCATGCCCACGGTGGCGCCGATCATGGTGCGCGGGTTCGCGCGCCGGGCCTGGACCGCGGTGCGGCCGGGCGCCTCCTCGAGGCGTTCCGTGAGGGGCGACTCGTGGTCCTCGACGTCGCTGCCGGGCCGCCAGAAAGCGAGGTTCCACGCGCGCATCAGCGCGTACAGGGTGAGCAACGACGTCACCGCACCGGCTCCGATGAGCACGTAGACGAGCGGGTCGTCGAGGCGGGCCCCGGCGTCGAACAGGGCGACCTTGCCGATGAAGCCCGAGAACGGCGGGATGCCGCCGAGGTTCAGGGCGGGGATGAAGAACAGCACCGCGACCACCGGCGCGGCCTTGAGCAGGCCCCCGAGCCGCAGCACCGACGCCGTGCCGCCCCGTCGCTCGATGAGCCCGGCGGCGAGGAACAGCGTCGTCTGCACCGTGATGTGGTGCACGACGTAGTAGATGGTCGCCGCCAGCCCCGCGACGGTGCCCAGGGCGATGCCGAAGATCATGTAGCCGATGTGGCTCACGAGGGTGAACGAGAGGAGGCGCTTGATGTCCGCCTGCGCCACCGCGCCCAGGATGCCGATCACCATCGTCAGCAGCGAGATGATCAACAGGTAGACGTTGACGTTGCTCTCGACGAACAGCACCGTCTCGGTGCGGATGATGGCGTACACGCCGACCTTCGTCAGCAGGCCCGCGAAGACCGCAGTGACCGGCGCCGGGGCCGTCGGGTACGAGTCGGGCAGCCAGAACGACAGCGGGAACACGGCGGCCTTGATGCCGAACGCCGTGAGCAGCATCACGTGGATGATCGTCTGGACGTCGGCCGGGATCGTGTCCATCTTCTGCGCGATGTCGGCGATGTTGACCGTGCCGAGGGCGCCGTAGATCATCGCGATCGACGCGAGGAACAGCACGCTCGAGAGCAGGCTGACCACGATGTACGTGACCCCGGCGCGGATGCGCTGCTCGGTGCCGCCGAGCGTGATCAAGACGTAGCTCGCGATGAGCAGCATCTCGAAGCCCACGTAGAGGTTGAACAGGTCGCCCGCTGCGAACGCGTCGAAGACGCCCGCCGCCAAGATCAGGTAGGTGGGGTTGTAGATCGAGACGGGGGCGTCGCCGTCGCCGTCGGCCGAGCCCTGGCCGACGGAGAAGACGAAGACCGCCAGCAGCACCACCGACGAGATGGTGAGCATGAGCGCCGCGAGGCGGTCGACCACGAGGAGGATGCCGAAGGGCGCCTCCCAGCCGCCGATCTGGACGGCGATCGCGCCGTCGCGGTCGACCACGACGAGCAGCACGGCGCTGATCGCGACGACGACCGCGAGGGCGGCGATCGTGAGGACGGCCTGGAGCCGCGGACGGCGCGTGGCGACGAGGGCGGCGCCGGCGCCGATCAGCGGCACGAGGACGACGAGGGGAACGAGGACGTCGAAGTTCACGATCGGCCTCCTCTCGGGTCGTCTCGGTAGGTGCCGCGGTCACGGTCTCGTCGGGGGTGGGCAGGGTCGTGGTCGGGCGCGTGCTCGGGGTCGGCCACCGGGATGGTCTCGCTCGGGGCGTGGTCCCACGAGTCGTCGTCGTCGTCGAAGGTGGACTTCGGGACGGCGGCCTCGGCGGACGCGCCGAACTCGGTGTCGCCGTCGCTCTCGTCGTCGCCGTCGCCCTGGGTCTCGTCCTCGGCCGGCACCCCCCGGATGCCGATCTCGAGGTCTTCGAGGTCGTCGGCGACGTCGTCCTCCTGCGCCAGGCGCCAGGAGCGGTAGATGAGCGCGAGCAGGAACGCCGAGACGCCGAAGGTGATGACGATCGCGGTGAGGACGAGGGCCTGCGGCAGCGGATCGGCGAAGGACGGCTCGGGCACCTGCCCGTCGGCGATCGGCGCCTCGCCGCTGCGGCCGGACATGACGAGGATGAGGATGTTCGTCGCGTTCCCCACGAGCAGGAACCCGAGCAGCACCCTCGTCATGCTGCGCTCGAGCATGAGGTAGATGCCGCACGCGTAGAGCGCCGCCATCACGACGATCAACACCAGCGAGGCGCTCATGCGGGACCCTCCGCCTTGGTGGTTGCCGTGACCGAGGCGTCGCCGCGGTCGTCCTCTTCTTCTTGCCGGTCGACCTCGGCGCCGAGGCTCCGCAGCACGTCGAGCACGAGCCCGACGACCACGAGGTAGACCCCGATGTCGAAGAAGGTCGACGTGACGAACTCGACGTGCCCGAGCAGGGGCAGCTCGCCCTCGACCCAGGTCGAGGTGAGCGCGTCGGCGCCGAAGAAGAGAGGGGTGACGGCCGTGGCCACGACGATCAGCAGACCGGCGCCGAGCACCTTGCCCGCGTCGAGCGGGGCCGCGGCGCCGAGCTCGAAGCGGCCGCCCGCGAGGTAGCGCGCCACGAAGGCCATGCCCGCGACGAGGCCGCCCGCGAAGCCGCCGCCGGGCAGGTTGTGGCCGGCGAAGAGCAGGTAGATCGAGACGACCACGATCGCGTGGAACAGCAGGCGGACGACGACCTCGAGCAGGATCGAACGGTTCTGCGGCGCCAGCTTGCGCCCGGCGAGCAGCCACGCACGGCGGTCGCCCTCGGCCTCGGCGCCGACGGCCGGGCCGGACACGGCGTCGGCACGGTCGGGCTGGGCGCCGCCCCCGTCGGAGCCGGGCACGAGGGGCGCGGGCTCCAGGGCCGGGCGGACGCGGGCCAGGAAGCGCTGGGCCCGGGTGCGGCGCGCGGGACGGGGCAGCATGTCGGTGCGCGAGGTGAGGAACACGAGGCTCGCGACACCGGTGGCGGCGGCGATCAGCACGCTGATCTCGCCCATGGTGTCCCAGCCGCGGATGTCGACCAGCGTCACGTTGACGACGTTCTTGCCGTGCCCGCCGACGACGGCGAGCTCGGGGAACGCCGTCGAGATGGTGGAGCCGGAGCGGGCCCCGAGCGCGACGACGGCGATGGTGGCCATGACGCACGCGACGGAGACCGCGATGACGGCCCGCAGGGCGCGGTGCGAGCGCCCGTTGCGGTCGCCGAGGCGCGCTGGCAGGCGACGAAGCACGAGCACGAACGCGATGAGGGTGATGGTCTCGATCAGCGCCTGCGTGAGCGCCAGGTCGGGGGCGCCGTGCAGCGCGAACAGCGCCGCCATGCCGTAGCCGGTCACGCCGACCAGCACGACCGCCTGGAACCGTTTGTTCGACCGCGCCGCGGCGACGGCGCCGACGATCATGAGGCCGCCGACGGCGAGCTGCGCCGGGTAGTCCCAGATGACGGCGGCGTCGGGCCAGCTGCGGTTGGACGACAGGGTGACGACGCTCGACACCACGAAGACGACCAGGATGGTGCCGAGGTAGAACGGCAGGGAGCCGCGCTGCGTCGTCGCGGTGGTGCGCGAGGCCGTCTTGTCGATGCCCGTCATGATGCGCACGTAGCCGTCGGAGGCGCGGGGCAGGAACGAGGCCGCCTTCTGCACGGCCGAGACCCGGTCGCGCTGCCAGAACATCACGGCGCCCAGCAGGAGCGACAGCGCCGTCAGGCCGAGCGCGGGCTCGAAGCCGTGCCAGAGGGCCAGGTGGTACGGGCCGTGCTCGCCCTCGACGTGGGGCAGGGTGTCGGCGTACCGCGCGAGGACGCCGTCGAGCGGCGACGCCGCGAAGCCGAGGCCGAGGCTCAGCACGGCGAGCACGGCCGGCGCGGCGAGGAAGTCGATGTGCTCGCGGACGAAGTCGACCGGGGCCACGTCGCGCTTGCGGGCGAACGCCCCCCAGAGGAACCGCAGGCTGTAGGCGGTCGTGAGCACCGACCCGACGACGACGCCCGCCAGGGCGACGACGCCCCAGGCGCTGCCGTGCTCGGCGTCGGCGAGCAGGGCCGAGAGCACTGCCTCTTTCGCGACGAAGCCGAACGTCGGCGGCACCCCCGCCATCGAGGCGAGCGCGACGACGGTGATGACGACCAGCACGGGCGCCTGCCGCCCCAGGCCGCTGAGCTTGCGCAGGTCACGCGTGCCGGTGCGGTGGTCGACGACGCCGACGACGAGGAACAGGGTGGCCTTGAACAGGGCGTGCGCGACGAGCAGGGCGAGGGCGGCGAGCCCGGCGTCGCGGGTGCCGTAGCCGGCGACGATCGTCAGGAAGCCCAGCTGGCTGACGGTGCCGTAGGCGAGCACGAGCTTGAGGTCGTGCTGGCGCAGCGCCCGGTAGCCGCCGAGCAGCATGGTGACGACGCCGACGGTGACGACGACCTCTTGCCAGCCGGGCGAGTCGTGGTAGCCGGGCGCGAAGCGCGCGACGAGGTAGATGCCCGCCTTGACCATCGCGGCGGCGTGCAGGTACGCGCTGACCGGGGTGGGGGCGGCCATGGCCGCGGGCAGCCAGAAGTGGAACGGCACGAGCGCCGACTTCGAGAGGGCGCCCACGAGGACGAGGATCACCGCGACGGTCACCGCCGTGCCCTGCGGCGGCGACGCGACCAGCGCCTCGATCGAGGAGGTGCCCCCCTGCACGCTGAGGACGACGAGCCCGACCAGCATGGCCAGCCCGCCCGCCGTGGTGACGATCAGTGCCTGCAGGGCGGCGCCGCGGCTCGCCTGCTTGTTCGTGTAGTGGCCGATCAGCAGGTACGAGAAGACGCTGGTCGCCTCCCAGAAGACGAAGAGCACGAAGACGTCGTCGCTGGTGACGAGGCCGTACATGGCGCCGGCGAACGCGACGAGCACGGCGGCGAAGCGGGCGAGGCTCTTCTCGCCGGCCGCGAAGTACCGCGAGCAGTAGACGAGCACGAGGCCGCCCACGCCGGTGACGACGAGCGCGAGCACCCACGACAGCACGTCGAGGCGCAGGGTCAGGGTGATGCCGAGCTGCGGGATCCACGGCACCGACTCGACGAGCTGGCCCTGCGACAGCACCTGGGGGCCTTGGAGGGCGGTCATGACCATCGCCGCGAACGGCACCGCCGACGCCCAGAGGAACAGCGACGGCCCGAGGCGACGGCCGAGTGCGGCGACGACGATCGAGGCGACCGCGAAGGCCGCGAGAGCAGCGATCATCATGGTGCACCTCCGTCGGCTGGCGAGTTCGTCGGTCGTTCAGGCTGATCGGCGACGAGGAGTCGGGCGGAGAGGCCAGTTTACCTTGCGGTCACCTGAGAGGCCCGTGCGCCGGCCGGGCCGGTCGGGGGACGCATTCCCGCTCAGGCATGGCCGAGGTGCTCGCGCAGGTCGGCGAGGTCGCCGAGCAGCCGCCCGATCGCCGCCGGGTCGGCGACCCGGTGGTGCGCCGCGGTCTCTCCCGGCCCGACGCGGACGCCCACGTCGCCCTCGCCGAGCGAGCGCAGCGCGTCCTCATCGGTGACGTCGTCGCCCGCGAAGAGCACCGCCGTGGCGCCCACGGCCTCGCGCAGCCGTGCCACGCCGTCGTCCTTGCCGGTCGGGCGGACGGCGTACTCGCGCACGTTCTTGCCCTCGCGGGCGTGCACCCCCGGCTCGTCCGAGAGGCGGCGACGGACCGCCTCGCGCACCTCGGTCGTGGTCGCCTCGTCGGCGAGCCGCGTGTGCAGGGCGAGCCCGGCCGGCTTCTCCTCGACGAAGACGCCGTCGCGGCCGTCGGCCGCCGTGTGCAGGGCCTCGGAGATGACCGCCCGTCGGGCTAGCTCGTCGTCGGTGAGCGAGGTGACCTCGCCGCCGATGCGCACCTCGATGCCGTGCGAGCCCACGAGCAGCACCTCGTCGGGCATCTCGCTGATGCGGTCCAGCGACGCGAGGTCGCGCCCGGACACCAGGGCGACCGAGGTGCCCTCCATCGCCAGGAGGCGGCGGATCGCCTCCTTCGACTCCGGCAGCGGTCGGGCCGCCATCGGCTGGTCGACCTCGGGCGCCAGGGTGCCGTCGAAGTCGAGGGCGACGAGGAGGCGCGGGGTCGTGGCGAGACGGCCGAGCGCGTCCGAGAGGGCGCGGGCGTCGGCGTCGTCGCCGGGGGCGGTCGTCTGCGGGTCGGTCGTGGTCACGATGCGTCCTCCTCCTCGTCGGGGGCCTGGATCTGCTGGCCGGGTCGTACGTTCTCGAGCGCCTGCAGGAACGACGCCGACCAGCTGGCCACGTCGTTCTCGAGCACCCGCCGGCGGAGGGCGCGCATCCGGGTGGTGCGGTCCCGGCGGGGCATCTCGATGGCCCGCATGATCGTGTTCTTGAGCCCGCCGATGTCGTGCGGGTTGATGAGCAGCGCCGTCTTGAGCTCGTCGGCCGCGCCGGCGAACTCGCTGAGCACGAGCACGCCGTCGTTGTCGCGCCGCACGGCGACGTACTCTTTCGCGACGAGGTTCATCCCGTCGCGCAGCGCGGTCACGAGCATGATGTCGGCGGCGAGGTAGAGGGCCACCATCTCTTCTCGCGGGTAGCCGTGGTGGTGGTAGCTGATCGCCGTGTGGCTCATCGTCGCGTAGTCGCCGTTGATGCGCCCGACGGTCAGCTCGATCTCGTCGCGGAGGGTCTTGTAGGTCTCGACCCGCTCGCGGCTGGGGCTCGCCACCTGCACGAGCGTGGCGTCCTCCACGCTGAGGCGGCCGTCGGCCAGCAGCTCGCCGAAGGCCTTCATGCGGTGGCGGATGCCCTTGGTGTAGTCGAGGCGGTCGACGCCGAGCATGACCGTCTTCGGGTTGCCGAGGCCGGCCCGGATCTCGGCCGCCCGAGCCTGGATGTCGGGCCTGGCCGCCAGCTCTTCGTAGCTGGCCGCGTCGATGGAGATCGGGAAGTGCTTGGCGAGGACACGGCGCACCTTCGCCCCGCGGCGCGAGACGTGCGACGCCCCGGTCGGCGCGTCGTCGTCGAGGGGGACCTCGACCCAGGGCCGCGTCGTCGAGTAGCCGAGCAGGTGGCGGACCGCCCGCGAGAAGTTCGAGGCGTCGTCGCCGCGCTGGAACCCGATGACGTCGGCGCCGAGCAGCCCCTCGAGGATCTGCCGGCGCCAGGGCAGCTGCGAGAAGATGCCGAGCGGCGGGAACGGGATGTGGTTGAAGAAGCCGATCGTGACGTCGGGGCGGGCCTCGCGGAGCATCTTCGGCACGAGCTGCAGCTGGTAGTCCTGCACCCAGATGGTGCCGCCCGGCTCGGTGATCTCGGCCGCGCGGTCGGCGAAGCGCTGGTTGACCTGCACGTAGGCCTCCCACCACAGGCGGTGGTAGGTGGGCGCCGCGATGACGTCGTGGTAGAGCGGCCAGAGCGTGTCGTTGCTGAAGCCCTCGTAGTACCGCTGCACCTCCTCCGCGCTGAGCGGCACGGGCACGATGTGGATGCCCTCGTCGACGAAGGGCTCGAACTCGAGGTCGGGCTGCCCGGCCCAGCCGACCCACGCGCCGTCGTTGGCCTTCATGACCGGCTCGAGGGCGGTCACGAGGCCGCCGGGCGAGTGCTGCCACGAGGCCGAGCCGTCGTCGGCGACGACGCGGTCGACGGGCAGGCGGTTGGAGACGACGACGAATCCGTAGCGGTCAGCGGTGTCAGGCATGGCGGGTGATCAGCTCCGTTCGCCCCCGCGGAGACGGGGGACGCCCAGATTATCAGCGCGCCCGTCACGGCCCCGGCGGGAGCTGTCCCCCGGCCCGGGCCGGCCCGCGCCGCCCCGGGGGCACGGCCGCGACCTCAGGCCAGGTGCAGCACCCGGGCCGCCGCGTCGGCGAGCGCCGTGCCGTAGGCGCGCCCGTGCCCGGCGGCGTGCACGGCGAGGGGGTGCAGCTGGTGCAGGGGGACGCGGTCCTGCCAGCCGTCGCGCAGGGGCGAGCGCTGCTGGTAGCCGGCCAGCACCTCTTCGAGGAACGGGCAGCCGAACAGCTGCAGCATGGCGAGGTCGGTCTCGGGGTGTCCGCCGTGCGCCGCCGGGTCGATGAGCACGACGCCCTCGGGGCCGAAGAGCACGTTGCCGCTCCAGAGGTCGCCGTGCAGGCGGGCGGGCGGCCGGTCGTCGTCGAGCGCGCCGCCGGCGACGAGCTCGCAGGCCCGCTCGACGACCGCGAGCTCGGCGCCGGTCAGCGACCCGGCCTCGACGGCGAGGCGCGCGAAGGGCAGCACCCGCTGGGCGGCGTAGAAGGCGCCCCAGCGGGGCTCGGGGGTGCACGCCTGGCGTCGACGGCCGATGAAGACGGGGCCGTGCCAGCCCGTGGGAGGCGCCCCGAACGCGTCCGCGCCGGTCGCGTGGGTCTCAGCGAGCGCCTCGCCGAACCGCCGCGCGGCACCGGGCGTGGGGCGTGTGCCGGGCACGGCCTCGAGGACGATGCGCCGCGGGCCGACTGACTCCACGCGCACGACGCGGGCACCGCCGCGAGGCGTCGCCTCGGCCAGCCAGGCGAGGCCGGCGGCCTCGGCCTCGAAGAACCCGTCGGGGGCGTCGGCGCGCTGCTTCACGTGCGGGGTCACGTGGATAGCATGCCCCCATGAGCCAGGCCCCGACCGCCACCCGCACCCCGACGCAGACCCGGGCCTACCGCGAGGGACGGCTGGTGGCGCAGGGGTTCCCGCTCGCCGACGTCAGCGACCACCTCGCGTCCGACGGGTGCACCGTGTGGGTCGACCTCACCGACCCGACCGACGCGGACCTCGCCGAGCTCGAGGACGAGCTGGGGCTGCACGAGCTCGCCGTCGAGGACGCCCTGCAGGACGGCCAGCGGCCGAAGGTCGACCGCTACGAGAACCACCTCTTCACGGCCCTCTACGACGTGTCGTTCGACGCCGCCTCGGGCGAGCTGACCACGAGCGAGGTCAAGGCGTTCCTCACGGCCAGGGCCCTCGTCACGGTCCACCACCCGGAGTTCGACGCCTCGCGTCTCGAGCGGGCCTTCGACCAGAGCCCCGACCTCGCGGCGCACGGGGCCTCGTTCCTGCTCTGGGCCGTGCTCGACGTCGTCGTCGACCGGCACTTCGCCGCCGTCGACGCCCTCGACGACGAGATCGAGGGCATCGCCGACGACCTCTTCGACCCGACGCCGCGGACCCTGGACGTGCAGAAGCGCTCCTTCGCGCTGCGGAAGAGCCTCGTGCGGCTGCGCCGGGTCGCCTCCCCCATGCGCGAGGTGCTCACGACGCTGCTGCGCCGCGACCTGCACGACCTCGACCCCGTGATGCAGCCGTACTTCCAGGACGTGCACGACCACGTGATCCGCGTGGCCGAGCAGAACGACTCGCTGCGCGACCTGGTGTCGACCGTCCTCGACACGAACCTCAACCTGCAGTCGAACCGGATGAACTCGATCATGAAGAAGGTGACGAGCTGGGCGGCCATCATCGCCGTGCCGACCGCCATCACCGGCTTCTACGGCCAGAACGTCCCCTACCCCGGCAACGGCACGGTCGGCGGGTTCGTCACGTCGTGCGTGCTCATCGTCGCGGTGGGCGGCGTGCTCTGGTGGCAGTTCCGCAAGCGGGACTGGCTGTAGGAGGCGCGGTGCGCGGCGGCCCGACGGCGTTCGCCGGCCGTTCGCGCGACGTTCACGCCCGACCGGCTCCCCCGGCGCCGGCCCGGTCGTAGCCTGGCCGCGTGATCACGGTCGGAACGAGCACGTCCTGCGTCTTCCCCCTCCCCGTCGACGAGGCCTTCCGCCTCGCGCGGACGACCGGCTACGACGGCGTCGAGGTGATGGTGACCGCCGACCGGGCGAGCCGCGACGCCCGGCTGCTCCGCGCCTCCTCGGCTCGCTGGGGGCTGCCGGTGGTGTCGGTGCACGCGCCGGTGCTGCCGCTGGCCCACTTCGCCCTGGGCCGCGACCAGGGCGAGAAGCTGCGTCGCTCAGCGGAGCTCGCGGCCGACCTCGGCGCGCCGACCGTCGTCGTGCACCCGCCGTTCCGCTGGCAGGTGCGGCACGCCGCCCGGTTCCTCGACCTGGTGCGCGAGGTGTCCGTCCGCACGGGCGTCGAGGTCGCCGTCGAGAACATGTTCCCCTGGCGCGTCGGCCCGCTCGTCGCGGACGTCTACTCCCCCGGCCACGACCCCGTCGACCTCGACGTGGACGCCGCCGTGCTCGACTTCTCGCACGCCGCCGTCGCCGGGCGGGACGCCCTCGAACTGGCCCTCGCGCTCGGCCCGCGGCTGCGGCACGTGCACCTCTGCGACGGCGTCGTGTCGCCGAGGCCCGGCGGCCTGGTCGACCAGCACCTCGAGCCGGGCACGGGCGACCAGCCCGTGCGCGAGGTGCTCGCCCACCTGGCGGGCTCGGGCTGGTCGGGCTCCGTCGTCGCCGAGGTGCGCGCTCCCGGGCGAGGGACGGACGAGGAGGCGCTGGCCGGCCTGCTGCGCCGCACCCTGTCCCACGCCCGTGCGGCCCTCGCCCCGGAGGGCGCGACCCCGTCCGGCGAGGGTGCGACGGCCCGCCTCCGGGCGCCCGGCCGCTAGGCCGCGACGAGCACCGTCGCGACGACGGCCAGGGGCACGGCGACGACGGCCACGCCGAGGCCGCCGAGCACGACCCGGCCCCAGCGCACCTCGACGCCCATCGACGTCAGCCGGCCGTGCCAGAGCAGCGTGGCGAGCGACGCCCAGGGCGCGACGAGGCAGCCGACGTTGACGCCGACCAGCACGGCGACCAGCCGCAGCGGCGACCCGGCGACCGGCTCGAGGGCGAGGTAGGCCGGCAGGTTGTTCGCGACGTTGGCGGCGGCGGCGCTGCCGGCGGCGAGGCGCAGCAGGTCGGGCAGCCCGTCGCCCGAGCCGACGAGCACGGCGAGCGCGTCGGCCAGGCCCAGCGAGTGGGCCGCCTCGACCACGACGAACAGGCCGCTCGCGAACACGATCGTGCCCCACGGCACGAGACCGAGCCGCAGCGTCGACGGTCGGCGCACCGCGGTGGCGACGACGAGCACGAGGGCTGCGACGGCGGCGGGGATCCACACCTCGACGCCGCTGACGAGCGCCGGCACGAGCAGGGCGACGGCCGCCGCCGCCACGACGAAGAGCACCCGGTCGCCGGCCTCCTCGCGCGCCGGCGCCTCGAACCGACCGCTCAGCTCGCGGCGGTAGCGGAGCCCGACGGCGGCGACGGGCACGACGGCCGCGACGACGGCGGCCGGCGCGACGAGGGCGGCGAAGGAGGCGGGCGACGGCGACCCGAGGGCGTCCAGCGCCAGCAGGTTGGTGAGGTTCGAGACCGGCAGCAGCATCGAGCCGCAGTTGGCGAGCCACACCGTGGTCAGCGCGAAGGGCATGGGCGGCAGCCCGACCCGGCGGGCGACGAGCACGACCACCGGCGTGAGGAGCACGGCCGTCGTGTCGAGCGAGAGGAACACGGTGCAGCCGAGCGCGAGCACCACCACGAAGGCCCAGAGCACGACGACGCGCCCCCGGGCCGCCCGCGCCGCGAACCCTGCCAGCCACGAGAACAGGCCGGCCTCGGCCGCGAGCTCGGACACGACGGTCAGCGCGACGACGAAGCCGAGCACGGGCGCGACGCGCTCGACGAGGGCTCCGAGCTCGTCGAGGGTGAGCACCCCGGCCAGCAGGGCGACCGCCCCGACGACGAGCAACGCTGCTCCGAGCACGGCAGTGCGCACCAGGTCTCCTCCGGCCGACGAGCCCGGACCGGGCGAGCCGGGCAGCTCACCCTACGACCGCTCGGCCTGCACGGTCTGCACTCTCCCGTGCCGGTGCGCGGAGCGGCCTGGCGAGTACGGTGGAGCCACCGATCACCAGGAGAGAACCGTGCGCAAATTCCTTTTCAACGGAGCGATCATCAGCTCGCTCTTCTCGGGCGTCAGCCTGCTCAAGAGCCTCAGCGCGGGGCCCCGCGACTGGCGACTGCTGCTCACCGCCGTCGCGTGGGCGGCGACGACCGCGATCGCGGTCGGCAACGTCGTCGAGGCCGCGAACCAGGACGACTGACCGCGGTCCCCTCGTCGGCCTCCGGGCCGGCGGCCGGCACGAAGGAGGCGCGTCCCCGGACAGGGGGCGCGCCTCCTTCGTCTGCCGGGGCCCGTGCCGGTGAGGGCGACGGCACCGGGCACGGTCCGACGAGCAGGGCTCAGCGGTCGCCTCCACCGCCCCGTCCGCCGTCGAAGCCCTCGTCGACGCGGGGGTCGCTCTCGTGCTCGGCGCCCATCGTCGCCGCGTAGGGCCGCGGCTCGGGCGCGGCGTCGCGCTGGATCGGGATGGCCTGCGTGAACAGCTGCGTGCGCTCCGACCCGGCGTTCTCGCCCGAGAAGAGGCCGCCCGAGTCCGACGTCGAGCGGGCGGGGCGACGCGTCTCGGGCTCGGCCTCGACCGTCTGCACCCGCGTGCGGGGCACGGCCTGGGGCGAGACGCGGTGCAGCCACGAGACCAGGTCCTCGCGCACCAGGCAGCGCAGGTCGAAGAGCGTGCCGGCGTCCTTCGCCGTGACCAGCACGCGCACGCGGACCCATCCCCCGGTGGCGTCCGTGACCTGCAGCACCTTCGTGCGCCGGTCCCACAGGTCGGTGCCGGCGAGGATCCGGTCGAGCTCGGCGCGCATCGCGCCCGGGTCGACGCGCCAGTCGAGGTCGAGCTCGACCGCGCCCAGCAGCTCGCTGTTGCGGCGGGTCCAGTTCTCGAACGGCGTGGTGGTGAAGTAGGTCGAGGGCAGCACGAGACGGCGGTCGTCCCAGATGTGCACGACGACGTACGACAGCGTGATCTCCTCGATCAGGCCCCACTGGCCCTCCACCACCACGACGTCGTCGATGCGGATGGCGTCGCTGAAGGCGAGCTGGATCCCGGCGAACACGTTGGCGAGGGTCGACTGCGCGGCGAGGCCCGCCACGACGGAGACGAGGCCGGCGCTCGCGAGCACGCTCGCCCCCACCGCCTCGACGCCGGGGAACCCGAGCAGGACGGCCCCGGCGGCGATGACCACGACGACGACCATCGTCAGGCGGCGCAGGATCAGCACCTGCGTGCGCACGCGCCTCGCCACGCGGTTGTCGGCGGTGTCGACCCGGTAGCGGGCGAGCCCCAGGTCCTCGAAGAAGAGCGCGAGGGCGCCGACGAACCAGGCGACGACGACGATGACGGCACACCGGAACAGCTGCGAGACCGCTTCTTCACCCGCCCACGGCGAGCCGAGCAGGGCAGGCAGGGAGGTGCGGAGCGCGATCGTGAGGAGCACGACGAGCAGCGTCCACCGGAACGGGCGGCGCATGCGCTCGACGAGCGCCTTCGCCCAGTCCTTCCTCTTGGCGACGATGCCGACGACGAGGCCGACCACGGCCGAGACGACGAAGGTGAGCAGGACCGCCGCGGCGACCGAGACGAGCAACTGGATCCAGGGCATCCGTCCACCCTGTCGCACGAGGTGCACGCGCGTCCGGCCCCGGCGGCGTCAGACTGGGACCGTGAGTCGATCCACAGGTTCCCGTCACGACGACGCCACGTCCGCGTCACCTGCCCGACGCCGGGCGTCGCCCCGCAGCCGCACGCGTCGGGTGCTGAAGGGCGTCGCCCTCGGCCTCTTCGCCGTCGTGGTGCTGGCCGCGACCGGCTTCTTCACGTGGGCGAAGACGCCCATGGCGGCCACCGCCTCCTCGCTCGCCGCCGTCGCGGACGATCCCCGGGTCGCCGTCGTCGACCGGCCCGACGTCGTGGTCATGCGGCCGGCACGGACCGTGGCCCTCGACCAGGGCCTCGTCTTCGTGGCCGGCGCGCGCGTCGACCCTCAGGCGTACGAGCAGGTGCTCGCCGGGCTCGTCGCGACCGGCGTGACGGTCGTCGTCGAGCGCCCGGTGCTCGGCTTCGGGATCCTCGACCCGCGTCCGCTCGACCACTTCACCGACCTCGCGCCCGAGGTGACGACCTGGGCCGTCGGCGGGCACTCCCTCGGCGGGGTGCGTGCCTGTCGCTACGCCGCGGACGACCCTGCCGTCGACGGCCTCGTGCTCTTCGGCTCGTACTGCGCGACGACCGACCTCTCCGGTCGCGACGACCTGCCGGTGCTGAGCCTCGGCGGCGGCGAGGACGGCCTGAGCACGCCCGCCGACCTCGAGCGGCACCGCGACATGCTGCCGGCGGACGCGACGGTCGTCGAGATCCCCGGCCTCGCCCACGCCCAGTTCGGCAGCTACGGAGAGCAGCCGGGCGACGGCCGGCCGACCATCGACGACGAGGAGGCGCGGGCCCGGATCGACCGGGAGCTCACGTCGTTCTTCGCCGGCGTGGGCGGGTGACGCCGGCTCAGACGGGCGCCCGGTCAGACGGGGTGCTCGCTCAGACGGAGCGCTTGCGGAGGCGCAGCGCCTCGAGCGCCATGCCCTGCGTGGCGTAGCGACCGACCTCGTCGCCCCAGGCGGGGTTCGGGCCCTTGATCGCGACGTGCACGCCGCCCTCGTCGCGGACGTGACCGAGCACCCGGTCGGGCGTCGAGACCTGGACGAGTCCGGCCGAGACGACACGAGTGGTGATGCGCGTGCTGCGGCGGAGGGGCTCGAGGGCGATCGTGGTCACGGGGTGGTGCCTTTCGTGGGGGACATGCGAGATTGACGGTACCCGCGCCTCCCCTGTCTTCTCCTGGGGCTCCGCCGTGCGTCCCCGGTGGTCTGACTGTGGGGACGCCTGCGTCGGGGTACGCGGACGCCCCGCCCGGCAGAGCCGGACGGGGCGAGACAGCGCCCGCGGCAGGCGGGACACAGGGGCGCGGGTCAGCGGGTGAGGCCGTCCACGTAGTCCTGGTTGTCGGCGATCCACGCGTCGACGACCTCGGTGTAGTCGCTGCCGTCGACGCCGCTGTTGAACATGGCGTTCTCGAGCGACGAGAGCGTCTCGGTGTCCATCTCGAAAGCCTCGAGCCACTCGGTCAGCTGCGGGAAGTCCGTCGTGAAGCTCTTGCCGCCGAACGAGTGGATGCCCTCGGCGTCGCCCAGGGTGCCCTTCGGGTCGGCGAGGTCCTTGATCGGGAACGCGTCGTAGGCCCAGTGCGGGCTCCACAGCGTCACGGCGATGTCCTCGCCGGCCTCGGTCGCGCTCTTCAGCTCGGTGAGCATGGCGGCGGTGGACGACGTCTGCAGCTCGAGGGCGTCGATGCCGTAGCCGGGGATGGTCGCGTCCTGCACGGCCGTCGTCAGGCCGGCACCGGGCTCGATGCCGACGATCGAGCCGCCGAAGAGGTCGGCGTTCGCGTTCAGCTCCTCGATCGAGTCGATCGGGGCGTCGGCGTTCACGGCGACGGCGAGCTTCGCGTCCTCGTTCCAGGCGCCGAGGTCGGTGAGGTCGTCGCCGTACTCCTCGACGTAGTCCGCGTGGGTGGTCGGCAGCCAGGTGTCGAGCACGACGTCGTAGTCGTCGGTGGTGAGGCCCGAGTAGACGGGGGCGACGTCGGCCATCTGCAGGTTGACCGTGTACCCCTCGTCCTCGAGCACCGACTTCCAGAGCCAGGAGGCGGCGATGCCCTCGTCCCAGCCGTTGAAGACGGCGAGCTCGACGACCCCCTGGTCGCCGTTGTCGAGGGTCTCGGCCGACGACGAGCTGCCGGGGGGCGAGCAGGCCGCGAGGCCGAGGACGGCGGTGGTGCCGAGGGCGAGGGAGGCGGCGATGGTGCGCTTCTTCATGGGTGTCCTTCCGGGGACGATGGGTGAGTTCGAGGTGCTGCTGCTGGTGGCGGCCGTGCGGGGGCCGAGGGGCCGCGGGCTCACGCGCCGGCGCCCACGGGGACGGGCCGCTCGGCGTCGGCGGTGCGCGCCTCCTGGGTGCTCGGCGTCGGCGGGGGAGCGTCGTCCCGGCCGGCGGCGCCGCGGACCGGGCGTCGCCGTGCCCGGCGGTCTGCGCCGAGGGCGGCCGTCATCCGGTCGAGGATGATGGCGAGCACGACCACGGAGACGCCGGCCTCCGCCCCGAGCGCGATGTCGATCCGGTTGAGGCTCGCGACGATGTCGCCGCCGAGCCCGCCCGCACCGACCATGCCTGCGATCACGACCATCGAGAGCGACAGCATGATGACCTGGTTGACGCCCGCCATGATGCTCGGCTTCGCGAGCGGCAGCTGGATCTGGCGGAGGATGCGCCACGGCGACGAGCCGAACGCGTGGCCCGCCTCCACCACCTCCGTGTCGACGCCGCGGATGCCGAGCTCGGTCAGGCGGACGCCGGGGGCCATCGCGAACACGACGGTCGCGACGATGCCGGGGACGACGCCGATGCGGAACAGCAGCAGCGCCGGGATCAGGTAGACGAAGGCGGGCGTCGTCTGCATGAAGTCGAGCACGGGCCGGATGATCTGAGAGGCCAGCGACGACTTCGCGGCGAGCACACCGAGCGGGATGCTGAGCACGATGGCCACGGCGCCGGCGACGAGCACCAGGGCGAGGGTCGACATGGCGTTCTCCCACTGCCCGAGGGTGCCGATGAACAGCAGGCCGACCGCCGTGCCGAGGCCGAACTTCCAGCCCTTCGCGACGAAGGCCAGGGCCGCGACCACGACGACGACCGCCCAGAAGGGAGGCGCGCTGAGGAAGTACTCGACCCACTCGTAGAAGAAGGTCACGATCGCGCGGACGACGGAGAAGAAGCCGCCGAGGTGGGTGGTGACCCAGTCGACGACGACGGCGACCGCGTCGCCGAACGGGATGCGCAGGTACTCGTTCATCGGAGGGCTCCCTCGGTGGTGGCGGTCGGGACCCCGGCAGGCGCGGCGAGCGTCTCGTCGAGCTCGCTCTCGGAGTACCGGGTGACGGGCTCGAGCACGGGCACCGGCGAGGTCGACGTGTCGACCCCGCCGAGCGCGGCGAGGAGCGTGACGCGCGGGACGACGCCGACGAGGCGGTCCCGGTCGTCGACGACGGCGATGGGCAGCGGGCTCTCGACCGCCAGCTCGAAGAGGTCGACGAGGGCGGCGTCGGGGCCCACCTTGGCGAACTCCGCGTCGACGATCGACGCGAGGTCCGTGTCGGCCGTCTTCACCTGGCGCATGACGTGGCGGTCGCTCACCCAGCCGAGCAGGGTGCGGTCGCGGCCGAGCACGAACAGCGCCGCGGTCTGCAGGTCGCGCAAGGTGCGCAGGGCGCCTCGCGGGCCGGCCGTCAGCTGCACGACGGCGCGGGCGGGCTCCATCACGCTCGCCGCGGTGAGCACGCGGGCGCGGTCGACGTCCTGCACGAACTGGGCGACGTAGTCGTTGGCGGGATCCGTGAGGATCTCCTCCGGCGTGCCGATCTGCACGATGCGGCCGTCGCGCATGACGGCGATCCGGTCGCCGAGGAACATCGCCTCGTTGAGGTCGTGCGTGATGAAGACGATCGTCTTGCCGAGCGTCGCCTGCAGCTCGAGCAGCTGCTCCTGCATCTCCCGGCGGATGAGCGGGTCGAGCGCGCTGAACGCCTCGTCCATCAGCAGGATGTCCGTCTCGGCGGCGAGGGCGCGGGCGAGGCCGACGCGCTGCTGCATGCCGCCCGACAGCTCGGACGGCAGCTTGTCCTCCCAGCCCCCGAGGCCGACGACGGCCGTCATCTCGCGGGCCTTCGCGAGGCGGTCCGCCTTGCCGACGCCCTGCACCTCGAGTCCGTAGGCGACGTTGTCGAGCACGGTCCGGTGCGGCAGCAGGGCGAAGTGCTGGAACACCATCGACACGCTCGCCCGGCGCACCTCGCGGAGGCGCGCGGGCGACACGTCGGAGATGTCGGCCCCCGAGATCTCCACCGAGCCGGCGGTGGGCTCGAGCAGGCCGTTGAGCATCCGGATGAGCGTCGACTTGCCCGAGCCGGACAGGCCCATCACGACGAAGATCTCGCCCGGCTGCACGTCGAACGACGCGTCGATGACGGCGGCGGTGCCGAGGGAGGCCGCCTCGGCTCGGGTGGCGCCCGCCTCCAGGCGGGTCACGGCGTCCTGGGGTCGGCGGCCGAACACCTTGTACAGGTTCCGGGCGCGCACGGCTGGTCTGGTGGTCACGATGTCTCCATGCGCACGCCGACACGGGCGTCCGGCCGCTCGGGCCGGAGCCGTCGGCGGCGTCCAGGTCGGGCGGACGGGTCGACGGCGCGTGCGGGACGGACGGGCTCAAGCGGCGCGTGACCGGCGTCGTGCCTGGTCTGCCTCGCGAACCCGTACCCTGCTGGGCCGGTCACGGGACCGGCACCGGCGCCACCAGACCGTACGACGGCCGGGCCCGTGGCGGGAGCCGGCGGACGTCGCGTCCTGATGATGACGGACCCGAGCTAACGGGTCGCCCCGACGGTAGCGCGGACGACACGTGACGACCAACTCGGGACCCCCTCGCCGGGCCCGGCCGCCGACCCGCGTGACGGCGTGTCGCCCGGACCTGCGGGGTTCTCGATCGAGACGCCATCGTTACAGAGCCTGCACGGCCGGGCCGGCGCCTCCTCGGTCTGCGCGCACCGGCCACGGGAGGTGCGCATCGTGCACCGAGAGGTCTACGGTCGGTCCATGACGAGTCCCTCGAACGAGGGCGGCCGCGGCGCCGCCCCCGACCACGTCCCCCAGGATTTCTCGCACGAGCAGGAGGGGTTCCACCAGGGCCTCAAGCCGCGCCAGCTGCAGATGATCGCGATCGGCGGGGCCATCGGCACCGGGTTGTTCCTCGGCGCCGGCGGCCGTCTCGCCTCGGCGGGCCCGGCCCTCGCGATCGTCTTCGCCGTGTGCGGCGTGTTCGCCTTCTTCATCCTCCGCGCGCTCGGCGAGCTCGTGCTGCACCGCCCCTCCTCGGGGTCGTTCGTGTCGTACGCGCGCGAGTTCTTCGGCGAGAAGGCCGCCTACGCCGCCGGCTGGATGTACTTCCTGAACTGGGCGATGACGGCCATCGTCGACGTCACCGCGGTGGCGCTCTACCTGCACTACTGGAGCGCGTTCACCTCGGCGCCCGACTGGCTGCTCGCCCTCGTGGCCCTCGCCGTCGTCCTGTCGGTGAACCTGCTCGCGGTCAAGGTGTTCGGCGAGATGGAGTTCTGGTTCGCCATCATCAAGGTGGCGGCCCTCGTGGTCTTCCTCGTGGTGGGGGTCGTCTGGCTGGCGGCCTCGTTCCCCGTCACGAGCGGCGGCGAGGCCGTCGAGACCGGCTGGTCGCTCGTGGCGGCGTCGGGCATCCTGCCGAACGGCCTCCTGCCGGCGGTCATCGTCGTGCAGGGCGTGGTCTTCGCCTACGCCGCGATCGAGCTGGTCGGCACCGCCTCCGGCGAGACGCAGCACCCCGAGAAGGTTGTGCCCCGCGCCATCAACACCGTCATCATCCGCATCGCCGTGTTCTACGTCGGCAGCCTCGTGCTGCTGTCGCTGCTGCTGCCCTACACCTCGTACGAGGCGGGCCAGAGCCCGTTCGTCACGTTCTTCAGCAGCATCGGCAACCCGCAGGTCGGCGAGGTCGCCGGCTCGATCATGAACTTCGTCGTCGTCACCGCCGCGCTGTCGAGCCTGAACGCCGGGCTGTACTCGACGGGCCGGGTGCTGCACTCGATGGGCATGAACGGCTCGGCGCCGACCTTCACCACGAAGATGTCCAAGGGCGGCGTGCCGTTCGGCGGCATCCTGCTCACGGCGAGCATCACCCTGCTCGGCGTCGGGCTCAACGCCGTCGTCGGGGCGACCACCGCCTTCGAGATCGTGCTGAACATCGCGTCGCTCGGCATCCTCACCGCGTGGGGCACGATCATCCTCTGCCAGATGCGCCTGCGCCGGTGGGCGAAGGAGGGCAAGGCCGAGGAGCCCTCGTTCCGGCTCCCGGGCGCACCCGTGACGAGCTACCTGACGCTGGCGTTCCTGCTCGCGGTCGTGGTGCTGATGGCCGTCGACTGGCCGATCGGCTCGATCACGGTCATGTCGCTCGTCGTCATCATCCCGCTGCTCGTGCTCGGCTGGCACCTGCAGCGCGACCGCATCCTGGCCGCGGCGCGCCTGCGCGAGGGCATGACGGGCCCGTACCCGGTGACGGGTCGCGACCCGTCGTCGCAGCGGCCGCGCGACGACGGCCCGCGCAGCTAGGTCGGGGTCAGGAGCCGAGGAGGCGCGTCCGCGGTCAGAAGAGCGGCCACGGCACGGCGGGCGCCCGCCCCTCGGGCTCGGGGAACACGCCCCGCGTCCGCAGGCGCTCGCAGCGGGCGGCGAGCGCCGTGAGCTCGGCCTCGGTGACGAGCGGGGCGAGCGCCGCGCCGAGGTCGCCCGTGAGCCGCTGCTCGACACGGGCCACCCCGTCGAGCTCGTCGGCGCTCAGCGGCTCGCCCGCCCAGCCCCAGAGCACGGTGCGGAGCTTGTGCTCGGCGTGGAGGGTGAGGCCGTGGTCGACCCCGTGGCGGTGCCCGCCCGGCATGGCGAGCACGTGGGCGCCCTTGCGGTCGGCGTTGTTGACGAGCACGTCGAAGACCGCCATGCGCCGCAGCGCCGTCGTGTCCTCGTGCACGAGCGCCACCGGCTCGTCGTCCTCGTCGAGCCCCTCGAGCACCGTGCGCCAGCCCTCGTCGGGCACGTCGGCGGAGGGCAGCAGGTCGACCGCGTCCTGGTCGGGGTCGACGTCGCACCAGAGCTGGACCATGCCCCGGCCGAGCGGGCCGTCGCGCAGCCAGGTGCGGGGCACGACGTCCCAGCCGAGGGCCTCGGACACGTGCCAGGCGGCGACCTCACGCGACGCGAGGTCGCCGTCGGGGAAGTCCCAGAGCGGGCGTTCGCCGTCGACGGGCTTGTAGACGACGACCACGCCGTCGACCTCGCCGACGAAGGTCGCGTTGGAGGCGGTGGTCACCCGGCCCGTGAGCGTCAGCTCCCCCGTCACCAGGTCGGGCGCGGGCCCCGTGGTCACCAGGAGTCGCCGGGCCCGGCGCAGACGTGGCCCTCGGGGTCCATCGGCGCGCCGCAGAGGGGGCAGAGCGGGCGGCCGGCGCCGACGACCTCGAGGGTGCGCGCGGCGAAGGCACGCGCGGTGCCGACGGGCAGCCGCAGCGACATCATCTCGACGGGCTCGTCGTCGTCGGAGCCGTCGACGGGGTCGTCGCCGTCGGGGTCGACGAGCGGGTACGCCTCGACGACCACCTGCGAGGTCGACGGGTCCCAGCCGAGGCTGAGGGCGCCGACGCGGAACTCGGCCTCGACGGGCTGGTCGAGCGGGGCGTCGTCGACGAGCTCGACCGGGGTCGTCTCGGGCACGCTGGCGGGGTTGCCGTCGACGCTGCGCACCTCGTCGAGGATCTCGTCGATCTTGCGGGCGAGCACGGCGGACTGTTCTTTCTCGAGGGCGACGCTGACGACCCGACGGCCGTCTCGGGCCTGCAGGTAGAAGGTGCGTGCTCCCGGGCGGCCGACGGTGCCGACGACGACGCGGTCGGGCCAGTCGAACCCGTGGACGATGGTGGCCATGTCGTCATCCTACGAGCGGCGGGGGCAGGTGTCCGGGGGCGCCTCTCAGGCGGTGCCCGCGCCTCCCCCGACGGCGGCGTCGGCGACCGGTGCGGAGCCGCGGAGCCAGCTGAGGTCGCCTCCGTCGGTGTTGGTGGCGAGCACGTCGGTGCGGTGCGTGCCGTAGCGGACGATCGACACGGAGGCCGGCCCGACGGAGATGCGCTGGAACAGGTCGAGGTGCACGCCGAGGGCGTCGGCGAGCACCGACTTGACGACGTCGCCGTGGCTGACGGCGAGCCAGACGGCGCCGGCCCCGTGCTCGCGCTCGACGGCGGCGTCGTGGGCTCGGATCGCGCTGACGGCACGGTGCTGCATGCCCGACATGGTCTCGCCTCCGGGGAACGTCACGGCGCTGGGCTGCCGCTGGACGACCTGCCAGAGGTCCTCGCCGGAGAGCTCGGAGAGCGGGCGGCCCTGCCAGTCGCCGTAGTCGCACTCGGTGATGGCGTCGTCGACGACGACGTCGAACGCGGCGTCGGCCGCCTGCTGGGCGACGATCGCCTCGGTGGTCTCCCGGCACCGCTCGAGCGGCGAGGTGACGACGCGGGCGAACGGAACGACGGCCAGCCGGGCTCCGGTCGCGGCGGCCTGGCCGCGGCCCACCTCGTCGAGCAGCACCCCGGGCGTGCGCCCTGCCAGCACCCCGGTCGCGTTCGCGGTCGTCCGTCCGTGCCTGACCAGCACCACCGTACCCATGCGCCCACCCTAAGCCCCGCCCCCCAGCACCCCTCATCGCCGAAGGGGCCAGCGAACCGCCGCCCCACCGGGGCCAGCGAAGCGCCGCCCCCACCGGGCCAGCGAAGCGTCGCCCGACCGGGCCAGCGAAGCGTCGCCCCCACCGTCGCCGAAGGGGGCCAGCGAAGCGTCGCCCGACCGGGCCAGCGAAGCGTCGCCCCCACGAGCGACCAGCACCTGGCGGGCCCGCACCCCAGCCCCGAACGACGAGAGCCGCACGTCGCCGGAGGCGACGAACGGCTCGAAGAACGAATCCCCCGCGAAGAAGCGAAGCTTCGAGCACGGGGGATGAATTCGTTCGTGCACCCCCTCGGACTTGAACCGAGAACCCACTGATTAAGAGTCAGTTGCTCTGCCAATTGAGCTAGAGGTGCGCGCTGCGGGCGGTGCCGCAACGAGGAATGACTCTAGCATGAGATCCGACCCCCTGAGAACCACCGGCCGCCTGTGCGCGGCGAGATCGGAGCACCATGTCCACGAAGCTCGAGAAGGGCGCCGCGGCGCCTGCGTTCACCCTCGACGACGAGTCGGGCAGCCCGGTGTCGTTGTCGGACTTCGCGGGCCGCAGGGTGATCGTGTACTTCTACCCGGCGGCGTCGACGCCGGGCTGCACGACGCAGGCGTGCGACTTCCGGGACAACATCAACTCGTTGGCGTCGTCGGGCTACCAGGTGCTGGGGGTGTCGAAGGACGCCCCGGAGGCGCTGCGCCGGTTCAAGGACGAGCAGGGCCTGAACTTCCCGCTGCTGTCCGACCCTGAGCTGACGGTGCACGAGGCGTACGGCGCCTGGGGCGAGAAGAACAACTACGGGCGGGTCGTGACGGGGACGATCCGTTCGACGTTCGTGCTCGACGAGTCGGGTGCGGTCGAGCTGCCGCTGTACAACGTCAAGGCGACGGGCCACGTGGCCTCGCTGCGGAAGAAGCTGGGCCTGGACTGACCCGGCGGGTGGACGCCCCGCCCTGCCTCGTCAGTAGGTGCGGGGCGGGGCGTCGTCGCGGGCCGAGGTGACGGCGACGACGCTCGGGACGAGCAGCAGGACG
This sequence comes from Frigoribacterium faeni, assembly GCF_011761235.1. Lineage (GTDB taxonomy): Bacteria > Actinomycetota > Actinomycetes > Actinomycetales > Microbacteriaceae > Frigoribacterium > Frigoribacterium faeni_A. The sequence continues at coordinate 703,614 of NZ_JAAOYW010000001.1, forward strand.
ACGACGAGCACGGCGGGCACGATGAGCCAGAGGCCGACGGACGGGTTGGCGAAGGTGCCCTGGAGGCTGCCGACGCCGACCGCGATCTGCAGCACCTGCCAGACGATCGCGGCGCCCCGGATCCAGCCGCGGCCGCGCAGCGCGCCGACGACGATGGCCCCGAGCCACACGGTCGCGATGAGCGTGAGGACGAGGATCGCGGCGGCCGAGGCGTAGGAGTCGGGACGGACCGTGAGGATCTCGACGAGCAGGTAGGCCGTGGCCACGGCGAGCAGCGTCGCCTCGGCGGCGAGCAGCAGGACGAGCAGCCAGTACAGGGCGGGCCGACGCCCGGAGGCAGACCGATCGGTCGCCGCCACGGGGGGCTCTCCGTGCTGTCCGGTCACGCTCGATCCTCTCTGGGAATCCTTGATCTGGCGGTTCCAGTATGCGACCATATTCGAGGTCGAAGTGACGCGTACGTCGTGGTGCGCGCCTCCCAATGATTCGAAGTCTTCTGGCTTTCTTCCCCCCATCCGGAACCTGGCGCTTCGCTGTGCCCGGTTCAGCATCCTAAGGAGTACCCATCGATGGATTGGCGTGACAAAGCCGCCTGCCTGACCGCTGACCCGGAGCTGTTCTTCCCTGTCGGCAACACGGGCCCCGCTGTCGACCAGATCGACAAGGCCAAGACCGTCTGCGGTCGGTGCACGGTGACCGAGACCTGCCTGCAGTACGCCCTCGAGACCAGCCAGGACTCGGGCGTGTGGGGCGGCCTCAGCGAGGACGAGCGCCGCGCGCTCAAGCGCCGCGCCGCTCGCGCTCGTCGCGCCAGCTAGGCGTCACCAGGACCTCTCGACGAGGCCGGTCTCCTTCGGGAGCCGGCCTCGTCGTCGTTCAGGCGACCGACGCGTCGGCCGCCCCTGCCCGGCCACCGCCCCCGCCGGTGGCCACCGCAGCGATCAGGCCTGGGTGAGCCAGCGGAACGGGATCTCGATGGTGACCTCGGTGCCGTTGCCGACCAGGGTGTGCCAGTCGATGGTGCCGCCGAGCTCGCCCTGGATGAGGGTGCGGACGATCTGGGTGCCGAGCCCCGAGCCGACCTTGCCCTCGGGCAGCCCGACGCCGTCGTCGCGCACCTTGACGGTGAGCTGCTCGTCGTCGCGCTCGGCCGAGATCTCGACCACGCCGTCGCGGCCGTCGAGCCCGTGCTCGACGGCGTTGGTCACCAGCTCGGTGAGCGCGAGGGCGAGCGGGGTGGCGTACTCGCTCGGCAGCGCGCCGAAGCTGCCGGTCATCGTCGGGCGGACGGTGGTCGCGTGGCTCGACGCGACCTCGGTGATGAGCATGAGCACCCGGTCGAAGACGGTGTCGAAGTCGACGTTCTGGCTGAGGCCCTCGGAGAGGGTGTCGTGCACGACCGCGATCGAGGCCACACGGCGCATGGCCTGGGTCAGCGCCTCGCGGGCGACGTCGGTGTGGGTGCGTCGCGCCTGGATGCGCAGCAGGGAGGCGACCGTCTGCAGGTTGTTCTTGACCCGGTGGTGGATCTCGCGGATCGTCGCGTCCTTCGTGATGAGCTCGCGCTCCTGGTGCCGGAGCTCGGTGACGTCGCGGCAGAGCACGACGGCCCCGACGCGCTCGCCCCGGTCGCGCAGGGGGATGGCGCGGAGGGAGACGGTCACGCCGCGCGCCTCGATGTCGGTGCGCCAGGGCGCGCGGCCCGTGACGACGAGCGGGAGGGACTCGTCGATGACGAGCTTGCCCTGCAGGAGGCCGGTGGTGACCTCGGCCAGCGACTCGCCCTCGAGCTCGCCGGCGAAGCCCATGCGGTTGAACGCCGAGAGGCCGTTCGGGCTGGCGAAGGTGACCGTGCCGTCGACGTCGAGCCTCAGCAGGCCGTCGGAGGCGCGCGGGGCCCCACGCCGGGGCCCGGTCGGGGCCCCGAGGTCGGGGAAGTCGCCCGCGGCGATCATCGAGAACAGGTCGTTGCTGCACTGGTTGAAGGTGAGTTCTTGGCGGCTGGGCGTGCGCGCCTCGCTGAGGTTCGTGTGCCGCGTGATGACGGCGATCGGCGACGCGGTGACGTCGGGGCTGTTGGCCCCGAGGCGACGGAGCACCGGGACGGCCCGGACGCGCGTCGGGGTCTCTTCGTACCAGTCGGGCGCCGCGGAGTCGACGATGCGCGTCGTCTCGAAGGCCTGCTGGATCTGCGAGCGCCACTCGGCGCGCACCTCCTGGCCGACGAAGTCGCGGTAGAAGAGGGTGGCCGAGCTGGACGGGCGCGCGTGCGCGACGGCCACGTAGCTGCCCGAGTCGGTCGGGACCCAGAGGACCATGTCGGCGAAGGCGAGGTCGGCGAGGAGCTGCCAGTCTCCGACGAGGAGGTGGAGCCACTCGACGTCCGCCTCGCTGGAGCGGCCCTGGGCGAGAACGAGATCACTGAGCGTCGACACGCGCCCAGTCTAGGTCGGCCCCCTGACGCCGCCGGACGACCCCCGGCGCCCTCCCCCGGGACCCGACTTGTCCACAGACCGATCAGCGACCCACAGACAAGTCTGAGCATGTCATATGTTGGATTCACCACGTTCCCTCACGGAAGTCCGAGCAGCATGACTCCCTCACTCGCCCGAGCGACCCCGTCCGAGCCCCGCGACCCCGAAGGGCACGGCGCACGCCCCGCCCCGGCCGCCGACCGTCCGCGCCGCCAGCCGCAGCTCGTCCTCGTCGGTGCGCCCGTGCCCGACGACCCCGCGCCCGTCCCCCGGCCGTCGTCGCCGCCCGAGCCCGCGCTCGACCCCGCCAAGGCCGCCGAGGGCCTGGCCCGGTCGGTGCTCGAGGTCCTCGCCGGGGCACGCGACCTCCAGCAGCTCACGCGCTGGGTGTCGACCGAGGTGCACGCCGTGCTCAGCGCCCGGGTGCAGGTGGCGACCCGCGCCCGCAACGTCGTCACCGCGAGGCCGATCCGGCCGGTGCTCCGCATCAGCACGGTGAAGATCGCCCGCCCGGTGCCGGGCGTCGTCGAGGCGGTCGTCGTCGTCCACGGTCGCGGCCGGGCCCGTGCGGTCGCCGTGCGCCTCGAGGTCGTCGGCACGCGGTGGCAGGCGAGCGCCCTGCACATCCTCTGAGCGGGTCGCTCGCGACGCCCGGGCCCGACACCAGGACGACGACGGGCCGCCCACCGAGGTGGACGGCCCGTCGTCGTCGTGTCGTGCTGTGCGTCAGCCGTTCTTCTTGCCGGCAGCCCGTCGCTCGGCCCGGTTCACGGGCGCGCCGCCCGTCGACTGCCCGAAGGCGCCGCGCCCCGCCGGCTTGGTCGGCGTCGTGGCCTGTGCCGCGGCGACCTCGGGCTCGTCGTCGCCGCGCTCGGCGTCGTCCTGGGCCTTCTGGGCCTTGGCGGTCGCCGCCTGCTCGAGACGGCCGCGCTGGTCGCGCACCTCGACCTCGCCGGCGATGTTCGGGGCCGAGTACTCGAGCTTCGGCTGCTGCTTCTCGCCGTCGAGCCCCTTGGCCGCGATGACCGGGGTCTCGGCCGCGCCCACCTGCGACTGGACCTCGACCTCGAGGTTGAACAGGAACCCGACCGACTCCTCGCGGATCTGGCCCATCATGCTCTGGAACAGCGCGAAGCCCTCACGCTGGTACTCGACCAGCGGGTCGCGCTGGGCCATGGCCCGGAGGCCGATGCCGTCCTTGAGGTAGTCCATCTCGTAGAGGTGGTCGCGCCAACGACGGTCGATGACCGACAGCACGACGCGGCGCTCGAGCTCGCGCATGGCCGGCTCGCCGAGGGCCTCCTCGCGGGCGGCGTAGGCGACCTTGGCGTCGGAGAGCAGCTCCTGGCCGAGGAAGTCACGGGTGGCCTTGCCCTTGGACCCGGCCTCGGTGATGACCTCGTCGATGGTGATCGACACGGGCCAGAGGGTGCGGAGCTCGGTCCAGAGCGCGTCGAGATCCCAGTCGTCGGGGCTGCCCTCGCCGGTGTGCTGGTCGATGACCTCGTTCACGACGTCCTCGAGGAACCGCTGCGAGCGGTCCTGCAGGTCGTCGCCCTCGAGGATGTGACGGCGGTCGCCGTAGATCGCCTCGCGCTGGCGGTTGAGGACGTCGTCGTACTTGAGCACGTTCTTGCGGATCTCGGCGTTGCGCGACTCGACCTGCGACTGCGCCGAGCGGATGGCACGGCCGACGATCTTGTTCTCGATGGCGAGGTCGTCGGGCACGTTGCCGCGTCCCATGAGCGACTCGGCCGCCCCGGAGTTGAACAGGCGCATCAGGTCGTCGGTCAGCGACAGGTAGAAGCGGCTCTCGCCGGGGTCGCCCTGACGACCGCTGCGACCTCGCAGCTGGTTGTCGATGCGGCGGGACTCGTGGCGCTCGGTGCCGAGGACGTAGAGCCCCCCGGCCTCGATGACCTTCTCCGCCTCGACGGCGACGTCGGCCTTCTTGGCGGCGAAGACGTCGTCCCAGGCGGCCTCGTACTCGTCGGGGGTGTCCGAGGGGCTGAGGCCCTTCGAGTTCATCTCGGCCACGGCGAGGAACTCGGCGTTGCCGCCGAGCATGATGTCGGTGCCTCGACCGGCCATGTTCGTCGCGACGGTCACCGAGCCGAAGCGACCGGCCTGGGCGACGATCGCCGCCTCCCGTGCGTGGTTCTTGGCGTTGAGCACCTCGTGCTTGACCCCGCGCTTGGCGAGGAGGCGCGAGAGGTACTCGCTCTTCTCCACGCTGGTCGTGCCGACGAGGACGGGCTGGCCCTTCTCGTGGCGCTCGACGATGTCCTCGGCGACCTGCTCGAACTTCGCGGTCTCGTTCTTGTAGACGAGGTCGGTCTGGTCGATGCGCTGCATCGGCTTGTTGGTCGGGATGGGGACCACGCCGAGCTTGTAGGTGCTCATGAACTCGGCGGCCTCGGTCTCGGCCGTTCCCGTCATGCCGGAGAGCTTCTTGTAGAGGCGGAAGTAGTTCTGCAGGGTCACGGTCGCGAGGGTCTGGTTCTCGGCCTTGACCTCGACGCCCTCCTTGGCCTCGATCGCCTGGTGGATGCCCTCGTTGTACCGGCGCCCGCTGAGGATGCGGCCGGTGTGCTCGTCGACGATCAGCACCTCGCCGTTGATGACGACGTAGTCCTTGTCGCGCTTGAAGAGGGCGTCGGCCTTGATGGAGTTGTTGAGGAACGAGATGAGGGGCGTGTTCGCCGACTCGTAGAGGTTGTCGATGCCGAGGTAGTCCTCGACCTTCTCGATGCCGGGCTCGAGGACGCCGACGGTGCGCTTCTTCTCGTCGACCTCGTAGTCGGTGCCGGCGACGAGGCGCTTCGCGATGGTCGCGAACTCGGCGAACCAGCGGTTGGCCTCGCCCGAGGCGGGGCCGGAGATGATGAGCGGCGTGCGGGCCTCGTCGATGAGGATCGAGTCGACCTCGTCGACCACGGCGAAGAAGTGGCCGCGCTGGACCATGTCCTGCGACTGCCAGGCCATGTTGTCGCGCAGGTAGTCGAAGCCGAACTCGTTGTTCGTGCCGTACGTGATGTCGGCGGCGTACTGCTCGCGGCGCTCGGCCGGGGTCTGCCCGGCGAGGATGCAGCCGGTCGACATGCCCAGGGCGCGGAAGACGCGGCCCATCAGCTCGGACTGGTAGCTCGCGAGGAAGTCGTTGACGGTGATGACGTGCACGCCCCGCGAGGCGATCGCGTTGAGGTACGCGGCGGTCGTCGCGACGAGGGTCTTGCCCTCGCCCGTCTTCATCTCGGCGATGTTGCCGAGGTGCAGGGCCGCGCCGCCCATCAGCTGGACGTCGAAGTGGCGCATGCCGAGCGTGCGCTTCGAGGCCTCGCGCACGGCCGCGAACGCCTCGGGCAGCAGGTCGTCGAGCGACTCGCCGCCGGCGTAGCGCTCGCGGAGCTCGGCGGTCTCGTTCTTGAGCTCGTCGTCCGTGAGGGTGGTGAAGTCGTCCTCGAGCTCGTTCACGGCGGCGGCGTAGGCCTTGAGCCTGCGGAGTGTGCGGCCTTCACCGACGCGGAGGACCTTCTCTAGGACGTTGGCCAACGGATGCTCCCTGGTTCTGGACGTGACCGCCCCCTCGCGGGACGGGCACGGAATGGTAACAAGACTAGCGGCCGCGGCCCTGGGAGGAGGAGGAGGGACCGGCGTGGTCCCGCCTCCTCCTCCCCGGGGCACGCGGCCGCCGGGTCGTCGGGCGTCAGCCCGCGAAGCCCGCCCTCAGCGCGGTCGCCGCCTCCTGCAGCTCGGGCGCGCTCTGGTCGAGGCCGATGACGCCGTAGTCCCAGCCCTTCCGGCGGTAGACGACGCTCGGGCGGTCCGTCTCCGAGTCGATGAAGAGGTAGAAGTCGTGGCCGACGAGCTCCATGTAGTAGAGCGCGTCGTCGACGGTCATCGGCGTCGACGCGAACACCTTCTTGCGGATGACGACGGGCGTGTAGACCTCGTCCTCCTCGTCGGCCGTCGCGTCCTGCACCGTGGGGACGCTGCCCGTGCGGACCGCGTCGAGGGTCTCGGCGGCGGCCGGGACGACCCCGAGCGCGCTGAAGTCGGCGCTCGACGCCTCGTGCAGCGACGTCGGCCGGTGCTGGCCGCGGTGCACCTTCTTGCGGTCCTTCGCCCGGCGTATCCGCTCGAGCAGCCGCGCGACGGCGAGGTCGAAGGCGACGTACTTGTCGCCTCCGGTCGACTCCGCGCGCACGAGCGGGCCGGGGCCGATGAGGGTGAGCTCGACGCGGTCGTCGCCGGCCTGCCCGCTGGCCTTCTCGTTGTGGCGCGAGACCTTGACCTCGAGCGCCAGCGCCTTGGTGGCGAGCTGCGCCACCTTGTCGGCCTTGTCAGTGGCGTAGTCGCGGAAACGATCGGTGATGCCGACGTTTCGACCCGTGACGGAAATTTCCATGACGACCTCCTATGGCTATCGACGTGCCGCCTGTCAGCCAGGCGGATGTCCGTTCACGCCTTTCGCCCCACCGTAGCCAGGTCGACACCCCCGTGTCACGTCCCGTCCACCCGCGCGTCGCCGTCCCGGGCGTCCGCGGCGGCGCCCCGGGAGGCCAGCGGCGTGGCCGCCAGGCAGACCGCGGCGACGACGACCGCGCCCGCCTCCTCGAGGGCCCGACGCGCCTCCTGCACCGTGCTGCCGGTGGTGAGGACGTCGTCGAGCACGACCACCCGGCGCCCCGCGAGCTCGCCCCGCGCGCGCATGCTGCCGTCACGGGACCGGGCGCGCTGGGCCCGGTCGAGGTGCTTCTGCGTCGGGGACCGGCCTGGCCGGACGGACAGCGCCCCGGTCGAGACCGCGACGCCCGCGGTCCGGGCCAGGACGGTCACCGGGTCCCAGCCGCGCCGGCGTCGGCCCGCGGGCGACGGCGGCACGGCCACGAGGGCCGTCGGCGGGGCGTCCCGGGGCAGCGCGACGTCGACGGCGGCCCGGAGGGCGGGCCCGAGGGCCGCGGCGAGCCGCAGGCGGCCCCGCTGCTTGTAGGCCAGCACGACCTCGCGCACCTCGAACTCGTAGCGGAGCGCCGTGACGACCGGCAGCCCCGCCTGGACGGTCTCGACCGGTCGGGGGCGCAGGAGGCGGCGGCAGCGGTCGCAGAGCTCGCGGTCGGGCTCGCCGCAGCCCGCGCAGTCGACGGGCGAGAGCACGGCGAGCGCCTCGCGCAGCGCGCGGGCGAACGACGGAGGGCAGGAGGCGGTCACGGCCCCAGCGTGCGTGCCCGTCCCCGGGGCGGCACCGCCGGGGCACAGCGGTGGGGACGAGTCCGGCCCGTGACCGCCCGGGGAGGGACGACGACGGCCCGCCGCTCCCCGCTCAGCGCTGGGTCGCGAGCAACTGCGCCGTGACGCCCGTGTCCTGCCAGCTGCTCCCCCGCGGCTCGAGCACCGAGCCCTCCGCGGTCAGCACCTCGAGGTTCGAGGTGCCGTTGCCGCCGACGATGGTCGTGGCGCTGCCCGAGGGCCGGCCGGAGCCCTCCGACGTGCCGCCGACCTCGGCCAGGGTGACGAGCGACCCGTCGCCCGTGTCGGTCAGGGAGGCGACCGTCAGCTGGTCGGCCCAGGTCGCGTCGACGGGACGTCCGGTGGGGGCCGACAGCTCGACGGGCGGTCCGAGCGCCGTCGGGACGCCGCGGGAGTCGCGCAGCAGGGCGACGACGAGGAGACGGGACTCCCCCTCGTCGTCGAGGAGGGCCAGGGCCCGGGCGCCGTCGCGCGAGACGCGGAACGACACGACGGTCGCCCCGGTCGGCAGCGTGGAGGTCACGGCGTGGGCGGTGCCGTCGGCGCTCGTCGCGACGACGGCGCCGGGGTCGTCGCGGGGCACGGTCCACACGGAGCCCGAGTCGTCCAGCGACGGCGGCGCCAGGCCCGGTCGCCCGTCGACGAGCAGGGTCGTCCCGTCGGACGAGACGAGCACGGCGCCGCGGTCCGTGCCGACCACGACCGACGCCTGGTCGTCGGCCAGCTCGGCCGACGTGGGGGCGAGGGCGGCCGCGACGGGGCCGAGGCCGGGCACGGGGCCGACGGTCGACCGGGACGCGAAGCCCAGGGTGCCGTCGGCCACCACGAGGGGGCGGGCGTCGACCGTGGGGTCGCGGAGCGGCGCCTCGCCGCCGAGGTCGGGGACGTCGAGCACCGACGACTCGACGCTGAGCTCGACGGCCGTGATGGTCGAGAGCGTCGAGAAGCTGGCGAGCAGCTGGGCCTGCATGCGGGCCCTGGCCGTCGACGACGCGGACAGCGCGTCGCTGGTGAGGTCGACCCTGGCGGTGCCGTCCTCGACCGTGATGGCGGTCAGCGAGAGCTGCGTTCCCTCGGGGAACGCCGAGACCACGGCCCCGGTCAGCCAGGTCGACGGCCCGTCGAGCAGGGCGGACGCGATGCGCGTGCTCGTCGAGGACCGGGCGAGGAACCAGCGCTGGTCGGGCACCAGGTAGCGGAACGTGGCGTCGTAGAAGTAGACCGCGTGGGCCCGGAAGATCGACTGGAACGTCGCCGGGTTCAGCACCGTCCCGTCGGGGGCGTCGCTGATGCGCCACTGCCCGTCCTCCTGCACGAACGAGTAGCTGAGGCTCGTGGGCACGGAGCTGGTGGCCGGCACGTAGTGGCCGCCCCCGTCGAGCGTGGCGGTCGCGGTGAAGGTGTACTCGAGCTGGTCGACGCCGACCCGCGTCGTGGCGCCACCGCCGGGGCGCACCGTGACGCTGGCGCGCGCGTCCCAGGCGTCGGCGAAGCCCGACGAGAGGTACTCCCGGGCCACCGCGTAGTTGTCCTGCGGGCCCGTGCCGGCCGAGACGAAGTCGCGCAGGATCCTCTCCTGCGAGCTGTCGGCCACGGGGCCCTTCGGCGTGTAGACCACCTCGGACGGCGCGTCGGCCGTGATCGGGTCGCCCTCCTGCACCGGGCCGCTGTCGGGGATGGACGCGCAGCCCGTCAGAACGAGCGCCGCGACGAGGAGGCCGCCCAACAGGGCGCGCAGGCGGACCGGGTCACGCACGGGGCGCCTCCTCGTGGCCGTCGCCGGCCGGTCGGGTCGGGGACCGGTCGGGCAGGGCGCCCGACCAGGGCTCGGCGCCGCGCTCGGCGTCGTGGTCGGCGTCGCGAGGGACCACGGGCAGGGGCGAGGAGGTGGTGGCCGCGCCCGCGACGCGGGGCAGCGTCACGACGAACCGGCTGCCCTCGCCGAGGCGCGACCAGACCTCGAGCCGGCCGCCGTGCAGCACGGCGTCCTCGAGGCTGATGGCGAGGCCGAGGCCCGTGCCGCCGATGGTGCGCCGGCGGGACGGGTCGGCCCGCCAGAAGCGGTCGAAGACCCGCTCGGCGTCGCCCGGGCTCATGCCGATGCCGTGGTCGCGCACGGCGACGGCGACGGACTCGGCGTCGCTGTCGACCTCGACCTCGATGGGCCGGCCCTCGCCGTGCTCGATGGCGTTGCCGAGCAGGTTGCGCAGGATGCGGCGCAGCCGGCGCGGGTCGACCTCGGCCTCGAGGTAGCCGCCGCGCGCGTCGATCACCACGGTGCTGCCGGCCTCGGCGGCGAGGGGCTCGAACTCGGCGACGCCGTCCTCGACCAGCGACGCCACGGTGGTGCTCTCGACGTCGAGCTCGACCGCGCCGGCGTCGAAGCGCGAGATCTCGAGCAGGTCGGCGAGCAGCAGCTCGAAGCGGTCGACCTGTGTGTGGAGCAGCTCGGCGGTCCGCGCGGTCGACGGGGCGAACGACCGACGCTGGTCGTAGAGGACGTCGCCGGCGAGGCGGATCGTCGTCAGGGGCGTCCGGAGCTCGTGCGAGACGTCGCTGACGAACCGCTGCTGCACGCGCGAGAGCTCGGCCAGCTGCGAGATCTGCCGCTGCATGCCGTCGGCCATGCCGTTGAACGACCGGCCGAGGGTCGCCACGACGTCCTGCCCCTTCTCGGGGATGCGCTGGTCGAGGTCGCCGGCCGCGATGGCCTGGCTCGTCTCGGCGGCGACGCGCACCGGCCGGACGACGGTGCGCACCACGACGTAGGTGATGACCCCGATGAGCACGACGAGCGCCAGCGAGCCCAGCGCGAGGGTGCGCTGCATCAGCGCCAGGGTCGCGGCGGCGTCGCCGAGGTCGTAGACGAGGTAGAGCTCGTACTGCCCGGCCGTCGGCACCTGCAGCGTGCTGCCGACGACGATGCCGGGCACCGACCCGCCGTCGGCCCGGGCCAGGGCGACCGGCTGCATCGACAGGGCGCCCGTGTCCGACGCGACCCGCTCGCGGAGCTCGCTCGTCAGCTGGCCGCTCGGGAAGTCGGGGCTCGCGATGTCCTGCACGGTCTGGGCCGTCGACTGCCCGGGGGTGCGGAGGATCGCGATGCTCGTGCCGCCGGGGCTCGACGTCGAGCCGAGGATGGTGCTCTGCGCCTCGTTCTGCAACGAGTCGAGCTCGACCTGGTCGGCGTCCTCCGTCGCCGTCGCCGAGTCGAAGATGGACTGCGCGAGGATGGTCGCCCGCTGCGACTCGGACTGCACCTGGTCGCGGCGCTGGTCGTAGAGGTTCGCCCCGAGGCTCACCGAGATCGTGGTGGCGATGATCGACGCACCCGCCCCGGCGAGGACGACGGTGAGGGCGACCGTGCGGAACTCGAGCGAGCGCCGCCACGCCGACAGCACCCTGGGCCCGACGTCGCGCCAGGCGCCCCGCCGGCGCCACCAGGCACCCGGTCCGAGCGCCCGGCGCAGGCCGTCGCGGGCCGCCGCGCCGTCGGCCTGCGCGACCACGGCGGGCTGCTAGGCCCCGCCGCCGGCGCGGTACCCGACGCCGCGGACGGTGGTGACGATGCGCGGGGCGTCCGGGTCGTGCTCGACCTTGGCGCGGAGCCGCTGCACGTGGACGTTGACCAGTCGGGTGTCGGCCTTGTAGTGGTAGCCCCAGACCTGCTCGAGCAGCATCTCGCGGGTGAAGACCTGCTGGGGCTTCGAGGCGAGGGCGAGCAACAGCTCGAACTCGAGGGGAGTCAGGGCGATGACGGCGTCGCCACGTCGCACCTCGTGCGCCGCCACGTCGAGGCGCAGGTCGCCGACCGTCAGCACGTCGTTCGTCGGCTCGGTCGCGGGCCGCAGGCGCGTGCGGATGCGCGCCACGAGCTCCTTCGGGTTGAACGGCTTCACGACGTAGTCGTCGGCGCCGCTCTCGAGGCCCCGCACGACGTCGACCGTGTCGCCCTTCGCCGTCAGCATGATGATCGGCACGCCGCTCTCGGCCCGGATCGCCTCGCACACGGCGAGGCCGTCCTGCCCCGGCAGCATGAGGTCGAGCAGCACCAGGTCGGGCGCGGACTCGCGGAACGCGTCGAGGGCCTCGTCGCCGTCGGCGCAGAAGTGCGGCTCGAACTCGTCGGCCCGGAGCACGATGCCGATCATCTCGGCGAGCGCGGGGTCGTCGTCCACCACCAGGATGCGCGGGGTCATGGTCTCCGTCTTCGGCTGGGCCGCTCGGGTCGCGGCACGTCGACCCAGATTAGTGCAGGAGGCGCGGATCGGCCGAGCAGGAGGCGCGGGTCGACGGACGGGACCGGCGCGCGTCGGCTGGCACCCCCGCCGCGCCTGTGGAAACATGGGCGCACGCGCGAGGACGACCTCGTCAGCGGACCACCGGGGGACGACATGACCGATCCGAACGACTGGGCGGCCCCCGGGTCGCAGGACGCACCGCGCTGGGGAGAGCGGGTCCCGCCTGCCCAGCCCGCGCCTCCTGCGTCGGCGCCCCCGGCGTCCGGGGCCCCGGCCCCGCAGCCGTGGGGCCACCAGCCCCCGCCGGCACAGCAGCCCTGGGGGCAGCAGCCCCAGCCCGCGCAGCAGCCCTGGGGGCAGCAGCCCGCAGCCCCGGCCCCCGGCACGGGCTGGACGCCTCCCCCGCGACCGGGCCTGCTGCCGTTGCGGCCGTTCACGTTCGGCGAGATCCTCTCCGGCTCGTTCCAGGTCTTCCGCCGCAACCCGCGCACGACCTTCGGCACGGCGCTGCTGGCGCAGGTCGTGCTGCTGCTCGTCACGGTCGGCGCCGCCGGCGGCAGCGCCTTCTTCGCGTTCTCGCGGGTCGAGTCGGCGCTGCCGCAGGACCGCGACGCCGTGACCGCGGGGGCCGTCGCCACGGTGGCGCTCGCCACCCTCGTGCCCGTGCTGCTCACCGTCGTGGTGAGCGCCCTGCTGCAGGGCCTGTTCGTGCTCGAGACCTCGCGGCAGCTGCTCGGCGAGCGGCTCCGCCTCGGCGGCCTCTGGACGCTCGCCCGCGGCCGGATCGGCGCGCTGGTCGGCTGGTCCGCCCTGCTGACGCTCGCGTACCTCGTCGCCGCCGGCGTCGTGGTCGGCGTGATCGCGATCGGGGTCGTCGTCGGCACCGGTCCGAGCGTGGGCGTCGGCATCGCGGTCGGCGTGCTGCTGGGGCTGGGCCTGCTCGTGCTCGGCGCCTGGCTCACGATCAAGCTCAGCCTGGTGCCCAGCGCGCTCGTGCTCGAGCGGATGCCGCTGCGCGCGGCCGTCGCCCGCTCGTGGTCGCTCGTGCGCGGCTCGTTCTGGCGCACCTTCGGCGTCGTGGCGCTCGTGTTCGTCATGATCCAGGTCGCCACGCAGGTGGTGACCGCCCCGTTCTCGCTGCTGTTCGGCGTGTTCGGCAGCCTCATCTCGCCCACCGGCGACCTCGACGGCAGCGCGATCGCCGTGGCGGCCGTTGCGTACGTGCTCACCATCGCGGTCAGCGCCGTCGTGACGGCCATCGGCTCCGTCGTGCAGGCGGCGTCCGTGGGCCTCGTCTACGTCGACCGCCGCATGCGCGCCGAGGGCCTCGACCTCGAGCTCGTGCGCCACGTCGAGGCCCGGGGCCGGGGCCAGGTCGACCTGCCCGACCCGTGGCGCTCCCCCGAGCAGCACCCGCAGCACGGCCAGCAGGCGCAGCACCCGCATCACGGCCAGCAGGCGCAGCACCCGCAGCACGGCCAGCACCCGCAGCACCCGCAGCAGGGACACGACCCGCAGGGCGGGGCACCCCGGCAGTGACCCCGACGACGACCGCGCTGGCGGCCGCCCCCCTCGATCCCGACCCCGACGAGGCGCGCGGCCTGCTGCTGCGCGAGCTCACGGGACGCGACTACGTCGCGGCGCAGCCGACGTGGCTCGACCGCGCCGCCGACGCGTTCTGGTCGTGGCTGAACGGCATCCGCTTCGGCGGCGTCGAGGGGGCCCCCGCCGTGGCGCTCGTCGTGCTGCTGGTCGTCGTGGTCGTCGCGCTGGTCGTCGTCCTCGCCGTGTACGGCGTCCCCCGTCTCAACCGGCGGTCCGCCCGCGGGCCCGAGCTCTTCGGCGAGGGCGACGACCGCGACGCCGACCGGCTCCGCCGCGCCGCGACCGCGGCCGCCGCCTCCGGCGACCTCGTGCTCGCCGTCACCGAATCGTTCCGTGCCCTGGCGAGGGCCCTCGTCGAGCGGGACGCGCTCGCCACGACCCCCGGCACGACCGCCCGCACGGTGGGCGACCGCGCCGGCCGTCGGTTCCCCGAGCTCGCCGACCGCCTCGCCGCCGCGGCCGCCTCGTTCGACGGGGTCCGCTACCTCGACCGACCCGGCACCGAGGCGGCGTGGCGCGAGATCGTCGAGCTCGACGCCGAGCTCGAGCAGAAGACCCCCGTGGCGGCGTCGTGACCGCCACCACGCCCACCGTCCGCGCGTCCGCCCGCCGGGCCCGCCCCTGGGTCGCCCTCGCCGTCGTCGCGCTGCTGGGCGCGGTGGCCGCCGTGCTGCTGAGCGGCTCGGACGCGACGGGGGGACGCGCGCTCGGACCGGAGAACGCCGCCCCCGCCGGCGCGAAGGCCCTCGTCGAGGTGCTCCGCGACCAGGGGATCGACGTCCGCGTCGTGTCGACCCTGGACGACGCCCGGTCCGCCGCCGCGCGACCCGACACGACGGTGCTCGTCGACGACGCGGGCTCGTACCTCGTCGCCGACCAGTGGGGCGAGCTCGGCGACGCGGCCTCGTCGCTCGTGCTGCTCGCACCCGGGGCGGTCGCCCTCGACGCGCTCGTCCCCGGCGTCGGCCTCGCCGCCCAGGTCGACGACGGGGTCCGTGACCTCGACTGCGACCTCCCCCCGCTCTCCCGGGTCGAGCGCGTCCACGCGGCCGGCCTCGCCTACTCGGTCGACGACGTCGACCCCGGCGCCGACGTCGTCGCGTGCGTCCGCGACCCCGAGTCGGACGCGGCGGGGCTCGTCGTCGTCGACGACGGCGACCGTCGCGTCGTCGTCGTCGGCACCACGACCGCCCTCAGCAACGGCACCGTCACCACTGCGGGGGCGGACGACGCCGCCTACGGCCTCGCCCTGCTCGGCCAGACGGACACGCTCGTCTGGTACCTGCCCGGCGTCGACGACGTGCCCGAGGGCGCCGGCACCCTCGCCACGCTCACGCCCGGCTGGGTCACGCCCGTGCTCCTCCTCCTGACCGCCACGGCCGTCGCCGCCATGGTCTGGCGCGGACGCCGTCTCGGCCCCCTCGTCGTCGAGCGGATGCCCGTCGTCGTGCGCGCCTCCGAGACGACGGAGGGGCGGGCACGCCTCTACGAGCGGTCCGGTCAGCGTCGCCACGCCCTCGACCAGCTCCGCATCGGCACGCTCGGCCGCCTCGCCCGGCTCACCGGGCTGGCGTCGACGTCGTCGGTCGACGAGGTCGTCGACCGCGTCGCAGGGCTGCTGCAGGCCGACCCGCGCGGCCTCCGCCACGTGCTGGTCGACGCCGACCCCGCCGACGACGCCGAGCTCGTGGGCCTCAGCGACAGCCTGCTCGACCTCGAGCGCGCCGTCGCCCGGGCGGCGGCTCCCTCGTGACCGGCGCCGCGCCTCCTCTCGTCCCCACGCCCTCCACCGACCCCCGCCCAGAGACCACCCCCGGGAGACCCGCCGCATGACCACCGAACTCCAGCAGACCTTCGCCCGCGTGCGCACCGAGGTCGGCAAGGCCGTCGTCGCCCAGGACGGGGCCGTCACCGGCCTCATCGTCACGCTGCTCGCCCAGGGCCACGCCCTGCTCGAGGGCGTGCCGGGCGTGGCGAAGACCCTGCTCGTCCGCGCCCTCAGCCACGCGGTCTCGCTCGACACGAACCGCGTCCAGTTCACGCCCGACCTCATGCCCGGCGACATCACGGGGTCGCTGGTCTACGACGCGAAGGTCGGCGAGTTCGAGTTCCGCGCGGGGCCGGTGTTCACGAACATCCTCCTCGCCGACGAGATCAACCGGACGCCGCCCAAGACGCAGTCGGCCCTGCTCGAGGCGATGGAGGAGCGCCAGGTCTCGGTCGACGGCGTCTCGCGCCCCCTGCCGACGCCGTTCCTCGTCGCCGCGACCATGAACCCCGTCGAGTACGAGGGCACCTACACGCTGCCCGAGGCGCAGCTCGACCGGTTCCTCATGAAGCTCACGCTGGACCTGCCGCCCCGCGACGCCGAGGTCGAGGTGCTCACCCGCCACGCGGCCGGCTTCTCGCCCCGCGACCTGCGCGCCGCGGGCGTCACGCCCGTGCTCGGCCCCGTCGAGTTGGCCCAGGCCCAGGCCGAGGTCGCCCGCGTCGGCGCCTCGCCCGACGTGCTGGCCTACGTCGTCGACCTCGCGAGGGCGACCCGCGAGAGCGCGTCGGTCAAGATCGGCGTCAGCCCCCGCGGGTCGACGGCGCTGCTGTCGGCGAGCAAGGCCTGGGCCTGGCTCACCGGCTTCGACCGCATCACGCCCGACCACGTCCAGGCCATGGCCCTGCCCGTGCTGCGGCACCGCCTGCAGCTGCGTCCGGAGGCCGAGCTCGAGGGCGTCGACGCCGACGCGGTGCTGCGCTCGGTGCTGCAGCAGGTGCGGGTGCCGATCTGATCATGGCGGTCACCGGGTGGTTCGTCCTGCTCGTCGCGCTCGGCGTCGTGCCGATCGTCGCGACGGGCAGCGCCTGGGCGCTCGTGGGGTGGCTCGTGCTCGTGCTCGCCCTCGGGGGCCTGGACGTCGCGCTGGCGGCCTCGCCGCGCCTCCTGCGGGTCCGACGTGAGCTGCCCGGACCCGTGCGCCTCGGCGAGACGACGTCGGCGCGGCTCGTCGTCGTGAACGAGGGGCGTCGCACCCTCCGCGGCGTCGTCCGCGACGCGTGGCAGCCGTCGGCCGGCGCGGCGACGACGAGACGGGCCCTCGTGGTGCGCCCCGGCCGCGCGTGGAGCGCCGAGACCTCGCTGACCCCGTTCCGGCGCGGCGAACGGCGAGCCGAGGAGGTGACGGTCCGGTCGATCGGGCCCCTGCGGCTCGCGGGTCGCCAGGCCGGGCACGCCGTCCCCGGCGTCGTGCGCGTGCTCCCCCGGTTCTCGTCCCGCCGCCACCTGCCGTCGCGCCTCGCCCGCCTGCGCGAGCTCGACGGCCGCACCAGCGTGATGGTCCGCGGCCAGGGCACCGAGTTCGACAGCCTGCGCGAGTACGTGCGGGGCGACGACGTGCGGTCGATCGACTGGCGGGCGACGGCCCGGCGCAGCGACCTGGTCGTCCGCACCTGGCGGCCCGAGCGCGACCGGCGGGTCGTCATCGTCGTCGACAGCGGCCGCACGTCGGCCGCCCGCATCGACGACGAGCCCCGGCTCGACACCGCGTTCGAGTCCGCGCTGCTGCTCGGCGCCCTCGCCTCCCGCGCCGGCGACCACGTCGACCTCCTCGTCGTCGACCGCCGCGTGCGCGGACGCGTGCAGGGGACGACCGGCGCGGCCCTGCTGTCGACCATGGTCGACACGATGGCGCCGATCGAGCCCGAGCTCGTCGAGACCGACTGGTCGACCGTGCCGGGCCTCGTCCGGACCGTGACGACCCAGCGCTCGCTCGTCGTGCTGGTCACGCCCGTCGACTCCCCCGGCGCGGCGCGCAGCCTGCTCGCGGCCGTGCCGCAGCTGAGCCGACGGCACCTCGTCGTGGTGGCGTCCGTGACCGATCCCGACCTCGACCGCGACGCCGTGACCCGCACGACCCGCGACGAGGTCTACCGGGCTGCCTCGGCGGAGCGCGCCCGGCTCGACGCGGCCCGGGTCGCCGCCGCCCTCGGCCAGGTGGGCGCCGACGTCGTGTCCGGCGCCCCGGCCGACCTGCCGCCGGCCCTGGCCGACCGGTACCTCGCCTACAAGGCCGCCGGACGGCTCTAGGCCCTCGCCCGACGCCGACTAGCCGGCGACGAGCTCCGTCGCGCCCGCCTCGAACTCGTCGAGGTCGCCGGTCTCGCCCGCCCGGTGCGCCCGGCCGCCGAGGATCCACTGGTAGGCGAGGAACCCCGCGAGCGCGACCGTGCCGATGCCGATCTTGATCGGCCAGGGCCACGGCTGCCGCGTGACGAAGCCCTCGATGACGCCCGAGACGAGCAGGGCGAGCATCAGCCCGACCGCGATCGTGATGAGCGCCCGGCCGTCCTGGGCGAGCGCCTGCCCGCGGGTGCGCGCCCCGGGGGCCACCCACGACCAGAAGATCAGCAGCCCCGCGCCGCCGGCCACGAAGATGCTGTACAGCTCGAGCTGGCCGTGCGGGAGGATGTACAGGAAGAAGTACTCGAGGCGACCCTGCTCGGCCATGAGGCCCGCCGAGATGCCCACGTTCATCGCGTTGTTGAGCACGACGTAGGGCACCCAGACGCCGGTGATGCCGAAGGCCACGCACTGGGCGGCGATGAAGGCGTTGTTCGTCCACACCTGTCCCGTGAACGACGAGGGGGCGCTCTCCGAGTAGTAGTCGACGAAGTCCTCGGTCGCGAACTGCCGCCGGAACTCCTCCGAGCCGAACGACGCGAGCACGGCGGGCGTGTTCGCCGCCCACACCGCGAACGAGGTCGCCACGACGACGGTGACGAGCAGCACGGCGACGGACAGCCACCGCACCCGCCACAGGGCGGCGGGCAGCTGGGCGACGAAGAACGTGGGCAGCTGCGAGGCGATGTTGCGCCCCGCGCCGGTGAACCGCAGCCGGGCCCGCGACAGCGTCAGCGAGAGGCGGTCGGCGACGACGGACGGGCCCGCGGCCGTCTGCAGGGCCGACAGCTCGGCGGCCCCCGACTGGTACAGGGTGACGAGCCGGTCGGCCTCGGGGCCGGTCAGGCGCCGACGGCGCGCCAGGGCCTCGAGTTCGGTCCACTCGTGACCGTGGGCGGCGGCGTAGGCGTCGAGATCCATTCTGCTTAGATACTAGGCATGTCCCGCCCGAAGACGCGTCACGCGTCGACGCCGACCCTGCGCCCCGACCAGGTCGAGTTCTTCGACGGCGCCGACGACCAGCTCGTCACCGGCGAGGCGGTCGGCCTCGACCGCCGCCCGACGGGCTTCGTCCTGCGCGTCGCGGGGGCGCTCATCGACTACCTGGCCTACGTGGTCGCCCTCGTCGGGCTCGTGCTCCTCGTCGTCTCGCTGAACGAGCGCGGCGTCGTCGACGACGCCACGTCGCAGGCGCTCACGGTCGCGTCGATCGTCGTGTGCCTGGTCGTCCTCCCGACCGTGGTCGAGACCGCGTCGCACGGCCGTTCGCTCGGCAAGCTCGCCACCGGCGCCCGCATCGTCCGGACCGACGGAGGCGCGATCGGGCTCCGCCACGCGCTCACCCGGTCGCTCGTCGGCATGCTCGAGATCGTGATGACCACGGGCGGGCTCGCGGTGGTCGTCGCCCTCCTCAACCGGTCCTCGCGCCGCCTCGGCGACCTCATGGCCGGCACCTACAGCCGCAACGAGCGGGCGCCGCACACGGGTCGCGTCGTCGTCCAGGTGCCGCCGCACCTGCTCGGGTGGGCTCCCCTGGCCGACGTCGCGCGCCTCCCCGACCCGCTCGCCCGTCGGGTCTCGTCGTACCTGCAGCAGGCGCCCGCCCTGCGGCCCGAGAGCCGGCGGCGCATCGCCGAGTCGCTCGCGGCCGAGGTCGCGCCGTTCGTGTCGCCGTTGCCCGCCACCGACCCCGAGTCGCTGCTCTGCGCCGTGTCCGCCCTCCGGCGCGAGCGCGAGGGCGTCGCCCTGGCCCGGGAGGCGGCCCTGCTGCGGCGCCTGGAGCCCGCCCTCACGGGCACGGTGCGCGGGTTCCCCCGCCGCTGACGGCCCGACCGGACGCACGGACGCCCCGACGCCCCCGTGAGGGAGCGCCGGGGCGTCCGTGTCGGACCGCTCAGTAGCGGTAGTGGTCGACCTTGTAGGGGCCGTCGACGCTGACGCCGATGTACGACGCCTGCGCCTCGGTGAGGGTCGTCAGCTCGACGCCGAGGGCGTCGAGGTGCAGGCGCGCCACCTTCTCGTCGAGGTGCTTGGGCAGCACGTAGACCTGGGTCTCGTAGTTCTCGCGGTGCGCCCACAGCTCGATCTGGGCCAGCACCTGGTTCGTGAACGAGTTGCTCATGACGAACGACGGGTGCCCGGTCGCGTTGCCGAGGTTCATGAGACGGCCCTCGCTGAGGACGAGGACGCTGCGACCGGTGGGGAGGCGCCACTCGTGCACCTGGGGCTTGATCTCGATGCGCTCGGCACCGGCGAGCGACTCGAGCCCGGCCATGTCGATCTCGTTGTCGAAGTGGCCCACGTTCGCCACGATCGCGAGGTGCTTCAGGGCGAGCAGGTGGTCGACGGTGACGACGTCGAGGTTGCCCGTGCCGGTGACGAGGATGTCGACGGTCTCGACGACCGACTCGAGGCGGGCGACCTGGTAGCCGTCCATCGCGGCCTGCAGGGCGTTGATCGGGTCGACCTCGCTGACGATGACCCGTGCGCCCTGGCCGCGCAGCGCCTCCGCGGCGCCCTTGCCGACGTCGCCGTAGCCGGCGACGAAGGCGACCTTGCCGCCGATCAGCACGTCGGTCGCCCGCATCAGCCCGTCGGGCAGCGAGTGGCGGATGCCGTACTTGTTGTCGAACTTCGACTTCGTGACGGAGTCGTTGACGTTGATGGCGGGGAACAGCAGCTCGCCGGCGCGCGACAGCTCGTAGAGGCGGTGCACGCCCGTCGTGGTCTCTTCGGTGACGCCCTGCAGCTCGGCGCCGATGGTCGTCCAGCGGTCGCCGGACTCGGCCAGCGAGCCGCGCAGCACCTCGAGGATCACCCGCCACTCGTGGCTGTCGCCGGGGGCGGCGTCGGGCACGGCGCCCGCGAGCTCGTACTCGCGGCCCTTGTGCACGAGCATCGTGGCGTCGCCGCCGTCGTCGAGGATCATGTTCGGGCCGGCGAAGGACTCGCCCGCCGCGGCGGCCTCGGCCGACCAGTCGAAGATCTGGGAGGTGCACCACCAGTACTCGTCGAGGGTCTCGCCCTTCCAGGCGAAGACGGGCACGCCGGCGGGCTGCTCGGGCGTGCCGGTCGGGCCGACGACGATCGCCGCCGCCGCCTCGTCCTGCGTCGAGAAGATGTTGCAGCTGGCCCAGCGGACCTGCGCGCCCAAGGCGGTGAGGGTCTCGATGAGGACGGCTGTCTGCACCGTCATGTGCAGCGAGCCGGCGATGCGCGCTCCGGCGAGCGGCTGGGTCGGACCGAACTCCTCGCGGAGCGCCATCAGGCCGGGCATCTCGTTCTCGGCGAGCCGGAGCTGGTGTCGGCCGGCCTCGGCGAGGGTCAGGTCGGCGACCTTGTAGGGCAGCGTGGTCGTGTCAGTGGGCATGTCGACCATTCTCGCCCACCCGTGCCCGTGTGTCGCCCAGGCTCAGGAACGCACCAGGCGCGCGATGGCGGCCGACGCCTCCGCGATCTTCGCGTCGGCGACGGCGCCGCCCTCGCGGGCGGCCTCGGCGACGCAGTGCGCGAGGTGGTCCTCGAGCAGCTGCAGCGCCACCGTCTCGAGCGCCTTCGTGGCGGCGCTCACCTGCGTCAGCACGTCGATGCAGTAGACGTCGTCCTCGACCATGCGCTGGATGCCGCGCACCTGGCCCTCGGCCCGGCGCAGCCGGGTGACGATCTGCTGCTTCGAGGCACCGTAGCCGGGAGGGGCGGCGCCGTCGGCGCCGTCGGCGGCACCGGTCACCGCGACTCCCGGATGAGGCCCAGCACCTCGTCGCGCACGGCCTCCATGCCGGAGCGGGTCGCCGCCTCGGCGTTGAGCCGCAGCAGCGGCTCGGTGTTCGACGGGCGCACGTTGAACCACCAGAACGCGCCGTCCTCCGACGCGCCCGTGATCGTCAGGCCGTCGAGCTCGTCGAGCTCGCCGCGCCCGGCGAAGGCCTCGACGATGCGCGTGTAGGCGGCCGGCACGTCGGTCACCGTGGAGTTGATCTCGCCGCTGGCCGAGTAGGGCGTGTAGCGGTCGGTGAGCGTCGAGAGGGGCTCGTCCTGGTGGCCCAGCTCGGCGAGCACGTGCATGGCCGCGAGCATGCCGTTGTCGGCACCCCAGAAGTCGCGGAAGTAGTAGTGCGCCGAGTGCTCGCCGCCGAAGATCGCGCCCGTGCTCGCCATCTCGTCCTTGATGAGCGAGTGGCCGACGCGGGTGCGGACGGGGACGGCGCCCGCGGCGACGATGGCCTCGGGCACGGCGCGCGACGTGATGAGGTTGTGGATGACCGAGATGCGGGCGTCCGGCTCGGCCGCGCGCACGCGGGCGATCTCGCGGACGGCGACGATGGCGGCGACGGCCGACGGGGTGACGGCGTCGCCCTTCTCGTCGACGACGAAGCAGCGGTCCGCGTCGCCGTCGAAGGCGAGGCCGAGGTCGGCCCCGTGCTCGACGACGGCGGCCTGCAGGTCGACGAGGTTGGCCGGCTCGAGCGGGTTGGCCTCGTGGTTGGGGAACGTGCCGTCGAGCTCGAAGTACAGCGGCACGATCTCGAGCGGCAGGCCGGGCAGGCCGGCGGCCTCGCCGAGCACCGCGGGGACGGTCATCCCGCCCATGCCGTTGCCCGCGTCGACGACGACCTTGAGGGGGCGCACGCCCGAGAGGTCGACGAGGCCCCGCAGGTGGGCGGCGTAGCCCGGCAGGGCGTCGTGCTCGCGCAGCGAGCCCGGCTCGGCCACGGCGGCCACGCCGTCGGCGAGGTAGGCCGCCGCCCGGTCGCGGATCGACGACAGGCCCGTGTCGAGGCTGATGCCCTGCGCGCCGGCGCGGCTCATCTTGATGCCGTTGTAGGTCGCGGGGTTGTGGCTGGCCGTGAACATGGCCGCCGGGGCGTCGAGGGAGCCGGACGCGAAGTAGGACTCGTCGGTCGAGCAGAGGCCGAGGGCCACCACGTCGGCGCCCCGGGCCTGCGCGCCGCGCGCGAAGGCGGCGGCGAACGCGGGCGACGAGTCGCGCATGTCGTGGCCGACGACGAGCTCGCTGCCCGCCGCCTCGACCTCGTCCGCGAAGGCGGCTCCGAAGGCCTCGACGACCTCCTCGGTCAGCTGCGTCCCCACCAGGCCGCGCACGTCGTAGGTCTTGACGAAGGCGGTCAGGTCGGGGGTGTTCTCAGTTGTCATGCCCCAAAACTACCCGGCGGAGCACCTGCCAGCCCTGCGGGACCGACAACGACGACGCGTGTCGGGCGCACAGGTCGTACCCGTGCGGCTCCACCCGGTCGCTGAGGGGGCCGACGACCACCGTCGAGTCGGCGTACACGTAGGTGAGGGTGGACACCGCCTCCTCGTGGCAGGCGACCTTGGTGCAGGGGCGAGCGTTCATCGTCCGCCACGATACCGCCGGACTACGATGGCCTGATGCCGAGGTCCCGCCGTGTGCGCGTCACCGACCGGTCGCGTCGCCGCGACCGTCACGGGCGCGGCCTGCGCTCCTCGGCCGCCGGCCCCCACCTGCCGTTCCTGCGTACCCGGGTCGAGCTCTTCGACGACCTGGTCGCCGAGACCGCCGACCACCTCCGCGAGCTCTGGCCCGACGAGCTGGCCGACGTGGCCTTCGAGGTCGCGGGCCTGCCCGCGGCCCCCGACGCCTCCTCGGTCGAGCGGTGGCGCGTCGACCGGACGGCCCGCACCGTCGTCCTCTACCGGCTGCCGATCGAGCGCCTCTCGCACGTGCCCGAGGCGCGTCGGGCGGCCGACCCCGAGTGGCAGCACCGGGTGCTCGTCGAGGGCTGGGTGCTGCAGGCGGTCGGCGACCTTCTCGGCAAGGACCCGTGGGACCTCTCCCCCGACCGCTGGCGCGACCGCTGAGCCCGGGCGGCCGACCGGCCCCGTGACGGTGGCCGCCGGCCCCGTGACGGTGCCCGCCCGCCGCGCGTGCGCGGCTACGGGTAGACGGTGACCGGGGTCGAGGCCGGCAGGGGCGACGTCACGGGCCACGACGCGAGCGCGCCGGCCGCCGACCAGCTGACGGCGGCACGGAGCCCGTCGGCGTCCGTCAGGGAGACCACGTCGCCGGCCGCGACCGCGACGTCGACGGTGCTGCCCGCCGGCACGGACACCTGCTGCGGCTCGGCGTCGCCGACCCCCACGGTCGCCGTGGCCGCCTCGGTGCCCGGGTTGGCGACGGAGAGCGTCGGCCCCTCGCCCTGGGGCACCTGGACGAGCGTGTCGCCCCGCAGGGCCGGGGCGGCCGAGGCCCAGGCGAGGTCGACCGCGCCCTCGGGCGAGATCGTGGAGGTGCGGGCGCCGGCGAGGACGGGGACCTGGGAGACCAGCGTCGCCGTCCAGGTGCCGTCGCCGAGGCCGTCGACCGGGACGTCGGTGACGCGCCCGGCCTCGGCACGGGTCTGGAACTGCACGGAGGTGCCGTCCGCGGTCGACAGGGTCACCGAGACCTGGGCGGCCTCGTCGCCGGGCACGTAGACGCGCACGACGCTCTGCAGGTCGGCCGACGAGGGCTCGGAGACGGCGCCCTCGAGCGACGCCGAGTCGCGCACGACGATGCCCGGGACGACGACCTGGCGCGCCGGGGCCGCGCCGCCGCTGACGACGTCCACCCCGCCGGGGTCGAGGGTCCGCACGACGCTCTGCTGCAGCGAGGCGACGATCCGGCCGCCCCGGCTCTGCACGTGCACCACGGGCGAGACGAGCCCCGTGGCGAAGCCCGAGAGCGGGACGACCTTCTGGCTGCGGGGCGCGACGACGATGCCGTCGATCCCGGGCCCCTGGACGCGGCCCTCCTCGGCGGCGATGCCGAGGTCGACGGTCGCGTTGACGTCGGTCGGGTTGACGAGCACCACGAGCGACACCCGACCGGTCTCGGTCGAGCCCCCGACGAGCCAGGTCGAGCTCGTCGGCTCGGCGCACGGGGCGGAGGCGAAGCCCACGAGGTCGCCCTCGGACACGGCCTGGCTCTGCGCGGCCGCGACGAGGGGCACATCGTCGCCCTGGACGGGCGTGGTCCAGACGACCGGGTCGGAGTCGCTGCCGTCGGCGCCGGCGAGCGAGTCGCTCTCGTCGTCGCCCGAGCTCGAGGTCGAGGCCACCTGGGCGCGGCCGACCGAGCTGGCGGTCGTGGCCTGCTGGCCCTCGGCGTCGGAGAGCTGGAGCAGGCTGCCGGCGCAGACGCGCTGCTGGTCGACCGGGACGGGCGTGACGACCTGCCCGGCGGGCACGGTCTGCAGGGTCGGGAGCGGCAGCACGCCGGCGGCCCCGACGACCACGGCCGCGACGGCGAGGCCGGCCGCGCCGAGGGCGACGCGGCGGGTCCTCGCGATCAGGGGGCGCTCAGTCATCTCTCTCCTCGTCGAAGGTGGTGGCGGGCTGCTCGGACTCGGGCACGCCGGTGCGCGAGCGACGTCGGCGCGGCGTCGTGGGCACCGCGAGCAGCAGGGCCGAGCCGAAGACGAGGGCCCAGCTGATCAGCACGATCGGGCGGAGCGGACCGGCGTCGTCCCGTGCGGGCTCGATGCCGGAGGCGTCGACCCAGCGCCAGAGCAGGCCGTTCGACGTCTCGCCCACGGGCTGGAACGCGGCGGTGCCGTCGAGCGCCTCGCTGGCGCGGCGCTCGAGGTCCTCGGCGTCGTCGTCGCCGTCCGCGGCCTCGCCGAGCAGAACGAAGCCCACCCCGAGCCGGTCGAGGTCGGCCGACGGGTCGAACCCGCTGATGCTCACGAGGTTGCCGGCGAGCACCGTCAGGTCGGCGTTGGTCGAGCTCAGCCGCTGCGCCGTGGCGTCCAGCGTCGACTGGTCGTCGAGGGTCGCGCCCTGCCCGTGCTCGAGCGACACCGCGAGGGAGCCGTCGGGCTGGGGCGTGAGCACGAGGGTGCCGACCTCGGGCGACGCCTCGGCCTCGGCGGTCACGTAGGCCGAGAGGATGCGCCCCGAGCTGGGGCGGATGTCGGCCGTGCCCACGTACGAGGCCACGACGAGCGGGAACGCCGCCGCGACGCTGACGACGGCCGTGACGACTCCCGCGGGCGGGGCGACGCGCGGCAGGCGGTCGAGCGTGACCGCGGCGGCGCCGACGAGACCGAGCAGGTAGAGGCTGAGGCCGCTGCCCGCCCACACCGACGTCGTCTCGCTGCCGACGCCCGAGACGGAGAGGTGGGTGGCCGCGACGGCGGTGACGAACCCGAACAGGGCGAGCGACAGGGCGGGCACCGCACGACGGGCCTGGCCGACGACCGGCGCGGCGACGGCCAGCAGCCCCAGGGGCAGGAACGCGACGGCGACCGCGATCGCGGTCGTGCCGCCCGTCACGCCGAGGCCCGAGAGCATCGACGTCCAGCCGTTCAGCCCGGTCTCGGGCGAGGCGACGAGCAGCTGCCACGGCGACGCGGGCTCGATGCGCGACGGCACGCCGGGGTCGGCGACGAGGCCCCACCAGGTGCCGCGCGAGACCTGGGCGACGGCCAGCGGCACGAAGAGGGCGACGGCGGGCAGCGGCACGGCCAGCATGCGGTGGATCCCGCGAGGGCGGGTGGCCAGCGACCCGAGCCAGATGACGACCAGGGCGGGCCAGAGCGACGGCGCCGAGGCCGCCACGAGCGCGAAGAGCAAGGAGGCGGTGGCTCCGGCCGCCCAGGACCGGGCCGACCCGATCAGGGCCCAGACGAGGAACGGCAGGGCGACGTGCGCGAGGACGGCGCCGATGTGCCCCGACTGCAACGCGGACAGGAGGGGCGACGAGATGGCGTAGACGGCGGCCACCACCGCGGGCACCCAGGCCCGGCTCGTGACACGGCGCACGGCGAACCAGGCGCCGAGGGCCGAGGCGGGCAGGGCGACGAGCCAGAGGGCCAGCACGGCCGTGGAGGGCGACCAGGCCGTGATCGTCCCCAGCACGGCGAGGACGGCGGTGAAGGGGTCGCTCGGCCCGACGAACCCGGTGCCGATCTCGTGCCGGCCCCAGCCGACGTTGTCCCAGAGCTCGGGCACGGACGTGCTCAGCGGCAGGAGGCCTCCCCCGGTGAGGGCAGGCTGCGGCAGGAACTCGAGGAAAGCCACGACGCCGACGACGGCGGCGAGGAGCACGACCCAGAGCCCGCCCGACCCGATGAAGCTCGCCCGGGGGTCGGCGGCGTCCTCGCCGTGGGCGACGAGGGCGTCGCGGTCGCTGACCCGCCGCTCGCGGACGAGGGCGAACGAGGCCCGCAGCGGCTCGACGGCCGACCAGCCGGCGGTGCGCGTGCGGGCCAGCGCCCGGCGGGCGGGCAGCACCCGGGACCCGCCGAAGGCCGCCGAGAGGGCGGTCGCGAACTCGCCGGCGACGGCCCCGGGGTTCTTGGTGAGGAGGTGCCAGATCGAGCGCACGATCGCCAGCGGCAGCAGCGAGAGCCAGTGCAGCGGCAGCGCGGCGGCGGGCGCGTAGACGAGCCGGCGGTGCAGCTGGGCCGCTCGGTGCAGGCGCGCCGCCCTGGCGTGGCCGCCGGGGGCCTGGCCGAAGTCCTCGGGCTGCCCGGCGCTCGACACGCGGGCGTCGGGCACGAGCACGACGCGGTGCCCCGCGAGGCGGGCCCGCACCGAGAAATCGAGGGCCGCGTCGACGTGCGGCAGTCCGGGGTCGAAGCCCCCGAGGGCCGCCCAGACGCTCCGCCGCACGAGCATGCCGGCGGCGGCGACGCCGAGGACGTCCTCGTGGTGGTCGTGCTGGCCCTGGTCGAGCTGGCTCTCGACGAGGGGCATCGACGCCCCGTACCGCGTCATCGTCTCGCCGAACTCGGCGATCAGCGTGGGGTCGTCGAGGCGCATCAGCTTGGGCCCGGCGACGGCGACGGAGGGCGACACCTCGACCTGCGAGAGGAGGCGGTCGAGGGCGTCGGGAGTCGGCACGTTGTCGTGCCCGAGGAACCAGAGCCACTCGTCGGGGTCGACGGCGCCGTCGCGCGGGGAGTCGCCCGGGCCGGAGACCCGGACGCCCTGCGCGAGGGCCTGGACGAGGGTGGTGCCCGCGGGGACGCTGGTCAGCTGGGCGGCGCCGCTGAGCGACAGGCGACCGGCGGCGCTGTCCTTGCCGCCCGCGTCGACGACCACGAGGGCCTCGGGCGGCCGCACCTGCCGCGACAACGCGTCGAGGGTTCGGTCGAGGTAGGTCGCTCCACCAGGGGCGACGAGGATCGCTGTGACTCTCGGCTGCATGACCTGAGCAGCCTAGGTCGGGCCCCTCGCCGGCCGCGCCGCGCCGCGCCGGTCCGCGCCTACCTGTGAGCCCCCGATGTGACGCCCCCGGGACGACGACGGCGCCCGGTCCCGTGCGGGGACCGGGCGCCGTCGGCACGTCGGGAGGAGCGGGTCAGGCCCGTTTGCGGAGCTTGCGGCGCTCGCGCTCGGACAGACCGCCCCAGATGCCGAACCGCTCGTCGTTCTGCAGCGCGTACTCGAGGCACTGGGCCCGCACGTCGCACGAGGCGCAGATCTTCTTGGCGTCGCGGGTCGATCCGCCCTTCTCGGGGAAGAACGCCTCGGGGTCGGTCTGCGCGCAGAGGGAGTCGGCCTGCCACGACAGCTGGACCTCGCCGTCCTCGCCGGACCGGCGGACACCGGGGACGCCCAGCAGGACCGGGTCCACGTGCCAGTCGTCCGGCACGCCTGCCCGGACGGGTGCGACGGGGTCTCGGTCGTCACGGCTCTCGTCGATCGCCACAGCACATCTCCCCTCGTCTCACTCGCTCCTGGACGGCTGCGATGTGCCAATTACACCGGTGTAGTTCGGCCACGTCAAGTCGGACCCCATAAACCCTGCACCCCTCATCGAGGGTCAACCGGGCTCCGGCGTGTCGCGGAAGGTCGCGCGGACCCCCGTGACGGTCACCGAGGAGGCGCCGGCCGGGTCAGGCGCGAGGGGCCGCCTCCCAGGCGCTGGTCACCATCTCGAGCAGGGTGTGGCGCATCCGCCAGTCGAGGTCGCGGGCCGCGAGGCCGCCGTCGGCGACGATGCGGTCGGGGTCGCCCGGGCGACGAGGTCCGATCTCGGGCGTGAAGTCGATCCCGGTGCCCTCGCGCATGGCGGCCATGATCTCGGCGACGGACACGCCGCCTCCCGAGCCGAGGTTGTAGGCCGCCTCGACCGGCTCGCCCGCGTCGAGCCGACGGGCCGCCGCGACGTGCGAGACGGCGAGGTCGGCGACGTGCACGTAGTCGCGCACGCAGGTGCCGTCGGGGGTGTCGTAGTCGTCGCCGTTGATGCGCGGGGCGCGGCCCTCGGCGAGCGCCGCGAACACCAGCGGGAACAGGTTGTGCGGGCTGGCGTCCCAGAGGTCGGGCGATCCCGACCCGACGACGTTGAAGTAGCGCAGGCTCGTGTGCCGCAGCCCGACGGCGGTCGCCTGGTCGCGGAGCAGCCACTCGCCGACCAGCTTGCTCTCGCCGTACGGCGAGGCCGGCGCCTTCGGCGTGTCCTCGGTGACGACGTCGGTCGGCGGCGTGCCGTAGACGGCCGCGCTCGACGAGAACACGACGGCGTCGACCCCGGCGTCGGCCATCGCGCCGAGCAGCACCTGCGTGCCCGTGACGTTCTGCTCGTAGGTGTGCAGCGGTCGCTGCACCGAGACGCCGGCGTACTTGTAGCCGGCCACGTGCACGACGCCCGTCACCCCGTGCTGCTCGAGGGCGCCCGCGACCGCGTCGCGGTCGAGGATGCTGGCCCGGACGAACGGGACGTCGTCGGGCACGAAGGCCTCGAGGCCGGACGAGAGGTCGTCGAGCACGACGGCGTCGATGCCCGCCTCGGTGAACTCGCGGACGACGTGGGACCCGATGTACCCGGCACCGCCGGTGACCAACCATGACATGTCGTCAGCCTAGCGACGCGGAGGGGCCGCCCCCGCGACGCCGGGGAGGCGCCTCAGGCGGGGGTCGCCACCCACAGCTGCCCGCCGCCGCTGACCGCGAGACGGACCTCGTCCGGGGTGACGAAGGCCGACTCGCCCCTGGCCAGGTGGATCGAGCCGTCCTGGCCCTTGACGTCGACCTCGCCGTCGGTGACGAGGAGGATGCTCGGCCCGCCGATCTCGACGACCGCACCGGCGCCTCCGGCGTGCACGCGCAGCAGCGCGAAGCCGGTGCCCTCCGGCGCGAAGCGCTCCACGCCGCGGGCGACCTCGACGGGACGCAGCCAGGGGACGGGCAGCGGCGTGAACTCGAGGACACGCAGCAGCTCGGGGACGTCGACGTGCTTGGGCGTCAGGCCCCCGCGCAGCACGTTGTCCGAGGGCGCCATCAGCTCGATGCCGAGGCCGCCGAGGTAGGCGTGCACGTTGCCCGCGGGCAGGAACAGCGCCTCGCCGGCCCGCAGCGACACGCGGTTGAGCAGCAGGGAGACGACCACGCCCGGGTCGCCGGGGTAGAGCCGGTCGAGCTCGACGACCGTGGCCGTGCTCGGGCCGGGGTCGACGACCGCCCTCGCCAGCTCGGCGACGTCGGCGACGACGCGGCGCGACTCGTCCGAGCCGTCGAAGAGCCAGGCCAGCGTCGACTCGAGCGACGCCTGGACGCTGCCGCGGAGGGGCGTCAGGCGGCCGGTGCCCGCGTCGATGACGTCGATGTCGGCGAGGGTGTCGGCGGGGTCGCGGAACCCGCACAGGGCGTCGAAGCGCTCGCTCAGCGCGACGATGATCTCGGGCTTGGGGAACCTGTCCTTGTAGTTGCGGTGCGGCGCGTCCAGGGGGACGCCCGCCGCCTCCTCGCGGGCGAAGCCCTCCTCGGCCTGCTCGGGCGTGGGGTGCGCCTGGATCGACAGGGGCTGGTCGGCGGCGAGCACCTTGAGCAGGAACGGCAGCTCGGCGCGGCCGCGGCCGAGTGCCCTGGCCGGCTCCGCCGCGAACCAGTCGGCGAGGGTGTCGGCGCCGTCGACGACGGCGGGGGCGACGACGATGCTCGGCGACCCCGGGTGCGCCCCGAGCCAGAGCTCGGCCTCCGGGCGGCCCGTCGGCGTGCGCCCGAGCAGCTCGGAGATGGCGCTGCGGGAGCCCCACGCGTAGTCGCGCGGCGTGTTGGTGATGGCGAGGAACATGGTTCTCCGAGCGTGTCGTGGATCGTGCCGCCGGGCGGTGTGCGCGACGTCCGGTCGGCGGTGCTTGGGCCCCCTCTACAAAGGAGCGAGCGGCCCGACCGGGGGGCCTTGGCCAAAACTACCAAGCCCGTTGCCGCTCCCCGTGCTCGTGCCTAGGCTCGCGGCGTCTCACCAGGGACGACGGCGCGCGGGCGCCGGTCGTCGCCACCACGACACGGAGCAACGGAGCCACCTGATGTCCACACCGACCCTCACCTCGTTCACCTCGCTCACCAGCGACTTCTACGGGTACGAAGACCTGCTCACCGACCGGGAGAAGTCGGTGCTGGCCGACCTGCGCCGGTACCTCGAGACCGAGGTGAAGCCCCTCGTCAACGACCACTGGGCCCGGGCGGAGTTCCCGCAGCGCATCGTGCGGGGCCTGGCCGACCTCGGCATCTTCGCGCTCCCGTGGGAGGAGACGCGGACGTTCGAGAACTCGGCGGTGTTCCGCGGGTGGGTGGCGCTCGAGCTCGCCCGGGTCGACGCCTCGGTCGCCACCTTCGTCGGCGTGCAGAACGGGCTCGCCATGGGCTCGATCAGCGTCGGCGGCTCCCCCGAGCAGCGGGCCGAGTGGCTGCCCCGCCTCGCGAGCGGCGAGCTCGTCGGCGCCTTCGGGCTGACCGAGCCGCTGTCCGGCTCCGACTCGGCCCAGGGCCTCCGCACCGTGGCGACCCGCGACGGCGACGACTGGGTGCTGAACGGCTCGAAGCGCTGGATCGGCAACGCGACGTTCAGCGACGTCACGATCATCTGGGCCAAGAGCGCGGAGGACGGCCAGGTGAAGGGCTTCATCGTGCCGACCTCGACGCCGGGCTACACCGCGACCAAGATCGAGGACAAGCAGAGCCTCCGCATCGTGCAGAACGCCGACATCGTGCTCGACGGCGTCCGCGTGCCCGAGAGCCTGCGCCTGCAGCAGGCGAACTCGTTCCGGGACACCGCCTCCGTGCTCCGGCTGACGCGCGCCGAGGTGGCGTGGGCCGCGGTCGGCAACTCGATCGGCGCCTACGAGGCCGCGCTCGCCTACGCCGGCGAGCGCGTCCAGTTCGGCAAGCCGATCGCGGCGCACCAGCTGGTCCAGGACCTGCTGGTCAAGTGCATCGGCAACATCACCGCCTCGCTCGGCATGGTTGTGCGGGTGTCGCAGATGCTCGACGACGGCACGCAGCGGGACGAGCACGCGTCGCTGGCCAAGGCCTACACGACGGCCCGCATGCGCGAGACGGTGGCCCACGCCCGCGAGGTGCTCGGCGGCAACGGCATCGTGCTCGACTACGACGTCGCCCGGCACTTCGCCGACGCCGAGGCCCTGTACAGCTACGAGGGCACGCGCGAGATGAACACGCTCATCGTCGGGCGCAGCATCACCGGCCAGGCGGCCTTCGTCTGAGCGACGCAGGGGTGCGGGGCCGCCGTCGTCTAGCCTGGTCCGCATGACGACGACGCTCCCCGCTCGCCGTGCCGCGCCGGCGCCTCCCGAGCGTGCCCGCACGCTCTTCGCCACGCTCGTGTTCGTCGTGCTGCTCGGCGGCGACGTGCTGCGCAACGCGACGAGCTTCTGGGGCTGGGGCGCGGTCTGCGGCGCCATGGTGGTCGCGGCCGCCGTCGTCGTGGTGCGGCACCCGCCCCGGGTGCGGACGCTCCCGCGCCTCCTCGTGCTCTGGCTGCTCTTCGCCGTCGTGTCGCTGGCCTGGTCGCAGTACCCCGCCGCCTCGGCGATCGGCATCGGGGCGACCCTCGCGACGACCCTGGGGGCCGTGGCCGTCACCTCCACCCTGCCGTGGCCGTCGATCGTGGTCGCCCTCGGCCGGGCGCTGCGCCTGCACGTGGTGCTCTCGCTGCTGTTCGAGCTCGTCGTCGGGGTGTTCGTGCGCCGGCCCGTCTGCCCCGTCTACCTCGACTGCTCGGGCGGCGTGCCCGACGCCTTCTTCTGGTCGCGCGCCGAGCTGTTCACGGGCGGGCGGATCCAGGGGCTGCAGGGCAACAGCAACATCCTCGCCGTGTTCGCCCTGCTGGCCCTCGTCGTGACGGCCGTCCAGGCGTCGGCGCGCCAGGTCACGACGAACACGGCCCGCGTCGGCATCGCCGCGTCCGTCGTCGCCCTCGTGCTCACCCGCTCGGCCACCACCGTCGCCTGCGCCGTCGCCGTGGCCCTCGTGCTCCTGCTCGTCGTGACGCTCCGACGCACCCCGCACGAGCGTCGGGGCAGGGTCTACGGCGTCGCCGGGCTGCTCGCCGTGCTCGCCGTCGGGGCCGTCGTCCTCGCGCGACAGCCGCTGCTCGCCCTCGGCGGGCGCAGCGGCGACCTGACCGGACGCACCGACATCTGGGCGGCCGTGCTCGACCTCGGCGTGCAGCACCCCGTGGTCGGCTGGGGCTGGGTCAGCTACTGGATCCCCATCTCCGAGCCCTTCATCGACCTCGCCGAGCGCAACGGCGTCGTCTACCTGCAGGCCCACGACGCGTACCTCGACGTGTGGTTCCAGCTCGGCTGGGTCGGCCTGGCGCTGTTCCTGCTCGTGGTGGTCGGGGTCGTGCTCCGCGCCTGGTCGTGGGCCACCGACCGCCGCGTGCTCGGCCGCCGGTCGGAGGCACCGTGGTCGGCCCTCGACCTGCTGCCCGTCCTGCTGCTGGCCCTCCTGCTCGTGCACGGGCTCGCGGAGTCCCGGCTGATCGTCGAGTGGGGCTGGGCCCTGTTAGTCGTCCTGGTCGTGGTGACGCGGCGCGACCCGTACGGCTGGACCGACCACGACCGGCCGCCCCCGCGTGTGGCGCGCGGAGAGGGACAGGACGGTCGATAGGGTCGACGCGATGTCCTCCTCCGCACCGTCGCCCGTCCGTCGTCGCCTCATCGACCTCGGGGGCGCGGTGGCGGCGGCGGTCGTCAGCGTCGCCGTCGCCGTCGTCGCCTTCAAGATCAGCCCGGCCGACCTGTCGCAGCGCTGGCAGGCCGGCGGTGACGACGCGATCCTGCATTACACGCTCTTCACCTCCGCGACCCAGTCGTTCTCGTTCGCCGAGAACCCCGCTCTGGGGTTCCCCGACGGCCTGAACGTGTTCTTCAGCAGCCAGGTCGACGTCGCCTCGGCACTGGTGATGGCCGCCATGGCGACGGTGCTCGACGGCGGCCTGCTGATGCTCAACCTGTACTACCTCCTCACCTTCGCGGCGACCGCCGTGACCGGGTACGCGTTCTTCCGGGCGGTCCGCGTCCGCCCGGCGGTCGCCGTCCTGTTCGCCGTCCTGTTCAGCGTCGCGCCGTACCACTTCTTCCGCATCGCGGCAGGGCACGCGTTCCTGGCCGCCTACTGGGCGATCCCCCTGGCCGGCATCCTCGTCCTCGTCGCCGCCGGGCCGTCGACGGACCCGTTCCGGCGGTGGGGGGCCCGCTTCGCCTCGCCGGTCGCCCGCCGGCTGGCCCACGGCACGCCCGTCGTCCTCCTGAGCCTCCTGATCGCCACCACGGGCGCCTACTACTTCGTCTTCGCGGCCATCGTGGTCGCGGGCACCTGGGCGGCCCGCGTCGTGACGGTGCTCGTGCGCCGCGAGGGGCTCCGGGAGCTCGCCTGGCCGACCCTCGCCTTCGGGTCGCTCGCCGCGTCCGTGGGCACCGCGCTCGTCGTCCTGGGGCTGGGCTTCGGAGAGCGGTACGCGCCCTACGTGAACGACCGGCTCGTCGGCGAGTCGGAGTACTACGCGGGCAAGCTGCTCACGCTGCTCACGCCGTGGGCGGGCTCGGACCTCAGCTTCTTCGACGAGTACGCCGCCGAGTACGCCAAGGGCAACGCGATCTCGACCACGGAGCCGCCCGGGGCCCCGGTGATCGCCTCGATCGGCCTCGTCGTGCTCTTCGCCGTCGTGTTCGTCGCCACCGCCACGTCGGGGCGCGGCCTGCAGGCCACCGCCGTCGGGCGCTTCGTGTCGCGACCGCAGGTCAGGGCCCTGGCCTTCGCGACCGCCTGGACCTTCGCGTTCTACATCGTCTCGGGGCTCGGCGTGTTCGTCGCGCTCGTCGTCGGGCCGCAGATCCGCGCCTGGAGCCGGCTGAGCATCTTCCTGATCCTGTTCGGCCTCGCCGCGATGGCGCTCCTCGTCGACGCCGTGCCCCGCAGGTACGGCCTCAAGCTCGCGGCCGTCGCGGCCGTCGTCGCGATCGCCGTCCCCGACCAGGTGACCGGGGTGGACCGGGCGTACCCGATCAGCCCGACCGACGGCACGCAGACGGCGGTCTTCGTCGAGGCCGCGGAGGAGGCGCTGCCCGACGGCTGCGGCGTCGTGCAGCTGCCCCTCAAGAGCTTCCCCGACAGCGGCAAGATCGGCCAGCTGAACGACTATGACGAGGCCCTGCCGTACCTCTACTCGACACCCGGTCAGCTCGAGTGGAGCTACGGCTCGGTCCGGGGCACGACGGGCTGGGACGTGTGGGCCGACGTCACGACCCCGCGCTCGTTCGCGTCGACGGTCGACGAGACCGAGGCCTGCGCCGTCCTCGTCGACACGGCCGGC
Organism: Frigoribacterium faeni; assembly: GCF_011761235.1. GTDB lineage: Bacteria > Actinomycetota > Actinomycetes > Actinomycetales > Microbacteriaceae > Frigoribacterium > Frigoribacterium faeni_A. Next base: position 738,948 of record NZ_JAAOYW010000001.1, read on the forward strand.
TACAGCGACGCGCCGCAGGGCTGGCGCCCGTTCGTCGAGGCCGCCACGGGCGACGTCGACGCCGAGGTCGAGTCGGTCGACGGCCGGTACCTGCTGTTCGAGGTCGGCCGCTAGCCGTCGGTCGGCGCCGGGGCGCCGATCGTCGGGTCAGCGCCCGACGAGTCCGCGGAGGGCGGCGAGGCGGCGCCCGACGCCCCACTGCGTCACGCGCAGCATGGCCTCCACCACGATCGCCTGGCTCATCTTCGACTCGCCCCGCTCGCGCTCGCGGAACTCGATCGGCACCTCGACGACGCGGTGCCCCTGGTCGAGCACGCGCAGGGTCATGTCGACCTGGAAGCAGTAGCCCTTGGAGTCGATGTGGCTGAGGTCCATGGCCCGCACCGTCTCGGCGCGGTAGGCGCGGAAGCCGGCTGTGACGTCCTTCAGCGACAGTCCCAGGACGATGCGCGCGTAGGCGTTGCCCCCGCGGCTCAGCACCTGACGGCTCAGCGGCCAGTTGACCACGCTGCCGCCGGGCACCCAGCGGGAGCCGATGGCGAGGGACGGGGCGTCCGGCGCCTGCGAGGCGACGCGGGCGAGCATGGCCGGGAGGCGCTCCGGCGGGTGCGACCCGTCGGCGTCCATCTCGACGAGGAACTCGTAGCCGTGCTCGAGCCCCCAGCCGAAGCCGAAGACGTACGCGGCGCCCAGGCCGAGCTTGCCCGTGCGGTGCTGCACGTGGACGCGCTCGTCCGCGGCGGCCATCCGCTCGGCGAGCTCGCCGGTCCCGTCGGGGCTGGCGTCGTCGACGACGAGCACGTGCGCCTCGGGCGCGGCGGCCAGGAGCCGCCCGACGATGCTCTCGATGTTCTCGACCTCGTCGTAGGTGGGGATGACGACGAGGGCACCGCGACCGGTGTGGACTGAGGCGTTCGAGGGCAGCACGGCACGACTCTAGCCCAGGCCGCACGGCCCGTCAGGGAGGCGCGGGCTGACATGATGGTCCGATGGCACACCCGGCACGAGCGCACGAGCCCGTGCGGCGCTACGTCTCGGCGTGGATCGGGTTCTCGGCCGGCGGGCACTTGAGCCAGGCGCTCGCCGTCGCCGTCGTCCTGTACGCGTTCTCGGCCCACGCCGTCCGCGCCCTGATCGGCTGGCCGGGCTCCCTCGCCGTCCTCGTGTCGCTCGTCGCCCTCGCGGCGTGCTCCCTGCTCGGCCAGCGCCACCACATCGAGTGGCACGGCATCCTGCCCGTGTCGCTCATCGCGCTGTTCGGCTGGTGGGGCGTCTCCGTGTTCTGGAGCGACTACACGTGGGCGACGATCGGGGGCGTCGCCTACGCGGTCGCCTTCGGCGCACTCGGCCTGTACCTGGCGCTCGGCCGCGACCTGGTGCAGGTGGTCCGGGCCTCGGGCGACGCCCTCCGCATCCTGCTCGTCACCTCCCTGGCCCTCGAGGTGTTCAGCGGCCTGCTGATCGACCAGCCCATCCGGTTCCTCGGCATCGCCGGCGACCTGGCGGTCGGCGGGCCGATCCAGGGCATCGCGGGCACGCGGAACTACCTTGGGTTCCTCGCCGCGCTCGGTCTCGTCACCTTCGCGGTCGAGTACCTGACGCGCTCGGTGTCCCGGGGACTCGGCCTCGCCTCCTGCACGCTGGCCGCCCTCTGCGTCCTCTTCTCCCGCTCCCCCGTCACCGCCGCCGCGGTGCTCGCCCTCGTCGTGGCGGGCCTGGCGCTCCGATCGCTGCGGGGGGCTCCTCCGGCACGGCGCCCCGTCATCCAGGGCGTGCTGGCCGGGCTCGTCTCGCTGGGCGGCGTCGTCGCCTGGCTCAGCCGGGAGCGGATCTTCCCCGCCGTCGACGCCACGGGCGACGTCGACGTCCGCGTGGCGCTCTGGGCGCGGCTCCGCCAGCTGATCGAGGTCAACTCGCTGCAGGGCTGGGGCTTCGTCGGGCAGTGGCCCACCGAGGTGTTCCCCTTCTCGACCTTGCTGACCTCGGCGGGGCGCCCCTCCGCCACCGGCCTGGGCGCCCTCTTCGACACCTGGTTCCAGGTGGGCCTCGTCGGCGTGCTCCTGCTCGTGGCGGCAGGCGGCCTGGCCTTCGTCCGGGCCTGGACGACCGCCTCCTCGCACCCCATCGTCGCCTACGCCTGGCCTGCGCTCGTGCTGGTGCTGATCGGGGTCGTGTCGATCGCCGAGAGCTACGCGCTCTTCGAGGGCACGCTCATGTTCGTCGTGGCGGCGTCCACGATCGCCGCGCGGAAGCGCTCGTGGCGCTCACGCCTCGAGGCGCGCCCCGCCGTCGACCGACGCTGACGTCGCCGCCGACGCTCGGCGGACGGACCACGCCGCGAGCACCGTCGCGGCCGCGGCGGTCGTCGCGGTCCCGGCCACCATCGAGACGGCCACGGCCGTGCCCAGGTCGGCCGGCGAGAGCAGGTACACCGCGAGCAGGACGACGAGGCCCACGGGCCAGACGACCGTGGCGAGTCGCTCCCGGTGCAGGGCCAGCAGGGCCTGGGTGACGACCATGGTCACGATCTGCAGCACGCACGACACGGCGAGCAGCACGAGGTCGCCGGTGGCGATCTCATAGTCCTCGCCGAACCACGACACCACGAGGGCGCCCGTCAGCCAGACCAGCACCACCCAGACGACGCCGAGCCCGAGCACGGCGACGTTCCACCCGGCCAGGGACCGCACGAGGGCCGCGAACCGCCCGCGCTGCACGTCGACCGTGAACCGCGTCAGCATGAGCGACTGGACCGCGTTGAAGAGGAACAAGGGCACGCGGGCGACGGCGAGGGCGGCGACGAGGCTCGCCGTGTAGGCGGTCGCCTCTCCGCTGACGGCCACCTGCGCCAGGATCACCCCGACGTTGACGAACAGCTGCAGCAGGAGGGACCCCGTCGTGAGCGCGGCGTAGGCGGCCAGGTCGGCCGACCGGGGCGTCGGCGGCGCGGCGGGTGCCTGGCTCGCGGGGGCCGCCCGACGGACGCCGGCCAGCGCGACGGCGGCCGCGACGATCGGGGCCACGACGAGGGCAGAGCCCAGGAGGCGCGGGTCGGTCGCACCGCCCGCGGCGAGGGCCAGGACGCCCAGCACCTTGAGCACGCCCTCGAGCGACATCTCGAGCCCGTAGCGACCGAACCGGCCCGTGCCCGCCAGCCAGCCGCGCGCGGCGAACAGCGCCGTCGAGGCCACGAGGCCGACGCCGAAGAGGTGCACGAACTCGGTCTGCCCCGAGAAGAGGAGCCGCCCGATCGGGTCGGCGAAGACGAGCAGCAGCACGAGGGCCGCCGCCAGCACGACGCCGGCGAGGGCGAGCGTCCGCACCACGATCGGCCGGGTCGACGCGCCGGTGTCCCGGGCGCGGGCGATGCCGCGCGAGAGCATCTGCTCGACCGGCTGGAACAGCCCCACCGCGATGCCGGCCATCATCGTCCAGAGGACCGACACGGGCGCGCTCGCCACCCCGCCCACGATGTTCCCGACGAGGGCCAGGTACAGGTAGTTGCAGCCGCCCAGCAGCACGGTGCCGGTGCCCAGCGCGATCAGCGGGCTGCGCCCGCCGCCGCTCGCCGCGGCCTCGGCCGGCACCTCGGCAGGCGGCAGGCCGCCGGGAGCCGTCGACGCGGCGGCGGACAGCCCGTCGTCGGGCGTCGTCCCGTCCCGCCTCGTCACGCTACGCGAAGTCCCGTCGGAGGGCGGCCACGCCCTCGACCGGGTCGCCGTCGAAGATGACCTGGCCGTGCGAGAGCACCACGGCGCGGTCGCACATGTTCTCGACCGTCCCGAGGTCGTGCGTGACGATGACGATCGTGCGCCCCTCTCGTTGGAACTGCGCGATCTTGTCGAGGCACTTGCGCTGGAACGGCTCGTCGCCGACGGCCAGCACCTCGTCGACCAGCAGCACGTCGGGATCGACGTGGATCGCGATGGCGAAGGCGAGCCGCACGTACATGCCGGACGAGTAGAACTTGACCTGCGTGTCGATGAACTCGCCGATCTCGCTGAAGTCGACGATCGAGTCGAAGAACCCGGCGATCTGCTGCTGCGTCAGCCCCAGGATCGACCCGTTGAGGAACACGTTCTCGCGGCCCGTCAGGTCGGGGTGGAACCCCGCCCCGAGCTCGAGCAGCGCCGCGAGCTGGCCGCGACGGCGCACCTCGCCGGTCGACGGCTGCAGGATGCCGCCGATGACCTTCAGCAGCGTGCTCTTGCCCGAGCCGTTGGCGCCGATGAGGCCGACGGTCGTGCCGGCCTCGATGTCGAGCGAGATGCCGCGGAGCGCCCAGAAGTCGTCCTTGTGCTTGTTCGACCGGGCGAGGTTGACGATGCGCTCCTTGAGCGACTTCTCCTTGCGGATGACGAAGCGCTTCGAGACGTCGGTCATGGTGACGACGGGGACGGCGGGCGTCGAGGATGCGGGGCTCACGGGTCAGATCTCCTGGGCGAAGTTGCCCTGCAGGCGGGCGAAGACGCGCTGCGCGACGAGCAGCAGGGCGAGGCCGACGACGGCGAGGACGAGGAGGCGGAAGTCGAGGTCGACGGGGAACGGCTGCGGCGGGACCACGGTGCCGTCGGCCATCGTCGTGGTCTCGCTCCCGGCGCGCCAGATGCCCTTCTGGAACGCGAGGATGATGTCGGTCATCGGGTTGAGCTGGTACAGCGTCACGATCCACTCCTGGCCGCGGGCGGCGGCGCGGTCGACGACCATGCCGAACGAGTAGACGATCGGCGAGGCCCAGAAGAGGATGAGCAGGGCCACCTCGACGAGGTACTGGACGTCGCGCAGGTAGACGTTGACCGCCGAGAGGAACAGCCCCAGGGCGAGCCCGTAGATCACCGTGAGCACGACGGCCACCGGCACGTAGAGCAGGTTCCACGAGAGCGGGAACTGCCCCAGCACGACGACGGCGGCGAGCAGGACCACGAACTGCACCGCGAAGTTGAACAGCGCGGACCCGAGCGACGCCAGCGGGAACAGCTCCCGTGGCACGTACACCTTCTTGATCAGGCCGGCGTTGGCGAGGATCGACGTCGTGCCGCCGGCGATGACCTCGTTGTACAGCCCCCACAGCGTCAGGCCCGCGAAGACGTAGATCGCGAACTGCGGCACCGAGCGGGCGGCGCCCAGCACCTGGCCCACGGCGAAGTAGTAGATGGCCAGCATGGTGAGCGGCCGGATGAAGCTCCAGACGAAGCCCAGGGCGCTGTCCTTGTAGCGGGCCTTGAGCTCGCGCCGGATCAGCAGGTCGAGCAGGGCGCGGTGGCCCCAGATGTCACGGACGGCCGGTGCGATGCCGCTCACCAGGCCGCCCTCGGGCGCCCCCGCCTTCTCGAACGGCAGGGTCGCGATGCGCTGGATGCGCGCCTCGGATTCAGTACTCACGGATCTCCATGCCTCGCGCCTTCCGCGGCGACAGTCCAGCCGCCGGGGCGACGACGTCGCCCGGCAGGCGACGAATCATCATCACACATCGTCCCGACAGCCCGCGCGACGCTCGCCGCCCCGTCGTCGACCGCCAGTACACTGGCTCACTGATCGAGCCAGAGAGCAGCGTGCATGTCCCCCCGTCTCACCGTCGTCATCCCGTCCTACAACAACGCCGAGTTCATCGACGAGACGGTGCGCTCCGTCCTGTCGCAGGACTTCTACGACTTCGAGCTGGTCGTCGCCGACCACTCGTCGACCGACGAGACCTGGGCCCGCCTCCAGGCCTACGCCGACGACCCCCGGGTGCGACTGCTGCAGACGCCCGCAGGAGGCGGGGCACCGGCGAACTGGACGCGCGTGACCGAGGCCGCCACCGGCGAGTACCTCCGGCTCGTGCCCGGCGACGACGTCCTCCACCCGGGCACGCTCCGCGACCACGTCGAGGCGCTCGACGAACAGCCCACGGCCGTGCTCGCCTCCTCCCCCCGGTCGCTGATCGACGCGTCGAGCGCGACCGTCCTGCGCCGTCGAGGCCGCGACTGGGGCCGTCGGCTCGTCCCCGGCACGGAGGCGGTCCGCGCCACCGTGCGCGCGGGCACCAACGTCTTCGGCGAGCCGTTCTGCGTGACCTTCCGACGCTCGGCGCTCCTCGAGGCCGGGGGCTGGTACCCGGCGTTCCCTTACCTGATCGACCAGGCGAGCTACTGCCGCACCCTGCTCCGGGGCGACCTGGTCGCGGTGCCCGGGCTCGCGGGCGGCTTCCGCCTCAGCTCCACGCAGTGGAGCGTGGCCCTCTCGGCCGAGCAGTCCCGCCAGGCACGCGGCTACCACGCCGAGCTGCACCGCGAGCACCCCGACGTCGTCCGCACGGCCGACCGCCGCCTCGGCGACCTGCGGGCCCGTGTCGCCGCGCAGTCCCGACGACTGGTGTACCTCCTCCTCAAGCGCCGGATGCAGGCCGGCGAGCGCGTCGCGGGCCGTCCCTGATGACGGCGAGCCGCGGGGCGGCGGCCTCCGGGCCGGAGCGCGGCGGCCTCCTCGGTCGTGCGGCGGCCCGGTGGGGCACGACCTACCTCGTCTCCGCGCTGCTCGCCGCCGCCGGGGTCGCGTTCGCCATGAAGCTCTGGCGGGCCGACTGGTCCGTGCCGTTCTTCGACCGGAACGACGCGCTGGCCGTGTCGGCGCACTTCAAGACCGTGTCCGAGACCGGCTGGTACGAGTCGCAGCCGTTGCTCGGAGCCCCCTACGGGCAGCAGTACCACGACTTCCCGACCGCCGACAACCTGCAGTTCATGGCGGCCCGCGTCCTCTCGGCCGTGCTCGGCGACTGGGCGGCCGCCCTCAACATCTGGTACGTGCTCGGGTTCGTCCTCGTCGCGGTCACCGCCACCTTCTTCTTCCTCCGGATCGGCATGTCGCGCATCCTCGCGGTCGTGCTCGCCGTCCTGTTCGCCCTCGCCCCTTACCACTTCATCCGCAACGAGAACCACCTGGCCCTGTCGAGCTACTTCACGCTGCCCCTGGCGTTCTGGGTGGTGCACCTCATCGCGACGGGCCGCCCGCTGTGGCTGCGGCGCGCCGGGGCGCGGAACCCGGTGCTCGCGGTCGTGACCGGTCGGGGGGCCGCGGTCGCCGCCTCCTTGGCACTGGTCGTCACGGGAGCCACCTACTACGGGTTCTTCACGGTCGTCTTCGTCGCCCTGGTCGGCGTCGCGTCGTGGTGGCGCGTGCGCGACCTGCGCCGGCTCGGCGGCGCGGTCGTCGCGGGGCTGGTCGTCGTCGTGACGGCCGTCCTCAACATGCTGCCCGACCTGCTCTGGTCGTGGCGCAACGGCTCGGACGGCGGCGCCCTCGTGCGCACGCCCGTCGAGACCGAGTACTACTCGCTCAAGCTGACGCAGCTGCTGCTGCCGATGCCGGGGCACCGGGTGACGTTCCTCGCGAACCTCCGCGACTACTACGACGACTACTTCCCGTACCGGTCCGAGACCCCCGTCCTCGGCGCCGTGGCGGCGGCCGGGTTCGTGCTGCTCGTCGTGGTCGCCGTGTCGTCGCTGCTCGGACGTCGGCGACCGGTCGCCGGCTCGGCGCCCGCGAACGCGGAGCGGTTCCGGACCGTCCGCCTCATGGCCGGCCTCGCGCTCGTCGCCTTCCTGTTCGGCACGCTCGGCGGGCTGTCGAGCCTCTTCTCGTTCGTCACGAGCTCGCTGCGCGGCGCGAACCGGATGTCGATCGTGATCGCCCTCCTCTCCCTGGCGGGCCTCGGGCTCGCGCTCGACGCCGCGGTCGCCCGCGTCGTGACGTGGCGACCGCACCTGCGCCTCGCGCCGGCCACCGCGACCCTCGCCGTGGGGGCGGTGCTGCTCGTCGGCGGCACCTGGGACCAGACCAGCGCCGAGGCCGTCCCCGACTACGCCGAGCTCGACGCGAGCTGGGCCGCGCGCCAGGCCTTCTTCTCGCAGGTGCAGACCGAGGTCGGCGACGGCGCCCAGGTGCTCCAGCTGCCGTACTCGGACTTCCCGGAGGCGAGCGCGTCGACCGGCCACGACTTCGAGACGGGCCTCGACTACGCCGAGCTGCTCGTCCCCTACCTGCACACGACGACCGTCCGGTGGTCGGGCGGCGGCATCAAGGGCCGCACGGCGGCCGAGTGGCCGGCCGCGGTGCAGGACTACGACCCGGCCTCCGTCGCCGACCAGCTCGCCGTCGTCGGCTTCGACGGGGTCCTCGTCGACCGCGACGGGCTCTCCGACCGGGGCGCCGAGCTCGAGTCCGGCCTCGACGGCGCGCTCGGCGCGCCCGCGCTCACCTCGACCGACGGCCGGTGGGTGCTCTACACGGTGCCCCGCGCCCTCCGCGACGCCGCGACCGACCTGCCCGCGGCCGAGCTCGACGACCTCCGCGAGGCCGTCGAGCAGCCCCTCGTGGCGACGCCGGGCAGCACCGACCCGACCGTCGGCGGCGACAACACGATCAACAGCGTCGACGTGCAGAACGACCGCGACGTGTCGATCCCGGGCACCCTCCGGGTCGAGCTGACGACCCAGGTCGGGGTCGACGCCGTCGTCGTCACCACGCCCGACGGCGCCCGGACGGTCGTGCCCGTGTCCGGGCCGGACACCGTCGTCGAGCTGCCCGCGGACTTCGCCCCCGGCACGACCCACGTCATCCTGGCCGGCTCGGTCGACGGAGGCGCGACCACGATGGCCACGTCGCTGGCCATCGGCATCGAGCACGCCGCCGTCCTGCAGGACGACGTCGCGAGATTGGACCTCACACCGTGACGAGCGCCACGACCTCCCCGCCCACGCAGGGCCCTCGCGACACGGCCGCCCGGCCGCCGGCGAGGTCGCGGGCGACCGAGATCGCGGCCCGACGGCCGGTCCGTGCCGGGCTGGCCGCCCTGGTCGCGGTCGTCGCCGCGATCGCCCACCTGTGGCTGCAGGCAGGGGCCCTGCTCACCCGTCCCGACTTCGCGTGGAGCTCGTTCCGCGACTACTTCCCCTACGACCAGCTGTCGTACATGTCGATGGTCGTGAACACGGCCGAGGGCAAGTCGGACGCCTTCGAGCCCTTCACCGAGACGGGCGTGAACAACTACCCCCACCTCTGGTACGTCGTGCTGGGACACGTCTCGCGCCTCACCGGCCTCGATCCCCTCCAGGCATGGGCCATCTGCGGCATCGGGGTGCAGCTGGTCTTCGTGGCCGTGCTGGCCCTCGCGATCGTGGTGCTGTCCGGTCGGCTCTGGGCGGGCCTGCTCGCGCCCCTGCCCTTCCTCGTGGGCACGTTCTCGTCGTTCTCCGGCTCGCCCGACGGCTGGTTCCAGCGCCTCGACGCGCACGCGGTGCTCTGGGGCGCCTTCGGCACCCTCTTCACGATCAACGGCGAGACGGCGTCGCTCTGCCTGGGCGGCACCGCCCTGCTCGTGCTGCTCGTCACCTGGACCCGCGTCCGGACCCCGTGGGTCCGGACGGTCCTGACGGTCGTCGCGGCCGCGATGATCGGCCTGATGGCCAACATCCAGACGTACTCGTTCCTCGTCACGATCTACCTGGTGGCGTTCGTGGTCGCCGCGTACTGGCTCGTCGTGGTCGGCCGACGGTGGCTGTGGCTCGTCTCGGGCGCCGGCGTCCTCGCGGTCTTCGTGTTCGGGCCCGGCATCGCCGACTCCGCCGGCCCCCTCGTGACGCTGATGTTCGGGCTCGTGCCCGCGCTCCCCGGGCTCGTCGTCGCCCTCGTCCGCAGCCGCGGCCTCCTCGCGGTGTACGGCGTCGTCGCCCTGGCCGCGGCCGCCCCCCAGCTGACCGCGACGCTGGGCGGGGTCGCCTCGGGCGACCCGTTCCTCACCTACCGGGTCGAGTCGAGCGCGAACCTCGGCGTCGACTGGCGCGGCGTCGTGGCCGCCGCCGCGCTGTGGCTGCCGCTGCTCGGCATCGCGGCGGCCGGCGTCGCCCGGCGCCGCCCCCTCTGGGTCGCCTACCCCGTCGGCGTGCTCGTGGCCTGGTTCCTCGCCGCGTCCAACGACATCTGGGGCGCCAACCAGGAGCCCTACCGCTTCTGGCTCGACACGTTCGTGCTCGTCTGCATGACCGTCCTCCCCGTCGGCGCGATCGTGCTGCGCGACCTCCTCGCGGACGGCCCCGCGCTCGCGCCGCTCGCGCGGCGCGCCGTGGGCGCCGTGGTGACCGTGGCGGTCGGGCTCGCCGCCCTGTCGGCGGTCGACTTCGTCCGCTTCACGCAGGACGACGACTACCACCGGCTGATCGACTACAACACGACCCGCGACCAGGCGATGACGGCCGCGACGAGGTCGATCGAGGACACGCCCGGCGGCTCCGGCGACGCCACGGGCCTGCTGGTGGGCGACCCGTGCACCGAGCCGATGCAGCTCAAGATCGCCGCGGGCGTCCCCGTCGTCAACTACAACCTCGGCATGGCCTGGCCCGAGGACCGCGCGGCGATCGACCAGGTCTCGGCCGACCGGACGGCCGGCGTGCTCGACCTCGGACACCTGCGCCAGGCGAACGTCCGCTGGGTGCTCACCGACAGCGCGTGCACGGTCAACTGGGAGTCGGCGTACGGCGACCAGCTCGAGCGCGTCGACGCGGCCGGCTTCGAGCTGCCGGGCATCACCGGCACGATGACGTTGTGGCGGGTCCCCTCGTGAGCACCCCGCGGCCCGTGGTCGCCGCCGCCGGGCAGCCCGGCGAGCCCCGGCCCGGCGAAGCCGCCGTGCTAATGTCACATCCCGTGTCGAGACCTGCCGAACTCCCCGTCTCGCCCGCGCACGGCATCTCCGTGGTCGTCCCCGTCTACCAGGGCGAGACCACCCTCCCGGCCCTCGTGGACGAGATCCTGGCCCTCGCTCCCGAGCGGCTGACGCCTGACGGCCACCTGCGCCGCATCACCGAGATCCTGCTGGTGCACGACAACGGCCCCGACGCCTCCGACGCCGTCATCCGCGACCTCGAGGCTCGGCACGAGCTCGTCCGGGGCGTCTGGCTCAGCCGCAACTTCGGCCAGCACGCCGCGACCCTGGCCGGCATGGCCTCGACCGGCGGCGACTGGATCGCGACCATCGACGAGGACGGCCAGCACGACCCGGCCTACCTCGACTCGATGCTCGACACGGCCATGCGCGAGCAGGCCGCTCTCGTCTACGCGAAGCCGACGAACGCCGCGCCCCACGGCCCGTTCCGCAACGCCGCCTCCAAGGGCGCCAAGATCGTCCTCCGCACCGTCATGGGCGGGGGCGACGCGTCGCAGTTCCAGAGCTACCGGCTCGTGCTCGGCGACGTCGGCCGCAGCGTGTCGGCCTACGCCGGCTCGGGCGTGTACCTCGACGTCGCGATCGGCTGGATCACCCGGCGCATCACGACCAGCCCGGTCGAGCTGCGCGAAGAAGGCGGCCGTCAGAGCGGCTACTCGCTGCGCAAGCTGCTCTCGCACTTCTGGAAGATGGTCCTCACCTCGGGCACCCGGGGGCTCCGTCTGGTCAGCGTGCTCGGCATCGCCCTCGCGGCGGTCGGCCTGCTCTTCGCCCTCTACGTCGTCATCTCCGCCGTCGCCGGCACGCAGCTCGCCGCCGGCTGGTCGTCCACCATCGTCGTGGTGCTGCTCTCGTCGGGCGCGATCCTGTTCTCCCTCGGGGTGGTCGCCGAGTACGTCGGCGTCGCGGTGAACATGGCGATGGGCCGCCCCTCCTACCTCATCGTCAGCGACCCGGGGCGCGGCCCGCTCGGCCGCCGTCGCCCGCACGACTCCTGACGTGGTCGTGACGGGGCAGCGTCGCCACCTGGTCGTCGGAGCGGGCGGTCTGCTCGGGGGCGCCGTCTCGGCCGCGCTCGAGGCCGACGGCCGACTCGTGACGCGGGCCCGCGTGCCCTGGCGCGACCCGGGCGCCTCGGTCAGCGTGCTGTCCTCCCTCGTCCGCGACCTGATGATCGACGGAGCCCCGTGGTCGCTCGTCTGGACGGCGGGCGCCGGGGTCGTCGCGAGCGGCGCCGACGCCCTCGCCGAGGAGCGGTCGGTGATCGCCCGCGTGCTGGCCGAGGTGGCCGCAGCCGTCGCGGTCGACCCGGCCCGCGCCTCCCGCGGCTCGGTCTTCGTCGCGTCGTCCGCCGGCGGCACCTTCGCCGGCTCGAGCGGCGCCCCGTTCGACGAGACGACCGAGGCCCGCCCCTTGGCGCCCTACGGGTGGAGCAAGCTCCGCATCGAGGAGCTGTTCCGCGAGTGGTCGGCGAAGACGGGGGTGCCGGTCGTGATCGGCCGCTACAGCAACCTGTACGGCCCCGGGCAAGACCTGAGCAAGGCGCAGGGGCTGGTCTCCCAGCTCTGCCTCGCCCACCTCGAGGGGCGGCCGTCGTCGATCTACGTGCCCATCGACACCATCCGCGACTACCTCTACGTCGACGACGCCGCGGCGATGACCGTCGCCGCGGTCGACCGTGCCGCCGCCCTGCCCCCTGCCACCGTGGCGCTCAAGATCCTCGCCTCGCAGCAGGGCGTCACCATCGGCTCGCTCATCAGCGAGCTGCAGCGGATCGCCAAGAGGAAGCCCCGCATCGTGATGGGCAGCCACTTCACCGCCTCCGTCCAGGCCCCCGACCTGCGGTTCCGGTCGGTGGTCTGGCCCGACATCGACCGCCGCATGCTCACGCCCCTGCCGTCCGGCATCCACCGGACCCTCCTCGCGCTCCAGGAGGGCCGCCGATGACCGCTCCCCGCATCTCCGTGATCGTCCTCGCCTGGAAGCTCGTCGACGAGCTCCGGGCGTGCCTCGCCGCGCTCGAGGCCCAGGTCGACGCCCCCGACTTCGAGGTGGTCGTGGTCGAGAACGGCGCCCTCCCTGCGGTGCGCCGGGCGCTCGACGCCGTCGACCACGTCGTCCGGGTCGACCTCCCCGAGAACGCGGGCTTCGGCGGCGGCTGCGACGCCGGCGCCGCCGCCGCGTCCGGCTCGGCCCTGGTGTTCCTCAACGACGACGCCCTGCCCCGCCCCACCTGGCTCGCCGCCCTCGCCGCGCGTGCCGACCGGCCCGACTCCCCCGTCGCGGTGGGCAGCCTCCTCGTCGACCAGGACGACGTCGTGCAGGAGAGCGGCAGCCGCCTCCGGTCCGACGCCGGCACGGTCCAGCTCGGCTCGGGCACCGCGCACTCCGACGCGGGCCGCGACGGCCTCCTCGCGTCCCGGCCCGTCGACTACTGCTCGGCGGCCGCTCTCTGGGTCGACGCGGCGGCCTTCGACGCCGTCGGCGGCTTCGACGAGCTCTTCACCCCCGCCTACTACGAGGACGTCGACCTGCAGTTGCGGCTGCGGCTCGCCGGCGGGCTCGTCGTCGTCGAGCCGGCCGCCGTCGTGCGACACGAGTCGGGGACGTCCACCGACGACGTGCCCGACTACCGTGCGTTCCTGGGACAGCGGAACGGCCGGCGCTTCGCTGCTCGGTGGTCGGCCACCCTCGCGACCGCTCCCCCGGCCGACGCGCCCCTCGCGCAGCTCTGCACCGTCACGGCCCCCGCCCCGGTCGTGCTCGACGACGGCGGGCTCGACGCCCCGCACCCGGCCGTCGCGGCCGAGTACGTCGCGTCGCTGCTCGAGAGGGCGACGAGGGCCGAGGAGGCGGAGGAGACCCTCGCACACCGCTTCGCCGACCTGCAGCACACCCACCACGAGTCGCAGCAGGCCACGCACGCGCTGAAGCTGCGCTTCGACGAGCTGCAGCTGCGGGTCGACGAACTGGAGTCCGCGACGCTCGCGGACCAGGTCCGCGCGCGCGTGTCAGCTCGTCTCGGCCGTCGCTGACCCCGACGCGGCAGCCTCGCTCGTGCCCGTGTCCGGGCCGACGACGAGCTGCCACAGCTGAGCCGCGTAGTCGTCCCAGCTGGGGCGCGGCAGCGAGTCGCTGAGGGCGACGAGCTCGGCGTGCAGCTCGTCGTCGGTGAGGAGCCGCTCGAGCGCGTCGGACATCGCCGTCGGGTCGTGCGGGTCGACGACGAGGGCGCCGTGGCCCTCGCCGAGCTCGCGCATGCTGCCGAAGTCGCTCGTGATGACCGGCACCGAGCTGACGAGCGACTCGACGACGGGCAGGCCGAAGCCCTCGTTGACGCTGCAGAAGACCGTGCAGCGCGCGGATCGGTAGAGGCTCCACACGACGTCGTCGTCCACGCCCGAGAGCATGGTCACGGCACGCCCCTTGCGGCGCAGGGTGGCGACCATCGCCTGGAACTCGCCGTCGCCCCAGGCGTTGCCGCCGACGAGGACGAGGGAGAACTCGTGCCCCCGTCGCCAGTTCAGCTCGGCCGCGACCAGCAGGTTCAGGTGGTTCTTGCGGGGCTCGTGGCTGCCGACGGACAGCACGACGGGCGTGTCCGCCAGGCCCAGCTGTGCGCGCACGCGGGCGACGGTCGCGTCGTCGACGCTGCCCACCTGGCTCGGCAGGCCGACGGTCTCGATCCGCGGCGGCGTGAGGCCGGCGCCGGGCAGCATGGCCGCCCACCCGCTGTACTCGGTGAAGGCCGCGCTCGAGATCGGCGCGACGACGTCGGTCAGCGACAGCATCGCGAGGTACTCCGAGAACGCGCCCGGCATGCCCGGTCCGCTCGTCTCGGAGGTCGTCACCGGGATGCAGTCGAAGCCGATGGCGGCCGAGCGTCGCGTCCCGAAGCGGACCACCGAGCGCAGGGACGCCGTCCGGGCCGCGGCGACGGTGATCTCGGGCAGCACGAAGGTCGCGTCGAAGGGGATGAGGGCGGCCCCCGGCGGGACGGGGGCGACCGCGCCGGCGTCGGCGAGCAGCACGCGTCCCGTCTCGTCGTCGGTGAGGCCGTGCAGCGTCCGGCCCGACGGGTCCCAGGCGGCGAGGGTCACCTCGGCGTCCCGGGTCCAGCGCGTGACCGTCTCGCGGGCGACGCGCTGGATGCCCGTCGTGAAGCGGCTGCGGCTGGTGTCCGTCACGTCGACGACGACGCCGCCCACGATCGCCAGGGGGCGGGCACGTCGGGGCAGCGAGCGCGCGAGCCGCGCGTACTCGGCGGTCAGGGGCGTCACGAGGCCGTCGATCCGCCACTGCCGGGTGAACTCGACGACCGAGGACGCGAGGGGCACGCGCCGTTCGAGGACCGAGAGCAGCAGGTACGACAGCCGGTGGCTGGGCTCGCCGAGGTGGCGCGAGAGCGCCTCGACGAGCTGCGCCCCCGAGAGGGCGTCCCAGTCGAGCGAGGCCGAGGAGGCGGTGCGGGCGGCGAGCCGGAGGCCCTGGTCGTGGACGGGTCGCGTGATCACGCGGCCACCCCCTGCCAGATCTCGTCGGCGTAGGCACGCCAGGTCTTGGGTCGTTGACGGGCGATGTCGGCGACGAGCGAGTCGTGCAGCGCGTCGTCGGTGAGGAGGCGGCGCATCGCGTCGACGATGGCCGTGTCGTCCCGGGGGTCGACCTGCAGGCAGCCGCCGACCCGGGCGATCTCGTCCAGGCTGCCGAAGTCGCTGGTGACGACGGGCGCGCCGAGGGCGAGCGACTCGGCCACCGGCAGGCCGAAGCCCTCGTGCAGCGAGACGAAGACGCTGAAGCGGGCCCGGCCGAAGAGGCCCCAGAGGTCGTCGTCGCCCAGGCGCCGGTGGGACTCGACGTGCATTCCCTGCTTGGAGAGCGCCGCGACGCGCTTGTCGAAGTGCATGGTCGCGGTGCGGCTGCCCCCGCCGACGAAGACGATGCGGAACCGGTGGCCCTCCCGGTGCAGCAGCTCGGCGGCGAAGAGCACGGCGTCCTGGTTCTTGCGAGGCTCGTGGCTGCCCACGCAGAGGATGACGGGGTCGGCGGAGCGATCGCGCACGACGCGTCCGGCGGCCGCCCGGGCGACGGCCGAGACCTCGGTGGCGAGGCTGGTCGTGACGACCTCGGGGCCCGTCAGGCCCTGGCTCGGCAGGGCGCTCACGAAGCCGCGGAACTCGTTCGCGGCCGACTCGCTGATGCCGTGCACCCGGCGCGAGTGCTTGACCAGGGTCAGGTAGTGGGCGAAGCGCTCCGACTCGGCGTTCGGCAGGGTGTCGGCCATCACGAGAGGGATGGCGTCGTACCCGATCACGTCGACGCGGTTGCCCGAGAACCGGGCGATCGACGTGAGGGTGTCGCAGACGTGGAACGCCGGGACCTCGGCGACCAGCAGCACGCTGTCCCACGGGACGAGCACGTGCTCGACCGCGAGCTGCGCGTCGGTCAGGACGGGGTCGTCGGCCTTGGGCAGACGGCGGTCGCTCCAGTGCAGCACGCGGTCGCGCTGCAGCTCGGTGAGCTCGCGGTAGCCCGTGCTGTCCTGGTTCCAGGCGACGAGGCGGTGGGCCCGCTCGGGGTCGTCCTGCCACTCGGGCACCGTGTGCCGGACGACCCGCTGGATGCCCGTGTTGTGCTCGTACTTGGCGCAGAAGTCGACGTCGACGAGCACCGTGTCGCGGACGAGCTCGATGGTGCGCAGGCCGGAGTGCGTGCGCGACTGCACGTCGAGCGTCGTCTGCAGCACGCCGATCAGGGCCGTGGCGGGCGTCGACAGGAGCAGTGCCCGCGTCAGCTTGCCCATCTCGGCGACCGACGGGAACGTGCCCGTCAGGCCGACGTAGAGCAGCCACCGCGAGCGGTCGTCCGAGGAGGCGCGGGCGACGCGGGCGAGCGCGTCCAGCGTCCGAGAGGGGCTGAGACCGTCGACCTCGACGCCGAGCGCGTCGGCCACGACCGCGAGCCGGGCGGCGAGCGCGCGGCGCAGGTCGTCGACCTCGCCGCCGACGACCTCCGGGTCGATCGGGACGACGGTGGTCACCGGCGCACCAGGCGACGGGCCACCTCGACGGCCGCCAGTCGACCGGCGGGGACGAACCCCACCTCCTTGGCCTTGTTGGAGAAGAGCTTCGCCGACCGGAGCGGACGGGTGACGCGCCAGGACACGGTCTGCTGGATCGCCTGCAGGGCGTCGGTCACGTTCGAGGTGACCGTCAGCCAGTCGTCGAGCACGGCGTCGCGCAGTTCGTCGAGGTCGCGCTCGGCGTCCGTCCGGTCGTGGTCCATCTGTGCTTCCTCCGAGGTCGTGCCTGCTCGTCGCCCGCGTCGACGGGACGACGACGGCGTGCCCACGTGGGCGCTTGTCCCCCGAAAGGGACGGTACGGATCGCTCCAGAACGCCCTGCCCGGTCTGTCGCGCCGTTAGCATATCGTCTAACCCATCAGGCTCGGAGCAGGGTCCGTGCCGGAACGAGTGATCACATGAAGAGAGCCTCCATCATCACGTGGAGCATCGTCGGGGGCGTCGTCGTCGTGGGCGGGATCGTCACCGCCGTGGCCGTCGCGGCCTCCGACGGAGGTCCGGACGCGCAGCCGTCCGTGTCCCCCACGGCGAGCGCGGACGCCACCCCGAGCACCACGCCCTCCCCCACCGTCGAGCCGAGCGCCGAGCCGTCCGACCCCGCGGACGACGGGTCGGCGGCCCCTGCGCCCTCCCCGTCGCCCACGAGCGCGGCGCCCGTCGGCCCCGGCCAGCAGACCACCCAGGTGCCCGCGCCCCCCGCGGCGGGCACGACCCCCGTCTCGGTCACGCCGTTCGTGACCTTCGACCAGTGGTCCGCGGCCGACGGCACCCTGACGGTCGGGGCGACGGTGCCCGAGGTCGTCGAGCAGGGCGGCGTCTGCACCCTCACCGCCACCATGGGCACGGCGTCCGTCTCCGGGTCGTTCACGGCCCTCCCCTCCGCGTCGAGCACCGACTGCGGCTCCATGGCTCTGACGAGCCCCTCCTTCAGCGCCGGGACGTGGACGGTGAGCGTCGCGTACGCGTCGCCCACCGCAGCCGGCACCCTCTCCGACTACGAGGTCACCATCCCATGAGACGACACTCCCGCTTCCTCGCCCTGGCCACCTCCGTGGCCGTCGCCGCCGGGCTCCTCACCGGGGTCTCGAGCCTCGTGCCGGCATCGCCGGCGACGGCTGCGGAAGCCGCGGAGTCCGCCTCCACGGCGGACGCGCGCAACTTCGACGCCGGCAACATCGTCAGCGACGCCACCTTCTACAACGCGGCGGCCATGACGGCCGACGGCGTGCAGGCGTTCCTCAACTCCCGGGTCGTGACCTGCAAGGGCTCGAACGGGCAGGCGTGCCTCAAGGACTACCGCTCGGCGACGCCCGCCCGGGCCGCCGACGCCTACTGCGGCGCCCTCGGCGGCAGCTCGAACGAGACCGCCGCGTCGGTCGTGCACCGAGTGGGCCAGGCCTGCGGCATCAACCCGCAGGTGCTGCTCGTGATGCTGCAGAAGGAGCAGGGCCTCGTCACCTCGACGGCGCCCACCGCCACGGCCTACAAGATCGCGATGGGCTACGGCTGCCCCGACACCGCGGCCTGCGACACCCGCTACTACGGCTTCGCCAACCAGGTCTACAACGCCGCCCACCAGTTCCAGCGGTACACGAAGACGAGCTCGTCGTGGAGCTACCAGCCCGGCCGCACGAGCAACGTCCTGTACAACCCCAACGCGGCGTGCGGCACGAAGAGCGTGCGCATCGCCAACCAGGCGACGGCGAACCTCTACATCTACACGCCGTACACGCCCAACCCGGCCGCGCTGGCCGCGGGCTACGGCACGGGCGACGGCTGCAGCGCGTACGGCAACCGCAACTTCTACCTCTACTTCACCGACTGGTTCGGCAGCCCCTCCAACTGGCTGCAGGCGCCGTCCTTCGAGGGCGGCTCGGTGTCCGGCTGGCAGTGGAGCAACGGCTTCATCAACCGCGTGGCGGTGAACAACGCCGGCCAGGCGCAGTCGGGCAACTACTTCCTCGCCACGAACACGAGCGTGGGGAGCCGGGCCGTCACGCAGGACGTCCGGCGCACGACCAACGTGGGCGAGCAGGCGACGGCGACGGTGTGGCTGCGTTCCGGCGCGGCGAAGGAGTTCAAGGGCAAGGTCGTCGTCTGGGGCCTCGGCGGCACCCAGGAGGTGGCCGAGAAGTCGTTCACGGTCGGCCAGACCTGGACCAAGGTGCAGGTCGCCCTCCCCGTCCGCGCGAGCTCGCACAGCACCATCCGGCTAGACGTCTACATGGGGACCACCGGCTCCGACCTCTGGATGGACAACACCTCGCTCGCGTTCGGCCGCGCGCCGGAGCAGCAGAACGTCATGATCGACCCGTCGTTCGAGCGCGGCTCGTTCGGGGCGTGGACGCCGGGCAACGGCAACATCAACCGGCAGGTCTACAACGACCCCTCCCTCGCGCAGAACGGCTCGTGGTTCGCCGCCGCCAACACGCCCGTCGCCGGCCGCAGCTTCGCCCAGGAGGTGCCCGTGCAGGCGGGACCGGACCAGACGTGGACGGCCACGGTGTGGCTCCGCTCGACCTCGAGCACGCCCTACAAGGGCACCTTCGCCCTCTGGGGCCTCGGCGGGTCGCGCAACGTCGTCGGGCAGGCCGACTTCTCGGTGGGCTCGAGCTGGCAGAGGTTCCAGGTGAACCTCGGCACCGGGAACGTCACGCCGAAGTCGCTCAAGCTCGAGGTCTACATGAAGACCGCGAACGGCCAGACCCTCTGGCTCGACAACGGCAGCATCAGCAAGCAGCTGCTCGCGAACCCCGGGTTCGAGGGCGGCCAGACCGCGGGCTGGGTGACGAGCGGCCGCGGCATGAACTTCGCCACGTACACGAAGGCCACCAGCGGCGTCGCGCCGGCGTCGGGCACGCACTTCGCGGCGACCAACACCACCACGGCCGGGACCTCGCTGTCCCAGACGGTGGCCCGGCAGACGGCGCCCGGCGAGACCTACACGGCCGTCGTCTACGTCAAGAGCGGCACCGCCGCTCCCTTCTCGGGCCGGCTGGCGCTGTGGGGCCTCGGCGGCACCGCCGAGGCGGCGAGCACGTCGTTCACCACGACGGGTCAGTGGACACGGGTGGAGGTGGCGCTGCCGACGAGGTCGGCGCACAGCCAGCTGAAGTTCGAGGTCTACGAGGACTCCGTGAACAACACGATGTTCCTCGACGCGGGCTCCCTGTACTGATCCCCTCCGCCGGCCCCGGTGCCGCGCCGGGGGCCCGTGACACGGGTCCGCGACGCGGCACCTGGCTAGAATGTCGTGTCGGCCGGAACGAACGATAGGAACAACAATGACCAAGCGCGCCCTCATCACCGGGATCACGGGACAGGACGGCATGTACCTCAGCCGCCTCCTCCTCTCGAAGGGATACGAGGTCTACGGACTCGTCCGTGGCCAGAACAACCCGAAGATCCCCGTGATCGCCGAGTGGGCGCCCGAGGTCAAGATCCTGACGGGCGACCTGCTCGACCAGTCCAGCCTGCTGCGCGCCCTCAACAGCGCCAAGCCCGACGAGGTCTACAACCTCGGCGCCATCTCGTTCGTCGCCTACTCGTGGGAGAACGCACAGCTCACCAGCCAGGTCACCGGCCTCGGCGTGCTGAACATGCTCGAGGCGATCCGTCTCTACGCGGGCGACGACATCGGCAAGGTCCGCTTCTACCAGGCGTCCTCGTCCGAGATGTTCGGCCGCGTGCAGGAGGTCCCCCAGAAGGAGACCACCCTGCTGTGGCCCCGCTCGCCCTACGGCGTCGCGAAGGTCTTCGGCCACTACATGACCATCAACTACCGCGAGTCGTACGGCATGCACGCCTCGTCGGGCGTGCTGTTCAACCACGAGTCGCCGCTCCGCGGACCGGAGTTCGTCACCCGCAAGATCAGCATCGCCGTCGCCCGCATAGCGCTCGGCCTGCAGGACCAGCTCAGCCTCGGCAACCTCGACGCCAAGCGCGACTGGGGCTTCGCGGGCGACTACGTCGAGGCCATGTGGCGCATGCTGCAGCAGGACGAGGCCGACGACTACGTCATCTCGACGGGCGAGACCTACTCGGTCCGCCAGTTCCTCGACATCGCGTTCAACCACGTCGGCATCTCCGACTGGGAGAAGCACGTCTTCCAGGACCCGCAGTTCTTCCGCCCCGCCGAGGTCGACCTCCTCATCGGCGACTCGGCCAAGGCCCGCGAGACCCTCGGCTGGACCCCGGCCACGAAGTTCGAGACGCTCGTGACGATGATGGTCGACGCCGACATGGAGCGCGAGAAGGCCGCGCAGGGCAAGTAAGGCATGTCCCGCGCGCTCGTCACCGGGATCGCCGGTCAGACCGGAAGCTACCTCGCCGAGCACCTCGTGGCCCAGGGCCACGAGGTGCACGGCGTGGTCCGTGACGCGGGAGGCGCGGACCACGCGCCCCTCGTCGAGAACGGCGTCCCCGCCGAGGCCGTCCTGCACGTCGGCGACCTCACCGACCACGAGCGGATGCGCGCCCTGGTGCTCGACGTGCGGCCGGACGTCGTCGTCAACCTCGCCGCCCTGAGCAGCGTCGCGCAGTCGTGGCGCAGGCCGGTCGAGACGAGCCTGCTCAACGGGACCGCCGTCGCGGCGCTCCTCGCGGCGGTGGCCGAGCTCAACGCCGACGGCGGCGACGCCGGCTTCGTCCAGGCCTCGAGCGCCGAGATCTTCGGGCAGGCGGCCGAGTCGCCGCAGACCGAGTCGACCCGTGTCGCCCCCGTCAACCCGTACGGGGCCGCGAAGGCCTACGCGCACCTCCTCGTCGGCGCCTACCGCGCCGCCGGCATGCGGGCCTCGGGAGTCGTGCTCTACAACCACGAGTCGCCCCGCCGACCCGAGCAGTTCGTGACGCGCAAGATCACGGCGTCGGCCGCCCGCATCGCCCGGGGCGAGCAGGACGAGCTCGTGCTCGGCGACCTCACGGTGCGGCGCGACTGGGGCTGGGCGCCCGACTACGCCGAGGCGCTCGCCCGCGTCGCGACGTCCGACGTCGCGGACGACTTCGTCGTGGCGACGGGCGAGTCGCACAGCATCCAGGACTTCGTCGACGCGGCCTTCGCCCGCGTCGGCATCGACGACACGACGGGCCTCGTGCGCAGCGACGCCGAGTTCGTCCGGCCCGTCGACGCGACGGAGCTCCGCGGCGACGCCACCCGCATCCGCGAGGCGCTGGGCTGGGCGCCGACCCGGTCGTTCACCGAGATCGTCTCGGCCATGGTCGACGCCGACCGCTGACCCCGCAGCACCGTCGCGGTGCGACCCGCCGCGCCACCGACCGACCCGAGGAGCACCACCCGTGAGCACCACCGTCCTCCTCGACGCGACCTCGATCCCCGCCGACTCCGGCGGGGTCGGACGCTACCTCCGTGAGCTGGTGCCCGAGCTGGCGCGCCGGGACGACCTCGTGCTGCACGTCGCGTGCCAGCGGCGCGACGTCGCGTGGCTCGAGCACGACGCCCCGTCCGCCGTGCTGCACCCCGTGCCCGAGTCGACCACCTCGGTCGCGCGTCGGCTGCTCTGGGAGCAGACCGCCCTCCCCCGCCTCGCGCGCCGCGTCCGGGCCGACGTCGTCCACTCCCCGCACTACACGATGCCCCTGCTGGTGCGCGCCGCCCGGGTGGTCACGCTGCACGACGCGACGTTCTTCTCGCACCCCGAGCTGCACGGGCGCCTCAAGGGCCCGTTCTTCCGACGCTGGATCCGCGTCGCCGCCCGGCACGCCGACCGCTGCATCGCCCCGAGCCGGGCCACGGCCGACGAGGTCGGTCGCTGGGCGGGCACGCCGTCGCACCCCGTCGCCGTGTCGTTCCACGGCGTCGACACGGAGCGCTACAGCCCCGCCGGCCGCCGGCTCGAGGCCGAGATGCGTCGCGAGCTCGGCCTCGGCGACGCCCCCTACCTCGCCTTCGTCGGCACGATCGAGCCGCGCAAGAACGTGGGCCCGCTGCTCGACGCGGTGACCCGGCTGGCGGAGCGACGGCCGGATCTGGCACCGCGCCTCCTGCTGGCCGGAGGCCGCGGGTGGGACGACGCGGCGGTGGCGCGCCTCGAGGGCGCGACGCCCGACGACCCCTGGCGCTGGCTCGGCTACGTCGACGAGCGCCTGCTGCCCGCGTTCCTGGCCTCGTCGGCCCTGGTCGCCTACCCCAGCGTGGCCGAGGGCTTCGGCCTGCCGGTGCTCGAGGCCCTCGCGAGCGGCGTCCCCGTCGTGACGACCGACCGACTCGCCGCGCCCGAGGTCGGCGGCGACGTGGCCGTGTACTGCGAGCCCGACGCGGACTCGCTCGGGCGCACGCTCGAGGCGCTGCTCGACGACGAGCCGCGACGCACCGAGCTCGGCGCCCGAGGTCGCGACCGCGCGCTCACCTTCACCTGGCGCCGCACGGCGGCCGAGCACGCCGACGTCTACACGGCCGCGGCACGGAGCGCCTCGTGACGGGCGTCCTCTGCGTCACGGTGACGTACAACCCCGGCGACACCCTCGCCGCCTTCGTCGACTCCCTGCTGCCCGCGGGGTTCCCGCCCGGCCGCCTCCTCGTGGTCGACAACGGCTCGACCGACGGGGCCCCGGAGGCGGTCAGCGGCTCCCACGAGCACGTCACCCTGGTGCGCGCCCCCGGCAACGTGGGCTACGGCAGCGCGGCCAACATCGGCGCCGCCCGTGCCCAGGACGACGAGCAGTGGCTGCTCGTCTGCAACCCGGACACGATCGCGACCCCGGAGACGGTGACGCGCCTCCTCGAGGCCGCCCGGGACGCGCCGCGCGCCGGAGTGCTCGGACCGCGCATCCTCGACCCCGACGGCACCGTGTACCCGTCGGCGCGCGCCCTGCCCTCGATCCGGACGGGGATCGGGCACGCGCTGCTGTCGGGCGTGTGGCCGGCGAACCCGTGGACGCGGCGCTACCAACAGCGCGACGTCTCGTCGTCCGCCGAGACCTCGACGGTCGGCTGGCTGTCGGGGGCGTTCCTGCTCGTGCGCCGCGAGGCCTTCGAGCAGGTCGGCGGCTTCGACGACGACTTCTTCATGTACTTCGAGGACGTCGACCTCGGTCGGCGCATGGCCGCGGCCGGCTGGTCGAACCTGTTCGTGCCCTCGGCCGAGGTGATGCACATCGGCGGCGAGAGCACCGCGAGGGCGGCCGACGTCATGGTGCGGGCGCACCACGCCTCCGCCCACCGCTACATCGCGAAGACGCACCCGGGCCTGCTCTGGCGGCCCGTGGTCGCCGCCGTGGGCGTCGGCCTGCGGGTGCGGGCGGCCCTCAGCATCGCCGCCGGTCGCCGGCACGGCTGACGCGGACGCGGCCCGTCCGGGTCGAGACGGACCTGTCGGGACGGGCCGCCGTCGTCAGCGACCGGACCAGTCGGCCCCGGTCTTCAGCGCGCTCCGCGGGATCGAGAGGGAGCTCAGCGCGGCGTAGAAGCCGGACGCGTTGAGGTTCTTGTACTGCACGCCGACGGCCTGCATGGCGTTGACCATGTCCATGGTCGTCATGTGGCGCAGGCTGCGGACGCCCACCATGCAGACGTAGCCTCCGCCCACCTCGGGCAGGTTGTCGGTGCATCGGATGATCAGCATTGTCGTGTCTCCAGGGGTCGTGTGGTCGAGGACGGCGTCAGCGACGCCAGTAGTCGGCGTTCTGGGTGAGGGAGGCGCGGGGCAGGCCCAGCGAGTTGATGACGGCGTAGAACTGGTTGCGGTTGATCTCGTAGTACGGCACCCCGAGCACGCGCATCGAGTTGATCATGTCGATGGAGTTCAGGTGCCGCAGGCTCCGGACGCCGACGAGGGCCGTGTAGCCGATCGCCTGCTCGTTGAGGGCCTGCGTCGTCCGGATGATGAGGACGTCGGAGTCCTTGTCGACGCCGGTGCTCGTCGGCTTGCCCGCGTAGGAGCCGACGTAGTCGAAGTGCCACGGCTCGGGCCGGCTGAAGCCGTTCCCTGTGGGGTTCCAGCCGTAGGAGGGGGCGTTCGCGTCCATCCAGCGCTTGGCGGCGCTGCCCGCCTGGTCGACGCCGGCGCCGAAGTCGCACGAGATGCCCCAGCCGTGGTTGGACGTGCCGGGGTAGGCGGCGAGGTTGCCCGTGCCGGCCTGGTACTTGTTCCAGTACTCGACCTGGCGGGCGTAGCTGCGGTAGCCCTCGGTGATGGCGAGGGGACGGCCCACCGCGTTCGAGAACGCCAGGCTCATCGAGAGGTACTGGCGGGCGGCGTCGTCGCGGAGGTAGCCCGACCCGGCGACCGAGGCGACGACCGGGATGAGGTACGACGACGGGATCTGGCCGTTCGAGAGGCCGCCCCAGGCGTTCACCTTCGCGGCCTCGAGCGCCTCGGCGACGCTCGCGACGGAGGTGCTCGTCTCGGCGAGGGTGGTGGCGGCGCGGGCGCTTTCGGGTCGCAGGGCGAGGGCGGTGCCGGCGGTCGCCGCACCGACAGCCGCGATCGACAGCAGCTGGCGTCGGCCGAAGCCGCTCACCGCCGTGTCCCCCGGCTCTGCCTGACCAACAGAGGAGTCCATGCTCCCAACATCGCACGGACCCCCGGGGGGACACCACCCCCCGACCGGGGACCGGCAAGAAGGGGGACTAGCCCAGGAGCCCCTGCAGGTACGTGCCGTAGCCGCTCTTGACGAGCGGCGCGGCGAGGGCACGCAGCTGCTCGTCGTCGATCCAGCCGCGACGCCAGGCGAGCTCCTCGATGCAGCCGATCTTGTACCCCTGGCGCTGCTCGATGACCCGGACGTACTCGGACGCCTGCATCATCGACTCGTGGGTGCCCGTGTCGAGCCAGGCCGTGCCGCGGTCGAGCACCTGCACCTGCAGCTTGCCCGCCTTGAGGTACTCCTCGTTGATGGTCGTGATCTCGAGCTCGCCCCGGGGGCTGGGCTCGATGCGCTTCGCGATCTCGACGACGGAGTTGTCGTAGAAGTAGAGGCCGGGCACCGCGTAGTTGCTCTTGGGGTGCTCGGGCTTCTCCTCGATGGACTGCGCCGTGAAGGTCTCGTCGAAGTCGACGACGCCGTAGGCCCGCGGGTTGGCCACGTGGTAGGCGAAGATCACGCCGCCGTCGGGGTCGGTGTTCGCCCGGAGGCTCGAGCCGAGGCCGACGCCGTGGAAGATGTTGTCGCCGAGCACGAGGGCGACCTTCTCGTCGCCGATGAACTCCTCGCCGATGACGAACGCCTGCGCCAGGCCGTCGGGCGAGGGCTGCACGGCGTAGGTCAGCTCGATGCCGAGGTCGCTGCCGTCGCCGAGCAAGCGCTGGAACTGCGGTGCGTCGTCGGGCGTCGTGATGATGAGGATCTCGCGGATGCCCGCGGAGAGCAGCGTCGACAAGGGGTAGTAGACCATCGGCTTGTCGTAGATCGGCATCAGCTGCTTCGAGATGCCCTTGGTGATGGGGTAGAGACGTGTGCCGGACCCGCCGGCGAGGATGATTCCGCGCATACCTGCCTAGTTCGCAGCTCGGAGCTGCTGGTAGAGGTCCTGGCATTCCTGCCAGGTGGGCAACAGCCCGAGGGACTCGGCCTCGGCCAGCGTCGGCGCCGACGTGTCCTTGGGCGAGAGGAGGATCTCCCCGACGTCGTCGGGGAACACGAGCCCGACGTCGGGGTCGAGGACGCTCAGGCCCTTCTCCCGCTCGGGGTTGAAGGTCTCGGTGACCAGGTAGTTGACGGTGGCGCCCTCGGTGAGGGCGACGATGGCGTGCCCGAGGCCCTCGGAGAGGTAGACGGCCTTGCGGTCGACGTCGTCGATGACCACGCTGTCCCACTGCCCGAAGGTGGGCGAGCCGACCCGGATGTCGATCACGAAGTCGATGAAGGCGCCCTTGGGCGCCGAGACGTACTTCGCCTGGCTCGGCGGCACCAGGGCGTAGTGGATGCCCCGGGCGACGCCGCGGGCCGACACGGACGTGTTCGTCTGCTTCAGGGCGAGCGGGTGGCCCACCGCCTCCTGCAGGACGTCGTGGCGGTACTGCTCGAAGAAGACGCCGCGGTCGTCGCCGTGCTGCTTCGGCGTGAACTCCCAGGCCCCGGGTATGGTCAGTTCTCTCGTCTGCACCCCGAGAGTCTAGCAACGGCGGCCCCCGGGTCCGTCGGGCCCCGGACGCCGCCCGCTAGGATCGTCGGGACCGAGCGCGCGGAGGCGCGCACGACGAGCGATGGGGAGCACCGCCCGAGCATGGACGCCGCCAAGATCCGCCATCTGCTGACCGACCTGGCCCGGGTGAACTCGCGGTACGTGCGGGACGGCGACTACCGGAACACCGTCCGGGAACGGCTCGTGGCGATCGACCGCTCCCCCACCGCCGAGGCCGAGCTCGCGGCCTCGGACGCCGCCGCACGGCCCTGGGCCCAGCTGGTCGAGACGAGCACGGCGCTGGCCGGCATCCGCCTCGACCCTGCCGCCGTGCGCCACCTCGACCTGGTGGTCGGCGAGATCCGCGCCGACGCCACCTTCGCGGGCATCTCGACCGCGGTCGTCGCGGGTCGTGCGCTCGCGGACGAGCTCGGGCTGCCCCTGCGCATCGTCATGGTCGGCCACACCACGGGCGGCAACAGCGGCAGCGCCGCCGAGGCCTACGTGACCTCGCGGTTCCCCGGCATCGAGGCCCGCGTCGTGCCCCGCGAGGCCCTGCTCGACGTCGGCTTCTCCCCGGACGACACGTGGCTGGCCACCCACTGGAAGACGGCCCACGCCGTCGACGTCGCCGTCCGTGCCGGGCGCGTCGACGCCCGTCGGGTCGCCTACCTGGTGCAGGACTACGAACCCGGCTTCAGCCCGTGGTCGACGGAGTACGCCGTCGCGGCGTCCACGTACCAGCGGGGCTTCCAGCCGATCGTGAACTCGTCGCCGCTGCACGCGTACCTCCGCGAGCACCAGGGCCTCGACATCGACCCCGAGCTCGTCTTCGCCCCCGACCTCGACCTCGACCTCCTGCGGCGCGTGGCCGCGGGGCGACGCAGCGACGACGTGACCCGGGTCCTCTTCTACGGGCGTCCGAGCAAGCACCGCAACCTCTACCGGCTCGGGCTCACCGCCCTCAAGATCGCCGCCGTCCGGCTCGCCGACTCCGGCCGTCGGGTCGAGTTCGTCTCGGCGGGCGAGGCCCACGGCGACGTCGACCTCGGCTCAGGGCACGTGCTGCGCAGCCGGGGCACGCTGCCGTGGGACGACTACTTCGAGCTGCTCGCGTCGACGAACGTCGTCCTGTCGCTGCAGTACAGCCCCCACCCGAGCCATCCGCCCTTCGACGCGGCGATCTCGGGCGCCTACGCCGTGACCAACGACTTCGGCGGCACGCGGGGCGGCCTGCACGACCGCATCTCCGCCGTCGCTGCCGAGCCCGACGCCCTCGCCGACGCGCTCGTCGCGGCGGTCCGCCGCGACGCCGCGGACGGCCCCGGCGAGTTCCTCGACGTCGCCCCGGGCCTGCTCGGCGGCGACCTCCGTTCCGCCGTCGCGGCGGCCGCCGTCCGTCTGACGGCCGCCGCCGCGCCCGAGAGAGACCTCGACCGATGACCTCGTCCCGCACCGACCGCCCCGGCGTCACCGTCGTCGTCCCCGTCTACGGCGACCTGCCGTCCCTCCTCGACTGCGTCGCGTCGCTCGTCGAGCACGTCGACGTCGACCGCCATTCGGTGCTGCTCGTCAACGACTGCGGCCCGGACGCCGACGTCATCGAGCGGGCGCTGCTGCAGGCCGTCGAGGGCCTCCGCGGGTTCCGGTACGAGCGCAACGACCACAACCTCGGCTTCGTCGGCACCTGCAACCGTGCCGTCACCGAGCTCGACACGTCCGACCGCGACGTCCTCCTGCTCAACAGCGACACGGTCGTCACGGCGGGGTTCCTCGACGAGATGCACGACGTGCTGTGGGCCGAGCCGCACCACGGGGTCGTCTGCGCCCGGAGCAACAACGCCACGATCGCGAGCCTGCCGTTCCGCCAGGTCCGGCCCGCCGAGCGCACCACGGAGCGCACGCTCGAGGTCTTCGAGCAGATCTCGCCCCTGCTCCCCCGCTGGTACGTCACGCCCGTGGCGATGGGCTTCTGCTTCCTCACCCGCCGGAGCCTCATCCGCGAGTTCGGCCTCTTCGACGACGAGTTCGCCCCCGGCTACGGCGAGGAGAACGACTACTGCCTCCGCGTCAACGCCCACGGCTGGTCGTCCGTCATGGCGAACCGCGCGCTCGTGCTGCACGCGGGGTCCAAGAGCTTCGTCGGCGCGCGCCGCAACGCCCTGCGGGACGCGCACCAGAAGAAGCTGGAGGCGCGCTACCCGTTCTACGGGCAGGCCACCGGCGCCTTCCTTCGTCACGACGTGCACCCGGCCGACCGCTTCGCCGACGCCCTCGTCGACCGGCCGGGCCCGGTCTCGGTCACGCTCGACCTGAGGGGAGCCGCGGCCGCGGGCCTCGACGACGCGACCCGGGACGCCGTGGTGGCTCGCGCCTCCTCGGCCCTGGCCGCCGACGCGACGCTCGAGGTGCTCGCCGACGACGATGCCGTCGACCGGGTCTCGGCCCTGAGCCCGGGTGCGGTCGTGCGGACCGACGCCTCCGACGACCAGATCGTCGCGCTCGGGGTCCTCGTCCCGGGCCTCGTCGACGGCCACCGGCTGCTGCAGGCGAACAGGCGCTACGCAGGCTGGGCGTGCCTGGACCTCGGCCTCGTGCCCGCGGCGACCGCGTGGTCGAGCGAAGGACCCGCCGCCGGGCGCTCGGTCGTCTCGGCGGCCGTCCGCGAGCACGCCGACGTCGACGTCGCCCTCGACGGAACGGGGCGGAGCGTGGCCCTCGACGACCTCGCCGGTGCGTGGCGAGCCCACGAGGGCACGAGCCTGAGGGACCGGGTCGCCGCCCTCGAGCGGCGCACGGACAGGCTCGGGCTGGCGGACGCGGTCTCGCGGCTCACCGCCGCGCCGGACGCACGCGCCCAGGCCCTCCGCCGTGACGAGCTGGCCGCGCTCAAGGAGAGCCGGGCCTACCGCCTGTCTCTCGCCCTCGGGCGCGTCGCCCGCCGGACCGGCCTGGCGCGTCGCTGACGTACCCCGGCGCCCCGTCGTGTCCCCCGAAAGAGGAACAGCGGCGGGGGCGCAGGACACCTAGGCTCGCCGTCATGCTCGGCACCGCACGGACCCGTCTCTCCTCCGCCTCGGTCGTGGCCGCGGCCATCGCCGCCACGGCCCTGCTCGGCCCCGCGGGCGCCGCCCACGCGGCCGCCCCGGCCAGCCAGGCCGAGATCCAGCGGGCCCTCGCCGCCGCCCGCCCCGGCTCGACCGTCGTCGTCGCCGCCGGCACGATCGACGCCCAGACCCTCCGCGTCCCCGCCGGCGTGACGCTGGCCGGCCAGGACACGAACGGCGACGGCCGGAGCGACACCGTCCTCCGGCTCCCCCGTGGCGCGAGCGGCTTCGCCGATCCCGACGACTCCCGGTGGGCCAGCTCGTACGTCGTGCGGCTCGACGGCGCCGGGGCGCGCCTCGACCTCGTCGTCGTCGACGGCAACAAGGCCGGCCAGGGAGCGCTCCGGCCGAGGAGCGCCACGGAGGCGCTGCCGACGTCGCGCGTGCTCGCCCCGGTCCAGGTCCACTGCGACGGCTGCAGCGTCACCCGGTCGGTCGTCGGGAACGCGATCTACGACGGCATCGAGGTGCGCGACGACGACGTCACCGTCAGCGACACCACCGTGCACACCCCGGGCGGCACCGGCATCGTGCTGGACGGCGTGGGGACGACGCCGGTCGTCGGGACCCGTCTCACCCGGGTGCAGGTCGACCGGACGGGCCAGTGGTACCCGACCGTCGGCGCCACGGCCCCCGGCCCCGGGCCGGGCGTGGGAGGCGACTACGTCGTCGGCACCGTCATCGACGGCCTGAAGGCGACCAGGACCAACGGCGACGGCGTCGCCCTCTACACGAACACGTCGAGCAACCACGTGACGGTGTCGAACAGCACGTTCTCCGGCAACCTCAACCACTGCGTGCACCTCGGGGGCGACTACTCGGTCATGCTCTCGAACACGTGCGCGTCGCCGGGCAACCACGGGTTCTTCCTCCGCAGCAACCAGCGCGTCGCCCTGCACCCGACGACCGGCGGACGGATCGTCGGCAACGTCGTGACCGCACCGCGCAACATCGGCGTCGTGGTGCAGGGCGCCGCCTCCGACACGGTCGTCAACCGGAACGTCCTCACGGGCGGTACCTACATCGCGCTCTTCACCGACATCGCGTCCGGTGCGCTCTCGGTCGGGGGGAACACCTTCGCGGAGGGTCCAGGCAAGACCCGCTGCCAGATAGCCACCGCAGCCGTCGTGGCCAAGAGCGTCAGCTACTCGTCCGCGAACCCGAACCGCTTCGACGACGCCAACGCGACTCGGATGTGCACGGACGAACGGCAGGCGGTCGCGGGCTGAGGCGGGCGCGCTCCTTCACCTCGCTGGGCGACACGGCCCACGGCCCGTCGGCGGGTCAGACCGTCTCGGTGTAGGCGGCGATGACCTCGTCGGCGGGGCCGGTCGCGCGCAGGCGGCCCGCGTCCAGCCACGCGACCTCGTCGCAGAGGTCGCGGACGGTGCCCATCGAGTGCGAGACCAGGATGACCGTCTGCCCCTCGCGCTTCATCTCGCGGAACTTGCGGCGGCAGCGCTTCTGGAAGGTGGCGTCGCCGACGCTGAGGACCTCGTCGACGACGAGGATGTCGGGGGTCACGCTCACGGCCACCGAGAAGCCGAGCCGGACGTACATGCCCGACGAGTAGTTCTTCACGGGCTGGTCGATGAACTTCTCGACCCCGCTGAACGCCACGATCTCGTCGAACTTGCCGGTGATCTCCTTGCGGGACATGCCGAGGATCGACCCGTTCAGGAAGATGTTCTCGCGGCCGGACAGCTCGGGGTGGAACCCGGAGCCCACCTCGAGCATCGACGCCTGGCGTCCGTTCGCGGTGATGGAGCCCGAGCTCGGCTGGAGGATGCGGGCGAGGCACTTGAGGAGGGTCGACTTGCCCGAGCCGTTGCGGCCGATGAGGCCGAAGGTGGTGCCGCTGGGCACCTCGAACGAGACGTCGTTCAGGGCCCAGAAGTCCTCGTGGACGGAGCGTCGGCCCCGCATCAGGGCCGACTTCAGCGAGTTGTTGTGCTCGTGGTACATGCGGAAGCGCTTGGAGACGTCGTCGACGATCACGGCGGGTGTGGTCACAGGAGTTCTGCCAGATTCTTGTCGTTGCGGGAGAACACGAGGAACCCCAGGGCGAAGACGACCGCGGCGGCCAGGAAGCAGAAGACGAAGTCCGTCGGGTCGGGCCACCGATTGTCGTACAGGAAGTTGCGGAACACCTCGACGAAGCGCTCCATCGGGTTGAGGCGGTACACCGTGAGGATCCAGGCGCCGTGCTTCGCCGCGGCCTCCTCGACGAGCGAGATCGGGTAGATGATCGGCGTGAGGTACATCCACATCTGCAGCACGATCGCCATCAGGTGCTGCATGTCGCGGAAGTGGACGTTGATGATCGCCAGCAGCATGGCCATCCCCGCGGCGAAGAGGGCGAGCAGGACCATCATGCCGATCACCAGGGGCAGCCAGGGCAGGAGGCGCGACCCGAAGATCAGCAGGGCGACCGACAGGACGCCCATCTCGATGAGCCAGGTGAAGCCCGTGGCCCCCACCGCCGACAGGGGCAGGCTGATCCGGGGGAAGTACACCTTCTTGATCAGCGACCCGTTCGACGTGATCGAGGCCATGCCCTGGTTCACGACGCGCGTGAAGAACATCCAGGGCAGCAGGCCGGACATCAGCCACAGCGGGTAGATCGTGATGCCGCTCGGATCGCCCGTGACGATGCGAGCCCGGAAGATCACGGAGAAGACGATCGTGTAGACGAGCATCGTCGCGAGCGGGTTGATCATCGACCAGAGCTGGCCGAAGACGGTGCGACGGTATTTTCCCTTGACCTCTCTCATGGTGAGGTTCACGAGGAGCTCACGCGACGAGACGAGTTCAGAGATGTAGGTCATGCGTTCCGATTCCGGCGTGGAGGTCGTCCGAGCCGGCAGCGACTCGAGGGGTTCGGGCCCCTGAGGGTCGGGCTCCCGTGTGCTGAGACCGAGTCAGGTGAGAACACGCGAGCCTGGCCATCACTTGTAGAGTAAGCCGGTGCGCGTATTCTTCTCCAACCACAGTACCGCGCCCATCAACCTCGGAGGCGCGGAGCGGTCGCTCCTCCGTCTCGTCGAGGACTGGTCGGTGTCCCGTCCCGACCTCGAGCCCGTGTTCCTCACGAAGGCCCCCGCGGGCAAGTTCATCGAGTCCCTGCGACGCCGCGGCTGGCCGTACCACGCGTTCCGCTTCCGCGGCTGGGCGCTGCCCAGCCCGCAGCCGGCGCCCACGAGCGAGCGCACCGCCTTCGCGGCGGTCGACTACGCCGCGGTCGGCGCCATGATCGCCCTCCTCGAGCGAGAGCGGCCCGACCTCGTCGTGACCAACACCCTCGTGGCCCCCTGGGCGGCCTTCGCAGCCGCCGTCGTGGGGATCCCGCACGCCTGGTTCGTGCGCGAGTACGGCGACCTCGACCACGGGCTGCACTTCCAGATGGGCCGCGACGCCACGTTCCACGACATCGGCCTGCTCTCCGGAGCGGTCGTCACGAACTCCCACGCCGTGGCACGCCACCTCGCGGGCTCGATCGACCCCGCGAAGATCACCGTGGCCTACCCGCAGATCGATCTCGACGAGGTGCTCGCCTCGAGTCTCGAGCCGCCGAAGGCCGAGCCGTTCCCGCAGGCCGACCCAGGTCTGCGCATCACGGTCGTCGGCCGGGTCGAGGACGGCAAGGGCCAGCACCGGGTCGTCCGGGCCCTCGGCGAGCTCCGTCGCCGGGGCGTCACGGCGTCCGTCGCCCTCGTCGGCGCCTGGAAGGAGCCCGGCTACGACCTGACGCTCCGCCGGCTCGCCCGCGAGCTCGGCGTCGAGGGGAACCTGACCCTGCTCGGCGAGCTCGAGAACCCCTTCAGCGTCGCCCGGGCCGCCGACGTCTGCGTCACCCCGTCGACGATCGAGGCGTTCGGCCGCTCCACCCTCGAGTACATGGCGGTGGGGCGCCCCGTCGTCGCGAGCAGCACGGGCGGCAGCGCCGAGCTGGTCGAGCCCGGCCGCACCGGGGCCCTCTTCGACCCCGACGACATCGGCGCGCTGGCGGACGCCCTCCAGGCCTACGCGACCGCTCCGGAGCTCGTCGACGAGCACGGCAGGGCCGCCCGCGCCCGGGCCGTGGACATCGCCGCGGCCAGCTCGGGCAACGCCGCCGTCATCGACCGGCTGGAGGCGCTGGTGGGCTCGGACGCCTACCGTCTGCCCGAGATGGCCCGTTACTGGTTCGCCCTCCCCTCGGCCTACGCCTCGATGGGCGCCACGACCCCGCGCATGGTCCTCGGCCTGGTCTGGTCGCGGCTGCGGACACGCTCCGGCCTCGTCGGGCGGGTCCTGCGCCGTCCCGGCGTCGCGGTGTCCCGGCTGAGGAGGCGGTGAACGCCCCCGGGGCCCGGCGCCCCGTGACGATCGTCGTCCCCGTCTACGACGACATGGCCGGACTCGAGGCGTGCGTGTCGTCCCTGCTCGAGCACGTGGACTTCTCGATCGACCGCGTCATCCTCAGCAACGACGTGGGCCCGCAGGCCGACGACATCGAGGCGCGCCTCCTCGAGCTCGTGGGGCACCACGCAGGGTTCACGTACCACCGCAACGCGTCGAACCTCGGGTTCGTCGGCAACTGCAACCACGTGGTGTTCGACGTCGACACCACGGACAACGACGTGCTGCTGCTCAACAGCGACACCATCGTGACCGCGGGCTTCCTCGACGAGATGGCGTCCGTGCTGGCGCTCAGCGGATCCCACGGCATCGTCACGACCCGCAGCAACAACGCCACGATCGCGAGCATGCCCCTCGCCCAGCGGAACACGAACGTGGCGCGCTCGCCCGAGCGGACGCTCGCGGTCTGGACCGCGGTCTCCCCCCTCCTCCCCCGCTTCACCGTGGCCCCGGTGGCGATGGGCTTCTGCTACCTGGTGCGGCGCGAGGTCATCGACGCCGTCGGCTTCTTCGACGAGGCGTTCGCGCCGGGCTACGGCGAGGAGAACGACCTCTGCCTCCGGGCCGCCGAGGCGGGGTGGTCCTCGATCATCGCGAACCATGCGCTCGTGTACCACGTCGGCTCGACGAGCTTCAGCGGCGACCGAGGGCCCCGGCTCCGGTTCGCCCACGAGAAGGTCCTGGTCGAGCGGTACCCGCACTACGTCGCCGCCCTCCAGATCTTCCTCCAGCACGACCGCGACCCCCTCGACGCGTTCGCCGACGCCGTCGCGCCGGGCGACGACCTCGTCCGGGTCGCCGTCACGGGACCCTGGTCCGAGACGCAGTCCGACACCCTCGACCTGGCGCTGGCGCTCCGCGAGCACCTCAGCGACGCCGGCGTCGTCACGCTCGTCGTGCCCAGGCGTCGGCTCTCGGCGATCCGGCGGTCGGCCGAGGGGCTCCCCGTCGTGCCCGACACGGACCGTCGACGCGTCTGGGACGTCGCGGTGCACGCGGACGGCAGCCCCGACCTCTCCCAGCTCCTCACCATGAACTACCTGAGCCCGAGGTGGCTCGTCGCCTCGGCGCCTGCCCGCGGCGCACGGCTGACCTCGCGGACCCGGCAGCAGCGGTCTCGCGTCCTGGCCGGCCTGGCGACCTCGTTGACGACCGCCAGCTACCCTGCCGACGCCTCCTCCGCGGACGTCGCGGACGCCGTCCGCGCCGCCGCCGCTCGCCCCGTCGACGCGACCGCCCTCCGGCTCCGGTGGTCCACGGTGCTGCAGACCGCCGTGGCCGCCGGCCTCGTCACCTACCCTCGCCGGGCCAGCTGGCGCAGCCGCGTGAGCCTCGCCCTGGCAGCGCGGTCCCCGCGCACGGTGGACCGGCTCCGCGCCGGCCTGCACCGCTGACGCCCCTCAGACAGCCCCCGAGTCCCCGATCCGCGCGCACCCGCGTCGCACCACAGAGAGAGCAGAGAACTGCCCCATGGTCGATCCCCGACTGAGCAAGCTCGTCCGGAAGCTCGCGGCGGTGCGCCCCGGCGCCCGAGGCGCCGCCCCCGTGGGGACGGCCCCGGCCGAGTGGCCCTACAACATCCGCGACCTCGTCGACTCCCACTACGTCGGGCTGCAGGTCGGCCAGCTCTTCGAGAGCCGGACCGACGCCCTGCGCCGCGTCCTGGCCAGCCGCCCGCACCACGCCGTCACCATCCACCCGCTCATCGAGCCGCGCTGGATGGTGGGCCGCACGCCCCGGTCGGTGGCCCAGTGGCTCACGCTCCTCAAGACGCCCGGGTCCGTCGACGAGCTGGGGCCGTTCTTCTCGCTCGCCCGCGCCGGTCAGATCGAGGGCGAGAAGCCGTTCGACACCTTCCGTCGCTTCGTCCGGCAGATGGACGACGACACCGTGCTCCCGACGGTCGACGGCCAGGACGTCACCTGGCGGGAGGCCCGTGAGCTGCTCGAGCACCGGACCCGCCTGTTCAGCGCCCAGAACCTCCGCACGCAGCGCCGCGCCCGCGACGAGTGGGACGACGAGGTCGAGGCCGCGTTCCGGGCCGAGCTCGCCGCCTCGCCCGTCCAGCCGGCCCCGGGCCGCACGCCGGGCGACGCGCCCTTCATCTCGGTCGTCATGCCCGCCTACAACCGCGCCCACGTCATCGTCGCCGCCGTCGAGAGCGTCGTCGCCCAGACGCTCGAGGACTGGGAGCTCGTGGTCGTCGACGACGGCTCGACCGACGAGACCGCGGCCGTGGTCCGGCAGCTGGCCGAGGCGGACCCGAGGATCCGCCTGGTCTCGCAGCCGAAGTCCGGCGTCTCGGTCGCGCGCAACGCGGGCATCGCGGCCAGCCGCGGAGAGCTCGTCGCCTTCATCGACTCCGACAACGAGTGGCGCGCGGACTACCTGGAGGTGTCCTCGGCCGGGATGGCGCACTACGGCGTGCCCGTCACCTACACGGGGATCAAGCGCTACGAGGACCACGGCCGCATCCAGTACGTCGGCGTGCAGGCGGGTCGCGACTACCTCCTCGACGGTCTGAGCTTCGTCGACCTCAACGTGCTCATGGTCCGGCGCGACCTGCTCGTCGAGGTCGGCGGGTTCGACGAGTCGCTGCGGCGTTGGGTCGACTACGACCTCGTCCTGCGCCTGATGCTCGAGCACGACGCGCGGTACCTGCCGATCATCGGCGTCGACTACGAGCACGAGGAGGCGACGGTCGGACGCATCACGACGTCGGAGCGCTCCACCTGGCGCGAGGTCGTCCTGTCCAAGTACCTCGTCGACTGGGACGCCGTGGACGCGGCCGCCCCCGACAGGGTCGACGGCCGGACGTCCGTCCTGCTGAACGCCCGCGACGGCTGGCAGGACGTCGTCCCGGCCGTCCGCTCGCTGCTGACGGAGGCGGACCGTGACGGCCTCGACGTCGAGGTCGTCATCGTCGACAAGGCGTCCACCCGCGACTTCTCTGCGGTCGTGGCGGCGGTCTTCGCCCGGGACCCTCGCGTCGTCCTGGTCCGGGAGGCGAACGACCGCAAGCCCGCCCTCTCCCTGGACATCGCGTTCGCCCTCTCCACGGGGAGCCACGTCCTCGTCATGAGCCCGACGGCCGTCGGGCGCCGAGGGTGGCTGAGCGCCCTGCTCGGCGGCCTCACGCCCGAGGTGAGCGGAGCCCTCGCCGTCGTCCTCGACGCGGAGGGCGCGGTCGGGGCGTCCGGCGTCGTCTTCGCCGGCGACCGGGCCGTGCCCCGGTCGTTCCTCCGCGGCCAGCCCCTCGAGGACCTCCTCCGGTCGGGCCGCCGCGACTTCTCCGCCGGAACCGCCTCGGCGCTCCTCCTCCGGGCGGACGACCTGCGGCGCGTCCGGGGCTTCCGGCCCCACTTCGGCGGCGCCCTCTACGACGTCGACCTGTGCCTGCGCCTCGGCGGCGGCGAGAGGTCGTTCCGCCTCGTGCACGAGGCCGTCCTCCAGGACGGCGCGCTCCGCGACGACAGCCGACTCGCCGTCGACGCCGAGGCCTCCTCGGCGTTCGCCGAGTTCTGGGCGGGTCGACAGCCGGCGGCCGACCACGAGGACGGGCTGGCCGCGGCCGGCCTGACGGCGACCAGCTGGCGGGTCGACACGCAGGTCGGCCTCGACCCGCCGGCGCGCCGGCTGGTCCGCTTCGCCCCCCTGCGGGAGAGCGTCCCGCTGCTGGGCCGCCTGCCCGGCGCCCCGAGGCGGTGGGCGATCAAGATCTCCTCCCCCGCCGCTCCGCGCGGGGACGCGTGGGGCGACACGTTCTTCGCCGACGACCTCCGCCGGGCGCTGGAGGCGATGGGGAACGAGGTGGTCGTCGACCGCGTCGAGGGGCACTTCCGTCGGTCCCGCGACGTGGACGACGTCGTCCTGACGATCCGCGGACTCGCCAAGGTGCCGCCGCAGCCCGGAGCCGTGAACGTGCTCTGGGTCATCAGCCACCCGGACCTGGTCTCCGACGACGAGATCCGCAGCTACGACCTCGTCTACGCGGCCGGGGCCGAGTGGGCGCGACGAGCGGCGGACCGCACGGGCGTCGACGTCCGGCCGCTCCTCCAGGCCACCGACCCGTCGCGGTTCTCGCCCGACTCGGCCCTCCCCGGCTCCGGAGCGGACGTGGTCTTCGTGGGCACGCCCCGCAAGGCGATGCGCCCCGTCGTGGCCGATGCCCTGTCCGTCGGCGTCGAGCCCTCGATCTACGGACACGGCTGGGAGGGCTACGTCGACCCGCGGCTCGTCAAGGCCGACTTCGTCGGGCCCGCCGAGGTGGGCGCCCTGTACCGCGGCGCCGGCGTGGTGCTCAACGACCACTGGGCGGACATGGCGCGCTACGGCTTCCTGTCGAACCGCCTCTTCGATGCCGTCGCGGCCGGGGCACGGGTCGTGTCGGACGACGTCGTGGGCCTGCGGGACGTCTTCGGCGACGCCGTCTCGACCTACTCGGACGCCGCCGACCTGGGAGCGCTGCTCACGGGGGTCCGGCCCCTGCCCACCGAGCAGGAGCTGATGGCGGCCTCGGAGCTCGTCCGGGCGGAGCACAGCTTCGCCGCCCGCGCGGCGACGCTCGACGCCGACGTCAGCGAGTTCCTCTCGCGCTGACCCGGCCGCCGCGGCTCTGCGGGACGCTCAGCGGCGGAGGGCACGGAGCGGCCGGGTGACCCGCCACGACAGCGACGACCGGACGTCGGCCAGGGACGTCTGGAGCGTGCGGATGCGCGCCCGCTCGCGCCGGAGCTCGTCCTCGACGACGGCGGCCTCGCGACGGCCGCGGTCGTTCTCGGCTTCCGAGCGCGCGAGGGCCGCCTCCGCGTCGTCCAGGGACCGGCGGGCCGCGGCCAGGTCGTCCCGGAGGGCGTCGGCCTCCGAGCGCGTGCGGTCGAGCTCCCCGACGCGCTGCTCCGCCTCCGCCTCGGCGCGTCGGAGCGCACGGCGGAGCTCGGTCGACTCGACCACGTGGGACACCGCCTCGGCTCGCTGGTGGGCGACGAGGGAGGCGAGGCCGTCGACCACGTCGTCGTCACGCATGGGCTGCCACCAAGGCGCCCGTCGACTCTCGGGCCTGGTCGGCGAGACGCCGCCCCGTGCCGTCGTCGTCGCCCCGGAGACCGAGGGCGGCCTCGACCGCGGCGGGCACGTCGGGCACCGTCGCCCCGAACGGCATCCCCGCGTCCCACGTGGCCGCGTAGGCGCTCACCTTCGCGTTCTCGAGGCTGACCCGGGGAACGCCGAACGCCGACGCCACCACGCGACCGTGCAACGACGATCCGAGCCACGCGGCGGCCGACCGGACGACGCCGCAGAGGACGAGCGGATCGCGGTCGGGGACGACCTGGACGTCGACGTCGGGCGCCGCCTCCGCGAGCAGCCGGCGCGCCTCGTCGTAGGAGTCGTAGGAGTCGTGCAGGTGGGCCGTGCCGGCGGCGAACAGGGTGACCCCGAGCCCGGTCCGCCTCGCCGCCTCGGCCACCGACAGCCAGAAGGCCGTGGCGCCCACCTTCGCGAGGTGACGGACGGAGGCCTGGACGACGAGCGTGCCCGCCCACGTCTCGACGGTCGGCACGTCGGGCCGGTCGACGATCGTCTGCACGAGATCGGGGGCGAGCCGCGAGCGCACCCCGGACTCGTCCAGGAAGGCCTGGGAGTCGCGGTCGCGCACGACGACGTCGTCGGCGGCCGCCACCCGGGCGAGCAACGCGTCGCGGCGCCGCGGCTCCGTGCCCCTGAGGCCCGCGACCCCGACGCTGTTGAGGACGAGCGGCGTCCCGGACGCCAGCGGGTAGGCGCCGAGGTCGGGCACGTAGGCCGACGAGTCGAGGTCCGGGGCGCCCAGCAGTCGTCGGAGCCGGTCGCGCCCTGCCGGGTCCGCCGCCGACCAGGCCTCCCGCTCGGCCTCGGGCATGCTGAACCCGAGCGCGAGCTCGGTCGTGGTGGCTCCGACCTCGCCGCCGACGACCCACACCAGGTCGAACGACCGTCTCGCCAGCTCGGTCTCGTAGGGCACGACGTAGCGCCCGGTCAGCTCTCGCATGTCGGCGGCGATCAGCGACGCCGCGGTCGGGCCGGGGAGGAGGTCCTCGGTCAGGCGCAGGAAGAGGAGGTCGCCGAAGTTGTCGCGCTCGTAGGCGCCGATCAGCAGGCTCGTCTTCTCCGTCATCCCGCCCATTAACCCACGCCGTCCGCGGGAGACGGCTGAACGCCCCGGCGCCCGGGCCGTCGGTCCCACCGCACCCGCTACCATCGACTGACCCTTCCGAGACCGACACCCAAGGAACCAGCGTGAAAATCCTCGTCACCGGCGGAGCCGGCTTCATCGGCTCCAACTTCGTCCGACGCACCCTCGAAGACGCCTACCCGGGCCTGGAGGGCGCCGAGGTGGTCGTGCTCGACGCGCTCACCTACTCGGGCAACGAGGCGAACCTGGCGAGCGTCGCCGACTCCCCGCGGTACCGCTTCGTGAAGGGCGACATCCGCGACGGCGCCCTGCTCGACACGCTCATCCCCGAGGTCGACGCCGTCGTCCACTTCGCCGCCGAGTCGCACGTCGACCGCTCCGTCCGCGACGCCTCGATCTTCGTCGAGACCAACGTCCTCGGCACGCAGCAGCTGCTCGACGCCGCGCTCCGGCACGACCTGGCGCGCTTCGTGCACGTGTCGACCGACGAGGTCTACGGCTCGATCGCCGAGGGCTCGTGGGCCGAGGACCGCCCGCTCGAGCCGAACTCGCCCTACTCCGCGTCGAAGGCCGGCAGCGACCTGCTCGCCCGCAGCTACCACCGAACGCACGGGCTGAACATCTCGATCACCCGCTGCAGCAACAACTACGGGCCGTACCACTTCCCCGAGAAGGTCATCCCGCTCTTCGTCACGAACCTCATCGACGACGTGCACGTGCCCCTCTACGGC
The DNA here is from genome assembly GCF_011761235.1 of Frigoribacterium faeni. GTDB lineage: Bacteria > Actinomycetota > Actinomycetes > Actinomycetales > Microbacteriaceae > Frigoribacterium > Frigoribacterium faeni_A. The sequence continues at coordinate 780,224 of NZ_JAAOYW010000001.1, forward strand.
GAGGGGAACAACATCCGCGACTGGCTGCACGTCGACGACCACACCCGCGGCATCGCCATGGTCCTCGTCGGCGGCCGCGCCGGCGAGATCTACAACATCGGCGGCGGCACCGAGCTCACCAACAAAGAACTGACCGAGATGCTCCTCGAGGCCACGGGCAAGGACTGGTCGTACGTCGACCGCGTGCAGGACCGCCTGGGCCACGACCTCCGCTACTCGGTCGAGATCTCGAAGATCCGCGCCGAGCTCGGCTACGAGCCGCAGGTGCCGTTCGCCCAGGGCCTCGCCGAGGTCGTGCAGTGGTACCGCGACAACCGTGAGTGGTGGCAGCCCCTCAAGGAGCGCGCGGCCCTCGCATGAGCGACGCCACGACCGCCGGCCGCAGTCGCTGGCTCGTCACCGGCGCCCGCGGCATGCTCGGCTCCGACCTGCTCGAGGCGCTCTTCGGCCGTGACGTGACCGTGCTCGGCCGCGCCGACCTCGACGTCACCGACCGCGACGCCGTCTTCGCGGCCGTGCAGGGCCACGACGTCGTCGTCAACGCAGCCGCCTACACCGCGGTCGACGCGGCCGAGACAGACGAGGAGGCGGCACTCGCCGTCAACGGGACCGCCGCCGGCCTGCTCGCCGAGGCCGCCGCCTCCGTCGGTGCCGTCCTCGTGCAGGTGTCGACCGACTACGTCTTCGACGGCACGGCCACGACCCCCTACGCCGAAGACGCGCCCCTCGCCCCGGTCAGCGCCTACGGCCGCACCAAGGCGGAGGGCGAGCGCCTCGCGCTCGCCGCCAACCCCGACCGCACGTACGTCGTGCGGACGGCCTGGCTCTACGGCCAGCACGGTCCCAACTTCGCCAGGACCATGCTCAAGCTGGCCGCGTCGCGCGACACCGTCAGCGTCGTCGACGACCAGGTGGGGCAGCCGACCTGGACCCTCGACCTCGCCCACCAGATCGTCGCGCTCGTGGACTCCGGGGCCCCCGCGGGCGTCTACCACGGCACGAACTCGGGCACGGCGAGCTGGTACGACTTCGCCCGCGCGGTGTTCCAGGCCGCCGGGCTCGACGCTGCTAGGGTCGAGCCGACCGACAGCTCGACCTTCGTCCGCCCCGCACCACGACCGAGCTACAGCGTGCTCGGTCACGACGCCTGGGATCGAGCCGGTCTGGCTCCCCTGCGCCATTGGACCGAAGCCTTGACCGAGGCCGCCACCAGGGGAGTCTTGGAGAACGATGACAACGCTTCGAGTGGTCGTTGACCAGATCCTCGCACCCGTCCCCGGCGGCATCGGTCGCTACACGGAAGAGATCACCCGGGGCCTGATCGCCACCGCCCCCCGCGGCTGCGACGTCGAGGCCGTCGTCGCGGCTCACCCGCAGACGGCGTACGACGACCTCGCGGCCCGGCTCCCGGGGCTCTCGCACATCACGAAGGCTCCCATCGGCCGCCGCGAGCTCTCCCTCGCCTGGCAGCTGGGCGTCCTCGGCCTGCCCGGTGGGGGGATGGTGCACGCCACCAGCCTGCTCGCCCCGCTGCACCGCCACGACCGGCTCAACGCGCCGGGAAACCAGACCGTGGCGACCATCCACGACACGGTGCCGTGGACGAACCCCGACACCCTCACCCCCCGCGGCGTGCAGTGGCACAAGGCCATGACGAAGCGCGCCCACAAGTACGCGGACGCGGTCGTCGTGCCCACGCACGCCGTGGCCGCCGACCTCGAGGAGCACTTCCGGTTCGGCGACCGCATCCGCGTCATCGGCGGGGCCGTCAGCGACGCCCTCGTCGTTCCTGCCGATCCCGACACGGTCGCCGACGAGCTCGGCCTGCCCGAGCGCTACGCGCTGAGCGTGGGCACCGTCGAGCCGCGCAAGGGCATCGAGCCGCTCATCAAGGCGCTCGCCCACCCCGACGCCCCCGACCTGCCGCTGCTCATCGTCGGCCCGGAGGGCTGGGGCGACGTCCGCGTCACCGACATCGTCGAGCAGGCCGGCCTGCCCGCCGACCGCGTGCGCACCCTCGGCTTCGTCAGCGACGCCCAGCTCGCCGTCCTGCTGCAGCGCGCCTCCGTCTTCGTCTTCCCCAGCCTCGCCGAGGGCTTCGGCCTGCCCGTCGTCGAGGCCCTGAGCCTCGGGACGCCCTCCGTCATCTCCGACGCCCCTGCCCTCGTCGAGGTGGCGGACGACGCCGCCGTGATCGTCCCGCGGGAGGACGCCGAGGGCTACCCGGCGCGCCTCGCGCAGGCCATGTACCAGGTCGTCAACGACCTCGAGCTCTCGACCCGCCTCGGCATCGCCGGCCTCGACCGCGCACGGGCGTTCAGCTGGCGCGACTCCGCCGACAAGGTCTGGCAGCTGCACGCCGACCTCTGACGGTCGGCGCTCCCCCGTGACGAAGGCCCCGGTCGCACAGCGATCGGGGCCTCGTCGTGGTCGGCGACGCCACCGCTGCTCCGGGGCGCGTCGGACCCCCCGCCCCGTCAGTCGGTCGGGGCGACCGTGCAGACGACGAAGCCGTCCTGGCTGTAGAGGACGTCGACGCAGTCGTCCTCGAGCGCCTCGCGGTACTGGTCCGGGATCAGCTGCTGGTGCAGGGGCGAGAGCACCAGCGGTCGGCTGTCGTCCTGCGCCGGGAAGGGCACGGAGTCGACGCCCGCCAGGAACGTCAGCTCGGGGTTCTGCCAGTAGTCGAGGCTCTGGATGCCCTGCGGGAAGTTCTCTTCGATGAAGTCGGCCGCGGCGATCTGCTCGCCCCGCGTGTACGACTCGTCCGAGAACGACTTCTCGACGTGCCGGTAGGCCTGGGTCACGGCCACGACGCCCCAGGCGGCGATCAGCCCGACCGCCGCGATGCGCCCGACGAGGTGCCGGGACCGCCAGGCGACGCCCGCGGCGACGCACACGAAGGCCGCGGTGATGGGTCCGCCGAGCAACATGCCGGGGAACGACTGACGGGCGAAGAGGCTGTTCGCGAGGAAGATCCACCAGATCATGTACCCGAGGAAGATCGCGGCCACCGCGAACTCCGGCGGGCCGACCCGCCCCGGCAGGGAGGTGCCCCGACGCCACGAGACCACCGCGAGCACCAGCAGGCCGACGACGATCACGGCGGTGCCCACGAAGATGAGGGTCGCGAGCCACGACGGGATGAACCACGACAGCTGGTACTTGTCGATGCGCCCGCTGTAGTCGGTCACCCGTGTGCCGGTCACGCCGGAGCCGCTGCGGCCGAAGAAGGCGAGGTTGCCCTTGAGGTTCTGCTTGTAGGCCGGCCAGTGCAGGCCGATCAGCTTCACGACCTCCCACAGGCCGACGGGCACGATGACCCACAGCCCGAGCACGACGGCGCTGGCGAACCGACGGGCGAGCTCGGGGCCGCGGCCGATGCGCAGCCACAGGACGCCCCAGGTGTCGCGCGGCACGAAGAGCAGGGCGACGGCGAGGACGGGCACGGCGAGCAGCGCGGCGAGCTTCGCCATGGCGGCGAGGCCGAGCGCGAGACCGGCGAGCTGCGGACGGCTCCGGAGCAGCAGGATGGCGAGCAGGATCAGCGAGACGGCGGGGATCTCGCCCAGCACCTCGGCCGGGCCGAAGATGACCGAGCTGGGGAAGTCGACCCGCGTGTTGAGGGCGAGGGTCGCGAGGGCGACGGCGAGCCCGGCCCAGCGGCCGGCCATCCGGTGGCCGAGCGTCCACGCCCCGCCGACGAAGAGCCCGTACCAGAGCAGCATGACCCAGCGGGCCTGCTCGATGCCCACCCCGAAGAGGGCGAAGGAGGCGGCGACCGGCACGAGCGCGGTCGGCCCGGTCGAGGTGATCGGGTCGAACAGGACGATCGGCCCGCCGGTCTGCCAGTCGAAGGAGCCCCAGCCCCGGCCCTGCACGAAGTTGGCGGGCGACTGCAGCACGTAGGCCTCGTCGAAGTTGACCGGCGAGGCGTACAGGCCGGCGAGGAAGATCGCGACGTGGACGGACACGACCGCGACGGCCGCGAGGCAGAAGAGGACCCCCTGACGGGCGAGGAACGACCGGATGTCCGGGAGCCGGCGACGTCCGTCGTGGGGCACGGTTGTCACGCGGGGTCCTCCTCAGGGAACGGGGATGGTGCCCTCGTCCGAGCACCGCAACATTCTACTGGCCGGTCCCGGCGCGCGGGCCGCCTGCCCTCATCCGCTGGGATGAACCTGGCGCGTCGCCCTACTCCGCGGTGGCCGGCACCGTGGCGGCGGCCACCGCCGCGTGGATCGCGTCGTAGTCCGGGTACACGTTGTCGAACGTCGGGGGCACGATCTCGAGCGAGGTGATCGGCTGCCCCTTCGCCTCCAGGGCCAGCTGCACGAAGGCGGTCAGGGCGCCCTGCGGGATGTCGGTGTCGACCGTCTCGGCGCCGGCGTCGGCGACCGACTGGAACTTGGCGAGCACGGTCGCCGGCTGGAACTGCGAGAGCAGGGCGGTCTGTACCTCGCGCTGGCGGGCCATCCGGTGGTAGTCGTCGGAGCCGTGCCGGGCACGGGCGTACCAGAGGGCGTGGTACCCGTCGAGGGTCTGCTCGCCGGGCTCGATCCAGCCGTCCACGTTCGTGGGCTGGCCGTTCGCGTCGACGCCGCCGTTGATGGGGAGCCGCCCCTCGGTGTTGTCGACCTGGATGCCGCCCAGTGCGTCGATCAGGTCGACGAAGCCCTGCATGTCGATGAGCACGTAGTACTGGATGGTCAGGCCGGTGACGCCCTCGACGGCGTCGCGCATCGCCTCGACGCCGGGGTTGCTGCTGGCGGCCTCGGCGTCCGGGTAGAGGTCGGGGTGCTCTTCGCCGTAGGTGTAGAGGTAGCTGACGAGGCAGTCGTCGCCGCAGTCGTAGCCCGTCGGGAACGGGCCCGAGAGAGGCGAGCCCTCGGAGAACGGGGCGTTGTAGAGGTTGCGCGGCACGCCGACGATGGTCGTGGCGCCGGTCTCGGCGTCGATGCTCGCGACCGAGATGCTGTCGGGGCGCAGGCCCGTCCGGTCGGAGCCGGCGTCGCCGCCGAGCAGCATGATGTTGTACCGGCCGTCGACCGGGTCGGCCGCGGCCGCCTGCGACGTGAAGAGGCTGTTCAGCAGGCCGTGCTGCACGCTCGACAGGTACGCGCCGTAGGCGGCGGGCCCGACCGTCGCGACGAGCAGCAGCGCCATGACGCCGGCGATGAAGCCCCGGGCCGTCGGCAGCGTCCGCACGATCCTGACCAGGCGCAGGGTGTCCAGGGTGAGGACGAGCCAGAGCACGGCGTAGTAGACGAGGAACACCTGCACGACGGTGAGGGCCACGACGCTCGTCGCCACGGTCAGCAACGGGGTCTGCCAGAAGAGCGCGAGGGCGCCGGTGACGAGCGCGACGCCCCAGAAGACGAGGGTGGAGGCGAGGCCCCAGCGACCGAGACGGCGGCTGCCCGCGAGCACCTGGGCCGACCCCGGCACGAGCACGTTGAGCAGCACGAGCGCCCAGGCGCGCCTCGTCATGAAGGACGGCGAGCCGAGGTCCGGGTTCCGGACCGGCAGCGACGCGCTCACAGGGACCGCCGGAGGGCGGCGTTCTTCTCCTCGACGAGCTCGCCGAGGCTGGTGGCGTAGTCGGCGAGCCGCTGCGTGAGGACCGGATCAGAGGACCCGAGGATGCGAGCCGCGAGGAGCCCCGCGTTGGCGGCGCCGCCGATGGAGACGGTGGCCACGGGGATGCCCGCGGGCATCTGCACGATCGAGAGGAGCGAGTCGAGGCCGTCGAGCTTCGCGAGGGCCACCGGAACGCCGATGACGGGCAGGGTGGTGACGGAGGCGACCATGCCCGGGAGGTGCGCCGCGCCTCCTGCGCCCGCGATCACCACGCGGACGCCGCGGCCCTGCGCCTCCTTGCCGAAGCGGATCATCTTGTCGGGGGTGCGGTGGGCCGAGACGACCTCGACCTCGTGGGGCACCCCGAACTCGGAGAGGATCTCGGACGCGCTGCGGAGCGTCGGCCAGTCGCTGTCGGAGCCCATGACGATCGAGACGAGCGGCGGGGTCGACGGGTCGTTGGGCGTCGACCGCGGGCTCGGGTCGGCGCTCGTCGAGGACGCGCTCGACGGCTCGCCGTCCACGGGGTCGGCGGTCGTCGGGGCGGCGCTGTTCGGGTCGGACACGGACTAGAGGATAGCCTCAGCCCTCGAAGAACGCCGCCGCGGCACGCGCTCGTGCCGTCACGCCCGGCAGCTCGCCGCCGGTGACGGTGACGTGGCCGACCTTGCGGCCCGGCCGCGGGTCCTTGCCGTAGTCGTGGACCTTCGCCCCCGGCTCGGCGGCCATGAGGGCGGGCAGCCGGTCGGCGAGCGTGCCCGCGGCCGGGCCGCCCAGCACGTTGACCATGACGCTCCAGTCGGCGTGCGCGTCGGTGAGCCCGAGGGGCAGGTCGAGGACGGCGCGCAGGTGCTGCTCGAACTGGCTCGTGACGGCTCCGTCGATGCTCCAGTGCCCGGTGTTGTGGGGGCGCATCGCCAGCTCGTTGACCAGCAGGCGGCCGTCCGTCGTCTCGAAGAGCTCGACGGCCAGGACGCCGGTCACGCCGAGCTCGTCGGCGACCCGCACCGCGATCCGCCCGGCCTCGTCGACCAGCGGGCCGGCGTCGGGGGCGGGGGCGACGACCTCGGCGCAGACGCCGTCGCGCTGCACGGTCTCGACCAGCGGCCAGGCGACCACCTGGCCGGACGGCCGACGGGCCACGAGCTGGGCGAGCTCACGGCGGAACTCGACGAGCTCCTCGACGAGGAGGGCGCCTCCTCGGTCGTCCGCCGCCGCCGCCGCGAACCAGTCGTCGGCCTCGTGCGACGAACGGACGACGCGGACGCCCTTGCCGTCGTAGCCGCCGCGGGGCGTCTTGACGACCGCGCTGCCGCCGTGCGCGTCGAGGAACGCGCCCAGCTCGTCGGCGGTGCGGACCTCGGCCCAGTCGGGGACGGGCAGGTCGAGCTCGGTGAGACGGCGACGCATGACGATCTTGTCCTGCGTGACGGCCAGGGCCTCGGGCGCCGGGTGGACGGCGACCCCGGCCTCGACGAGGGCCCGCAGCACCGGCTGGGGGACGTGCTCGTGGTCGAAGGTGACGACGTCGACGCGGCGCGCGAAGGCGAGGACCGTCTCGACGTCGTGGTAGTCGCCGACCTGGCTCGCGGCGAGCCGGGCGGACGACCCCTCGGCCTCGGCGAGCACCTCGATCTCGACGCCCAGGTGCACCGCCGGCGGCACCATCATGCGGGCCAGCTGGCCGCCCCCGATCACTCCGACGCGGAAGGCCATCTCGTCTCCTTGACTGTGTGCGCTGCGGGTCGGGCCGTGACGCGGCCCGGACGTGGTGGTGGCCGGCTCGGGCTACGGGCGGCCGAGCCCGCGGTACTCGAAGCCGGCGGCGCGCCAGGCGGCGGGGTCGAGGACGTTGCGGCCGTCGACGACCCGCCGGGCGCCGACGAGCTCGGCCACCGCCGACGGGACGAGCTGCCGGAACTCGGCCCACTCCGTGAGCACGAGCACGAGGTCGGCGTCGCGGAGGGCGCTCGCCGCGTCGTCGACGTAGTCGAGGTCGGGGGCGACCCGGGCGGCCGTGGCGTTCGCCTCGGGGTCGAAGACAGAGACGTGCGCCCCGCCCTCGTGCAGGCGGCGGGCCACGTCGAGCGCCGGCGAGTCGCGCACGTCGTCGCTGTTCGGCTTGAAGGCCACGCCGAGCACGGCGACGCGGGCGCCGTCGACGCCGCCGAGCAGCTCGTCGGCGAGGGCGACCACGCGGTCGCGACGACGCAGGTTCACCGCGTCGACGTCGGCGAGGAACGCGAGCGAGTCGAGGCCCAGCTCGTCGGCCCTGGCCTGGAACGCCCGGATGTCCTTGGGCAGGCAGCCGCCGCCGAACCCGAGCCCGGCGTTGAGGAACTTGCGGCCGATGCGGGCGTCGTGCCCGATCGCGTCGGCGAGCTGCGTGACGTCGGCACCCGTCGCCTCGGCGATCTCGGCCATGGCGTTGATGAACGAGATCTTGGTCGCGAGGAACGCGTTGGCCGACACCTTGACGAGCTCGGCGGTGGCGTAGTCCATGACGAGGCGGGGCGTGCCCGTCGTCAGGGCGGTGGCGTAGACCTCGTCGAGCAGGGCCGTCGCCCGGTCGCCCGCGTCGCCCGCCGGCACGCCGTACACGAAGCGGTCGGGCGCGACCGTGTCCTGGACGGCGAAGCCCTCGCGGAGGAACTCGGGGTTCCACGCGAGGTCGGCCCCGGACGAGGAGGCGCGGACCAGCTCGGCCAGACGGGCGGCGGTCCCGACGGGCACCGTCGACTTGCCGACGACCAGGTCGCCCTCGGAGAGGTGCGGCAGGAGCCCCGCCACGGCCGCGTCGACGTAGGTGAGGTCGGCCGCGTGGCTGCCGGCGGTCTGGGGAGTGCCCACGGCGACGAAGTGCACCTGCGCGCCTGCCGCCTCCGCCATGTCCGTGGTGAAGCGCAGGCGGCCGCTCGCGGTCGCGCGCTCGAGCACCTCGGGCAGGCCGGGCTCGAAGAACGGCGCACGGCCGGCCGAGAGCTCGGCCACCTTGCGGGCGTCGACGTCGATGCCGACGACGTCGTGGCCCAGCTCAGCCATGCACGCGGCGTGGACCGCTCCGAGGTAACCGCATCCGACGACAGAGATTCGCATGCGGCCATCTTGTCGCCTCACGGGCCGTGAGGAAAAATCGAGCGGGTCGACCTAGACGGCGTCGTGGTGCGGGCCGGTGCCCCCGGCGCCCGGCCCGGGAGCGGACGGCCCGGCCCGCCACTGCTGGGCCGCCGACCTCGCCTCGGCCTCCATGAGGTCGTGCAGGGTCGCCTGCACGAGGTCGGCCCCCGGCACGTCCCAGAGCACGGCGGGGCGGTCGCGCCCGGTGTGCACGAGGACGTCCCCGCTGCGGAAGAGGCTCTGCACCGCGTTCTTGCGCACGGTGAGGTCGTAGCCGCGGCTGTGCATCAGCTCGTGGCGGGTCCGCACCAGGAACCCCTGCCGCAGGACGACCCGCCGCGTGGTGACGACGTACTGGCGGCCGAGCCAGACCAGCAGGGGCACGAGCCACAGCAGCACCCCGAGCAGGACGGCCGCGCCGCGGACGGCCCAGTTCTGCCACTCGACGTCGGACCAGCTGCCGAAGTACCCGCCGGCCGCGCACACGGCCACGAGGGCCACAGACGGCCAGAAGAGCGCGCGCGAGTGCGGGTGGAGGCGTGCGACCACCTCTTCGCGCGGCTGCGGGTCGGTGGTGCTCACGGGGTCATTCCTACCCTCAGGTGGGTCACGTCGGCGGAGGACACGGCGACGGCGTCGCCGGTCGCCGGCTGCACGACGAGCCGCCCCTCGAGGTCGACCGAGGTCGCCGTGCCGACGACGACCTCGCCGGAGGGCAGCTCCGCCCCGACCGGCCGGCCGAGGGTCGTGCACTCGTCGAGCACGCGGCCCCGGAGGCCGGACGCCTCGGCGTCGCCGCCCGCGTCGGACAGCGCCTCGACGAGGGCGGCGAAGTCGGCGAGCCAGGCCGACAGCACCTGGTCGGCCACCGCCTCCGTGGGCCCCTCGACGCCGTGCAGCGACAGCGACGTCGAGACGGGGGTCGGCAGCTCGTCGCGGGTCAGGGCGAGGTTCACGCCCGCGCCCACGACGACGGCCGACGAGTCGGGCCGCAGCTGCGCGAGGACGCCGGACACCTTCAGCCCGTCGACCTGCACGTCGTTCGGCCACTTGAGCCCGACCTCGCCCGAGCGGACCAGCGAGGCGACGGAGGCGCGCATCGCGACCCCGGCGGCGAGCGGCAGCCAGCCCAGGGCGGACACGGGCAGGGTGCGGCGCTCGACGAGCACGCTGGCCGCGAGCGTGCGCCCCGGGGGCGCCGTCCAGGTGCGGCCGAGGCGCCCTCGGCCGGCGGTCTGCGAGAGCGTCGCGAGCACCGCGAGGTGGGGCGCGTCGAGGTCGGCGAGCAGGTCGGCGTTGGTCGACCCGGTCTCGGCCACGTGCACCAGACGGGGGCTGTGAGCCGAGCTCACGGGGAAGGCTGTGCTCTCGAGGTCGTCCACGGCGCAAGCCTAGGCGTTGGGGCTTTCCCACCAGCCGCGAGCCGTCGCGCGCGAGGGAACCTCCAACGGCGGGCGGCAGGGCCCTCGGTAGAGTGAACGGCGTGACCTCCGAACCCGCGCCCACCGACGGCGCCCCGCAGCCCGACCTCCGCACCACGGCCGGCAAGCTCGCCGACCTGACGTCGAGGTACCACGAGGCCGTGACGGCCAGCGGCGAGGCCGCGATCGCGAAGCAGCACGCCAAGGGCAAGATGACCGCCCGCGAGCGCATCGACGGCCTGCTCGACCCCGGCTCGTTCGTCGAGCTCGACGAGTTCGTGCGGCACCGCACGCACGCCTTCGGCATGGAGGCCAAGCGGCCCTACGGCGACGCGGTCGTGACCGGCACCGGCACGATCCACGGCCGCCAGGTGGCGGTCTACTCGCAGGACTTCACCATCTTCGGCGGCTCGCTGGGCGAGGTCGCCGGCGAGAAGATCATCAAGGTGATGGAGCTCGCGCTCAAGACGGGCGTGCCGATCATCGGCATCCTCGACTCCGGCGGGGCCCGCATCCAGGAGGGGGTGGTCGCGCTCGGCAAGTACGGCGAGATCTTCCGCCTCAACACCCGCGCCTCCGGCGTCATCCCCCAGATCTCGCTGATCATGGGGCCGGCGGCGGGCGGGGCCGTCTACTCCCCCGCGCTCACCGACTTCGTCATCATGGTCGACAAGACCAGCCACATGTTCGTCACGGGCCCCGACGTCATCAAGACGGTCACGGGCGAGGACGTCGGCTTCGAGGAGCTCGGCGGCGCCCTGACGCACAACAAGGTCAGCGGCGTCTCGCACTACCTGGCGAGCGACGAGGAGGACGCCCTCGACTACGCCCGGTCGCTGCTGTCGTACCTGCCCGACAACAACCTCTCCGAGCCCCACGTGTTCGAGCAGGCCGTCGAGCTCGAGACGACCGACGACGACCGTCAGCTGAATACGCTGATCCCCGACAGCCCCAACCAGCCCTACGACGTCATGACCGTCATCGAGCACGTCGTCGACGACGGCGAGTTCCTCGAGGTCCAGCCGCTGTTCGCGCCCAACATCGTCGTCGGCTTCGGCCGGGTCGAGGGCCGGTCGGTGGGCGTCATCGCGAACCAGCCCTCGGCCATGGCCGGGACGCTCAACATCGAGGCCGGCGAGAAGGCCAGCCGCTTCGTGCGGTTCTGCGACGCCTTCGGCATCCCGATCCTCACCCTCGTCGACGTGCCCGGCTACCTGCCGGGCACCGACCAGGAGTGGACCGGCGTCATCCGCCGCGGCGCGAAGCTGCTCTACGCGTACGCCGAGGCCACGGTGCCGCTCGTCACCGTCATCACCCGCAAGGCGTACGGCGGGGCCTACATCGTCATGGGCTCGAAGCAGCTCGGGGCCGACATCAACCTGGCCTGGCCGACCGCCGAGATCGCCGTCATGGGCGGCCAGGGCGCGGTCAACATCCTGTACCGCAACGAGATCAAGGCGGCCGAGGCCGCCGGCGAGGACGTCGCCGAGGTGCGCGCACGGCTCGCCAGCGAGTACACGTACAACGTCGCGAGCCCGTTCCTCGCTGCCGAGCGGGGAGAGCTCGACGGGGTCATCGAGCCGGCGGCCACCCGGGTCGCCGTGGTCAAGGCCCTGCGGGCCCTGCGCACGAAGCGCGCCGACCTGCCCCCGAAGAAGCACGGGAACATCCCCCTGTGAGCGGCCGCCACGCCGCCCGGGACGGCGACCCCGAGGGCGCGTCGCTGCGCGTCGTCACGGGCTCGCCCACGCCGGAGGAGCTCGCGGCGGTCACCGCCGTGCTGACCGCCCTCGAGGCCGAGACCGCCGACCGGGCGCGCTCGACCCCTCGGAGCGCACCGACGACGCTGTGGTCGGCGCCGGCCGCCCGCCTCCGACGGCCGCTCGAGCGCGGCGCGGGGCGCTGGCGGGGCTTCTCGGGCTGACCGGGCTGACCCGGCGCCGGGCCGCGCCCCTACGTGGCGCGCCCGGTTGTACCCCGGCGCGTACCCCGGCCACCTCGCCGCCGACGGCGTGAAGCCCGGACTGACGGCACCCGAACGGGGGTAGACGACGTCATAGACCCCTGACTGTCCCCCTAAATGACGACTGTGCACTCCTGACGGGGCGCGCCATACTCGTTCTTGCTAGGTGCCTCTCCTTGAGTCGCACCACCGATCGAGAGCTGACTAGGGTAAGCGAGTTCTCGGTCGTGGGCAGACCACGGCGGCATTCGGGTTGCCGCCCTGGTCGGGGATTCCTCCCATGAGGGCCAGACGGGTGTCTGGCCCTCTTCCCGTTCCCGGGGGCGAGCCGGGCCGCATCCGCGGGCGCGCCTCCGTGCGGAGCTCAGCCGACGAGCGGCCGACCGCCGTCGGCGACGTCGCGCTCGTCGCCTGCGCGTCCGTGGCGCTCGTCCTCGTCCGCCCCGTCGAGCCGGTCGGGCCCGTCGTGCGCTCCCCCGCCGTCGTCGCCGTGCCCGTCGTCGCCGTGCCCCTCCGCACCCGGCGCGTGCCGCGGGATCTGCAGCCAGAGCAGCACCTCGTCGTCGTCGTCGTCCTCGTCGGCCTCCGCCGCGACGCCGCGTCCCAGGGCGCTCGAGCTGAGGTCGGGCGACCCGAGCCCGACGACGGAGACGGCGTGCTCGCCGCCCCCCACCGTGCGGACGATCAGCTTGTCGGCCTGCGAGCCGTGCAGGGCGGCCGCGAGGGCCTGGTGGATGCGCCGCAGCTCGTCGGCAGGGACGTCGTCGATGCCGCCCTCGTCGAGCAGGCTGACCTCGGCCCCCCGCCGCCGTGCGGCCATGACCTCGCGACGGACGTCGTCGTCGAGGAGGCGCCGGCCGCGGATCTCGTCCCGGATCGCGCCCTCGAGGTGGAGGCTCTCCCGCCGCTGCTCGGGCGTCAGGTCGCCCGCCTGCGAGACGATCGCCTGGAGCATGGGGCGTGCGGTGCGACCGGTCTGCAGGAGGCGGTACTGCCGTTCGTTGACATGCGCCTCCTGGGCCGCCTGCCAGTCGGCCGCCTCGTGCTCGGCCAGGATGAACTCCCGCGTCTCGCGACCCGCCCGGGTGAGGGTCGACGAGATCGCGTGCGCGAACGCCACCCAGCTCACGCTGCCGACGATGCCGAGGTCGGCGATCTCGGAGACGCCCGCCCACGAGACGCCGTGCACGGCCATGAAGCCGACCCCGAGCCAGGCGAAGCCCTGGCGCCGCCGGGTCGAGACGATGACCATCAGGGTGCCGACCGCCGCGACGTACCAGGTCGCGTAGCCGTTCTCGGCCGTGGGGTCGAGCACCGACGTGACGACGAGCGGCACGACGATGCTCACGGCGAGGGCGAACGCGGCGGCCCAGACGGGCATGACGGGCTGGCGCGTGGGCCAGAGGACGACGGTCGTCACGACCGCGTACAGGACGAGGCACGCCACGACCGGCACCGGGTCGGTCACCTGCCCGAGCGACACGGTGCCGAGCACCAGGTGGTAGGCGGAGAAGACGGCGGCGAGGGAGACGATCAGCCACCGGGGGACGGTGATCCTCACGAGTCCTCCTCCGTCGGCGGGCCGACGACGAGCCGGCTCGGCCACATGACCCTGACCACCGTGCCCTGGCCGGGCCGCGAGTCGATGCACGCCCTGCCGCCCGCGTTCGCGACGCGCTCGACGATGGACACGCGGACGCCGAGGCGCTCCTCGGGGACGCCCGCGGGGTCGAAGCCCACCCCGTCGTCGCCGACCTCGAGCAGGACGCCGTCGTCGCCCGACCGCTCGACGGTCACCCAGCGGCGCACGGGGCCGGGCCCCGCGTGCTGCGAGCTGTTGACGAGGGCCTGGGCCGCGGCACTCACGAGCGCCTCCGCGGCCGTCGCGGGCAGCACCCGGTCGTCGGCCTCGTCGGCCCGCAGCTCGATGACGACGCCCGTGGCCTCCACGGCGTCCACGAGGCGGCGGCGCAGGCTGCCGAGCGTGGTCGTCGACTCGTCGAACGGCGTGGTGGCCGCGGCGGAGGTGAGGTGGGCCATCGCGTTCCTGGCCATGGTCGTGGCCAGCACCCGCTCCTCCGGCGTGTAGGCCCGCGCGGCCTGGATGAACGTCGTGAGGACGCTGTCGTGCACGATCGCGTCGACCTGCACGCGCTCGAGCTCGGTCGCGTGCTCGCGGATGGCGCCCGAGTAGCGGGCGACGGCCGTGGCCTGGGCCGCGTCGACCGCGGCGCTCGCCTGGCGCAGGATGAGCACGAGCACCAGCACGGCGCCGCCGAGGAGGATGGCGTAGGTCGAGTCGAGGGCCGCGCGGGTCAGCGACTCCCCGCCGCCGGACGGGGTCAGCCGGATGAGGCCGTAGACGAGCGGCACGGCCACCGAGTAGCCGATGGCGATCCACGCCGAGAACGCGTACGCCGCGGCCGCGGTCGCGACCGTGCACAGGTACCAGAGCCACGGGACGCCGCGCAGCACCTGCTCGGGGTCGACGACGGCGAGAGGCCAGGTGATGAGCGCCACCAGGTACGACACGGCGAGGATCGCGCAGGTCGTCTCCACCCCGCGCACGACGACGCTCGCCACGCCGACCGCGACGAGGGCGCCCAGCATCCCCACCCCGATCAGCCAGGCCCAGGCGACCTGCATGACCCCGATCTGCTGCATCGTCGTCGGCAGCGCCTGGAGGCCGAAGATCAGCCCGGCGAGCGCGATGACGCGGCCGAGCACCTTGTCGAAGAGCGCCCGGCTGATCGGGTTGCGCGTCGACCGCGGAGGCGGCGCCGGCCCGGCCGGGACCGGGAGGGGGTCAGCGGCCATCGCCGCCGTCCGCGTCGAGGCCGGGCAGGATGCCGTCCTCGACGGCGCGACGGAGCAGGTCGACCTTGGTCGGCGCGGGGCGGCCGACCTCGACGTACTTGACGCGGATGCGGTCCAGGTACTCGCGGGCGGTCGAGTACCCGATGCCGAGCTGCTGCGCGGCCAGCTTGAGCGGCAGCCCCGACGCGTAGAGGTGCAGGATCTCGCGCTCGCGCCGGCCGAGCTGCGCCTTGGCGAAGTCGCGGTCGGCGTCGATGGCGCTGGCCCACTCGAGGTTGTTCAGCACGTCGCCGCGGGCCACCGTCGCCACGGCGGCCATGACGGTCTTCGTCGCCGACGACTTGGGGATGACCCCCGCCGCGCCCGCGGCGAGCGCCTCGCGGACGCTGGCGACGCGGTCGGCGATGCTGTGCACGAGCACGGCCGAGCCGGTGGCCTGGACGCGCTTGACGTTCTCGGTGACCGTCGACCCGTCGCCGAGCGAGAGGTCGAGCACGACGACGTCGACCTCGCGGCCGGCGAGCGACTCGACGAGCTCCTGCACCCCGGCGGCGGTGAGGACGACGTCGAAGCCCTCGTTCTGGCAGGCGGCCTGGATGCCCAGGCGGACGGACTCGTGGTCGTCGACGATGGCGACGCGGACGGGTGCGGAGGTGGTCGGCGCCGAGGCGTCCGTCGAGGTGTCGGTCACGAGTGGTCCATTCGAGGTCGCGTGCGACCCGGTCCCTGAATTCCGGGTCGTCAACGTGGTCATCGTAACGTGACGACAGGTCAACGACGGATCAGGCGGACCACCGTCTCGACGTGGTGGGTGCTCGGGAACAGGTCGAAGGCGCGGAGCGCGTCGACGTCGTACCCGCGGTCGCGGAACAGGGCGAGGTCACGGGCCAGGGCGACCGGGTCGCAGGCCACGTAGACGACCTGGGCCGGAGCGAGGTCGGCCAGGCCGTCGACCACCGGGCGACCGGCGCCCGAACGGGGCGGGTCGAGCACGACGGTCGCCGCGCGGGACCGGTCGCGCTCGGCGGACGTCGCCTGCGCGACGGCCTGCCGCACCCAGCGGTCGACCCTGGCGGTGACGGCGGAGGCGCCCAGCCAGTCGGCGAGGTTCTCCGAGGCGTGCTCGGTCGCGCGCTCGTCGCTCTCGACGCTCGTGATGCGCACCCGGCTGCCGAAGGCGTCGCCCACGGCCGCGGCGAGCAGGCCGACCCCGCCGTAGAGGTCGAGGTTGGCGGCGCCGGGCTCGAAGCGGGCGGGGTCGATCATCTGCTGCACGGCCGAGGTGAGGGTCTCGGCGGCGTGGCGGTGGACCTGCCAGAAGCCGCCGTCGTCGAGCTGGAACGTGCGCTCGCCCACCTGCTCGGTGACCGTGCTGGGGGCCTGCTTCCCGATGATCAGCCGGGCGCCTCCCGTGCTCGGCGCGAGCACGTCGACGTGCTCCTCGCCGGGGAACGCCTCGCCCAGGGGCGCCGCCTCGGCGACCTCCGGGGTCGCGAGGGGCAGGTCGGCGACGTGGACGACGCGGTGCGAGCGGGCGGCGTACTGGCCGGGTCGCCCCTCGGCGTCGAGGTGCAGGCGCACCCGCGTGCGCCAGCCGGCGCCGCCCCGCTCGTCGTCGCCCGGCAGTGCCTCGACGCGCACCGTGGCCTGGTCGGGGTCGAGGCCGCCCGTGCGGGTCAGGGCGTCGCGGACGACCTGCGACTTGAGCTCGCGCTGGTGGGCGAGCTCGATGTGGCCGAACTCGGCGCCGCCGGCGCGGTCCTCGGGGCTGCGGTCGACCGAGGCGGCCGACCACACGTGCTCGCGTCGGTGCGGGCTCGCCTCGACCACCGACACCGTCTCGGCGCGCCAGAACGACTTCTTGCGGTCGTCGGTCACCCGCGCCCGCACCGTCTCGCCCGGCAGGGTGTCCGAGACGAACACGACCCGCCCGTCGAGCCGGGCCACCGAGATGCCCCCGTGTGCGATGCCCGTCACGTCCAGTTCGACCTCGCGGCCCAGCATGTCTCCCATGCTCCGAGTCTGACAGGCTGGCGGACATGACCGTTCCCCTCTACCTGGCCAGCACCTCCCCCGCCCGCCTCGCGCTGCTGCGCGCCGCGGGCATCGAGCCCGTGCTGATCAGCCCGGGCGTCGACGAGGAGGCGGCGGTCGCCTCGGCCGAGGAGGCGGCGGGTCGGCGCCTGACCGCGTCCGAGACCGTCTCGCTGCTCGCCCGGGCGAAGGCCGAGGCCGTGCTCGACGTGAGGATCGACGGCGCGCCCCTCGACGGCCTCGTGCTCGGCGGCGACAGCGCCTTCGAGTTCGACGGCGAGGTGCACGGCAAGCCGCACGAGCCCGCCCTGGCCCTCGACCGCTGGCGCCGGATGGCCGAGGTCGGCCGGGGCGTGCTCTGGTCGGGACACTGGCTCGTCGACCACCGCGGCGGCGCGCCCCGGGCCGACGGCGCCTTCGAGGCCGGGGGCGCCGGCGCCGTCGCCAGCGCCGCGCTCACCTTCGCCGACGACCTCGAGCCGGCCGAGCTGGCCGCGTACGTCGGGACGGGCGAGCCCCTCGAGGTCGCGGGCGCCTTCACGATCGACGGCCGCGCCGCGGCGTTCATCACGCACATCGAGGGCACGCCGAGCGCCGTGGTGGGCCTCTCGGTGCCCGTGCTGCGGTCGCTGGTTCGCGGGTTCGGCGTGCCGTGGCACGAGCTGTGGACGACGCCGACCTCCGGCGCCTTGTAGGAATCGTCACGCGCCTCCTGCGGGTTTTCGTGCACGTCAGCCAAAGACGGGTGCGGGCGGCGCAATAGGGTGGGGAACTATGCCGTCCATCAGCAAGGTCCTCATCGCCAACCGTGGAGAGATCGCGGTCCGGGTCGTCCGCGCCGCTCGCGACAGCGGCATCGGCAGCGTCGCCGTCTACGCCGACCAGGACAGGGACGCGCAGCACGCCCGCCTCGCCGACGAGGCCTACGCGCTCGGCGGCACGACGAGCGCCGAGACGTACCTCGTCATCGACAAGATCCTCTCGGTCGCCCGCCGCTCCGGCGCCGACGCCGTGCACCCGGGCTACGGGTTCCTCGCCGAGAACGCCGACTTCGCCCGCGCGGTCACGGCCGCCGGCCTCGTCTGGATCGGCCCGTCGCCGGAGGCCATCGAGCAGCTGGGCGACAAGGTCAGCGCCCGCCACATCGCCGAGCGCGTCGGCGCCCCCCTCGCGCCCGGCACCCTCAACCCCGTCTCGGGCGCCGACGAGGTGCTCGAGTTCGTCGACCAGCACGGCCTGCCCGTCGCCATCAAGGCGGCCTTCGGCGGCGGCGGACGCGGCCTCAAGGTCGCCCGCACCCGCGACGAGGTGCCCGAGCTCTTCGACTCGGCGACCCGCGAGGCCGTCGCCGCCTTCGGCCGCGGCGAGTGCTTCGTCGAGAAGTACCTCGACCAGCCCCGCCACGTCGAGACCCAGTGCCTCGCCGACGCGCACGGCAACGTCGTGGTCGTCTCGACCCGCGACTGCTCGCTGCAGCGCCGCCACCAGAAGCTGGTCGAGGAGGCGCCCGCCCCGTTCCTGACGCCTGAGCAGACCACCGCCCTCTACGAGTCGTCGAAGGCGATCCTCCGCGAGGTCGGCTACGTCGGCGCCGGCACCTGCGAGTTCCTGATCGGCAAGGACGGCACGGTGTCGTTCCTCGAGGTCAACACGCGCCTGCAGGTCGAGCACCCCGTCTCCGAAGAGGTGACGGGCATCGACCTCGTCCGCGAGCAGTTCCGCCTCGCCGAGGGCGGCGTGCTCTACTACGGCGACCCCGAGCCCCGCGGCCACTCGTTCGAGTTCCGCATCAACGGCGAGGACGCCGGCCGGGGCTTCATGCCCGCCCCCGGCCCGGTGCACGTCTTCAAGGCTCCCGGCGGCCCCGGCGTCCGCGTCGACAGCGGCGTGCAGGCCGGCGACGAGATCAGCGGGTCGTTCGACTCGCTGCTCGCCAAGCTGATCGTGACCGGCTCGTCGCGCGAGGACGCCCTCGAGCGCTCCCGTCGCGCCCTCGACGAGTTCGAGGTCGCCGGCCTGCCGACGGTGCTGCCGTTCCACCGCGCGATCGTGCGCGACCCCGCCTTCGCCCCCGAGGGCGACGCGCCGTTCTCGATCTACACCCGCTGGATCGAGACCGAGTTCGTCAACGACATCCCCGCGTGGAGCGGCGAGGCCGAGGCGCCCCGTCCCGACGACGAGCGCACCACCGTCGTGGTCGAGGTCGGCGGCAAGCGCGTCGAGGTCTCGCTGCCGGCCGGTCTCGGCGCGCGCACCGCGCCTCCCGCGGCCGCCCCTCGCCGTCGCGGCGCCGGCCGAGGCGCCGTGGTCACGGCCACCGGCGCCGAGGTCAAGTCGCCGATGCAGGCCACCGTCGTCAAGCTCGCCGTCGAGGAGGGCCAGCAGGTCGTCAAGGGCGACCTCGTGCTCGTGCTCGAGGCCATGAAGATGGAGCAGCCCGTCGCGGCGCACCGCGACGGCGTCGTCTCGGGCATCTCGGCGACCGTCGGCGAGACCGTGTCGTCGGGCCACGTGCTGCTCAGCATCGACTAGCCGCCCCTCCCCCGTTCAGGAACCTCGGTCCTGATCCCCGCGAGGGCGGGAACGAGGTTCCTGGAGGCGGGGCGGGGGCGGGAGGCGGGGGTGCGGGACCTAGAGTGGACGCCATGTCCGAGACACCCACGCACCCCCTCGACGGTGCCGCCGACCCCTTCGAGGTCGCCCGCACCGCCGCCGCCGAAATCGCCGCCGCGACCGGCGTCGCCCACCACGACATCGCCCTCACGCTCGGCAGCGGCTGGGCGAAGGCCGCCGACCTGATCGGCGAGACGACCGCCGAGGTGCCCGCGACCGAGATCACCGGCTTCAGCGCCTCCGCCGTCGTCGGCCACACGGGCTCGATCCGCAGCATCGCCCTGCCCGGCGGCAAGGCCGCCCTGGTCATCGGCGCGCGCACGCACTACTACGAGGGCCACGGCGTGCGCCGGGTCGTCCACAGCGTGCGCACGGCCGCCGCCACGGGCGCCCGCACGATGATCCTCACGAACGGCGCCGGGGGCATCAAGGAGACGTGGACCCCGGGCAGCCCCGTGCTGATCAGCGACCACATCAACCTCACCGCCGACAGCCCCCTCGAGGGCGCGACGTTCATCGACCTGACCGACCTCTACTCGGCTCGGCTCCGCGCGATCGCGAAGGGCATCGACCCGAGCCTCGACGAGGGCGTCTACACGCAGTTCCGCGGCCCGCACTACGAGACCCCCGCCGAGGTCCAGATGGCGAAGGCCATGGGCGGCCACATCGTCGGCATGTCCACGGCGCTCGAGGCCATCGCGGCCCGCGAGGCCGGCATGGAGGTGCTCGGCATGTCGCTCATCACGAACCTCGCGGCCGGCATCCAGGACGAGCCCCTCAGCCACCAGGAGGTGCTGCAGGCCGGCAAGGACGCCGAGGGCGCCATCAGCCAGCTGCTGGCCCGCATCGTGGCGGCCCTGTGACCGGCGACGACGCACTGGTCGCCGCGGCACGGGCCTGGCGCGACCAGGACCCGGACGTCGAGACGCGGGACGAGCTCGACGCCGTCGTCGCGGCCGCCGAGACGGGCGACGCCGACGCGGTCGCCGACCTGCACGACCGCTTCGACACCCGCCTCGCCTTCGGCACGGCCGGCCTGCGCGGAGCCCTCGGCGCGGGCTCGGCGCGGATGAACCGCGTGCTCGTGGCCCAGGCCGCGGCGGGGTTCGCCGCGTTCCTCACCGGCCGCGAGGAGGCGCCGTCCATCGTCATCGGCTACGACGGCCGCAAGAACAGCGCCGTCTTCGCCCGCGACACGGCCGAGATCATGGCCGCCGCCGGCGTGCGCACGACGATCCTGCCCCGCGCCCTCCCCACGCCCGTGCTCGCCTTCGCCGTGCGCCACCTCGACGTCAGCGCCGGCGTCATGGTCACCGCCAGCCACAACCCCGCCCGCGACAACGGCTACAAGGTCTACCTGGGCGGCGTCGACGCCGGGTCGCAGATCGTCTCGCCCGTCGACGCCGAGATCGCGGCCCGCATCGACGACGCCGCGACCCGTCCCGTCTCCGAGCTGCCCCGGTCCGACGACTGGACCGAGTCCGGCGACGAGGTCGTCGACGAGTACGTCCGCCGCACGGCGGCCCTCGCCGGCACGGCCGCGGCGGGCTCCGCGTCGGGCCGTCAGCCCCGCGTCGTCTACACCGCGATGCACGGCGTCGGGTGGGAGGTCGCCCGGCGGGTGTTCGCCCAGGCGGGCTTCGTCGAGCCGATCCCGGTGGCCGAGCAGTCGGCGCCCGACCCCGAGTTCCCCACGGTGGCGTTCCCGAACCCCGAGGAGCCCGGCGCGCTCGACCTCGCCTTCGCCACCGCCGACCGCGTCTCGGCCGACCTGGTCATCGCGAACGACCCCGACGCCGACCGCCTCGCCGTCGCCGTGCCCACGACCGACGGCTGGCGTCGGCTCTCGGGCAACGAGGTCGGCGCCCTGCTCGGCTGGCGCGCCGCCGAGCGTGCGCGCCGTGACGACGTCGACGGCACGCTCGCCGCGAGCATCGTCTCGTCCCCCGCACTTCGCGAGGTCGCACGCCGCTACGGCCTCGACTACGCGGACACCCTCACGGGCTTCAAGTGGGTGTCCCGCGTCGGCGGCCTCCTGTTCGGCTACGAGGAGGCGCTGGGCTACCTCGTCGACCCGCAGAAGATCCGCGACAAGGACGGCATCTCGGCCGCGGTCGACTTCCTCGCCCTCGCGGCGGAGCTGGCCGCCGAGGGCTCGACCGTCGCCGAGCACCTGACGGCCTTCGACGAGCGGTTCGGCGCCTACGCGTCGTCGCAGATCTCGCTGCGCGTCGACGACCTGTCCGACATCGCCAGGCTGACCGGCCGACTGCGGGAGGCGCCCCCCGCGACCGTGGGATCCCGTCGGGTCGACCGCATCGACGACTTCCGCGACGGCTTCGGCGCGTTCCCCCCGGGCGACGTGCTGCGCCTGTGGTTCACCGACGGGTCGCGCGTGATCGTGCGCCCCAGCGGGACCGAGCCGAAGCTCAAGGTCTACGTCGACGCCTCGAGCACCGAGGGCGACGCCGCGTCCCGGCGGGCCGCGGCCGAGGCGGCCGTCGCCGACCTCGACGCCGGCATGCGCGAGCTGCTCCACTAGGGGCAGGACACGCCGAGAGGGCCGGGGCGCACGTCGCGCCCCGGCCCTCGTCGTGCCGCCGGGGCGGCGACGCCGCGTGGCGTCTAGCCCAGCGACCGCTGGAGCTTCTCGGTCAGCTCGGCCTGGTCGAAGTGGTTCTGGATGACGATCACGTCCGCGAAGGTGCGCCCGATCGCCTCGACGAACTCCTGGGACGTGAGGATCACCTGAGCGTCCTCGGCCACGGTCGCGATCGACGCGACGTCGGCGGCCACGACCTCAGCCTCGATGTCGAGCCGCGCGAGGACGCGCTCCGCGTTCACCTTCAGGATCCCGCTGCTGCCGATGCCGGCACCACAGATGGTCACGATCTTCACGCGCTCGTCCCCATCAGCCGACGGACCTCGTCGGCGCTCGTCGCGGCCGCCAGCGCCGGGATGACGGAGGCGTCGTTGAACACGTTGGCCAGGTCGGCGATCGACTCGAGGTGCCCGCCCACCGACTCGACCGCCAGGCCCAGCACGACGCTCACGGGGTCGTTGTGCGGGTGGCCGAACGGCACGGGCTCGGCGAGGGTCACGACCGCGAGACCGTCGTGCAGCACGCTCTCGTCGGGTCGGGCGTGTGCGAGCACGAGCCCCGGGGCGATGACGACGTAGGGCCCGTGCTGCTCGATCATGCGGACCATCTCGTCGCCGTAGCCCTCGCGCGTCGAGCCCGACGCGACGAGCGCGTCGCCGGCGCGGAGCACGGCCGAGCGCCAGTCGGGCGCGTCGGCCGCGATCACGACCGCGCTGTCGGGGAGGGACGGGAGGGGCACGGTCAGACCGCCCCGAAGCCCGCCGTGATGCGGTCGGCCAGGGCCTCGCGGTCCTCGAGGGGCAGGAAGCTCGACGCCGCCGCGTTCAGCTGGAACGTCTCGAGGTCGGACAGGCCGTAGTCGAACGCCTGCGCGAGCAGCGCGAGCTCTTTCGTGAGGCTCGTGTCGCTCATGAGGCGGTTGTCGGTGTTGACCGTGACGCAGTACCCGAGCTGGTAGAGCAGGTCGAACGGGTGGTCGTCGAGGTCGCGGCCCCAGGCCGCGATGGCCCCCGTCTGCAGGTTCGACTGCGGCGCGAGCTCGAGGGCGATCTCGCGGTCGCGCACCCAGGCGGCGATCGGGCCGAGCTCGACGGTCGTCTGGTCGCCGGCGGAGGCCACCACGCGGATGTCCTCGGCGAGGCGGACGCCGTGGCCGAGGCGAAGGGCGCGACCGTCGAGCAGGGCGCTGCGGAT
This sequence comes from Frigoribacterium faeni, assembly GCF_011761235.1. GTDB lineage: Bacteria > Actinomycetota > Actinomycetes > Actinomycetales > Microbacteriaceae > Frigoribacterium > Frigoribacterium faeni_A. The sequence goes on from NZ_JAAOYW010000001.1 coordinate 803,565, forward strand.
GCTGTCGAGGCCGTCGGCCTCGCCGGCGTGCACCGTCACGGGCAGGAACTCGCGCGCGAGCAGGTCGAAGGCCGGGCGCTGGTTCGAGGCCGGGAACCCGGCCTCGGCGCCGGCGATGTCGAAGCCGAGCACGCCGGCCTCGCGGTACTTGACCGCCAGCTGGGCGATCTCGAGGCCGCGGTCGGCGTGGCGCATGGCCGTGACGAGCTGCCCGGCGGAGATGACGTGGCCCTCGCCGTCGAGCTGGTCGACGGCCTCGTCGATGCCGCGCTGCACGGCCTCGACGGTCTGCTCGAGGCTCAGGCCCTTCTGCAGGTGCTGCTCGGGCGCCCAGCGGATCTCGCCGTGGACGACGCCGTCCGCCGCGAGGTCGAGCACGAACTCGCGCGCCACGCGCTCGAGGCCCGCCTCGGTCTGCATGACCGCGGTCGTCACGTCGAAGGTGGCGAGGTAGTCGGGCAGGTTGCCCGAGTCGGCGCTGTCGACGAACCAGCGGGCGAGCTCGTCGGCCCCGCCGCCGACGGGGAGCTCGTAGCCGATCTCGTCGGCCAGCTCGACGATGGTCTGGGGTCGCAGCCCGCCGTCGAGGTGGTCGTGCAACGACACCTTCGGCAGGGGGGCGATGCGGGGTCCGCCGTCAGGCAGGCGGTAGTCCTTGTCCGGTGCGCTCATGGCACAAGGCTACCGCCGCGGACCGTCACGCCGCTGGGCGGCGACCCGGAGGCGACCGGACCCGTGCCGGAGACGCGCTGGGCGCCTCCTGCACGGCCGAGGGCCGCCGCCGGCACGGCCGGCGACGGCCCGGGGGGGCTCAGGAGACGCGCTCGGCCACGAGCGGGCCGCGCTCGACCTGCTCGTCGCCGATGGCCCAGGCGCCCTCGACGGCCTCGAGCGCGCGCTCGAACCGGGCGGGCTCGTCGGCGTGCAGGGTGAAGAGCGGCTGGCCCTCGACGACGGCGTCGCCGAGCTTCGCGTGCAGCTCGATGCCCGCGGCGGCCTGCACCGGGTCCTGCTTGCGGGCCCGGCCCGCGCCGAGGCGCCAGGCCCCGATGCCGAACGGCAGCGCCTGCTGCTCGGTCAGCCACCCGCTGCGCGCGGCGGTCACGACGTGCGTCTCGCGGGCGGTGGGCAGCGCCGCGTCGGGGTCGCCGCCCTGCGCGCGGATCATGGTCTTCCAGGCGTCCATCGCCCGCCCGTCGTCGAGCGCCGCCTCGACGTCGGCGTCCGGCTGGCCGGCGAGCGTGAGCATCTCGCGGGCGAGCGCGACCGTGAGCTCGCGGATGTCGGCGGGTCCGCCGCCCGCGAGGGTCTCGACCGACTCGCGGACCTCGAGGGCGTTGCCGATGGTGAGCCCGAGGGGCACGTTCATGTCGGTGAGCAGGGCCGTCGTCGCCACCCCCGCGTCCTTGCCGAGGTCGACCATCGTCTGCGCCAGGAGGCGCGACTGCTCGATGTCCTGGATGAAGGCCCCCGAGCCGAACTTGACGTCGAGCACGAGCGCCGCCGTGCCCTCGGCGATCTTCTTGCTCATGATCGACGAGGCGATCAGCGGGATGCACTCGACGGTGCCGGTGATGTCGCGCAGAGCGTAGAGCTTGCCGTCGGCGGGCGCCAGGCCGGAGCCCGCCGCGCAGACGACCGCGCCCGAGTCGGCCATGATCTCGCGCATCCGCTCGTTCGAGATCGAGGCCTGCCAGCCCGGGATCGACTCGAGCTTGTCGAGCGTGCCGCCCGTGTGCCCGAGTCCGCGGCCCGACAGCTGCGGCACGGCCACCCCGAAGGAGGCGACCAGCGGCGCCAGGGGGAGGGTGATCTTGTCGCCCACTCCCCCGGTCGAGTGCTTGTCGACCGTCGTCTTGCCGAGGCCGGCGAAGTCCATCGTCTCGCCGCTGCGGATCATCGCCAGGGTCATGTCGCGGATCTCGCGGCGCTCCATCCCGTTGAGGAAGATCGCCATGGTCAGGGCCGACATCTGCTCGTCGGCGACGTAGCCGCGCGTGTAGGCGTCGATCAGCCAGTCGATCTGGGCGGTGCCGAGGGCGTCGCCGCGTCGCTTGACGCGGATGAGGTCGACGGTGTCGAAGGGCTCGACGGAGGGAGGGGTGGTGCTCATGGTGGTGCTCCTCGCTACGACTGTGAGTCGCGGTACTGCTCGAGTTGACGGGGCCCGAACGCGTCCGGGATCACCTCGTCGATGGTCTTGTGGCCCGACACGGTGTCGAGCACCATGTCGGCGTCGGAGTGCTCGTACAGCAGCTGACGGCAGCGCCCGCACGGCATGAGGACGCCCCCGTTGCCGTCGACGCAGGCGAACGCGACGAGCGTGCCGCCGCCTCCCATGACGAGGTCGGTGACGAGCGAGCACTCGGCGCAGAGCGTGATGCCGTACGAGGCGTTCTCGATGTTGCAGCCCGTGACCAGGCGGCCGTCCGACGTGAGCGCCGCGGCGCCGACGGGGAACCGCGAGTACGGCACGTAGGCCTTGGCCATGGCCTCGCGCGCCGCCTGGCGGAGGGCCTCCCAGTCAGTCGTCTCGACGACGCGGCGGGGCCCGTCCGCCTCGACGCCGGCGGGCGCGGTCACGACTTCACGTAGGGCTTGCCGGACGCGGCCGGGCCCCGGGACTGGCCGACGAGGCCGGCGACGGCGAAGATCGTGACGACGTACGGCAGCATCAGCATGAACTCGCTCGGCACGGGAGAGCCGATGGCGCCGAGCACGTTCTGCAGGTTCGACGCGAAGCCGAAGAGCAGCGCGGCGAGGGTGGCCCGGATCGGGTCCCACCGGCCGAAGATGACCGCGGCCAGGGCGATGAAGCCCGCCCCCGCCGTCATCTCCTTCTGGAAGTTGCCGAGCGAGCCCAGCGTGAAGTACGCGCCGCCGAGGCCGGCGACGGCGCCCGCGAGCGAGACGTTCCAGAACCGGGTCGCGTTCACCTTGATGCCGACCGTGTCGGCGGCCTGCGGGTGCTCGCCCACCGCGCGGAGGCGCAGGCCCCACCGGGTGCGGAACAGACCGTAGAAGACGACCGCGATGGCGATGTACATGAGGTAGACGATGATCGTCTGGCGGAAGAACACGGGCCCGACGATCGGGATCTGGCTGAGGCCCGGGATCGGCAGCTGCGGGAACCGGATGCCCTGGTTCAGCCCCTCCGACTTCGTCAGCACCTGCGAGTACAGGAAGCTCGTCAGGCCCGTCACCAGGACGTTCAGCACGACGCCGACGATGACCTGGTCGACGATGTAGCGGATGCTGAAGACGGCGAGCACCATCGAGACGAGCACGCCGGCGACCATGGCGGAGGCGAGGCCCACGTACGCGGACCCGGTGGCGGAGGCGACGACCGCCGACACGAAGGCGCCGGCCAGCAGCTGCCCCTCGATGGCGACGTTGACGACGCCGACCCGCTCGCTGATCACGCCGCCGAGGGCGCCGAAGATCAGCGGCGTGCTGAGGGCGAGGGCCCCGAGCAGGAGCCCGGGCACGGGGATCGTCGCGCCGGCGCTGGTCCACGCGAGGAACGCGACGAGGAACAGGACGCCGAAGACCGCGACCAGCCAGATCGGGACGGGACGGGCACGCCGGGCCAGCAGGACGGCGAGGACGGTGACGACCGCGAGGACGACCGTGAGCACCACGCCCGTCGCCGCCGAGGGCAGGACCGCGTCGGGCAGGGCGAAGAAGTCGGTCGCCGTGGCCAGGCGGAAGGTGCTGGACCCCTCGCGCGGGTTCAGGACGAACAGCACGACCGCGATGACCGTGAAGACGGCGAACGCGATGGGCGCCTTGTAGCTGCGTCGGGCGACGTGGCCGAGACCGGGGGTCGGCGCGACGGGCGCGACCGTGTCGGGGGTGAGGGTGCTCACTTGGTGACCACCGCCTCCTTCTTCGAGCCGCGGGGCACCCGGCGGGCGCCCGGCGCGGGCAGACGGAAGATGCTGCGGACGAGCGGCGGGGCCGCCACGAACAGCACGATCAGGGACTGGACGACGAGGACGATGTCGATCGGCACGCCGTTCGCCGCCTGCATGGAGTAGCCGCCGGCCTTGAGCGCCCCGAACAGGACGCCGGCGCCGAAGACGCCCCAGGGGCGGGAACGGCCGAGCAGGGCGACCGTGATGGCGTCGAAGCCGATGCCGGCGTCGATGCCCGAGGTGAAGCCGGTCGTCAGCGTGCCGAGCACCTGCGTCGAGCCGGCGACGCCGGCCAGGGCGCCCGAGATGAGCATCGCGTAGAGGTAGATGTTCTTGACGTTCATGCCGGCCGTGCGGGCCGCGTGCGGGTTCTCACCGACCGCGCGGAACCGGAAGCCGAGCGTCGAGCGGTTGATCAGCCACCAGACGACGGCGGTGATGGCGATGACGAGCAGGAAGCCCCAGTTGAGGTTGTAGCTCGGGCCGAACAGGTCGGGCAGGACGGCGCTGGGCAGCGTCGCCGGGGACTTCGGGTTCGGGCTGCCCGGCGCCTGCAGGAGGCCCGGCGTGCGCAGGGCGTACGAGATCAGGTAGAACGCGACGTAGTTGAGCATGATCGTGAGGATCACCTCGTGCGCGCCCGTCCGGGCCTTGAGCAGGCCGACGAGGCCGCCCCAGATCGCGCCGCCCGCGATGCCGGCCAGGAGGGCCAGCGGCAGGTGGACGGCGAGCGGCAGGTCGAACGAGAAGCCGACCCAGCCCGCGGCCCCGGCCGCGATGAGCATCTGGCCGCGCGCGCCGATGTTGAACAGGCCGACGCGGAATGCCAGGGCGACGCCGAGGCCGGCCGCGATGAGCGGGACCGCGTAGTTGAGCGTCTCGGTGAGGGGCCGGATGCCCGCCGCGAAGCCGTCGACGCGGAAGTTGTACACGGCGCCCTGGAACAGCGACGAGTACGAGCCGCCCACCGACGCCCAGAAGGCCTGGAAGAAGTCCGAGGGCCGCGAGAAGAAGTACCCCGTGGTCTGCTGCACGTCGGGGTCGGTGAAGCCGATCAGCAGCCCGGACACGACGAGCGCCAGCACGACGGCGAGCACCGAGATGGCCGCGTTGCCCGTCGTGATCTCGCGGAGCAGTCGCTGCCCGCGCGAGTCGGCCGTGTCGACCGGGCCGCCCGTCGGGGCCCCCTGGGGGGCCGGGGTGGTCGTGGTGGTCGCGTCGCTCACGCCGCGTGCTCCTTCGCCTGGGGTGCCTCGCCGGCCATCATGAGCCCGAGCACGTCGCGCGGGGTGTCGGCGGGGACGATGCCGATGATCGCGCCGCGGTACATCACGGCGATGCGGTCGGCGAGGGCGACGACCTCGTCGAGCTCGGTGGACACGACGATGACCGGCACGCCCGAGTCGCGGGTCGCGACGATGCGCTTGTGCACGAACTCGATCGAGCCGACGTCGATGCCCCGCGTGGGCTGGGCCGCGACGAAGAGGCGCAGGTCGCGGCTCAGCTCGCGGGCGAGCACGACCTTCTGCTGGTTGCCGCCCGAGAGGCGGCCCGCCGGGGTCGCGATGCCCTGGGTGCGGATGTCGAACTCGCGCACCTTCTCGACGGCGAAGGCCGCGAGCTCGGCGAGGCGGAGGGACCCGCGACGCACGAACGGTCCGGACTGCGACCGGTCGAGCATGAGGTTCTCGGCGACGGTGAACTCGCCGACCAGGCCGTCCTCGTTGCGGTCCTCGGGCACGAAGCCGACGCCCGCGTCGAGCACGCGTCGGACGCTGTGCCCCGTGATGTCGCGGCCGTCGAGCGAGACCCGGCCCTCGACCCGGGGCTGCAGGCCCAGGATCGCCTCGGTCAGCTCGGTCTGGCCGTTGCCCTGCACGCCGGCGATGGCGAGGACCTCGCCGCGGCGCACCTCGAACGACACGTCGTCCACGACGACCTGGCCGATCGGGTCGACGACGCGGAGCGACTCGACGACGAGGGCGGCCTCGCCGGGCTCGGCGGGCCCCTTCTGCACGGTGAGCTCGACGGCGCGGCCGACCATGAGCGAGGCGAGCTCGGCGTTGCTGGCGGTCGGCTCGGCCTCGCCGACGACCTTGCCGAGGCGGATGACGGTGATGCGCGAGGCGACCTCGCGGACCTCACGGAGCTTGTGGGTGATGAAGACGATGCCCGTGCCGGCGTCGCGGAGCTGGCGCATGATGCCCATCAGCTCGTCCGTCTCCTGAGGGGTGAGCACGGCGGTGGGCTCGTCGAAGACGAGCACCTTCGCGTCGCGCGACAGGGCCTTGACGATCTCGACCCGCTGCTGCACGCCGACGGGCAGCTCTTCGACGACGGCGTCGGGGTCGATGTCGAAGCCGAAGCGGCGAGAGATCTCGCGCACCTTGGCCCGGGCGGCGGCCAGGTCGAGCCTGCCCCCGCCCCGCGTCTCTTCGTGGCCCAGCATGACGTTCTCGGCGACGGTGAAGACGGGCACGAGCATGAAGTGCTGGTGCACCATGCCGATGCCGGCCGCCATGGCCTCGCCGGGGCCGGAGAACCGCTGGACGACGTCGTCCAGCAGGATCTCGCCCTCGTCGGCCTGGTACAGGCCGTAGAGCACGTTCATCAGGGTCGACTTGCCGGCCCCGTTCTCGCCGAGCAGGGCGTGGATCTCGCCGGGCTCGACGGTCAGGCTGATGTGGTCGTTGGCGGTCAGTGCGCCGAATCGCTTGGTGATGCCCTTGAGCTCGAGCTTCATCTCGTCAATCTACCTCGGTGTAGGCGTGGGGAAGGGCCCGGGACGGACGGTGGAGACCGTCCGCCCGGGCCCTCGATCAGGCAATGCTAATCGATGCCTGAGGTGGTGCCGACAGGCGTCAGTTCGTCAGCGACGAGGGCGACTCGACGGGGATGGAGCCGTCGATGATGCCCGCCTTGATGGTGTCCAGCTCGTCGGACAGGCCGGCGTCGACCTTGTCCTCGTAGTCGTGGAACGGCGCGATGCCGACGCCGTCGTTCTCGAGCGTGCCGACGTAGGGCTCGTTGGAGAAGTCGCCCGAGGAGGCCTGCGTCGTGACGTCGTCCGTGGCCTGCTTGATGCCCTTGAGCACCGAGGTGAGGAAGAGGTCCTTGTTGTCGGCGTCGGTCTCGTAGGTGTCGGAGTCGGCACCGATGAGCACGATGTCGGAGTCGGCGTCGCGGATGGCCGCGGCGGCGCTCTGGTAGATCGGGCCGCCGACCGGCAGGATCACGTCGGCACCCTGGTCGATCAGGGTCTGCGCGCTCTGCTTGGCGACCGTGCCGGCCTCGAAGCCGCCGGTGAAGGTGCCGGTCTGCGACGCGACGTCCCAGCCGACGACCTTGACGTCGGCGCTCTTCTGCTCGTTGTAGTACTCGACGCCGTCGGCGAAGCCGTCCATGAAGATGGTGACGGTCGGGAACTGCTGGCCGCCGAAGGTGCCGACGGTGCCGGTCTTCGAGTAGCTGGCGGCCGCGTAGCCGGCGAGGAACGCCGCCTCGGACGTGTTGAAGGTGATCGGCTTGACGTTGTCCGCCGTGATCGACGCGTCGTCGATGGTCGCGTAGTCGATCTCGGGGTTCGACTCGGCCGCGGCCTTGGTCGCGTCGGCGAGCGCGAAGCCCACGGTCACGATCAGGTTGCAGCCCTGGCCGGCGAGGTTCGACAGGTTGGCGTCGTAGACCGTCTCGTCGGCCGACTCGACCGTCTTGGCCTCGGCGCCCTCGGCCTCGGCGGCCTCGGTGAGGCCCTCGTAGCCGAGCTGGTTGAACGACTTGTCGTCGAAGCCGCCCGCGTCCGAGACCATGCAGGGCACGAAGTCGCTGCCGCCGGAGCCGCCGGCCGCGTCGCCGTCGCTCTCGGGGGCCGAGGCACAGCCGGCCAGGATGGCGACGCTGCTCGCCAGGGCGAGGCCGCTGAAGACGGCCTTCCGCGCAGTTGTAGTCAAGATGTCCTCCAAGGTGCTGCCCGACACGAGACGTCGGGCACGTCTGGCTGTGATGTTACCTACTGTGTCGGGCGCCCGACGACGAGCAGGTGTACCGCCGCAGAGGCGTTACACGAACGGGACCGACCCGAAACCGAGCCGTAACACCGTCGGGTCAGAGGACGTCGCTGCGGCCGCTCAGCTTCAGCGCGTCGACGACGCTCTTGACCCGCTGGGCGTTCGCCGTCGTCGTGACGAGCAGGGCGTCGGGGGTGTCGACGACGATGATGTCGTTGACGCCGATCAGCGAGATGAGCCGGCCGCTGTGGCCGACCACGATGCCGCTCGACGCGTCGGCCAGCACCCGGGCGTTCTCGCCGAGGATGGCGAGGTCGCTCTTGCGGCCGCCGGCGTGCAGCTTGGCGATCGAGGCGAAGTCGCCCACGTCGTCCCAGTCGAAGTCGCCCGGCACGACGGCGAGGCGGCCCGCCGCGGCGGCGGGCTCGGCCACGGTGTAGTCGATCGCGATCTTCTCGAGGCCCGGCCACACGGCGTCGACGACGGCGCCGCGACGGCTGGTGTCCCACGCCTCGGCGAGCTCTTCGATGCCGGCGAGCAGCTCGGGTCGCGTCTCGCCCAGCTGCTCGAGGAGGCGGTCGGCACGCGAGATGAACATGCCCCCGTTCCAGAGGTGGTCGCCCCCGGCGACGTAGCCCTCGGCGGTCGCCAGGTCGGGCTTCTCGACGAACGCCTCGACCCGGCGCGCGCTGGGCGCGCCCGCCACGTCGAGGCCCTCGCCGACGTGGATGTAGCCGAACCCGATCGCGGGCTCGGTCGGGGTGATGCCGATGGTCGCGATCCAGCCGGCGTCCGCGAGCGCGATCGCCTCCTTGACCGCCCGGCCGAAGCCCCGCACGTCGGCGATGACGTGGTCGGCGGCGAACGAGCCGACGATGACGTCCGGCTCGCGGCGGCGGAGGATCGCCGCGGCAAGACCGATGGCGGCGGTCGAGTCCTTGGGCTCGCTCTCGAGCACGACGTTGTGGTCGGCGAGGGCGGGCAGCTGCGACTCGACGGCGGCCCGGTGCGAGCGACCCGTGACGACCATGATGCGCTGCTCCCCCGCGAGGGGCGCGAGGCGGTCCCAGGTGCCGCGCAGCAGGGTCGACCCGCTGCCGGTGAGGTCGTGCAGGAACTTGGGCGCGTCCGCACGGCTCAGGGGCCAGAGGCGAGAGCCGATGCCGCCCGCGGGGATGATGCTGTAGAAGCGGTCGAGGCCGTCCGTGCTGGTCATGACCGCCACCCTACCGAGCGGACCCGTGGCGGCCGGGACGACCGGCCCCTGCTCCCCCACCGGCCGTTCACCCGCCCGCCACCGCGGCGCCACGACGCCGGCTCCGACCGGACACGCCCTCCCGGCAGCCTGGGACGACGCCGAGTCGAGGAGTGCCCATGCGGGTCGCCATCGTGACCGAGAGTTTCCTGCCCACCGTCAACGGCGTCACGACGAGCGTGCTGCGGGTGCTCGACCACCTGGCGCGCCGCGGCCACGAGGCCCTCGTGATCGCGCCGGCGGGGCGCGGGCACGACGAGTACGCCGGAGCGCGCGTGCACCGCGTCCCCTCCGTGGCGTACCGGCAGTTCCCCGTGGGCCTGCCCGGGCCCCAGGTCGCCGGCGCCCTCGCGGCGTTCGCCCCGGACGTCGTGCACGTGGCCTCGCCGTTCCTGCTCGGGGCGCAGGCGATCTCGGCCGCCGCCCGGCTCGGGCTGCCGAGCGTCGCCGTGTTCCAGACCGACGTCGCCCGCTACGCCGCCGCGAGCGGCCTCGGCCCGGTCACCGAGGCCGTCGCCTGGAAGCTCGTCCGACGCATCCACGAGCAGGCGACCGTCACCCTGGTGCCCTCCACCGCCTCCCTGCGCGACCTCGAGCGCGCCGGGGTGCGGCGCCTGGCGACGTGGGGCCGCGGCGTCGACGCGCAGCGGTACCACCCGAACCGCCGCCCCGGCGAGGGCGCGGCCCGCGTGCGCGCCCTCGCCGGGGCGGGGCCCGACGACGTGCTGGTCGGCTACGTCGGCCGTCTCGCGGCGGAGAAGCAGGTCGAGCGCCTCGCCGCCCTGCGTCGTGCCGACGGCGTGCGCCTGCTGGTCGTCGGCGGCGGCCCGTCGCTGCCGTCCCTGCGCCGACGGCTGCGGCACCTCGACCCCGTCTTCACCGGGCCCCTGCACGGCGACGAGCTCGCCGACGCCTACGCCGCGCTCGACGTCTTCGTGCACACCGGCACGACCGAGACGTTCGGCCAGACCGTGCAGGAGGCGCACGCGGCCGGGGTGCCGGTGGTCGCGCCGGCCGCGGGCGGGCCCCTCGACCTCGTGCGGCACGGGGTCGACGGGTTCCTGTTCGACCCGCGGCACGACCACTCGCTCCGACGGTCGGTCGGCGCGCTCGTCGGCGACGCCGCCCTGCGCGCCCGGTTCGGCGAGGCCGGCCGACGGGCCGTCGTCGGGCGCACCTGGGAGACCGTGGGCGACGCGCTGCTCGACCACTACGCCGACGCCCGTCGGGCAGTGCTCGGAGGGGCGCCGGCGACGCGCACGCGGACGCCGGGGCTTCTCTCGACATCGAAGTAGATCGACCGTTCTTAGGCGGGCCTAAGCGGCGGGAGCGACGACCCCGCTCGTATGCTGGGACAGTTCTATGAACGCACACGGCGGACGCGGCTGTCCCCACCCGGATCGCAGCCGACCGCCTCGTCCGCGAGGAGGGCCGCTCATGGCCGAGCAGTCGACGGGAACACTGGCGACACCGACGGGCGGGTCGCGCGGCACGTCGCCCCGGGTGCCCGAGCCCCGCAAGGGCCAGCGCTTCGCCGGCACGCTCTACCGCGGCCGTGAGGGCATGTGGTCGTGGGTCCTCCACCGCATCACCGGCGTGAGCATCTACTTCTTCCTGCTCGTGCACATCCTCGACACCGCGCTCGTGCGCATCAGCCCCGAGGCCTACGACGCCGTCATCGGCACGTACAAGAACCCCGTGATGGGCCTGGGCGAGACCGGCCTGGTGGCCGCCATCCTGTTCCACGCGCTGAACGGCCTGCGCATCATCCTCATCGACTTCTGGGCCCCCGCCACGAAGCACCAGCGCCTCCTCTTCTGGATCGTGATCGGCGTCGCGGTCGTCCTCTTCGCCGGCTTCGCCCCCCGCCACCTGATGAACGTCTTCTCGGAGTAACGCGATGACCACTGAGACCGTCGAGGCCCCGCGCAGCGCGCGCACCGCCCGCCGCAGCACCAACTGGGAGAAGTGGGGCTGGATCTACATGCGCGTCAGCGGCGCCGTGCTGGTGGTGCTGGTCTTCGGCCACCTGTTCGTCAACCTCCTCGCCGGCGAGGGCGGGGTCAAGGCGATCGACTGGGGCTTCGTCGCCGGCAAGTGGGCGAACCCGTTCTGGCAGGTCTACGACACGCTGCTGCTCTGGCTCGCGCTGATCCACGGGTCGAACGGCATGCGCACGATCGTCAACGACTACGTCGGCCGCCCCGCGGTGCGCCGCGTGCTGCTCGGCACGCTCGTCGTCTCTGCCGCGGTCCTGCTCCTCCTCGGCACGCTCGTCGTGTGGACGTTCGACCCGTGCCCGGCCAACGCGCCGGCCGACATGCTGCCGTCCATCTGCTCGGCCTGACCGCGCCGGGCGTGACGACCACCGCCTCCTCGACCCGTTCCGCCGCCCGCACCACCGTCCCACTGAGAGAACCGTGACCACTCCCTCCGCACCTGCCCCGTCCGACCAGGACACCGTCGTCGACGGCGTCCACTACCACCAGCACGACGTCGTCATCGTCGGGGCCGGGGGCGCCGGCATGCGCGCCGCGATCGAGGCGGGCCCGAACGCCCGCACGGCCGTCATCTCGAAGCTCTACCCGACGCGCTCGCACACGGGCGCCGCCCAGGGCGGCATGGCGGCCGCGCTCGCCAACGTCGAGGACGACAACTGGGAGTGGCACACCTTCGACACGGTCAAGGGAGGCGACTACCTGGTCGACCAGGACGCCGCCGAGATCCTGGCGAAGGAGGCGATCGACGCCGTCCTCGACCTCGAGAACATGGGCCTGCCGTTCAACCGCACGCCCGAGGGCAAGATCGACCAGCGCCGGTTCGGCGGCCACACCGCCGAGCACGGCAAGAACCCCGTCCGTCGCGCCTGCTACGCCGCCGACCGAACGGGCCACATGATCCTGCAGACGCTGTACCAGAACTGCGTCAAGCACGGCATCGAGTTCTTCAACGAGTTCTACGTGCTCGACCTGATCATGGGCGAGGTCGACGGCGTCCGTCGCCCGGCCGGCGTCGTCGCGCTCGAGCTGTCGACGGGCGAGCTGCACGTGTTCCAGGGCAAGGCCGTGGTCTTCGCGACCGGCGGCTTCGGCAAGATCTACAAGACCACCTCGAACGCCCACACCCTGACGGGCGACGGCGTCGGCATCATCTGGCGCAAGGGCCTCCCGCTCGAGGACATGGAGTTCTTCCAGTTCCACCCGACCGGGCTCGCCGGCCTGGGCATCCTGCTCTCGGAGGCGGCCCGCGGCGAGGGCGCGATCCTGCGCAACAGCGAGGGCGAGCGCTTCATGGAGCGCTACGCCCCCACCATCAAGGACCTGGCGCCGCGCGACATCGTCGCGCGCTGCATGGCGACCGAGATCCGCGAGGGGCGCGGCGGCGGCCCGCACAAGGAGTACGTCTACCTCGACATCACGCACCTCGACCCGGCCGTGATCGACGCCAAGCTGCCCGACATCACCGAGTTCGCGCGCACCTACCTGGGCGTCGAGCCGTACACCGAGCCGGTGCCCGTGCTGCCGACGGCCCACTACGCCATGGGCGGCATCCCCACCAACGTCCACGCCGAGGTGCTGAGCGACAACACGACCGTCGTGCCGGGCCTCTACGCCGCCGGCGAGTGCGCCTGTGTCAGCGTGCACGGGTCGAACCGCCTCGGCACCAACTCGCTGCTCGACATCAACGTGTTCGGCAAGCGCGCCGGCAACAACGCCGTCGAGTTCGCCCGCACGGCCGAGTTCGTGCCGCTGCCCGACGACCCGGCCGGCTTCGTGCGCGGCCTCGTCGCCGACGTCCGCAACGCGACCGGCACCGAGCGCATCGCGACCCTGCGCAAGGAGCTGCAGGACAGCATGGACCGCAACGCGCAGGTCTTCCGCACGGAGGAGACGCTCGACGAGGTCACCCACGTCATCGCCGACCTGCGCGAGCGGTTCAAGAACATCTCGGTGCAGGACAAGGGCAAGCGCTTCAACACCGACCTGCTCGAGGCGATCGAGCTCGGGTTCCTGCTCGACCTCGCCGAGGTCGTCGTCTACTCGGCGCGCTCGCGCCAGGAGAGCCGCGGCGGCCACTTCCGCGAGGACTACCCGACCCGCGACGACGAGAACTGGCTGGTCCACACGATGGCCTACCTCACGGGCGACGCGCACTCCTCGCTCGCCGGGGACCACATCCGACTCGACACCAAGCCCGTCGTGATCACGAACTACACGCCGATGGAACGGAAGTACTGACCATGAGCACCGCTGTCCTGACCCAGGAGACGCCGACCGCGGCCTCGGCCGTGCCGACCTTCACCGCCACCCTGATCATCCGGCGCTTCGACCCCGAGGTGGACGACGAGCCGCGCTGGCAGGACTTCGACGTGCAGGTGCTGCCCACCGACCGCGTGCTCGACGCGCTGCACCAGATCAAGTGGGAACAGGACGGCTCGCTCACGTTCCGTCGCTCGTGCGCCCACGGCGTCTGCGGCTCGGACGCCATGCGCATCAACGGCCGCAACCGCCTTGCCTGCAAGACCCTCATCAAGGACCTCGACCTCTCGCAGCCCATCTACGTCGAGGCCATCAAGGGCCTGCCGCTCGAGAAGGACCTCGTCGTCGACATGGAGCCGTTCTTCCAGTCGTACCGCGAGATCCAGCCGTTCCTCATGGCCTCGTCCAAGCCCGAGAAGGAGCGCCTGCAGAGCGCCACGCAGCGCGAGCGCTTCGACGACACCACGAAGTGCATCCTCTGCGCGGCGTGCACGTCGAGCTGCCCCGTGTTCTGGACCGACGGCCAGTACTTCGGCCCCGCCGCGATCGTCAACGCGCACCGCTTCATCTTCGACTCGCGTGACGAGGGCGCCCAGGTGCGTCTCGACATCCTCAACGACAAGGAGGGCGTGTGGCGTTGCCGCACGACCTTCAACTGCACCGAGGCGTGCCCTCGCGGCATCCAGGTGACCAAGGCCATCGCCGAGGTCAAGAACGCCGTGCTGCGCGGCAGCGCCTGACGCGACCCCCGCGACGCGGACGGGCCCGGCTCCACCTCGGTGAGGCCGGGCCCGTCGGCGTCCAGGCCGGGAAGAGCAGAGGAGGCGCCTCAGTCGTCCTCGACGATGCAGACGGCGTCGAGGCCGAGTGCCAGGTGCAGGGCCACGGAGACGCCCTGCTCGCCCTCGGCGCCGTGCGGGGCGACGGCGTCGACCCACCAGACCGGCAGACCGAGGGCCGGCGGGTCGGGCAGCAGGCGCTCGATCTCGCCCGCGACCGTGACCTGCTCGGAGCCGAACACGGTGAGCACCGCCTCGCCCGAGCCGCCGAAGACCTGGAACGCCGCCCCGCCGTCGATCTCGCGCACGCCGAGCGACTCGTCGACCGTCCGGGCGGCGGTGGCGAGGTCGAGGGCGTCGACGCCGTGGGGACTCAGGATCGTGATGTCACGGGGCACCGGGGCGCGCCTCCTCGGGGCTGTCGGGGTCGTCGAGGTCGTCGTGCCACGACTCGGGCGGGCCGCCCGAGACCATGTCGGCCACGCGGTCGGGGCCGACGGCCTCGAGCGTGTCGTGCAGGGCCTCCCACCCGGAGGTCGACGCGTCGCCCAGGGGGACGACCAGGGCGGGGAGGCGCGGCCGACCCACGACCGAGACGCCGCGGGGCACGGGGATCGACGTCGCCTCGATGCCGAGGCGCGCGACGGACGGCGCCCCGATCAGCAGGAGGACGGGGTTCGGCTGCGGGTAGGTGACGGCCCGGACGCTGCGGTCGGGCTCGCCGCGCCGGGCCACGACGAGGGCGAAGGTCGGCAAGGAGGTGCGGGCGATGTCCGAGAGGGCGGCGGCGAGCCTCGAGACGGCCGCGTCCACGGCGTCCCCGTCGCGCCCGTCGACCTCGCCCTCGCCCTCGGTGGGGACGGAGAGGGTCAGCGCGGTCGTCTCCTCGATGCCGTGCTCGGTCACGCGCGCGGTCACCGTGCCGGAGAGATGAGGCCCCTCGACGACGATCCGCACCAGCTCGGGGGCCGCGTGCCGCGCGTGCTGCGTGAGCACCCAGCGGTCCCACGGTCGACGGAGCGGCTCGGTCTCGCCCCAGCGGTCCGGCTGCGAGGCCGCGACGGCCTCGGCGAGAAGCTCGACGGCGCCGCCGAGGCTCGTGTCGTGGCTGGCACGGTGCAGGACGGTGAGGTCGACGGAGAGCTGCGCGGCGGTGCCCACCGCCTCCTGCACGACGGCGGCGCGGCCGGCCTCGGCGGCCTGGTCGCCGACGTCGGGCTCGGCCGACGTGCCCGCGGAGTCGAGGTCGGCCCAGGGCGAGCCGGTCAGCCCGTCACGGAGGCCGCCGTGGTCGTCGTGGACGGCCCAGGCGGCACCGGCGCCGACGAGCGCGGCGCGGGCGCCGACCGTCAGGCGCGACGCCTCGCCCGTCACGAGCACGATCCGGCGTCGGCTGCGACCACGGCCGAGGAGGTCGGCGAGCGGTGCGCTCAGCCTGACGACGCGGGCCCGGCTGTCGACCCTGACGACGTGGGAGGTCACGTCGTCGATCAACGGGTGTCGGATAGGGGTGCCCACGTCGACCAGTCTGCTCCCCCGGCCCTGCGCGTCGACCGGATCGCCGCCTCCTCGTGCGGAACAGGGCGGGAGACCGGCCGGACGCATAGTCTGTCGATGCCGTCCGCGTGGCCCGCGACGCCGGCACCGCTCCCGATCCCCGACCACGACCGAGAGGCCCCGACGTGGACGTCGCCCGACAGCAGCACCTCCAGGACCAGATCGCCGCCCGCGTCGCCGGGTCGCTGGCCGACGTCGACTGGGCGGAGGCCACCCTCTTCGTGCTCCAGGTCGCCGGCGTCCGCCGCGCCTGGGTCGACGCCCTCGACGCCGTCGGCAGCGCGAAGCCCGACCTCCCGACGCCCGACGTCGACGACCTCGCGGCCGAGCTGAGGGAGGTCATGGCCGACCCCGAGCGCGGCACCTGGTTCTCGCTCGTGCTCACGCTCACCGCGGCGGGCTCGTTCACGGCGCGCTTCAACGGCGACCGCCGAGTGTTCGACGACCCGGCGTCGCCCTTCGAGGCGACGGGCGACGAGGTCGTGCCGAGCGACGCGGACTACGCGGCCGACCTGGCGCGGTTCCCGCGTACGGAGAAGTACCGGCCCGACTGGTTGCCCGCCGCCGGCCCGGCCCCGGCCGGGTCCGCGGACCCGGCGACCGCGGGGCCTGCCGCCGACGCCGCATCCCCCGCCGGTGCGGTGCCGCCCGCCGCGCTCCCCTCCTCGCTGGCGGGGCTCGACGGTCGGTGGGGCTGGTCGGGGGTGCTCACGAGCGTGGCACGGCAGACGGCCACGTCCCCCGTCTCCTCCTCCCCCGCCGGGGCGCCGACCGACGAGCCCGACGCCCCCGAGCTCACGCTCACCCAGCTCGAGCGCCGCGTCCGCGACGCGGTCGTGCTCGACGTGATCGCGCCCCACCGCGTCGGGACGCTGCTGCGTCTGCACGCCGAGGCCGTCGACGCCGGCGTGCTCCCCGCGGTCGACGCGGTCGGGTCCGTCGACACCGACCTGGGCCTCGAGGAGGCGCGGGTCGCCCACCCCGAGGTCGTCCCGGTCGTCGAGGCGGCCGTCGCGAGCGTCGTCGACGTGGTCGTCGCCGAGCACGTGCAGGCGGTCGTCGCCGACTGACCCGTCGGCTCGGGCGCGCTGCGGCGAGGCGCGGGCGGTGCGATCGCGCTCGGCCGGCCTGCCGGTCTCAGGCCAGGCGGACGAGGACCGGGCGGTCGACGGGCGGCCGCCAGGAGGGGTCGGCCACCGGGTCGGACCCCCGGCGGACGTCGACCACCTGGCTGCGTGCCGCCCGGTCGTGCCAGCCCCTCCGCCGGCCTGAGGGGTCGAGGGACGTCGCGGAGATCAGCAGGAGCAGCAGCCAGATCCACGCCAGCCCGAGCGGGAACACGACGAGCCCACGCAGGAGCGCCCTGCCGACGCCCACCGTGCGACGCGGGTCGGAGTCGTGCACGACGCGGAGACCGAGCAGCAGCTTGCCCGGCGTGCGCCCGAGCAGGCCGACGGCCACGCCCAGGCCGACGAGCCACGCGAGCTCCGCCGAGAAGAACGCCGTCGGCACGGCCCAGGCCTCGACGGCGGGGTCGGGCACGACGAGGACGGCGGCGAAGAGGGTGCCGTAGAGCACCGCCACCGAGAGGACGACGTCGATCGCGAGCGCCGCGATGCGCCGCCCGAGGCCGGCGACCACGATGCCCGGCCACTGCTCGCCGGGCCCCAGCCGGACCAGGGGCACGGGGGCGACGATCGTTCCCCCGGCGGAGGTGGGCGGGGCATCGGTCGCGGGCACCCACGGGCTCGTCGCCCCCGGCTCCTGCCGCTCGGGCTGTCCCCCACGCGCAGGCGAGCCCGCGGCCGGCGGCACGCCGCCCACCCTGCGGGGCGCGTCGGGGTCCAGCACGAGGGCGACGATGTCGTCCGCACCGAGCCTGAGCACGTGCGCGGCGCCCACGGCAGCGCGACGAGCGTCCGAGCCGGGGAACGAGACCCGCTCGTCGCCGGCGTCCGAGCGCCACGACACCGTGACCGCACGGGCGCCCTGCTCGACGTGGACACCGGCGGGGACCGAGCCGAGGTCGTCGCCCACGGCGATCCGCTCGAGGCCGAGGACGGCGCGGACGGGGACGCGCAGCTCCCAGAGCAGCAGGCGCAGAGCGAGGTCGAGCGTGCCGGCCGTGGCCCGGACGCGCGTTCGGCCCCGCTCCGTGCTCGCGACGTCGAACGTCGCGCCGGACGCGGTGACCTGGAACCCCGTGTCGCCGCCGCCGACCGCCAGCTCCGCCCCCGGCTGCTCGACGACGCGGAGGCGGCCGCGCTCCGCGAGGGCCACGACGAGATCGCGGACGTCGACGTCCGCGTCGCCGCCGACCGGGTCGGGCTCGTCGGCCGGCCGGTCGACAGCGGCGAGCCTCGCGTCGAGGGCGGCCTCGACCAAGGTGTCGACGACGTCGCCGAGGTCCTGGAGCACGAGGTCGAGCGGCGACCCCGGGACGAGGTGGGCGCGGACGTCGGACCGAGGATCGACCGCTGCGCCGAGTGACGGGTCACGCCCCGTGGCTCGGGCCCACGGCTCCCAGAGCCCGAGGACTCCTCCGGCGTCGTGCGACAGGACCCGCTCGCCCCAGACGGCCGACCAGGCGGCTCCGACGACGTCGTCGGTCTCGGGCATCCGCGCGCGCTCGCGCGCGGACTCCGACGCGAGGAGTCGGGCCGTCTCGGGACGGAGCGCCCGGTCGAGATGCGACACCACGCTCTCCCAGACGCCCTCCCACCCAGGCAGGGCCGCGATGTCGGCCACGGAGGCCGGTGGGGGCAGAGGGCCGGCGGCCCGCTCGGGCTCGGCGACGACCGGCCGCGGCTCGACCGCCGGGAGCGCGACCGGGTACCAGGCAGGGAGCGCCTCGGGGCGTCGAGGGTGCCGCTCGAGGTCGGCGACCAGGGCGGCGTCGCCGGGCCAGCCGTCGGGGTGCACGTCGTCGCGGTGACCGTCGAGAGGGTCACCGGTGGGGGACCACGACGGTCGGCGGTCCCAGTTGTACTCAAACGTCGAGCGCCCGTCTGCCGTCACGGTGAGGAAGACGCTGAACCAGGCGCCCTCACCCGGTCGCTCCGTCTCACGGCGGAGCTCCCTCATCAGCGCGTCGACCTCGCGCGGCACGCGGATGCTCGACATTGTGCCCTCGGCGTCCCAGATCTCGAGGAACGTCTGGCTGGTGCCGGCGATCTCGGACCAGAACACGCGGACTCGCACCCACGGGCCACGAGCGGACCGCGACACGGCACGGAACACGGCGAGCGCCGCCTCCTCCTGCTTCGCCTCGACGACGGCGACGTCCATGACCCTCCCCTGTGCCGAGGCCCGGCTCCGGGCGCGTCCGACCTGTCCATCCTGGCCCATGGAGGACGAGGTGGGTGGTAAGCCAGCGCTCGGCCGACGTCAGCCGGACGACCTGGAGGGTGCTGGTGCCGGGCGCCCGGCCCGGGCCCTCAGCCGGCGGCGACGGCCTCGGCCGCCTCGCGGGCGCCGGAGGCGGTGGTCGCGGCGATCGCGGCGGTCGCGAGGGCGCGCGCCTGCTCGAGCGTGTGCTGGCCGAGCTCGAGGCGGACGTCGGCGAGGGCCGCCGGCGTCATCGACAAGGTGGTCGCGCCGAGGCCGACGAGCACGACGGCGAGCAGCGGGTCGGCCGCGGCCTCGCCGCAGATGCCGACGGGCTTGCCGGCCGCGGCGCCGGCGTCGCCGAGCGCCTTCACCAGGCGCAGCACCGCGGGGTGCCAGGGATCCTGGTAGCTGGCGACCGACCCGAGCATGCGGTCGGCGGCGAGCGTGTACTGCGTCAGGTCGTTCGTGCCGACGCTGACGAAGTCGGCCGACGAGAAGATCTGGTCGGCGAGGACGGCGAGCGACGGCACCTCGGCCATGACGCCGACGGTCTTGAGCCCGAGCTCGCGGCCGAGTGCGACGAAGTACTCGGTCTCCTCGGCGTCGCTGACCATGGGCGCCATGACCCAGAGGTCGGCGGTCGTCGCGGCCTGGGCGGCGGCGAGGGCGGTCAGCTGGTCGCGGAGGATCTGCTCCTTGACGCGGAGGGCGCGGAGGCCGCGCAGGCCCAGGGCCGGGTTCTCCTCGTGGGCGTCGTTGAGGAAGCTGAGGGGCTTGTCGGCACCGGCGTCGAGCGCGCGCACGACGACCTTGCGGCCGGGGAACGCCTCGAGCAGGGCCGTGTAGCTGGCGGTCTGGCTCTCGACCGTGGGCGCCGAGCTGTTGCCGAGGAACAGGAACTCGGTGCGGAACAGGCCCACGCCCTCGGCACCGAGCGCGACGGCGCCCGCCGCCTCGTCAGGCGAGCCGAGGTTCGCGAGCAGGGGCACCGCGTGGCCGTCGGCGAGCGCGCCGTCGGTCAGCGGGGCCGCGGCCGCGGCGGCGCGGTCGGCGATGCGCTTCTCGGCGTCGGCGACCTCGTCGGCCGAGGGGTCGACGGTGACGACGCCGGTCGCGGCGTCGGCCACGACGACGGTGCCGTCGGCGAGGTCGAGCGCGCCGGTGACGCCCACGATGGCGGGGATCGACTTCGACCGGGCGAGGATCGCGGTGTGCGAGGTCGGGCCGCCGTCGCGGGTGACGAGGGCGAGCACCTTCTCGAGGTCGAGCAGCGCGGTGTCGGCGGGGGCGAGGTCGGGGGCGACGAGCACGAAGGGCGTGTCGCTCTCGGGGACTCCGGGCGCGGGGACGCCGCGCAGCGAGGCGATGACGCGCTGGGCGACGTCGCCGAGGTCGGTGGCGCGCTCGGCCATGTAGCCGCCCATGCCGACCAGCAGCTCCTGGAACGCGGCGAAGGCGTCGAAGACCGCCCGCTCGCCCGTGGCGCCGTCGGCGATGCGCTGGTCGACGTCGTCGACGAGCGTCGGGTCCTGGGCCATGAGGGCCTGGGCGTCGAGGACGTCCTTCGCCTCGCCGCCCGCCTTCTCGCCGCGCGCCGTCAGGTCGGCGGCCACGGCGGCGAGCGCCTGCGCCACGGCGGCCGACTCGGCGGCCGCGTCGGCGGTGCGCCCCTCGGTGCCGGGCTCGGGAAGAGGCTCGGGCATCCTCAGGACCGGGCCGACGGCCACTCCACGTCCGACGCCAACGCCCTGTAGTGCCACTGTGTACCTCTTCGTGCTCGCGGTGTCTGCGGCGGGCGCGCTGATCGGCGGCGCCGCGGGGTCGACGCCATCGTACGCGAGCGGCGGCGCTCGCCCCCCGCACGCCCGTACCCTGGGTCCATGCGCCGCCGACCCGACGACGCCGAGCCCGGCGGCCCCGCCGTCCCTCGGTCCCCCGCCCCGCGGTCCGAGGCCCCGCCCCGGGCCGCCCGGGCCGCGGCGCTCGGCTCACGCGTGGCGTCGTGGCGGCCCGTCCGGGTGCTCGGGCGGCACGTCGTGCAGAAGGGCCCGCTGCTCGCGGCGGGCCTCACCTACCAGGCGCTGTTCGCCCTCTTCTCCGCCCTGTGGGTGGGCTTCAGCGTCGCCGGCTTCGTCGTCGCCGGCAACGAGGTGGTGCGCGACGAGCTCATCGCGTTCATCCAGTCGGCCGTCCCGGGCGTCATCGCCGACGAGACCGGCGCGGGCGTCGTCGAGCCCGGCGCCCTGGCGAACGCCTCCGTCTTCGGCTGGACGGGCACAGTGGCCCTCGTCGGCCTGGTCTTCTCGTCGATCCGCCTCTTCGGCAGCATGCGCGACTCGGTGCGCACCGTGTTCCGCGCACCCCAGCCCGCGACGCCGCTCCTCCTCCTCGTGGTGCGCGACCTGGTGCTCGCGCTCGCCTTCGGGGCGACGGTGCTCGTCTCCGCGTCGATCTCGCTGCTGAGCACGACGGCGGTGACCTGGGGCCTCCGGCTCGTGGGGCTGTCGACCGACTCCGACGCGTCGGCGGCCCTGCTGCGGCTCGTCGGGCTCGTGCTCGTCTTCGCGTTCGACACCGCGGTGCTCGCCGTGCTGTTCCGGGTGCTGGCGGGCCTGCACATCCCGACCCGGCGCCTCCTCGCGGGGTCGGCGATCGGCGGCGCGGGCTTCGTGCTCATCACCTTCGTCGGCGGCACCCTGCTGCGCGCCGCGGGGTCGAACCCCCTGCTGGCGTCGTTCGCGGCGATCGTCGGGCTCCTGCTCGTCATCAACCTGCTCTGCCAGGTGCTGCTGCTCGCGGCCGGGTGGATCGCCGTCGGCATGGACGACATCGGCGTGCTCGCCGACCCGCACGCCGAGGCGGAGCGGCTGCGGCTGCTCGAGGAGGCGCGACGAGCCGAGGAGGCGCGGGCCGCCACCCGCAGGACGCGTGCGGCCGAGCGGCTGCGCGGCCTGGCGTCGCGCATGCCGCGGGCGCTGCGCGGTCGCGGCGACCGCGCCGGGCACGGCGCCGGGGAGGCCGACGAGGACGGCTCGGGCGTCGGTCGCCGCCGCTAGTCTCTCTGGCATGGGTTCTCGTCTCCGTCTCGCCTCGGTCAACGTCAACGGCATCCGCGCCGCGTACCGCAAGGGCATGGGCGACTGGCTCGCCGACCGCGACGTCGACGTCCTCACCCTGCAAGAGGTGCGGGCCTCGACCGACGACCTCGAGGGGCTGCTCGGCCCCGAGTGGAACGTGCTGCACCACCCGGCCACGGCCAAGGGCCGCGCGGGGGTGGCGATCGCGTCGCGGGGCGCCGCGCAGATCCACCGGGTCGAGCTCGGCCCCGACGACTTCGACAGCGCCGGCCGCTGGATCGAGGCCGACTACGACGTCGACGGCACGATCGTCACCGTCGTCAGCACCTACGTGCACTCCGGCGAGGTCGGCACCGAGAAGCAAGACGAGAAATGGCGGTTCCTCGACGCGATGACCGAGCGCCTGCCCGAGATCGCCGCGCACTCCGAGCTCGCCGTCGTCACGGGCGACCTCAACGTCGGGCACCGCGAGCTCGACATCAAGAACTGGAAGGGCAACGTCAAGCGCGCCGGCTTCCTGCCCCGCGAACGGGCCTACTTCGACCGCTTCTTCGGGCCCGCCGGCGAGCCGGTCGAGGGCGCCGACGGCAGCACGGGCCCCGGGCTCGGCTGGGTCGACGTCGGTCGGCGTCTGGCGGGCGAGGTCGAGGGGCCGTACACGTGGTGGTCCTGGCGCGGCCAGGCCTTCGACAACGACACCGGGTGGCGCATCGACTACCACGCGGCCACCCCGGCCCTCGCCGAGCGGGCCTCCGGCCTCGTCGTCGACCGTGCCGCCTCCTACGACAAGCGATGGTCCGACCACGCCCCCGTCGTCGTCGACTACGACATCTGACCTGCCCCTTCCCTCCTGAGGACACCATGACCAGCACCACCCCCGCCGCCTCCGCCCCCACGACCGCCGCCGAGCGCCCCCGGCTCTTCTCCGGCATGCAGCCCACGTCCGACTCCCTGCACGTGGGCAACTACGTCGGGGCGCTGCTGCAGTGGCGCGAGCTCCAGACGAGCCACGACGCCCTGTTCTGCGTCGTCGACATGCACGCCATCACCGTGCCGCAGGACCCGGCCACGCTGCGCGAGCAGACGCGCCGTACCGCCGCCCAGTACATCGCCGCGGGCATCGACCCCGAGCGCTCGACGCTGTTCATCCAGTCGCACGTGCCGGCCCACGCGCAGCTGGCCTGGGTGCTCAACACCCTCACCGGCTTCGGCGAGGCCAGCCGCATGACCCAGTTCAAGGACAAGTCGGCGAAGCAGGGGGCCGACGCGGCGACGCTGGGGCTCTTCGCCTACCCGACCCTGATGGCCGCGGACATCCTGCTCTACCAGGCCGAGTCCGTGCCGGTCGGCGACGACCAGCGCCAGCACGTCGAGCTGACCCGCGACCTGGCCGGCCGGTTCAACTCGCGCTACGGCGCCACCTTCGTCGTGCCCGAGGCGGCCATCCTCAAGGAGACCGCGCGCATCTACGACCTGCAGACGCCCGAGTCGAAGATGAGCAAGTCCGCGGCGACCGACTCCGGCATCGTCTGGATGCTCGACGAGCCGTCGCGCACCGCGAAGAAGATCAAGTCGGCCGTCACCGACACCGAGCGCGAGATCCGCTTCGACCGCGGCGCCAAGGCGGGCGTGTCGAACCTCCTGACGATCCTGTCGGCCTTCTCGGGCACCGCCGTCGCGACCCTCGAAGAGCAGTACGCGGGGCGCGGCTACGGCGACCTGAAGAAAGACGTGGCCGAGGTGGTCGTCGAGACCTTCACGCCGATCCGGGCCCGCACCCTCGAGCTGCTCGACGACCCGGCCGAGCTCGACCGGGTGCTCGCGGGCAACGCCGAGCGGGCCGACGCCATCGCGCAGGCCACGCTCGACACGGTGTACGACCGCATCGGGTTCGTCCGCAGGGCCTGACCGTGCAGCCCTTCGTGCTCGAGTCGCCGGTCCTCCGGCTCGAGGTGCCGGGCCCGGCCGACGTCGAGGCGATCGTCGACGCGTGCCAGGACCCGGTGCTGCAGCGGTTCACGACCGTGCCGACGCCCTACGACCGCTCCGACGCCCGGTTCTTCCTCGACCGGATCGTGCGCCACGGCTGGTCGACCGGTCGTGAGGCGACCTGGGGCCTGCGCGGTCCCGGCTCGTCGCTGCTGCTCGGCATCGTGAGCGTGCGGCTCGGCACCCGGGACGTCGGCTTCTGGACGGTGCCGGCCGCCCGGGGCCGGGGCCTGATGACCGAGGCGCTCCGTCTCGTCGCCGACTGGGCGCTCGGCGAGGGCGGCGTCGACCAGCTGCACTGGGAGGGCTACGTCGGCAACGACGCCTCCGCCGCGGTGGCCCGCAAGGCGGGCTTCCGCTACGCCGGCGTCGGCCCGGGCATGCACCCGGGCCGGGACGGCGGCCGGCCCCTCTGCTGGAAGGCCCGCCTGCGCGCCGACGACGACCGGTCGCCCAAGGCGGGCTGGCCCGACCTCGGCGGCGGCGCCGTCCGGGAATGCCCGCCCGCCGACGACGTTGACGACAGCAGGCCGCAGACGCGCGGCGTGCCCCGCTCCCCGGAGGACTCGTGACCGACCAGACCAGCACCGGCGCCACGACGGTCGACGACGCGACCGTCGAGGCGGCCATGCGCCGAGCGCTCGAGCTCGCCGCACGGGGTCCCGCGCGCGGGGTCAACCCGCAGGTGGGCTGCGTGCTCCTCGCTCCCGACGGCCGCACCGTGGCCGAGGGGTGGCACCGCGGGGCGGGCACCCCGCACGCCGAGGTCGACGCGCTCTCCCGGCTCGGCGCGGACGAGGCCCGCGGGCTCACCGCGGTCGTCACCCTCGAGCCGTGCGACCACACCGGCCGCACCGGGCCGTGCAGCGAGGCGCTGCTCGCGGCGGGCGTCGCGCGGGTCGTGTACGCGGTCGACGACCCCGGCGACGAGTCCTCGGGGGGCGGGGCGCGCCTCCTCGGGGCCGGCGTCGCCGTCGAGCGGGGCGTCCTCGCCGACGAGGCCGCCGAGCTCGTCCGCCGCTGGCTCGTCCCCGCGCGCACCGGCCGGCCCTTCGTCACCGTCAAGTGGGCGTCGAGCCTCGACGGCCGGGCGGCGGCCGCGGACGGCAGCAGCCGCTGGATCACGGGCACGGCCGCGCGTCAGCACGTGCACGAGGTGCGGGCCGACCACGACGCGATCCTCGTCGGCACGGGCACCGTGCTGGCCGACGACCCGAGCCTCACGGCCCGCGGCGACGCCGGCGAGCTGCTCGCCGACCAGCCCGTGCCGGTCGTCGTGGGCGACCGCCCCGTGCCCGCCGACGCCCGGCTGCACCGCCACCCCCGCGAGCTCGTGCAGGTCGCCGGGCACGACCCCGCGGCGGCGCTCGACGAGCTGTGGCGGCGGGGAGTCCGCAGCGTGCTCGTCGAGGGCGGCCCGACGACCGCGAGCGCGTTCGTCCGCGCCGGGCTCGTCGACGACTACCTCGTCTACCTCGCACCGACCCTGATCGGCGGACCGCGCACCGCGCTCGACGACCTCGGGGTCGCGTCCGTCGACGACCAGCGACGCCTCCGCGTCGCCTCCGTCACCCCGCTCGGCACCGACCTCCTGATCGTGGCCCGCGACGACACCGGGAGCACCCCATGACCGAGTCCCACGTCACCTTCGAGGTCGAGACCACCGTCCCCACCACGCACGGCACGTTCCGCGTGCGCGCCTACACCGACGTCGAGACCGGCGCCGACCACCTCGCGATCGTCGCCTCGCGCCCCGACGGCACCGCCCCGGGGCCGGGCTCGCTCGTCCGCGTGCACTCCGAGTGCCTCACGGGCGAGGCCTTCGGGTCGCTCAAGTGCGAGTGCGGTCCGCAGCTCGACGCGGCGCTCGACACCATCCACGAGCACGGGGGCGTCGTCGTGTACCTCCGCGGGCACGAGGGCCGCGGCATCGGCCTGATCAACAAGCTGCGGGCCTACCGCCTGCAGGAGGACGGCCTCGACACCCTCGACGCCAACCTGGCGCTGGGGCTGCCCGCCGACTCGCGCCAGTACGGCGCCGCGGCCGACATGCTGCGCGACCTCGGCGTGACGTCGGTCCACCTGCTCAGCAACAACCCCGACAAGCGTCGCCAGCTCGTGCAGCACGGCATCGAGGTGCTCGACTCCGTGCCCCTCGTCGTCGGCGTCGGCGCGTTCAACGAGGGGTACCTCGACACCAAGCGCGACCGCATGGGGCACGAGCTGCCCGACCGGCTGCACGACGCCGGCTGACCCGGCGGCGGGCCCCCGCGACGACGGCGCCGACGAGGGGGCACCGGCGACGACGGCACCGACGAGGGCGGCACCGACGAGAGGGCATCGGCGAGGCTGCACCGGCGAGGTACGATGGGCGACGGCCGTCACGAGCGGCCGCCCCTCGCACCACGCACCACGGCCCCCGCGCGACCTGCCGATCACGGCCGACGCGTCCTCGCCTCCGACTCCCCCGTGCCCATCTCGCACCGGACTCGTCGAGGCCGCCGACCCTCGTCCGCTCCCCGCCGCCCGGAGTCCCCGCATGTCCCGCAGCACCGTCGCCTCGTCGACCTCCTCCGCCCCTCCCGTCAACAAGCGCTCGCGCGTCGTCGTCGCGAGCCTCGTCGGCACCTCCATCGAGTTCTACGACTTCTACGTCTACGCGACGGCGGCCGTGCTCGTGTTCCCGACCATCTTCTTCGCGAACGACGACCCGGCCGTCGCTCGTCTCGCCTCCTTCGCGGTCTTCGGCGTCGCGTTCATCGCGCGCCCGGTCGGCTCGATCGTGTTCGGCCACTTCGGCGACCGCATCGGCCGCAAGGGCACCCTCGTGGCGTCGCTGCTCACGATGGGCGTCGCCACCGTGCTGATCGGCTGCGTCCCCGCCGGCACCACGCCCGGCTGGGCCGTCGCGGGCCCCGCGTGCCTCGTCGTGCTGCGCTTCTGCCAGGGCCTCGGCCTCGGCGGCGAGTGGAGCGGCGCCGCGCTGCTCGCGACCGAGAACGCCCCCGCGGGACGCCGTGCCATCTGGGGCACGTTCCCGCAGCTGGGCGCCCCCATCGGCTTCATCATCGCCAACCTCGTGTTCATCGTCCTGGGCGCGAACCTGACCGACGAGCAGTTCCTCAGCTGGGGCTGGCGCGTGCCGTTCCTGGCCAGCGCCCTGCTCGTGATCATCGGCCTCTACGTGCGCTTCAAGCTCATCGAGACGCCCGCGTTCCAGGCCGTGGTCGACTCCGGCAACGTCGCGAAGCTGCCCCTGGCGCGCGTCTTCTCGACCAGCTGGCGCCCGCTGATCCTCGGCACGTTCATCATGCTGGCCACCTACACGCTCTTCTACCTGATGACCACCTTCACGCTCACCTACGGCACCGCCGAGGCGTCGGGCGACGCCCCCGGGCTCGGGATCGAGCGCACCGAGTTCCTGCTCATGCTGATCTTCGGCTGCGTGTTCTTCGGCGTCTTCACGCTGGTGTCGGGGCCCCTGGCGGAGCGATTCGGCCGCCGCGCGCTGCTGATCGGCGTGACGACCGCGATCCTGCTCTTCGGCTTCTCGTTCGCCCCGTTCTTCGCGGCCGGCCAGCTGGGGGCGCAGGCGCTGCTCATCGTCGGGTTCACCCTGATGGGCCTCACCTTCGGGCCGATGGGCGCGGTGCTCCCCGAGCTGTTCCCGACGAGCGTGCGCTACACCGGCTCGGCGATCAGCTACAACGTCGCCAGCATCCTCGGCGCGGCCGTCGCCCCCTTCATCGCCGTCGCCCTGTGGCAGGCGGCCGGCGGCAGCACGTGGCTCGTCGGCCTCTACCTGTCGTCGATGGCCGTGCTGACCCTGGTGGCGCTGCTCCTCAGCCGCGAGACGAAGCACGTGGAGTACGACACGGCCGGCTGACCCGACGCTTGCCAGCCGGGGCGCAGCCTGCCCGGGGCGGGACGAAGTACCGTGGTCGAGGCGATCCGCCACGACCTGTCCCGAGAGGCACCATGAGCTCCGACACGAGCACTCGATCCGCGTCGTCCCCCGCCCCCGAGGAGGCGCCCGGCGGCTCCCCGGCACCGGGCGCGAAGGGCGACGGGCCGGCCGGGGCCACGGGGCGGGGTCCGCGCGGCGGTGCGGGTCTCCGCGGCGGCCGCGGCGGCCGCGGCGGCCGGTCCGGACGTGGTCGCGGCGAGCCCGACGGGCCGCGCGCCACGTTCCGCCAGCTGGTCCCCTACCTCGTCGAGCACAAGGGCGTGATGGCCGTCATCATCGTGCTCAGCGTGCTCGGCGCCGCCGCCTCCCTGGGGCAGCCCCTGCTCGTCAGCCGCGTCATCACCCTCGTCCAGCAGGGCGAGACGCTCGGCCGGCTCGTCTGGGCCCTCGTCGCCCTCGTCGTGGTGGCCGGCCTGCTCAGCGGGTTCCAGCACTACCTGCTGCAGCGCACCGGAGAGGGCGTCGTGCTCTCGAGCCGGCGCCGTCTCGTCGCACAGCTGCTGCACCTCCCCGTCAGCGAGTTCGACCGTCGGCGCACCGGCGACCTGGTCTCGCGGGTCGGCAGCGACACGACGCTGCTCCGCGCCGTGCTGACGCAGGGCCTCGTCGAGGCCATCGGCGGCTCGCTCACCTTCGTCGGGGCGCTCGTCGGCATGTTCCTCATCGACCCCGTGCTGCTCGGCCTGACCGTGCTCGTGGTCGCCGTGTCGGTGGCCGTCGTCGTGCTGCTCTCGGGCCGCATCCGCGTCGCCAGCCGCCGGGCTCAGGAGAAGGTCGGCGACCTGACCGCCGCCGTCGAGCGCTCGATCAGCTCGGTGCGCACCATCCGGGCCAGCGGCGCCGCCGAGCGCGAGATCGTCGGCGTCCAGGCCGACGCCGAGGGCGCCTACCGGCGCGGCCTCGAGGTCGCCCGCATCTCGGCGCTCGTCGTGCCCATCGCCTCCGTCGCCCTTCAGGCGTCGTTCCTGGTGGTGCTCGGCGTGGGCGGGTTCCGCGTCGCCAGCGGCACCATCACCATCGCCTCGCTCGTGTCGTTCATCCTGTTCCTGTTCCTCATGATCATGCCGCTCGGGCAGGCGATGGGCGCCGTGCTCAGCGTCAACCAGGCCCTCGGCGCGCTGGGCCGCATCCAGGAGATCCTCGACCTCCCCCGCGAGACCGACGGCGACGCCGCGACGGCCGCGGGGCTCGGCGACGACGCCCGCGTCGAGACCGACGCGGCGATCCGGTTCGACGACGTGCACTTCCGCTACCCCGACGCACCGGCCGTCGCCGAGGGCGGCGCGACGCGGCCCCGGGGCGACGCCGACGACGACCTCACCGTGCTGCGCGGGGTGACGTTCTCGGCCCCGGCGGGCAAGCGCACCGCCCTGGTCGGCCCGTCCGGCGCCGGCAAGAGCACCATCCTCGCCCTGATCGAGCGCTTCTACGACCCGACCTCGGGCGTCGTCCGGCTCGGCGGCGTCGACGTGCGGGCGCTGGACCGCGTCGACCTGCGCTCGCAGATCGGCTACGTCGAGCAGGACGCCGCGGTGCTCGCCGGCACCATCAGGGACAACCTGACGCTCGGGTCGCCCGAGGCCACGGACGACGACTGCCGCCGCGTGCTCGAGGCCGTGAACCTCACCGCCGTGCTCGAGCGGGGCGAGCTCGGCCTCGACGCCCAGGTCGGCGAGGACGGCGTGCTGCTCTCGGGCGGCGAGCGCCAGCGGCTGGCGATCGCCCGCACGCTGCTGTCGGCCCCGCCGCTGCTGCTGCTCGACGAGTCGACCTCGAGCCTCGACGGCCTCAACGAGCAGCGCCTGCGCGAGGCCATCGACGCCGTGGCCGAGGGGCGCACGCTGATCGTCATCGCACACCGGCTCTCGACGGTGGTCGACAGCGACCAGATCGTCGTCGTCGACGGCGGTCGCGTCGTCGGCGTCGGCACGCACTCCGAGCTGGTCGAGAGCACCCCGCTGTACAAGGACCTCGCCAAGCACCAGCTGCTCGTCTAGCCCTCGCGGCGGCGCGCGCGGGTCAGGAGGCGCAGGTCAGGAGGCGCGGGTCAGGAGGCGCGCGCCGCCTCCCGCGCCGCCTCGATCACCTCGAGCGCCGCCACGGCGTCGCGCGGGTCGACCGGCAGCGGCCCGTCGCCGTGCAGCGCCCGGGCGAGCTGCTCGTAGAAGAGCGGGTACCGCCCCGGATCGGTGGGCTCGGGCCGCGCGTCGGCGCCCACGCCGACGAGGCCGTGCCGCCCGTCGGGGACCCGGCCGTAGCCGGGATCGCGAGGCGACGTGCCCGAGGCGAGCTGCGCCTCCTGCGGGTCGAGGCCGTCGACGACGTAGGCGCCCGCCGTGCCCAGCACCCGCAGGCGCGGACCGGGCTGCGCGTCGACGTGGCTCATCCAGAGCCGCGAGCGGACGCCGCCGGCGTGCCGCAGCGACAGGAACACGTCGTCGTCCGCGGCGCCCGAGGGCCGGCGCCGGGCGATCTCGGCGTGCACGTCGACCACGGGGCCGAAGAGCTGCAGCGCCTGGTCGACCAGGTGCGGGCCGAGGTCGAAGAGCACCCCGCCGCCCTGCTCGCTCGTCGCCTCCGACTTCCAGCCCGCGCGGTTCGCGGTCTTCCACGGCGTGAACCGCGACTCGAAGGTGTGCACGTCGCCCAGCACGCCGATGCTCACCAGGCGCGAGGCCGTGAGGAAGTCGCCGTCCCACCGACGGTTCTGGTAGACGGTGAGGGGCCGGCCGAGGGACTCGGCCAGCTCGACCAGCTGACGGGCGGAGGAGGCGGTGGTCGCCACGGGCTTGTCGACCACCACCGCGGACCCGGCGCGCAGGGCGTCGGCCGCGACGTCGGCGTGCGTCGCGTTCGGCGTCGCCACGACGACGAGGTCGAGGCCGAGGCCGTCGAGGTCGCGGGCCGACGGCACGACCTCGACCCCGGAGTGGGCCGCCCGGGCCTGCTCGGCACGGTCGGCGTCGCGGGTGACGACGGCGGCGAGCTCCCACGCGTCGTCGGCGGCCAGGAGCGGGGCGTGGAAGACGCGGCCGGCGAGGCCGTAGCCGACGACGCCCGCGCGGAGGCGGGGCCGGTCGGACGGCGTGCTCGACCGCAGCTGCTCGGCGCTCATGCGGCGAACGGGTCGGGGGTCATGAGGTAGACGGTCTCGAGGTACTCCTGGATGCCCTCCAGGCCGCCCTCGCGACCGAGGCCCGACGCCTTGACGCCGCCGAACGGCGCCGACGCGTTCGAGACGACGCCGACGTTGAGCCCGAGCATGCCGGTCTCCAGCGTCTCGGCGAGACGCTGGCCCCGGGCCAGGTCGCGGGTGAAGGCGTAGGCCACGAGGCCGAACTCGGTGTCGTTCGCCTGCCGCACCGCCTCCTCCTCGTCGGCGAAGGTGCTCACCGCGAGCACCGGGCCGAAGATCTCGGCGGTGAGCAGCTCGCTGCCGGGCTGCACCCCGTCGAGCACGGTGGGCTCGAAGAACGTGCCGGTGCCGCCCCCGCGGGAGCCGCCGGTGCGCACCACGGCGCCCCGCGACACGGCGTCGGCGACGAGGTGCTCGGCCTTGGCCACGGCCCGGTCGTCGATGAGCGGCCCGACGTCGACGCCGTCGTCGGTGCCGCGGCCGAGCGTCATGGCCTCGACGCGGTCGGTGACGCGCCGGACGAACTCGTCGGACACGGCCTCGTGCACGAGGAACCGGTTGGCGGCGGTGCACGCCTGGCCGACGTTGCGGAACTTCGCCAGCAGGGCGCCCTCGACCGCGGCGTCGAGGTCGGCGTCGTCGAAGACGAGGAACGGCGCGTTGCCGCCGAGCTCCATCGAGGTGCGGAGCACCCGCTCGGACGCCTGCGCCAGCAGCGTGGAGCCGACCGGCGTCGAGCCCGTGAAGCTCAGCTTGCGCAGCCGCGGGTCGCGGATGATCGGCTCGCACACCTCGCCGGCCGAGGTCGTCGTCACGACGTTGACGACCCCGTCGGGCACCCCCGCCTCCGCGAGGATCGCGACGAAGGCGAGGGTGGTCAGCGGCGTGAGGTCGGCGGGCTTCACCACGACGGTGCAGCCGGCGGCCAGCGCCGGGGCGATCTTGCGCGTCGCCATCGCGAGGGGGAAGTTCCACGGCGTGATGAGCAGGCAGGGGCCCACGGGGCGCTTGAGCACGATCGTGCGACCGGTGCCCTCGGGGTTCGTGCCGTACCGGCCCGAGACGCGCACCGCCTCCTCGCTGGCCCAGCGGACGAACTCGGAGCCGTAGGCGACCTCGCCGCGCGACTCGGCGAGCAGCTTGCCCATCTCGAGCGTCATGAGCAGCGCGAGGTCGTCGGCGCGCTCGCGCAGCAGGTCGAAGGCCCGGCGCAGCACGTCGGACCTCGTGCGGGGCGGGATCGCCGCCCAGGCGGCCTGCGCGGCCGCGGCGGCGTCGAGCGCCCGCAGGCCGTCGGAGGCGTCCGCGTCGGCCACGGAGGCGACGACCTCGCCGGTGGACGGGTCGCGCACGTCGAAGGTGCGGCCCGACGCGGCGGGCCCCCACTCGCCGTCGACGAACAGCCCGGTCGGGACGGCCGCGAGGACGCGCGCCTCGTCGGCGGCGCTCACGAGCGCACCGTTTCGACGCCGGCGGCCCGCAGCTCGTCGAGGGCGGCCTCGCTCGGCCCCTCGGCGACGCCGGCGACGAGGTCGGTGAGGACCCGGACGTGCAGGCCGGCACGGGCCGCGTCGAGGGCCGAGGCCCGCACGCAGTGGTCGGTGGCCAGGCCGACGACGTCGACGTCGGTGACGCCGCGGCGCGCCACGAGGTCGGCGAGCGACTCGCCCGACCCGGTGGCGGCCTCGAAAATCGAGTACGCGGGGCTGCCCGTGCCCTTGAGCACGTGCTCGTCGACGAGCGACGCGTCGAGGTCGGGGTGGTACTCGGCCCCCGTCGTGCCCCGGACGCAGTGCGGCGGCCAGCTGTCCACGTAGTCGGGCGAGGGCGAGAAGTGCCCGCCGTTGTCGCCCTCGTCGTCGTGCCAGTCGCGGCTCGCGACGACCACGTCGTAGCGACCCGCGTGCTGCCTCAAGTGCTCGGTGACCCGGGCGGCGACGCTCGCTCCCCCGGTGACGGCGAGGGCGCCTCCCTCGGTGAAGTCGTTCTGGACGTCGATGACGAAGAGCGCGGTGGTCATGCCTCCATCTTCGTCGATCGACCCCCGACGCGCCCGGCGGGTCAGCTGTTCGAGAGGGAGTTCCCGCAGCGCCGGACCGACGCGGTGAGGGTGTCGAGCGCGCTGCGCGCGTTGTCCTGCACCGGCCCGATCGCGTAGAACGCGAAGGTCAGGGGCGTGCCGTCGGCCGAGTCGATCGACCCGGCGAGGGTGTAGGCGGTGTCGATCCAGCCGGTCTTGGCGTGCACCGCGCCGCGCGCGTCGGCGTTCGACCCCGTGAAGCGGGAGGCCAGGGTGCCGGTGCGGCCCGAGATCGGCAGCGCGTCGTAGACGACCCCCAGCCCCTGGGCCCGGTCGCGCACCTGGACCATGAGCCGGGCCACGAACGTCGACGGCACGGCGTCGTTCTCGCTGAGCCCCGAGCCGTCGACGATCGTGACGGACGAGGCGTCGAGGCCGTAGGTGCCGCCGAGGACGGACCGGTACAGGGCCGTCAAGGAGGCGGCGGACCCGTCCGCGCCCGACTCGCGCGACGAGGCCCGCGCCAGCATCTCGGCCAGGGTGTTGTCGGAGGTCGGGAGCATCTGCCCGATCAGGGTCGAGACGGGCTGCGACCGCACCGAGCCCAGCACGGTGGCGCTGCTCGAGCTGCCCTGGCTCATCGACGCGGTCGCGGCGCCGGACACCCCGGCGGCGACGAGCGCCGACCGGAACGCCTCACCGGCCCGGTTCACCGGGTCGGTGCTGCGCGGGCTGGTCGCGGCCGCCGGGTCGGCCCGGTCGCCGTCGACCATCAGCGCCGTCACCTCGCTGTGGTAGCCGATGGTCTGCTCGGTGCGCTTCCACGACGGGTCCCACTTGTCGGCCTGGCTCCACCAGGTCGCGTCGAGGGTGATCTGCGAGACGGGCTGGCCGCCCAGGGAGGCCGCGACCTGGCCGGCGAGGTCGCCCAGGGTGGGCGCGCCCGCGTAGACGCTGCGACCGGTCGCGCTGAGCGTCGGGTCGCCCCCGCCCACCAGCGCGATCGAGCCGCTGCCCGGGTCGCCGGTGACCTGCGTCGTGAGGCGGTGGTCGGCGCCCAGGACGGACAGCGCGACGGCGCTCGTGAGCGTCTTGAGCACACTGCCGGTGCGGGCCGGGGTGGAGCCGTCGCGGTCGAAGAGGACCTCGCCGGTCGCGGCGTTGACGACCGTGCCCTCGAACTGCGCGAGCCGGGGGTCGGCCGCCGCCGCCGCGACGGAGCAGGTGCGCAGCTTGACGGCGGGCGGCACGGCCGCGGGGGCGGCGCGCTGCGGATCCGGGGCGGCGGTGGGGTCGGGCGTGACCGTGACGACGACCTCGGGCACGTCGTCGGCCTCGGCGGTCGGGCCCGCGACCGGTGCCCCGGCGGGCGCCGTCGCCGCGCCAGCGGCCACGGCGCCGCCGCCGAGCAGGGCGAGGACCAGCACGCCGGCCGTCACGAGGGTCGTCCGCGGGCGGTCGCGGAGGAGGCGGCCGACCGAGCCGCGGAGGCCGCGCGGCTGCCCGGTGTCGTCCTGCCGGCTCGGGTCGGGGGTCGCGTCCTGCTCGCTCATCCAGGACATCCTACGAAACGCGGGCCCGCCCCGGGGCCGCGCCCGCGCCTCCTCAGCTCTCGGGGTAGTGCACGCCGACCTGTCGACGGACCTCGTCCATGGTGGCCATCACGGCCACGACGTCGGCCGAGGTGAGCACGGGGCTCTCGGTCTCGCCGGCCTCGACGACGCGGGCGAGCTCGAGCGCCTGATGGTGCATGCCGCGCAGGCCGTCCTCGGGCGAGTCCCAGCGCTCGACGACGCCGCCGTCGGCATCGAGGACGGTGAAGCCGCCGGGCGAGTAGAAGGTCGCGTCGATCTCGATGCGGCCCTCGCTGCCGTGCAGCACCGCGTCGTTGTGCCCCGCCGTGTCCAGCGCGCAGAACAGGGCGGAGGTCGCGCCGTTCGCGTGCCACAGCGTGACGCCGGTGCGCACGTCGACGCCCTGGTCGCTCAGCACCGCGGTCGCGGCGACGGCGTCGACGGGGCCGAGCAGGTCGTGCGCGAACGACACGGGGTAGACGCCGAGGTCGAGCAGGGCGCCGCCGCCCAGGGCGGGGTCGTTGAGGCGGTGCCGGGGGTCGGTCGGCAGCGACTGCATGTGGGCCGCGGTGAGCAGGCGCAGCTCGCCGACGACGCCGCTCGCCACGACCTCGCGGAGCCGCACCTGCTGCGGCAGGTAGCGGGTCCACATGGCCTCGAGCACGACCACGCCGGCCTCGCGGGCGGCGGACAGCACGCGCTCGGCCTCGCCGACGTCGACCGTGAAGGGCTTCTCGACGAGCACGTGCTTGCCCGCCCGGATCGCCAGGAGGGCGTGCTGCTCGTGGAACACGTGCGGGGTCGCCACGTAGACGGCGTCGACCTCGGGGTCGGCCACGAGGTCGTCGTAGCTGCCGTGCGCCGTCGGCACGCCGTGCTCGTCGGCGAAGCCGCGGGCCTTGGCCAGGTCGCGCGACCCGACGGCCGTGACCGTCAGGCCCGCCCCGGTCAGGTCGTCGACGAAGGTGCCAGCGATGCTGCCGGCGCCGAGGATGCCCCATCGGATGCTCATGGTGCCTGTCTACCAGGTGGCCGGGCAGGCGGTGCGGGACGGGATGCGCGTGCCGCGACGGGAGAAGGCCCGGTCCGTGGGGACCGGGCCTTCGTGGGAGCCGCTTTGGGGAATCGAACCCCAGACCTTCTCATTACGAGTGAGACGCTCTGCCGACTGAGCTAAAGCGGCGGATCTCGACGATCTCGAGAACCCGTGCCTCGCGGCACGATCACCTACTGTAGCGGATTCTCAGACCTGTCGCGTCACGACGCGGCCGAGCTCGGCGAACGAGCCCTCCATGCGCGCGCGGAGGCCGTAGCGGTGGTCGGTGGCGTGGTCCACGTCGTCGTCGTCGATCCACTCGCCCCACGCGTGCCGCAGCGCCGCGATGGCCACCAGGGTGAGCAGGTGCGCGCTGCTGAGGTCGGACTCCTCCGTCGCGTCGGCGGCCCGGCCGGGTGCCGACGCGAGACGGCGCGCGACGATGCCGGTGAGGCGGTCCTCCAGCACACGGGTCGAGGCGATCCGGCGCGCGAGCAGGTCGGGGTGGCTGCGGAGCACCACGCGGCGTCGCTGCACGAGCTCGCGGTCGAACGTCGCCGTCACCACGGCCTCGTCGAGGAGGCGGATGAGACCGTCGAGGACGGGCTCGTCGTGCGCGCCGAGGAACCGGTCGACCGATTCGCCCTCGGGCAGCTCGGGGAGGTCGCCGACGACGGCCTCCTCCTTCGACGTGAAGTAGTTGAAGAACGTGCGCGGCGACACGTCGGCCCGTCGGCTGATCATGTCGACGGTGACGGCGTCCAGCCCCTCCTCGCTGATCAGGTCGAGGACGGAGAGCTGGATGGCCCGTCGGGTGGCCAGGCGCTTGCGCTCACGCAAGCCCGGGGCGGCAGTCGGGTCGGTCATGCCGCCATCTTGCCTCACCTGACCGCGTGTCGGCTGACGGCGACGAGCATGGCCTCGAGCGCGAGGGCCGGGGCGACGTTCGACTCGATGCGGCGACGGGCGACGGCGACCGCGTCCATCACGGCGAGCGTGCTCGCGGGCGTCGAGGTGGCCGTGGCCTCGTCGAGCCGCGGCCGGATGCTCTGGTTGATCGGCTCCTCGCCGACCCCGAGGTGCAGCAGCAGGACGTCGCGGTAGAGCGAGAGCAGGTCGACGAGGATGCGGTCGATGCCGTCGCGGAGGCTGCGGGTCGCCCGGCGCTTCTGGTCGTCCTCGAGGGCGCGGAGCTGGCTGCGGAGCGCCGGGGGCACGGTGCCGCCGGGCTCGACGCCGAGCGAGCGCAGGGCGCTCGCCCGCTCGTGGGCGTCGCGTTGCTCGGTGATCGCCTTGGCGTCGTCGCCCGCGACGGCCAGCATCGTCGTCGCCGCGTTCACCGCGTCCGACACGCTGCGGATGCCGAGGGCCGTCTCGAGGGTCCGTCGACGGCGCTCGCGCGCCTCCGCGTCCGTCGCCAGCCGATGCGCCATGCCGATGTGGCTCTGCGCCTCGCGCGCCGCCGTGAGCGCGACCTCGTGGTCGATGCCGTCCCGGCGCTCGAGCAGGTCGGCCACGTCGGCGACGCTGGGCGTGCGGAGGCGGACGCTGCGGACCCGGGAGCGGATCGTGGGGATGAGGTCGGCCTCGCTCGGGGCGCAGAGGATCCAGACCGTGCGGGGCGGGGGCTCCTCGAGGGCCTTGAGCAACAGGTTGCTCGTGCGCTCCGTCATGCGGTCGGCGTCCTCGATGACGACGACGCGGTACCGGCCGACCGACGGCGAGAACTGCGAGGACGCCACGAGGGTGCGCACCTCGTCGATGGTGATGATGATGCGCTCGGTGCTCAGCACCGCGAGGTCCGGGTGCGAGCGCGCGTCGACCTGGCGGCTCGTCGCCTCCTCGTCGTGGCCGCGCGACAGCAGCGCCGTCGCGAAGGCGTAGGCGAGGTTCGAGCGGCCGGACCCGGGCGGGCCCGTGATCAGCCACGAGTGGGTCATCGCCGACCGCGACGGGTCGGCCGACGCGGCCGCCTTGAGCAGCTCGACGGCGTCGGCCTGGCCCGTGAGGCCGTCCCAGCCGCTCACGACGCGGAGAGCAGGCCGGCGGCGCGCGAACGGACGGCGGCGGCGACCTCGGCCACCGGCAGGGTGGCGTCGACCACCAGGAACCGGTCGGGCTCGGCGCGCGCGATGTCGAGGTAGGCGTCGCGGACGCGGCCGTGGAACGCCGCGGCCTCGGCCTCGAGCCTGTCCCAGGTGGTCCGCGCCGCGTCGAGGCGCGAGCGGCCGACCTGCGGGTCGAGGTCGAGCAGGACGGTGAGGTCGGGCGTCAGCCCGTCCGTCGCCCAGGCCGAGAGCTCGCGGACCTCGTCGCCGCCGAGCACCCGACCCGCGCCCTGGTAGGCCACGGACGAGTCGACGTACCTGTCCTGGAGCACGACCTCGCCCCGGTCGAGCGCCGGCCGGACCAGCGTCTCGACGTGGTGGGCCCGGTCGGCCGCGTAGAGGAGCGCCTCGGCCCGCGGCGCGATGTGGCCGCGCCGGTGCAGCACGATCTGCCGCAGCTCGAGGCCGAGGTCGGTGCCCCCGGGCTCGCGCGTGCGCACGACGACGCGGCCCTGCTCGACGAGCCACTGCTCGAGCAGTGCCGCCTGCGTCGTCTTGCCCGATCCGTCGCCGCCCTCGAGGGTGATGAACAGACCGGCCACTACGGCGTCCCCGAGGCGTCGCCGTCCGGCGTCGCAGCAGGCGCGGCCTTGCTGCCGGCTGCGGGCTTGCGCGCCGCGGCCGGCTTCTTCGCGGCGGCGGGCTTCGCGGCGGCGGCAGCCGTCGTGCTCTTGGCCGCGGCCGGCTTCGCGGCGGCCGGCTTCTTGACCGCCGGCTTCTTGGCGGCGGGCTTCTTCGCGGCCGGCTTCTTGGCGGCGGGCTTCTTGGCCGGCCCCTTCGCCCGCTTGTCGGCGAGCAGCTGCACCGCACGCTCGAAGTCGACCTCCTCGACCGTCTCGCCGCGCGGGATGGTCGCGTTCGTCTCGCCGTCGGTGACGTAGGCGCCGAAACGGCCGTCCTTGATCTTGATCGGCTTGCCGCTGACCGGGTCGGCCTCGAACTCGGCGAGGGCGCTGCTGGCGCGCTTGGCGCCGTACTTGGGCTGCGCGTACAGCTCGAGGGCGCCGGGCAGGTCGATCTCGAAGATCTGGTCCTCGCTCGTGAGCGACCGGGTGTCCGTGCCCTTCCTCAGGTACGGGCCGTAGCGGCCGTTCTGGGCCTGGATCTCGTCGCCCGTCTCGGGGTCGACTCCCACGGTCCGGGGCAGGTCGAGCAACGCGAGGGCCGTCTCGAGGTCGATGGTGTCGACGCTCATGCTCTTGAACAGCGACGCGGTGCGCTCCTTGGGGGCCGCCTTCTTGGCCGGCGCCTTCTTGGCCGGGGCCTTCGTCGTGCCGGACGCGGCGGCAGCGGCGGGGGCGGCCTCGACGACCTCGCCCGTGGCCGGGTCGGCCTCGATCGCCTCCGGGGTGCGCTCGGTCACGTACGGGCCGAAGCGGCCGTCCTTGGCGAGCACCTCCTTGCCCGACTCGGGGTTGACGCCGACGACGCGGTCGCCGATGACGGGTGCGTCGATCAGCTCGCGCGCACGGGCCGGGGTCAGCTCGTCGGGGGCCATGTCCTCGGGCACGTTGACCCGCCGCGGCGTCTCGGGGTCGTCGCCGGGCGCCTCGAGGTAGGGGCCGTAGCGCCCGATGCGCAGGGTGAGCCCCTCGCCGAGCGGGATGGAGTTGATGTCGCGCGCGTCGATCTCGCCCAGGTTGTCGATGACCTTGCGCAGGCCCCGGTGCGTGTCGTTGCCGAAGTAGAAGCCGTTCAGCCAGTCGACGCGGTCGGCGTCACCCCCCGCGATGAGGTCGAGGTCGTCCTCCATGCTCGCCGTGAAGTCGTACTGCACGAGGTCGCCGAAGTACTCCTCGAGCAGGCGCACGACCGAGAACGCGATCCAGTTGGGCACGAGGGCGGTGCCGCGCGGCGTGACGTAGCCGCGGTCGACGATCGTCGACATGATCGCCGCGTACGTCGACGGGCGACCGATGCCGAGCTCCTCGAGCGTCTTGACGAGGCTCGCCTCGGTGTAGCGCGGCGGGGCGCTGGTGTCGTGGCCCTTGGCCTCGACCTCGTCGAGGGCGAGCTGCTGCCCCTCGGTGAGCGGGGGCAGCTTGGCCTCGCCCGCCTCGGCGGCACCGTGCCGGTCTTCGTCCCGGCCCTCCTCGTAGGCGTTGAGGAACCCGCGGAAGGTGATGACGGTGCCGGTCGCGACGAACTCGGCCGCGGTGCGCTCGACGCCCTCGGCGGAGACGCCCGCCACGGCCTGCGCGGTCGTGGCCGTGACGACGACGGACGCCGTCGAGCCCTTGGCGTCCGCCATCTGCGAGGCGACCGTCCGCTTCCAGATGAGGTCGTAGAGCTTCCAGTCGTTGCCCCGCAGGGTCGACTGCATGTCGCTCGGCGTGCGGAAGGTGTCGCCGGAGGGGCGGATGGCCTCGTGCGCCTCCTGCGCGTTCTTGCTCTTGCCCGTGTAGACGCGGGGCTTCTCGGGCACCGTGTCGGCGCCGTAGAGGGACGCGGCCTGCGAACGAGCCGCGTTGGTCGCCTGCTGCGAGAGCGACGGCGAGTCGGTCCGCATGTAGGTGATGTGGCCGTTCTCGTAGAGCGACTGCGCGACGCTCATCGTCTGGCGGGCGGAGAACCGGAGCTTGCGCGCCGCCTCCTGCTGCAGGGTCGAGGTGGTGAAGGGCGCCGCTGGGCGGCGCGTGTAGGGCTTGGACTCGACGGACGAGACGACGACGTCGACCCCGGCCGACTCGAGCGCCCGCGAGAGCGCGCCGGCCGAGGCCTCGTCGAGGGCGACGGCCTGGCCCTTGAGCTGTCCGCGGTCGTCGAAGTCGCGCCCGCTGGCGACGCGGGTGCCGTCGACGCGCACGAGGCGCGAGACGAACGGCACGGCGTCGCCCGTGGGCTCGAAGGTGGCGGTGAGGTCCCAGTAGGAGGCGGACACGAACGCCAGGCGCTCGCGCTCGCGGTCGACGACGAGGCGGGTCGCGGCGGACTGCACGCGACCGGCGGAGAGCCCGGGCCCGACCTTGCGCCAGAGCACCGGCGAGACCTCGTAGCCGTACAGGCGGTCGAGGATGCGGCGGGTCTCCTGCGCGTCGACGAGGGCCGTGTCGAGCTCGCGCGTGTTCTCCTGCGCCTTCTGGATCGCGTCCTTGGTGATCTCGTGGAACACCATCCGCTTGACGGGGACCTTCGGCTTGAGCTCCTGCAGCAGGTGCCACGCGATGGCCTCGCCCTCGCGGTCCTCATCCGTCGCGAGGTAGAGCTCGTCGGCGCCCTTGAGGGCGCGCTTCAGCTCGGTGACCGTCTTCTTCTTGGCGTCGGAGACGACGTAGTAGGGCTCGAAGCCGTTCTCGACGTCGACGGAGAACTTGCCGAGCGACCCCTTCTTGAGGTCGGCGGGCAGGTTCTTCGGCTCGACGAGGTCACGGATGTGCCCGACGGAGGCGAGCACCTCGTAGCCGCTGCCGAGGTACTGCCCGATCGTCTTGGCCTTCGCGGGCGACTCGACGATGACCAGTTTCTTCGTGCCTGGCACGGGACTCCTTGCTTCGGGGAACGTCTTGACCCGGTCGCGAGGACCGGTCAGGTGGGCGGTGGCGGGCGGTTCTCGTGGCGTCCCAGGAGAAGGACCGACGGATCGTGCGCTGCCGACAGGCACACCATACACACACCCTCCGGCGGTCCGGCTCACGGCCCGGGGGCGTCCCGGCCCGGGCCGGACGAGGGCGGGCCCGCCGTCGACGCGGCCCGGACGGCGACGCCGAGCAGGGGCGACGAACCCCTCGCGACGACCGTCGCGACGGGCCCGTCGAGCTCGCAGGAGTCGAGCTGCACGGCGTTCGCGCGAGCCAGCGACTCGGCGAGCGCGCAGGGCCCGACGCCCCCCGGCACCAGGCCGGCGGCGGCGTCGGCCGCGGCCAGGGCCGACGCGTCCGCGGCCCCCGCGACCCGGCTGCGCTCCGCCAGCGCCTGCGCCCCGGCGAGCGCCGCGACCGCGAGGACGGCCGTCACGACCAGCACCGAGACCGAGGCGAGGGAGGCGCTGCCCTCGTCGCCGGGACGGGACCGGCTCGGCCGCCGCCCTCCTCCTTCTCCTCTCATCCCCCGGCCGTCGGCGCGCAGCTGCGGGCGCTCAGCGTGACGACGCCGGACAGCGGGCCGAGCGAGACGGGCCTCGTGAGGGAGAGGCAGAGGACGGCTCCGTCGACCGAGGAGGCGACCCGGGCTCCCGGGGCCAGGGCCGCGACGGTGACGGGCACGGCCCCCGCGTCGCCCCGGGCGGTCTGCCTCGCCGCCACGGCCGCCGCGTCCGCCAGCCGGACCGACTGGGACGCGGCGCCCACGGCGCCGACCGCGAGCGCGACCACGGCGAGGACGGCGGGCAGGACGAC
Organism: Frigoribacterium faeni; assembly: GCF_011761235.1. Lineage (GTDB taxonomy): Bacteria > Actinomycetota > Actinomycetes > Actinomycetales > Microbacteriaceae > Frigoribacterium > Frigoribacterium faeni_A. Next base: position 845,910 of record NZ_JAAOYW010000001.1, read on the forward strand.
CGCGAACTCGGCCGCGACGCTGCCGTCGTCGCGCCGCACGCCGGCTCGCACGGCTATCCCACCGTCAGGGCGGAGCGGACCAGGTCGCTGAGCACGCCGCGCACCTCGTCGGACCGCATGATGACGACGAGCAGGCCGGCGAAGCCGACCGCGGCCATGATGACGATCGCGTACTCGGCGGTGGCGGCGCCCTCGTCGTCCCGCCACCTGCGCGCGAGGGCGCCGACGGCCGAGCGTGCCCGGGCCGGGAGGGAGCGGTGTCCCGTCGCGTCGGCGGCCGTCGCCGTGGGCGGGAGGGAGGGGGCGGTGCTCGTGAGGGTGCTCATGGTCTTCTTCTCTCTCGGTGGTGGCGACCACGGGCTCGTGGTCGAGAGCGAGTCTCGGTGTCCCGGGCAGCCGGGCGCTCGTCGAGTCCCGCCGCCTGGGCACGGACGCTCAGAGGGCGACCGCTGTGGAGGAGACGAGCGACACGACGAGGGGGACGACGCCCACGACGAGGAACGCCGGCAGCACGCAGACCCCGAGGGGCAGCATGAGCGTCGATCCCAGGCGCGCGGCCGCGGACCTCGCCCTCGTCGTCGCCTCGAGGCGCCGCTCGGCCGCGGCGGCCCGCAGCAGCGCCCCCGCGGGGGCGCCCGCGCGGCGCGACAGGTCGAGCACCGACCGGCCGTCGTCGTCGTGCACGTCGCCCGCGCCGGCGTCCTCGAGGTGCGCCCGGCAGGCCTCGTCGACGAGGTCGAGCCCGGCCTGCCAGGACCCTCCCCCCGAGACCGCCACGGCGAGCAGCTCGAGCCTCAGCCCCGGCACGGAGGCGCCGGGGACGGCCGACCGCACGAGCCGGGCGTTCCACGCACGGGCGGCGGCCACGAGGCCGACGCCCACGACGAGGCAGCCCCAGCCCACCGGGCTGCCGAAGAGCACGGCGGCGGTGTCGAAGCCCAGCCCCAGGGAGAAGAGGAGACCCACCGGGGGCAGGGCGAGCACGATCCGCCCCGTCGAGCGCGGCCCGCTGAGCGCCACCTCCACCTCGCGGCGAGCGGCGTCGGCCTCGCGCAGCGCGGCGACGAACGTCCCGAGGCAGTCGGCGAGCGGAGCGCCGCTCCGTTCGGCGACGTGCCAGGCGCAGGCGACCTGGTTCCACTCCGTCGCGTGACGGCGGCCGTCCGTCGTCGCGGGGAAGGGGTCGTGCGAGAGCGCCTGCCGCAGGGAGACGGAGACCGGCACGCCCAGGGTCGCGGACCGGCCGACGTGGGTCGTCACCGCCCGCACGGGCCCCTCGGGCTCGCCGTCCCCGACGTGCAGCCACGCCGAGGCCGGGGCGACGCCGGCGGCGAGCAGCACCGCGAGTCGCTCCACCACCGTGGCCGCGGGCGTGGGCGGCGCCCGTCGGCGCCCTCGCCCGCCGGCGTCCGTCACGACGCCCCCCGCGCGGCGCGGCCCGCCCCGAGGCCCGGCTGCGCGGCCAGCTCCCCCTCCGACGTCGTGCCCAGCGAGCCGATGCAGGCGAGACGACGGCGACCCGCGACGCGCTCGAGGTGGAACACGGCGTCGAGGGCGCTGACGGCCTGTCGGGCGAGGGCCGCGGGCGTCAGCCCGGCGACGGCCCCGAGCGCCTCGAGGCGTGCCGGCACGTCGCGCAGCCCGTTGGCGTGGAGGGTGCCCGCGCCGCCGTCGTGGCCCGTGTTGAGCGCCGACAGGAGCTCGCGCACCTCCACCCCGCGGCACTCCCCGACGACGAGGCGGTCGGGCCGCATGCGGAGGGCCTCGCGCAGCAGGCGGGCGAGGTCGATCCCGCCGACGCCCTCGAGGTTGGGCTGCCGGGCCTCGAGGGAGACCACGTGGGGGTGCACGACCCGGAGCTCGGCGACGTCCTCCACGGTGACGATCCGGTCGCCGGGCGCCGCGGCCGACAGCATCGCCGCGAGGAACGTGGTCTTGCCGGTGCCGCCCGCCCCCGTGACGAGCACGTTCGCCCGCCGCTCGACGCACGCCCGCACGACGGCCTCGTCGACCTCCGAGAAGAAGCCGGTCTGGGCGAGGTCGTCGAGGGTCGGCGGCACGGCCCGGGGGAACCGGATGGACAGGGCCGTGCCGGAGGTCGACACCGGCGGCAGGACGGCGTGCACGCGGACGCCGCCCGGCAGGCGCACGTCGACGCACGGACTCGCCTCGTCGACGTGCCGGCCGCCCCGGGCGACGAGACGGACGGCCAGGTCGCGGACCGCCGCCTCAGAGAGGTGCACCCTCGGGTCGGGCGTCGCTCCGCCGCCTCGGTCGACCCAGGTGCCCGAGTCGCCCGTGACGAAGACGTCGGTGACCGAAGGGTCCTCGAGGAGCGGGGCCAGGGGCCCGAGCCACGTCCGGTCGAGCTGCGCCATCTGTACCCCGTTCTGTGCACCTGTACCCCAGTGCGTCGCGGCGCCCGGCGGAGCCGACGGGACGAACCGGCCGAGGGGTGACTCGCGGGTGACGGGCAGGTGAGGGGCCTCGGGTCCGAGGGGGGCGTCGGTCATGGGTCGGACCGTAGCCGCGACGACCCCGTCGTCACAGACAGGGCTGTCCACACCGGGGATCGAGGGGCACGATCCGAGCACCTGGGGAGGGATCACCCGGGTGGCCGCGCGCAGGAAGCGGGGTTAAACGAGAGGGGCGGCACCAGTTGGGGGGAACTGGTGCCGCCACGGCAGCGCGGGATCGGGGGGAATCGCTCGCGCTGCACACCGGGGATGAACCCGGACTCGTCGAGTGTACCCCAGACGAGTCGACGAGTGCCAGCACAGGGCCTCGGCACGGGCCGGCCACTTCGCTCTCCGGACAAGCGCCCGCCGGGGGCGCCGCCGCGAGCCGCCCTCGTGGCCCGTTGTAGTCTCGCTGGCGGGCGAAGGCGCCCGTCAACCGCAACGACGCGAGAGGACGACGATGGTCGACCGCCAGGACACCCCCACCAGGCCCGTGGCCGAGCACGAGCGAGGCGCGGACTCGCCCGCAGCCGTGTTCCCCCCGTCCGCCGACTTCGCCGCCCGCGCCGTGGCCGGGACCGACTTCGTCGAGTCCGCCGCGGCCGACCGCCTGCGCTTCTGGGGGGACCAGGCCCGGCAGCGGCTGTCCTGGCACGTCGAGCCCACCGAGACCCTCGACTGGTCGGGGGCGCCGGTCGCCCGCTGGTTCGCCGACGGCCGCCTCAACGTCGCCTACAACTGCCTCGACCGCCACGTCGAGGCAGGCCACGGCGACCGCGTCGCCCTGCACTGGGAGGGCGAGCCGGGCGACAGCCGCTCGGTGACCTACGCGGAGCTGACGCGCGACGTCAGCCGTGCCGCCAACCTGCTCGCGTCGATGGGCGTGGTCGCCGGCGACCGCGTCGTGATCTACCTGCCCCAGGTGCCGGAGGCGGTCGTCGCCATGCTCGCCGTGGCCCGGCTGGGCGCCGTGCACAGCGTCGTCTTCGGCGGCTTCAGCGGCGAGAGCCTGCGCGCCCGCATCGACGACGCCCAGGCCGTGCTCGTCGTCACGGCCGACGGCGGGTGGCGCAAGGGCGCCGTGGCCCCCCTCAAGCCGGCCGTCGACGCCGCCCTCGCCGTCGGCGGCGAGTCGAGCGTCCGGGACGTGCTCGTCGTCCGACGCGGCGGCAACGACGTCGACTGGACCGAGGGACGCGACCACTGGTGGCACGAGGCGCTCGAGGGCGTGTCCGACGTGCACGAGCCCGAGGCCTTCGAGGCGGAGCACCCGCTGTTCATCCTGTACACGAGCGGCACCACCGGCAAGCCCAAGGGGATCCTGCACACCTCCGGCGGGTACCTCACGCAGGTCGCCACCACCCACGCGACGGTCTTCGACCTGCGGCCGGAGAGCGACGTGTGGTGGTGCACGGCCGACGTCGGCTGGATCACGGGCCACAGCTACGTCGTCTACGGCCCGCTCGCCAACGGCGCCACGCAGGTGCTCTACGAGGGCACGCCCGACTCCCCCGCGCCCGGTCGCTGGTGGGACGTCGTCGAGAAGTACGGCGTCACGGTGCTCTACACGGCGCCCACCGCCATCCGGGGCTTCATGAAGGCCGGCCGCGAGATCCCCCAGGCGCGCGACCTGTCGTCGCTCCGGCTGCTGGGCTCCGTCGGCGAGCCGATCAACCCCGAGGCGTGGCTCTGGTACCGCGAGGTCGTCGGCGGCGGTCGCACGCCGATCGTCGACACGTGGTGGCAGACCGAGACCGGGGCGATCATGATCTCGCCGCTGCCGGGCGTCACCGCGACGAAGCCGGGCGCGGCCCAGACGCCGCTGCCGGGGATCGCGGTCGACGTGGTCGACGACCTCGGCACGCCGGTCGCCGACGGGGAGAGCGGGCTGCTCGTCGTGTCCGAGCCCTGGCCGTCGATGCTGCGCGGCATCTGGGGCGACCCCGACCGGTACGCCGAGACGTACTGGAGCCGCTTCGGCGACCGCTACTTCGCCGGCGACGGCGCCCGCCGCGACGAGGACGGCGACGTCTGGCTGCTGGGCCGCGTCGACGACGTCATGAACGTGTCGGGCCACCGCCTGTCGACGGCGGAGATCGAGTCGGCGCTCGTCTCCCACCCGATCGTCGCCGAGTCCGCGGTCGTCGGCGCCGCCGACGAGACCACGGGCCAGGCCGTCGTCGCCTTCGTATGTATCCGCGATTCTGTGACCCTTCAACCTGAAGGCAAGGAAGCGATGGTGCGCGAGTTGCGGGCGTGGGTCACAAGGTCCATCGGTGCCATTGCCCGTCCGCGGGACATCTACATCGTCGGCGAACTTCCAAAGACACGATCGGGCAAGATCATGCGTCGGCTCCTACGCGACGTTGCGGAAGGTCGCGAGGTCGGGGACACCACGACGTTGGCGGACACCATGGTCATGAGCAAGTTGGAGGCTCAAGTGCGTGGCAATTGAGCCCGTCTGCGGCGAGTCCTCTACCGTGGCCAAAAAGTTCAAGGCGGCGGGACGCGCGGCCATGAGCTTCACAGCCGTCACGTAGAGGCTTTGCACGGCTGAGAGAAGACTGTCATCGCGAAGCAGTTAGTGCAAGTGGCTCATGGCCCCTCAAGTGCCTTTAGGCGTCCGAGACTTTTGAGGCTTCTTTTTTCCACTCCGGTCAGTGGCGTCCGGAACCATCTGCACTCCTACGTCAACTCGCATGGCCTCCAAAGCGCGCAGGGCGCGCCGCAAAGAGATTCTCGAGAAAATAGGCAGATTGTCGGACTTTTTCTCAGGTGTGCGCTTGTGACTAACAATGGCGATGGCGATCGAGAAACGGTCCTCCTTGACAGCGGCCGATACTTTCGCCGCCGTACTGGTATCAGATTTCTTCTCAACTAGTTTGTGGAGCTTCTCGCGAGCTTCAGGGGTTGTACGCAACAGTTCTGCCGAGTTCGCAGCCTGATTGAACAGATGGCTCAAGTTCGCCGAACTCGTTCCGATTTTGACATGGATGAATTCGGGGACGTCTCCAGTTACCCTTAAAATGTCGCACGGCTCAATAGCTGACTGCCCCTTGGGACTGACATTTGTCTTGTCGAGACAGACAGACTTGGTCAGCCCACTTACCTTCTCGTTGTACGCACCCTCCGAGGACCATTTGTGCTCAGGTAGGTTCGCATCGATGAAAAAGGGATCGATGTATTCCCGCAGAGAAACAAGTAGATCAGCGGCCACCTTGAACCAGGAGCCGTCACTAAAGTGGTACGTGTAGTCCTCGTTATCGGAAACCTCAAAAACGAGCGACCTGTATATCGACCAACGTTGGCGCTGCTTCATATCTCCATCGAGAAGTACTAAGTAGTCGTGTTTGAGACCATCAACCGTTAGAGAATCCTTATCGACTTGGTGCGACTCTAGGTACTCTCGATAGTGCTTGACGTAGACGTCATCGTGGACATCGCTTCGACCTTGACCTGCAAACTGCACAAACGTCTCATCGCGGTAGTCCAAAATGTCCGGCACCGTCAAAACTACAGGCGCAGTCACGTCAAAAATTGCTTCCGCAAGCTTCATGTCCAGAGCAGATATCGTTTGAGGATCCGTGACTGGGCGAATCTTTGCCACACCAGGAAAAGTCTTCAAGTATGCATCTGACTTGTACAGTTTGTGCAACCTTGAGAGAAGCTTTGCGACATCCTCTGGTTGCGCTGGGGTCGTGATGCGCAAGCTACTCGATCCAGTCACGCTCCGAACTAGATCATTGTATTTCGGTCGAGCCTTACCGGTAAGGCTCTTCAATACGGACGCATCTCCCGCAAAGCTTAAGAGAGCCAAGTCGCCGTCGTATGGAATCTGGGTACGGCGCCTCTGAGAAGAATCTGGGTCGAGGGTTTCAGTACTCTTCAGCTTGCGTGGGTCAACAGCATTCAGGACAACTCGAGTTCCAAAGTCATGTTCATAAGCCTCATCCCGGAGCAAGAATTGACCGGAACCAAACGTCAAAACCATTAGACGCTTCCCGGACGGAACAAAGGCAGCTGCCGAATTGGAACCTTGAAGGAGCTTCGCGTCTAGGGACAGGTAGTCCTTCCACCAGGGGGCGTCCTGCGTCGCGGGCTTGATGAACACCCTAAGACCCGGAATCGAGCTGGAATGTTCTGTTGTCTCCTGATAGTCATGATCTGATCGAAGGGCCCCCTCGACCGTCATGCCGGACTTTAAGGCGTAGATAGACATCGACCTTGTTGCCACTTTTCCCCCGTTAGCTTGGATGGACTCGTGAGGGCAACGTCAACGCCTTCGCGAGGCCAGACATGGCGCCCCGTTCACCCTCGATATCCAGCGTCTGCCTCATCATGACAGGGTCATAGTGGGCGGCGATAGTGCAGAATTGGCCGATGGCGGGTCAGCAAGCAAACGGGGCACCACCGCATCAGCGCGGAAGCCGGAAACCTCCACTAGAGCGCCGAATCCCCCTCGCAACCTGGGCTTGGGGTTTCGTCCTGTATTTTCCTCAGCTCGTCTTCGTGAAGGACGGCGATGCTGGCGACTTGGATGGGCATGTCCGGGCCACGTCCACCTACGATCCTTCGGCTAAGTCTCCGGCCATAAACGAATAGCTTGTGATCCCAGAGGTCCGAGATGGCCTCATCCAGGACGCGCTGAGCATCCCGAATAACGCCGAAGCCCGCCTCCTGAACCGTGTCGGCGATCTCCCCGTAATCCTTCGCAAGCGACAGAAATTTATCGGCAGCATCTGAAGCAGCTCTATCATCGTCGCCCTCGGCAGAACGCATCATGAACATGTGCGCGCTGGCTACGACGCTCCAGACGGCCTCGCCCGTAATCAGCGGAACCATAGAAATGGAGCTTTCATCATCGTTGGCCACTACGCGCTGACGACCTTCGGACAATTTGTCCTCCGCCCATTTTTCGTGAGCGGCCTTCTTGGCTAGAAGCCACGCAACAGGGTACCGAGTCGGAAGTGAATCTATGCGCTTGTGGTCCGTTGCGCAGAGCAGAATCAGGTTCTCGTACCCGTCCACGTTCTCCCGTGATCCATCTGCACCCCGAGGCCCGTTGATGCTCCGCGCGACGATGTGCGCTTCCTCACCCAGGACGAGGCCACCACGCTCGTCCGATTCGGTCAGGGGCTGCTTGCACATGGCACATCTGTCATGAGCTCTACCCCACAACATCTTCCGGGACTGATCCGTAATTGTCACACCGTGATGGTCTCACGCGCCACGCGTCCCGTGTCCCGCGCGTCGGAGTAGCCACAGTGAATCCCTCTGGGCCGCTACAGTCCTGTCATGACCCTCAGCGCTGACCAGGCCATGGCGAAGCACGCCTTTAACGACTACCGCAAGGCAAACTACCCTGCCCTCTCAGAAGATAAAGCCTTCGAGTACTACGCGACTCACCTCGTCACGAAGCAGCTGGGGGTAAGTGCGGAGGTAGTTAGACAGAGCATTGTGGGCGAGGGGGGTGACGGCGGCCTCGACTCGGTCATGATCCTGCTGAACAAGACTGAGTTCGTGGGCAGCGGGTCCGTTCGCCTGACAAATCGCAAGGCCAGCTTGGATGGCCTTCAAAAAGGTGTTCCTCTCGACATCGTTGTGGTGCAGTCCAAGAATGTGGATAAATGGGACAGCGAAGTGTTCCCTAAGATTCGGGACGCGCTCCAACTAATGATGGACGCGTCCGTATCTGTGCAAAAGCTTCGCGAGTTTCCGCTCAATGAGGACGTTATCGAGGCGGCGCAGACCCTTCGAAAGCTCCAGCGGAAGCTGGTTCCGCTGACCCCGGATGTCACCTTTGAAGTCAGCTACGTGTGCTTTGCCAAGAAGAAAGACATCGACCAGTACCGCGTTACGAAGCGTGGTCTGCTCGAAAAATTCCTGAAAGACAAGCTGCCAACTAGAACCAAAGTCAAGGTTGAATACGTCGGCGCGGAGCGCATCAATGATTTGGACGCGCAGAGCAGTGACTTTGATGTAACCCTGGAGTTTGCTAAGGCTCCAGTTAGAGATGGACACGCGCTGGTCGGGCTGGTGCGCGTGCGTGACTACGCCAAGTTCTTGCGCCGCCCCCGGTCTGAGGCAATCCGCGAGGAGATGTTCGCGGTCAACGTGCGGGACTTCGCCGGTAAAACCGCCCGGGTCAACGCGGCGATCGGTGAGACTCTGGCCGCCGACGATAAGTCAGCCTTTTGGTGGCTGAACAACGGAATCACCATCATCGCCGACGAAACCAGCGATCCGAGCGAGACGAAATGGGTTCTGACTAACCCTCTGATTGTCAACGGCTTACAGACCTCAAACGTGGTGCATGCCTTCGCGGTTGAAAAGAAGATAACGAAGAAACGACTCAGTCAGTCGCTTTTAGTCAGGGTCATTAAGGCGCCTGAACCGGAAATCAGAGAAGCTGTTATAACTGGAACCAACAATCAGACGACGGTGAATAGCCTCCAGCTGCACGCAAATGACGACCTGCAAATACGTCTTGAGCGATACCTCCGTTCGAAGGGTTGGTACTACGAGCGTCGGCGTTACCAGTACAGGAACACCCAGCCGAAACCCCCCGCGAGCAAGGTGCGCAGCGTAACGGAACTCGCGCAAGCCATGATGGCTGTTCATCTGTTGGTTCCCGATACGGCGAGGGCGCGGCCGGCTACGCAATTGTCAACGAAAGCTGGCTTTGGCAGAGTTTTCGACCAGCAACTCCCAGAGCTGCTCTACGAAAAGTCGCTCACCGTTTTGGAGGCTGTGGAGTCTTACCTGCAAAGCGGTACCGGCAAAAGTCATGCTGACACCGCTACAAATGCACGATTCTATTTGGCCTCCGGGCACGTCATTCGCTCGGTCGGCCTCAAGTCACTGTCGACTTTTTCCGCGGCCGTGAGTGTAAAGCAGATCAAGGCAAGGCCGACCATTGTTGAGCTGGACATGCTCCACAGCATGCTCGATGCCGCGGTCGCGTCCCTCGACGACGGTAAGACTGCTCGTGATCAGATTTTCAAAGGCTCAGAGTTGAAGAAAGTCTTCTTCGATGCCATTTTGAAGCTGAACGGCCAACCTTAATCGTGCTCCATCAGGCCGCTAATTATGGGCAAAGTGTCGCCTTGACAAATTGCCGCCGATTATCGGGCACTATGGCCCATACAGACCACTCGCTTTTGCCAATCAGGTCAAGTGTCAATGCCGTGTTCTTGCGCAAACGAGACGATAACGAGACGGTCGTAGGCGTCCTCGAGGATAGCGTTAGGCCCGTGTGAGCGTCCCTCCTGCCAATCTCGATGGGCGATGAAGTTCCTGGGGTCGGTGAACTCAGACGCTGATCCGACGAGGGCTGCGAGTTCTTCGCGTTCAGTGGTGGCGACGGATTCAACGAAGTGAGACGGAACAATGGCAAGCGGGAAATCAGCCGGGGGCAGGAGATCCTTTACAAAATTCTGATCGACCAGATCAAACATTCCCAGCGTCACGAGGAGCCCAATGATTGGGCGATCTCGCGGAAGGAACTGTACGGCAGGATGTCTTTTCGCGACCAAGCTGTAGGTCGCGTTAAGTTGTCGAACTCCCTTCATCAGGGCTTGCTCGTGCGCTTCCTCGTGAGCGTATAACCCTTCCTTGATTGCCTGACTCGGGAGGACGCTCTTGCACTCGATCAAGAACACCGCCTCCGGCGTGACCACGAACCAGTCGATGGTCTTCTTTTCTTCCTTGCCGTAGGTGATCTCTGGGCGGACAACGAAATCTTTGCCTTGTCGCAGTTGGCGTCCGATGTACTGCTCAAACAGGTAGCCGAGGTCGTGAAAAAACCCTGTCGACCACTTGGCGACGCCCGCATAAACGATGCCCGCCGGCGAGACCTTTAGATTCAGGGCCGGGGGGCAGGGAGCGATCCATTCGCCGGGGAGGACACCACCGACAAGGGGTGTAGCTAGAAGCGGATTATAGGCAAACGGTTCCCTGATGAACTGGCTCCCCGGGCTGTCTTTTCCTTGAGCGAGCGCCGCAATTCGCGCCTTCTTGAATCCCGAGATGTCGGTGGCGAAGTTTCTCACAACGACTGCATCAAACTGCTTTTGGCCACCGAGCAAGTCCCGCATTCTTGCGAGCTCGTCTGACCACGGAAATGGGAAGCGAGAGCCTCGGTTCGTAGCCGCCCACAGAATTGCCCCGACGGACACGAAGGTCTCAATGGTGGTACCAAAGAGTTCTTCTTGCCACCCCGGCTTCATCGCCTCGGGTGTGTAGTTGATCGGAAGGTCTGTATCGACGAAGAGAGCGACGCACCTTGCCCAGTCGTGCTTACTGATGCGGTTGTAGGGCCACTGCTCGTACGCCCACCTCAACATTAACCCGAACGTGCCCTGCAGTTCGTCGAGTTGCTGAGGAGTCTGGATACGAGAGAACTCATGGGTAATGCGCTTGACGTCCGTTAACGTGGGGCGCTTACCACCTCTAGTGCCACGCGTTATGGCCACGGCAGCTGCACCGGCCACGTTCCACGGCAAAACTTCTTTTGCGACCGTTTCCGCGTCCTCCTCGAAAGGGCTACCATCCCAGCCCAGACAACTCTGTGACAGACCGTAAAGCAGTTCATCTCGGTCGTAGCGCCGAATCAGCGAGATGTAATCCTGATACCGCTTTAGACCTTTTGTCATCTCTTTACCAACTGACGCAACGAGTTGAGTGCACGCAGGCGCAACACGCCGCCCCCCGAGCCCAGCATCAGGCGCCAAGTGGGCGGTCGCTAGGCTCGGACACTTCGTTGAGGGCTATGCGAACGACCGCCAGGTCGACCTTGTGGTCCTGCACGATGAACCGCCCTTCAACCGTGAAGTCACTTATCGGGATGACTACGAGCGTAAGGCCATGCTTGGGCATCAGGTCGCGGCGTCGGTCGTCGTAGATCCTGCGCTGCACGCCCCGATGGACGCCGGAAACGGTCATGCGGTGCGGCTTGTCAAAGTGGGCGACGGCCTCAGTGTGCTGTTTCTCGTGGAATTCAACAACGAGCCCAAGCGTCGGCCTATAGGCGTCCACCGGGAGCGGCATGCGACGACCTGTCTTCGCGGATTCGTCACCGAGCAACCAGTCGAAGGTTCGCTGCCGTTCGCCCGCGACACCCAGGGCCTCGTTACACAGGGCAAGTACATACCGCTCGTTCTCTAGTGCCACGACGTCAGCCTAACGACCGTCCACCAGTCGGCCTGTCGCAGCCTGACGGCCGAAAGGCTGCGGGACACACGACGACCGTACCGACCGACGATGTGGCTCACATCAAATCGACGCCGCTTGAAACGCACTTCGAGCTGCCTAACCCAACGGAAGCACACCCATGTCAATTACAAACTCAGCCCCTCACGGCAGTCTTGTTCTTGCCGCTCGACGCCTACCCCGTCTCCTTCTCGATCATCACTGATGCGTGCGTAGATGGCAGCCTTCTGCGTCACGACCATGACAATTGCTCCTATTTGTCGACCCAATGCTTACACATAGTGCAACAGCAACGTGCCAGGCCGTCGTCGCCTTCGTCGTGCTCCGCGACAAGAAGAAGGGGAGCGTCACCCCCGAGGAGGCGGCGGTCGCCCTGAAGGCGCACGTCGCGCAGCAGATCGGCGCCATCGCCCGGCCCCGGTCGATCGTGCTCGTGGACGAGCTGCCCAAGACGCGCTCCGGCAAGATCCTGCGGCGACTGCTCCGCGACGTCGCGGAGGGCCGCGAGGTCGGCGACACGACGACGCTCGCCGACTCGGCCGTCATGACCGTCATCTCGGCCGAGGTGCGCTGAGCCGCCCGGAGGGGCGTCAGGCGAGCGGCGACACCTCGAGCACGAGCTCGACCTCGACGGGAGAGTCGAGGGGGAGCACGGCCACGCCCACGGCGCTGCGCGCGTGGACGCCCGAGTCGCCGAAGACCTCGCCGAGCAGCTCGGAGGCGCCGTTGAGGACCCCGGGCTGGCCGGAGAAGGCAGGGTCGGAGGCGACGAACCCCGTCACCTTCACGACGCGGACCACGTCGTCGAGCGACCCGAGCACGCCGGCCGCCGCCGCCAGGGCGTTGAGGACGCAGGTCGCGGCGAGCTCCCGTGCCCGGGCGGGGGCGACGAGCCCCTCGCCCTCGCCGACCTTGCCGGTCTCGGGCAGCACCCCCTCGACGAAGGGCAGCTGGCCCGCGGTCCAGACGGTCGTCCCGACGCGCACGGCAGGCACGTAGACGCCCGCGGGCGCGGCGACGGCGGGCAGCGCGAGCCCGAGCTCGGCGAGCCGGTCGGCGACGCGGGGCACTAGGCCTCCTGCCGGGGGCGCTTGAGCCAGGCGACCGGGCCGCCCTCCGGCCCCTGCGTGACCTGCACCAGCTCCCAGCCCTCGCTCCCCCAGTTGTTCAGGATCGCGGTGCTGTTGTGCACCAAGAGCGGCGTGGTCGTGTACTCCCAAAGGACCATTTGTGTTTCCTGTCAGCTCGGATGTCAGCGGTGTCACTTACCCTGATCCTATGTCTGCCCAAAAATCGAAGCCCACGTCCGTCCTCGGGGCGCTCTTCGGGTTCATCGGCTTCAGCGTCCTGGCCGGCCTCCTGGTCACCATCGGGGTCACCCCGGCCATCGCCGTCGCCGGCATGACGGCGTCGAGCACCATCGGGGTCTTCGAGTCGATCCCCGAGTACATCGAGATCGGCAAGCTCCAGCAGCGCAACACGCTGTACGCCAAGCAGGGCGGGCAGGACGTCCCCTTCGCGACGCTCTACAGCGAGAACCGCGTCGAGCTCGAGTGGGACCAGGTCTCCCAGTCCCTGAAGGACGCCGTGGTCGCGGGCGAGGACCGCCGCTTCTACGAGCACGGCGGGGTCGACGTCACCTCGCTCGTCCGCGCGGCGGTCGGCTCCGTCGGCGGCGGCGAGCTCGGCGCCAGCGGCGGCGGCTCGACGCTGACCATGCAGCTGGTGCGCAACATCCGCATCGCGCAGTCGCAGCTCATCGCCGACCCGGCCGAGAAGGAGGCGGCCTACGACGAGGCGATCAAGACCACGATCGACCGCAAGCTCGAAGAGATGAAGTTCGCCATCGGGCTCGAGAAGAAGTACACGAAGGACGAGATCCTCCTCGCGTACCTCAACATCGCCTACTTCGGCGACCAGACCTACGGCGTGCAGGCCGCGTCGCAGCACTACTTCAACAAGAACGCCTCCGACCTCACGACCGAAGAGGCCGCGAGCCTCATCGCGATCGTGCAGTACCCGGACACCCGCAACCTCTCGACCCCTGAGAAGTACGAGGGCAACAAGGCCCGGCGCGACGTCATCCTCAAGGCGATGTACGCCGAGGGCTTCATCGACCAGGCCCAGGAGCAGGCGTCGCTGGCGACCGACATCGCGGGCTACGTCCACCTGACGCCCCCGACCCAGGGCTGCGCCGCCGTCACGGCCTCGGGCGCCCAGTACTTCTGCGACTTCGTCAAGAAGAACATCAAGAACCTCACCGTGCTCGGCGCCACCGAAGAAGAGCGGACCGCCCGCTGGAACACCGGCGGGCTCAACGTCTACACGACGCTCAACCTCGACCTGACCGCCAACGCCAAGCTGCAGCTCGACAAGTGGGCTCCGGCCACCGAGACGCGCCTGAAGCTCGGCAGCGCCGTCGACTCCGTCGAGGCGGGCACCGGCCGGGTCGTCGTCATGACGCAGAACACCACGTTCTCCGAGATCGACACGGGAGACCGCACGCAGACCTCGATCAACTTCAGCACCGACAAGGACTACGGCGGGTCCGGCGGGTTCCAGCCCGGCTCGACCTACAAGCCGTTCACCCTCATCGACTGGATCGAGCAGGGGCACGGCATCTACGAGTCGGTCAACGCGACGCCGCGCACGTTCTACCTCACCGCCGGCGGCGACCGCACGGGCGGATGGGCGCCCAAGAACGACGCGGGCGAGAGGCCGGGCAACATGCAGGTCACGACCGCGACCGCCAAGTCGATGAACACCGCGTACGCGGCCATGGCGTCCAAGCTCGACCTGAAGGACATCGCCGGGGTCGCCCAGCGTCTCGGCTTCCACCGTGCCGACGGTCGCGAGGTCGAGTACATCAACCCGTCGTCGATCCTCGGGTCGAACGAGGTCGCGCCGCTCACGATGGCGACCGCCTACGCCGCCATCGCCGCCGGGGGCAAGTACTGCTCGCCCATCGTGGTCGACAACATCGTCGACGACGACGGCAACCAGCTCGGCGGACAGCCGCAGCAGTGCACCCAGGCCATCGAGCCCCAGGTCGCCGCGGCCGCCGCCGTGGCCATGTCCGGCCTGTGGACGGTGGGCACCGCCCCGAACGCGCTCCCCCGTGACGGCTACCCCGAGATCGGCAAGACGGGCACGACCGACGACAAGGACCAGATCTGGATCGTCGGGGCGACCACGAAGCTCGCGACGGCCGTCTGGCAGGGCAACTGGGACGGCAAGAAGGTCAGCCTGCGCAGCTACGGGTCGCCGAACACCGGCGGCCGCTACGCCACCACGCGTGCCGACCTGTTCAAGGCCGTGCAGACCGTCAACAACACCGTCTACCCGGGCACGGCCTTCCCCAAGCCCGACTCCTCGATCGCGCGTGGCTCAGGCGTCTCCGTGCCCGAGCTGGGCGGCAGCAGCGTCGAGGCCGCGCAGACGATGCTCGACAACCTGAAGCTCGACTACGCCGACGGCGGCACCCAGGCCTCGTCACTGCCGGCGGGCCAGGTCGTCGGCACCGACCCCACGCCGGGCACGGTCGTCTCGAAGGGCTCCACCGTGAAGGTCTTCACGAGCGACGGCTCCGGCGCCGCCGCCGTGCCGGACGTCAGCGGGCAGACCGTCGCCAACGCCAAGACGGCGATCGCCGCGGCCGGGTTCTCGCCGGACAAGGTGGGCATCGCCGGCTTCGCCCCGGGCGACGGCAAGAACCAGTGCCGCGTCGCCGGCACCGATCCCGCTCCGGGCACGAGCGCCGCGAAGGACTCCGCCGTCGGGCTGACCCTCTACGGCGACGAGCAGGGCGGCGACCCCGGGAACTGCAAGTGACGCCCCTCCCCCTCGGCAGGGCCACGGCCGCGACCGCTCTGGCGGGCGCGGCCGTCGGCCTGGGTGCCCTCGCCTGGGGCACCATGGTCGAGCGGAACCGGTTCACCGTGCGGCACGAGGTCCTCAGCGTCCTCGAGGCCGGGTCCCGTCCCCTCACGATCCTGCACCTCAGCGACCTCCACCTCGCCCCGTGGCAGACCGAGAAGCAGGAGTGGATCCGGGGCCTCGCGGTCTACGAGCCCGACCTGATCGTGAACACCGGCGACAACATCGGCCACGTCGATGCCCACGGGGCCCTCGAGCGCACGCTCGAGCCGTTCCGCGGCATCCCCGGGGTGTTCGTCAACGGGTCCAACGACTACTACGGCCCCGTCCCGAAGAACCCGTTCACGTACTTCGGCGGCCCCAGCACGATCCGACAGGCGCCGACCCCGCTCGACATCGGCCGCATGGAGTCCTTCTTCGCCGACCTCGGCTGGCTCGACCTCAACAACACGGCCCGGGCCATCGAGATGCGGGGATCCCGCCTCGAGCTCTTCGGCGTCAACGACGCTCACCGGGGCTGGGACCGCCTCGACCGCCTCCCCGGCGCCCTCGACGACCTCCGCGAGAACGTCCGGTGGCACGACGACCGTCGCGGGCCCGACCCCATCAGCATCGGGGTCACGCACGCGCCCTACCAGAGGGTCCTCAACTCGTTCGTGAACAACGGGGCCGACATCATCTTCGGCGGCCACACCCACGGCGGGCAGGTGCGCGTGCCCGGCTACGGAGCCCTCGTCACCAACTGCGACGTGCCCCGGGGCAAGGTCAGCGGGCTCAGCTCGTGGAGCCACGCCCGCAAGACGGCGCACCTCGAGATCTCCGCCGGCCTGGGCACGTCGATCTACGCGCCCGTCAGGTTCGACTGCCGCCCCGAGGCCGTGCTGGTGACCCTCACCGCCTGACCGCAGGCTGGCGGCCAGGTGGTGCGAGCGGGGCGAAACATCCGCTATCCTTGTCAGGTTGCTCCACTCGGCCCCCGGGCCGGGCGACACCTCGGGGTGTGGCGCAGCTTGGTAGCGCGCCTCGTTCGGGACGAGGAGGTCGTGGGTTCGAATCCCGCTACCCCGACGAGAAATGGCCGGACCTTTGGGTCCGGCCATTTCTCTTGTGTCCTTTGGCGGGGCGGTCCCCGCCCGCCCCGCGCCAAATGGCCGGACCCTTGGGTCCGGCCATTTTTCTTGTGCTTGTCGGCGGGGCGGTCCCCGCCCGCCCCGCACCGATGGCTGGACCCTACGGGTCCGGCCATTTCTCTTGTGCTTGTCGGCGGGGCGGTCCCTGCCGGCCCCGCGAAAATGGCCGGTCCCTCGGGTCCGGCCATTTCTCTCGTGCCTGTCGGCAGGGCGGTCCCCGCCCGCCCCCGCGAACGTGTGCCTGTCGGCGGGGTGGTTCCCGCCCGGACCGCAGGGCACGGCCGGAGAGGGGCCAGGGCGGCCGTGGCGGGCCTGGGGTCAGGCCAGGCGGCCGTCGCTCTCGGCGAGGTAGCAGGCGCCGCAGAGCGACTCGTAGGTGACCTCACGACCGTCGATCGCGACCTGGTCACCGTCGAACACGAACCTGTCGCCCACCTTGCGGGCGTTGAACACCGCCTTGCGACCGCACCGGCAGATGGTCTTGAGCTCCTCGAGCGAGTGGGCCACCTCGAGCAGCCGGCGGCTGCCGGGGAACGCCACCGTCCTGAAGTCGGTGCGGATGCCGTAGGCCAGCACGGGGACGCCCTCGAGCACCGCGATGCGGAGCAGGTCGTCGACCTGGCCCGGCGTCAGGAACTGCACCTCGTCGACCAAGAGGCACGAGAGGTCGGTGCCGGTCTCGTCGAGCACCCGACGCCGCGAGGCGCAGAACACCTCACGGACGTCGTCGTCGGGGCCGAAGGTCACGTCGACGGGACGCGTGACGCCGAGCCGGGACACGACGGCGTCGTCGCCCTTCGTGTCGACCTGCGGCTTCGCCAGCAGCACCCGCTGCCCGCGCTCCTCGTAGTTGTAGGCGGCCTGCAGCAGGGCCGTGCTCTTGCCGCTGTTCATGGCCCCGTAGCGGAAGTACAGCTTCGCCACTACTGCAGGTAGCCGTCCTCCGCCGCACGACGGATCAGCTCGGACTTCTTGCTCGCGGGCCGGTTCGCCTTGGCGTACTTCTCGCGCACCCGACGCAGGTACGTCTTCGCGGTCTCGTACTGCACGTTCATCTGCGCCGCGACCTCGTTCGTGCTGAAGCCGGACACGTAGAGCCGGAACGCCTCCGACTCCCCCGCGCTCAGCTTCGGCCGGCTCTGGTTCGCCGCGCCCACGGGCAGGGGGCGCCAGTCGCGCTGCGGCGACGCGTCACGGGCGACGCCCATCACCTGTCGTGCCGCGTCCATCACCTCGCGCATGGGCAGCGCCTTCGAGAGGAACGCGGACGCCCCGGCGTCGAGGGCGCGCTCGCGCGACTCGCGGGTGTCGAGGCTCGACAGGACGACCACCTTCGCGCCGGCGGCACGGCAGGTGCGGACCCGGGCCTCGATCGACACCGGCTCCTTCAGCTGGAAGTCGAGGAACACGAGGTCGGTCGGGAAGTTGTCGCTGTGCACCAGCTGCAGCCACGTGTGGGCCGTCAGCACGAGGTCGAAGTCGTACGCGTTGACGTTGATCCAGCTCGAGAGGCTGTCGAGCAGCACCTCGTGGTCGTCGAGGATCGCCAGACGCACCCGGCGGGTGGCGGGGCCCTCGGCGCCCGGCCCCACGGTGCTCCACGAGGGGGCGGCGGGACGCCCGGGGCCCGAGCGCAGGGACGAGCGACCGGTCGGTTCAGTGCTGGTCATAAGAAAACCTTAGTGTCAGGAGGGGCGGGGCCGGATCGACCTGCAGGTCGTCGAAGACGATCCGCACGACGGCGAAATAGGGGGCGAGACGGTGCCGGACGGCGGTCTCGGAGGAGGCGGTCGCGACGCTGATGCGCGCCTCGACCCGCTCCTCCTCGGTGTCGAGCTCGACCCGGACGGTGTCGGCCCGGACGGCGTCGGTCTCGCCGAACGCCACGAGCAGCGCCCGGAGCGAGGTGCGGTGAGCGGCGGTCATGCGGCCGGCCGCGCGGTCGGGGTCGACGACGACGCCGGACACCCGGGTGACCGGGTCGGCCAGCACCTGCTCGAGCCAGCTGCGGTCGGCCTCCGCCACCATCGTGCCGCGCAGGTCGGCGCTGATGCGGCGGGCCCGCTCGACGTCGGCCTCGGTGACCACGCCGGCGGCGACCACCTGCCCGAAGAACGGCACGACGTCGCGGTTGAGGATGGTCACCCTGTCCTGCTGCACGCTGCGGACCACGCTCGAGCGGAACTCCTCCGCGCTCGCCTGACGAGCCGAGGAGGCGCCTGCGATCCAGCGCTCGACCAGCGTCGTGAAGGCGGCCGAGAACGAGGCGCCGGCCAGCGACAGGGCCACGACGGGCGTGACGGCGACCACGACGAACGCCAGGACCGGGACGTGGGTGACGAACGACGCGCTCTCCGCGACGACGACCGCGGCCACGACGACAGAGGTCACGGCGCCGGCTGCGACGATGTCGACCGCGGGACGGTAGGGGGCCAAGCCGACGAGGACGAGACCGACGGCGAGCGGCGCCCAGTCGTCGCGCACCATCGAGTTCGCACCCGCCGTGCCGACCGCGGCCAGCACGACTGCGACAGAGCCCAGGAGCACCACCGCGACGACGGAGACGCGGCTGAAGGGAGCCCGGAGCGGGCTGGACGCGAGCACGAGCACGACGCCCGCGGCCGCCAGCGCCGCGAGGGCGCCCACCGCGGCGGGCGCCGACGTGATCTCGTCCCGCGTCGCGAGCGTGGACACGCCGGCGTAGACGACCGCGGCCAGGGCGGCCAGGGCGGTGACGGGCCGCGAGCTCAGGGCACCGAGCGGATCGACCTGTTGGGGGCTGCGGCGGGTCACGAGGTCGCACCCCCGGCCTGGGTGCGTTCCGGGCCCTCGGCGGCGTCGGGCAGGTCGAGCACCACCGGGGCACCCGCGGACGGCCCGGTCAGCGGGGTCCCGTCGGCGACCTGGACGGCCTCTGCCCCGCCGACCGGGACGCGGATCATCACCGAGGTGCCGCTGCCCGGCGACGACCAGACCTGCGCCGATCCGCCGACGCGGGCCGTCCGGGCCTCGACCGAGTTCTTGAGGCCGAGCCGGTCGGGGCCGGTGGCGCCGACGTCGAAGCCCACGCCGTCGTCGATGACCATGACCGTGAGGTCGGTGCCGTCGCCGTAGACGACGACCTCGGCGCGGTCGACGCCGCTGTGCACGGCGACGTTCGTGAGGCACTGCCCGACGGCGAGGCCGAGGGCACGACAGACCGCGGGGCTCAGGCCCACGAGGGCCCGGACGTCGCCCGTCACGCCGACCTCGAGCCCGCCCTGTCTCGCCCGCTCGACCGCGAGGCCGAGCTCGGTGCCGGACCAGTCGCCTCCGTCGTCCGGACCGGCGCCCGCGGCCACGGCCTCGTCGCTGAGCCATTCCTGCCCCACCAGGACCTCGAGGTCTGCGGCCATCGACGCCGCGGCCGCAGGGCTCAGCCGGCCCGGGCCACCCGCGGCGATCGACGAGAGGTGGTTCAGCACGGTGTCGTGCAGCAGGGCGGCGGCCTGCTGCTCGACGTCGTGGCGGATCGCCTGCTTCTGCTGGTCGAAGGCCGCCCGGTGCAGGCTCGGCTGGGCCCGGCGCACCCGCCCGCGCGCCAGCAGCGAGGCCGCCACGGTGCCCGACACGAGCAGCCACGCGAACGCGACGGCGACGTCGACCCGCGGCGAGGCACCGGTCTGCCACGTGGCGAGCTGCGTGACGACCTCGCCGAGCGCGAAGCCCGCCGTGGCCCAGAGCAGGCTGCCGCGGGAGCGCAGGCCGCTGCCCCCCACCATGACGAGGGCGATCTTGGGCAGGGAGAGGGAGAAGGCGTCCGACGCCTGCACGGAGGGGATCTGGGCGAACAGGGTGACGGCGTACCAGTACAGGCAGGCGGAGCCGATGGCGAGGTACGCGACGACGGCGGTGGTCGACCGGGACCGCTCGACCACGAAGAGCATGCCGAGCATCGGCAGCAGGGCCGCCAGAGCGGGCCAGAGGAGGTAGGTGGGCTCGACGACCTGGTTGACGATGAGCAGCAGACCTGCGCTCGCGAGCACCACGCTCGCAATGACGTGACAGGCCCGGGACAGGGCCCGGCCGACCGTCTGGGGGACGAGGTGCGCGGGGAGGCCGAGCAGCATAGCGGCCCCCTCTCGATCGACGTGTCGGGCACGACGATCATGGCAGAACGGGGACCGCGTCTGTACCCCGTTATGTGGGGCCACCTCGACGGAGGCGAGTGGCACGACCGGCGGGTTGTGCCCCGACCGGCGGGACGACGCGACGGCCACCGGCCGGGCGCTCAGAAGAGGCGCGGCTGCGGCGACCGCGCACCCCCCGGCAGCTCGTGCGCGATGAGCGACCGCGGCCGGCCGTCGACGCCGAAGCCCAGCGTGCCCCGGGCGGTCGCGGCGTCGTCGAGCGCGCTCGACCGGGTCGAGCCGGTGGCCGGATCGGCCGTGCCGTGCTCGAGGCCGTGCTCGGCGAGGAGGGGCCGCATGCGGGCCGCGAGCCACTTGCGGTACCCCAGCGGCGCGTAGGTGCTCGAGGCGTACATGTCGCGGTAGCGGACGACGAGCTCGGGGTGCTCGCGCTCGAGCCAGGCGAACCACCATTCCTTGACGCCGGGCTTGAGGTGCAGGGCGCTGTAGAGCAGGCTCGTCGCCCCGGAGGCGCGCACCGCCTCGAGGGCCCGGTGCAGGTGGTCGAGGTCGTCGGTGAGCCAGGGCAGCACCGGCATCATGAACACGGAGCAGCGGAGCCCCGCGTCGGTCGCCGCGCGGACGGTGGCGAGGCGCGCCGCGGTCGTCGGGGTGCCGGGCTCGACCGACTGCTGCAGCTCGTCGTCGTGGATCGCGATCGACATCGCGATGTCGACGGGCACGTGCTCGGCCGCCTCGACGAGCAGCGGCAGGTCGCGCCGCAGCAACGTGCCCTTGGTGAGGATGCTGAAGGGCGTGCCGGAGTCGGCGAGGGCCGCGATGATGCCCGGCATGAGGCGGTACTTGCCCTCGGCCCGCTGGTAGGGGTCGGTGTTGGTGCCGAGCGCGACCGGGTGGCCCTGCCAGCTGGGCCGGTGCAGCTCTCGGGCGAGCACCTCGGCCACGTTCACCTTGACGACGATCTGCTTGTCGAAGTCGTCGCCCCCGTCGAGGTCGAGGTACTCGTGCGTGGGCCGCGCGAAGCAGTAGACGCAGGCGTGGCTGCAGCCGCGATAGGGGTTGATCGTCCAGCCGAAGGGCAGCGCGGAGTCGCTACCCGGCACCCGGTTGAGCGCGCTCTTGGCGAGGATCTCGTGGAACGTCACGCCCGCGAACTCGGGCGTCGTGACCGACGCGACGAGGTTCGACAGCTTCGCGAGACCGGGCAGCGCGGCCGGGTCCGCCGTCGTCGTCGCCTGTTCGCTCCATCTCATGGAGACAGTCGAACACATGTTCGACCGGGCGTCAAACGGAGGCGACCGCTACGCGTGGATGTGCAGCGCCTCCGCGGTCGCCCCGAGGGTCGCGGCCGCCCGGGCCTCGTCGTCGGCGAGCTGATCGCCGTAGGTCGGCACCATGCGCCGCAGGGTCGGCGTCCAGCTGGCGATGCGCTCGGGGAAGCAGCGCTCGAGCACCGACAGCATGATCGGCACCGCGGTCGAGGCGCCGGGCGAGGCGCCGAGCAGGCCGGCGATCGTGCCGTCGGCCGCGGAGACGACCTCCGTGCCGAACTGCAGCACGCCGCCCTTCTTAGCGTCGCGCTTGATGACCTGCACGCGCTGGCCCGCGGTGATGCGGTACCAGTCGGCCGGGTCGGCGTCGGGCATGAACTCGCGCAGCGACTCGAACTTCGTCTCCTTGCTGGCGGCCAGCTGGCCCAGCAGGTACTTCACGAGCGAGAGGTTCGCGAGACCTGCCCGGATCATCGGGTACAGGTTGTGCGGCCGGATCGAGGCGAACAGGTCGAACCACGACCCGTTCTTGAGGAACTTCGGGCTGAAGCCGGCGTAGGGGCCGAACATGAGGCTCGCCTGACCGTCGACGACCCGGGTGTCGAGGTGCGGCACCGACATGGGCGGCGAACCGACGGCCGCCTTGCCGTACACCTTTGCGCTGTGCTTGGCGACGACGGCGGGGTCGTCCGTGCGCAGGAACTCGCCGCTGACGGGGAACCCGCCGAAGCCCTTGATCTCGTCGATGCCCGACTTCTGCAGCAGGTGCAGGGCACCTCCGCCGGCGCCCACGAAGACGAAGCGCGCGTCGACGCTCGTCGGGGTGCCGCCCACCTGGCGACGCATCTTGACGCGCCAGGTGCCGTCGGCGAGCTTGGTCAGCCCCGTCACGCGGTGGTCGAGCTCGATCCGCGCCTCGTTCTCCTCGAGGTAGGTGAGCAGCAGGCGGGTCAGGCTGCCGAAGTCGACGTCGGTGCCCGCGGCGATGCGCGTCGCCGCGATGGGCTGGTCCTTCGCGCGGCCGACGATGAGCGCCGGCGCCCACGTGCGGATGACGGAGGCGTCGGTGCTGAACTCGATGCCCGCGAACAGCGGGTGGTCGCGCAGCGCCTCGTGCCGCTTGCGCAGGTACTCGACGTTCGCCTCGCCCCAGACGAAGCTCATGTGCGGCGTGGAGTTGATGAAGGCGGAGGGCTCGGGCAGGGCGCCCTCGGCGACGAGGAACGACCAGAACTGCCGCGACACCTGGAACTGCTCGTTGACCTTCACGGCGCTGCTGGTGTCGATCGAGCCGTCGGCGCGCTCGGGCGTGTAGTTGAGCTCGCAGAGGGCCGAGTGGCCCGTGCCCGCGTTGTTCCACGGGTTGCTCGACTCTTGTGCCACGTCGCCGAGCGCCTCGTAGACCTGGATCGTCCACGTCGGCTCGAGCTGCTTGATCATGGCGCCCAGGGTGGCGCTCATGACGCCGGCCCCGATGAGGGCGACGTCGACGGGCTTCGTTGCCTTCGATGCTTCGGTCACGAGGAGCAGTCTAGGCGTCGCGTCTGGGTGCCGGACGGCCGAGCCGTCCGGTGCGTCACAGCCCGAGCGTGGTCAGCTCGGCGTCCATGCGCCGGGCCATCTCCGCGTAGCCGTCGTCGTTCGGGTGCAGCCCGTCGGCGGCCATCCACTCGGGGTGCCCCTCGAGCCAGCGCGAGGCCCCGGGCACCCAGTCCGCGCCCACGTCGAGCGCGGCGTCGTGGACCCAGCCCGCGATGACGTCGACGCTCTCGGGGCGCTCGTCGGTGTACCAGAACGGCTCGACGACGACGAGGCGCGCGTCGGGCAGGGCGCCCGCGATCCGGTCGAGGTCGGCGCCGATCTGGTCGTGGATCTCGTCGGCCCGGGCGTCGTACGAGAAGGAGTCGTTCAGCCCCATCGTGACGACCACGATGTCCGGGTCGGCGGCGACGACGAGGCCGGGCAGGTCCCCGCCCTCGAACGACGTGCGGTGGTTGACGAAGCCGAGGCCGTTGACGCTCGGGTTGTACTCCCGCCAGCCGCGCTCCTCGCTGATGATCGTCGACCAGCGCAGCGACGGGTCGGAGGCGCCCGTCCCGAGCGTGTACGAGTCGCCGTAGAACGCGACGAGCGGACCGTCCCCCGCGGGCACGGACTGCGACGCGGCGGGCTGCTCCGCCGCCGGGGCGGCACAGCCCGTCAGCACGGCGACGGAGGCGACGAGGGCGGCGAGGCCGGACGTGAGACGGGTCATGCCGGGGGTTCGGAGCCACGCCGGGCGCGGTTCGGGAGCCGCCTGTCTCGACGACCGAGGAGGCGCCGGTCGCCGACCCGCGCCTCCTCGGTCGCGGTCGCGACCCTAGGCCGTCGCGAGACGGCGGGCCGCGACGATCTCCGCGATCTGCACCGCGTTCAGGGCCGCGCCCTTGCGCAGGTTGTCGTTGCTGATGAAGAGGGCGATGCCGCGGTCGTCGGGCACGCCTTCGTCCTGCCGGACGCGCCCGACGAACGACGGGTCCTTGCCGGCGGCCTCGAGCGGGGTGGGCACGTCGGTCAGGACGACGCCGGGCGCGTCGGCGAGCAGCTCGCGGGCGCGGGCCGCGGTCAGCGGCGAGGCGAACTCGGCGTTGATCGACAGCGAGTGGCCCGTGAAGACGGGCACGCGCACGCAGGTGCCGCTGACGAGCAGGTCGGGACGCTCGAGGATCTTGCGGCTCTCGTTGCGGAGCTTCTTCTCCTCGTCGGTCTCGTCGAGGCCGTCGTCGACGATCGAGCCGGCGAGCGGGATGACGTCGAAGGCGATGGGGCGCACGTAGACGGCGGGCTCCGGCATCTCGACCGCGCCTCCGTCGTGGACGAGGCCCGCCGCGTCGCCGGCGAGGGCGGCGCGCGCCTGGCCGAGCAGCTCGTCGGCGCCCGCGAGCCCGCTGCCGCTGACGGCCTGGTAGGTGCTGACGACGAGCCGCTGCAGGCCGGCCTCGGCGTCGAGCACCTTCAGCACGGGCATCGCGGCCATCGTGGTGCAGTTCGGGTTGGCGACGATGCCCTTGACCGCCTCGTCGATGGCGTGCGGGTTGACCTCGCTCACGACGAGCGGGACCTCGGGGTCCATCCGCCAGGCGCTCGAGTTGTCGATGACGAGCGCGCCGGCCGCGGCGAAGCGGGGGGCCTGGGCGCGGCTGCCCGTGGCGCCGGCCGAGAAGAGGGCGATGTCGAGGCCGGCCGGGTCGGCCGTCTCGACGTCCTCGACGACGACGTCGACACCGCGGAACGGCAGCGTCGTGCCGGCCGAACGGGCCGTCGCGAAGAAGCGGATCTCGGCGATCGGGAACTCCCGCTCGTCGAGCAGCCGCCGCATGACCTTGCCGACCTGGCCGGTGGCGCCGACCACGCCGACGCGCAGACCTTCAGACATCTCGTGCTCCTGGGTGGTGGTGGGTGGTGGGGACTCGTCGTCGGGCGCGTCGCCGGTCAGCGACCGGTGCCGCCCCAGACGACCGCCTCGACGTCGGCGTCGAGGTCGAAGGCCGTGTGCACGACCCGCAGGGCCTCGGCCAGGGTGTCGGCGCGGGTGACGACCGAGATGCGGATCTCGCTCGTCGAGATCATCTCGATGTTGATGCCGGCCTCGAAGAGGGCCGTGAAGAGGCGCGCCGAGACCCCGGCGTTGGTGCGCATGCCGGCGCCGACGAGGGCGAGCTTGCCGATCTGGTCGTCGTACTGCAGCGACTCGAAGCCGATCTCGGCGCGGTCCGACTCGAGGGCGTTGAGGACGACCGAGCCCTCGGACTTGGGCAGCGTGAACGAGATGTCGGTGCGGCTGGTCGAGGCGGCCGAGACGTTCTGGACGATCATGTCGATGTTCGCGCCCGTCTTCGCGACGGTGCGGAAGATCTGCGCGGCCTTGCCGGGCACGTCGGGCACGCCGACCACGGTCACCTTCGCCTCGCTCAGGTCGCCGGCGACGCCGCTGATGATGGGCTCTTCCACGTTCTCTCCCTCTTTCGGGTTGACGACCAGCGTGCCCTCGCCGTTGTGGAACGACGAGCGGACGTGCAGGGTGACGCCGTGGCGTCGGGCGTACTCGACGGCTCGGATGTAGAGCACCTTCGAGCCGGCCGCGGCGAGCTCGAGCATCTCCTCGCTGGTGATGCGGTCGAGCTTGCGGGCCCGCGGCACGACGCGGGGGTCGGCGGTGAAGACGCCGTCGACGTCGGTGTAGATCTCGCAGACGTCGGCGTCGAGGGCGGCGGCGAGCGCCACCGCCGTCGTGTCGGACCCGCCGCGGCCGAGCGTGGTGATGTCGCCCGTCGTGCGGTTGAAGCCCTGGAACCCCGCGACGATCGCGACCGAGCCGGCGTCGAGGGCCTCGCGGATGCGCCCCGGGGTGACGTCGACGATGCGCGCCCGGCCGTGCTGGGCGTCGGTGATCATGCCCGCCTGGCTGCCGGTGTACGAGCGCGCCTCGACGCCCTGGCTGCGGATGGCCATGGCGAGCAGGGCCATGCTGATGCGCTCGCCCGCGGTGAGCAACATGTCGAGCTCGCGGCCGCCGGGCATCGGCGTGACCTCGGCGGCGAGGTCGAGCAGCTCGTCGGTGGTGTCGCCCATGGCGCTGACCGCGACGACGACGTCGTTGCCGGCCTTGCGCGTCTCGACGATCCGCTTCGCGACGCGCTTGATGCTCTCGGCGTCGGCGACCGAGGACCCGCCGAATTTCTGCACGATGAGGCTCACGGTGGCGACTCCAGGAGGTGGGTGGCAGGAGGTGCGGGCGCGTCGGGCTGGCGGCGCCTGCGTCCGATGATCCTACGAGGTGACCGGGGCGTGTGACGACCGGGCCGGACCTGCCGGGCGACGACCGCCTCCTCGGCGCCGGGGCCGCCCGGGCCGGAGGCGCCGCGGACCTCTAGCGTGGGGGCATGACCGACGCCGCCGCGGACGCCCGCGGATCCGCCAGCCGCCTCCAGGACAGCCGTCCCCTCCGCACGCTCGCCCGCGTGGGGTTCGCGATGAACGGCCTGCTCCACGTCCTGATCGGCGGGATCGCCCTCGGCGTCGCGACCGGTGGGGGCGGCGAGGCCGACCAGGGCGGCGCGCTCGGCCAGCTCGCGTCGCGCCCCGGCGGCGCCGCGGTGCTCTGGGTGGTCGTCGTCGGCCTGTGGGCCCTCGGACTGTTCCAGCTGCTCGAGGCCGCCCTGGTGCGGGGCACCGACAAGGAGGCGTGGGCCGAGCGCGCGAAGGAGGGCGGCAAGGGCGTCGCCTACGTCGCCGTCGGGGTGACGGCCTTCACGTTCGCCCGGGGCGGCTCGTCGGACAGCTCGGACCAGACGCAGAGCCTCAGCTCGCGCCTGATCGGCACGCCGGGCGGGGTGGTGCTGCTCGTGGCGCTCGCCCTCGCCGTCGTCGCGATCGGGGTCTACTTCGTGGTCAAGGGGGTGCGGCAGAAGTTCCGCGAGGACCTCGTCGTGCCGTCCGGCACGGCCGGCCGCGCCACCGTGGCCCTCGGGGTCGTCGGCTACGTGGCCAAGGGCGTCGCGATCGCGGTGGTCGGCGTGCTGTTCGCGGTGGCGGCGTTCACCGCCGACCCGGACGAGGCCACCGGCCTCGACGGCGCGCTCAAGGCGCTGGCGGGCCTGCCTGCCGGCGTGGTGGTGCTGTCGGTCGTCGCGGCCGGGCTGATCGCCTTCGGCCTCTACAGCGTCGTCCGGGCCCGGCGCGCCCGGCTCTGACGCTGGGCCAGGTCGGGCCGGCGGCTACTCGGAGACGAGGCGCCGCCCCTCGAACGCCCGCCCGAGGGTGACCTCGTCGGCGTACTCGAGGTCGCCGCCGACGGGCAGTCCCGACGCGAGTCGGGTGACGCGGAGCCCGAACGGGGCGAGCATGCGCGACAGGTACGTCGCGGTCGCCTCGCCCTCGAGGTTCGGGTCGGTCGCGATGATGACCTCCTGCACCGTGTCGTCGGCCAGCCGCTGCACGAGCTGGCGGATGCGCAGGTCGTCCGGGCCGATGCCGTCGATGGGGCTGATCGCCCCGCCGAGCACGTGGTACAGGCCCCTGAACTCGCGGGTGCGCTCGATGGCCTGGACGTCTTTCGCCTCCTCGACCACGCAGATCGTGGCCGGCGACCGTCGGGGGTCGCGGCAGATGCCGCAGGTCTCCTGTTCGGTCACGTTGCCGCAGATCTCGCAGAAGCGCACCTTCGTGCGCACGTCGACGAGCAGCTCGGACAGCCGGGTGGTGTCGTACGTCTCGGTCTGCAGGATGTGGAAGGCGATGCGCTGCGCCGACTTCGGGCCGATGCCGGGGAGCCGGCCGAACTCGTCGATCAGCTCCTGGACGATTCCCTCGTACACGGACTACTCGCTTCCCTGAGGCGTGACGCGGGGTGCGATCGTCTCTTCTTCGATGAACTGGGCGCCGAGGATCTCGCGCACGACGGCCTCGCCGTAGCGGGAACCGGCGGGGATGCCCCGTCGGGGGTCGCCGGCCGCGGCACGGCGCTGCCCGGCGCTCGCCCCGGTGGAGGGCGCGGCGGCGGGCTGGCCCGCCCCGCCGGTCGGGGCCGACGAGCCGGGCCGCGTCGCCGGGGTCGACGGCGCCGGCGGCGCCACGTCGACGGGCGGCGGGGCCGCGTCGACCGTGGGAGCCCCGCCGGGGGGCTCCTCGGTGATGTACTCGGGCTCGTCGGGCTCGGGGGGCGGGGTCTGCGGGATCGTCGCGACGTCCCAGCCGGTCACCGGCCCCGAGGAGGCGGGGGTCGACCCGGCGGGACGCGCCGACCTGCCGGAGGAGGAGGCGGGCGCCCGGGTCGGCGCCGCGGCGGGCGCTCGCTCGGACGTGGGCTCGGGTGCGGCCGGGCTCGCGGGCCGCGGCTCGGCCGACACGGGCTGCGGCTCGGGAGCCGACGTCGGTCGGGCGGCCGAGGACGACTCGGTCGGGGCGACCGCGGCGGCCGCCGCGGGGGCAGGGCCGTCGCCGGCGCCCTCGACGCGGGCGATGTACTTGACGCGGACGCCCAGTACCTGCTGGATGGCCCGTCGGAGGTGCTCGCTGACGCCCTCGCCGGCGCCCTCGGGCTTCTTGAACGCCTCGACGTCGTGGGCGCTCGGGAACGTCAGCGTGAGCACGTCGTCGGCGTAGCCCTGCACGCTGGCCGTGACGACCACCATCCAGGCCGTGCGACGGGCCTTCTCGACGACCTCGACGATCTCGGGCCAGGCGTCGCGCATCTGCTGCAGCGACACGGGGCCGACCGGGGACGCGGAGGCGCCCGCCGGCGGGACGGCGCCCTCGACGGGAGGCGTCCGGGCCCAGGCGGCCGAGTGCGCCGCGGTCGGGGTGGCGGGCTCCGAGGCGGAGGACCCGTCGTCGGGCGCGGCCGACGCTGGCGTCGTCGCCTGCGCGGAGACGGCCCCCGGCGCCGAGTCGCGGCCGGGCGTCGAGACGCTCTCGGCGGCGGCCGGACGCGACGGCGCGACGGCGCCCCACGCCGCCGAGGCCGCGGCGGGGTCGGACGTGCTCGTCGTCGTGGCACGGGCGGCGTCGGAGCCGGGGCTCGAGCCGGCCCCCGCGCCGGCGCGGCCGGCGGCCCCGGCCTGCGGCTGAGCGCCGGATCGCGGAGCGGCCGTCGACGTGCTCGCCGGGGCGGCGGACGCCGCCGGCAGCGGGTGGACGGTGTCGCCCGCGGCGCCGTCGACGCCGACGCGGCGCTCGAGCCGCTCGACGCGGGCGAGCGCGCCGCGCGTGGTCTCGTCGGCCTCGGGCACGAGGACGCGCGCGATCATCAGCTCGAGGTGCAGTCGGGGCGACGTCGCGCCCGTCATGTCGGTCAGGGCCCGGTTGACGACGTCGGCGGAGCGCGAGAGCTCGGCGGCGCCGAACGCGTGCGACTGCTGCACGAGCCGGTCGAGCTCTTCGGGCGTGATGCCGCGGAGCACCGCGGAGGCGCCCTCGACGGTCGCGCCGACGACGATGAGGTCGCGGAGGCGCTCGAGCAGGTCCTCCACGAAGCGACGAGGGTCTTGACCGGTCTGGACGACGCGGTCGACGGCCGCGAAGGCCGCCGCGCCGTCGCGCTGCCCGAGGGCGACGACGACGTCGTCGAGGAGGGCGGCGTGCGTGTAGCCGAGCAGGGCCACGGCGCGCTCGTACTCGATGCCGTCGTCGTCGCTGCCGGCCATCAGCTGGTCGAGCAGCGAGAGGGTGTCGCGGACGGACCCGCCGCCCGCCCGGACGACCAGCGGCAGGACGCCGGGGGCCGCGGCGACGCCCTCGCTCTCGCTGAGCTGCTGCACGTACTCGAGCATCTGCGCCGGGGGCACGAGACGGAACGGGTAGTGGTGCGTGCGGGAGCGGATGGTGCCGATGACCTTGTCGGGCTCGGTCGTCGCGAAGATGAACTTGACGTGCTCGGGCGGCTCTTCGACGACCTTGAGCAGGGCGTTGAACCCCTGCGGCGTGACCATGTGGGCCTCGTCGAGGATGAAGATCTTGAAGCGGTCGCGCGCGGGGGCGAAGACGGCGCGGTCGCGGATGTCGCGGGCGTCGTCGACGCCGTTGTGGCTGGCGGCGTCGATCTCGATGACGTCGAGCGAGCCGCCGCCGTCGCGCGCGAGCTCGACGCACGAGGGGCAGACGCCGCACGGGGTGTCGGTCGGGCCCTCGGCGCAGTTCAGGCAGCGGGCGAGGATGCGGGCCGACGTGGTCTTGCCGCAGCCCCTCGGACCGCTGAACAGGTACGCGTGGTTGACCCGGTCGGCTCGCAGTGCGGTGCGGAGCGGATCGGTCACCTGCGACTGTCCGATCAGCTCGGCGAAGTTCTCTGGCCGGTAACGGCGATACAGGGCGGTGACCACGGGACAAGAGTAGTCGGGGCCGCCGACGTCCGTGCCGGAGGACGCCCGACGCGACCCCCCATCGGGGGTGGGCGGCACCCCTGGCGCACGTCGCGACTCCGCGGTATCTTCATCGCACCGGGCGTGCCTCACCACCACGCGCCGACCCGCCTCACCAGCGGGGACGCCCCGGTCGCGACCCACCCTCGCGGCCCACCGGCCAGGATCAGGATCAGGAGACACCCGCATGTCCGCAGCCACGGCGTCCTCGCGCGCCCACCGCCTCTCCGTCTCGGGCAAGGTCAGGGCCGTGCTGGCCCTGGGCACCGTGCTCGGGCTCGGCACCGTCGCCACCCTCGCGGCGTTCACCGACACCGTCACCGCGACCGGCAGCTTCAGCACCGGCGTCCTCGACCTCAAGCTCAACGACCAGGACTCGACGACGGCCCTCACCGGCCTGACGATGACGGCCGCGAAGCCCGGGGACACGACCTACGCGCTCCTCACGGTCAAGAACGCCGGCTCGCTCCCGTTCGGCTACACGTACGCGACGACGAGCACGACGGGCACCGACCCCCAGGTGCTCGCCGCGGCGCTCAACTTCGGCGTCGCCAGCCTCGGCACGGCCGCCGACACCAGCACGGCGCCGACCTGCAACGCGGGCGCCTTCACGGCGGCGACCACGGTGGTCACCGCGGCGACGACGAAGCTCAGCGCTGGCCCGGCGACCGCCGCGCCCCGCCCCCTGGGCGTCGGCCAGGTCGAGTACCTCTGCGTCCGCGCGGAGGTCGCCCCCGACGCCGGCAACGCGGTGCAGGCCAAGAGCGTGACCGCGACCATGACGGTCACCGCCACCCAGCAGTAGCCCTCGGCCCCCGCCTCCCAGGGCGGGCGTCCCGGAGCCCCCGCCTCCCTAGGCGGACGCGGCCCGGACAGGGAGCGGCGGAGTCCGGCGTCGGGTGCCCGACTCCGCCGTTCCCCCCACGATCCACCTGCCCGACGCTCGACGAGGGGAGCCACCGATGGCGTCCTCCCCCGGGCGCGCGCGGCACGACCGGCCGCCGCTCGACCACGCCCGCCGGTCGGCACGGGCGCGCTTCGTCGCGCGCGAGGTCGTCCTGTGGGCCGGCGCCCTGACGGGAGTGGTCTGCCTGACCGCCGCGGCCCTCGCGGTCGTCGCCGGGGTGACGCCCCTCGTGTTCCGCTCGGGGTCGATGTCGCCGGGCATCCCCACCGGCGCGCTCGCCCTGGCGAAGACCGTCCCGGCCTCGGAGGTGCGCCCGGGCGACGTCGTGAGCGTCCCGCGCGCGGACGGCGTCCGGGTGACCCACCGCGTGGTCGAGGCGGACGACGCGGGCGGCGCCTCCCGCTCGCTCGTGCTCAAGGGCGACGCGAACCCGGTCACCGACCCCGAGCCCGTCGTCGTCGCGGAGGCGGACCGCGTCTTCTGGTCGACGCCGCGGCTCGGCGAGTGGGTCGACCAGGCGCTGCGTCCGGGCTGGGTGTTCGTCGTCGGGACGCTCTTCGGCATGCTGGCGATGATCGGCTTCCGGCGCCCGGGCCCCGACGAGCTCGCGGCGACCGCGCGCGACGTGCCGCCCGGAGCCGACGAGGGAGCCGAGGAGGCGCCCGCCGGTCGCGAGGACGGGCCGCGCCACGCTGCCGGCCGGCACCGGACCTCCGGCGCCGCCGTGGTCTCGGGCGTCGTCGCCCTGGCTCTCGCGGCCGCGCTCGCCGCCGCTCCCCCGGAGCCGACCCTCGCCGCCTTCGCGGACACCTCGCGCGGCACCTCGACCCTCAAGACCGGCAGCCTGGTGGCCGCGTCGACCCTGACCTGCACGGGCGGCGGGGCGCTGGGTTCCCCGACCCTGACCTGGTCGGCCCCCGCGAGCTCCGGGGGCGTCGCCCCCTCAGGGTGGCGGATCCTCAAGGACGGCGCGACGGTCGCCACGACGTCGACCGGGACGGCGACGTCGTACCCCCTGTCGGGGTCGCTGCTGGGCGGGGGCACCTCCACCTATCGCGTGCAGGCGATCGTGGGGACGGCGCCCTGGACGTCGCCGCAGTCTCCCGGGTACTCGGTGACGCTCGTGACCCTGGGCCTCGGCTCGGTCTGCAACGCCCCCGTCACCTGACCCGCAGCGCCGCAGCGCCCGTGCAGAGGCGGCGCCTCCCTCGAGTACGCGACCGGCCAACCCTGTCTCGACCAGGCAGGAGGCCACGCCGCAGTGCCGCAGGGGCGGCGGCACGTCAAAAAGAAGCAGCTCCTCACGCACCCGCCAGAGCCCGGTTGCCCTTGCTGCGTTTCCGCCCTGGGGGAGTTGGCCTGGATGGCGCCACGTGAGGAGCCTCGAGAAGTTTAGCGGGTGCTGGGCGCCTCGCGCGACCCGGGGTGTTGCCTGGGTGCATGAGAATCGTCATCGCCGGAGGACACGGCAAGATCGCCCAGCTCCTCGAACGCCGACTCGCCGACGCCGGGCACGACCCGGTGGGCATCGTCCGCAACCCCGACCACACGTCCGACCTCGAGGCGGCGGGTGCCCGTGCGCTCGTGCTCGACCTGGAGCAGACCGACGTCGAGACCCTCGCGGGCCACCTCGACGGCGCCGACGCCGTGGTGTTCGCGGCCGGCGGCGGGGGCGGCAGCGGCGCGGAGCGCAAGCTCACGATCGACCGCGACGGGGCGATCCTGTTGGCCGACGCCGCCGAGAAGGCCGGCGTCTCGCGCTACGTGATGGTGTCCGCGTTCGGCACGGACGACTTCGACCCCGAGGCGGCCCAGCTGCCCGCCGAGGACGACGACGCCGTCTACCAGGTCTACATGCGCGCGAAGAGCGAGGCCGACGCCGACCTGCGTGCCCGTGACGGCCTCGACTGGACGATCGTCCGCCCCGGCGGCCTCACGGACGACGCCGGCACCGGCCAGGTGACGGTCGGCCAGAAGGTCGAGCGCGGCACGGTCCCCCGTGCCGACGTCGCCGAGGTCATCGCGACGGCGATCGTCGAGGGCACGGCCGTCCGGACGCAGTTCGAGCTGATCTCGGGCGAGACCGGCGTCTCGGACGCGCTCGCCACCATCAAGTACTAGAGGTCGGACCGGGGCCTGCCCCGCCGTCGACGAGAGAGGCCCCGGAGGCGCGACGTGCGCCTCCGGGGCCTCTCTCGTCCCGTGACGGCCGGGTCAGCTGAGCGCCGCAGCCTGTCGCGCGATCTCGAGCTCCTCGTTCGTCGGGACGACGAGCACCTCGACGGACGCGCCCTCGGGCGAGATGCGGCGGGCGTCGCGGGAGGCGAGTTCGTTGCGGTCGTCGTCGACGCGGATGCCGAAGAAGTCGAGCCCGGCGAGGGTGCGACGACGCAGCAGCGCGTTGTTCTCGCCGACGCCGGCGGTGAACACGACGGCGTCGAGGCCGCCGAGCTGCGCGACGTACGCGCCGACGTAGTGGCGGATCCTGTGGCGGTAGACGGCGAGCGCCGACTCGGAGACGGCGTCGCCGCGCGAGGCGCTGTCCTGCACGTCGCGCATGTCGCCGCTGCCGGTGAGCCCGAGCAGGCCGCTGCCCTTGTTGAGCAGGGTCTCGAGCTCGTCGAAGCCGAGGCCGGCCTCGCGGTGCAGGTGGAACACGGCGGCGGGGTCGATGTCGCCCGAGCGGGTGCCCATGACGAGGCCCTCGAGCGGGGTCATGCCCATGCTCGTCTCGATCGAGCGGCCGCCGTCGATCGCGGCGGCCGACGCCCCGTTGCCGAGGTGCAGCACGATGATCTTGAGCTCGGCGAGCGGGCGTCCGAGGAACTCGGCGGTCTTCTCCGAGACGTACTTGTGCGACGTGCCGTGGAACCCGAAGCGGCGCACGTGGTGCTTCGCCGCCAGCTCGGCGTCGATCGCGTAGGTGTACGCGGCGGGGGCCAGGGTCTGGTGGAACGCCGTGTCGAAGACGGCCACGTGGGGCACGTCGGCGAACGCCTCCTTGGCGGCCCGGATGCCCTGCAGGTTGGCCGGGTTGTGCAGCGGGGCGAGTGCCGAGAGCCGGTCGATGGCCGCCTCGACGTCGTCGGTGACGACGGTGGCGCGGTCGAACTCGACTCCCCCGTGCACGACGCGGTGGCCGACGGCGACGGGCGGGTGCTCGTCGAACGACGGGCCCTGGGCGGCGAACGCGGTCATCATCGCCTCGAAGCCCGCGGCGTGGTCGGCGATCGGCTGCGAGTCGTTGCTGCTCTCGTCGCCGGTGAGGTGGTTGCGGTGCCGGGTCTGGCCCACCGCCTCCCCGATCCGCTCGACGAGCCCCGAGGCGAGCGTCGTCTCGCCGTCGAGCTCGATCAGCTGGTACTTGAACGACGACGAGCCGGAGTTGACGACGAGCACTGCGCTCACGGGGTGGTCCCTTCGGTGGTGGTGGTCTCGGTGCCGGCCTGGATGGCGGTGATGGCGACCGTGTTGACGATGTCGCCGACGAGGGCGCCGCGCGAGAGGTCGTTGATCGGCTTGCGGAGGCCCTGCAGGATGGGCCCGATCGCGACCGCGCCGGCGCTGCGCTGCACGGCCTTGTACGTGTTGTTGCCGGTGTTGAGGTCCGGGAAGATGAACACGGTGGCCCGCCCGGCGACCTCCGAGTCGGGCATCTTCGCCGCGGCGACGACCGGGTCGGCCGCGGCGTCGTACTGGATCGGCCCCTCGACCAGCAGGTCGGGCCGTCGCTCGCGCACGAGCGCGGTCGCGGCGCGCACCTTCTCGACGTCGGCGCCCGAGCCGCTGTCGCCGGTGCTGTAGCTGAGCATGGCGACGCGCG
This sequence comes from Frigoribacterium faeni, assembly GCF_011761235.1. Classification (GTDB taxonomy): domain Bacteria; phylum Actinomycetota; class Actinomycetes; order Actinomycetales; family Microbacteriaceae; genus Frigoribacterium; species Frigoribacterium faeni_A. Next base: position 881,613 of record NZ_JAAOYW010000001.1, read on the forward strand.
GCTCGATGCCGAACTGCACGGCGGTCTCGGCCGACGAGATGGCGATGTCGGCGAGCTGCTCGGCGGTGGGGTCGGGGATGACGGCGCAGTCGCCGTAGACGAGCACGCGGTCGGCGAGCGCCATGAGGAACACGCTCGACACGACGCCGACGCCGGGCACCGTCTTGATCACCTCGAAGGCGGGGCGGATGGTGTGGGCCGTCGTGTGCGCGGCGCCGGACACCATGCCGTCGGCGAGGCCCAGCTTGACCATCATCGTGCCGAAGTACGAGACGTCGGTGACGGTGTCCATCGCCATCGACGCCGAGATGCCCTTGTGGGCGCGCAGCTTGGCGTACTCGGCGGCGAACCGGACCTGCAGGCTGGCGTCGAAGGGATCGAGCACGCGGGCGTCGGCGAGGTCGAGGCCGAGCTCGGCGCCGCGGGCCCGCACGACCGTCTCGTCGCCGAGCAGGGTCAGGTCGGCGACGCCGCGCTGCAGCAGCGTCGACGCGGCACGGAGGATGCGGTCGTCGTCGCCCTCGGGCAGCACGATGTGCTTCTTCACGCTGCGGGCGCGCTCGAGCAGCTGGTGCTCGAACATCAGCGGCGTGACGACGCCGGACGGGCTGACCTCGAGCAGGCGCAGCAGCTCGGCGCCGTCGACGTGGGTCTCGAACAGCGACAGCGCCAGGTCGTACTTGCGGGGCGAGTCGGCGGCGAGGCGGCCCCGCGTCTGCGTGATCGCGAGGGCCGTGTCGTAGGTGCCGAGCTCGCTGCGGGCGATGGGCAGGGTGCTGCCGAGGCCCTCGACGAGGCGGTCGACCTGGGGCGCGAGCTCGAAGCCGCCGTTGAGCACGACGGCGGCGAGCGACGGGAACGTCTCGGAGGCGTGGGCCAGCACCGTCGCGACGAGCACGTCGGACCGGTCGCCGGGCACCACGACGACCGCGCCCTCGATGAGGCGGGGCAGCACGTTCTCCATCGACATGGCCGCCACGACGACGCCCTCGACCTCGCGGTCGAGCAGCGCCTCGTCGCCGCGCACGAAGGTCGACCCGGTCGCGTCGAGCACGGCGCGCACGGTCGGGGCCACGAGGAGGCGGTCCTCCGGCAGGGCCCAGACGGGCACGGCACCCGAGGGGCTCGCCGCCAGCGCCTGGCCGATGCCGTCGACCACGTCGTCGAGGTGCTCGGGCTCGACGCGGTTCGCGACGACGGCGAGCAGGCTGGCGTGCTCCGACCGGAGCTCGGCGGTGGTGACCTCGGCCACCTGCCGCATGTCGGCGCCGGTGCGGGCGGTCGTGCCGTCGGCGGCGCTGCGGCCGCCGAGAACGAGCAGCACGGGGGCGCCGAGGTTGGCGGCCACCCGGGCGTTGAACGACAGCTCGGTGGGGCTGCCGACGTCGGTGTAGTCGGAGCCGATGACGACGACGGCGTCGCACTGCCGCTCGACCGCCGAGAACCGGCTGACGATGGCGGCGAGCGCCTCGTCGGGGTCGCGGTGCACGTCGTCGTAGGTGACGCCGACGCACTCGTCGTAGTCGAGGTCGACGCTGTCGTGCGCGAGCAGCAGCTCGAGCACGTAGTCGCGCTCGCGCGTCGACCGCGCGACGGGCCGGAACACCCCCACCCGGCCGACCTCGTGGCTCAGGGTGTCGAGCACGCCGAGGGCGATGGTCGACTTGCCGGTGTGGCCTTCTGCGGACGTGATGTAGATGCGGGTGGACACGTCGTCCAGCCTACGTCCGGCGGGCTCCGAGGTGCCGGGGAGGGGGCGTCAGGAGTAGTCGTGCTGCGCGACGCCGAGCGACCGGTAGACGGCCTTGTCGCCGGTGGAGCTGTCGGTGTCGAGCTCCCAGTTGACGTCGTCGCCGCCGTCGGCCGCGGGGCGGACGAGGCTCTTCTGCGGCTCGCCGCCGATCGACTCGAGCTGCTCGGTGCGGGCCTCCTGGCCGTCGTCGCCGAGGAAGGATGCGGTGTAGGTGTCGTCGCTCATGCCCCGACGCTACGCGCCGAGCACGGGCCCGCGTCCAGGAGCGGACTGCGCGGCCGGCGCCGCTCCTCCTAGGCTCGGTCCATGCTGATCCGTCCTGCCGTCGAGTCCGACCTGCCCGGGGTCCTCGAGATCCACGCCGACGCGGTCGCGCACTCGACCGCCATCTGGACCGACGTCGTGCCCGACCTGCAGGGCCGCCGCGACTGGCTCGCCGCGCACAGCCGGCCCGGCACCGCCGCCCTCGTCGCCGTCGAGGGCGACCTCGTCGTCGGGTACGCGAGCTTCGGACCCTTCCACGCGAAGGACGGCTACCGGCACACCGTCGAGAACAGCGTCTACGTGCGCGAGGGCCACCAGGGCGCCGGCATCGGCCGCAGCCTGCTGGAGGCGCTGGTCGCCGGAGCCACGGAGGCGGGCCACCACGTCATGGTCGCCCTGGTCGAGGCCGGCAACGAGGGCTCGGTGCGGCTGCACCGGTCGCTGGGCTTCGAGGACGCGGGCCTGCTGCGCGAGGTCGGCGTCAAGTTCGGGCGCTGGCTCGACCTGCGGTACATGACCCTGTCGCTCGACGCGACCGCCGCCTCCTAGCCGGGAACGAGCGATGGCCCTCCCGCAGGGACGGGCCATCGCGATCGCGGCGCAGCCGCCGCGCCGCGAGGCGCCAGACGGGCACAGAGCACGAATGGCCCCTCCCGAAGGGAAGAGCCATTCTCGTGCGGAGGATAGGGGATTCGAACCCCTGAGGGCTTGCACCCAACACGCTTTCCAAGCGTGCGCCATAGGCCACTAGGCGAATCCTCCAGGGCGGGCGACGGCATGACCGGCGCTCGACCTCGTCCATGGTAGCGGACGCCGCGGGCCCTCGCGGACGCGTCCGTCGACGTAGCATCGTCGGATGGACTCCCCCGCCTCCGCCCGCGTCGACAGCTGGCTGTGGGCCGTGCGCGTCTACAAGACGCGGTCGGCGGCGACCAGCGGCTGCCGCGCCGGGCACGTGCGGGTCAACGGCGAGCGGGTCAAGGCGTCGCAGTCGGTGCGCCCGGGCGACGAGGTGCGCGTGCGGGTGGCCGGGTTCGACCGGATCCTCGTCGTGCGCACCTGCCTCGTGAAGCGGGTGGGCGCCTCCGTCGCGGCCGAGGCGATGACCGACCTGACTCCCCCGCCGCCGCCCCGCGAGGAGGCCGCCGCGGTGCCGGTGCGCGACCGCGGCGCGGGTCGCCCGACGAAGCGCGAGCGGCGCGACCTCGAGAAGCTCCGCGACCGGTGACGCGGCGCCTCCGACGCCCTCACGGGGTCGGCGGCGAGCCCGACTTTCGCGGACCGGACAGAGCGGTCGGGGCCGGGCACCGCCTCCCCTATGATCAGCGACGGCAGGTCGTCGGGGTGACGACCGTCCTCTCTGAGGGGGGAGGCAGCCGACGGCCGAGGGGGCTGACATGATGACCCGCGTCCCGCGCGACGACTTCGAGGTGATCGCCGTGCCCCGGCACACGATCGCCCGCAGCGCCGTGCTCACGGGCGTCTTCAGCCTCGCGCCCGTGCTCGTCGCCCTGCTGTGGCTCACGTGGTCGACCGGCCGCTGGCCCGCCGTGCTCTGGGTCGCCGACGTGGCGGTCGTCGCGGGCCTGCTCATGTACTGGCGGTTCCGGGTGTCGTACGCCGCCGTCACCGCGACCGAGTTCTTCAAGCGCGGCTGGTTGCCGGGCACCGTCCGGCTGCCCCGCGACTCCGTCGCGACCGTGCTCGTGGCCCACACCTACCGCGGCGCGTCGACCGAGACCGTGCCCCAGCTCGTCGCCCTCGACGACGACGGCCAGGTGCTGTTCCGGATGCGGGGCGGCTACTGGTCGGAAGAGGCGATCGCCGCGGTGACCGAGGCGCTCGGCAGCGCCGTCACCACCGTCTCGCGCCCCATGTCGGCCGCCGAGTTCTACCGCACCTGGCCCGAGAGCCGGTCGTGGTACGAGGGGCGTCGCTGGCTCAGCACGAGCCTCGTCGTGCTGGCCTTCGCCGCCGCGTCGGGCGTGCTCGTGCTCGTCTGGCGCGCCTTCACCGGCTGAGGGCCGGCGGCTGGCCACCTGGGCCGCGGCCGCAGCACCCCGCTCTCAGCGCCGGCGCAGCGTCCCGAAGATGCCCTTGACGACCTCGCGCACGATCGTCTTGCCCGCGGCCGAGCCGAGCACGTCGCCGAGCACGTCGCCGGAGCCCCGCCCCCGCGACGACGAGGACGACCGGGTCGAGCCCGCCCGACGGGCACGCGTCTGCGCGGCGGCCCGCTCGGCCTTCTCGAACTCGCGTTGCTGCCGCTCGTACTCGGCCTGGGCCGCCCGGCGCTCCTTCTCGGCCGCCTTCAGGGCCGCGGCGTCGGCCTTCTCGCGGGCCGCCGCCTCCTTCGCCTCGAGGAGGAGCGCCTCCTGACGGGCGGTGGCCTCGTCGAGCTCGCGCCGGCGCAGGGCGGCCGCCTCGAGCTTGCGGGCGAGCATCTCGCGCGCCGAGTCACGGTCGACGGGCGTGCCGTAGACCGGCCAGAGGGGCGACGCCGCGACGCGCGCGGCCATCTCGTCGGCGGGCAACGGCGACATCGAGCCCTGCGGGGCGCGCACGCGGGTCCAGGCGACCGGGCTGGGGGCGCCCTTCTCGGTCATCACGGTGACCACCGCCTCCCCCGTGCCCAGGCCGGTCAGCACCGCGCCGAGGTCGTACTCGCTGGTGGGGTACGTCGAGACCGTCGCCCGCAGCGCCTTCGCGTCGTCGGGCGTGAAGGCCCGCAGCTGGTGCTGGATGCGCGAGCCGAGCTGGGCGAGCACGTCGGCGGGGACGTCCTTCGGGGTCTGCGTCACGAACACGATGCCGACGCCCTTCGAGCGGATCAGGCGCACCGTGCGGGTGACCTGCTCGAGGAAAGCGTCGGAGGCGCCCGCGAACAGCAGGTGCGCCTCGTCGAAGAAGAAGACGAGCTTCGGCCGCTCGAGGTCGCCCACCTCGGGCAGGTCGTTGTAGAGGTCGGCGAGCAGCCACATCAGGAACGTCGAGAACACCGCCGGCCGGTCGATCACGCCCGGCAGCTCGAGCAGGCTCACGATGCCCCGGCCGTCGGCGGCCGTGCGGAGGAACACCGCCGTGTCGATCTCGGGCTCGCCGAAGAAGCGGTCGGCGCCCTGGTCGGCGAAGCCGATCAGCTCGCGCAGCACGACCCCCACCGTCGCCTTGCTCAGCCCGCCGAGGCCCGCGAGCTCGGCCTTGCCGTCGTCGCTGGTGAGGAACGTCAGCACGCTGCGCAGGTCGGCCAGGTCGAGCAGCGGCAGCCCCGCCTGCTCGGCGTAGTGGAACACGAGGCCGAGGCTGGATTCTTGCGTGTCGTTGAGGCCGAGGACCTTGCTCAGCAGCACCGGGCCGAAGCCGCTCACGGTCGCCCGCACCGGGATGCCCCCGCCGCCGTCGCCGAGGCCGAAGAACTCGGCCGGCGCCGCGAGCGGTGCCCAGTCCTGTCCGATGCCCCGGGTGCGCGCCAGCAGCTTCTCGCTCGACTCGCCCGGCGCCGCGAGGCCGGAGAGGTCGCCCTTGACGTCGGCGGCGAAGACCGGCACCCCGGCCGCCGAGAGCTGCTCGGCGAGCACCTGCAGCGTCTTGGTCTTGCCCGTGCCCGTCGCCCCCGCGATCAGGCCGTGCCGGTTGAGCATGCCGAGGGGGATGCGCACGGGCACGTCGGCGAGCGCGTCGCCGTCGACGAGCGCGCCGATCTCGAGGGCCGGGCCCTCGGTGGCGTAGCCGGCGCGCACGGCATCGACCGCCGCGGGCGACAGCAGCCCCGAGGAGGCGGTGGCCGGGGCGACGGGAGCGGGGGCGTCCTGCACCGCCTCCGCCGCCTCCTTCGCCGCGGCCTGCGCCTCGGCGGCGAGCTGCTCGGCACGGGCGAGCGCCGCCTCCGCGTCGCGCTTCGCCTGCTCCGCGGCGGCGACCGCGGCGGCGGCCTCCGCCCTGGCCTGCTCGAGGGGGTCCGTCATGGGGTCAGCCTAGGCACCCGCACCGTCACGCGTCTGCCACGCCCAGCCGCGGCCCCGCACGCGTTCCTGCTCGGCGAGCAGCCGGTGCGCCACCGGCGCCCACAGCACGACGGCGACGCCCGCTCCGATCAGCAGCCCGCCGATCGTGTCCGTGAGCCAGTGCGCGCCCAGGTAGGTGCGGCTGAGCAACATGAGCACGGTCCAGACGACGCCCGCGGCCCAGACCCACACCCGGCGCAGCACGACGCCGAGCACGACGGCGAGCGTCGCGGCGTTCGCGGTGTGGCCCGACGGGAACGAGCCGTAGTCGCTCACCACGAGGATCTCGGTCGGCCGCGCCCGGCCGAACGTGTGCTTGATCACCTGCACCACGCCGGCGCTCAGGGCGCACGCGGCGATCCAGTACAGGGCGGCCCAGGGCCGACGCCGCAGCAGGAACACGACCGCGACCCCGATCGGCACGACGAACACGCCGATCAGCCCTGCGCCGACGGTGTCGAAGACGAGGGCGGGCGCGATCCAGAAGGCGCTGCGGTGCTCGACGAGCTCGTTCATGAACCGCTCGTCGATGCCGAGCCGGCCCGCACGGGCCGTCACGACGACGCCGATCAGCAGCACGACTCCGATCGCACCGAGGGCGCTGAAGACCCACCAGCGGCGCTGCACCCGGCGGGCGACCGCCGCCTCGCGGACCGTGGGCTGCTTGGGGGCGAGGGGCGAGGCGTCCATCCGCCGACAGTACCGACGGAGGCGCGGGTCGGCCCACGCAGGTCGGCCGGGGCCTCCTGCGGTCCGGTCGCGCGCCTCCTCGTGGCCGGTCGGGCCCCGTGGCGTGCCCGGTCCGCGACCGGTCGTCGCCGGCTGCGCCCGCTGCGCGCGCTGCGCCCGCTGCGCCTATGCCTAGTGGGCGAGGGCGGGCACCGTGCGTGGACGCACCAGCAGCCACAGGCTGAGGATGGCGACCGACGAGGTGACCATCATCACGCTGCCCATCGGCACCGCCGAGTCGATGCCGAGGAACCCCACGACCGGCGAGATCAGCCCGGCCAGCCCGAAGTTGAGGGCGCCGAGCAGGGAGGCGGCGGTGCCGGCCTCCTTGCCGTGGTTCGCGAGGCCCAGCACCTGCACCTGCGGAAAAGTGAACCCGCACGCGGCGATGAAGAACCAGAGCGGCACGAGGATGCCGAGCAGCCCCACGTGCAACGAGTCGAGCAGCACGATGAGGCCGGCGGTGACGAAGAGCACCGTGGTCGAGGCGGCGATGATGTAGGCGGGCGGCACGCGGCGGGCCAGGCGCGAGCTCACCTGGACGCCCACGACGATGCCGAGCGAGTTCACCGCGAAGAGGTAGCCGTACTGCTGGGCGTCGAGGCCGTAGACGTCCTGGAACAGGAACGACGAGGCCGACAGGTACGTGAACAGGCCCGAGAAGACCATCGCGCCGATGAGCGCGACGCCGACGAAGACGCGGTCGCTGAAGAGCGCCTTGTAGCGCTGCCGGAGGGTCGTGTGGCCGGCGCCGTGGCGGGCCGACTCGGGCAGGGTCTCGACGATGAGGAACACCGCGGCGAGCAGGATCAGCACCCCGTAGGCGACGAGGAACCAGAAGATGCCCCGCCAGTCGGTGAACCGGAGCAGCTGCGACCCGATGACCGGGGCGAGCACGGGCGCGAGGCCGGTGACGAGCGCCAGGCGGGACAGCATGCGCACGAGCGGCAGCCCGCCGAAGAGGTCGCGCACCGTCGCCATGGCGACGACGCCGCCGGCCGCCGCTCCCATGCCCTGCAGCACGCGGAAGACGCCGAGCCAGGCGATGTCGGGCGCCGCGGCGGCGCCGATGCTCGCGGCGATGTGCACCGCCGTGGCCACGATGAGGGGCAGTCGCCGACCGACCTTGTCGCTCCACGGGCCGACGAGCAGCTGCCCGACGCCGAAGCCGATGGTCGTCGCCGTGAGCGTGAGCTGCACGAGGCCCGCCGAGACCGCGAGGTCGTCCTCGAGCGACGGGAACGCGGGGAGGTACAGGTCGATGGTGAGCGGGCCGAGCGCGGTCAGGGCGCCCAGCACGACCACGTAGACCAGGCGCTGACGACGGGTCAGGGCGTCTCCGGGGTGGACGACGATGCTCACGGGGTTTCCTCACGGCGGGCTGCCCGGGCGCGCTCGAATCGGTTCGATCCGACGTCGCGCACCCAGGAGGCGATGGTGGGTGGGAGGGGTGACGACACCCGACGGTGGGCGCGCTCGACGACGATCGTAGCCCCGAGGCGGCCGCTCGCGACAGGGCCGGCGTCGGCGACGCGCCTCGACACGGCCTGGTCGAGACCGACGCGTCTCGAGCGCCGCTAGGCTCAGCAGAGCTGCCGGCTCACCGTCCGGCCCGCACCGTTCCACACCGCACGACACCGAGGAGGCCTCCATGGTCGACGCCCGCATCGTCCAGACGACGAAGGCCCTGCACGGCGCCGTCGTCGAGCTCGCCTCGAAGCAGGCCGTGTCGTCGATCACGGTCGCCGACGTCACCCGCGCGGCGGGCATCAACCGCGCGACGTTCTACAGCCACGCGACCTCGCCCGGCGGGCTGCTCACCGACGTCATCACGCCCGAGCTCGACCAGATCCGGCTCGACGACCAGGCCGCCCGGGCCGCGTCGACCGGCGACGACGGCGCCGAGATCACCCGCCGCGCGGTCGAGCGGGTCGTCGACCACGTCGTCCGCTACCGCGACATGTACCGCCTCGCCCTGCCCGACGCGCTCGACGCCTCCATCCACAAGGCCCTCGCGACGCACTTCGAGACGTCGTCGTTGCAGCACATCGAGCGCCTGCCCGAGGGGTCGCTGCCCGAGGGCGTGTCGGTGCACATCGCGGCCGGCTACTTCGCACACGCCCTGGTCGGCGCCATCGAGGCCTGGCTGTGCGGCAAGCGCACGAGCCGCAAGGCCCTGCTCGACACGATCACGGCGATGACGCCGAGCTGGTGGCAGTGACGCCCGTCGCAGGCTAGCGCGCGCCGGTCGGGTCGGGCGCGCCGGTCACGGACTGGCTCGCGCCGGTGGCGGCGTCGCCCTCGGCGTCGAGCTCGACCACGGCCGGGCCGAGACGCAGCACCCCGTCGGTGAGCGGCTCGCAGCGCATGCCGCCGAGACCGCGCAGCGCCCGGAACGCGCCCGGGGCGAGCACGTGGTCCATCCACGCGCACGGGTTCGCCGGGCGGGTCGCCCGCAGCAGCACGGGGCCGTCTCCGGTGTCGAGGCTGATCACGCGGCCGCGCAGCGAGTCGACGTCGAGCCCGCGCGTCACGACGTTGCGCCGTGCCGCGACGGCGTCGAGGGGGCGGTCGAGGCCGAGGAGGCGCGCCGCCGTCTCGAGGGACTCCGCCGCGAGCAGCGTCACCGACGCGCCCCGGTGCGCGGGCTTGGCGAAGTAGCGGTCGCCGACGATGCCGAGGCCGGCGCGGACCTCGACGCTCTCGTGCAGCTCGGGGCCGGCCGGGTGCGGCTCGGGGCCGTCGGCGGGGCGGCCGACGTAGCGGGAGCGGGGCGACGCGAGCAGCAGCTCGATCGTGACCGGGGGCGCGGTCCGCACCGTCGCCTCCTCGTCCTGCTCGCTCACGGCACCACCGTACCGGCCTCGACGGCGGGTGTTCCGGGCCGAGGGCGGGTCGCCGACGACCCGCCCTCGAACAGGAACACCCGCCCTCGGCGGGGACGGCGCGCGTCTCGTGGCGCCTCCACAGGACGGCGTGGACGCCGCACGCCCCACAGTCGCCCCGCAGCGTGGCCCCACCCGGTGACGATCTCGTCGACCATCCGACGATGGACACGACGCCCCACTCCTCCCCCGCCACGCTCACCCGGGTCCACGACTTCGACCGCCGCGACCGACGGCGGGCGTCCGCCGAGGGCGTGTTGACCCGACTACGGCGGGGAAGCTACGTCGACTCCCACGAGTGGGTCGGGCTGCGCCGTGACGAGCAGGCACGCGCGTTCGTCCGGGAGGTGGTGCTGCGGCGGCCGGGCGACGTCCTGGTGAGCCACGTCTCCGCAGCCGTCCTGTACGGACTGCCCCTCGTCGGGCGTGTGGTCGAACAGGTCGATTCGCTGCGCTTCGACGTCAGCGGCGGGCGGTCGGAGTCCTCCTTGCGGGCTCACCGCAGCCGGCTCGTGTGCTCGGCGGTCGACCTCGACGGGGTGCACGTCACCCCGGCGGTCCGGACGCTCGTGGACGTCGCCCTCACCGAGCCCCTCGTGACCAGCGTCGCCGCCATCGACGCGGCGCTCGCGCGCGGCCTGGTCGACGCCGAGGAGCTGGCCGTCGAGCTGGCTCGACACGGCCGAGCACGTGGGCTCGTGCGGGCCCGCGCGGCGATGACCGTGTCCTCCTCGGGGTCGCTCTCGCCCCTCGAGTCGCTCAGCGCGGTCCGCATGTACCAGGGGCACCTGCTGAGACCGGCACAGCAGGTGCGGTTCCCGTCGCGCTGCGACGGCCACTACGAGGTCGACTTCTTCTGGCGGCGCCTACGGCTCATCGGCGAGGCCGACGGCGACGAGAAGTACTTCCTCGACGGGACCGACCGAGCCAGGGAGGCGGTGCTCGCCGAGAAGGGACGCGAGGACGACCTGCGCGATCTGGGCAACGATGTCGTCCGCTGGGGGTGGGACGAGGCGTGGCGCCCCGGTGCCCTCTGCCGGAAGCTCGAGGCCCGCGGCGTCCCGGTGGGTGCGCCGTGGTGAGCACGAGGTCGAGGGCGGGTGTTCCGGGCCGAGGGCGGGTCGCCACGGACCCGCCCTCGAACCGGAACACCCGCCCTCGGCGAGGGGTGCGCTCGGGTGGGCGGGTGCGGGCGGGGACGGCGAGAGCCGACCGCCCTGGTGCAGGGCGATCGGCTCTCGTGTTGGTGCTGGTGGTGCGGGTGGCGCTACTTCGTCAGCGGGCCCAGGGTGGGGTCGTTGGCGTACGCCTCGGCGGCGTTCTCCTTGGTGACGATCTGCGGGGGCAGCAGGTAGGCCGGGACGATCTTCGAGCCGTTGTCGTACGACTCGTCGTCGTTGGTCTCGGCCTTGTCGCCCTCGGACAGCGAGGTCACCATGGCGATGGCCTGCTTGACCAGGTTGCGGGTGTCCTTGTTGATGGTGGAGTACTGCACGCCCTCCATGATCGACTTGACCGACTCGACCTCGGAGTCCTGACCAGTGACGACCGGGACGGTCTTGCCGGCGGTCTGCACCGACGTGATGATGGCGCGGGCCAGCGTGTCGTTGGGGCTCAGGACGCCGTCGAGCTCAGCCGAGCTGTAGGTGCTGGTGAGCAGCGAGTCCATGCGGCGCTGGGCGTTCTCGGCCTTCCAGCCGTCGGTCGCCGTCTGCTTGATGTCGGTCTGGCCGGACGCGACGACGACGGTGCCGTCGTCGATGGCCGGCTGCAGGACGCTCATGGCGCCGTCGAAGAACACGGCGGAGTTGGCGTCGTCCGACGAGCCGGAGAACAGCTCGATGTTGTACGGGCCCTCGGCCTTCTTGGCCTTCATGCCGTCGAGCAGGGCCTGGCCCTGGAGCTCGCCGACCTTGAAGTTGTCGTAGGCGACGTAGTAGTCGACGTCCTCGGTGTTGAGGATGAGACGGTCGTAGGCGATGACGACGGCGCCGGCGTCGTGCGCCGCCTTGACCTGGGTGCCGAGCTGGGCACCGTCGGTCGCACCGATGATGATCACCTTCGCGCCCTTGGTCACCATCGACTGGATCTCTTCCTGCTGGTTCGCGACGGTGCCGGAGGCGGCCGCGTACTGCACGTCGGGCTTGAAGCCCGCCTCGGTGAGGCCGTCGGTGAACAGGTCGCCGGCGAGGACCCAGTTCTCGCTGGTCTTCGCGGGCAGGGCCACGCCGATGGTCGAGCCCTGCTCGAAGCCCGAGGCCGCGTCGGACGAACCGGCGTCGGTGCGAGCCGAGTTCGAGCAGCCGCTCAGGATCAGCGTCGTTGCTGCGGCGACCGCCATGGTCGCCAGCGCGATTTTGCGCATGCTGTGTCTACTTTCTTGTAGGGGGGATTGCAGGTGGGAGCGGGTGCTCCCGGGGAATGCGCGCCCGGCCGTCGGTGGACGGGCGCACGGAGGTGCGGGTCTAGTTGGGCGTGGTCGACTTGGGTCGCTGCACGTCGGTCAGGTCGCCGTTCGGCTGGACGGCGCCGGCGGGGGCGTCCGTCGTCGAGCCGACGCCGGACTGGCGCCCGGCGGTCGAGGTCTCGACCGAGGCGGCCGGGGCCGCGACGCCGTCCTTGTCGCGACGGAGGCCGCGGGTCAGGAAGCCCGTGATGGACGGGCGGCCCTGGCTCTTGTTGTAGACGTCGACGGCGACGGCGATCAGCAGCACGAGGCCCTTGATCATCTGCACCTTGTCGGAGCCGACGCCCATCAGCTGGAGGCCGTTGTTGAGCACGGCGATGACGAAGCCACCGACGATCGACCCGGTCACGGTGCCGATGCCGCCGGCGACGGCCGCGCCGCCGATGAAGACCGACGCGATCGCGTCGAGCTCCCAGTTCAGGCCGTCCTGGGGGCCGGAGGCGCCGGCGCGGGCGACGTAGATCATGCCCGCGAGAGCGGCCAGGACCGACATGTTCATCATCACGAAGAAGTTGACGCGCTTCGCGTTCACGCCCGACAGCTCGGCGGCGTGCGAGTTGCCGCCGACCGCGTAGATGTGGCGGCCGAAGATCGTGTTCTGGGTGACGAAGCCGTAGACCAGCACCAGCACGCCCAGGATGATGCCCGAGATGGGGAACGAGGTGCCGACGCGGCCGCCGCCGAAGAGCGTGGCTGCGTAGAGGATGATCGCGACGAGCACGGCGAGCTTGACGAAGCTGACCCACAGGGGCGCCATCTCGGAGCCCATGGTGCGCTGCACCCGGCGGAGGCGGAACTCGCGCCAGACGACGACCGCGGCCAGCAGGAGGCCGAGCAGCAGCGTCGCGTTGTTGTAGCCCGTGTTCGGCCCGAACTCGGGCAGGTAGCCGGCGCCGATGACGGTGTAGCCCTCGGGCACGGGCAGCGTGGTCGCGTTGCCGACGAACTGGTTCGCACCGCGGAACAGCAGCATGCCCGCCAGGGTCACGATGAAGGCGGGGACGCCCACGTAGGCGACCCAGAAGCCCTGCCAGGCGCCGATCGCCGCGCCGACGACGAGGCCGAAGACGATGGCGACGGGCCACGGGAAGTTCCACGTCGTCATGGAGGTCGCGACCATGATGCCGACGAAGGCGGCGACGGAGCCGACCGAGAGGTCGATGTGCCCGGCGACGATGACCATCACCATGCCGATGGCGAGGATCAGGATGTACGAGTACTGGCTGACCAGGGCGATCAGGTTCGTCGGCTCGAGCGTCAGCCCGCCGGTGAGGAACTGGAAGATCACGATGGCGACGACGAGCGTCGCGATCATGCCGAACTGGCGAGCGTTCGAGGTGTTGCCGCCGAACACCTTCTTCAGGTCTTTGATTCCGCTCATGCGGCCTGCTCCTTCTTCTTCGACGTCATGGTGCGCATGAGCGTCTCGGCGTCGGCGTCCGCCGCGTCGATCTCGTTGGTGACGGTGCCCTCGAAGATCGTGTAGATCCGGTCGGAGAGCCCCAGCAGCTCGGGCAGCTCGGACGAGATGACGATCACGCCTTTGCCCTGGGCTGCGAGCTGGTTGATGATGTTGTAGATCTCGAACTTGGCGCCCACGTCGATGCCGCGGGTCGGCTCGTCGAGGATGAGCAGGTCGGGGTCGGTGAACATCCACTTCGCCAGCACGACCTTCTGCTGGTTGCCGCCCGAGAGCTTGGCGACGCCCTCGTCGACGGTGGGCGTCTTGACCCGGAGGCTCTTGCGGTAGTCCTCGGCGATCGAGTGCTCTTCGTAGGTGTTCACCACGGAGGCGCGCGAGATCTTGCTGAGCTTGGCCGCCACGGTCGAGCGCTTGATGTCGTCGAGCAGGTTGAGGCCGAGCACCTTGCGGTCCTCGGAGACGTACGCGAGCCCGTGGTCGATGGCGTCGCGGACGTTCTTGATCTCGATCCGCTCGCCGTCCTTGACGATCTCGCCGGACACGAACTGACCGTAGGAGCGTCCGAAGATGCTCATGGCGAGCTCGGTGCGCCCGGCGCCCATCAGGCCGGCGAGGCCGACGATCTCGCCCTTGCGCACGGTGATCGACGAGCCCTTGCAGACGAACCGCTCGGCGGTCTGCGGGTGGCGGACCCACCAGTCCTTGACCTCGAAGAAGACCTCGCCGATCGACGGGGTGCGGTCGGGGAACCGGCTCGCGAGGTTGCGGCCGACCATGCCGCGGATGATGCGGTCCTCGTTCACGCCGTCAGCCTTGACGTCGAGGGTCTCGATCGTCTTGCCGTCGCGGATGATGGTGATCGAGTCGGCGATCGCCTCGATCTCGTTGAGCTTGTGGCTGATCATGATCGACGAGATGCCGCGGCCCTTGAGCCCGCGGATCAGGTCGAGCAGGTGCTGCGAGTCGGCCTCGTTGAGAGCCGCGGTGGGCTCGTCGAGGATGAGCAGCTTCACGTTCTTGTTCAGCGCCTTGGCGATCTCGACCAGCTGCTGCTTGCCGACGCCGAGGTTCTTGATGGCCGTGTCGGGGTCGTCCTTGAGGCCCACCCGGGCGAGCAGGTCGACGGAGCGCGTCTTCGCGGCCTGCCAGTCGATGGCGCCGAAGCGCGTCGGCTCGTTGCCGAGGAAGATGTTCTCGGTGATGCTCAGCTCGGGGATGAGCGCCAGCTCCTGGTGGATGATGACGATGCCGGCGGACTCGCTCGACTTGATGTCGCGGAACTTCTGCACCTCGCCCTGGTAGACGATGTCGCCGGCGTAGGTGCCGAACGGGTAGACCCCGGAGAGCACCTTCATCAGCGTCGACTTGCCGGCGCCGTTCTCGCCGCAGATCGCGTGCACCTCGCCCGCGCGCACCTGCATCGACACGTCGTCGAGCGCCTTGACGCCGGGGAACTCCTTGGTGATGGAGCGCATCTCGAGGATAACGGGTGAGTCAACGGCCACGGCCGGCACCCCCGCGGTTCCCGCTCATCGTGATCTGTGCTGCGCGCACGCTGACCTCCATGTATCGACCTCGTCGTCGTCACCGTCGGCCGGGGCCGTCGGGAACCTTCGTCTTCTCTCGTCGCCCTGGGCCCGAGCCCTTCGAGAGGGCCCGTGGCGCGCAGGATGTGACCGTTCACACCGCGACTGGAGCAAAGCTAATCCCGGCGGGGGTCGCTGTCAAATGCCCCGGTCCACCGCGTGTCGGCTAGAGGAACCAGGGTCGCGCGGTCGAGCCGCGGACGACCAGCTCGGGGGCGATCAGGGTGCGTCCCTGCACCGCCTCGCCCCCGAGCTCGGCGAGGACGAGCTCGACCGCCCGGCGGCCGATCAGAGCGAAGTCCTGGCGCACCGTCGTCAGCGGCGGCCAGAGGTGCGGGGCCGTGGGCGAGTCGTCGAAGCCGACGACGCTGACCTCGCGCGGCACGTCGACGCCGGCCTCCCTGAAGGCGTGCAGCAGGCCGACGGCCATCAGGTCGTTCGCCGAGAACACGGCGGTGAAGTCGCGTCGCCGCAGCAGCTCGCGGCCGGCCAGGTAGCCGAAGTCGGCCGTCAGGTCGCCCAGGATGGGCGGCTCGACGGGCAGGTCGGCCTCGGCCATCTCGAAGAGGAACCCCTGCATGCGCTCGTCCGCCTCGATCCAGTCCTGCGGACCGGCCACGTGGACGATGTGCTTGTGCCCGAGGTCGATGAGGTGACGGGTGGCCAGCCGGGCGCCGGCGTGCTGGTCGACGGCGAGGCTGCGGGCGCCGGTGCGCGGCGACGAGTCGAGCGCGACGATCGGCACCCGGAGCTCGAGCTCGTCGAGCACGGCGAAGAACTTGCGCTGGGGGGCGATGACGATGATCGCCTCCACGGCCTGGTTGCTCAGCAGCTCGATGCTGGCGCGGACGTCGTCGTCGGCCCTCGAGGTGCTGGCGATGCTCAGCCGGTACCCCGCGGCCCGCGCCTCGACCTCGATCGCGTTGACCATGGTCTGCGGCCCGAAGTGGACGTTCTGCAGCGTCAGCACGCCGATCGCCTTCGACCGGCTCGTCGAGAGGGCCCGCGCGGCCTGGTTCGGCCGGTAGCCGATCTGCTCGATCACGTCGAGGACGCGCTGCCGGGTGGCGGGCCGGATGCTGGGGCTGTCGTTGAGCACGCGCGACACGGTCTGGTACGAGACGCCGGCCAGGGCCGCGACGTCGCGGATGTTGGGAGCGCGCACCTTCTCGACCTCGTGCTTCACATCGCTCCATCGCTGATCGGCGATGTGACCGTACACATCGCGCGCTGCAGACCATTATGCAGACTCGCGCGGGTGCCCCTCGACCGAGGCACGAGGAGGCGCGCTCAGCGACCGCGCGGAGCTCCCCGACCGCTGACCAGCAGCGCCGTGAGGGCGACGACCGCCGCGACGGCGAAGCACGCGACGAAGGCGCGCGGCTCGTCGGCACCGCCCAGCTGGAGGAACGCCGCGCCCGTCACGGCCAGGGCGATCGCCGAGCCCGACGAGTCGGCGATGGTCAGCGCCGAGCTGTTGAAGCCCTTCTCGTCGTCGCCCGACCAGCGCAGCACGAGCACCGAGAAGCGCGGGTACATGAAGCCCATCCCCGCGCCGGCGAGGGCCCACCCCGCGATGACGACGGCCGGGTGGAGGTGCCACAGGGCGGAGCCGCCCGCCGAGAGCACGCCCACCAGCACGAGGACGATGCCGACGCGGATGCCGGTGCGCTGCGCGACCCGGTCGCCGAGCCTGCCCTGGGCCCAGCTGGCACCCGCCCAGGCGACGGCCCCGAGCGTCAGGGTGATGCCCGAGGCGGCCGGCGCGAAGCCGTACTGGGCCGACAGCATGTAGGGCAGGTAGACGTCGCTGCCGAGGAACGCCGCCCCGACGAGGCCGCGGAGCAGCACGAGCGCGGGCACCCCGGCCGCGGCCACGAGGGCGCCCCGGGGCAGCAGCGGGCGCAGGGCCACCACGAGCACGACGACGGCGGCCGCGAGGACGGCCGCCGCGGCGGCCAGGGGCAGCTCGGAGAGCAGGTTGAGGGCCATGACGGCCGCGGCGGCGGCCACCGACCAGGCGATGCGCCCGAGGCTCCAGGGCACGCGCCGACCGCCCTCGCCGGGCAGGGTGGGCGGGATGCGCCTGAGGCTCGGCAGGATCATCGCGAAGGCGGGCACGGCGACCACCAGCGCGCCGAGGAACACCCAGTGCCAGCTCGCGGCCTCGGCCACGGTGCCCGCGACGACGGGGCCGACGAGCCCCGGCACCACCCACGCCGCGGCGAAGCCCGCGAAGATCGACGGGTGCAGGGCGGGCGGGTAGAGCCGCGACACCATCACGTACAGGCCCACGATGACGGCACCGCTGCCGAGGCCCTGCACGAGTCGGCCGAGCAGCAGCACGGTCATGTCGGGCGCGGTGCCCACGATGCCGAGGCCCACCGCGAACAGCAGCATGGAGGCGGTGACCACGACCCGGGGGCCGCTGCGGTCGGCCCAGTTGCCGGCCACGACCATCCCGACGACGCCGGAGGCGAGGGGCGCCGCGAAGGCGACCGAGTAGAGCGCCTCGCCGTCGAGCTCGCGCGCGATGACCGGCATCACCGTCGTGATCGCCAGCGACTCGAACGCCGCGATGCCGATCAGCGCCACCATGCCGAGCGTCGCCAGCCGGTAGGCCGGCGAGAGCACGCCGCCGTCGGGCAGCGTGCTCTCGCGGGCGGTGGTCATGCCCTCACCCTAGGCGGGGCCTCCGACGTCCGAGGCGCGGCCGGGTCAGCCTTGGGCGCGGTCGAGCGCCTGCCGCACGTCGGCCAGCAGGTCGGCGACGTCCTCGATGCCGACCGACAGGCGCACCACGGTGTCGGGGACCTCGAGCTCGGTGCCGCGCACCGAGGCGTGGGTCATCTCGGTCGGGTAGCCGATCAGCGACTCGACGCCGCCGAGCGACTCGGCGAGCTGGAACAGCTCGGTCGACTCGGCGAACCGGCGGGCCGCCGCGGCGCCGGCCGAGAGCGACACGGAGAGCATGCCGCCGAAGGCGCTCATCTGGCGGGCAGCGAGCTCGTGCCCCGGGTGCGACTCGAGGCCCGGGTAGAAGACGCGCTCGATCGCGGGGTGCCCCTCGAGGGCCCGGGCGATCTCGAGGGCGTTCGACGAGTGGCGCTCGACCCGGACGGCGAGGGTCTTGATGCCCCGCACGGTGAGCCACGCCTCCATGGGGGCCGAGACCGCCCCCGCCCCGAACTGGACGAAGCCGATCTTCTCGGCGAGCTCGGCGTCGCGGACGACGACCGCGCCGCCCACCACGTCGGAGTGCCCGCCGATGTACTTCGTGGTCGAGTGCACGACGACGTCGGCGCCGAGCGACAGCGGCCGCTGCAGGGCGGGCGACGCGAAGGTGTTGTCGACGACGACGAGGGCGCCGGCGGCGTGGCCGATCTCGGCGAGCGCCGTGACGTCGCTGATCTTCATCAGCGGGTTGCTCGGGGTCTCGACCCAGAGCACGTCGGTCTCGCCGGGGCGCACGGCCGCGCGCACGGCGTCGAGGTCGGTCATCTCGACGGTCTCGAGCGTGACGCCCCAGGGCGTCCAGACTCGGTTCACGAGCCGGTGCGTACCGCCGTAGACGTCGTTGCCCATGACCACCCGCGACCCGGGGCGCAGCACGGAGCGCAGCAGCGCGTCCTCCGCCGCGAGGCCGGAGGCGAAGCTGTAGGCGGCGGTGCCGCCCTCGAGCGAGGCCAGCAGCTCCTGCAGGGAGTCGCGGGTCGGGTTCGCCGAGCGCGCGTACTCGTAGCCGTCGCGGAACCCGCCGATGCCGTCCTGCACGAAGGTGGACGACTGGTAGATGGGCTGCACGACGGCGCCGGTGCGGGAGTCGGGCTCCTGCCCGGCGTGGATGGCCCTGGTCGAGAAGCCGTGGTCGGGGGTGCTCATGGTGGTGTCCTTCGGTGGGGCCGGGTCGCGCGCGGCGCGCGGGTCAGGAGGAGCGGCGCAGGTCGGGAGGAGCGGCGCGGGTCAGGAGGAGAGGAACGCCAGCACGTCGTGCCGGGTGACCACGCCGGCGGGCTTGCCGTCGTCGGTGACGAGCAGCGCGTCCGTCGTCTCGAGCGCGGTGCGCGCCACGGCCACGGAGTCGTTGATGCCGATCAGCGGCAGCGGGGCGCCGACGACGGTCGACAGGGCGTCGCCCATGCTCGCTCCCCCGGCGAAGACGGCCTCGAGCAGCGTCTTCTCCTCGACGGCGCCGACGACCTCGCCGATGACGACGGGCGGCTCGGCGGAGAGGACGGGCATCTGCGAGACGCCGTACGTCGTCATGATGTCGATGACGTCGTGCAGGGTGTCGGACGGGTGGGCGTGCACCAGGTCGGGCAGCGCGCCCGTCTTCGAGGCGAGCAGGTCGCGCACGGTGCGCTCGTCGACCTTGTCGGCGAAGCCGTACGAGCGCATCCACGCGTCGTTGAAGATCTTGCCGAGGTAGCCGCGGCCGCCGTCGGGCAGCAGCACGACGACGACGTCGTCCGGGCCGAGCTCGCGGGCGACGTCGAGGGCAGCGGCGACGGCGAGGCCGGACGAGCCGCCGACGAGCAGTCCCTCCTCGCGGGCGAGGCGTCGGGTCAGCTCGAACGAGCGGGCGTCGGAGGCGGCGATGATGCGGTCGACGACGCTCGGGTCGTAGGCCGACGGCCAGAAGTCCTCGCCGACGCCCTCGACGAGGTACGGGCGGCCGGTGCCGCCGCTGTAGACGCTGCCCTCGGGGTCGGCGCCGATGATCTGCACGCTGCCGCCGGACACCTCCTTGAGGTAGCGGCCGGTGCCGCTGATGGTGCCGCCGGTGCCGACGCCCGCGACGAAGTGCGTCACGCGGCCGTCGGTGTCGCGCCAGATCTCGGGCCCGGTCGTCTCGTAGTGGCTCTGCGGCCCGGCGGGGTTGGCGTACTGGTTCGGCTTGAACGCACCGGGGATCTCGCGGACGAGGCGGTCGCTGACGCTGTAGTACGACTCGGGGCTCGACGGCTCGACGGCCGTCGGGGTGACGACGATCTCGGCACCGTAGGCCTTGAGCACGTTGCGCTTGTCGTCGCCGACCTTGTCGGGCAGCACGAAGACGCAGCGGTAGCCGCGCTGCTGGGCGACCAGCGCCAGGCCGACGCCGGTGTTGCCGCTCGTCGGCTCGACGATCGTGCCGCCGGGGAGCAGCAGGCCGTCGCGCTCGGCGGCGTCGACGATGCGGGTCGCGATCCTGTCCTTCGACGAGCCGCCGGGGTTGAGGTACTCGACCTTGACCAGCACCGTGGCCGTTATGCCCTCGGTGACCTTGTTGAGCTTGACGAGCGGGGTGTCGCCCACCAGGTCGAGGACTGTCTCGGCGTACTTCACGGGTGCTCCTTCACGGCTGTCCCGGTCGAGTCCGGCGCCGTCGTGGGGCGCGCGGACCGGGTGTCGGGCGGGGGTGCGGGGACTCGTCTCCCTGCCCACCCGAGTCTACCGGCGGCCCCGTCGTGTGACGGGGCGAGTCCGGCCGCCGCTCGCGACGGCCGCTCGACGTCGAGCCGGCTGTGACGGGCTTCCCAGACATGTGTGGGACAAATCGGTGACACATCCACGATGTCCGCCGCCGCACGGCGCGCGCTCTCCCCCCGGACGCGCCGACGAGGCAGACTGAGCGGGCACCGTCAGACCCCGAGATCCCCGACACCAGAGGACCCACCCGTGGCCAGCAGCGAGAAGAAGAACAAGGGCGCGACGCCCGACCCGAGCTCGATGACCGTCAAGCAGCAGCGGGACGCGCGCCGGCAGGAGAAGGTCGCCGCGCTCAAGCGCGAGCAGGCCAGGTCGAAGCGCAACCGGACCATCGGCATCGTCACCGCCTCCGTGGCGGGCGCCGCGGCGATCGCGCTCATCGTCACCGTCGTGGTGACGAGCGGCACGCCCCGGGCCGACCGCGGCGACATCGACGTCGCCGGCGTGCAGACCTGGGACGACCTCACCGCGAACCACGTCCAGGGCACCGTCGACTACGAGATGACTCCCCCGGCCGGCGGCGACCACGCCGCCGTCTGGATGAACTGCGGCGTCTACACCGAGCCCGTGCCGAACGAGAACGCGGTGCACGACCTCGAGCACGGCGCCATCTGGTTCACCTACGACCCGGCCCAGGTCACCGACGAGCAGATCGAGCAGATCACCGACCTCGCCCCGTCCACCTACTCGGTCGTGTCGCCCTACGAGGGCATGGACTCCCCCATGGCCGTCAGCGCCTGGGGTGCCCAGCTGGCCTTCGACGATCCCGAGGACGACGCCGTCTCCGACTTCGTCACGAAGTACTGGAAGTCGTCGGACGCCCCCGAGCCCGGCGCCCCCTGCACGAACGGCGTCGACGGCCCCGGCAAGGTGTCGTGACGGACGACCTCGACGACGTGACGGCCGAGGCGGGCGCGACGGGCGCCTCCTCGGGTCGTCGTCTGCGGCTGGTGCTGGCCGCCGCCGTGGCGCTGCTGCTCGTGCTCGGCACGGGCGTCGCCGTGGGCCGCCTCACCTCGTCGGCCCCCGTCGTGCCCGGCACGAACAGCGTCGAGGCCGGCTTCGCCCGCGACATGCAGGTGCACCACGAGCAGGCGGTCGAGATGTCGTTCGCCGTCCGCGACCGGTCGACCTCGGACGACGTGCGCACCATCGCCTACGACATCGCGGCGACCCAGTCGCAGCAGGCGGGCCAGATGTACGCCTGGCTCGAGGTGTGGGGCGTGCCGCAGGCCCCCTCGCAGCCGACCATGACGTGGATGACGCAGCCGACGCTCGACGGCCAGCTCTCGGGCCACGAGCACGGCGGCGGCACGTCCGGCTCGCCCGCGCCGAGCCACGTGCCGGGCGACCCGATGCCCGGGCTCGCCAGCCCCGAGCAGATGGCGCGGCTGCGCGCGGCCGACGGCGTCGACGCCGAACGGCTCTACCTGACGCTCATGATCGACCACCACCTCGGCGGCATCGAGATGGCGGAGGCCGTGCTCGCGCGCAGCGACGACCCGCAGGTCGACGCCTTCGCCACCGGCATGATCGCGACCCAGCGCAGCGACGTCGACGCGATGCGGGCCATGCTCGCGCTGCGCGGCTGAGCGGGGCACACAGTCGAGGAGGCGCGGCGCCGGCGACGAGCACCGGTCGCCTCGCCCTCGCTCAGGCCCCCAGGCGACCCAGCCCCGTCGGCGCCCCGCCGGCCGCCTCGACGACGTCCCGCGCGGCAGCCCGTCGGCGGTCGATGACCTGGCCGAGCTCGCGGGCCAGCCGCGGCCGCGCCCGGACCAGGGCGTCGAGCGTGTCGCCGGGGACGACGAGCACCGCGACCTCCGAGACCGCCACGGCCCGGGTGGTCGTGGGCTCGCGCGTGAGGGCGGTCTGGCCGACGAAGTCGCCCTGCTCGACGCGCGTCACGGGCAGCACGGCCCCGTCCGGCCGGGGCACGCCGAGCGCCACGGCGCCGCTCAGCACGAACCGCAGCGCCTCGGGCACGACGCCGAGCGGCAGCAGGACCTCGCCCGCCGCGTACCGCTCGAGCCGCACCGACGGCACGAGCGCCGGGACGTCGTCGCTGGTCAGCTGCAGGGTCGGCGCGACGGCCGCCACGGCCTGCTCGACGCGCTCCGGCGTGGGGAACGCGTCGGTGGTGTCGCCGTCGAGGCCGAGGCCCGCGCGGCGTGCGGCGTACCAGAGCCAGCCGCGCAGGGTCGCCAGAGACGACGCCTCCTGGGCGGGTCCGCGCACCTCGTACGAGACCTCGTAGGCCGCGCCGCCCAGCGGCACGGCGACGGGCGACGTGCCCGGCCAGAGCTCGGGCAGGCCGCCCGCGACCCGCTGCAGCAGCCCGACCACCTCGGCGGGGGCGTCGTCGGTGGTGAAGGTGACCGGCGCTGTGACGGTGTAGCTGCCGTCGCCCCGGCTGAGGTTCGTGAACGACGAGCCGGCGAGCGCGGCGTTCGGCGTGATCTGCACGCCGTTGCCCGTGTCGATGTGCACGGCCCGCCAGTTGACCTGGACCACCCGCCCCCGGACGCCGCCGGCGTCGAGCCAGTCGCCGAGCCGGAACGGCTGCTCGAAGAGCAGCAGCAGGCCGGAGACGACGCTGCCGACGGCGCCCTGCAGGGCGAGGCCGAGCACGATCGAGGTGACGCCGAGGGCGGTGAACAGCCCGGCGACGTCGGTGCCCCACACCGTGCTGAACAACACGGCCAGCCCGATGGCGATGAGCACGATCCGGCCGATGTCGACGAAGATCGACGGGAGGCGGTCGCGCCAGCTGCCCTTCTCGGCGTTGGTGAAGAGCGCGAGGTTCACCGCGTTCAGCACGGCCACGATGACGAGGAACCCGAAGGCGGTCGCCGCGACGCGCGTCCAGGTGAAGTCGTCCGAGTCGACCGCGAGGGTCACCTGGGCGAGCAGCACCGCGACCGCGGCCGTCGGCACGACGTAGGTGCGCAGCAGCCGGACGACGCGCGCGGCCGGGGAGCCCCGCCGCTGCAGTCCGCTCGCGACCTCGGTGAGCACGATGAGCAGCACCGGCAGACCCACCACCACGGCGAGGACGGGCCCGAACCAGGGCTGCTGCCAGAGCGGGGTCATCAGGCGGCCGGCCGCTCGAGGCGGTAGACGCGCTGCTCGCCCGTCTGGGTGGTCACGGTGCCCGAGTCGGTCGCCGGGACCGCGTCGCCGATCTTCTGCACGACGCGTTCGGTCGCGTAGATGCCCGCCTGCGACGAGACGTCCTGCACCCGGTGGGCCAGGGTGACGGCGTCGCCCCACATGTCGTAGACCATGCTCGTGCGCCCGACGAGACCGCTCGTCACCTCCCCGGTGTCGAGGCCGGCCCGGAGCGCGACGCGCGACCCGTTCGTCGCGTTGAAGCGCTCGATGATCGACTGCAGCTCGAGCGTGAAGTCGACCACGCGCCGGGCGTTGTCGATGCGAGGCACGGCCAGGCCGCAGCTGGCCAGGTAGCCGCGCTGGCTGCTGCGCACCTTCTCGACGCCGAGACGCTCGGCGGCCTCGTCGAACGACCGCCAGAGGCCGTCGAGCAACGCGAGCGTCTCGCCCGTGCGGAGGCCGCGGCTGAAGTCGTCGAACCCGACGACGTCCGCGTAGACCACGGCCACGTCGGTGTGGTCCTCGGCGATCGTCTCCTCGCCCTCCTTGTAGCGCTTGGCCAGCGCCTCCGGCATGAGGGTCAGCAGCAGGCGGTCGTTCTCGCGTCGCTGCTCGTCGATCAGGTCCTGCTTGACCTTCAGGCTGCGGCTCATGTCGTTGAAGGCGGTGCCCAGCTCGCTGAACTCGTCGTGTCCCCTGACCGGCACCTCGACGCCGATCTCGCCGCCGCTGACCCGGTTGACGGCGCCCTGGAGGCGGCGCACCGGTCGCACGAACACCTGCGCGAGCAGCAGCGAGAGCAGCGAGACGACGAGGATGATCGCCGCCGTCGACAGCAGCAGGTTCCGGGTGAAGACGTCGACCGGGGCGAACGCCTCCGAGGTGTCGACCTTGGCGACGATGACCCAGTCGAGGCCGTCGACGTCGATCGGCGCGTAGGCGGCGAGCACCTCGTTCCCGAGGTAGTCCCGGTTCACCGTGGTGCCGGTGCGTCCCTGCAGCGCGGCCTCGACGGCGGTCGTCGCGACGGGCTGCAGCAGCACCGAGCTGCCCGTGGCGACCTGCCGCTCGACGACGTCGGTCGACGTGCCCTGCGCCACGGCGTCGTCGGCGAAGTCCTCGGGCCGCTGGATCAGCTCGCGCGACGTCGAGCGCATCGTCTCGTCCGGCCCCGCGAGGTAGGCCTCGCCGGTCGAGCCGAGCCCCTGGTCGGCCCAGCCCTCGTCGCCGGTCATCACCGAGTCGATGGTGTCGGTGGGCACCTGCACCGCGAGCACGCCCGTCACGTCGGCCCCCGACCCCACCGGGGACGCGATCCAGGCCGTGGGCACGCCGAGCGAGGGGGCGTACGGCTGGAAGTCCGTGGTGAACGACGAGTCGACCGTGTTCGACTCGAGGGCCGTGGCCCAGACGTCGGCGAGCGCCGTCCGCGAGTACGGGCCGTCCTCGACGTTCGTGCCGAGGTCGACGCCCGAGTACGCCGAGTAGACGACGTTCCCGTCGAGGTCGAGCAGCAGCACGTCCTCGTAGCCGAGCTGGTCGACCATCTCGCGGAAGTAGTCGTGGTGCGCGGCCCTGGCCTGCGACCAGGCGCTGCCGTCGTCGGCCGTGTCGAGGGCGAGCGAGGCGTCGAAGTCGTCGTCGAAGGGCACCGTGTAGAGCGACTGCAGGTAGGTCTGCGCCGCAGACGTCGGCTCGAGCAGCGACGGGTCGGTCTGGCTGCCCGTGGCCTCGTCGAGGCGGGGCACGAAGGTGTCGGCGTAGTAGTCGACGACGGCCTGACGGCGCGCGTCGTCGACGGGCTGCGCGTCGAGGGCCGCGAAGCCCGCGTTGAACTCGGCCGAGGCGCTGAGCGCGCTGTCGTTGCGGCTGTCGAGCACCACGGCCTGCTGCACACCCGCGAGGGTGCGCTCGACGTCGCGGGCCCGCGACTCGCGGATGCTCGTGACCTGGTCGAAGGCCGCCGCGCGGAGCGAGTCGCGGCCGTTCACGTAGCCGACGGCGCCGATGACGATCGCCGCGAGGAAGCTCACGGCGAGCAGCATGACGAGCAGGGTCGACTGGATGTCGAGCGAGCCCCGGCCGAGGGCCCGCAGCGGCGAGCGGCGTCGTGTCGTGGTGGTCTCGTCGGTGCTGCTGGTCGACACGCGTGGCCCCGTTCCCCCGGCGTCGGTCGCGCTGGCGACCTGACGCAGTCTCAACTCGTCCCCCAGGGATACCACGAGGGCGCCACCCCGTGCACGATCCGTCACGAGTTCGTCACACGCGATGTCCCCCGAGCGAGTCCCGAGCCGCCGAGGAGGCGCCCGTCACGTCGTCGAGGCCACCTGCTGCCCGTAGAGGTCGGCGTACACGCCGCCGAGGGCGACGAGCTCGTCGTGCGTGCCGCGCTCGACGATGCGGCCGGCCGCGACGACGAAGACGACGTCCGCGTGGCGCACCGTCGAGAGGCGGTGGGCGATGGCGATCGTCGTACGCCCCCTCGCGGCCGTGTCCAGCGCCTCCTGCACGACCCGCTCGGACACGGTGTCGAGCGCGCTCGTCGCCTCGTCGAGCACGAGCACCGCCGGGTCCTTCAGCAGCACGCGCGCGATCGCGATGCGCTGCTTCTCGCCGCCCGACAGGCGGTAGCCCCGCTCGCCGACGACCGTGTCGTAGCCGTCGGGGAACGACGCGATGGTCTCGTGGATGTTGGCCTGCCGTGCCGCCTCGAACAGCTGCTCGTCCGTGGCGTCGGGCCGCGCGTACCGCAGGTTGTCGCCGATGGTGGCGTGGAACAGGTAGGTCTCCTGGCTGACGATCCCGATGTTCTCGATCAGCGACTCCTGCCGCAGGTCGCGGACGTCGGTGCCGGCGAACCGGACGCTGCCGCCCGTCGCCTCGTAGAACCGCGGGATGAGGTACGACACCGTGGTCTTGCCCGCGCCGCTCGGCCCGACGAACGCCGCGAACTGGCCGGGCTCGATGTCGAACGAGACCCCGCGCAGGGTGCGCTGGCCGGGCTCGGCGTCGGGGTAGGCGAACTCGACCTCGTCGAACTCGACGCGGCCGAGCTGCGCCTCGTCGACGGGACGCGACCCCCCGCTGTCGGTGATCGCGGGGCGCAGGTCGAGGTACTCGAAGATGCGGGCGAAGAGCGCCCCCGAGGTCTGCAGGTCGAGGGCCACCCGGAGGAGCCCCATCAGCGGGAACGTCAGTCGCGCCTGCACCGTGGTGAAGGCCACGATGGTGCCGGCCGTGACGGGCACGTCGCGCAGGATGAGCCAGGCGGCCACGAGGTAGATCAGGGCCGGGATGACCGAGAGGAAGATCTGCACGACGGCGAAGAACCACTGCCCGCTCATCTGCTGGCGCACCTGCAGCCCGATCTGGGTGCGGTTCTCGGCCGAGTAGCGCTCGACCTCGCTGCGCTGCTGGTTGAAGCTCTTGGCGAGCAGGATGCCGCTGACGCTCAGGGCCTCCTGGGTGATCGCCGTCATGTCCGACAGCGACTCCTGCGTCTTCGTGGCGATGCGCGCCCTGACCTGGCCGACGCGGCGCTGGGCGACGACGAGCAGCGGCAGCAGGACGACCGTGACGACGGTCATCTGCCAGCTGAGCACGAGCATCGACACGAACGCCGCGATGACGGTGACCGTGTTGCCGAGCACGCTCGAGATCGTGTTGCTGAGCACGTTGGCCACGCCGCCGACGTCGTTCTGCAGTCGTGACTGGATGACCCCGGTCTTCGTCCGGGTGAAGAAGGCGAGCTCCATGCGCTGCAGGTGCCCGAACAGCCGGATGCGGAGCGCGCCCATGACGCTGTTGCCGACCGTGGCCGTGAGGTACGTCTGCCAGACGCCGATCCCGGCCGAGAGCACCCAGAGGCCGATCATCGCGCCGACGAGCTCGAGCAGCACCGGCACGTCCGGCCCGCCCGCGGGGAACAGGCCGCGGTCGAAGGCCTGCTTCGTCAGCAGCGGGGGCGCCACGCTGACGGCCGCCCCGACGAGCACGAGCACGACCGTGACGACGAGCGCACGACGGTGCGGCGAGAAGAGCCCACGGATTCGCCGCAGCAGGTCGGGCACCTTCGGGGCCGCCGCGTTGGCGGCGCGCTGGGCCGCCGCGTCGCCGCTGGACACCCGGCCGCCGCGACCGCCCACGGGGGCGCCGCCCCCGCCGCCCGATCCCCCCCGACCACCGCCTCCTGCGCCGCCGCCCCGCATGCCGCCGCCCGACGCGACGGAGTCCATCCTGCTCATGCACCGAGGCTACGCCCGCGGCGTGTCCCCCCACTCCTGGGGCAATCTGTCCGGCAGGCGGGCAGACGGGAACAACGCTCATTTATGCTGGGTCCAGGGTGGCTGACCACACCCTGACGCCGCATTCCCCTACCCGACAGGGGAACTACCCGATGCGGCAGAGGTAGGACCGTGCGCACCCTAGACGATGCATCACCCGACCCGACCGGGGTCGAGCTCCAGCCCGCCGACGCGCGGGCCTCACTCGACGCCATCGAGCAGGCCTGGACGCAGATAGCCCCGCTGCAGGGCGCCCGCCTGCGCGAGGCCGTCCGCTCGACCCCCGAAGAACAGTGGAGCGGCCGGCCGCTCATCCTGCTGGCCCTGGCCGCGAGCTACCGCTCCGTCGGCTCCCGGTCGCGCAGCGCCGCCCTGCCGTGGTTCCGCGGCGTGGCCAAGGCCATCGACGCCGACCCCGACCTCTCGCTCGAGGTGCGCGCCGGCTACCACGTGCACCTCGGCGCCGCCCTGCGCACCCTGGGCAACCTCGTCGTCGCCCACGAGCACCTCGAGGTCGCGCGCACCCTCATCGAGAACGACCTCTCGGAGTCGATCACGGCGCGCATCGGGCTGAGCGCCTCCTTCTCGCTGCAGATCGGGCTGATCCGGCTGCACTACGGCGAGTACGACCAGGCGCAGTTCGCCCTCGGCCTCGCGTCCGGCCTCGCCGAGGAGCACCTCAGCATCGCCGAGCGCGTCGAGTGCCTCTCGGCGCTCGCCTACGTCGCCGTCCTGCTCGGCGAGTTCACGCTCGCCGACGAGCACCTCGAGCGCGTCGGCGAGCTGGCCGAGGGGACCGAGCTGCTGACGAGCTCGTTCGGCGCGCTCGGCAGGATCGCCCGGCTGCACCTCGCGCTCGAGCGCGACGAGTCGCCCGGGGGCCACGACGCCCTCCTCGCCGACGTGCACCTCGCCGCCCGGGGCAGCGACTGGGAGGCGCTCGGCTGGTTCGCCGAGGCGGCCGTGCTGCTCGCCCAGGGCCGCTCGATCGAGGTGCTCGACCACCTCGGCCGCATCTCGCGCCTCGTGCGCGGGTTCACGGGCGAGGTCGTCGTCGCCCGGGCCGCCACGACGGTCCGCGCCGAGACCATGCTCCAGCTCGGCCAGCCGCAGGAGGCGCGGCGACTCGCCCAGCCCCTCTCGCCCGGCGACCGCCACATCGAGTGCCCCGCCCGCGTGCTCGCCCTCATCCACCTGTCCACCGGCGAGGCCCAGGCGGCGCTCGCCGACCTCGAGCCCTGCCTCGCCCTCGGCGACCTGCACTCGGAGCGGACCGTCGGGCACGTGCACGCCGTCGCCGCAGCCTCGCACCTCGCCCTCGGCGACACCGCCCAGGCCGACATCGCCTTCGACCGCGCGCTGCTCGAGGCAGGGACCTCGGGCGCCGCCTGGGTGTTCCGCACCCTGCCCGAGCCCCTGCTCGACCACCTCGTGGCACGCGCCGTGCAGCGCGAGCAGCCGCCCCTCTCCCAGGGCGTGCTGGCCCGGCTGCACTCGGTCGACGGACCGGGCGTGCCCCCGTTGGCCGAGCCGCTCAGCGACCGGGAGCTCGTCATCGTGCGGCACCTGGCGACCGGCCAGACGCTCGGCCAGATCGGCGGCCAGCTGTTCATCTCGGTGAACACGGTGAAGAGCCACGTGCGGAGCATCTACCGCAAGCTGCAGGCCTCGTCCCGACGCGAGGCGATCGCCCGGGTGCGCCAGCTCGGGCTGCACGTCGACGACGACTGACCCGGCCGGTCGGCGAGGGGCCGCGGCCGGTCGGCCCGCGGAGTCGGCCGGACGGGCGACCGGGTCGGCCGGACGGCCTGCGACCGCGGCCGGTTGGCCGTCGGGGGTGGCCGACCGATAGCCTCTCGCGGTGCACGACGACCTCTCCCCTGCCCCCTCCCGCCCCTCGCTCGGCACCCAGCTGCTGCGTCGCAAGCCGCTCGAGGCGTTCGCCCGCGAGGCCGAGGCGGGCGACGGCCGGGGCCTGCGCCGCACCCTCGGCGTCTGGCACCTGACGGCCATCAGCATCGGGGCGACGCTCGGCACCGGCATCCTCGTCGTGCTCGGCACGGCCGTCCCCCTCGCGGGCCCCGCCGTCTGGATGGCCTTCGTGCTCGCCGGCGTCGCCGCCCTGCTGTCGGCGCTCTCGTACGCCGAGATGGCCGGCAGCGTGCCGGTGTCCGGCTCGAGCTACAGCTACGCCTACGCGACCCTCGGCGAGGGCGTCGCCTGGGTCTGCGGCTGGTGCCTCGTGCTCGAGTACGCGGTGTCCGTCGCCGCCGTCGCGGTGGGCGCCGGGCAGTACGTCGACGAGGCGCTGCGGGTCTTCGGCCTGTCGCTGCCCGACGTCGTGGCCGGGCCTCCCGCCGAGGGCGGCCTGCTCAACCTGCCGGCCGCGGCCCTCGTCGTGCTCGCCACGCTCGTCCTCGTGCCCGGCGCCCGCGAGAGCGCGTGGGTGAACACCGTGCTCGTCGTCGTCAAGGTCGGCCTGCTGGTGTTCTTCGTCGCCGTCGCGTTCACGGCCTTCAGCTCGGGCAACTTCGAGCCCCTCGCCCCGATGGGCGCGGCAGGGGTGTCGGCCGCCGCCTCCCGCCTGTTCTTCTCGTACATCGGCTTCGACGCCGCGTCCACCGCCGGCGAGGAGGCGCGGGACGCCAAGCGGGACCTGCCCCGGGCGATCGTCGCCTCGATCGTCATCATCACGGTGCTGTACATCCTGGTGGCCGTGGCCGCGGTCGGCGCACGGCCGTGGCAGGACTTCACCGACGGCGAGGCGACCCTCGTCACGATCGTGGCCGACATCACCGGCCAGCCGTGGGTGGCGTTCCTCTTCGCGGTGACGGCCGTCGCGGCCATCGCCTCCGTCGTGCTCACCGTGCTCTACGGGCAGACGCGCATCTTCCTGTCGATGGCCCGCGACGGGCTCGTGCCGTCGGTGCTGGGCCGGGTGTCGCCGCGGACGCACACGCCGGTGGCCGGCACGCTGATCGTCGGCGGCGCGGTCGCCGTGACGGCGGCGTTCATCCCGCTCGGCGCCCTGGCCGACGCCACGAGCATCGGCACGCTCTTCGCGTTCGCGCTCGTCAACCTCGCGGTGATCTGGCTGCGCCGCAACCGGCCCGAGCTCGAGCGCACGTTCCGCGTGCCGCTGTACCCGGTGGTGCCGCTGCTCGGCTTCGCGACCTGCGTGCTGCTGATGGTGACGCTCGGCTGGGTGACTTGGGCCGCGTTCGCCGTGTGGATGGTCGTCGGCGTGGCCGTCTACGCCTTCTACGGACGCCGCCACTCGGTCGTCGCCCGCGGCTGACGCCGCCCTCGGGCCCGTCGCCGTGCGGCGAGCACCGCCCGCCGCGCCTCGCGGGCCCGTTGCCGTGCGGCGGGCACCGCCCCCGGGAACGACGAAGGCGCCGCTCCCCGTGGGGAGCAGCGCCTCCGGCGTACTGTGCGACCGAGGTCGCGTGGGGCCTGCGGCCCCGGGGACTACTTGAGGGTGACGGTGGCGCCGGCGGCCTCGAGCTGGGCCTTGGCCTTCTCGGCGGCCTCCTTGTTGGCGCCCTCGAGGACGGTGCTGGGGGCACCGTCGACGACGGCCTTCGCCTCGCCGAGGCCGAGGCTCGTGAGCGCGCGGACCTCCTTGATGACCTGGATCTTCTTGTCGCCGGCGGCCTCGAGGACGACGTCGAAGCTGTCCTTCTCCTCGACCTCCTCGGCGGGGGCGGCGGGGCCGGCGGCACCGGCAGCGGCCACGGGGGCAGCAGCGGTGACCTCGAAGACCTCTTCGAACTTCTTCACGAAGTCGCTGAGCTCGATGAGCGTGAGCTCCTTGAAGGCCTCGATCAGTTCGTCCTGCGTGAGCTTCGCCATGGTGTTCTCCTTGTTGTGTTCTGTAAGTGGTGGTGGTTGCTGCGACAGCTGTTAGCTGTCGGCTTCCTGCTTCGCGCGCAGCGCCTCGACCGTGCGGACGGCCTGCGACAGCGGAGCGTTGAACAGGTAAGCAGCGCCGAACAGCGAGGCCTTGAAGGCGCCGGCCAGCTTGCCCAGCAGCACCTCCCGCGACTCGAGGTCGGCGAGCTTGGTGACCTCGGCCGCGGTCAGGGCGTTACCGTCGAAGTAACCGCCCTTCACGATCAGCGCGGGGTGTGCCTTGGCGAAGTCACGCATGCTCTTGGCGACGGCGACAGGGTCTCCGTGCACGAAGGCGATCGCAGAAGGTCCGACGAGCTCGTCGTCGAACGAGCTGATGCCGGCGTTGTTCGCCGCGATCTTGCTGAGCGTGTTCTTCACCACGGCGTACGTCGCGTCTGCACTGATGGAGGTGCGGAGCTCCTTGAGCTCTGCCACAGTGAGACCGCGGTACTCGGTGAGCAGAACGGCGGTCGAGCTACGGAAGTTCTCCGTGAGCTCGGCGACCGATGCTTCCTTGTTCGCCATGGCTCTCCTAAAACGTGGGTGTGCCGGCAGCCCCCGGGCACTCGCTCACGTCTCGTCCGAGGACGGGGCATGGAAAAAGCTCCGGCGCTGGCGCACGGAGCTGGATCTCGCAGAAGCGAGGAACGACTTCACACACCTGCGCTGGTCGCTCTCTCTCGAGAACCTTCGGTCTCTGTCGTCGGCACGTGAGTGCGAGCAGACAGGGACAACCGGCGGTCTTGGGCTGGGATCAGACTAGACGCAGGAGGCGCGCGCGCGCAAGTCGCGCCTCCTGCGGTCGTCCCGCCCCTCACCTCCCGCGCACCGCCCCTCCCCTGCTCCCCGTCTCTGCGCCCCGTCCCCGTGCCCCGTGCGTCTTCCCTCGCACCCCGGAGTGGGGGGGGGGGCCCCCCCCCACCCGGGGGGGGGGGGGGCGCCCGGGGGGGGGGGGGGGGGGGGGGGGGCGGGCCCCCCCCCCCCCCCCCCGCCCCCCCCCCCCCCCCCCACTCCGGGGTGCGGGGGTGGGGACGAGCCCGGCTCGCCTCTCCCCCCGAGGCGGGCCCGCGACCGTCTCGGCCCACAGGAGGCGCCCCGCTCCCCCGCAGGACGACCTGCCTCGACGATCGTGGCGGCATGGCAGATCCCGATCCCCTCACCGTCCCGTTGCTCTTCGCCGCCACGCACGGTGCGCAGTCGCACGAGGCCCGCGCCCTCCGCCGGGCCGTCGCCGCCGGCGCCGTCGTCCGGGTGCGCCGGGGCGTGTTCACGGCGGTGCCGGTCTGGGGCGCGCTCGACGCCCGCGGCCGACTCGTCGTGCGGACGCGGGCCGTGGTGCTCGGCTCCGCCCGCGTGGTGGCGTCGCACGGGAGCGCCGTGGCGCTGCACGACCTGCCCGCCGTCCGGCAGGCCGCGGACCGGGTCAGCGTCGTCGACCCCGGTCGGACGACGACGAAGGTCACGCCGACGCTGCGGACCCGTCCCGGCCCGCTCCGCGACGAGGAGGTGGTGGCCCTGTCGGGCGTCCGGGTCACCGGCCTCGAGCGCACCGCCGTCGACGTCGCCGGGACCGCGCCGTTCGCCGACGCCGTGATGTGCGTCGACGCGGTGCTCCGTCGACTGGTCCTGCCGCGGGGCCACCGGACCGGGGTCGAGGTCGACGCCGAGCTCGACCGGCACCGCGCTCGCCTCCTCGCCGCGGTCGGCGAGGGACACGGGCCGGGCCAGGTGGCCGCCCGTCGTGCGATCGCCTTCGCGTCGCCGTGGGCCGAGAACGGCGGGGAGTCGCTGGTCCGCGTCGCGCTGCACGAGCTGGGCGTCCCGGCTCCCGAGCTGCAGCGCGAGTTCGTCGTCGCCTCGGGCACCGTCCGGTGCGACTTCTACGATCCCTCCCGCCTGGCCGTGTTCGAGTTCGACGGCTTCGTGAAGTACGCGGACGCCGCCCTGCGGGGCGGGCGGACGCCGGCCGAGGTGGTGCGCGACGAGAAGCGTCGTGAGGCCGAGCTGCTCGAACGGCCCGACGTGCGGACGGTCGTGCGCGTCGAGTACCGCGACGTGGTCGATCCGCGTCGGCTGGCCCGGCTGCTGGGCCGGGCTGGCGTCCCCGTCGACCCGCGGCGCGTGACGGCGGCGGCGCGGGCCGCGCGCCTCCGCTTCGCGGCCTGACGCCGCCCCGCACCCCGCGCGCGCCAGCCCCGCACCCCGCGCGCGCTCGCCCCGCACCCCGAAGTGGACGATGAACCCCGAAACGACGGGGTGCATCGTCCACTTCGGGGTTCATGAGCAGCGCGCAGGTGCCGCGGCCGCACGCAGGGGCGGCAGCCCCGGGCGGGTGCGGCGGCGGGCGGGAGCGGGGAGGGGCGGGCGGGCGGGCGCGGCGGGAGCGGGGAGGGGCGGCAGGTGCGGCGGCAGCCGGGGGCACGTCAGGCGCGGTCGAGGGGCAGCCGCACGGTGAACACGGCCCCGGCGTCGCTGCTGTCGACCGAGACGGAGCCCCCGTGGGCGTGCGCCACGGCCTCGACGATGGCGAGCCCGAGCCCGGTCGAGCCGGCCTTGCGCGACCGCGAGCTGTCGGCCCGGGCGAAGCGCTCGAACAGCACCGGCAGCACCGCGGGGTCGATGCCCGGGCCCTCGTCGGCGACGGTGACGACGGCGCAGCGCGCCGCCTCGTCGACCGAGAGGCCCACGTGCACCGGGGTGCGCTCGGGCGTGTGCGTGCGCGAGTTGGTGAGCAGGTTGGCGACGATCTGGTGCAGGCGCATGGCGTCGCCCGGCACGACGACGGGCTCGTCGGGCAGGACGACGTCGACGTCGTGGGTCGGGTCGGCGACAGCCGCGTCGTTGACCGCGTCGAGCACCACCCGGGTCAGGTCGACGTCGGCCACGACGACGTCGCGGCCCTCGTCGAGGCGGGCGAGCAGCAGCAGGTCCTCGACGAGCGAGGTCATGCGCACCGACTCCGACTCGATGCGGCCCATCGCGTAGACCACGTCGTCGGGCAGGCCCGCGCCCATCCGGCGCGTCAGCTCGGCGTAGCCGCGCACCGACGCCAGGGGCGTGCGCAGCTCGTGCGAGGCGTCCGCGACGAACTGCCGCACCTTGTTCTCGCTCCGCTGCCGCGCCTCCAGCGCCGCCGCGACGTGGCCGAGCATGTGGTTGAGCGACGCGCCCACCCGGCCGACCTCGGTGCGCGTGTCGGTGTCCTGGTCGTCGACCCGTTCGGCGAGGGCGACCTCGCCGCGGTCGAGCGGCAGCTCGGCGACGCGCAGCGCCGTGTCGGACATGCGCTCGAGGGGCAGCAGGGCACGGCGCACGACCGCGTAGGCGATGAGGATGGCGACGACGAGGCCGAGCAGCGTCACGAGGGCGATCGACACGATCATGCCGGTGACCGTGCGGGTCACGCTGTCGGTCGGCAGGCCGACGACGAGGTAGCCGGACGAGACGGTGCCGCCGCTCGGCGACGTGAGCGTCACGGGGACGGCCTCGACGCGGTAGCCGCCGAGGTCGGAGCCGAGCGACACCGTGACCGGCCCGCCCGCGTCGGGCACGGTCGCCAGCGCCGAGGTGATCTCGTCGGTCAGCGGATCCTCGAGCTCGCCGGCCTCGGTCACCGTGAAGGCCTGCTGCACGACGTCGCCGACGAGCACGGCGGTGAACGTGCCCGGCGCCTGGCGGGGAGCGCCGAGGTCGTCCGCGTCGGGGCTCAGGCTCGGCCGCCCCGACGAGCCGCCGACGGAGGCGGCGGCCACGGCCCGCCCGGTCGCGCTCGCGAGGTCGTCGTCGAGCTGGCGCATCAGCGACCCGCG
Organism: Frigoribacterium faeni; assembly: GCF_011761235.1. Taxonomy (GTDB): domain Bacteria; phylum Actinomycetota; class Actinomycetes; order Actinomycetales; family Microbacteriaceae; genus Frigoribacterium; species Frigoribacterium faeni_A. The sequence goes on from NZ_JAAOYW010000001.1 coordinate 917,299, forward strand.
GAGCGCCACCACGCTCACCGTGCCGATGACGACGGTGAGCAGCACGACGATGGCCACGATGCTGAGGATCAGCCGGTTGCGCAGCGTGAGGGGGGCGGAGGCGCGGGGCACGCGCCCGAGGAGCCCGCCCGGGCGGGACCGGCCGGGAGCGGCCGCGCTCACGACGTGGGCTTGATGACGTAGCCCACGCCGCGCACGGTGTGGATCATCGCCTCTTCTCCCGCGTCGATCTTCTTGCGGAGGTACGAGATGTAGATCTCGACGACGCTCGACTTGCCGCCGAAGTCGTAGCTCCAGACCCGGTCGAGGATCTGCGCCTTGCTCAGCACCCGTCGCGGGTTGCGCATCAGGAACCGCAGCAGCTCGAACTCGGTCGCGGTGAGCTCGACCTCGCGGCCGCCGCGGTGCACCTCGTAGCTCTCCTCGTCGAGCACGAGGTCGCCCACGACGATGCGGCTGTCCCCGGCCTCGCTGACGGCCGAGGCTGAGCGGCGGATGAGCCCGCGCAGCCGCGCGACGACCTCCTCGAGGGAGAACGGCTTCGTCACGTAGTCGTCGCCGCCGGCCGTGAGGCCCGAGACCCTGTCCTCGACGGAGTCCTTGGCGGTGAGGAACAGGATGGGCGTGTCGTCGCCGCCGGCACGCAGCCGGCCCAGCACCTGGATGCCGTCGATGTCGGGCAGCATCCAGTCGAGCACGATGGCGTCGGGCTGGAACTCACGGGCCAGCGCGAGCGCCCCCTGACCGTCGGCGGCGGCCTTGACGTCCCACCCCTCGTAGCGCAGGGCCATCGAGAGGAGGTCGGTGAGGCTGTTCTCGTCGTCGACGACGAGGACGCGGAGGGGCGAGCCGTCGGCCCGGGTGAGTCGGGGAGCCGGTGCGGGGGTGGGGGTCGTCGTGGTCACGCACTCAGCTTCGAGCCGGTTCCTATGAACGGACTGTGCCGCACCGATGCGTCAGCTGCGGATGCCTCATAGGGACTTCATCGACGGCCCATCGGCTGCTGCGAGGACGCCTCCCTAGCGTCGCCTCCGTCCCGATCCCCCGGATCCCCCCTGCACCGAGGAGACCCCCTTGTTCCTGACCTACCTGTTCCGAGAGCTGAGCAACAGACGCAGGCAGACCGTCGTCGTCGCGGCGGGCATCGCCCTCGCCATCGCCCTCGTCATCGTCGTGAGCGGCGTCGCGGCCGGCGTGCGGAACGCCCAGTCGTCCGTGCTCCAGTCCGTCTACGGCGTCGGCACCGACATCACGATCACCCAGGCCGCCGAGCCCGGCGACGGCGGGCCCGGCCAGCAGTTCGCCTTCGGCTCGGGCGACGGCACCACCACCGACGACGGCAGCACCGAGGTCGCCCAGAGCACCCTCACGGCCGCCCGCGGCACGGCGACGTTCGACTCGTCCGCCCTGGCCACGGTGCAGGGCGTCGACGGCGTCTCCGCCGCGACGGCCACCCTGAGCCTGCAGTCCTCGACCTTCTCGGGCACGCTGCCCGACTTCTCCCAGGGCACAGGAGGCGCGGGCACCGACGGCGCGACCGGCGACGGCACCGGCACGGGCACCCCGCCCGCGCCTCCCACCGGCGGTGCCGACGGCGCCGGCGGCAGCTCGTTCGACGTCGACCAGTTCTCGGTCACGGGCCTCGACCCCGCCGCCGACGCCGTCGGTCCGCTGACCAGCGCGTCGGTCGTCGACGGCCGCGGCCTCGCCGCGGACGACGCCGGCGCCGACGTGGTCGTGCTCGACCAGACGTACGCGACCGGGGCCGACCTCGCCGTCGGCGACACCCTCGCCGTCGGCGGCACCGACCTCTCGGTCGTGGGGATCGTCGCGTCCACCTCGTCCGACGCGGCCACCGCCTCCGACGCCTACGTGCCCCTCGACCCGGCGCAGGCCCTCAGCGGGCTGACCGACCAGGTCAGCGACGTGTACGTCACCGCGGCGAGCGCGAGCGACGTCGACGCCCTCGCGGCGGACCTCGAGACGGCGCTGCCCGACGCCACGGTGAGCACGCAGTCCGAGCTCGCGTCGAGCGTGTCCGGGTCGCTGTCGACCGCCTCCGACCTGGTCGCGAAGCTCGGCACCTGGCTGTCGGTGATCGTGCTCGCCGCGGCGTTCCTCATCGCGATCCTGTTCACCGTGTCCGGCGTCGGCCGACGCACCCGCGAGTTCGGCACCCTCAAGGCCCTCGGCTGGAGCGACGGCCGCATCTCCCGCCAGGTGGCCGGCGAGTCGCTCGTGCAGGGCCTCGTGGGCGGTCTCGTCGGCGTGGCCGTCGGCCTCGTCGGCCTGCTCGTCGTCAACGCGGTCGCGCCGACCCTGACCGCGGCGGCGACCACCGCGGCGGCCGGGCCGGGAGCCGCCGGTGCGGGCGCGGCCGCCGGCGCAGGAGGCGGCGCCCCGACCGGGGGCGGCCCCGGCCAGCAGATGGTGCAGGCCACGACGGACGTCGTGCTGCACGCGCCCGTGACGGTCTCGGTCGTGCTGCTCGCCGTCGGGCTGGCGCTCGTCGGCGGACTGCTCGCCGGCGCCGTGGGCAGCTGGCGCGCGTCGCGCCTCCGCCCGGCCGAGGCGCTGCGGAGCGTCGCGTGACCGGGGCGGACGCCGCCGCGACCCACCCGACCACCGCGACCGACACCACCCACCCGACCACCGCCTCCGGAGGCAGCTCCCCCATGTACACGCTCACCGCCGTCACCAAGACCTACGCCCAGAAGAAGCGCACCGTGACCGCCCTCGACGGGGTCGACCTCGAGATCCCGGCCGGGCAGATGGTCGCGATCCAGGGGCCGACCGGCGGGGGCAAGTCGACGCTGCTGCAGATGCTCGGCGCGCTCGACCGGCCGACGAGCGGCACCGTGCGGCTCGGCGACGCCGACCTCTCGACGGCGGGCGACCGCGCGCTGGCCGCCGTGCGGGCCCGCGAGATCGGCTTCGTGTTCCAGGGGTTCAACCTGATCCCGACGCTCACGGCGGCCGAGAACGTCGAGACCGCGTTCGCCGACGCGTCGACCCCCCGGGCCGAGCGGCGGTCACGGGCGACGGAGGCGCTGGCCGCGGTCGGGCTCGCGGAGCGGGCGGACCACCTGCCGGGCGAGCTCTCCGGGGGCCAGCAGCAGCGGGTCGCGATCGCGCGCGCCCTGGTCGGGCAGCCGACGGTGCTGCTCGCCGACGAGCCCACCGGGTCGCTCGACGAGGCCACGCGCGACGAGATCATGGACCTGCTCGAGTCCGTCTGGCGCGACCGCGGGCTCACGCTCGTGATCGTCACCCACGACTCGGCCGTGGCCCGGCGCGCCCAGCGCCGCCTGCGGATCGCGGGCGGCACGGTGACCGAGCTGCAGCCCGCCGCGTGACGACCGGGCCGGGCTCGACGCGTGCCGATCAGCCGCGCGGGTAGTCGACGCAGGCGAAGCGCGTCGAGTCCGGCGCCCAGCACGGCACGTTGACGGTGCCCTGCCCGCCGAGCAGCCGCAGCACGTCGCGCGGCCGCTCGCCCGGCGTCGGCAGCCCGTCGGCGCCGAGCGGCAGGGTGCGCAGCACGACGTCGTGGTCCTCGGGGTGGCCGAGGGTGCCCGCCGGGTAGGCCAGCCAGAGCAGGGTCGACCCGTCGGGCGACACGTGCGGGAACCAGTCGACGAACTCGTCGTCGGTCACCTGCACGAGCCCCTCGCCGTCGACCCCGACGCGGAACAGCTGCGCGTGGCCCGCGACCCCGCCGGAGGCCCGCTCCGAGTTGAACCACAGCCACCGCCCGTCGGGCGAGAACTCGGCGCCGTCGTCGGGGTGCCCGTCGGCGGTGACGTCGGTGGCGGTGCCGTCGGCCACCGAGACCAGCGCGACGTTCGTCCGCCACCGGGCCCGCGCCTCCTCGGATCCGGGGTCGGCGACCGGGTCGGGCAGGGCGCCGACGACGACGCTGAGCGTCGCGCCGTCGGGCGAGACGCCGTGCAGGTAGTTCTTGTGGGCGCGGCCCTCGGGGTGCGGGCGCGTCACGCGGCGGGCGGCTCCCCCGGTCTCGACGCCGTCCCACGGCACCTCGTAGAGGTGGCCGTCGCGGCCGCTCACGAACACGCTGCCCTGGTCGGGCGCGACGACGTGGTCGTTGTTGATCTCGGGCACGTCGCCCATCGGCACCGGCACGAGGGCGGTCTCGTCGACGCCGCGGGCGTCGGCGGGCAAGCGCCAGAGCAGCCCGTCGGCGTTGACGACGAGCCACCGGCCGTCGGGGCTCCAGTTCGGCGCCTCGACGAGCACCGTCGCGCTCTCGAGCACGACCTCGGCGGTGCCGGCGGCAGGGTCGACGACGAGCAGGCGGCTCGTCTGTCCGGGCTGGAGGGTGCGGGGCACGGGGGTCTCTCTTCTCGTCGTCCAGGAACGGGGGCGGGCTGGTTCCTGACCGGTGCACGGTTCAGGACGCCGCCTCCTCGCCTCGCGCCGCCTCAGGACGGATGTTCCTGAACGGGGAGAGCAGCGGGGCGGGGGGCAGGGCGGGGGCTACTGGTTCGAGAAGGCGGAGTCGAAGGAGGCGGCGGGCCGCGGCCAGAGCAGCGAGCGCACGTGCGCCAGCGCCTCGGGCGCACCGTGCAGGCGGTCCATGCCGGCGTCCTCCCACTCGATCGAGATCGGGCCGTCGTAGCCGATCGAGTCGAGGGTGCGGAACGCGGACTCCCAGTCGACGTCGCCGTGGCCGGTCGAGACGAAGTCCCAGCCGCGCCGCGGGTCGCCCCAGGGCAGGTGCGAGCCGAGCACGCCGGCCCGGCCGCCGCCCGGGCGGATGCGCGTGTCCTTGCAGTCGACGTGGTAGATGCGGTCGGCGAAGTCGACGATGAAGCCGATCGTGTCGACGCCCTGCCAGAGCATGTGCGACGGGTCCCAGTTGAAGCCGAAGGAGGCGCGGTGCCCGATGGCCTCGACGGCCCGGACGCTCGTCCAGTGGTCGTAGGCGATCTCGGACGGGTGCACCTCGTGGGCGAAGCGCACCCCCTCGCCGTCGAACACGTCGAGGATCGGGTCCCAGCGGCGGGCGAAGTCCTCGTAGCCGGCGTCGATGACGCTCTCGGGCACGGGCGGGAACATCGCCACGTAGGGCCAGATCGACGAGCCGGTGAACCCGACGACCGTGTCGACGCCCATGCGGCGGGCGACCCGGGCGGCCCGCTTCATGTCCTCCGCGGCGCGCCGACGGACGCCCTCGGGGTCGCCGTCGCCCCACGTGCTCGGCCGCACGATCGCCTGGTGCCGGAAGTCGATGGGGTCGTCGCAGACCGCCTGCCCGGTGAGGTGGTTCGAGATGGCCCAGACGCCGAGCCCGTGGCGGTCGAGCACGTCGAGGCGGCTGCGCAGGTACGCGTCGTCCTCGTCGGCCCGCTCGAGGTCGAGGTGGTCGCCCGACGCGGCGATCTCGAGGCCGTCGTAGCCCCACCCCGCGGCGAGCGCCGCGACCTCCTCGAACGGCAGGTCGGCCCACTGGCCGGTGAACAGCGTGACGGGGTGCGAGCTCTCGCCCATGCGTGCCTCTCTCGTCGGCGGTGCGCCGGAGCCCGGCGCACCTCCATCCTGTCCCACGCGGCGGTCGCTCACGTGGGCACGTCGACCCAGCGCCGCTCGGCGGCGGCGAGCAGGACACTCTCGGTGACGACGACGGCCCGGCGACCGTCGTCGAAGCGGGGCAGCCCCTCCGGCTCGCCGCCGCGCACGGCGTCGTGCACGTCGCGGACGAACGCGGTGAAGGCGTCGAGGTAGCCCATCGGGTGGCCGGCGGGCAGCGTCGACAGGCGGGCGGCGTCGGGGGCGAGCAGCGCGGCGTCCCGCGGCACGACCACCGAGCCGAGCCGACGCCCGACCCAGAGCCGGTCGGGCTCCTCCTGCGAGAACTCGAGGCTCTCGGCCGTGCCGGCGACGTCGACGAGGAGGCGGTTCTTGCGTCCCGGCGCCACCTGCGACACGAAGACGGTCCCGATCGCCCCCGCGGTCGTGCGGAAGACGACGCCCGCCTCGTCCTCGGTGTCGACGGCCCGGCCGCCGCGCACGTCGTGGACGCGGTCGAGGACGGCCGACACGCTCGCGATCCGGTCGCCGAGCACGAACTCGAGCAGGTCGACGAGGTGGCTGCCGATGTCGGCGAAGGCCCGCGAGGGCCCGCCCGCGGCCGAGTCGACGCGCCAGTCGACGTCGTCGACCTCGAGCAGCCAGTCCTGCAGGTAGCTGCCGCGGACGCTGAGCACGCGGCCGGTGGCTCCCGAGGCCACCCTGGCCCGCGCCTCCCGCACCATCGGGTGGTACCGGTAGACGAAGGGCACCGCGGCGACCGTGCCCGCGGCGGCGGCCGCCCGGACGAGGGCGTCCGCCTCGACGGCCGAGACCGCGAGGGGCTTCTCGCAGACGACGTGCTTGCCCGCGGCCAGCGCGGCGAGGGCCAGCTCGGCGTGCACAGAGTTCGGGGCGCAGACGTGCACGACGTCGACGCCGGGGTCGTCGAGCAGGTCCTGCACGCTCTCGTGCGCGGTGGCGACGCCGAGGGCGTCCGCCGCGCGGGCGGCGCTGTCCGGGCCGGACGACGCCACCGCGACCACGTGGGCCCCCGCGGCCCGCGCGGCGGCGGTGTGCACGCGGCCCATGAAGCCGCCGCCCACGACGCCGACGCGGAGGGGCGCGACCCGGGCCGCGCCTCCCCCGGTCGTGGCCGAGGAGGCGCGCCTGCGGTCGGGCGCCACGGTCGCGGTCCCGGGCGGCGCCTCCCCCACGTCGGTCACGGCGATCCCGTCACTGCACCCGGTCCGGCGTCGTCACTTGACGGCGCCGGAGGACAGGCCGGTGATGAGGTGCTTCTGCACGAGCATGAACCCGATCAGCACCGGCAGCGACACGACGACCGAGGCGGCCATCAGCTGGTTCCAGTAGACGTCCTGCTGCGACGCGTAGGCCCGGAGCCCGATCGACAGGGTGCGGGTGTCCTTGCTCGTGAGCACCGAGGCGAAGAGCACCTCGCCCCAGGCCGTGATGAACGCGTAGACCGCGACGGCGATGATGCCGGGCTTGGCCACGGGGATGATCACGCGGAACAGGGCGCCGAGGCGGCCGGTGCCGTCGATCATCGAGGCCTCCTCGAGCTCCTTCGGGATCGAGGCGAAGTAGCCCGTCAGCATCCAGATCGAGAACGGCAGGCTGAACGTCATGTACGTGATGATCAGGCCCAGGTAGCTGCCCGTGAGCTGCACCCCGACCGTGCGCTGGATCTGCACGAAGATGAGGAACAGCGGCAGCAGGAACAGGATGCCGGGGAACATCTGGGTCGACAGCACGACCAGGCTGAAGCTGCGCTGCCCCCGGAACCGCAGGCGGGCCAGCGAGTACGCGGCCAGCACGGCCATCGCCACCGACAGGATCGTCGCCGACACCGTCACGATCAGGCTGTTCTTGAAGTACGACGCCAGGGGCACGGTCTGCCAGATCTGCACGTACGGCTCGAGGGTGACGCGCGAGGGGATCCAGGTGAAGAGCCCCTGCACGTCGGCCAGCGGCTTGATCGACGTCGTGAGCACCACGTACAGCGGCACGATCACGACGAGCGACAGGAACGCCAGCCCGAAGAAGCGGAAGACCTTGAAGCCACGTGTCTCAATCATCGTTCTGTTGCCCCTTCGGGAGGACCATGCGGATGTAGAACGCCGACGCGATCAGCAGCACGACCAGGAGCATCACGCTCATGGCGCCGCCGAGGCCGAAGTTCCAGTTGTTGAAGCTCTGCTGGTAGATCAACGGCGAGATGAGCGTCGCCTGCTCGGGCGACGCCGGGCCGAAGAGCACGTAGGGCACGTTGAACTGGTTGAAGATCCACAGGCTCATGATCAGCAGCAGCACCGCATTGGCCGGCTTGACCATCGGCAGGGTGATCTGCGTGAACTGCTTCCAGAGGCTGGCGCCGTCGAGGCTCGCGGCCTCGTAGACGTCGCCCGGGATGTTCTGCAGCGCGGCCAGCAGCATGAGGAACGCGAACGGCCAGAACTGCCACGCCGTGACGATGACGATGGCCCAGAACGAGTTGCCGCCGAGGAGCCAGAACGGACGGTCCTGGAGGATCCCCAGGTCGTCGACGAGGAACCGGTTGATGGCGCCGTCGCGCTGGTTGAACATGAAGGCCCAGGCGATCGTCCCGACGTAGGACGGCAGGGCGTACGGCACGAGGAACAGGGTGCGCAGCAGGCCGCGTCCCTTGAACGAGCTCGTGAGCAGCACCGCGCCGAGCATGCCCATGCTCCAGGCGATGGCGACGACGATGACGGTGAAGAGCAGGGTGCGGCCGAGGGCCCCGTAGAGCTGGCCGGCGATCGGCGAGCTCGGGTCGAGGGCCGTGACGAAGTTGCGCAGGCCCACGAAGGGCGCGTTGACCCAGTTGGCGATGCTGAGCTGGTTGAGCGTGATGAAGGCGATCCAGACGCCCAGCACCATCGGGACGATGTGGACGAGCAGCTCGGCCAGGGCCGCGGGCGCGACCAGGAAGTACGGCAGGAACGAGCGGTGCTTCTTGCGGGTCGCCGGCTCGAGCGGCGCCTGCTGGTGCGGGTCGGGCGCCGATTCCTTCTCGGCGGTGGCGGGGGGCAGAACGTTGACGGTCATGACGGTCCTCTCGGGCGGGGCAGGGGGGCCCGCCCGGCCGACAGCAGTGGGGCTGTCGACCGGACGGGTCCCCGCACGGTGGGACGGGCTACTGACCCGAGCTCATCTGGCTGTTCGCGTCCTCGAGGGCCGACTTCACGTCGGCCTCGCTGACGGAGCCGCCCTGGGCTGCGGTGGCGAGGAGGTCCTTGATCGCGGTGCCGACCAGGGTCTCCATCTGTCCCTCGGAGGGGTAGAGGGGCATGGGCTGGGCGTGGTCCTCGAGGATCGTCTGCTTCAGCTTGATGACGTCGGTCTGGAACGCCGGGTCGTCGTAGGCGGCCGTGACCACCGGCAGCGAGCCGAACGACTCGTTGAGGTACTTCTGCTCGTCGTCGCTCGTGAGGTGCTTGACGAAGTCGATCGCCGCCTCCTTGTTGCCCGAGTTCTCGAACACGCTGACGTTGATGCCGGCGACGTGGCTCTGCGTGCCCTCGAGGCCGGTGGCGTCGGCGGTCTCCATCGGCACGGGCGCGGCGGCGTAGTCGGTGAAGTCGCGCGACTTGAGGTTGTCGCCGGGGGCCTGGTCGAAGAACATCGCGGCCTGGCCGTCGGCGAACGTGGCGGCCATGTCGGCGCCGTTGACGCTCTCGGCGTCGGAGGGCGAGACCACCTTGTCGACGGCCATCAGGTCGACCCACTCCTTGACGCCGGCGACCACGCCGTCGTTGCCGAAGTCGGGGTTCCCGTCGTCGTCGTAGAGCGAGCCGCCGTTCTGCAGGCCGCGGACGAAGGCCTGGTGGGCGTTGTTCGAGATGCTCGACCCGGCCATGGTGACGCCCCACTGGTCGATCTGGCCGTCGCCGTCGGTGTCGACGGTCAGCTTCTTCGCGTCCTCGACGAACTCGTCCCAGGTCGCCGGGGGCTCGGCGATGCCCGCCGCCTCGAACATCGCGGTGTTGTAGTACAGCGAGTACGACAGGCCGTAGATCGGCACGGAGGTCGGGGCCTGGCCCTCGGCGCCGCCCGTGGCGAAGCTCGACTGGACGAAGCGGTCCTGGCCGCCGATCTGCTCGAGGGCGTCGCCCTCCCACGGCACGAACGCGCCGCTGGACTGCAGCGACACCGCCCACGTGTTGCCGATGTTGAGCACGTCGGGGCCCTCGCCGCTCGAGACGGCGGTGAGGATGCGGTTGTAGAGGTCGGACCACGGGATGACCTCGAGGTCGACCTCGATGCCCGTCTCGTCGGTGTAGCGGTCGATCGACTCCTGCAGGATCTCTGCGTCGCGCTCGACGGTCGGTGCCTGGTTGCTGGCCCAGTAGGTGATGGTCTGGTCGTCGCCGCTGCCGCCGGAGGCGGAACAGGCGGTCATCGACCCGACCGCGACGACGCCTGTGGCGAGGGCGGCGACCCAGCGGAACTTCTTCGTGTTCATGTCTTCTCCTGGTGTCTCTTCTTCGAGAGGTCTCTTCTTCGAGCGGGGGAAGTGCTGTCGTGCGGTGCTGCTGTGGTGGTGCGGTGCTGCGGGTGGTGCGGTGGGCGGGACGGGGAGGGGCGCGGGGCCCCGCGGCGGGCCGGCTCGTCGTCGAGGCCGGCCCGCCGACGGATCAGCGGAGGGTGGCGACCGACGGGTCCCAGTCCTCCGGCAGCTCGGGGGTCGCCTCGAGCGACGACTCGACCGCGACCGACTCGCCGCGCTCGGCGGACTCGGCCAGCGAGACCATGACGTCGAGCACGTGGAACGCCAGCTCGCCGGGGACCCGCTCGCGACGGCCCTCGCGGATCGCCTGGGCGAGCTCGGCCACGCCGGTGCCGCGGGTGAAGGTCGACCCCGAGGCGGGCACGACGGTCGGCTGCTCGCCGCCGGTGTGCACGACCGTGTCGCCCTCGAACTCGTTCGGGTCGGGGAACACGGCGGTGCCCTCGGTGCCCGCGATCTCGACGAAGCCGGCGCGGGCCAGCTTCGAGTCGAAGCTGAAGACGGCCTGCGCGCTCGCGCCGCTCTCGAACTGGATCAGCGCGCTGATGTGCGTCGGCACCTCGACCGGGAACTCGGTGCCCGCCTTCGGGCCCGAGCCGATGACGCGCGTCTCGCGGGCCTTCGAGGAGGTGGCGGTCACCTTCGCGACCGGGCCGAAGACCTGCACGAGGGTCGTGAGGTAGTACGGGCCCACGTCGAACATCGGCCCGGCGCCGTGGGCGAAGAGGAACTCGGGGCTCGGGTGCCACGACTCGGGCCCGGGCACCTGGAACAGGGCCAGGCCGGTGAGGGGCGTGCCGACGTCGCCGCGGCGGACGACGCGGAGCCCCGTCTGGATGCCCGCTCCGAGGAACGTGTCGGGAGCGACGGCGACCCGGACCCCCGCCTCCTCCGCGGCCCGGAGCAGCCGGGCGCCGCTCTCGCGGTCGAGCGCGTAGGGCTTCTCGCCCCAGACGTGCTTGCCCGCCGCGACGGCCTGCAGCGCGACGTCGACGTGGGCGGCCGGGATGGTCAGGTTGACGACGATCTCGACGCCGTCGTGGGCGAGCAGCTCGGCGACCGACCCGCTGCCGGGCACGCCCCACTTCTCGGCCTGCGCGGCGGCGCGGGGCTCGTCGATGTCGGCGACGAACAGCACCTCGAGGTCGGGGAACTGCGTGAGGTTGCCGAGGTACTGGTCGCTGATCACGCCGGCGCCGATGACGCCGACCCCGACCGGGCCGGTGCGGGCGTCGCGGGCGGCGACGGCGTCGGTGGTGACGCCGGTGGTGGTGTCGGTCATGCGCGGACTCCCTGGAGGTACTCGAAGCTGTCGGCGAGGGCGGTGAAGACGTCGCCGCGCGTGTCGTCGAGCTCGACGACGGCGAGGGCCTGCGGCGCGGCACGGAGGATGTCGCGCACCGGCATCACGCCCTTGCCGACGGCGACCTGCTCGGCGTCGTCCTTGCTCTTGGGGCCGTCCTTGACGTGCAGGAAGCGCACCTGGTCGCCCAGGCGGGCCAGCAGCTCGGCGGCGTCGACGCCGCCGACCTCGACCCAGTAGGTGTCGACCTCGAGCACGACGCCGGCCGGCAGGGCCGCGGCGAAGACCTCGAGGGCGGGGGTGCCGTCGATGACGGACTCGAGCTCGAACTCGTGGTTGTGGTAGCCGACGGTGAGCCCGTGCGCCGCGGCGGCGTCCGAGATGGCGACGAACTCGGCGGCGACGGCCTCGACGTCCTCGCGGGTGACCCAGCGGGTCTCGTCGACGTGCGGGTCGATGACGGTGCCGACGCCCAGGCGGACGGCCGCCTCGAAGATCGGCTCGAGGTCCTGGCCGACGAGCTTCGCGTGGGCGCTCGGCGCGGTGAGCCCCGCGGCGGCCAGCGCCTCGGCGTACTCGTCGACGCGCTCGACGAAGCCCCACGGCTCGACCTGCGTGTAGCCGATGTCGGCGAGCCGCTGGAGGGTGCCGGGCAGGTCGGCCGCGATGGCGTCCCTGACCGTGTAGAGCTGGACCGAGATCGGTGATGTCACCTGGGGGACTCCTCTTCGAGTGGGCGGACGCGGTGTCGCCGCCCCTCGCTCGGGGGTCGATCACCGCTGATCGTGACCGACCATAGGACCACTTCTGTCGGAGCGCAAGCAAAAGTCGTCACAGATCGGCGCCCTTGTCTCGGACGTCGCCCCGGGCTGTGCTTTACTGCTCCCATGTCCGACACGACGCGGCCCTCCGCGCTCGGCGGCACGGGGGCCAGCGAGCTCTTCCAGCTGCTGCGCGACGGTCGCCCGCGCACCCGGGCCGAGCTCGCCGCGATGACGGGCCTCGCCCGCTCGACCGTCGGCCTGCGCCTGGACGCCCTCACCGGGCTCGGCCTCGTCGGCCCCTTCGCCGACGCCGTCTCGACCGGCGGTCGCCCGCCCTCCCGCGTCGCGCTCGTGCCCTCGGCCCGGGTCGTGCTCGGGGCCGACTTCGGGGCCGGGCACCTCAACCTCGTGCTCACCGACCTCGTGGGCGAGGCCCTGACCGGGCGCCGCTCGCTGCTCGACATCGCCGACGGCCCCGAGGCCGTGCTGACGACCATGGTCGCCGAGGCCGACGCCCTCCTCGCCGAGCTGGGCCGCACCCGCCGCGACCTCATCGGCGTCGGGATCGGGCTGCCGGGCCCGGTGCAGTTCAGCACCGGCCGGCCCGTCGCGCCGCCGATCATGCCCGGCTGGGACGGCTTCGACGTGCCCGGCTGGGTGCGCGGCCACCTCGACGTCCCCGTGCTCGTCGACAACGACGTCAACATCATGGCCCTAGGCGAGCGCAGCTTCGCGTGGCCCGACGTCGACCACTTCCTCTTCGTCAAGGTGGCCACCGGCATCGGCTCCGGCATCATCTCGGGCGGTCGCCTGCAGCGCGGCGCGCAGGGCATCGCCGGCGACATCGGCCACGTGCAGGTGCCCCGCGGCGCGGGCATCCCCTGCCACTGCGGCAACGTCGGCTGCCTCGAGGCCGTCGCCTCGGGCCCGGCGATCGCCGCCGCCCTGCGCCGCGAGGGGATCGACGTGCCCGGCGGCGCCGAGGTCGTCGACCTCGTCCGCGCCGGCGACATCGCGGCCATCCAGGCCGTGCGCCAGGCCGGCCGCGACATCGGCGAGGTGCTCACGGCCTGCGTCAACATGATCAACCCCTCGACGATCGCCATCGGCGGCTCGATGGCCCAGGCCGGCGAGCACCTCATCGCGGGCGTGCGCGAGGTCGTCTACTCGCGGTCGATGCCCCTCGCCACCGAGCACCTCAGCATCGTGCAGTCGCGCTCGGGCGAGAAGGCCGCCGTGATCGGGGCGAGCATGCTGGCGATCCACCACGCCCTCTCCCCCGCGGCCATCGACGAGCTCGCCGCCGCGGTCTGACCCGTCGTCGCCCGGCCCGGGTCCGGCCCCCGGCCCCGGCCCCGGCCCCGGCACCGACAGGCACCGGCACCGGCCCCTTCACCGAGCCGACACGAGGAGGCGCCCTGTCGCGACCAGCCCCGCTCACGAGGGACAATGGAGGCATGTCCGTCGTCCAGCCCATGCTCTCGCTCTGGGACGACGACGAGACCCCCGCCGCGCCTCCCGTGCCTCGCCGTCCCGCGCACGAGCTGAGGGTGCTCGCCGACTCGACCGACCGCATCGCCTGGCTGCGGGCCCGCAGCCGCGGCATCACCGCCACCGACGTCGCCCGCCTCTCGAGCCCCCGTGCCGTCCAGGCCGTCGTGCTCGACAAGATGTACGGCAACGGCTTCGGCGGCAACGCGTACACCGACCACGGCCGTGCCCGCGAGCCCGAGATCGCCCGCTGGGTGCTGTCCGAGCACCGCATCGCGCCCAGCTCGAAGCTGTTCCACGCCCACGAGCAGCAGCGCCACCTCGCGACCCCCGACGGCGTCGCGGTCCGCGACGACGGCACCGTCGAGCTGTGCGAGATCAAGACCACGAAGAAGGCCTGGTCGAGCATCCCCCGCTCGTACCTGCGGCAGGTCTTCTGGCAGCAGTACGTCCTCGGGGCCGAGCGCACCCTCGTCGTGTGGGAGCAGCACCTCGACTTCGTGCCGCTCGACGCCGTGCCGCAGTGCCGCTGGGTCGACCGTGACGACGACGAGATCCACCGCCTCGTGGGGCTCGCCGACACCGTCCTCGACACGCTCGCCCGCCAGGCCCCCGTCGATCCGTTCGCGCCCGGCGTGCGGGCGTACGAGCCGCCGCCCTACGACCCGCTGCGCTGACGCCCCGCGGCCGCCTGCGCGGGCTCCGGCACGTCGACCCGCAGCACCCGGAGGCGGCTGACCGCGATCGCCCCCGCGCCGAGCGCCGCGATCACGACGGCGATCACCACGCACCAGATCGCCGCCCCGCCCGCACCGAGGCGCTCGACGTCGAGGAACGGGTACGGCACGAACGACGAGCCCCGCAGCAGCACGACGACGAGCCAGACGAGCGGGTACACGAGCAGCACCCCGAGGCGCCTCCACGCGACGGGCCGTCGGTCGCCGACGACGACCCAGTCGAGCAGCGCGAACAGCGGGACCCACCGGTGCAGCACGTCGTTCGACCACGCGACGTTGAACGAGTTGGCGAGCGCCGCGTCGACGAGCAACGTGTTGTAGACGATGCCCGTCGTGACCATGTACGTCGCGGCGGCCGCGCGCAGCAGGACGCTCCACCCGGGAGCGGGCCGACGGCGCAGCAGGAACACGGCGCCGACGACGAAGGCGACGGCGGCGACGAGGTTCGACTGGATCGTGAAGTAGCCGAAGAAGTTCGCGAACTGGTAGGTCGGGCTCTGCACGCTGCGCGCCAGCTGGGCCACGACGGCGACGACCACGGCGAGGGCCGCGAGCAGGCGCAGCACGGCGGGCACGACGGCGGGGACGGTTCTCATGCCGACACCGTAGCGAGGTTTCGCCAGACGGTGACACCCGTGAAACACGTGCGAATCATCCGCTGTCGACACTGGGGGGACGGTCGTCCCTGACGGACGACGCGGACGGACAGGGGAGCCCGATGACGCACACGACGATGCGTGCCATGGTGATCGAGAAGACGGGCGGGCCGGAGGTGCTGGTCGCGGCCGACGTGCCGAGGCCGTGCCGGGTGGGCTCGGACGTGCTGGTGAAGGTGCACGCGGCCGGAGTCGCCCGCGTCGACGCCGAGGCCCGCGCCGGCCGTGCCGACAGCGGCGGCGTCCGCTCCTGGCCCGCCGTGCTCGGCCACGACTTCAGCGGCGTCGTGGTCGAGGCGCCGTACGCGGCGCACCCGCTGCGCCCGGGCGACGAGGTGTTCGGCATGGCCGCGTTCCCGCACACGAACGGCACCTACGCCGAGTACATCAGCGTCCCGGCCACGTCGGTGGCCCGCAAGCCGGCGTCGCTCTCGCACGTCGAGGCGGCCGGCGTGCCGCTCGCCGCCCTGACGGCGTGGGGCATGGTCGTCGAGGTGGCCAAGGTGCACGAGGGCCAACGCGTGCTCGTGCAGGCGGGCGCCGGCGGCGTGGGCCACTTCGCCGTCCAGCTCGCCTCGTACTTCGGGGCGCACGTCGTCGCGACGGGCTCGCAGCGCAACAGCGGCTGGCTGCGCGACCTGGGCGCCGACGAGGTCGTCGACTACGGCTCGGCCGAGCTGGCGCGGTCCGTGCGCGACGTCGACGTCGTCATCGGCCTCGTGGACGACGACGACGTCGCCGAGCAGTCCCTGGCGGTCCTGCGACCGGGCGGGCTGGCCGTGCACGCGCCCACGCGGTCGTGGCGGACCTTCGCCGCGAAGGCCGAGGCGAGGGGCGTGCGCTCGACCGGCTTCGCGGTCTGCCCCGACGCCTCCACCCTCGGGGTCCTCTCGCGCCTGATCGAGTCGGGCGACCTGCGGGTGCACGTCGACGACATCTACGACCTCGCCGACGTCGCCGACGCGCACAGCCGGCTCGAGCAGAGCCACACCCGGGGCAAGCTCGTGCTGCGGGTCGCCGACGAGTGACCCCCGCGGCCGGCCCGGTGCGGTCGCCGGGCTAGAGGGCGCGGGCGAGCACGAAGTCGTCGTGCGTCTCGGCGCCCACGGTGAAGCGCTTCGTGCCGACGCGCTCGAACCCGTGCTTGGCGTAGAACCCCTGGGCGCGGGCGTTGAGCTGGTTGACGCCGAGCCAGATCGAGGAGGCGCCGGTCGCCTCGGCCGTCGCCAGCGTGGCCTCCATGAGCACCCGCGCCGCACCCTGCCCGTGGGCGGCCGGCACGACGTAGAACTTGCTCAGCTCCACCGTGGGGCGGGCCTCGACGGCGGCGGCCACGTCGGCGTCCGCGGGCTCGCCCGTGACGAGCAGGGCGTACCCGAGCAGCGCGTCGTCGGACCCGGCCTCGTCGTCGACGAGCACGAGCACGTGCCGCGCCGGGTCGGCGAGGTGCTCGTCGAAGCGCGCCTCGCTCAGCACCGTGGTGACGAACCGCGCGATGTCGACCAGCGACGTGCCGGGCGGGCAGGCGAGGGGGAACGTCAGGGCGGCGACGGAGGCGAGCGCCGGGGCGTCGGAGGCGGTGGCGGGGCGTGCGGTGACGGTCACCTGCCCATCGTGCCGCACCGGGGACGACGAAGGCCGCCCCGCTCGAGAGCGGGACGGCCTGTCGTGACGATCAGGTGATCGAGGCTGCTGCCTAGAAGACGTTGATGTCGAGGGGGATGCCGGGACCGAAGGTCGTCGACAGCGTGCCCTTGGTGATGTAGCGGCCCTTCGAGGAGGACGGCTTGAGGCGGACGACCTCGTCGAGGGCGGCGTCGAGGTTGGTGTTCAGCTGCTCTTCCGAGAAGCCAGCCTTGCCGATGACGAAGTGCACGTTGGCGTGCTTGTCGACGCGGAACTCGATCTTGCCGCCCTTGATGTCGTTGACGGCCTGCGCGACGTTCGGGGTCACGGTGCCGGTCTTCGGGTTGGGCATGAGGCCGCGGGGGCCGAGCACCTTTCCGAGACGGCCGACCTTGCCCATGAGCTCGGGGGTCGAGACGGCGGAGTCGAACGACGTGTAGCCGCCCGCGACCTTCTCGATGAGCTCGTCGCCGCCGACCTCGTCCGCACCGGCGGCGATGGCGGCCTCGGCCGCTGCGCCCGTGGCGAAGACGATGACGCGGGCGGTCTTGCCCGTGCCGTGCGGCAGGATGACGGTGCCGCGCACCATCTGGTCGGCCTTGCGGGGGTCGACGCCGAGCTTCAGCGCGACCTCGACGGTGGAGTCGAACTTCTTGGAGCCGGTCTCACGAGCGACGGCGACGGCCTCGCTGGTGCTGTAGAACTTGCCGGCCTCGATCTTCTCGGCGGCGGCGCGGTACGCCTTGGACTTCTGAGCCATGTTGGACCTCTTCGTGCTGGGGACGTGGTAGCGAGCCTGGCCGGCTCTCCCACTGGTGTCTGGGGCGTGCAGGCGGGTCGCCTGCACGAGGGGGGTGCGACTACGCGTCGACCGTGATGCCCATGGAGCGGGCGGTGCCGGCGATGATCTTCGCCGCGGCGTCGATGTCGTTGGCGTTCAGGTCGGCCTGCTTGGTCGTGGCGATCTCGCGGACCTGGTCCATGGTGAGCTTGCCGACCTTGTCGGTGTGCGGGGTCGACGAGCCCTTGGCGACGCCGGCGGCCTTCTTGATGAGCTCGGCGGCGGGCGGGGTCTTGAGGACGAACGTGAACGAGCGGTCCTCGTAGACGGTGATCTCGACCGGCACGACGTTGCCGCGCTGCGACTCGGTGGCCGCGTTGTACGCCTTGCAGAACTCCATGATGTTCACGCCGTGCTGACCCAGGGCCGGGCCGATGGGCGGGGCGGGGTTCGCGGCGCCGGCGTTGATCTGAAGCTTGATCAGACCCGTGACCTTCTTTTTCGGTGCCATTGTTCTTTTCCTTCTCGTGGGGTTCGAGCCGGCCGCGGTCGCGGTCCGCTCTCCCGGTGGTCCGCGGTGCGGACTCCGGTGATCTGGGGGAGCTCCGGGCTAGAGCTTGGTGACCTGGTCGAAGCTGAGCTCGACCGGGGTCTCGCGCTCGAAGAGGGAGACGAGCACCGTGAGCTTGCCGCTCTCGGGCTTGATCTCGTTGATCGTACCGGGAAGACCGGCGAACGAGCCCTCCTTGATGGTGATCGTCTCGCCGATCTCGAAGTCGACCTCGGCCGGGATGACCCGTTGGGCCTGCTTGCCGCCCTTGGCCGAGCCCTTGGCGGCCGGGGCCGCCTCCTGCACCTGGACGAGGCTCTTCAGCATCTGGAAGGCCTCCTCGAAGCGGAGGGGCGTCGGGTTGTGGGCGTTGCCCACGAAGCCCGTGACGCCGGGCGTGTGGCGCACGACCGACCAGCTGTCCTCGTTGAGGTCCATGCGGACGAGCACGTAGCCGGGGATCCGCACGCGGGTGACCAGCTTGCGCTGCCCGTTCTTGATCTCGACGACGTCCTCCATCGGGACCTCGACCTGGTAGATGTAGTCCTCCATGGTCATGGAGACCATGCGGTTCTCGATGTTCTGCTTCACGCGGCGCTCGAAGCCCGCGTAGCTGTGGATGACGTACCACTTGCCCGGCTTGCCGCGCAGGTCGTAGCGGAACGCCTCGTAGGGGTCGACCTCGTCGGCCTCGGCCTCGTCGTCGGCCTGCTCGGTGACCACGTCGAGGTCGACACCGTCCTGGGCGACCTCGGCGTCGGCGTCCTGGACGGACTGCTCGGCCTCGGCGATGACCGCGTCGGCGCCGGCGGCGTCGCCCTCGTCGGCGAGCTGCTCGGCCTCGGAGTCGGCCTCGTCGTCGGTCGCCTCGACGGCGGCCTCGGCCTCGGCGGCGTCGTCGATGTCGAGCGCGTCGTCGACGACGGCGTCGGCCTCGGGGTCGCTGGCCTCGGCCAGCGTGTCGAGCAGGCCGTCGATGTCGTCGGTGTCGGTGGTGCCCTCGTCGCCCTCGTCGACGACGGTGATCGCGGCCTCCTCGGCGGAGCCCTGGTCGCCGTCGGCGTCGACGTCCATCAGGTCGCCCTCCTGGGTCTCGGCGACCTCGGAGGACTGCTCGGCGGCGGGGGCGAGATCGATGTCGTCGCGCTCGTTGTCAGGCACTGGGGTTCTTCTTCCGTTGAGAGGCTCTGGGAGCTCAGGGGGTCTGGCCGTCCGCAGGGGCGGAGGGACGACCGCAGAGGATCGTGGGGCGGCGCGGACGAGACGGCCCGGCGCCGCGGCGGGTCAGCTGCCGGTGGGGCCGTTGCCGAAGACGTAGCCGACGACGAGGCCGAACAGCGAGTCGAGGCCGGTGACCAGCGCCATCATGATGACGACGAAGACGAGCACGACGCCCGTGTAGCTCAGCAGCTCTTTGCGGGTCGGGGTGACGACCTTCTTGAGCTCGGCGATCACCTGGCGGATGAACAGCGCGATGCGGGCGAAGGGGCTTCGACGCGCTGCGCTGTCGGCCTTCGCCTTGTCGACGACGTCCTCACTGGGGACGTCGAGGTCTTTTCTCGCCACTGTCGTACTACCTTCCGAGGTCGACCCGAGGGCCAGTGTCCGTGATCCGGGCCGCCCCGCTGGTCTCTGGTGGACCAGTCGGGACGCCCCGGCCGGGCTGCAGGGCGGACAGGACTCGAACCTGCAACCTGCGGTTTTGGAGACCGCTGCTCTACCAATTGAGCCACCGCCCTATGGGACCTGGGGCCCCGGGCCGGACGACGTGCCGTGCACGCCCTGGGGCGCACGCCGGCTCCGCGGTGTCCGACCGCCTCGACAAGTGTAGGTGAGGGCCCGCGGTGTTGCAAAGCCGGGACGCGTCCGGGCACCCCGCCGGGCCGTCGTGCACCCTGTCGGGCAGGGAGGCCGCCGGATAGGCTGACCGGCGTGACCCAGCCTGCCCGCCGCCTCTCGTCCCGCATCGCCTCCATCGCCGAGTCGGCCACCCTCAAGGTGGACGCCAAGGCCAAGTCGCTCCTGGCCCAGGGCCGGCCGATCATCAGCTACGGCCCGGGCGAGCCCGACTTCCCGACCCCCGACCACATCGTCGAGGCGGCCGTCGCGGCGGCGCGCGACCCGCGCAACCACCGCTACTCGGCCGGCGCCGGCCTGCCCGAGCTGCGCGAGGCGATCGCCGAGAAGACCCTGCGCGACAGCGGCACCGAGGTGCGGCCGGCCCAGGTCGTCGTCACCAACGGCGGCAAGCAGGCGGTCTACCAGGCGTTCCAGGCGCTGCTCGACCCGGGTGACGAGGTCCTGCTGCCCGCCCCGTACTGGACGACCTACCCCGAGGCGATCTCGCTCGCGGGCGGCGTCTCCGTCGAGGTCTTCGCCGGCGCCGACCAGGGCTACAAGGTCACGGTCGAGCAGCTCGAGGCCGCCCGCACGCCCCGCACGAAGGTGCTGCTGTTCTGCTCGCCCTCGAACCCGACGGGCGCCGTCTACTCCCCCGACGAGGTCGAGGCCATCGGCCGCTGGGCGCTCGAGACCGGCACCTGGGTCATCAGCGACGAGATCTACCAGAGCCTCGTCTACGACGGCGTCCGCGCGGTGTCGATCACCGAGGCCGTGCCCGAGCTGGCCGACCAGACGATCCTCGTCAACGGCGTCGCGAAGACCTACGCGATGACCGGCTGGCGCGTGGGCTGGATGGTGGGCCCGGCCGATGTCGTCGCCGGCGCCTCCAACCTGCAGTCGCACCTCACGTCGAACGTGTCCAACGTCTCGCAGCGCGCGGCGCTGGCGGCCCTCACCGGCCCGCAGGACGAGGTCGAGTCGATGCGCCGGGCCTTCGACGCCCGCCGCACCCGCATCGTGGCCGAGCTGAACGCCATCGACGGCGTGGTCGCCCCGACCCCCGAGGGCGCCTTCTACGTCTACCCCGACGTCAGCGGCCTGCTCGGCCGCGAGTGGGGCGGCGTGACGCCGACGACCTCGCTCGAGCTCGCCGACCTCGTGCTCGAGCAGGCCGACGTCGCCACCGTGCCCGGCGAGGCCTTCGGCCCGAGCGGCTACCTGCGCCTGTCGTACGCCCTCGGCGACGACCAGCTGCTCGAGGGCGTGCAGCGCCTCCAGCGCCTCTTCTCGTAGGAGGCGCGGGCCGGGTCCCGCAGACCCGGCCCGGCCCACGGCCCCACGGCCTGCTCCCCCCTCCGTGTTCCCCCGACGGGGTCCACCGACGGGGTCCACCGATCGGGGGATGCCGGGTCGACCGGTCCACGGTGCCGCGCCCGCGCCTCCTGCCCGAGGCTCGGAGCATGACCCCACCACCCGTCGTGCGCGTGCGCGACCTCACGAAGCAGTACGGACGGACGACCGTCCTGCACGGCGTCTCGTTCGACCTCGAGCCGGGCGAGACCCTCGGCCTGCTCGGGCCGAACGGCGCCGGCAAGTCGACGACCGTCGAGATCCTCGAGGGGCACCGCGACCGCTCGGGCGGCGAGGCGAGCGTGCTCGGCGCCGACCCCCGCGACGCGGGGCGCGACTGGCGGGCGCGCCTCGGCATCGTGCTGCAGACCTCGGCCGAGCAGGGCACGTCGACCGTGCGAGAGCAGGTCGCCCACGTCGCAGCCCTCTACCCGCGACCCCGCGACGTCGACGAGGTCGTCGCCGCCGTCGGCCTCGAGGCGCAGGCCGGCACCCGCGTGCGCGCCCTCTCGGGCGGCCAGCGCCGCCGGGTGGACGTCGCCCTCGGCATCGTCGGCCGCCCCGAGCTGTTGTTCCTCGACGAGCCGACGACCGGCTTCGACCCCGAGGCGCGGCGCGCGTTCTGGCAGCTGATCCGGTCGCTCTCCGACGACGGCACGAGCATCCTGCTCACCACCCACTACCTCGACGAGGCCGCGCACCTCAGCGACCGGGTGGCCGTGATCACCGAGGGCCGGGTCGTCGCCGAGGGCCGTCCCGACGAGATCGGCAGCGTCGAGGCCCGCACGCCGCGGGTGCGGTGGTCGGACGACCGCGGCCGACACGACGAGCGCACGGCCGACCCGGGCGGCCTCGTGGCGCGCCTGCACGGCGCGGGCTCCGAGCTGCGCGACCTGGAGGTGGTGCGCCCCTCGCTCGAGGACGTCTACCTCGAGCTCGTCGCCGGGGCGGCGTCGTGAGCGCCCGCGTGCCGGTCGCCGCCCCCGGGGGCCGGACCGCCGCCTCCTCGACCTCGGGCCTGCGGCACGTGCTCGCCCTCGGCGCCGTCCAGGTGCGGCACGAGGTGCGGACCTACTTCCGGGCGGGGGACACGGTGTTCTTCACGTTCCTGTTCCCGGTCGTGATGCTCGCGATCTTCTCGACGGCGTTCAGCGCGTCCGGCTCGTACGGGGTCAGGGCCGACGGCTCGGCCGTCGACGCGGCGGCGTACTACCTGCCCGGCATGGTCGCGGCGGGCGTGCTGCTCTCCGGCGTGCAGGCGCTCGGCGTCGACATCGCCGTCGAGCGCTCGGACGGCACCCTCAAGCGCCTGGCGGGGACGCCGCTGCCCGTCGCCTCGTGGTTCCTCGGCAAGCTGGGGCAGGTGGTCGTGACGAGCCTGCTGCAGGTGGCGCTCCTCCTCGCGGTGGCCGGTGTGCTGTTCCGGGTGCCGCTGCCCGCCTCGGCCGCGTCGTGGGCGACGCTCGGCTGGGTGTGGCTGCTCGGCCTCGCGGGCTCGGCGATGCTCGGGATCGCCCTGTCGCGCGTGCCGCGCACCGGGCGCAGCGCCACGGCCGTCATCGTGCCCGTCGTGCTCGTGCTGCAGTTCGTCAGCGGCGTCTACCTGCCGTTCGCCCAGCTGCCGACGTGGCTGCAGCAGGTCGCCTCGGCGTTCCCGCTGAAGTGGCTCGCGCAGGGCATGCGCAGCGTGTTCCTGCCCGGGTCGTCGGCGGCGGCCGAGGTGGGCGGCACCTGGGACCTCGCGGGCGTGGCCCTGTGGCTCGCCGTGTGGCTCGTCGTCGGGGCGGTCGCCGCCCGGCTGACGTTCCGGTGGGGCCGACGGGACGCCTGACGGCGGCCGCACGGGACGGTACGGTGACGGACATGACCGCGACGGCAGCCGAGGGCCCGCGCCCCGCCGGACGCCCCGCCACGCTCTGGTGGGACGTCGGCGCCGGGGCGACCGTCGTGGTCCTCACGGTGCTCGCCGTCGCCTCCGGCCCGGGCTCCCCCGGCTCCCTCGGCTCCCCCGACGGGGGCCGGGGCCTCGCCCTGCTCGCCACGGGGCTCTTCGCCCTCTCGTGGCTGCTCGTCGCGCGACCGGCCGTCCGCCGCGACGACGACCGGCTCGGCCGCGCCGAGGTCGCCGTGGTCGGCGCCTCGGCGCTCGTCGGCGGCCTCGCGGTGGCCGGCGCCCCGCAGCTCGCCGTGGTGCAGGCGTTCCTCATGCCGCTGCTCTGGACGGTGCTGCCGACCGTCCGCGCGGCGGTCGTCGCCAACGTCGTGCTCTGCCTCGCGATCTGCGCGGGCTTCGTGGCGAGCCTCGGCTGGTCGCGGGAGGCCCTCGCGACGGCCGCGACCAGCGAGGGGCTGTCGTTGGCCTTCAGCGTCGCCCTCGGGCTCTGGATCACCACCATCGCCCGCACCGGCGCCGAGCGCGGCCGCCTGCTCGACGAGCTGCGGCGCGCACAGGACGAGCTCGCCGTGCACCACCGCGAGGCCGGCACGGTGGCCGAGCGCGAGCGCCTCGCCCGCGAGATCCACGACACGGTGGCCCAGAGCCTCACCGGGCTCGTCATGCTCAGCCAGCAGGCGCGGGCGTCGCTGGCGGCCGGCGACCCGGCGGCCGGCCTCGCGCGGCTCGAGCTGATCGAGGGCTCGGCGCGCGACGCGCTCACGGACGCCCGCACGCTCGTCGCGGCCACCGCCTCCTCGGGGCTCGACGGCGGCGACCTCGCCGACGCCCTGCGGCGCCTCGGCGGACGGTTCGCGCGCGAGAGCGGCGTCGACGTGGTCGTCGAGGTCGAGCCGGGCGTCGAGCTGCCGCGCGACCAGCAGGTCGTCGTCGTGCGGACCGCCCAGGAGGCGCTGGCCAACGTCCGCAAGCACAGCGGGTCGCGCTCGGCGCACGTCACGCTCGCCCGGGTCGACGACTCGTCCTCGCACGGCTCCCCTCGGGGCCCCGCGGTCGCCCTCGCAGTGCGCGACGAGGGGGTCGGCTTCGACGTCGCGGACGCGCGCGAGGGCTTCGGCCTCGACGGCCTCGCCGAGCGGCTGCGGCTGGCCGGCGGACGCCTCGACGTGGCCAGCGGCCCGGACGGCACGGTCGTGACCGCCGTCCTTCCCGGGGAGCCGGTCTCGTGACCACCCGGACGCTCGTCGTCGACGACCACCCCGTCGTCCGCCAGGGCCTCGCCGCGATGCTCGGGGCGACGGACGACTTCGAGGTGGTCGGGCAGGCGCCCGACGGCGTGGAGGCCGTGCGCCTCGCGGCCGAGCTGCGCCCCGACCTCGTGCTGATGGACCTGCGCATGCCGCGGCTCGACGGCGTCGCCGCCACGGAGGCGGTGCTGCGGGACGTCCCGACCGCACGCGTCGTCGTCCTCACGACCTACGAGTCGGACGACAGCATCCTCGGCGCGATCGAGGCGGGCGCGAGCGGCTACCTGCTCAAGGCCGCGCCCGAGGACGAGCTCCTCGCCGGGCTCCGCTCGGTGGTCGGCGGGCAGGTCGCGCTCGCCCCGTCGATGGCCGCGCTGCTCGTCGGACGGGCACGGGGGACGACGGCCGGGGCCGCCGCGGACGACGGCGGCGGCCCGGGCGGCAGGGACGGGGCCGCCGGGCCGAGCCCGCTCAGCCCCCGGGAGACCCAGGTGCTCGCCCTCGTGGCCGAGGGCTGCTCGAACCGCGAGGTCGGGCTGCGGCTGTACGTCGGCGAGGCGACCGTGAAGACGCACCTGCTGCACGTGTTCGAGAAGCTCGGCGTCGGCGACCGCACCCGCGCCGTGACCCTCGCGATGGAGCGCGGCTGGCTGCCGCGCGGGCGAGGCTGACGGGTCGGCCCGGCTCCGACGGCGGGCCCGACCCGGCTCGGGTCGGACCGGATCAGCTCGGCTCGGCCCGGCTCTGGGTGCTCGCTGCAGGGCTCGCCCCGGGGGCTCGCCTAGAGGTCGAGCCCCAGCAGCACGGGCTCGGGCCGCAGCAGCACGCCGAACTCGGCGGAGACCCGCTGCTGCACGAAGCGGGCGAGCTCGACGACGTCGGAGGCGGAGGCGCCGCCCCGGTTCGTCAGGGCGAGCGTGTGCTTGGTCGACACCGACGCCCCCGAGCCCGGCAGCCGGAACCCGCGCGAGACGCCGGCGTGCTCGATCAGCCAGGCGGCGCTGAGCTTGACCGCGCCGCTCGTGGCGGGGGGCGGCGGGGCGGGCTCCTCGCCGAGCGGGACGACCCGTGCCTCGGGCTCGGGGTCGACCTGCCAGCGCGGCGCGTCGGCGGGCAGCACCGAGGCCGCCTGACGGGAGACGACGGGGTTGGTGAAGAACGACCCGCTCGACCAGGTGTCGTGGTCGTCGGCGTCGAGCACCATCCCCTTGGAGGCGCGGAGCGCGAGCACGCTCGACCGCACGTCGGCGACCGAGACGCGCGCCCCGAGGTCGACGGCCAGCGCGCCGGCCAGCTGCGGGTAGGCGACCTGCTCGCTCGCGCCTCCCTCGTCGCGGAGCGCGAACTCGACGGCGGTCACCACGCCCTGGCGGCCCTGCTTGAAGACGCTCGTGCGGTAGCCGAGGCCGAGGTTCGCGGCCGGCACCCGGACGAACTCGCCCGTCTCGGCGTCGACGAAGTCGACGGAGACGACGGTCGAGGCGACCTCCTGCCCGTAGGCGCCGATGTTCTGGATCGGCGACGCGCCGGTCGAGCCCGGGATGCCGCTGAGCGCCTCGAGGCCGGACCACCCCTCGTCGACGGTGCGGGCGACGAGGTCGTCCCAGGGCTCGCCGGCGGCGACCCGCAGGCGCACGCGACCGTCGACGTCGTCGAGGCGCTCGACGCCGCGGGTGCGGACGTGCACGACGGTGCCGTCGAACGGCTCGTCGGAGGCGACCGTGTTCGACCCGCCGCCGAGCACGAACCACGGCTCGTCGTCGGCCCAGACGGCCCGCACGGCCTCGATCAGCTCGTCGGTCTCGTCGGCGACGACGAGGCGCGCCGGCTCGGCGCCGACCCTCGTCGTCGTCAGCTCGGAGAAGGCGGTCACGCCAGGGTCACCACGACCTGGGCCTTGCCGAGCACGGTCTTGTCGTCGACGGCCACCGTGAGGTCGACCCGGACGGTGCCGGCCTCGTCGTCGAGGGCCGCGACCTTGGCCGTGACGACGATCTCGGCGCCGTCGACCGGGTGCACCACGACCGGGCGCGTGAAGCGCACCTGGTAGTCGGAGACCCAGCCGATGACGCCTGCGTCGTCGCCCGAGCCGTCGAGCCACTCGACGACCGGCTGCACGGCGGTGCCCATGGTGAGCATGCCGTGCGCGAGCACGCCGGGCAGCCCGACCGACTCGGCCACGTCGTCGCGGTAGTGGATGGGGTTGAAGTCGCCCGAGGCGCCCGCGTAGCGCACGAGCGAGTCGCGGGTGAGCGGGTACGTCTTCTGGGCGACCACCTGGCCGAGCTCGAGGGCGCTCACGCGTCGTCCCCCCGCACCACGAGGGTCGACACGGCGGTGACGACGTGCGCCCCCGTCTGGTCGACCATGTCGGAGGAGGCGGTCACCATCGAGTTGCCGCCCAGCGCCTTGACGGCGGTGACGGTGAGCGTGGCGGTGAGCTCGTCGCCCGCGACGACGGGGCGGCTGTATCGGAAGCGCTGCTCGCCGTGCACGACGCGCGAGAAGTCGATGCCCGCGTCGGGCTCGGCGAGGAGCTGCGCGAGGGTCGCCTCCTGCACCACGACCGGGAACGTCGGGGGCGCGACGACGTCGGCGTGGCCCGCGGCGCGCGCGGCCTCGGGGTCGAGCGACAGCGCGCTGGTCGAGCCGGTGGCGCGGGCGAACTCGCGCACCTTCTCGCGGCCGACGAGGTAGGCGGGGGCCGGCGGGAGGACCCGCCCTTGCAGATCGGGGTTCACTGGCACGGCGTCGAGTCTAGCCACGCCGTCGCTGCGTGCCGATGTCGGGGGCGCGGCGTACGTTCTCCCCATGAGCGACTCGAACATCGACCCTGACATCACGCCCGTCGACCCCGCAGCACCCGAGGGCGGCGGGGCCCCGGCCTCCGGCGCCGACGCCGGCTCCGGCGAGACCCTGGGCGGCGAGCGCCCCGACCCCTCGAACACCGCCTCGAAAGACCCCGAGCAGTGGGTCACCGGTGACGAGCCCATGACCGGCCCGCAGAAGAGCTACCTCGACACCCTGGCCCGCGAGGCCGGCGAAGAGCTGCCCGCCGACCTCAACAAGGCCCAGGCGAGCGAGCACATCGACCGCCTGCAGGCCAAGACCGGTCGCGGCCAGTAGCCGAGCCCGCTCCGTGGTCGTCCCGCCCCGAGGGCTCGTGCCCCCGGGGCGTGGGCGGCCTCAGCCCGTCCCTCCCCCCGCATCGGTGCCCGGCACCGTGAGGGGGCCCCTCCCCGTCGTCGCCGCCCTGGCCCGCTCGACGCACCCGGGCCCGACCGTCGCCGTCACCGTGTTGTCCGTCGTGCTCGCCGCCGCCGTGGGCCTCGGCCCGGGCCGCACCGTCGTGCTCGCCCTCGCGGTGCTCGCCGGCCAGATCTCGATCGGCTTGTCGAACGACCTGGTCGACGCCGGCCGTGACCGCCAGGTGGGCCGCACCGACAAGCCCCTGGCCCTCGGCCTCGTCTCTCCGACGACGGCCGCCGTGACCACGGGCGTCGTCTCCGTCGTGGCCGTCGGCCTCACGTTCGCCCTCGGCCCCGCGGCCGGCCTCGCGCACCTCGTCTTCCTCGTCTCCGGCTGGGCCTACAACCTCGGCCTCAAGCGCACGGCGTGGTCCGCCGTGCCGTTCCTCGTGGGGTTCGGCGCCCTGCCGGCGGTGGTCACCCTGGCCTCCGCTCCCCCGGCCCCGCCCGCGGCGTGGGCGCTCGTGGTCGGCGCCGCGTTCGGCGTGGCCGTCCACTTCACCAACGTGCTGCCCGACCTCGACGACGACGCCCGGACGGGCGTCGTCGGCCTGCCGCACCGGTTGGGGCGCCTCCGCGCCGGCCTGGCGGCCTTCGCCGCCCTCGGGGTCGCCGCCGTCGTCACGGCCGCGGGGCTGCTGCTCGACGACTCGCTCTCGGTGCTGCGCACGGGGCTCGGCCTCGGCGGGGCGACGGCGACGCTCGGCCTCTCCGTCGCCGGTGCGGTCGTCGTGCTCCGGGGCGGAGCGACACGGGGGCTGTTCCGTCTCGTCATCGCCGCGGCACTCGTGCTCGTCGCGTCGCTCGCGCTCGCCGGCACGGCGCTCGTCGCCTGAGCCGGCCGAACCGGCCGGCTGGGTCGGGTCGACTGGCCCGAGCGGTCCGCCCGGCCTGCCTGGCCCGGCCGCGTCGCGCCAGCCGGGTCGGCCTCTGACGGAGTCGATCTGACCTACCAGCCTCAGCACGTGCCGGACAGACCCTGCCGCACCACGTCGGAGCGGCTCAGACCCACCGCATCGCGTACACGGATCCGAGCAGGTGGCGGGTGGGCAGGCGCAGCGCCGCCGAGAGGCCGGCCCGCCGCGCGGCCAGCGCGACGGCGCCGACCGGGCGCCCGAGCGCCATGTTGATCTCCGCCTGCCGGGCCGAGCGGACCGCCGACCGGCGTCGCGCCTCCTCGTACGGCCGGAACGTCGTCGGGTCCAGGCGGCGGCCTCCCGCCGACCTCAGCGCCCGTGCCACGACGGGCGCCAGGGCCGCGGCGTCGAGCCAGCCGAGGTTCATGCCCTGGCCGCCGATCGGGCTGATCTCGTGGGCGGCGTCGCCGATGAGCACCACGCGGCCGGCGACCGTGCGGCCGGCGAGTCGCCGCTGCACCCCGAACGCGCTCGTCATCGACGCGGTGCCGGGGTCGACCTCGACGCCGGTGCGCTCGGCGACGAGACGGGCGACGAGACCGGCGTCGGGATCGCCGCCGCGGGCGTCGACGGCGGCGTCCTCGCCGAGCAGCACGACGAAGCGCCGCACGCCGCCCGGCAGCGGGAACGACTCGACCACGCCCCGTCGCTCGAGGTGCACCACCGCGTCCGCGCCGTGCCGCGAGTCGTCGGCGACGTCGCACATGACGTAGCGGTCGGGGTAGCGGCGCAGGGGCGCGTCGATGCCGAGCGCGTCGCGCACGGGACTGCGGGCGCCGTCGGCCGCGAGCACGAAGCGCGCCGCCGCCTCCACCGGGCCGCCGGGGCCCTCGCCGCGGAGCAGGACGCGCTCGGGCTCCTGCTCCAGCTCGACGAGGGCGGTGCCGCGACGCAGCGCCCCGGGGGCCAGCGTCTCGAGCCGGCCCCGCAGCAGGCGCTCCGTGCGGTGCTGGGGCAGGGCCGCGACGAACGGCCAGCGGCGGTGCACCCGGTCGAAGCTCACCGACCCGAGGGTGCGTCCGCCGCTGCGGGCGACGCCCCGTCGCACCCGGACGGCCTCGGCCACGAGCTCGTCGGCGACGTCGACCTCGTCGAGCACGTCGAGGGAGGGCGCGTGCACGCCGATGGCTCGCGAGAGGGCGGGCTCGTCCGTGCGGCGCTCCCACACCGCCACGTCGAGCCCGCGCCGGGCGAGCAGGGCGGCGGCGAGCACGCCGACCGATCCCCCGCCGACGACGACCACGTCGTGGGTGATCACGGGCGCGTCCTGCCCGGGCCGGCGGCGTCGCCGTCGACCCGCCCGGCGCCGTCCGCCCCCGGCGCAGCGCGGTCGAGCAGCGCCCACACGCGGAACGGCGGCCGACGGAGCGCTGCCCAGCCCTCGGGCAGCTCGCGCCGCAGCTCGGCGTCGGTCCAGCTGCGGCGGATCGACCTCAGCCCGTCGACCCGGACGAAGGAGGTGCCGGCCAGGGGCAGCGTGCCGACCCAGTACCCGGCGTAGGCCGCGGGCGACCGACGGATGTCGCTGTGCAGCACGAGGCGCCCGGCGAGCGCCGCGCTGTCGGCGAGCACGCCGGCGCGGGCGTCGTCGTCGAGGTGGTGCAGCACGTGGTTCGAGACGACGACGTCGAACCGCTCGCCGGCCGCTACGAGGTCGCCGCTCGAGGCGCACCGGTACCGGACGCCGTCGTCGGGCCGGGCCCGGGCGAAGTCGTGGGCGCGTCGGTCGGGGTCGACCGCGGTGACGGTCAGCTGCACGCCGTCACGGCGCGCCCAGCGCGCGAGCGACCGCGCGAGGTCGCCGCCGCCCGACCCCAGGTCGAGCAGGGTCGTGGGCTCGTCGGCCGAGAGCAGCGGCCGGATGCGCTCCCGCCAGGCCCGCCGCCAGCCGGCCACGAGGCCGTTCACGACGGGGAACACGGCGTAGGTGCGACGCAGCAGGCCCAGGTCGCACCCGGGGTCGTCCATCAGCTCGCGCAGCTCGACGGCGCGGCGGCGCACGTCGACCAACGGCCCGCGCGGGTCGGGCGAGGCGCTCGTCGCCGTCCCGGACACGGTCAGGCGCCGACCCGCCGGGTGAGCAGGGCGCTCTCGACCGTGAGCCCGGGCCCGAAGGCCATCGCGCACACGCGCCGGACCGCAGGAGGTGCCGGGTCGCCGTCCGCGCCTCCTGCGCCCTCGAGGTGCTCGCGCAGGATGAACAGGACGGTCGCGCTCGACATGTTGCCGTACTCGCGGAGCACCCGGCGCGACGGCGCCATCGCGACCTCGTCCAGGCCCACCTGCGACTCGACCCGGTCGAGGATGCTGCGCCCGCCGGGGTGCACGGCCCAGCCGTCGACGTCGCCGACGCCGATGCCGCCTGCCTCGAGCAGGGTCGCGAGGGCGGAGTCGATGTTCTCCTCGACGATGTGCGGCACGTAGCTGCTCAGCACCATGTCGAAGCCCTGGTCGCCGATGCTCCAGGCCATGTCGCCCTCGCCCACCGGCGTGAGCACCGTCTCGAGCACGTCGAGGTCGAGCACGGGCGAGCCCGGGGCCGCGGGCCGGGACGAGACGACCGCCGCGGCCGCGCCGTCGGCGAACACCGAGGAGGCGACGATCGCGTCGGGGTCGTCGGAGCTGCGCAGGTGCAGGGTGCAGAGCTCGGCGCAGACGACGAGCACGACGGCGTCGGGCTCGGCGAGGCACGTGTCGCGGGCGGCGCGCAGCGCGGGGAACGCTCCGTAGCAGCCCATGAAGCCGATGTGCAGGCGTCGGGTCGACGGCGCCAGCCCGAGGCGGCGCACGAGCAGGTAGTCGGGGCCGGGCGCGAAGAAGCCGGTGCACGAGACGGTGACGACGTGGGTGACGTCGGCGGCGGTGATCCCCGGGGCGCCGGCCAGCGCCTCCTCGGCCGCCCGGACGAAGAGGTCGGGGCTGCGGGCGACGTAGACGTCGTTGCGGGCCCCCGTGCCCGGGCGCAGGATGCGGCCCTCGGCACGGTCGTAGAACACCGGGGCGTCGGTCTGCGGGGTCGACGCGTCCGGCTCGGCGGCGAGCTCGTCGATCACGGTGTGCCGGGTGTCGATGGCGGCGCCGTCGAACACGGCGCCGATGAGGCGCGGGGCGAGGCGACCGAGACCCGGCTGACCGCGGAAGACGTCACGGATGTGGTCCTGCCCGATGATCGTCGACGGGACGGCGGTGCCGATGCTGAGGATGCTCGGGGACATCCCTAGAGCGTATGCGCCGCGGGAGGCGACCGGTCAGGAACGGCGGCCGAGCACCCGAGAACGGGCGGTGCCCCGGGGACAGGAGGGGCTCGAGGAGCCCAGGGACGAGAAGCGCCCTGGGAACGCGAGAGGCCCCGCTCGTGCTGTGCACGTTCAGGGCCTGCGGTAGCGAGGGCGGGACTCGAACCCGCGACACCACGATTATGAGCCGTGTGCTCTAACCAACTGAGCTACCCCGCCGCAAGCTGTCGGCACGAGAGACCGTGCCCAGCCGGAGCCCCGAGTCAGGATTGAACTGACGACCCCTTCCTTACCATGGAAGTGCTCTACCACTGAGCTATCGGGGCGTGACCACCGTCAGCCAGACCCTGGGGCCCGCTGCCGTTTGGCACCAGACAAGGGTAGCAGAGCCGAGGGGCTCCCGAGGACACCCTCGACCGGGCGGCCGGACCGGCGTCGCGCGCGACCGTCGAGGCCCGGTCGGACGCCGCGACGCCGGGCCATCATCGACGGGTGCACAGCATCGAACTCCTGCTCGACGGCCCCGCCGACGCCGCCGTCCGGGCCCAGTGGGCGGCCCTCACCGACGCCGGCCTGCCGTCGCAGGCCGACCACGCCAGCAGCTCGAACGCGCCGCACGTGACCCTGCTGGCGAGGCGTCGGATCGACGACACGACCGACCCCGCCCTGACGGCCCTGTTCGACGGCGCGTTGCCCGCCGCGGTCGAGCTGGGCGCCCCGCTCGTCTTCGGCGGGGGCCGCGGGCACGTGCTGGTCCGCTCGATCGTCGCGACCCGTGAGCTGCTCGACCTGCACGCGGCCGTCCACGAGATCGTCGGCGGCGACCAGGACGTGCCGCACTCGTCGCCCGGGCGCTGGGTGCCGCACGTCACGCTCGCGAGCCGGCTCGACGCCGAGGGCGTGGGCCGGGCCCTCGCCGCGCTCGGGGCGTTCGCCGACGAGGAGGCGCGCGAGGCCCCCGAGGACGCTGCGGCCCCTGCGGCCCCCGGCGCGGCCCCGGCCGCGGGCACGACCCGCCTGGTCGCAGGACGCCGCTGGGACCCGAGCCGGCGGACGATCGTGGTGCTAGGGCGCTGACGAGGCAGCGGCCGACGGGTCGGCCGGTGCCGTCGAGGCCGTCGGGGCCGACGCCGCCTCGAGCGCGGCGAGGTCGCCCTCGTCGAGCACCACGGACGCCGCACCGAGCAGGTCGTCGAGCTGGGACGTCGTGCGCGCGCTCGCGAGGGCGCCCACGACGCCGGGCCGCGAGGCCAGCCAGGCGACGGCCACGGCCGCCGGGGCCACCCCGTGCCTCTCGGCCACCTCGGCCACGACCTCGACGACGCCGAGCGCCTGGGGCGTGGAGTAGCTCGCGGCCCGGCCCCCGCGCGGCGACGAGCCCTGCTCCTCGCCCGAGCGGTACTTGCCCGTGAGCAGGCCGCTCGCCAGCGACGAGTGCGGCAGCACGGCCAGGCCGTGGTGGTCGACGACCGGGGCGATCTCGTTCTCGTACTCGCCCCTCCTCACCAGGTTGTAGGCGTGCTGCACGGCGACGAACGGGTGCAGGCCGTCGCTGTCGGCGATGGCGAGGGCCTGGCGCAGCCGGGCGGGCGAGTAGTTCGAGGCCCCGGCGAAGCGGATCTTGCCCTCGTCGACCAGCTCGCTGAGCGCGGTGACGGTCTCGCGCAGGGGCGTCTCGTCGTCGTCGAAGTGCGCCGAGTAGAGGTCGATGCGGTCGGTGCGCAGTCGCGTCAGGGAGCCCTCGACGGCGGCGCGGATGCTCGCGCGCGAAAGACCGGGGGCGTCGGGGTGCTGGCCGCACTTGGTGCTCACGACGACCCGGTCGCGGTTGCCGGGGCGCGCGAGCCACCGGCCGATGATCGCCTCCGACTCGCCTCCCGAGTTGCCGGGCAGCCAGGCCGAGTAGACGTCGGCCGTGTCGACGACGCGGCCGCCGTCGCCGACGAAGAGGTCGAGCAGCTCGAGCGCCGTGGGCGCGCCCACCGTCCAGCCGAAGACGTTCGTGCCGAGGGCCAGGGGGAACGGGCGTCGACCGTCGGTCCAGTCGCTGCTCGCGAGGTCGGTCAGGGTGTCCAGGGGTGCGCCGATCCGTGTCGTGGGAGCCCCAGGCTACCGGGCGGACGCCCCCCGGCGCTGCCGTATCGTGGCCGCATGTCCTCACACGAGACCACGGGCGACACGCTCGACTCCCCCTCCGAGACCGACACCACGACCGTCGCCGACGTCGAGTCCGCTCCGTCGTCCGGCGCCGAGCGCGGCGGCGAGTGGTGGCGCACCGCCGTCATCTACCAGGTGTACCCGCGGTCGTTCGCCGACGCGGACGGCGACGGCGTCGGCGACCTGCCGGGCATCACCTCGCGGCTCGACGCCCTGGCCGACCTCGGCGTCGACGCCGTCTGGCTCTCGCCGTTCTACACGTCGCCCCAGCGCGACGCCGGCTACGACGTCGCCGACTACACCGACGTCGACCCGCTGTTCGGCACCCTCGACGACTTCGACGCGCTGCGCGCCCGGGCCTCCGAGCTCGGCCTGCGCCTCATCGTCGACCTCGTGCCCAACCACACGTCGTCCGAGCACGCGTGGTTCCGCGCCGCCCTCGCCGCCGGGCCCGGCTCCCCCGAGCGCGCCCGCTACATGTTCCGCGACGGCAAGGGGGCCGACGGCGAGCTGCCGCCCAACAACTGGGAGGCGGTCTTCGGCGGAGCAGCCTGGACGCGCGTCGTCGAGCCCGACGGCCAGCCCGGCCAGTGGTACCTGCACCTCTTCGACACGTCGCAGCCGGACCTCGACTGGACGAACCCCGCGGTGCGCTCCGACTTCGTCGACGTGCTGCGCTTCTGGCTCGACCGCGGGGTCGACGGGTTCCGCGTCGACGTGGCCCACGGGATGATCAAGGCCGACGGCCTGCCCGACTACACCCCGCCCGCCGACGCCGGCAGCATGGGCGGCGGCGCGACCTCGGACACCACCCCGCCGTACTGGGCCCAGGACGGCGTGCACGAGATCTACCGCGACTGGCACCGCGTGCTCGCCGAGTACCCCGGCGACCGCGTCCTGGTCGCCGAGGCCTGGGTCGAGCCCCTCGCGAAGCTGGCGAACTGGGTGCGCCCCGACGAGATGCAGCAGGCCTTCAACTTCGCCTACCTCGAGACGGGCTGGTCGGCGGCCGAGATCCGTCGCGTGGTCGACCAGTCGATCGAGGTCTTCTCGAGCGTGGGCGCCCCCAGCACCTGGGTGCTCAGCAACCACGACGTCGTGCGGCACGCCAGCCGGCTCGCCCTCACCGCCGACAACCCGCAGGGCTGGGGCATCGGCCCGAAGAGCCCGGGCCTGCCCGTCCCCGAGCTGGGCCTCGCGCGAGCCCGGGCGGCCTCTGCCGTCATGCTCGCCCTGCCCGGCAGCGCCTACCTCTACCAGGGCGAGGAGCTGGGACTGCCGGAGGCGATCGACCTGCCCGACGACAGCCGCCAGGACCCGACGTGGTTCCGCACCGCAGGCGAGCGCTACGGGCGCGACGGCTGCCGCGTGCCCCTGCCGTGGGAGTCGGGAGCGCCGGCCTTCGGCTTCAGCGCGACCGGCGCCTCCTGGCTGCCCCAGCCCGAGGACTGGTCGACCTACGCCCGGGACGAGCAGCAGGGCGTGGCGGGCTCCACGCTCGAGCTCTACCGCACGGCCCTGGCGCTCCGTTCCGAGCACGAGCTGGGATCGGCCGAGCTGGCCTGGGTCGACGGCTACGGCGAGGCCGTGGTGGCGTTCCGCACGGGCGCCGTCACCGTGATCGCGAACACGGGTGACGTCGCCGTCGAGCTGCCGGTCGGCGACGTCCTGCTGGCGACCATGGCCCTCGACGGGCCCGCGCTGCCGCCGAACGCTGCCGTCTGGCTGGCCTCGGTCGACGACGAGGGCTGAGGCCGCGCGGGGCCGGCCGGGCCCGTCGGGCCTGGGCCCACGTCGGGCTGGGCCCGCAAGGCTGAGGCCCCGCCGGGCTCAGGCCCCGCCGGGCTCAGGCCCCGCCGGGCTCAGGCCCCGCACGACGAAGCCCCCGACCGCGGTCGGGGGCTTCGTCGTGCTGGGGGGCGATCGCGGCGGCGGCCGGGCCTGCCGCTCGCCCCTCCGGGCGTCAGTTCGTGTTGGCGGTCAGCCAGGGGTAGGGGTCGACCGGGACGCCGCCGAGGTGGATCTCGAAGTGCAGGTGGGCGCCCGTGCTGTTGCCGGTGCTGCCGACCTTGCCGACGAGCTGCCCCACGGTGACCTGCTCGCCGACCGAGACCTGCACCGAGCCGGTCTGCATGTGCGAGTAGGTCGAGGTGACCTTCTGGCCGTTGATGACGTGCTCGATCTCGACGTGGTTGCCGAAGGCGCCGCCGGGGCCGGTCACGGCGCTGACCGTGCCGTCGGCGATGGCCTGGATGGGCGAGCCGGAGCCGGGGATGAAGTCGAGGCCGTTGTGGAACGTGCTGCAGAAGCCGCAGTTCGAGACGTGACGCGCGCCGAAGCCGCTGCTGATCGGCACGCCGGTGGCGAACGGCCACTGCACCGTGCCCGCGACGTCGTTGGTGAAGGTGCTCGCGCTCGTCGAGGCGTACTCGCTGACGGGGGCGACCTTCATCTCGGTCACGGAGTAGCCGTCGCGCGTCGCCGCGTCCTCGGCGGCGGCGCCGGCGACGAAGGTCTGGGCGGCGGCGGCCTTCTTGGCCACCGTGCGCTCGTCGGTGTCGACGAAGAAGGCGTTGGCCGGGACGGAGGTGGACACGAGCATGGCGCCCGCGAAGAGCATGGCGCCGACGACCGTGACGCGCTTGCCCGCGCCGGCGAAGGACGCGCCTGTGCCCTGGCGACGGGCGGTGCTCGCCGTGGCGGCGGCGGGGCCGGTGCGCACGGGGGACGCGGCCGGGCTGGCCGACGGGCGCTGCTGCGACCGGCTGGCCGACCGGTTCGCGCGCGGCGTGGCGGCGACCTCGGCGACGGCGGGGCGACGACCGCGACGGCGCGTGGCCTCCGCCTCGGCGGCCCGACGGGCGGCACGCGTGGCGTGGGCCGGGGCGACGGACGCGGCGGCACGGTCGGCGGAGGCCGAGGCGACGGACGGGGCGGGGAGGACGCGGGGGGCCGGGTCGGTCACGGGGACGGCCACGGACACGGGAGCGGCGACGGAGGCGTCGGACGACGTGGCGGCGGGGGCCACGGCGGGCGCGGCCGCGAGGGCTGCGCGACGCTCGGCCTCACGGGCCTCTCGTCGAGTCGCGTACACCGGCAGGGCCGGGGTTCCGGGGGCGTCGTCCCGCTGATCGACGGGTGCGCGATGCGACCGGAGGTCGCCCTCGAGCTCGGCGATGGGGTGGGACTTCGACACGTGTAGTTGATCCTCGGGGTGCTCGGGGAAGAGGGCTGATCGGCCCTCGAGGTCAGGGTCGCGGCTGCACCGGACGAAGGTCACGGTGAAGTAACGAACCTGTCCAGGGTAGCCGCTCGTTCACCGGATGGCTACCCGCCTTCGGGTGCCACGCCCGTCCCCAGCGGCGACGGCCGACAGGAAATGCTGGTCAGCGGGCATACGACGCCGGTTCAGAACCCGGCGTCCGCCAGGAGGGCGTCCGCGTCGGCGGCGATGCCCGGAGCGGCCGCCACGACGAGCTCGCCGCTCGCGGCCGCTCCCGCCTCGCCGTGGACCACGACGCCCGCCTCCTGGGCGATCAGCACGCCGGCTGCGTGGTCCCACGGCTTGAGGCCGCGTTCGGCGTAGACGTCGAGACGGCCTGCCGCGACCGCGCAGAGGTCGAGGGAGGCGGCGCCCAGGCGGCGCAGGTCGCGCACCCGGCCGATCAGCCGGCCGAGCACCGCCGCCTGCTCGACGCGGCGGCCGGAGTCGTACGAGAAGCCGGTGGCGAAGAGCGACTGGGCCAGGGAGGCGGGGGCAGAGGGGACGAGAGGAGCCTCGCCGAGCCGGGCACCGCCTCCTCGGCTCGCGGTGAAGACCTCGCCGGAGAGCGGGTTCACGACGCAGGCGGCGAGCGCCGTCCAGGTCAGCGGGTCCGGGCCGCCCTCGACGACCGCGACGCTGACCGCCCACTGCGGGATGCCGTACAGGAAGTTGACGGTGCCGTCGATCGGGTCGACGACCCAGGTGAGGCCGGTGGACGAGTCGTCGGGGTCGCCCTC
The DNA here is from genome assembly GCF_011761235.1 of Frigoribacterium faeni. Classification (GTDB taxonomy): domain Bacteria; phylum Actinomycetota; class Actinomycetes; order Actinomycetales; family Microbacteriaceae; genus Frigoribacterium; species Frigoribacterium faeni_A. The sequence goes on from NZ_JAAOYW010000001.1 coordinate 955,181, forward strand.
CTCGCCGAAGAAGCCGTCGCCGGGGCGCAGCTCGGCCAGCCGGTCGCGCAGGAACGCCTCGACCTCGCGGTCGGTGTGCGTCACGACGTCGACGACGCTGCTCTTCGTGTCGGCGACCTCGACGCCCTCGGCGCGGCGTGCGGCGGCCAGGCGCGCCGCCTCGGTCGTCACCCGGAGAGCGACCGCAAGCAGCGCGGCGACGTCGTGCGTCGAGTCGCGGCGGTCGTCGGCGGCGCGGTCGCCGTCGGTGCGGTCGCCGTCGCCGGCGGTGCGCTGCGGGTCGGTGCGGTCGTCGTCGCTGTCGGCGCGCTGCGGGTCAGTGCGGTCGCCGTCGCTGTCGGCGCGTTGCGGGTCGGTGCGGTCGTCGTGCACGGGGCCTCCTCGCGGCGGTGCCGGGAGCGCCGGCACGGCCTGCTCGTCTCGTCGGCGCCCGTGCTCGCACCGGAGCCGTCGCCGGCCGGGCGCGGCGTCACGGCTGCGGCGTGTGCCGCCGCCCCGACGACGAACGGACCCGATCTCTCGAGTCCGTCGCGGTGCCGCCCGCCCCGGGAGGGGCTGGGCACCTGTGGCAAGTGAGGGATTCGAACCCCCGAAGGCTACGCCAGCTGATTTACAGTCAGATCCCTTTGGCCGCTTGGGTAACTTGCCATGCACGCCCGACCCATGTGATCACCGACCGGAGGCGCCAGACAAATATACAGCCTCCCGGACCTCCCGCTGACCACCCCGCCCCTCCCCCACCTCCCTGACCGCAAATGCCGACCTGCTCGGCCACAAAAACGGGATTTCCCGTCAGGGAACGGTCGCTCGGGCGCCTCCCGGTCGGCATTTGCGGAGAGAAGTCGGAGGAGAGCCTCGGTGCCGTAGTTCCACCATGTCGACCCGGGGCGACTCCTCCCCAGCAGCACGTGCCGCGGGGAACGTCCACAGGGGCGCGCCCTCAGCTGATGTCTGACCCGAGCGACGAGGAACGTCGTCCGACATGGAACAGCCAGTCGCAGACATCGTCCGTTCACGCCACCAGGGCCTGGCCCGTCGCCGCGAGTTGCTCGAGGCCGGCTGCAGCCGGCACGACATCGACCTCGCGTGGCGGCAGGGTGACCTGCAGCGGGTCCGGCACGGGCTCTACGCCGTGCCGGGCCTGGCGGAGCCGATCGTGCGCGCTGCCAGGGTGGGAGGCGTGCTCGCGGGCGTCAGCGCCCTCACGCAGCGCGGCGCGTGGACACCGCCCGCCGAGCGCCTCGTCGTGAGCGTGCCCCACAACGCCCGAGACCTGAGAGACCCTGATGACGCTGGCCGTCGACTGGGCGACGTGCATCCCCACGTCCTCGTCCTCCGGGACGGAGCACAGCTCGCACCGGGCGAGCGCCTGTCGGTCTCCCCGAGCCGCGCCGCCGCCCAGGCCCTGCTCCACGAGCCCGTGGACACGGCCGTCGCCGTGATCGACTCCGCCCTGCGCCTGCGACGGGACGCGCGTCCGCGCATCCCGTCGGTCAGCGCCCTCCTCGACCGGCGGACCGCTTCGGGTCTCCTCCTGCTGGTCGACGCCCGCGCCGAGTCGGGCACCGAGTCGGTCGTCCGTGTCCGCTTGGTCGAACGGGGGCTGCGCCCGAGGATCCAGGTGTGGCTCACCGAGGACATCCGTGTCGACGTCCTCGTGGACGACTGGCTCGTCATCGAGTGCACGAGCCATGAGTTCCATGCATCGCCGCGGCAGTACACGAAGGACCGGACCCGCATCGCGGCTCTCACGGCTCTCGGCTACGTGGTGCTCGAGGTGTCCTACCACCAGGTCTTCGACGACTGGGAGTCGGTCTGGGAGGCCATCGCGCGCCTCCTCGCCCGCGGGCGGCCGCAGAACCCGACACACGCTGCTAGAACAACGGGAAATGCAACTACAGGACGGGCGGGCTAGGTCGTCTTGTCGGCATTTGCAGCACCGTGACCAGCGGGGGCGTCGGGCAGGAGGGCTGGGCCCGGTTGCCCGGCGCGCAGCGGCCGGGGCTAGCGGAAGTTGACGAACTGGAGGTCGACGTCGAGGTCGGCCGTCTTCAGCAGCGCCATCGTGGCCTGCAGGTCGTCGCGGCTCTTCGACTGCACGCGCAGCTCATCGCCCTGGATCTGGCTCTTGACGCTCTTGGGCGCCTCGTCGCGGATGATCTTGCCGATCTTCTTCGCGGCGTCCTGCTCGATGCCCTGCTTGAGGTCGGCCTCGATGCGGTACTCCTTGCCGCTGGCGTAGGGCTCGCCGGCGTCGAGGTGCTTCAGGCTGATGCTGCGCTTGATGAACTTCGACTCGAGCACGTCGAGGACCGCCTTGACGCGCTCCTCCGTCGACGCCTTGAGCAGCAGCTTCTCGCCGCTCCAGTCGACCGAGGCGCCCACGCCCTTGAAGTCGTAGCGCTGCTCGATCTCCTTCTGCGCCTGGTGGAGGGCGTTGTCCGCCTCCATCTTGTCGACCTTGCTGACCACGTCGAAAGAGCTGTCTGCCATGCCCACCAGCTTAGCCACGAGCTCGGACGCCGGTGACGCCCGGCCGCCACCTGCCCTTCAGACGACGACGCGCCTCCTGCGGTCAGGACGCAGGAGGCGCGGGTCGGCCCCCGAGAGGAGGCGGAGGTCGGTCAGACCGTCGCGGTCGCGCCGTCGGCGGGCTCGCGGGCGTCGCGCGAGACGCGCACCATCTCGTCGCGGGGCACGACCTTGACGCGGACGCGCTCGTGCTCGTGCTGGGCGCCGAGCGACTGCTCGTGCTCGTCGAGGCGGTGCCAGCCCTCGAGGTCGGTGTACTCGACGCCGCGCTGCTCGAGCAGGGCCGGGATCGCGCCCTCGGACGGGTCGGCCGGCTGCCACCAGCTCGCCTGGTCGTTGATGACGTGCTTGACGGTCTCCATGGCGTCGGACTTCGTGTGGCCGATGAGGCCGACGGGGCCGCGCTTGATCCAGCCGGTGGCGTAGACGCCGGGGACGATCTGGTTGTCGTCGTCCATGACCTGGCCCTCGTGGTTCGGGATGACGCCGCGACGCTCGTCGAACGGGATGCCGTCGAGGGGCGAGCCGAAGTAGCCGACCGCCCGGTAGATCGCCTGCACCGGGACCTCGCGGACCTCGCCGGTGCCCTCGACGCCGCCCTGGCCGTCGGGCCGGGTGCGCTCGTACCGGAACGCGGCGACGCGCCCCTGCTCGTCGCCGACGACCTCGAGCGGCTTCGCGTAGAAGTGCAGGTGCAGCCGACGCGACGCCGTGCCGACCTCGCGCTCGCGCCACTGGTTCAGCACCTTGTCGATGACGAACACCTGCTTGTTGGTGGCGATCGCCGTCTTGCTGGCCTCGTCGTGGTCGAAGTCCTCGTCGTGGACGATCATGTCGACGTCGCGCACCTCGCCGAGCTCGCGCAGCTCGAGCGGCGTGAACTTGACCTGCGCCGGCCCGCGACGGCCGAAGACGTGCACGTCGGTGATCGACGACTGCTTGAGCCCCGCGTAGACGTTGTCGGGGATCTCGGTCGGCAGGAGGTCGTCGGCGTGCTTCGCGAGGATCCGCGAGACGTCGAGCGCGACGTTGCCGACGCCCACCACGGCGACCGACTGCGCGTCGAGCGGCCACGTGCGGGGGAAGTCGGGGTGCCCGTCGAACCAGCTGACGAAGTCGGCCGCGCCGTAGCTGCCCTCGAGCTCGATGCCGGGGATGTCGAGGTCGGCGTCCTTGATGGCGCCCGTCGAGAAGATCACGGCGTTGTAGTGCTGGCGGAGGTCGTCGAGGGTGATGTCCTCGCCGTACCGCACGTTGCCGAAGACGCGGATGTCGCCGCTGTCGAGCACGTCGCGCAGCGCGTTCACGATGCCCTTGATGCGCGGGTGGTCGGGCGCGACGCCGTAGCGGACGAGGCCGTAGGGCGCGGGCAGCTGCTCGAAGAGGTCGATCGACACGTCGAAGGCCTTCTCGGCCTTGAGCAGGATGTCGGCGGCGTAGATGCCGGCGGGGCCGGCTCCGACGATGGCCAGTCGCAGGGTGGTCACGAGTTGTCTCTCTCCTGGTGTGCGGCTCGGCGGTGCCGGCCGTGCGGGCGGTGCGGTGTCTGTGGTGCTCGGGGCTCGGGGGGCCGTCGCGCCCGGCGGGCGGGGCAGGGCCGAGGAGGCGCGTCGCCGGTCAGGCGGACCGCTCGACGACGCGGTCGGCGAAGCGGGTGAGCGCCTTCTTGACCGGCCCGGCCGGCAGGGCGTCGAGGGCGGCCAGCGCCTCCGAGGCCCAGCGGTGCGCCTCGCGGCGCGTGCGGTCGGTCACCTCGTGCTCGCGCAGGCGGCGGACGATGTCGGCGAACTCGGCCTCGTCGACCGGGTCGCCTCCGTCGTCGACGGCACGCGTGGCGGCGACGACCTGGTCGATGACCCCCAGCAGGGCCGCCGCCTCCATGTCGGTCCGCGCCTCCTGGCGCAGGTAGAGCAGGGGCAGCGTCACGACGCCGGCGCGCAGATCGGTGCCGGCGCGCTTGCCCGTCTCCTCCGCCTGGTCGGAGAGGTCGATGACGTCGTCGATCAGCTGGAACGCGATGCCGATCTTCTCGCCGAACTCGGCCACCGGGGCGAGGTACTCGCGGGGCGCGCCCGAGAACATGACCCCGGCGCGGGCCGCGGTCGAGATGAGCGAGCCGGTCTTGTCGCCGAGCACGTCGATGTAGTGCGCGATGGGGTCGTCGTCGTCGCGGGGGCCGACGGTCTCGTGCAGCTGCCCGAGGCAGAGGCGCTCGAAGGTCTCGGCCTGCAGCAGGATCGCCTCTTGCCCGAGGCCGGACACGATGGTGCTCGCCCGGGCGAAGAGCAGGTCGCCGGCGAGGATGGCGACGTTGTTGCCCCACACCGTCTGGGCGCTGGGCACGCCGCGGCGCATCTGCGCCTCGTCCATCACGTCGTCGTGGTACAGCGACGCCAGGTGCGTGATCTCGGTCGCCTGGGCCGACGCCACGATGCCGGGGGTCGCCCCGTCGCCGAGCTGCGCGATGAGCAGGGTCAGGGTCGGGCGGACGCGCTTGCCGCCCGCGGCGAGCAGGTAGCGCGTCGTCGCGTCGGCGATCTCGTCGGCGAAGGCGATCTCGCGCAGCAGGCCCTGCTCGACGAGCTCGAGGCCGTCGTCGACCGACTGCACGAAGCGTCGCTCGGAGGGCGTGGCGAAGAGCTTCTCGCCGAGGCCGAGCGACGAGCTCAGGGAGCTGCTGCGGCGGGTGAGCGGCACACTCGGGTTCACGGGGTCACCTTTGTCTGGTCTGGTCGACCGCCCGGGGGCGGGGGCTACTTCTTCTTCGCCGCGGAGTCGCGGGTCGACTGGTCGACCGGCTTGCGGCCCCGGTGCAGGGCCACGATGCCCATCGTCAGGTCGCGGTGCGCCACCCGGGTGAACCCGGCGCCGCGCAGCCACTGGCTCAGCACCTGCTGCTCGGGCCACGCGTCGATCGAGTCGGCGAGGTACGAGTAGGCGGGCGTGTTGCTGCTGACCGCCCGGGCGAGCACCGGCATGCCGAAGCGCAGGTACGCACGGTAGGCGGCGCGCAGCGGGGCGAACGGCGGGGTCGAGAACTCGCAGATGACGAGCCGGCCGCCGGGCTTGAGCACGCGGTGCATCTCGGCGAGCGCCTGCTTGGGGCGGTTCACGTTGCGGAGGCCGAACGAGATGGTGACGGCGTCGAAGGTCGCGTCGTCGAACGGCAGCTGCTCGGCGTCGCCCTCGACGAACTCGATCTCGGGGTGGCGCTCGCGGCCCACCTCGACCATGCCGTGCGAGAAGTCGAGCGCGACCACCTCGGCGCCCCGCTTCGCGATCGCGACGGAGCTGGTGCCGGTGCCCGCGGCGATGTCGAGCACGCGGTCGGCGGGCCCCGCTCCGATCGCCTTCACGGTCGCCACGCGCCACAGGACGGCGTTGCCCGCGGAGAGCACGTCGTTCGTGCGGTCGTAGTGGCGGGCGACGCCGTCGAACATGGACGCGACCTCGTCGGGTTGCTTGTTCATATCGGCCTTGGTCACGATGGTCGATCCTACAGGCGACCCCGGGACGAACGCCGAGTGCCGAGTAGGGTCGACCAGTGGAATCCCCGATGTCCCGCACCCCGTCCCTCTCGGTCCGCACCACGCGGATCGACCACATCAGCCCGCTGCTCGACGTCGTCGACCCGCGCAGGCCCCTCGTCTTCGTCCGGGGCGGCGCCGGCATGGCGGGCATCGGCGAGGCCCTGCGGCTCGAGTTCCGCGGGCCGGACAGGATGCGCGACGCCGCCGAGGCCTGGCGCGAGGTCGCGGCCCGCGCCTCCGTCGACGACGAGGTCGGCGTCCCGGGCACGGGCCTCGTCGCCTTCGGCTCGTTCGCGTTCGACGACGAGTCGGCCGACACCAGCGTCCTGATCGTCCCGCGCATCGTGCTCGGCCGCCGCGGCGGCACCGCCTGGATCACCCGGGTCGACGGCGCCGAGCTGCCGCCGGCGTCGCCCGTGGGGGCGTCCGCCACGGTGCGCCTCGTCGACGGCGAGCTGCCGGGGCCCGCCTACGCGGCCGCCGTCGCCGAGGCCGTCCAGGCGATCCGCCTCGGCGAGGTGAGCAAGGTCGTCCTGGCCCGCGACCTCGTCGGCCGGCTGCCCGCCGAGGCCGACCTGCGCCTCGTCGCCGCCACGCTGCTCACCGCCTACCCCGACTGCTACGCCTTCGCGGTCGACGGCCTGGTCGGCGCCAGCCCGGAGACGCTCGTCCGCACCGAGCACGGCGAGGTCAGCGCACGAGTGCTCGCGGGCAGCGGCGCCCGGGGCGTCGACGCCGCGAGCGACGAGGCCGCGGCCCACGCCCTCGCCACCTCGACGAAGGACCTGGACGAGCACGCCTTCGCCCTGCGCAGCCTGCTGCTCTCGCTCGCGCCGCACGCCGACGACGTCGTCACCGGCGAGCAGCCGTTCACGCTGAAGCTGCCGAACCTGTGGCACCTCGCCAGCGACGTCCGGGGCAGGCTCACCGACGGCTCGTCGTCGCTCGACCTCATCGCCGCGCTGCACCCCACCGCCGCCGTCGCGGGGACTCCCACCGCGCGGGCGCTCGAGCTGATCCGCCGGCTCGAGCCCTTCGACCGGGGCCGCTACGCCGGGCCGGTCGGCTGGGTGGGCGCCGACGGCGACGGCGAGTGGGCCATCGCCCTGCGCTGCGCCCAGGTGCACGACGACGGCACGGTCCGGGCCTTCGCCGGCGCGGGCGTCGTGGCCGAGTCGGTGCCCGAGCGCGAGGTCGCCGAGACGACCATGAAGTTCCAGCCCGTCGTCGGCGCCTTCTCGTCGTGACCTCGTCCGCGGCGCCCGGGGCCGAGGAGGCGGCGGCCGCGCCGCGCTGGTCGCGACCGGTGGCGCTGGTGGTCGCCGCCGCGTTCTTCATGGAGAACCTCGACGCCACGATCCTGTCGACGGCCACCGCCTCCGTCGCCCGCGACTTCGACGTGCAGCCGGCCCAGCTCGGCATCGCGGTGACCGGCTACCTCGTTGCGGTGGCCGCGTTCATCCCGCTCGGGGCGTGGCTGGCCGAGCGGTGGGGCGCGCGGCGGGTGTTCCTCGCCGCGGTCGTGCTCTTCACGCTCGCCTCCGTCGCCTGCGCGCTGAGCCCCGACCTCGTCGCGCTGACGACCGCCCGGGTCGTGCAGGGCGCGGCGGGCGCGATGATGGTGCCGATCGGCCGCCTCATCGTGCTGCGCAGCACCGAGAAGTCCGAGCTGGTGCGGGCGATCGCGTACCTGACCTGGCCGGCCCTCGTCGCGCCGGTGGTCGCCCCGCTGCTCGGCGGGCTGCTCACCGAGCAGCTCGGCTGGGAGTGGGTGTTCCTCGTCAACGTGCCGATCGGCGCGCTGTTGCTCGTCGCCGCGTGGCGGGTCGTGCCGTCGCCCGAGCCGGGCGACCGCCACCCGCTCGACTGGCCGGGGCTGCTGCTGGTCGTCGGGGCGATCGTGGCCCTCGTCGTGGCCTTCGAGCTGCTGGGCGAGCCGACGACGTGGTTCCCGGGGGCGCTCCTCGTCGTCGTCGCGGGCCTGCTCGGCGTGGCGGCGGGGCGGTGGTTCCGCCGGGCCCGGCACCCGCTGCTCGACCTCGCCCCGTTCCGCGTCGCGACGTTCCGCGTGACGACCCTGAGCGGCTCGCTGTACCGGGCGGTCGTCAACGGCGTCCCGTTCGTCGTCCCGCTGTTGCTGCAGGACGGCTTCGGCTGGTCGCCGGTCGAGGCGGGGCTGATGCTGATGTGGGTCTTCGTCGGCAACCTCGGCGTCAAGCCGTTCACCACGCCCCTGATGCGCCGGTTCCGCATCGTGCCGATCGTCGTCGTCGCGACGGTCGGCCTCGCGGCGACCTTCGTCGCGGCCGCCCTCGTCGGCCCGCAGACGTCGCCGGTGCTCGTCGCGGGCGTGCTGCTCGTCAGCGGGGTGTTCCGCTCGGTCGGGTTCACCGCCTACAACACCCTGCAGTTCGCCGACGTGCCCGCGGCCCAGATCGCCCCGGCGAACGCGATCGCGTCGATCACGGGCCAGCTCGCGATCGGCCTCGGCGTCGCCCTCACGGCCCTGGCCGTCCGCGTGGCGGACGGGCTGGCCGGGGCCGGCGGCTCCCCCGCCACGGGCTACCAGGTCGCCCTCGTCGTGCTCGCGGTGCTGGCCCTGCTGAGCCTGCCCGAGGGGCTGCGCCTGCCGCGGGGCGCGGGCGAGGTGCTGCGGTCCCGCTCCTAGGTCGAGGCGAGGCGCGTGCGCTCGAGGTCGACGTCGAAGGAGGCGGCGGGCCAGTCGAGCCCGCGGGCCGACAGGGCGTCGACGAGGAGGCGCTGGACGGCCACCCTCGCGTACCACTTGCGGTCGGCCGGGACGACCCACCACGGCGCCGCGTCCGTCGACGTGCGCCGCAGCATGGTCTGGTAGGCGTCCTGGTAGTCGTCCCAGACCAGGCGCTCCTCGACGTCGCCGGGGTTGAACTTCCAGTGCTTGTCGGGGCGGTCGAGCCGCTCGAGCAGGCGATGCTCCTGCTCGTCACGGGAGAGGTGCAGCATCACCTTGACGATGGTCGTGCCGGCCTCGACGAGCTCCTGCTCGAACTCGACGATGGCGCCGTAGCGCCGCTCGATCTCCTCGGGCGGCGCGAGGCGGCGGACCTTGCCGATGAGCACGTCCTCGTAGTGCGACCGGTCGAAGACGCCGATCATGCCCGGCCCGGGCAGCTCGCGGCGGACGCGCCAGAGGAAGTCGTGGGCGAGCTCCTCCTCGGTCGGCGCCTTGAAGGCGTGGTGGGCGACGCCCTGCGGGTCGACCGCGCCGACGACGTGGCGGACGATGCCGCCCTTGCCCGCGGTGTCGGTGCCCTGGACCACGAGCAGGACGTTGCCCTGCGAGCCGCCCGACCGGCTGACGGCGAACAGCTTCTCCTGCAGCTCGGCGAGGGCGTCGCGCCCCGACTCGAGCACCTGCGCGGCGTAGCGCTTGTCGCCGGGGAACCCGGGCGTCGAGCGCGGGTCGACGTCGGCGAGGCGCACGTCCGGTCCGGCGCGCAGGATCTCGGTGGGCTGGGTCGTCCAGGTCTTGGCCATGGGGCCGAGCCTACGGCCGCGACGGGAACGCCGCCCGGGCGCCGCACGCCCTGGCCGGGCCGCACGCCCTGCACGACCCGGGCGCCGCGGCGGACGCCCTCGGGTCGCTCAGCGCGAGAGCGGCACCTCGATCAGCACCGGGGCGTCCCACGCGCGGGCGAGCGCCTGGTCGAGCTCGGCCCGGGTCGCCGCCAGCACGTGGTGCCAGCCGTACGCCGCGGCCAACCCGGCGAGCTGCACGGAGTGGGGCGTGAACTGCACGCGCCGCATGGCGTCGGCCGGTGCCGTCGCCGCGACCTCGAGGCCGTCGAAGATCGTGCCGCCGCCGTCGTTGCCGACGACGACCTGCAGCCGGGGCCGCGCCTCGCCGTCGCCGAACAGCAGCGAGCCGACGTCGTGCAGCAGCGTGAGGTCGCCCACGAGCACGCGGGTGACGCCGGGGGCCCTGTCGTCGACCTGGCTGGCGAGCGCGACGCCCGCAGCCGTGGCGACGGTGCCGTCGATGCCGGCGAGGCCCCGGTTGGCGTGCACCCGGATCCTCTTGCCCGGCACGACCTCGTCGACCTCGCGGATGAGCCGGGAGGCGCCGAGCACGAGGCGGTCGTGCGGCCACGTCACCCGCCACAGCGTCTCGGCCAGGGCGCGGCGCGTGACCGACCGCCGCAGCAGGGCGACCTCGCCGCGGAGGAACTCGGCCCGGGCCGCGCCGTCGTCGCTGGTGGCCGCGTCGAGGTCGGGGGCGGACTCCTCGTCGCCGACGAGGCGACGGCCGGCGTGGACCCAGCGCCCCACCCAGGCGCGGTGCGCGCGGTCGTCGGGCGCGCCTCCTCCTGTCTCGACCACCTCGACGGCGTCGACCACGGTGGCGGACCGACCGGGGTCGTACGCCTCGGCGGCGGCGCCGCGGACGACGAGCACCTCGACGTCGCGGCGAGCCAGCAGGGCGGGCACCTGACGGGTGAGGGTGGGGTGCCCCAGCACGACCACGCGCCGGACGGCGCCGCCGAAGTCGGTCTGGCCGAGCAGCGTGCGGTAGCCCAGAGCCAGGTTCGGCCCGAAGTGGGCGCCGCTCGAGACCTCGGCGACCAGGGGCGCGCCGAGGGCGCGGGCCAGCGCCTCGGCCTCGACACCCGCGGCGTGGCCGGCCACGACGACCGTGCCCGGCTCGTCGTCGACCTCGACGCGGACGGCCGCGGCCCGGGCCGCGGCGGACCACGACCCGGCGTCGACGTGCTCGGGGCGCGGAGCAGGCAGGGCGCCGGCCGCGGCCGACAGCGGCTCGCGGAGTGCCACGTTCAGGTGCACCGGGCCCGGCACCGCGGGGGCTCCCTCGTCACGCGCAGCGTCGGGGCCGCCGAGGGCGGTCGCCACCGCGGCGCGGGCGACGTCGCGGACGGCGGCGGGGTCGACCGGACCGTCGAGCGGGGCCTCGAGATCACGGGTGAGCCGCGCGGCCACGCCGAACATGCCGGGCTGCCGCGTGGTCTGGTTGGCGCCGATGCCGCGCAGCTCGACCGGCCGGTCGGCCGTCAGCACGATCATCGGGACGCCGGAGTGGTGCGCCTCGAGCACCGCGGGGTGCAGGTTGGCGACGGCCGTGCCCGAGGTGGTCACGACGACGGCGGGGACGCCCGACTCGACGGCGAGGCCGAGGGCGAGGAACCCCGCCGAGCGCTCGTCGATGCGGACGTGGAGCCGCAGCCGCCCGGCCCGCTCGAACTCGGCGGCGGCGAGGGCGAGGGCCTGCGAGCGCGACCCGGGGCAGAGCACGACCTCGCGCACGCCCGCGTCGGCGAGGGCGGCCAGGGCGGCGACGGCCCAGTCGGTGGCAACGCTGCCGGACGAGCCGCCGGGGGCGGCGGCGGTCGACGACGAGTCGGCCCCGCCGGGGAGCTCGGACTCGGCCGCGTCGGGCGCTGGGGGGCCGGTCAGACCCGAGCCCGCGTCGTCAGGCGTTGTTCTTGTCGTTCGTGTCGTCGCCGTCGAGCTCGGCGAGTTCTTGTTCGAGGCGTCGGATGCGTTCGTCGGTCGTCTCCCGGTCGAGGTCGCTGACGGTCGAGCCCCGGCGGCCCGAGAACTCGGGGTCGTCGTCGGGGGCGACGAAGCGTCGCGCGTCGGGCTGGCCGCTCTTGCGGGCACGGCCCAACAGGAACCAGAGCACCGCGCCGATCACGGGCAGCACGACGATGATGAGCGCCCAGAGGGGCTTGTTGAGGGCCCTGAACCGCGACGACTCGGCGAGGAGGCAGTCGATTAGGGCGTAGATGACGAAGGCAGACGCTGCGACGATCGCCACGAGCAGGAACTTCACCATGGACCGAGCATAGGCGGGCCACCAGGACGTCGCCTGATGGTCGGCCGGGAGGGCTCCCGCGACGTCGGGGAGGCGCGGGCGCCGCGCGTAGACTCGCCGGGTGAAACCCTGGGTCAAGTACACGATCGTCCGCCTCGGCGTGTTCCTCGTCGCGCTGGTCGTGCTCGTGCTCCTGCTGCCGAACCCCTACCTCGCCACGCTCGTCGCGGCGCTCGTGGCGTTCTGCGTGTCGTACCTCTTCTTCGCCCCGCTGCGGCGCCGCGTCGCCCTCGACCTGGCCGAGCGCCGGTCGCGGCCCGAGCCGCTCGACGGCGACAGCCTCGCCGAGGACGCCGAGCTGGCCGAGCGCGACGCCCGTGACGAGCGCGACGCCCGTGACGAGCGCGACGCGGGGCGCGCCTCCTAGGCCCCTCGCACCCCGGTCAGGCGAAGAGCGCGGCCCCGAGGCTGAGGCCGAACACGAGGGCCGTCAGCGACGAGAGCTGCAGCGCCAGGATCAGCTCGCGCGGCGTGCGGCCCGTGACGCCGATGACGGCCGCGGGCACCGCCGCGATCAACGTGAAGTACACGTAGGGCGCGTAGAGGTACAGCAGCCCGAAGTACGCCAGCAGCAGGAACGGCAGCAGCAGGAACAGGGCGTACAGGGCCCTCGCCACCGTGTCGCCCACGACGACGGCGAGCGTGCGCTTGCCGGCCGCCGCGTCCTGCGGGATGTCGCGGATGTTGTTGACCATCAGCACGGCGCAGGCGAACAGGCCCGCCGCGACGCCCGCGACCCACGCGTCGGCGGGGAACCGGTGCACCTGCACGAAGGCGGTGCCGACGGTGGCCACGAGGCCGAAGAAGACGAAGACGAAGACCTCGCCGAGGGCGTTGTAGCCGTAGGGCCGCTTGCCGCCCGTGTAGTACCAGGCGGCGACGACGGCGGCCGCGCCGACCGCGAGCATCCACCAGTAGCCGGTGGTGACGACGACGACGAGGCCCGCCACGGCGGCCAGGCCGAAGAAGACGAGGGCGACGCGCAGCACCGTGCGGGGCCGCACGCTGCCCGAGCCCGTCAGCCGCGCCGGGCCGACCCGGTGCGCGTCGGTGCCGCGGATGCCGTCGGAGTAGTCGTTGGCGAAGTTGACGCCGATCTGCAGGAACACCGCGACGGCGAGGCAGAGCAGCGCCAGCGGGAGGTCCCAGCTGCCGTTCGCCCGGGCGACGCCGGTGCCGAGGGCGACCGGGGCGACGCCGAGCGGCAGGGTGCGCAGGCGCGCGCCGCCGATCCAGTCGCGAGCGGTCACGCGGCGCGCCGGCTGACGCCCCGGTCGGCCGCCCGGGCGGCCGCTGCGCTTGGTGTTCTTCTTCTGGGATGTCGTCGATCGTGCCACGGCACCGATCCTAGTTCCGGGCCGCGCCGTCGCCCGCGACGAGGGCCGTGAGGGCGCGGCGGTCAGGCTTGCCGCTCGGCAGCAGCGGCAGCTCGGGCACGACGACGAGCCGGTCGGGCGCCGCGGCCCGGCCCAGCACGGCGGCCACCGCGGCCCGCAGGTCGACGAGCTCGACGCCGGCGGCGGACCGGCCGCCCGCGACGACCACCGGCACCTCGCCCCACCGGTCGTGCGGGGCACGGACGACCACCGCCTCCTCGAGTCCCGGCCGGTCGCGGACGACGCGCTCGACCAGGCCGAGCGACACCTTCTCGCCGCCCGAGACGACGACGTCGTCGAGGCGCCCGGTCACGGTGAGCACCCCCTGCTCGGAGACGCCGCCCGCGTCGCCGGTGCGGTACCAGCGCTCGCCGTCGCGCTCGACGAACGCCGCCGCGGTGCGCGCCTCGTCGCCGAGGTAGCCCACGGCCAGCGACGGGCCCGACAGCTCGACCTGGCCGTCGACGACCGCCACCCGCGTGCGCCCCACGGGCACGCCGTCGTACACGCAGCCGCCGCTCGTCTCGCTCGACCCGTAGGTGCGGACCACCCGGACGCCGGAGGCGCGGGCCCGGTCGACGAGGGACGCCGACGTCGCCTGCCCGCCCACCAGCAGCGCCGTGAACGACCGGACGGCCTCGGCCACGCCGCCGTCGCGGTCGGCGGCGTCGAGCACCGCCGCCAGCTGGGCGGGCACGAGCGAGGCGTAGCGCACGGGGTGGTCGAGCCGGCGCGCGGCGGCGGCGAAGGCGTCGGGGTCGAAGTGGCCCGGCGGCAGCAGCACCGGCTCCGTGCCCGCGGCGATGCTGCGCACGAGCACGTTGGTGCCCGCCACGTAGTGCGCCGGCAGCGCGAGCACCCACCGGCCGGGACCGCCGAGCGCCCCGTCGGCCGCGGCCGCCCCGGCGAGCAGGGCGTCGGCGCCGAGCATCACCCGCTTGGGCACGCCGCTCGACCCGCTCGTCTCGACGACGAGCGCGACCGGCTGCGGCACGGCGGCGGGCAGGTCGGCCGGCACGTGGTCGTCGGTGCGGGGCGCGACGGCAGGGCCGCCCGCCAGGGCGTCGCGCAGGGCGTCGAGCACGGCGCCCGGGCGTCGCGCGTCGACGGGGAGGAGGGGGCGGGTCACGCGCCGCGCCTCCTCGGGGCGGTCGCGGGCGCCGGGGCCGTCTCGCCCGGTGCGGCCGCCCGGGACGCCGGGGTCAGTACTGCCACGGGAACGGCGACCAGTCGGGCTCGCGCTTCTCGAGGAACGAGTCACGCCCCTCGACGGCCTCGTCGGTGCCGTAGGCGAGGCGCGTGGCCTCGCCGGCGAAGACCTGCTGGCCCACGATGCCGTCGTCGGTCGCGTTGAACGCGAACTTGAGCATGCGGATCGCGGTGGGCGACTTCGTGAGGACGACGCGGGCCATGGCCAGCGCCTCCTCCTCGAGGTCGGCGTGCGGCACGACCCGGTTCACGGCGCCCATCTCGTGGGCGCGGTCGGCGCTGTACTCCTCGGCGAGGAAGAACACCTCACGGGCGAGCTTCTGCCCGATCTGCTTGGCGAAGTAGGCGCTGCCGTAGCCGGCGTCGAACGAGCCGACGTCGGCGTCGGTCTGCTTGAACCGACCGTGCTCGCGGCTCGCGATCGTGAGGTCGCAGACGACGTGCAGCGAGTGCCCGCCGCCGGCCGCCCAGCCCGGCACGACCGCGATGACGACCTTGGGCATGAAGCGGATCAGGCGCTGCACCTCGAGGATGTGCAGGCGGCCGGCCGAGGCCGGGTCGGCGACGTTCGCCTCGGCGCCCTCGGCCTTGTAGCCGTCGCGGCCGCGGATGCGCTGGTCGCCGCCGCTGCAGAAGGCCCAGCCGCCGTCCTTCGGGCTGGGGCCGTTGCCCGTCAGCAGGACGACGCCGACGCGGCTCTGCTGCCGGGCGTGGTCGAGCACGCGGTACAGCTCGTCGACCGTGCGCGGCCGGAACGCGTTGCGCACCTCGGGCCGGTCGATCGCGACGCGGGCCACGCGCCCGTCGACGTCGAGGTGGTACGTGACGTCGGTCAGGCCGTCGAAGCCCGGCACCTCGCGCCACTCGGCAGGGTCGAACAGGTCGGAGACGGCGCGGGACATGCGCCCAGCCTACGACCGGGCGGGGCCCCGAGGAGGCGCGGCGTCAGAGCGAGGGGACGAGCCGACCCAGCAGCCAGACGAACACGAACGGGTTCGCCAGCACGCTGAGGAGCACCGCCGCGACGGCGGGCCACCGCCCCCGCCGGGTGGCCACGGCGACGAGGGCGACGACGCCCACGCCGATCGAGGCGAGCATCGTCACGAGCGCGATCGAGGCGGCGGCCGTCACGGCGTCGCCCGCGAGCAGGGCGATCGCGAGGCCGTCGAGCGCGACGAGCACGACGGCGAGCACGAGCACGACGATCCCGAGGCGCGGGCTGCGGGCCGGGACGTCGGCGTCGTCGTGGGTCTGCTCGTCGAAGATGGCGAGCCCCTCGGCGGCGTCGGGGGCGGCGGTGTCCGGGCGGGCGCCGGCGTCGGTGCCGGTGCCGGTGCCGGTGCCGGTGCCGGTGCCGGTGCCGGTGCCGGTGCCGGTGCCGGTGCCGGTGCCGGTGCCGGTGCCGGTGCCGGTGCCGTCCCGGCTCGCGCCGTCCGGGCCGTCGGCCCGCAGGGCCTCGCCCTCGGGACCGGCCCCGTCGACGTCGCGGCGGGCGCGCACCGGGGCGTGGTCGGAGTCGTCCGGGCGGGGCAGATCGGGGGCGGCCATGGGCACCGACCCTACCGGGCGCGGTGCGAGACTGACGAGGTGACGAACCCCGCCGATCCCCTCCGCCCGGCCGCCGGCTCCCCCGTCGCCGGCCCGCCCGTCGCCGACCTGCCGCCGCTCGACCTGCCGCCGCTCGACCTGCCGCCGCTCGACGAGGTGCTGGCGGGCGCGCACGTCGTGCAGCTGCCGCTGCGCACCCGGTTCCGCGGCATCGACGTCCGTGAGGCGCTGCTCGTCGAGGGCCCCCGCGGGTGGACCGAGTTCAGCCCCTTCGTCGAGTACGGCCCCGACGAGGCCGCCGCCTGGCTGGCGGCCGCCGTCGAGTTCGGCTGGGGTCCCGAGCTCGTGGCCCGCACCTCCCGCGTGGCCGTGAACGCGACCCTGCCCGCCGTCGGGCCCGACGCCGTCGCGGGGGTGCTGGCCCGGTTCCCCGGGTGCCGCACCGTCAAGGTCAAGGTCGCCGAGCGGGGCCAGGAGCTCGCGGACGACGTCGCCCGCGTCGCCGCCGCCCGCGAGCACGTGGGACCTGAGGGCCGCGTGCGCGTCGACGCCAACGGCGGCTGGACCGTCGACCAGGCCGAGGAGGCGCTGCGAGCCCTGGCGCCGTTCGGTCTCGAGTACGCGGAGCAGCCCTGTGCCACGGTGCCCGAGCTCGCCGAGCTGCGACGCCGCACGGCCGGCCTCGGGGTGCCCGTGGCCGCCGACGAGAGCGTGCGCAAGGCCGCCGACCCGCTCGCCGTCGCCCGGGCGGGCGCCGCCGACGTGCTCGTCGTCAAGGCTCAGCCGCTCGGCGGGGTGCGGGCCGCCCTCGCGATCACGGCGGCGGCGGGGCTGCCCGTGGTCGTCTCGAGCGCCCTCGACACCTCGGTCGGGCTCAGCATGGGGGCGCACCTCGCGGCCGCCCTGCCCGAGCTGCACCACGACTGCGGGCTCGGGACGGCGGCCCTGCTGGCGGCCGACGTGACGCGCGACCCGCTCGTCCCCGTCGACGGGGCGATCGACGTGCGCCGGGTCGACGTCGACGTCGACCTGCTGCGGCAGCACGCGGTGGCCGACGATCGACGCGAGTGGTGGCTGGGTCGGGTCCGCACCTCCTGGGCTGTGCTCGAGGCCCGCTGACCGGGCTCCGCTCGCTGCCCGCTGAGCGGGCTCGGCTCGCTGCACGATGAGCGGCTCGGCTCGCGGCACGCTGAGCGGGCTCGGCTCGCTGCACGGCTCAGGAAGCTGCCGACGCCGGTTCCTGAGTCGTGCACGACTCAGGACCGCGCGTCCCCCCGGTGCGCAGACTCAGGAACCCCGTTCCTGAACGAGGGAGGAGGGGTCAGAGGCCCGAGTAGGCGTGGAGGCCCTTGAAGAAGACGTTGACGACGCCGAAGTTGAACAGCACAGCGCCGAAGCCGATGATCGACAGCCAGGACGACCGGGCGCCTCGCCAGCCGCGGGTGGCCCGGGCGTGGATGTAGCCGGCGTAGAGCACCCAGATGATGAAGGTCCAGACCTCCTTGGTGTCCCAGCCCCAGTAGCGGCCCCAGGCGCGCTCGGCCCAGACGGCGCCCGCGATGAGGGTGAAGGTCCACAGCACGAAGCCGACGAGGGCGACGCGGTAGGCCAGGTCTTCGAGGCGGTCGGCCCCGGGCAGGGTGTCCATGAACCGCAGGCCGGTCAGCCGGGCCTGCTCGCGCTTCGTCTGGATGAGCTGGGCGATCGAGAGACCCGCCGCGATGGCGAAGAACCCCGTGCCGAGGATGGCCACCAGCACGTGGATGACGAGCCAGGCCGACTGCAGCGCCGGCTGCAGCGGCACGACCTCGACGTAGTAGTTGACGCTGCCGATGGCGAGCAGCACGAGGTTGAGCCCCATGACGTACGCCCCGAGGAACGACAGGTCGACGAACCGGCCGACGACCAGGTAGACCGCGACGATGATGGCGGTGCCGGTCAGCGAGAACTCGAACATGTTCGCCCACGGCACGCGGTCGGCGGCGAGGCCGCGGGTCACGACGCTGGAGACGTGGACGAGCAGGCCGAGCACCATCATGGCGGTGGCCACGCGCTCGAAGGCCGAGCCGCGACGGCGACCGGAGGTGCCTCGGCCCGACGACGCGTCGCCGCGGCCCACGCCCGGGCCGACCGTCGTCGTGCTCGTCGCCGCGCGGTCGAGCACGATCGTGCTGCCGCCCGACGCCCCGCTCGAGGCGCGGGTCGCGCCGCGCACGGCGGCCCCGCCCGTGCCCGTCGTCGCCGTGGCGGACGGGGCCGGGGCCTGCTGGGCGTCGCCGGAGCGCTTGGCCAGGTCGAGGGCGAAGGCCACGAACGAGATCGTGTAGATCGCCATCGCCGAGTACACGGCGACGAGCGAGAAGTTGGCGAGGTCTTCGGTCACGGTCAGATCCTACGTCCGGCGCGGCCCGGCGCCTCCGTCGAGGGGGCCGGGTCGTTCGAGGTCGAACCGGTGGGTCGCGCGGAGGGGCCGGCGCCGCGTGCGGCGGGGCCGCCGCCCGTCGGCCCGTCGTCGGCCGGGTCGTCGTCGCTCGTCGCGTCGCGGGCGACGTCGGCCGGGACGCCGAGGCCGGCCAGGTGGGTGCGCGCGATGTCGCGCACGGCCCGGGCGAGCGTCGGGTCCTCGCCGCGCGCGAGCCCGGCGTACTCGAGCCGGACTCCCCCGTCGGTCTCGGTCGCCTTGACCCAGATGCGCCGGCGCGGCACGAACAGCGCCGTGAGCAGGCCTGCGAAGACGAGGCCCGCGAAGAGCAGCACCCAGAGCTGCGACGGGTCGTGGTGCACGTCGAGCGACGCGAACCGCTTGACCTCCGACAAGGTGACGGTGCCGAGGCCGTCGGGCAGGTCGACCGTGTCGCCGGGCGACAGCTGCAGCGCGGGCTGGTCGGCCGAGGCGCCCGCGATCTCGGTCATGCCGTCGGTCGTGAGGGAGTAGACCGACTGCGGCACCCCGGCGTCGAGCCCGAGGTCGCCCTGGTAGACGTTGAGGCTGAGCACCGGGTTCAGCAGGTCGGGGTAGCTCGAGGCGAGGATGCCCGAGCCGTCGCCGGTCTCGACGGCCGACGGGTAGAAGAAGCCGATCATGCCGATCTGGTCGGACAGGCCGTCGGGCACCTTGATCACGCCCTGCGAGGTGAGGTCGGCGTTCTGCGGCAGGAACGGCACGGTGTCCCGGAACGCGGCCGTGCCGTCGGGCGCCGTGACGGTCACGTCGACCGCGTACCCGTTGCCGAGCAGGTAGACGTTCGAGCCGCCGATCGACAGCGGGCTGTTGACCTTGATCTCGTGCTCGCTGGTGTCGCCCGACTGCGTCGTCGCGGTGACGTCGGCCGTGTAGTCGAGGGGCTGCCCCAGGGCGTCGGTGTTCGTCTCCTCGTACGTGGTGGTGAAGCGGTCGAGGGTCAGGTTGAACGGCGAGAGCTGGGAGTCCTGGAACCAGCGGCCGGGGTTGAAAGAGTCGTACGAGACGAGGGCGTTGGTGAAGGTCTGCCCCTCGACGACCACGCGCTGGCCCGTGTAGCCGAAGCCGCCGCCCACGCCGACCGTGACGAGCACGCCGACGAGCGCCGTGTGGAACACGAGGTTGCCGGTCTCGCGCAGGTAGCCGCGCTCGGCGCTCACCGAGTCGCCGAACACCTGCGTGCGGTACCCGGCGCGCCTCAGCTGCGCGCGGGCCCGCTCGACGGCGGAGGCGGGGGCGAGCGCCGAGTCGGTGTCGCCTCCTGCGGTCTGCAGCGTCACGGACCGGTAGCCCGCGAGCCGCGAGAGGCGGGCCGGGGTCTTGGGCGGCCGCGACCGCAGGGCGTCGAAGTGGTGCTTCGTGCGCGGCACGATGCAGCCGATCAGCGAGATGAACAGCAGCAGGTAGACGGCCGAGAACCAGGGCGACGAGTAGGTGTCGAAGACGCCGAGCTTGTCGAGCACCGGGAACAGGTCGGGGTGCTCGGCGCGGTACTGCACGACGCCGTTGGGGTCGGAGGTGCGCTGCGGCACGAGCGAGCCGGGGATCGCGGCGACGGCGAGCAGCATCAGCAGGAACAGCGCCGTCTTCATGCTCGTGAGCTGCCGCCAGAAGAACCGCAGGTAGCCGACGAGGCCGAGCCGCGGCTGCACGACGTCGGCCGACCCCGCGCCCAGGTCGCCCGGCGTGCGGGCGGGGGCCGAGTCGTAGTGGTCGCTCGGACGCAGCGGGTCGGCCGAGACGTCCGTGACGTCGGCGGCGTCGTCGGCGACCGGGCCGCGGCCCTCGGGCTCAGACGACCGTGCCATAGCCCGCGATCACCGCCCCCAGGTGCGACATCAGCGAGGACCAGAGGCCCGTGACCATGAGCAGACCGATGGCGATCAGGATCGACCCTCCGACGATGTTGACGACGCGCATGTGGCGCTTGACGAACGAGATGGAGCGCGCCGCCCAGCCGAAGCCGAGGGCCACGAGCAGGAACGGCACGCCGAGGCCGACGCAGTACGCCAGCCCGAGCAGCACGCTCTGCGCCGCCGAGCCGCTCGTGAACGAGAGCGCGTAGATGGCGGTCAGGGTCGGGCCGATGCACGGGGTCCAGCCGATGCCGAACACGATGCCGAGCAGGGGCGCCCCGGCCAGGCCGGTCGCCGGGACGAAGCCGGGCTTGACCGTGCGCTGCAGGAACGTGAACTGCCCCACGAAGACCAGGCCGAGCGCGATCACCACGAGGCCCATCAGCCGCACGATGAGGTCGCGCCACTGGATCAGCCAGAACCCGGCCGCCGAGAACGCGATGCTGCCGCCGACGAAGACGAGCGAGAAGCCGGCGATGAAGAGCAGGACGCCGACGACGACGCGGCGACGGTCGTGCTGAGGAGGCGCGGCCCCGGGGGCCTGACCCGTCCCGCCCGCGCGACGGCCGCCTCCTGCGAGGCCCCCCACGTAGCCCAGGTAGCCCGGCACGAGCGGGAGGACACAAGGAGAGAGGAACGAGATGAGGCCCGCGAGCAGCGCCACCGGCAGGGCGACGGCGAGCTGGCCGCCCGCGACCGCCTCGAAGAAGGGGTTGCCCTGGTACACCTCTAGGCCTGCTCGGCGACGGCGTCGCTGATCAGCGTCTTGAGGGTGCTGGGCCCGTCGAGCCCGCCGAGCACGCGGGCGGCGATGCGGCCCTGCTTGTCGAGGACGATCGTGGTCGGCACCGCGTTGGGGGCGATCGTGCCGGCCAGCGCGAGCTGCACGGCGCCGTCGTTCGTGTCGACGATGGAGGGGTAGGTCACGTCGAACTTCTCGGCGAAGGCACGCGCCGTGTCGGCCTGGTCGCGGACGTTGACCCCGACGAACTGGACGCCCTGGTCGGCGAAGTCCTCGCTGAGCTGCTGCAGGTCGGGCGCCTCCTTGCGGCAGGGCGGGCAGCTGGCGTACCAGAAGTTGAGCACGACGACCTCGCCGTCGTGGTCGGCGCGGGAGAACTCGTCGCCCTCGTCGGTCGTGCCGGAGAACTCGACCGGCTCTTCGCGGTCCGCCGCGGGCACCTCGGTGACCGTGCCGGCCCCGCTGATGTAGTTCTCGGTGCCGCCGGCCCGGTACTGCTCGGCGAGGGGGTCGGACTGCGACGTGCAGCCCGTCAGGACCAGCGCGAGCGCCGAGGCCGCGGCCAGCGCGCCGACGGCGAAGGAGGCGCGGCGCATCAGACGGCGCCCAGGTCGACGGCCCGCTCGAGCAGGTCGGCGGCCGGGTCCTGGTAGCCGACCTCGACGAAGCGGCCGCCGTGGCGCTCGAGCGTCGTGACGCTCGACAGCGAGCACCGACGGCGGCGCGGGTCGTGGAACAGGCGGGCGCCGGTGACGCTGCGGTGCACCATCCAGATCGGCAGCTGGTGGCTGACGAGCACGACGTCGCCCGAGTCGACGCTCGACCACGCCTCGTCGACGGCGGAGAGCATGCGCGCGGCGATGCTGACGTACGCCTCGCCCCAGCTGGGCTTGAGGGGGTTGACGATCCAGGGCCACTCGGCCGGGACGGCGAGCTGCTTGGCGACGGTGAAGTCGGAGCGGCGGCCCTCGTACTTGTTCGTGGGCTCGATCAGTCGCTCGTCGACCTGCACGTCGAGGCCGTAGGCGGCGGCCCAGGGCGCGGCGCTCTCGCGGGTGCGCTGCAGCGGGCTGGCGACCACCGCGGCGACGGGGGCGCCCTGCGCCTGCAGCATCGCGGCCGAGGAGGCGGCCATGCGGTGCCCGAGCTCGCTGAGCCCGAAGCCCTCGAGTCGGCCGTAGAGCACGTGGTCGGGGTTGTGCACCTCGCCGTGGCGCACGAGGTGGATCTGCTGGGCGGGCATGGGCCCCAGTCTAGGTCGGGCCCGCGGCGGCGCCTCCCCCGCGGGCCCCGGAAAGCTCGACGTCGCGGTAAAGTCTCGCCCTGTGATCGAACGCACCCTCATCAGCGACCTCTCGCCCCTCCCCGACGGCCCCGTGACGGTGTCCGGTTGGGTCGACACGGTCCGCGACCAGAAGAAGGTGCAGTTCGTCGTCCTCCGCGACGAGTCCGGCGCCGTCCAGCTCGTGCGGCCCCGCACCGCCGCCGACGTGCTCGCCGAGGCCGGCGAGACCGACGAGATCGCCGACGCCATCTCGGGCCTCTCGCAGGGCAGCTTCGTCACCGTGACCGGGCGCCTCAAGCACGACGAGCGCGTCAAGCTCGGCGGCATCGAGGTCGCGATCGACGGCCTCGTCGTCGACAGCCTGGCCGACCCCGAGACGCCCATCGCCGCCGACAGCGGCATCGACAAGCGCATGGACTGGCGGTTCCTCGACCTGCGCGTGCCGCGCAACGCCCTGATCTTCCGCGTGCAGACCACGTTCGAGCACGCCATGCGCACCTACTGGGTCGAGCGCGGCTACGTCGAGGTGCACACCCCGAAGATCATGGCGTCGGCGAGCGAGTCGAACGCCGAGCTGTTCAAGGTCGAGTACTTCGAGGGCAGCGCGTTCCTCGCCCAGAGCCCGCAGTTCTTCAAGCAGATGGCCCAGTCGGCCGGCTTCGGGAAGATCTTCGAGATCGCCCCGGTGTTCCGCGCCGACCCGTCGTTCACCTCGCGCCACGCGACGGAGTACACGAGCGTCGACGCCGAGATCAGCTACGTCGACAGCCACGAAGACGTCATGCAGATGCAGGAGGAGCTGCTCGTCGCCGCGTTCACGGCGGTCGTCGAGAAGCACGGCGCCGCGATCAAGGAGCTCTTCGACGTCGACCTCACGGTGCCGACGACGCCGTTCCCGCGCATCCCCCTGGCCGAGGCGAAGCAGATCGTCGCCGACCGCGGCTACGTCGTGCCCCGCGCCGACGCCGACATGGACCCCGAGGGCGAGCGCCAGATCGCGTCCTACGTCAAGGAGACGTTCGACCACGACTTCGTGTTCCTCACCGACTACGACGCCTCGATCCGGCCGTTCTACCACATGCGCCACGAGGACGACCCGCAGCTCACGAAGAGCTACGACCTCATCTACAACGGCACCGAGATCACGACGGGCGCCCAGCGCGAGCACCGTGTCGACGTGCTCGAGGCGCAGATCCGCGAGAAGGGCATGAAGCCCGAGGAGCTCGGCGGCTACCTCGACTTCTTCCGCTACGGCGCCCCGTCGCACGGCGGCTTCGGCATGGGACTGGCACGCGTGCTGATGCTCATGCTGCACCAGCCGAACCTGCGCGAGGTGACGTTCCTGTTCCGCGGGCCGACCCGCCTCACCCCGTAGGGCGCAGGCCCTTCAGCGCCCGGTCGACGGGCGAACGAGGAGGCGCGGTGCAGGTCTGACCTGCACCGCGCCTCCGTCGTCCGTGCGCCGGTGAGCGGGGCGTCAGCCCAGCGCGCTGCGCAGGGCGGTGCGGAGCCGCTCGGGCTCGACGCGCCAGATGGTGTGCACGCGGTCGTCGAGGAGGACGACCGGGATCTCTTCCGCGTACTCGGCGCGCAGGGCCTCGTCGCCGAGGATGTCGGTCTCGGTGTACCCGAGGCGGGCGGCAGCGAACTCGGGCTCGGCGAGCACGGCGTCGAGGGCCGCTCGGGCGTCGTCGCAGAGGTGGCAGCCGGGCTTCGTCAACAGCGAGATGCGGGGACCAGTCACGCCCCCGACCCTACCCCGCACCCGCACACCCCCCCTGCCCGCACCGGGCGAAGCGAAGCGACGCCCCCGGGCGCGCAGCGCCCGCGCGCCCGGCAGGGCGCCAGAGGCACGGAAGTGGTCGGCGAAAAGAAAGCGGCCCCTGACCCGGCAGGGTCAGGGGCACGCGGAGTCTCGCGACTACTTCTTGTTGCGACGCTGGTGACGAGTCTTGCGGAGCAGCTTGCGGTGCTTCTTCTTCGCCATGCGCTTGCGACGCTTCTTGATGACAGAACCCATAGAGGACCTCACTGATTCATGGATCGGACGACCGGGTCCGAAACAGAACCGCGGAAAAATGCCTCGGGTCAGTGTACTAGGGCGACCCGTGATTGTCGAAGTGAGTCAGCCGACGTCGGCGACGCCGTTCTGCAGCACGGCCGCGACGGCCGACTCGGGCACGCGGAACGAGCGGCCGAAGCGGATCGCGGGCAGCTCGCCCGAGTGCACCATCCGGTAGACGGTCATCTTCGACACGCGCATCATGCCGGCCACCTCGGCGACGGTGAGGAACCTCACGTCCGAGAGATCGTGGGTCACGTCGCCTCCTGCGGCTGTCGGGTCGGCCGGTCGGGCCAGGCGCCCGACGGTGCCGTCGGGACGGGCGAGCCGGGAGGTGCTCCTGTGACTCGTGGTCACTCTAGGGGCGCGTGGGCCGCGGGGCAACGGTCGGCCGCCCCGCCCGCAGCCGCTCGTCGCTCAGCGCCCGAGGCGCTTGCGGACCGGCTCGATGACGCGCTCGTCGAGGGCGCTCTGCGCGTCGTGCAGGGCCGAGGAGGCGCGGTGCTGCGCGTCGGCCGCGGCACGACCCAGCCCGCTCGCGAGGCCGGTCGCGTCGGGCAGCACCTCGGCGGCCCGGCGGATCGGCGCGGGCATGCTCGCGCCCGCCCAGGCGGCGAAGGCGCCGGAGGCGGCGGCGTCGCCGACCGCGTCGGCCCCGAGGAACGGGATGAGCCAGTCGTCGACGACCTCGAGCGGGCCGGTCTCGATGCCGTAGTAGCGGTGCTGCCCCTCTTCGCGCACGTGCACGAGGCCGGCGTCGCGGAGCACGCGGAGGTGCTTGGAGACCGTCGGCTGGCTGAGCCCGAGGGCCGTGACCATTTCGCCGACGCTCACGTCACCGGTGCGCGAGTCGGCGGAGACGTGGGCGTCGAGCAGGACCGAGAGCAGGTCCCGCCGCGTGCCGTCGGCGATCACGGCGAAGATGTCGGGCATGCAGCCACAGTAGTGACGACGGGCCGGATGTACCATGACGACCGTGACGCGCGCCTCCGTCGCGCCTCGGCGCGGACCTGCACCTGCGCCGACGAGCGTGTTCCGGCGCCTGTCGGACTGGGTCGACGACATCGGTCGGAAGTCGCCCGCGCGCTTCGCCATCCTCATCTTCACCGGGCTGATCCTCGTCTTCACGGTGGTGTTCTCGCTGCCGGTCTCGTCGGCGGAGCGCGCGGTCACGCCGCTCGCCGACTCGCTCTTCACCGCGGTCTCGGTGATCTGCGTCACGGGCCTGGCGACCGTCGACATGGCGACCCACTGGTCGCTCTTCGGCCACGTCGTGATCTTCGTCGGCGTGCAGATCGGCGCGATCGGCGTGCTGACCCTGGCGTCGATCATGGGCCTCGTCGTCTCGCGCAAGCTCGGCCTGCGCGCCCGCCTGATGGCCGCCGGCGACAGCAACCCGCTGCGCGCGCACGCCGGCCCGGTGCCCGAGGGGCAGGCGGTGCGCCTCGGCGAGATCGGCGGCCTGCTCACGACCGTGGCGCTCAGCTCGTTCGTGATCCAGCTCGTCATCGCCCTGCTGATGATCCCGCGCATGCTCGTCGACGGCATCCCGGTCGGCGACGCGGTGCTCGACAGCTTCTACTACTCGGCCATGGCGTTCACGAACACGGGGTTCACGCCGAACGCCGAGGGGCTGGCCGCCTTCGAGAACGACTACTGGTTCCTCAGCCTGATCATGGTCGGGGTGTTCCTCGGCAGCATCGGGTTCCCCGTCATCTACGCCCTCGCCCGCAACCCGCGGAACCCCCGTCGCTGGTCGGTGCACGTCAAGCTGACGCTGCTCACGACGGCGATCCTCATCGTCGTCGGCACGGTGCTCTACATCGTGCTCGAGTTCGACAACCCCGAGACCTTCGGCGACATCGAGGCGGGGCCGACGGTGTTCCAGTCGCTGTTCCTCAGCATGATGACGAGGTCGGGCGGCTTCTCGACGATCGACGTCGCCGACCTGAACGGGTCGTCCCTGCTGGTCACCGACATGCTGATGTTCATCGGCGGCGGCTCCGCGTCGACCGCGGGCGGCATCAAGGTGACCACCCTCGCCGTGCTGTTCCTCGCCGCGTTCGCGGAGGCCCGCGGCCAGCGCTCGATGGAGGCCTTCGGTCGCCGCATCCCCAGCGACGTGCTGCGCCTGGCGGTCAGCGTCGTGCTCTGGGGCGCCACGATCGTCGCGGTCTCGAGCGTGGTCATCATGCACATCACGAAGGAGCCGCTCGACCACGTGCTCTTCGAGGCGATCTCGGCCTTCGCGACCTCCGGGCTCAGCACGGGGCTCACCGAGCGCCTGCCCGACTCGGCCAAGTACGTGCTCGCCGTCACCATGTGGATGGGCCGCGTTGGTACAGTGACGCTCTCCGTCGCCCTGGCCGCCAGCCAGCGACGCCAGCTGTTCACGAGAGCCGAGGAGCGACCGATCGTTGGTTGACAGGATCAAGCACGACGCGCCGGTGCTCGTCATCGGCCTGGGCCGGTTCGGCGCCGCGACCGCGGGCCAGCTCGAGCGTCAGGACCGGGACGTCCTCGCCGTCGACACCGACGCCGGGCTCGTGCAGAAGTGGGCCGACCGGGTCACGCACGCCGTGCAGGCCGACGCCCGCAGCATCGACGCCCTGCGGCAGATCGGCGCCCAGGACTTCTCGATCGCCGTCGTCGCCGTCGGCTCGTCCATCGAGGCGAGCGTGCTCATCACGGCCAACCTCGTCGACCTCAAGGTGCCGCAGATCTGGGCCAAGGCCATCAGCCAGTCGCACGGCAAGATCCTCGCCCGGATCGGCGCGAACCACGTCATCTACCCCGAGCGCGAGGCCGGCGAGCGCGTCGCGCACCTCGTCTCGGGCCGCATGCTCGACTACATCGAGTTCGACGACGCCTTCGCCATCGTCAAGATGTACCCGCCGAAGCCGGTGCGGGGCGCCTCGCTGGCCGCCTCGAACATCCGCACCAAGTACGGCGTCACCGTCGTCGGGGTGAAGAGCCCGGGAGGCGCGTTCGTCGAGGCGACGCCCGAGACGGTCATCAGCAACCACGACCTCATCATCGTGTCGGGCGACAGCCGCACGATCGAGAAGTTCGCGGGCCTCGAAGGCTGAGGCCCGCCCTCACCGCCCTCGGGCTCAGCGCCCCTCGGCGATCTCGCGGTTGCGGGCGAGGGCGGCCTGCGCGGCCCGGCCGAAGAGGTCGACGAGGTCGCCGCGCTCGAGCTCGGCCACGGCTCGCTCGGTCGTGCCGCCGGGGCTCGTGACCCGTCTGCGCAGCTCGGCGGGCGCCTCCTCGGCCGGGGCCAGGTCGCTCGCGGCGAGCAGCTCGCTCGCTCCGCGGAACGTGCCCTGCACCAGGGTGGCCGCCTGCGCGGGCGTGAAGCCCAGGCCGACCGCCGCCTCCTGCAGGGCCTCGATCAGCAGGTAGACGTACGCGGGGCCGGAGCCCGAGATCGTGCTGAGGGCGTCGAGCTGCGACTCGGGCACGACGACGACGTCGCCGACGACCTCGAAGAGCCGGCGGGCGAGCGCGAGGTCGTCGTCCGACGACCGCGAGCCGGCACTGAGGCCGGTGACTCCGAGCCCGACGTGCGACGGGGTGTTGGGCATGGAGCGCACGACGGCCACCGAGGCGGGCAGCGCGCGCTCCATCGTGGCGGTCGTGACGCCCGCGGCGAGGCTGACGACGACGGCGTCGGGCTCGAGCGCGGGGGCGATCTCGGCTAGCAGGTCGACCACCATGTGCGGCTTGACGCCGACGAGCACGAGTCGCGCGCCGGCGACCGCGGCGGCGTTGGCCCCGGGGTCGGTCTCGGTGGCCAGCGAGACGACGCCGTCCCGGCGCAGGGGGCCCGCCTTGGCCTCGGTGCGGTTCGTGGCGCGGATGCCGCCGTCGACGACGACGTCGGGGCCGAGCAGGCCCGCGAGGACCGCGCCTCCCATCGATCCGGCTCCGAGGACGGCGGTGGCGGGGAGTGTCGTGACCATGGGGCCATCCTAAGATCGACCCGAGACTCGAGGAGACCCCACATGAGCACGTCCGGCGGCAACAAGGCGATCTTCGCGGCGCTCGGCGCCAACCTGGGGATCGCGGTGACGAAGTTCGTCGCCTGGTTCTTCAGCGGCTCGTCGTCGATGCTCGCCGAGGGCGTGCACTCGCTGGCCGACTCGGGCAACCAGCTGCTGCTGCTGCTCGGCGGCCGGCAGGCCCGCAAGGCCGCCGACGCCGACCACCCGTTCGGCCACGGTCGCGAGCGCTACGTCTACGCGTTCGTCGTCTCGATCATCCTGTTCAGCGTCGGCGGCGTGTTCTCGCTCTACGAGGGCGTCGAGAAGCTGCGCGAGCCGCACCCGCTCGAGGTGCCGTGGCTGCCCGTGCTGGTGCTCGCCATCTCGCTCGGCCTCGAGGGCTTCTCGCTGCGCACCGCGATCAAGGAGGCGCGCCCCGCGAAGGGCGCACAGAGCTGGCCCTCCTTCATCCGGCGCGCGAAGGCCCCCGAGCTGCCGGTCGTGCTGCTCGAGGACGCGGCGGCGCTGCTCGGCCTGAGCTTCGCCATGATCGGCGTCGTGCTCACCTGGGTCACCGGCGACGGCGTGTACGACGCGATCGGCACGCTCGCCATCGGCCTGCTGCTCGTGGCCGTCGCCGTCGTGCTCGGCATCGAGACGAAGAGCCTGCTCGTCGGCGAGGGCGCCTCGGCCGGCGACGTCGAGGCCATCCGCACGGCGATCACCGCGGGGCCCGAGGTCGAGCAGATCGTGCACATGAAGACCCTCTACCTCGGCCCCGACGAGCTGCTCGTCGCGGTCAAGGTCGCCATGGACGGCCGCACGGTGCTGCGCGACGTGTCGGCGGCCATCGACGCGGTCGAGGCGCGCGTGCGCGAGGCGGTGCCGATCGCCCGGGTCATCTACGTCGAGCCCGACGTGTGGCACGAGCCCGGCCGGGTCGACCCGCCGACCGACGCCATCGTGATCCGCGCCGCCGACTAGCGCCGCTCGGCGAAGAAGGCGTCGAGCTGGGCCCGGCACTCGGCCTCGCGGACGCCGGCGAACACCTCGGCCCGGTGCGGCAGCCTGCGGTCGCGGAGGATGTCGTAGACGCTGCCGGCGCCTCCTGCCTTGTCGTCCCACGCGCCGTAGACGACCCGCGGCACCCGGGCGGCGAGGATCGCCCCGGCGCACATCGGGCACGGCTCGAGCGTGACGACGAGGGTCGTGCCGGTGAGGTGCCAGTCGCCCGTGTGCCGCGCCGCGGCCCGCAGGGCCAGCACCTCGGCGTGCGCCGTCGGGTCCTGCAGCAGCTCGCGCTCGTTGCGGCCGGTGCCGATCACCCGGCCGTCGGCGTCGAGGACGACCGCGCCGACGGGCACGTCGTCCGAGACGCGGCAGCCCTCGGCCTGGGCGAGGGCGTCGCCCATCCACGCCTCGAGCTGCGACGGGACGAGGGGCACGGCGACGCTCCAGGGGCAGGACTCGCGGGCCGGTCGACTCCGCTACCGTTGAGCCTATGCGAGTGCACGTAGCGGACCACCCCCTCATCACCCACAAGCTGACCGTGCTCCGCGACAAGAGCACCCCCTCCCCCACGTTCCGGGCCCTCACCGAAGAGCTCGTCACGCTGCTCGCCTACGAGGCGACGCGCGACGTGCGCACGACGCCCGTCGACATCGAGACGCCGGTCGGCCCCACCACGGGGCTCGCCATCAGCCAGCCCCGGCCCCTGGTCGTGCCGATCCTCCGGGCCGGCCTCGGCATGCTCGAGGGCATGACGAAGCTCGTCCCGACCGCAGAGGTCGGGTTCCTCGGCATGGTCCGCGACGAAGAGACGCTGCAGCCGACCACCTACGCCGAGCGCCTGCCCGACGACCTCTCGAACCGGCAGTGCTTCGTGCTCGACCCGATGCTCGCCACGGGCGGCTCGCTCATCGCGGCCATCGACTACCTGCTCGACCGCGGCGCCGTCGACGTGACCGCCGTCTGCATCCTCGCCGCGCCCGAGGGCCTGGCAGCCGTCGAGAAGGCCATGGCGGGGCGCGACGTCCACGTCGTGCTCGGCGCCGTCGACGAGAAGCTCAACGAGCAGGGCTACATCGTGCCCGGCCTCGGCGACGCGGGCGACCGCCTCTACGGGCTCGCCTGAGCCGACCCGCACCACCGGAGCGCCCGATCCGGCCACGTCCCCGCGACGTGCGCACGGATCGGGCGCTCCGTCGTGTCACCTTGACAGCGGTCGTACGGCTGGCCGAGAATCGCACCATGACCAACCACGTGTTCGCTCCGACCTCCCTCGAGGCCTCCGGGAGCGCCGGCATGATGATGCCGATGCACGCGGTCATGTGTCGAATGTGTGCCTGACCCGGCCACACACCTCGCCGAGTCGCAGCTGCTGACACCGCCAGCTGAGCTCGCGTCCTGACCCGGACGTCGAGTCATCGACTCCCGGACGCTCCGCGTCGTCACCCGACGCGCGTCTGGACGGTGCACCGCACCGACTGCTCGTGACGCACGGCACCATCGCCGGCGGGATCGAGCACCGTCACACATCGAGCGCGACGCTCCCGCCCCTGGCCGACGCCGGGCGGGGAGGCGTCCCGTCGCCGTCCCGCAAGGAACCCGCCTGTCATGTCCCTCACCCTCGACCGTCCCGTCACCGCCGCCCGCACCGTCTCGCCGGCCCGCACCTCCTCCGCCGCCCCGCTCGACCGGCCCGCCACCGGGTCCGCGACCACCACGACCGCCGCCGCCCCGTCGTCGGCACCGGCCGCTCCCGCCACGACCCGCCCCCGGGCCCTCCCCGAGGGCACCGAGGCCCGTGGCTTCGCCCTCTACGTCGGCATCGACGAGGTGACCGCCGCCCAGACCGGCACCGAGCTCGGCGACATCGTCGCCCAGATCAAGGCCCTGGTGGCGCAGATCGCCCCGGCCGCCGAGACGCACGCCGCCGTCGCCATCGCCCCGACGGGCGCGGGCGGACGAGACGTCGACGTCGTCCGCCTCGCGCTGCAGGACCCGTCCGCCGTCGCCGCCCGGCGCCAGGCCGCCGAGGTCGAGGAGGAGCCCGGCGCCCGCGGCGGCGTGGTCGTCGACATCTCGCGCAAGCGAGTGCTGCTCGACGGCGAGGCCGCGAACCTCACCTACAAGGAGTTCGAGCTGCTGCAGTACCTCGTCCTGCGCGAGGGGCGCACGATCGAGCGCTCCGAGCTGATCGAGGGCCTCTGGGCCGACGGCGACGACGAGGTGCCGAACGAGCGCACCATCGACGTGCACGTCCGCCGGCTGCGCGCCAAGCTCGGCGCCTTCGAGGACGTCGTCCGCACCGTGCGCGGTGCGGGGTACCGCTTCGACCGCCACGCGGACGTCTCGATCCGCCACGCGTCGACGCCCTCGCCCGACCTGTTCTGAGTCCGCGTGACGGGGTACGCGGCGGGGTACGACGGACCTGCCGGGCCTCGCGGTCAGTTCCCAGGAAAATAACGTTTCGATAACTGGACGACCGTTACCGGGTCGTTATATCGTGAGCGGGTCGAGGTCGTTTGCTGTGGCGGCCGAGGCAGGATGTGATTGCAGGACAACTCTTGGTGCAAGGGATGAGGGCCGGTCGCTCAGCGACCGGCCCTCTGTCGTGTCCGGGCTCGTGTGCGGGCTCGTGTCCGGGCTCCGGGCTCGCTCGGCGCGGCCGCGGCGGCCCCCTGTCGGCCGTCGTCCCTAGACTCTCGAGAGGGCCGAGACGGCCGAGAGCACGAGGAGCAGCATGAGCGAGACAGCGGTGGCCGTGGGCGCCTGGGAGTCGCTCTTCCGGGCGCAGGTGACGGTGATGCGCGAGCTCAACGCGTGCTTCCCGACCGACGAGATCTCGTTCAACGAGTACGACGTGCTCTTCAACCTCTCGAACCAGCCGGGCCGCAGCGCCCGCATCCGCGACCTCACCCGGCACCTGCTGCTCACGCAGCCGAGCATCAGCCGCCTCGTCGACCGCCTCGCGTCGCGCGGCATCGTCGCGAAGCACAGCGACCCCGGCGACGGCCGCGGCATCATCGTGTCGATGACCGACGAGGGCTCGGCCCTGTACCGGCGCACGGCCGTCGACCACGCCGCCGCCATCGCCCGCCGGGTCGGCGGCAGCCTCGGGCACGACGAGCTCGTCGCCCTCACCGAGCTCTGCACCCGCCTCCGGGTCGGGCCGGTCGACCCCGACGAGACGACGCCCTCCCCCGGGGCCCACCACGACGAGGGCGCCGCCGTGTCGGCGTCCGGGACGGACGCGACCGCGTGACCACCGCCTCCTCGACCACGAGCCCCGCGATCGTCTGGCTGCGCGACGACCTGCGCATCACCGACAACCCGGCGCTGACCGCCGCCGTCGAGCACGGCGGACCCGTCGTCGTGCTGTACCTGCTCGACGAGGAATCGGAGGGCATCCGCGCCCTCGGCGGCGCGTCCCGCTGGTGGCTGCACCACAGCCTCGCCGCCCTCGCGCACGACCTCGGCGAGCTCGGCGTGCCGCTGACCCTGCGCCGCGGCGCCGCCGCCGCCGTGGTGCCCGCGCTCGTCGACGAGGTCGGCGCCGGGGCCGTGCACTGGAACCGCCGGTACGGCCTCGCCGCCCGCGAGGTGGACGCGGCCCTCAAGACGGCGCTGCACGACGACGGCGTCGACGCCCACAGCCACCAGGGCTCGCTGATGTTCGAGCCGTGGACGGTGCAGACCGGCTCGGGCGAGCCCTTCAAGGTCTTCACGCCGTTCTGGCGCGCCTGCCTCAGCCGGCCCGAGCCGCGCGAGCCGCTGCCGGCCCCCGAGCAGCTCACGCCGCTCGACGAGGCACCGGCCAGCGACGACCTCGACTCGTGGCAGCTGCTCCCGACGCGGCCCGACTGGGCTGCCGGCCTCCGCGACACCTGGACGCCCGGCGAACAGGCCGCCCTCGACGTGCTCGAGGAGTTCGCCACCGGCCACCTCGCCGACTACGGGCAGCGCGACGTCCCGTCGCAGGAGGCCACGAGCCGGCTGTCGCCGCGCCTCCGCTGGGGCGAGGTGAGCCCGTTCCAGGTGTGGCACCGCATGCAGAGCGACCTGCCCGCCGCCTCCCGCGAGCAGGCCCAGGGGTTCCTGCGCGAGGTCGTCTGGCGCGAGTTCAACCACACGGTGCTCTTCGCCAACCCGCACCTCGCGACGAAGAACTACCGGCCCGAGTTCGACGAGTTCCCGTGGGAGGAGCTGCCCGAGGCCGACCTGGAGCGCTGGCGACAGGGCACCACCGGCATCCCCCTCGTCGACGCGGGCATGCGCCAGCTCTGGACGACCGGCTGGATGCACAACCGCGTCCGCATGGTGACGGCGAGCTTCCTCGTCAAGAACCTGCTCGTCGACTGGCGGGTGGGCGAGCAGTGGTTCTGGGACACCCTGGTCGACGCCGACGAGGCCAACAACCCCGCGAACTGGCAGTGGACTGCCGGCTCGGGCGCCGACGCCGCCCCGTACTTCAGGGTGTTCAACCCCGAGCTGCAGGCGAGCAAGTTCGACGGCCACCGCAACTACGTGCGCGAGTGGGTGCCCGAGGTCGACGACGAGTCGTACCCCGAGCCGATGGTCGACCTGAAGCAGTCCCGGCGAGAGGCGCTCGACGCGTACGAGACCATGCGACGGACGACCGCATGACCGCCTCGCCCCGCACCTCCGGCATCGACGCCGTCTTCGACGCTCGTCGCCGCGACGAGAAGGCCCCCAGCGCCGTCTTCGCCACCTTCGACCACGACGGCGTCACGCACCACGGCAGCCGGGGCACGGTCGACGGCACCCCGTCGGGCGCGGTGCCCGGCCCGCACACCGCGTACCGCATCGCCTCCTGCACGAAGAGCGTGACGGCGACCGTGCTGCTCGCGCTGCGCGACGAGGGCCGGCTCGTGCTCGACGCGCCCGTCGCGCACTTCGTCCCCGCCTTCGCCGACGTCGAGCTGCCGACCCCCGACTCCCCCGTGCCGACGGTGCGGATGCTGATGACCATGTCGGGCGGGCTGCCGACCGACGACCCGTGGGGCGACCGCCAGGAGTCGATCACCGACGACGAGCTCGACGCCCTGCTGCGGGGCGGGTTGCGCTTCGACAGCGTGCCCGGCACCGCCTTCGCCTACTCGAACCTGAGCTGGGCCCTGCTCGGCCGTGTCGTCTCCGCGGTGACGGGCAGCCCCTACCGCGAGGTCGTCGAGCGCACCGTGCTCGAGCCCCTCGGGCTCACGTCGACCGGGTTCACCGTCGACGTGCCCGCCTCGGGCGGCCTCGCCGTCGGGCACCGCCGCGGCGACGACGGGTGGGAGGCCCTGCCGTTCTCGGGCCCCGGGGCCTTCTCGCCCATCGGCGGGCTGTTCAGCACCACCACCGACCTCGCCCGGTGGGCCCGCTGGCTGGCGTCGGCGTTCGACCCCGAGGGCCGCGGCGACGTCGACGGCGTGCTCAGCCGCGCCTCCCGACGCGAGATGCAGCAGGTGCACCGCTCCGTGCCCGGCGTCGGGGCGCACCCCGGCGGCTACGGCTTCGGCCTGTTCGTCGAGCACCACCCCGACTTCGGCACCGTCGTCTCGCACAGCGGCGGGTACCCCGGCTTCTCGGCGCACATGCGCTGGCAGACCGCGACCGGGCTCGGCGCCGTGGGGCTCGAGAACGCCACCTACGCGCAGGTGTCCGTGCCCGTGGCGCAGGCGCTCGACGGCATGATGGCCGACGCCGAGGAGGCGCGGGTCGTCGTGCGTCCCTGGCCCGAGACGCTCGCGGCGGCCGAGGCCGTCGAGGCCGTCGTGCGCGGCGGCGCCGTGCCCGACGGGCTGCTGAGCGAGAACGTCGAGCTCGACGTGCCGCTCGAGCGTCGCCGGCGGCTCTGGGCCGAGGCCGTCGAGTCGGTGGGCGGCCTCGTGGGCGTCCCCGGGGTCGCGACCGGCGCCTCCTCGATCGTGCGCGACGAGCCCGACGTGCCGGACGCCTCCTCGGCCGTGCCCTCGCACCGCGTCTGGCACCTGCCCGCCCGTCGCGGGTCGCTGCGCCTCGAGGTCCGCCTGACGCCCGAGGGCCGCCCGCGGGTGCAGACGATCTCGGTGCGGGCCGTCCCGGCGCGCTGAGGGCCCTAGCCTGTCCAGGTGACCGTCCAGTACCGCTCCTCCCCCGTCGCCGGCATCGACCCCGTGCGCCTCTACGACCTGCTGCGCCTGCGCGTCGACGTCTTCGTCGTCGAGCAGGAGTGCCCCTACCCCGAGCTCGACGGGCGCGACCTCGAGCCCGACGCCGTGATGCTCTGGGCCGAGGAGGACGACCAGGTGCTCGCCACCGTCCGCCTGCTCGTCGACCACGCCGACGACGGGATGCGGATCGGACGCGTCGCGACCGCGGCCGCCGCCCGCGGCCGCGGACTGGCCGCCGACCTGATGCGCGTGGCGCTCGAGCGCTGCGCGGGCCGCCTCGTGCGGCTCGACGCGCAGGCGCACCTCGAGGGCTGGTACGCCCGGTTCGGGTTCGTCGTCGACGGCCCCGGGTTCCTCGAGGACGGCATCCCGCACGTGCCGATGTCCCGCTCCGTCCCCGACGCCACGGACTGACGGTCTCGGCGGGGCGCCCCGCCGGCGACCGCGCCCGCCTACACTCGGGCCATGGAACGCCGTCCGACCCCGCCCCGTGAGCGCATCCTCCAGGCCGCCCGGAGCGAGTTCGCCGCGCTGGGCCTCTCCGGCGCCCGCATCGACACGATCGCGCGCGAGGCCGAGGCGAGCAAGGAGCGCCTCTACGCGCACTTCTCGACGAAGCGCGACCTCTTCGACGTGGTGCTCGGCGAGAGCATCGACCGCTGGCTGCGCGCCATCCCCTTCGACGCCCACGACCTGCCCGGCTGGGCCCGGCGGCTCTACGACCACCTCGCCCTCAACCCCGACGACGCCCGCATGCTGCTCTGGGGCCAGATCGAGGGAGCCTCGCTGCCGAGCCCCGGCGTCGTCGACCACGACCAGCTGGAGGCGCGGCGGGCGGCGGTGCAGGAGGCCCAGCAGACGGGCGACATCGCCCCGGGCTGGAACGCCGACGAGCTGCTCACCATGGTGTTCGGCGTCGTGCTGGGCTGGTTCGTCACCCCCGCGGCGACCAACCTGCACGGCGGGCCGCACGAGCGCCGGTGCCTCGTCGTCGAGCAGGCCGTGCGACGGCTCGTCGGCTGACCGCCGCCGGCGTACCGCGGGGCGACGCGCGCCTCGTCGGGGTGCGGGCGCCCTCGGGGGCCGACCCGCGCCTCCTCGGCCCCGGCCGGTCGGGCCCGAGTAGCGTCGCCGTCGTGACCACCTCAGAGCTGCTGCCCGACCTGTCTCCCGACCTCCGCACCGTGCTCGACACGGTGCCCGACACCGGCACCGTCCAGGGCGGCGACGTCGTCTGGGACGACCGGGGCACGCCCCTCGAGGGCTGGCTCGCGACGCCCGGCGAGGCGTCGGACGAGCTGCGGCCCGCCGTGCTCGTGCTGCACGACTGGTTCGGCGTCGTCGACCACGTCAAGGTGCGGGCGACGATGCTCGCCCGCCTCGGCTACGTGGCCCTCGCCGGCGACGTCTACGGCCAGGGCGTGCGACCCGGACCGGCGGAGGCCGGGGCCCAGGCCGGCGCCTGGTACGGCGACGTGCCCGCGTTCCGCGCCCGCCTCGCCGCCAACCTCGAGCGGCTGCGGGCCGAGCCCGGCGTCGACCCGTCGCGCATCGCCGTGATGGGCTACTGCTTCGGCGGCTCGGGCGCGCTCGAGCTCGCCCGGTCGGGCGCCGACGTGGCCGCGGTCGCGTCGTTCCACGGCGGGCTCGGCACGGCCCTGCCCGCCGAGGAGGGGGCGGTCCGCGCCCCGCTGCTCGTCATGACGGGTGCGGCCGACCCCGTCGTGCCGGACGACGCCGTCGTCGGGTTCGAGGACGAGCTGCGCGCCGCGGGCGCGCCCGACTGGCAGATCGTCAGCTACAGCGGCGCGATGCACGCGTTCGCCGTGCCCGGCACCGACTCGCCCGACCACGGCGCCCAGTACCAGGCCGTCGCCGACCAGCGCTCGTGGCGGCAGCTGCAGGCGTTCCTCGACGAGGTGCTCTAGGCGACCCGGCCGGGCGGCGCGGCCGGGCGCTAGGCGCCGCGGCCGGGCGGCGCGGCCGGGCCCTAGGCGGCCGGGCCGCGGCCCGCGAGGGAGCGCAGCTGCACCGCGGTCGCGATCGCGGCGTGGGCCGCCTCGGCGCCCTTGTCCTCCTTCGAGCCGGGCAGGCCGGCCCGGTCGAGGCCCTGCTGCTCGTCGTCGAGGGTCAGCACTCCGAACCCGACGGGCTTGCCCGTGTCGAGCGACACCCGCAGCAGGCCCGACGTCGCGGCGTCCGACACGTACTCGAAGTGCGGCGTGCCGCCGCGGATGATCACGCCGAGGGCGACCACGGCGTCGGCGCCGGCCTCGAGGGCGGCCTTCGCGACCACGGGCAGCTCGAAGCTGCCGGGCACGCGCAGCACCTCGGCCGTCGCGCCGAGGCGCTCGACGGTGGCCAGTGCGCCGGCGAGCAGGCCGTCGGTGATGGTCTCGTGCCAGGTGCCGGCGACGACGGCGACGCGCACGCCGGTCCCGTCGACGTCGATCTCGGTGGGGGCGCCCTCGACGCTCATGCGGTGTCTCCTCGTGTGGGTCCGGTGGACGGGTCTCCGTCGGCGGGGGTGCCGGCGGCGGGGTGGACGGTGGTGTGGGCGGCGGCGGCGGCGTCCGCAGCGGCGGCGGTGTCCGCAGCAGCGGCGGCGGCCCGGTCTCGCTCGTCGAGCCAGACGACGAGCTGGGCGATCGACACGACGGGCACGCCGTCGCGTGCCCCGAGCGCGACGAGGCCGGGCCAGCGCATCATCTCGCCGTCGTCGGCGACGATCTCGCTGATCGCGGCCACGGGGCGCAGGCCGGCGGCGCGCATCAGGTCGACCGCCGCCTCCGTGTGGCCGTCGCGCTCGCGCACGCCGCCGGGCCGGGCGCGCAGGGGCAGCACGTGCCCCGGCCGCCTCAGGTCGTCGCGCGCCGAGGCCGGGTCGGCGAGCACCCGCAGGGTCGTCGCCCGGTCGGAGGCGCTGATGCCCGTCGTCACGCCGACGGAGGCGTCGACGCTCACGGTGTAGGCGGTGCCCCGCGCGTCCTCGTTGCGGGCGACCATCGGCGGCAGGTCGAGGGCGTCCGCGATCTCGGCGGCCATCGGGGCGCAGACGAAGCCCGACGAGACCCGCACGGTCCACGCGAGCCACTCGGGCGTGGCCAGCTCGGCCGACAGCACGACGTCCCCTTCGTCTTCGCGGCCCTCGTCGTCGGCGACGATGACGGGGCGGCCCTGGCGCAGGTGGTCGAGCGCGGCCTCGATCGAGGAGGCGCCGGTCGCCTCGGCCGCCTCGGCCGCGACGGCCGGGTCGGTCCGGTGCACGGCGGCGGAGCCGGGTCGGACCGTGCCCGCCGCGTCGGTCGTCACGCGGTCGCCCCTGCCCCGAGCGCGAGCATGCGGCGCACGTGCCGGGCGACGACGTCGGTCTCGACGTTGACCCGGGTGCCTGCCGCCGCGGCGCCGAGCGTCGTCGCCGCGAGGGTCTCGGGGATGAGGCTCACCTCGAACCAGCCGGGCTGCTCGCCGGGCTCGCTGATGGCGCTCACGGTGAGGCTGACGCCGTCGAGCGTGACCGAGCCCTTGTCGACGAGCAGGGGCGAGAGCTCGTCGTCGAGGGTCAGCCGGACACGGCGCCACGCCTCGCCCTGCTCGGTCTCGACGACGGACGCGGTGCCGTCGACGTGCCCCTGCACGATGTGCCCGCCGAGCCGGTCGCCCACCCGGGCGGCCCGCTCGAGGTTGACCGGCGAGCCCTCCCCCAGCCCGGCGAGCGTGCTCACCGTCAGGGTCTGCTTCATGACGTCGGCGGTGAACGCGCCCTCGGCGCGGTCGACGACGGTGAGGCACACGCCGCTGACCGAGATCGAGTCGCCGTGCCCGGCGTCGTCGACGACGAGGGGTCCGCGCACGGTCAGCCGGACGCTGTCGCCGACGTCGTCGACGCGGACGACCTCGCCGACCTCCTCCACGAGCCCGGTGAACATCAGCGCGCCGCCGTCGCGCCGGGAGCGGCCGCCCACGAGGGGGCCGGGGCGTCGGACGCGCCCGCGCGGCGCGCGGTCACGGCGGCGCACGAGGAGGTGCGGTGCAGCGGTGTCATGTCGGTCTCCGTCCGGATGGGGCGGCTCCGGGGGACGACGCTGGGTCGCTCGGCAGGACGCGCTCCACAGGAGGACGCCCGGCCCGCGCTTCCTCTCATCCGGACTGTGACCGTCGGCACCGGAGTTCCACCGGTTCAACCGGCACCACGCCCTGACGGGCGTCGTACCGGGTCGCGGGCTGTGACCGCCGGTTCAGATTTGCACTGACCCCGGAGCGCGTTGCTCACCGGCGACCCTAGCACCGCGGCCCCGGAGGCGGTCGGGCCCGGGCTCAGTCGACGACGAGGCCCAGGTGCGCGGCGAGGACGCCCGCCATCGACGCGAGCTGCAGCTGGTCGATCGTCGCGCCGCGCAGGCCGTCGAGCCCGTCGACCCGGTCGAGGTCGGTGGTGCGCAGGTCGGTGTGGGCGAGGGAGGCGCCGGTCACGTCGAGCGTGCCGACGCGGCAGTCGACCAGGGCCACCCGCAGCGCCACGGCGCCCTGCAGGTCGAGCTCGCCGACCACGCAGCCCTCGAGCACCACGTCGGTGAGCCGCGCCCCGCGCAGGTTGAGGTAGTCGATCTTGCCGCCCACGACCCGCACCGACTGCCAGGAGGCGTCGAACAGCTCGGCCGACCCCCAGCGCGGGCGCTCGACGCGGACGTCGCGCCAGGTCGCCCGGGCCGACGACAGCTCGGGGGCGAACGAGTCGGACACGACCGACTCGACGACGCGCGTGCCGCGCAGGCGGGCGCCGCCGAGCCGGGGCGACTCGAACACGCACTCGGCGAACGACGACCCCTCGAGGTCGCGGTCGGTGAGGTCGGCGTCGACGAACCGCTCGAGCTCGCGGTGGTCGCGCGGCCCGAGCAGGTCGGAGCCCATGTCGACGAGGCCCTGCGGGTCGAGCGGGTCGAGCCGCGGGGCGTCGGTGCCGCCGGCCGCGCTGGCGACGGACCGGGACGAGGGACGGCGGGGCGGTGTCATGCGGCCACGCTAGCGGCGGGGTCCGACAGCGCCGCCGCCTCCTCGGCCGCCCCGGCCCGCCGGGCGCTCAGCACTCGACGACGTTGACCGCGAGGCCCGCCCGGCTCGTCTCCTTGTAGCTGTCCGCCATGTCGCGACCCGTCTGCCGCATCGTCTCGATGACGGTGTCCAGGCTGACGACGTGGCTGCCGTCGCCGAGCAGCGCCATGCGCGCGGCCGCCACGGCCGTGCCGGCGGCGATCGCGTTGCGCTCGATGCAGGGCACCTGCACGAAGCCGCCGACCGGGTCGCAGGTGAGGCCGAGGTGGTGCTCCATCGCGATCTCGGCGGCGTTCTCGACCTGGCGCGGCGTGCCGCCGAGCAGGCCGGTCAATGCGCCGGCGGCCATCGACGAGGCCGAGCCGACCTCGCCCTGGCAGCCGGCCTCGGCGCCGGAGATCGAGGCGTTCCGCTTGTAGAGGGACCCGATGGCGGCGGCGGTCAGCAGGTAGTCGCGGGCCAGGGAGGCGCGGGTCGCCCCGTGGAACCGCATCGCGTAGTAGCCCACCGCCGGCACGATGCCCGCGGCGCCGTTCGTCGGCGCCGTGACGACGCGCCCGCCGCCCGCGTTCTCCTCGTTGACGGCCATCGCGTAGGCCTGCAGCCACTGCGCCGGGAGGTCGGAGGTGAGCAGCGACGAGGCCTGGCCCTGCTCGACCGCGGTGCCGGACAGGGCGTACCGCTCGGCCCGCTCCTCCTGCAGGCGCAGCCGCTCGGCGACCTGTCGGGCGCGGCGCGGCACCTTCATCCAGCCCGGCAGGACGCCGGAGGCGGCGAGGCCGGTGTCGACGCAGGCCTCCATGGCCGCCCAGCGCGCGTCGAGGCCGGCCCCCGCGGCCTCCTCGCCGTGCAGGGCGACCTCGTTGCGCCAGGCGAGCTCGGCGATGCCGAGGCCCTCGGCGTCGCAGAGGCGCAGCAGGTCGTCGGCGTCGCGGAACGCCAGGGGCGCCTCGCGTGCGGGCACGGCGTGCTCGTCGTCGCCGTCGCGCACGACGAAGCCGCCGCCGATCGAGAAGAAGGTGTCGCGGGCGATGCTGTCGCCGGCGGCGTCGAGGGCCTCGAGGCCCATCGCGTTGGGGTGCCGCGGGATGCGCGTGAGGGGCGCCATGCGCAGGTCGCCGCGGGCGAAGGCGATCTGGTGCGTGCCCAGCAGGCGGATGCCGCCGCCCGCCTCCACCGCCTCCTGCATGCGGGCGACCACGGCCGGGTCGCCGGTCTCGGGGTCGAGCCCCGCGAGGCCGGCGAGCACCGCCGACGGCGTGCCGTGCCCGAGGCCCGTCGCGGCGAGCGAGCCGTAGAGCACCACCTCGACCCGGGCGACGTCGGCGAGGCGGCCGGCGTCGCGCACGCCCTCGACGAAGAGCCGGGCCGCGCGCATCGGGCCCACCGTGTGCGAGCTCGACGGGCCGATGCCGATCGAGAAGAGGTCGAGGCCGGAGACGTAGTCGGTCATCGTGCTGCTCCTGGTGCTGTCGGGGAGTCGGGTGCGGACGCGGTCGCGCCCCGGGCGTGCTCGGCCATCGCGACCGACATGTCGGCGAGGAACCGCTGCACCGTGCGCAGCTCGGCGTCGTCGAAGCGGTCCATCACGGCCCCGCTGAGCCGGCCGAGGGGGCCGAAGAACTGGCCGGCGACCGCGCGCGCGGCCTCGGAGTAGTGCACGAGCACGCGGCGCCGGTCGACGTCGTCGCGGCTGCGGTGCACGTGGCCCGCCCGCTCCAGCCGGTCGATGACGCCCGTCGCGGCGCCCGAGGTCACGCCGAGCAGCTCGCCGAGCCGGCCCGAGGTGACGGGGTCGCCGCGCTGCTCGGCCTGCATGACGTGCAGCAGCGCCTCGAGGTCGATGTGGCCGAGGCCCTGCTGCCCGGCGAAGGCCTGGGCGACCCGCTGCGACTCGGTGGTGAGCCGCTGCATCGAGCTGACGACGTCGCGCCGGACGACGTCGTCGTGGGCGCGGGGGCGCTCGGCGTCGTGCCCGCCCGGTGCGGGCGTCGCGGTCGTCGTCGGGTCGGTCATCGCGCCTCCTCCCCCGATTCTCGTCGATCCCGGGCGCGCGGTGTGCCATGGGCTCAGTCGCTGAGGCTCTCCGGGCCCTGCCGTGGACCGGCGAGAGGCCCCGGATCGACCTCCGAGGCCACCCTCGGGTCGATCGGAGGCCTCTCGCCCTCCCGGTCGGGACCGTGGGTCAGCCGCAGGCGCCCCAGAGCCCGGTCCCCGCGTCGCGGGCCGCCGCCTCGGCCGCGACGAAGGCGTCACGGTAGCGGTACGGCTGGTCGTAGGTGTCCTCGGTGCCGAAGCCCGAGGCGACCAGCTGCTGGTTCAGCATGCCGCCTCCCTCGGTCCAGACGTAGCGGAGCAGCCGGTCGTAGCGGTCGGCGTCGCCCTGCGAGGCGTCGTCCTCGAGCCAGACCGTCGAGCCGACGGGCAGCAGGCCCGTCGTGTAGGCGCTCGCCTCGGGGCCGAAGCAGTCGACCGGGGCGTCGGGCTTCACCGTCTCGGGCGTGTCGACCCCGATCAGGCGGATGCGCTCGCGCCGGCCGTCGTCGGTCGTCACGACGACGAGCGTGTCGCCGTCGACGACGCGCTCGACGCCGGCCTCGACGGCCCCCGCGGGCACCGACGACGGCGGCGCGACGGCGCCCGGCGACCCGCCTCCCGGGCCGCCGTCGAGCAGCTGCGGGAACGCGATCACGACGACGGCGCCCACGACCACCACGGCGAGCCCGAGCAGGGCGCGCCGGCTGCGGGCGGAGGAGCGGGTGCGGCGACGGGACGCCGCGGTCGAGCGGCTCACTCGGCCAGCCGCGTGCCGCGCAGCTCGGGCAGGGCGAGGGCCGCGGCGGCGGCCACCACGAAGACGCCGCCGAACACGGCGAAGAGCACCGGCGTCCCGCCGAGGACGAGGAGGGGCGGCACCGTCAGCGGGGCCGCGATCGAGGCGATCCGGCCGACGCCCGCCGCCCAGCCCGCCCCCGTGCCGCGCAGCCGCGTCGGGTAGAGCTCGGGGGTGACCGCGTACAGCGCGCCCCAGGCGCCGAGGTTGAAGAACGACAGGA
Source organism: Frigoribacterium faeni (assembly GCF_011761235.1). Lineage (GTDB taxonomy): Bacteria > Actinomycetota > Actinomycetes > Actinomycetales > Microbacteriaceae > Frigoribacterium > Frigoribacterium faeni_A. The sequence continues at coordinate 998,905 of NZ_JAAOYW010000001.1, forward strand.
ACATGCCCGAGACCACGATCTGCGCCGCGCTGCCGCTGACAGCGCCGACGCCGAAGGCGGTGGCCGCGACGGCCGAGCCGAGCAGGAACGTCGCGAGCGTACCGCGACGACCCCACCGCTCGACCAGCCAGGCCGACGCGGCGTAGCCCGGCAGCTGCGCGAGGGTGATGAGCACCGTGTACTCGAACGACTTCACGAGCGGGAACCCGGCCTCGACCAGCAGGGTCGGCAGCCAGACGAACGCGCCGTAGTACGAGAAGTTCGTCGCGAACCAGACGAGCCAGATCGCGACCGTGCGGCGGCGCAGGCCCCCGCCGAGCAGCGAGCCCACGGAGGCGCGGGGCGCGTCGGGCGAGCGGGTCGCGTCGGGTGCGTCGGTCGCGGCCGATGCCGGGGCCGGTGCTGGCGCCAGTGCCGGTGCCGCTGCCGGTGCCGGTGCCGCGGCCCCGGTCGCTGCGGGCGACGCCCCCGGCGCGGGCGACGGCACCGGCACGCCCGCGGCCTGCTCGAACAGCCGCACCGTCCGCTCCGCCTCGTCGTGTCGTCCGCGCGACTCGAGGAACCGCACCGACTCGGGCATGCGCAGGCGCACGAAGACGGCGTACAGCGCCGGCAGAGCGCCGATCAGCAGGGCCCAGCGCCAGCCGTCGTCGCTCGTCGGCACCACGAGCCAGCCCACCAGGGCCGCCGCGATCGAGCCGACGGCCCAGAAGGCCTCGAGCAGCACGACGACGCGGCCGCGGATGCGACGGGGCGAGAACTCCGAGACGAGGGTGGAGGCCACCGGCAGCTCGGCGCCGAGGCCGAGGCCGACCACGAAGCGCAGCACGAGCAGGGCGCCGACCGACCAGCTCAGGGCGCTGACGCCGGTCGCGAGGCCGTAGACGAGCAGGGTGAGGGCGAACACCGTCTTGCGGCCCAGCCGGTCCGACAGCGAGCCGCCGACGGCGGCGCCGATCGCCATGCCCGCGAACCCGGCCGAGGCGACGAACGCGAGGGCGCCCTTGTCGCTGCTCCAGACGACCGCGAGCTGGGCGATGACGAACGACAGCAGCCCGACGTCGAGGGCGTCGAGCGCCCAGCCGAGTCCCGAGCCGACGAGCAGGCGCCCGTGCCGCCGGGTGAAAGGCAGCTCGTCGAGCCGCTCGGTGCGGGTGGGGGGCGTGCGGGTCGCGACGTCGTCGGTCATCGGGGTCCTGGGGTGGGAGGGCGGAGGAGCACGGCCCGGTGCCGCGTCAGGGCGCCGGGTCCGCCGACGGGCCGCCCTCGGCGAGCGCGAGGCCGAGGTGCTGCGCGTACTGCTCGGCCCGGCGCCGCACCTGGGCGCGTCGACGATCGGTCCACGCTACCCAGGGATCGATCTCGACCGCGACCGTGCCGCGCGCGACCGTGCTCCGCCAGGTGCCGACCACGCGCCCGTCGACGACGACGGCGGGCAGGAACCGCCCGTTCGCGGCGGGCACGAGGCGACCGGCGTCGGCCGGCGCGAGCGACGCCTCCCTCGCCCCGTAGCCGAGCAGCAGCTCGTCGAAGGACGGCAGGAGGCGCAGGTCGCCCCGGGCGGGACGCCCCGGCTCCCCCTCCCCCCGCTCGATCCACGCGACGCCGTCGACGACGGTCGTCTCGACGTCGCCGACGAGCGCCACGGCGTGCCGTGCCTCGGTGAGCGTGAGGCCGCCCCACCACGCGACGTCGTGCACGGTGGCGGGACCCCGGCGTGCCAGCCAGCGCCGGACGTACTCGGCGAGCGCCTCGTCCCGGTCGCCGACGCCGCGCGTGCCGGGGAGCCACTCGTCGAACAGCGCGAAGCCCTGCTCGGTGCCCCGCGGCTCGGCGAAGACGATCACGCACCGTGCGCTGAGCCAGCGCAGCAGGTGCGAACCCCGCTCGCCCGCGGTGTCGACGCCGGCCCGGCCGACGGCCCCGAGCAGCTCGGGCCTCGACAGCCTGCCGTGCTCGGCGAGGGAGGCGACCACCGCCTCCTCGGCCCGGGCGAAGTGCTCCGGCTCGAGGCCGGCGCGTCGCCAGAGGCCCCGGCTGGCGAGCAGCGAGCGCGGGGCCAGCAGCTCGGTCAGCCACCGGAGGTCGTCGCCCGCGGTGACGAAGAGCGTGCCGCGGGCGGGCCAGCCGCGGACGACGCTGCGGTCGGCGAGGGCGGCCCGGACGGCGGCCGCGTCGGCGCCCCGGGTGCGGAGCGCGAGGGCCCACGTCGCGGCCGTGAGGTCCTGCGCCTGGGTGCCGAGCATGCCCCGCGCGGTGTCGGCCACGGTCGCGTCGCCGGGCACCGAGGCGCGCTGGGCCGCGGTGCGGGCGACGGCCACGGCGCGGAGGCGCGTCGTGGCCGAGGTGCCGGACGAGGAGGCGCGGGCCATGCCCGCAGTGTAGGAGCCGTGAAGGTGCCCGGCGGGTCGGGCGCGTGGACGATGTGACCGTAGGCTCCGGCGCACCGGACCAGCTCGGTCCGAGACGGAGGCACCACCATGGCAGAGAAATCGGCGAAAAAGGGAACAGCGAAGACGGCGGTGCGGAGCCTCAAGGAGAAGCGCGCCGACAAGAAGGACAAGCGCGACACCGCGTCGCACGCGGAGGACGCGGTCTCGTCCGTCAAGAAGCGCTGACCCGGCCGTCGGGGGACGCCGCCGCGCCGCGGCGCCCCTGACCACCGTCACGACCGGGACGTGCGCCGTCCGATCGGGTGACAACGGGCGTGATGCCGAGATACCCTCGGCTCGGGGCGACAGGGCCCCGATCTGGAGGACCCGCCATGACCCGACGCACCGCCACGCCCCTCTCCCGACCCGCCCGACAGGCGGGCACCCCGCGACGAGGCCGACTGCGGGCCGTCGCCGCCGCCGCCACGACCGGCGTCGTCGCGCTGGCCCTCGCCCTCGGGGGCGCGACCACCGCCTCCGCTGCCCAGGGGTCGTCGTGGGGCGAGTTCCAGGTCACGGGCTCGGCCCGGGCCTACACGGGCACCATGACGCTCGACGGCGGGTTCCCCGCCACGACGTTCACCTCGACCTCGCGGCAGGCCACCGTGCCCAGCGGCTCGAGCACCTGGCAGGCGGCCTCGACGCCGCCCGGCGTCCAGTACGGCAGCAGTCGGGGGCTGCCCTACCTGAACCAGCGCCCGGCGCAGGACTCCCCCACCGCCGCCGGCGCCGCCGTCACCACCTACACGTTCGCCTCGGCGACCCCCTCGTCGGGCTGGTCGTTCGTGCTCGGCGACATCGACGCCGACCAGGCCCGCGTCACCGCGACCGGCGTCGGCGGCGTCACCGTGACCCCGGACCAGCTCGGGTTCCAGGGCGTCTACAACTACTGCCAGGGCGGCGGGACGCCGTCCTGCGACAGCGCGGGCGTCGGCGACCGGCCGCGCTGGGACGCGGCCTCGCAGACCCTCGTCGGCAACCCGGCCGGCACCGACACCGAGGGCGCCGCGGGCTGGTTCAGCCCGTCGGTGCCGCTCGAGACCCTGACGATCACGTACCAGCAGCGCACCGGGTTCCCCGTCTACCAGACGTGGTTCGCGACCAGGACCTTCAGCGCGTCGGGGACGGCGACCGTCGGCACGGGCGAGACGGCGACGCCGTACGCCGGGGCCACCGTCACGATCAGGAGCGCGGCGGGCGCCGTCGTCGCGACCACCGAGACGGACTCGGAGGGCCGCTGGGCGGTGCCTGCCCTCGTCGCCGCCGCCGGCTACACCGCCACCGTCACGCCGCGGGGCGCGGACGACGCGCAGCCCGTCGGCTTCTCGACCGCCACCACGGACGCGACGGGGGTGGACTTCGTGTTCCCGGCCGACGCCGTGGTGCCCGAGACCGTGACGGCGACCGGCGTCGTCGTCGAGGGCGACGAGACCGGCACCCCCGTGGCCGGGCGCGAGGTGCAGATCGTCGCCGAGGGCTCGGACGTGCCCCTCGCCTCGACGACCAGCGCGGACGACGGCACGTTCTCGTTCGCGGGCCTCGACCCCGACAAGCAGTACGCGCTCGTCGACGTCGCGAGCGGCCTCTCGACCGGGTTCTCGGCGCCGCAGGACATCACCGGATACGTCGTGCCCGAGGAGCCTGCCACCGTCGCCGCCAGGGGCACGATCAGCAACGCCGACGGGACCCCCGCCGCGGGCCAGACGCTCGACTTCGTGCCGGTGCCCGACGACCCGGACGCCCAGCCGACGAGCCCCGACGCCACCGTGACGACCGGCGCCGACGGCAGCTTCGCGGTCGACGGGCTCACCCCCGGCGGCGACTACGTGATCGTCGTCGGCGACGACGCGGAGCACCCGATCCCCTTCACGGCTCCCGCCCTCGGCGAGACGCCCGTGCCGGTCGACCTCGTCGTGCCCACGGCCGACTCCGTCTCGGTCGACGGCACCGTCGTCGACGCGGCCGGGGCCCCCGCGCCCGGCGTCGCGGTCAGCCTGCTGCCGGCCGACGGCGACGTGCCGGTCGCGACCACCGAGACCGAGGCCGACGGCCGGTTCGTCTTCACCGACCTGACGCCCGGGACGACCTACCGCCTCCTGGTCGACGGGGCGGGCGACCCCGTCGAGTTCGTCGCGTACGTCGACCGGACGCTCGGCACCTTCGCGCTGCTCGCCGACGAGGTGCCGCCGGTGCAGCCGCCGGTGACCGACCCCGGCACGGGCGACCCCGGCACCACGCCGGGCGGCGGCTCGGGCACGGCGCCGAGCAGCGGCACGGGCACCGGCGCCGGCTCCGGCTCGGGCACGGGCACGTCGACCGGCACGGCCGGCGGCCGCGGCCCGCTCGCCTTCACCGGCGGCGAGCTCGACCAGCCCCTGCTGCTCGCGGGCGGGCTGCTGGCGGCGGGGCTGGGCCTCGTGGGCGCGGGCGCCGTGCTGCGGCGTCGTCGCGCGGCGTCGGCCCCGGCGGCCGAGGTGACCTCCTCGGGGCGCTGACCCGCGCCTCCTCGGCCTCCTCGGCCGGGCACCGACGACGCCCCCGACCACGACGGCCGGGGGCGTCGCCGCGTCCGCGGGCGGCGCGCTGTACCCCGGACGCGGAGCCGACTCGGCGGGTGCGGCCGCGCGCGCGGGCCTACCGTCCAGGGCGCGCCCGGTGGACTCCCGGGGCACCGCGGAACCGCCCGAGGAGGCACACATGAAGGCAGTCGTCTGGCACGGCATCGGGGACATCCGACTCGACGAGGTCGAGAAGCCGACCATCCAGGACCCGAACGACGCGATCGTCCGCATCACGCGCAGCGCGATCTGCGGCACCGACCTGCACTTCGTGCGCGGCACGATGGCGCCGATGCAGGAGGGCACGATCCTCGGCCACGAGGCCGTCGGGGTCGTCGAGCAGGTCGGCGACGCGGTGCGCGGGTTCAGCCCCGGCGACCGGGTCGTCATCAACAGCACCGTCTCGTGCGGCTCCTGCCGGTACTGCCGCGAGGGGCACACGGCCCAGTGCGACAAGGCCAACGTGAACGGCCCCGACGCGGGCACCGCGTTCTTCGGCGGCCCCACCTCGACGGGCCCGATCGACGGCCTGCAGGCCGAGTGGGTCCGCGTGCCGTGGGCGCGCAACAGCCTCCACCCGCTGCCCGACACGGTCAGCGACGACCAGGCGATCCTGCTCAGCGACATCTACCCGACCGGCTGGTTCGGGGCCGAGCTCGCCGGCGTGCGTCGCGGCGACGTCGTCGCCGTGCTCGGCGCCGGCATCGTGGGGCAGTTCGCGATCGCGTCCGCGTTCCAGCAGGGAGCCTCGCGCGTCATCGCCATCGACGGCCTCGAGGACCGCCTCGCCCAGGCCCTCGCCCAGAACGCCGAGGTCGTCGACTTCAACCGCGAGGACCCGGTGCAGGCCGTCAAGGACCTCACCGACGGCATCGGCGTCGACGCCGTGATCGACGCCGTCGGGGTCGACGCGCAGCACCCGTCGTCCGGGCCCGCCGCCCCCTCCGCCGAGGAGAAGAGCGGCTTCGAGCAGGAGGTCGCTCAGGTCGCGCCCGACGCCGCGCCCCGGGGCGACCTGTGGGTGCCCGGCGACGCGCCTTCGCAGGCCGCGCGCTGGGCCGTCGAGATCGTCGCGAAGTACGGCCGGATCGGCGTCATCGGCGTCTACGCGCCCACCGTCGAGACCTACCCCATCGGCGCCGCGATGCTCAAGAACCTCACGATCCGCATGGGCAACTGCGACCACCACTCGGTCACCCCGCCGCTGATCGAGCGCGTCGCCGCCGGCCTGTTCGACCCGACGGCGCTCATCACCGAGCGCGAGCCGGTCGGAGACGCCATCGCGGCCTACGAGGCGTTCGACCGCCGCGAGCCGGGCTGGCTCAAGGTCGAGCTGACGACGGCGTAGGCCCCGGGCCCTGCGGGGCACGGGACAGCCGAGGAGGCGCGGTGCAGGCACGACCTGCACCGCGCCTCCTACGCGTCACGGCTCCGGCGCCTCAGGGACGGACGATGCCGGCTCTGAGCTCGTCGTCGGACAGCTCGGGCGGGCCGTCCTCGGCGGCCTGCGGGTCCATCCACACGGCGTCCCAGTGGTGGCCGTCGAGGTCGTCGAAGCTCTTGCTGTACATGAAGCCGAAGTCCTGGGCGCCGGCGGAGGTGCCGCCGGCCGCGAGGGCCTTCTCGTGGAGCGCGTCCACCGCCTCCTTGCTGTCGGCGGAGAGAGCGAGCTGCACCTCGGTGCTCGTCCGGGCGTCGATGATCTCCTTGCCCGTGAACTGCGCGAAGAACGGCCGGGTCAGCAGCATCGCCCGGATGGTGTCGCTGACGACCACGCTGACGGCGTTCTCGTCGCTGAAGCGGGGGTCGACGGCCCAGCCGAGGGCCTCGTAGAACCGCCGGGCGGCCGGCAGGTCGTCGACGGCCAGGTTGACGAAGATGATCGTGGGCACGGCGCCGTCCGCTCTCTCGGTCCACCGGGGCCGGTCGCCCCGGTGCGTGCTGGAAGTGTGCCGCCGGGCGTGCACGACGTCAAGGGACGGAGCCGGCCGCCCGCGCCGTCGTGGGATGCGGGCGCCGCACAGGACGCGGGTGTTGCCTGACGCCATGCAGAACACCACACTCGGCAACGTCGACGGCGGACTCGACGTCGGTCGCATCGGCCTCGGCCTCATGGGCATGTCCGCCTTCTACACCGGCAGCGGCACGGACGACGACGAGTCGGTCCGCGTGATCCACGCGGCGCTCGGCCACGGCGTCACCCTGCTCGACACGGCCGACATGTACGGACCGCACACGAACGAGCAGCTGCTCGGCCGCGCCCTCAAGGGCCGTCGCGACGACGCCGTCGTCGCCACCAAGTTCGGCAACGTCACCGACCCCGAGGCACGAGCCGAGCGGGCGATCGACGGCCGCCCCGAGTACGTGCGCGCCTCGATCGACAGCTCGCTCAAGCGTCTCGGGATCGACCACGTCGACCTGTACTACCAGCACCGCGTCGACCCCCAGGTGCCCATCGAGGACACCGTCGGCGCCATGGGCGAGCTCGTCCAGGCCGGCAAGGTGCGGTTCCTCGGGCTGTCGGAGGCGTCGCCCGAGACGATCCGCCGGGCCCACGCGACCCACCCGATCACGGCCCTGCAGACCGAGTGGTCGCTCTGGAGCCGCGAGGCCGAGGCCGAGGTGCTGCCGACCGTCCGCGAGCTCGGCATCGGCTTCGTGCCGTACTCGCCCCTGGGCCGCGGGTTCCTCACCGGCACCCTGCGCTCGGTGGACGAGCTCGCCGACGACGACTTCCGCCGGTTCAACCCGCGGTTCGACGGCGACAACCTCAAGGCCAACGTCCGCATCGTCGAGCAGGTCGACGAGGTCGCCCGCCAGGTCGGCGCGAAGCCCGGCCAGGTCGCGCTCGCGTGGCTGCTCGCCAAGGGCGAGGGCATCGTGCCCATCCCCGGCACGAAGCGCCGCGCCTACCTCGACGAGAACGTCGCCGCCGACGCGATCGAGCTCACCGAGGAGCAGGTGCACCAGCTCGACGACGTGGCCGCGCCCCGGGGCGACCGGTACGCCGACATGTCGACGATCGACCGCTAGGGGCGCGCCCGGCCCGGCCTGCCGGCCGGCCCGCCGCCGATCGTCGAGGGCGGGTCTTCCGGGTCCAGGGCGGGTCTCTCGGGACCCGCCCTCGGCCCGGAAGACCCGCCCTCGACGCGTGCCCGGCCGAGGAGGCGCGGGTACGGTCGACCGATGGACGACGTGATCAGACGACGCGCCCTCGTGCACGGCACCGTGCAGGGCGTCGGGTACCGCTTCTCGACCGAGGGCGAGGCCGACCGCCTCGGCGTCGACGGCTTCGTGCGCAACCGTGCCGACGGCACCGTCGAGGTCGAGGCCGAGGGCACGCCGGAGGCGGTCGGGATGCTGCTGGCCTGGCTCGAGGAGGGGCCCGCCGGCTCCGTCGTCGAGCGCGTCGACGTCGAGGAGCTCGCGCCGACGGGCGAGGGCGGCTTCGAGACGCGGCGCTGAGCGGGCCCGCACGGGGCAGGCCCGGCATCGTCCGGGTGGGCACCGACCGGACAGGCACCGTCCGGCCCCGGGACGGAGAAGACCCGACCCGGGTGCTCACACGCACCCGACAGCGTGGAGTTCCCGGACCGGGCCGGTGGCGCCCGCGAAGGGCGCGCCACAAGTAGTAGCAGGCCGGACCCGAGCGTCGCCTGAGACGCGCGGGCGGGCGCGTGATCCGTGCACGCCGTGCAGATCCGCGTCCCGACCTCACAGAGGAGGCTCGGCGTGCGTCTCCATCATGAGCAGCACCACCGAGACAGGAGCGCCCGATGACCACGACCTCCGTCGTCCCCCCGACGATCGACAGCACCGCAGCCCCCTGCCGGCGGGCTCCGTGTGGTCCCGTCCTCGGCCGGTCGTCCTGACGTGCCGCCCTTCGACCGCGTCGTCGAGCGCCACGGCACGACCGTCCTCCGCGTGTGCCGCGCGCTGCTCGACACCGCCGACGCCGACGACGCGTGGTCCGAGACCTTCCTGGCCGCTCTCGTCGCCTGGCCCGACCTCCCGGCCGACGTGAACGTCGAGGCGTGGCTCGTCACCGTCGCGCGGCGCAAGGCCCTCGACGTCCTCCGCGCCCGGGCTCGGCGCCCTCAGCCCGTCGAGCTCGTCCCCGAGCCGCCTGCCCCCGTGCCTTTCGACGAGCTCGTGGCCCGCGACGACGCCCTGCTCGGCGCAGTGAGGTCGCTGCCCGACGGCCAGCGCGACGCGGTCGTGCTGCACCACCTCGCCGGCCTCAGCCACCTCGAGGTGGCCGAGCTGACCGGCCGCAGCCACGCCGCCTGCCGCCGCTCGGCCGCGGACGGCGTCGCGGCCCTGCGCCGAGCCCTCTCCGACGCCGCCCCGGCCGCACTCGACGCCCGACGGGCACGTCGCCCGCTGCCCTCTCCCGAAGGAGCCTTCCGATGACCGACGCCCCCGCACCCGCCGTCGAGCTCGACGACGACCCGTCGCTGCGGCGCGGGCTCGTCGCGGCGACCGACAGCGCGCCGGGGCCACGCCTCGACGCCCATCTCGACGCGCTGCGCGACCGGCTCGCCGACAGCGCCACCTCGGCGGGCACCGTCGACGTGTTCTGGCGCACCGTGCCCTCCCCGGTGGGCGACCTGCTGCTCTGCGCGACCGACGTGGGCCTCGTGCGCGTCGCGTTCGACGTCGAGGACCACGACGCCGTCCTCGACCGCGTGGCCGCGCAGGTGGGGTCGCGCGTGCTCAGGTCGCCGCGCAGGCTCGACGGCGTCGTCGTCGAGCTCGACCAGTACTTCGCGGGCCGCCGCCGCGACTTCGACCTCGTGCTCGACCGCCGGCTGTCGCGGGGCTTCCAGCGCACCGTCCTCGAGCACCTGCCCGAGATCCCCTACGGCGAGACGGCCAGCTACGCCCGGGTCGCCGCGGCGAGCGGCAGTCCCCGCGCCGTGCGGGCCGTCGGCACGGCCTGCGCCACGAACCCGCTGCCCGTCGTCGTGCCGTGCCACCGTGTGGTGCGCAGCGACGGCACCCCCGGGCGCTACCGAGGCGGCGAGGCCGCCAAGGCCGTGCTCATCGGCCTCGAGTCGGGGGCGCGCTCGTGAGCGGCGTCGTCGTCGGCGACGACGGCCTCGCCCGTCCGCCCTGGGCGGCGGTCGACCCGATGCTGCGCGAGTACTACGACACCGAGTGGGGCATGCCCGTCCGCGACGAGCGCGGCCTGTTCGAACGGCTCAGCCTCGAGGCGTTCCAGTCGGGGCTGTCGTGGGCCACCATCCTCCGCAAGCGCGAGGCGTTCCGTGCGGCGTTCCGCGACTTCGACCCCGACGTCGTGGCCCGCTTCGACGACGGTGACCGCGAGCGCCTGATGGCCGACGCGGGGATCGTGCGCAACCGGCTCAAGATCGACGCCACCATCCGCAACGCGGGCGCGACGGTCGCCCTCCGTGAGCAGGGCGGCCTCGTCGACCTCGTCTGGTCGCACCGCCCGGCCGAGACCCCCCGGCCGGTCGAGCTGGCCGACGTGCCGACGACCTCGCCCGAGTCGGCGGCCCTGTCGAAGGCGCTCAAGGCGGCCGGGTTCACGTTCGTCGGCCCAACGACCATGCACGCCCTGATGGAGGCCGCGGGCATCGTCGACACCCATCTCGTCGACAGCCACCGCCGCGGGTCCTCCGGCGTCTGGGGCGACGTCCGGTGACCGACGTCGCCGCCCGGCCGTTCCGGCTGCGACTCGAGACCGACGGGCCCTACGACGACGCCCACGCCATCGGGCTGCTGGCCGCCCACAGCGTTCCCGGAGCCGAGCTGACCGACGTCGAGGCCCGCACCCACTCCCGCCTCGTCGACGTCGCCGACCGTGGCGAGCCGAGCCGCGTGCTGCGGATCGACCTGCGCCTCGACGACCGTGGGGCCGACGTCACGGCCACCGCCTCCGCCGGGCTCCCGCCCTCGCCCCGAGACGCCGAGCGCGTCGAGCACCTGGTCCGGCGCTGGCTCGACCTCGACGCCGACGTCGCCGCGGTGATCGCCGTGTTCCGCGACGACCCGGTGCTCGGGCCGCTCGTGCAGGCGCGCCCCGGCATCCGTGTCACCGGCAGCCCCGATGGGTGGGAGGCGGCGGTCACGACCGTGCTCGGCCAACAGGTCTCGCTCGCGGCCGCGCGCACCTTCGCGGGTCGGCTCGTCGCGGCCCTCGGCAGCGACGTGCCCGGCACGGGGCTCCGACGGTTCCCCCGGGCCGACGTCGTCGCCGCCACGCCGGTCGACGACCTGCGCGCGGCCGTCGGGGTGACCGGCGCCCGGGCCCGCACGCTCCACGCCGTGGCCGAGACGGTGGCGGGCGGCCTCGTCATCGCCCCCGACGGCGACCGCGCCGCGGTGCGCGCGACGCTGCTCGCCCTGCCCGGCATCGGCCCGTGGACGGTCGACTACCTGTCGGTGCGCTCCCTCGGCGACCGCGACGCCTACCCGGCGGGCGACCTCGTCCTGCGCCGGTCGCTCGGCGGCGTCACGACGCGGCAGGCCGAGGTGGCCTCGGCGCCCTGGGCCCCGTGGCGGGCCTACGCGCTCTTCCACCTGTGGTCCGCCGCCCTGCCGGCGGGGCCCTAATCGAGGCCGGCGCCACCCCTGAGCGGGGCCGGGTGCGCCGTCCGCGCCCGCGCCTCGGCGCGCGCGCCGACGCACCCCGCGCACGACGCCTACTGTCGGAGCGGATCCGCCCACCGAGAGGACGCCCCATGAGCCCCACGAACGACCACGCCCCCGAGCACGGCGACGACCGTCCCCTGGAGGAGCGCGTCGAGGAGGCGGCCCTCGCCTCCCACGACGCCGCCGCGGCCCCGGCGGGCCACCCCGCCGACGGCGCGACCGACAGCCAGGGCCGCCCGGCCGGCGACGACGACGCCACCCCCGACGGCGACGTGACCGAGCGCCTCGGCGGCCCGATGTCGGGCGAGGACGGCTACGTCGCGGTCGACGCCGCGGGCGTCTCCGGCGACCGCACCGCCGGCCTCACCGCGGACGACGAGGACGGCCGCGGCGAGAGCCGGGCCGAGCCGGGCGCGCAGGTCACCGGCAGCGGCGGGCGCTGAGCCGGGCCACGGGCCCGACCCGGGCGTCGCAGGGTCGCGGCGTCGCAGGGTCGCGGGGTCGCGGCGTCGCGGCGTCGCGGGGTCGCGGCGTCGCGGCGTCGCGGCGTCGCGGGGTCGGCGGCATGGTGCAAGCTGGTCGGGATGACTTCCTCGCGCGCGCACCTCGACGACTTCGCCTCCTTCATCCAGGCGTCCCCCTCCTCCTTCCACGCCGCGGCCGAGGCCGCCCGCCGGCTCGACGAGGCGGGCTTCACCGCCCTCGACGAGACGGCCGCGTGGCCGACCGGCCCCGGGCGGCGCTACGTCGTCCGTGACGGCGCGGTCATCGCGTGGGTCGAGCCGGGCGGCGCCTCGGCGACGACGCCCTTCCGGGTCGTGGGCGCGCACACCGACTCCCCCGGGTTCAAGCTCAAGCCCAAGCCGACGACGGGCACCCGGGGCTGGGTGCAGGCCGGCGTCGAGGTCTACGGCGGCCCGCTGTTCAACTCGTGGCTCGACCGCGACCTCGAGTTCGCCGGGCGGCTCGTCACACGCGGAGGAGGCTCGCACCTGGTGCGCACCGGGCCGCTGCTGCGCATCCCCCAGCTCGCGGTGCACCTCGACCGCGGCGTCAACTCCGAGGGCCTGACCCTCGACCCCCAGCGGCACCTCGCCCCCGTGGTCGGCGCCGGGCCCCTCGGCCAGGCCGACGTGCTCGGGCACCTCGCCGGCCTCGCCGGCCTGTCGGGGGCGGACGTCGTGGGCTACGACGTCGTCGTCGCCGACACCGCCGCGCCCGCCGTGCTGGGGCTGTCCGGCGAGCTCTTCGCGGCCGGCCGCATGGACAACCTCTCGTCGACCCACGCCGGCCTCGCCGCCCTGATCGCGACCGCCGAGGCGGAGCTCGACCACGTCGCCGTCTTCGCCGCCTTCGACCACGAAGAGGTGGGCTCGGCCACGCCGTCGGGCGCGGCAGGGCCCTTCCTCGAGGACGTCCTGGCCCGGGTCTCCGCCGGGCTCGGGGCCGACGCCACCGACCACCGACGGGCGCTGGCCGCGTCGTGGTGCCTCAGCGCCGACGCCGGCCACGCCGTGCACCCGAACTACCCCGAGCGCCACGACCCTGCCGTCCAGCCGATCGTCAACGGCGGCCCGCTGCTCAAGATCAACGCGAACCAGCGCTACGCCACCGACGGCCTCGGCGCGGCCGAGTGGGTCCGGGCGTGCGAGCAGGCCGGGGTGCCGTTCCAGGAGTTCGTCTCGAACAACAGCGTGCCGTGCGGCTCGACCATCGGACCGATCACGGCGACGCGCCTCGGCATCCGCACCATCGACGTGGGCGTGCCCCTGCTCGGCATGCACTCGGCACGCGAGCTGTGCGGCGTGGACGACCCGGCCTCGCTGTCGGCCGCGGCGGCCGCGTTCCTGGCCCCCGCCTCCTAGGCGCTCCCGCCGCCGGGCCGGTCGCCCCTGTGGGACCGGCCCGAGCAGCAGCCCGGGCAGCCCCGGGCCGCCCCCAGTCCGCCCCCTGGCAGCCCGGCCTCAGCCCAGCGCGACGGCCCCGCGCTGCCCGAGGACCCACGCCGTCATCTCGGGCCAGGGCCCGAAGCCGGACTCGGGGGTGAGGTGGCCGCCGCCTCGGACGACGTGCTGCCGGGCGTCGAGGCGGCCCCGCCAGGTGTCGCCGAGCCCCAGCGGCAGCCACGGGTCGTCGTCGCCCGCGACCACGACGCTGTCGCCCGTCGCGCCCGCCGTGAGCAGGCGTCCGTCGAAGAGCTGCGACTCCGCCGCGTCGGGGTCGGCGGTCGTGCCGCCGTCGACGAACGCGTGCACCGCGTCCTGCCCCGCGATCAGCTCGGGCGACGGGGGCGACACGAGCGCCACCCGGTCGGCCCGCAGCGGGTCCGTCCCCGCCTGGAGCCGCAGCCAGAGCAGCGTCGACAGGCTGTGGCAGACGACGGTGACCGGGCCGGGGCCGAGGGCGGCGTGCTCCGACCGGACCACCGCCTCCCACGCTGCCGGGTCGGGCTCGTCGGGCGAGGGCAGCTGCGGGTAGCGCACGGCCGTGCCGAGGCGTCCGAGCTCGTCGGCGAGGAGGTGCTGCCAGTGGTCGGCGGGCCGGCGGTTCTGCCAGCCGTGCAGCAGCAGCACGCCCGGCGCGGCGCCCGACGGGTCGGCGTCGACGGCCCCCGCAGCGGTGCTCGTGCTCGTGCGTGTGCTCTCGGTCGTGCTCGGCGTCGTGGTCACGTGCCGATCCTGCCCGAGCCGAGCCCGTGCCGTGCCAGGCTCGACCCATGTCGTCACGCAGCGTCCCGCCCGGCTTCGTCGACGCCTGGGACTTCGACGGCGAGCCGATGCTGGCCGGGCCCGTGCCGACGGGGTTCCACGAGACCGTCGTCTCGCGCGTCGTCGGTCACGGCGCCGACGACCACCGGGTCGCCGGGGACGCCGTGCTGGGCTGGCAGGTGCACCGCGGCTCGGGCTTCGTGCCGCTGCAGGTGCCCGACCGGGTGCGGGTCGGCGTCATCAGCCTGTGGGCGATCCCGTTCGGGCCGCTGCGGCCCCGCGTGGCGTGCCGGGTCGTCCGGGTGCTCGACGACGAGCCGGCCGCGCCCGGCGCGGCGACCGGCGACGGTGCGGGCGCCCTGCCCCGCTCGACGGGGTTCCTCCACGCCGCCCTCGTCGGCCACCCGCAGCGGGGCTGGGAGAGCTACCTCGCGACGCGGCACCCCGACGACCGCGTCACGCTCGACATCCGCGTGGTGTGGCGCCCCGGGGCCTGGTGGATGCGCCTCGCCGGGCCGCTCGGCGGCCTCGCCCTCCGCCTCCTGCTGCACCGCAACCTGCGGGCGCTCGACCCGGTGCTGCGCCGCTGAGCCGAGGAGGCGCCCGTCGCGCACACGGACCGCACCGCCGGCAGATGCCAGACTGGCCTCCCCACCGCCCCGCCTCCTGCCCCGGCAGCGGCGTGCGGACAGACCGACGAGGAGGCGCATGGCCGCCAGACGCACACGCCGACGCGACGAGTCCAGCACCCGCGTCCGCGTCACGCGGGTCGAGCGCGGCGACCTGTGGGTGCGCGTCAGCACGATCGGCACGACGGGCGAACGGCCCTTCGTGCTCGTGCCGGGCATCGGCGTCTCGTCCGACTACTTCGAGCGGCTCGCCCCGAACCTCAACTCGTTCGGGCCGGTGCACGCCCTCGACCTGCCCGGCTTCGCCGGCGTGACACACCCGCGCACGGCGCTCGAGATCCGGCAGTTCGCCGACCTGGTCGGCGCCGTCATCGACGACCTCGGCCTGAAGGACCCGATCGTCGTCGGCCACTCGATGGGCACCCAGATCGCGACGGACCTCGCCGCCCGCCGCCCCGAGCTCTCCACCCTCGTGCTGATCGGCCCCGTGGTGAACCCGGCCGAGCGGCGCGTCACGGTCGCCGCCCGACGGTTCCTGCAGGCGGCCTGGCACGAGCCCGGCCGGGTCAAGGTGCTCGCGCTGCGCGCCTACCTCGTGTGCGGGGTGCACTGGTTCTCGCAGGTGCTGCCGAAGATGATGACCTACCCCATCGAGCAGCAGCTGCCGAAGGTGCGCGCGCACACGCTCGTCATCCGGGGCGAGCACGACGCCGTCGCGCCGCGCAGCTGGGTGGAGCAGATCGGCCGTCTCGTGCCGTCGTCCCGGCTGTGGGAGATGCCCGGCGCCGCCCACTCCGTCATGCACGCCCACGCGGAGGAGGTCGCCCGCCTCTGCGTCGAGCACGCCGAGCAGCCGCCCCGGCCCGGCGAGGGCGGCGACCTCAAGCACTACGCCGACGCCGGCGACGGCTCGGAGCGGGGCGAGTTCGCCTTCACGCCCCGGGGCGTCGTGCAGGCCGTGGCGGCGACCGTGCGCGAGGGCGTCGCGATCGCCCGGGGCGACGACGCCGGGGTCGGCCGTGCCAAGTCGGACCACGCGGAGGCGATGCTCGAGGCCCACGAGCGCGCCGAGCGCCGACGCGACGAGGAGGAGCGCCCCGGCGCCGAGGACGCCCACGACGCCGACCGCGACGGCCTCGACGACCGGACCGGCGCCTCCTAGGCTGCAGGGCGGTCTCGACCGCCCTCCGTTGCCGGCGCCTGCTAGGCCCCGCCGGTCACCGTCAGCACGACGAGGGCGACGTTCAGGGCCACGACGATCGCGACGGCCGCCCACGCCACGACGCGGGTGCCCGTCGCGTTGCGGCCCGTCCCCATGAGGCGGGCGTCGCTCGTCACCACGACGAGCGGCACGAGGGCGAAGGCGATGCCGAAGCTCAGCACGACCTGGCTGAGCACGAGCAGCCAGGTCGGGCTGATGCCCGTCGCGAGCAGCACCAGGGCCGGCACGAGGGTGACGACCCGCCGCACCGTGAGCGGCACCCGCACCCGCAGCAGCCCGTGCATGATCTCGGCACCGGCCATCGAGCCGATCGACGTCGACGCCAGGCCCGAGGCGAGCAGCCCCACCGCGAAGAGCACGCCCACCACCGGGCCGAGCGCGTCGCGGATGGCGTCGTGGGCCCCGGGGATGGTGTCGGTGCCGGTGCGCCCGGGCAGGGTCGACGCCGCGAGCACGAGCATCGAGATGTTGACGCCGCCGGCGACCACGAGCGCGAGGACGACGTCCCACCGGGTCGCCCTCAGCACGCGGCGACGGTCGTCGCCCTCGGCCACGGTGCCGTGGTGGTCGCGGACCAGCGCGGAGTGCAGGTAGACGGCGTGCGGCATGACCGTCGCCCCGAGCATGGAGGCGGCGAGCAGCACCGACTGCGCGCCCTCGAACCGGGGCACCAGGCCCTCGAGCATGCCGATGCCGGAGGGCGGCGAGAAGAACAGGCCGGCGCAGAAGCCCACCGTGAGGATCGCCAGCATGCCGATGACGACCGACTGGAAGACGTGTCCGCCCCGGTACCGCGTCAGCATGAGCAGCCCGAGCGAGACCGCGCCCGTGACGATCCCGCCGACCACGAGCGGGACGCCGAAGAGCAGCTGCAGGGCGAGCGCGCCGCCGATGATCTCGGCGACGTCGGTGGCCGCGGCCACCACCTCGGCCTGCCCCCAGTAGGCGAGGCGGGCAGGACGACGGAGGCGCGCGCCCATGACCTCGGGCAGCGACCGGCCGGTCACCACCCCGAGCTTCGCCGACAGGTACTGCACGAGCACCGCGACGGCGTTGGCCGCGACGAGCACCCAGAGCAGGCCGTACTGGTACTGCGCGCCGGCGGTGAGGTTGGCGGCCACGTTGCCGGGGTCGACGTAGGCGATGGCCGCGACGAACGCGGGCCCGAGCAGGGTGCCGCGGGGCCTCGGGTGCGCAGGTCGTGCCGGTCGGCCGTCGGGCGCCTCCTGCACGGCGGAGCCCGGGGGTCGTGTCGTCGCCATGCAGGCAGCCTACCCATGTTTCGGCGTGCCGAACTTCTGTGTTGCTGCGGTCGAAACTCCTGACGGGCCGTCGGACGGACGACGGCCCCGTCCCGTGCCGGTGCACGGGACGGGGCCGTCGGGGCCTGCCGGGCGGACGCGCCCGGGGCGGGCTACTCGGTGGCGACGGTGATGGTCGCGACGCCGACGAGCATCTCGTCCTCGACGGCCTCGGTGCCGAAGGTCTGGTTCAGCAGCTCGGCCGCGTCCGAGCTGACGTGCACCGTGGTGCCCTCGAGGACGGCGTTCGTGCCCTCCATGCGGAGGGGCTGCAGCGTGCCGCCCCAGAGGTCGAAGAGGAAGGCGTCCTGGGCGACGATCTGGTCGCCGACCGTCACCGTGCCGTAGAGCTCGCTCTCGCCCGGGTCGATGCGGAAGTCGCTGAGCTCGACGACCGTGCCGTCGGCGGCGGTCAGGCTGAGGCCCGAGCCGTCGTGGTCGATGTTGCCCTGCACGTACGGCCGCACGTCGCCCTCGGGGTCGTAGTAGTCGACCGTGCCGCCGGTGATCGGGAACGAGAACGTGCCGTCCGTGAACGTGGCGGTGCCGACGACGCCGGGGGTGAGGCCCAGCGTGCCGAGCGCGTCGACGAACGAGGCGTCGACGGCGACCTGCGTGTCGACGCCGGCCGTGAGCTGCGGGATCGAGGCCAGCGGCTCGGCGCTGGCGGCCTCGGACGGCTCGGTCGCGTTGGTGGGGTGCGTCGGGGCCGTGTTGTTGCTCTCCGAGTCGGAGGTCGACGAGCAGGCGGCGAGGCCGAACACGAGGGCGCCCGCGGCGACGACGCCGAGGGTGCTGCGGACGAGGGGGGAACGGTCGAGGAGGCGCATGGTGTCCTTTGCGTGTCGCGGTCCGCGGTCCTCCGGCGGGGCCGGGCGGGGCGGGTGGTGTCGGTGGTGCGGGTGGTGGGGGTGGTGCGGTGATGCGGTGGTGCGGAGGCGGTGCTGGGGCGGCGGTGCGGGCCGGCCGTGGCTCCGGTGTCGCGGGGCCCGGTGCCGGTTCCGGTACACGTCGAGGGATTCGACGCCATGGCCCGGCCGGATCGGTGAGCCGACCTCGAGGCGGTCCCGACGCCCCTCGCGGGGTCGTCGGGACCCGTCGGTCAGACCTGGTGGTCGGGCACGAAGCGATCGACCTTGCGGTGCCAGCGCTGCCCGAGGAGGCCGCCGAGGACTGCCCCGGCGAAGCTGAGCACGAGGAGCAGGCCGAGGAAGACGAACGACTCGAGCGACGACGACGACAGGTCGTCCATCGACGGCACCATGGGGTTCGGAGCCGACTGGTCGCCCGCCTGCACCCCGATCACGGCGCCGACGACGGCGACCACGATCGTGATGACGAGGCCCCAGAGCCAGGTCGCGAGGCCCTGCTTGAAGCCCGAGAACCGGGCCACCCGCGAGGCGGTGAAGCCGCCGACGAAGTAGCCGGCGAACACGATGACGAGCACGACGATGCCGGTCACCAGCGAGTACAGCTCGGCGTTGTCGCCGAGGTAGCCGCGGAACCCGTTGGGGTCGGAGCCCGACGAGGCAGCCACCACCGCGGAGGCGATGGCCGCGAAGACCACGAACAGCGAGACGCCGAAGCCCGTGGCGGCGAACCAGCCGAGCAGGCCAGCGCCGAAGCGGATGCCCGAGAACTCCTGCTTCTGCTCGGTCAGGAGCTCACGACGCAGGGCGACCGGGTCGGCGCCCTCGGCCACGAGCGGGTAGGCCTGCGAGCCGGTCGCGGTGGTCGCGTCGCTCGAGCCGGGTCGAGCGGCCACGCGGCCGTCGTCGGTGCGCCAGGCGGTGGTCGGCGCGTCGTCGCCGCGGGCGGGGGCCGCCACGGGGGCGACGACCGTCGGCGAGTCATCCGAGCGAGCGTCGTCGTCGGCGTCGGAGGCACGACGCTCGTCAGAGGCACGGTGCGCCTCGGCGGCGCGCAGCGCCTCGTCGTCGTGCAGGGGGCGGCCGGAGTCGTCCTGCGGAGCGGCCGACCAGGCACGCGAGGCCGGCGGGGTGGGCGCCACGACGGGCGGCACCACCGGGGCGGCGTCGTCGCGACGGTCGGCGTCGGCGTCGTCACGGCGGTCGGCGTCGGCGTCGTCACGGCGGTCCGCGTCGGCGGCGCGGTCGCCGGTCTCGACGCGGTCGTGGAGCACCTCGGTGTCGGCGTGGTCCGAGGTCGGACGGTCGTCGGCGGTCGAGGACTCAGGAGTCGTCGCCGCGGCGGCGGCGACCCCGGGGCCGTCGGCGGTGCGACGCTCGGCGTCGCCTGAGTCGTCGACACGGGCGGCGTCGAGACGCGAGTCGCGGGCCTGGTCGTCGTGGCCCTGGCCGTCGCCCTGCGCGGCGGCCGAGGCGGGTGCGTCGCCGAACGCGACGGCCGGCGGCGCGGCCGGGCCCGTCGACGAGTCAGGAGCCGAGGTCGACGCTTCGTCGGCCCGGCGCTCGGCCGACCAGCCGCGGTCGTCGTCGCCTGAACGCTCGACGCGGTCCTCGGGGGCGACCGCCGGCTCGGCGGGCCCGTCCGTGGCCGTGCCGGGGCGGTCGGCGTCGGCGCCGAAGTCGACGGCCGGACGGTCGGCAGCGGCGGGCGCACCGAAGTCGACGGCGGGGCGGTCGGCGGCGGGCGAGCCGAAGTCGACGGCGGGCCGGTCCGCGGCGGGCGAGCCGAAGTCGACGGCGGGGCCGTCGGCGCTGCGGTCGGTGCCGTCCGCGGGCGCGTCGGCGATCGTGTCGCCGTCGCCACGCGGGGCGTCGTCGAGGGGGTCGCGGGCGGGTTCGCGCGGGGCGCGGTCGCGTGCGTCGCCCTCGTCGGCGCGGTCTCTGGGGGTGTTCGCGTCGGTCATGGGAGCTCCTCGTGATCGTGGCCTCGCGACGACCCGCTGGCCACGTCGCCGGTGCTCCGTGACCCCGGGTGTCGCCTGTGGTCTTCCTGAACGGTACGCCTGACGGCGGTTCTCGGGCGGGAGCCCCGCCCGGAGCCCGCGGACGACGGCCACGCCGACGCCGGACGGCCCCGACCCCGGCCCGGCCGCGCGCCCGCGCCCGGCCCGCTCCCGGAGGCCCGGTAGCGTGGAGGAGGCGCCCCCCGCGACGAGCGGGCCCCGGCGTCGCGCGACGAGACAGACGACGAGACAGACGAGGACGTCCCATGACCGACACAGCCCCCACCGCCGACGCCGCCGACACCGCCGCGTCCGGCCCGGCCGCCCCCGGTCGCCCCAAGCCCCCCGCCGACATCGCCCGCTCGTGGCTGCTCGTGCCCGGCACGGCCCCCGAGCGGTTCGACCAGGCGTCGCGCTCGCGCGCCGACCAGATCGTCCTCGACATCGAGGACGCCGTCGACCCGGCCCGCAAGCCTGCCGCCCGCGACGACGTCGTCGCCTGGCTGACCGCGGGCGGGCGCGCCTGGGTGCGCATCAACGACCGCTCCACCGACTTCTGGTCCGACGACGTCGACGCGCTGCTCGGCCTGCCCGGCCTGCAGGGGGTCATGCTCGCCAAGACGGAGGCCCCCGAGCACGTCACCGAGACCTTCGACCGCCTCGGCGGCGCCGTCCGCGTGCTCGCCCTGGTCGAGTCCGCGCTCGGCATCGAGGAGAGCCCCGCCATCGCGAAGGCCCGCGGCGCCTTCCGCCTCGCGTTCGGCAGCGGCGACTACCGCCGCGACACGGGCACGAGCGCCGACGACCTGGCGATGGCGTACCCGCGCTCCCGCCTCGTCGTGGCGAGCCGCATCGGCGGCCTGCCCGGCCCGATCGACGGCCCGACGGTCGGCAGCAGCCACCCCGTGCTGCGCGAGCAGGCCGGCGTCGCCGTCGCGCTCGGTCTGACCGGCAAGCTCTGCCTCGACGTCGAGCAGCTGCCGGTCATCAACGAGGTCATCAGCCCCACCCCGTCGGACGTCGCCTGGGCACAGGACTTCCTCGCCGACTTCGAGGGCCGCGGCCGCGTCATCCGCGACGGCAGCGACCTGCCCCGCCTCGGCCGGGCGCAGAAGATCGAGAAGCTCGCCACGGCGTTCGGCGTCGCCCCGGCCAGCTAGCCGGCCGACTGCAGGGCCGAGGAGGCGCACCCCCCGTGGGTGCGCCTCCTTCTTCTTGTTCTCCGCCTTGACACACCGACTGTCAACGACATATCTTTGACACATCGCGACAACCACCGCGACAGACACTTCAGACCCGGTCACGCCGGGTCGACCATCGAGAGGACGTTCCCCATGGGCAACGCACACCACCACATGAACCACGACCACCCCGACCACTCCGACCGCCGCGAGCAGCACGACCGCTTCGCCGGCGGGGGACGCTTCGGCCGCCCCTTCGCCCGCGGCCCTCGCCCCGGCGGCTTCGGCCCCGGCTTCGGACCCGGCGGCCCCGGCCCGTTCGGCGGGTTCCCGGGCTTCGGCCCCGGCGGTCACCGCGGCGGACGTGGCCGCGCCCGCAAGGGCGACGTCCGCCTCGCGGTGCTCTCGCTGCTCGCGGACGCCCCGTCCAACGGCTACGGCCTCATCAAGGCGATCGCCGAGCGCACCGACGGCGTCTGGAAGCCGAGCCCCGGCTCGGTCTACCCCACGCTGCAGCAGCTCGTCGACGAGGAGCTCATCGTCGCCGGCGACCAGGCGGCCAAGGGCGAGTACTCGCTGACCGAGGCCGGCCGCGCCTACGTGGCCGAGCACGCCGAGGCCGTCGAGGCGGCCTGGGCCGCGACCACCGGCGACGAGGGCTCGGACGAGTTCCGCGAGAGCCTCGGCAAGCTCTTCGGCGTCGTGCAGCAGTTCCGCTCGGGCGTCACCGACGCGCAGCGCGCGGCCGCCACCGCGAAGCTCGACGAGACCCGGCGCGCGCTCTACGCGATCCTCGCCGACTGACGACTGTCGCCCGGCGGCCGGCCCTGACGGCCCGCGCCCGGCTGCCGGCGGACGGCGGACGGCGGACCGTCTGCGTCCGAGCCGCGACGGCCCCGTCCCACACCGCCGAGTGGACGGAACACCGCCCACTTCGGCGGTGTTCCGTTCACTCGGCGGTGTCGCGGTGCGGGGCGGCGGTGTCCCGGCGGCGGGGCGGGTCTGCAGGGCGGGTCGCGGGTCGGGTCCAAGGCGCGGGCCGCTGTCGGCGGCACGGTGCACGATGAGGGCGCACCACCCACCGACCAGCAGGAGGCGCGGATGACCATCGCAGACGACCAGCCGGAGGCGGCAGCCGCCCTCGGGTACGACCCCTCGTTCCTCGACGTGCGGGTGCCGCTGCCCGACCCGGGCGCGCGCGCCGTGCGCGAGCTGCCCTACGCCCACTTCACCGTGCTGCTCGACCCGGCACGCCGCCTCGCCGCCCTCACCGCGGTCAACGTCGACGGCGCCTCGCTGGTCGACCTCGAGCGGGGCGACGACTGGCACCTCGACGAGCGCGTCCCGGCCGACCAGCAGTGCGGGCCCGAGGTCTACAGCCGCAACGACCTCGACCGCGGCCACCTCGTCCGGCGCCGCGACCCGGTCTGGGGCACCGCCGCCGTCGCCTCGCGCGCGAACCTCGACACCTTCACGTACACGAACGCGGCGCCGCAGGCGGCCGACTTCAACCAGTCGTCCGAGCTGTGGCTCGGCCTCGAAGACCTGGTCCTCGAGTACGCCGCCGTGCACCGACAGCGGCTCACCGTGCTCACGGGCCCGGTGCTGCACCCCGACGACCCGACGTACCGCGGCGTGCAGCTGCCGCTCCGGTTCTGGAAGATCGCGGCCTGGGCCACCCGCGACGGCGCGGCCCTCCGCACCGCCGGATACCTGCTCGACCAGTCTCCGCAGCTCGACGACGCCGACCTCGAGCGGGCGACGCTGCGGGCCCGCGACGAGGGCGAGCTGCCTCCCCTCGGCCCGTACCGCACCTTCCAGGTGCCGGTGCGCGACATCGCGGCGCTGACCGGGCTCGAGCTGGCCCAGCTGGCCGAGGCCGACTCGCTGCAGGTCGTGCCGACCGTCCGTCCCCCGTCGGGCCTGCCCGAGGGTTGGGTGCCGCTCGACTCGGCGGAGCAGCTCACGTTCTGAGCCGGGGCGGCGCGCCCGGCGGCCGTGCAGGCGTGCGTGGCAGGATCGTCCCCCGTGCTCGACGACGCCCTGACCCCCGACCCGCGACGGCGTGCTCCGGCTCCGGCTCCGGCTCCGGCTCCGGCTCCGGCTCCGGCCACCGTGCTCACGGTGCGGCGCGACCACGACGCGGCCCCCGGCCGAGCGACGCCGTGGCGTGACGTCGTGGCCGAGTTCCGGGTGCCCCGGTCGGCACGCTCGTCCGCCGACCCGGTCCGTGGCCTGTTCGACGAGCCCGAGCTGCACTTCACGCCCGGGCTCCGCCGCGGCGTGCTCGCGCTCCTCCCCCGCACCTCGGCGATGACGAGGGTGGTGCTGTCGTGGGAGTGGTCCGTCGAGGCCGCGGACTTAGCCGTGCACTCGCTCGAGCCCGATCCCTTCGGCGCCGCCGAGCTCCCGGCCCTCGAGCACTGGCTCCGCGACACGGCGCGACGACTCGCCGAGGCCGACGACGCACTCGTCGCCGCGGCCGCCCGGGTCGTCGACGACGTGGTCGCGGGGCACGACCGGAGCGCGCCTCCTCGACTCGACGGCGACGAGGCCGATGCCCGTGAGGCCGACGGCACCGGCACCGAGACCGGCAGCGCCGTCCTCGGGACCCGTGTCGCCGGGCCCGACCCGTCGTCGGCCCACGGGCGGGTCGACGTCCGCCTGCCCGACCCGACGGACCCCGGCCACGAGGTGCTCGTCGAGGTCGCGACCGGCCGAGTGCTCGGCCACCGTCGGACGCTCGCCGAGGGCGGCGACCCCTGGGCGTTCCGGTACGTGGTGGCCGACGGCGTGAACGACGTGACGACGGGCGACCTCGTGCACTGGCACGACCAGCACATCCAGCGGCAGATGCTCGCGGACGACGCCCGCCAGGCCCTCGTGCACCTGCTCGCCGGCCTCGACGCCCCGGCGTCGGTCGGCTACCGCGACTGACGGCCGCGGTCGTCGCACCGCGACTCCGGTCGCGGGGCGCCGGGCGCCGGTGAGCCTGCACCCGCTACCGAGACCAGATGCCTGCACCCGGTGCCGGGGCCAGGTGCCCGCAGCCGGTGCCGGACCCCGTGCCCCGTGCCCCCGCAGCCCTAGAGGCGGTCGTCGACGATCGCGACGAACCTGCTGCCGACGCCCGGCACCTCGGCGCGGACGACGCCCTGCTCGGGCTCGGGCAGCTCGTCGACGCCGTGGTCGTCGCAGCTGAGGTAGGTCCAGGTCGGCCACCACTTCTTCGGCCGGGCGGCCTCGTGGTAGCCGCAGACGACGCACGCGAGGTCGACCCACACCGGCTTGCCGGTGCGGTTGGCCCGCGACTGCAGCAGCCAGGCCGGCGGCGACTTCTCGAGAGCCATCAGCTCGTCGAGCGTCAGGCGAGCGGGGATGCCGTGGCGCGCGGCCATCTCGAGCGGGATGTCCAGCCGCAGGGCGGCGTCTCGTCGCGTGATCATCGTGCCCACCTTAACGGGTGCGACGGCCGCCGGCGGGGGTCAGGCCAGCGGCTTCTCGAAGCAGATCGAGTTCGGCAGGGCGTCGACGTAGGGCTCGTAGGTGGGGATCGGGCGGTAGCCGACGCGCTCGTAGAGGCGCACCGCCTCCGGCTGCCGGTCGCCCGTCTGCAGGATCAGCCGACGGGCCCCGCCCGCCCGGGCGATCGACTCGAGCTCGGCCATGAGGAGGCCGCCGAGGCCGCGGCCGCGCTCGGTCGCGTCGACGATGACCCGCTTGACCTCCCACTCGCCGTCGAGGTCGCGCAACGCGGCGTGGGCGACGGCACGCCCCGAGTCGTCGGTGACGAGCACGGTGGCGTGCACCCGCTCGGGGTCGACGCGCAGGGCGGCGTCGCGGGCGGCCGTGACCGAGGGGTGCTCGACGACGCCGGGGTCGGTGTAGCGCTCGTTCATCTCGGCGTCCATGCGGGCGCGCATCGCGACGGCCCGGGGGTCGTCCCAGGCGACGTGCTGCACCCGCAGCGCGGGACGGTCGGAGGCGTCGGCGACGGCAGGTGCCGGAGCAGGAGGAGCGGTGTCGGCAGGAGGAGCGGTGTTCGTCACCGAGACATCCTGCCACCCCTGCCCGCACGATCCCTGCACGGCCTGCACGCTCTCTCGGGCCGACGGGGTGCCGAGCCGCCGCGACGACGACGTCGCGCCGGCAGGATCAGCCGGGCCGCCCGGGTCAGCCGGGCCGCCCGGATCCAGCGGGTCAGCGGAGGCTGACCCCGCGGGCCGACATGAACGGCACCGGGTCGGTCGAGGCGCCGCCCACGCGGGTCTCGAAGTGCAGGTGGCAGCCGGTGGAGTTGCCGGTGCTGCCGACGAGGGCGATGAGCTGCCCGGCGACGACGGACTGGCCGTTGCTGACCCGGATGCCGCCGTTGACGATGTGCCCGTAGGCGGTGCTGACGCCGCCGCTGTGCGAGATGCGGACGTAGTTGCCGTAGCCGCCGTAGTACCCGGCGTAGGTCACGGTGCCCGAGGCCGCCGCGTAGATCGGGGTGGAGCAGCCGGGCGCGAGGTCCACGCCGTCGTGCAGCTTCCAGACCCCGGAGACCGGGTTCACGCGGTAGCCGTAGCCGCTCGAGATGCCGCCGCCGCTGGGGCGGACCCAGCCGCCCCCGCCACCGCCACCGCCACCGCCGGACGAGGCCGGGGGCGCCGGGTTCGAGGGCGTCGGCGCGGGCGCGCTGGGCCGTGCAGCAGCCGCCGCGGCTGCCGCGGCCGCCGCCGCCGCGCGCTGCTGGCGCAGCTCCTCGGCCTGGCGTGCCGCCTCGGCGGCCCGCGCGGCCTCCTCGGCCGCGATGCGCTGGCGCTCGGCCTCGACGCCGGCCTCGTACTGCTCCTGCGTCTGGGCCGTGGTGTCCTGCAGCACCGCGAGCTGCGCCTGCAGGCGCGACTCGTTCTCCTGCTGCGCGGCCACCGCGGCGGACGCGGCGTCGGCCGCTGCCTGCGACTCGTCCATCGACACCTGGGCCGTGTCGCGGAGGCCGACCAGCGCCTCCTTCGCGACCTTCGCCTGGTCGCCGAGCGACTGGGCGACGTTGCGGTCGGAGACGGCCTGCTCGCGGATGCCGTCGGCCTGCTCGGTGAGCTTGCTCATCGCGCCGAGACGGTAGAGGAGGTCGTCGGCGGCCTCGCCGTCGCCGACCAGCTGCGTCGACACGTCGCCGCCGCCGGTGCGGGCGAGCTGGGCCGAGACCTGCCCGGCGCGCTTCTCGCTCTCGTCGGCGATCGCGTTCTTCTCGTCGACCTGCGCCTGCAGCTCGGCGAGCTTCGCGGCGCCCTGGTCGGCCGCGTCCTGTGCGACCTGGAACGCGGCCCCGAGGCGCTCGGCCTCGGCCTGCGCGTTCACGGCGTCGGTCTGCAGCTGGTCGAGCAGGCCCTGCAGCTCGACGATCTGCGACTGCTTCGTCGCCTCGTTCGCCTGTGCCGCCTTCACGTCGTCCCACGAGGGGTACGACGCCGCCCGGGCGGGCGAGCCGCCGACCACGACGCCGGCGACGACGAAGACGAGCGCGAGGAGCATCGTCGAGACGGCGGCGAAGGCGCTGCGGGAGCGCAGGGCGGGCAGCGGAGAACTCACGTGGCGGTGTCCTGACTCGAGGGGACGACCCGGTGCCGGACGCCTCTCGGCGGCCCGCCACGGGGTCGGGGTACCTGCCCACCCTACGGCGTGGGTCGGCGAGGGTAAACCCGAGGTAGAAGGTTGACCTGTCACCCGACGCCCCCCAGAGAGGGGGCCACAGGACATGACACGAGTCACACGGGTCACACGGGACGCGTCACGCGTCCCCCGCGCCCTCGACCGGGTCGCCCGTGGGGTCGCTCGCCGCGGGGTCGTCGAGCAGGGCGCCGCCGACGGCCGTGCCCGCCCACTCGACCACGTGCCAGCCTGCCTCGGGATCGCCCTCGAGCACGACGGCGCCGGTGTTGGCGAGCTGGTGGTCGCGCACGAACGAGGCGTCGACGTTCGTCGCCCGACGGCCCGCCCAGCCCCGGATGGCCGCGCCGTGGCTGACGAGGGCGACGACGGACTCGCCGCTGGCGAGGGCCGTCTCGACCGCCGCGTCGTAGCGGCCGAAGAACGCGTGGCCGTCCTCTGCGCCGGGCACGCGGGCGTCGAGGTCGCCGTCGACCCAGCGCAGCACCGTGCCGAGGTAGGCGTCGACCGCCTCGTGGTCGGACCGGAGCTCGAGCTCGCCCGCCTCGACCTCGCGGAGGCCGTCGAGCACGGTCGGCTCGAGCCCGAGCGCGGCGGCCAGGGGCGCCGCGGTGAGCTGGGTGCGCACCAGGGTGCTGACGGCCAGCGCGCCGATGCCCTCGCCGGCGAGGGCGGCCGGCAGCGCGGCGGCCTGCTCGCGGCCGAGGTCGGTGAGGCCGGGGCCCGGCACCGTGGTGCCGAGCTCGCCCAGCACGTTGTCGGGGGTCTGACCGTGTCTGATGAGGAGGAGCCGCATGGTCAGCCACCCTACGGACGACCGCCGACACCGGCAGCGCCACCGGCACCGGCAGCCGCCACGAACCGGCGCGTCCCGCTCAGCCGGCGAGCACGTCGTCCGCGCGTGCCCGGGTCGGGCGCACGAACTGCGCCGAGACCTCGTCGGGCCCGGTCGCCCAGGCGAGCGCCGCCTCCTCGGCCATGCCGTGCCGCACGTGGCGGGCGACGAGCCGTCGCAGCCGGTCGCGCTGCGGCACCTCCACCCACCACGCGAGGTCGAGCTCGGCCCGGGCGCTGCGCCAGGGCTCGTCGTCGACGAGCAGGTAGTTGCCCTCCGCGACGACCACCTCGACGGCCGGGGCGACCTCGATCGAGCCGGCCACCGCCTCCTCGAGGCCCCGCACGTAGTCCGGCGCCCAGACGGTCGTGCCGCCCTCGCGGACGCGGCGAAGCAGGGCGAGCCAGCCGTCGGCGTCGAAGGTGTCGACCGCGCCCTTGCGGTCGAGCCGGCCCAGGCGGGCGAGGGCGGCCCCGGCGAGGTGGAAGCCGTCCATGGGCACGACGACGGCCGACGTGCCGGCCGCCACGAGGGCCTCGGCGAGCGCGGCGGCCGTGGTGCTCTTGCCGCTGCCGGGCTCGCCGGCCAGGCCGACGACGACCCGGCCGCCGGTCTCGGCACGGCGGGCGACGACCCGGTCGACGGCGTCGTCGAGGCTCAGCGGCACGACGGGCTCAGGCGTCGGGCGTGGCGGTCGCCCGCCGCGACGAGAGCGCCTTGCGCAGCACGGTGACGAGGATGGGCAGCACCGAGACGAAGACGATGACGATCGCCCACACGTCGATGTGGTCGGCGATGATCGGCACCCCGCCGAGCAGCGAGCCGAGCACGGTGAGGCCCACGGCCCAGAGGAACGCGCCGATCACGTTGAAGGCCAGGAACGCCGGGTAGCGGTAGCCCGCCGTGCCCGCGGCGAGGGGGACGTAGGTGCGCACGATCGGCACGAACCGGCCCAGGATCAGCGAGACGCCGCCGTACTTCGCGAAGAACGCCTCGGCCTTCGCGAGGTGGGCCGTCTTGAGCACGCGCGCGTCGGGACGGAACCACCGACGCCCGAACCGGTTGCCGAGCAGGTAGCCGACCTGGTCGCCGAGGAACGCGGCGGCGAAGGCGCAGAGCGCGATCAGCCACACGGGCAGCTCGAGCGCCTGGTGCAGCAGCCCGGCCGTGAAGAGCAGCGAGTCGCCGGGCAGGAACGGGAACAGCACGCCCGACTCGATGAACACCATGATCGAGATGCCCGCGAGCGCCCACGGGCCGAGGGCCGGCAGCAGCGCCTCCGGGTCGAAGAGCAGGAACCCGCCGGAGGCGGCGGGCAGGGAGGCGAGGAGGGTGGCGGTCGTCACCGGGCGAGTGTAACGACAGGCCGACCCGGCCACCTCCTCCCCCGGTCGTCGCAGGCCGGGCGCCGCCGGGGTCGTCCGGTCGGCGGATGCCCCGCGGCCCGGCCCCCTCCTAGTCTCGACGCAGGCCGACGGCCCCGACGTGCGACGGCGCACGGCCGGGCGGCGGCACCGGCACGACGACGAGAGGCACCTCCATGATCGAAGCTCGATCGCTCACGAAGAGATACGGGACGAAGACGGCGCTCGACGACGTCAGCTTCACGGTCCGTCCGGGCGTCGTCACCGGGTTCCTCGGCCCGAACGGGGCCGGCAAGTCGACGACGATGCGCATGATCGTCGGGCTCGACCGCCCGACCTCGGGCTCGGTCACCGTCAACGGCCGTCGCTACGCCGACCACGCCGCGCCGCTGCGCGAGGTCGGCGTGCTGCTCGACGCGAAGGCCGTGCACAGCGGCCGCAGCGCCTCCGACCACCTGCTCGCGATGGCGGCCACGCACGGCATCGGCAAGGCCCGCGTCCGCGAGGTCATCGCCCTGACCGGCCTCGAGCCGGTGGCGAAGAAGCGGGTGGGCGGGTTCTCGCTCGGCATGGGCCAGCGCCTCGGCATCGCCGCCGCCCTGCTCGGCGACCCGGCGACGGTGATCCTCGACGAGCCCGTCAACGGCCTCGACCCCGAGGGCGTCGTCTGGGTGCGCACGCTCGCCCGGCACCTGGCGAGCGAGGGCCGCACCGTGTTCCTCTCGTCGCACCTCATGAGCGAGATGGCGCAGACCGCCGACCACCTCATCGTCCTCGGCCGGGGCCGCGTCCTCGCCGACGCGCCCGTCAGCACGGTCATCGCTCAGGCCTCGGGCGACGGCGTGCGCGTCCGCAGCCCGCACCTCGCCCAGCTCTCCGACCTGCTGCGCAGCCGCGCCGAGGTCGTCGCGACGACCACCGACGACGGCGCGCTCGACCTGCGGGGCGTCACCGCCGCCCAGGTCGGCGAGGCCGCCGCGGCGCAGGGCATCGTGCTGCACGAGCTCACCCCGCTGGTCCGCTCGCTCGAGGAGGCCTACATGACCCTCACCCAGGACTCGGTCGAGTACCACGCCGGGGGCACAGGCCACGCCGGGGGCGCAGTACACGCAGGAGGCGCCTCCTCGGCTGCCGGCACCGCATCCGCCACGACGACGGGAACGACCCGATGACCACCACGACCACGCCCCGCACGACCGGACACGCCCACACGGCCGGCTCCGGCGTCTCGTTCGCCCGGGTGCTCCGCTCGGAGTGGATCAAGCTGCGCAGCCTGCGGTCGACGGCCTGGTGCTTCGCGGTCATCGTCGTGCTGCTGATCGGCTTCGCCGCCCTCGGCGCCGCGCTGTCGTCCGCCTTCGTCGGGACGGGCTCGACGCCCTCCCAGCAGCAGTCGATCGCCGTCACGATCATCACCTTCGGGTCGCCCTTCGCGCAGCTCGTGGCCGCGGTGCTCGGCGCCCTCGTCATCACCGGCGAGTACGGCACCGGCATGGTCCGCTCCACCTTCACGGCGGTGCCGCGCCGCACGGCCGCCCTGGTGGCCAAGGTCGTGCTCGTCGGCACGAGCACGTTCGTCGTCTCGCTCGTCGCCCTGGCCATCGCGCTCCTCGTGGCCACGCCGTTGCTCGCCGGCCAGGACGTCGACGTCGACCTCGGCGACGGCAGGCTCTGGGCCTCCGTCGTGGGCGCCGCCGCCGCGATCGCCTTCACGGCCATGATCGCCTTCGGCCTCGGCGCGATCATCCGCAACGGCGCGGGCGGCATCGCCGCGGCCATCGGCGTCGTCTTCGTGCTGCCGATCATCTTCGGCATCGCCCAGGGCCTGATCGGCAAGGCGTGGATCTACACGCTCAACGAGTTCACGCCGCCCCAGGCGTCGGCGCGCCTCTACGACTACCCGCTCGACGGCACGTCGATGATCACCATGCCGGCGGTCGACGGCGCGGTCGTGCTCGAGCCGTGGCAGGCGCTGCTGGTGCTGATCGGCTGGGTCGTGGTGCTCTTCACGGTCGCGCTCGCCCTCGTCAAGCGACGCGACGTGTAGTCCGCAGCCGCGCCTCCTCGACGGCGGGCCGACGTGACCTCGGGGTCGCGTCGGCCCTCGTCGTCGGCCGATCGGGAATGAACGACGCCGCCCCGGCGCTGCACCGGTGTCTCGACGGCGAGACACCGACCTCCGCCCGCCCCCACCAGGGAGACCCCATGACGAGCGACACCGCCGCGTCCACCGCCGCCGACACCGGCCCCGCGACCTCCGACGACGACGGCGGGGCGGCCCTCGCGGCACGCAACAAGCTCGTCATCGGCCTGCTGCTCGTCAGCGCCTTCGTCGTCATCCTCAACGAGACGATCATGGGCGTCGCGCTGCCCAGCCTCACCCGCGACCTCGGCATCACCGTCACCGCCGGCCAGTGGCTGACCACCGGCTTCATGCTGACGATGGCGGTCGTCATCCCGATCACCGGGTTCCTGCTGCAGCGGTTCAACACGCGTCCCGTGTTCATCACGGCGATGAGCCTGTTCAGCCTCGGAACGGCCATCTCGGCCGTCGCGCCCGGCTTCGGCGTGCTGCTGCTCGGCCGCGTCGTGCAGGCCTCGGGCACCGCGATCATGATGCCGCTGCTCATGACGACGGTGCTCACGCTCGTGCCGCCGGCGACGCGCGGCCGCACCATGGGCAACATCTCGATCGTCATCTCGGTCGCCCCCGCCATCGGGCCGACCATCTCGGGCCTCATCCTCAGCGTGCTCGAGTGGCGCTTCATGTTCATCATCGTGCTGCCCATCGCCCTGGCCGCCCTCGCGCTCGGCGCCGTGCGCGTGAAGAACGTCACGACGCCCCGCAAGGTGCCGCTCGACGTGTTCTCGGTCGTCCTCTCCGCCTTCGCCTTCGGCGGCATCGTGTTCGGCCTCAGCTCGATCGGCGAGGGCGCCGAGGCGGCCGTGCCCGCGTGGCTGCCCATCGGCGTCGGCGTCGTGGCCCTGCTCGCCTTCGTGCTGCGCCAGCGGGTCCTGCAGCGCGGCGACCGCGCCCTCCTCGACCTGCGCACGTTCCTGTCGCGCACCTTCACCACCTCGGTGCTCGTGCTCGGCGTGGGCATGATCGCCCTGTTCGGCACGCTCATCGTGCTGCCGATCTACCTGCAGAACGTCCACGGCCTCGACCCGCTGGCCACCGGCCTGCTGCTGCTGCCCGGCGGACTGCTGCAGGGCGTGCTCTCGCCGTTCGTCGGCCGGATCTTCGACAGGCACGGCCCGACCGTGCTGCTCGTGCCCGGCACGATGCTGGTCAGCGCCGTGCTGTGGTTCCTCTCGACGGTGTCCGAGACGACGCCCATCCCGATGGTGCTGGGCGCCCACGTCGCCCTCAGCGTCGGCCTCGCGCTGATGTTCACGCCGCTGTTCACGTCGGGGCTCGGCTCGCTGCCCGGACGCCTCTACTCGCATGGCTCGGCGATCGTCGGCACGGTGCAGCAGGTCGCCGGCGCCGCCGGCACGGCCGTGTTCGTCACCGTCATGACCCTCGCCACCGTCTCGGCGGCGAGCGGCGGGGCCGGCGACGTCGCGGCGGCCAGCGCCGGCGTCCGCGCCGCGTTCCTCGTCGGCGCGATCATCTCGCTCTTCGCGGTCGTCGGGGCGTTCTTCGTCCGTCGGCCCCCGGTCACCGAGGGCGCCGAGCCGATCGTCGCGCACTAGACGGGGCCGGCTGCGGCGGGCGACCGGCCTCGGCTGCCGCAGCCGCGCCTCCTCGGCCCTCACGGGGTCGTGGTCGACCGCCCTCCCCGGCCTCGGGGAGGGCGGTCGTGCGTCCGGCGCCGGGAGTACCGTCGCCGGTGTCCGTGCATCCTCTGCACGGATGCACACCGCGCACAGGGGAGACCACCATGAGCAGCTCGTCGTCCACCCCGGCACGAGGAGGCGGCGGCACCGTCCGCAGCCTGGTCCCGGCCCGCATGGACCGCCTCCCCTGGACGAAGTTCCACTGGACGATCGTCGTCGGCCTCGGCTTCTCGTGGGTGCTCGACGGCCTCGAGATCCAGATCGTCGCCTCCGCCGGGTTCCAGGCCGACCTCGGCCTCAGCGCCGCGCAGGTCGGCTACCTCGGCACGATCTACCTGCTGGGGCAGGTCGCGGGGGCGCTGATCTTCGGCCGGCTCAGCGACACGCTCGGCCGCAAGAAGCTCTTCATCCTGACGCTGGCCATCTACCTCGTGGCGAGCGGGCTCGCCGGGCTGTCGCCGAACTTCGCGTTCCTGGCCGTGTTCCGGTTCATCGCCGGGATGGGCATCGGCGGCGAGTACGCCGCGATCAACTCGGCGATCGACGAGATCATCCCGTCGCGGTTCCGCGGCCGCGTCGACATCGCCATCAACGGCACCTACTGGGGCGGCGCCGCCCTCGGCTCGGCCGCCAACCTGTTCCTGCTGAACACCGACTACTTCGCCGAGAACGTCGGCTGGCGCATCGGCTTCTTCATCGGCCCCGTGCTCGGGCTGATCATCATCTACCTGCGCCGGCACATCCCCGAGAGCCCACGGTGGCTGATGACCCACGGCCGTGAGGAGGAGGCGGAGGCGACGGTCACCGACATCGAGCACCGCGTCGAGGCCGAGGGCCGCACCCTCGAGCCGGTGAGCGACGACCAGGCCCTCGAGGTGACCGACAAGGGCCGCATCCCGTTCAGCGTCATCCTGCGCACCCTCACGAAGGACTACCCCAAGCGCACCCTCGTCGCCGCCACGATGATGATCACGCAGTCGTTCCTCTACAACGCGATCTTCTTCACGTACGCGCTCGTGCTGCAGAACTTCTACGGCACCGACCCGGCGTCGACGCAGTACTTCTTCTTCCCGTTCGCGATCGGCAACCTGCTCGGACCGCTGCTGCTCGGCCACCTCTTCGACACGTGGGGGCGGCGGCAGATGATCTTCCTGACCTACGGGGTGTCGGCCGTCGTGCTCGCCGTCTCGGCGGTGCTGTTCCACATGGACGTGCTCAACGCGACGACCCAGACCGTGTTCTGGTGCGTGTCGTTCTTCTTCGCGTCGGCGGGCGCCTCCTCGGCGTACCTCACGGTGAGCGAGATCTTCCCGCTCGAGCTGCGCGGCCAGGTCATCGGCTACTTCTTCGCCCTCGGCCAGATCGCCGGCGCCGTGGCGCCCACCCTCTACGGCTCGCTGATCGGCGACGGGACGGACCGCGGGCCACTGACTGCGGGGTACTTCCTCGGGGCCGGGATCATGCTCGTCGGCGGGGTGGTCGCGCTCGTCTTCGGGGTGGCGGCGGAGCGCAAGTCGCTCGAGGCGATCACGAGCCCGTTGTCGGTCGTGCCGCAGGGCGGGTCGGGCGGCGGGGCGGCGGGCCGGGGGAATTAGGGGCCGCGGGGTCGGCTGGCTCGGGCCGTCGGGCTCGGGCCGTCGGGCTCGGGTTCCGGCCTGATTCGGGCCGCCGGTCGGCGGTCGTGCGTGGCCGCCCGGGGCTCAGGAGGCGCGGTCCTGCACGCTGACGGCCGGCGGCACGTCGGCGAGGTCGGCCAACAGCCCGATGTCGACGAGCACGACCTCGCCCGCCAGCGACGCCGCCGGCTCGATCAGGAGGCCCGCCTTGTGCGCCCCGAAGGTCACCGTCAGGTCGGCGGGCAGCACCGTGGGGTCGGGCACGGCTCCGTCGTCCGGTCCGACGCCGCTCGGCAGGTCGACGGCCACGACGAAGGGTGCGTCGGGGCCCGTGGTCCACGGCAGCAGCGCGGCCACCACGTCGCGGGCCGCGCCCCGGAGGGCCGGGTCGGCGCTGGTGCCGGTCCCGAGCAAGCCGTCGAGGACGACCGCGGCGCCGGTCCTGCGGAGGCCGGCCCCCGCCTCCTCGGCCGTCGACCACCCGCGCACGTCGTCGACGACGACGCCGGAGGCCCGCGCCGCCGCCAGTCCCGGCTCGTGCAGCCGCGAGCCGGTCGGCACCACGGTGACCGGGCAGCCCCGGTCGGCCAGGGCCGCGCCGGCGAAGAGGGCGTCGCCGCCGTTGCTTCCGCTGCCGACGAGCAGCACCACCGGGGCGGGCCACCGGCCGGAGCGGCGCAGCAGCGCCTCGACCTCGAGCGCGAGACCGGCGCTCGCCCGCTGCATCAGCGGTTCGCCCGCGTCGAGGTGCGGCTGCTCGGCCGCCCTCACCTGTGCTGCCGTCCACCCGTGGATCATCGCTCCATCGTGCCCCGCGGGCCGTCGCGCCGCCCGCCCGCCCCGACGCGTGCCGGCTGGCTCGCTGGGTCGCTGGCTCGCTGGCTCGCTGGCTCGCTGGCTCGCCAGCTCGATGGCTGGCTGGCGAACGCCGTTCTGCGGACGCCGGCCCTGCGGACGCCGGCTCGCGGACGCGCTGGCCCGCGGACGCCGGCCCGCGTCGAGGTCTCAGGCATCGTGCGCCTGCAACCGCGGGTCGCCCGCGTCCCGGGGCCGGGAGCGACGCCGTGACCTGAACCCTCGACGTCCGCCCCGCGCGGAGGGCCTGCACGGCGCGCCCGCGCCCGTTCGGTCACAGGCCGACCCGCGCGACCCCGCCCCGGCGCCGACCGCGTCGACGATTCAGGTGCCGACCGACGGCACCCCCGCGCCCCCTCCCCCACCGGACCAGGGACGACACCGTCTGCCTGAGTCCTCGACGCCCGACACACGTCGGAGCCCTGCGGCCGCCAACAGACCCCGCGCGACCGCGGGTCCGCGGCCGACCGCGTCGACGATTCAGGTGACGAGCGGCTGCGTCCCTGCGCCCGCCGGGCGCCGAGGCCGCGGGCGACGCCGCGACCTGAATGCTCCACGCCTGACGCACGTCGCGGGCCCGCGTTCACGTGGAGTCGGGCGCACCCCCCCCCGCCCGCGGACCGCCGGGCCCCGACGTCGACGACTCAGGTGGCGAGCGGCCGCGCCCCCGCGCCCGGCCGCCTGCGGGCCCGTGGACGACACCGTCGCCCGAGTCCTCGACGCGCCTCGCGGATCGCGGGTCGCGGATCGCGGATGCGCGCTGGCGCGTCTCGGGCGACTGCGGGCGGGCGCCGTTCCGGCATCGCACGCGTCGACGAATCAGGTGGCGGGCGACGGCGCCCCCGCGCCCGCCCGCCCGCGGGGCGGCTGGCGACGCCACGACCTGAACCTTCGACCGCCGGCGCGTGGCGCGGGGCCGCGCCCGCGCGGGTGACGGCCGGCTGGCGGGATCGTGGGGCGGCGGCCGACCACGTCGACGGTTCAGGTGACGGGCGACGGTACGCCCGCGCCGGACCGCCTGCGGGGGCCTGAGCGACACGGTCACCTGAGTGTTCGACGCGGGGCCACGCCCGGGCGCGCGCCGCGGCCCGCGGGATCGTGGGGCGGCGGCCGACCACGTCGACGGGTCAGGTGACGGGCGACGGCGCTCCCGCGCCGGACCGCCTGCGGGGGCCTGAGCGACACGGTCACCTGAGTGTTCGACGCGGGGCAGCGCCCGGGCGGGCGGCGCCCGGGCGCGGGGCCGCGGGCCGGCGGGTCCCCGGGTCGGGGACTCAGGTGGCGTGCGGGGGCGGGCCCGCGGCCCGCCGCGCGGCGGGGCGGCGGGCGGCGGCGCCGCCTGAGTGCCCGGCGCCGGGCGGGCGCTGTCAGACTGGACGGATGCGCGACCACGTCCCCAACCCCGTCGACGGCACCGAGATCGCGTACGAGGTCGCGGGCGACGGCCCGCCCCTGCTGCTCGTGCACGGCTCGGGCCTGTCGCGCGGCGCGTGGCGCGGCCTCGGCTACCTGCGCGACCTCGAGCGGGACTTCACCGTCGTCGCGCTCGACATGCGCGGCCACGGGCGCAGCGGCGCCCCGCACGACCCTGCCTCGTACGACATGGCCCTGCACCGCGGCGACGTCGCGGCGGTGCTCGACGCCACGGGCCTCGCGCCCGTGCACTACGTGGGCTACTCGTTCGGCGCCCGCATCGGACTGTCCATCGCGGCCCACGAGCCCGCGCTGCTGCGAACCCTCACCACCATCGGCGGCAGCTGGGCGCCGATGAACGGCAACATCGGCGCGACGTTCGCCCCCGACTGGGAGGAGGCGCTGCTCACCGGGGGCATGCCCGCCTTCGTCGAGCGCTGGGAGCACACCATGGGCCGCCGCCTCGACCCGGCCACCCGCCTCGCCTTCATGAGCGACGACGCGCTGGCCCTCGCCGCGTTCTTCCGCGCGGCCGAGACGGGCGGCGGCCTGACCGCCCGGCAGCTCGACGACGTGTCGGTGCCGACCCTGCTCATCGCCGGCACGCGCGACGTCGAGCGACACCGGGAGTCGCGCGACGCCGCCCGCCGCATGCCCACCGCCGCCTTCTTCGAGCTCGTCGGCCAGGACCATGCGTCGTCGCTCATGCCGGTCGACCAGGTCACCGACCTGCTGCGCACCTGGCTCGAGGCCCTCGACGCCTGAGCCGGCACGACCCGAGCACCACGCGCGACCCCGGCACGACCCCGGCACGACCCGAGCACCACGCGCGACCCCGGCACGACCGGGCCGCGACGCGGCGCACGCCCGTCGCCCTGCACGGGCCCGCCCTGCGATGATGGAGCCACCATGGTCATCAGTCGTCGCGCGTTCCTGACGGGGTCGGCCTCGGCGGCGGCCGTGGCGTTCCTCGCGGCGTGCACGACCGACGCCCCGACGCCCGCGCCGAGCACGCCGGGGCCGACCCCGACGCCCTCCCCCACGGCGACGGCCACGCCGACCGCCGGGCCTGCTCCCTCGGCGTTCCGTCGCAGCAGCTGGGCCGACGACCCCTTCGCGCGCGGCTCGGGCAGCTACCTCACGACCTCGTCGAGCGCCGCCGACCGCGAGGCCCTGCGACGCCCCGTCGACGACCGGGTCTTCTTCGCCGGCGAGGCGACCGCGCGCACGGCCCCCGGCACCCTCGGCGGCGCCCGGGTCAGCGGGTTCGACGTGGCCGAGGCGGTCGCCGCCGTCGCCGAGCCGGGCGAGCGCATCGCCGTCGTCGGCGCGGGCATGGCGGGCGCCACGGCGGCCCGCAGCCTCGCCGGCCGCGGCTACGACGTCGTCGTGGTCGAGGCCCGCGACCGGGTCGGCGGCCGGGTGGCGACGCACACCGGCGACGACTGGCCGTTCCCCGTGCAGATGGGCGCCGCCTCCCTCGACGGCGAGGCCGCCGTCGCCCTCCGGGCCGCATTGGCCCTCGACCGGGTCGCGACGGTGCCCCTCGGCGACGCGCTCGAGGTGCGGTCGACCGCGGGGCAGGCGACGTCGCTCGGCGACGTGTCCGCCCGCTCGCTCTCGGCGGCCGCCGCCTGGGCCGACGACCAGGCGGCCGCCGTCACGGTCGGCCAGGCCGTCACGGGCGCGGGCGTCGGCCCCGAGCGGCAGTCGCTCGAGCCGGACTCCGCGGGGGTCTCCGACGCCGACCGCCTGCTCTTCGTGCTCGACGAGGCCCTGCCGGTGCGCTGGGGCGCGTCGGCCGACGACCTCGCCGAGCGGCAGGACTCCGGCGACGTCGCCGCGCAGGCCGCCGCCGACCCCGACGGGCTGTTCCCGCTGGGCACCCCGTTCGTCACCGGCGACCTGTCGGCGTTCGTCGAGGCCCAGCTCGACGGCCTCGACGTGCTGCCCGGCAGCACGGTCGCCCGCGTCCAGTACGGCGACCGCGGCGTCGGCCTGCGCCTCGCCACCGGCGAGAGCCTGTCGGTCGACCGCGTGGTGGTCACCCTGCCGCTCGGCGTGCTCAAGGAGGGCACGACCGAGTTCTCGCCCGAGCTGCCGACCGCCCACACGGCCGCCGTCGAGACCCTCGGCGTGGCCCAGCAGGAGGTGCTGTGGCTGCGCTTCGACGAGCGCGTGTGGAGCACGGAGGCGTCGGTGCTGACGGTCGTGGACGGCTCGTCGACCTGGCGCGTCTTCGTGAACCTGTTCCCCGCCACCGGCGAGCCCGTGATGGTGGCGCTGGCCGGCGGCGACGACGCCGTCGCGAGCCTCGAGCTGAGCGACGACGAGGCCCTCGCCGACGCCCTCGCAGGCCTGGCGCCCTACCTCGACCTGGTGCCCGAGTCGTCGCCCGCGCCCGGCGACCCGTCGTCCACCGACGAGCCCGCCACCGGCGGCGCGGAGTCACCGGCAGCCTGAGCCCCGGCAGCCTGGGCCCCGCCGGCCCGAGCCCCCGTGCCCGCCGACGCCGCGGCGCCCGCGCCGACGTCGAGCGCCCCGCCGGCGTCGAGCGCCCCGCCTGCCTCGACCACCCCGCCGGCCCCCCGCCGCAGCAGCAGCAGCACGCTCGGCCGCGGCCCGGGCCGCAGGTGGCTGAGCGCGATCAGCCCGCTCATCACCCCGACGATGACGCCGAGCGCGATGGCGTTGTACATGACGAACTCGTCGGGCCAGCGCACCTGCGCCGGGTCGAGGAAGAAGTACGGGTACCACCCGACGTCCGCCCCGCGGACGATCGTCGCGATGCCCCAGACGACCGGGAAGACGAGGACGACCGACAGGATCGACCAGCTGACCCGGGTGCGGCCCGGGGCGAGGACCCAGTCGACGACGAGGAACCCGGGGATCCAGAAGTGCAGCACCTGGGTCGACCAGGGCACCCCGATCGCGAAGTCGTTGCTGAGCGACTCGACGAGGATGACGCCGTAGACGATGCCCGACACGACCACGTACGTCGTGACGAGCGCGTGCACGGCGGCGAACGCCCGCCCCTCGCGCCGGCCCCGCAGCGCCAGCACGCCCGAGACGGCGAGCACGACGACGTTCGCGATGTTGCTCTGCTGCGTGAAGTACGCGAAGTAGTTGAGCGTCGAGAAGGTCGAGAAGCCGAGCACGTAGACGAAGTACGACACGAGCGCCGCGGCGCCCAGGGCGGCGACGACGAGGCGCAGCACGCCGACGACTGTTCGCACCCTGTTCACTCGCTCCTGGTAGCGCGGGGACGCCTCGGGTGGCCTCCCGTGCAGACGACGACCCTACTAGGACGGGCCGGTCTCCCCCTGCGGGGAGACCGGCCCGTCGGCACAGCCGGGGCCCGGCCGACGCGCGCCGGCCCGAGGGCGGGACGCGTCGGCCGGGAGGCGTCAGCTGGGGATGTAGTCGAACGTGTCGGGGTCGGGGCCGGTGCGCTCGTTCTTGTCGAGGTCGGTGATCGCCGCGACGTCCGACTCGGTGAGCTCGAAGTCGAAGAGCGCGAAGTTCTCCTCGACGCGCGAGCGCGTCACCGACTTCGGGAACACGATGTCGCCGCGCTGCACGTGCCAGCGGAGCGTGACCTGGGCCGTCGAGCGGCCGACGCGCTCGGCGATCTCGACGAGGGTCGGGTCGTCGAGCACCTTGCCCTGGGCGATGGGCGACCAGGCCTCGGTGTGGATGCCGTGCTCGACGCCGAAGAGGCGCAGCGAGTCGTTGGCGAGGTAGGGGTGCACCTCGATCTGGTTGACGGCGGGGACGACGTCGCCCTCGTCGAGGAGGCGCTGCAGGTGCGCCTGCTGGAAGTTCGAGACGCCGATGGCCTTGGCGCGGCCGGAGGCGTGGATCTCCTCCAGGGCCTTCCAGGTCTCGAGGTAGTCGACGTCGGTGGTCGGCAGCGGCCAGTGGATGAGGAACAGGTCGACGTAGTCGCTCTGCAGCGCCTCGAGGGTGCCGTCGAAGGCCTTGAGCGCGTCGTCGCGGCGGTGGAACCCGTTGTTGAGCTTCGAGGTCACGAAGACGTCGGAGCGGTCGAGGTCGGAGGCGCGGATGGCCTCGCCGACGCCCGCCTCGTTGCCGTACATCTGGGCGGTGTCGATGTGGCGGTAGCCGACCTCGAGGGCCGTGAGCGTCGCGTCCTTCGTCTGGTCGGGCTCGACCTGGTAGACGCCGAAGCCGAGCTGGGGGATCTCGACGCCGTTGTTCAGGGTGATGGTGGGGATCGTGGTCATCAGCCCATCGAACCACCGCCTCCACGGGCGTTCCCAGCCAGGTCGCCGACCGGGCCTGGTGCTCCCGGCCTCGGCGTGTTACCGTTGCAGGTCGCTTGGCAACGATCCTCTCAGATCGTTCCCGACTCACGGCCCGTCGTCCACACGCAGGCCGAGTCGAACAGCCTGCAGACCTCGTCTGCAGTCTCGAGTGCACCACCGGTCCGAGCCCCATCCGCTCGGCTGCTCACCGGTCGCTGCCCGAGACGAGGCCCGACCAGGCTCCCTGAGCCTGAGGACATCCGTCCGCCCCACCGCCGAGAACGGCGGTCCACGCACGCCCCGCGCTGCGTGCCACGACGCTGAGCAACACAGCACACATCGAAGAAGAGAACACGCATGAACGAGAACATCATCACCCTCACGGGCACGGTCACCACCGCGCCCGTCCTGTCCACCGCCCGCCTCGCCGAGTTCGTCGTCGTCGACGCGTCCGGCGCCGAGTTCGTCGTCCGCGCCTGGAGCGACGTCGTCACCGACGACGTCCACGTCGGCGCCGTCGTCACCGTCGAGGGCGCCCAGGGCTGGGTCATCCCCGGCCGCAGCTGGCGCCGCGAGCCGAGCCGCACCATCGTGCAGGCGTACGCCGTCGGCGCCCACGCGCTCGCGCTGGCCGCGTAGGCGGGCCTCGAGGAGGCGCGTCCCGCCTCCTCGGGTCCGGTCGCGCCACGGCTCCGGCCGGCACCGCACCGCGCCACACCACGACGCACCACGACGAGAGGCCCCGCTGCACGCGCAGCGGGGCCTCTCGTCGTCGTGGCCCGGGGCAGGGAGCCGGCTAGGCCGTGACGAGCCCCGTCGCCCGCACGAGGATCGGCCGGTGGTCGCTGACGCCGGCCGGCAGCGTGACGACGTCCTCGATGGTGAGGTCGTAGCTCGTCGCGAAGTCGAAGTGCCCCTTGACGTACTTGTAGCCGAGGTAGGTCGGCGTGCTGCTGCGGGTCAGCACGAAGCCGTCGCGCTCGATGCGCTTCTTCAGCCCGCCGTGGAACCACGGGTAGTTGAAGTCGCCGACCATGAGCATCGGCGCGCCGGGGGCGAGCGCCCGCATGAGCTGGTGGGCCGACTCGACCTGCTTCTTGCGCAGGGCGTTCGTGGCCGTCAGCGGGGCGGCGTGGAACGAGCCGATCAGCACGTCCTGCCCCGAGACGCGGTCGTGCAGGTGCATGGCGAGCAGGCGCTCGTGCGCCGGCGACATGACCCGGTCGTGCATGCTCTTCTTCAGCGCGTAGACGTTGGTGCCGAGCAGCTCGAACCGCGACCGGCGGTAGTAGGCCGCGAGGCCCAGCCGGTTGTTGCGGGTCGCCGCGGCCAGCGAGAACTCGCCGAACTCGTCGGGGATGTCCTTCGTGTCGGCCTCCTGCAGGCAGAGCACGTCGGCGTCGTGGTCCTCTGCCAGGGCCCGGATCTCGCCCTTGGCCGTGTGCTCGCGCAGGTTGTAGCTCACCACGCGCATGGTGTTGCCGCTCTGTCCAGTCACGAGTGTCGAACCTAGTCCCTCCGTGTTCCCGACAGGTGGACCCTTCGCTCAGAGGACGACGCGCCGCGGCGCGGGCGACGGACGAGGAGGCGGTCCGCACCCTCCCGAGGGAACGTGCGGACCGCCTCCTGCGCCGTCAGCTCACGCCGTCAGCCCGTGGCCCGGGCTCAGCGCCAGGGCAGGCCGGGGAACCAGTGGTGGAACAGGTCGCCGATGGCGTTCCAGATCCAGCCGATCAGGCCGGGCAGGTCGAACCCGCCGTGGCCCGGTCCGCCGTGGCCGGGGCCGCCGGGCTCCCCCGGGCCGGGGCCCGGGTCGGTCGGCGTCTCGGGCTCCTCGCCGGTGGTGACCGTGAGGTAGCTCGCCGTGCCCGTGTCGCCGTAGACGACGCGGCCGAGGTAGCTGCTCTCGTACGCGAGGCCGGACCAGGAGGCGGTGACCGTCGTGGTCTCGCCGAGGCCGGCCTCGAGCACGGCCGGGTCGAGGGCGAGGCCGCCCTGGGCCGCGGCCGGGTCGAGGAGGTACGACGTCAGCGTGTAGCCGAGGTCGCCGGCGCCCGAGTAGAAGTCGACGAGCAGCACGTACTCGCCTGCCTCCGGGGCCTCGACGTCGAGCTGCTCGTCGGCCGAGCCCGTGGCCGCCGCGTCGACCAGCTCGTCGGGCTGGCCCGACGCGTCGGCCGTGTAGAGCAGCAGGTCGAGG
The DNA here is from genome assembly GCF_011761235.1 of Frigoribacterium faeni. GTDB lineage: Bacteria > Actinomycetota > Actinomycetes > Actinomycetales > Microbacteriaceae > Frigoribacterium > Frigoribacterium faeni_A. Next base: position 1,042,418 of record NZ_JAAOYW010000001.1, read on the forward strand.
TCGGCCGTGTCCTCGGCGGAGTCGAGCACGAAGCGGGCGTGCGTCGTGCCCTCGGCGACCGTCAGCGGCACCTGGGCCGCGTCGGCGCCGGCCGTGCCGGAGCCCGTCGCGACCTGGCCGAGGGCGAGGCCCTCGGCGCCGAGCGGCAGCGACAGGGCGTCGCCGGCGGTCACGTCGACCGTGGCCTCGCCCGTCACGCCGGTGCCGGCGAACTCGGCGGCGACGTCGAGCTGCACGGGGCGCACCGCGAGGGGGCTCCGGGCGTCACGGGTGCCGTCGGTCCAGGTGAGGTACCCGGTGGCGAACGCGTCGAGCGCGGCGGTGGTGCGGGTGAAGGTGACCGTGTAGTCCTGCGTCTCGCCCGCCTCCCCGAAGGTCAGCGTCGACGGCGAGACCGCGGCGGTGACGCCGGCCATCTCGACCGGCTCGGCCGTCCAGGTGCCGGGGCCCGTCGCCGTGACCGACCGGGTGACCGTCGTCGTGCCCGCGAGCGAGCCGACGCTGATCGACGGCAGGTTGAGCGACGAGTCGGTGCCCTCGACCGTGTCGATCGAGTCGACGTACGCCTGCCAGTCGGCCGACCCGCTGCGGTACAGCAGGCCGGGGTCGAGGAACGCGGTGGGGTCGACGTGGCCGGCGCCCTGGGCGAAGACGTCCTGCGTGGGGGCGCCGTCGGCGCCGACGAGGTCGTAGGCGGTGGTCATCATCGCCGACTTCACCTCGGCCGGGGTCCAGTCGGGGTGCACCGTGCGCGAGAGGTACAGCGCCGCGAGGCCCGCGACGTGCGGGGACGACATCGACGTGCCCGAGAGGAACTCGTAGCTGCCGGGCTCGCCCGCGGCGTTGGCGCCGTCGGCGAGGATCGCGACGCCGGGCGCCGAGATGTCGGGCTTGAGCAGGTTGCCGCCGTCGGCCGTCACCGGGCCGCGCGACGAGAAGCCGGCGATCTGCGGGGTGGCGGGCTCGGGCAGGCCGGCCGGGTTGCCGTCGACCAGGGTGACCGTCGCGCCCTCGGTGGCCGCGTAGGCGTGCAGGGCGTCGTGGGCGGCCGCGTCGACGTGGACCGTCGGCACGCTGTGCTCGTCGAGGTCGACCGAGCTGGGGGTCGGGTTCACGAGCAGCATGCCGACGCCGCCGATGCGGTCGACCTCGGCGCTCTTCGCGACCCGGTCGTAGACGCCGCGGTCGCAGAGCACGACCGCGCCGGCGGCCGTGGCCGCGTCCGCGTCGAGCGAGTCGGGGCGGCAGAGCGCCGCGTCCTCCGCCGAGGCGCCGTCGACCGCGAGGGTCGCCGCGTCGACGAGGGGGCCGCTGACGCCCTCGGTGCCGGTCGGCACCGTGATGCTGCCGCCGAGGTACGACTGGCCGTCGCCGGTCAGCGCGGTGGCCGCGTAGCTCGGCACCGTGCTCGCGGCGACCGTGGTGATCCACGGCGCGGCGTTGTCGGCCGTGGTCGGCGCGGGGCCGTCGTTGCCGGCCGAGGCGGCCACGAAGACGCCGGCCGAGGCCGCGCCGAGGAACGCCTGGTCGGTGGCCGAGAAGGTGCTCGTCGCCCCGCCGCCGCCGATCGAGTAGTTGATGACGTCGACGCCGTCGGTCACCGCGGCCTCGATGGCCGCGACGAGGTCGAGCGTCGCGCAGCCGTCGTCGTCCGTGCCGACGCGGTCGGGACCGTCCCAGCAGACCTTGTACGCCGCGATCTTGGCGGCCGGGGCGACGCCCGAGATGGTGCCGAAGTCGCGGTCGCCGATGGTCACCTCGACGTCGGCGTTGCCCGCCGCGGTCGAGGCCGTGTGCGAGCCGTGGCCGTTGCCGTCGCGGGGCGAGAGGTACTCGCCCTGTTCCTCGGTGCCGATGTTGCCGACGCCGAAGCCGTCGACGAAGTACCGGGCGCCGATGAGCTTCGTGTTGCAGTCGGAGGCGGTGAACTGCACGCCCGTCTGGCACACGCCGGTGAAGGTGCCGCCGTCGCCCTTGTCGTAGACGATCGAGTCGCCGTCGAGGTGCGGTTCGGCGCTGTCCTGCTCGCCGAGGGCGTCGCCCGCGAACGAGGCGTTGCCCGCCGCGATGCCCGAGTCGATGATGCCCACGACCACGCCGTCGCCGGCCGCGTCGCGCCCGCCGATCTCGTCCCAGACGCCGCCGTTGCCCTCGGCGTCGCCGAGCCCGAGGAACTCGGTCGAGGGCGTCGCCTGCAGCTTGAGCAGCTCGTTCTTCGACACCGCCGCGACCGACGGGTCGGCGGCCAGCGCCCGCGCCTGGTCGGCGCTCAGGTCGGCGGCGAACGCGTTCGTCGTCACCGAGAAGTGCGCGTCGACGGTGGCGCCGACGGCCTGGGCGACGTCGGCCTGGGTCTGCTCGAGGTGCTCGGACCACTCCTGCACCGGCGCGGCCTGCGCGTCGAGGCGCGCGCCCTCGGGGGCCGCGGTGCGGGCGAAGCCCGCCTTGCCGCCCTCGTAGGTCGCGGCCGCGGGCTCGCGCAGGGTGACGATGTACGAGCCGCTCGAGAACTGCGAGTCGCCGACCACGGCCGGGCCGTCGGCGGCGAGGGCCGAGGTGGCCGGCAGCGCGACGACGCCCGCGGCGACGAGTCCCGAGATGAGCAGGGCGGAGAGTGGAGCCTTCGGCCGCCGTCGGCCGGACGTTGTGATCACAGGGTGCCTTCCGGATGCCGCACCCGGTCGGGCACGGTCGATCCGTAAGAGTTACCTGAGAATTCGACGCCCCTCAACCGGGGGGCATGGCCGGTCGCGGCCACTGGCCGGGTTCGGCCAGATGATTTACACGGTGGCACCCGAACGGGGTACACGCGGTCCCCCACGATGCCCACTGGACAGGCCCGCCGTGCCGACCCGCGCCTCCTGCGGGGTACGACCCGAGGAGGCGCGGGTCGGGTGCAGCCCGGAGCTCAGACCCAGCCGCGTCGCGCCGCCTCGACCCCCGCGTGGAACCTGTTGCTCGCGCCCAGCTCGTCGAACAGGTCGTGCAGCCGACGGCGGAGGGTGCGGGGCGAGATGCCGAGCTGGCGGGCGATGACGTCGTCGGTCGCGCCCGCCGCCACGAGCGCGAGCAGGTCGCGCTCGTCGACGGTCGGGGCGCGGAGGCCGCTCGCAGGGACGGGGACGCCGTCGGCCGCGCCGAGGCCCGCGGAGGCGAGGAGGGCCGCGTCGGCGGCGCCGGTGCCGCCGGAGCCCTGCGTCGCCGCCGCGAGACGGGCCGCGACCTCGGCCCAGTCGACGGCGCCCGCGGCGGCCCCCGGCTCGGCGAGCGCCGGCACGGGCACCGCGGTGCGCCAGCGCGACTCGAAGAGGTCGCAGAGCGCCGCGATCAGGGCGGGCGACTCGGTGAGCAGCGCCTCGGGCTCGGCCGACGCGTCGTCGAGCGGCCCGACCGAGACGAGCGCGACCTGGCGGTCGGCGACGGCCAGCTTCACCGGCAGGTCGTGGGTGACCCGCGCCTCCTCGCCGTCCGCCCCGAGGCGGTGCACCCCCTGCAGGCTGCCGTCGACCGTGAAGCTGGCCACGGTGTAGATCGCCCGCCAGTGCACGCCGCGGTTGAGGGCTCCACGCTCGACGGACTCGTTCGTCGCGACCACGTAGGGCGGGCGGTCGAACGCGAGGAACTCGTCGCGGGCGCGGTGCTGCAGCCGCGAGTACCAGTCGCCGACGGCCGCGTGGCCCGTGAGGACGGTCGTCGTGCCCGAGGGGTCGGCGACGCGGCGGCCGTCGTCGAAGAGGGCGCCGAGGCCGGCGACCGCGGTGCGTGCGTCGGACAGCTGCTCGTCGTGGGCGGCGACGAGCGCCGAGACGGCGACGCGCGGGTCGACGGCGCCGTAGCCCGGGGCGTGACGGCCGTGGCCCTCGGCCGTGCGGTGCACGAGGCCGATGTTGCGGAGCTGCTCCAGGGCCGTGACGACGACGGCGTCGTCCAGCTCGCGGGCGGCGGCGATGGCGGCGACGTCGACGGTGTCGCCGCAGGTCAGCACGAACTCGTAGACCGCGGCCGTGACCGGGTCGATGCCGAGCGCGGCGAGGGAGGGCAGGGTCATCTGGACATCGTGCCCTGCCGGACGGCCCGGTGGCGACCCGGCAGGCCCGCCGGGGGTAACGTCGTGCGGATGACCGTCTCCGAGGTCGGCCCGTGAGCGACGGGGCGACCACCGCCTCCTCGCTGCGCCCGGCGGTCCGTCGGCGACGGTCGCCCGACCTCGCGGCGTGGCTGCCCGCCCGGTGGTCGACGGTGCTCGCCGTCTACCTCGCCTCGCGGGCCTTCTCGCTCGTGCTGCTCGCCGTCGTGTGGGAGGTCGGCCACCTGACGGGCTTCGAGTTCCGCACGCCCGGCGCCGAGCTCTCGCTGCTCGACTTCACCGTCTCGTGGGACGCCGACCGCTACCGCACCATCGCGCTGCACGGCTACCCCACCGTGCTGCCCACGGACTCCGCGGGCCACGTGCTGCCCAACGAGTGGGCGTTCCTGCCTGCGTTCCCGACGCTGTGCCACCTGCTCATGGTCGCCACGGGCATGTCGTTCGGGGCCGCCGCCCTGCTGCTGTCGACCGCCGCCGGCGCCGGCGCCGTGCTCGTGCTCTACCGCCTGGTCGACTCCGCCGTCGGCCACCGCGGTGCGATCTGGGCCGTGCTGCTGCTCTGCTTCGGCCCGCTCGGGTTCCTGTTCTCGGTGGGCTACGCCGAGGGGCTCATGCTGCTCGCGCTCTTCGGGGGCGTGCTCGCGATGCGGCAGCGGCGCTACGGGCTCGTGCTGGCCTGCGGCGTCGTCGCCGCCTTCACCCGGCCGGGCGCACTCGCGCTCGCCCTGGCCCTGGCCGTGCACCTCGTCGTGCGCTGGCGGACGGAGCGGCCGGAGGCGGAGGTGCGGACCGCGGGCACGCTGCGGACACCGACGGAGGGTCCGGAGGCGGCGGTGCGGACCGAGGGCACGGCGCGGACCGAGGGGGCGGCCTGGACCGCCCCGTGGCACGTGCTGCCCCGGCGCGAGCTCGGGCAGATCGTGGTCGCCGGGCTCGCGATCGCGGCCGCAGGGCTCGCCTGGCCCGTGGTCGCCCACCTCGCCACCGGCCGCCCCGATGCCTACCTGCAGACCGAGATGGCCTGGTGGGTCGACTACGTGGGGCGCCCCGACTTCGTGCCGCTGACGCCGTGGTTCCTGCTCGCCGGACGCTGGCTCGGCCTGGCCGGCATCGCCCTCGTGCTCGCGCTGCTCGTGCTCGCCGCGATCTGGTTCACCCGCCGGTCGACGCTGCGGCTCGGGCACGAGACCGTGGCCTTCACCGCGAGCTTCGCGCTGTACCTCGTGGCGGTGTTCCTGCCGCAGCAGAGCCTGTTCCGGCTGCTGCTGCCGCTGAGCCCGCTGCTCGGGGCGCCCGCGGTGTCCGAGCGGCCGGCCCTGCGCCGCACGCTGCTCGTCGGCGGGATGGCGCTGCAGCCGGTGGCCGTCGTGCTGCTCTGGCTGTACGTCGCGCCGTAGCCCGGCGCCCTCGAGCGCGCCGAGTCCTGGCTCGGCGCCGTCCCCCGTCCGGGGGTGTTCATCTGCCGCACCGCCCCCGTTCACCCGGACGACACGGGCGGGCGGTCAGCTGTGCGCGGACGTGCAGCGACTGCACGTCCGCCCTCCCCCCGATCACTGGAGCAGACACGTGACACCCACGAGCACCCGCCGCCGCCGCGCGGCACTGGCCACGGGGGCGGCGGCGACCCTCGCCTCCTTCGCCCTCGTCCTGAGCCCGGCCGTCGCCCTCGCGGCGACGCCGGCCGACGTCGCCACGAACGGCGGCGCCGCCCGCAGCGCCGACGACAGCACCGCCGCCCTGCTCGAGTCGGTGAAGGCCGGACCGGCGAAGAACGTCATCCTGCTGATCGGCGACGGCATGGGCGACAGCGAGATCACGTCGGCCCGCGACTACGCGTACGGCGCGGGCGGGACCCTGCCGGGCATCGACGCCCTGCCACTGACGGGCCAGTACACGACCTACTCCCTCGGCAAGGACGGCAAGCCGGACTACGTGCCCGACTCCGCGGCGACCGGCTCGGCCTGGGCCACCGGCACCAAGACCTACGACAACGCGATCTCCGTCGACATCGCGGGCACCCCGCAGGACACCCTCGTCGAGATCGCCAAGGCCAACGGCCTCAAGACGGGCAACGTCTCGACCGCCGAGCTGCAGGACGCGACCCCGGCCGTCCAGGCCGCCCACGTCGCCGCGCGCAGCTGCTACGGCCCCGACACCGTGACCCAGTGCGGCGCCGACGCCCTCGACCAGGGCGGCCTCGGCTCGATCAGCGAGCAGATCATCGGCACCCGCGCCGACCTCACGCTCGGCGGCGGGGCCGCGTCGTTCCGCCAGACGGCGCGTGCCGGCCAGTGGCAGGGCGAGAGCCTCGACGCCCAGGCCTCCGACCGCGGCTACCAGCGGGTCACCGACCAGGCCGGCCTCGACGCCGTCACCGCAGCGGACCAGACCGCGCCCGTGCTCGGCACCTTCGCGGACGGCAACTTCCCGACGCGCTTCGCGCCCACGACGGCGACCGTGGGAGGCGCGGACCTGGCACCGCAGACCTGCCAGCCGAACCCGGCGCGCCTGAGCACCGACCTCTCGCTCGCGTCCCTCACCGAGAAGTCGATCGACCTGCTCGACGGCGACGACGGGTTCTTCCTGCAGGTGGAGGGCGCCTCGATCGACAAGCGCGACCACAGCGCCGACGCGTGCGGCCAGATCGGCGAGGTCCTCGACCTCGACGAGGCCGTCCGCTCGGCCCTCGACTTCGCCGAGGCCGACGGCGAGACCCTCGTCATCGTCACCGCGGACCACGCCCACACGAGCCAGATCGTCGACTCGACTCCCCCGGCCACGCTCAGCACCGCGCTGACCACGGTCGACGGCAGCACCCTGAAGATCGCCTACGGCACGGCGGCCGCCGGCGGGTCGCAGCAGCACACCGGCACGCAGCTGCGCGTCGCGGGCTACGGCCCCGGCGCCGCGAACGTCGTCGGCCTGATCGACCAGACCGACAACTTCTTCACCATCGCGAACGCGCTGCAGCTCGACCGTGACCTGCCCTCGCTGAGCGCCGACGCGACGATCTCGGCCCCCGCCGAGGTGGCGCCGGGCGCGACCTTCGACGTCACGGTCTCCGGCCTCGACGGCGACCGCCAGGCGTCCGGCACGTACGGCGACCTGGACCTCGGCACGGTCGACGTCATCGACGGCGTCGCGACCTTCACGGTCACCGCGTCCCAGACCCTCGGCGACGCCACGGTCACGGTGACCGGCGTGCAGACCGGCACCGCCCGGCAGGCCGTCGTCTCGGTGGTCGAGGCGCCCGTCGCCCCGGCGCCGGCCGACCCCGCCCCGGGCGGCGCGGCCGGCGGCTCGGGCTCGGGCACCGGGGCCGGCACGGCCGCCGGTGCCGGCGGTGCGGGCACGGCGGGCTCCGGCCCCCTCGCCTTCACCGGCTCGGAGGCCCTGCCCGCCCTCGTCCTGGCGCTGCTGCTCGCGGGCGCCGGCACGGTGCTCGTCGCTCGCCGCCGTCGCCGCGTGCTGATCGACCACTCGGGGCTGTAAGCCCAACGGCACGGTCACAGGAGGCGCGGGTCCGACAGGGCCCGCGCCTCCTCGGCGTCCGGCCGCCGTGCCCCGCTGCGCCGCGGCTCGGCGCGCGTCGCGGCGTCGAGCATTCAGGTCACGTCGCCGTCACCCGGCCGCGACGCCCGCGGGCAGGGCCGGCCGCGACGCGCGCGCCTGAGACCTCGACATGCACACGGCGGACGGCGATGCCGCACCGCCCCGCGCCGCGCCGCGTCGACCATTCAGGTCACGTCGCCGTGACACGGGCACGGTGCCCGCCGGCGGACCCGCCCGCGACGCACACACCTGAAACCTCGACACGCCCGCGGCGGACATCGCTGCCGACACCTCGCCGCACGGCACTGCGTCGACCATTCAGGTCACGTCGCCGGCACCCGGGCGCGACGGCCGCGGGCAAGGCCGAGCGCGACGCGTGCGCCTGAAACCTCGACACGCACACGGCGCACGGCGATGCCGCCGCGCCGCGCGTCGCGGCGTCGACGATTCAGGTCACGTCGCCGTCACCCGGGCGCGACGGCCACGGGCAGGGCCGCCGCCGACGCCGGCACCTGAGTGCTCGACGCGGCGGCCGCCCCGGGTCGCGGGCTACGCCGCGACGCGGGCGTGCGCGTCGGCGAGCAGCTCGACCGAGCGCAGGCGGTCCGACGTGGCGAGCGACGAGTGCGCGACGATGACCTCGTCGGCCTCGGCGCTGCGGGCGAACTCGGCCACGTAGTCCGCGACCTGCTCGCCCGTGCCGACGCCCGTGAAGGTCGTCATGCTGGCCACGTGCCCGCCGACCGGGGTGCGCAGCAGGTGGTCGAGCTCGTCGTCGCCGAAGGTGCGGTCGACGGTGATCTGACCGCTCTGGCGCAGCAGCATGAGCAGGCGGGCTCGCTTGACGTCCGCGAACTGCCGGTGCGCCTCGTCGGCGTCGTCCGAGGCGATCGCGTTGAGGCCCGCGATCACGTACGGCGCGTCGAGCTGCGTCGACGGCTGGAACTCGCGGCGGTAGATCGCGACGGCGTCGTGCAGCATGTCGGGCGCGAAGTGCGAGGCGAACGCGAAGGGCAGTCCGAGCGCCGCGGCGAGCTGCGCCCCGAAGGTCGACGAGCCGAGGATGTACAGCGGCACCTCGGTGCCGGCCCCCGGCGTCGCGCTGACGCCCGGCACGCGCGACTGGCCGGCGAGGAACGCCTGCAGCTCGACGACATCCTGCGGGAACCGCTCCGACGAGGCCGGGTCGCGCCGCAGGGCGCGGAACGTCGCCTGGTCGCTGCCCGGCGCCCGCCCGAGGCCGAGGTCGATGCGACCCGGGTGCAGCGTCTCGAGGGTGCCGAACTGCTCGGCGATGGTGAGCGGCGAGTGGTTCGGCAGCATGACGCCGCCCGAGCCGAGGCGGATCGTCGACGTCTGGCTCGCCACGTGCGCGATGAGCACCGACGTCGCGCTCGACGCGATCGACGACATGTTGTGGTGCTCGGCGTACCAGACCCGCCGGTACCCGCTCTTCTCGGCCTGCTGCGCGAGGGCGACGGACGCCGCGAAGCTGTCGCGCGCCGTCTCTCCGGGAGCGATGGGGGCGAGGTCCAGGATCGAGAGGGGAACGGTCATGGGGTCTGCAACCACGGAGGCGCGGGCGGTGTTCCCGAGCCAGGTCGCGGACCTGCCCGGAGGCCCGCCGCTACTGCTCGAGGTCGTCCGGGCTGAGCCGGTCGCCCGGCTCGGGGGTGCGGAAGAGCGGGTTCTCGGGCAGGCCGGCGAGGTCGTCGTCCGCCCCCGACTCGCCCTCGGCGACCGGGGTGCCGTCGACGTCGAGGTCCTCGTCCGCCGACGCGGACCCGGGAGCGGCCGAGGCGTCGTCGCGGTCGTCGGCGTCGGCGTCGGCCGCGAGGCCGCCGTCGATCGTGAGGTCGTCGTCGGGGACGACGTCCCCGGCGTCGGACGGCTCGGGCAGGTTCGGCTGGAAGGGCTCGGACATCGACATGACCCGAGCATGCGCCCGCGCGGCCGCCCCGTCCGCGGTGTTCGTCGAACGTTCAGGTGACGGCGGCCAGGTCCGCCCGGGGGGCACGCGGCCCGGCACGCCCGCGACGACGTCGCCTGAGTGCTCGACGGCGCCCCAGCACCCCGGCGCCCCGGCACCCCGGCTCGACGGCACCACCGCGCCCCGCCACGACGCGGCGGAGGCGGCCCGCGCCGCCCCTCGGGACCGCACGGACCGCCTCCTCGGCGCCCGGCTCGGGCTACAGCCCGCGCGCCAGGCGGTGGTAGGCCGCGTTCCAGCGCACCTCGCGCGTGAACTCGCGCATGGTGGTGTGCTCGTCGATGACCAGCAGCTCGGTCTCGAGGATGCGCGCGAGGTCCTCGAACGCCTCGAGGCCGACCGCGGTCGACATGACGGTGTGGTGCGCGGCGCCGGCGGTGAGCCAGGCCTCGGCCGAGACGGCGAACGACGGACGCGGCTCCCACACGGCGCGGCCGACGGGCAGGTTCGGCAGGTCGGCGTCGGGCGCGACGACGTCGACGACGTTGACCGTGAGGCGGAACCGGTCGCGCACGTCGCTCATCGCGACGACGACGGCCTCGCCCGGGTCGGCCGTGAAGACCAGGCGCACCGGGTCGTCCTTGCCGCCGATGCCGAGCTCGTGCACCTCGAGCGAGGCGCGGCCGGCCGTCAGCGACGGGCTCACCTCGAGCATGTGGGCGCCGAGGATCTTCTCGGCACCGGGCACGAGGTGGTAGGTGTAGTCCTCCATCAAGGAGGCGCCCCCCGGCAGCCCTGCGCCCATCACGGCGGCGGCGCGCACCAGCACCGCGGTCTTCCAGTCGCCCTCGGCGCCGAAGCCGTAGCCCTCGGCCATGAGGCGCTGCACCGCGAGGCCGGGCAGCTGCTTCAGCGCGCCCAGGTCCTCGAAGTTCGTCGTGAAGGCGCCGAAGCCGCCTGCCTCGAGGAACGTGCGCAGGCCGATCTCGATCGCGGCGCCGTCGCGCAGCGACTGGTGGCGCTCGCCCCCGGCCCGCAGCTCGGGGACGACGTCGTATTCCCGCTCGTAGAGTGCGACGAGGTCGTCGACCGCGGTCTCGGGGGCCGCGGCCACCGCCTCCGCCAGCTCGTTGACGCCCCAGGTGTTGACCTGCACGCCGAACGCGAGCTCGGCCTCGGTCTTGTCGCCCTCGGTGACGGCGACGAAGCGCATGTTGTCGCCGAAGCGGGCGAGCTTGAGCGAGCGCATCGCGGCGGCGCCGGCCGCCGCGCGCATCCAGGTGCCGACCTGGCGCTGCACGCGGGGGTCGCTGACGTGGCCGACGACGGTCTTGCGCGGGGCGCCGAGGCGCGTCTGCACGTAGCCGAACTCGCGGTCGCCGTGCGCGGCCTGGTTGAGGTTCATGAAGTCGAAGTCGATCTCGCCCCAGGGCAGCTCGACGTTCGCCTGCGTGTGCAGGTGCAGCAGCGGCTTGCGGAGGGCGTCGATGCCGCCGATCCACATCTTGGCCGGGCTGAAGGTGTGCATCCACGCGGTCACGCCGATGACCGAGTCGTCGAGGTTGGCCTCGAGCATCGTGCGCTTGATCGTCTCGGCGTCGGTGAGGACGGGCTTCCAGACGAGCTCGACCGGGACGTCGGAGGCGGCGGCCAGCTCGTCGGCGATGGCCCGCGACTGCTCGGCGACCTGGCGGAGGGTCTCCTCGCCGTAGAGGCCCTGGCTGCCGGTGAGGAACCAGACCTGCTTCGACGCGAGGAACGCGGCGGGGTCGACGGGGGCGGTGGTGGGTTCGGTGGTCACTGGAGTTCTCCTGCTGGCGCTTGGCCGTAGACGTTCTGGTACCGGTCGAAGAGGGCGTCGATGCTCTCCTGCGGGATGGGGAGGGGCTCGCCGAGCTGGCGGCTGAGGTGCACGGTGCGGGCGACGTCCTCGGTCATGACGGCGGCCTTGACGGCGTCGCGGGCGTCCTTGCCGATGGTGAAGACGCCGTGGTTCTGCATCAGCACGGCACGGCTGCGGTGGCCCTCGAGGGTCGCGACGATGCCCTCGCCGATCGACTCGTCGCCGATGATCGCGAACGGACCGACGGGGATCTCGCCGCCGAACTCGTCGGCCATGGCCGTGATGACGCACGGGATCGACTCGCCGCGGGCCGCCCACGCCGTGGCGTAGGTCGAGTGCGTGTGCACCACTCCCCCGACCTTCGGCATGGCCCGGTACACGTGGGCGTGCGCCGCGGTGTCGCTCGAGGGGCTGCGCTCGCTGCCGGGGCTGCCCGCGACGACGGTGCCGTCGAGGTGGCAGAGGATCTGGTTCTCGGGCGTCAGGTCGTCGTAGTCGACGCCGCTCGGCTTGATCACGAACAGGTTCGTGCCGGGCACGCGCTGGGAGACGTTGCCGCCCGTCCAGACGACGAGGCCGTAGCGGGTCAGCTCGGCGTGCAGGTCGCAGACGGCGCGACGCGTGGCGTCGATGGCCGACTCGGTGGCGCGGTCGACGAAGCTCACGCGGTCACCCCCGCGGCGTCCGCGGACGAGGCCGACGAGGCCGACGAGGCGGCGGGCGCCTCGGGCTCGGCGACCGGCGCGCTCGAGCCGCCCCGCGCCTCCCTGCTGATGGCCTTGAGCCGGTGCATGACGTCGTTGCCGCCGCGGCCGAACCAGTCGTGCAGCAGCAGGTACTCGGCGTAGAGCGCGTCGTAGGCGTCGGCGGCTGCGGGGTCGGGCGTGTAGGAGGCGCGGTCCACGCTGCCCATCGCGTCGGACGCCACGCGGGTGTCCGGGTAGGCGCCGGCCGCGACGGCGGCGTGGATCGCCGAGCCGAGGGCGGGGCCCTGCTCGCTGCGGATCGTCGAGATCGGCATGCGCAGCACGTCGCTGTAGGTCTGCATCAGGTGGCGGTTCTTGAGCAGGCCGCCGGCGGCGATGAACTCGGTGACGGGAACGCCCGAGTCGTTGAACGCCTCGACGATGCGGCGCGTGCCGAAGGCCGTGGCCTCGAGCAGGGCGCGGTAGCCGTCCTCGGGCGCGGTGCCGAGGGTCTGCCCGACGATCACGCCGCTGAGCTCGTGGTCGACGAGCACCGAGCGGTTGCCGCTGTGCCAGTCGAGCGCGACGAGCCCGTGGGCGCCCACGGGCTGCTCGTACGCGAGGTCGGTGAGGTACTGGTGCACGCTGGTGCCCGCGGCCTCGGCCGCGTCGACGGCCGACTGCGGCACCTGGTTGCGCACGTACCAGGCGAAGATGTCGCCCACGCCCGACTGGCCCGCCTCGTAGCCCCAGAAGCCGTCGGTGATGCCGCCGTCGACGGCGCCGCACATGCCGGGGACCTCGGCCAGCTCGGAGCCGTTCATCACGTGGCAGGTGCTCGTGCCCATGATGGCGACCATCTGGCCGGGCTGGGTGGCCTTGGCGGCCGGGGCGGTGACGTGCGCGTCGACGTTGCCGACCGCGACGGCGATGCCCTCGGGCAGGCCGGTCCACGCCGCGGCCTCGGCGGAGAGGGTGCCGGCGGCGTCGCCGAGCGCGCCGATCTCGTGGGCGACCTTGGTCTCGGCGAAGTCGGCGAAGTCGGGGTTCAGCGCGGCGAGGAACTCGCGGCTCGGGTACTCGCCATCCTGCAGGATCCCCTTGTAGCCGGCGGTGCAGGCGTTGCGCACGTACCGTCCGCTGAGCTGCCAGACGATCCAGTCGGCGGCCTCCACCCAGTGCTCGGTCGCCGCGTAGACCTCGGGGTCCTCCTCGAGCAGCTGCAGGCCCTTGGCGAACTCCCACTCGCTCGAGATGAGCCCGCCGTAGCGGGGCAGCCACGACTCGCCGCGCTCGCGGGCGAGCTCGTTGATGCGGTCGGCCTGGCCCTGCGCCGCGTGGTGGCGCCACAGCTTGACGTAGGCGTGCGGGCGGTCGGCGAACTGCTCGAGCTCGTTGAGGGGCGTGCCGTCGGCGGTCGTCGGCACCATGGTGCAGGCCGTGAAGTCCGTGCCGATGCCGACGACGGACGCCGGGTCGACGCCCGAGGCGGCCAGTGCCCGGGGCACGGCGCTCTTGAGCACGTCGACGTAGTCGCTCGGCACCTGCAGCGCCCACTCGGCGGGAAGGCGTTCGCCGCTGGTGGGGAGGGTGCGGTCGACGACGGCGTGCGCGTACTCGTGGGTGGCGGTGCCGAGCTCGGCGCCGTCGGAGACGCGGACGACGACCGCCCGTCCGCTCAGCGTGCCGAAGTCGACGCCGACGACGTGTGCGTCGGGCGCGGCGGTGGTGTCTGCCATGGAACGTCCTTGTCCTGGTGGTGCATGCCCCGGAGGAGCGGGTCGAGTGGGGTGCCCACGCGAAAGTGAGCGCTCACATTGTCGCACGGCCGAGGCGCCGCGTGCAACGCGGACGGGCCGTCGGCGAGCGGGCTCAGCCGCGCGGAGCCGAGGTCGAGCGACGCACGACGAGCTCGGGCCGCATCGGCGCGACGGCCTCGTCGTCGCCGGCGAGGACCGCCTCGACCGTGTCCATGATCCGGCGGCCGAGCGCCTCGAAGTCCTGGCGCACGGTCGTGAGCGGCGGCAGGTAGTGGGCCGCCTCGGGGACGTCGTCGAAGCCGACGACGCTGACGTCGCGCGGCACGTCGAGGCCGGCGTCGCCGAGGGCGTGGACGGCCCCGAGCGCCATCTGGTCGTTGGCGCAGAAGACGGCGGTGACGTCGCCGCGGGCGGCGAGCTCGGCGCCGAGCCGGTGGCCGGAGGCGGGGGTCCAGTCGCCGCGCAGCAGCGGACCCGGCTCGAGCCCCAGGCGCTCGCACGCCCGGCGCCAGCCCCGTTCGCGGTCGCGGCCGTCCATCCAGGCCTCGGGCCCCGCCACGTGCGCGACCGAGCGGTGCCCCAGCGCGGCCAGGTGCTCGACGGCGAGCTCGGCACCGGCCGCCTGGTCGATCGACACCGCGTGGTGGCCGTCGTCGGCGACGCTGTCGGCGGTGACCAGCGGGACGGACACGCGGGAGGAGCGGAGCACGTCGAGCGCCTCGGCGTCGGGGGCGATGAGCACGATGGCCGCCACGGCCTGGCCGACGAAGGCGTCGACCGCCTGCTCGACCGCCCGGGTGTCGTCGCCGTCGAGGGTGGCCATCGACACCTGGTAGCCGGCCCGGCGCGCGGCGCCGTTGAAGCCGTGCATCGTGCTGGACGGGCCGTAGAAGGGGAACCCGGTGCTGATCAGGCCGATCGACCGGGTCTTGCGACTGGCGAGCGCTCGGGCCGTGAGGCTCGGCCGGTAGCTGAGCTTCTCGACCGCGGCGTCGACCTTGGCCTTCGTGGCGGGCCGGACGGTCGGGTCGCCGTTGACGACTCGCGACACCGTCTGGTGCGAGACGCCGGCCACGGCCGCGACGTCGAAGAGGGTTGCCACTGTCTGATCCTAAGGTCGGCGGGTCCGGGCAGCCGTGGTGCGGCGGCGGCGGGCGACGGGGTGCGAGGGCGGGCGGGCGAGGCCGGGCGAGGGCGGGCGACGTCGAGCGCTCAGGCACGGGCGACGGCGTCGCCCGGAGACGACGGAGGCGCGGTCCCCCCTGGGCCGCGCCTCCTGAGTCGTCGACCGACCGACCGGTCGACGAGCCTCGCCGTGCTGCTGGTTACTTGCCGCTGGAGGCGGCGCGACGCTTGTTGAAGACGTCGAACGCGACCGCGGCGAGCAGCACGAGCCCCTTGATGAGGCTCTGGTACTCGGTGCCGACGCCGAGGATCGACATGCCGTTGTTCAGGATGCCGATGATCAGGCCGCCGACGATGGCGCCGGTGACCGTGCCGATGCCGCCCGTGACCGCCGCGCCGCCGATGAAGACGGCCGCGATGGCGTCGAGCTCGAACCCGTTGCCGGCGCTGGGGCTGGCGAGGTTCAGCTGGCCGGTGAAGACCAGGCCCGCGAGGGCGGAGATGACGCCCATGTTCACGAACAGCAGGAACGTGACGCGCTTGGTCTTGATGCCGGACAGCTCGGCGGCGTGCAGGTTGCCGCCGATGGCGTAGACGTGGCGGCCGAACACCGAGTTCTTCATGACGGTCGAGTACACGACCACGAGCACGGCGAGCACGACCAGGACGATCGGGGTGCCCGAGTAGCTGGCGAGCAGGAACCCGATGTACATGACGAGCGCGACGGTGAAGACCATCTTCGTGATGAACCAGAGGAACGGCTCGTCCTCGAGCTGGTACTTGCGACGGGTCGCACGACCGCGCAGGCCGGTGCCGATCAGGGCGATCGAGGCGATCAGGCCGAGCACGAGCGTGAGCGGCTCGTAGCCGGTGGTGCCGAACGCGGGCAAGAAGCCCGAGCCGATGTCGCGGAACCCCTGGGGGAAGGGCGAGATCTGCTGGTTCTGCAGGGCGATCTGCGCGGCGCCGCGGAACGCGAGCATGCCGGCCAGGGTGACGATGAACGCCGGGATGCCGAAGTAGGCGATCCAGAAGCCCTGCCACGCGCCGACGAGTCCGCCGAGCACCAGGCACAGCACGACGGCGACCGGCCAGGGCAGGCCCCACTGGGTGATCATGACGCCGGCCATGGCGCCCGTGAACGCCACGATCGAGCCGACCGAGAGGTCGATGTGCCCGGCGATGATCACCATCACCATGCCGATGGCGAGGATCAGGATGTAGCTGTTCTGCACCACCAGGTTCGACACGTTGATCGGCGCCAGGGTGATGCCGTTCGTCGTGATCTGGAAGAACAGCACGATGACGATCAGCGCGATGAACAGGCCGATCTGGCGAAGCTGTCCGCCGAGGTACGAGACCGCGCCGAGGAGGGGGTTCCCGCCGGAGCCGCTCTGCGGCTGACGGGAGGTGGGCGACCCGCCCGTGGGCTTCGGGTCGGTGGCCTGGGTGGGGCTAGGCGCGCTCATTGACGGGGCTCTCTCGTTCGAGGGTCATGTACTTCAGGAGGAACTCGGGGGTCGCCTCGGCGATCGGCACGTCGGCCGTGATGCGGCCCTCCGAGAGGGTGTAGACGCGGTCGCAGATGCCGAGCAGCTCGGGCAGCTCGCTCGAGATGACGATCACTCCCTTGCCGGCGTCCGCGAGCTGGTTGATGATCGTGTAGATCTCGTACTTGGCGCCGACGTCGATGCCGCGGGTGGGCTCGTCGAGGATGAGCACGTCGGGGTCGGTGTACATCCACTTCGACAGCACGACCTTCTGCTGGTTGCCGCCCGAGAGCTTGCCCGTCAGGGCGGCCACGTTCGGCGCCTTGATGTTCATGCTCTTGCGGTACTTCTCGGCGACCGTGCTCTCTTCCGAGCTGTTGACGAAGCCGGCCTTCGCGAGCTTGCGCAGGGCCGAGCCCGAGACGTTGCGGGTGATGTCGTCGATCAGGTTGAGGCCGTACTTCTTGCGGTCCTCGGTGGCGTAGGCGATGCCGGCCGCGATGGCCTTGCTCACCGTGCTCGTGTCGATCTTCTCGCCCCGCTTGTAGACGGTGCCCGAGATGCCGGTGCCGTAGCTCTTGCCGAAGACGCTCATGGCGAGCTCGGTGCGGCCGGCGCCCATCAGGCCCGCGATGCCGACGATCTCCCCGGCCCGGACGTTCAGGTTCGCCTGGTGGATGATCTCGCGGGTCGCGTCGAGCGGGTGGTGCACCGTCCAGTCCTCGATGCGCAGCAGCTCCTCGCCGACGTGCGACTCGTGGGCCGGGTAGCGGCTCTCGAGGTCGCGGCCGACCATGCCCTTGATGATGCGGTCCTCGGTGACCTCGCCGGCGTGCATGTCGAGGGTCTCGATCGTCTTGCCGTCGCGGATGATCGTGACCTTGTCGGCGATCGCCTTGATCTCGTTGAGCTTGTGGCTGATGATGATCGACGTGATGCCCTGCCCCTGCAGGCTCTTGATCAGGTCGAGCAGGTGGGCCGAGTCGTCGTCGTTCAGGGCGGCCGTCGGCTCGTCGAGGATGAGCAGCTTCACCCGCTTCGAGAGCGCCTTGGCGATCTCGACGAGCTGCTGCTTGCCGACGCCGATGTCGGTCACCTTCGTGACGGGGTTGTCGCGCAGGCCGACGCGGGCCAGCAGGCCGGCCGCGTCGAGGTTCGTCTTGTTCCAGTCGATGAAGCCGCCCTTGGCCTGCTCGTTGCCGAGGAAGATGTTCTCGGCGATCGACAGGAAGGGGCTGAGCGCGAGCTCCTGGTGGATGATGACGACGCCCGCGGCCTCGGAGTCGTTGATGTTCTTGAAGTCGACGGGCTGGCCGTCGAGCAGGATCTGGCCGTCGAAGGAACCCGAGGGGTAGACCCCCGACAGCACCTTCATGAGCGTCGACTTGCCGGCGCCGTTCTCGCCGCAGATCGCGTGGACCTGGCCGCGCTCGACCTCCAGCGTGACGTCCTGCAGGGCCTTGACGCCGGGGAACGTCTTCGTGATGTCGCGCATCTCGAGGATCGTGTTCGCCACGTGTTCCTTCTTTCGTGCATGGGGTGGGGCGGTGCGGTGGGACGCAGGAGGTGCGGGGCGGCTGCACCGCACCTCCTGCGTCCCGAGGGAGGGGGACCTACTTGAGGTCGGCCTCGGTGTAGTAGCCGCTGTCGACGAGGACTTCCTTGTAGTTGTCCTTCGTGACGATCGTGGGCTGGAAGAGGTACGTCGGGACGACCTTCTCGCCGTTGTCGTACGTCTTGTCGTCGTTCGTCTCAGGCGTCTTGCCGTTGAGGATGTCGTCGGCCATCACGACGGACTGGTCGGCGAGCTGACGGGTGTCCTTGTAGATGGTCGAGTACTGCTGACCGGCGATGATCGACTTGACCGAGGCGGCCTCGGCGTCCTGGCCGGTGACGACCGGGAGGGCGTCGCTGGCGTAGCCGGCGCCCTCGAGCGCCGAGATGATGCCGATCGAGATGCCGTCGTAGGGCGAGAGCACGCCGTCGAGCTTGGTGCCGCCCGAGTAGGTCGAGGCGATCAGGTTCTGCATGCGCGCCTTGGCGGTGGCGGGGTCCCACTGCAGCGTGGCGGCCTGCGTGAACTGGTCCTGGCCGGAGCCGATCGTGAGCGAGCCGTCCTCGAGGTAGGGCTTGAGGGTGTCCATCGCGCCGCCGAAGAAGAAGTTGGCGTTGTTGTCGTCGGGGCTGCCGGCGAAGACCTCGATGGTCTTCTTCTCGGCGCCGTCGACCTTCTTGCCGTCGGCGTCGGCGAGGCCGAGGCCGGTGAGCAGGCTCGTGGCCTGGTCGACGCCGACCTTGTAGTTGTCGAACGACACGTAGTAGTCGACGTTCTCGTTGCCCGTCAGCAGGCGGTCGTACGAGATGACCTCGATGCCGGCCTTGGCGGCCGAGTCGAGCTGGTCGCTGAGCGAGCCGCCGTCGATCGACGCCACGATCAGGACCTTGGCGCCCTTGGTGATCATGTTGCTGACCTGCTGGACCTGCTGCGGGATCTTGTTGTCGGCGTACTCGAGGTCGACCTTGTAGCCCTTGTCCTCGAGCGCGCTCTTGACGGCGTCGCCGTCCTTGATCCAGCGCTCGGAGACCTTGGTGGGCATCGCGACGCCGACCAGGGCACCGGCGTTGTCGCCGCTGTCGCTGCCGCTGCCGCTGTCGGCGCCACGGCCGCCGCCGCCGGCGCAGCCGGCGAGGGAGACGGCGAGGCCTGCGGCGACGATGCCGACGAGGAGCTTCTTGTTGTTCACGGGGATTCCTTCGTGTCCGTGTCATCTCGACGGCGTCGTCGATGACGGATGGTGGTGCTGTGGGGTGGTGCAGGGATCGGCTGGCCGGGCGGCAGGACGTCGCGGGACCGGGCCGGGGTGCGGCGGGACGCGACCGGGGTCGTGTCGGGCCGGCCGACGCGCGGTGAGGCGCGCCGGAGCTGGGGGCCTAGGCGGGCGAGGTGGCGCGGGCCGAGGAGGCGCGGGTCGGCAGGGCCGAGGAGGCGCGGGTCGCCGACGGGGCGACGGTCGCGTCGGGCGACGCGGGCACGCGGTGGCTGGCGGGTGCGCCGGCGTGCGGGGCGGCGGGTGCGGTGCGGTTCACGGGTGACCTCTTCGTCAGGTGGTGTGTCGCGGGTGCGGCTGCGCTGGGTGTGTCTCGGGTGCCGACCGTACCGTGGAGCGGGCCGTGGGTGCGGTGGCCGCGCCGAGCGGTGCCGGGCGATGTGACCGTTTCATGTGAGCGCTCACATCTGTGGTCCGGGGCAACTATGAACGAGGCCGTGACCGATGTCAAGTCGCGCACACGGGGGTCAGGGTTCACACGCCGGATACACGCCGTTCACGGGCCTGAGCGGAACGCGGTGCACCATGTGCCCATGATGACCGTCACGGCCACCGTCCACACCGCGCACGACAGCGCCGGACTGTTCTGGCTGTCGCGGCGGCTGCTCGCCGAGCACACGACCGCCCGGGTCGACGAGGGCCAGTACCTCGTGCAGCTCGCCGACGCGGGCACCGTGCTGCTCACCGAGCTGCCCGACATGCTGCGCTTCGACGTCGTCGTCCGCGACGAGCTCGCCGGCCGGCGCACGCGCCGCGCCCTCGAGGGCGTGCTCGCGCGCTGGTCGCTCGGCGCCGTCTCGGCGGTCACGTGGCAGACGGCGCCGCTCGGGGCGGAGCCGCTCAGCGCGTAGGCGACCCGGCCTGCGGGCCCTCGGCGCGCCCCCTCGGGGCCAGGGCCGCCCGCGGGGGCGACCTGGCCTGCGGGGCCGCGCCGCGCCTCCTCGGGTTCGGCGACCGAGTCAGGCGACGGGGTCAGACGGTGGCGGTCAGGAGATCGCCGCGATGGTCCACGACGCCGTGTGCGACTCCCCCGGCGCGAGGCGGACGAGGTCGACCCCGCTCGTGAAGGCGTCGGGCGGGCAGGTCATCGGCTCGACGGCGAGGCCGAGGCGGTCGAGCTCGGGCTCGGGCCGGTCGCCCGTGTGCACCTGCACCCAGGGCAGCTCGGACACGGCCCACGACATGGCGACCCCGCGCCCGTCGCCGGCGACGACCTCGACCGTCGCACGCCCGTCGGGCCCGCCCTCGATCTCGGTGAACGCGTGGTCGACGAACAGGTCGCCGACGACGCGCGCCTCGCGGAAGTCGAAGCCCTCTCGCTCGGTGACGCCGTGCACGCCGGTCGGCACGAGGCGGTCGTCGGTGACCTCGAGGTAGCTCGCCGCGGGCAGCCGCAGCGACCAGTCGTCGACGCGCCCCTCGCCCGCGACGAGGTAGGGGTGCGGGGCGACCCCGTACGGCGCCGTGCCCTGGCCGACATTCGTCGCGGTGACCGTGGTGACGAGCCCCGTGTCGCCGAGCTCGTAGGTCGCCCGCAGCTCGAGGCGGAACGGGTAGCCGTCGCTCGGCGCGAGCGTCGTCACGAGGGAGGCGCGGTGCGGCCCCTCGGAGCCGGCCGCGTCGACGTCCCAGTCGCTCCACTGCACGAGGCCGTGCAGGGCGTGGCCCCGCTCGACCTCGGTGATCGGCAGCTGGCGCTCGACGCCGTCGTCGTCCTCCCACGAGCCGTCGACGACGCGGTTCGGCCACGGGGCGAGCAGGGCGCCGCGGTACAGCGGACGCACCTCGTCGAGGCCGAAGGGCACGACCAGGTCGCGGCCGTCGTGCGTCAGCGAGCGCAGGGTCGCGCCGACGCCGGCGAGCTCGGCGCGGTAGGGGCCGTGCTCGAGCACCGTGCGGGCGCCGCTGACCGGGAGGGTCGCGGCGGTCGTCGTCGGGGCGTCGGTCGTCGGGGCGTCGGCCGTCGTCTGGGCGTCGGTCGAGCTGTCGGTCGAGGTGGTCTCAGGCACGGGGTGCTCCTCCGAAGACGGTGCGGTCGAGGTGGGCGTTGCGGAAGCGGCCCTCCGGGTCGACGGCGGCGGCGTGCGCCGCGAAGTCGTCGAGACGAGGGTAGCGACGACGCAGCACCCCGTGGTCGAGGGTGGCCACCTTGCCCCAGTGCGGGCGGGCGTCGAACGGGGCCAGCGCCTCCTCGACGCTCGGCAGCACCGCGAGCACCGCCTCGGTGTCGCGCCTCCAGGTGAAGTGGAACGCGATGCTGTCGCGTTCGCCGCTGGGGCTGAGCCAGGCGTCGTCGGCGGCGACGCCGCGGATCTCGCTGACGAAGATGACGTCGGCCAGGCTCTCGCCGATCGCGCGGAGGGCCTCGGCCGCGGCCGGGGCGTGCTCGGCGGGGACGAGGTACTCGCTCTGGATCTCCTCGCCCGCGCTCGGCGTGAACTCGGCGCGGAAGTGCGGCAGGCGGTCGAGCCACGGCCCGGGCACGCCCAGCTGCGGGGTGACGGCGTCGGCGGCGGTGTCGGGCAGCATGTGCACGGCCTCCGACGCGGGACGGGCGCCCAGCGCGACGAGGTCGAGCGGCGTGGCCAGGGGCGCGTCGCCGACGCGGGCCTTCGCCCAGACCTGGCCGACGTGGTCGCCCGTGAAGCGGGTGAAGAGGCTGACGCTGTAGGCGTGCGCCATGAGGCGGTCGAAGTGCTCGAGGGCCGCGTCCCAAGGGAGGTCGTGGTGCACGGTCTGGACGACGTCGAACGTCGGCACCGTGTCGAGCACGAGGGCGGTGACGACGCCGAGGGCGCCGAGGCCCACGACGGAGGCGCCGAACGCGTCGTCGCCGCGACGGACGACGTCGAGCGAGCCGTCGGCCCGCACGATCTCGACGGCCGCGACGGCCGACGACAGCGCGGGGTTGCGCACCCCCGAGCCGTGGGTGCCCGTCTGGACGGCCCCGGCCACGCTGATGTGCGGCAGCGACGCGAGGTTCGACAGGGCGCGACCGCGGGCCTGCAGCTCGCGGGCGAGGACGGCGTGCGTCGTGCCGGCGCCCACGCGCACGGTGCCGGCGGCCTGGTCGAGCTCGATCGGCAGGCCGAGCGCCTCGGTCGAGACGAGCACCCCGTCGGTGTCGGCGATGCGGTTGAACGAGTGCCGCGAGCCGATGGCCTTCACGCGGCGGCTGGACGCGACGACGTCGCGCAGCTCGTCGACCGAGGTCGGGGTGCGGAGGTCGGTCGTCGTGTACTCGACGTTCTCGGCCCAGTTGTGCATGAGACTCCTTCGACTCGGTGACGGCGCCCAGTCTAGTGAGCGCTCACTCCTCGCGGCCCGCGGCGGGCTCGGGCGGGCGGGCGCGCGGCGGCGCGTCGAGGACTCAGGTGGCGCGGGCGGAGGCGCGCGCGGCGGCCCGGCGGCTGGCCGGGCGACGACGCCGAGACCTGAACCCTCGACGGGGCCGCCCGCGGTCGGCCGTGTCGAGGACTCAGGTCGCGACGCCGACCCGGGCCCGCGCGGCCCGGCGCCCCGCGGGGCCGTCGCGTCGTCGCCTGAGCCCTCGACGGCGCCGCCCGGAGGCCGGCCGCGAGCGCCCTCGGTCGCCGCCGGCGGCGCCGTGTCCCCCTCACTGGGGACCGGCTACCCCCCGGACTGGGCCCGCGTCCCCCGTTGTCCCCCACGCCCGGACGCGGTTCGCTGGGTGCAGGCCCCGGGAGACCGCCGCCGACCGACCACGACCAGGGGAACACCACGATGGACTCGACCGCACACGGCACCGACGCCGTCCGCGCCTCCGCTCCGCTGCAGCTCGCTGACGACCGCCGGGTCCGCCTCGAGCGCACGGTCCGCCTGCACCGCGCCCCCGTCTTCGTGCTCACCTGGCTCGACCTGCCGAACGACGGCTCCGACCCTGCCCTGCCCCTCGGCACCTGCCTCGTGCTGCGTCGCGTCGGCGGCCAGACGCCCCGCGACGTCGTCGTCGACCTGCCCGGTGGCGTCGCCCGCCGCACGGACGCGCTGCGTCGCCGCTCGACGATGGGTGTCGCCACCCCGACCGAGATCGGCGCCCTCGCCGAGCACGGCACCCTGTTCGTCGAGTGGACCTCGTCGGACGGCGTGCGCCGCACGACCTGGCTGCGCGTGCCGACCGTGCCCGCGCGCTACCGCGTCCGCCCCTCCGCGTAGCGAACCGCGGGCGCCTCCGGGCCGCCCGTCACCGCCGGCGCGCTGCCGCCGGCCGTCCCGTCAGCGCCGGTGCGCCGCCGCCGGGTGCGTCGCGGGCAGGCGCGGACCGCCTCCCGTGAGCCGCTCGCGCAGCGTCTCGCCCGGCACGTACGCCTCGCGCACCCGGCCCCGCCGCCGCAGCTCGGGCACGACCAGCTCGACGAAGTCGCGCAGGGTGTCGAACGAGTGGTACTGCCGCAGGTTGATGCCGTCGATCCCCTCCTCGTCGAGCCAGCGCTCGATCTCGTCCGCCACGACCGTGGGGGTGCCGGCGACGAAGAACGCCCCGCCCCACGCCTCGTCGACGCTCGCCACGAGCTGCCCGACGGTGATGTCGAGGGGCAGGGAGGCGGCTCCCGGGTGGTCGAGACGACCCTCGGCCGTGAGCGCCTCGCGCACCGTGGTCGCGGGGTCGTGCGACAGCGCGTCGAACGGCACGCTGCGGTGCACGAGCGCGCCCTGCTCGCTGGCGAACGACTTGTAGCGGGCCAGCTTCTCGGCCACCGCCTCCTCGGTCTCGGCCGTGACGACCCCCGCCTGCACGATGAAGCGGACGTCGTCGGCGGCCCGGCCGAGCTCGACGGCGGCGGCGCGCGTCGCCTCGGCCACGCGGGCCACCGCCCGGCCGCCCGTGAAGACGACCTCGGCGTTGCGCGCGGCCTGCTCGACGCCGGTCGGCGACGCGGTCGCGAGGAACAGCACGGGCGTGCGCTGCGGCGAGGGCTCGCTCAGGTGCGGGCCGACCACCTTGTAGAAGCGGCCGTCGTGGTCGATCGTGTGCACCTTGGTCGGGTCGGTGTAGACGCCCGAGCCGGGGGCCAGGCCGTCGGCGGTCGGGTCGGCGACGACGGCGTCGTCCTCCCACGAGCCCTCCCAGAGCGCGTAGACCACGTCGAGGTACTCGGCGGCGCGCGCGTAGCGCTCCTCCTTCGGGATCTCGGCGTCGAGGCCGAAGTTCCGGGCCGCGCTGGGCAGGTACGACGTGACGACGTTCCAGCCGACGCGCCCCTTGGTCAGGTGGTCGAGGGTCGACATGCGGCGGGCGAAGGCGAAGGGCGGCTCGTAGCTGGTCGAGGCGGTCACGCCGAAGCCGAGGTGCTCGGTGACCGCCGCCATCACGGGCACGACGAGCATCGGGTCGTTCGCGGGCGCCTGGATGCCCTCGAGCAGCGCCGCCTCGGGGCCGTCGCCGTAGACGTCGTAGGTGCCCAGCACGTCGGCGAGGAACACCGCGTCGAAGCCGCCCCGCTCGGCGAGCCGCGCGAGCTCGGTCCAGTAGGCGATGTCGGTGTACTCGCGGCGGTGGTTGCCGGGCAGCCGCCAGAGGCCGTGCGTGATGTGGCCGACGCAGTTCATCTCGAACAGGTTCAGGATCAGCGGCTTCTTCGCGGCCGCCGGGGCTGCGTCGGTCTCGGGTGCGGTGTCGTCGGTCACCCCGACGACACTGCCACAGCAGGAGGCGCGGGCCGAGGCCCGTGACGCCCCGCGTCACGTGGTACCCCGGTACCACGACGACGGCACCGCGCTCCGACGAGGGCGCGCGTCGCGCTCCGTAGCGTCGGGGACATGATCGAAGCCAGCCACCTCACCAAGCGCCACGGCGCCTCCCTCGCCGTCGACGACGTGTCGTTCACCGTCGCGCCGGGCACCGTCACCGGGTTCCTCGGGCCCAACGGTGCCGGCAAGTCGACCACCATGCGCATGGTCGTCGGGCTCGACCGGCCCACCTCGGGCACGGTCACCGTGAACGGCCGTCGGTACGCCGACAGCCCCGCCCCGCTGCAGGAGGTGGGGGTGCTGCTCGACGCCGGCGCCTCCCACCCGGGACGCACCGCCCGCGCCCACCTGCGCACCGTGGCCCGGACGCACGGCATCCCCGACCGCCGCGTCGACGACGTCATCGCCCTCACGGGCCTCGAGCCGGTCGCACGTCGCCGCGCCGGCACCTTCTCCCTCGGCATGCGCCAGCGCCTCGGCATCGCCACCGCGCTGCTCGGCGACCCCTCCACGATCGTCCTCGACGAGCCGGTGAACGGCCTCGACCCCGAGGGCGTCGTCTGGGTGCGGCGGCTCTGCCGCTCGCTCGCCGCCGAGGGACGGGCCGTGCTGCTCTCGAGCCACCTCATGAGCGAGATGGCGCAGACCGCCGACCACCTCGTCGTGCTCGGCCGGGGCCGCGTCATCGCGGACGAGTCCGTCGCGGACGTCATCGCCAGGGCGGGCGGCGACCGCGTCGCCGTCCGGACCGACGCGGCCGACCGCCTCGAGGCCCTGCTGCGGCCCCTCGGCGCCACCGTCGCCCACCTGCCCGACGGCCGGCTCGAGGTGGGCGGCCTCGGCACGGAGCAGATCGCTGCCGCCGCCGGGCCGGCCGGAGTGCTGCTGTACGAGCTCACGCCGGTGCAGCCGTCGCTCGAGGACGCCTTCTTCGGCCTCACCGACGACTCGGTCGAGTACCGGTCCGGGTCGACCAGTCAGGTGTGACCGGCCGCGCCGCCCCCGGGAGGTGCGTCGCGGCGGCGTCGTGACCGGCGCCTCCTGAGACCTTGACCGGCTCGGCGCCGTCGGCCCGCGCCCGGGTCGCCCTCGGCCGCACTGCCGCGGCTCTCCCACCTCATCCCCTTCCCCTCGTTCGGAGACCACCATGACCACGACCACGCCCCTGCTCCGCCCGCTCGACCGGGCACCGCGCCTCACGTTCGCCCACGTGGTGGACTCGGAGCGGACCAAGCTGCTGACCCTCCGCTCGACCGCGCTCGTCGGGCTGCTCGTCTTCGCCCTGACCGCCGCCGCCGGCGCCTCGGTCGCCGCCACCGACGCGACCGACCCCGCCGGGGCGCTCGCCGACGGCGTCGCGACCACCGTCCGCACGATCTCGTACGGCGACCTCGTCGGCCAGCTCTTCGTCGCCGTGCTCGCGGTGCTCGTCGTCACCCAGGAGCACGCGACCGGCCAGGGCCGCACCACCTACGCGGCCGTGCCCCGGCGCCTGCCCGTGCTCGCGGCCAAGACCCTCGTGGCCGCGGCCGGCGTCGCCGTGCTGTCGGTCGTCTCGTCGATCGCGGCCTGGGGCGCGTCGACCGCCGTGCTGTGGAGCACGGGCCTGCGGACCTCGCTCCTCGCCCCCGAGGTGCTGCAGGTCATCGGCGGAACGGCCGCGTGGCTCGTGCTGCTCGCCGTCGTCTCCGTGATGATGGCCACGCTGCTGCGCAACTCAGCGGCGGCGATCGCGGTCGTGTTCGGCCTGCTGTTCGTGCTGCCCCTCGCGGTGACCGTGCTCAGCCAGGGCGCCGGGTCCGACCTCTCCGTGTACCTGCTGACGTACGCTGGCGGCACCATGGACCACCTGTTCACGGGCACCGAGCCCGCCGCCGACCTGGGCCGCGACCTCGCGGTCGTCGCCGCGTGGCTGGTCGTCCCGGCCGTGGCCGCGGGCTGGGCCACCGTCCGGCGCGACGTCTGAGATGCGCGTGCGCCGCGCCTCCTCGGCTCCCGGGTCTGCGTCGTCTCCCGGCGCGGCCGGCGGGTCTGCCGAGCTGACCACGTCGGCCGGCGGGGGCGCGGGCCGAGCCCCCGCCGGCGGTGCGCCGGGCGGGGGCTCCGCCGTCGAGGCGCTGCGCCCGCCGGGGGCGATCCGCCGACGCCTCGCCGCCCACCCCGTCGCGACCGACGTCGTCGTCGCCCTCGCGGCCGCGGCCCTCGGCCTCGTCAGCGGCGTCGCCAAGATCGACACGTGGGTCGTCGTCCCGTCCGCGCCGTGGCCCTGGTACGTGCTCTGGCTCGTCTCGTACGGCAGCCTCCTCGCGCGTCGCCGGGCGCCCGTCGTCGTCACGGCCGTCGCCTTCGCCGCGCTCCTCGCCCAGACGGCCACGGGCCAGGTGACCCTGCCGTGGGCGGTGCTGATCGCGCTGTACTCCGTGGCGGTGCACCGGGGAGCCCGGTGGGCGTGGGGCTGCGCGGCCGCCGTCGTGGGGCTCATCGCGGTCGCGTCGCCGGTGGTCCCGCAGCTCGAGCCGCCCGTGGGAGCGGCCTCCGGCATCGTCGTCGTCGTGCTGGTCGGCCTGAACGTGCGCAGCCGGCGCCTGTACCTCGCGGCCCTGCTCGACCGGGCGGCCCAGCTCGAGCGCGACCGGGACCAGGAGGTGCGCCTCGCGACGGGTGCGGAGCGCGCCCGCATCGCCCGCGAGCTGCACGACGTCGTCGCCCACGGCATGTCCGTGATGATCAGCCTCTCGGACGGGGCGGAGGCGGTCGCCGACCTCGACCCCGCCCGCAGCCGGGACGCGGTGCGGCAGATCGGCGTCGTCGGGCGCGAGTCCCTCGCCGACATGAGGCGCCTCCTCGGGGTGCTGCACGAGGGCGACGAGACCGCCGCCCTCGCGCCCCAGCCGGGACTCGACGACCTCGACGCGCTCGTCGAGACCTACCGGTCGGCGGGACTTCCGGTCGCACTGACGCGGGTCGGCGAGCTGCCGACGGGGTCGGCCGTGCAGGTGGTGCTGTTCCGGACCGTGCAGGAGGGGCTGACGAACGCCCTCCGCTACGCCGAGCAGCCGGGACGGGTGTCGGTGGTGCTGCGCGCGGCGGGGGTGGACGTCGGTGCGGGTGCGGACGGTGCTGCTGGCGCGGCTGCGGGCGGGGTGGGTGGTGCGGCTGGCGCGGCTGCGGGCGGGGTGAGCGTCGAGGTCGCCGACGACGGCCGGGGCACGATCCCGGCCGCGTCGGTCGGGACGGAGCGCGGACTCGTCGGCCTGCGTGAGCGCGCCGCGCTCTTCGGGGGCACGCTGGAGGCCGGACCCCGTGCCGAGCTCGGCGGTCGGGGCTGGCGCCTCCTGCTGACGTTGCCGGGCACCGGCCAGGTGGACGGCGCGGCGGGTGCCGACGCCGGAGGCGGGGCGGTCGGCGACGGCGGTTCGCCCGGATCCCCTGAGGAGCACGAGGAGGCCCCGTGACCGACACCACCGTGATGCTCGTCGACGACCAGGACCTGCTGCGCACCGGCATGGCGATGGTGCTCGGCGCCCAGCCAGGGCTGCGGGTCGTGGGCGAGGCGTCCGACGGCCTCGCGGCCGTCGAGCGGGACGCCGAGCTGCGCCCCGACGTCGTCCTGATGGACGTGCGCATGCCCGGACTCGACGGCATCGAGGCGACGCGCCGCATCGTCGCGGCCCGCCCCGAGGCCCGCGTGCTCGTGCTGACCACCTTCGACCTCGACGAGTACGCGTTCGGCGGCCTGAACGCGGGCGCGAGCGGGTTCCTGCTCAAGGACGCCCCGCCCGCCGAGCTCGTCGCGGCCATCCGCACCGTCGCCGCGGGCGACGCGATCGTCTCGCCGCGGGTGACCCGCGCGATGCTCGACCTGTACCGAGGTCGGCTGCCCGACGCCGGGGACGCCCGCCGTCCCTCCTCGCTGGACTCCCTCTCGGAGCGCGAGCGCGAGGTCCTCCTGGCCATCGGACGCGGGCTGAGCAACTCGGAGATCGCCGGTGAGCTGTTCCTCTCGGAGTCGACCGTCAAGACGCACGTCGGGCGCGTGCTCGCCAAGCTCGAGCTGCGCGACCGGGTGCACGCGGTGATCTTCGCGTACGAGAACGGCCTCGTCGGCGGCTGAGGCGCGCGGGCCGGCGGCCCGCCCCGCGCGGGCCGCGCCGGACAGGCGTCGAGGATTCAGGTGCCGATGGCCGGGTGCAGCCTGCTCCCCCTCACCGGAGCGGCGCCCGGCGACCCCGCCTGAACCGTCGACGCGATGCGGGGTTGGGCGGGGGCGGACTGGCGGGCGGCGGGCGGCGGGCACGCGAGCGGGGTCGAGCCGGGCCTGGCCAGGCCGGGCCCCGCCTGGCCGCGACGACGGGCTCGTCGACGCGTCGAGGACTCAGGCGACGATGGCGGACAGCCGCGCGCTCGCCCCGCGCCGCGGAGGCGCCCGGCGCACCGCGCCTGAATCCTCGACACGACTGATGCGACGCGACCGCGACGCGACGCGACCGCGACGACACGCGACGTCGGCGCGGCTGCGGGCGCTCCGCGCCTCGCGCGCGCCCGCTCAGCGCGGGCGGCGCCCGCCCCGCACCGCGGGCCCCGCGGGCACCGACCCCGTGCGCGCCGCCTGCACCGTCGCGATCGACTCCGTCACGACCGACACGGACGAGGTGATGGTGCGCAGGTTCGACGTCGACAGCGTGGTCTGCGTGTGCCCGGTGGTCGGGAACCCGCGGCGGGCGAGGACGACCACCACGAGGCTGGCGCCCACGACGACGGCCGCCGCGAAGGGCAGGGCGCCCAGGCCGAGGCCGCCGATCCCGAAGACCTGTGCGCCGAGCGCGGCCCCGCCGGCGATGCCGACGTTCGAGCCGGCGTTGACGAGGGCTCCGGCGATGTCCGGGCTGACGCCTCCGGTGCGGATCGCGGCGGCCATGAACAGGGTGCCGGTGGTGCCGTTCGCGGCGACCCAGAGACCGGCGACCACGAACGTGCCGACCAACGAGTCGTGGACGAAGGGCAGGGCCGCGAGGGCCACGGCCATGACGGCGACGGCCGCGACGAGCGTCTGCCGCGGCGCTCGGTCGACGAACGCTCCCGCCGTCAACAGGCCCACGATCCCGGTGACCCCGAGCACGAGCAGGGCGGGCGCGACGGCGTCCTCGCCGAGCCCGGCCGTCACCAGGTACGGGCCGATGTACGTGTAGACGACGTAGTGCCCGGCGAAGAGCAGCAGGTCGGCGACGACGACCGCGAGCAGCCCGGACCGGGCCCACGCGGTGACCGACCCCAGGTGCGGCGACGACTCGCCCCGCACCGCCGGGAGGAACACCACGGCGACCACGGCGAGCACCGCGGAGGCGATCGCGACCGCGAACACCGCCGAGCGCCAGCCCAGGTGGTCGCCGACCGTCGTCGCCACGGGCACGCCGAGCACGAAGCCGAGCGAGCTGCCCGAGTAGACGAAGGCGATGGCCCGCCCGGCGAGGCGCGGCGGCACGATGCGCGTCGCGTAGGCGGACGCGACCGAGAAGAACAGGGCGTGGGCGACGCCGCCGACGACGCGTCCGACGCAGACCAGCTCGAAGTTCGGCGCGAGCGCCACGATGAGGTTCGAGGCGGTGTAGCCGCCGAGCGTCGCCACGAGCACGGCCTTGCGCGGAACGCGGGCCGTCGCCCAGGTGAGCGGCAGCGCGAGCAGGGCCACCGCGAGGGCGTAGACGGTGACCACGATGCCCATGCGCGACTCCGAGACGCCGAGGTCGGCGCTCATCGTCGAGAGCAGCCCGACCGGCATCAGCTCGGTGGTGATGGCGAAGAACGTGGCCAGGCCGAGCACCGCGATGCCGACGATGGCCGACGGCGTCAGCACGTGCGGCGTGCCGTCGTGGCCGTGGGTCGGGCGCGGTCCGGGCGTCTCGATGCCGCTGACGCGCATCGAGCCGGTGTAGGTCGACGGCACGCGCTCAGGGGCGAGGGCGGCGTCGGGACGCGGGGTGTTCTCGGGCACGGTCGGGCCTCCTGGACGGGCCGGGACGGCGCGCACGACGAAGAGGCATCGTCGGGGCTCGCGAGGACGACCAGGCCCGGAAGGAGAACGCGGGAGGTGTCGGGAGGCGAGGCGCGCTCGTCACGGCAGATGGGACGGGCGGTCAGGGTGGGGCCACTCCACGACGAGGGCGTCCCTCCAGTGTGACACGGCCCCCCTCCCCCTCCGCAAGGTCGGGGCGGGCATCCGGTCCGGGCCCGGACCGTCCGCCGGTCAGGAGGCGCGGCGTGCGGCCAGCGCCGCCTCGAGCAGGTCGGTGAGCACGGTGCCGCGCGACCCTGCGTCCTCCGGGTGCCACTGCACGCACCAGACGGGCGCCTCCTCGTGCTCGACCGCCTCGACGGTGCCGTCGTCCGCGCGGGCCACGACGCGGAGGCCCGTGCCGACGCGCCCGACGGCCTGGTGGTGCGAGCTGCGCACGTCGAGCTCGGTCGCGCCGAGCGCACGGGCGAGCCGGCTGTCGGGCTCGACGGCGACGCGGTGGTCGACCATGCTGTCGGCGGGGTCGTCGCCCACGTGGCCTCCCTCGTGGAGGTGCTGCACCAGGTCGCCGCCGAGCGCCACGTTGACGAGCTGCATGCCCCGGCAGATGCCGACGAGCGGGGTGTTCCCGGCGACCGCCTGCCGCACGAGGGCGACCTGCGCTCGGTCGGCCGCGGGGAACGTCTGGCCGAGGTGCGGGTCGTCGGCGTCGCCGCCGTAGAAGGAGGGGTCGACGTCCTCTCCCCCGGTGACGACGACGGCGTCGGCCGCCGCGAGCCGTGCGTCGAGCTCGTCCTGCGGCAGCTGCGCCGCCGGCACCCGGTCGACGACGAAGCCGACGGCGGAGGCCGCGGTGACGACGCTCGCGGTCAGGCGCTGCAGCTCGGCCTCGAAGGCCGGTCGTCGCGGCCGCCGTCGGCCACGTCGACGACGAGCAGGACGGGGCGCGGACGGGCGAGCGAGGCGTCGTCGTGTCGAGGACTCAGGTCGGACATGTCGACATCGTGCCAGGAGCGGGCCGCGGGGGCCCCGCTCGACGCGCGCACCTGAGTGCTCGACGGCCCCCGCACGCGCCGGACCGCTACCGTCGGAGGCGTGCTGCCGGCCCCTGTTCCGCGCAGCGGAGAGGGATGACATGTTCGAAGCGGAGAACCTGCGCGACTGGATCGGCCTGCCGGTCGTCGACCCGAGCGGCGACAAGATCGGGCAGCTCGAGAGCGTCTACTTCGACACCTCGTCGGACAGCCCGTCGTTCGCGACGGTCCAGGCCGGCCTCGTCGGCAAGAAGCTGCTCTTCGTGCCGCTCGACGGCGCGGTCGTCGCGCCGAAGCACCTCAAGGTGCAGTTCGACAAGAAGCTCGTCAAGGACGCCCCGTCCATCGACACCGACGGCGAGCTCGAGGCCTCGCAGGAGGCCGACGTCTTCGCCCACTACGGCCTGCCCTACGCCCTGGGCACCGGCGGCGAGCGGCGTCTCGGCCGCCGCTGACACGGCGGCGGGACACGAGGAGGCGCGGTGCGACAGGCACCGCGCCTCCCGTCGTCGGGGCATGCGGGAACGTCGGGCTGCCGGGGCCTTGAGGGACGTGGGGCCGCCGGGCTGCCGGGCCCTGAGGGCCGCCGGGCCTACGGGGCGTCGGGGCATCGGGCCGTCGGGGCCGGGAAGCAGCTAGGCCAGCACGCCGAGGTGCTCGAGCAGGATGCTCGTGCCGATCAGGATGAGCACGACACCGCCCGCGATCTCGGCTGGCTTGCCGAAGCGTGCTCCGACGCGGTGGCCCACCAGCACGCCGACGAACGTGAGCACGGTGGTCGTCACGCCGATGAGCAGGACGGCCCAGCCGATCGACACGGGCAGGAACGCCAGCGTCACGCCGACGGCCAGCGCGTCGATGCTCGTGGCGACGGCGAGCAGCAGCAGCTCGCGCGTCGAGATGCGGTCGACGTCCTCCTCGTCGTCGGCGCCGGCGCGGAACGCCTCCCAGAGCATCTTCGCGCCGATCAGGCTGAGCAGGCCGAACGCGATCCAGTGGTCGATGTCGGCGATGTACCGCGCGAAGGCCGTGCCGAGCAGCCAGCCCGCCAGGGGCATCAGCGCCTGGAACACGCCGAACGTGACGGCGATGACGGCGGCGCCCCGCACGGTGAAGCGGCGCATGTGGAGCCCCTTGCCGAGGGCGACGGCGAAGGCGTCGGCAGAGACGCCGAGGGCGATGAACAGCAGGGCCCAGAAGCTCACGACGGGCTCCTCTCAGGACGGCGACAGCGGGCGTCGTCGCCCCGGAACCCGTCGATCCTGCCACGTCCCGCAGCACCAGCGGGACGAAAAAGACCTGATCAGACAACTTCGGGACGCCGAATTCGCGGTGTCGGCGACCCGCGCCTCCTGAGCCCCGGCACGGGGGCCCCGGCGACCGGGCCGGGAGGCGACGGGTGCGGGCGTGCCGACCCGCACCTCCTCGTGTCAGGCCGGTCGGCGGACGGTGCTGACGACGTCGACGAGGCTCGGCCGTGCCGGGGCCGAGCCGAAGCCGAAGCGGACGGGGGGCGAGAGCGGGGCGAGGGCTCCGAGGTCGACGCCGCCGCGGGTCGCCGTCACGGCGTCGAGGTCGCGGACGAGCGTGACGCCGTAGAACTCGCGACGGCCGCCGCCCGCGGTGCCGGCCGTGCGGGCTCCCCGCACGAGCACGCGCGCCACCGGGTCGACGAGGGCCAGCCACGCGGGGCGGGTCGCGATCGACGCGGGCACCGCGCGGAGCAGGGCGCCGAGCCACGAGATCCGCCCGACGACGAGCGTCACGTCGAGGTCGCCCGCCGTCACGGCGATGCCGCCGTCGACCCGTCGCCGCGTCACGGGCACGACCCGCACCTCGTCGAACGAGTAGGTCGACGACACGTAGTCGGCGACCTCGGGCGACGGGGCGAGCAGGAGGCGGTGGCCGCGGGAGTCCTCGAGCATCACGTCGGCGAAGCGGCCGAGCGGCGAGTCGTCCCACATGCCGATCACGACACGGGTGCCGGAGGCCGTGCCGAAGCCGGCGATGCGGCCTCGGAACCGGTCGTCGGGGAGCCGTGCGGACGACGGGGTCGGGCGGGTGCGGCCGGCGGGACGGGCGGGGCTGGCGGGGCTGGCGGGGCTGGCGGGGCGGAGGCGCGGCATGGGGCGAGGCTACGCGGGCCGGGCCGTCGAGGATTCAGGTCGTGGGCGGCGGCACGGGCGCGTTCGGCGGCTGGTGGCGCCGGGTCGGGGCAGGACGCCTGAGTGCTCGACGGGGGCGGCCCGCGCCGCACCCCGGCGACCCCGCGCAGGCTGGCCGGCCAGGCCGCCCGCGCCGCGCCGCCCCCGGCGACCCCGCGCTGGCCGGCGGGCGGCTCGGCTCAGTACCCCGCGTCGACGTCCACGACGCCGACGGGCTCGCCGCCCTCGGCCAGCGCCCGGACGTTCTCGGCGACGCGAGCCTGGAAGAGCGGCTCGGTCATGGCGTTCGTGTTCGCCTGGTGCGGGGTGACCAGGGCACGCGGCTCGTGCCAGAGGGGGTGCCCGTCGGGCAGCGGCTCGGGGTCGACGACGTCGAGCCCGGCACCGCCGATCTCGCCCGCGGCGAGCGCCGCGACGAGCGCGTCGGTGTCGACGAGCGGGCCGCGCGCGATGTTCACGAGCACGGCCGTCGACTTCATCGCCGCGAGCTCGGCCTCGCCCACGATGTGCGCCGTGCCGTCGGTGAGCGCGGCCGCGACCACGACGACGTCCATGTCGGGGAGCACCTCCGCCAGCTGGGCGGACGTGACCGTGCGCGCGGCGCCGGGGACCTCCCGCGGGGTGCGGACCACCATCGTCACCTCGACGTCGAACACCCCGAGCAGCCGCAGCAGCTCGGTGCCGATGCCGCCCGCGCCGATGATCAGCACGCGCGAGCCGTTCAGCGAGATGCCGCGCTGCTCGTCCTCCCACGAGGTCGCCCGGGCACGGACCTGCAGCGACCGCAGCGTCGCCAGGGTGAGCGCGAGCGCGTGCTCGGCGACCGGCGCGCTGTACGCGCCCTTGGCGCTGGTGAAGACGAGCCCCTCGCGCCGCGTGGCGCGCATCGTGTCGACGTAGGCGTCGACCCCGGCGCTCGGCAGCTGCACGACCGACACGTCCGGGTGCTCGTCGACGG
Organism: Frigoribacterium faeni; assembly: GCF_011761235.1. Lineage (GTDB taxonomy): Bacteria > Actinomycetota > Actinomycetes > Actinomycetales > Microbacteriaceae > Frigoribacterium > Frigoribacterium faeni_A. The sequence goes on from NZ_JAAOYW010000001.1 coordinate 1,077,601, forward strand.
CGCGGCGGAGCTCGTCCTGGTCGATGCGGCCGCCGACGACGATCATCCGCGTCTCCGGGCCGAGCTCGACGAGGCGGGCGCCCGCCTCCTCGACGGCCCGGGTGGCCGGTGCGACGCCCCAGGCTCCAGCGCCTCCGCCCTGGTCTGCGGACGGGAGGACGGTCACGGCGATGTCGGTCATCGCCCCAACCTAGCCACCGGGTCGGCGGCCGGCCGGGCCGGCCGCGTCGCCTACTCGACGCGGCGGTCGTCGCCGAGCGACGGCGGCCGCCGTCGAGGGCTCAGGAGGCGGTCGTCGCCACCGCCCGGAGGCCGGCCCCGCCGGCGGCTCGCCTCGCCCGGCACCTGAGTCGTCGACGGTGGGAGCCGGTGCCCGTCGTCCACCTCGACGACGTGCCCGCTCCTCCCCCGGGCCGGTCGTCCGCTCAGCCGTCCACAGCACGCCCCCTCCGCCGAGCGGCCCGGGCACGAGGGGCAGCACGCTGTCGACATGGACACCGCGACGCTCACCGACATTGTCGGCGACTCCGGCGGCTTCGCCACGCGGCGGCAGCTGCGACGGGCAGGCGCCACCGATCGCGACCTGACCCGCGCCGTGCGCTCGGGCGACCTGCACCGGCCCCGGCTCGGCTGGTACAGCAACCTGCCGCCCGACGACGACCGCGTCACGGCGGTCCGGGTGGGCGGTCGCCTCACCGGCGCCTCGGCCTTGTTCCACCTGGGCGGCTGGATGTGGCGGCGGCCCGACCGGGTCGCGGTGTCCGTCGCCCCCAACGCGGCGAGGCTGCGACGGTGTCGTCGGTCGCGGGTGGTCTGGGACGGGATCGACGTACGAGATCGAGGCGGCGTCGCCGTCGTCGCGGTGCAGGACGCCCTCGTCCGGGCGGTCCTCGAGGAGGACTTCGAGATCGCCGTGGCCCTCTGCGACTGGGCGCTGCACGGCGGACGCGTCTCGGCCGACGAGTTCGCCGAGGTGCTCGCGCGCCTGCCGGCGGATGCCCGTGGCATCGCCGACTGGGTCGACGCGGACAGCGAGAGCATCCTCGAGAGCGTCGTCCGCACCCGGCTGCGTCGGGCGGGGTTCCACGTCACGTCGCAGGTGCCCGTCGGCTTCGGGCGCCACACCGATCTCGTGGTCAACGGGGTGCTAGGCGTCGAGACCGACGGCCGCAGGTGGCACGCCGACCGGTTCGACGCGGACCTCAGCAAGGACATGGCGACGCTCATCCGGCGCCGCATCCCCGTCCATCTGAGCTACGACCTGATCGCCCGCGAGTGGGACACGGTGCTGGCCGCCGTCGAGGCGGGTGTCCTCATGCACCGCGACGGCACGATCACGGGTCCCGCTCGGCCGACTCCCGTCCGTGAGGTCGGCGCGGGCACGAGCCGTCACGCCGGCGCACGACACGGTCGACGGGTGGGCGCCGGGCAGGACGGGCGGGCCGGGCGCGCCGGGCGGGCCGGGCGCGCCGCACGTGTCGGGCAGGGCGCCCGGGCCTGGTGGCTGCCGCGGCGAGCGCCGAGCCAGGTCAGCCACAGCTGGTCGTTCCGTCACGCCCTCGCGGCGACGCCGCTCCCGGCTGCGCGCTCGCGACGAGAGGCCCCGCCCGACCCAGGTCATACTGGTCATGACCACCGCACCGTCGCGAAGGGCACTCGATGACCGTCAGCACCTCGACCTCCTCCTCGTCCGGTCCGCCGCGACCCTCCGCCGGGGCCGAGCCGCACCGCGCCGAGCGGACGCCCCCGAGCCCCACCCTGACGCGGTCGAGGGTCATCGCCGTGCTGCGGGCGCCCGCACCCGCCGACTGCGACCGCGTGGTCGAGGCGCTCGTGCGCGGCGGGGTGGAGAGCATCGAGCTGACGCTCACCACGCCGGGCGCCCTCGACGTGCTGCCCGCCCTCGTCGAGCGGTTCGCGGGCGTCGCCGAGATCGGCGTCGGCACCGTCACGACGGTCGCCGAGGCCGTCGAGTCGGTGGACCGCGGCGCGGCCTACGTCGTGACCCCGGTGACGAGCGCCGCCCTCGCCGAGGCGGTCACGAGCCGGGGCGTGCCCTTCTACCCGGGCGGACTCACGCCCACCGAGCTCTGGTCGAGCTGGTCGGCCGGGGCCACGGCCGTCAAGCTGTTCCCCGCGTCCACGGTCGGCCCCGGCTACCTCGGGCAGCTGCGCGGTCCGTTCCCCGACCTCGAGGTCGTGCCGTCGGGCGGCATCGAGCTCGACGACGTCCCGGCGTGGCTCCGCGCCGGCTGCCTGGCGGTCAGCCTGGGCGGCCCGCTCCTCCGCGACGCGTTCGCAGGAGGCGCCCCGAGCGCCCTCGAGGAACGCGCGCGCCGGGTCGTGGGGCTGGCCGGCGAGGCCGAGGAGGCGCGGTGACCGACGCGACCGGCGCCTCCTCGTCCTCGTCCGCGGCTGCGCGACGGCCTCGGGTGGTGACGATGGGCGAGACCATGGGGCTGTTCTCGAACACGACGCCGGGGCCGCTGGCGCACGCGGGCACGATGCAGCTGGGCATGGGCGGGTCCGAGTCGAACGTGGCGATCGGCCTCAGCCGCCTCGGCGTGGACGCGGTCTGGTTCGGTCGCGTCGGCGACGACGCCGTGGGGCGCCTCGTCGAGCGCGAGATCAGGGCCGAGGGCGTCGACGTCCGGGTCGTGGTCGACGACCGGGCCCCGACCGGGCTGATGGTGAAGGAGCGACGGACGTCGACGTCGCAGAACGTGACCTACTACCGAGCGGGCAGCGCCGGGTCCCGGCTGTCGATCGACGACCTCGACGAGGCGACGATCGCCGGGGCCGACGTGCTGCACCTGACGGGCATCACGCCGGCGCTCTCGTCGTCGGCGGCGGAGGCGGTGGGATGGGCTGCCTCCGTGGCCCGGGCCGGCGGCGCCCTCGTGTCGTTCGACGTCAACTACCGCCGAGCACTCTGGTCCCGGGACGAGGCCGCGGCGTTCTGCCGCGCCTTCGCCGCCACGTGCGATGTGCTCATCGCGGGCGAGGACGAGGCCGCGATGATGCTCGGGCTGGACGCCGACGTCGCGGCCCGGACGGACGCCGCGGCACTGGCTCGGCGACTCGCGGACCTCGGCTCCCGGGAGGTGGTCGTCACCTGCGGCGCCGCCGGGGCCGTGACCGTGGTCGACGGCCGGACGAAGAGCCAGCCCGGCGTCCCGATCGTCGCCCACGACACGGTCGGCGCCGGCGACGCGTTCGTGGCCGGCTACCTCGCCGAGCTGGCCGCCGGGCACGACGTCGCGGACCGCCTGCGCACGGCGGCGACCGCCGGGGCGTTCTCGTGCCTGGCCGCCGGCGACTGGGAGGGCCTGCCGCGGCGGGCCGAGCTCGGGCTGCTGCACGCCCGCGAGCCCGTGACGCGCTGAGGGACCAGACAGGTCAGGGCCGGGCGGACGCTGCCTAGACTGGTCGGACGGCGGGCCTGATCAGTCCCGCCACCCGATCGGAGCGCGCCCATGACCGATGCCATCACGCCGGGAGCTCCCCGCAGGCCGGCCCCCGACGAGTCCGGCGACCCGCTCGCGTCCGCCGCCGAGACCACCGACGAGATCAACTTCCGCACCCGCAAGTGGGTCCGGCCGGAGGACCTCAACGCCAACGGCACCCTGTTCGGCGGCAGCCTGCTCCGCTGGATCGACGAGGAGGCGGCGATCTACGCGATCCTGCAGCTCGGCAACGGCCGGGTGGTCACGAAGTACATCTCGGAGATCGACTTCCTCTCGAGCGCGCAGCAGGGCGACCTCGTCGAGATGGGCCTGAGGGCGACCGCCTTCGGCCGCACCTCGCTCACCATGCGGGCCGAGGTGCGCAACATGGTGACGCGGCAGCGCATCCTCACCATCGACTCGATCGTCTTCGTCAACGTCGGCCCCGACGGCCTGCCCGCTCCGCACGGCTACACCTCGATCACGTACGACCGCGACCGCATCCCGACGCACTCGCTGAACAGCCAGGCCTGAGCAGCGGGCCAGGCCTGATCGGCGCAGCCTGAGCAGCGCGTCAGGCCCCGCCCGGCCCGGCCGGCCCCGCGCGGCCCCGCCCGACCCGGCCTCCGGCGTCCTTGTCGCCGGGTCCGGGGCTCGGGCACGATGGAGCCATGCCCCTCGTCACCGCCGTCTGCCGTGTCCACGCCCTCCTCGACGACACCGGCAGCGTGGGCGTCACGGCCATCGACAAGCGGCCGGTCGACGGCCCCGTCCCGGTGCGGCGGCTCGGACTGCGCGGCGACGTCCAGGCCAGCCGCGCCCACCACGGAGGCGTCGACAAGGCCGTCTACGCCTACGCCGACGAGGACGCCGCCCACTTCGCCGCCCTGCTGGGCCGCGACGTCGCGCCCGGCTCGTTCGGCGAGAACCTGCGCACGTCGGGCCTCGACGTCACCGGTGCGGTCATCGGCGAGCGCTGGGCCGTCGGTGAACGGCTGGTGCTGGAGGTGACGATGCCGCGCACCCCGTGCGCCACGTTCGCCCGCCGTCTCGGCGAGCGCGGGTGGGTCAGACGGTTCCAGCAGGAGGGCAGGCCAGGGGCCTACCTCAAGGTCGTGACGACGGGCGACGTCACGGGCGGCGACGAGCTCCGCGTGCTCTCGCGCCCCGGGCACGGGGTGACCGTCGGGGAGTGCTTCGCCGGGCTCGCGCCCGCCCGCGCCGCGTCGCTGTTGAGCGATCAGGACTCGCCGGCGCTCGCGCCCGGGATGCGCGACGCTGCGGAGCTCGCCGCCTCCCGCGCCTGAGTCCTCGACTGCTCCTCCCCCGCGTCGCCCCCGGCGCGACCGCCCGGCTCCGACGGGCGCCTCGCCCTGTCCGGCGACGTACGCTGCACGGCCTGCACGATATTTGACGCCGGGCGACTACTCGTGCGAGAGTACCGCGGTGTCGTCCATCCGCCTCTTCGTGCTCGACTCGTTCGCGCGCCACGGCGAGATGCACGGCCACCAGCTCCGACTGCAGGCCGAGCAGGAGCACGTGCACCAGTGGACCGACATCTCGGTCGGCGGCCTCTACGGCGCGATCAAGCGCCTCGCCGCCGAGGGCCTGCTCGCCCCCGTGCGCACCGAGCGCGAGGGCAACTTCCCCGAGCGCCAGGTCTGGGCCGTCACCGACGCCGGACGCGCAGCCCTCGCCGAGTCCCGCCGCCACGCCCTCGAGACCGTCGTGCTGCGCCCCGACCCCTTCGACCTGGCCCTGACGCGCGTCGACCCCGAGGCCGTCGGCGACCTCGTCGAGACGGTCCACGACCGCCGCGAAGCCGTCCGCCGCCTCCTCGACGACGAGGTCGAGCACCACCGTCGCGCCAGCCCCTGGCTGTCCGTCGCCGAGAAGCACGCCATGGCCCACCGCGAGCACCGGCTCCGCGCCGAGCTCGCCTGGCACGACACGCTGGTCGACGCGCTCCCCGAGATCGTCGCCGACGAGGAGGCGGGGGCCAAGCACGCGCTCACTCCCGGCTCCCCCGGTCGGTGACGACCGCCTCCTCCGTCTCCCCCGCTCTCTCCTCCTGGATCACTCCCGGCCTCGCGCCGGACACCCGACCCTGCCCCCTGAAAGGCACACCATGACCGACGCCACCGCGCGGGCAGCCGCCCCCGCGCCCGCCATCCCACGCCAGTCGTGGCTCGCCCTCTCGGCGCTGCTGCTGGGCATGTTCATCGCACTGCTCGACACGACGATCGTCAACGTCGCCCTGCCGACGATCCGGACGAACCTCGACGCCTCGGAGTCGACGCTCTCGTGGATCATCTCGGGCTACGCGCTCGCCTTCGGGCTGACGCTGATCCCGGCCGGGCGCATCGGCGACCGCATCGGCCACAAGTGGGTCTACTTCGCCGGCGTGCTGCTCTTCACGCTCGCCAGCCTCGCCTGCGGCGTCGCGACGAGCGACCACCAGCTCGTCGTGTTCCGTGTGGTGCAGGGCCTCGCGGGCGGCATCTTCGTGCCGGCCGTCACCGCGTTCATCCAGCTGCTGTTCCCCGGTCGCTCACGCGGCAAGGCGTTCGCGATCATGGGCGCCGTCATCGGCGTCTCGTCGGCGCTCGGGCCGATCATCGGCGGACTGCTGATCCAGGCGTTCGGGGACGAGCACGGCTGGCGCCTCGTCTTCTTCGTCAACCTGCCCTTCGGCATCATCACCCTGATCGCCGCGGCCGTGCTGCTGCCCCGTCGCGACGAGTCCGTGCCCCGGCCCGACCGCGGCCTCGACTGGTTCGGCCTGCTGCTCGTGTCGGGCGCGTTCGTCGCGCTGCTCGTCCCGCTCATCCAGGGACAGGACGAGGGCTGGCCGCTCTGGACGTACCTCAGCATCGCCGGCGGCCTCGTGCTGCTCGCGCTCTTCGGCCTCTGGGAGGTCGCCTACACCCGCCGCGGCCGCACGCCCCTCGTCCCGCCGAAGCTGTTCTCGCACCCGCAGTTCACCGGCGGAGTCGTGCTGGCCCTCGTCTACTTCGCGGCGTTCACCAGCATCTTCTTCACGATCTCGCTGCTCTGGCAGTCGGGTCTCGGCAACAGCGCGCTCGCCTCGGGCGCCGTCGCCATCCCGTTCGCGGTGGGCAGCATCATCTCGTCGTCGCAGAGCAACCAGCTCGCCCAGAAGCTGGGACGCAACGTGCTCGTGCTCGGCACCGCCCTCGTGACGCTCGGCCTCGGCGCGATGTGGGTCATCCTGACCGTCGTCGACGCGGCCGACCTCACCAACTGGCTGCTGCTCGTGCCGCTGCTCGTCGCCGGCCTCGGCAACGGCTTCTTCATCGCGCCGAACGTGCAGTTCATCGTCGCGACCGTCGACCCGCAGGACGCCGGCTCGGCCAGCGCCGTCATCTCGGCGATCCAGCGGATCGGCTCGGCGGTCGGCATCGCGATCATCGGCAGCGTGCTGTTCGGGTCGCTGCCCGGCGGCCGCGAGCTCGCCACGGACGCGGGGCGCGCCGCCGGGTTCACCGACGCGGCGGCCGCAGCCATGGGCGTCAGCGCCGCGTTCGCCCTGGTCGCGTTCGCGCTCGTGTTCGCGCTGCCGCGCCGGGTCGGCCACGGCCGGCCGGCGGGTGCGGGTGCCGGTGCGGGTGCCGGTGCCGGTGGCGGCAGCGCCGCGGGCGCGGGGGCCGAGCGAGGCGCGGAGCGCAGCGAGAGCCCCTCGGCCTGACGCACCCGGCGTGTCGGCCGGCGCGCGGGTGATCGCGCACCGTGCCCGGCGTGCCCGCCACAGCAGACGCAGGGCGTCGACGACTCAGGAGTCGTCGGCGCCCTGCCGTCGTCCCGCCAGCCGCAGCGGGGCGCGGCCCCGCCGGCACCTGACTCCTCGACGCCTCCTCGGCTGCGCCGCATGCCGCCCCGCCCTCGCCCACCCGCACCCGCGCGCGCACCCCGCCCGGCCTCGGCCGCGCCGTCCCCCGCACCCGGGCAGATCCGAGGTCGAGCAGGCACACTGGGCTGATGCCCCTCGCTCCCCCGACGACATCGACGCGCCGCGACCGCGTCCTGCCGCTCGACGGCCTGCGGACGATCGCCATCGCCTTCGTGGTGCTGTACCACCTGCACGTGCCCGGCTTCGGCAGCGGATTCGTCGGCGTCAACGTCTTCTTCGTCCTGTCCGGCTACCTCATCACGACCCTGTTGCTCGGCGAGCACGCCCGCACGGGTCGCATCCGGCTCGGCCGCTTCTGGGTGCGCCGCGTGCTGCGGCTGTACCCCACGCTGCTCGCGGTCGTCGTCGTCGGCGTCGCCCTCTGGTGGCTCATCGGCGACTACCAGGGCTCGACCATGAGCGCCCTCGGCGCCGCCGCGGTCGCCCTCACCTACACCGGCAACGTCGCCCGCTCGTTCTTCGGCGAGTCCCAGGGCGTGTTCTCCCCCATGTGGAGCCTCTCGATGGAGGAGCAGTTCTACATCGTCTGGCCTCCCCTCCTCATGCTCCTCGTCGCCGTGGTCGCCACCCGCCGCGTCATGGTCGCCGTGCTCGGGGCGCTCGTCGTGGCCTCCGTCGTCGCGTCCGGGCTCCTGTTCAGCGCACCCTCGGGCGGCTCGACCCCCGACATCTACTTCAGCCCGGTCCTGAACGTCGCCCCGCTGCTGCTTGGCTGCGCGCTCGCGCTCGTCATGGGGTCGGAGAAGGGCCGTGCCGCGTTCCGAGGCCGCTTCGGCTCCGTCGCCACGTGGGTCGGCCTCGCCGGCGTCGTCGGATCGCTCGCGCTCATCGGCAGCGGCTGGCAGCAGACCGTCACGACGTTCACCGTGATGCTCCCCGGCGTCGCCGTGGCGTCCGCCCTGCTGATCGGCGGCCTGGTCTCCCGCGCGTCGCTGCCGGCTCGCGTGCTCTCGCTGGGCCCGATCGCCTGGTTCGGCCGGGCGCTGTCGTACCCGATCTACCTCTGGCACGTCCTCTTCATCGCGCTGATCACCCCGGTCGTCCCGGGTGCCCTGGGCATCGTCGCCGTGATCGCCGCGTCCATCGCCACGGCGTGGCTGTCGCACCGGTTCGTCGAGGGCCCGGCCCTGCGCCTCAAGGACCGCTTCGGCTCGTCCTCGAAGGAGGCGCGGGTCGAGTCCCCGAAGGAGCGCGAGCTCACGAACGCCTGACGCCGACGACGCCCGACGGAAGCGACGTTCCCCGTCGAGCGTCTGCGCTGCAGGGCCCGTGCCCGCTCATGTCGGCGGCAGCTGGCATCCTTGGGCGCATGGCCATGACGACCGTCGAAGTGCAGGCGTTCTGCGCCGAGCAGCCCTCGGCCGAGCTGACGTTCCCCTTCGGCTTCGAGATCGCCGTGTACAAGGTGCGGGGCAAGATCTTCGCGCTCGTGCCGGTCGACGCCGAGACGCCCAGCGTCTCGCTCAAGGTCGTGCCCGAGCACGGCGAGCAACTGCGCGCGGAGCACCCCGAGATCACGCCGGGGTGGCACCTGAACAAGCGCCACTGGATCACGCTCGATCTGTCGGGCGACCTCCCCGCCACGATGGTCGAGGACCTGGTCGGCAACTCGTACGACCGCGTCGTCGCGGCGATGCCCGCGTCGCGTCGGCCGCTCGCGTAGTCGCCGCGTCGCGCACCTAGTCGGCGCCCCGCGTCGAGCCAGCGCATCATGCCACCGCAACGCGCGTCACCGCGTCACGGCCTGACGCTTCGCACGTCGAGGATTCAGGCGCGGTGGGTGCAGGGACTCGATCGACGGCCGTGAGCCCGTTCCGCAGCATCTCCATCACCTGAACCGTCGACGCACTCTGGCCGAGGCCTGCTGACACGGATCGATCGCTGCGGGTGCCGCGGCTGCTGCGGGCGCCGTCCCCGCTCGCTCGGCGTGGCTCGCAGCGTCGAGGAGTCAGGACGCGGAAGCACTGGCGGGCGGCGGCGAACGGTTCTCGACCGCACTACGGCCCCGTCTCCTGAACCCTCGACGCGCCACGTCCGGCAGGCGCGCGTCGGCCGTCGGCGGCCAGCGCAGGACTCGGCCACGAGGCTCCCCCTCGGGGCGAGCTGCGGCGTCGAGCTCTCAGGAGGCGCGGGGGCGCTCCGCGGCTCCGTGCGGCAGCGGGTCGGGCGACCGCACGAGTCACCTGAATCGTCGACACGAGCGATGGGCCGGGCCCCGACGCGGCGACGACGAGCTCGCCCCCCCGCTCGCGGAGAACGGGCGCGCAGTGCGCAGTGCGCGGGCTACGCGCCGCGCGGCCGTGCGACCGCGGGCACGCCGACGGCGACGCTCCCGGGCGGCACGTCGTGCGTCACGGCGGCCCCGGCGCCCACGACGCTGCCTGCCCCGACGACGACGCCGCCGAGCACGGCCGCCCCCGCCCCCACGGTGACGCCGCGCTCGAGGGTCGGGTGGCGGCGGCCGGCGGCTCCGCGTCCGCCCTTCCCGCCCAGCGTCACGCCGTGGAACACGGTGCAGTCGTCGCCGACCACGGCCGTCTCGCCGATCACGGTGCCCATGCCGTGGTCGATGAAGAACCGGCGGCCGATGACGGCCCCGGGGTGGATCTCGACGCCGGTGGCGGTGCGGGCGAGCTGCGAGAGCACGCGAGCCGCGAACCGGGATCCGAGCAGTCGGAGCAGCCCGTCGGCCCGCCAGAGCCGACTCGTGACCCGGTGCGCCCAGATCGCGTGCAGGCCGGGATAGACGACGACCGTCTCGACCCGCCCCCGCGCCGCGGGGTCCCGCTGCCGGACGGTCGCCACGTCCTCGCCCAGCCGCGCGAGCAGCCGCACGTCAGCCTCTCCCGGACGGTCGCCGGCGGCTCCGCACGCTAGGCGTCCGCGAGGTCCTGGAACAGCACTGTCGAGAGGTACCGCTCGCCCGTGTCGCACACGATGGCGACGATGCGCTTGCCGGCGTTCTCGGGCCGGGCCGCGATCTCGAGCGCGGCGTGCACGATCGCACCGGACGAGATGCCGGAGAGGATGCCCTCCTTCGTGCCGAGGTCGCGAGCGACCCGGAGGGCGTCGTCGAGCTGCACCGGGAACACCTCGTCGATCTGCGACCGGTCGAGCACCTCGGGCACGAAGTTCGCGCCGATGCCCTGGATCTTGTGGGGTCCGGCCTTGCCCTCGCTGAGCAGCGGCGAGTCGGCGGGCTCGACAGCGACGACCTGCACGCCCGGCACCTCCTCGTGCAGCACGCTGCCGACGCCGGTGATGGTGCCGCCCGTGCCGACGCCGGCGACGAAGACGTCGATCTCGCCGCCGGTGTCACGGAGGATCTCGCGGGCCGTCGTGCGCCGGTGGATCTCGGCGTTGGCCTGCGTCTCGAACTGCTGCGCCCAGATGGCGCCCTCGGTCTCGTCGACGATCTGCCTGGCGCGCTCGACGGCCCCGCGCATGCCCTCACTGCCGGGCGTCAGCACCACCTCGGCCCCGTAGGCCTTGATGAGGGTGCGGCGCTCGACGCTCATGGTCTCGGGCATCGTGATGACGACCCGGTAGCCGCGGGCCGCCCCGACCAGCGCGAGCGCGATGCCGGTGTTGCCGCTCGACCCCTCGACGATGGTGCCGCCGGGCTGCAGCTGCCCCGAGGCCTCGGCCGCGTCGACGATGGCGACGCCGAGGCGGTCCTTGACGCTGGCGCCCGGGTTGTAGAACTCGAGCTTCACGACGACCTCGGCCCCGCCCGGCACGGCCAGCCGGTTGAGGCGCACGAGGGGCGTGTCGCCGAAGGCCGAGGTGATGTCGTCGTGGATGCCGGTCATGGGCGGGCCTTCCCTGCGGGGGTCAGAACGGTCGGGACGAGTCTAGGCGGACCGGTCGGCCACCACGCGGCTGCGACGCCGGGTGACGAGCACGAGGACGAGCCCCAGGAGAGCGAGGCCGAGTCCGGAGGCGCCGGCCACCGTCGTTCCCGTCGAGTCGGTGCCGGTGTAGGCGAGCGCGGTCGTCCCGGCCGCGACGGACGAGTCCGCCCCGGGAGACGCCGGACCACCCGCGACGGGCACGACGGCCGGGGCCGCCGGGTCCTGGGCTGCGACGACCGAGAACGCCGTCGGGTCGGACCAGTCGGAGAACTGCCCCTCCCAGTCCGTCTCGCCCGAGAACTGGTCCACCGTGGCCGCTCGCGCGCTCACGGTGTAGTCGCCGGGAGCGAGCGGGACGGTGACCGACCACTGCCCCGCGCCGTCGGTGAGGACGGGCGGGTCGAACGCCGTCAGGAAGTAGGTGCCCGCCGGCGGGAGCTCGTCGTCGTCGAGCAGCGAGAGCTCGAAGGAGCTGAGCCTGCGGAGGTGCTCCCACCCCGGCGGCAGGACGATGAGGCTGATGCCGACGTAGCGGTACGAGACGCCGCTGAACGTGGCGCCGTCGCCCACGACCTGCTCTCCGGCCGACGGAGTGGACACGACGGGCGTCTTGAGCGGGTACACGTACGTGGTGACCGAGATCTGCTCGGTCAGGACGATCCCCGAGGTCACCCCGGCGACCGTCAGCGTGAGCGTCGACCCGCCGGGCTCCTGCGTGGTGGACCGCACGGAGAAGTTGTACTCGTCGTACCGGAGGCCGTCCTCGCGGACCCGTGACGTCCGGAAGTCGTTCACCACCTCGGTCGGCACGACCGAGTCGTCCGACCGGGTCAGCGTGACCGTCGCCTTCTCCGCGGGGAGGAGCCCGTTGGCGGTGACGTAGACGCCGAAGTCCAGGAGGTCGAGGTCGGTCACGGTCGTCGGGCTGACGCTGAGCGACGGCACCTCGGGGCTCGGCGCCGCGGCCGCGACGGACGGCGAGGCCTCCGCCGTGGGCGCGACGGACGTCGAGACAGGGGCCGAGGGCTCGACCTCGACGTCCACTCCGTCCTCGGGTGCGGCAGGCTCGGCCGAGACCGGCGGCACGGCGACGGACGCCGACGACGGCGCGGCGTCCTGCACCGGCGCCGCATCGGCCGGTGCCGCGTCGCCCGCTGTCGCGTCGCCCGCTGCCGGGTCGGCCACCTGCGCATCGGCCACCGCCGCGTCGGTCGAGCCGGTCGGGACCTCCGCGTGGGCCGGCACCCCCACGAGGGCTCCCCCCGAGACGAGGGCGAGTGCGGTCGTCGCGACGACGAGCCTCCGGACGAGCGGTGATCGCATGGGGTGCCTTCCTGGCGGTCGAGAGGACGCCCTGCCGCTCCGCCCGGTGAGCGTGCGACGGGCGGTCCGGGAGGCGAGGGGTCCGGTACTGGATCGAGGATACCTCGACGACGGGGACGGGACGACGACCGAGGAGGCGCCTCCCCGTCCTCGAGGACGGCACACGGTGCGCGCACCGCCGCCCGCACCCCGGGGGCACCACCGCCCGCACCCCCGGACGCACCACCGCCCCGCCGCGCACGAGGCGCGACGGGGCGGAGGAACGACGGGGCGGCGGCAGCCCCTGCGGGCCCTACTTGCCGGTGACCTTGCCCGGGTTGAACACGCGCCCCGGGTCGGCCGAGTCGAACAGCCCCTGCATGACGGCGACGCCCTGCTCCGAGACGTCCTGCGCGAGCCACGGGGTGTGCTCGAGGCCGACGCCGTGGTGGTGCGAGACGGTCGCGCCGGTGTCGATGAAGGCCTGCTGGATGGCGTGCTTCACGACGTCGTACTCGGCCTCGGCCTGCTCGCCGTGCTCGAAGGCGAAGGTGAAGTAGAGGCAGGCGCCCGAGTGGTACGAGTGCGACAGGTGCCCCATGATCCAGCCCTGGACGCCGATCTGGTCGAACGCCTGGTTCGCGGCGGCGTAGACGCGCGACGACACGGCGCGCAGCTTCGACCACGGCGCGGCGGTCTCGGAGACGTCGGCGGCGCCGCCGTGGTCCATGAAGAAGTCGCGCAGGTAGGGGGTGTCGAACTTCTTCTGGTCGTAGAGCTTGCCGGGGCCCTTGCCGACGCCCATGCCGCGGTTCGCCTTGACGATCTTGGCGACGGCCTTCTGGGTGTGGGCGACGTGCTCGGGGCTGCCCTCGTAGCCGATGAACGACAGGCACATCGCGTCGACGTCCCAGCCCTTGGCCTTCAGCACCTTGGGGAGCGCGTCGTTGACCACCTTCGAGATGCCCGTGCTCGCCTTGGAGGTCGCGAACGAGAACGCGGTCTCGTGCGCGTCCGAGACGCGGGTCACCGACGGGCTGGCGTCGCTCTCGGCGATGGCCTGCATCGCGGCGAGGCCGTCGTGCCACGACGGGAACAGGTAGGCGAGGATCTCGCGCTTCTCGGGCAGGCGGTGCACCTGCGCGGTCACCTCGGTGATGACGCCGAGGCGACCTTCCGAGCCGATGATCATCTCGCGCAGCGACGGGCCGGTCGAGGCGCTCGGCACGGCGCGGATGGCGAGCACGCCGCCGGGGCGCACGACGCGCAGCCCCTTGGTGATGTCGGCGATGTCGCCGTACTTGTCGCTCTGCATGCCGGAGGAGCGGGTCGCGACCCAGCCCCCCATCGTCGAGTGCGTGAAGCTGTCCGGGAAGTGCCCGAGGGTCCAGCCGCGGGCGTTGAGCTGCTCCTCGAGGTCGGGGCCCTGGCCGCCGGCCTGGATGCGGGCGAGCCCGCCGTCCTCGTCGATGTCGAGCACCTTCGAGAGGCGGCCCATGTCGAGCGACACGACGGTGCGCTCCTCCGTGGGCATCGGCTCGAGGCTGCCGACGATGTTGCTGCCGCCGCCGAACGGGATGAGCACGACGTCGCTGGCCACGGCCAGGTCGACGATCTGCTGCACCTCGGCCTCGTCGGCCGGGTAGACCACGAGGTCGGGCACGCGCTCGAGGACGCCGGCGCGGATGCGGATCAGGTCGCGGATGCTCTTGCCGTAGGTGTGGACGACGCGGTCGTGGTCGCCCTGGTCGAGGTGCTCGGGCCCGACGATCTGCACGAGCGAGTCGACGACCTCGGCCGAGGCGCGCGAGGCCGGCACCGTCAGCTGCGAGAAGTCGAGGCCGGTGTCGTGCTGGCCGCTCGTCAGCTCGACGCCGACGATCTTCTTGACGAAGGGCGCGAAGCCGGGCTTGTCCTCGTGGTGGAACGCGACGCCCTCGACGCCCCAGCCCCACCACTTCATGTGCGCGACGCCGTGGTCGACGACCGTGGTCTCGGGCTTGTTCTGGACGTCGGTCACGGGCGTGCTCCTTCGGACGGGTGTTCTGGGCCCAGGATACGGGCGGTGTTGGCGTCCTTCAGACGCAGTATCTCGGCGCGCAGCCGAGCGGAGAACTCGAGGGGGGTCTCGCCGGGCTCGGGCCGCATCGGGTCGCCGAACGCGACGCCGACCGGCAGCCGCCCGGGGCGCGGCCAGCTCGACCCGCGCGGGTGGGCGATGTGCGCCCCGATGAGCGCGAGCGGGATGATCGGCACGTCGCAGGCGGCGGCCAGCGCGGCCGCGCCGGGCTTGAAGGAGGCGACGGTGCCGTCCTTGGACCGGGTGCCCTCCGGGAACACCAGCACCGGGTAGCCGCGCTCGAGCAGCGAGCGGGCGCTGACGGTGGGCTGGCCGGCCCGTCGACGGGCGGCGATCTTGGCCGCCGCGCGCTTGCGGGCGGCACTCGGGCCCGCGGACGCCGCGCTGGTGCCGGCGCCGGCGGTGCTGCCGGCGCCCGCGGGCGCCGACCCCGCGGCAGCCGCGGCGGCCGCCACGGCGCCGGGCGCCTCGGGCCGCGGCGACCCGGGCGTGCCTGCCGGCGTCGCCGTCGACGAGCCGCGCTGCACCGGGAACGCGTTGAAGAAGAGCTCGGTGAGCTTGCGCCGCCAGGGCACGTCGAAGAAGTAGTCGGCGGCGGCCCCGGTCGCGAGGTAGCGGGCGAGGCGGCGGGGCAGCGCCCCGAGGATGAGCGGCGCGTCGAGGTGGCTCGAGTGGTTCGCGACGACGATGAAGCCGCCCTCCACGCCCTTCAGTCGGTCGCGGTCGATGACCGTGACGCTCGTGATCGACCAGATGGTGGGCTTGAGCACGACGCGCTGGGCGACGTAGCGGGCCATCGCGTGGCCGCGCGAGCTGAAGCGGTCCTTGACGTCGACGGCGGCGCGGGCGACCGCCTCACGGCGAGGGTGCGGCGCGCGTCCGGTCTCGTCGGGTCCGTCGCCTGCCACCGTCACCGCTCCACCGGCGCGTCGGCCGGGGTGCGTCGGCTCGACGAGATCGCCGCCGAGACGGCCCGCACGGCGCTGCCGGGAGCGTGCTTGACCAGCCCCATGAGCACCTTGTACCGGAGCGTGGGCATCGACACCACCTTGCCTCTCTCGACGTCGCGCAGGCACGCGGACACCAGTCGTTCGGCGCTGAGCCACATCGAGTTCGGTATGGACGACGACCGGATGCCGGCGCGCTCGTGGAACTCGGTGCGCACCCACCCCGGCTGGAGCACCGTGACGCCGACGCCGCTGCCCCGCAGCTCGACCGCCAGGCCCTCGCTGAACGAGTTGACCCACGCCTTGATCGAGGAGTAGCTGCCCATCGCCATGTGCCCGGCGACGCTGCCGACGTTGACGACGTGGCCCGAGCCACGGAGGCGCATCGCGCGTGCCGCGGACGCCGACAGCACCAGCACGCTCCGCACCATGACCTCGAACGCCTGGTCGTGCACGGCCGTGTCGGTGCTCGTGAGGGGCTCGTGGACGCCGAACCCGGCGTTGTTGACGAGCAGGTCGACGGGCCGGACGGCGTCGGCCAGCCGAGCCGCGACGCGGTCGACGTCGGAGCGGTCGCCGAGGTCGGCGGCGAGCACCTCGACGTCGCGGCCGAGGGCCCTCAGCTCGAGGGCGGTCCGGTCGAGTCGGGCGGCGTCGCGGGCGACGAGGACGAGGTCCCAGCCGCGGGCGGCGAGTTGACGGGCGAATTCGGCACCGATGCCGGACGTGCCCCCGGTGACGAGCGCTGTTGCCATGACGCTTACGATACGGTCTTGTCGGGAATCCGCGTGCATCGTGCCCCGATCACCACCGCCACGAGGTCCCTGGAGGAACACAGCCATGACGACCGCTCGCGACCCCTACGACTCGGGCGCCTTCGACATCCGCGCGTTCACCCTCACCGCCCAGGGCACGCTGCGTCCCGAGCTCGACCTCGCCCCCTTCGCGACCGCACCGGTGGGCGCCGACGAGCTGCGCCTCCTGCGGCACCTCGGCCGCCTCGAGAGCGCGACCATGGAGCACCTCCGCAACCTGCTCGTCACGGCCACCCACAAGGACGCCCGCGTCACCGCATTCCTCGTCACCTGGGCCTTCGAGAAGTTCTGGATCGCCGACGCGATCGACGCCGTGCTCGAGGCGAACGGCGAGCCGCGCCTCAAGGACGTCGAGGAGGGGCCCCGCCGACACAGCGCCGGCGAGGCCGTCGAGCGGCGCGGCCCGATCACGCGCGCCGTCGAGGCGATCGGACGCGGCGTGCCGATCGTGGCCGTCCACATGACCACCGGACTCGTCGACGAGTGGGTCATGGCGCACGCCTACGACGTCCTCGTCGAGCGGGCCGGCCACCCCGCGCTGACCGCGGTCGTCGAGCGCCTCCGCACCGTCAAGGCGCGGCACGAGGAGTTCTTCGACGTCGAGGCCCGCTGGCGCCTCGAGGACTCGGCCCGCGCCGTCAAGCAGACCCGCGCCTCCTTGTCGACGGCGGTCTGGCCCCTCGGCGCCGTCGAGCGCGCCGACGCCGAGCGCACCTTCTTCGACGCCGCGGTGTGGGGCGGCGCCGAGGGCCACCTGCGCGCGGACGCCGTCGGCGACCGCGTCGCCTCCCTGCCCGGACTCGACGCCTCCGTGGGCGCCGCCGTGACACGAAAGCTCACCGCATGACCGCCTCCGTCCCCTCGTCCGTGCCGGGCTCGACCGAGACGAGCCTCGGCTCGTCGCACGTGCTGCTGACCGGCGGCACCGGGTTCGTCGGGCAGGCGATCCTCGAGCGCCTGCTGTCGTCGCACCCCGACACGACCGTCACGCTGCTGATCCGGCCCAAGGCCGGCACCTCGGCGCTCGCGCGCCTGCGCCACCTGCTCAAGAAGCCCGTCTTCGCGTCGTGGCGCGAACGCGTCGGGGCCGACGAGGTCGAGCGCGCCCTCACCGAGCGGCTGCGCGTCGTCGAGAGCGGCCTCGGCTCGCTGCCGGCGCTGCCCCGCGACCTCGACGTCGTCATCCACAGCGCCTCGACCGTGTCGTTCGACCCGCCCATCGACCAGGCCTTCGACACGAACGTCGGCGGGGCCGTCGGCCTCTACGAGGCGCTCGTCGCGGCGGGCGGCGACCCGCACGTCGTGCACGTGTCGACCGCGTACGTCGGCGGCATCCGCAAGGGCGTGTTCCCCGAGGCCGCGCTGCGGCACGACGTCGACTGGCGGGCCGAGCACGCCGCTGCGCGCGACGCCCGCGCCCGCGTCGAAGCGGCGTCGCGGCAGCCCGAGACGCTGCGCAGGTTCCTCGCCGAGGGCCGGGCCGGACACGGCAAGACCGGACCGCAGGCGGTCGCGGCCGCAGCCGAGGAGGCGCGGGTCGCCTGGGTGGCCGCCCGTCTCGTCGACTACGGGCGCACCCGCGCCGAGACCCTCGGCTGGACCGACGTCTACACGCTGACGAAGGCGTTCGCCGAGCGCGCGGCCGAGCAGCTCTGGGCCGCCGAGGGGCACCGCCTGTCGGTGGTCCGCCCCGCGATCGTCGAGAGCGCGCTGCGCCACCCCTACCCGGGCTGGATCGACGGCTTCAAGGTCGCCGACCCGCTGATCATGTCGTACGCCCGGGGCCTGCTGCCCGAGTTCCCCGGGGTGCCCGACAGCGTGCTCGACATCGTGCCGGTGGACTACGTGGTGAACGTGATCCTGGCCGTCGCGGCCAACCCGGCCGGCGCCTCCTCGGCCTCGACGTCCTCCGCTGAGTCCGGTGCCGGTGCGAGTGCCGGTGCCGCCGTCGCCCCCGAGCCGCAGTACTTCCACGTCGCGTCGGGCAACAGCAACCCGTTCCCGATCCTGCGGATGTTCGACAACCTCAAGACGTTCTTCACGGCGAACCCGCTGCCGCGCGACGAGCACACGAGCATCCCAGTGCCGACCTGGGACTTCCCCGGCGTGCGCAAGGTCGAGGGCGCCATCCGCACCGCGCAGCGCGCCAACGACTGGCGCGAGCGCGTGCTCGTGCGGCTGCCGTCGACGACGCGCACCCGCACGGCCCTCACCGACGTGCAGACGCGCCGGGCCGACCTCGAGTCGCTGCAGAGCCTCACCGACCTGTACCGCCACTACGTGCAGTCCGAGATCATCTTCGACGACCGCCGCACGCGCGCGCTGCACGACGGCCTGCCCGCCGGGTCGCCGGCCGACATCGGCTTCGACGTGACCGACATCGACTGGGAGGACTACTTCCAGACCGTGCACTTCCCGTCGATCACCGCGATGACGCGCGCCTTCTCGGTGCGGCCCGCCGCGGCCGGGGCCGTGCTCGACACCCGCGCCCTGCCGCAGCGCACCGACGTCGTGGCCGTCTTCGACCTCGAGGGCACCGTGCTCGACTCGAACATCGTCGAGCAGTACCTCTGGGTGCGCTCGAACGGGTTCCGCAAGGCGGCCTGGCCGGCCGAGGTCGCGTCGCTGCTCACCGGGCTGCCGGCCTACCTGCGGGCCGAGGGGCGCGACCGCGGCGAGTTCATCCGGGCGTTCCTGCGGCGCTACGCCGGCATGCCGGTCTCGCGGCTGCAGGGCGTCGTGCGCTCGGCGGGCTACGCCGAGACCGTGCGGCGGCACACCCTGCCCGAGGCCCTCGCCCGCATCGCCGAGCACCGCGCCGCCGGGCACCGCACGGTGCTCGTCACGGGCTCGATCGGCACGCTGGCGACCCCCATCGCGCACCTCTTCGACGAGGTCGTCGCGAGCACGATGCACCAGCGCGACGGGGTCCTGACCGGCTACCTCGCCCAGCCGCCGCTCGTCGACGAGGCCCGAGCGGCCTGGCTCGCCCAGTGGGCCCTCGAAGAGGGCGTCGACCTCTCGGGTTCGTACGGGTACGGTGACAGCCACGCCGACCTGGCGTGGCTGGAGATGCTCGGCAACCCGTCTGCCGTCAACCCCGACGCCAATCTCGCCCGCGAAGCGCTCCGAAGAAGATGGAGCATCCGAGATTGGTCGCGTGCCCGCGGTTCGTCCGCGTCCGGCTCGACGACGGCCCCCGCCGTCGGCACCACCCCGAAAGGAGAAGGAGACAGGGCCTAGCGCCCGAGCCTCCTGACGCCACATGGCCTTCGACATCGACAAGTTCGCCGCCACCAGCGAGCGCATCACCTGGGACGACCTCGACCTGGACCACTTCAAGGAGAACCCGCTCAGCCCGGACTCCCTCCGCACGCTGCGCTACATGGCCGACGTCGAGTACCACACCGTCTGCTACACCCGCGACCTGCTGACGACGCCCTCGCACAAGGAGGGCGACGTCTCGACCTTCATGACCATGTGGAACCGCGAGGAGTTCTGGCACGGCGAGGCCCTCGCCGCCATCCTCGAGGTGCACGGCGAGAAGGTCGACTACGACCAGCTCCGCGCGAACCGCCTCAAGCTCGGCTGGCGCGACAAGCTCGACCCGGTCAAGCAGGGCCTGCTCGGCAAGTTCGTCGGCTCCGACTTCGTCGCCGTGCACATGTCGTGGGGCGCCGCCAACGAGTACAGCGCCGTCGCCGCCTACAAGCGCATGGCCGCCCTCGAGAAGGACCCGGTGCTGGCCGAGCTGCTCGTCCGCATCGCCCGCCAGGAGTCGCGCCACGTCGCCTTCTACGTCTCGCAGGCCCGTGAGCGGCTGCTCAAGAGCAAGAAGGCGCAGAAGCTGACGCGGTTCCTGCTGCAGAAGGTCTGGGCACCCGTCGGCTCGTCGATCATGGAGCTCGACGACGTCAAGTTCGTCTTCGGCCAGCTGATGAGCGGCGAGGAGGGCCGCAAGGCCGCCGAGAAGCTCGACGCGAACATCTCGAACCTGCCCGGCATGTCGGGCCTGACGATCTTCCAGAAGGCGCTCGACGGGCTCGGCGTCACGCACGGGCCCGCCACGGGCGGCTCCGTCAGCGTCGCCTGAGGCGTGCGCTGAGGCGTCGCCGGGCGGCCGGTGCCGCCCGGCCGCTCCGGTGCCGCACGGCCGCTCCGTTAGTCTTGGGCGGTCGGGCACCCGGCCGACGAGCGAGAGGCGACACCACGTGAAGACGAGCCACCTGCGGCACTTCCTCGTCGCGGCCGAGGTGCTGCACTTCCCCGTCGCGGCCGACAAGCTCGGCATCTCGCGGCAGAAGCTCGAGTCGTCGATCGAGGCGCTCGAGCTCGAGTTCGGGCAGAAGCTCTTCGACCGCGACGCCTCGCCGTACCGTCTCACCAAGGCGGGACGCGCCGCCGTCGTGGTCGCCGAGGAGGAGCTGGCCAGCCCCTCGACCCCGCCCGCCCCGCCTGCTCCCCCGGCCGGCGGCAAGGCGAAGGCGTCCAAGGGCAAGGGACGCACCCCGGCCGTCAAGGGCCAGCCCAAGCCGTTCAAGAAGCGCCAGGGGCGCTAGGGGCTCCACGCGCCGGGGGCGTCGGCGACTCAGGGCGCCGAGGGCGCTAGGGAGTCTGCGGGCCGGCCTCGGCCCACCATTCGGCGTACCGGGTGTTCTCCGCCATGCGGCGGGTCTCGTCGGGGGCGTCGTCGTCCCACCACACCGGTCCGCGTTCGCCCAGGGCCGTCTTCGCGGTGTCGACGCGGGCCCGGGCGGCCTCGCGGGCCTCGGGATCGTCGTCGGCGAGCGCGGTCTTCTTCGCGCGGCGCGCCTCCATCAGCTCGTGCACCAGCTCGGCCCGGCGCTCCTCGGGCAGCGACGGGTCGGTGCGCCGCCAGAGCCGCCCGCGGACGACGAGGTAGCGGCCGTCGGGGGTGACGAGGGGTGCGGATGCGTCGGCCATCGGGCCAGTCTGCCTCGTGCCCCGCGTCGAGGACTCAGGCGACGACGCCGCGCGCCTGCCCGGGCCCGGCCCGCGCCGCGCTGACGCGCCGCCGCCACCTGACTGCTCGACGCACGAGCGCCCGAGCGGCCGCGGCGCTCGGCGACCGCGGAGCGGGCGCCGCGAGCGCGTCGACGGATCAGGTCCGCGCGGGGCCCCCGGCCCCGCACCGACGCGGCCGAGCCGCACGTCCGCGACGCCCGCACCTGAGTCCTCGACACCGCCGCGTCCCGCGGCGCACGACCGGCAAGCGGAGCGAGCGCCGCGCGGCGACCGCAGAGCGGGCGACGGGCGCGTCGACGGATCAGGTACGCGCGGCTCCGAGCCCCGCACCGGCGCGGCCGAGCCTCACGGCCGCGACGCCCACACCTGAGACCTCGACGCCGTCGCGTCCCGCGGCGCGCGACCGGCGGGCGGCGGCACGCGGCACGCGGCGACCGCGGAGCGGGCGACGGACGCGTCGACGAGTCAGGTACGCGCGGCTCCCGACCCCGCACCGACGCGGCCGCGCGGGACGGCCGCGACGCCCGCACCTGAGTCCTCGACGCCGTCGCGCCGCGCGAGCGCCGGGTACCGAGCGCGCGCGCGACCGCGCCGCGCCAGCGGCCGCGCTCAGCGCCCCGTCGGCACGGCCCGCAGCTCGCGCTGCACCTGCAGCGCCAGCTCGCGCAGCAGCACCAGGTCGACGCTCTCGGCGCTGCGCGGCTCGGCGTCGACCACGCAGAGCGCGCCGATGCGCACGCCGTCCGGGCTCTCGACGGGGTGCCCGGCGTAGAACCGCACGCTCGGGTGCGAGACGAAGCGGTCGTCGCGCCAGGCGTCGGGCACGACCATGGGGGCGCCGCTGCGCACGGTCTGCGAGCAGAACGACGTCGCGATCGGCACCTCCACCTGCGACGACCCCGCGACGGACTTGTTCCAGTGCCGTCCGTCGTCGATGAGCGAGAACGCCGCGCCCTGGGCCCCGAGCAGCACGCGCGCCCGCTCGACGATGTCGTCGAACCGCTTCTCGGCGGGGGTGTCGAGCAGGCCGAGCGCCCGCACGGCGGCGATGCGGCGCTCGTCGGTCTGGGGCGCCTCCCGGGCGCGCCGGGCGGTGCTGCCCGCCGCCAGGGCGACGTCGACGAGCGGCGCCAGCACGTCGGCGAGCACGGCGGCCCAGGCCGCGTACGGCACGGAGGCGCGGGGCGGCTCGCCGACGCCCTCGGGCGCGGCGGCGGGCGGGGGCGGCGAGACGACGCGCACCCGGGCCCGCGGGGCGCAGACGGCCTCGGTCAGCGCGTTGAGCGACCGGGCGTGCCGGTCGACGACGCCGCCGCAGCGCATCGTGAACTTGGGGATCGAGCTCGGCGGCTGGATGCCCGTGACGACGATCTCGCAGAACGGGTCGACCGCCTCCTCGAGGGCGTCGAGCAGGGCCGTGAGCCCGGCCGACCAGCGCGCCCGCGACACGAGCCGCAGGGCGTCGCTCGCGCCGAGCACGACGACCACGGCGTCGAGGCCGGCGAGGTCGTGACCGTCCAGCAAGGAGGCGGCGGTCGCGACGGTCACGTCGGGGTCGGCCAGTGCCGTGACGTCGGCGCCGCGCCCGGTGCGGGCCGACAGGGCACGCGCCAGGGTGCCCGGCAGCGCGAGGTCGTGGCTGCGCACGCCCCAGCCCACGGCCGGTCCGTTGCCGAGCACGAGCACGCGGTCCGGGTCGGTGCCGGCGGCGTGGCCAACGGGGTGGTCGTCGGGGCGGGGCGTCGACAGCAGCTCGTCGACGACCCGGTAGCGCGCGCGCACCCACGCCCGGACGAGCGGCAGGGGCAGACGAGGCATGCAGGGGCTCCGACCCGGATCACGGGGTGGTCGAGGGGGAACCGGGCGGGGGCGTCCGGACGGGTACGTCGAGGATGCCCGCGACCGGCCGCGGGGGCAAGCCCCCGCACGGGGGAAGGACGACCCTAGGAGGCGGTCGGGGCCCCGCTGCCGCCCGACGCCTCGCGCGGGCGCGACGCCGCGCGTTCCCCGAGCGCCGCCAGGTCGTCGCCCAGCCCGGCCAGCCGCTCGTCGCGTGCCTCCGCGTAGGCGGCGTCGACGACGACCGCGGCCGCCCGGACCCGCGAGACCACGGCGTCGCCCACGTCGCCCCAGGCGCGGGCGACCGCGGCCTGGACGATGTCGTCGACGTACTCGTCGTCGTCCCGCAGGGCGTCGAGGCGATCGGCCACGGCGACGTAGGTCTTCTCGCGGAACCACAGCGTCTCGTCGTCGCCCTTGCGGTAGTCGTGCTGGTGCCGCGACCGGCCCTTCGACCTCAGGGCCTTCGCCCGCGCGGCCCCGATGCGGGTGTTCTGGTAGCGCTGCTCCTCGGCGAGCCGGTGCAGGGTGCGGCGCACCGAGGCGGCGGTCTCGTCGTGGTCGAAGACGTCGTCGTCGCGCAGGGCCCTGACCACGATGCGGTTCGCGACGGACACGACGGCGGCGGCACGGGCGATGAGCAGGCCCTCGCCGGTCGCGCGCTCGAGGGCCGCCGGGTCGACGGGCGCCGGGTCGGCGGAGGAGCCGGGCCCGCCGCCGCCGCGCGTGCTCCGCCACCTCACGGTGCCTCCCCCGCTGCTGCCGCTGCCATGGCGTCGCTCCTCGTCCCGGGCCGTCCTGACACGGCGCTCCCCCGATTAAAGACCCGGTGCCGGGACCGCGCCGGGCCGGCGGTCCCGGCACCGGGTCGTGCCCGAGGCGGGGAGGGTCAGCCCTGGCTGTCGCCCGCGGTCGAGAGGGCGTCGCGGATGCCGCCGACGAAGTCGTCGAGGTCGTCGGGGTCGCGCGAGGTGACGAGGGTGAAGCCGCCCTCGACGTCGGTGACGACCGAGCGGTCCACCCACGAGCCGCCCGCGTTCGAGGCGTCCGTCTTGAGGGAGGCGAACGAGGTGAGCTCCTTGCCCTTCAGCAGGTCCGCCTCCACCAGGAGCCAGGGCCCGTGGCAGATCGCGGCGACGGGGCTGCCGGCCGACGCGAACGCCTTGACCAGCGAGACGGCCGTCGCGTCCTGGCGGATCGTGTCGGCGTTGATGGTGCCGCCGGGCACGAGCAGCAGGTCGAAGTCGGCGGCGTCGACCTCGTCGATGGTGGTGTCGGGACGGACGGTCTCGCCCGGGTCCTTGTCGCCGACCAGGGTCTGGATCGGCTCGGTCGACTGGGCGGCGACGACGACGGTGGCGCCGCTGTCGCGCAGGGCACGGACGGGCACGACGAGCTCGTCCTGCTCGACGCCGTAGTTGGTGACGACCGCGAGCACGCGGCGTCCGGTCAGATCGGTGGTGGCCATGGGGCTCTCCTCCTCCGGGCCCGCGGTGCGGGCCGATCGATGTCGAGACCCGGTCTACGCCTCGCCCCTGGAGGCACTCTCGGCCAGGTGTCCCCCGGCCGCCGGCCGCGCCCACCGGCCCCGCACGGACCCGGTCGTCGGCCCCGCCGCTCAGCGGGCGAGCAGCGCCCGCGCGGTGCCCTCGTCGAGGATCAGGTCGGTCGCGAGCCCCGCGGCCAGGGCGCCGCGCACCCCGGCGACCTTCGCCTCGCCGGCGACCACGCAGACCCTTCGCGGCGCACGGCGGATCGTCTCGAGGTCGGGCCCGGTGCCCCGGGCGTTCATCGCGATGTCGGCCGACGAGCCGTCCTCGCGGTAGAAGACGGTCGCCACGTCGCCGACGACCCCGTCGCGGTCGAGGCTCACCTGGTCGCTCTTCTCGAGGTAGCCGCCCGACCACACGTGGCTGGGCACCCGGGCGTCGCGCGAGCCGACGCCGAACACGACGAGGTCCATCGACGACTGCAGCTCGAGCACGCGCTTGGTGCTGCTCTCGCGCCACAGCGCCCGCTTCGTCGCCGGGTCGTCGAAGAACGCCGGCACGGGGAACTGCTGCACCGCGGCCGAGTAGGCGGCCCCGAACCGCCGCAGGATCTCGCTCGCGTACTCGATGCCCGTGGTGCGCGTGTTGGCGGCGCCGTTGAGCTGCACGACGACCGAGTTGTGCGTCGCCCGGGGCACGAGCGACCGGCTGACGGCGCTCAGGGTCGCGCCCCACGCCACGCCGATCACCATGTTCGAGTCGACGTAGGGCGTGATGGTGCGCGCCGCCGAGAGCGCCACGCGCTCGAGCCGGTCGACGTCGCTGATCTGGTCGGGCACCGGCACGACGTGCGCGACGACGCCGAAGCGGTCGTGCAGGGCGGCCGCCGACCGCGTCGCCTGGTCGAGGGGCGACTTGATCTGGATCTCGACGAGGCCCGTCTCGCGGGCGGCCTTGAGGAGGCGGGACACCGACGATCGGGACGTGTTCAGCTCGGAGGCGATCGCCTCCATCGTCAGGTCCTGCATGTAGTACAGGTGCGCCGCCCGCAGGGCGTCGTGGGTCTTCTCGGACGTCGTCGTCTCGGCCATCCGGCACCTCCGTGCACATCTGTGCAGATACGTTGCACCCTCGTCGGGAGGGGTCGATCATGGATGTTACCGGCCCGAGCACCCGGCGCACCTCCCCACCGCTCGTCGAAACGCAACGGGAAAGAAGCTCCACTGTGACCGAGTCGAAGAAGACAGGGACGATGCGCGCCAACGTGTCACGCATCGCCGACCGCCCCCACGCCCAGGTGCTGATCGTCGGAGGGGGCATCAACGGCATCGCCACGTTCCGCGACCTCGCCCTCCAGGGCGTCGACGTCGTCCTGGTCGAGCGCGCCGACTACGCCTCGGGCGCCTCCGCGGCCTCGTCGCACATGATCCACGGCGGCATCCGCTACCTCGAGAACGGCGAGTTCCGCCTCGTCCGCGAGAGCGTGGAGGAGCGCAACGGCCTCCTCAAGATCGCCCCCCACTACGTCAAGCCGCTGCAGACGACGATGCCGATCTTCTCGACGTTCTCGGGCATCCTCAACGCCCCGCTGCGCATGCTCACGCACAAGCAGCGCAGCACGAAGGAGCGCGGCGCGCTGCTCATCAAGGTCGGCATGACCATGTACGACTCGTTCTCGCGCGACGGCGGCTCGGTGCCCCGGCACCGGTTCCTCGGCCGCAAGGCCGCGTTGGCCGAGATGCCCCGCCTGAACAAGGACCTCAAGTACACCGGCACCTACTACGACGCATCGGTGCACGAGCCCGAGCGCCTCGCGCTCGACGTGCTCAAGGACGGCCTCGCCGCCGGCGACAACGCCCGCAGCGCGAACTACCTCGAGGCCGCCGGCACCGCCGACGGCGGCGTGGTGCTGCGCGACGTCGTCTCGGGCGCCGAGTTCACCGTCACGGCCGACGTCGTGGTCAACGCCTCCGGCCCCTGGACCGACCTCACGAACGCGGCGCTCGGCACCGAGTCGCAGTACATGGGCGGCACCAAGGGCTCGCACATCGTCGTCGACAGCCCCGAGCTGCTCGAGGCGACCAACGGCCGTGAGATTTTCTTCGAGAACGACGACGGACGCATCGTGCTCATCTACCCGCTGAAGGGCCGCGTGCTGATCGGCACGACCGACCTCGAGGCGGACATGAGCGAGCCCGCGATCTGCACCGAGGAGGAGGTGGACTACTTCTTCGACCTGGTGAAGCACGTCTACCCCGACATCGAGATCACGCGCGACCACATCGTGTACCGCTACTCGGGCGTGCGCCCGCTGCCGAAGCACGACGACCTCGCCGCCGGCTTCGTGTCGCGCGACTACCGCATCGTCGAGACCGAGATCGCCGAGCTGCCCACGACGAAGGTGCTGAGCCTCGTCGGCGGCAAGTGGACGACGTTCCGCGCCCTCTCCGCGCACCTCTCGACCGAGGCGACCACCCGCCTCGGCGTGACGCGCACGGTCGACACCGCGGGCATGCCCATCGGCGGCGGCAAGGACTTCCCGACCACCGACGCGGCCCGCACCACCTGGGTCGCGGCGCACGCCGACGGCCTGAGCAGCGAGCACGTCGACCGCCTGCTGACGCGCTACGGCACCCGTGCCGCCAGCGTCATCGAGGTGCTGCTCGACCAGCCCTCCGAGCCGCTCGCGAGCGACCCGGGCCTGACGACGGCCGAGATCGCCTACTTCGCCGAGCACGAGGACGCGGTGCACCTCGCCGACGTCGTGCTGCGCCGCACGAACCTCGCGTTCGTGGGCGGGGTGACGATCGAGCTGCTGAGCGAGATCGCCGACGTGCTCGCCTCGTCGCTCGGCTGGACCGCCGACGAGCGCGAGGCCGAGATCGAGGCGACCCTCGACGTGCTGCGCACGTCGCACGGCGTCGAGGTCTCGTCGCAGCACGTGCCGAGCGGCACGCCCGCCGTGGGGACCCCCGCCGCGTAGGAGGCGCCTCCCGGCCCTCCCGCCCGCGTCGCGTCCCCGAGGGGGCCCGTCGCACGACCGCACCGGACCCGCCCGCCCCGCCAGGGGCAGGGCGGGTCTCGTGCGTCCGCGGGCGCGCCTGCCCGCGTCGCCCGGCACCTGCATTCCAGAACATCACTTCCAGTGTTCCACGTACTTCATCAGGAACAGTCCGTTATCGTGGTCGATCACCCGTGCCTCCCCCCAGACCACGACGAACGGAGCCGCCCTTGCCCGTCCCCACCCCCGCGTCCCCGCCGCCCACCGAACGCCGGCTGCTGCGCGACACCGTCCGTGCGCGCATCCGCGAGGCGATCCTCGACGGCACCCTCGAGCCCGGCGAGCGGCTGCACGACGACGAGCTCGTGGCCTGGCTGCAGGTGTCCCGCACGCCGATCCGCGAGGCGCTGAGCGACCTCGTCCGGGCCGGGCTGGTCGAGATGGCCCCGAACCGCTGGACGCGGGTGGCGACCCCCGACCCGAGCCAGGCCGTCGAGGCCGTGCAGACGCTCGGCGTGCTGTTCGGCGGGGCGGTGCGCCTCGCCGTCCCGCGCCTCCCCGCCCTCGTCGTCCGGCAGGTCACGACGGCGATCGACACCTGCGTCGACGACGTCGCCCGCGAGGACGGCCCCGCGCTGAACGAGCACGCCATCGCGCTGTTCGACACGTACGTCGAGCACTGCGGCAACATCGCCCTGCAGCGGGTCTGCCGCGACGTCACCGACGGGCTGGCCTACGCCCTGCGCGTGCCCGACATCGTGCAGCTGCTCGCCTGGGACGACATGGCCGACTCGCTCACGGCCCTGCGCGCCGCGACCCTCGACCGCGACCCGATCGGCGCCGAGCTCGCGGCCGAGGCCCTGCACCAGCTGCCGGGCGCCCGCCCGGCCTCCTCCGAGGCGGGGGCCGCGTCGGCGGACGAGGCGACCGACCCGATCAGGGCGACCGGCTCGACCAGGGCGACACGCGCCTCCTGAGCCCGGCCGTGCCCTAGACGGTCGTGGCGTCGTCGACCTCGCCGACCAGCTCCTCGATGATGTCCTCGAGGAAGAGAACGCCGGTCGTCTCGCCCATCACCGACACCGCGCGGGCGACGTGCGCCCCGCTGCGGCGCATCGACGCCAGGGCGTCCTCGAGGTCGGCGTCGTGCGGCACGGCGCCCAGCCGACGCACCCGCTTCGCCGGCACCGGCGCGTCGAGCGCCTCGGCCGACGTGAGGTCGAGCACGTCCTTGAGGTGCAGGTAGCCGGTCGGCTGCCCGTCGCCGTCGGTCAGCACGTACCGCGAGTAGCCGTGCTCGGCGACGGCGAGCTGCACGTCGCGCGGGGTCGCCCCCGGCGCGAGGCGCACCATCTCGTCGACGGGCACCTCGACGTCGCGCACCTTGCGGGTCGTGAACTCGAACGCGGCCGAGAGGGTGCCCGAGGCGTCGCTGAGCACGCCCTCGCGCGTCGACTGCTGCACGATCGTGGCGACCTCGTCGAGCGTGTACGTGCTCGTCGCCTCGTCCTTCGGCTCGACCCTGAAGAGCCGCAGCACCGCGTTCGCGATGCCGTTGAGCGACCAGATGACGGGCTTGAACACGGTGGCCACGAACACCAGCGGAGGCGCGAGCAGCAGCGCCGCCCGGTCCGGGACCGAGAACGACAGGTTCTTCGGGATCATCTCGCCGACGACCACGTGCAGGAACGTCACGAGCACGAGCGCGATCACGAACGCGACGACGCCGATGGCCTCGGGCGAGAGGGGCGTCGCGGCCAGCGGGATCTCGAGCAGGTGGTGGATCGCCGGCTCGGACACGTTCAGGATGACCAGCGAGCAGACGGTGATGCCGAGCTGGCTCGTCGCGAGCATCAGCGTCGCGTGCTCCATCGCCCACAGCGTCGTCTTCGCGGCCTTGCTGCCGGCCTCGGCCCGCGGCTCGATCTGCGACCGACGGGCCGAGATGACGGCGAACTCGGCGCCGACGAAGAAGCCGTTGACGACCAGCAGCACGATCAGCCACAGGATCCCGGGCAGGTACTCGTTCATCGGTCCAGGTCCTCTCGCAGGGCGGCCACGACCCGGTCGTGGTCGGTGGGGGCCGTCGCGGCGGCAGGGCCGTCGACCGCCGCACGGTCGGCGGCTGCGGCTGCGGCAGGGGCGGAGGCGGCGGCAGGGGCGCCGGAGGCGGTCGGCAGCTCGGCCGCGGACGGCACGAACCGCAGGCGCTCGAGCCGCTGCCCGACCACGCGCTCGACGCGCAGCGTGCCGCCGCCGACCTCGACCTCGTCGCCCACCTCGGGCAGGCGGTCGAGCTGCTCGGTGACGAAGCCCGCGACGGTCTCGTAGTCGCCGTCGTCGGGCACGCGGACCGCGGCGCGGTCCCACAGCTCGTCGGGGCGGAGCGACGCGTCGAACACGACGGTGCCCGACGAGCGGACGATGCCGGCACGCGCCCGGTCGTGCTCGTCCTCGAGCTCGCCGACCAGCTCCTCGACGAGGTCCTCGAGGGTGACCAGCCCGGCGGTGCCGCCGAACTCGTCGGCGACGACCGCGATCTGGAACCCCTCGCGGCGCAGCAGTCCGAGCAGCGTGTCGACGCCCATCGACTCGGGCACGAACCGCGCGTCGGAGGCGAGGTCGCGGGCGGAGGCCGCGGCCCGGCGCTCGGGAGCCAGCGCGAAGGCCTGCTTGACGTGCACGACGCCGACGATGTCGTCGCTGTCGTCGCCGATCACGGGGAACCGCGAGAAGCCGCTCGCGAGGGCCGTCTCGACGACGTCCGCCGCGCTGTCGGTGGCCCGGACCGTCGTCATCCGCACGCGGGGCGTCATGACGTCGACGGCCGCGTGCTCGGAGAACCTCAGGGTGCGTCCCAGCAGGGTCGCGTGGTCGGCGTCCAGCATGCCCTCGAGCGCGGACCGGCGCACCAGCGAGCTGAGCTCCTCGGCCGACCGGGAGCCGGACAGCTCCTCCTTCGGCTCGATGCCCATCCGGCGGATGGCCGCGTTCGCCGTGCCGTTGAACGCCACGATGACCGGCTTGAACACGGTCGTGAAGACCGTCATGAACGGCACCACGGCCTTGGCGGTCGCCAGCGGCAGGGCCAGCGCGAAGTTCTTCGGCACGAGCTCGCCGATCACCATCGAGAAGAGGGTGGCGATCACGATGCCCGTCACGGCGCCCACCACGGGCACGACCGCGGCCGGCACGCCGAGGTCCTGCAGCGGCGACGAGAGCAGCGAGCTGATCGCGGGCTCGAAGGTGTAGCCGGTGAGCAGCGTCGTCAGGGTGATGCCGAGCTGGGCCCCCGAGAGGTGCGTCGAGGTGATGCGGAGCGCCGAGATCGTCGGCGCGAGGCGCTTCTCGCCGCGGGCCTGTCGGGCCTCGAGGTCGCCGCGGTCGAGGTTCACGAGCGCGAACTCGGACGCGACGAAGAAGCCGGTGCCGACGGTCAGGACCAGACCGACGGCGAGCATGGCCCACTCGTTCATCGAGCCCCTCCTCGCTGGTCGACGACGCACGGGGGCGTCGGGGCGCGGAGGGGCACGGGCATGTGAGAGGGAGGGTCGTCCATGCGGCGAGGATAAGGAGGCGAGCCGCACCTTGGCTGGGAACGTGCAGGCCGTGCACGCGCCCCGACCCGTGCCCGCTCCGTGCCCGTTCCCCTAGGCGCGGACCAACAGCTCGCCCACCTCGCAGTCGAGGGCGTCGCAGATCGCCACGAGGGTGCTGAACCGGATCGCCCTGGCCCGGTCGTTCTTGAGCACCGAGAGGTTGACGACGCTGACGCCGACGAGCTCGCTCAGCCGCGCCAGGGTCAGGCCCCGCTCGGCGAGCAGCTCGTCGAGGCGGCAGTGCACCCCGCCCGGGTCGTCGCCCCCGGACTCGGACGCGTCTCGCGCCACCGGTCAGACCAGCCCGTCGGTGTCGCGCTGCAGGCGCTCGCCGACCTCGAAGGCGGCCGCCACCAGCGCGAGGCCCAGGCCGACGAGCCAGGGGGTCGGGCTGAACGTCGCGGCGACGGGGAAGACGTCGAGGCGGCCCAGCTGGTCGACGACGGAGAAGGCCCCGGCCGCCCCGACGGCCTGGCTCGCGGCCCCGCCGACCAGCAGGGCCAGGGCGGCGCCGGCGACGGACCAGGTGGCCGCCCGCCGGAACGGGCGGCCGACGAGCAGCGCCCGCCCCAGCATCGCCGCGCACAGGGCGACGGCCACGTGCGTCAGGGCCCCGAGGAGGTGCGCGAGGGCGAGGACCAGGACGGTGCCCGAGCCGAGCCCCGCGACGGAGACGACGGCCGTCGGGAACCGGGCCGCCTCGACGACGGCGCCGCCGCCTCCTGCGCCCTCGACGCCGGGGACGGCGGCGGCGCCGTCCGCGGTGAGGAGCTCGACGGTCGTCGTGCTCGCGCCCAGCCGGGCCACGAGGTCGACGACGCCGACGCCGAGGGCGACGGCTGCGTAGGCGAGGGCGAGCACCGTCACGGCGAGGACGGCGCCTCGTTCGAGGCGGGCGGCCCGGTCGGGTCGGTCAGGTCGGGCTGATCGGTCGGCCCGGGCAGGCGCGCGGTCGGGCTCGGAGCGGGAGGCGGCCATGGTGGCTCCTATCGATGATCGATATGCACGAGCCTCGACCATATCGATGATCGACATGCTCCGCAACGGTGGCCGTCGGCGGGAGCCTCTACGCTGGGAGCCGATCGATCGGAGACACCACGGTGACTGACATGAGCCTCCGGCTGCCGACCCGGCGCTTCCGCGCCGTCTTCGCGCTGGGCCCGCGCCACGCGGCGACCCTGCCGCTGCCGACCTCGCTCGGCAAACCCAACCTCTTCGGCGAGTGGGACGACGAGACCGAGCTCACCAGCCTCTACGTCGGCTTCGGCACCGGTCAGGTGCACCTCGACGCCCTCGACGGCGGCGGGGCCGAGCACCACTTCCACGACGCCGCGGGCGACGACACCGACACGAGCCCGTGGGGCCCCGGCGACACCGCCCAGGTCGTGGCCTGGTCGACCGCCCTGCTCACCGACGTGCAGGCGCTGATGCCGGGCCTCGTCGACGACGTCGACGACGCCGCCGCGTGGCACGACTCGGGCTTCGACCTCTGGGTGTGCGAGGTCGAGGAGCCCACGCACCTCGACCTGGTCGAGGTCGACATCGAGGGCGAGCTGCTGACCCTGCCCTGGCTCGGCGCCGGGCACGTCGAGCACGACCACGTCGAGGAGGCGCCCGACGACGAGCGCGAGCACCCGATCGCGCTGCTCTGGGCGGCCGACGAGCTGCGCACGCCCGACCGCCCGATCGCCGAGGCGTGGCTGCGGCCGGGCACCGAGCAGACCGTCACGCGAGCGCTGCCCGGCGTCGACTGGACCGCGGTCGGCATGCCCGCCGACGAGGTGCTCTCGTGGCTCGAGGGCATCTACCTGAACCACCACGTGCTGCCCGACCCGGCCGGCACGATCCTCACGGGCGTGCTCGAGCGCCTGGGCGGCATCGACGGGATCGACTAGCCCGACCCGGGCCCGGACGCCCGGGCTCGGACCAGCTCGCCCGGGCGGCCCGACTCAGACCAGGTCGCCCGATTCGGACAGCGACGGCTCCTCGGGGCCGGTGAGCTGGAAGTCGTGCACCTCTCGGTGCCGCACCTCCGCCTCCTCCTCGTCGGAGGGGCCTGCGCCGCGGAAGTCGTCGAGCGCCTGCTGCGACACCCACCGCTCGGCCACGTTGACGCGGCTCGGGTCGACGATGTCGGGCGAGAGCGCGTAGTCGAGGCAGCCGGGCGCGTCGCGGCCGGCCTCGACGAGGCTGACGGAGGAGGCGAGGTAGTCGTCGCGCAGTTCGGGGTCGACGAGCAGGTGTCCGGTCACGATGATCATGGCTGCGAGTCAACACCGCACGACCGACGCCCGCGGGGTGTCCCTCGTCGTTCAGGAGCCCGCGTCCTGATCCGTGCTCCCGGGGGGACGCCGAGTCCTGAGTCGTGCACGACTCAGGACCGGCGGCGCCCGTGTTCCTGCATGGTGCGAGCTCCGTCGACGGCGGGTGTTCCGGGCCGAGGGCGGGTCGGCGGCGACCCGCCCTCGGCCCGGAAGACCCGCCCTCGGCGCCAGCGCGCGCGGCACGAGCCGCGCCGCGCGCGCAGCACGAGGGCCCCACGACGGTGCGTCGTGGGGCCCTCGTGAGGCGTGGTGCGGGTCGCGACTAGCGGCGAGCCGTGCGGCCGCCGCGCACCTTGAGGTAGATGACGAGGACGATGATCGCCCCGATGATCGAGCCGATGATGCCCGACGTCTGGAAGAAGCCGTCGGGGTTGCGGCCGGGGAACAGCAGGTAGCCGAGGAACCCGCCGACGAACGAGCCGATGACGCCCAGGAGGATCGTCATGGGGATCGAGATGTCCTGCTTGCCGGGCACGACCAGGCGGGCGACGGCGCCGGCGATGAGGCCGATCACGACGAGGCTGACGATGAGACCGATCATGGTGTTCTCCTTGCTGTTCCGTGCCCCAGCGGCACGTGGGAACGGCCGGGTCGGCCGCGACCCCAGGCAACCACTCGGGGCCGGTCGGCGTCACATCTCGGTCGTCAGCTGCGCCACCACTCGTCGACCGGGCTCGCCGGCACGCGCCGCTTGTGCTCGGTCGCGAGGTAGCGCGCCTCGATCAGCTCGGCGATCGCGTCGTCGACGTCGTGGCCCTCGAGGTAGTCGTCGATGTCGGCGTAGGTGAGGCCGAGGTTGGCCTCGTCGGTCTGGCCGGGGGTCTCGTCGAGCAGGTCGGCGGTCGGCGCCTTCTCGTACAGCCGGGCCGGGGCGCCGAGGTGGGCGAGCAGCGCCTTGCCCTGGCGCTTGCTGAGGCCGGTCAGCGGCACGAGGTCGACGCCACCGTCGCCGTACTTGGTGAAGAAGCCCGTGAGCGCCTCGGCGGCGTGGTCGGTGCCGACGACGAGCATGCCGCGCTCGCCCGCGATCGCGTACTGCGCGACCATGCGGGTGCGGGCCTTGACGTTGCCCTTGGCGAAGTCGCTGAGGGGGGCGCCGGTGGCCTCGAGGACGTCCTGGGCGGTGCCGTCGACGCCGTGCTGGATGTTGACGGTCAGCCCCTCGGCGCCGTCGATGAAGCGCAGGGCGAGCTGTGCGTCGTCCTCGTCGGCCTGCACCTTGTACGGCATGCGCACGGTGACGAGCTCGGCCGACCCGCCGTCGCGGCGGACGCCCTCGACCGCGAGCTGGCAGAGCCGCCCGGCGAGCGTGCTGTCCTGGCCGCCGCTGATGGCGAGCACGAACCCGGCGGCACCGGTGGTCTCGAGGTAGTCGCGGAGGAACGCGACCCGGCCCTCGACCTCGGCGGCCGGGTCGATCTCGGGACGGACGGCGAGCTCGGAGATGATGGTGGCCTGCAGCGCTCTCATGCGACGACTCTAGCCACGTGCCGTGCCCGGGGCACCTGCCGCCGCGACCTCGCCCGAGGTCGTGCGCCCGACTACTTCGACGTCGACAGAGCGGCGAACGCGGCGACGGTCAGCACGAGGCCGACGAGGGTGATCGCGCTGACGAGTCCGATGAAGAATTCGGCCATGGGTGGCTCCTGCCGGTCGAGGTGACGTGTCGGTCCATCCTCTCAGACGCCTCCTGGACGTGGCTCCCCGTCGCCGCGCGCCTCCGCGCCCCCGTCAGCCCCGGGCGCCGGCCGACCGGCCACCGCGAGCACCGTCGCGATGGTGCGCGGGTGGGCCAGCACGCGGAAGTGCCCGCCCGTCGGCAGCTGCACGTTGTCGGCGCCGACGAGCACGCTGCTCTCGGGGATGTGCGGGTCGAACTCGCCGTAGATCGACGTGATGCGCGCGTTGACGGCCTCGTCGCGCGAGAGCAGCAGGGTCGTCGCGTCCCGCGGCGAGAACGCCCGCAGGCTGGGCAGCAGCAGCCAGGGCGCCCAGCGCGAGCCGCTGAACGGCGTGCAGACGGCGACCATCCGGTCGACCCGGCGGGTGTCGTCGAGCAGGGCCATCAGGTACTTGCCGATCAGCCCGCCCTTGCTGTGCGCGACGACGACGACGTCGTGCAGGTCGTGCTCGACGACGTAGGCGGCCACGTCGCGGGCCGTCGCCTCGACCGGTCGCCCGTTGCGGCCGAGCGAGTCGAGCACGTGCACGGGGTGCCCCTCGTCGTGCACCCGGGCGATGAGGGGGCGCAGGAACGCCCACGTCTCCCAGATGCCGGGCAGCACCAGCACGGGTCGCCCGTCGCCCGACAGGTAGTCGTCGGCCCCGCGCGGCGAGACGACGGCCCGCAGCTGCCACCACGCGGCGAAGGCGTAGTCCTGCAGCCACCACGCGCCGTGGCGCAGCAGGCGGCGGAGCGGGCGGCGAGGGGGCCGAGGAGGCGCGGGGAGGTCGTGCGACATGGTCCCTGCAGGGTAGGGGGCCGGGTCGCGGCTGTCCGCGAGCGGTGCCGGGGAGGTGCGACGCGCCTCCTGCGTGTGAGGATGTGGCCGATGGACGAGCGCGACGAGACCGGGGCGGCACCGCCGGCGTTCCGTCGCGCCGTGCACGGCGACGACCTCGACGGGGCCCGCGACCTCTACGAGGCGCAGTACCCGGGCGAGGGCTTCCGGCTCGAGCGGCTCGACCACCCGTTCGAGTACCGCTACGCGGCCGTCGGCGACGACGACGTCTCGCTGCGCACCTCCGAGTTCCGCGGGTCGGCGCGCGGCACGGCCGACGCCGTGCCCGAGTACGTCGTCTCGTGGCTCGTCGAGGGCCGGGGCGTGGTCGACGTCGGCCGGGACGAGGTGGCGCTGCAGCCGCTCGTGCCCCGCGTCGCGCCGACCCGCGCGTACGCCTTCGACTTCGCCGACTACCGGCAGCGGCTCGTGCACGTCAGCGCGGCCCACCTCGAGCGGCTGGCCGTCGAGCGCGGCGACGTCGCCGCGGGGCCCGTGCAGTTCTTCCACGCCGCTCCCCTCGCCGAGACGGCGCTGCGGCGGTGGCGGACGGTCGTGTCCGAGACGACGCCCGTGCTGCTCGACCTGGCCGCGACCCCGCTCGAGCGGTCCGAGGCGGGGCGGCGGCTGGCCCTGGCCGTGCTCGACGCGTTCCCGCACGAGACCGGCCAGGCCGCCCCCGCGGTGCTCGCCGCCGGGTCGCGGCGCCTGGCCCGCGCCGTCGAGTACCTGCACGCGCACGCCCACGAGCCGATCGGCGTGACGGAGGTCGCCGCGGCCGCCGACCTGAGCGTCCGGGGGCTGCAGGTGGCCCTGCAGCGCACCTTCGACCTGAGCCCGACCGAGCTGCTGCGGCAGATCCGGCTCGACCGGGTCCGGGCCGATCTCGAGGCGGCGACGCCCGAGACGACGACGGTGTCGGCGGTCGCCCGGCACTGGGGCTTCAGCCACCTCGGGCGCTTCTCGGCGGTGTACCGCGACCGCTTCGGCGAGCAGCCGAGCGCGACGCTGCGGGGCTGACGCAGCGCTGCCGCCGGCCGGGCCGCCGGTCGGGGCCGCCTGCCAGGGGCGCGCCGAGCGGGCGGGCGAGGCCGAGTGGTGGCAACGTGGCAGGGTGACCGACTACGCCGAGACCCCAGACACCACCCGACCCGGACGCGGACGGACGGGCACCGTCGACGACGCGTCGCACGCGACCCAGCCGGGCGGACGCGACCTCATGGGCCCCGTCGAGAACCTGACCCGCATCATGTGGACCGGCACGCTCTGGTTCGCCGCCGCCGTGGTGGCCGTCGCGCTCGCCCTCGGCGCCGTGCTCGTGTCCGGCTGGCGACCGGACGTGCTGTCGACGCCGGTCGAGACGCTCTTCTGGGTCGGCGCCTCCGTCGTCGCCCTCAGCCTGGGCCTGATCGGCTGGTCGGGCTGCCCGATCCTCGAGGTGAGCGTGCCCGTCGCCGACCGCAACAAGACCCGCACCATGCAGCTCGGCACGCTGAGCTTCCTGGTGGGGTCGGCCGCGGCGATGCTCGCGGTGCTGCTCGGGCCGGCCGCCTAGGCGCCGCGCGCGGGGAGGCGCCCGCGCAGAGGTGCTCAGGCAGAGGTGCTCGCGCGGACGCCTCGGCGGGCCCGGTCGTTGCGGCCGAGGCTCGCAGCCGGATAGCATCGGCCTGCGATCGAATCGATTCGATCGGCACCGCTCCCCCACCAGAGAGACCGATCGATGACGACGTCCCCCCGGACCGGCCAGCCCGCCGCACCCGACCACGAGACGCGACGCGCCCGCCTCGCCGTCGCCCTGCTGTTCTTGACGAACGGCGCCCTGATCTCGAACCTGCTGCCGCGCTACCCCGCCATCAAGGACGCCCTCGACCTGTCGAACGCGACCTTCGGACTGGCCGTCGCGGCCGGCCCCGTCGGTGCGATCGTCGCCGGGCTCGCGGCCAGCTGGCTGATCCGCCGGTTCCGCTCGTCGCGCGTCGCTGTGGTCGGAACGGTCGTGGCCGCCGCCGTCGTGCTGCTCGCCGGGGTCTCGCCGGTCGGCGCCCTCTTCGCGGCCGCCCTCTTCGTCGTGGGAGCGCTCGACGCCATCGTCGACGTGGCGCAGAACTCGCACGGCCTGCGCGTCCAGCGGCGGTACGGCCGGTCGATCCTCAACTCGTTCCACGCCATCTGGAGCGTCGGCGCCGTCGTCGGCGGCTTGATGGGCGGCGCCGCCGCCGGCCTGGGCGTGCCGCTCGGCGTGCACCTCGCGGTCTCGGGCGTCCTCTTCGCCGTCGTCGCGATCGTCTCCTACCGCCTGATGCTGCGCGGCCCCGAACCCGTCGCAGAGCTCGAGGAGGCGCCCGGCACGCCCGCCGAGGGGGTCGCGTCGTCGTCCCCGTCCGCCCCGGTGCCGGTGGCGGGCGTCGACGACCGGACCGACGCCTCCTCGGGGCCCGACCGGGCCGAGGCCGGGGCCAGCGTGCGTCGCGGAGCGGTGCGGCTGGGCACGTGGGGCGTGCTGCTGGCGCTCGTGCTCATCGCGGCGTCGGGCACCGTCGTCGAGGACGCGGGCAACACCTGGGCCGCGCTCTACCTCTCGGGGTCGCTCGGGGCCGGCGTCACCGTGGCCGCCCTCGGCTTCGTGGCGCTGCAGAGCGCCCAGTTCGTCGGACGGATCCTCGGCGACGGCCTCGTCGACCGCTTCGGCCAGCGCGCCGTCGCGCGGGTCGGCGGGGCGCTGGTGTTCGTCGGGATGGGACTGGCGCTCGCGTTCCCGACGATCGCGGGCACGATCGCCGGCTTCGCCCTGGCCGGCTTCGGCGTCGCGACGCTCATCCCCGCGGCCATGCACGCCGCGGACTCGCTGCCGGGGTTCCGTCCCGGCACCGGCCTGACGCTCGTCAGCTGGCTGATGCGGCTCGGGTTCCTCGCCGCGCCTCCGCTGATCGGAGCGGTCGCCGACGTGAGCTCGCTGCGGGTCGGGCTGCTGCTCATCCCCGCGGTGGGGCTCGTGGTGCTCGCGCTGTCGGGGGTGCTCGCGGGTCGCAAGCGGTAGCAGCGCGGGCTGTCCGGCGGGCGGGTCGCCGCTTCGACCCGTCCGTCGCCGTCCGCGCGACCGCTCAGCGGCAAATGCCGACCAACGGGGCCCGGAACGCGCCGCCGCAAATGCCGACCAACGGGGCCCGACAGGCGCTGCAACCGTCGGAAAAGCACGTATTGCACGCACACCGGTCGGCATTTGCCACGAGCAAGCGCCCCGCCCCGACCCATCCCGCCGCGCGGGCTGCACATGCCGACCGATGCGCCCCCGTAGGCGCTTCAACTCTCGGAAAAGTAGGTATTGCACGCGCAACGGTCGGCATTTGCGGAACCGACGTCGTGGCACGGGCGGCACACCGAGGAGGCGCGGGGCGGCGCGCCGAGGAGGCGCGGGTCGGCACGCCGAGGAGGCGCGGCTCAGCGACCGGGCGCGCTCGCGACCCGGGCCAGCTCGCCGTGCACGAGCGACGCCAGCTCGGCGAACGGGCGGGTCTCGCCCTCGGCGATCCAGAGGCCGAAGGCGACCCCGAACACGGTGAGGCACGACTGGCCGGCGAGCGACGCCGCGGGCTCGGGCACCCCGCGGTCGGCGAACGCCGCCGCGACGTCGCGCGCCAGGCCGGCGAGCTTGAGCAGCTCGCGCTCCTGCAGCGCGGGGTGGGCGTCGATGACGGCCTGACGGCGACGCGACCACGCACGACGGTCGTCGGGGAAGAACTCGCCGGCGCCGCGCAGGGCCGCCGAGACCAGGTCGGCCGGGGACGCGTCCTCGGGGGCGGCGTCGACCCCTGCCGTGAAGCGCTCGGCCAGCACGTGCTGCCCCTCGAAGAGCACCTCGCGCTTGTCGGTGAAGTGGCGGAAGAACGTGCGCTCGGTGACGCCCGCCGCGGCGGCGATGCCGGAGGCGGTCGTCTCGTCGAACCCCTGGCTCACGAAGAGCTGGAGGGCGGCGGCCTGCAGCCGTTCCCTCGTGCCGGGTTCCCATCGAGCCATGGGGCGAGCCTAGCGGCGCACCCCGGGGATGACAGCGACTGTCATCAGGTGTAGCGTGACGACCAGGCTACGTCAGCCGCTGACATCACAGGAGGCGCCCGAGGCGCCCCGGTCAGGACACAGGAGGAGAACACCATGCGCGTCTTCGTCACCGGAGCATCCGGCTGGATCGGCTCGGCAGCCGTCGACGAGCTGCTGGCCGACGGCCACCAGGTCGTCGGCCTCGCCCGCTCGGACTCGTCCGCGGCGTCGCTCGAGCACCGCGGCGCCGTCGTGCGACGCGGCGACCTCGACGACCTCGACGGCCTCCGGGCCGCGGCCGCCGACTCCGACGCCGTGCTGCACCTCGCCAACAAGCACGACTGGTCGGACATGGCCGCCTCGAACCGGGCCGAGCGCCGTGCCGTCGAGACGATGCTCGGCGAGCTCGCGGGCTCCGACCGCCCGTTCCTGCTCGCGTCGGGGCTCGCCGGGCTCGCCCAGGGCCGCCGCTCCACCGAGGACGACCGCTCGCCGCACAGCGGCCCGGACGCGCCCCGCGGCGGCACCGAGGCGCTCGCCCTCGAGCACGCCGACCAGGGCGTGCGCACCGTGAGCCTGCGCTTCTCCCCCACCGTCCACGGCACGGGCGACCAGGGCTTCGTCGCCCTGCTCGCCGCCGTGGCCCGCGAGCGCGGCGTCTCGGCCTGGATCGGCGACGGGTCGGCACGCTGGCCCGCCGTGCACCGGTCCGACGCCGCCCGGCTCGTCGCGGACGCCCTGGGCGCCGCCACCCCCGGGCTCGTGCTCCACGCCGCGGCCGAGGAGGGGGTCCCGACCCGGGCGATCGCCGAGGCGCTCGGCGAGGCCCTCGGCCTGCCCTCGACGTCGGTGGCGCCCGCCGACGCCGGCGAGCACTTCGGGTGGATCGGCGGCTTCTTCGGCCTCGACATGCCGGCGGGGTCGGAGGCGACGCGCCGCCTCCTCGGCTGGTCGCCCACCGGACCGACGCTGCTCGACGACATCGCCGGGGGCGCGTACACGACGGCGTGAGCGGCGCGGGCGTCGGCCGGTCCGCCCTGGCCGGCCGGCGCCTCCTGCGATCTCCGCCGGGGCCGTGGCGGCCATCGTCGTCCGCAGAGCGAACGGGGGACGAGACCCGACGGCAAACCACAGGGAGGCGCGGGTACGAACGAGAGGAGAGGCCGCAGGCGCGGCCGAGGAAGGCAGGAACCATGACCGAGATCACCGCCCACCACGGGCTCTTCAAGGACACGAACCTCCACGTCGACGACACCGGCGGATCGGGCCGCACCGTCGTGCTCATCCACGGCTGGCCGCTCTCCGGCGAGTCGTGGAGCAAGCAGGTGCCCGCGTTCGTCGAGGCCGGCTACCGCGTCGTCACCTACGACCGCCGTGGCTTCGGTCGCAGCGACAAGCCGAAGACCGGCTACGACTACGACCACCTCACCGAAGATCTGCACACCGTCCTCACCGAGCTCGACCTGCAGGACGTCACGCTCGTCGGCTTCTCGATGGGCGGCGGCGAGGTCGCGCGCTACTTCACGAAGTACGGCACCGAGCGCCTGCACAGCGTCGTCTTCGCGTCGGCCGTGCCCCCGTACCTCATGAAGACCGACGACAACCCGGACGGCCCCCTCACGAAG
This sequence comes from Frigoribacterium faeni, assembly GCF_011761235.1. Taxonomy (GTDB): domain Bacteria; phylum Actinomycetota; class Actinomycetes; order Actinomycetales; family Microbacteriaceae; genus Frigoribacterium; species Frigoribacterium faeni_A. Next base: position 1,119,376 of record NZ_JAAOYW010000001.1, read on the forward strand.
GAGGCGGCGGCCGACATGACCGCGGGCCTCACCAAGGACGAGGACGCGTTCTACGACGAGTTCACCACCGGCTTCTTCTCGGTCGACGGCGACCTCAAGGTGTCGGAGGCGGACCGCCAGGACGCGCTGCGCCTCGCGAAGCAGGCGAACAAGGCCGCGGCCCTCGAGGCCATGGCGTCGTTCGCGAACACCGACTTCCGCGACGACCTGACCAAGGTCACCGTGCCCACGCTCGTCATCCACGGCGACGGCGACGCCACCGTGCCCTTCGAGGGCTCGGGCGCCCGCACCCACGCGGCGATCCCCGGCTCGCAGCTGCACGTGATCGCCGGTGCCCCGCACGGCGCGAACGTCAGCGACGCCGACGAGTTCAACCGCGTGGTGCTGGAGTTCCTCGCGCGCTAGTCCGCCCCGTCACGACGCCCCCCGGGCCCGTGCCGCACCTCCGACCGGACGGTGCCGCGCGGGCCGGGGGGCGTCGTGCGTGGCGTCGCCGGCTAGAACTCGACGGGCGGGCGGTCCATCGTCGCGACGCCCGACGAGATGCCGATGATGACGGCGATCGCGCCGCCGAGCACGCTGAGCCCGAGGAACAGCCACAGCGGGGCGGCGCTCCCGCCCACGCGACGCCGCACCACCACCGAGCGCCCGATCAGGTAGATCAGCACGCCGAGGATCGACCAGGCCCAGTGGAACGGCCGCTCGACCCCGCGCTGCCGCAGGGTGCGACGGTCGAGCCACGAGAGCACGACGAGCGCGACGCCCACGACGACGCTGACGACGAGCGACAGGGTGAAGTCGCCGCCCGTCACGCCCGTGCTGCCGGGGGCGACCAGCTCGACGGACCGCCGGATCTCGATCGCCGAGAAGACGGCGGTCACGATCGGCGACAGGGCGAGGGCGAGCACGTACGGCGTCGCGGTGAGCTGCTGGCCCGGGACGGGCGGTCGCGGCTCCGCCGCCGGAGCTGAGGAGGCGGTGGTCGCGTCACCGACGGATCGGTCGTCTCGCTGCGGATCGGTCACGGTGTCCCCCTCGTGGTCGTCGCCGGCTCGGGACGTGCCCGGGCCGGTCGCCCGCACGTCGGCGTGCCGGGCTCGTCCACCCACCCTAGGGGCGCCTCCTCGGCCGCTGCGAGGGAGGGCGGAGCGGGCGGGACGTCAGCGCTGCGGGAGACGCCGGCCGTCGGTGTCGAGGTGGTCGCGCCAGGAGCGCGTCGGGGTCCAGCCGAGCAGGCGTCGCGCCTTCGCGGTCGAGATGCCCGAGGCGTCGACGCGGTCGAGCTCGCGCAGCTCGACCTGGTCGCCGTGGTGCGCGCGCAGCGTGGCCGCGAAGTCGTGGCCGCCGGCGTTGTCCGCCGCGGCGACGTAGAACACCTCGTGGCCGGGCAGGTCCGACTCGGCCGCGAGCAGCAGCGCGTCGGCCAGGTCGTCGGAGTCGACGTAGCTGCCGAAGTTCGCGCTGGTGGGCGACGCCTCGCGCACCTGCGGGCCGAGGTTCTCCTCGTAGTTGCCGTCGTCGTGCACCGTGCTGGGACGGATGGAGATGGCACGGAGGTCCGACCTGCGGACCGCCGCGTCCATCAGCTGCTCGCCGAAGGCCTTGGAGAGGGCGTACGGGTCCTGCGGGTGCAGCGGGTGCTCCTCGTCGACCGGGACGTAGTCGGGCAGGAACGGCCGCTCCGGGAAGAAGTTGCCGACGATGCTCTCGCTCGACACGTTGACGAAGCGCGGCACGCCGAACCGGACCGCCGCCTCCACCAGGTTGAAGGTCGACATGAGGTTCGTCTGGAACACGACGTGCGCGGGGTTGCCGGTGGGCTGCGGGATGGCCGCGACGTGGACGACGGCGTCCGCGCCCGCGACGACCGCGAAGGCGGAGCCCGCGTCGGTCAGGTCGGCCATCTGGTAGCGGCCCGGCACGACCTCGCCCGCGTCGAAGACGGGACGCACCAGGTCCACGCCGAGCACGTCGTGGCCCGCCTCGACGAACCGCCGGACGGCGGCCCGGCCGACCTTGCCGCGCGACCCCGTGATGACGACCTTCATGGTGGTTCCCCTCGACGAGCGGCCGCGCCGACGCCGGCCGAGGTGCCGGGTCGTCCGCTGAGCCGACGTGCGCGACGCTACCCCGTGGCGCGTGCGGCGGGCGGGGCCGGGCGCCTCGCCTCAGCGCGCGAGGTCGCCCGCGGCGTCGAGGTCGTCGCGGTTCCGGTCGACGTAGGCCGACATGCCCGGCACGGTGTAGGCGATGCGGCCGTGCTCGGGTGCGTAGACGAGGCCCTTGCCGATGAGCGCCGCCCGGTAGGGGCCGAGGCTGCTCGGCAGGAGGCTCATCCTCCGGGCGACGTCGATCGTGGCGGACGACGCGTCGCCGTCCGCGGCCATCGCGAGTAGCAGGCGCCGCTCGGACCGCGTGGCCCGCTCCCATCGCGACCGGAAGAAACCCGCGTCGAGCTGTTCAGTCCCGAACTGGACCGCCGCCAGGGCGTCGGCGTCCGTGATGACGCGGCCCGCCGCGAGGTTCCACGCGGTCTGGCCGAACTCCTGGATGAAGTACGGATAGCCGCCCGTGGCGTCGAGCAGGCGCTCGAGCGCCTCGGGCTCGTACTCGGCACCGAGCCGTTCCGCGGGCTCACGGAGCGCGTCGGCGGCGTCCGCCCGGGCGAGCTTGCCGAGAGGGCGGTAGTTGAACAGCCGCTCGGCGTACGACCGCGTCTCCGTCAGCACCCGAGGAAGATCGGGCAGACCCGCCGCGACGACGTAGAAGGGCCAGTCGCGCTGGTTGGCGACGTGCTGTGCCGCGATGAGCGCCCCCATGGTCTCGGCGTCGAGATCCTGCATCTCGTCGACGAAGACGCAGAACGCACGCCGCTTCTCGCCCAGGGCGGACGCCACGTCCTCGACGAGCTCGAGCAGGTCGACCTCGACGTCGCCGGAGTCGGCTCGACCCGCGTTGACGCCGATGCCCAGCTCGATGCTCGTCGCTCCGATCTTCGCGTTGAAGGAGGAGATCGTGCCCAGGGCGTCGCGCAGCCGCCCGGTGAGCGTCGTCCTCGTGAGCTTGCGGGCAGCGACCACGAGTTCCCGGGCCAGTGCACGCCGGACCGTCGTCGCTCCGCGCTCGTCTCGCCGGGCCTCCAGCCGCACGGTGAGCCAGCCGGCCGCTTCCGCCCGTGCGTGCATCTCGTTGAGCAAGACCGTCTTGCCGACGCCACGGAGCCCCGTCAGGACGATCCCCCGATCGCCCATCCCGTGCTCCACACGGCGTGCCAAGGTCTCGAAGGCCTGCAGCTCGGCACCTCGGCCGACGAGCTGCGGCGGTCGACGACCCGAACCGGGACTGTAGGGGTTCTCCTCCGGAAGCATGTAGTGAAAGATAGACGAAGATTGAATAAATCCAATCCTGGGCTAGATGTCGCTACATGTCGGCCTCGCGAGGGCTCGAATCCCCTGGCCTCAGCGGGCGAGGGTGTCGCGGGGGTACTCGCCGAAGCGGGCGGCGTACGCCGCCGAGAAGCGGCCGAGGTTGCCGAAGCCCCAGCGTCGCGCGACCTCCGAGACGAGGGTCGTGCCCGGCTCGCCGGCGAGGAGGTCGAGCCTGGCCCGGTCGAGGCGCACGGTGCGGACGTAGTTGGTCGGGCTCGAGCCGAGGTGCTCGCTCATCTGCAGCTGCAGGGTGCGGGGGTGCATGTCGGCCGCGGCGGCGATGTCGCGCGACGTGATGGCCTGGTCGACGTAGGCGTGCACGTACTCGGCCGCCAGCCGCAGCCGGCGGGTGCGCTCGGTCCGCAGCTCGGGCGGCACGTCGACGGCGCGCCACGGGAACAGGTCGAGCAGGGCCTCGACCAGCTCGGTCTGGGCCTCGAGGCGCTCCGCGGCCGGCGTCGTCGGGCTGACGATCCGGGGCGTCACCGCGTCGAGGGTCGTCCGCCACGCGGCGAGCGCGTCGTCGCCGGGCACGGCGGCGTAGTCGAAGACGATCCGCTGCGGGCCGGCTCCGTGGCGACGGGCCGCGACCCCCTCGAGGAACTCGGCGTCGATCTGCACGATGCTGTGGCGGTGCGGCGTCATCGAGAACGAGTACGACGTCTCGGTCGGCGTGAGGAACGGCCGCCCGGCGACGCTGCGCAGCTGGCCGTGCGGGTACTCGATGGTGCACGACCCCATCGGGAACCACGACACCGAGTAGTCGCGCGACCACGGGATGACGCCCTGCAGGTGGCCGAGGAACGTGCCCGTCTGCAGGCTCAGCCGGCGGTCGCCCGCGGTGGCGAAGCGGAACGAGAACTCGTCGGCCCCGCGCCGCGCACGGAAGTGGCGACCGTCGAGAGCGGCCTCGAGCTGCGCCCGCGCCTCCTCCATGTCGTTGCCCGACCACGCGTCGCGCGAGAAGGCGTCGAGCGCCGGGGCGGAGTCGGCCTCGGCCGCGCCGTCCACCTCGACGGCAGCGCCCGTGGCAGCCTCGGCGTCGGGGGTCTCGACGGCGACGGCGGCCTCGACGGCGGCGGCGTGTGCGTCGGTGCGGATGTCGGTGTTCGTCATGGTGCTCTCCTGGCCTTCCTCGTTCCCTGCACGGCGCGCTGGTGAGACGCAGCCGCACAGATCAGACGGCGCGAGGGCGTCGATCGTCACGGACCGCAGGGCACGAGTTCGCCGTCAAGGATGCACCATCCCCGCCGCGAAGTCCCTACCCCCGTCCACGGGGGTGGCCACGGGCCGCGGCGCCCCGTCCACGGACCGGCCGAGTCGGGCGTCGGGCCGGTACTCTGTCCCTCACAGCCGCGCGCGTCGTCGACGTGGCGCCCCCGCCCGCACCGGCATCGAGCACCCTGCCCCGGCACCGAGAACGAGGACATGATGACACCGCCCGGCGACGGCGATGCAGCCGAGTCCCTCCTCAACGACCGGTACCGGCTCGGCGAGGTCATCGGCCGCGGCGGCATGGCCGTGGTGCACCGCGCGTGGGACGAGTCGCTCGACCGGCCCGTCGCGGTCAAGCTGTTCCACCCCGGCCTCGTCGACATCGCCCGCCAGGAGGCCGAGCAGGGCGTGCTCGCGTCGCTCGACCACCACAACCTGGTCAGCCTGCTCGATGCCGGCGTCGCCCACTCGCAGGCCGGGCCGCAGCGCTTCATCGTCATGGCCCTCGTCCCCGGCCAGGACCTCGAGGAGCGGCTCGCCGCGGGCCCCCTCGCCGCCCAGCACATCGCCGAGATCGGCTACGACATGGCCGAGGCGCTCGACTACGTGCACGGCCACGGGGTCGTGCACCGCGACATCAAGCCGTCGAACATCCTTCTGGTCGACTACGGCAACCACAGCGACCGGGCCCGCGCCGCGCTGACCGACTTCGGCATCGCCCTCTCCGACGGCGTCGAGCGCCTCACGGCCGACGGCATGACGACCGGCACGGCCGCCTACCTCAGCCCCGAGCAGGCGCGCGGCGCCGAGGTCGGGCCCGCCAGCGACGTCTACGCGCTCGGGCTCGTGCTGCTGCAGTGCTTCACGCGTCGGCGCGAGTTCCCCGGCTCGCTCGTCGAGTCGGCCATCGCCCGGCTCTCGCGCGACCCCGTCATCCCCGAGCCCCTGCCGGCCCACTGGCGGCGTGCGCTGAGCGCCATGACCGCCCAGGACCCGGCGGCCCGCCCCGCCGGGGCCGAGCTCGTGGCCCTGCTGCGCGACGTCGTCATCGCCGAGACCCCCGCCGGAGGCGCGGCGGGCGAGGTCGGCACGACCGCCGGCACCGAGGCGGTCGAGTCCCCCGTGCCCGAGACCTTCGACTCGCTGCCCGAGGAGGCGCTCGAGCGCGTGACCGCGATGGCCGCGCGCCTGCTCGGGGCACCCATCGCCCTGGTCAACGTCCGCGACGAGGACAGGGTGTGGTCGCACACCCACCTCGACGACGGCGTCGACGACTCGGCCCGGGCGCTCTCGTTCAACTGGGGCTCGACGCTGCCCTCGGTGCCCGTCGTCATCGCCGACGGCCTCGCGCACCCCGACATGCGCGAGAGCCCGCTCGTCACCGGCCCCCTCGGCGTGCGGTCGTACGTCAGCGTGCCCCTGACCCGGCACGACGGCCAGACGATCGGCACCCTCTCGGTGCTCGACGTCGTGCCGCGCGAGGTCACCGAGGCCGAGCTCGCGAACCTCGCCGACCTCGCCGCCCTGGCCGTGACGCAGCTCGAGCTGCGCCAGGAGTCGCTGCGCAGCACGAGCGACTCGCTCTCGCTCGGCGACTGAGGGGCTCCGCCCCGGCCGACGCGCCACCCGGGGCCGCCCCGGGCCGCCCCGGGGCCTGGCCTCCAGGCCCGGCGGGCGTCAGGCGCGCTCCTCCCGCAGGCGGGCCGAGCCGCCGGCCGCCGCCGCGACCATGCGCCGCAGGAACGCCGTCGCCGCCTGCAGCTCGGCGGGCTCGGCGTCGTGCAGCACGGCGGCGATCTCGGTGCTCGACGTCGCCATGAACCCGCGGGCGCGCTCCTGCGCCGCCGCCGTCGGGCGCAGCGTCACCCGCCGCCGGTCGGTGTGCTCGCGGCTCCGCTCGAGCAGGCCCGCGGCCTCGAGGCGGTCGACGAGGACGGTGACGGAGCCGGACGTCATGCCGATGCGCTGGCCGAGCCGGGCCGGCGAGAGCGGGTCGCCGGCGGACGCCGCCCAGAGCACCTGGCCGAGCGCGTGGGCGTCGGTCGTGGGCAGGGCCATCCAGGTCGCCATGTGCTGGTTGAGCTCGGCGAAGGCCACGGCCCAGTCGCGCAGGGCCTCCATCACCTCGACCTCGGGTGCCTGCCACGAGGCCTCGAACACGTCGGTCATCATTCTCCTTCATTGTGCAGTAGCTTTACTCTAAAGCTTATCCGATCGAGGAGAACCCATGAAGAAGCGCACCGCAGTCGTCTCCGGAGCCAGCATCGCAGGACTGTCCACGGCCTGGTGGCTGCGACGGACCGGATGGGACGTGACGGTGCTCGAGCGCGCCGAGGCGTTCCGGGACGGCGGCCAGAACGTCGACGTCCGCGGCGTCGCCCGCGACGTCCTCCGCCGGATGGACCTGTTCGACGCGGTCGCGGCCCGGAACACCACCGAGACGGGGACGGTCCTCGTCGACGCCCGGGGCGAGGTGACCGCCGAGCTGCCGTCCGACGGCGTCGGCGGGGCGACCGCCGAGCTCGAGATCCTCCGCGGCGACCTCGCCCGCACCCTGCTCGACCACCTGCCCGACGGGGTCGACCTCGTCTACGGCGACCCCATCGCCGCGGTCGACGACGAGGCCGACGGCGTGACGATCACGACCGCCTCCGGGCGGCGGACGACGGCCGACCTGCTCGTCGTCGCCGAGGGAGTCCGCTCGCGCACCCGCGGCCTCGTCTTCGGCGCGGACGAGGTCGACGTCCGCGACCTCGGCGTCACGATGGTGTTCGGCACGATCCCCCGGACCGAGCGGGACGACGACCGCTGGCGCTGGCACAACTCCCTGCGCGGACGCCAGATCCACCTGCGGCCCGACCCCTACGGGACGATCCGCGCGATCCTGGCCTACTCCCCCGGCGACGACGTCCTCGGCCTCTCCCGCGAGCAGACGCTGGCCGTCGTCCGCGAGCGCTACGCCGACGCCGGCTGGGAGGCGCCCCGCGTGCTCGACGCGCTCGAGACGTCGCCCGACGTCTACGTCGACCAGCTGCAGCAGGTGCGCATGCGCACCTGGCACCGCGGGCACGTCGTGGCGGCCGGCGACGCCGGGTGGTGCGTCACGCCCATGGGAGGCGGGGGCGCCTCCCTCGCCCTGACCGCCGGCTACGTGCTGGCGGCCCAGCTGGCCGGCCACCAGGACCAGGAGGCGGCGCTCGCGGCCTACGAGACCTGGATGCGGCCGCTCGTCGACGACGTCCAGGACCTGCCGCGCGGGCTCACCGCCTTCGCGTACCCGCAGACGCGGGCGGGCCTCGCCGCCCGCGGCGTCGCGGACAAGGTGATGACGTCGCGCCTGCTTCGCCCCGTCGCCGCGACGCTGACCCAGGTCGCCGAGACCGATCGCGAGCTGCCGGCCCTCGACCTCGCCTGAGGCGGCGCACGGGTCCCGTGAGGACCGGGCCGATCGGCGCACGGATCCCGTGAGGACCGGCGGTCGACGCCGTGGCGACCGCTAGACACGGCCCATGACCACCGCCCCGCCCGCGCACGTCGCACCGCGCCTCCCCCTCGTCCGCGTCCTCGACACGGGTCGGCTCGACGTCGTCGACCACGACGCGCCCCTCGCCCCCGGCCTCGGGGCCGAGGGCCGGCGGGCGGCCATGCGGGCGCACCTCGGCGTCGTGCTCGCGGCCTACGACGACGTGCTGGAGGCGGTGGCCACGCGGGTGGACGAGGTCGAGGACGGCCTGCTCGACGAGCGCACGGAGTCGTTCCGGCCGCTGCACGCCGCCCTGCGCGACGTGGCCGTCGTGCAGCGCTGCCTGCGCCGCGTGGGCCACTACGTCGCGGAGCACGACGCCCTGGCGGACGCCTCGTCGCTCCGGCCCACGGCGGTCCCGACGCGCAGCGGGGAGGCGGTCCGCTGGGCGGACCTGACCGACCGGGCGGCGTCGCTGCGCGCCGCCCTGCGCGACGCGCTGACCATCCACGCCGCCGTCGAGACCGAGCGCCAGAACGACGAGCTGCGTCGCCTGTCGGAGGCGAGCCTCGCCCTGGGCAGGGAGACGCGCGACGTCTCGCGGACCGGGGTCCGCCGGGCCGAGGAGAGCAAGACCATCTCGTCGTGGGCGGCCATCCTCTTCGCCCCGACCCTGATCGGCACCGTCTACGGCATGAACTTCGAGCACATGCCCGAGCTCGGCTGGGTCGGCGGCTACCCCCTGGCGGTGGGCGCGATGCTGGCCATGGGGGTCGGCCTCTGGCTGGCCTTCCGCCGCAAGGGCTGGCTCTGACCGCGGCGACGCAGCCCGCTCACGCCGCGCCTCCTTCGGCCCCGTCGGCCACCGCCCGCAGCGAGACGACCATCGTCAGGCCGCCGCCGGGGGTCTCCTCGGCGGCCAGGGTGCCGCCCATGCCCTCGGTGAACCCCTTGGCGATGGCGAGTCCGAGCCCGAGGCCGGCGGTGTTGTCGGTGTCGCCGAGGCGCTGGAACGGCACGAAGACGAGGTCGAGCCGGTCCGGGCTGATGCCGGGGCCGCGGTCGGCCACCCGGATCTCGACGACGTCGCCGAAGGTGCTCGCCGAGAGGCGCACGGGCACGTCGACCGGGGCGTGCTTGACGGCGTTGTCGAGCAGGTTCACGAGCACCCGCTGCAGCAGGACGGGGTCGGCGTCGACCCGGGGCACGTCGTCGGCGATCTGCAGGTCGGTCCGGCCCGGGCCCGCCTGCAGCTCGTCGACCGCCGCGAAGAGGACGTCGTCGACGTCGAGCGCCTGACGGGACACGGCGAGGGCGCCGGCCTGCACCCGGCTGACGTCGAGGAGGTTCGTGACGAGCGCCGAGAGCGCGTCGAGGCTCTCGTGGGCGGTGCTGAGCAGCTCGTCGCGGTCGCGGTCGTCCCAGACCACGTCGCGCTGCTGCAGCCCGGTCACCGCGGCCGTCGCGGAGGCCAGGGGCCGCCGGAGGTCGTGCCCGACGGCGGCGAGCAGCGCGGTCCGCACCCGGTCGACCTGGGCCATGGGACCGGCCGAGTCGGCCGTGGCCGAGAGGGCCTTGTGCTCGAGGGCCGTCGCGACCTGCGCCGCGATGACGGCGAGCAGGCGCCGCTCGGACGCGGCCATCGGCGGGCCGGTCAGCTCGAGGCGGGCCGTCTCCCCCGCCGCGACGACCGTCGTCTGCTCGCCCGTCCCGGGCACGCCGACGGAGTCGACGACGGTGCCGTCCTGGTCGACGACGGCGACCGACCGCAGCCGGAACGCGTCCTGGGCCCGCGACAGCAGGGCGTGCAGCGCGTCCTGGCCGCGGATCACCCCGCCCGCGACGGCCGCGAGCAGCTCGGACTCCGCCGCCGCACGCGCGGCCGACCGCGACCGCCGGGCGGCCTGGTCGACGACGTAGCTGACGAGCAGCGCGATGACGACGTAGAGCAGCAGCGTCAGCAGGTGCAGCGGGCGGCCCACGGTGATGCTGTCGTAGGGCTCGACGAAGAAGTAGTCGAGGGTGACCCCCGAGAGCACCGCGGCGAAGAGCGCGGGCCAGATGCCGCCGACCAGGGCCACGACGACGACGAGCAGCTGGTAGACGAGCACGTCGCTGGTCAGCGACTCGTCGCCGCGCGACATCAGCAGCAGCCAGGTGACCACGGGCCCGAGCACCACGGCGAGCGCCGACCCCAGGAGGCGGCGGCGGAGCGTGAGGGCGCCGCCGGCCCGCGGCAGGGTGAAGCGCCCTCCGGCGGCGGCGTGCGTGACGATGTGCACGTCGATGTCGCCCGACTCACGGACGACCGTGGAGCCGATGCCGGGGCCGGTGAGCGCCGCCGCGACCCGGCTGCGCCGGCTGACCCCGATGACCAGCTGGGAGGCGTTGGTCGCCCTCGCGAACTGGACCAGCGCCTCCGGGACGTCGCCTCCCACGACCTGGTGGTAGGTGCCGCCGAGCTTCTCGGTGAGGGCTCGCTGGGCGGAGAGGGCGCCCGGGTGCGCCTCGCGCAGGCCGTCCTGCGCGATGACGTGCACGACGAGGAGCTCGCCGCCGGACGACCGGGCGGCGATGCGGGCCCCGCGACGGATCAGCGTCTCGCCCTCGGGGCCGCCGGTGAGGGCGACGACGACGCGCTCGCGCGCCTCCCACGCACTGTCGATGCCCTTCTCGACGCGGTAGGCCCGGAGGGCGCTGTCGACCTCGTCGGCGAGCCACAGCAGGGCCAGCTCGCGCAGGGCCGTGAGGTTGCCGAGGCGGAAGTAGTTCGACAGGGCCGCGTCGATCCGGGCCGCCGGGTAGACGTTGCCCTCGGCGAGCCGGTCGCGCAGGGCCTGCGGGGCGAGGTCGACGACCTCGATCTGGTCGGCGCCGCGCAGCACCCCGTCGGGCACGGTCTCGCGCTGCGCGGCGCCCGTGATCTTCTCGACGACGTCGGCGAGCGACTCGATGTGCTGCACGTTGACCGTCGAGACGACGCTGATGCCCGCGTCGAGGAGCACCTGGACGTCCTGCCAGCGCTTCTGCCGGGCGGAGCCGGGGGCGTTGCTGTGGGCGAGCTCGTCGACGAGGGCAAGGTCGGGCCGACGGGCGAGGACGGCGTCGACGTCCATCTCGGTCAGCTCGACGCCGCGGTGCAGGGTGGTCGTCCGCGGGACGACCTCGAGGTCGCCGAGCATCGCGGCCGTGGCCTGGCGACCGTGGGTCTCGACGACGGCGACGACCACGTCCTTGCCCTCGCGGGCGAGCCGGGCGCCCTCCTCGAGCATCGTGTACGTCTTGCCGACGCCGGGGGCGGCGCCGAGGAGCACCCGGAGCCGCCCCCGTCGCATCAGCGGGCCGTCTCGGCCAGGGCCGCGTTCAGCTCGAGCACGTTCACCGTGAGCTCGCCCAGGTAGCCGAGGTCACGGCCCTGGGTGTGCTCGGCGACGAGCGCCTCGACGTCCGCCACGGGCAGGTCGCGCGCGGCGGCGACGCGCTCGACCTGGATCCGGGCGTACTCGGGGCTGATGTGGGGGTCGAGTCCCGAGGCGGACGCCGTGAGGGCGTCGACGGGGACGTCCTCCGGGGCGACGCCGTCGCTCTCGGCGATCGCGGCCCGACGCTCCTCGACGGCGGCGACCAGGTCGTCGTTCTCCGGCCCGAGGTTGCTGCCGCTCGAGGCGGAGGCGTCCCAGCCGTCGCCGGCGGCCGAGGGCCGCGGCTGGAACCACTCGGGCAGGGCGGCGCCGTCGGCGTCGGAGAACGACTGCCCGATGAGCGAGCTGCCGACGGTCTCGCCGCCGACGACGACGGGCGAGCCGTCGGCCCGGCCGCCGAGGGCGAGCTGCCCGATGCCGGTGACGACGGCCGTGTAGGCGACGCCGAGGAGGACGGTGAAGACGAGCATCGCGCGGAGGGCGACGCCGTGCTGGCGGAGGAGGGTGCGTGTGTCCATGGTCTCTTTCTCGTTCCCTGGTCGCCGGCTAGAAGCCGGGGATGACGCTGACGACGAGGTCGATGATCTTGATGCCGACGAACGGGGCGACGACGCCGCCGAGTCCGTAGACGAGGAGGTTGCGCGACAGGATCGACGACGCGGAGGCCGCCCGGTACTTCACGCCGCGCAGGGCGAGCGGGATGAGCACCACGATGACGAGCGCGTTGAAGACGATCGCCGACAGGATCGCGGAGGCGGGCGAGCTGAGCTGCATGACGTTCAGCAGGCCGAGCCCCGGGAACACCCCGGCGAACATGGCCGGGATGATGGCGAAGTACTTCGCCACGTCGTTCGCGATCGAGAAGGTGGTGAGGGCGCCGCGGGTGATGAGCAGCTGCTTGCCGATGCGGACGATGTCGATCAGCTTGGTCGGGTCGCTGTCGAGGTCGACCATGTTGCCGGCCTCCTTCGCGGCCGACGTGCCGGTGTTCATCGCGACGCCGACGTCGGCCTGGGCGAGCGCGGGGGCGTCGTTGGTGCCGTCGCCGGTCATCGCGACCAGCGCGCCGCCCTCCTGCTCGCGGCGGATCAGGGCGAGCTTGTCCTCGGGCGTGGCCTCGGCGAGGTAGTCGTCGACGCCGGCCTCGGCGGCGATCGCCTTGGCCGTGAGGGGGTTGTCGCCGGTGATCATCACCGTGCGGATGCCCATCGTGCGCAGCTCGGCGAAGCGCTCGCGCAGCCCCGTCTTGACGACGTCCTTGAGGTAGACGACGCCGAGCACGCGGGCCTCGGCGGACGCGCTCTTCATCGCGACGACGAGGGGCGTGCCCCCGGCGTTGGAGATCTCGTCGATGCGGGCCTGCAGCTCGTCGTGCTCGCTGCTGGCGAGGCGGCGGTCCTCCTCGACCCAGGCGATGACGGAGGCGCCGGCGCCCTTGCGGATCTGGGTGCCGTCGGGCAGGTCGAGGCCGGACATGCGGGTCTGCGCGGTGAACGGGACGATCTCGCCCTGCAGGCCGGCGGCCTCGTGCCAGCCCGTCGTGAGGGCCAGGTCGACGATCGACTTGCCCTCGGGCGTGGGGTCGCTGAGCGACGACGTCGCGGCGGCGTCGACGAGCTCGCCGCGGGCGACGCCGTCGAGGGGCGTGAACTCGGCGGCCTGGCGGTTGCCGTAGGTGATCGTGCCGGTCTTGTCGAGCAGCAGGGTCGTCACGTCGCCGGCGGCCTCGACGGCTCGGCCCGACATGGCGAGCACGTTGCGCTGCACGAGGCGGTCCATGCCGGCGATGCCGATCGCGCTCAGCAGGGCGCCGATCGTCGTCGGGATCAGGCAGACGAGCAGGGCGATCAGCACCGGGATGCTCACCGAGGCGTCGCTGTAGGCGGCGATCGGGTTCAGCGTCAGCGTGACGACCACGAAGACGATCGACAGGCTCGCGAGCAGGATGTTCAGCGCGATCTCGTTCGGGGTCTTCTGGCGCGAGGCGCCCTCGACGAGGCGGATCATCCGGTCGACGAAGGTCTCGCCGGGCTTGCTCGTGACGCGGACGACGACGCGGTCGGACAGCACGCGGGTGCCGCCGGTGACGGCGCTGCGGTCGCCGCCCGACTCGCGGATCACCGGGGCGGACTCGCCCGTGATGGCCGACTCGTCGACGCTCGCGATGCCCCAGACGATGTCGCCGTCGCCGGGGATCAGCTCGCCGGCGGTCACGACGACGACGTCGCCGAGGACGAGGTCGGCCGACGAGACCGCCTCCGTGGAGGCGCGCTCGGCCGAGGCGTCCGAGGTCGCGTCCCACCCGCTGACCCGCCGTGCGGTCGTGCTGGTGCGGGTGGCCTTGAGGCTCTCGGCCTGGGCCTTGCCGCGGCCCTCGGCGACGGACTCGGCGAGGTTCGCGAAGACCACGGTGAGCCACAGCCAGACGGCGATGGCCCAGGTGAACGACCCGGGGACGGGCGAGCCGCCCGAGGTCCCGGGACCGGTGAAGAGGCCCGCGACCGCGAGGATCGTCGTGTAGGCCGCGCCCACCTCGACGATGAACATGACGGGGTTGTGCCACATCTCGCGGGGATCGAGCTTGCGCAGCGCGCCCGGCAGGGCGGCGGCGAGCTGGGCGGCGCTGAACGCGCCGCCGCGGTCCGTGGGGGCCTGCTCGCGCTCGCCCTCTCGGTCGGTGGTGGGTGTGTCGGTGGAGACGGACATGGTCACTGCAGCCCTTCGGCGAGCGGTCCCAGTGCGAGCACGGGGAAGTAGGTCAGCGCGGTGATGATCACGGACACGCCGGTGAGGAGGCCCACGAACTGCGGGCGGTGGGTGGGCAGGGTGCCCGCGGTGGCGGGCACGGTGTCCTGGGCGGCGAACGAGCCGGCGAGGGCGAGCACGAGCACGATCGGGATGAACCGTCCGAGCAGCATCGCGACGCCGAGGGTCGTGTTGAACCAGGGCGTGTTCGCCGTGAGCCCGGCGAAGGCGGAGCCGTTGTTGTTGGCGGCCGACGTGAAGGCGTAGAGCACCTCGCTGAAGCCGTGCAGGCCGGGGTTCCAGATCGACGTGCCCTCGACGTCGGCGCGCACCGCCGGGACGGCGAAGCTCAGCGCCGTGAAGGCGAGCACGATCGTCGGCGTCACGAGGATGTAGAGGCTCGCGAGCTTGATCTCGCGGGGCCCGATCTTCTTGCCGAGGTACTCGGGCGTGCGGCCGACGAGCAGGCCGGCGATGAACACGGTGATGACCGCGAGCACGAGCATGCCGTAGAGGCCGGAGCCGACGCCGCCCGGGGCGATCTCGCCGAGCATCATGTTCAGCATCGCCATCATGCCGCCGAGCGCCGTGTACGAGTCGTGCATCGAGTTGACGGCGCCCGTCGAGGTGAGCGTCGAGGTGGAGCCGAACAGGGTCGAGCCCCAGATGCCGAACCGCGCCTCCTTGCCCTCCATGGCGCCGCCGGCGAGCTGGGTGGCCGTGCCGGCGCCCCGCAGCTCGAACCAGGTCATCGCGCTGAGCGAGACGGCGAAGATCGTCGTCATGACCGCCGCGATCGCGACGCCCTGCTTCGTCGAGCCGACCATGCGGCCGAACGTGCGGGGCAGCGAGAACGGGATGACGAGCATGAGCAGCACCTGGAACACGTTCGTCCAGGCGGCGGGGTTCTCGAAGGGGTGGGCGCTGTTGGCGTTGAAGAAGCCGCCGCCGTTCGTGCCCAGCAGCTTGATCGCCTCCTGCGAGGCCACCGGGCCGCCCGGGACGGTCGCGCTGCCGCCCGTGAGCGTCGCGACGTCGGTGAAGCCGGCGAAGTTCTGCACGACGCCGCCGGCGATGAGCACGACGGCCGAGGCCACGGCGAGGGGCAGCAGCAGACGCGTCACCGACCGGGTCAGGTCGACCCAGAAGTTGCCGAGCGTGCCGCTGCGGGCCCGGGCGAGGCCGCGGATCAGGGCCACCGCGACCGCGATGCCCACGGCGGCCGAGACGAAGTTCTGCACGACGAGGCCGAGCACCTGCACGGCGTAGCCCATCGTCACGTCGGGCGAGTACGACTGCCAGTTCGTGTTCGCCACGAACGAGGCGGCGGTGTTGAACGAGAGCCCCTCCGGGACGGCGGGGAACCCGAGCGAATACGGCAGGAACGCCTGGAGGCGCTGGATCGCGTAGACGAGGAGGACGCCGACCAGCGAGAACGCCAGCACGCCGCGCAGGTACGCGGGCCAGGACTGCTCGGAGGTCGAGTCGACGCCGATCAGGCGGTAGAAGCCGCGCTCGACGCGGGCGTCCCCCGCGGTCGTGAACACCCGCGCCATGTGGTCGCCCAGGGGGCGGTACACGACGACGAGGACGACGACGACGGTGAGGACCTGGAGGATGCCGAAGAGGGCGTCCATCAGAAGCGCTCGGGCTTCACGAGCGCGTACACGAGGTACGCGAGAGCGGCCACGGCGAGGACGACCGCGCCGATGCTGAGGACGATCACAGCTTCTCGACCCCCTTCGCCACGAGGGTGACCACTGCGAACACAGCGATGACGGCGAGCACGTACACGATGTCGAGCACTACGACTCCAAGGAGAACGACCGACGGGCCTCACGGCCCGGTGCCCGTCGTGGGCACAGCGAGTCAGTAGACACCTCACGGGGCGGGCGCCCGAGGGTCCTCACGGTCTGCTCACGGCGGGAGGCGCGTTCCTCACGGAGCCCACACGCCCACGGTGCCCGGACGCCCTCGGAGCCCCCGCGCCGGTCGGGTCGAGCCCCCGCCCGACGGGATCGTCGACCCCGACCCTTCCGTCCAGGCCGGGCGGAGCGTAACATGTCACGCACGACGCACCGGCAGCACCGGTGCGGACGGCGCTCCTCCGGATCGGGGGCGCACTGCTGAGCCGGGAGCCGACGCTCCCGACAACCCGAGCCTCTCGTGGTACTCGTCCGCACAGAACGGAACGCTCATGCACCTCCCCCAGAAGCCCCTCGTCCCCGTCGCCCTCGCCACCCTCGTCCTCGCCGGGGGCATCGCGTCCGCGGCACCGGCCTCCGCGGCGCCCGCGCTCGCGCCGACCGTCCTCACCTGCCAGGGCAGCGAGACGGACAGCTACTCGCCCGCCCTGACGAACACGCCGACGACCGTCGCGGTCACCTCCCGCGCCCAGCACACCTGTCTCGGCCTCAGCTCCCCCGCCGTGACCAAGGCCGCGATCGCGTTCCCGATCACCCAGACCGGGTACTCGTGCACCAGCGTCCTCCGCAGCGGCGACGGCTCGTCCGTCATCGACTGGGGCGGCGGCCGCACGAGCACGTTCCGCTTCTCCGGCGTCGTGAACGTCGCCGACGGGACGCTCGTGACGACGCAGACCGGCACCATCGCCTCCGGCCTCTTCGCCGGGTCGGTCGCGGTGCGGGTCATCACCGGGCCGCAGCTGGGCGTGCTCGAGTGCGCCGGGCAGGGCGTCTCGGTCCGGACCGGCACGTCGGTCCTGACCGTCGGCGGGCTCGGCTGAGGCCAGGCCGACGACGCGGGGCGGGCGGCGGTCGTCGCCCGCCCCGTGTCGTCGCCCGCCCCGCGCGGTCGTCGCCCGCCCCGTGTGGTCAGCGCAGCACGCCCGGGATCGTCCACAGCCCGGTGATGCGCAGCGCGTCGTGGGCGATGCCGGCCCGTTCGCGCAGGTCCGCCGCCGGCAGGGACGCCACCTCGCCGCGGTCGTCGACGGGGAACAGCCGCACCGTGGGCCGCCGTCGGTCGGGCCAGACCCGTTCTTCGAGGTCGAGGGCGAGGTCGACCAGGGTGGCCGCGCGACGCATGTGGGAGGCGCTGGTCACGAGGGCGAGGTCGGTCACGCCCCGCTCCAGCACGATCCCGGTGCTCTCGAGGGCGTTCTCGACCGTGTTCGTCGACGCCGCCTCCTCGACCACCCGGTCGGGGTCGACGCCGCGGTCGACCAGCCACCCGGCCATGGCGTGCGCCTCGGTCGTCCCGTGTCGGCCGTTGCCCCCGCTGGTGACGACGACGGTGTCGGGACCCACGATCCGGAGCACCCCGTCGAGGCGGGGCTGGAGGGCCGGCCCCGGCTCGGCCCGGTCGTCGAGGAGGGCACCGAGCACCACGACGGCCTCGGGCAGCGCAGCCCCGGGCGGAGCGTCCGCAGACGGTGCGCCCGCGGCCGGTGCGCCCGCGGGCCAGGCGGCCGGGGCCGCCCCGGTGCCGGTCGCCGCGAGGTGTCGAGCGAGCCGGTCGAGGAACGGTCGGTCGTGGTCGTGGTCGTGGTCGCGGTCGTGGCCCTGCCCCGGGTCGCCCACGCCACGCGCGTCGAGCGCCGTGTCGAGGGCGGCCGCCGCACGCGCCGCCGAGCGGGCCTCGCCCGGGAGCTCGTCGCCGAGCCGCAGCAGGCGGTCGCGCACGGCGTCGAGGTCGCCCGACATCCAGAGCAGGTGCACCGACGCCCAGGCGGCCGCGGGGTCGAGGGGGTCGCTCCGTCGCGCTCGGCGCACCAGCCCGGCGGCCTCGTCGAGCTCGCGCTCGAGCACAGCGGCGGCCGCGGCCACGAGGAGGTCCCGTCGACGATCGCCCGTCAGGTGCGGCACGGTCGACCCCTTCGGCCCCGGGAGGGGCCCGCTCGCGTCGGGGCCTTCGCCGCGGGACCGTCGTGTCATGTCCGGAATGCTATCCGCAGCATGCGACACGGCGACAGGGGCCCGCGCCGCCCGAACGGGGAGTAGAGGCGGGCGGCCCGGATCTGGTCGGATGAGGCAGTGACCGACATGCCCGAACTGCCGCAAGACACCCTCCCCCTCAGCCAGGACACCGAGACGAGGGTGCGCATCGTGCGGGCCGTCATCGCCGCGTTCCGCACCCGGGCGTTCCACGAGACCGACTTCGCCGTGGTCGCCGACCTCGCCGACCTGCCCCTCGAGACCGTCCGGGGCTTCTTCCCCCGGTGGGACGGCCTCGTCATGGCGGCCGTCGACCGCTGGAACGCCGAGCGCATGGCCCCCGTCGTCCCCCTGCTGCACGCCCACGGCACCGTCCGGTTCCTCCGCGGCATCGTCGAGCAGAACGTCCAGGACCCGTCGCTCATGCGCCTCCTCACGTCGCTCCTGAACGTCGCCGCGACCCCCGGCCACCCGATGGCCCCGACCCTGCAGCACGAGTGGCACAAGTTCCACGCCCTCGTGCTGCAGGGGCTCGTCACCGACATCGACCTCGGCCGCGAGCCCGCGACCATGCAGCCCGAGCGCGGCGCCGAGCAGCTCATCGCCCTCTACGAGGGCCTCCAGATGCAGTCGATGGTGCGGCCGCGGATGGACCTGCTGGCCTCGTACGACCGAGCCGTGACGCGCCTCCGCGCCGGCTGGTCGCAGGACTACGTCGAGCAGGTCTGGGACCTCACCGCCTAGTCCGCGACGCCGGGCGCCGGGGCCGGCCGCCGCCTCCTGGTGGCCGACCCGCGCCTCCTCAGGGCCGGTCCGACGAGCCGAGGAGGCGGCCGGTCCACTCCCGCAGGGCACGCGCGGCCCTGCGGGACGGCGTCGCGTCCGGCAGCATGCTCGCCGAGCCGTGGAACGCGCCCGGCCACACGTGCAGCTCGGCCTGCACCCCGGCCGCCCACAGCGCGCTCGCCCACGCGACGGTCTCGTCGCGGAACACCTCCGCGCTGCCGCAGTCGACGTACGCGGGCGGCAGGCCGGCGAGGTCCGTCGCCCGGGCCGGTGCCGCGTAGTCCGAGACGTCGTCGCCGCCGCGCCGCTCGCCGAGGTAGGCGTCCCACGCGAAGCGGGTCATCGCCCGGTCGGCCACGCCCACGCCGTCGAACTGCCGCGTCGAGACCGTCGCGTCGCGGTCGTCCAGCATCGGGCTCACCAGCACCTGCCCGAGCACCGCGGGGCCCTGCCGGTCGCGGGCCAGGAGGGCGAGGCCCGCGGCGAGCCCGGCTCCCGCGCTCTGGCCGACGAGCAGCAGGCGCTCCGGGTCGACGCCGAGCTCGGCGGCGTGCTCGGCCGTCCAGACCAGGCCCGCCCAGCAGTCCTCCACGGGGTACGGGTCGGGGTGCTCGGGGGCGAGGCGGTAGTCGGGGCTGACGAGGACGACGTCGTGCACGAGCAGCCACTCGTCGTACGACTCGAGGTTGCCGAGGTGGTGGCCGAACATCATCCCGCCGCCGTGGATCGCGTACGCGCACGCCGCCGTGCCCGTGCGGCCGATGCGCTGGACGACGGCCAGGGCGATCGGGTCGCCACGGTGCCCGGGCACGGTGACGCTGCGCCGTTCGAGGCCGCGGGCGCGCAGCCCGTCGTCGAGCTCGGCCTCCGACATCTCGAGCTGTCGCATCCGGGGCAGCATCTCGGCCGTGAGGGCCGGGCGGCCGCGCTCGTCCATGGCGGCGAGGAACGGCGCGAGCTCGGGGTCGAAGGGCGGGCGGGGCTGGGTCTGGGTCCGGGGCTGGGTCTGGGCGTCAGGCACGGGAGGTCTCCTCGGTGGGCACGGCCGGGCTGGTGCCGGCGGGGGTTGTCGGGGCGGTGGGGGCGGTGGGGGCGAGGGCGACGGGAACGCCGGCCGGATCAGGCGCGTCCGGGTCGGCTGCGCCGGGCGCGTCCGCGCGGGCCCGCCGCATGCCGACGACGACGAGCAGGGCGGCGACGGCGGCGAGGCCGAGCCCGGCGACGGTGAGCGCGTCCTGGAACGACGCGAGGCGATCGGCGGTCCATGGGCTCGTGGCGATGCTGCCGGTCACGAGGGCGGCGACGATCGTCCCCGCGGCGGCGACGGCGGCCCCGCCGGCGAGCTCGCTCGACGTGTCGACGAGCGCGGCCCCGACCGAGGTGCGGTCGGCAGGCAGGCCGGTCAGCACGGAGGCGCCCGCGACGACGCCGACGACGCGCATCCCGGCGGCCACGAGCACGAGCGCGACGAGCACCCAGCCGTACCCGTGCCGCCCCAGGGCGCCGAAGACGGCGAGCCCGGACACGACGGCGAGCGAGCTCGTCCAGGCGGCCCGGCCGAGGCCGACCCGTCGCACGAACGGGCCGACGAACCGGCCTCCCGCGAGCAGCACGACCACCTGCGGCAGGGTCCCCACCGCGGCGAGCGCCGGCGGCCAGCCCCAGGCGAACTGCAGCTGCAGCGTCACGAGGTACGACAGCCCGGCGACGGCGAGGCCCGCCGCCGCCTTGAACGCCAGGCCGCTCGACACCAGCGGGCGCGCCAGCAGCGGCAGGTCGACGAGCGGGTGCCGCGCCGAGCGCTCGCGGACGACGAAGGCGGCCGCGCCGGCGACCGTCGCCGCCACGCAGAGCCAGCCCCACGAGGAGGCGCCGCCCGACTGCACGAGGACGGTCGGCGTCACGAGGGCCCCCGTCACGGCGACGGCCCCGAGGAGGCCCCCGACGACGTCGACGGGCTCGCGGCGCAGGTCGTCGGGCTCGTCGCGCGCCACGCCGAGCCGGATGCCGACGACGGCCAGCAGGGCGACGGGCACGTCGGCGAGCAGGAGCACCTGCCAGGGCGCGACGGCGAGCACGAGCCCGCCGACCGTCGGCCCGACGGCGAGGCCGACGAGCCCGGCGGTCGAGATGACGGTGAGCGCCCGGACCCGGAGCCCCTCGTCGTCGAACAGCCGGAACGCCAGGGCCATCGAGCCCGGCGTGGTCATGGCGGCGGCGACGCCCGTCGCGACGCGCACGGCGACGAGCTCGCCGGTCGTCGTCACCCCGACGGTCGCGACGCTCGCGAGCGCCAGCAGCACGAGCCCGACGAGCATGACGCGGCGGCGACCGACGCGGTCGGCGACGGCGCCGAAGAGCAGCATGAGGCCGCCGAAGGCGACCGAGTAGCCGCCCGACACCCACTGCAGGCCGCCGGACGACGACCCGAGGTCGCGCCCGATCGTCGGCAGCGCGACGTTGAGCACGGACGTGTCGAGCATCTCGAACAGGAACACCGCGGACAGTCCGGCGAGGGCCGCCCAGGCGTCGGAGAGACGAGGAGGCGCGTCACCGGCGGGCGGGCGCCGGCGGCGGACGAGAGAGGGGCTGAGGGACACGGGGACGCACTCCTTCGAGGGAAGAAGTGGCGACTCGTTCGATGCCGCGTGCGGGTGCGTCCCGCCGAGCGGGACGCCTTTTACCTCAGTGGTCGTGACTGTACACGGTCCGCGGGCCCCGGTCGACCGGTGCATCGGCGGCGGCCGGAGAGCGGCGGCGCGCAGGGCGGGCCGGGCCGCCCGTCGTCACCGGCGGTGCAACGCTGGGGCCTCGACCGGCCATGTCCCGGGCAGACGACCCACCCAGCGAACGGCGGACCCACCATGACCACGACGGACCTCGACGAGCTCCTCGACGCGAGCAGGCCTGCGACGGCGGCCGACGACCCGCGCATCACGGCGCTGCTCGCCCCCTTGTCGGCGGCGGCCCGCGACGCCGCCGCCGAGCCGGCCACCACGAGGGTGCCGGGCCGGCGACGGGCGAGCCTGCCGTTGGTCGCCGTCGCACTGGGCGGCTCCCTGCTGCTCGGCGCCGGCGCGCTCGTCGAGGGCCTGCAGCCGGACCACCAGGCCCACGCCGAGATCGTGTTCGTCCTCCCGGGCGACCCGTTCGTCGACGACGGCGTCGGGGCGCCCGCGCGGTGCACGGCCGTGCTGCTGTTCGACGTCGTCGACGACGGCGCACACGAGCAGGAGGCGGTCGAGACCGCCGTCGCGAGTCGCGACTGGTCCGCCCTCGGGTCGCAGCTGGCCGACGTCGTGCGGCAGGGCCGGGGCGAGGCCGGCCTCGGCGCGGACGTCGTTGACGCCCTCGACGCCGGCCTGCGCTCGGCCCTCGACCCCGCGCTCGTCGGGACCGCCCGGTACGGCGGCGTCGCGCTGACCTGCGGAGGGGCGGCGTGAGCCCGGGTCGCGGCACCCTGCAGCCGGGGCGACCCGGCGATCTCGAGGCGCACGCGACCGCCGTGGTCGAGGCGACCTCGCGGGACGTCCTCGGGTACTTCCTCCGCCGGGTCGGCCCGCCCGAGGACGCCGCCGACCTGCTCGGCGAGACCCTGCTGGTCGTCTGGCGGCGCGTCGACCACCTCCCCGCCGACCCCCTCGAGGCCCGCCTGTGGATGTTCGGGATCGCGCGCCGCGTCCTCTCCACCCACCGTCGTTCCGGGGCCCGCCGGGTGGCCCTGGCCGATCGGCTCCGGGGCGAGATCGAGGCGCAGGGAGCGGCGGTCGTCGAGCCGCCGGACGCCGCCCACCCGGTGCGCGCGCTGCTGCTCGAGCTGAGCCCGCTCGACCAGGAGATCATCCGCCTCGTGCACTGGGAGGGCTTCGCGCTCGTCGACGTCGCGCGGGTCCTCGACGCGAAGCCGGCCACGGTCCGCAGCCGGTACGCCCGCGCCCGGGCCGCGCTCCGGCGCGGGCTCGACGAGCAGGAGCGCCGCACCTGACGGGGTCGGTCCTTGCCCGGAGGGCGTGCGCGGGATACGTTCGTGGGCTGCCCGTCCGGACCGAAGGGACCACCTGATGACCACCGAGCGACAGCGACGCCGGCCCGACGTGACGACCGTCGAGCTCGTGGGCGGCCCCGAGCCGCTGCGCGTCCGGCTGCACGACCACGACCCCCGTTGGGCCGAGGCCTACCGCGAGCACCGGGCGACGATCCTCCGCGCCCTCGCCGGTCACGACGTCGACGTCGAGCACATCGGCTCGACGGCCGTGCCGGGCCTCGCGGCGAAGCCGATCGTCGACGTCGTCGTCGCGGTCGCCGACGTCACCGCCGAGGAGGACTACCTCGACCAGCTGCTGGCGGCGGGCTACGTGCTGCGGGTGCGCGAGCCCGGTCACCGTCTCGTCCGCACGCCGGGCCGTGACGTGCACATCCACGTCTACGACCGGGGCGCCTCCGCCGTGTCCGACTACCTCCTGCTGCGCGACCACCTCCGTGCCGACGCCGCGGACCGCGCCCTCTACGGCGACGTGAAGAAGGAGCTGATGACCCGTCGGTGGGACGACATGAACGCCTACTCCGACGCCAAGGACGAGGTCATCGCTGCCATCAAGCAGCGCGCCCGGGCCGCGCGGGCGTGACCGCGGCGCACGGGCGACCCTGCTCCCTAGGCTGACCCCGAACGGACGAGAGGGACGTCGATGACGACATCACGAGCACGCGGAACGGCCATCGTGGCGGTGCTGGTCGGCCTGGTCGCGCTGACCGGCTGCACCGGCACCGGAGGAGGCGGTGGTGACGACGCCCCGCCGGCGGCTGCCACCACCGGCGGCGACGCGAGCGACGCGTCGACGGCCGCGTTCCCCGAGGCCGACACCAGCGCCTCCTTCACCTGTGGCCAGGTCTCCGCGTACGTGAGCGTCATCTTCGGCGCGTCGACCGACCGGGACGCCGGAGCGCTGGACGACGGCGGCTACCGCGCCCGGGTCGACGGCGCCGGCGAGCTGCTGGGCTACCTCGGCTCGGACGACCCGAAGATCGCGACGGCGCTCTCGGAGCTCACGGCGCTCAGCCGGGACGGCGAGACCCTCGACCCGACGACGGAGAGCTGGGAGGCCGCGCGTGGCGCCGTCGCCGACGCCTGCGAGGCGGCGGGGTCGCCGCTCGTGCTCAGCGCGCCCCGGTCCGCCGGCGGCTGACGCCGTCAGGCCGGCCCGCTAGCCGGCGCCGTCCTCCCAGGCCGAGAAGAGCTCGTCCGAGACGCGCGCGACGTGGGCACGCGCCTCGGCGTCGGTCCACGTCATGACCTCCCTCGCCGCGTCGGGGGTCGAGGCCCGGGGCCCGACGACCTGGTCGGCCAGCCAGTAGCCGGCCCGAGGCGGGACGCCGGGGGCGGGTCGCAGGTCGAAGAGCGACTCGAGCTCGCGGTCGGATCCGGTCTCGGCTCCCCGGACGAGCGCGGCGATGCGGTGCCGTGCCGCTCGACAGTCGGCCGCCCACCCGGGGTGCGCCTGGTCGAACCAGAAGCACTCGGAGTCGGACGCGTCGGTCACGACCATCCGCGACACGGCCAGGGCGACCCCCTCGGCGACGAGCCGCCCCGCGAAGGCGCCCGTGTCGAAGGTCGGGCTGAGGCGCCGGTGGACGACGTGGGCCGCCTCGTGCGCGGCGAGCACGACGTCGCCCGGTGAGTCGTCGAGGTGCTCCAGGGCGATGAAGAGGGCGGGCTCCCCCTCGAGGTCCGCGACCCACCCGTTCGCGCTGTGTCCGCCGACGAGCATGACCAGGGGGATGTCGAGATCGGCCAGGCCGAGCCGCCTCAGCCGCCGGCTCACCGTGGCGACGGCCCGCGACGTCTCCCGCTCGCGGCGGCGGACGACGGCCGCCTGTGCCTCGACGAGCCCCGCCGCCGTCGGGATCGCGGCGCGGTCGCCCCACGCGGAGTAGTACACGGCGAAGATCTCGGGGTGCGCCGCCTCGTACACGTCGACCCAGGCGGCGTCGCGCTCCGGTCCGGCCCGGTGCCGGAGCAGGGCGAGGTACTCGGGGACCGTCGATCGCTCGGTCACCGACGTGCTCCCCCGGACGAGCTCGATCCGCGCGGAGCCGTCGACCCGTCCCGTGCGTCGCGGGCGCCCCGCACGTAGTGGTCGAGGCCCTCGTGGTGGCCCTGCGGCTCGAAGGAGCGGCGGGTCAGGGCCCGGACGGAGGCCGCGTTGTCGGGCGCGACGCGGGCAGAGAGCGGGAGCGGGCCGTAGAGACCGGCCACCGCCTCCAGCGCCCGGTCGAGCATCGCGCCGGCGACGCCTCGTCCCCAGTGCGGAGGGGCGACCCAGTAGCCGACCTCGACGGAGTGCTCGCGACGCGTCGTGACGAACAGGCCCACCTCACGCCCCTCCTCCTCGTCGTCCTCCCCCGCCGCCTCGACGGCGACGAACCAGCGGGCGGCACCGACCTCGTCGGTCGGATCGCGACGCAGGGCGGGACGCGAACGGTCGGCGATCTGCTCGGCGCTCCACGGCCGGCCGTCGCCGACGAAGCGGGTCACGCGCTCGTCGCGCGCCAGCGCCGCGACGAAGGCGAGGTCGGCGGCGTCGAACGGCCTGAGCCGGAGTGTCACGAGGCCGCGTCGTCGTGCGCCGCGACGCGGACGAGCCGTCCGCCCGTGACCGCGGTCAGCTGCTCGACGGTCAGCGGCACGACGGTGTGCGGGGTGCCGGCCGCGGCCCAGACCGTGTCGTAGGCGCTCAGCGCCCGGTCGACCACGGTCCGCACGGGTGCGGGGTGCCCCACCGGGGCGACGCCGCCGATGGCCTGGCCCGTGACCGCCCGGACCTGCTTCGCCGTCGCCATCTCGACGCTGGTCGCCGCGAGCTCGTCGGCGAGGACGTCCGTGTCGACGCGGTGACGCCCGCTGGTCATGACGAGCACGGGCTCGCCGTCCGCGACGAAGAGCAGGCTGCTCGCGATCGCGCCGAGCTCGCACCCGAGCGCGGCGGCCGCCTCCACGGCCGTCCGGGTGGAGTCGGGCAGCTCGTGGACGCGCGCGGTCACGCCCGCGTCGGCCAGGTGCTGTCGGACGATCCGGCTGCGCTCCGGCAGCTGCTGGTCATCGGTCATGGTGGGTCGCTCCTCCGTCGGGCGTGGCGTGGTCGGGGTAGTGCATGAGCAGGACGACGTGGGCGGGGTCGCCCCGCGCCTCGAACCGGTGCGGCACGTCGCCCGGGTAGCGGAGGCTCTCGCCCTCGCCCAGCTCTCGTCCGCCGTCGGCCGGGCCGACCACGACCCGGCCGCTGATCACGGTGACGGTCTCCTCGACGCCGGCGGCGTGGGCGGCCGAGTCCTGCCGCCCGGGCGAGACCGTCGCCCGGTACACCTCGACGAGGCCGGGGCCGAGCGCCCGGCGGTCGAGCAGCACGGCACTGACGGACGCCCCGGCCACGGGCGGGCCGTCGCCGCCGGCCCGGTCGGGCCAGAGAGCGCCGAGGGGCGCGTCGAGCGCGGTCGTGAGGGCGAACAACGTGTCGAGGCGGGCGCCGCGGCGGTCGTTCTCGAGCTCGGAGATGGTGCCCTTGCCGACCCCGCTGAGGCGCGCGAGCTCGGACAGCGACACCCCGCGGGCGTCGCGGAGCTGCCGCAGCCTCGACCCTGTCGTCCCGTCCACACACGCCTCCGTTCTGGTAACAGAACGCTAGCCGTTCCCCACGGCGCCTCGCAAGGGCAGGTGAGCCCGCGGACGCGGCGGAGCCCCTGCCCGCCCGACCGCTACGGGCCGACCTGGCCGGCGTGAGCGGCGAGGAGGCGCGGGTCGCCCACCCGCCGGAGGGGCGACGCGACCACCCACACGACGGTGAGCAGCGTGCCGGCGCACCCCAGCGCGATGCCGGCGCGGGTGCCGAGGGCCTCGCCGACGAGGCCCCCGACGGCGGCGCCGACGGCGATGACCCCGTACGAGAGCCACCGCATGGTGGCGTTGACCCGCCCGAGCAGGTGGTCGGGGGTGCGGAGCTGTCGGAGCGTCAGCGCGACCACGCTCGAGAGCGACGTCCCCGCGCCGTTGACGGCGAAGACGACGACGAGCACGGCGACGACGACGGGCACCGTCCACGACGCGTCGACGAGGGGCAGCGCGGCGAGGGCGACGCACTCGGCCGCCGCGCAGCCGACCATGACGGGCCCGGCACCGAGCCGACGCACCGCCGCGGGCGCGGCCGCGGCGCCGAGGACGGCGCCCACGGCGCCGAGGCTGAAGACGAGTCCGAGGTGGCCCGCGGTGAGGTGCAGCTCGCGGACGGCGTGCACCGTGAAGAGGACCATGATCCACTGCGCGAATAGGTTGTAGATGCCGGCGAAGCCGACCAGGGAGACGAGGTAGGGGTCGCGCCGGACGAACCGCAGCCCGTCGACGAGGTCGCGGGCGACGCTCCTGCCCGTGGGGACCGGAGGCTCCTCCGGCGTCGCGATGCCGACGAGCGCGACGGCCGAGACCACGTAGGTGACGGCGTGCGCCAGCAACGCCCACGGGGCGCCCGCCGCCTGGACGAGCAGCCCGGCGAGGCCGGGGCCGCCGATCTCGGCCGCCGACGCCGTCGCCTGCAGCCGGCCGTTGGCCTTCTCGAGCTGGTCGCGGCCGGCGACCGTGGGCAGGAAGGACTGGTAGCCGACCTCGAAGACGACGGTGAAGGCGCCGAGCAGGCCCACCAGGCAGACGAGGGCGGGCAAGGTCAGGGCGCCGGAGGAGGCGAGGGCCACGACGACGAGGGTGAGGGCCGCCCGGGCGACGTCGGCCGTGACGAGCAGCGGGCGGCGGCGGCGCCTGTCGACCAGCACCCCGAGGGGCAGGGCGAGCAGCAGGAAGGGCACCCACCGGGCCGCGCCGAGGAGGCCGACCTCGGCCGCCGACGCCCCGAGCACCAGGACCGCGAGGAACGGGACGGCGAGCTCGCTGATCTGGCCCCCGACGGCCGACGCCCCCTGGGCGGTCCAGAAGCGGGCGAAGTCCGGGCCCAGCCGCCTCGGCGTGGCACTAACGGGTTCAGAGGGGTTCACGCATTAGACACTGGCATGAGCCCGCTAATGGCGCAACGGGTGTCCACGCATTAGCATCGAGACATGACCGAGCCGGACGCACGACCGCGGTTCCCCGAGGTCGGCGGGCACCCGGCCTTCGACCTCGTCGACACGGTGCACTGGCGCCTGGACGAGAGCCGCGCGATCGAGACGCTCACCTCGTTCGCGGACGTCGTCGCGTGGTGCCTGCAGCGAGGGGCCCTGGGCGCCGATCCGGCGGACCTCGAGCGCCTCGCCCGCGAGGACCCCGCCGCGGCCGCGCGGGAGCACGACGCCGTCGTCGCCCTGCGCGAGGCGGTCTACGAGGCCGTCTTCGAGGCGTCGGCGTCCGCGGTCGAGCTGATCGCGCGCGAGCACGTCGCGGCGCTCAGCCGGTCGACGCTCGTCGCCGACGCCGTCTCGTCGACCTGGTCCTGGCGCGCGCCCGACGACCTCTCGGGGCCCCGCACGGTGGTCGCCTTCGCCGCGCACGACCTGCTCACGTCCGACCTCGGCGCCGCCCGCCAGTGCGGCGACGACGCCTGCGGCTGGGTCTACCTGGACACGTCCCCGCGTCACAACCGGGTCTGGTGCACGGCCGCGGGGTGCGGCAACCGCAACCGGGTGGCACGGCACCAGGCCAGGAAGAAGGCCTGAGCCAGGTCGGGCCGCCCGGCGGAGCGGCCCTCACCGCGCGGCGATGAGGGACTCCGCGACGACCGTGAGGACGTCCGACCGCTCCGGGGGGACGGCGTTCGAGTAGCCCACCTGCAACCACGAATCGTCGACGAGCACGTCCAGCCAGCAGCTCTCCCCCTCGGCCGTCGAGCACCGCAGGGTCGCCGCCTCGGCGCCGGCCACCTCCGTCGGCGTCGCCGACTCGGCCGTGTCGCCGAACGCGCCGGGCGCGGCCTCCCAGGCCCAGCGTGCCCCGGGAGCGATGCCGACGTCGACCGAGGCCAGGTCTCCCTCGGGCCTCGTGACGCCGTCGGGCACCGCCCACCGGCACCCGAAGGCGTCGCTCTGCGTCTCCTGGATCGCGTCCCGCGACCCGGGCAGCAGGTCGATCGGGGCGTCCGCGACGTTCGGCGACGACAGCAGCACGCTCATCGGCGTGGTCGTCACGAGCGTCGAGCACGAGTCGGTCGGCGTCCACCGCGACGCGGCGTCGGGACGCACCCAGGCCGGTGCCGGCGTGGCCGGCCCCACGACGTCGGCCACCCGCTGGAGGTGCGCCGTCAGGAGCGACGTGACGTCGCCTCCCAGCTCGGGCGTCTCGGTGAACTGCAGCTCGACCCAGAAGTCGCCCGCGACGAGTCCGCCCTCGCAGAGCGAGTACTCGGGGGTGCAGAGCAGGGAGGAGGAGTCGCCGACGCCCGGGTCGGCCGCGCCGGCGGCCCGACGCTCGGCCAGCCGCGCGCTGCCGGTGTCGACGTCGGGCGAGACGCTGAGGTTCAGGGTGGCCGTGCCCGTGTCGCTCGACGACGTCCACCAGCACGTCGTCACGCCGGCCTGTCGCTGCGCGGCCTCGTCGGGCCGGTACACCTGCTCGAGCAGGTCGAGGCCCTCGGGGGCGCGGAGCAGCGAGGTCACCGCCGTCTGCTCGCCGAGGGCGTCGCAGCCCAGGTCGAGGGCCGGCGAGGGCGTCCCGCCGACGGGCGGGCTCGACGGGGTGGAGGTGGGCACGGGGGCAGGGCTCGCCGTCGGGGTCGGCGGCGGGGCCTGTGACACGACCGAGGTCGGCTCGGGCTGTGCCTGTCCGACGAAGGGCGAGGGGATGAGGCCCAGGGCCACCCCGCCGCTGGCCGCGCCGACGGCGACGAGCGCCACGAGCGCGCCGGCCCCGCCGAACAGACGGCGCCTGTGCGCACGGGCGGCGGCGTGCTGCTCGTGCTCCAGCCGCGTGAGGACGGCGGTCTTCTCCTGGACGACCATGCGGGTCGTCTCGTCCGCGGACGGCGGCACCGCCCTCCACTCGCCACGCTCGTCATCGACGCTCATCGTCGATCACCGCCTTCCGGAGTCGGGTTCGGGTGCGCATCACGCGCTGCTTCACGGCGCCGACGCTGAGGCCGACGGCGTCGGCCACGTCGGCGTAGGGCCGCCCCTCGACGAGGCAGAGCTCGCAGACGCGGCGGTCGGTCTCGGACAGCAGGTCGATCTCGGCCATCACGAAACGGAGGCGGTCGCGCGCCTCCGCGGGGTCGGCGGGAGCGGCGAGGTCGTCGTCGAGCTCCTCGGCGAGGTGGCGGCCGTTCTTGCGGTTCAGGTTCAGCGCGTGGTTGCGGCAGGTCACCAGCAGCCACGGCAGCAGCGACTCGACGGCGGCCAGCGTCTCGGCCCGGCGCCAGAGCGTGAGGAACGTGTCCTGCACGACCTCCTCGACGTCCATCCGCCGCGACGTGATCGCCCAGGCGTACCTGTTCACCGCCGGCGCGTGCCGGTCCATCACGGCCGACAACGCCCGCGTGTCTCCGCCGACCACCCGCCTCAGCAAGGCCTGGTCGGACTCCGTCATGATCTCCACGTGGACCCCCTCACCTGAGTGATGTCGCGGAACGGCCGAAGGTCACGAACTCGTCGGGCCGGAGTCGCAGGGCCGGAGTCGCCGGGCACGGCGGCTAGCGGCCGGCGAGCGCGTCCTCCACGCCCCGCTGCAGCATCGGCGCCAGGGTGCGGGCGTAGGTCGAGGTGACGTGGCCCGGGTCGCGGTAGACGAGCACGTCGCCGATCACCGGCGGGCACGAGCCGTCCTGGCAGAAGTACCTCGAGAGGTCGACGAGGTGCGCGCCCGGCAGGCCGCGGACCGCGTCCGGCTGGCCGTCGAAGGCGCGGAACGCGGTCTCCTCGGGCACGGCGCACTCGGCGCCGGCCGACGCCCCGCTGCGGTCGACGCAGGTGAGGTAGTCCGGCTTGGTCTCGGGGTTGTCGCGCACGGCGACCACGGGCGTGCCCCGGGCGACGACGGGAGCCCAGGCGGCCTCGAAGCCCCTGACCGCCTCCTCCTTCGCGTCCGTGCCGTCGCCCGGGGCGATCGGGCTCGCCGCGGAGGCGCTGGTGAGGACGACGTCGTAGGCCTCGCCGGTGGCGAGGTGCTGCGCGAGCGAGCGCTTCCAGGTCTCGCAGTCGTCGACCCACGACGGCGACTCGACCTGCTGCGCGCCGGTCCAGATGCACCCGGTCTTGCCGATGACGTCCACCTGCCACCCGGCGGTGCGGGACAGCCACCGCACGGCGGAGAGGTACTGGTTGCTGTGCGAGTCGCCGACGAGCGCCACGCGCAGCGTCGGCTCGCCCTCGGGCTGCTCGGTGCAGATCTTGAGCTCGACCTCGCCGTTGCGGCTCCAGCACTCGGGCGAGTTGACGTCGTCCGCGCGTGCGTTGCCCGTGTCCGGGTAGACCTCGCCCGTGAGCTCGGGGTTCTCGCACCCGGGGTCATCGACCACGGCCGCGCCGAGGCAGGCCACGTCGCCCGCGACGACCTCGTCGAGACGGGCCTGGTACTGCTGCTGCCTGTCGGCCACGTGGGCGGTCACGACGAGCGCCGCGACGAGGACGGGCGCCATGGCGACGGCCGTGCCGACGAGGGTCCACCGCGACGGCAGGGCCGACAGCCGGCGCGACCCGCGGACCGGATCTTCGACGAAGCGCTTGGTCAGCGCCGCGAGGACGAGGGACGCGAGGAGGAGCGCGAGGTTGCCCAGCAGGGTCTCGCGGCTCGTGACCACGAACGGGACGATGACGATGAGCGGCCAGTGCCACAGGTAGAGGCCGTACGACACGTCGCCCAGCCACTGCACCGGAGCCAGCCGCGTCACGCCGCCGGGGGCCCACCGGTCGGTCGGGTCGCCGGCCCAGAGCACGAGCACCGTGGCGGCGACCGGCAGCAGGGCCGCCCAGCCGGGGAACGCCGTCTCGGAGTCGAAGGCCAGGAACGTGCCCGCGATGCCCGCGAGGCCGAGCCACGACGCGGCCGCCCGGAGCCGCGACCGGCCCTCGCGCCGCACGAGGACGAGCGCCAGCACGCCGCCCGCCGCGAACTCCCACGCCCTGGTCGGGGTCACGAAGTAGGCGGGACCGGGATCGGTCGCGGTGAGGTGCACGCACCAGGCGAAGGAGGCGGCCAGGACGACGACGAGGGGCGCGGCCAGGACGCGGCGCGAGACGGGCGCCGCCGGCTCGACGCCGCCGCGACGGCCGCGACGTGCCCGGCTGGCCAGCCACCACGTGGCC
This sequence comes from Frigoribacterium faeni, assembly GCF_011761235.1. GTDB lineage: Bacteria > Actinomycetota > Actinomycetes > Actinomycetales > Microbacteriaceae > Frigoribacterium > Frigoribacterium faeni_A. Next base: position 1,151,597 of record NZ_JAAOYW010000001.1, read on the forward strand.
GCCAGCAGGAGCGGCCACACCAGGTAGAACTGCTCTTCGACCGACAGCGACCAGTAGTGCTGGGCCGGGCTCGGGTCGTTCGTCTGCCGGAGGTAGTCGACCGAGTCGCCGGCCAGCACCCAGTTCTGCACGTAGAGGGCCGACCCGGCGATCTCGCGGAAGAACTGCTGCCAGTACCGCTCGGGCACGGCGACGAGGACGGCGACGGCCGTCGCCGTCAGGACGAGCAGGCCCGCCGGCAGGAGGCGTCGGGCCCGCCGGGCCCAGAACCGGCCGAGCCGGACGCGACCCGTCGCCGCCAGCTCACGGGCGAGGTGGCCCGTGATGAGGAACCCGGAGATGACGAAGAAGACGTCGACGCCGACGAACCCCCCGGGAAGTCGACCGGGCCAGAGGTGCCAGGTGACGACGCCCAGGACGGCGAGCGCGCGCAGCGCCTGGATCTCGGGCGCCCGGGTGGATCCGGGGCGCGGGGAGGCAGGGTGCATGTGCGGGCAGTCGTCTCGGCGGGAGCCGCGCCGGGCGAGCCGGGCAGGTCAGGTCGGTCAGGGCGTCGATGGTGCGATCGCGAGGATCACTCGCTGGAGTGAAGCCTAGGCGAGGCCACCGACACGTCCGTCCACCCCGCGGGGCACGGCCGGGCCCGGTCAGCCCTTCTCGGGATCGTGGCCCCAGTTCATCAACGACCACCGCCACGCGGTGTCGGTGACGTCGCCGGAGGGGCGCTGCGACGAGTGGCGCGCGACGTAGCCGACGACCTTGCGCATGTGGTCGTGGTCGGCGTCCGTCAGGTCGGCCTTCTTCTTCCGCAGGATCTCGACGATGCGGCGACCGCTCCGGTGTCCCGTCGACTCGTGGCCCGCCTCCTTCTGGCCGACGTCGCGGGAGTGGTCCGTCTCGAGCCACTCCTCGATCTCGCCGGCCGTCATGTTGACCGCCTGGGCGAACTCGTCCCGCGTCTCGGCGTCGTCCTTCGTGCTCATGGGGAGGACCGTACCCCTCGTCGCGCCCCCGTGACCCCGGGCGGAGGTGGTGCTAGTGACCGCCGCCGAGGGTGCCCGCGAGGCGGCCGTGCACGGCTGCGCTGGGGGCGTTCATGCCCTCGATGCGCGCGTGCTTGCCGTGCCGCTCGTACTTGGTCGTGATCGCGTCGAGGGCGGCGACGGTGGAGGCGTCCCAGACGTGCGACCCGGAGAGGTCGATGACGACCGCCTCGGGGTCGCCGGCGTAGTCGAACTGGGTGGTGAGCTCGTTGCTCGAGGCGAAGAACAGGGCCCCGGTGACGGTGTAGCGCGCCTCCTCGACTCCGTCCGTGGTGGCGGTGAGGGTGCGGTCGACGGTCGCGAGGTGGGCGACCCGGCGGGCGAAGACGACCATGGCCGCGACGACCCCGACCACGACGCCGATCGCGAGGTTGTGCGTCACGACCACGACCACGACGGTCAGGACCATGACGACGGTCTCGCCCAGGGGCATGCGCCTCAGGGTCGAGGGCCGGATGCTGTGCCAGTCGAACGTGCCGACGCTGACCATGACCATGACGGCCACGAGCGCGGCCATCGGGATGACGGCGACGACGTCGCCGAGGCCCACGACGAGCACCAGCAGGAACACCCCGGCCATGAACGTCGAGATGCGGGTCCGGGCGCCGGAGGCCCTGACGTTGATCATCGTCTGGCCGATCATCGCGCAGCCGCCCATGCCGCCGAAGAAGCCGGAGAGGATGTTCGCGCCGCCCTGGCCGAGGGTCTCGCGCTTCTTGCGGCTCGGCGTGTCGGTGATGTCGTCGACGAGCTTCGCCGTCATGAGCGACTCGAGGATGCCGACGAGCGCCATCGCGAGGGCGTAGGGGGCGATGATCGCGAACGTCTCGCCCGTGAACGGCACGGACGGCAGGAACAGGCTGGGGAGGCTGTCGGGCAGCTCGCCCTCGTCTCCCACCGTCGGGACGGCGATCGCCGCCACGACGGTCGCCGCGGTGAGGAGCACGATCGCGACGAGCGGCGCGGGGACCACGGTCGACAGCCGCGGCAGGAAGACCATGATCGCGATGCCGATCGCGACGAGCGGGTAGACGACCCAGGGCACGTCGACGAGGTTCGGCAGCTGTGCGGTGAAGATGAGGATCGCGAGGGCGTTCACGAAGCCGACCATGACGCTGCGGGGCACGAAGCGCATGAGCCTCGCGATGCCGACCAGGCCGAGGACCAGCTGGAACACGCCGGCGAGGATCACGGTGGCGATGAAGTAATCGAGCCCGTGCTCGCGGGCGACCGGGGCGATGACGAGCGCGATCGCGCCGGTCGCGGCCGTGATCATCGCGGGCCGGCCGCCGAGGAACGCGATGGACACGGCCATCACGAACGAGGAGAACAGCCCGACACGGGGGTCGACCCCGGCGATGATCGAGAACGAGATGGCCTCGGGGATGAGGGCGAGGGCGACGACCAGGCCGGCGACGACCTCGCGGCTGAGGGTCTTCGGGTGGCGGAGGGCGCTGAGGACGGTGGGCCCGTCGTGCGGCGGGGGCTGCACGACGGAGGCGGTGGCGGCGATGGGCATGGGGGTGCTCCGTTCGAGAGGCGGACGGCGGTCCGCGAGGGTGAGGTCGGGGGCGCGTCGTCGCGCGTGCCGGTCGCAGAGGACTCGGCTGGAGATCGGGGCCCGAGGGCACCCCCGACTCTACCCTCACGTGAGGGTAGAGTCCACCGGCGCCTCAGGACACGGCGACCGCCGCGAGGACCGTCGAGCCGAGGGTGACGACGGCCAGGGCGAGCTGGACGACGGCGGGCTCCCGGCGCCGCAGGTGGACGACGACGGCTCCCGCCATCAGGACGGTCAGGCACGCGCCGGCGACGGGGCTGAGCACCTCGGCGACGCCCAGGGCGACGGGCAGCACGAGCCCGACCGCACCGAGCACCTCGGCCAGCCCGAGGAGCTTGACGACAGGCAGAGGGACGCTCTCGGTCCAGCCCATGCCTGCGGCCTGCAGAGCCGACCGCGGGCGGACGACCTTCGTCGCCCCCGCCCCGGCGTAGAGCACGGCGACAAGGCCGGCGACGATCCAGAACGCGGCGGTCATGACGCGCTGCCCGCGGGGACGATGACCCGGCGCGCGATGCGCCACCCGGCTGGTCCCCGCCGCACGACGTCGTGGTTCACGACGACGCCCACCGTGTTGTCTCTCATCAGCATCAGGCCCTTCGAGTCGACCAGCGCCTCCTCGTCCCCTCCCCGGGCGATGACGACGTTCGTCACCAGGTGGGCGACGGGGCCGTGGGCGCCCATCTGGCGCGCGGCCTCGCGCGCTCCGTCGATGCCGTGGACGACGGGCATCCCCAGCGCGCTCATGTCGTAGACGACGTCGGCCGTGAAGACGGCGTCGATCTCGTCCAGCCTGCCGTCGTCGAAGACGTGCCCCACCAGGCTCAGCGTCTCGGCGATGTCCATGCGGTCCTCGGTGTCCATGCGGTCCTCGGTGTCCATGTCGTTCCTCTCGGTCGCGCCGGCCCGAGCGAGCCGACGTCGAAATGGTACCGCGTTCCATCTGGAACGCAAGCCCACACGGGTTCGGGTACGCGAACGGACCCGATCCGATAGCGTTGGGGGCATGACGGACGCCCTCTCCCTGGTGGAGCGCAAACAGGAGGCGGCCCGCGGGCGCATCGAGCGCGCGGCCGCCGAGCTGTTCGACGAGCGCGGCTTCGACGGCGTCTCCGTGTCGGACATCGCCGAGCGGGCCGAGGTGGGTCGGACCACGTTCTTCCGGCACTTCACGGACAAGCAAGAGGTCGTCTTCGCCCGGGAGCGCGCGATCCTCGACTCGCTGACCGTCGACGCCCTCGGGCCGGTGCCGTCCGGTCGTCGCTCCGCGAGCGACGCCGTGAGGGCCCTGCAGCCGGTCGTCCTCGAGATCTGTGCCCGCGTCAGCGAGGACGCGGAGGAGTACCGGCGACACGAACGGCTGGTCCGGGACAACGTCGTGCTGCAGGGTCGCAGCGCGGCCAAGGCCCAGGTCGTCGCCGGCCGGCTCCGCTCGCTGCTGGTGGACGCGGGGTGGGACGACGAGGTCGCGAGCTTCGCCGGCCAGATCGCCGTGGCCTGCTACGCGACCGCCCAGGCGGCCTCCCCCGCGCCCGAGGCCGTCGTCGCGGCGACCCGCGCCGCGTTCGAGCAGGCCCTGGCCCTCGGCACGGAGGCGCGCTGACGCCGTGACGCCCGGCCGCCCGCCGGGCTGGGCAGGCTGAGCGGGTTCGGCAAGCTCAGAACGCGTACCGGATGCGGCACCACGGCGCGACCTCGCGGACGAGCGCCGTCAGCGCGGCGACCCCCTCGGCCTTGAGGTCGCGGCGGTACCGGACGTTCTCGGCCCCGTTCTGCGAGATCTTGGCCTCCTGCAGGCGGGGCTGCCAGATCAGCTCCTCGCCCTTCGGGTGCCACAGCTCGTTGACCTCGTGCAGCGCGGCGTTGTGCGTGAGGAAGATCACCTCGGCGGCGGCCTGCGCCTTGGCGGCGGGCGACAGGACGTCGTCGAGCTGCTGCAGCAGGAGGCGCCAGTCGGCCAGCCAGGTCGGCGTCATGACCACGGGCGAGAAGTTGAGGTGCACCTCCCACCCGGCCTCGACGAAGTCGTCGATCGCCGCGATCCGCTCGGCCATCGGGCTCGTGCGCAGGTCGGTCACCTTCGCCGTCTCGGCCGGCATCAGCGAGAAGCGGATGCGCGACCGACCTCGGGGATCCCAGTCGAGCAGGTCGCGGTTCACCCACTTGGTCGCGAACGACGCCTTGGCCGTCGGCGTCATGCGGAACAGGTCGCAGAGGTCGCGCACGTTGTCGCTGATCGCGGCGTCGACGGAGCAGTCGCTGTTCTCGCCGATGTCGTAGACCCAGGCGTCGGGGTCGCACTGGTTCGGCTCGGGCTTGGGGCCCTGCGCGTGGACGTGCCGGGCGACGTGACGGCCGATCTGCTCGATGTTGGTGAAGACCGTGACGGGGTTGCTGTAGCCCTTGCGCCGCGGGACGTAGCAGTAGACGCAGGCCATGGCGCAGCCGTTCGCGAGCGACGGGGCGATGAAGTCGGCGGAACGCCCGTTGGGGCGCGTGACGAGGCTCTTCTTCTCGCCGAGCACGAGCGCCTCGGTCTTGATGCGCACCCACCGTCGGGCGTTCGCCTCGTCGCCGTGCAGCTCGGGGATGCGCCAGTGCGACTCGACCGGAACCACGGTGGCCTCGGGCCACTGCGCCAGCACGTCCTGCCCGCGGGGCGACGCGGCGGCCGCGGGCTCGGCGTAGATGCGCCGCACGTCGAGCAGGCGCGAGGAGGACGTCACGGACCCAGTGTCGCCGACACCACCGACACCGGCGGGCCCGGGTGGCCCGGCAGCCCCGGCTGGCCCGTCCGCCCCGGCCAGGCGCCCCGGCGCGGTGCGCCCCGCCCGCCCCGCTCAGGAGGCGTCGAACCGCTCGCGGTTGGCGGCGACCGCGTCGCGGTGGGCCTCGGACCAGGCCTTCAGCTGCCGCACCGTCCGGTGCAGCGAGAGCCCGAGATCGGTCAGCTCGTACGTCACCGTGACCGGGACGGTGGCCGTCGCGGTGCGGGTGACCAGGCCGTCCCGCGTGAGCGACCGCAGGGTCTGCGACAGCATCTTCGGGCTGACGCCGGCGAGCACGCGGGCGAGCTCGGAGTACCGCATCGGGCGGGGATCCCCGTCGCAGTCGGGCCCGCTGCCGAGCGCGGACAGCACGAGCGTCACCCACTTGCCGGACACCTGCGCCAGGAGCTGCTGGCTCGGGCAGGCGGCCAGGAACGCGTCGTAGCGCATCTTCTCCGTGGCCTTGCGGTCTGCTGCGGTCGTCGTCGCCATGTCCCCTCCGAGGGTATCTACGCACTTCTGGGTAACTACTTCCGCACGGGAAGCACCTCCTCCAAGGTGGTGCACGACACGACGTTCCACAAGACGAAGAGGCGACGATGACCGACATGACCACCCCCTCCCTGCCCGGCGGCAGCTGGACCCTGGGCGACCGGACCGTGACCCGCTTCGGGTACGGCGCGATGCAGCTCGCCGGCCCCTGGGTCATGGGCCCGCCCCGCGACCACGAGGCCGCCCTCGCCGTCCTCCGTGCCGCCGTCGCCGGCGGCGTCACGCACATCGACACCGCCGAGACCTACGGGCCCCGCGTCGTCAACGAGCTCGTCCGCGAGGCCCTGCACCCGTACGCCGACGACCTGGTCATCGCCACGAAGGCCGGAGGTCGCCGGGACGGGCAGGGCGGGTGGCCGTCGGCGCGGAGGCCCGACGAGCTGCGCGCCCAGATCGACGACAACCTCGAGACCCTCGGGGTCGACGCGCTCGACCTCGTGCACCTGCGTCTCGGCGACGCCGAGGGCCCGGTGCAGGAACCGGTCGCCGAGGCCGTCGAGACGCTCGTCGACCTGCAGCGGCAGGGCGTCGTCCGGCACCTCGGGGTCAGCAACGCCACCGCGGAGCAGGTCGCGGAGGCGCAGTCGATCGCCCCGATCGTGTCGGTGCAGAACAGGTACAACCTCGCCGACCGCCGGGACGACGACCTCGTCGACCGCCTCGCCGACGAGGGCGTCGCCTACATCCCGTTCTTCCCCCTCGGCGGGTTCACCCCGCTGCAGTCCGACGCCCTGTCGGGCGTCGCCGCCCGGCTCGGCTCGACTCCCCTCTCGGTCGCCCTCGCCTGGCTGCTGCACCGCTCCCCGAACATCCTCCTGATCCCGGGGACCTCGTCGGTCGACCACCTGCGCGAGAACGTCGCGGGCGCCGGGCTCGCCCTCTCCGAGTCCGACCTGCGCGAGCTCGACCGCATCGGCCGCTGAGCCAGGAGGCGCCCCCCGCGGCCGCGTCGGCGTCCTGCCAGGCCCGTGCGGTCAGCCGTCGCGCCGGTGGCCCACGGCGTCGCCCCGGCGCACGTCGGCCGCCGAGGCGAAGCGCCCCGGCGTGGTCCCGAGCACGCGACGGAAGTGCCGGGTGAGGTGGGACTGGTCGTGGAAGCCCGCCGCGACGGCGACGTAGGCGGGGCCCACGCCGTCGAGCAGGAGCCAGCGGGCGAGGTCGACCCGACGGCTCGTCAGGTAGCGGTGCGGCGCGAGGCCGTAGGTCGTCGAGAACGACCGCGAGAGGTGCGCCGGGTGCGCGCCGAGCACCCTGCCCGCCTCGGCGAGCGTCACGCCCTGGACGAGGTCGCTCTCGAGCAGGTCGCGCAGACGACGCGCCAAGGAGGCGTCGCGCACGGGAGGCGCCCCCTCCGACCCAGCCCCCACCTGTCCGGCCAGGGCGAGGAGGGCCGCCTCGGCCGCGAGCTCCTCTCCCGTCGCGGCCAGGGCGCGGTGCACCCGGCGCGTCCCGGCCAGCAGATCGGCCCGGCCGGGACGGTCGACCGTGGCGCCGGTGAGCACCTCGGGAGCCCAGGACGCGTCGAGGTACGCGACGCGCTTGCGGAAGCCCGTGGCGCCCGGGGCCGCGCGACCGTCGTGGGCGACACCGGGCGGCAGCAGGGTCGCCGACGTCGCGTCGGCGATCCGTCGACGACCGCCGAGGTCGTAGACGACGGCCCCCTCGTCGACGAGCATGAGGGCCCAGTCGGCATGGGAGTGCGCCGGGTAGGCGTGGTCGGTCATCCGGGCGTGCAGCACCTCGCGCACCCCGGGCACCGAGGGGTGCCAGGCGCGCAACGAGACCGTGTCCGTCATGCGAGGAACGTACAAGACGAGGGACCCGGCGTCATCCGATGATCGAGGCATGACCGATGAGCCCGTCCGATTCCCGACCCGCGTCGCCCTGGTGCTGCGCGACGACCTCGAGCCCTGGCAGGTGGCTAACGTCGCCGCGTTCCTCGCGAGCGGCGTCGCCGCCGACCCGGCGCTGGCCGGCGAGCCCTACGTCGACGCCGACGGCACGACCTACGCCGCCCTGCTCGGCCAGCCGGTCGTCGTGCTGCAGGGCGATCGCGACGTGCTGCGGGGCGTCCGTTCGCGAGCCGTCGCGCGCGAGCTCCTCACCGCCGTCTTCGACGCCGGCATGTTCGCCACCGGCCACGACGCGGCGAACCGCGAGGTCGTCGCCAGCGCGCCGGGCGACGAGCTCGACCTCGTGGGCGTCGCGGTCCACGGGCCCAAGAACCAGGTCGACCGCGTCGTCAAGGGCGTCGGTCGCCACCGCTGACGCGAGGGCGTGGGAGGCCACGGGACGCAGGCGCGCCGCACCCCCGTGACCCCCGCCTCCTCGTCTCTTCTGCAGGTCGTCCACGGCCCAGGACCAGTCGTCGTCGCCGTTCGTGGGCGAGGACCGGACCCGCGGCACGATGCGTCCGACCGGACGCCGCGTCGTGCCCCCCAGAGCTGTTCCGCGGGACCGACCCCGTTGATCCCCTTCATAGGGGCGCCCATTAAGTTCAGCCCGAGACCCACCGGGAGGACGACAGTGGACGACGAGCACCGACAGCCCCATGATCCGCGAGACGACGACCCCTCGGGTCGTCGCGTCCACTGGGTGCCGCTCGCCGGCGCCGTGGCCATCGCGGTGGTCGGCATCGGCGGGCTCGCGCTCTTCGACGCCGTGTAGTCCGCCGACCTGGTCGGCCTCCTGGTTCAGCCCTGCGTCGGCGCCCAGACCCGGTCCGGGCCGGCCGCCTCCGCGATCAACCGGCTGAGCCGGCCGAGATCGTGGGCCTGCCGCGGCGAGAGGGCGTCGAAGACGATCCTGCGGACGAGCTCTTCGTGACCCGGCGCGGCCGCCTGGACCCGGTCGTGTCCGGCCGCCGTGAGGACCCCGAGCGTCGTCCGACCGTCATCGGCGTCGGCGACCCGGGTGACGAGACAGTCCTTCTCCAGCCGCGTGACGGCTCGCGACAGGCGCGAGAGGGTGCAGCTGGCGTAGCCGGCAAGCGTCTTGAGCTTCAGCGTGCGGCCGGGTGCGGTGTCGAGGGCGTAGAGCAGGCCGTACTCGAAGTGCGTGAGGCCGGCGTCGCGCTGCAGCTGCGCGTCGAGTGCTGCGGGGAGGCGCTCCAGCACGGTGGCGAGCGCCGACCACGTGGCCGTCTCGTCGTCGCTCAGCGTCATGGCTCGATGCTATCCCATGACTTGCCTGAGCAACTGATTCCCCCTATCGTCGGTTGCTCGAGCAAGCAAATGGAGCCGTCGGCTCCGGGACGGACGCACCATGGACCTGCACCTGCACGACACGAGGGCATTCGTGAGCGGCTCGACCGCCGGCATCGGCTACGCGATCGCCGCCGCCCTCGCCGCCGAGGGGGCCTCGGTGGTCCTCAACGGCCGGACCGAGGAACGAGTGCAGGAGGCGGTGGCGAGGCTGCGTGCAGACCGGCCCGGCGCGATCGTCACGGGCATCGCTGCCGACTTCGCGGACCGCGCCTCCGTCACCGCCCTGGTCGACGAGCTCGGCGACGTCGACGTGCTCGTCAACAACGTCGGCACGTTCGAGCTCGCCCCGTTCGAGAGCATCGACGACGCGACGTGGCAGCGGTTCTTCGAGGTGAACGTCATGAGCGGCGTGCGCCTCTCCCGAGCCCTGCTCCCCGGGATGCTCGACCGTGGGCGAGGCAGGGTGCTGTTCGTGAGCAGCGAGTCCGGCGTCTCCGTGCCGGCCGACATGGTCCACTACGGCGCGACCAAGGCCGCGATGATCGCCCTGTCCAACGGCCTCGCGAAGACGACGCGCGGCACGGCCGTCACCGTCAACGCCGTCCTCGGAGGCCCGACCTGGTCGGACGGGGTCGCCGCCTCGGTGTCCGCCATCGCAGCGGCACAGGGCGCCCCGGTCGACGCCGTCCGCGATGCCGTCATCGGCCGGAACACCACGACGCTGCTCGAGCGCTTCCTCGAGCCCGACGAGATCGCCTCGCTCTGCGCCTACCTCGCCAGTCCCCTGGCCTCCGCCACGAACGGCGCAGCGCTGCGAGCCGACGGAGGCGTCCTGACGACGACCCTCTAGCGCCCCGTCACCGCTCCGGCGTCGTCAGCCGTGGACCACGCAGACCGGTCCCCCGCATCAGCCCTCGGGGTGCAGGCCCGCGTCGGCGGGACCGGTCCGCCACGCGGTGAACAGCACGGTGAGGCCCTCTCGCGACGGCGCGCAGCACATCGGGCCCGCGGCCACCGTCGCCGCGGGGTCGAGCGGCGCCACCCGGACCAGGCGCCACGGCTCGTCGTCGACCCGGGCACGCACCGTCAGGGCGTCGCCGGAGCGGCTGGCGCGCATCGTGACGAGCCGGCCGCGCCACTCCGGGACGGGCGACAGCGACCAGTCGGACATGCCGCGGGTGACCACGGCGCCCAGGCTGTCCTCCCCGTCGCTGCGCTCGACCCCGGCCTTGGTCCAGGTGGCGTCGTCGACCTTGACGAAGACGCCCGCCTGGTCGAACTGCGCCGTGAAGTCGAGACGGAACGACACCTCCACCGCGGTGTCCTGCGCGAGCGGGGCGAGGAGCGCGTGCTCGGTGTCGTGGACGAAGCCGTACGACGTCGTGCGCCAGGCGTCGCTGCCCTCGACGGCGGTGACGCGCATGCCGTCGTCGGCGACGTTCACGTGGGCGGGCGCGGTCGTCCAAGTGCCGGAGCTCCAGTCGATGTCGTTCATGTGTACGAGCGTACGCTCGGACACATGACCACCGACCACTTCGCCGGAGACGACCGCAGCAACCGAGAGAGGATGCTCGCCGGTGACCCGTACATCGCCGACGACCCCGAGAGCGCTCGCCTGGCCCAGCGGGCCGTGCGGCTCGCCGACGCCTACCACCGCGCCGCCGTCGAGGACGAGGCCGCGGCCCGCCCGCTGCTCGACGAGCTGCTCGGGTCGCTCGGCCCGGACGCCTTCGTCAAGCCGCCCCTGTACGTCGACTACGGGGAGAACATCCGCATCGGCGCCCGCACGTTCGTCAACTACGGCCTCACCGCCCTCGACGTCGCCGCGATCACCATCGGCGACGACTGCCAGATCGGCCCGAACGTGCAGCTGCTCACCCCGACGCACCCGGTCGAGCCGGGTCCGCGCCGGGACAAGCTCGAGGCCGCCCGGCCGATCACCATCGGCGACAACGTCTGGCTCGGCGGCGGCGTGATCGTCTGCCCCGGCGTCTCCATCGGCGACGACAGCGTCGTCGGGGCCGGCTCGGTCGTGACCCGGGACGTCCCGGCCGGCGTGGTCGCCGTCGGCAACCCCGCGAGGGTCGTGCGCGACGTCTCGGCGAGACCGTGACGACCTCCGTCGCCGGGCGGACGCCGCGCCGCAACGACCCCCACCGGCGCGAGCGCATCGTCGAGGCGTGCCTCGACGTCATCTCCGACGTCGGGGTCGCGGGGACCACCCATCGCCGCGTCGCGTCCGCGGCAGACGTCCCCCTCGGCTCGATGACCTACCACTTCGACGGCATGGACGACCTGCTCCGTGCGGCGTTCACCCTGTTCGCCGACCGCGTCGCAGCACGGATGGAACACCGGCTGCGAGACGCCGCCACCGCCGAGGAGGCCCAGGCAGCGGTGGTGGCCGCCGTCCTGCACGACGTGGTCGGCACGCACGGCGACCTCGTGCTCACCCACGAGCTCTACACGCTCGCGGCCCGCCGCCCCGAGTACCGCACGATCACCCGGACCTGGATGGCTCGGAGCCGGGCAGCCCTCGAGCAGCACGTCGACCCCGCCACCGCCCGCATGCTCGACGCCCTCGTCGAGGGGCTCACGATCCACCGCGCCCTCGACCCCGACCCGCCCGGCGAGGCCTTCGTCGTCGAGGCCGTGGGGCGGGTGCTCGGCCAGGACCACGAACCTGAGCGGTAGCGCGGGGCAGGCTGCCGGCGCCTCTCTCGTAGTCTTGATCTCGACCGGTCCGGGCATCACCTTCGCGGAGGGGCTGCCGGCCCCGTTCGTTCCCGTGCAGAGAGGACTCCATGGCCTTCGGTCTGACCCTGGTCATCGTCGGTGCCCTCGGCGTCGTCGGCGGCATCTGGCTCGCCCTGGACAAGCGCGCGGCGAGCATCGTCGGCGGCGTCGTCATCGCCCTGCTCTCCCTCGCCCCGGTCCTCGTCGGGGCGGCCTTCCTCGCCTGGGACACGTCCCGCTGACGGTCCGCGCGCAGGAGGACCGGCTCACCCGACGCCCCGCCTCGTAGGACTCTCAGAGGAGTCGAACGTCGGGGATCGAGGGCGCCACTCCATGGTGCGCATGACACGATCGCGAGATGAGCCGTCTACGTCGCGCGAGCCTCGCCTCCTCGATGCTGTGCATGCTCGTCCTCGCGGCCGGTCTCGTCTACGCGGCCACCGCCTCCCCGCCGACGTTCACCTCCGGAGTCCTGTTCCTCGGAGCGGCAGGCGCTCTCGTCCTCGTCGCTCTCGTGCTGCTGTGCCTCGATCTCGTCGTCGTTCGGACGCGCGGGCGGAGGTGATGGGTCAGCTGGGCGCCGGGGGCATCCGTTCAACGAGCAACCGGTCGACGCCCGGTCGACGACTGGAACCGGACCAGGTAGCCGTCCGGGTCCTGGACGAGGAACTGCTGCACACCGGCCTCCTCATCCCCGATGCGGTACCACTTCGTCTCCGGCGGCAGGAACAGCTCCACGCCGGCGTCGGCCAACACGACCGCCAGGGCGGCGCTGTCGGGAACGGCGATCTGGAAGTTCACTCCTCGCCCCCAGGGGCGCTCGAGAGGACCGGTGACCCAGTTCCGACCGACGCCGACCTGCTCGAGCATGAGGTGCGCCGAGCCGAGGACCACGTACGCGAACCGCTCGTCCGGCCGTGACCAGGCGACGGTGAAGCCGCACAGTTCACACCAGAATGCGAGGCTCCGATCGAGATCGGCGACGAGCAGCTCGGGGACGAGCGCGGGCTCCAGGGCATCGTTCACACGCTCATCGTCGCACCCACGTGGCGCTCGGGGACCTAGCATCAGTCGATGGAGGAGGCGGCGGGGTCACGGATCAGCGAGCGGCGGCACGGGGCCGAGGTGGCCGCCTTCTGGTCGCTCACGGTGCTGGGCGCGGCGGTCATGTGCGCCGCGTGGACGTGGCTGGGCCTGGCCTCGACGGAACAGGTGACGGAGTCGGCCAAGGCGCCTCCGGGTGACACCTCGACCGAGGGACTGTTCGTGATGATCGGCGTCGTGCCGCTCGTGCTCGCCCACCTGCTCGGGCTCGTCATCCTGCGGGCCGTGGCGCCGCGCGGGCGCGACGCGCCAGGCGCGCGATGGGCCGTGGCAGCCGCGGCGGTCCTCGCCACATCGGCGATCGGCCTTGCCGTTGCGCTGTCCGTCAGCGGTGGGCTCCTCCTCACCCCCGGCGGCGGCTACACGCCGTAGGGGACCACAGCGCCGAGCCCACTCCGGCGCCCGGTCGGCGATCAGGCACGGCGACGGGCACCGCTGCCTCCTTCAGGGACCGCGCCTCCGTCGGCGCGCTCGAGGTCGCCCTGTCCCAGAGCGTCGACGACGCGACCGGCCAGCGAGGCACTTGCCTGCTAACGTTTCTGTGTTAGCGCCCAATGGGCGACCCCGACACAGAGGAGCAACCATGTCCGTCCAGAAGCCGACGTCGCTGCAGATCGCCGACCTCGCGACACAGATCGGCTACACCGACATCGCCGAGGCTCCCGAGGAGTACACCGCGATGATCTCCGGCATGGTCGGCGTCCTCGACGCCCTCGACGCCATCCCGGAGCCCGAGGTCCTCGTCAGCCGCGACGCCGTCGACTACACGGTCCCCACCGCCGAGGAAGACCCGCACCACGCATGGGAAGTCCGTACGTCGATCCCGGGCGCAGACTCAGGTCTGCTCTCCGGAGTCCGACTGGGCGTGAAGGACAGCATCCTGGTCGCAGGTGTGCCCATGCGCAACGGTTCCCAGGAGCTCGCGTCCTTCGTGCCGAACGAGGACGCGACCGTCGTGACCCGTGCCCTCGACGCCGGCGCCGAGGTCGTCGGCAAGACCACGAACGAGTACTTCTGCATGTCCGGCGGAAGCCACACCGCCGCGACGGGCGTCGTGCACAACCCCCACCGCATGGGGCACTCCTCGGGCGGCTCCTCGAGCGGGAGCGCCGTCGCCCTCGTGACCGGCGACGCGGACATGGCCTTCGGCGCCGACCAGGCCGGCTCGATCCGCATGCCCGCCTCCTGGTCCGGGGTCGTGGGCCTCAAGCCCACGTACGGCCTGGTTCCCTACACCGGCATCGCCACCCTCGACGGCTACTTCGACCACGTCGGCCCGATGACCCGCACCGTCGCCGACAACGCCCGGCTCCTCACCGTCATCGCAGGCTCCGACGGCATCGACTTCCGTCAGAAGGACATCGTCGTCGGCGACTACCTGAGCCGCATCGACGACGGCGTCGAGGGCCTGAAGATCGGAGTCCTCAGCGAGGGCTTCGGCACCGAGAACGCCGAGGCCGAGGTCGACGAGACGGTCCGCGACACCGTCGAGGCCCTCCGCCAGCAGGGCGCGATCGTCGAGGAGGTCTCCATCCCGCTGCACTCGCTCGGAGGCGCGCTGTGGACCGCGATCGCGATCGAGGGCATGGCCGAGACGGTGCTCCGCAACCAGGGCCTCGGCTTCGGCCGCCCCGACCACTACCCGGTCGACATGATGCAGCACCTGTTCGACCACAAGGGCGACGCCGATGCGCACCCCGCCAACGTGCGCCTGTTCACCCTTGTCGGGAAGTACGTCGACCAGCAGGCCGGCCGACTCCACTACGCCAAGGCCGTCAACCGCGCCCGCACCCTCCGCGCCGCCTACGACGCGGAGCTCGCGCGCTTCGACGTGCTGGTCACCCCGACCACCCCGCAGACCGCCCGCCCGCTCCCCGACCCGGACCACGGCGCCGGTGCAGCGATCGGCGCCTCGATCGAGATGTCGACGAACACGACCCCGTTCAACATCACGCACCACCCCGCGATCAGCGTCCCGTGCGGCACCGTCGGCGGGCTGCCGGTTGGCATCCAGCTGATCGCGAAGCACTTCGACGAGGCGACCCTGTTCCAGGTCGGGCAGGCGATCGAGAACCTCTGACGCCTCTGAGCCGGTGGGATCATGGTCTGCAGCCACGATCCCGCCGGCTCTGCTGTCCCCCGACACGAAAGGCACGCGTTGACTCGCTCTGAGGAGATGCGCATCCGCATCCTCGACACGGCGCACGACCTCCTGAACGCCGAAGGTCGCGACGCTGTGACCACGCGCGCGTTGACGTCGGCCCTCCACATCCAGGCGCCCACGATCTACCGGATCTTCGGCGACAAGCAAGGACTCCTCGACCAGGTCGCGCTCCACGGTTTCTCCGCACACCTCGCGACCTGGACCGGGTGGACGCCCGGCGCCGATCCCGTCGATTCCCTCCGTCAAGGGTGGGACATGCACATCGACTGGGGGCTGCTCCACCCGCAGGTGTACTCGATCGCCTACGGCCAGCCACGCACGGGCACCTCGTCCCCGGCCGCCGACGCGATCGACGCGATCCTCAGGACCCAGATCGAGGTCGCCGCGAAGGACGGCCTGCTGACGGTCCCCGTCTCCGACGCCGTCAGCATGATGCGCGCGACCGGGGTGGGAGTGGTGTTCACGCTCCTCGCGATGCCTGACGACTCCCGCGACATGACGTTGTCCACGCGAGCTCGCGAAGCGACGATGGCCGCGATCTTCACCGAGCCGGTCGATCGCGGGGACCGGGACGGCGCCGCGATGCAGCTCAGGCACCAGCTCGAGGACACCACCGCGCTCACGCAGAACGAACGCGCGCTCTTCGGCGACTGGCTCGACCGCCTCGCGAAGTGAGCAGCTAGCGAGAGACGGCTCCCCTGGGCGTCGGCGGCCGAGCCCCCACCCGACGACGGACGAGCCAGCGTGGTCGCCGTCGTCGATCAGCTACCGGGTCGAGGGCAAGCCGACCCGATCGCGGGATCCTGAGGGGCGTCGGCCACGTCGCGCCGGCGACCCGAAGCTGTGCTCCGTGGCCGCAGCCACGAGGCCGCCGACGATGGCGGCACCGATGGTGTAGACGGCCTCGCCAGGTGTCGTCGCGAGTGTCGACAGCGCGTGTGCGGGCATCCACGCCAGGCCACCCGAGACGACGCTCCCCACGGCGCCGACCGCCAGTACGCGTGTCGGGTGTCTCGCACGCCGCACGAGGTGATGGGTCGAGAGCGCGACTGCCGCGGTGAGCGTGCCGATCAGGAAACCGAACACCAGACCGCGGACCCCGAAGTCGACCACGAAGATGAGCCACAGGAAAGCCGCCGTCGACCCCGAACCGAGACTGAGGCTGCCGTGCCAGGCGAGCAGGAGGTAGCCCACGTCGATCCCGATGTAGAGCGGAACGCCCAGCAGCCCGCCGGCGACCATTCCTCTGAGGATGAAGTAGCTCGCTGCCGACCGGGGCCGGCGAGCGCCGTCGGCCTGAGGACCAGCGTCCATCAGCACTCCTCGCCCTCCGCTCGCGGCGACGCCATCACGCCGGGCGCCTCGTCGAACAGCACGATAGACGGTCGAGGGGACGATGCCCAGACCCCTGTCCGGGACGTGGCCTACAGGCCGGTGGCCTCCCGAGAGGGCAGTCGGGAGCCGACCTCGACGGAGGATCGCCCGACGGGTGACCCTCGATCGAGGAGGCGTTCGCTGAGGGCCCAGAGTCGGCGGGGGTCATCAGGGTCGAGCATCGCCGAGTTGGCCTCTGCGGGGATGCTGTCGGCGGTCACCAGGCGCACCTCGTCGTCGATGGGCGCGACGTCGCGGTAGCGCTCGGCTTGGGGCATCGCCACGATGATCCACATCGTTTACCGAGTCCGCAGGCCTAAGCGCTCTGCGTGAGGTTCTCGCATGTTCTCGAGACGAGTGACCACCCCAGTAGCAACGCGATGTCGACCGTCCAGGAGTGTGACCTGACCGCCTGTAGCGACGTGCAGCGGGGCGTCTACACCCGAGACGAAAAAGAGATCGACGGCACCTGAAGCCCCCTGCCCGGACGCCCAGACACAGCGTGCGGACCCGAGCAGAACACCTTCAGGCGTAGCTTTTCCAGATTGAAAGTCGGGGGGACCTGAGCCAAACCAGACCATGGGTCTGTAGGTGATGTCTGCTGGGACGGGGTCGCGTCCCCCTTCGGATCGCGGCAGCCATCGGATGTCGGCCCGGACGCGAAAGGCCGGCAAGTCTGTCCGTGGTCGCATGAGCCGAATCTAGGCCAAGAGTGTCACCAAGATGGAGCGGATCGACGCGGAGCTCGCAGTCGCGAGAAGCAATCTGGACTATCTCCTCTGCGGACACGGAGTCATGCCAGGGTGAAGCGTCCCGTCCCGGGTCGGCGGTTCACGGCCGTCGGCCTCCCAACACTGTGGCCACGTTTCGTCGTCATGGAGGTTCGCAATGCGGACCGCTGACCGATCCCCCACCGGGCATCCCCCGCCGACGGGCCCACCTTCCCGCCGAGCAAGTCCGGCAGGCCCCTCGGCGCCCTTACATCTCACTTGCAGCGGAGAAGGAGTCTCGGTCAGACTGCGATGCGACCGCCGTCGACGGGCAGGACAGCGCCGTGCACGAACGAGGCCGCGTCCGTGGCGAGGAACACGATCGCCTCGGCGACCTCGGCTGCCGTGCCGGGGCGTCCGGCCGGGCCGGCCGCTGCAAGCTGGTCGAGGGCCTCACCCATCGCGGCCGTCCCCTCGGTGCGGGTCGGACCAGGGCTCACTGCGTTCACGCGCACCCCCGACGGACCGAACTCCGCAGCCCACGACTTCGTCAAGAGCACCAGAGCGGCCTTGCTGGCCCCGTAGATGCCCATGCCAGCCGCCCCGAACTCCGCGACCATCGTCGTCACGTTCACCACGGCCCCCTCACCTCGCTCTGCCATCGCCGGAGCGAGGGCGGCGACGAGGAAATAGGGCGCCTTCACGTTGATGCCGACGACGTCGTCGAAGCCCTGCTCGGTCGTCTCGGCAGTCGGTCCGAACGGGAAGATGCCGGCGCTGTTGACGAGCACGTCCACGCGGCCCCCGCCGAGCTCCGTCGCGCGGGCTGCGAGCTCACGAGCCCCAGCCTCGTCACGCAGGTCGGCGGCGACGAAGTCCGCGCTCCCCCCGGCTTCGCGGATGCCCTGCACGACAGCGTCTCCGCGCTCGGCGTCCCGTCCGGAGACGACGACATGGTGGCCTCGCGCTGCGAGCTGCTCAGCCGTGGCCCGGCCGATCCCGCTGGTGGCTCCGGTGACGAGGGCGATCTTCTGGTCAGTGGTCATGACGACATCCTTATCTGAACAGTTCTGTTCGGGTTTGTGTCGTTGACTGTACAGAGCTGTTCAGTAAGAATGCAAGTGTGACCACAGCACCTGCTCCCCAGACCCGCAAACGACCCGCGAGGCAGCGGGCCGTCGCGTCGGCGGATCGCCTCTTCTACGAGAGGGGCGTCCACGCGGTCGGAGTCGACCAGATCACGGAGGACGCCGGCATCTCGAAGGCGTCTTTGTACACGCACTTCCGCACCAAGGACGACCTCGTCGTGAACTACCTCGTCGGGCGGAGCGACGCCTGGCAGGAGCACGTCGAGGCCGAGTTGCCGAAGCGCGCCACCACACCGGGCGACAGGGCTGTCGCCGTCTTCGACCTCCTCGGGGAGTGGTTCGACGAGCCCGGCTACCGCGGATGCCCGTTCATCAACGTCGAGGCCGAGTTCGGCCACGACCACCCCTCGCACGATGTGACCCTCGCGCACCGCACCTGGGTGCGCGAGCTCTTCACCTCACTTCTCCGTGAGGCCGACGTCGACGAACCAGAACTCGGCGCACTCGAGCTGTGCCTGCTGTACGACGGAGCGATGGCTTGTGCGCAAGCCGATCCCAGCCGCCCCTGGGCACAAGCCGCCGGCCGAACAGCTCGACGCATCGTTGCCCGGCCAGGAACACCGGCCAGCAAGTAGCCGAAGCCACGATCAGAGAGCCGTGCGCTCGCGTTCCCGCTAGGGCGTCGACTACTGGACCCACCCCCGACTTAGCGCGTGATGGTGGCGAATGCTTCGTTGAGGAGCTGCCCAACGGGTGTTGCGCCGTCGCGGCGCGACAGCGCCGCGTGGACGAAGGCCTGGTCGCTTCGTCGTGTGACCCAGCCAAGGGTGTCCGACAGAGGATCGGTCACCGAACGACGACGGAGGCTAGCCACTCCCCCGCAGCTACGGGCCGCCGGCTGTCTCGATAAGTCATTCCGAAAGTGATCTCGGCGACCAATGGGCTACTGAGGCACGTCCCGCGCGCCGGACGTCGCCAGGAACGTGGCCATCCGATCCAGTGCGTCGCTGATGACCGGTCGGTCGCGCCCGGCGATGAAGTCGTGGTCAGCGCCGGGGTACTCGTTGTACTCGACGCGCGTACCCGCGGCTCGGAGCGTGGCGGCGAGTGCTGCGCCTTCCGGGGCGAGGGTGTCGTTCGAGCCGGTGAGGATCAGCGTCGGCGGCAGCACCCTGGCCAGGGTGTCATCGAACAGGGGCGACGCCAGGGGCTCGCGACGACGAGCGACGTCCGGGAAGTACGCCCACCCGACGAAGCGCTGCACGAACGGACTGATCGCTGGGCGCCGAATGCTCGAGGTCCGATCCGTTCGAGTGACGTCGATGACGGGGACGACGAGGGCGAGGGCTTGAGGGCCGGGTAGGCCGGCCCTGCGCAGTTGCTGACACACGTTGATCGCCAGCTTCGCTCCCGCGCTGACCCCGGACAGCGCGAGGGCAGCACCGTCCCAGTTCTGGTCGTCCGCGTTCTGTACCCACCGGGCGACGTCGAGCATCTGCTCCTCCGCAACCGGGTACTGCACCCGGGGTGCTGTGTCGTAGTCGGGCAAAACGACCGTCAGGCCGGACTCCACGGCGAGGTGACGGGCGATGTGGAGATCCTGCTCCGGGTAGCGGTTCACGAACCCGCCGCCGTGCATGTGCATCACCACTGGTGCACTCGACGCTCTGGGCCCCGGGCGTTGCACGAGGACTCGCACCGTGCCATGCCGTGTGGGAACGTACTCCGTCGTCGGATTCGGAAGGCGCTCGACGCCGGTGGTCAGACCGGTAGGCGCCTTGGCCTTGATGCGGGAACCGAGCTGCGCGAGTGACCAGAACAGCGGCTGGAAGGTGCGAACGACCACGCCTCACCGTAGCGATCAACCGTGAACACCAGCCTGCGACCTCGTCGCAAACACCGGCAGGTCACCGCGCTCGGATCGCACCGGCGACAAAGGGGAACAGGTCAATCAAGACGTCTCGACAGCACGACGACGACGGACCGACTGCGCCGACCGACGACTCCTGCGCGACTGCACGCCTCAGGATGCCTCGGTAGGTCAGTCCAAGACGCATCTCGGTGAGGGACGCCCTTCCGGGCCTTGCCTCGACGTCAGCGATCATCTCCCGTGAGGACGTCGACGGAGATACTGGCAATCGCTGCGTCGGCGATACGGTTCCGGGTGGCCGGGTCGACCCCGGCTTTCGCGAGTGCTTCCAGACCACGGTGCGTCGTCAGGATGAGGCCACCCAGGGCCACCGCGTCCGCCTCCAGATCGACGAGTCCGGCGCGCTGCGCCTGTTCCACGAGCTGCCGGCAGCTGTCGAGCAGGGTGTCGTACGCGGCTCGAGAACGAGCGGCGATGTCTTCATCCTCGGAGGCGAGTTCAGCGGTCCCCTTCGCAAGGAGGCAGCCGTGACCACTCGTGATCTCCGGTGAGTGCAACCAGGCCCGCAAACGGAGGAGCGCTTCATCCTCCGGACCGTCGATGCGGGCGGCGGCCATCGCGTCAGACCCTGCGCAGTAGTCGTCGAACACGCGCTGAAACAGGGTGTGCTTGTCGCCGAACGCCCCGTACAAGCTGCCCTTGCTCAAACCGGTGGCCTGCGACAGGTCATCCACGGAAGTTCCGTGGTAGCCGGTCTCCGTGAACTGCTGACGGGCGGCGTCGAGCACGTCGCTCTCGTCGAACTTCCTCGGCCTTGCCATGGATCAATCATACACCGTTCTGGACAAACGGTCCAGAACAGGTATTGTGGACCGCATGTTCAGAACTAGTACAGCCCCAGACCCTTCCGAATTTGCCCGAAAGCGCGTCGTCGTCACCGGCGGCTCCCGCGGCATCGGAGCAGCCATCGTCCAGCGCTTCCTCGACGGCGGCGCGAGCGTCGTGACTACCGCGCGAACCGCCACCGACGAGAGCCCGGCGGGTGCGACCTTCATCCAGGGTGACGTCAGCAGCAACGACGGCGTCCAGGCTTTCGCCACGGCCGCCCTCGACTCCCTCGGCGGTGTCGACGTCATCATCAACAACGCTGGCGCAGCCCGCGCTCACCTCGGCGGAATCGGGTCCATCCCGGACGAGGAATGGATCGATGCCCTCAACCTCAACTACCTCTCCGCCGTCCGCCTCACCGGCGCTCTCTTGCCCGCCCTCCGCGCTGCCGGCGCCGGCAGCGCGGTCGTCAACATCTCTTCCGGTGCCGCAGTCACCCCGCAGGGCCCGATGGCGCACTACGGTGCCGCGAAGGCCGCCCTCGCCGCCTACGGCAAGGCGCTCGCCTCCGAACTCGCCCCAGCCGGCATCCGGGTCACCACCGTCACTCCCGGCAACGTCCTCACCCCGGGCGCCGACGCTCTCCGTCAGACGATCGCCGACGCGATGGGGGTGCCCCTCGAAGCGACGACCGCGGGCGTTCCCCTCGGCCGCCCCGGCGATCCGCGCGATGTCGCCGAAGCGGTGGCGTACCTGGCCTCCGACCGCGCCCAATGGGTCACCGGCGCGAACCTCGTCGTCGACGGCGGCGAACTCCCCACCTTCTGACACGTCCGGACCCTCACCGGTCCGACGACCTCCCGGCCGGAGGTGCAGGGCTCGACCCGCACCTCCGGCCTCCCTCCGCACGAGAACTTCGGGGCACCGCCCCGCGAAAGGCATCCGATGAACACCACCTCCACCACCGGCCGCCTCGCCGGTCGACGCGCCCTGGTCACCGGTGCATCCCGCGGCATCGGCGCGGCCATCGCCCGAGCCCTCGCTGCCGACGGCGCGTCCATCGTCATCACCTACTGGTCCTCTGCCGATGCCGCCGACGAGCTCGTCCGGGGCATCCGCAACGCCGGCGGCCAGGCCGAAGCGATCCGCGCAGACGCTGGCGATGCCGCAGACGCCGTCCGCAGCGTCCAGCGCGCAGTGGAGATCTTGGGCGGCCTCGACATCGTCGTCCCGAACGCTGCCACCGCATGGAACGAAGCCTTCGAAGACGCCAGCGCCGAGCACATCGAGAAGACCCTCGACCTCAACCTCCGCGGGCCCGCGTACACCGTCCAGGAAGCGCTCCGACACATCAGCGACGAGGGCCGCATCATCCTGATCAGCTCGCTCAGCGCGCAGATCAGTCCGTTCCCCGGCCAGACGGTCTACGGAATGAGCAAGGCCGCGCTCACCGCCCTCGGCCGGGGCCTCGCCCGAGACTTGGGCGCCACCGGCAGCAAGGTCACCGTGAATGTGATCCAGCCCGGCCCGATCGACACCGACGGCAACCCCGCCTCGAGCGACTTCGCACCCGTCATGTCCGCCCTCACCACCCTCGGCCGGTACGGCACACCCAACGAGGTCGGCAACCTCGTCGCCTGGCTCGCCTCCGAGCAGTCCTCCTACATCACCGGCAGCGTCATCAACATCGACGGAGGTGTCACCGCCTAGACAGGACGGGGTTTCACTCCCCGACGGCCAGCCTGATGACCGATCATCTGTTCGGACTCCTGCTCCGGCGGCGAGGACCCCATACATGCACGGAGGTCGAGCGCCGTGTCCCGGGGGTGCGTGAACGACTCGTCCAGACCGAGCCGGAACGGCTTTTCGTAGCGGTTCAGGCGAGCGATGCCGCGGCGCTGCGCAGACCCTCGAGTGCCGTCAACGCGTGAGGCGCGAGCCCTGCGTCCTCGGACCCGTCGCCGTCCGACCACCGGGCGTAACCCTGCTTGAAGGCCAGCACGCCCATCTCGCTCGCGAGGTGCGCCGTCGCCTCGGGGACTCCGCGAGCCTGGAGGGCCGCGGTCATCGCCGCTGCCATGCCGACGCTCTTGAGCGCGTCCCGCTCCTGCAGCTCGCTGCTTGCCGCGACGGCTGCCTTCAAGCGGGGGCCGAGGGCGCGGTTGCGCGGCCCCATCTCGGCGGAGGCGCGCTCGAGCCCGACGGCGACGGCCTCGAGAGGGGTCGCGTCGACGGGTGCTTCGGTGATGCCGTCCGCCAAGAGCTTGCTGAGGCTCTCCTGTCCGGCGACGAGCAGCTCGCGCTTGTCGGGGAAGTGACGGAAGAACGTGCTCTTGGTGACCCCGGCCCGTTCGCTGATCTGGGCCACCGTGGTGTCGTCGTAGCCGCGCTCGACGAACAGGTCGACGGCCGCGACGACGAGCCGCTCACGCGCTCCCGGTTCCCATCTGGACATGAGGCCATCCTATGTGATGCGACAGTTGTCCCGTCAGAGGTGCTACGGTGACGGGACATGAGTCCCATCAGGGGCCGGTCGACCCAAGAGGAGCACCCCATGCACGTTTTCGTCACCGGAGGAACGGGCACCATCGGCACCCCCGTCGTCGCCGAGCTGCTGGCCAACGGCCACACCGTCGTCGGACTGGCTCGCTCGGAGGCTTCCGCGGCAGCACTGGAGAAGGCTGGCGCGACGACGATCCGGGGAGGCCTCGCTGACCTCGACGCGCTCCGCGAAGGCGCTGCGCAGGCGGACGGCGTCATCAGCCTGGCCTTCGGCAGCGACTACAGCACCGCCGATGCCTTGACGCTGAGCATCGCCGAAGAGGCGACCGCAATGAGCACCCTCGGCGAGGCCCTCGTCGGCACCGACAAGCCGTACGTCGTCGTCTCGGGCACGCCGTCGGCTGCCGGTCGGCCGTCCATCGAGTCCGACCCGCTGCCCCACGAGGGGCCGGTGGCTGGCCGGGCGCTGTCGGTCGAGGCTGCCCTGGCCCTGTCGTCACGCGGCGTCCGCTCGTCCGCCGTGCGGATGCCGCGCACCGTCCACGAGGACGGCAGGGGCGGGTTCGCCGGCCTGCTCGCGCAGGCGGCCCGTGCCGCCGGAGTCGCCGGCTATCCCGGCACCGGTACCCAGCGCTGGCCAGCCGTGCACGCCCGTGATGCCGCGGTGCTGTTCAGGCTCGCGCTCGAGAAGGCTCCGGCCGGGACCGCCTGGCACGCCGTGGCCGACGAAGGCGACGCCGTGATCGACATCGCGACGGTCGTCGGGCGTCGCCTCCGCCTGCCGGTGGAGCAGGTCCCGGACGAGACGTTCGGACCGTTCGGTCCGATCTTCGCAGCCGACCAGCCGTCGTCGAGCGCGTACACACGAGAGGCGCTCGGCTGGAAGCCGGCACACCCCAGCCTCCTCGCCGACCTGGAGAACCTCCAGCCCTAGACCCAGCGCGAGGCGCCCGGCAAGGCATCCTCTATCGGGCGCCTAGCTCCCATTGCTCGACTGTCTGACAGCCACCCCGCTAGTAGGCGGCGGCTATGGGGCCGGTGAGCGGGCTGAAGGATGGACGCGGCAGCCTCGTCCACCGCATGACGCGACGGACTCCCGTGATGACCGTGACTTCTCCGAAGTCGATTCGCCGGCGGGCGATCCTGTCTCGCTCGTCGACAACCAGCGTGGTTCGGAAGGCAGGGTCCTCGACATGCTCGAACGTCACGAGCAACAAGTGATCCCCAACCCGCTGCACGAGCACCGGAGTGAAACTCTCCCTGGCGCGCCCCCACCAGCGCAAGCACTCAGGCACGGCCATGGAGATAGCCGGCGGCAATGACCGCTCGAAAGGGAACTCGACCGGCCCATCCACGCTGTGAAGCACGCCGTCCTCGAACCACTGCTCGGAGCCGCCTTCACGCTGCAGCGACCATGAACAGGTCGCCTCGCCGAGCGTGAATGCGAACTGCCAGATGCTGCCACCACGCTCTTGATGCACGCCCCGGACTTCTATGGGCCCCCGCCACCGTGGCATCGCGAGTTCCTTGGCCAGAGCGAGCCCTTCCGCGTGCCTGAGGACTTGATCGAGTCGCATCTCACCACGCTGACACATGCAGCAGCGAGCGTGGCAGCAACCGAGTATTTCTCCCGATTCAGAAATAGTCACCCGCCCCCATCACCGATCCCCTATCGGACGCTTCTGACAGGCTCGGATGCTTCTCGCGGAGGACGACACCGGCGCACCGACCTGGTCCACTAGTCCCATGACTAACAGCACCACGCGAGCTCATTCCGTGCAGTGGCGACACTCGCTCGAGGCCGGACACCATGCGATCAACTGAGCCCGCTCGCGTCGCGTCGAAGACCATGAACGAGCCCGACGAAAGGGTCCCCCTTCGCTGGTACGAACCGGCAGCTGGCGTGGGAAGGGTCGCAGGCCCCACCCTGCTCTGGCTGCATGGCGGTGGCTTCTTCCGAGGCAGCCTGGACCAACCCGAAGCACATGACGTCGCTGGGGCGCTCGCACGGCAGGGACTCGCTGTGGCCACCGCGGGCTACCGCTTGGCGCCTCCACCCGGCTTGGGCTGGGTCAAATCACGGGCGGGACGTGCGCGAGGGCGATTCCCGCTACCACTGGACGATGTCCTCACGGCGTACCGCGAAGTAAGTGCTCGATCTCCAGAAGGGGTGATTCTCGGTGGAGCAAGTGCCGGCGCATGCCTCGCCGCCGCCGCGACCCTTCGTGCCATGGATGAGGGCCTCTGCCCGAGAGGCGCCGTCTTCGTCTACGGCTTCTTCCACCCCAAGCATCCCCGAGCGCGAGACCCCCGTCAGCGATCTCGACGCCACCGCCGAGTCACTCACGCGCCATGGGCGTTGGACGTGATGAACCGCAACTACGCCGGATCGAAAGGCTCGCTGACAGACCGCCTCGCCTTCCCTGGCGGCCATGAACTCGGCCACTTCCCGCGCACTCTCGTCGTCAACGCTGAGCACGACAACATGCGCGCATCCGGGGACCTCTTTGCCGCCGAACTCGGCGCCGCGAGAATCGACCTGGAGCACCACGTCCTCCCTGGCACGCGGCACGCATTCCTGAACAGGCCCGCCCTCGACGAATTCGCCACGGCGATCTCCATGATCCGTGCATGGAGCCACGACAGTTGAGGTGCGCCGATCTTGCCGCTGTCTCGGGCTGACCGGACCACGACGAGACCGGTCATCGATCCCCTATCGAACACTCATAGGGAGCCGTACTAGGTCCTTCCTACATCGAGCGCCCTCACTTGCAGAAGAAAGACCATCATCCTCACCGTGGCCGATGAGCCCCTGCTCATCGCGCCCAGATCGCCAGTCGGCGTGTAGGCCACTGGTCGGGTGCACCGCTGGTGGCCAGTGGCTCACCCGGAGACCGCGATGGTCCTGCGGCGCCGCTCGAGCGCGCAGATGACAAGAGCGATGACCGCGCCCAGGACCGCCCCTACGGTGTTCATGAACCAGTCGTTCGTGTCGCACCGGCGACCGAGGACGGGCGCAAGGGCCTGTACGACTTCGATGACGGCGGAGAGGGCGACCGCACCGGTGAGGACCGCGAGCGGCCGGCTCGTCGCCGTCCCGAGGAAGAGCACGAGCGGCAGCAGCATCGCGACGTTGGCGAGCGTGTCGATGCCCTGGAACGGGACGCTGAACTGCACGGTGCAGGTGACACCGCCGGGCCGAGCCCCGTCGGGCAGCAGGGTCAGGACGAGCACCGCGACGACTGCGACAGCCGAGAGGCCGAGGAGGACACGCCGGAGCCGGAGCCGGTGCAGGACCCAGGCGAGCAGGGTGGCGGCCGCGACGGCGACCCAGAAGCCGATGCGGACGAGGGGCGCGTGTTCGACGAGGAACGTGGAGATCACCGGGGGCCGTCGCTTTCTCGGTCGAGGCGCGTGAGCCAGACGTTCATGAGCGCGGACTCCTCGGGGAGGAGGGCGCCAGGCCCGCCCTCGGCGAGCTGCGCACGGAGCTGCCGCCGGGCGGCTGTGGCGGCGTCGAACGACGCCGGCGGGGAACCCGCGACGAGGACGGCACCGAGGACGGCGTCGCGGAGCGCGTCGGCGACCGCATTCGCCTGTGGCGCGGTACGCACGGTCGTCATCTCGTCGAGGGCGAGCCCGACGTTGGCCGCCAAGATCATCCCCGATGCGACGTCGATCTCGAGACGGAGTAGCCCCGCGGCCGCGCACCGAGAGAGCGTCCGCTCGAGCAGCGCCCTCACACCGTCCGCTGCGCGACCGCCCGCCCAGGGTCGCGGCGCGAACATCAGGCGATAGAGGGCGGGGTTCTCCCTCGCGAAATCGAGGTGATCACCCCAGCCGCGGCGCAGGTCCGCCGCCGGGTCGTCGGTGGCCTCGAGCTCGGCCTTGCGGGCGGCGTAGCGCTGCAGGCCCGTCTCGGCCAGGGCGTCGAGTAGTCCCCGCTTGTCGCCGAACACCCGATACAGCACCGGCTGGGTCACACCGACGGCCTCACAGACCGCTCGCGTGGCGATCTCGCCGTCGGACGCGGCGACCAGTTGTTCCTCGGCCGCCGCGAGCAGCGCGCTCCGGAGGTCGTCGTCGGATCGGGTCATGCCCCCAGCCTAGAGCACTTGCTATCGCTTGTCGTATCTGTGATAGTTCTTGCGTATCGACGAAACCGTCAACCAATAGCAACGAAAGGCACATCATGAGCACCGATCCCCAGCGCGTCGCCGTCGTCACGGGTGGCTCCCGCGGCATCGGCCGCGCCATCTCTACCCGACTCTCCCGCGACGGGTTCACCGTCGTCGTCGCATCAGCCAGCGGGGGCGCCGCGGCCGCCGCGACCATCGACGAGATCGAGAGCGTCGGCGGCCATGCCGTCGCCATGCAGGCCGACGTCGCCGACGAGCACGCCGTGGCGGCGATCTTCGACAGGGTCGCGAACGACTTCGGGGGCGTCGACGTCGTGGTGCACTCGGCCGGACGCCTCGGCTTGTCGACCATCGCCGAGCAGGACCTCGACGCCCTCGACGACCTGCACAGGACGAACGTCCGCGGCACCTTCGTCGTCGCACAGCAGGCAGCACGTCGACTGCGCTCCGGGGGTGCCTTCGTCGGCATGTCGACCTCCGTCGTCGGAACGCAGTTCCCCACCTACGGCGCCTACGTCGCGAGCAAGAGCGCGGTCGAGGGAATGGCGCTGATCCTCGCGAAGGAGCTCCGTGGCCGGGACGTCACGGTGAACGTGGTCGCTCCGGGCCCGACCGCGACGGAGCTGTTCCTCGACGGCAAGACGCAGGAGCAGATCGACGCCCTGGCCAAGGTCCCGCCGCTCGAGCGCCTCGGCACCCCGGAGGACATCGCCGGCGTGGTGGCGTTCCTCGCCGGGCCGGACGGGCGCTGGGTGAACGGCCAGACCATCCGTGTCAACGGTGGCATGGTCTGATGACAGGGCCACTGGTCATCCTCGTCACCGGTGCCTCCACAGGATTCGGTCGACTCACGGCAGAGTCGCTGGCACGCGCGGGCCACGTCGTCGCGGCGGGCATGCGCGCCGCCCACGGGAGGAACGCGGCTCATCGCGACGCCCTGGCCGACCTCGCCTCTCGTGAGGGGCTGACGCTCGGCGCCGTCGAGCTCGACGTCCAGTCGCAGGAATCCGTGGACGCTGCGGTCGACACCGTCATCAGGGCGTACGGCCGCATCGACGTCGTCGTGCAGAACGCCGGCCACATGGCCTTCGGCGCCGCCGAGGCTTTCACGCCGGAACAGTTCGCGCATCTGTACGACGTCAACGTGGTCGGCGGCCACCGGGTAGCCCGCGCCGTCTTGCCGCACATGCGCTCCCAGCGCTCTGGCTTCGTCGTGTGGGTGGGCAGCTCCTCGACCCGCGGCGGGCACCCTCCGTTCCTCGCTCCGTACTTCGCCGCCAAGGCCGGCATGGACGCTCTCGCCGAGAGCTACGCGGCCGAGACGATCCGCTTCGGCATCGACGGCTCGATCGTCGTCCCCGGAGCGTTCACCTCGGGCACGAACCACTTCACCAACGCCTCCACCCCGGCGGACGAGGCGCGGGTGACCGACCACGACGCCGAGTACGGTGCGCTCCGCCGCGAGCTGACCGATCGCCTCGCCGCGATCGTGCCGCCCGAGGCCGACGTGCAGGACGTCGCCGACGAGATCGTGCGCCTGGTCGGCCTGCCCCGGGGGACGCGCCCGTTCCGGTCACACGTCGACCCGTCCCGCGACGGCAGCGAAGTCGTGTCCGCGGTCGCCGACCGCGTCCGTGCCGAGTTCTACCGCCGCGTCGGCATCGAGGACCTTTTGCCCTCGAACGCCGCCCTCTGACCCCCGGAACGTCCGGGCCACCACCGAAAGGAACCACCATGCCCTTCGCCAACCTCAAGGTCCCCGCGGACACCCTCACCGCCGAGTCCAAGAAGAAGCTGCAGGACGCCGTCACGGACGCCATCGTCGACGTCTACGGAGAACGAGCACGCCCGACGACCCTCGTCATCCTCGACGAGGTCGCCGACGGCGGCTGGATGCTCGGCGGCACCATCCTCGACGAAGCGATGCTCGGCCGCGTCTAGTACCGCATGTCACAGGATGAGGGGCCCGGGCGACCGGGCCCCTCATCGCGATCGCGGCACCGGGCCTGCCGCGACTCGAGCGCGCGGGTCCCGGTTCACCCGTCGGGGGCAGTGACCGGCCCCTGGGCGGCTGTGCCGAGCTGCTGTTCGATCTGCGGCAGGAGCGCCCGCACCGCCGCGACGACGACTTCGTCCACGCGATCCTCGGGGAGCCGGCCGGTGGCCGTCAACGCACTGATGCCTTCCGTCGTCGCCGCGACCAGGAACGGCATCGGACCCATCGACTCCGGACTGCGCTCTCCGAGCAACTCTGCGCCCAGTGCGAAGAAGCGCTCGGCCGAAGACTGCGCCCCGGGGTCGCGCGCTGCATCCGTACCGTCGTCGGTCGACGCGAACATCAGCTGCATCAGGGGGCCGTTGCGCTGCGCGAAGCGAGCATGAGCGCGGATGTACTCCGTGAGCCGGCGCTCGAGGGTGCCCATCTGCCGCGCAGCCTCGAGATAGCGATGCAGCTCGTCGAAGCCGTCCGCGGCGATCGCGGCGAGGACGGCATCTCGGTCACGGAAGTGACGGAGCGGCGCACCATGGCTGACGCCGACGCGGCGCGCGAGCTCCCGCACCGTCACCGCCTGTTGCCCCTCCTCGATCAGGAGCGCGCGCCCTTCTCGCACCAGCTCCTCACGCAGCGATCCATGGTGATAGGAGCGTGCCTGCTGTGCCATCCCGTCAGTGTAGACGTTGACAACAATGTGGCCACTGTCTACATTGGGGGCATGGACGACACCAGAGCAGGCAAAGCACCGACCAACGAGACCGTCATCATCACCGGCGGCACCAGCGGCATCGGCCGAGCGACCGCGATCGCCCTGGCCGAGTCCGGATCACGCATCATCCTCGCCGTCCGGAACCAGGAGAAGGGGCGAGCCGTGGCAGCGACCCTCCCCGGCGCTCCGGGGATGCACCGCGTCCTGCCACTCGACCTCGCGCGGCTCGAGACGGTGCCGGACTTCGCAGACCGGATCGACGAACCCATCGC
This sequence comes from Frigoribacterium faeni, assembly GCF_011761235.1. Classification (GTDB taxonomy): domain Bacteria; phylum Actinomycetota; class Actinomycetes; order Actinomycetales; family Microbacteriaceae; genus Frigoribacterium; species Frigoribacterium faeni_A. The sequence goes on from NZ_JAAOYW010000001.1 coordinate 1,182,216, forward strand.
CGTCCTCGTCAACAACGCAGGCGTCGAGTCGAAGGACCTGCAGCGGACGGCCGACGGTCACGAGCTCCAGTTCGGCACGAACCACCTGGGGCACTTCCTCCTGACGACGCTGCTCCTGCCGCACATCACCGACCGCGTCGTCACCGTAGCTTCCCAGGCGGAACGCATGGCTCGACTCGACCTGGACGACCTCGATTGGCATCGACGCCCGTACCATGCGAGCCGGGCGTACGCGGACTCCAAACTCGCCAACCTGCTGTTCACGTCGGAGCTGGACCGGCGGCTGCAGACGTCGGGCTCTCGAGTGCGGGCGCTGGCCGCCCACCCGGGGTTGGTCAAGACAGCCATCTACGAGCGGCCGGCCGGTCAGCGCCCCAACCTCTGGGACCGGCTCGTCCCGATCTTGGGGCAGGAGCCGGAAGACGGTGCGCTGCCGTCGCTGCTCGCCGCCTCCGCCGACCTCCCCGGCGGCACCTTCGTCGGACCGCAGCGGATGATGCACATGCGAGGCGGGGCCGAGGTGATCAGCCAGTCGAAGCAGGCACGGAACCCGGAGACCGCAGCGAGACTCTGGTCCATCTCCGAGCGGATGACGGCAGCGGGTACCCACCCGTGAGCCTCGTCCAGGACCGTCCCCGCGCACTCTGGTCCGGCGTACGCGGATGGCACCGCCCGCTCGTCGCCTTCACCACAGTGATGTGCCTCTGGGCTGTGGTGTGCCTCGTCGGGCTGATCCTCGATCCGCGGACATCGGCAGGAGACCCGATCTGGGCCAAACCTCTCAAGTTCTCGATCTCCCTCGCGCTCTACGCGATCACCCTCGCGTGGATGCTCTCGATGGTGCAGCGGCCCGTCCTGCGTCGGATAGGTCGGTGGGCCGGAACCATCGGCGCAGCCGCGTCCCTCCTGGAGATCGTCGTCATCTCGATCCAAGTGATCCGCGGCGTGGGAAGCCACTTCAACGTCTCGACTCCGACGAACCAGCTCTTCTACCAGCTCATGGCCGGTGGGGTCACTCTCATGTACTGCGCGACACTGGTCATCGGAGCCTTTCTGGCCGTGTTCTCCCGGATCGAGGACAGGGCGCTGGCGTGGTCCCTGAGGCTCGGACTGATCATCGCCCTGGTCGGCCTGTCCGTGGGCTTCCTCATGGTGATCCCCACCGCGGCCCAGCTAGCCGACCCGACATCGTCGACCTACGGCTCCCACTCCGTCGGCGGCGACGACGCGACCGGCGGCATCTTCTTCCTCGGCTGGAACACCGCTCACGGAGATCTGCGCGTGTCGCACTTCATCGGCATGCACGCACTACAGGTCCTGCCGATCCTCGCGATCGCACTCCCCCGGACACTCCGTGAAGCTGATCGGCTCCGCATCGTCGTCGTGGCCGGAGCGACGTACGCTGCTGTCACCGCGATCGCCCTGTGGCAGGCGCTGCGTGGACGATCGGTCATCGACCCCGACGGTCTGACGATCGCCGCGGTCGGGGTCACCATCGCCCTGGCTGGCATCAGCGTCCTGACCATCGCCACAGGCCGACGTCACCCGCACATGTAGCACCAGAGCCCAGGAGAACGGCGCGCCGATGTCGACAGGATCAACGTCGCACTCGACGAGGGCCCTCCCTTCTCACCAGGGCTCGGCTGTCAGGACGTGTCCTCGTCGTACCCGACCGGGCCCGGGTCACCGCGGCAGCCGGACCCGGCGCGCGGCTCAGGCCACGCCGGGCCAGCGCACGGGGACGGGGAGGCGACGCTGCGGGGCCTCCGCACCCGCGCCTCCTCGGCCCTCGACCATGTCGAGCAGCATGCTGGTCGCGGCGCGGCCGAGCTCGTCGCCGTCGACGTCGATCGCCGGGACGTCGACGAGACCGAGCGAGTCGACGACCATGCGCTCCGAGCTGACGACGACACGCGAGGAGGCGGGACGGCTCCCCAGCGCGAACATCAGCCCCAGCCCGATCGCGGTCGCGTACGGGACGACGGCGGTCGCCCGCGCGTCGAGCACGGCGGGCAGCACGGACACCCCCGCCGCGAACGTCGACGGGAAGGGCCCCAGCCGCACCAGCTCCGCACGGCCGTGGGCGGCACGGCTGACGGCCTCGATGCGCTGCGCGTCCTGCCACGACCCCTCGGGGCCTCCGACGTAGACGACCCGCTCGTGGCCCTCGTCGACGAGGCGCGACACGAGCGAGCCGAAGGCCGCGGCCGTGTCGGCGACGACCGACGCGATGCCGGCGACCTCACGGTCGACGAGCACCGTCGGCTTCGAGGAGGCGGCGGCCGCGACGACCTCGTCGGGCCCGCGGGGCGCCACCACGATGAACCCGTCGACCTGGGCCGAGAGCCGCTCGAAGGCGACGAGCTCGTCGGCGTGGGCCAACGGGTGCACGGCCACCGTGAGCTGCACGTCGTGCTCGCCGGCCAGGGCCTGCGCCCCGGCGATCACGGGCGTGAAGTAGGCGTTGTCGAGCGTCGGCACGACAAGGGCGACGAGCCCGCTGCGTCCCCGCGCGAGCTGGCGCGCGGCGCGGTTCGCGACGAAGCCGAGCTGCCGGGCGGCGGCCAGCACCCGGGCCGACGTGTCGGGCAGCACGAGCTCGGGACGGCTGAGGGCCCGGGAGGCGGTCGCCTTGGAGACCCCCGCGAGGGCGGCGACGTCGGCCAGTGTCGACATGGTGCGTCCCCTCCGTCGTCGTGCCTGCAGCGAGCCTAGGGGCACGGCCGGACGACGTTTCACACGATCGTTACACGCGGTGGTCGACCTGCCCCCGGAGGCACCCTAGGGTTGATGAGACCGGTTGCACAACCGGTTGCACCGCCTCCTCGACCCCCCTGCTCCGCCCTCGTCGGCGTCGCCGCGGGCGTCGTCGGGGCACCCGTACGACCGTCGTACCCCGACCGCCACGAAAGGCTCGTCGTGACCACTCGCAAGACCGCCCTGCTGCTGTTGCTGCCCGGGCTCGCCTTCCTGCTCGTCGGGTTCCTCGTCCCGTCGCTGGCGATGCTCGTCGCCCCTCCCGGCGTGGGCACGGGCGAGGTGGTCGCCCGCGTCGGCCAGATGCTGACCGACCCGTACGACCTGCGCATCATCGGCCGCACCGTGGGGCTCGGCCTCATCGTCACAGTGGTCTGCATCGTGCTCGGGTTCCCGATCGCCTACCTGCTCGCACGGTCGACGTCGCGCTGGTCGAGCGTGCTGCTCGCGCTCGCCATCTTCCCGCTGCTGCTCAGCAACGTCGTCCGCACCTTCGGGTGGCTCGTCGTGCTCGGCTCGCAGGGCGCGATCGGCAAGCTGCTCGTCGGCCTCGGCCTCGTCGACCGGGCGCCGCAGCTGCTCTACACCGAGCTCGCGATCGTGCTCGGCCTCACCCAGCTGTTCCTGCCGCTCGCGATCATCTCGTGCTACTCCGCCGTCGCCCAGGTCGACGCCGGCCTCGACGACGCCGCACGGGGCCTCGGCGCGAGCCGTTCCCGCACCTTCTGGGGCATCGTCGTGCCGCTGTCGAGCCCGGGCATCGTCGTCGCGGCGACCCTCGTCTTCGCCGGCTCCGTCACCGCGTACACGACCCCGTACCTGCTCGGCGGGTCGAGCCAGCGCATGCTCAGCACCCAGCTCTTCTCCTACTCGAGCGTCACCATCGACTGGGCCGGCGCCTCCGCCACCGCCCTGGTGATGACCGTGCTCGTCTTCGTCGTCTCGGGCCTCGCGTCGCTCGTCGCCCGCAAGGGAGCCACCCAGTGAGCCAGACCGACAGCCAGGCCCCCGCGCTGCCCGGCGGACCCGACCAGACCGACGGCCAGGCCCGCGCGCTGCCCGACGGACCCGACCGTCCCGGCCAGGGCGGCCGACCGGCCCGGTCGCGCCGCCCCGCCCGCTCGGTCCGGACGCCCCGCACCGGCAAGCCCGTCGCCAGCACCCTCGCGGTCGCCGGCTACGTCGTCATGATCGTGCCGATCCTGTTCGTCGTCGCCACGGCGTTCACGGGCGGCCGCACGCTGACGTTCCCGCCGCAGGGCCTGTCGCTGCAGTGGTTCGAGAAGGCCGTGGCCTACGAGCCCTTCACGGGCGCGCTCGTCTCGAGCCTCCAGCTCGCGGTGCTCGCCACCCTCATCGCGCTCGCCGTCGGCGTGCCGGTCACCCTCGCGATCCACCGAGGCCGCCTGCCCGGGCGCGGGCTGATCGAGGGCATGTTCCTGTCGCCGCTGATCGTGCCCGAGCTCGTCGTCGGCCTCGCGCTCTACCAGCAGCTGATGATCGGCTTCGGGCTCGCGAACTCGACCACACTGCTGATCGGCCACACCGCGCTGATGATGCCGTACGCGGTCAGGGTGACCGGCGCCTCCCTCGCCCTCGCCGACCCCTCGCTCGAGGAGGCCGCCCGCGGACTCGGCGCCGGCCCCGTCCGCGCGTTCTTCACCGTCACGCTGCCGATGCTGCGACCGGGCATCTTCTCGGCCGCGCTGCTGAGCTTCGTCACCTCGTTCAACAACGTCCCCCTGTCGCTGCTGCTGCAGAGCCGCGACTTCCGCACCCTGCCGGTCACGATGCTCGACTACGTGCAGCAGAGCTACGACCCCATGGTCGCCGCCATGGCCACGCTGATCCTCGTGGCCACCGTCGTCGTCGCCGTGGTCGCCGAGCGCACCGTCGGCTTCGCCCAGATCTTCGGAGGCATCAACAAGTGAGCACCACGGACCCCGCCGGCACCGGCACCGACGCCCGCCCCGCCGACGCGCGCCCCGCCGGCACCACGGCCGCCGGCCGCGCCGCCGACCACGGCGCCGACCACGCCGCCGACCGTCCCGCCGCCGAGCTGCGCGGTGTCAGCCAGGTCTTCGGCGACTTCACCGCCGTCGACGGCGTCGACCTGTCGATCCGCCGCGGCGCGCTGACGACCCTGCTCGGCCCCTCCGGCTGCGGCAAGACGACGACGCTGCGCATGCTCGCGGGCTACTCGGCGCCGACGAGCGGCACGATCCTCATCGACGGCGAGGACGCCACCCGCACCCCGCCCGAGAAGCGCGGCCTCGGCATGGTGTTCCAGTCGTACGCGCTGTTCCCGCACCTGTCGGTCGCCGAGAACGTCGGCTACGGCCTGAAGCTGCGCCGCGTGCCCGCCGACGAGCGCGCCCGCCGCGTCGCCGAGACGCTCGACCTCGTCGGCCTCGGCCACCTCGCCGGCAGCAAGCCCAAGAAGCTCTCGGGCGGCCAGCAGCAGCGCGTCGCCCTGGCCCGCGCCATCGCGATCCGCCCGAAGCTGCTGCTGCTCGACGAGCCGCTCTCGAACCTCGACGCCCGTCTCCGCGTGCAGATGCGCGCCGAGATCCGCCGCATCCAGCACGAGACCGGCCTCACCGTCGTGCTCGTCACCCACGACCAGGACGAGGCCCTCGAGATGAGCGACGACATGGTGCTGATGCGCGCCGGTCGCATCATGCAGCAGGGCGCCCCGCAGAGCGTGTTCCCGGCGCCCGCGAACCGCTTCGTCGCCGAGTTCCTCGGCTACGAGAACTTCGTCTCGGCCGCCGACGGCACCTCGCTCACCGTGCGGCCCGAGCACCTCGTCGTCGAGGGGAGCGAAGGAGGCGCGGGTCGGCCGGCAGCATCGCCGGCGGGCGGCCTGCACCTCACGGGCACCGTCACCGACGTCGCGTACCGCGGCGTCGACCAGCTGGTCACCGTGGCCGCGATCGACGACTCGGGCGCCCGCGTGCGCCTCGTCTCCGACGTGCGCGCCACCGGCACCTCGTCGCTCGCGCCGGGCGACGACGTCGCCGTGACCGCGCCGGCGTCCCGGCTCGTGGCGCTGGCCGACTGAGCCGAGCCGCGCCTCCTTCACATCTTGACCACCGCCTCCTCGTCCGCCTGGCCGGGAGAGGCGCGCCGCACCTCCTCGCTCTCCCGCACCGCACCTCCTCCGCCCTGCCCCGGCCGCCCCGGCCGTCGTCGAAAGGACCACCCATGACCCGCACCGCCCGCACGCGACCGCTGGCCCTCGCCGCCGGCCTCGCCGTCACCGCCGTCGTGCTCGCCGGCTGCTCGTCGAGCGACTCGTCGTCGTCCGACGCCGAGACGATCGTCGTCAGCACGTTCCCGTTCGGGGTCGAGGAGTTCCAGGAGGCGGTGGTCGACCCGTTCACCGAGGCCACCGGCATCCAGGTCGAGATCGAGACCGGCTCGAACGCCGACCGCCTGTCGAAGCTGCAGCTCGCCGACGGCGACCCCGGCGTCGACGTCATGCTGATCAGCGACTACTACGCCGCGCTCGGCCAGGAGGACGACCTGTTCCAGCAGGTCGACGCCGCCGCCGTGCCGAACCTCGAGACGATCGCCGACTTCGCCACCGAGGACTCCTACGTCGGCCCGGCCTACAGCTACCAGCTCAACGGCACGCTCTACTCGACCGACGAGCTCGACGCCGACGAGGCCGCCGACTGGTCGCTGTACGGCGACCCGGCCTACGAGGGACGCGTCGCGCTTCCCGACATCTCGGTGACCGCCGGCCAGCTGATGGTCTCGGGCGTCGCCTCCGAGCACGGCGACGGCCCCTACGACATCGACGCCGCCCTCGACCAGCTCGGCGAGTGGTCGCCGAACGTGCTGCAGTTCTACAGCTCGTCGACCGAGGTCACGAACCTGCTGACCCAGGGCGAGATCGTCGCCGCCGACGCCCTCAGCGGCTTCGCCACCGACCTCGTCGCCTCGGGCGAGCCCGTCGCCTGGACCCCGCCCGCGACCGGCAAGTACATGGCCACGAACCGCGCCATGATCCCCACCGGGGCCGAGAACGTCGACGGCGCCGCCCAGTTCGTCGACTACCTGCTGTCGGCCGAGGCCCAGTCGTCGTCCGCCGAGATCGTCGGCGACCTGCCGGTGAACCCCGACGCGACCATCCCCTCCACGATCCAGGACGTGGTCGGCGACATCGCCGCCGACCCGATCGCCGCGGGCTACTCGACGCTCGACCCGACCGAGCTCGTCCCCACGCGCGCCGACTGGGTCGACCGCTTCGCCCGCGAGGTCACGTCGCGCTGATGAGCTCCTCCACACAGGACCGGACGGCCGAGGAGGCGCGGGCCTTGTCCCCGGCAGCGGCGAGCGATCCCGGCACGGCGGCGGGCGCCTCCCTGCCGGGGTGGTACCTCGACCGCATGCCGAAGACCGATCTGCACTGCCACCTGATCGGCACCGTGCGGGCCTCGACCTTCGCCGAGCTCGCCCGGCGCGAGGGGCTCGCCCTGCCCGACGAGCCCGAGCGGATCTTCGCCGACATCAACTCGCTGCCGCCCGACCCGGCGCTCTACCGCGACACGCGCATCCCCGTGCCGCAGGGGCGCAGCGCCGACGAGCCCGAGGTGTCGTACTCGCTGTTCCAGGCGTCGAACTGGGTCGTCGAGGTGCTGCGCGACGCCGACGACCTGACGCGCATCACCTACGAGGCCTTCGAGGAGGCGCACCGCACCAGCGGGACCCGTCACCTCGAGCTGTTCTTCGACGCCGTCCCGCCGCATCTCGAGTCGCTCGGCTACGCCGGGTCCGTCGAGGCGTACGCCGAGGGCATCCGGCTGGCGGAGCGCGACTTCGGCATGACGGGCCGGATGATCCAGGGCATCGACCGCAGCAGGTCGGGCGAGCACGCGCTCGCCCTCGTGCAGCAGGTCGTCGACCACCCGCACGAGTACGTCGCCGGGATCGGCCTCGACAACCTCGAGACCTCGGGCCCGCCCGAGCGCTTCGTCGACGCCTACCGGCTCGCCGGCGAGGCGGGGCTCGGGCGCACCGCCCACTCGTCGGAGCACGCGCCGACCGCGGCCAACACCGTCACCTGCCTCGACCAGCTGGGCTGCGACCGGATCGACCACGGGTACTACGTGCTCGAGGACGACGAGGTCGTGGCGCGCGTGCGCGACGAGCAGGTCGCGTTCACCGTCGTCTCGACCACGTCGCGCCGGTCGTGGCGGCCGTGGCGACGCGCGTCCATCGCCGCCATGCTCGACGCCGGCCTGAACGTCGTGCCCGCGTCGGACGACCCGGGCATGTTCCCGACGTCGCTCGCCCAGGAGTACCGCATCGTGTCCGAGCAGATCGGCGCGACCGCCGACCAGGTGCGCGGCATGGCCCTCGCCGGGGTCGACGCGTCGTGGCTGCCCGCCGCCGAGAAGCGGGCGCTGCGCGACCGGTTCGTCGCCGAGCTCGACGCGCTCGACTCGGAGCTGGGGTCGGTCGCGGGCTGAGGGTGCTCGGTGCCGGGTGCCGGGGTCGGTGGCGGGTCGGGTCCCGGGGTCGGGGTCGCCGGGGTCGGGGGCTTGGTGCGTTCCGGGGCGTCGGGGTCGGGGGCTTCGGGCGTCCCGGGGGCGTCGGGCGCGTCGTGGCTGGACGTCGGCCGCGACGCCCCCGCTAGCGTCGAGGGATGTTCCTGCTCTTCGGCACCTCCGCACGCCAGGCCCTGCTGACCGTCGTCGTCTTCGCCTGCCGCTTCTGCGGCCAGGCCGTCGACCAGCAGGTGGTCCGGCGCTCGACCCGCGTCACCCTGTTCTTCGTGCCGCTGCTGACCGTGTCGAAGCGGTACCACGTGCAGTGCACCAACTGCGGCGGCGTCACCGACCTCACCCGACAGCAGGCGGAGCACGCCCAGGAGTGGGCGGCGCGACGGGGCTGAGGGGCGGGTCGTCCTCGGGGTCTGGACCCGCGCCTCCTCGGGTGTCCTCGGGGTCGGGGGCGCGCCTCCTCGGGGTCTGCCGCTCCCCGTGGCACCTGTGTTGGGGGCGTGGAGGGTCTGGTCGGGACCGGTCCGCTGCCCCAAGCTTGGGGGGACGGACGACAGGCGGGACTCACCGACCCGCCGCGGCCCCAGCCCAGCCACCGAGGAGATCGCGTGAGCACCATCACCGCGCACCACGAACCGAGCGCCTTCGAGACCAGCGTCGCCGACCGCAAGCGCATCGTCGCCGCGACCGTGGAGGCGCTCGACGTCTTCGGCCTCGCCTCCACCGACATCGCCGCCGTCGCCCGGGTCGCCGACATGTCGCCGACCTGCGTCGAGCGGCACTTCCCCTCGTGGGAGGGCCTCGTGCTCGCCGCCGTCGACCGCTGGAACCTCGACCGCTTCGAGCAGGTCGCCCGCGAGACCGCCGGCAGCGCGACCCTCGGCTTCATGCGCGGGCTCGTCGCCCACAGCAGCGCGCACCGCGGGCTGTCGCGCACCCTCATGACGTTCTCGATCGGGTCGTCCGACGCGGCCGACCTCACGGGGCGGTTCGTGCGCGACAGCTACCGCGACTTCCACGCGATGGTGCTGCAGGGGCTTCTCTTCGACCTCTCGCAGGGCGACGTGCCGGCCGGCACGGACGTCGCGGCGCTCGCGCCGACCGTCGTCAGCCTGTACATGGGGCTGCAGCTGCAGATGCTCCTGCAGCCGGACGTCGACGTCGTCGTCGCCTTCGACCTCGGGCTCGAGGGGCTGACGCGCGGCTGGTGACCCTGGCTGTCGCCGTCATTCAGGAACCTGCGTCCTGATCCCCGCGAGGGAGGGAGGCGGAGTCCTGATCCGTGCACGGCTCAGGAACCCGCCGGGCCGCCTTCCTGGATGCTGCGAGCGCGTCGAGCTCTCAGGAGACGGCTGCGGGCGCGGTTGCTCGTTCCGGGGCAAGCCGGGGCGCGGCGACGAGTGCACCTGAACGGTCGACGCGCCCGCACGGGAAGTACGGCCGCCGCCTGCCGGCTCCATCTCTCGACGGCCCGGACCACCCCGACGCGTCGAGGTCTCAGGAGAGAACGGCCGACGCACCTTCCAGCGCAGGGTCGCCCGGGGCGCGGCGACAAGCACACCTGAACCGTCGACGCGCCCGAACGGAAAGTACGGCCGCCACACGGCGGTCCTCGTTCTCGGCGACCCTGACCTCCCCGACGCGTCGAAGTCTCAGGCGGCAGCGACAGACGCACCTCCCGGCGCAGGGCGGCCCGGGGCGCCGGGACGAGCACACCTGAATGGTCAACGCGCACGCTCGGGGAGTACCTCGCCGCACCGTTTGCCCGATGTCTCGACGGCCCGGAACACGTCGACGCGTCGAGGTCTCAGGACACGGCGGCCGACGCACCCGCCTGACCCCTGCAGACCTCGGGCGCGGCGACGAGCACACCTGAATCGCCGACAGCCCTGCTGCGCCGCGCGGCGCGGGCGCCCGCCCCGACGCGTCGAGGACTCAGGAGACGGCGGCGGGCGCAGCCGCCTGACCCCGAGCAGCCCTGGGCGCCGGACGAGGACACCTGAGACGTCGACGCGTCGGCCGCGCCTCGGGGCGCGAGGGCCCGCGCCCGCGTCGAGGACTCAGGTGACGGCGGCGGGCGCGCCGCCAGGCGGAGGGGGGACCGCCGCACCGCGACGGACGCGCCTGAGACCTCGACCCCGGAGAGCGACGTCGAGCCACGGGCCGGGCCGGCTGGCGACGGCGGACAGCCGAGATGGGCGCGGGAGGCGGTCGACGTGTCAGGCTCGGGGCATGCGCATCGACGAATGGTGGTCCGAGCTCGTCCCCTCGACCCGGCAGTGGCTGATCGACAACGCGGGCGAGGCCGTCCCCGCCTGGGTGCTGGAGCAGATCACCGCCGTCACCGGCGAGCCGTCGGCCGACGACGACTGGGCCGCCGACGTCGACGCCGACGAGTTCTACCTGTCCGACGAGGCCACCGACTGGATCGAGGCCGCGGGCAACGACGAGCTCGGCGACCTCGACGACAGCGACCTCGTCGGCGACGACGAGGCAGGCACCCCCGCCGGCTGAGCCGACGCGTCGGGCCAGCCTGGGCCGTGCACTCACTGCGCCGCCGCGGGGAGCACGGGGTCACGCGGGCACAGGCGCAGGGGCCGCCGACGCACTCAGAACGCCGACGCATTCCGAGGCACAGCAGAGCCAGAGGTCGCCGGCGCGCTCAGAACGGTGGTGCGCTCAGGGGGCCAACAGACCCAGCGCGCTCAGATCGCTGACGAGCCCAGGGCGCCGACGCACCACGGCCGCGAGGTGCTCAGAGGGGCGAGAGCTGCTCGTCCTCGAGGGCGTCGAGCAGCACGCGCGGAGCCGGGGCGACCCCGACGGCCCCGAGGGCTCCGCCGAGGTGGTCGGCGGTGCGACGTGCGAACGAACGGCGAGCCGAGGCAGCGAGAGCGCGGCGCTCGGCGGCGGCCTCCCACACCCCGGGATCGGTCACGTCGTCGACGAACAGGGGGCGGCGTCGTTCGGCGTCGCTCATCAGGGCCTCCTCGGGGTCGCATCGGGTCTGCAGCATGTTCGCAGCCCGAGGCCCCCGGGTGGGAATCGAGACGGCCCCCACTTGTGGTCACCTCGCTCACCGGCCTCGGCGGAGGCGGCGGGTCCGACGACCGCGACCCCGAGGAGGCGCGGCGCACGACACGCAGGAGGCGACCGGTCAGGGAGTCGTGCGCGCCGCCTCCTGCGCGACCACCTCGTCGAGGTCGTCGAGCCGGCGGAGCCCCTGCAGCGGGCGCATCATGCGCGGGTTGCCCTGCAGCGCGGGCTCGGCCCGGTCGAGGAACGCCCAGTAGCCCGCCGTGAACGGGCACGCCTTCGGCCCCAGCCGCACGGTCGGCGAGAACGGGCACGACTCGCAGTGGTCGCTCATCGAGTGGATGTAGCGGCCGCCGGCGGCGTAGGGCTTGGTGGCGACCACTCCCCCGTCGGCGTGCTGCGACATGCCGACGATGTTCGCCGGCATGACCCACTCGGTGCCGTCGACGAAGACGTCGGTGAACCAGTCGGTCAGGTCGGCCGGCCGGTAGCCGCGCTGCAGCGCCCAGTTGCCGAGGATCATCAGCCGCTGGATGTGGTGGGTCCAGCCGTGCTGGTGCACCGTCTCGAACGTGCTGCGCAGGCACTCGGCCTGCACCTCGGACGCGTCGACCTCCAGCCACCAGCGCGGCAGCGGCTCGGTCGCCGCGAGCGCGTTGTTGTCGACGGTGTACGACTCGCCGAGGTGCCAGTAGAGGTGCCAGACGTAGTCGCGCCAACCGGCGACCTGCCGGACGAAGCCCTCGACGCTCGCGAGGGGCGCACCTCCGGACGCGTGGGCCTCGAGCACGCGCTCGATCACCCGTCGCGGGTCGAGCACCCCGAGGTTCATCGGCACGCTGAGGAGGGAGTGCGACATCGTCCAGTCGTTCGAGAGCATCGCGTCCTCGAAGGGGCCGAAGTCGTCGAGGCGGGTGACGACGAAGTCCTCGAGGGCGGCCTCGGCCTCGGCGGGCGTGACGGCGAACCGTCGACGGTCGTCGGCCCCGACGAACACGACGTCGCCTACGGCGGCCCAGGCGTCGAGGTCGGCCCGGACGGTGTCGTCGACCCCGTCTTCGTCGGGCCAGACCGGGTCGGGCTGACCCAGCGTCGTCGCCCCCTTCGGCGGCGGGTTGCGGTTCTGCTCGTCGAGGCTGAACTTGCCGCCGGCCGGGCCGTCGCCCTCGATCAGCCAGTCCTCGCGGCGTCGGACGGTCTCGTAGTGGTTCTCCATCAGGAGGCGCCCCGTGCGTGCGGCGGCCCAGGTCGCGAAGTCCTCTTCGCTGGTCACGAAGCCGCGGCTCGGCAGCACGCGCACGTCGCGGCCCTCGCGGCGGACGGCACGCCGCAGCTGCCGGTCGGGCGGGTCGACGACCTCGAACGGACCGAGCCCGGCGGCGTCGTCGAGCACCTCGTCGAGGGTCCCGACCTGCACGTGGGTGGCCCGGTCGCCGAGCGCGGCGACCCGATGCCGCAGGGCGGACAGCCAGAGGTGCGCCTTCGCGCGGTGCATGGGCCGCCGCGTGAAGAACTCGCGCGCCTCGACCACGACGACCGGGCCGCCGTCGTCGAACTCGTCGCCGTACTGCCCTGGGAGGATGAGCCGTGCGCGCGGCCCGTCGTCGCCGGCGGCGGAGCCTCGAGCAGCCGCAGGGGCGTCAGGTGCGGGGGCGGGGGCGGGGGCAGGGGCGGGGCCGGGAGCGGGGGCGTCGGCGTGCGGCGTCTCGGACATGCCCGGAACCTACGCCCGGCCACCGACACCGGCCCCGGCCCCAGCCCCGGGCGGGGGCGAGTGGTCGGACATGGTCGTTCGCGGGGGCGGGAAGGCCACCACGGGACCACTCGGCCCCGAGCCGGCCGGAGTCGGCCGTGAGCAGGCGTGAGAGGCCGAGAACGGTCGTTCCCGGGGGCGGGAGGGTCGAATTCGGGCCTCTCGGCACAGCGAGCCGGGCCCAGCCAGCCGGCGCGAGTGGTCGTCAGTCGTCGTTCCCGGGGGCGGGAGGGTCGGATCGGGACCTCTCGCCGCGGCCAGCTAGCTAATCGGCCAGGGCGAGTGGTCGGTAAAGGTCGTTCCCGGGGGCGGGAAGAGCACCACGGGACCACTCGGCCCCCGGGCCGACCGGCCGGGCCGGCCAGCCGGCAGGCCCGGCCCCTACCGCCCGGCCCGCCCCCGCCACAGCAGCCACACGAAGTACGGCGTCCCGATCACCGCGGTCAGCAGCCCCGCGCCGAGCTGGGCCGGCGCGATGACGGTGCGGCCGAGCACGTCGGCGAGGCCGACGAGGGCCGCGCCGAGCACGACGGCCACGGGCAGCACGCGGGCGTGCCGCGCCCCGACGAGCGAGCGCGCGGCGTGCGGGGCGACGAGCCCCACGAACCCGACGACGCCGACGGCGGACACCGCCGTCGCGGTGAGCAGCACCGCGACCGAGAGGAACAGCAGGCGCGACCGCGACAGCGAGACCCCGAGCAGCCGCGGGGTGTCGTCGTCGAGCGCGACGAGGTCGAGCTGCCGGTGCCGGGCGGCCGCGACCGCGAGGGCGGCGACCAGCACCGCGGCCACGGGCGCCGAGTCGGAGAACGACCGGCCGTAGGTCGACCCCGACAGCCAGGTCAGCGCCTTGGCACCGTCGAACGGGTCGGTCAGCACGATCAGCAGGCTGATCGACGCGGCGGTCGCGGCGGCGACCCCGACGCCGACGAGCACCAGGCGGTCCTGCGGGAACCCCCCGCGCGCCGCGAGGCCGAACACGACGACGGCCGCGACGACGGCCCCCGCGAACGCCGAGCCGGCCACGCCCCACCCCGAGACGGCGGGCAGGGTCGTCACGGCGACGACGGCGCCGAGCCCGGCCCCGCCCGAGACGCCGAGGATGCTCGGCTCCGCCAGCGGGTTGCGCGTGACCGCCTGCACGAGCCCGCCGGCGAGGGCGAGCGCCGCGCCGGCGAGCAGCGCGGCCACGACCCGCGGCACGCGCGTGTCGAGCACGTAGGTGACGACGGGCCCCGCCCGCCCGGACAGCCAGTTCGCGACGTCGCCGAGCAGCAGCACCGCGTCGCCGAGCAGCACGCCCGCGACGGCCACCCCGGCCACGGCGACGACGAGCAGCGCGACCACGACCGCGAAGCGCCGGCGCGAGACGACCCGCTGCCGCTCGGCGGGGGCGGACCCGCCGCGGTCCTGCGCCCGGACGGCGAGCACCACGAGCACCACCGCTCCCACGATCGAGGTGACGATGCCGGTGGGCACCTGCACCGACGCGTCCGCGCCGACGACGGCGCGCAGCAGCACGTCCGACGCGAGCACGACGGCCGCGCCCGCGAGGCCCGCGAGCGAGACGAACGCCCAGGTGCGGCGAACGCTCGGCACGAGCCGGCGCAGCGGCCGCACGAAGGCGGGAGCGCAGAGGCCGACGAAGCCGATCGGCCCGGCGACGGTGACCGCGCCGGCCGAGAGCAGCACCGACGCGACGACGGCGACGACGCGGGTGGTGCGCACGTCGACCCCGACGCTGCGGGCGGCGTCGTCGCCGAGGCCGAGGGCGTCGAGGCGCCGCGTCATGAGCAGCACGACGACGAGGCCGACGAGCACGACGGGCGTCATCTGCGCCACCGACGAGAAGCCGTTCTGCCCGATGCTGCCCTGCCCCCACTGGTACAGCCCGGCGGTCTCTCGCGGGAACAGCAGCAGCAGCGCGCTCGTCACGCTGGCCAGCCCGAGCGCGAGGGCGCTGCCCGCGAGCACGAGCCGCACCGACCCCGAGCCGAGCCCCGACAGCGCGAGCACCACGCCGGCCGCGACCAGCCCGCCGACGAAGGCCACCCCCGAGGAGGCGACCAGCGGCAGCGACAGGCCCGTCACCGAGGCCACGGCGAGCGCCGCGTACGCCCCCGCGTTCACGGCGAGGGTGTCGGGCGAGGCGAGCACGTTGCGGCTCACCGTCTGCAGCGCCGCCCCGGCCGCGCCGAGCGCGACCCCGACGAGCAGGCCGGCGGCCGTGCGCGGCAGCCGCGACGCGACGACGACGGAGGCGTCGCCCGCCGTGGCCGAGCCGGTCAGGGCCCGCCACACCTCGCGCGGGCCGACCGCCGCGGTGCCCTGCGTGAGGTCGACGAGGGCGAGGAGCACGACGACGGCCGCCAGCGCGACGACGACGGCCACGGCACCGCGGCCGGCACGGGGCGGGGCGGCGACCCGCACCTCCTGCCGGTCTGCGGTGACGGTCACCGGGTCAGGCCGTCAGCGTCTCGACGAGGGCGTCGACGTAGGCGGTCATCGAGGCGGGCCCGCCGAAGACCCAGACGCCGTCGGGCAGGCGGTGCACGTCGCCCGACTGCACGAACGGGAGCGACTGCCAGACGGCGTTCGTCGAGAGGGTGTCGGCGAAGGGGTCGCCGTCGACGGCGTTCGAGAAGTAGAGGAACTGCGTGTCGGCGGGCAGCGCCGTGAGGCCCTCGACGTCGGTCGAGGCGAGGCCGTAGGCCGGGTCGCCCTCGAGGTCCCACGCGTTGACGAGGCCGAGCTCGGTCGTCACGTCGCTGATCAGCGAGCCGGGCGCGTAGGGCCGGATGCTCACCTGGCCGGCGTCGACGTAGCCGTCGGCGAAGGCGAAGCGGGTGCCGTCGAGCCCGGCGTCGGCCAGGGCCTGGGTGCCGTCGGCGATCGCCTGCCGGAACTCGGCGAGCACCGCGTCGGCCTGGTCGGTCGTGCCGGTCGCGGTCGCGATCATCTCGAGGTTGGCCTGCATCTGGCCGAGCTGGTCGGCGGCGTTCGCGGACTCGACCTGCAGCACGGGCGCGATGTCGCGCAGCTGCTCGACCGCGTCGTCCGGCAGGTCGGTGGTCGCGACGATCAGGTCGGGAGCCAAGGAGGCGACGGTCTCGACGCTGGGCTCGCCGCGGGTCCCGATGTCGGTCGGCTCCCCGGTGAGCGGCACGGCCGACGACCACGCCTCGTAGCCGGCGACGTCGGCGACGCCCATGGGCTCGACGCCGAGCGAGACGAGGTCGCCGACGACGTTCCACTCGGTGCCGACGACCTTCGTCGCCGGGCCGTCGAGGCTGACCTCGGTGCCCGTGCCGTCGGTCAGGGTGATGCGCTCGCCCGAGGCGGTGTCGCTGCCGGGGTCCGCCTCCTCGGTGGTGCCGCAGCCCGCGAGCACGAGGGCCGCCGAGGCGGCGAGGGCGGTGACGGCGAGGACGCGTCGTCTGGTGGTCATGGCAGGAGCCTCTCGGTTCTGGTGTGGTGTCGGGCGACCGCGCGGGTGCGGAGCCGGCCGGTGGCGGGGTCGGTGTCGACCTCGATGTCGATGCCCCAGACCTCGGAGAGCAGGTCGGGGGTCAGCACCTCGGCGGGCGTGCCGGTCGCCCGGACGCGGCCCTCGTGCAGCAGCACGACGGTGTCGGCGAGCGCCGCGGCCTGGTCGAGGTCGTGCAGCACGACGCCGACGGCGATGCGGGACTCGTCGGCGAGGTCGCGGACCAGGTCGAGCAGCTCGACCTGGTAGCGGAGGTCGAGGTAGGTGGTGGGCTCGTCGAGCAGCAGCACCCCGGTCTGCTGGGCGAGGCAGCTGGCGAGCCAGACGCGCTGCAGCTGCCCGCCCGAGAGCTGGTCGACCCCGCGGTCGGCCAGGCCGGCCACGCCGGTCAGCCGGAGGGCCTGGTCGACGGCGACCGCACCTCCTGCGTCTCCCCTGCCCCACCGGCCGCGGTGCGGGTGGCGGCCGAACTCGACGACGTCGCGGACGCTGAGGCCGCTCGGCACCGGGCGGCCCTGGGTGAGCAGCGCGACGTGGCGGGCGAAGTCGCGCACCGAGAGGGCGAGGCCGTCGGCGGGGCCGGTGGCCGGGCCGGTGGCCGGGCCGGGCTCGTCCTGCCGCTCGGGCGACGGGCTCGGTTCGAGCGACAGCGTGCCGGCCCGGGCCCGCTGCAGCCGCGCGGCGGTGCGCAGCAACGTCGACTTGCCGCTGCCGTTGGGGCCGACGAGGGCGGTGACGCGACCGGGGCGCAGCTCGAGGCGGGCGTCGTGGACGACGTCGGCGGCGCCGTACGCGACCGAGACCCCGTCGGCGACGAGCGCGGTGGGCGCGGCCTGCGCCGTGGGCGTGGCCTGCGCGGCGGGCGCGGCCTGCGCGGCGGGCGCGGCCTGCCCGGCGGGCGCGGCCTGCCCGGCGGGCGCGGTCGCCGCGACGGCGGGCAGGGCCGAGGAGGCGGGCGGCGCGAGGGCTGCGTCGAGTGAGGTCACGAGAACTGAGGTTAGCCTCACCTTAGTGACCCACCGCAACCCCGATGGCTCGACGCCGAGACAGGAGGGCCCGTCGTCCCCCGCGTCGGACGGGACGGGGGACGTGTCGGCAACGATCCGGTCACGGGGCCTGCGCTGACCCGCTCTGGGGTCACGACGGCCGCCGCCGCGCCCCCTAGGGTCGGCGGGACGGCGCCCGCTCGAGGCGCCCAGCTCCCGGGGACGAACGCCATGACCGCACCGCACCGCATCCGATCGACCGTGGGCGCCGCCGCCCTCGCCACCGCGCTCGTCCTCGTGCCCGGCGCCGCCTTCGCGGACGACGCCGTCGCGCCGTCGCCGTCGCCCTCGGCCGCGCCCGTCGTCACGGACGGCGCCGCCCCGGCCGCCGCCGACCAGGCGCCCGCCGAGGGAGCCGGCACCGGGTCCGCCCCCGCGGCCCCGGCCGCCGAGACGCCCGCGACCACGCCGTCGGCCGACCCGTCGGCCGTGCCCTCGAACACCGCCGTCGGCACCCGCCCCGCGCCCGAGGCGGCCCCGGCCGCGCAGGCGCCGGCGAACGCCGCCGCCGACGCGTCGCCCCGAGGAGGCGGAACGGTCGTCGTGCAGGACCCGGTCGTCGACCCCCTCGTCGAGGCCTACCCCGCCGTCGCCCACCCCGGGTCGTCGTTCAGCGCCTGGGTCGAGGGCTTCACCCCCGGCGACCCGGTGTCGGCACGCGTCGACGGCCCCGCCGTCTCGAAGGGCGACGTCTTCACGATCTACCCGAGCCAGGCCCCGTTCGTCTTCGACGCGTCGGGATCGACGTCGTTCGAGGTCGAGGTGCCGGCCGACCTGGCCCTGGGCACGCTGACCCTGACCGTGAGCGACGCCCACGGCACCACCAGCGCCGCCGAGATCGCCGTCGCCGAGCAGATGGCGGCGCCCGTGCTCGTCGCGCCGACCGGCGCCACGGCCGGCGTCGTCGCCGTGTCGGGCTCGGGCGGGACGCCCGGCACCGCCGCGGTCGTCGCGGTCGGCCTGCCCGACGACCTGCAGGAGGGCTTCGGCTACGGCTTCGGCTCCACCGGCTCCTCCGCTCGCTCGTCGGCCTCGGTCGTGACCACGGCCGAGCAGGCCGCCGACCCCGACGAGGACTTCTACGACGTCGACCCGGTCGAGTTCGAGGCGGACCAGGGCTACGCCGTGGCCCTCGTGCCCGTCGCCGACGACGGCACCTTCACGGCCCGCTTCGTGCTGCCCGAGGGCGACTTCGGCGCGACCGCCGCCCTCGTCGACACGACGACCGGCGACACGTCGGCCACGGCCGACGTCGTGACCTTCGCGGTGACCGCCGCCGCCGCGGCACCCGCGGCGACCCCGGTCTCGCCGGCGGCCGCTCCCGTGAACACGGTGGTCGCGACGCGCGCCGCCGGCAGCGGCGGGGGCCTCGCCTACACGGGCTCCGAGACCACGGCCCCGATCGCCGTGGGCGCGGCCCTGCTGCTGCTCGGCGCCGTCCTCGCCGTCGGCGCGCGCCTCCGTCGTCGCTCGCGGATCGCGGCCGCACCGGCCGACCGCAGCTGACCCGACGGCCTGCCCGGCCGGTCGCCCGGCCGGGCAGGCCGCCTAGAACGTGACATGCTACGGGCATGGCCGTCGCCTCCAACGCCGTCATCGCCCTCGTGCTCGGCTCCGTCCTCGCGGTGGTCGGTCTCGTGCCCTGGGCCGCCGTCCAGTACCGACGCCGGGGCGAGCTCGGCCTCGGCAACGCCCTGCTGGCCTTCGCGGCCGTCGTCTACGCCCTCGCCCTGGTGACGTACACGCTCTTGCCGCTGCCGGGGACGACCGACGCCGCCGTGCTCTGCAGCCCGGCACCGGCACCGCAGCTGCACCCGTTCGAGTTCGTCCGGGACATCGCGAAGGAGGGCGGGGTGACGGGCCCCCGCTCGCTGCTCGGCAACCGCGCCGTGGCCCAGGTCGCCCTCAACGTCGCGCTCTTCGTGCCGCTCGGCATGCTCGTGGCGCACTTCACACGAGGCCGGACGGGGTCGCGCCGTCGGCGCCTCGCGGGCGTCGTGGCCGGGACGCTCGCCGGTGCCGCGATCTCGCTGCTGATCGAGCTGACGCAGCTCACCGGCGACTGGTTCCTGTTCCCCTGCGCCTACCGGCTCTTCGACGTCGACGACCTGCTCGCGAACACCGCGGGGGCCCTGCTCGGCACGGCCGTCGCGCCCGTGCTGCTGCTGCTCGGCCGCCCCGGCGCCGATCCCGACCGGGACGACGCGCGCCCGGTCACGGTGCGCCGTCGGGCGTTCGGCATGGCCTGCGACCTGCTGGCGATCCTGCTGACGGGCGGCGGGCTCAGCTCGGTCGTCAGCATCGGGCTCGCCGTCGCCGAGCGCGACCCCGCGTCCGGCGTCGGCGTGGTGCTCCTCGCGGCGGCCCCGCTCGTCGCCCCCGCCGCCCAGCTCGTCCTCGTGCTCACGACGGGCCGCACGCTCGGCGAGATCGTCACCCGGCTGCGGCCCGAGCCGAGGCCGTCGGCCGGGCAGCGCCTCGTCCGCTGGGCGCTCGGCTCGGGCGGCTGGGCGCTCGCGTCGGCGCTCTCGTCGACGTCGGCCGTCGCCGCAGCCGTGGCCGTCGTGCTCGCCGTCGGAGCCGTCGTGGGGGTGTGGGCCACCCGCGACCGGCGGGGCTTCGCGAACGCCGTCGCGCGGCTCGGGGTCGTGGACGAGCGCACCTGACGCCGACCCCGGGGCCAGCTCGACGACCGCAGCGGGAGCACCCTGGCCGGGACGCGGGCGGACCCGCCGAGTCCCCCTCACTGGGGACCGCGGGGTCCCCCGACCCGGCGCTACCGTCGGAGGGTCGCACCCGAGCGACCACCCACCCGACCTGAGCCGACCCCGTGTCGGCTCAGCAGCGGCCTGCCCTCGAGGGCACGTCGCTGCGCCCTGATCAGGAGACCCGCGTGACCGCAGCACACCGAGCAAGGACCCGACCACCGATCAAGAGATGGATCGCCGCGACCACGGCGGTCGTCCTCGCCACCGGCACCGCCGCGCTCGTCGCGCCCACGGTCGCCTCCGCCGCCGAGCCGTTCCCGGCCTCGGGCCTCTACGCGACGCAGCAGAACACGTCGAACATCGTCTCGGTCGACCGGACCACCGGCACGGCCACGACCGTGCTCGTCGTCCCCACCCCCGAGGGCGGGACCGCCCCCACGGGGCTGAACCAGATCGGCCTCTCCGGCGACGGCACCATGGTGTTCCTGACGAACGCGAGCAACATCTACCAGTACTCGACCAAGAGCGAGAAGTGGAAGGTCACCCCGCGCCCGGCCGACCCCTCGGTGCCCTTGACGATGGGCGGCGTCGACCCGAAGAGCGGACGCTACTTCTTCGGCGGCCAGTCGAACGGCACCGTCTTCACCTTCACCTCGTACGACCCCGTCACGAGCGCGGTCGCCACCCCGGCCGTCAGGGTGACGGCCCCCAACCCGCCCGGCAACAACGGCGACCTCGCCTTCGACCGCCAGGGCAACCTCTACTTCATCTCGAGCACCCCGTCGACCGTGAGCCCCGGCACGGCGCAGCTCTACCGCGTCGACGCCGCCGACCTCGCCGGCGGCAACACGGACGCGAAGCCCGTCGGCCCCTCCATCTCGACCACCGGCGCCCTCAACTCGCTCGCCTTCGGCGACGACGGCTACCTCTACATCGCCGGATCGGGCCAGAACGGGTTCCTCAAGGTGAACCCGGTCACCGGCGACAGGCTCGACACGAAGACCGTCAGCGTGTCCATCAGCGACCTCGGCTCGCGCGCCGCACCCTCGACCGGCCAGGTCGAGGCCGCCTTCTCGGGCGGTCGCCACGACGGGGACGACCAGTTCACCGTGACCCTCGGCGGCGGCGGCATCACCGGGAACAACTCGGCGACGACCACGCCCGCCGGCGACCCCGCCACCGCGGGGCCCATCATCCTGCTGCCCGGGCAGGAGTACACGGTCACCCAGACGGCGGGCAACGCGACCACCGACCCGGCCGACTACACGACGTCGTACACCTGCACCAACCTCGTCGACGGCACCACCGTCTCCGAGGGCAAGGGCTCGTCCGCGACGTTCACCGTGCCTGCGGCCGGCGGCGACGTGAAGTGCTCCTTCGCCAACCCGCTGAAGCCCGTCGTCGTCGACTCGGCCTCGTCGGGCAACCGCCAGGGTCAGCCCGTCACGGTGGACGTGCTGAAGGGCGCCACGGGCGACCCCGACCCGAGCACGCTCGCCCTGACCGCCCCCGCCGTCTCGGGCTCGACGCTCAGCGGCGACGCCCGCACCCTCACCGTGCCCGGCGAGGGCGTCTGGACCGTCGACCCCGCCACCGGCGCGGTCACCTTCACGCCCGAGAAGGGCACGACCCGCAACCCGACCCCGGTGACCTACACGGTCAGCGACGCCGCGGGCGGTCGCGCCTCGGGCCAGGTCGCCGTGAGCTACCTCGGGGTGGCGCAGGACGACGCCGTGACGACGCCGCAGGGCACGGCCGTGACCATCGACCCGCTGCGCAACGACGAGGGCACCTTCGACGCCACGTCGGTCGTGTTCCCCGCAGCCGGTCAGCCGGCAGGCGCCGTCGTCTCCGACGGCGGCCGCACCCTCACCGTGCCGGGGCAGGGCGTCTGGACGGCCGACCCCCGCACCGGTGCGGTCACCGTCGCTCCCGACGCGCAGCTGCGCGGCGACGCGACCCCGGTCACCTACCGCGTCTCGGACGCGGACGGCACCCCGTCGACCGCGACGATCACCGTCACTGTGACGGCCGTCGGCCCCGTGGCCCTCTCCGACACCGGCAGCACCGGCCAGAACACGCCGGTCACCGTCGACGTCCTGGCGAACGACCGTCCCGGCGTCGTCGGCGGCACCCCGCTCGACCGCGGCTCCGTCGTCTTCCCGTCCGCCGGTCAGCCCGCCGGCGCCGTCGTCGCCGACGACGGTCGCACCCTGACCGTCCCCGGCGACGGCGTCTACACGATCGACCCGAGCACGGGCGCGATCACCCTCACCCCGCAGGACGGCTTCGCCGGCACCGCGGCCCCGGTCGCGTACCAGGTGTCGGACACCGGCGGGGAGACGGCCACCGCGTCGTTCACCGTCGCCGTCGACGCCGTGGCCCCGGTCGCCGAGAACGACGCGGCGACCACGCCGCAGGGTTCGCCCGTCACGGTCGACGTGCTCGCCACCGACGCCCCGGGCAACCCGATGACGCCCCTCGACCGGACCTCGGTGGTCTTCGCGGCAGCCGGCCAGCCCAAGGGCGCCGTGCTCTCGGACGACGGCCGCTCGCTGATCGTCCCCGACCAGGGCTCGTGGACGATCGACGGGCGGACGGGCGAGGTCGCCTTCACTCCGATGGCCTCGTTCCGCGGCGAGGCGACGCCGGTCTCTTACCGCGTGTCCGACGTCGACGGCAGCACCGCCACCGCTTGGGTGCTGGTGACCGTCACCGCGGTCGGCCCGCAGGCCGCCGGCGACGACGCCTCGACGGAGCAGAACACGCCCGTCGCGGTCGACGTCACGACGAACGACCGCCCCGGCGTCGCCGGGGGCACCCCCGTCGACCCGGCGACCGTCGTCTTCCCCGACGCCGGTCAGCCCGTCGGCGCCGTCGTCTCTGCCGGGGACCGCGCCCTGACGGTGCCCGGTGAGGGCACCTGGACGGTCGACCGCACCACCGGCGTCGTCACCTTCACGCCCGAGCAGGGCTTCACCGGCACCACCTCGCCCGTGACCTACCAGGTCTCGGACCAGGGAGGCGAGACCGCGACGGCCCCCGTCACGGTCACCGTCGCCGCCGTGGCCCCGACTGCGGCGCCCGACGCCGCCACCACGCCGGCCGGCACCCCCGTGACGGTCGACCCGCTGCGGAACGACGTCGCGGGCAACGCGGCGACGCCCATCGACGTGACGAGCGTCCGCCTGGTCGACCCCTCGGGCGCCCTCGTGGCCACCCTCGTCGTCGCCGGCCAGGGCACGTTCTCGGTCGACACGACGACCGGGGCGATCACCTTCGCGCCGGAGGCCGGCTTCTCGGGCGACGCCACGGCGCCGTACGCGATCGCCGACGTCGACGGCGGCACCAGCGCCTCCACGGTCACGGTGACCGTGGGCACGCCGCCGACGACCGTGGCCGACCGCACCACCACCCGGCCGGGCACGCCCGTCACGGTGGACGTCGCGGGCAACGACGGCCCCGGCTCGTCGCCCCTCGACCCGGGCTCGGTCCGGCTCGTGGACCCCGCCACCGGCACGCTCGTCACCACGGTGACGGTGCCCGGCGAGGGCACCTACGAGGTGGGGACCGACGGCCGCGTCACCTTCACCCCGGAGCCCGGCTCCACCGGCACCGCGACGATCACCTACTCGGTGGCCGGCGAGGACGGCAGCCGCGCGACCGGCGAGCTGACGATCACGGTGGAGGCGGCACCCGCCGACCCGGCACCGGCCGACCCCCAGCCCGGCACGCAGCCCGGCACGCCGGCGTCGCCCGCCTCGCCGGACGCCCCCACGGCCCCGTCGGCACCGGCGTCGCCCGTCGAGAGCGCCCTCGCGTTCACCGGCTCGGACGGCGTGCTGCAGGCCGCCCTGGCCGCGGTCGCGCTGATGCTGGCCGGCGTCACGGTCGTCGTCGTGCGTCGTCGCCGCGGCACCGAGAGCTGATCCGCTCCGCACCCTGAGGGGCCGGGCACGCCGCGCGCGTGCCCGGCCCCTCGTCCGTGCACCCCGTGCACGTTCGAGGCTATCTCTCGGCGGCCCTCGACACACTCGTCCGCATGGACTCGGACACCCTCGTCAACATCGGCCTCGTCGTGCTCTTCGTGCTGGTCGGCGGGGTGTTCGCGGGCACGGAGATGGCGATCGTGACGCTGCGGGACAGCCAGGTGCGGGCCCTCGAAGCCAGCGGCGAGCGCGGCCGCAAGATCGGGCAGCTCGTCCGCAACCCCAACACGTTCCTGTCGGCGGTGCAGATCGGCGTCACCCTCGCGGGCTTCTTCTCGTCGGCGTACGGCGCCTCGACGATCGCCCCCGACCTGGTGCCCGGCCTCGTCGCCCTGGGCCTCACCGAGGCCACGGCCTCGACCGTGGCGCTGATCGGCATGACCCTCGTGGTCGCGTACCTCTCGCTCGTCTTCGGCGAGCTCGTGCCGAAGCGCCTCGCGATGCAGAAGTCGGTCGCCTTCACGAAGGCGCTCGCACCGCCGCTGAACGCCCTGGCCCGGCTGATGAGGCCGCTCATCTGGCTGCTGTCCGTGTCGACGAACGCCGTGGGGCGCCTCCTCGGGCTCGACCCCGACCAGAAGGAGGACGAGGTCTCGGCCGACGAGGTGCGCGACATCATCTCGAACACGAGCGAGATCGACCGCGACAGCCGCAGCATCCTCGCCGACGTGCTCGACGCCGACGACCGCCGTGTCGCCGAGGTGATGCGTCCGCGGCCCGACGTCTCGTTCCTCAGCGGCGACTCGTCCGTCTCCGACGGCTACCGCGACGTGCTCGCGCTGCCGCACTCGCGGTACCCCGTCGTCGGCACCAGCCGGGACGACGTGCTCGGCTTCGTGCACGTGCGCGACCTCATGGCGTCCGTCCCCGCGGCCGGCGGCGACGGCGCGACCACGGTCGCCGAGATCACCCGTCCGATCCTCGCCCTGCCCGGCACGACGAAGGTGCTCGGCGCCCTGAGCACCATGCGCGACGAGGGCCACCAGATCGCGGTCGTCATCGACGAGTACGGCGGCACCGACGGCATCGTCACCCTCGAGGACCTGCTCGAGGAGCTCGTCGGCGAGATCTACGACGAGTACGACACCGCCGACCGCGGCGAAGGCGTGCTGGAGGCGGGCGAGACCCGAGAGGTCGAGGGCGGCCTGATCGTCGAGGAGCTCGAGGAGGAGACCGGCGTCTCGCTGCCGGACGGCCCCTACGAGACCGTCGGCGGCTACGTGTTCGACGCCCTCGGCCGCCTCGCCGTCGTCGGCGACACCATCGCCGTCGACGGGGCGACGCTCGAGGTCGTGCGCATGGAGGGCTACCGGATCGCCGCGGTGCGCGTGACGCCGCTCGAGCACCACGCCGAGCCGCCGACGGCCGCCTCGGCCGCCCTGCCCGCCCCGCGCGAGGACGCCGGGGCGAGCGCCGTCGACACGGGCGACCAGAGAAGGTAGCTCCTCGTGCGGGGCGGTGACAAGCCCCCGTGGTGCGGCGCCGGGGTCCCCGTAGCCTCGGACCACCGCAGCGCCCCGGGGTGACCGACCCGAACCTCCGCCCCCGCCCGACCGCTGCGCAGCCCCGAGGCCCCCTGAACGGTCCCGGGACGATCGAGCCCCCTCCCCCGGTGAGCCCCCTCCCGGCGGAGGGGGCTCGCTGCGTCCGCGCGCGGCCGACAGGGCCGCAGGTCGTTCGAGCCCCTGCGGATATCCGATCTGCGAACTCGCTAGTCGGTCTAATTAGATGAACTAGCGAGATCGTGTAACTATCTTCGTGTACCGATTCACGGCGGTACGAGGGCCTCGAGAGAGGCGCTCACGGGGTCTCGCACGAGATCCCCACGGGGCCTCGCGAGGGGCTCCGGGACCCGAACGAACATGCACCTCGAGGGCAGCGCAGGGCTGCCAGGAACGAGCAGGACATGAACACCCCGCAGCACTCCCCCTTCTCCGAGATCCGCGACGCGGACCGCCAGGTGACGCTCTTCGTCGTCGCCACCTCGGCCCTCGCCGCGTGCGGCACCCTCATCGCCGGCATGCTCGTCGCGATGGGCGCCGGCGCATGAGCGCCTCGACCGTCCCGGCCGCCGACGCCGCCCACCACCTCCTCGCCGAGACCCAGCCGCTCGACCTCGCCGACCTGTTCGACACCGAGGTCGTCCGATGAGCCTCGACCTGCGCGGTCTGTCGCACGAGGGCCTCGTCGCCGCCGTCGCCGGCCGCCTCGCCGCCCCGTCCCAGCTGACGGCCGCCGAGCTCGACAGCTTCTACGTGCGCGACCGCTCGGTGCCCGCCGTCCGCATCGAGACTTACCCGCGTCGCCGTCGCGTCCGCGACGTCGTCGCCTCGATGGCCGAGTCCGTCGCCGCGGCCACGGGCCCTGCCGAGGTCAGCTACGCGAGCTTCTTCGTCGACCCCGAGTCGGTCCGCCCGGCCGTGCAGCGCGAGATGGCGGTGGCGTCGTGACCTTCGCGGCCCGCATCCTGCTGAGCACCCCGACCGACCACGTCGCGTACTTCGACACCACCATCGACGACGACGACCTGGACTGAGCCCCACGGCTCGACCGGCACCACCGCCACCCCCGTCCACCCCGACGACCTGATCACTCAGAGGACACGACCCCGCATGCCGCAGAAGATCCAGGCCGCACGCCTGCACGCCTCGCTCGAGGCCTGGCGCATCACCGAGCAGCGCCTCGACCGCACGGTCTCGTCGGCGGGGGCCCTGCCCCGCACCGAGCGCGACGCCCTCGCCCTCGTGCTCGCCGCGGAGCAGACCGACGAGCCCATGACGCCGAGCGGCCTCGCCACGACGCTGGGCTTCTCGTCGCCCGCGGTGTCGAACCTGCTGCACCGGCTGCAGGACGCCGGGCTCGTGGTCTGCACCCCCGACCCCTCGGACGGGCGCCGCAAGATCGTGACGACGACCGAGGCCGGCCGCGACGCCTGCGACACCGTCACGAGCGCCCCGCACGTGCGCCGGTTCCTGATGGACGTCCCCGCCGACCAGGCCGCCGCCGTGAGCGCGTTCCTGGACGGGCTCAGCTCGGTGATCGCGCAGCAGCAGACCGGCGCGCCCACGAGCGCCCGCTAGCCGCCCTCGGCCACGCGCGCCGTCCGGCCCCCTGCCCCCAGCGGGCAGGGGGCCGTCGTGCGTCGCGACCCGGAGCCCCCGCCGCCCGGTAGCCTCGGGGCATGGACGACCGGGACGACGACGCGACCGTGGACGACCGACACGACCCCCGCCTCCTCGCCGGCCGGTACCTGCTCGGCGACACGCTGGGCCGAGGCGGCATGTCGACGGTGCACCGCGCGCACGACCAGCTGCTCGGGCGCACCGTCGCCGTCAAGGTGCTCAGCGCCCAGGGCTCCGACCCCGCCGAGGTCCAGCGGGCACAGAACGAGGTCGCCGTGCTCGCCTCGCTCAGCCACCCCGCCCTCGTCACCCTCTACGACGCCGACGTCGCTCCCCGCAGCGGGCCCGCCTGGCTGGCGATGGAGCTCGTCGACGGCCCCTCCCTCTCGGGCCGCCTGCACGAGGGGCCCCTCGACCCGACCGAGGTCGGGCAGATGCTCGTCGACCTGGCCGGCGCGCTGCACGTCGTCCAGTCGGCCGGCATCGTGCACCGCGACGTCAAGCCGAGCAACGTGCTGCTCGCCCCCTCGCCCGTGCCGGGACGCCGCTGGTCGCCGAAGCTGGCCGACTTCGGCATCGCGTCGCTGGTCGACTCGACCCGCGTGACGGCCACCGGCGCCGTCGTCGGGACGGCCGCCTACCTGAGCCCCGAGCAGGCGCTCGGCACCCGGGTCGGGCCCGCGTCCGACGTCTACTCGCTCGGGCTCGTCGTGCTCGAGGCGCTGACCGGCGAGCGCGCGTTCCCCGGCTCGATGATCGAGTCGCTCACCGGGCGCCTGCACCGCGACCCCTCCGTGCCCGACGCGCTCGGGCCGGAGTGGGCGTCGGTGCTGCGCGCCATGACCGCGCGCGAGACCGAGGCACGACCGACGGCGCTGGAGGTGCTCACGCGCGCGGAGGCGCTGGCCGCCGGGGGCGGACACGCCGACGACGCCCGCACCGGCGCCGCCACGGTGCTCATGCCGAGCGCGGGCGGCGACGCCCCGACGCGTCGGATGCCGGCGGCGGCCGCCGGCGCGGCCGGCGTGGCCGGAGCCGCCGGGGCCGGGGCGGCGCTCGGCTGGGCGGACTCCGCCGCCGCGACCGAGCGCTTCTCCGCCGTCGACGGGACGGGCGCCGGCTCCGGTGCCGGCACGGGCGCAGGAGGCGGCTCGACGACCGACGAGCCCGAGCGGCGCAGCCGACGCGGCGTCGTCGTCGCCGGTCTCGTGGCGCTCGCCCTGGGCGCCGCCGCCGCGGTCGGCTTCGCCGTGACCCAGGGCGGCGACGAGCCCACGGCCCCGGCGACGAGCGACTCCCCCGCCCCGGCCGAGACCGCGCCCGCGGCGACCGAGCCCGCCGACACCACCTCTCCGTCGACCGAGGACGAGCCGGCGCCGGCGCCCTCGACGTCCGAGCCCGCCGACGAGCCGAGCTCGGCCGACCCGGCGCCGGTCGAGAGCGACCCGGTCGAGGAGCCCGAGCCGAGCCAGCCCGAAGAGCCGACGCAGCCGGAGGCGCCGGGCAACGGCAACGGCGGCGGCAACGGCAACGGCGGTGCGGGCAACGGCGGTGCGGGCACGGGCGGCACGGGCACCGACGGCGCGGGCACGGGCGGCCCGGGCAAGGGCTCCGGTGCGGACGACGTCGGGGCCGGTCCGGGCGGCGCCGGGACCGAGGTCGACCTCGGCAGCCTGACCGACGGCCCGGGAGGCGGTCCGAAGGCAGGCTGAGCAGGCCCCGGGAGCTGCCGGGCACCTCCTCGGCTCTGCAGCCCTGGCCGCAGAACGAAGTCGGCGGTGGCGACAGGTGCGCCGTGCCGACCAGGGGGGCATGCTGGGCGCGCCTCGAGCGGTCGAGGCGCCGACCGGAGGGAGCCCTGATGACGTACCCCGACCCCGACCAGGGCGACCTGCCCTCGCTCGGCGACACCGACCGACGGGTGACGCTGCTCGTCGTGGTCGCGTCCGCCCTGGCCGTCCTCGGCACGGCGACCGCCGGCCTGCTCACGGTGCTGGGCCTGCTCTAGCCGACGTGCAGGGCCGACCTCAGGGTCGCCCGGGCCAGGTCCCCGTCCCCGAACTGGGGCGTCCTCACTTCTGCGGACATCGATAGCCTCGTATCGACCGGTGGAGGATCAGTCGTCACCGTCGTGGGGGCCGCTGGGAATCGGCACGTCACGGCCGCGCCGGTCGCGACCGTGACCGACCGACCCGACCGAAAGACCGATCACATGGCCTCCTCGTCCCACCGCGCCCGTGCGCGCCTCCGCACGACTCCCCTCGCCGTCGTCACCGGCCTCGCCGCCGCCGTGCTCATGGCCCTGACGATGTCCGGCACGCTCTCGGCGTTCACCGCGAGCATCGCGAACGCGAACAACACCGCCACGACCGGCACCCTCCTCATGCGCGAGGTCGGCACCCCGGGCGCCACCTGCTACAGCAACGGCGCCGACAAGGCGTCCGTGTCGAGCACCGGCAACACGGCGACCTGCACGTCGAACAACAAGTTCGGCAACGGCGCGCTCACGCCGGGGGCGACCCGCAACGTCGCCGTCAGCGTGTTCAACGACGGCACCCTCCCCGCGACCGGGTTCACCCTCGCGAGCACCGGCGCCTGCGTCTCGGGCAAGACCGGTGACACCAGCGGCACGGCGACCGACATCTGCAGCAAGATCACGCTCGTCCTCACGCAGGGCGGCACCACCCTCTACACGGGCACCCTGGCCGAGCTCGGCGCCCGGACCGCCACGATCGACCTCGCCGCCGTCCCGGCGGGCGCGAAGGCGGACTTCGGCTTCGCGGTGACGCTCGCGAGCACGGCCGGCAACGACTACCAGGGCCTCACCGCCACGGTGCCGCTCAAGTGGACCTTCACCGGCTGACCCCGTCGACGACCGCGTCCGCGCCCACCACGGCCGCGGCGCCGTCGTCGGCGCGGCGCGGACCCCGCCGCCGCGACGTGCTGCTCGTCGCCGGCGCCGTCCTCGCCCTCGGGCTGCTCGTCGCGCTGGCCGTGCTGCACCTGACCGGCGCCCGCACCTTCGTGGTGCGCACCGCCTCCATGGGCACGGCCGCCCCCGTCGGCAGCCTCGTGGTGACGACCCCCGTCACGGTCGACGAGCTCCGGGCGGGGGACGTCGTGACGTTCACCCCGCCCGGACGCACCGGCACGACCTTCACCCACCGCGTCGTCGACGTCGACGCGACGGGCGTCGCCACCCGCGGCGACGCGAACCAGTCCGACGACCCCTGGCGGCTGGGCGACGCCGACCTCGTCGGGCGCGCGGCCGTGCTGCTGCCCGGCGTCGGGTGGCTCGCCCGGGCGCTGCCCTGGCTCGTCGTCGGCGGCGTCGCGCTCTGGGCCGTCACCCTGCTCGTGCCGTCGCGCACGCACCGCTCGGCCCTGCGGGTCGTCGGCTCGACCGTCGTGGTCGCCGCGGTCTCGGCGGCCCTGCGTCCCTTCACCGCGGCGACCGTGCTCTGGACCACCGCCTCCGACGACGGCCTCGGCGGGGCCGCCACCGTCGTCTCGACGGGGCTCCTGCCGTCGCGCCTGGCCGTCGAGCACGGCTCGTCGGTCGTGCTCGCCTCGGGCGAGGTCGGCACGCTCGACCTGCCCGCGCTCTCGGCCGACGGCCCCGCCGGCGGCGGCTTCGTCGTCTCGATCGCCCCGCACCTGCCGCCCCTCGGCTGGCTCGTCTTCGCCCTCGTCTGCTGCCTGCCCCTGCTCTGGTGCCTGCTCGTCGGGCTCGCCCCGCAGGGCGCCCCCGGCCGACGATCGGCCGCGTCGTGACCGGCCGCACCGCCGGCCGCCGCCCCCCGACCGGGCGCCTCGTGCCGTCCCGCGTCGTGACCGGCCCGCTCACGACCCGGCGCCTCCTCGTCGTCGTCCTGCTGCTGACCGCCCTCGTGGCCGGGCTCTGGACGGCCAGCCCCACCTCCGGCGCGTTCACCGCCGCGGTGCAGAGCACCACGAACACGGCCACGACGGCCGCGTCGTTCGGCCGCACCACGAACGCCCTGCCCTACCGCTCGAGCTTCGCGGGCGGCGCCGCCGACTGGACGACCTACGGCGGCTGCTGGCAGACGATGACGCCGAACGACTTCGGCATGTACTACGAGACCTGCGGCAACGACCAGGCGGGCGCCGCGCCCAAGGCCGTCACGGGCAGCCCCGAGTGGACGAACTACACCCTGCAGGCCGACGTCAAGCTCGACACCGGCAAGCAGGTGGGCCTGCTGGCGCGGGTCAGCGACCCCTCCCCCGGACTCGACGAGCACAACGGCTACTGGGCCTACGTCACCTCCACCGGCAAGCTCGAGCTGGGGCGCATGACCAAGGGGTCGTACCAGTTCCTCCGCTCGGTCGACGTGCCCAGCGGCATCGCGTACAACACCTGGTACCACCTCGTCGTGCAGGTGCGCGGCTGCAACATCACGGTCTCGCAGAGCACGGTGGGCTCCGGCGGCCCGGGCGCCGTCACGTCGTTCCGGCACTTCGACGAGGGCTGCAGCGCCGTGCACCAGAAGGGCATGGTCGGGCTGCGCGAGTTCGAGGGCACCGGAGCCTGGCGCTTCGTCACGGTGACGGACGGGTCGACCGCCGTGTCGCCTCCCCTGGCGACGTGGAACACCCCCTGGGCGACGGGGGCCTCGCCGTCGTTCACCACCTACGGCGGCGGCTGGACCAACGACGCCACCGCCGAGACGTACTCCAACACGCAGTCGGGCAAGGGCGACAAGTCCGTCGAGACGTCGCAGACCTGGGGCGACCTGTCGCTGACCGGCGAGGTGCGGTTCAACGCCCAGTCGGCGAACTACCTCGACGCCGGCTTCAACGTCCGGGTGCGCAACCCCGGCGTCGGCACCGACAAGCTCGACGGCTACTACGGCGGCATCTCGAGCACGTCGCTGATCATCGGCAAGCACGTCGGCGGCACCTGGCGGCAGTTCGCCCGGGTGCCGCTCGCCGCGACCGTGCCGCAGGGCCAGTGGCAGCACCTCACGGTCGAGGTGGTCGGCTGCACCCTCACGGCGACCGCGCAGGCGTCGTCGGGCGGGCCGCAGACCACCGTGTCGTACGCCGACACCGGCTGCGACACGACGCCGGGCAACGTCGGCGTGCGCACGCTCGCGATCCCCGCGTCGTTCCGCAGCATGGCCGTCACGCCGCGCTAGCCGGGGCCGAGGAGGCGCGGGTCGACAGGGCCGAGGAGGCGCGGGTCGCGAGGGCGAGTACGCTGCCTGCCCGCCGCCGCGGCCGGGGGACGCCGCGTCACCCGCCACCTGACCATCGCCCCTGCACGTGGCCCCACCCGGCCCGCGCCTCCTACCGTCTACTGCGGCGGGTCTGAGTCCAAGAGGGGCGTGGGCCCCTCAGGGGCTCACCTGCCCCGCGACACAGACCAGAGGAGAACACCATGGCACAGGCCATCGAGACCATCGACGTCGACGTCCCCGTCCGCACCGCGTACGACCAGTGGACCCAGTT
Source organism: Frigoribacterium faeni (assembly GCF_011761235.1). Classification (GTDB taxonomy): domain Bacteria; phylum Actinomycetota; class Actinomycetes; order Actinomycetales; family Microbacteriaceae; genus Frigoribacterium; species Frigoribacterium faeni_A. The sequence goes on from NZ_JAAOYW010000001.1 coordinate 1,215,099, forward strand.
CGAGGAGTTCCCGAAGTTCCTCGACGAGGTCGAGTCCATCACGCAGACGACCCCCACCCTCACGGTGTGGAAGGTCAAGGTCGGCCCCGTGGAGAAGACCTTCGAGGCGGAGATCACCGAGCAGCACCCCGACGAGCGCGTCGCCTGGACGAGCACCGGCGGCGAGGTCGACCACGCCGGCGTCGTCACGTTCCACAAGCTGAGCGACACCGAGACGCGCGTCACCGTGCAGATCGACTGGACCACCGACGGCCTGCTCGAGAAGCTCGGCGCGGCGATCGGCTCCGACGGACGCGCCATCAAGAAGGACCTCGCGAACTTCAAGCAGTACATCGAGTCGAAGGGCCAGGCCGACGGCGCCTGGCGCGGCGACGTGCAGGCGTAGCCCGCACCCGCGGGCCTCGGCCCGCACCCCCGGCGGCCCCCGCTCCTCCCCGAGGAGCGGGGGCCGTCGTCGTCCCCGCCCGCCCCTCGCTGCCCCTGCTCTCTCTCCTCATTCAGGAATATGCGTCCTGATCCCCGCCAGGACCGGAGCCGGGATCCTGGACCGTGCACCGTTCAGGACCTCGCACCCGCGACTTCCTGAACGACGAGAGAGCGACGAGACAGGGCGACGACACAGGGGGCTTGCGCAGGTAAGGCTGACCTAAGTACGGTTCAGGGACGGGTGGTCGACCGACCGCCCGATCCGAGCATCGGAGTCCGCCGTGGCCCACGACGTCGTCCCCTTCTCGGAGCTGCTGCGGGCCCGCACGAACAGCCGGCACGGCACCAGCAGCGGCGCCGACTTCATGACCGACCTGCTGCGCGGCACCTGCGACGTCGACGACTACGCGCAGCTCGTGGCGCAGTACTGGTTCGTGTACCGCGCGCTCGAGGGTGCGGCCCGGGCCATGGCCGACCACCCCGTCGCCGCCCCGTTCGTCACGACGGGCGCGACCCGGCTGCCCGCGCTCGAGTCCGACCTCGAGTTCCTGCTCGGCGACGCCTGGCGCGACCGCGTCGTCGCCCTGCCCGCCACCCGCGCCTACGTCGAGCGGCTCGACACCGTCGCCGCCGCCTCGGCGGGAGCGTTCGTCGCGCACCACTACACGCGCTACCTCGGCGACCTGTCGTGCGGCCGCTTCATCAGCACGCTGCTGCAGAAGCACTACGGCTTCGACGTCAACGGCGTCGGCTTCTACGTCTTCGCCGAGGTCGCCGACCCGGCCTGCTTCCGCGCCACGTACCGCGAGCAGCTCGACGCCGCCCCGTGGTCCGACGACGACAAGGAGGCGGTGGTCGCCGAGGTCACGCTGGCCCACTCGCTGGACACCCGCCTCCTCGACGGCCTCGAGGTCGACCGCCGCGCACGCCGCGCCGCGGCCTGACCAGCCCGCCCGAGCCCGCCCGCGTCGCCCCTACTTCAGCCCCGAGGTCGCCAGCCCGTCGATGACGCGCCGCTGCAGCACGACGAACGCGATCAGCACGGGCGCCATCGCCAGCAGGCTCGCGGCCATCACCACGGGGTAGTCGGTCGTCTTGTCGCCGATCAGCGTCGCGAGCCCGGCCGAGAGCGGCATGCGGTCGCTGTAGGTCGAGACGACGAGCGGCCAGAGCAGCTCGTTCCACGACCAGAGCACCGTCGTGATCGCGAGCACGCTGATCGACGGCACCGCGAGCGGCAGCATGACCCGCCAGAACACCTGGAACGGGTTCGCCCCGTCGAGGCGGGCCGCCTCCTCGAGCTCGGCGGGCAGGGCCAGGAACGCCGTGCGCATCAGGAACGTGCCGAACGCGCTGAACAGGCCCGGCGCCACGATGCCGGCGACGGTGTCGAGCCAGCCCAGCTCCTGCACGATCTGGTACTGCGAGATCAGGTACACCTGCGACGGCACCATGAGGATCGACAGGATGACGGCCAGCAGCACCCCGCTGCCCCGGAACCTCATGCGCGCGAACGCGTACCCGGCGAGGGTGCAGAGCACGATCTGGGCGACGGTGCGCACGACCGTCACGACGACGCTGGTGCGCAGCTGGTCGAGGAACGGCAGTCGCTCGAACACGGCGACGTAGTTCTGCCACTGCAGCTCGGCCGGCCAGAGGTTCGGCGTGACGCTCTGCACCTCGGCGTTGGTCGACAGCGACATGATGATCTGCCACAAGAAGGGGAACGCCATCAGGAACCCGCCGACGCCCAGCACGAGGTGGGGCACGACGTGCGACCGCCCTCGGCGACCGGGACGACCCGAGGAGGCGCGGCGTGCGCGCGCGGGACCGCCGGCGCCGGGTGCGCGCCCGGCCCGCGCCTCCTGCGGGGTCGCCGTCGCCGCGAGCGCGGCCGGCGTCGTGGACAGGGTCTGGGGATCGCTGAGCACGGCCGCGGAGCGGACCGGTGCGGCTCGGTCGGTCACGACTGCACCCACTTCTTCTGGAGACGGAACTGGAGGAGGGTGACGAGGCCGATCAGCACGAAGATGAACATGGCGATCGCTGCCGCGTAGCCCTTGTCGTTGGCGATGAAGCCCTGCTGGTAGAAGAAGTAGACGAGCGACAGGCTCTTCGGCAGCACGGGGTTCTGGCTGCCGAGGATCGCGAACTGCAGGTCGAAGAGCTGGAAGCTCGAGATGATCGTGATGATGAGCACGAAGAAGATGCTCGGCGTGAGCAGGGGCACGGTCACCGATCGGAACTGGCGCCACGGCGTGGCCCCGTCGAGCTCGGCCGCCTCGTACAGCTCGGGCGGCACCGCCTTGAGGCCGGCGCCGAGGATGATCATCGCGAAGCCCAGCGACGACCACAGCCCCACGACGGCGACGGCGACGATCGCGGCGCCGGGGGTCGAGATCCAGTACGGCCCCTCGATGCCGACCCGGCCGAGCAGGTAGTTGAGCACGCCGAAGTCGCCGTTGAAGATGATGCGCCAGACCATGGCGATGGCCGTCGGCATGGCGACGTAGGGCAGGAAGAACAGCACGCGGTAGAACGAGGCGAAGCGCAGCCCGGGGGTGTTGAGCAGGCTGGCGAGCCACACCGCGAGCGGCACGCCGAGCAGCACGATGCCCGTGTAGATCAGCGTGTTGCCTAGCGCCGTCCAGAGCTGGGGGTCGACGACGAGCCGGGCGTAGTTCGCCAGGCCGGTGAACGTCGAGCCGCCGAAGACGCCCCAGCTCGTGAACGAGTAGTACGCGGTCTGCAGCACCGGCCAGACGAAGAAGACGAGGATGCCGGCCGCGAGCGGCGACACGAACACCCACGGCCAGGCGCCGTCCCGCTGCAGCACACGGCGCCGGGGCGCCGGGGGCGTGGTCGCGGCGGGGACAGCGGGCGTCCTCGTCGGGGTGGTCGTGTCGTGGCTCATCGGCGCTGCCTATTCCTTCTCGAGCAGCGCGGTCATGCGCTCGCCGAGCGACGAGGCGACGTCGGCGACGGGCTCGTCGCCGCTGAAGGCGCCCGGCAGGTCGGCGTTCTCGAGGGCGTTCCACGCGGCGGCGTTCTTCGACACGGGCAGCGGCCGCGCGTAGTCGACGGCGTCGAGGAACACCTGCAGGTCGCGGTCGGGGGCGCTGTCGACGAAGCCCTGCTGGGTGTCGGCGAAGGCGGGGATCACGGCGCCCATGTCGCCCTGCTGCTGCTGCGCCTCCTCGCCGGCGAGGTAGACCTGCAGCGCCTGCGCCGCCTGCTTCTCCTTGCTGCCGGACGAGACGACGTTCGAGACGCCGTGGATGACGGTGGCCTGCTCCTCGCCCGCGGGCAGGGGCAGCACGTCGGTGGTGCCGGAGACGGGAGAGTCGGTGACGGCGGCGTTCAGCCAGCTGCCGCCCCAGTACATGGCGAGCTTGCCCGAGGTGAACCACTGGTCGGCGGGCGTGTCGGTGAGCTGCTGGATGCTCGGCGAGCCGCCGGACGCGATGAGGTCGGTCCAGAACTGCAGGCCCTCCTCCGCCTCCGGGGTGTCGTAGCCCGAGGCCTTCCCGTCGTCGGCGACGACCTCGCCGCCGGCCTGGAAGATGGTGTCGTAGTAGGTGGTCTGGCCGTCCATGCCGCCGGCTCCGCCGTAGGCGCCCTCGGCGGACAGCGCCTCGGAGATCGTCGCGGCCGTCTCCTGGAAGTCGTCCCAGGTCCAGTCCGCCTCGGGCAGGGGCACGCCGGCCTGCTCGAAGAGCGCCTCGTTGACCCAGACGCCGATCGTGTCCATGTCCTTCGGCACGCCGTACTGCACATCGTCGAGCGAGTAGAGGTCGACGAGCGCCTCGGGGTAGTCGGCCGTGTCGATGTCGCCGGCCTCGACGGCGCCGGTGATCGGCTCGATCTTGCCGTTGCTCGCGTAGAGCTGGAAGTTCGGGCCGTTGAGCCAGAACAGGTCGGGCAGGCTGTCGCTCGACGCCTGGGTCTGCAGCTTCGTGAAGTAGTCGGCGTACGGCGTCACGTTCACGCTGACGTCGATGTCGGGGTAGAGCTCGGCGAAGCCGTCGAGGTTCGCCTCGATCGCCTCGACCTGGGCCTGGTCCCAGACGCCGTAGGTGATCGACGCGGAGAGGTCGCTCGGCGCCGCCTCGTAGGGGGCGGCCTCGGCGGGGCCGCTGGCCGAGCTGCAGCCGGCGGCCACGAGGGCGACGCCGACCGCGGCGGCGGTGACGGAGAGACGGCGGCGGACGCCGCCACGGGGGGCGAGGGAGGGTCGAGGCATCGGGTCGTCCTTTCGGTCCGTCAGAGCGCGACGGGGTCGGGTGCAGCAGAGGAGGCGGCAGGGGCGGAACGGGTCGGGCGCGGCACCGCGGCGGGTGCGGCGGGCGCGGTCAGGCGGGCGAAGTGCTCGAGGACGGCGTCCGGCAGCGGCGGCACGTCGCGGGGCGTCGAGCCGTCGCGCAGCGACTCCGCGGCGAGCGACCCCGCGGCCACGGCGGCGCGGGCGGCGACCGGCGACAGGCTCGGCAGCACGCCCCGGGCGACGAAGGCGACGAACTCGGCGACGGCGGCGAGGTCGGCGTCGGCGTGGCCGGCCTCGACCCCGTCGATCGGGTACTCGACGTCGCCGGCGACCTGCCAGTCGTGGCGACGGTTCCAGACCTTGACGACTCCCCCGCCGGTGTCGCCCACGTTCTCGAGCCGCCCCTCCGTGCCGACGACGGTGTAGTTGCGCCAGTAGTCGGGCGTGAAGTGGCACTGCTGGTAGCTCGCCACGACGCCGTTGCCGAGCGTCATCATCATCATCGAGACGTCCTCGACGTCGACGACCGGGTTCAGGCCGGTCGCCGACGCCGGGGGCCAGTTGTCGAACGAGAACCAGTCGTCGACGGTCTCGCCGGGGCGCTCGCGACGGTCGTCGACGTCGCCGTAGACCATCAGGTCGCCCATCCCGACGACGCGCTCCGTGAAGGCGCCGGCGAGCAGGTGCACCACGTCGATGTCGTGGCTGGCCTTCTGCAGCAGCAGCGTGCCCGTCTGCGAGCGGTCGGCGTGCCAGTCCTTGAAGTAGTAGTCGCCGCCGTTGCCGACGAAGTGCCGCACCCAGATGGTCTTCACCTCGCCGATCTCGCCGCGCGCGATCACGTCGTGCATCAGCCGCACGACGGCGGCGTGCCGGAAGTTGTGCCCGACGTAGAGCGGGGTGCCGGTCTCGGCCGCGACGCCGAGGATGGCGTCGGCGTCGGCGACGCTGGTCGCCAACGGCTTCTCGAGGTAGACCGCGACGCCGGCGCGCAACAGGTCGGTCGCGATCGTCGCGTGGGTGGCGTCGGGGGTCGTCACGATCGCGGCGTCGACGAGGCCGACGAGCTCGTGGTGCGAGGCGACGACGGCCACGCCGGGGAACTGGGCGGCGGCACGGTCGCGGCCGTCGGCGGTGGTGTCCGCGGCGGCGACGAGCACGGCGGCCTCGCCGGAGGCGGCCACGTGGTGGGCGATGTAGGCACGCTGGCCCACCCCCACGACGCCGACGCACAGCGGCGCGGACGCGGCGGCGGGGGCCTGCTCTGCGGTGGGACTGGTCATCGTGTCATCGCTCCTTTGCGTGAACATGATTCGAATGTAGTCGAAACGATCACGAAACGACAATAAGACGCGTCAACGATCAGCGGTAGGCCCCGTGGCCAGAGTTCACACGGAAGAAACACGCCGGGCAGGGCGCCGGGCGGCAACGGGGGGCGCCGGGCGACGAAGGCGGCGCGGCGGGGCGCCGGCCGGCGGCGGGGGCGCGCCCGCCCGCGACGCGCCCGGCGTACGCGCCGGACAGGGCGGAGGGACGCCCGGGACCCGCGGTCGTCAGGCGGTCGCGACGACCACCTCGACGCCCGCGGCGTCGAGCTCGCGGCGCAGCTCGAGCTCGACGGGCACGTCGGTGACGAGCACGTCGACGGCCGAGAGCGGCGCGATGCGCGCGAAGGTCGAGCGGCCGAGCTTGGTGCTGTCGGCCACGACGACGACCTTCTTCGCGACGGACGCGAACTGACGGCTGACGTCGGCCTCGCCCTCGTGCACGGTCGTCGCGCCGAAGCGGGCGGTGAGGCCGTCGACCCCGAGCACGGCCACGTCGAGGGCCATCTCGGCCAGCGACGCCGTCACCATGGGCCCGACCAGCTCGTACGACTGCCGCCGCGAGACCCCGCCGGTGACGACGATCTTGACGTGCGGCCGCACCGACAGCTCGTAGGCGATGTTGAGGGCGTTGGTCACGATGGTCACGCCGTCGTCGCCCTCGCCGCGGACGAAGCGCTCGCTCCGGCCGAGCTCGCGGGCGACCTCGCTCGTGGTCGTGCCCCCGTTGACGCCGACCGTGTCGCTCACCTGGATCAGCGCCGCCGTCGCCCGGGCGATCGCCACCTTGGCCTCGGCCTGGCGGGCGATCTTGTACTGCAGCGGCAGCTCGTAGCCGCTGCCGAGGGCCGCCGCGCCGCCGTGGGTGCGCGTGATCAGGCGCTGGCTCGCGAGCGTCGAGAGGTCGCGGCGGGCCGTCGCGGCCGAGATGTCGAGGGCCTCGCCGATCTCGGCGATGGACACGTTGCCGCGCTCGCTGACGAGCTCGAGGAGGGCGTTGAGGCGCTGCTGCTGGGTCACGGGTCTCTCCTGGAACGATGCCGGGTGCCGGGTCCACCGATCATAGTGATCGTCGGGCAGGATGATCGGAAGTGAGCGATCTCGAGCAGATCGCTCACGCCGGCGCCTCGACGGCGACCGGCTCACCGCGAGAGGACCGCCATGACCACCCCTCCCCCGGGCACCGACGTGCCCCGTGTGCTCGGCGTCGACGTCGGCGGCACCACCGTCAAGGCCCGCCTCGTCGAGACCGGCCCCGGCGGCCGCGCCCTCTGGGAGCGCCGCGTCCCCACCCCGCGCGGCGACGCCGACGGCCGCCGCACCGTCGCCGCGGTCGTCGAGCTCGTCGACGCCGCCCGCGACCAGGGCCGGCTCGACGCCGTCGGCCTGGTCGTGCCGGGCATCGTCGACGACGAGGCGGGCACGGCGGTCGCCTCCGTGAACCTGGGCTGGCGGGACGTGCCGCTCCGTGCGCTGCTCGAGCGCGCCTCCTCGCTGCCCGTCGGCTTCGGCCAGGACGTGCGTGCCGGAGCCCTCGCCGAGGCGGCCACGGGCGCCGGGGCCGGGTCGGCCGGCGGGCTCGCCTTCGTGCCCGTCGGCACCGGCCTCGCCTCGGCCTTCGTCGAGCACGGCGGCGCGCTCGTGTCGGGCGGCTGGGCCGGCGAGATCGGCCAGGTGGTGCTCACCTCGGGCCCGCTGGCCGGGCTGCGGGTCGAGGACGTCGCCTCGGCGGGCGGCCTCGCCCGACGGGCGGGCGCGGAGAACGCCCTGGCCGTGGTCGAGCGCGTGCGGGCCGGCGACCCGGACGCGACCGCGGCGTGGCACGACCTGGTCGTCGTGCTCGCCGACTGCCTCACCTGGATCACGGCCGTCGCCGCCCCCACCACGCTCGTCGTCGGCGGCGGCCTCGCCGGCGCCGGGTCGCTGCTGTTCGACCCGCTCGGCGCGGCCCTCGACGAGCGTCTCGCCCACTCGCGCCGCCCCGCGCTCGTCCCGGCCGTGCACGGCGACGGCGCCGCGATGGTGGGCGCCGCCCTGCTCGCCGAGCAGGCGCTGCGAACCGCAGGGTCGCCCGCCGCCACCACGTCGCCCGCGGCCACCGCGACCGCAGGAGGCGCGGCGTGAGCACGCAGGTCCTCCGCGTCGACCGCCTGGTCACCGCCGACGCCGACGTCGGCCCCGGCTGGCTGGCCCTGCGCGACGGCCACGTGCTCGACCGCGGCGCGGGAGCCCCGCCGACTGACCTCGCCGCCCTGCCCCCCGAGCACGTCGCAGGCACGGTCGTGCCCGGCTTCGTCGACCAGCACGTGCACGGCGCCCTCGGCGTCGACTTCGGCACCGCCGACGCGGACGGGGCCCGGCGGGCCGCCGCCCACCACCACCGGGCGGGCTCGACCCGGCTGGTCGCCTCCGTGGCCACCGCGTCGGCCGCGTCGCTCACGCGCGCCCTCGGGGTGCTCGCGCCGCTCGTCGACGAGGGCGTGCTCGACGGCGTCCACCTCGAGGGCCCGTGGCTCTCCGAGGCCCGCCGCGGCGCCCACGACCCCGGCCTGCTGCGCGGCCCCGAGCCCGCCGAGGTCGAGTCGCTGCTCGAGGCCGCCGCCGGCGCCCTGCGCGTGGTGACGCTCGCCCCCGAGCTGCCGGGGGCGGTCGACGCGGTCCGCCGTCTCGTCGCCGCGGGCGTCGTGGTCGCCCTGGGCCACTCGGACTGCACGGCCGAGCAGGCGCACGCCGCGGCCGACGCGGGCGCCACGGTCGTCACCCACGTCTACAACGGCATGCGCCCGTTGCACCACCGCGAGCCGGGCCTGGCCGGGGCCGCGCTGACCGACGACCGCCTCGCCGTCGAGCTGATCCTGGACGGCCAGCACGTCTCGCGCGACGCCGCCGAGATCGCCCGCCGCGCCTCCTCGGGCCGACTCGTGCTCGTGTCGGACGCCATGGCCGCGACCGGGTGGTCCGACGGCCGCTACGAGATCGCCGGGTCGCAGGTGGTCGTCGCCGACGGCGTCGCGATGCTCGCCGACGGCTCGTCGCTCGCGGGCAGCACCGGCACCGTGGGCGCCGGCGTCGCCCGCCTGCTCGGCGAGCACGACGTGGGCCTGCAGGAGGCGGTGCGCGCGTCGTCCGCGACGGCCGCGGCCACCCTGGGGCTGGCCGGGGCGGGCCTCGCGCCCGGCGACCGGGCCGACCTCGTCGTGCTCGACGAGGCCGGCGTGGTCGACAGGGTCATGCGCCAGGGCCGCTGGGTCTGAGGCCGGCGCGGCCCGCGATCACGGCCGGCGGGCCCGCCAGGCCCCGCGGGCCGGCGCGGCCCCGCGGCCCGGCAGCCCGGCAGCCCGGCTCAGCCGGCGACGGCGGTCGGCTCGGGCTCGTACCCGCCCGTGACGACGGCCGTGAGATCGACCTCGCGGCCGTCGACGACGAAGCGGTGCCGCCCCACGTGCTCGACCGTCGGCTTCTCGGACAGCCACGCGGCCAGCTCCTCGCGCTCGGCCTCCGTGAGCCACGCCATCGGGTCGGACGTCGAGCGGAACTCGAGCACCGCGGCGGTGTCGCGCAGCAGCTCGCGCTCGGGCTCGCCGAGCAGACTGCGCGCGCTGCGGAAGTACACCGAGTCGGGGTCGACCTCGTAGAGCCCCTTCATCCAGGCCCGGTTCACCGACTGGACGATCGAGTTGAGGGCGCCGGCGCCGGAGGGGTCGCGGGGGCGCTCGGCGTTGTCCCAGACCGCCGCCGTGTCCGGCCCGACCCGGGCGCCGTCGAGCACGCCCACGGACGGGATCATCGGCACGCCGCAGCCGAGCAGGTAGGTGTCGTCGCCCACGACGTCGCGGATGTGCTGCAGGGCGTCGCGGTAGGCGACCTCGCGGTGCACGTCGGCGCTGCGCCGCCCGGTCACCGCCCCGGCGTACATGAAGTCGAGCTTGAGGTAGCTGAAGCCCCAGCCGGTGACGCGCTCGAAGACCTCGCGGAGGTGGTCGCGCACCTCCTGCTGCGTCGTGTCGAGGGCGTAGTAGTGCGAGCCCCAGTTGTGGCCGGCGACGAGCGGCCGCCCGTCGTCGCCCTGCACCATGAGGTCGGGGCGGGTGCGCGCGATCTCCGAGCCGGGCAGGGCGATCAGCGGCGCGAGCCACAGCCCGGGCCGGAACCCCCGTGCGGCGATGCCCTCGGCGGTGGCCTGCATGCCCGACGGGAAGTCGGGCCCGGCCGTCCAGTCGCCGACGATCGGCTCCCAGCCGTCGTCTATCTGGAACACGTCGACCGGCTGCCCCTCGAGGTCGGCGACCGTGCGGGCGACGAGCCCCTCGTCGATCGACTCGAAGAACGAGTACCAGCTGCTCCAGACCGTGCCCGCGCGGCGCGTGCGGCGGCCGAGGCGCTCCGAGACGAGGCGCGCGTAGTCGGCGAACACCTCGAGCTCGGGGCCGAAGGCCACGAACCACTCGGCGAGGTCCTGCTCGCTGCGGCCCCAGAGCACGTCGCGGTCGGCCCCGACGCGCGGGGTGCCGAGGCCGAGGCTGCCGACGAGCAGCACGCGGCCGTCGGGCGCGGCGACCGCCCCGACGGCGCTGCCCGAGTGGGCGTGCGGCGTCTCGACGGCGGCGTCGTCGGCGGTGAGCAGGCGCTCGGGGCTGTCCTTGATGCCGATGGTCTCGCCGTCGGTCCTGGCCCAGCCGCTGGGGCTCCACGAGTTCCAGCCGTGCCGGTAGAACTCGGTGTCGCCGAACGGGTGCAGCACCGCGAGCGGGCCGGCGGGCACGATCCAGCCGGTGTCGGTGCGCACGGGAGGCGCGGTCACGTTGGCGGCGAAGGTCGCGTCGCCGAAGTCGAAGGTGAACTGCATGGGGGTCTCTCTGTCGCGGTGGTCGATCGGGGAGGGGGGTCGGGCGGGCCCGGGTCAGGCGGGCACGACGCGCACGAGGTCGGCGATCTCGCGCGCCCGGCCGGGGTCGAGCACGGCCGCGCCCGGCACCTCGGCGTTCGCGGCGCCGGCCCCGGTCGCCGCGGCCAGGGCACGGTCGAGCGGCAGCCCCGCGTCGAGGGCGGCGACGAGCCCGCCGAGGAACGAGTCGCCGCTGCCGACGGGGTGCGTCCCCGCGGTGGTCGGCAGGGCGACGCGCCAGCGGCCGTGGTCGTCGGCGCCGAGGCAGCCCGCGGCTCCGTCGGTGACGACCACGGTGCCGTGCGTGCGCGCCCGCAGCCCGTCGACCAGCGTCGCGAGCTCGGCGTCGGCGGGCTCGTCGAGGGCGGCGCACGCCTCCTCGCGGTTGATCTTGAGCAGGTCGACGCGGGTGCCCGCGTCGAGCAGTCGGCGCAGGGGCTCGCCGTGGGTGTCGAGGGCGAGCCGGGCCGAGGAGGCTCGGGCCAGGTCGACGAGGCGCGGCAGCGCCCTGCCCCCGTCGCCCGGCGGCATGCTGCCCGACGCCGCGAGCCACGCCCCGGGCGCCAGCGCCGCCTCGAGCTCGCCGAGCACGGCGTCGACGACGGCGGCCGACACGGGGACGGCGTGCTCGTAGACCTCGGTCAGGTCGCCGGCCGCGGTCGACGCGATCGAGACGCAGACGCGGGTCTCGGCGTCGTCGGCCACGGGCGCGGCCGCGACGCCGTCGGCGCGCAGCAGCTCGGCCACGAGGTCGCCGATGCGGCCGCCGAGCACGGGCACGGCCCGCACCTCGGCGCCGAGCGACGAGGCGGCCCGGGCCATGTTGAGGGCCTTGCCCCCGGCGACCCGGCGCACCAGCGCGGGCCGGTGCGGGCGGCCCGGCACCAGCTCGTCGACCACGTACGTCGTGTCGAGCGCGGGGCTCAGGGCGGCGACGAGGATCACGCGTCGACCCGGGCGAGGTCGTCACGGGTCGCCTGCGCCCCGGTGCCGCCGGCGGCGCGGGTCGAGAGCGAGCCGGCCGTGGTGGCCCAGCGCAGCCGCTCGACCTCGTCGTCGACGCCGGCGGTCCACGCCGCGAGGTAGCCCGCGTCGAAGCTGTCGCCGGCGCCGGTGGTGTCGACGACGTCGAGCACGAGGCCGGGGTGCTGCACGACGGGGCCGCCGGCCCGCAGGGACCAGCCGCCGTCGCGTCCGGCCTTGACGACGAGGGCGGGCCCGAGGGCGGCGACCGCCGCCGCGGCCGCGCGCTCGCCCTGCTCTGCCGGGGCGCCGAGCACGGCGCCGACGGCGAGCAGCTCCTCCCGGTTGGGCAAGAAGAGGTCGACGTGGGGCAGGGCCTCGCGCAGCCCCTGCCACCGGCCGGCCGGGTCCCAGTTCGTGTCGAGGCTGACGGTCGTGCCCGCGGCGCGCAGCTCGGCGAACAGGGCCGGCAGCTCGGCGGCGAGGCCCGGCAGCAGGAACCACGAGGCGACGTGCACGTGGCCGAAGGGCCGGCCGGCGCGCCGGGCGCCGTCGAGGGCCGCCCGCACGTCGGCGACCGCGACGTCGGTCATCGCCCCGGTGTCGGTGAGGATGGAGCGGTCGTGCGGGGCGGAGAGGATCACCGAGAGACCGGTCGCCCGGCCCGGGACGACCCGGACGGCCGTGGTGTCGACGCCCCCGTCGCGCAGGCGGTCGAGCGTGACCCGCCCGAAGTCGTCGTCGCCGACGCAGGCCACGAGGGCGGTGTCGACCCCGAGCCGGGCGAGGCCGTGCGCGACGATCCCGGCCGAGCTGCCGAGCACGAGGCGGCTCGACTCGAGCAGCTGTTCCTCCTGCCCGAACCGCGGCACGACGTCGCCGGTGAGCACGAGGTCGAGGTTGGCGTCGCCGACGACGAGGACGCGGGTCATCCCTTCAGCCCCGAGAACGTCATGGTCGCCACGAACTGCTTCTGCGCGACGAGGAAGAACGCGATGAGCGGCAGGGTCGCGACGACGTTGCCGGCCATGAGCAGGCTCCAGTCGGTGCGCCGGTTGCCCTGGAAGTTCGTGAGGCCGAGCTGCAGCGTGAACGCCTGGTCGTCGTTGATGGCGATCAGCGGCCAGACGAGGTCGTTCCACGAGCCGAGCAGCGTGAAGATCGCGAGCGTCGCGAGGGCCGGGCGGGCCAGGGGCAGCACGATGCGGAAGAACACCTGCACCCGCGTGCAGCCGTCGATCATGCCGGCCTCCTCGAGCTCGGCGGGCAGCGAGAGGAAGAACTGCCGCATGAGGAAGATGCCGAACGCCGAGGCGAGCCACGGCACGATCGCCGCGCCGAGGGTGTCGATCAGCCCTACCCGGGCGAAGAGCACGTAGGTGGGGATCATCAGCAGCTGGGTCGGGATCATGATCGTGGCGAGCACGGCGAGGAACCCGATGTCGCGCCCCGGGAACCTCAGCCGCGCGAAGCCGTAGCCGGCCAGCGAGCAGAGCACGAGGTGCGAGGCGATGGCGACGACCGAGACGACGGCCGTGTTCGCGAGCCAGTGCAGGATGTCCGACTCGGCGAACAGCCGCTCGTAGCCCGCCGTCGTGAGCGACGACGGGAAGAACGCGCGGGGGAACGTGTTGATCTCGCTCGCCGGCGTGACCGAGGTGAGGAACATCTCGACGAACGGCACGAGGAACACGACCGCGACGGGCAACAGCAGGAGGTGCCAGGCGCTGAACGGCAGGCCTCGCCTCCTCCGGGCCGGGGGCGCGGGCGGCGTGGTCACCGACTCGGCGGTGTCGAGGGGGCGGCGCGGCAGCACCGGGGCGTCGACGCTCATCGGGTCTCCTGTTCTCTCGCGGCAGCGCGGCGCTGCTGCACGGTGACGATCACGGTGGCGATCAGGGTGACGAAGAAGAGGCCGTACGCGACGGCGGAGCCGTAGCCGAAGTCGAGCTCGCGGAACGCCGTCTGCCAGAGGTAGTAGACGATCGTCTCGGTCGCGTTCAGGGGGCCTCCGCGCGTCGTCGTGTAGACGAGGTCGAAGAGCTGGACCGCCTGCAGCGTCATGTAGATCGCGACGAACGTCGTGACGGGCCGCAGCTGCGGCCAGACCACGGCCCAGAAGATCTGCCACGGGCCCGCGCCGTCGATGCGCGCGGCCTCGACGACGTCGCCGGGCACGTCCTGCAGGGCGGCGAGGTAGATCACCGTCGTGAAGGCGGCCTGGCCCCAGAGCGACATGATCGCGATGACGACCATGGCCTGGTGCGGGTCCTCGAGCCAGCCCTGCTGCGGCAGGTGGAGCACCCGCATGAGGTTGTTCATCAGCCCGAACTGCGGGTTGAAGAGGTAGGTGGTGAGGATGCCGGTCGCGGCGGCGGACGCCACGAACGGCACGAAGATCGCCGTGCGGTAGAGGCCGACGAAGCGGATGCGGCGGTTGAGGGCCACGGCCAGGAACAGGCCGACGAGCACGACCGAGGGCACGAACAGGGCGGTGTAGAGCACGGTGTGCACGACCGCCGCGCCGAGGTCGGCGTCGCCGACGAGCTCGACGTAGTTGTCGGCGCCCACGAACTCGGGGGTGCTGAAGCCGTCCCACTCCTGGAGGGAGAGGAGGAGCGCCCACAGCGCCGGGAAGATCGACAGGCCCAGCACGATGACGAGGGCGGGGGCGACGAACCCCCAGCCGCCGAGGCGGGAGCCGAGCCGACGACCGGACCGCGCCGGTGCCGGTGCCTGCTCCGCGCCTCCTCGGGTCTCGACGGGAGACGGCCTCGGCGGCGTCGCGGTGGCGCTCACCGGTCGCCCAGCGCCTCGTCGGAGTCGTCGGCGGCCCGCCGCAGGGCCTCCTCGGGCTCGCCCTTCCCCTGCAGCACCTCGGACACCGCCTGGCCCACCGCGGTCGACACGTCGACGTAGCCCGGCACCGTCGGACGGGCGTGCACGGCGTTCTCGGCGTTCGCCTGCATGACGTCGAGACCGGGCAGCTCGGCCGCCTTGGCCTGGAACTCGGGGCTGTCGGCCTCGCTCGAGCGCAGCGGCAGGTTGCCGTACTCGACGTTGAAGCGGAGGTCCTGCTCGGCCGAGGTCAGCCACTCGGCGAACTCGTACGACCAGTAGGCGCGGTTCGCGTCCTGGTGGTCGAAGAGGGCCCACACGTCGGGGCCCGAGACGGTCTGGTGGTCGCCGTCGGTGCCCGGCAGCTCGACGACGCCGTACTTCGTGCCGGCGAGCTTCAGGTCGTTGAGCTGCCAGGGGCCCGAGGTGATCATGCCGACCCGGTCGCTCGCGAACAAGGGGCCGAACTTGGTGTCGGTCTGGTCGAGGTAGACGCTCTCGTCGTCGACAGCCATGTCGCGCAGCAGGGTCAGCGCCTCGACGCCGGCCTCGCCGTCGAAGGTGGCCTCGGTGCCGTCCTCGCTGAGGATCTCGCCGCCGTTCTGCCACAGGTGCGGCCAGAGCTGCCAGGTGGTCTCCTCGCTGCCGGACACCGAGTACGCGTAGCCGTAGGTGTTCGTCGAGGGGTCGGTCAGCTGGTCGGCCGCCGCGCGGAAGTCGTCCCAGGTCCAGTCGGACGTCGGGTAGGCGACGCCCGCCTCGTCGAAGACGGTCTCGTTGTACAGCAGGCTGATGTTGTCGACGACCGCCGGGAACCCGATGGTGCGGTCGCCGGTCGGCTGCACGGTCTTGCGGGCCGCCTCCGGGAACTCCTCCCACGCCACGTCGGCCTCGGCGACCTGGTCGCTGATGTCGAGGGTGCGGCCCGACTTCTCCAGCTGGCTCGCCCACGAGCCGAACGCGTACGAGATGTCGGGGTAGGTGCCCCCGGCGAACGAGGCCGACAGCTTCTGCAGCAGCTGCTCGGTGGACGAGGCGCCGGGCGACAGCTTCAGCGTGACGTTGGGGTGCTCGGCCATGAACTCCTGCGCCAGGTCGTCGAGCAGCTGGCCCGCCGCGTCGTCCTGCCCCGTCCACATCGTGATCTCGACGTCGGCGGACTCGTCGAGGGTCGACGACCCCGCCGACGCGCAGCCGGCGAGGGTGCCGGCCGCCGTGACGAGGGCGACGCCGAGCGCGAGGCCCCGCCGCAGCCGCGGACCGGGACCGCCCCTGCGTCGGGCGTGGCCGGCGGCGGCCGTGCGGGCGGCGGTGGTCGTGTGCGAGAGGAAGGACATCGTCGTGCTCCGTTCGGGTGGGGGTCGGGGGGTCGGGCGTCGTCAGCCGAGGATGACCGAGCGGGTCAGGTGCCGGGGCGTGTCGGGGTTCAGCCCGCGGCTCTCGGCGAGCGCGACGGCGAGGCGCTGGGCCTCGGCGAGCTGCACGAGGGGGTCGCGGTCGTCGGACACGACGGTGGCGCCGACGGCCTCGATGTCGGCGACGAGCTGCGGCTCGACCGGGCCCATGACCCAGACGAGCGAGCGCTCGCCCGCGACCGCGATCGGGCCGTGGCGGTAGTCGAGCAGCGGGTACGACTCCGACCAGGCCTGGGCGGCCTCGCGGACCTTGAGGGCCGCCTCCTGCGCCAGGCCGTGGGTCCAGCCGCTGCCGAGGTAGACGAAGTGGTCGTACCGGGTCACGTCGTGGGCGAAGGGCAGGGCGAGGGAGGCGCGCCCCTGCTCGACGAGGCCGCTCACGTCGTAGCCGTACACGGTGCGCGCCGCGGCGAGCAGCGTGGTCGGGAAGCGCGTCTGCACGACGCTCTGCTCGTCGGCCCAGCCGAGCACGAGGGTGTCGGACACGAGGTCGTCGACGGGCTTGCCCCCGACGGCGACGATCGCCACCTTCGTCGTGGCCGGGTCGGCGGCCCGGAGCGCGTCGAGGATCTCGGTGGTGGTGCCCGAGCGGGTGATCGCGACGATGCGGTCGTACCGGCGGCCGGGTCGCCACTCGCTGGCGTAGGCGGCGTCGGTCTCGCCGAGGCCGGCCTGCTCGCGCAGGTGCGCCAGCGACTCGGCGACGAACGCCGACGTGCCGCAGCCGAGGAACAGCACGCGCTCCCCCGGCAGGCCGAAGAAGGTGCTGGCGGCGGGTGCCTCGGCGATGGCCCTGGCCCAGGTGTCGGGCTGGCTGAGGATCTCGGTGGTCGTGAGGCTCATGGTGGTCCTTTCGAGGTTCCTCAGCGGCCGCGGGCGGCGACGGAGGCGGTGGTCGGGGAGATGACGGAGCAGAAGGAGGCGACGGCGTCGGCCAGCGCGTCGCGGCCGGGTCGGCCGTAGCGGCGCGGGTCGGTCAGGGCGGCGTCGCCGGCGAGCGCGGTGCGCACGGCGGAGGTCCAGGCGATGTTGAGGGCCGTGCCGACGTTGATCTTGCGGACGCCGGCGTCGACGGCCGCGCGGATCAGGTCGTCCGGCACGCCCGACGACCCGTGCAGCACGAGGGGCACGGGCACGGCGTCGGCCAGGCGACGGACGAGCTCGAGGTCGAGCGACGCCGAGCGGTCGGCCATGGCGTGCGACGAGCCGACCGCGACGGCGAGCCCGTCGACGCCGGTGGCGGCGACGAACGACGCCGCCTCGTCCGGGTCGGTGCGCACCCCGGGGGCGTGGGCGCCGTCCTTGCCGCCGACGGCGCCGAGCTCGGCCTCGACCCAGAGGCCCGCGGCTCGGGCCCGGCGCGCGACGTCGGTCGTGACGGCGACGTTCTCGTCGTACGGCAGGGTCGAGGCGTCGATCATCACCGAGCCGATCCCGGCCGCGGGGCCGAGCGCGATGGTCTCGTCGACCAGGTCGGCGTCCTCGACGTGGTCGAGGTGGATCGACACCCCGACCGAGGCGGCGACGGCCAGCTCGCGGCAGGCGGCCACGAGGGGCCGCAGCCCGCCGTGGTAGCGCACGGCGTTCTCGCTGAGCTGCAGCAGCACGTCGGTGCCGGCGCGCTCGGCGCCGAGCACGATGCCCTCGGCGTGCTCGAGGCCGATCACGTTGAAGCTCGGCACCGCGCTGCGTCGGTCGACGGCCGCTGCGACGAGCTCGGCGGTGGTGACGGCGGTCACAGGGCCGACGCCGGCAGGCGCTCGCGCAGGGGCTCGGGCAGCAGGTCGCCGTGCGCCTCGACGAGCTCGTCGCAGAGCTGCCAGATCTGCTCGGGGGTCAGGGTCGAGCTCGCGTTCGGGTCGACGAGCACCGCCTGGCGCAGGAGGCGGGGGTCGCCGGTGCGCATCGCCTCGACCGTCAGCTCGGCCACCGACACGTAGGGGCGGTTGACGGCGGCGCACTGCACCGGCAGCGAGCCCATGGCGACGGGGCGGATGCCCTCGGGGCCCACGAGCGTGGGCACCTCGACCACGGCGCCCTGGGGCAGGTTGTGGATCAGGCCCGCGTTGGGCACGTTGGCGTGGATCTCGCGCTCGGTGCCCGTCACGAGCGAGTGGATGACCTGCGGGGCGTACTCGGCGGCGCCGGCCTCGATGGCGAGGTCCGCCCCCGTGCGGAGCGCCTCCTGGGCACGGTGGTACTCGGCGACGTTCTCGTCGCTGATGCCCAGGTACTCCATGGGGCGCAGCCGGAACCGCTCGACCTGCTCGGGCGAGCGGAGGAACCACGACAGGTACTCGGACGAGTGCTCGCTCGTCTCGGTCGGGTAGTAGCCGACGCGGCGGAACATCTCGACGCGCACGCGACGCTGCAGCTCGGGGTCGTCGGCGATGACCTGCTCGAGCACGGGGTAGAGGTCGCGCCCCTCGTGGGTCCACTCGAGCAGCCAGCTCTGGTGGTTCACGCCGGCGGCGCGGTGCACGGTCTCGTCGACGGGCACGCCGACCAGCTCGGCGAGGTCGTGGGCGGTCCAGTAGACGCTGTGGCAGAGGCCGAGCGCCCGGACGTCGGGCGCGACGACCGAGGCCCACCAGATGTTCATGGCCATCGGGTTCGTGTAGTTCAGCAGCACGGCGTCGGGGCAGAGCTCGCGCATGTCGGCCGTGAGGGCCGAGAGGAACGGGAACGTGCGCAGCGCGCGGAACACGCCGCCGACGCCGGTGGTGTCGCCGATCGTCTGGAGCAGGCCGTGCCGGGCCGGGATCTCGAGGTCGCGGCGGGTGGCCTCGACGCCGCCGATCTGCACCATGTCGATGACGAAGTCGGCACCGGCGAGGGCCTCGCGGCGGTCGAGGTGGGCGGTCACCGTGACGGGGCGCCCGAACCGCTCGACCAGCTGGCGGGCGGTGCCCTCGGCGACGTCGAGTCGCTGGGGGTCGATGTCGTGCAGGGCCACGTGCAGGGGGCCGAGGTCGTCGAAGCCGAGCAGGTCGGCGATCAGCTGCCGGGTGAAGACGACGCTGCCTGCACCCATGAACGCGATTCGTGTCATGGGCACGATCATGATCGATCTTGCGCGATAGTGCAACCAAACGCTCATAGCGCGTCGGTTTCGCTCACCTCTGGGCGATGGTGGACCCCCGGTCTCGGCCGCGCAGCGAGGGGCCGGGCAGCCGTCGAGCGAGAATGTCGGTGGCCTGTGGCATCGTCGTCGGCGGTCTGCCCAGACCCTGGCGAGCGAGAGGAGCACCGTGGCGCCCAGCACCTCCGAGCCCCTCGCCGTGCCCCCGCACAGCCGCTCCGTCGACCACGGCCGCGACCTGCACGAGGTGCTGCTGCGGCGTGCCGACCACCACAGCGGCCGGCGCTTCGACGCCCACCCCTCCGACGCGCCGTTCGCGTACCGCTACGTGACGGCCGGCGACGACCGGGTCGCCCTGCAGACCTCCCTCTTCACCGGGCACATGGCCGGCGAGATCCCTTTCCCCCGCGAGCACTTCGTCATGTGGTTCCGCCGGGGCGGCGCCGAGGTGCGACGGCGCGGGGTGCCGCACCGCACCGACGGCTCGACCCCGTTCCTCATCCCCGCCGAGGACGACTTCGCCTTCGAGTTCGAGCCCCGGCAGAGCCACCTGCTGCGGCTGGGGCCGGGGTTCCTCGAGCAGACCGCCGCCGAGCTGCACGGCGGCCCTGCCCAGCGCGTCGCCTTCGACCTGTCGGCCGAGCCGTCGTCCGCGGCCGTCGCCGACTGGCGCAGCGTGATGGCCGGGGCGACGGAGGCGCTGGTCGGCGAGCTCGTCCCGCCGCTGCTGCGCCTCGAGGCCCAGCTGAGCACGGCCCGGGCCGTGCTGCGCACCTGGCGCTGGCAGGCCGTCGACGTGCCCCGGTCGCTCCGCACCCCGAAGACGGTGCGCGTGCGGCACGCCGTCGAGTACCTGCACGCCCACGCCGCCGAGGCGGTCACCCCGTCCGACGTCGCGGCCGCCGTCGGCCTGCACACCCGCAGCCTGCAGCTCGCGATGAGCGAGCACCTCGGCACCACGCCGTCGGCGTACCTGCGCCAGGTGCGCCTCGACCGCGTGCGCGACGACCTGCGCGCCGCGTCGCCCGACGACACGACCGTGGCCGAGGTCGCCCGCCGCTGGGGCTTCGGCAACCTCGGCCGGTTCTCGGGCACCTACGCCGAGCGCTGGGGCGAGTACCCCCGCGACACCCTGGCGCGCTGACCGCGGCCGGGCCCGTCCCGCTACCGTGGGGCCATGTCCACCCGCCTCGTCCGGCCGGTCCCGCTGCGCCGTGTCGTCCCCTGGTGGCTGGTCGCCGCCGCCGTGGTCTCGCTCGCCGTCATCGTCGTCGTCCAGCAAGGCCACACCGCGGTCGGCGCGTTCTGGGGGCCGTGCATCGGCCTCGTGATCCGCGACCGCCTCGACGACGCCGCGAAGCGGTCGGAGGAGGGGCGGGACACCTCACGGGCGAGCCTGGTGGGCCGGGCCTGGGTCGAGCCCGTCGTCGGTGTCCTCCTCGGGACGTTCGTCGTCGGCCTCTCGATGCTCGCCGCCGCCGTCTTCGACGGCGTGAGCGCCGCCCGCCTCGGGACCGGCGTCGCTCTCTGCACCGGCGGCGCCCTCGGCTGCGCCGTGCTCGTGCTCGTCGGTCACCGCCGGCTCCGTCGCCGCGAGGCGGAGGCGGCGGAGGCGGCCGAGGCGACCGACGCGACCGACGACGGCACGGCCGAGGCCGCCGACACGGCCGTCACGACCGAGGCGGCCGCCGACGGCACGGCCGCCGAGCCCCGTGCCGGCGAGCCCCGTGCCGACGAGCCCCGCCCCTAGGCTCGGGCTCGTGGACCCGACGACGGAGACGACCCGACAGCTCACCACCGACGACGGCACGACCATCGCCTACACGGTGTCCCCCGGCGCCGAGCCGGCCGTCGTCGTGCTGCACGGCCTCGCCGGCAGCAGCCGCGAGTTCGCCCCGACCGCCCGGGCGCTGGCCGGGCGCAGGGTCGTCCTCGTCGACCAGCGCGGTCACGGCGCGAGCACGACCCGGCCCGCCGACACCTCGCGCGAGGCGTTCACGGCCGACGTCGTCGCCGTCCTCGAGGCCGAGACGAGCGAGCCGGCCGACCTCGTCGGCCAGTCGATGGGCGCCCACACCGCGATGCTCGTCGCCGCCGCGCGACCCGACCTCGTGCGCCGCCTCGTGCTGCTCGAGGGCGACCAGGGCGGCGGCAGCCCCGAGGAGCACGCGGCCCTCGGCGACTTCTTCCGCAGCTGGGCCGTGCCCTTCGCCGACCGGGCGACCGCCGCCTCCTCACTGGGTGACGGACCGCTCGCACGGGCCTGGGCGGACGACCTCGAGGAGGCGCCCGACGGGCTGCGTCCGCGCTTCGACGCCGACGTCGTGCAGGCGACCATCGAGGCCGTCGGCACCCCGCGCTGGGCCGAGTGGGAGAGCGTCACGGCGCCGGTGCTCGTCGTGTACGCCGACGGCGGCATGTTCACCGCCGAGCAGCAGGACGAGTTCGTGCGGCGCGGCCGCGACGTCCGCCGCGTCGACCTGCACGACGCGTCGCACGACGCGCACCTCGACGCGACCGACCAGTGGATCGACGCCCTGCGCGCCTTCGTCGAGGCCGACGAGGTCTGACCCGGCGGCCTGCGCCGCCCCCGCATTGGGGCGTGACGGCGGGGTGCGGGTGGGGCAGGCTCGACTGACCCTCCGGAAGGCCCCCATGCTCTCGATCGTCTACACCAGCGTCGCCCGTGTCCGCCCCAGCGACGGCGACCTCGCCACCCTGCTCATGAACAGCCGCGCCAACAACCGGCGGCTCGGCCTCTCGGGCTACCTGATGCACAAGGAGGGGCGGTTCGTCCAGGTGCTGGAGGGTCCCGCCGACGTTGTCCAGGCCCGGTACGACGTCATCGCGGCCGACCCGCGGCACAGCGACGTCACCGTGCTGCTGCGCGAGCCGATCGACGAGCGTCGCTTCGCCGACTGGTCGATGGGCTACCGCCCCACCACCGACGAGCAGGCCGAGGCGATCCCCGGCTACGCCGACGTCTCGGGCGCGGCCCTCGACGAGGCCCGCAGCCGGCCCGGCCTCGAGCCGCAGGTCCGGGCGCTGCTCGACTGGTTCCGCGAGCCGACGCGCGCCCGGGCCTGAGCCCGGGGCGCGTCGGGACGGGACCGGCGCCGGGCCGGACGCCGGGGGCTAGACGTCCGCCTGGGCGTCGTGCTGGCCGGCGCGCTCGCGCACGTCGTCGTCACGGTCGCCCGTGCCGCCGCCGTCGCGGTGGTCGGCGTCGGCCTGGTCCGACAGGCCGTCGGCCTTCTCGTCGGCCGTCGCCTCCTCGGCGCCGTCCATCATCGGGCTGGTCATGGTCTCGTCGGGCTCGTCTCGCGATGTCATGTCGCGGACCGTACGCCCGCCCGCCGCGAGCGCGCCCCGAGCCCCCTGTGAGGCCTGCCCGGTCAGGGGCGGGCGAGCGTGTCGCGGGGGTACTCGCCGAACCGCTCGGCGTACCAGCCGGAGAACCGGCCCAGGTTGCCGAACCCCCAGCGGCGGGCGACGTCCGAGACGAGCACGTCGGACGGGTCGGCGGGCAGCAGGTCCTGTCGGGCACGGTCGAGGCGGATGTGCCTCAGGTAGCCGGTGGGGCTCGTGCCGAGGTGCTCCTGCATCATCTGCTGCAGCGTGCGTGTGTGCACGCCGGCGGCGGCGGCGACGTCGGCGGGCACGATGGCCTGGCCCGCGTGGGCGTGCAGGTAGTCGACGGCCCGTCGCAGCCGGTCGAGGGACTCGCGTCCGCGGGCGCGCGGCACGGCGACCGCACGCCACGGGAACAGGTCGAGCATCAGCCGCGCGACGGCGACCTGGGCCGTGTGCCGCGCGAGGAACGGGGTGTCCGGCCCGACGATCAGGGGCGTCGCCTCGACCATGAGCGCGCGCCAGGCCGCGAGCGCCCCGTCGACGAGCACGGCGCCCGGCACGAAGGCGACGTGCCTCGACGGCCCGTCGTGCCGCTCCGTGGCGATGTCCTCGACGAACGACGGGTCGGCGCGCACCGTCCACCGGCGGTACGGGGTCGCCGTGAAGGCGACCGAGCGCTCGGCGGGCACGAGCACGGGCCGGGAGCCGGCGTTCGTCAGCGATCCGCCGGGATGGTCGACGGTGACCTCGCCGGCCTCGAACCACGACACGGCGTGGTCGAGGCGCCACGGGATGCAGCCCGTCAGGTGCGCCGAGAACGTGCTGGTCTCGAGGCGCATGCGCGAGTCGCCGGCCGACGCGTGCCGGAACGAGAACGCCCCGCCCGCGCGACGCCCCCGGAACAGCAGGCCCTCGTGGACCGCCTCGGCGCTGTGGCACGCCTCGTCGAGGTCGTCGCTCGCGGACGTGACCCGCTCGAAGGCGAGGTCGCCCGGGGTGTCGTCGCTCGGGGCGTCGACGCGCGGGGGCGCGCCGGTCGTGGCCGGGGTCGTCACGGTGGTTCTCCTGATCGTCCGTCACCTCGCGCTGGTGGGGCGCGGGGACGACCGTGGACGGCCGTCCTCATTACGACGAGCGCGGGACGCGGAATGTCACGGATCGGTTCACGGCGTGCACGTTCCCGCCTGTCGGCGGGGTGCCTCGACCGGTCTGGGACCCGGGACCGGTGACCGAGGACGACCTCGGACCGCCCGCCTCCTCCGATCGCCGTCCCGCTCTTGTCTCGGCACCGCCTGTGTGAATACGATGAGCCGATCCGCCCCTGGCCCCCGTTCGCGGGGTCGGCGAGGGCGGCCCTGTCTCGCGACAGCGCGAGGGCACGACGCCGTGTCCCCGACCGCTGTCTCGCGTCGCCTCGTGATTACAAGGGAGTGATCGTGGCCGTTGGTCCTGTCCGCACTGGTTCGCCTCGCCCGGCCGGCCGTCGCCCCGGGGAGGCCCGCGACCGTCGTCGCGGCGGCCTGCTCGGCGCCGCCGCGCTGACCGCCGTCTCGGCCCTGCTGCTCTCCGGCCTGCCGGCCGTGGCCGCCTCCGCCGCGCCGATCGACCTCGCCCGCCTCGGCTCCGTCACCGCGTCGGCCACGCAGTCCGACAAGGACGGCACGTTCCCCGCCGAGGCCCTGATCGACGGCGACTCGACCACCCGCTGGGCCAGCGGCAACGGCCCCGACGAGGACGTGGAGTTCACCGCCTCGGCGACGGTCGACCTCGGCGGCGTCTCGCGCGTCGACGCGGTCGGCATCGACTGGGAGGCGTCGTACGCGGCGAGCTACCAGATCCAGACCACGCAGGGCGACCCCGCCGACGACGCGAGCTGGACCACCGCCGCGACGGTGACCAGCGACGGTCGCCGCGACGACGAGACGCTCGCGACGCCCGTCGAGGCGCGGTACGTGCGCATCGCCATGCTGACGCGCGCCCCCGCCACCTGGGACGCCGCGCGCCCGCACTGGTACGGCTACTCGGCCTACGGCCTCCAGGTCTTCGGCGAGGCCCTCGACCGTGCCGTCACCCTCGACCGGTCGACGGCCACCGTCGCCGCCGGCCAGACCCTCACCGCCGGGCTCAGCCTCACGGGCACGAGCACCGAGCCGGTCACCGCCCGCGTCCGGTCGACGGGCGGCACCGCCGTCGCCGGCACGGACTACGTGGGCCTCGACGAGGAAGTGACGTTCGCGCCCGGCGCGACCACCGCCTCCGTCGACCTGGTCACCCTCTCGACGGGCGGCCTCAGCCCCCGCAAGACCGTCGAGCTGACGCTGTCCGACCCGAGCGAGCCCGTCGTCGTCGGCGCGCGCCCGACGCTCACCGTGACCCTCACCCCCACCGGCGACGTGCCGAACGTCGGCGCCACGACCGTCGTCGACGACTTCGAGGGCGACGTGCCCGCGGGCTACTTCGGCTGGGGCGCGAGCACCGCCGTCACGCCAACGCTGACCACCGTCGCCGCCGAGCGCGAGGGCTCGACCGGGGCGAAGGCGCTCAGCGCCGTCGTCGCCGGCCCGACGACCGAGGCCGACTGGTTCGGCCTCTCGCACGACACCCCCGCGACCGACTGGAGCGACCAGGACGGCTTCTCGTTCTGGTTCAAGGGCAACGACACCGGCAGGCTGCTCCGCTACGAGCTGAAGAACGGCAACGACCACCTCTTCGAGCAGACCGTCGTCGACGACAGCACCGACTGGAAGCAGGTCCGCGTGCTCTTCGCCGACCTGCGCGCCAAGGGCGCCGCGGACAGCGACGCCCGCTTCGACCCCTCCGCCTCGACCGGCTTCGCCGTCACCCTGACCGGCGTCGGCCCCGGCACCTGGCTGTTCGACGACGTCGCCCTGTTCGAGCGCGCGACGATGATCGAGGACTTCGAGGGCGAGGTGCCGCTCACCGACGGCTCCGCGCCCGAGGGCTTCTTCACCTGGGGCTCGCCCGACCCGCTCGCGCCGACGATCACCCGCGAGGTGACGGTGCAGGAGCGCGACGGCCGCGCCGACAACCACGTGCTCAGCGGCCGGTACTCGATCCCGTCGGGCGGCTACGGCGGCCTCAGCCACGACCTCGCCGACAGCCAGGACTGGTCCAGCTACCAGGGCCTGCGGTTCTGGTGGTACGCCTCCCAGGCCAACAACCCCGCCTCGCCCACCGCGGGCGCCGACGTCAAGGTCGAGATCAAGGACGGCGACCCGGCCGGCGGCGGCGACACCGCCGAGACCAGCGAGCTCTGGGCGGCCACGTTCAAGGACAACTGGGGCAGCAGCACCAGCCGCTGGAAGCTCGTCGAGCTGCCGTTCTCGTCGTTCACGCCCTCGGGCTACCAGCCGGGCGACGCCGCCACCACGAACGGCACGCTCGACCTGACGGCCGCGTTCGGCTACTCGATCACCTTCACCCCGGGCACGCCCGCGCCCGTCGGCTGGGCGATCGACGACACCCAGATCTGGGGCACCCCGGCCACCGCCGCGTCGGTCACGGTCGCCTCGCCGCAGGACGTCTGGCTCGTCGACGCGGGGCAGACCGCCGACGTCGCGCTGACGCTGTCGACCGCGGGCGACGAGCCGCTCACCTCGGACGTCGTCGTCGACTGGGCGACCGCCGACGGCACCGCGGTCGAGGGCGTCGACTACGACGCGGCCTCGGGCACGGCGACGTTCCCGGCCGGCTCGCCCTCGGGGACGGTGCAGACGGTCGGCGTGACGACCCGCGCCTCCTCGGGTCCGGCCGAGTCGAGGCAGCTGCAGGTGACGCTCGCGTCGACCACGGCGAAGGTCGGCGACGGCCCCCGCGTCGTCATCGGGGCGCACGACCTGCCCTACCTCGACGCGTCGCTGCCGACCGCCGACCGCGTCGCCGACCTGCTGGGCCGCATGACCCTCGAGGAGAAGGTCGGGCAGATGGCGCAGGCCGAGCGCCTCGGCCTCACGTCGACGAGCGACATCAGCGACCGCGCGCTCGGCTCGCTGCTGAGCGGCGGCGGCTCGGTGCCCGAGGGCAACACCGCCGTGGCCTGGGCCGACATGGTCGACGGCTACCAGCGCGAGGCCCTCTCGACGCGCCTGCAGATCCCGATGATCTACGGCGTCGACGCCGTGCACGGCCACAGCAACGTGGTCGGGGCGACGATCTTCCCGCACAACACCGGCCTCGGCGCGACCCGCGACCCGGCCCTCGTCGAGCAGATCGCCCAGGTCACCGCGAAGGAGGTGCGCGCCACCGGCGTGCCGTGGACCTTCGCGCCCTGCCTCTGCGTCTCGCGCGACGAGCGCTGGGGCCGCAGCTACGAGTCGTTCGGCGAGGACCCCGACCTGGTGCGCACCTTCGCCGCGCCCTCGGTGACCGGCCTGCAGGGCGACGACCCGACCGACATCGGCGGGGCCGACGAGGTGCTCGCGACCGCGAAGCACTGGGCCGGCGACGGCGGCACGAGCTACGACGAGTCGGTGGTCGGCACCGGGGCGTACCCGATCGACCAGGGCGTCACCCACGCCGACTCGCTCGAGGACTTCACCCGCCTGCACGTCGACCCCTACCTGCCGGCCCTCGAGGCCGGGGTGGGCACGATCATGCCGTCGTACTCGGCGGTCGACCTCGGCGACGGCCCCGTGCGGATGCACGAGAACGGCGCCCTGAACACCGACCTGCTGAAGGGCGACCTCGGCTTCGGCGGGTTCCTCATCAGCGACTGGGAGGGCATCGACAAGCTGCCCGGCGGCACCTACTCCCAGAAGGCCGTCCGCTCGGTGAACGCCGGGCTCGACATGGCGATGGCGCCCTACAACTACGGCGACTTCATCGACAGCATCGTCGCCGCCGTGCGCAAGGGCGACGTCACGCAGGCACGGGTCGACGACGCCGTGCGGCGCATCCTCACGCAGAAGTTCGACCTGAACCTGTTCGAGCAGCCCTTCGCCGACCGCACCAACGTCGACGGCGTCGGCAGCGCCGAGGACAGGGCGGTGGCCCGCCGGGCCGCGGCCGAGTCGCAGGTGCTGCTGAAGAACGACGGAGGCGCGCTGCCGCTCGCGAAGGAGGACGCGGACCTCTACGTGGCCGGCTCCACCGCCGACGACCTCGGCCGTCAGATGGGCGGCTGGACGATCAGCTGGCAGGGCGGGTCGGGCGACACGACGACCGGCACGAGCATCGCCGAGGGCATCCGCCAGGTCGCTCCCGACGCGACCGTCACCGTCAGCCCCGGGGCCACCGAGCCGATCCGGACCGACCAGACCGGCGTCGTGGTCGTCGGCGAGCGGCCGTACGCCGAGGGTCAGGGCGACGTCGGCAACAACGGCTCGAGCCTGTCGCTCACGCCGGACGACCAGGCGATCGTCGAGAAGGTGTGCGCCGCGACCGAGTCGTGCGTCGTGCTCGTCGTCTCGGGCCGGCCGCAGCTGCTCGGCGACGTCGTCGGCCTCGCCGACGCCGTGGTCGCGTCGTCGCTGCCCGGCTCGGAGGGCGCCGGCGTGGCCGACGCGCTGTTCGGCGTCCGGCCCTTCGCCGGGCGGCTGCCCGTCACCTGGGCGGCCGATGCCGACCAGGTGCCGATCAACGTGGGCGACGCCGACTACGAACCGCTGTACCCGTACGGCTGGGGACTGCGCACCGACGGTGCGCGCGACCGGCTGGAGGCGCTGGTCGCCTCCCTGCCCGCCGGCGCGGCCCGCGACGCGGTGCAGGAGGTGCTCGACGGCGACGTCTGGGCAGCCGACGGGACCGTGACGGACGACGGCACGGAGCGCCTCCTGCGGCTCCTGCTGGAGGCGGCGGCCCCGTTCACGGGGACCGACCTCGCCGCGATGGGCCCCGCCGACGACCTCGTCTCGGTCGCGCGCGACCTCGCGCAGGCCGCGATGGTGGACGGCACGGCGGCCACGGGGTCGGCGGCGCTGTCGGCCGAGGCCGAGAACGCGCTGCAGCGGGGGCTGCCCGACGTGGCGCTCGCACGCCTCGCCGCAGTGCTCGGCATCGACCTCGGCGTCGTCGAGTCGGCGAAGACGATCGTGCCGGGCACGCTCTCGCCCGCCTCGGCGCGGCCGGGCGACACCGTGTCGATCACGGCGACGGGCTTCGTCGCGGGCGAGCCGCTCGCCGGGACGGTCTTCTCCGAGCCGCAGTCGATCGGCGACGCCGAGGCCACCGTGGCGGGGGTGGGCGTGCTCCGGTTCGTCGTGCCGGCCGACCTCGAGCCGGGAGCGCACGTGGTCGAGCTCGAGGGCGCCGGGCAGATCGCCCGGGCCACGCTGACCGTGCTCGCGGCGGCCGCGCCGGGCGAGCCCGGCGGGGGCGACCCGGGCACGGGCGACCCGGGCGCGGGCACGCCGGGCGGCGGTTTGCCGGGTGCCGGCACGCCGGGCGGCTCGGGCGCTCCGGGCGCCGGAGCGGGCGGCTCGGGGTCGGGCGGCGCGGTCGCCGTGGCGGCGGGCCGGGACGGCCTCGCCTTCACCGGCTCGGACGCCTGGGTCGGCATCGCCGGCACGGCCGTGCTGCTGATCGCGCTCGGGGCGTGGCTGACGCTGCGCCGTCGCCGCCCCGGCGCCGAGTAGCCCGGGCGGCTGCCCGCCGGCGCCGGCGCCCCTCCCCCCGCACCCCGGAGTGGACGATGAACCCCGTAACGACGGGGTGCATCGTCCACTCCGGGGTGTTCCGCATCCGCACACCGCCGGCGCAGACGGGGGCACGCGAGGCGGACGCAGCGAAGGAGGCGGCAGGTGCGTCCCGGGGGCGCGCCCACCGCCTCCTAGATCACGGTCAGGTAACGCACCAAACCCATCCAGCATCGGCGGCGAACCCCTGTCAACTCCCCACCGGGAACCACAGACAAGGAGAACCCCATGAACATCTCACGCAAGACCATCACCAAGTCCGCCTTCGGCATCGTCGCCTCCGGCGCCCTGATCTTCAGCCTCGCCGCCTGCTCCTCCAGCGACGCCGGCTCGACCTCGTCGTCCTCCGCCGCCCCGTCGTCGTCGTCGTCGGCCGCGTCCACCGAGCCCCTGGCCTCGCTCCCCGACCTCTCCGGCGGCGTCGACACCCAGGTCGCCGTCGACGCGTCCTTCGTCGAGGCCCTCGGCACCCTCGGCCTCACCCCCGGAGTCGTCGGCACCGCCGCCTTCGACAGCACCACCGGCACCTTCTCCTTCCCCATCACCGGCGGCAACGTCGATTACTACGACCCCTCCAGCGACGTCCGCCCCTACGTCCAGGGCGAGATCGACCACGACGGCTCCGGCCTGTCGCTGACCGCCGCCGACGGCACCGTCGTCGAGCTCACCGACTTCCGCATCGACCCGGGCGAGAGCAAGCTCTACGGCACCGTCACCGCCAACGGCGAAGTCGCAGCCGAGGGCGCCTACCTGTTCAACCTCTACGGCGGCACCCTCAAGCCCCTCCAGATGGAGGGCACCAACGCCGTCCTCGAGGGCACCACCGTGCACATCAGCCCCGACGCGGCCGCGCTGCTGAACCAGACCTTCAACACCGACGCCGTCCAGGACGAGATGCTCGTCGGCGTCGCGAAGATCACCGTCGCCACCGAGTAGGGCCTTCCCGGCTCGAACGGCGACGACACCGGCCCCGACCCTGCACGAGGGCCGGTGTTCCCGGTGGGGCCCCGTCCCGCGCTCACGCGCGGGGCGGGGTTCTCGCACGTCCGGGGGCGGCTGTCGCGACCGTTCAGGAGGTGCCGACCCGCGCCTCCTGAACGAGGAGAGCCCCCCGCCCCACGCGCAGGTGAGAGGCCGCAGATCGACGCTCCCCCGACGGGGAAGGTCGATCTGCGGCCTCTCGCCGTGCCGGCGACGCCGGCGACGCCGGCTAGCCGGTGACCACCGCGATCTCGTTGGCCTCGACGCCGAGGTCGGCCGTGGCCGTCACCTCGCCGGTCGCGACGTCGACCGCGTGGATCGCGCCCGCCGCGGGGTCGGTCACCCACGCCGTGTCGCCGACGACCGACAGGCTCGAGTGCGAGTCCTGCCACTCGGCGGGCCCCTCCCAGGCGTCGATCACCGGGTACGAGGCGCCGAACGAGCCCGTCGCGACGTCGAGCAGGTGCAGCGCCCCGTCGGTGCCGAGCACGAGCGCGTCGTCGTCGGCGGTGCGGCCGACGCCCTTCCACGTGTAGGAGACGCCCGCGGGCAGGTCCAGCACCTGCGAGGTCGCCGCCGCGGTGTCGACCTTCGTGAGCTGCGTCAGCTCGTACCCCTCCGAGTCCGGGTCGCTGTTGTAGTCGCCCAGCATGACGGACGACGAGTCGGTCACGTAGGCGTTGCCGGTGCGGCCGTACTCGTCCGCCGCGGCGATCTTCGTGAAGGCGCCGTCGTCGTAGAGCAGCACGCCGTCGCTGCAGCCGAACACCGCCACCTCGTCGGCCGTGGTGCCCTCGCCGTGCACGGACGGGCACTCCTCGCTGCGGGCGGTCTCCTGCCCCTCGGCGTCGAGGGCGCGCACGCCGACCCGCGACTCCGAGTCGCCGATCGTCGTGAGCAGGGTGCCGTCCTCGAGCTCGATCGACACGCCGTGGTGCGCCTCGGGCGACGAGATCGTCTCGGTCGCGGGCAGCTCGCCGGTCTCGGAGACGTCGAGCAGGTCGGCCGTCTCGAACACGGTCGTGTCGCCGGTGCCGTCCGAGAACAGGATCGTCTTGTCGCCGTGCCGCACGACGTGGCCGGGCGTCGGCGCCTCGAAGACGAGGTCGGTGAGCTCGGGCTCGGCGACGTGGTGCGTGCCGCCGGTCGTCCAGGCCCCGGTGTCGAGCACCCGGAACCCCTCCTCGGTCGAGACGAGCACGTGGCGTCCGTCGCCGGCCGGGTTCACCCGGTTGAAGCCGGCCAGCTCGACGTCGGCCACGGTCTCGAGGGTCGTCGCGTCGAGCACGAGCACCCCGCCGTCGTAGGTGGCCGCGATGCGGGGCTGCGCCGAGGAGGCGGTGGTCGCGCCGTTCCCGGAGGCCGCGCCGGCCGCGTCGTCGGCACCCGCGCCTCCTGCGCCTGCCGTGCCTCCCGTGCCTGCCGTGCCGGAGCACGCCGTGAGGGCGAGCGCGGCGGAGGCGGCGAGCGCGAGGCCGGCGAGGGTCGTCGCGCGGCGTCGCGGGGCGGGCTGGCGCGGGGTCTGCTGTCGCGGGGTCTGCTGTCGCGGGGTCTGGGGCTGGGTCCGGGTCTGGTGTCGCTGTGTCATGTGGTCCGTTTCCGTGTCGTGTTCGGGTGGGGGTGGCCGGTCAGGGAGACAGGCCGGTCGCGATGAGCTGCCCGTTCGAGCGCATCATCTCGAGGTAGGTCTCGGCTCCCCCGCCGGGGGCGCTGAGCGATTCGGTGTGCAGGGCGACGACGTCGACCTCGACGTCGGCCTCGTCGGCGAGCACCTGCACCAGGCGGTCGGGCTGGGAGGCGTCGGCGAAGATCGTCGCGACCCCCGCCTCCTCGATCGCCTCGGTGAGCCCGGCGAGGTCGGACGCGCTCGGCGCGGCCAGCGTCGTGCCGCTCGGCAGCACGGCCCCGACCACCCGGAACCCGTAGCGCTCGGCCAGGTAGCCGAAGACGTGGTGGTTCGTCACGAGCGCGCGGCGCTCGGCCGGGATCGCGCCGAAGCTCGCCTCGAGGTCGGCGTCGAGCTGCACGAGCTGCTGTCGGTAGGAGGCGGCGGCCGCCTCGAGCGCACCGGCGTCGAGGCCGTCGACCTGCGTCGCCAGCTCGTGCTCGAGCCCGTCGACGACGTCGAGCACGCGCGCCGGGTCGGTCCAGAAGTGCGGGTCGGGCTCGCCCTCGGCGTCGCCCTCCGCGTAGGCGAGGGGCTCGATGAGGTCGCCGGCCTCGACGACGGGGACGCCCGCCGCGGCCGCGGAGTCGACGTGCTGCCGCAGCCCCTCCTCGAGGCCGAGGCCGTTCGCGACGACCAGGTCGGCCTCGCGCAGGTCGGCGGCCTCGCGGGCCGAGATCTCGACGCTGTGCGGGTCGGCTCCCGGGGGCATGAGCGTGACGACCTCGGCCTGGTCGCCGACCAGCTCGCCGACGACGTCGCCGAGGATGTTCGTCGTCACGACGACGCGCGGGGCGGCGGTGTCGGTGGTGCCGGTGGTGCCGGTGCGTGCGCCGCCGGTGTCGTCGCCGAGGGCGGAGCAGCCGACGGCGACGAGCAGCAGCGCGGCCGCGGTCGTCACGGCTGCGGCACCCCGGAGTGGACGATGAACCCCGGAACGACGGGGTGCATCGTCCACTTCGGGGTGCGAGAGGCGGGCGGCGGCGCGCGGGGCCCGGCGGGCGGCGCTCATCGGCCCGTCTCCACGACGAGGCGGCCCGGCAGCGACAGCGTGCGGGCGACCCGCGCCGAGTCGGCGTGGTCGATCTCGTGCACGACCCCGGCCGACGGCGAGTTCAGGTAGCTGCGCGAGGCGTCGACCTCGAGCACGACGCCCGCGGGCAGCTCGGGCCCGTCGGCGCCGGCGACGAGGTCGGCGGCGACGAGCGGCTCGGTCTGCGCCACGACGCCCTGGGGCGAGAGCACGACGACGCGGCCCGAGGCGTCGACGGCGACCACGGTGCCGTCGGCGTCGCCGACCGCCGTCGCCCGCAGCAGCGGCTCGGGAGTCTCGATCAGGGTCCAGGCGCGGGCACGCGTGTCGAGCAGCCAGGCTCCCCGGTCCCCCGCGACGGAGGCGACGGCCGGGCGACCGGGACGGGCGGCGAACGAGGTGGCCGCCTCCGAGGCGGTCGGCGCCGCGTCGGCCGGGTACGGGATCCGCTCGAGCTCGGCGTGGCCGGCCGCGTCGACGGTCGCGAGCACGGCGCCGTCGGAGCAGCCGACGACCACGCCGACCCGGGTCGCTGCCGCGCCCCGCAGGTCGGGGCAAGGGGCCTCGAGGCCGTCGACCGGCTCGCCGTCGGCGGTCGTGACGACGACCGTGTCGGCGCGGCGCCGCGGCCCGTCGGCGCCCGCGGGCCCGTCCGTGACGCTTCCGTCCGTGGCGCTCCCGCGGACGACGCTCGCCACCACGTGGTCGCCGAGCGGCACGAGCACGCCGTCGTGCGGCGTCCCCTCGACGCGGCCGACCTCGTCCACCTCGCCGTCGGCCAGGGCGTCGCCGTCGAGCACGAGCCCCGTGCCCGTGGTCGGCCAGAAGGCGGCGGTGAGGGAGGCGCTGGAGGCGACCCGCACCTCCTGCGCTCCGTCGTCGGAGGACGGGACGGCGTCGCCGGTCTCGACGTCGAGGTCCCCGGGCTCGGCGACGACCCGCGGCTCGGCGAGGTAGTAGTGCGAGTGGTCGCCGTGGGGCACCGTCCAGGCGCCTCCGTCGACGATCGTGAGCGCGCCGTCCGGGCCGGCCGCGAAGAGGTGGCGACCGTCGGTGGCGAGCGAGGAGGCGTCGCCGAGCGCACCTCCCGACGCGAGCTCGACGGTCTCGCCGGTGGCGGGGTCGAGGGCCGTGAGCACGTCGCCGTCGAGGGCGACGAGGCGGAGCTGCGGCTCCTGGAGCTCACGGGCCCCCTCGACGTACCCGTGCGGCACGGCGGTCTCGTCGGCGGAGGCGGCGTCGTCGGGTCCGGTGCCGGCACGGGTGCCGTCCGCGCTGCAGGCCGTGAGGGCGAGCAGGGCGGCGAGGGCGGCGGGCAGCAGGGCTGTGGTTCGTCTGGTCACGGGTGCGAGGGCTCTTCCTGTCGGGCGGAGGGGGCGGGGTCGGGGCGCGTGGAGGGCGCAGGGCCGCGGGCGAGGTGCATCGCGGTAGAGCGCACAGCGGTCGAGCGCTCGGCGGTCTTGCGCACGGCTGTCGACCGCACGGCTGTCGACCGCACGGCGCCTGCGCGCCCGGGCGTCGAGGCCGAGGAGGCGCGGCCCGAGACCACGGCACGCGCCGCGGCCGACAGCCCGGCCAGCCCCACCGCGCACGCGGCGATGCTCGCGCCGGCCGCCGTCGAGGCGTGCCACGAGACGAGCAGCCCGAGGAACACGGCGACGGCGCCCACCCCGGCGGCGGCGGCCATCGTGGTGGGGATGCGACGGGTCCACCGGGCTGCGGCGACCGCCGGGGCGAGCAGCAGCCCCACGACGAGCAGGCTGCCCACCGCCTGGTACGACGCGACGACGACGAGCGTCACGAGGCCGACGAGCACGACGTGGGCCACGCCGGGGCGCAGGCCTGAGGTGCTCGCGACGCGCGGGTCGAAGGCGAGCGCGACGAAGGGGCGGTGGAACGCGGCCGTGACCGCCACGCCCACGACGACGGCGACCGCGATGGAGACGAGGTCGTCCTGGTCGACGGCGAGGACGTCGCCGAACAGCACGGCGGTGAGGTCGGTCGCGAACGAGCGCGACCGTGACACGATCACGACGCCGACGCTGAGCATCGCGACGTAGAGCAGGCCGATCGCGGTGTCGGGCGAGACCCGCGAGCGGCGCGTGACGAGGCCGACGCCGGCCGTCATCATGGCGGCGCTGACGGCCGCGCCGAGCACGGCGGGGAGCCCCACGAGGGAGGCGACGGCCACCCCCGGCAGGACCCCGTGCGCCATCGCCTCGCCGAGGAACGCCGTGCCGCGGACGACGACCCAGGTGCCGACGACGCCGCAGAGCACGGCGACGAGCACGCCGCCGACGAGGGCTCGGAGCATGAACGCGGTGCTGAACGGGTCGAGGAGGAAGGCCACGAGGCACGACCATACATGAAAACGATTATCAGTATGATCTAGCCATGGACACCGCCGCCGACCCTGCTCCGCCCTCGCTCGACGTCGCCGCACCGGCCTCGGGGACGCTCGCGCGCCTCCTCGGGGTGACCGCCCGACACGACGGCCACACGGCCCTCGACACCGTCGACCTCGACGTGCGGCGGGGTCGGCTGACGGTGCTCGTCGGCCCGAACGGCTCGGGCAAGTCGACCCTGCTCGGCGTGCTCGCGGGCACGCACCGCGACCTGGCGGGGCAGGTGGAGCTGCCCGCCCCCGGGTCGACCGCGGTCGTCGTGCAGCGCAGCGCGGTCACCGAGCGCCTGCCG
This sequence comes from Frigoribacterium faeni, assembly GCF_011761235.1. Lineage (GTDB taxonomy): Bacteria > Actinomycetota > Actinomycetes > Actinomycetales > Microbacteriaceae > Frigoribacterium > Frigoribacterium faeni_A. The sequence continues at coordinate 1,250,681 of NZ_JAAOYW010000001.1, forward strand.
ATCACGGTCCGCGAGACGGTCGCGATGGGGCGCTGGGCGTCGCTCGGGCCGTGGCGGCCGCTGCGCCGGAGGGACCGCGCCGTCGTCGACGAGTGCCTCGAGGCGCTCGACGTCGCCGACCTCGCCCGGCGGCCGCTCGCGGCGTTGTCGGGCGGGCAGCGGCAACGCGTGCTCGTCGCGCAGGGGCTGGCACGGCGAGCCGACCTGCTGCTGCTCGACGAGCCGACCGCCGGGGTGGACGCCGCGGCGACGGCGCTCATCCGGGCCGCGGTCGCCGCCGAGCTCGCCCGGGGAGCCACGGTGGTCGAGGCCACCCACGACCACGAGCTCCGCGGGCCCGGGGTCGACGTCGTGCACCTGGTCGACGGCCGCCGCGTCGCGTGAGCGGCGGGTGCTTGGATGGCCCGATGACGCCGGACCTGCCGCCCGACCTCCCGCCCGTCGAGTTCGCGTTCCCCGGGCCCCTGCGCGACGCGATCGTCGCCGCGGTCCTGGCGGGCGACAAGACGTCGACGAGCTCGCTGCTCCGCGAGTACGAGCGGGCCGACGAACCGCTGCCGGCCGTCGGCGACCGGGGCGTCGTGCTCGACTCCGAAGGAGGCGCGGTGGCGGTCATCGAGACCACCGCCGTCAGCGTCGTCCCCCTGCACGCGGTCGACCTCGACCACGCCGTCGCGGAGGGCGAGGGCTACGCCGACGTCGCCGCCTGGCGCCGGGGCCACGAGCGCTTCTGGCGGTCGGACGAGATGCGCGCCGAGCTCGGCGACGGGTTCGAGCTCGACGACGACACGCAGGTCGTGCTCGAGCGGTTCGCGGTGGTCCGGTGACGCGCGGCGTCGCTGCGCCGCGACACCCCGGACGCCGCACCACACCCCGATCGATCCGGGTGTCGTGCGGCACACGGGGTGTCGCGCGGCCATGAGCTCGCCGGACGATCCCGCCGGCGTGCGGGGCACGGGGTGCCGCGCAGCGCGCTGGCCGATCTTGCTCGCAGCGCGTCGGGCACGACCAGCCGCCCCTGACACCGCCGAGTGAACGGAACACCGCCGAATTACGCCGTGTTCCGTTCACTCGGCGGTGTCGAAGCGGGGTCGGAGCGTGGGGCGCGGCGGTGGCCGACGCGTGCAGCCGCGCGGCGAGCACGACCGCGCGGCGGGCACGGCGGCGCGACGGCGCGACGTGCGGCGGGCGCCGCGCGAACGACGGACGCCCCGCCGCCGGGTCGGCAGCGGGGCGTCTCGACGACGACGCGTCGGCTAGTACGAACCGGACCCCGTGGAGGCGGCACCCGCGCCGCCGAGCAGCGCCCGCGACCCCGAGACGCCCAGCCGCGTGGCTCCCGCGGCGACGTAGGCCTGCGCGTCGGCCAGGCTGCGGACGCCGCCCGACGCCTTGACGCCGAGGCGTCCGCCGACGGTCTCGGCCATCAGCCGGACCGCGTGCTCGGACGCGCCCCCGGCCGGGTGGAAGCCCGTCGACGTCTTGACGAAGTCGGCACCGGCCGACTCGGCCGCACGGCACGCGCCGACGATCGCGTCGTCGCTCAGCGCGGCCGACTCGATGATGACCTTGAGCACCGTCGGGGCGGGCACGGCCTGGCGGACGGCGGCGATGTCCTCCTCGATCGAGGCGAAGTCGCCCGCGACCGCGGCGCCGACGTCGATGACCATGTCGACCTCGTCCGCGCCGGAGCGCACGGCCTCGGCGGCCTCGGCGGCCTTGACGGCGGAGGTGTGCTTGCCGCTGGGGAACCCGGCGACCACGGCGACCTTGAGGTCGGAGCCCTCGGGCAGCACCAGAGGCAGCATCGACGGCGAGACGCACACCGAGTAGGTGCCGAGCTCGATCGCCTCGGCCACCAGGGCGTCGACGTCGGCACGGGTGGCCTCGGGCTTGAGCAGGGTGTGGTCGATGAGGCGCGCCACGTCGGCGCTGGTCAGGGTCGTCTCGGTCATGACACCAGGGTACGGCGGTCGGCCGACTCGGACTGCGCGTCGGCGGCGCCCGCCGTCGCGGAGGCGGTCGGGTGCTGCGCCAGGAACCGATCGGCCGTGCGCAGCGACATCGCCATCTGCAGCAGCGCCGGGTTGGCGACGACCGCGCTGGGGAACGTCGAGTTGTCGCACACCCACAGGTTGGGCACGTCGAAGCTGCGCCCGTCGGGGTCGACGACGGCCTGGGTCGGGTCGTCGCCCATGCGGCAGGTGCCCAGCGTGTGGGCGGTGCGGGCCAGGACGCGGATGTCGGTGCCGCCGGCGGCCTCGACGATCGACGTCATGGTGCGGACGGCGTGCTCGTCGATGGCCTGCTCGTTCGGGCCGGCCGTGAACGAGATGCGGGCCTTCGGCACGCCCACCTCGTCGAGCTCGTCGGAGAGCACCAGACGGTTGTCGTCGCTCGGCAGGCACTCGGCGTTGATGCCGATGCCGGCGAGGTGACGGTAGCCGCCGACGACGTCGGCGAGCTCGTCGCCCCACAGGCCGCCGCCGCGCACGAGCGTGGTCGCGAGCGTCAGCGGGGGCACCCCGAGGCTCTGGATGAGGTAGCCGCCGACGAAGTCGGCGTCGGCCGGCGCCCGCAGGTCTTCGGTGATGATCGACGACGGGTAGCCGCGGTGGCCGCGCATCTCGCCCTCGAAGGTGGCCCAGACCTGGGTCGCGCCGTGGCACATGAAGTTGCGGCCGACCTGGCCGCTGCTGTTGGCCAGGCCCGTGTGCAGCAGCAGGCGCGGGGTCTCGACTCCGCCGGCGCAGAGGAACAGCGCCGCGGTGCGCTGACGGTGCTCGACCCCGTCGTGCACGTAGACGACCGCCGTGACCTCGCCGTGCTCGTCGACGTCGATGCCGGTCACCGTCGAGTCGGGCCGGATCTCGGCCCCGTGCGCGACCGCGCTCGGCAGGTACGTGACGTCCATGCTGACCTTGGCGCCGTTGCGGCAGCCCTGGTGGCAGCTGCCGCAGCTGACGCAGGCGTGGCGCAGGCCCACGTGCTCCTGCTGGTGGTCGTGCGTGATGAGCGCCTCGGGCGCGTCGGCGGTGCGGATGCCGACGGCGTCGCAGCCGCGGACCATCATGTCGGCGGCGGCGTTGCGCCCGGCGGGCGGGTACTCGTAGCGCCGCGAAGGATCCCACGGGTAGTCGCTCGGGCCGGAGACGCCGACGAAGGCCTCGACCTGCTCGATGTAGCCGGTCACCTCGGCGGAGTCGACGGGCCAGTCGACGCCCTGGCCGGTCTCGCTCTTGAGGTGCAGGTCGCGCTCGTCCGGGCGCGGCACGAAGGCGCCCCAGTGCAGGGTGGAGCCGCCGACGCCCTTGCCCGAGTTGTTCGGGCCGAAGGCGTTCGGGTCGTCGCCGTCGCTGAGGCGCTCGTCCATCCAGTTGATGGCGGTGCCGGCGTCCTCGTCGTTCGTGAACTGCTCGGGGTCGAAGTTCGGCCCCGCCTCGATCGCGACGACGCGCAGGCCCGCCGCGGCCAGCTTCGCCAACAGGGGCGCGCCTCCCGCGCCGGTGCCCACGACGACGGCGTCCACGATCTCGTCGTGGCCGTAGGTGGTCATGCCGTCGAGCTTCATCGTGTTGCCTCCATGGTCGGTTCCCAGGCTTCTCGGGCATCGGCGGCCAGCAGCTGGAAGCCCTGGAAGCGCGGCCCGTCGCCGCCGTTCGCGTAGCCGTCGTAGCCGATGCGCGACATCGTCGCGGGGTGCGAGAGCCAGGTGCGCACGAGGTCGACCCGGCAGTCCTCGAACCAGAGGGTCATCTGCTCGGCGGTGAAGTCGTCTGCTCGGGGCTCGTGCTCGCCGGCGATGACCGCCGTGACGAGGGCGTCCTGCTCGGCCCGCGGGAGGTCGCCGAAGCCGGCCAGCTCGTCGAGCCCGCGGCGGTACGCCTCGGGGTCGGGCGGCAGGGCGGCGTTGCGCCAGCCGTCGCCGCGGCCGGAGCCGACCTGGGCGTCGACCCGGGCGGCGAGGTCGATCGCCTGCCGCGGCTCGGGCGCCCGCTGCGGCACGACGCGGTCGCTCAGCTCGCGGAGGGTCTGGAGCTGCGCCTCGTCGAGCGCGACGGGGCGGTAGCGGGGGTCGTCGGCGAGGACGCGACGGGCGTGCAGCGCCCGCGTCTGGGTGCTGACGCGCGAGGAGGCGAGGGTGCGGACCACGTCGACGGGCACGACCGGGCCGGTGCCGGCCTCGTCGCGCCAGAACGCGCGGATCGCCTCGGCGACCTCGTCGGGGCGCTCGAGCGGCAGGAGGTGCCCGGCACCCTCGAGGACCTGCACGCGGGCCCGCGGGTAGACCGGCCCGTTGAGCTGGCGCTGTGCCGACTCGCCGAGGTCGCCGTCGCTGCCGCCGGCGAGGACGACGGCGGGCACGTCGAGCACGCCGACCGTCGCGGACCAGTCTTCGCGGCTGCCGCGGTCGAACCACGCCGTCCAGGCCTCGGCCGAGGCGCGCTGCACGTCGGCGACCGCGACGGAGTCGGACGCCGGGTCGAGCGGCGCCCCCACGTTGGCGTCGACGAACGACCGGGCCGACCCGGCGTCGAGCGCGCCGCCGTCGGCCATGGCGCGCTTCTCGGCGCGGTCGTCGTCGCTCATCGGCTCGGGCGTCGGGGGCGACGCCGCGAGCAGCACGACGCCGCTCAGGCCGAACAGGCCGTGCTCGCCGGCGAGGGCCCGCGACGCCACGACCGACGCGACCTTGCCGCCCATGCTGTGGCCGACGAGCAGCCAGCGGGCGGGCGCGTGGCGCCGCACCTTGCGCACGACGAGCGCGGCCATGTCGGCCACCGAGACGCCGGAGGCGGCGCTCGCGTCGCCGAAGCCGGGCAGGTCGAGCGCGACCACGTCGGCCGTGTCGGCGAGCCGGGCGGCGACGCCGTCGAACTCGCGCGCGCTCATGCCGAGGGCGTGCAGGAAGAAGATCGTCGGACGGGCGGGGTCGACGGCAGTGGTCATGGGTGGCTCCTCGCAGGGCCTCGGCGCGGTGCCCCCGGACGGCGGGGGCTCGACGGACACTACGAGGCACCGCCGACACTACGAACGCGCGGCTGACCGGCCTCCCAGCGGGCGCCTCCTCGCGGGGTACGTCCCGCGGGTCGAGGGCGGGCGTTCCGGGCCGAGGGCGGGTGGCCGCCGACCCGCCCTCGGCCCGGAATACCCGCCCTCGACCGAGACGCCCGGGCCGCGGCCCGGGGCCCGGGTCACGCCCGGTGGACGCCGTCCCCGTGGTGCCGGGTCGCCGTGTCGGCGTCGACCGGGGCGTCGGCCGCCACGTGCGAGACGTGCCCGTGCGCGTGCCCGTCGCCCTCGCCCTCGCCCGCCCCGTGCCCCGCGCCGTCGCCGGCCGGCTGCGAGCGCTCGAGCGACGCGCCCTCCACGTCGACGTCGGGCAGGATGCGGTCGAGCCACTTCGGCAGCCACCAGGCGGCGTCGCCGAGCAGGTGCATCACCGCGGGGATGAGCAGCAGGCGCACGACGAACGCGTCGACGAGCACGCCGAGGGCGAGCCCCAGGCCGATCGACTGGATCATCACGGAGTTCGAGAACACGAAGCCCGAGAACACCGCCGCCATGATCAGCGCCGCCGCGATGACGACGGTGCGTCCGGCGTGCACGCCGCGCTGCACGGCGAGGCGCGCCGGCGACCCGTGGGCGTACGACTCGCGCATGCCGCTGACGAGGAACAGCTGGTAGTCCATCGCGAGCCCGAAGAGCACGCCGACCATGAGGATCGGCAGGAAGCTCAGGATGGGCCCGGGGTCGTGCACGCCGAAGACGGGCGCGAGCCAGCCCCACTGGAACACCGCCGTCACGCCGCCGAACGCGGCGAACAGCGAGAGCACGAACCCGAGGGTCGCCGTCACCGGCACGAGGATCGACCGGAACACGAACACCAGGATGATCAGCGACAGGCCGACGACGACGAGCAGGTACAGCGGCAGGGCCGCGGCGAGCTTCTCGCTGACGTCGATGTTGCCCGAAGCGTTGCCGGCCACGCCGAGCGACGAGACGCCCTCGACGTCGAGCGCGCGCAGGTCGCGCACGAGCTGCTCGGTCGACTCGGCGGTCGGCCCGCCCTCGGGCACGACCTGGAACGCGAGCAGGGTGTCGTCGTCGGACGCGCCGATCGGGGCGATGGCGGCGACGTCGTCCTGCGCGGCCAGCTCGGTGCCGACGCGCACCTGCTCGGCGACGAGCTCGTCGTCCGACACGGCCTGGTCGAGGTCGGCGACCACGAGCAGCGGCCCGTTGACGCCGGCGCCGAACTTGTCCTCGACGATCTTGTAGGCCTTGTAGGCGCTCGAGTCGACGGGCTCGGACGACCCGGCGGGCAGGCCGAGGCGCATCGACAGCGCGGGGATCGCGATGATCAGCAGCACCGCCACGCCGGCGACGAGCGTGAGCACGGCACGACCGGTGCCCATGGGCTTCGACGGCACCTTCACGGCACCGGTGCGGCCGACGGCCGCGCGCGCCTTCTTGGTGAGGATGCGCGGGCCGACGAGGCGCAGCAGCGCCGGGGTCAGCGTGATGGCGATGAGGATGGCGACGAAGACGCAGACCGCGCCGACGGTGCCCATCAGGCCGAGGAACGGGATGCCCGTCAGGTTCAGCGCGAGCAGCGCGATGAGCACGGTCGAGCCGGCGAAGACGACCGCGTTGCCCGACGTGCCGTTGGCCAGCCCGATCGACTCGTGCAGCGGCACGCCCGCCTTGAGCTGCGTGCGGTGCCGGTTGAGGATGAACAGCGAGTAGTCGATGCCGACCGCCAGGCCGAGCATCACCCCCAGCACCGGCGTGACCGAGAGCATCTCGACGGCGCCCGAGAGCGACAGCGAGGCGAGCACGCCGACCCCGACGCCGATCAGGGCGTTGAGCAGGGGCAGGCCGGCGCCGATCAGGGTGCCGAGCATGACGAAGAGCACGATCGCGGCGATGACGACGCCCGCGACCTCGCCCGGGCCGAGGATCTCGGGGATGGTGGCGGCGATGTCGTTCGAGACCTCGACCTCGACGCCCGCGATGTCCGCGTCCTCGAGGTGGGCGACCACCGCCTCCTTCGCCTCGCTGGGCACGAGGTTCAGCGCCTTGTCGAACTGGATGGTGGCGACGGCCGTGGTGCCGTCCTCGGAGACCTGGCGGATGCCGGACGAGAGGGCGAGCAGCGAGGCGCCGTCCTCGAGGGTCGACTCCTGCGTCTCGAGCTCGGTGCGGCTCGAGTCGAGCGTGGCCTGCTGGGCGTCGAGCTGCTGCTGGCCCGCGGTGATCTGGGCCTGCTGGGCGTCGAGCTGCGCCTGGGCGACCGCGAGCTGGCCGGCGGCCTCGGCCTGGGCACGGGCCGCGTCGAGCTGCTGCTGGCCGGCGGTCAGCTGGGCCTGCGCGGCGTCGATCTGCTGCTGGCCGGACTCGAGCTGGGCACGGCCGGCGCTGATCTGCTGGCGGCCCGACTCGATCTGCGTCTGCTGGTCGGCGAGCTGCGCCTGGGTGGCGAACGGGTCGACCGTGGCCTTGACGTCGTCGAGCTCGGTCGTGCTGTCGAGCAGGTCGACGACGTCGGCCTGCTGGTCGGCGGTGAACGCGCTGTCGTCGCTCGTCGTGAAGACGACCGACCCGGTGCCGCCGCTCGCCTGCGGGAACTTCTCGGCGAGCTGGTCGGAGACCTCCTGCGTCTTCGTGCCGGGGATGCTCACGGCCGAGGTGAGCGTGCCGCCGAAGAGGGCGAACGAGCCGCCGGCGAGGCCGAGCACGACGACCCACGCGGCGATCACCACCCAGGCGCGTCGGGCCGCGAGCCGGCCGAGTCGGTAGAGCAGGGATGCCATGTGGTCGTCCTCCAGGTGGTGCGGTGGTGCGGTGCGGTGGGCCGGTGGTCGGTCCGGGGGGAGCCTCGCGTCGCGTCGTCGAGAAGGAGGTGGGGGTCGGGTCGGGCGGGTCAGGCGGCCGGTGGGGAGGCGGTCGGCGCGTAGCCGGTGCGCACGCTCGTCACGAGGCGGTCGAGCAGCTCGGCCCAGACGGCCCGGCCCTCGGCGTCGAGGGCGCCGTCGGTACGGCGGACCCAGTGCTCGGCGATCACGGCGATGCCGTGCAGCAGCGAGCTGACGAGCAGCTCGACGTCGAGCTGGTCGACGTCGATGCTGCGGCGGGCGGCGTCGGCGGCGAGGTGCTCGGTGGCGCGCGAGAAGACGTCCTGCACGCCCTTGTTGGCGCCGTTCGCCTCGGCGTCGCCGTCGAGCACGCGCCAGAGGTAGGCGACGACCGCGGGCAGGTCGATGCTGCGCAGCGCGAGCACCACCTCGTCGAACAAGGAGGAGCGGGTGCCGGCCGCGGCCGTGGTCGCGACGGCCGTCGTGGCCGCCCGGAACTCGTCGATCGCGTCGGTGAGCGCCGCGGTGCAGAGCGTCATCACGACCTCGTCGAGGCCGGCGAAGTGGTTGAAGATCGTGCGGCGCGACACGTCGGCGCGCTCGGCCAGCTCGTCGACGCCGAACCGCGGGGCGCCCCGCTCGGCGATCAGCGCGTCGGCGGCGTCGAGGATCGCCTGACGGTGCCGGGCCTTGAGGGCGGCGCGGCGGTCCGGGGCGGGAGCGGTCGAGGGCACCTGCCTACACTAAGTGCAGCGACGCACTCGGTGCACGCCCGCCAGGTGGGGAATAGCTGGGAGATGCGCGGGGCATGCCCGCACCCGCCGCGACCTCAGCGCCCGAGCGCGCGCGCCAGGTACGGCGCCGTCCGGCTCTCGGCCGAGGCGGCGACGTCGCGCGGCGAGCCCGTGGCGACGACCTGCCCGCCCGCGTCTCCCCCGCCCGGTCCGAGGTCGATCACGTGGTCGGCCGCGGCGACGACGTCCATCGCGTGCTCGACCACGACGACCGTGCTGCCGGCGTCGACGAGCCGCTGCAGCTGCGCCACGAGCAGCTCGACGTCGGCGGGGTGCAGGCCGGTCGTCGGCTCGTCGAGCAGGTAGAGGGTGTGGCCGCCGCGCATGCGCTGCAGCTCGGTGGCGAGCTTGATGCGCTGCGCCTCGCCGCCCGACAGCTCGGGCGCCGGCTGCCCCAGCCGCAGGTAGCCGAGGCCGACCTGGCGCAGCGTCGACAGCGCGCGGGAGGCGGCCGGCACGTCGGCGAGGAACCCCTCGGCCTCGTCGACGGTCATGCCGAGCACGTCGGCGATGGTCGCCCCGTGCCAGGTCACCTCGAGGGTCTCGGCGGTGTACCGGGCGCCGTGGCACTCGGGGCAGGGCGCCCAGCTGCCGGGCAGGAACAGCAGCTCGACCGTGACCGAGCCCTCGCCCTGGCAGACCTCGCACCGGCCGCCGACCACGTTGAACGAGAAGCGCCCCGCGCCCCAGCCGCGGGCCCTGGCCTCGTCGGTGGCCGCGAAGGAGGCGCGGACCGCGTCGAACAGGCCGGTGTAGGTCGCGAGGTTCGAGCGCGGGGTGCGCCCGATGGGAGCCTGGTCGACCTGCACGACGCGGTCGACGAGCGGGTGCTCGGTGGCCCGCTCGGCGAGCACGCCGCCGACCAGGCTCGACTTGCCGGAGCCGGAGACGCCCGTGACGGCGGTGAGCACCCCGAGGGGCACGTCGACGTCGAGGGCCCGGAGGTTGTGACGGGCGACGTCGCGCAGCTCGAGCCACGCGGTCGGGACGCGGGCGGCGCTCTCGGCCGAGCGCGCCTCCTCGGCCCCCGCGTCGCCGCGGGCAGACGCGCCGCGAGCGGAGAGGAACCGCCGGGTGACCGACGCCTCGACGTCGGCCAGCCCCGCGACGGGCCCGCTGTAGAGCACCTCGCCGCCGCCGGAGCCGGCGCCCGGCCCCACGTCGACGACCCAGTCGGCCCGCCGCACGATCTCCATGTCGTGCTCGACGACGAAGACGCTGTTGCCGCCGGCGCGCAGGGCCTCGAGCACCTCGACGAGCGACTCGGCGTCGGCGGGGTGCAGCCCCGCGCTCGGCTCGTCGAGCACGTAGACGACGCCGAACAGGCCGCTGCGCAGCTGGGTGGCGATGCGCAGCCGCTGCATCTCGCCCGGGGACAGCGTCGGGGTCGCCCGGTCGAGGCTGAGGTAGCCGAGCCCGAGGCCGGTGAGCACCTCGACGCGGGACAGCAGGTCGCGGGCGATCGTGACCGCCACCTCCGTCCGCTCGCCCGACGACGCGCGCGACGTCGCCGCCGTCGCCGTCGTGAGCTCGGCGGTGGGCCGCAGCACGTGGGCGACCTCCGACAGCGGCAGCCCGTTCAGCTCGGCGATCGTGCGGCCCGCGAAGGTCACGGCGAGCGCCGCCCGCGTGAGCCCGGTGCCGCCGCAGAGCGAGCAGGGCCCGGACTCGACGTACTGCAGCACCTTGGTGCGCTGCGTCTCGCTCTGCGAGTCGGCGAGGGTGTGCAGCACGAAGGCGCGGGCGCTCCAGAACCGGCCCTTGTACGGCTTGGCCACGCGGTCGCGCTGCGGCACGACCTCGACGACGGGCTGCTCGTCGGTGAAGAGCAGCCAGTCGCGGTCGGCCTTCGGCAGCTCGCGCCACGGCCGGTCGATGTCGTGGCCGAGCACGGCCGTGACGTCACGCAGGTTCTTGCCCTGCCAGGCCCCCGGCCAGGCGGCGATGGCGCCCTCGCGGATGCTCAGGGAGTCGTCGTGCACGGCGGACGCCTCGGTGACCTCGTGCGCGGTGCCGAGGCCGTGGCAGCGCGGGCAGGCGCCGGCGACGGTGTTCGGCGAGAACGAGTCCGACTCGAGGCGCTCGGCGCCCTCGGGGTAGCTGCCGGCGCGCGACCAGAGCATGCGCGTCGAGTTCGACAGCGTGGTGAGGGTGCCGACGGTCGAGCGCGAGCTGGGGGCGCCGCGCCGCTGCTGCAGGGCGACGGCGGGCGGCAGGCCGGTGATCGAGTCGACGTGCGGGGTGCCGCCCTGGGCGATGAGCCGGCGGGCGTAGGGGGCGACCGACTCGAGGAACCGGCGCTGCGCCTCGGCGAAGACCGTCCCGAACGCGAGCGACGACTTGCCCGAGCCGGAGACGCCGGTGAACGCGACGATGCGGTCGCGGGGCACGTCGACGTCGACGTCGCGGAGGTTGTTCTCGCGGGCGCCGCGCACGCGCACGAAGCCGTCGGGGAGCTCGCCGGGGTCGACGGCGGGGGACGAGGAGGTGCGGGTGCGGGAGGCGGGCATCCGGGCGATGGTAGGCGGTGCGGCCGACACCGGTGCGCCCCTGCCCGGCAGCTCGCTGCGAGAGAGGCGGACAGCCTTGTCTGCCCGGCCCGCCCTGGCTACCGTGGGAGGGCGGCGCCGTGCTGGCGCCGCCCGCGAGGCAGCACCGCTGCACACCGGATCGCGGGCTCCGCCGGATCAGGGAGGCACGCGATGGCCAGGACGAGGCCCGCCGACACGACCGACCGGGCCGCCCCGTGAACGCCGCCGGCCGCCTCCTCCGCTCCCCCGCCTCCGCCGCGCGCCTGGCCCTGCTCTCGGCCCGCGCGACCTCGACGCCGCGGCCCCACGACGTGCCGTTCGGCGCGGGCGCCGGCGTCGACCCCGACCGGGTGCTCGTCGTCGGCACCGGCCCCGCGGTCGGCTGGGGCACCACCTCGCACGAGCTCGCGCTGCCGGGCAGGGTCTCGCGGCGGCTGGCCCGCCGCACGGGACGCGGCTCGCACGTGGCCGTCCTCGCGGAGCCCAGCCACCGCCTCCCCGCGATCCGCGACGCCCTCGACAGCGTGTTCCTCGAGAACTGGGACGTCGTCGTCGTCACCGTCGGCGCGGCCGACGCCGTCCGCCTGCGCTCGCCGCGGGCCTGGGCCCGTGACCTCGACGCCCTGCTCACCTCGCTCGTGCCGCGCCTGCGGCCGTGCGCCCGCGTGGTGGTCGCGTCGGCCCCGCTCGACGACGCGCTGAGCGCCTTCGGGCTGCGCGCCTCGCCCTCGGCCGAGCACCACGCGCGGCTGCTGCGCGACGTCGCCGACCAGGTCTGCGGCGAGCACGCGCGCGTCACCCACCTGGCGCTGCCCGCCGTGCCGTCCGCGTCGCCCGCGACCCCCGCGGCCGGGCCCGGTGCCGCCGCGCACCCGGGGTCCGTGCCCGTCGGCGTCGACGACCCCGTCGAGCGGCTCTACGACGCGTGGGCCGAGGCCGTCACCGAGCACGTGGCCCCGCTGCTGCACGCCCAGCGGGCGCGCGTCGACTCGCCGCAGCGGGCCCGGAGCGCCCCGCAGGACGAGCGCACCCGCCTCGAGGCCATCGCCGCCTCCGGCCTCGTGCAGCCCGAGCCGGAGGCCGCCTTCCGCGAGATCGCGGACCGTGCCCGGGCGGCGTTCGCGACCGACGGGGCCGCGTTCGACCTCGTGCTCGACGACCACCAGTGGGCCGTCGTGAGCACGCTCGGGTCGAGCCGTGCCCTGCCGCTCAGCGAGTCGTTCTGCGCCACGACGATCCGCTCGGACGAGCCGTTCATCGTCGCCGACGCCTGGCAGGAGGGGCTCGACGTGCCCCGCACCGACATCCGCTTCTACGCGGGCTGGCCGGTGCACACCTTCGACGGCACCCGCATCGGGGCCCTCTGCGTCTTCGACCCGCGGCCCCGCGACGTCGCCGACCTGGCCGTCGAGACCCTGCGCGAGTTCGCCCTCGACATCGAGCGCGAGCTGCAGCGGCGGGTCGCGTAGGAGGCGCGGGTCGGCTCCCCGACGCCCGCCCGGCACCCGGTCGCGCGCCTCCCGCGTCCCGTGGCGGGCGCCCGCCGCCCCATGCCGAGCGTTCGTCACGTCCTAGACTGACCCCGTGCTCCGTCGCCTCGTCCCCGTCACCGCCGTCGTCCTCTCCGCCGTGCTGCTCGCCGGGTGCTCCGCGCCCGAGGACGAGCCCGAGCGCCCGACCCCGACGGCGAGCGCGACGCCGTCGGCCAGCGCACCGGCCCCCACGCCGACGCTGAGCGCCGACCCCGCCGTGCCCACGTCGTCGACGATCGCCAGCGCGACCGGCGGCTCGGTCGAGGTGCACGACGGCCCCGACGGCGCCGTCGTGACGACGCTGTCGAACCCCCAGCCCAGCGGAGCGCCGCTCGTCCTGCTCGTGGTCGGCCAGGAGGGCGACTGGGTGAACGTCGCCCTCGCCCAGCGGCCGAACGGCAGCACGGGCTGGGTGCCGGCCTCCGCGGTGTCCCTGACCACCACCTCCTACTCTCTCGTCGCGTCGACGAGCACCAACACCCTCGTGCTGTACGACGCCGGGGTCGAGAAGAAGTCGTTCTCGGTCGCCACCGGCACGGGCGGCACCCCCACGCCGACCGGCTCGTTCTACCTGACCGAGCTGCTCGCGCCCACGAACCAGGGCTACGGCCCCTACGCGTACGGCCTCTCAGCCTTCTCGGACGCGCTGAACTCGTTCGGCGGCGGCCCGGGCCAGATCGGCCTGCACGGCACGGACGACGAGTCGAGCATCGGCCAGGCCGCGAGCCACGGCTGCATCCGGCTCTCGAACGCCGACATCAGCGAGCTCGCGGGCATGCTGCCGCTCGGGACGCCCATCACCATCACCTAGCGCGGGCCGGGGCCCCTGCTCTCGCAGGGACGCGCCACGTCACATCTGATATGTTCCGCGCATGACTGCGAAGAGAGCCCGTCGGTCCCCCTGGCGCATCGTCCGTCGAGTCGTCGGCGGCGCCCTCGTCCTCGCCCTGGTCGTGGTCGCCGGCGTCGTGACCTGGCGCCTGGTCGGCCCGTCGCCCGACAGCTGGGAGGCGATGGACGACCTCGACCACGAGGTCCTCACCCAGCTCGCCGAGCAGTACGAGGTCACCGCGGCCGATCCTGCGGCGATCTGGACCGCCTCCTACCGGTACGAGGACCAGCCCGTGGTGCTCCTGCACGTCGCCACGACGGGCGCCCTCGACTGGTCGTACGCGATCCTCGTCAACATGAGCGGCGTCGTCGACACCTCGGGCATGGCGCACGTCACCGTGCCCGATGCACCGCTGCTGGACGACGTCGTGGTCAGCAAGCGCTTCGGCGTCGGCGACTGGAAGGCCCACCTGCCCGGCAACTTCTCGGTGAAGCAGATCGACGGCGTCGAGGTGCTGGTGATGCGGTACACCGACGAGCTGCTCGCCGACGGGCCGGGCAACGGCCAGTCGTTCCCGGCGTTCCTGTTGCACGAGAACTTCCACGTCACCGTGCAGGGCGTCGAGGTGGCCCCGCGCTCCGGGCCGCGGTGGGACTTCGACGCCGGCGGGTTCCTCGAGGACTACCCGCACACCGACGACCACCGCAGCCTGCTGCGCGCCGAGCTGTCCGTCCTCGACGAGATGATGGCGACGACCGACCCGACCGAGCTGAGGTCGCTCGCGACGGACTTCGCCGTGCTGCGGCAGGAACGCCTCGCCCGCTGGCCCCAGCTCGCGCCCACGAACGACATCGAAGCGATCGAGGGCTCGGCGACCTACGTCGAGAAGCGCTACGACATCGCCGGCGACGCCGCCGCCAAGCCGACCATCAGCTTCGTCGAGGGCATCGACACCTACTGGGACGACCCCGAGCAGCAGCGCCTCTGGACCCGCGACCTCATGTACAGCACGGGCGCGTTCCTCGAGCTCGCGCTCGACCGGCTCGACGTCGGCTGGAAGACGGCGGCCGAGCCCGCCCCCGTGGGCAGCTCCACCACCCCGTTCGACAGCCTGGCCGCGGCGGTCGGGGTCGAGGGGCGCCCCGACCCCGCGACCCTCCAGGCGGTCCTCGACCGTCACCCGTGAGCCGCGTCGTGGGCGTCGGGCACGTCAGAGCGTGAGGGGCGGGCCCGTCAGAGGACGACGAGCACGACGACCACGGCGGCCGCCACGGCGACCTCGAGCACCGCGTCGACGAGCACGCGACGACGCGACCGGCCCGGCCGGAGCCACGGCAGGCCCGGCCAGCGCAGCACCGCCCCGGACACGCCGGCGGCGACGAGCAGCACCGGCAGCAGCCAGAGCGCCACGGGCACCGAGCTCCACGGCGCGAGCTGGTGCAGCACCACGAGGGCAACGACCGAGGCGAGCGCCCCGGTGAGCAGGTCGACGCGGCTCCGCGAGCGGAGCGCCGCCCTGTCCGCCCAGGCCGACACCGCGAACGACCCGGTCACGACCAGCACGACGAGGCCGACCACCACCGCGGACAGCGCGGTCACGAGGCGTCCTCGAGCAAGGCGAAGGCGAGGTCGTCGAGGCTGACGGCCGAGCTGCTCAGCACGACCACGGCGCGGTCCGCGTCGCGGTCGAAGCCGACGAAGCTCGCGTAGCCCCCGGTCATCCCGTTGTGCCAGGTCACCGGGCCGGCGTCGCCCTCGCCCGGGGTCGTCTGCCAGGCCCAGCCGATCTCGCCCCCGCCGTCGCCCGCCTCGACGAGCGGCTCGGTGGCGATGCCGCCGGGTGCCCGCTCGTCGCGCTGGGCGACCGTGTAGGTCAGCATGTCGTCGAGGGTCGAGCGGACGCCGCCCGCGGGTCCGTAGGCGTGCAGGGTCCACGCGTCGGCGTGCCGGCCGGCGGCGGTGACGCCCGTCGGGGCGCCCGGGCGCAGCCCCTCGGGGTCGCCCGGCGCGTACGTGTCGACCAGGCCGAGCGGCTCGGCCACGCGGTCGGCGACGAGCTGCTCCCACGGGGTGTCGGCCGCCGCGGCGAGCGCCTGGCCGAGCAGGGCCATGCCGAAGTTCGAGTACGCGTAGGGGTGCTGGTCGTCGACCGTGGACCGCGACGCCCGGTCGACGAGCGTCTCGACGTCGTCGGTGTACGGATCGGCACCGGTCAGGTTCGCGAGCAGCACGCGTCCTGTGAAGGACAGGTCGGCGGGCAGCCGCGGCAGTCCGCCGTGCTGCGTCGCGAGCTGCTCCAGGGTGATCGACGCGGCGTCGCCCGTGACCCCGAGCGTCTCGCCGAGGGTGCTGTCGCGCTGCACCTCGCCCCGCTGCAGGGCGAGGGCGTACAGGGAGGCGGTGATCGTCTTCGTCACCGACCCGATCTCGAACTCGGCGGCGCCCGGGCCCGTGGCCGTGCCGAACTCGGCGCGGGTCACCTCGTCGCCGTCGACGACCGCGACGGCGAGCCGGTCGTGGGCCCCGGCGGGCAGGCCGTCGCGCACCCGCTCGATCAGCGCCGGGTCGCCGGTCGTCTCGGTCGAGAGCGACGGGGGCCGCGGGACAGCGCCGGCTCCGACGCCGAGCACGGCCACGCCGGCGAGGACGGCGACGGCGACACGGCGGCGGCTGCGGATGCGGCTGCTGTCCGCGCGCGTCGCGGGGCCCGCAGGCGTCGCGGGCCTCTCAGGGGTCGCCTCCGGCCCCCTCACGACGCCCGCCCCGTCGCCCCGAGCACCACGAGCAGCGGCACGACGCGCTCGGGCGGCACCGCGTAGCGGCCGCGGCCGGCGGCCACGAGCCAGCCGGTCGCGACGAGTTGGCCGAGGTGGTGGTACAGCTGCCCGGTCGAGCCCAGCCCGCCCTCGGCCGAGATCTGCGCGACCGTGTCGGCGCCTCCCACGACCGCCTGCAGCAGGCCGAGGCGCGTCGCGTTGCCCAGGGCCGCCAGCGACGGGGCCGACTGCGCCCAGTCGGCGGCGAGCAGGCCGTCGGTCGGCAGGGTGATCTGCCAGTCGACGGGCCCGGCCGGCACGGCGACCGAGCCGGCGAAGACGACGCCCCCGGGCGGGTCGAGGCGCTGCTTGACGCCGTCGAGCACCCAGAAGACGTCGGCGGACGAGGGGGCGGCAGGAGCCGAGGAGGCGGGGGACGGGTCGGCGGGACGGCCGGCGGCGAGGCTCTGCTCGAGAGCGTCGAGGCGGGCCAGGGCCCCGGCGAGGGAGTCGCGCAGCTCGTCGAGCTCGCCTCGGAGGGGGTCGGTGACGCCGGGGTCGGATGCGGTCATTCCTCCACTCTAGCTAGAATCACCGAATGATTCCGCAACTCTGGAGTGCCGCGAGGCGCTCAGGGGTGCGACGTTCCCTGCGACCGCACGTGGGCCACGATCGCGGTCGCGTGGCCGTGCCCGAGTCCGTGCTCGGCCTTGAGCCACGACACGATCTCGCCGTGTCGAGAGACCGGGGCGGCACGCACCACGGCGAACCAGTGCTCCATCGGCTGCCCGTAGGTCTTCTCGATCGACGGGAAGTAGCTGGCAGGACCCTTCACCCTCGCGGAAGGCGTCCCTCCGCCGTTCCCGGCCGGCCCCGAACTCGCGCCTGCATCCGCGTCCACCACGGGGGCTCCTCTCGACGCGACCATCATGGCGCGGAGCCCGTCTCCGCACCAGGCCTGCCGCCCCCGCCTGGCAGGGGCCCCGGGGCCGGGGCGTACGCTCGCGCCCATGACCAACGACGATCGCAGCACGACTCCGTCCGACGCGACGACGGACACCGACGACCCCACGAACGACTTCCCGCGCAGCGAGGAGACGACCGACGAGATGCAGTCGTCGCCCGTCTCCGACTCCCCCGCGGTCGACGACGACATCGACGAGGACGCCGTCCAGACCCTGCCGGGCACCGGCGGCCCCGACGACGTCGGCACCGTGGAGGTCGACCCCGCCGACCTGAACATGTCGGGCGACTCGATCCCCGGGCACCCCAAGCCGGGCCCGCCCAAGCACTAGCACCGGCGTCGGCCGCCGCTCCCGCGGCCAGCTCCGTCGAGACCCCTCGGGACCGCCGAGATCGCCGTGCACGCACGGCGGCGGACGCGGCACCGAGGGGTCTCGTCGCGCCCGGAGCCCGTCAGCCGCGCGAGTACCGCACCACGACGCCGGGCGACCATGTCGTGAGGTCGGGCTCGCGGTCGACCAGCCCGGGCAGGCCCGCGGCCGCCAGCAGCTCGTCGTCCAGCCGGGTCACAGTCGCGGCGCGCAGCGGCCAGGGCTCGTGGGCGCGACGCCACCAGCGGGTCGATCCGAAGGAGGCGGCGTGCACGCCCCAGCGCTCGGTCAAGAACTCGCGGGCGGGGCTCGGGGCGACCGCCTCGTCGGTCGGGGCGACGCGCACGAGGCTGCCCGCGCCTCCTCGGTGCCGCTGCGTGCGGTGGGCGACGTCGCCCGGACGCACCCGGGAGCCCGCCCGCGCCCACACGTAGGGCAGGCCGATCGTGCGCGCCGCGAGCACGGCAGGGAGGTGCTGCGTGTCGATGGAGCGGTAGGCGATGCCCTGCCGACCTCGGGCGTCGACGGTCGCGATCTGCACCACGATCTCGGTCATCGTGCCGAGCCGTCCGAGCCGGGGCAGCGGCGGCACCGTGCTGTCGACGAAGCGGTAGGCCACGAGGCTCGTCCACGCCGCGCCGTCGTGCTCGTCGGGCCGCGTGCCGGGCGGCACGAGCGGGGCGACCCGGTCGGGCTCGACCCGCCAGTGCAGGCCGACCACCTCGCGCCAGTCGTGCTGCGTGACGGGACGGTGCGGCAGGGGCGGGGCGGCGGACACGGGTCCGTTCTACGCCGCCGCGCCTCCCGGCGGTCGAGGGCGGGCGTTCCGGACCGAGGGCGGGTCGGCGCGGACCCGCCCTCGAGCCGGAAGACCCGCCCTCGAGCAGGCACGGAGGCGCGGGTCGCGCGGCCGGGAGCGGGTGCGGCCGGGCGACGGCGCAGGCTCGCCGGCCGGGCGGGTCAGTACTTCGCGGACTGCCCGCCGTCGATCGGAACGACGGCGGCGTTGACGTAGGCGGCGTCGTCCGAGAGCAGGAACGCGACGACCGACGCGATCTCGGGCGCCTCGCCGTAGCGCTTCGTCGGGTTGCCCTGGATGAACTCCTCGGCGGCGCCGCGGGGGTCGTCCGCGCTGATCTGCTTCATCGACGCCTCGACCATCGGGGTCCAGATGGCGCCGGGGGCGATCGCGTTGATGCGGATGCCGAACTGGCCGTACTCGACGGCCGAGTTGCGGGTCAGGCCGACGACGCCGTGCTTGGCGGCGGCGTAGCCGGACTGGTTGCCGACGCCGCGGATGCCGCCGACGCTGGCGGTGTTGACGACCATGCCGGAGCCCTGGCGGCGCATCACCGCGAGCACCTTCTCGAGGCCGAGGAACACGCCGCGCAGGTTGATGGCGACGACCTTGTCGAACTCGTCGGCGGTGAAGTCCTCGGTGAGGTTCTGGCGCCCCTCGATGCCGGCGTTGTTGAAGAAGCCGTCGATGCGGCCGAAGCGCTCGACGGTGGCGGACACGTACGAGTCGACCTCCGCCTCCTTCGACACGTCGGCGACGACCGTCAGCACCTCGGCGCCGGGCGTCGACGAGGTGACGGCCTCGACGCTGTCGGCGAGGCCCTTCTCGCTCACGTCGACGAGGGCGAGCCGGGCGCCCTCGGCCGCGAGGCGGACGGCGGCGGCACGGCCGAGGCCGGAGCCCCCGCCCGTGATGAGGACGACCTTGTCGGTGAAGCGGGCGGTGGTGGCTGAGGTGGTCACGGGAGTCTCCTGACTTCGACGATGAAGGGCTCGGAGCGGTGCGGTGCGGCGAGTCCCGACTCCATGCAACCGCACGAAGTCGGCGTCCAGGCTACACCTGTCGCCATGCGCGTCGCCCGTTGCCTAGGCGCCGTCCGGGGTCAGGAGCCCCCGGTCAGCGCTCGGGGAGCGCCACCCCGGTCGCCTGCTCGAGGGCGGCGAGCAGGTCGTCCTGGAACGCCTCGTCGAGCGCCGCCGCCTCGGGCTGCTGGCGCCGGTCGTGGTGCCAGTGCGCGCCGCTGACGTCGGACTCGGGCCCCTCGCCCACGGCCAGCCGGTCCTGCGTGCGGTGGCCGAGCTCGAAGTCGTCCGGGGCGGACGGGCCGCCCATCTTGGTCGCCACCCAGCCGGGGTCGACGGAGGCGGTGAACAGGCCGGGCGAGCGGCGCGCGACCGCGGCCGACAGGGCCGTGACCAGCAGCTTGCTGTCGGCGTAGGTGCCGGTGGCGCGGTCGCCCGTCCAGTCGATGCTGTCGAGCGAGGCGGTGCCGCTGCGGTGCATGCCGCTGCTGAGGTACACGTGCCGCGTCGGGTGCTCGAGCAGGGCGGTGAGCAGGTAGGGGGCGACCACGTTGACCGGGATCAGCGGCGCGCCCGAGTAGACGCCCGCGTTGTGCACGACGGCATCGAGCGCCCGGCCCTCGTTCAGCTCGCGAGCGGCTCGGAGGACGTCGTCGCGCACCCCGAAGTCGGCGACGAGCAGGCCCGCGCCCCGCTCGACGAGCTCGGCCACCGCCTCCCTGCGCTGCTCGCCCCGGACGTGCACGACGACGTCGTGCCCCTGGTCGAGGAGGGCGGCGGAGGAGCCGTGCCCGAGGCCGTCGGAGGAACCGGTGACGAGGAGGTGTGCCATGCGTCCCATGATGCACCCGGCCCCCGTCGGGGGGCGGTCGAGGACGGACCCGGGCCGGGGAGACGGCGCGGGCGGGACCACGTGCCCCGCCCGCGCCTCCTCAGCTCAGCAGCGCTGCTGCAGCGCCTCGTCGTAGCCCGCGGAGCCGGTCGGGGTGCCGAAGGCCGGTGTCCCGTCCGCGGCCCAGGGCACCGGCTGCGCGAAGACCTTGCGGTCGTCCCAGCCGTCGGCCGACGAGGTCTTCGCGTGGTAGACGTTCCAGTTGACGCCGTTCGCCCCGGGCACCGGGATCGACTCGCCGCCGGGGCCGTACACGCCGCCGCCCGACGAGAAGACCGGGCCGCGCTTCGTGTAGGACAGGTAGGTCGTCAGGTCGCCGCCCTTGTAGACGAGCATGCCGAGCGCGTACGACGAGGTCCACGAGGCGTTCGCGTTGTACACGATCGACAGGGTGCCGTTCGGGCTGATCCAGGCCTCAGGGCCCTCCATGATCGCCTGCCGGCTCGTCTCCCAGGTCTGGTCCGGGTTGCCGATGAGGCGGCGGTGGTCCTGGTCGATGTGCAGCGGGTCGCTCATGTGGGCGATGTAGATCTGCTGCGGCGCCCGGCCGCCGTTGCCCGTGGGCGTGCCCGACCAGAGCATCCACCAGCTGTCCTGGTAGCGGAACACAGTGCCGTCGATGGCCCACTGGTCGGTCGAGTCGGCGATCTTGCCGGCGAACGACCACGTGCCGAGCGGGTCCTGGCTGTTCGCCGTGATGGCGAACATGCGGTGGGTGTCGTTCGTCGCGTCGAACGAGCCGCGCTCGGTCGCGGCGGCGTAGTAGACGATCCACCGGCCGTCGAGGTACTCGAGCTCGGGCGCCCAGGTCTGGGCGCTGTGGTCCGTGCCGGTCGGCGCGGTGAAGATCGTGCGCGCCGTCGCGGTCGAGAGCCCGCCGAGGGTGCGGGACGCCTTCAGCGAGATGGACCTCGCCCCGTCGGACTGGGCGAGGTAGTAGACCCCGCCGCGGTACCAGACGGAGGGGTCGGCGCCGTTCGAGATCGGGTTGGCGAGGGTGCACGCGGCGGCGGCCTCAGCGGGGGCGCCCGGCGCCGTCGCGAGGGGCACGGCGAGCCCGACGGCGAGGAGCAGGGCTCCCGCGCCGGCGAGCGCCGCTCGGATGATCCTGGGTCGTGTCTTCATGGTGGGCCCGCCTCCTCGCGGGCGTGCCCCGGTCTCCGTCGACCGGGGCGGACCTGCCCGACGACGGGCAGGCACGCTCCCCCGGGCCCGTGGGCCCGGGTCGTCAGCCCTTCACGCCCGAGGCCGCGACGCTGTCGACGATCTGACGCTGGGCGAGGGTGAAGAGCACCAGCACGGGCACCGAGGCGATGACCGCCCCCGCCATCACGATGCCGAAGTGGGTCGAGTAGGCGCCCGACAGCACGGAGAGCCCGGGCTGCAGGGTGAGGTTCTCGGGGCTGAGCAGCACGTAGACCGGCCAGAGGAAGTCGTTCCAGTTCGACAGGAAGCTCAGCACGGCGAGGGTCGCGAGGGCAGGGCGGGACAACGGGATGACGATCTGCGCGAAGATGCGGAGGTCGCCGGCGCCGTCGAGACGGGCCGCCTCCTCGATCTCGGTCGGGAGCCCGACGAAGAACTGCCGGAGGAAGAAGATGCCGAACGCGCCGGCCGAGCCGGGCACGGTGATCGCCCAGATGGTGTCGAGCCAGCCCAGGTTCTGCACGATGAGGTAGTTCGGGATGAGGAAGATGACCGGCGGCACGAGCAGGGTCGCGACGATCATGCCGAAGACGACCTTCTTGCCGCGGAACTCGAGCCGCGCCAGCGCGTAGGCGCCGAGCGAGGCCGTGACGAGGATGATCACGGTCTGCAGGGCACCGGCGGCGAGGCTGTTGAGGAACCAGCGGAAGATGGGCTGCTGCCCGCTCGACAGGGTCTGGTAGGCCTCGACGGTGAACGGGTCGGGGATCGGCGACGCCGGCCGGCTGATGGCATCGAAGTCGGTCTTGAACGAGGTCAGCACGATCCAGAGCAGGGGCAGCACGATGGCCAGCGTCATGATCGACAGCACCACGTAGAGGGCCGCCGTCGGCAGGCGGCGGTGCCACGGCCGGCGACGCGGCTCGGCCGTCGACGCCGGGACAGGGGGCTGCGGGGCGGCGGCGGGCAGGCGTTCGGGAGCGAGCTGCGTCATCACGCCTTCTCTCGTTGGATGCGGAAGTTGACGACGCTGATGACGGCCAGCACGGCGAAGAGCAGGTAGCTCATCGCCGAGGCGGCGCCCATGTTGCCCTGGGCGAGCCCCTGGTCGGCGATGTACATGATCGCAGAGCGCGTCTCGTTGCCCGGCCCGCCCTGGGTGAGCAGGAACGACTGGCCGAACATGTTGGCCGAGGCGAGGATCGTCGTCGTCGTGACGAAGACCATGACCGGCCGCAGCCCGGGCAGGGTGACCGAGGTGAACTTGCGCATCGTGCCTGCCCCGTCGAGCGAGGCCGCCTCGTAGAGGTCGGCGTTGATGCCCTTGAGGCCGGCGAGCAGGATGACCGTGTTGAGGCCCGCCGTCCACCAGATGGTCACGCCGACGAGCGAGAACCAGGCCCAGGGCACGTCTACCGTCCACGGGGTCCGGTCGGGCAGGCCGACCAGGCCGAGGAGGTGGTTGACGACCCCGGCCTGCGGGTCGAGCAGGTACTTCCAGATGACGCCGATGACGGCGACGCCGAGCACGTACGGCGCGAAGAAGACGCCGCGGAACACGGTCGTGCCCTTGAGGTTCTGGTTCAGCAGGACTGCGGCGAGGAGCGGCACGACGATGAGGAGGGGCACGCTGAGCACCGTGAAGATGCCGGTCGCGCGCATGCTCGACCAGAAGTCGGCGAAGGTGAGCGACCCGGGGGTGACGAGGTCGAGGTAGTTCTGCAGCCCGACGAACGGGTGCACGGGCACCAGGGAGTTCCACCGGTGGAGGCTGATGACGAGGCCGTAGACGGCGGGCGCGACCACGAACACGGCGAAGAGCACGAGGAACGGGGCCAGGAACGCGTAGGCGGTGAGGTCGCGACGGGGCGCGCCCGGCCGCGCGGACCGTGAGGTCCGCGCGGCCGGGGTGAGGAGCGTGTCAGCCACCGTAGGTCTGCGCGTTCTGCTCCAGGATCTTGTCGACCTTCGTCGCCGCGTCGTCGAGGGCGTCCTGCGGCGACTTCTTGCCGAGCACGGCCTCGCCGACCGCGGTGGTGATCTCGGCCGACGCGGCGCTGATGCCGGGCGAGACCGTCTCGTAGTGGGCGTAGGGCAGCTGCTCGAGGAACGGCGCCAGGTTCGGGTACTCCTCGACCAGCGCCGGGTCGTCGCGCACCTCGTTGGCCGCGGGCAGCTCGCCGGTCTCGGCCCAGCCGGCCGAGTTGTCGTTCATCCACTTGACGAACGTCGCGGCGGCCGAGGTCTCGTCGGCGCTCTGCCCCTTGTTGCTCGGGAAGATCCAGTCGGTCGAGCTCGACCACACGGCCTTCTCGGTGCCGATCTGGGGCACGGGGGCGACCGAGAAGTCGACGTCCTGCAGCGCCTCGTTCGTGGTCTGCCAGACGCCGTTCCAGTTGTAGGCGTTCTCGCCCTTGACGAGGGCGTTGAAGTTGCCGTCCTGCGGCACGTTCTCGGGGCTGTAGCCCTTCTCGATCTGGTCGACCATGTGGGTCAGCGCCTTCACGCCCGCCTCGCTGTTGAAGGTCGCCTTCGTGACGTCGTCGTCGTAGAGGTCGCCGCCGAACTGCCAGAGGAGGCTCTGGAACTCGAAGGTGCCCGTGAACACGTAGCCGTCGACCCACTCGCCCTGGACCCCGGCCGCCTTGAGGGCCGCGAGGCTCGCCTCGTACGACTCGGCGTCGGTGGGGATCGTCGTGTCGACGCCGGCCGCCTTCAGCACGTCGTTGTTGACGTAGAGCCCCAGCGGGGTGACGCTCCACGGGATGCCGTACTGGGTGCCCTGGTACTGGTTGCCCTCGAAGAGCCCCTCGGGGAAGTCGTCGGCGGTGTAGCCGAGGCCGTCGACGATGTCGCCGCTGTCGAGCAGCAGCCCCTGGGCGGCGTACGTGGCGACGTCGTCGCCGTGCGCGACGGCGACGTCCGGCCCCTTGCCCGCCTTGATGGCAAGCGGCATCTTCGCGGCGATGTCGGCCCACTCCATCGGGACGCTCTTGACGACGATGTTGTCGTGCTCGCTGTTGAACTGCTCGACGAGCTCGGGGACGATCTTCGGCGCGGCGCCGCCGGTCCAGCCGTTCCAGAAGTCGATGGTCACCTTCGGGCCCGTGTAGTCGGCGCCCGAGACGCTGCCGGAGGAGTCGGACGCGCCGCCGGCGCTGCAGCCGGCGAGCGAGGCGCCGAGGCCCACGGTCGCGGCGACGGCGACCATCCGGGTGACGAGGGATCTGTTCATGGGGTGCTCTCCTTTGAGTACGACCACGCCGCCGTGCCGGAGCACGCTGTCGGCGACGGTGCCGTTGTTGGGTGATCGTATTTGTACAGCGCTGGAAACACGGCGTCAACCCCGTGCCCTAAGGTCGGGGACACCGATGCGAGGAGGTGAGCCATGGCGAGGGCCAGACTGCAGGACGTGGCCGAGGTCGCGGGCGTCTCGATGAAGACGGTGTCGAACGTCGTGCGCGGCTACGTGCACGTCTCGGCGAGCACGCGGGCCAAGGTGCAGCGCGCCATCGACGAGCTCGAGTACCGGCCGAACTCGACGGGCCGCAGCCTCGCGACGGGTCGCACCGGGCTGCTCGCCCTGGCGTTCAGCGACATCAGCATCCCCTACTACTCGGAGCTCGCCCGCTGCGTCTCCGACCTGGCGCGGCAGCGCGGGTACCGCCTGCTGCTCGAGCAGACCGACGGCACCCTCGACGCCGAGCGGGCGATCGTCTCCACGTCCGAGGCGGGCCTCGTCGACGGCGTGCTGTTCCAGCCGTCGGTGCTCGACTCGTCCGAGATCGCCCGGCACCGCGGCGACGTGCCCGTCGTGCTCCTCGGCGAGGCCAGGGCACCGCTGAGCGTGGACCACGTCATGATCGACAACGTGGCCGCCGCCCGCACGGTGACGCGCCACCTGGCGGATCTCGGCGCCCGGCGCATCGCGTTCCTCGGGCACGAGCGCACGGCGCTCAGCCCGACCTCGCGAGTGCGGCTCGAGGGCTACCAGGAGGGGCTCGAGGCCGAGGGCCTGCCGCTCGACATGGGCCTCGTCATCCCGAGCGCCGCCGTCTCGTCGGCGAGCGCCGCCGAGGCGGTGACCGCGGCCCTCGAGGCCGGCGTCCGCTTCGACGGGCTGGTCTGCCGCGACGACCTGGCGGCCATCGGCGCGCTCCGGGCCCTGGGCGACGCGGGCGTCCGCGTGCCGGACGACGTCGTGGTCACGGGCTGGGACGACGTCGCCATGGCCTCGTTCACCCAGCCGGGCCTCACGACGGTGCGGCCCGACCTCGTCGCGCTGACGACGAGGGCCCTCGACATGCTCGAGGAGCGCATCGCCGGCTTCGACGAGCTGGGCCGGCACGTGCTCGTCGACTTCGAGGTCGTCCACCGCGGCAGCGCCCCCGCGCTGCCCCTCCACGCCTGATTTACAGCGCTGGACATTTCCGGCACACTGTCCGCGTGACGACTTCACCGGGCGACGACGCCCCGACCCCGATCCGCGCCTCGCTGCAGGACGGCACCCACCCCCGGCCGCAGCTGCTCCGCCGCGACTGGACCGACCTCTCCGGCCCGTGGGGCTTCGCGGTCGACGACGACGACGTCGGCGAGCACGAGGGCTGGCACCGCCGCCCGGTCGGCCCGCGCTCCATCGAGGTGCCGTTCCCGCCCGAGTCCCCCGCGTCGGGCATCGGCGACACCGGGTTCCACCCCGTCGTCTGGTACTCGCGGTCGGTCAGCCGGGACGAGCTCGACCGGACCGGCCTCGACGAGGCCGCGCCGCGCCTCCTCGTGCACCTCGGCGCCGTCGACCACCGCGCCCGCGTCTGGCTCAACGGCGTGCTGCTCGGCGAGCACGAGGGCGGGCACACCCCGTTCACCCTCGACGCCACCGAGGCCCTCGACCCCGAGAGCGACGAGCAGCTGCTCGTCGTGCGCGCCGAGGACGACCCCTCGGACGTGACCCAGCCCCGCGGCAAGCAGGACTGGCGACTCGACCCGCACGTCATCTGGTACCACCGCACGACGGGCATCTGGCAGCCGGTCTGGCTCGAGGCGGTGCCCCGGACGTCGATCCGCTCGCTGACGTGGACCACCGACCTGCCGCACGCGACCGTGGGGCTCGACGTCGAGCTGCGCGGGCCCGTGCCCGCCGCGGGCCGCGTCGAGGTCGTCGTCTCGCACGACGGCCGCGAGCTGGCCCGGGCGGGCGTCGCCGTGTCGTCGCGGCACGTGCCCGTGCGGCTCGTGCTGCCCGACCAGCGCAACGGGCAGTCGTACGAGGAGCTGCTCTGGTCGCCCGAGTCGCCGACGCTGCTCGACGCGACGGTGACGCTGTCGCCGGCGGGCGCGCCGGACGCCGGAGGCGCGGGCGGCGCGGGAGCGGGCGCCGCGACCGACGTCGTCGCGTCGTACCTCGGCCTGCGCTCGGTCGCGGTCGCCGAGGGCGCCTTCGTGCTGAACGACCGCCCGTACCACGTGCGCAGCGTGCTCGCGCAGGGCTACTGGCCCGAGTCGCACCTGGCGGCCCCGAGCGCCGAGGCGCTGCGCGTCGAGGTCGAGCTGGTCAAGTCGCTCGGCTTCACGGCGGTGCGCGTGCACCAGAAGGTCGAGGACCCCCGGTTCCTCTGGTGGGCCGACCGCCTGGGGCTGCTGGTGTGGGGCGAGATGGCGGGCGCCTTCGAGTTCTCGCCGACCGCCGTCGCCCGCCTCGCCGCCGAGTGGACCGAGGCCGTGCGGCGCGACGTCTCGCACCCGTGCATCGTCACCTGGGTGCCGGTCAACGAGAGCTGGGGCGTGCAGCACATCGCGCACGACCCCGCGCAGCAGGCCTTCGCCCGGTCGATGGCCGACCTGACGCGGGCCCTCGACCCGTCCCGGCCGGTCGTCTCGAACGACGGCTGGGAGCACGTCGCGTCCGACATCGTCTCGGTGCACGACTACGAGGCGGACCCCGAGGTGCTCGCCGAGCGGTACGGAGCCGGGGAGGCGCGCCGCCGGCTGCTGGACGGCTTCGGCCCCGCAGGCCGCCGGGTCCTCCTGCCCGGCACGACGAGCCCCGACGCCCCCGTGATGCTCACCGAGTTCGGCGGCATCCGCTACGACACGTCGGAGGGCGGCACCGAGGGCGCCTGGGGCTACTCGAGCGCCGGCAGCCCTGAGCAGTTCGCCGAGCACCTCACCGGGGTGCTCGGGGCGGTGACGGCGAGCCCGTTCCTCGCCGGCTTCTGCTACACGCAGCTCACGGACACGCGGCAGGAGGCCAACGGCCTCCTCGACGAACGTCGCCGACCGAAGATCCCGGTCGAGGTCGTGCGGGCGGCCGTGCGCGGCTGACCCCCGGCGCGTGACGGGGGCGCTCGGTACGGTGGGGCCGTGCACCCCCTCGAGAAGACCGTCGTCGACCTCGCCCGCGCCGCGGCGGCCCGCGTGCCGTGGGACGGCCTGGACGCCGTGTTCGGCGAGGTCGCGGGCATCACGACCTGCCGCGTCTTCGTCTCGCACCCGCAGCACGGGCGCCGGCTCGTGCCCGCGCCGGCCGAGCTGCGCTCGACCTTCGTCGAGCTGCGCAACGAGACCGCCGACCCCGAGCGCGGCGCGTGGTTCGTCGCCTCCCTCCACATCAGCCGGCACCTCA
The DNA here is from genome assembly GCF_011761235.1 of Frigoribacterium faeni. GTDB lineage: Bacteria > Actinomycetota > Actinomycetes > Actinomycetales > Microbacteriaceae > Frigoribacterium > Frigoribacterium faeni_A. The sequence goes on from NZ_JAAOYW010000001.1 coordinate 1,278,800, forward strand.
CCGGCGAGACGGTGCACGAGACGTTCACGTACGACCACGACGGCCGCCCGGCGTTCCTCGCCCACAGCGCCCGCGAGGGCGTGCGGCCGGTGCCGGCGCTCCCCTACGACACCGACTTCGTGCTCGACCTCGCCGACCACCCGCGGTCGCGCCGGCACACGCCGGCCTGGCTGGCGAGCGCGGTCCGCCGGCCGCAGACCCACGACGACGAGCTGCTCGAGCCGGGAGCGCGCGGCGAGGCGCGCCTCCTCGTCCGGCAGCTGGCGATGGACGTCGTCGACGCCCACCGCGGCGTGACGTGGTCGCGCGCCGACCACGAGTTCGTCGTCCTCGACCGGTGGGCCTCGGTCACGAGCAGCACCCTGCTGCAGGACGGCACGCTCTGGCAGGGCGGCCCGCTGCTGCCCGACCGGGCCGTCGACCTCGTGCGCGAGCTGCGCGAGACCACGACCGATCCGCAGCGGGGCGCGTGGCTGAGCGCCCTGTTCACGGTGCTGCCGGACGCCTCCTTCGACCTGCGCCTCAACGCCGACGTGCGGCCGTACACGAACGGGCCCGACCGCTGGCGCGCCCCCGAGCCCCCCGAGGCCGCGACGCCCGGCGACGCCGCCTGGGTCGCCGACCTCGAGACCCACCCCCGGGCGCCCGAGCACCTGCCCGCCTGGTGGGCCGCGGTCGTCGAGTCCGAGCGGCAGCGGGCCGAGCGGCACGCGTCGACCCCGTTCGCCGAGACGCGGATCGGCGCCGCCGTGGCGGCTCCCTCCCCGGGCCTGGCCCCGACGCTCGCGGACCTGGCCGACGAGCCCTCCTGGCGCGTGCTCTTCGCGTACGTCGAGCCGTGCCTGCTGCACGAGCTGCGCACGGGCTCGTGGGAGGCGCTCGACGAGCCCGACGAACGGTGGCTGTGGCCGCGCACCCTCGAGGCCCTCGTGCCCGTCGTGCTCGGCGACGTCGAGGACGCCCTGGCCCGCGACGGCCACCGGGTCGGGCTGCTCGCCGACGCCGCGGACGCCCTGGGACGGCACGGCCGCGGCCCGGCCGGCCTCGACGAGGTCCTCGCCGAGCCGGTCGACCGCGACGAGCCCGTCGGCCCCGACATGTCCGAGCCCGCGGACGAGCTCTTCTTCGCCCTCGGCGACGTGCTCGCCGAGGCGATCGGCGCCCAGGTCGACGCGAGGTTCCCCGGCGTGCGGGCCGAGCTCGGCTGAGCTCGACCGCACACCGGGCCCCCGACCCGCCTGCCGGCCTCAGCCGAGCTCGACCGCGACGCCCACCACGCGCTCGTCGTCGAGGCCGACGAGGTGCACCGGCCCGGTCAGGGCGACCTGCGCCTCCGTCTCGCGCCGGTCGCACGAGGCGCCGACCCAGAGGTCGACGGCGCCGGGCTCGACGACGCGGCGCATCCGACGGTCGCTGAACGCGAGGCGCGGGGTCGGCACGCGGAAGGCGACCCGCGCCTCCTGCCCCGGCTCGAGCGCGACCCGGGCGTAGCCGAGCAGCTGCGCCACCGGACGGGTCACCGAGGCGACGACGTCGTGGGCGTAGAGCTGCACCACGTCGGTGCCCGCCCGGGCGCCCGTGTTCCGCACCGTCACGGTCGCCGTGAACGCGCCTCCTGCGGGCACCTCGGCGGGCGCGCCGGACGCGTCGTCCGCGCCGCCTGCCCCGTCGGCGCCGCCCGTGACCGTGAGCTGCGACCGCTTGAAGGTCGTGTACGACAGGCCGTGGCCGAACGGCAGCACGGGCGTGCTGTCGGCGCTCGTGACCTCGCTGGGCCCGCCGAGCGGCGGGTGCAGGTACGAGAACGGCTGCGCCCCCGCCGAGCGCGGCAGCGAGACGGGCAGCCGGCCCGACGGCACGACGCTGCCCGAGAGCACGCCGGCGATCGCGGGCGCGCCCTCCTCCCCCGGGAAGAACGCCTGCACGACGGCCCCGGGAGCCCCGGGCCCCGAGATCGCCCAGCCGATCGCGTAGGGACGACCCGACAGCACGACCAGCACGACCGGCGTGCCGGTAGCGACGACCGCCTCCACGAGGTCGCGCTGCGCACCCGGCAGCTCCAGGCTCTCGACGTCGTTGCCCTCGCCGACGGTGCCCCGGCCGAAGAGCCCGGCGCGGTCGCCGACCACGACGACGGCGACGTCGGACGCGGTCGCCTCGCGGACGGCCTCGTCGATGCCGGACCGGTCGTCGCCCTCGACCTCGCAGCCGCGCACGACGACGAGCTCGGCGTCGGACAGCTCGGCCCGCAGCGCCTCGGCCACCGTCGGCACGGCGATGCCCGTGGGCACGCCGGGGTGGTGCGCCAGCACGTGGTTGACGAACGAGTAGCAGCCCATCAGCGCCTCGGTGCTGTCGGCGTTGGGGCCGATCAGCGCGACGCGGGCGGGCGCGGCGAGCGGCAGCGTGCCGTCGTTCGTGAGCAGCACGACCGACTCGTCGGCCAGGCGGCGCGCCACGGCGCGGTGCGCCGGGCTGTCGAGGTCGATCTCGGTCGGCGGGCCGTCCGGGGCGGCGTCGCCGTCGCGGCCGGCGTCGCGGGCAGCGTCGCGGTCACCGTCGCCGTCGCGGGCGGCCTCGCCGTCGTGGTCGCCGACGCCCTCGAGCAGGCCGAGGTCCTCCTTCTGCGTGAGCACCCGGGCGACCGCGAGGTCGACGAGCGACTCGTCGACCAGGCCGGCGCGCACGCGCTCGGCGAGCGGCGCCAGATAGGCGTCGCCGGTCGGCAGCTCGACGTCGATGCCGGCCCCGAGCGCCAGCGCGGCGGCCTCGCCGCGGTCGGCCGCGACGGCGTGCATCACCTCGAGGAACGCCACCGAGAAGTAGTCGGAGACGACGACGCCGTCGAAGCCCCACTCGCCGCGCAGCAGGTCGGTCAGGTGCTCGGGCGTCGACCCGACGGGCACGCCGTCGATCTCGGCGTACGAGTTCATCACCGAGCGCACCCCGCCGTCGCGCACCGCCATCTCGAACGGCGGCAGCAGCACGTCGGCCAGGTAGCGCGGCCCGACGTTCGCGGGCGCGTGGTTGCGGCCCGCGTCCGACAGCGAGTACCCGACGAAGTGCTTCAGCGTCGCGTGCACCCCCGCCGACTGGAGGCCGCGCACGTAGGCGGTGCCGATGGTGCCGACGACGTACGGGTCCTCGGCGATGCACTCGTCGACGCGTCCCCAGCGCGGGTCGCGGATCACGTCGAGCACCGGGGCGAGCCCCTGGTGCACGCCGAGCTCGCGCATCGAGCCGCCGATCAGGGCCGCCATCTCGTGCACGAGGTCGGGATCGAAGGAGGCGCCCCACGCGAGGGGCGTCGGGAACGTCGCGGCCTGCCACGCGGCGAGCCCCGTGAGGCACTCCTCGTGCACGATCGCCGGGATGCCGAGACGGGTCTCGGTGCGCAGGCGGCGCTGCTCCTCCCAGAGCCACGCGGCACGCTGCACCGGGTCGACCGGTCGCGTGCCGTAGACCCGCGTGAGGTGGCCGAGGCCGTGGGCCGTCGCGGCGTCGTAGTCGCCGTTGGGGGCCATGTCGCCCTGCATCGGCGCCACGGCGCCGCCGCCCTGGTCGACCCACCAGCCGACCAGCTGGGCGAGCTTCTCGTCGAGCGACATGTCGTCGAGGAGGCGGCGGACGCGGTCGCTGAGACCGACGCCGGTCCAGCGCGTGCCGGCCCCCGCCTCCTCGGGTCCGCCCTCGTCGCCGTGGCGACCGTCCGTGTGCTGCATCTCGATGGTCATCCCTTCACCGCCCCGGTCAGGCCGCCGACGATGCGGCGCTCGAACAGGCTGAAGAAGATCAGCGCGGGCAGCATCGACAGCGCCGTGAAGGCGAGCACCCTGGCCGTGTCGACCGAGTACTGCGACGAGAACGCCTGCACGCCGAGCGGCAGGGTGAACGTCGACGGGTCGTTGAGGATGAACAGCGGCAGCAGGTACGAGTTCCAGGCGCCGATGAAGGCGAGGATGCCGACCGTGATCACGCCGGGCAGCGACAGGCGCACCACCATGCGGAAGAAGAAGCCGAGGCGGCTGCAGCCGTCGATGAACGCGGCCTCCTCGATCTCGTCGGGGATGGCCCGCAGGAACGGCACGAGGATGATGATCGTCGTCGGCAGCGCGAACGCGATCTGCGGCAGGATCACCCCCGCGAGCGAGTTCGTCAGGCCGAGGTCGCGGATCACGAGGTAGAGCGGCGTGATCGCGACGGTCATCGGGAACATCAGCCCGGCGGCGAACAGGGCGTAGAGCACGCCGCGGCCCGCGAAGCGGTAGCGCGCCAGCACGTAGCTCGCGGCGAGGCCGAGGGCGACCGTGCCGATGGTGGTGACCCCGGCCGAGATCAGCGAGTTGCCGACCTGCCGCCAGAAGGTGCCGCCGGTGAGCACGTCGAGGTAGTTGCCGACCTGCCAGGGGCTGGGGAACCCGGAGGGGTCGGTCGTGATCTGCGCGTTGGTGCGGAAGCCGCCGAGCACGATGAACGCGACGGGCGCGAGCATCGCCACGATGACGACCACCGCGACCACGTACGCGACGCCGCGTCCGGGGTCGGCGATGCCGCGCCTCCTGCGGGTCGGTCGACCGGCGGTCGACCGGGGCGGACGCGACTGCGCGCCTCCGCCGTCGGGGCCCGCCGCGCCGCGGGGGCGAGCGGGCAGGGTGCTCGCGGTCATTTCTCGTCTCCTGAGGTGGTGAGGGCCCCGGCCGTGTCGCGACGCAGCACGAAGCGCTGGTAGACGAGGGCGACGACGAGCGAGATGAGGAACAGCACGACGGCGACGGCGTTGCCGTACCCGTAGCTGCCCGAGGTGCGGCCGTTCGCGACCATGTAGGTCGCCATGGTCGAGGTGCCGGCGGTCGCGGCGATGTACTGGCCCCAGATGATGTAGACGAGGTCGAACAGCTGCAGCGAGCCGATGATCGACAGGAACGCCCAGATGCGCAGGGTCGGGCCGAGCAGCGGCAGCGTGATGCGGCGCTGGATCTGCCACCAGGTGGCGCCGTCGATGGCCGCCGCCTCGCTGAGCTCCTCGGGCACGCCCTGGAGGCCGGCGAGGAACAGGATGACGGCGAAGCCGACGTACTTCCAGGTGATGATGACGAGCAGGGTCCAGATGGCGATGCTCGGATCGGCGAGCCAGTCCTGCGCGAGCGAGCCGAGCCCGATCTTGGTCAGCAGGTCGTTCACGGCGCCGCTGCCCTGGAGCATGAGGCTCCAGCCGGTGCCGACGACGACCTCGCTGATGACGTAGGGCACGAAGATCAGCACGCGGATCAGCGACTGGCCGCGCAGCTTGCGGTTGAGCAGCAGCGCCAGGCCGATGGCGACCGGCCCCTGCAGCACGAGCGAGAGCACGACGATGGTCGCGTTGTGCCGCAGCGCGTCGAGGAACGTCGTGTCCTGGAAGATCGTGAGGTAGTTGCGGAACCCGACGAAGTCGGTCGGGGCCCCGAAGCCGGACCAGCTGAAGAAGCCGTAGTAGGCGGCCATCACGATCGGGAAGACCACGAAGGCCAGGAAGACCACGAGGGCCGGCCCGACCAGCAGCGCGATCTCGAGGGCGCGCGCCCCACGGCCCTTCCGGGACACGGCCCGGGAGGCCGCCGGGGGCGACGCGAGTGCGTCGCCCCCGGCGGTGGCGTGGGGCCGCGACGGTGCGGCGGGCCGCACGGACGGTTCGCGGACGCTCACGGTCGGGCTCCTAGGCCTTCTTCGCGGCGGCGTCGACGGCGTCGACGAACTGCTCGGGAGTGCCGTCGCCCGAGAGCAGGTCGACCACGGCGACGTTCATCGCGTTGCCGACGTTGAGGCCGTAGACGGTGTCGAGCCACTGCGAGACGAAGGGAGCGTCGTTGTAGGCGCTGATGACGTCCTGCAGGTAGGGCTCGGTGACGGACTCCTGGGCGACCGTGTTGACCGGGGGCGCGTTGAAGGCCTTGTAGTAGGCCGTCTGCACGTCGGGGGTCGCGAGGTAGTTCAGGAAGTCGACGCACGAGTCGGGCGCGTCGGTCGAGCACGAGTACCCGTCGACGCCGCCCATGATGGCGCCGGGCTCACCGTCGCCGCCGTCGATCTCGGGGAACGGGAACCAGCCCAGGTCGGGCAGCGGCTTCGCGTCGGGGGTGAGCGAGGCGATGACGCCCGGGTCCCACGCGCCCATCAGCTCCATGCCGGCCTGCTTGTTGGCGATGAGGCCGGCCGAGCTGCCGGCGCCCTGCTGGGCGGCGGTGGTGAGGAAGCCCTCGTTGAAGGGCTCGGTGTCGCGGAAGTCGGCGAGGTCCTGCGCGGCGTCGACCCAGCAGGGGTCGCTGAAGTCGCGGTCGGCGGCGGCCTTCTCCAGGGTGTCGCTGCTGCAGTTGCGCAGGGCGAAGAAGAAGTACCAGTGGGCGGCGGGCCAGGCGTCCTTGCCGCCGAGGGCGACGGGCTGCGTGCCCGAGTCCTTGAGCGCGGTGACGGCGTCGTCGAGCTCGTCCATCGTCGTCGGGGGCGTCGTGATGCCCGCCGCCGAGAAGACGTCCTGGCTGTACCAGAACCCGCCGGGCAGCACGGCCACCGGCATCGAGTAGACCTTGCCGTCGATCGAGCCGGCGCCGAAGGTGCCCTCGCTGATGTCGGCGCGGGCGTCGTCCGAGATGCCGTCGGTGATGTCCTTGACCTGGCCGGCCTTGACCATGGCGTCGAGCTTGCCGCCGCCGCGCTGCAGGAACACGTCGGGGGCGTCGCCCGAGTTGAGGGCCGTCTGCAGCTTGCTGTCGAAGTCCTCGTTCTGCACGGTCTGGACGTCGATCTTCACGTCCGGGTTGGCCTCGGTGAAGTCGGCCGCGGCCTTGACCCAGAAGTCCTGGCCGGGGCCGGTGGTCGAGTTCTGCCACAGGGTGAGGGTGCCGTCGTCGGAACCCCCGGATCCGCCTGCGCTGCAGCCGGTCAGGAGTCCTGCTCCCATGAGCAGGGCTGCGGACCCTGCCAGGAGTCGTCGGGTCGTCGTCGTCATCGTTGCCACCTGTTCCTCGTCGTTGAGCGGCCGTGGTCGGCCTGTGACGCAGCGCTCCGATGTGCTGCGTCGGACAAGTGTCAGAAAGTCGAGGAGGAGTGTCAAACGTTTTCGAAAAGCTTTTCGACGGGTCTAGGCTCGCGCTCGTGAACGCCCGCCCCACGATCCACGACGTCGCCGCCGCCGCCGGCGTGTCGATGGCGACGGTGTCGAAGGCGGTCAACGGCCGCTACGGCGTCTCGCCCGAGACCGTCGCCCGGGTCATGGCCGTCGTCGACGCGCTCGGCTACGAGTCGAGCCTGGTCGCGAGCAGCATGCGCGCCCGGCGCACAGGCGTCATCGGCGTGCTCGTCGCCGACTTCGAGCCGTTCAGCTCGGAGGTGCTCAAGGGCGTCGGCACCGCCGTGCGGCAGCTCGGCGCCGAGTACGACCTGCTCGCCTACAGCGGCGCGCACCACGGCGGCGCCGACGGCTGGGAGCGCCGCTCGCTCAGCCGCCTCAGCGGCACCCTCATCGACGGGGCGATCCTCGTCACGCCCTCGGTGCTCACCACGCCGGCGAGCGTGCCGGTGGTCGCCGTCGACCCGCACAAGGGGCGCGCCGACCTGCCCAGCGTCGAGGCCGACAGCCGAGGAGGCGCGGTGCAGGCGGTCGAGCACCTCGTCTCCCTGGGGCACCGGCGCATCGGGTTCCTCGCGGGTCGGCCCGACCTGCGCTCCGCGTCGCTGCGCGAGGCCGGCTACGCCCTCGCGCTCCGCTCGGCCGGCATCACGCGCGATCCGTCGCTGACCCGCGACGGCGACTTCGAGATGGGCGCGGCGCGCCGCGCCGCCCGGGCCCTGCTCGAGGGGGCCGCGGCCGACCGGCCGACCGCTGTGTTCGCCGCCAACGACCTCTCGGCGATCGCCGTGCTGCGCACGGCCCACGAGCTCGGGCTGCGGGTGCCCGACGACCTCAGCGTCGTCGGCTTCGACGACATCCCCGAGGCGTCGCGCGAACAGCCCGCGCTCACGACGGTGCGGCAGCCGATGCACCGGCTCGGCACCGTCGCCACGACGATGCTCTTCACGCTGCTCGAGGGCGGCGCGATCGCCCAGCCCGAGGTGCAGCTGCCGACCAAGCTCGTCGTGCGCGGGACGACGGGGCCGGTGCCCGCCGGCCGGTGAGGGGTGCGCCGCCGGACGGCCGGGTGCGGGTCGGGCCGTGTGCTCTCGTCGTTCAGGAAGCCGCGAGGCCCGGGTTCCTGATCGCTGCACGATTCAGGACGCCCGCGTCCTGAACTGTGCGACTCAGGACGCACGTTCCTGAACGAGGGAGCGCAGGAGGTGCGGGTCGGGTCGGCCGGATCAGGTGGGACCGCGTCGGACGGGAGGGGCGGGAGCGGCTGGCGGGCACTCCGTCGGGGACGATGCCCGCGCCTCCTCGGGGACGGTGCCCGCGGCTCCTCGTGTTCGACGGCCGCACCGCTTGCTCTCGTCGTTCAGGAAGTCTCGGGCCCGAGTTCCTGATCGGTGCACGGTTCAGGATGCTCGCGTCCTGAACTGCGCGACTCAGGACGCGCGTTCCTGAACGAGGAGAGAAGGAGGGGGGACGGCGAAGGCCCCCGCCGCAGTGCGACGGGGGCCTTCGGGTGCTGCGGGTCGGGTCAGCGCTTGGCGCCGCGACGACCGGTGATGAAGCCCCAGATGAGCAGGACGACGATGGCGCCGACGATGGCGATGAGCCAGCTCTGGATGGAGAAGAAGCCCTCGTAGCCGATGCCGAACACGGCGCCGCCGATCCAGCCGCCGATGAGGGCACCGATGACGCCCAGGACGAGCGTGGCGAGCCATCCGCCGCCCTGACGGCCGGGGAGGATGAGCTTGGCGATGGCGCCGGCGATGAGGCCGAGGAGGATGAAGGCGATGAAGCTCATGGTGAGCCCTTTCTGAAGATGGTGAGGGGCCGCCGCCGGGTAAGGCGACCCGAGGTCGACCACCAGCTTGCTCCCAGTTCGGCGCTTTGTCCGGAATCAGTCAGGAACACCCCCTTGTGCCCCGTCCCGCCGAGGGCTAAAGAGGCGGTCCGGACACCCAGGCCGACGTGACGCCTACGGTGGATCGGTGCCCGCTTCCGACCACCGCACCGACCCCCGGGCCGGCACGCGCACCCGCGCGCTGGCCCGCCGCCTGGGTCCGCGCCGGGCGCTCGCCCTCGTCCTGCTGGTCGGGCTCGCGGTCGTGCTCGCCGCCTCCTCGTGGGTCTCGGGCCTCTACGTCGCCGTCACCGACGACGAGAGCGTCGCGCTGCTCGACGAGCCGACGCTGCGCCTCGCGACGCAGGTCCGCTCCCCCGGGCTCGACGACGCCGTGACAGCGTGGACGACCGCCGCCGGGGTCTGGGGGCTGCCCGCGCTCGCCCTCGTCGTGGTGGTCGTGCTCGCCCTGCGCGACCGGTCGTGGCTGCCCGTCGTCCTCGGGCTCGCGGCCGGCGGCGGCTCGGTGCTGATGACCCTCGTGGGCAAGCAGCTGGTCGGCCGCGACCGCCCCCCGCTGTCGGACGCCGTGCCGCCGTACGAGACGTCGGCGTCGTTCCCCTCCGGGCACACGCTGAACGCCACGGTCGTCGTCGGGATCGTCGCCTGGCTGCTGGTGCAGCGCCAGACGCGGCGCTGCCTGCGGGTGCTGACGGTCGCCTCCTCGGCGCTGCTCGCCCTGTCGATCGGGCTCAGCCGCGTGTACCTCGGCCACCACTGGCTCACGGACGTGCTCGCCGGCTGGCTGCTCGCCGCCGCGTGGCTGACGGTCGTGGTCGTCGCGCACCGGGCGTGGCTGCTGGGCCGGGAGGCCGCGGACGAGCCGAGCCCCTAGGAGGCCCGTGCGTCGACGCTGACGCAGGAGCCGTGCCGAGAGTCGGGTGGGTCTCTCGGCGTCCGTCGGAGTTTCGGGCCCTCGACGGTGCGCGGCCGCGAGCCGCGCCGGGTGCCTAGGGACACCCGGGCATGTGTTCGGAGCCGATCCCTCCCCCGTTTGGGTCACACGACGACGGGATCGCCCCGGCGCCGTCGGCAGGGTCACGAGGAGGCGCGTCCAGGGTCCCGAGGAGGCGCGCGCGACGAGCCCAGGAGGCGCGCGTCACCCGCCGAGGAGGCGCCCCCTGCGAGCACGCACGCCTCGCGCGGAGCATGCTGGAGCCCTACCGAGGGGGACCCGTGAAGTACATCGTCTACGGCGAGAACCGCGTGATGACCGGCGACGCGATCGCCGAGGCCGTCATCGCCTACGCCGCGGCGCTCGGCCAGAACGGCACGACCGACATCGTCGACGTGCCCACCAGCGACGAGCACGGCACGGCCACCACCGCCGAGCTGCTGCTCGGCCCCGCCAGCCAGCTCATGATCGAGAGCGCCCCCGACGACGAGCTCGAGCCCGAGGACGACGCCCTCGTGGCCGAGCTCGTGCGCCGTGCCGCCGCCGTGGGCGGGGCCCGCTTTGTCGACGCCGCCTCGGCCGACTCGGTCGACCAGGACCAGCACGAGGCGCACTCGGCCGCCCGCGGGGCGGTGCGTCCCGGCGCGCCCGAGCCGCGCACGTCGCGCGACGACGAGGGCGACCGGCCCGCCTGAGGCACCTGCCGGGCGACTAGACGCGCTGCTGCCGCGGCACGACGACGCGCTCGAACACGACCACGCCCGCGGTCGCGACCGGGATGGCGACGAGGGCCCCGAGCACGCCGCCGAGGGCTCCCCCGCCGAACGCCGCGACGATGACGAGCGCGCCCGGCACGGCCACGGCCTTCGACATGACCCGCGGCGTGAGCACGTAGGCCTCGACCTGGGCGTAGACGAGCAGCACGACGCCGACGACGATCGCCGTGACGGGCGACACCGTGAGGGTCGCGACGACGATGATCGCGTAGGCGACGACCGTCCCGACGACGGGGATCAGCGCGCCGAGGAACGCGAGGGTGGCGAAGAGCACCGGCACCGGCCCGCCCGCGATGCTGAGCACGACGAAGACGAACACCGCGTTGACCGCGGCGAGCGCCACCTGCCCGGCGACGTAGCGGCCGACCGAGAGGAAGATCTCGTCCGCGATGTCCATCACGCGCTCGCGGTGGCTCTTGGGGACGGCACGGCTCAGCGACCGGAGCATCTGGGGCAGGGTCACCGCGAAGTACAGCGTGAGGATCGCCACGATGACGACCGCCGTGATGCCGTTCGTGATGCCCTGGCCGACGGCGAGCAGGCCGCCGCCGAGGGCGAGCAGCTGGTCCGGGTCGAGCAGGTACGAGCTGATGCCCGCGACGGCGTCGTCGACGTCGATCTCGAGCCCGAGCGTCTCGACGGCCTGCTGCACCCACGGCTGCCGGGAGGCGTCCTGCAGCGCCGCGGGCGCGGTGCGGATCACGTGCCCGACCTGCTCGACGAGCGCCGGGACGACGAGGGAGAGGATGCCGGCCACCGCGCCGACGACGAGCACGACGGTGACGACGACGCCGACCCACCGGGGCGCCCCGGCACGGGCGAGGCGACGCACCACCGGCTCGAAGGCCAGGGCGAGGAAGAACGCGAGGCCGATGTAGACGATGACCGTCGAGAGGGCCATCAGGGTGACGATGATGCCGACCCCGAGCCCGCCGCCGAGCGTCGCGATCAGGCCGAAGCGGAACGCCCCCGACCGGGCCTGGGGGCGGGGCGGGACGTCGCCCGTGGGGGCCGTGACGACGCGGCCGGGACCGCCGGTGGACGTCGTCGAGCGGCGCACGCGGCGCGCCTGGTGGGAGAGGGGCATTCGTCCATCCTGGCGCTCAGGGGCGCGGGAGGGCCGACGAGGCCGCGGCACCCTCCCGGCGGAGCCCGACGACGAGCCAGGTGACCGCCGCGACGAGCAGGGTCACGACGACGAGCACCTGGACGCCGACGGACGCCCAGCCGCCGCCGATCGAGAGCACCAGCGAGAGCCCCGCGGCGGTCGAGAACAGCAGCACCCGCACCAGCGCGACGACGGCCCACGGGACGAGCGCCCGGCCCGCGACGCCCGGCAGCCCGCCGGAGCGCGCGGCGAGGACCGCCCCCACGAGGGCGGCGACGGCGCCGACCACCGAGAGCACCACGACGAGCGCCGCGACGGGACGCGACGCGAACGCCGCGCCCGTCGGCAGGGCGACGACGACGCCGACGACCAGCTGGAGCACGGCCGCCGCACGCAGGGCGATCCGCCCCGCCGACGAGCCGACGCAGATGCCGCGCCGACCGCCCACGAGCCAGAGCGCGGCCGACGACGCGAGCACGGCGACGAGGCTCAGCACGGCGGGCACGACGGCGAGGGACGTCCCCACCGACGCTGCGTACGCGACGGGGAGGCGCACCGCCGTGACCAGCGCCGCCAGGCCGAGCAGCGCCCCGGCGGCGACGAGCGCCCGGCGGTCGAGTGAGGCGTACGGCGGGCGGGTCACGGGATCGCTCATGCCCCGACGCTACCGACGGACCGTCCTGTGCGCGACCCGCCCGCCCGTGGACCCGGTCGCCCCACCCCCACCCGCGCCTCCGTCGCTCCCTCGTTCAGGAACACGGGTCCTGAGTCGCGCGGTTCAGGACTCGGATGTCCTGGATCGTGCAGCACTCAGGAGCGCGGGGCCGCGGCTTCCTGAATGATGAGAGCGCCTTGCACGGCTCGCGGAGACGAGGAGGTGCCCGTCCGGCCAGGCCGGACGGGCACCTCCTGCATTCTGCCGAGCGGGTCAGCGGCGGCGCGACCTCCTCCGCAGGGTGAGGAGCCCGCCGGCCGCCATCAGCAGCAGCGCGGCGAGCAGCACCGGGGCGGTGTCGCTGCCCGTGAAGGCGAGGGCGTCGCCGCCCGCCGTGCCGGTCCGGTAGCCGCTCGTGACCGAGCCGGCCCCGCCCGAGCCGCCGGCCCCGGCGCCGCCGGTGCCGCCGACCCCGCCCGCACCAGGCGTTCCCGCACCAGGCGTTCCCGCACCGGGCGTGCCCGCGCCGGGTCCGCCCACGGCGGGCATGTCGACGTCGAACGTCACGGGCTCGGACGCCGCCGACTGCACGCCGTCGGGGCCGGTCTGCGTCGCCGTCAGCGTGTACTCGCCCTCGGGCAGGCCGCCGAGCGGCGAGCAGGCCCAGGTGCCGTCGGCCGCGACCACCGTGGTGCAGAGGACCCGGGCGCGCAGGAACACGCGGATCGTGTACCCCGGCGTCCCCGTGCCGGTGATGACGGGGTCGTCCGTGGTGACGACCTGTCCGGGCACCGGCGACGTGATCTCGGGGACCGCGTCGGGGTCGGCGACGACGAACGGCAGCGGCGCGCTGGTGCCGCCGGGGCTCGTCACCGTGACGGTCGTCGTGCCGGCCGGTCCGGCCGGGGTGACGAACGTCAGCGTCGTGCCGTCGGGCGAGATGGTCGTCGGCGTGATCGGGCCCGAGCCGCCGACCTGGACGGTCGAGCCGGGCGTGAACCCGGTGCCCGTCACGGTCACGACGGTGCCGCCCTCGATCGAGCCCGAAGGAGGCGTCAGCCCGGTCAGCACCGGAGCGCTCGCGGGCGCGGCCACGTACGTGAACGTCACCGGGGCGCTCGTGCCCGCGCCGCTGGTCACCGTCACGGGGACGCTGCCGGGGGCGTGGGCCGGGCTCGGGAACGTCAGCGACGTCCCGTCCGCGCTGATCGCCGTGGGCGTGATCGGCGCCCCGCCGTCGACCGAGACCGTCGAGCCGGGCGCGAAGCCGGTGCCCGTGATCGTCACCGCCGTGCCGCCGCCGGCCGGTCCCTGGGCGGGAGCGATCGTCGTGGGCACGGGCGCCCCGGCGGGGGCCGCCAGGTAGGTGAAGGTCAGCGGCGCACTGGTGCCGCCGTCGGTCGTCACGGTCACGGGCACGCCGCCGGCCGCGTGGGCCGGGGTCGTGACCGTCAGCGACGTGCCGTTCGCGGCGACCGACGTCGGCGTCAGGGGGGCGCCTCCGTCGATCGACACGGTGGTCGCGCCGGGACGGAAGCCCGCGCCGCGGACCACCACGACGGTGCCGCCGCCGACCGGGCCCTCGGCGGGCGTCAGCGAGGCCAGCACGGGGGCGCCGACCGGCGGGGCCGCGTAGGTGAACGGCAGCGGCTCGGAGGTGCCCGCCCCGCTGGTCACCGTGACCTGCACGGTGCCCGCGGCGTGCGCCGGGGTCGCGAAGGTCAGCGACGTGCCGTCGGCCGAGACCGCCGTCGGCGTGATCGGGCCCGAGCCGTCGACCGAGACCGTCGAGCCGGTCGTGAACCCGGTGCCCGAGACCGTGACGGCGGTGCCGCCCCCGGCGGGGCCGGTCGTCGGCGACAGGGTCGTGAGCACGGGCGCGCCGGCCGGGGGCGCCTGGTAGGTGAACGGCACGGTGCCGCTCGTGCCGGCCGGGCTGGTCACCGACACGTCCGCCGTGCCCGCGGCGCCGGCCGGCGTCGTGAACGTCAGCGCGGTGCCGTCGGTCGCGACCGTGTCGGGCCGGATGCCCGACGCGCCGCCGACCGTGACCGTCGAGTCGCCGGTGAAGCCGGTGCCCGTGACCGTGACGGTGGTGCCGCCTCCTGCGGGTCCGGCGGTCGGCGACAGGCTCGTCACCACCGGGGCGACGGCGGGCGGCGCCTGGTAGGTGAAGGTGAGCGGCGCGCTCGTGCCCGTCGCGTTCGTCACCGTCACCGTCACCTCGCCGGCCGGGGCCGGCGGGGTCGTGACGGTGAGCTGGGTGCCGTCCTGCGAGAGGGTGCCGACGAGGCCGGTCGCGTCGCCGATCGTGATCGTCGACCCGGGCGTGAAGCCGGTGCCCGTGAGCGTCACCGGGGTGCCGCCCGCGACCGGTCCCGCGGCGGGCGCGATGCCGGTCAGCACGGGAGACCCCACGGGAGGCGCCAGGTAGGTGAACTCGAGCGGTGCGCTCGTGCCCAGCACGCCGGTCACCGTGACCGGAGCGTCGCCCGCGGCGCCGGGAGGCGTCGTGAAGGTCAGCTCGGTGCCGTCGGCCGAGAGCTCGTCGGGCTCGATGCCCGTCGTGCCGCCGACCGTGACCGTCGAGCCCGGGAAGAAGCCCGTGCCCGTGACCACGACGCGCGTGCCGCCGCCCGCGGGGCCGGACTCGGGCGTGAGCGACGTCAGCACCGGGGCGCCGAACGGGGCCGCCTCGTAGGTGAAGGTCAGCGGCGCGCTCGTGCCCCCGTCGGTGGTGACGGTGACCGGCACGTCCCCGGCCGCGTTCGGCGGGGTCGTGACCGTGATCTCGGTGCCGTCGTCCGAGACGGCGTCGGGCACGATGCCCGCCGTCGCGCCGATCGTGACCGTCGAGCCGGCCGTGAAGCCGGTGCCCGCGATCGTCAGCGTGGTGCCGCCGGCGGCCGGGCCCGAGTCGGGCGACAGCGTCGCCAGCACGGGGGCCGTGACCGGCGCCGCGAGGTAGGTGAAGGTCAGCGGCGCGCCCGTGCCGCCGGCGGTCGTGACGGTCACGGGCACGGTGCCCGCGACGTTCGGCGGGGTGGTGAACCGCAGCTGCGTGCCGTCGGCCGACACGGCGTCGGGCACGACGCCCGCCGCCGCGCCGATCGTGACCGTCGAGCCGGCCGCGAAGCCGGAGCCCGTGATCGTCACCGGGGTGCCGCCGCCGGCCGGGCCCTCGACGGGGTCGAGGCCCGAGAGGACGGGGGCGCCGGCCGGCGGCGCGGTGTAGGTGAAGGCGAGCGGGGCGCTGGTCCCCGCGGCGTCGGTCACCGTCACCGTCACCGTGCCCACGGCGCCCGGGGGCGTCGTGAAGCTCAGCTCGGTGCCGTCGTCGGACACCGCGTCGGGCTCGAGGCCCGTCGTGTCGCCGATGGTGACGGTCGAGTCGTCGGTGAAGCCGGTGCCGGTCAGGGTCACCGGGGTGCCGCCTCCCGCCGGACCCTCGTCGGGGTCGATGGCGGTCAGCACGGGCGCGCCGGCCGGGGCCGGCAGGTAGGTGAACGGCACGGCGGCGCTGGTGCCGGCGCCGTTCGTCACCGTGATGCCCGTCGTGCCCGCGGCGTTCGCGGGGGTGGTGAAGACCAGCTCGGTGCCGTCGTCGGAGATCGCGTCGGGGCGGATGCCCGTCGCGGCGCCGATCGACACCGTCGAGCCGGGCTCGAAGGCCGAGCCCGCGACCCTGACGACGGTGCCGCCGCCGACCGGGCCCTCGGCAGGCGTGGCCGAGATGAGCACGGGGGCGTCGGCCGGGGCCGGCAGGTACGTGAACGCCAGCGGCGCGCTCGTGCCGGCGAGGCTCGTCACCGTCACGGACACCGGACCGGCGGGGTTCGCCGGCGTGGTGAACGTCAGGGTCGTGCCCGCGGGGTCGATCGCGTCGGCCGCGAGGCCGGCCGTGTCGCCGATGGTCACGGTCGAGCCGGGCAGGAACCCCGTGCCGGTCAGCGTGACGACCGTGCGTCCGCCCGCCGGCCCCTCGACGGGGTCGATGGCCGTCAGCACGGGGGCACCCGCAGGAGGCGCGGTGTACGTGAACGGGAGGGGCGCGGAGGTGCCCCCCTCGGTCGTCACGGTGACGGCGACGTCGCCCGCGGCGTGCGGCGGCGTCGTGAACACCAGGCTCGTGCCGTCGGGCGCGACCTCGTCGGGGACGAGGCCGGCGACGCCGTCGATCGCGACCGTCGAGCCCGCGGTGAAGCCGGTGCCGGTGACGGTGACGGGGGTGCCGCCTCCTGCCGGTCCCTGGGCCGGGTCGAGAGCGTCCAGCACGGGCGCGGTCGGCGGGGCGGGCAGGTACTCGAAGGCGAGCGGGGCGGACGTGCCGCCCGCGGTCGTCACCGTGACCTGGACCGGTCCGGCGACGTGCGCCGGCGTCGTGAACGTCAGCGACGTGCCGTCGGCGGCGAGCGCCGTCGGCGTGATCGGCAGCGAGCCGTCGACCGAGACCGTCGAGCCCGCGACGAAGCCGGTGCCGGTGACCGTGACGGGGGTGCCGCCTCCTGCGGGCCCCTGGGCGGGGTCGATCGTCAGGAGCACGGGCGCCGTCGGCGGAGCCGGGAGGTACTCGAAGTCGAGCGGCTCGGACGTGCCGCCCGGGGTCGTCACCGTGACGGGGACCGTGCCGGCGACGTGCGCCGGGGTCGTGAACGTCAGCTCGGTGCCGTCGTCGGCGATCGCGTCGGGCGTGATGGGCAGCGAGCCGTCGACCGAGACCGTCGAGCCGTCGACGAAGCCGGTGCCGGTCACGGTGACGGGGGTGCCGCCTCCGGCCGGGCCCTGGGCCGGGTCGAGCTCGTCGAGCACCGGAGCGGTCGGCGGCGCGGGCAGGTACTCGAAGTCGAGCGGGGCGGAGGTGCCGCCGCCGTTCGTCACCGTGACCGGGGCCGTGCCGGCGACGTGCGCCGGGGTCGTGAACGTCAGCGACGTGCCGTCGGCGGCGATCGCGTCGGGCGTGATCGGCAGCGAGCCGTCGACCGAGACCGTCGAGCCCGCGGTGAAGGCGGTGCCGGTGATGGTGACGGGGGTGCCGCCTCCTGCGGGGCCCTGGGTCGGGTCGATCGTCAGCAGCACGGGCGCCGCGAGGGGAGGCGCGAGGTACGTGAACGTCTGCGGTGCGGAGGTGCCCGCGCCGTTGGCGACCGTGACCGCGACCGGGCCCGGGTCGTGCGCGGGCGTGACGAAGGTCAGCGCGGTGCCGGTGAGCGTGTCGGGCGTGATCGGGGCGGACCCGTCGACCGAGACCGTCGAGCCGGCGGTGAAGCCGGTGCCGGTGAGCGTGACGGGGGTGCCGCCTCCCGCAGGCCCCTGGACGGGGTCGATGCCGGTGAGCACGGGCGAGCCCTGCGGGGCCGGCTGGTAGGTGAAGGTCTGCGGCGCGCTCGTGCCGCCGCGGGTCGTCACCGTGACGGGGGCTCCGCCGAGGGCGTGGGCCGGCGTGGTGAAGGTCAGCGTCGTGCCGTCGCCGGCGACGGCGTCGGGCGTGATCGGGGCGGAGCCGTCGACCGAGACGGTCGCGTCGGCCAGGAACCCGGTGCCCGTCACGGTGACGGGGGTGCCGCCGCCGACGGGGCCCTGTGCGGGCGCGAGGCCCGTGATCGCGGGGACCGGGAGGTAGGTGAAGGTCTGCGGGGCACTCGTCCCGACCGGGGTCGTCACCCGCACCGCCACGGGGCCGGGCGTCGCGGACGCCGGCGTCGTGAAGGTCAGCGACGTGCCGTCGGCCGAGACGGCCGTGGGGGCGACGGGGGCGGAGCCGCCGACGGTGACCGTCGAGTCGTCCGTGAAGGCCGAGCCGGTGAGGGTCACGGACGTGCCGCCCGCGACCGGGCCCTCGACGGGCGTGATGCCGGTCACCGTGGGCGCGGCGAGCGGGCCGGCGTTCGGCCCGACCGAGGCGGTGGCCAGGTCGACGGCGGTGTCGGCCGAGAGGCCGCCGAGCAGCCCGACGCGGAGGGCGCGCTGCGTGAAGACGCCGCCCGCCGTGGTCCGGTCGTTGGCGCGCAGCGAGACGACGCCGGTCAGGGCCGTCGCGAGCGGGGTGATCACGGTCGCGCCGAGACCGGACACGGCCGTGTTCACGGGCGCCACCACCGTGGCGATGGCCGGGTTCAGCACGATCGCGAGGGTGGCGAGCGGCACGGGCACGCGGGCGCCGAACGCGTTCACGGTGACGGTGATCCCGTTGATGCTGTTCGTCAGCTGCGTCACGAGGCCCTGCAGGGCGGTCGTGATCGCGGGGAGCAGCTGCGTGGTGAGGGCCCGGGTGACGTACGGGGCCAGCTCGGTGCCCGGCGGGAGGGAGTTGATGCTCACCCCCTGCGTCGCGAGCACCGTGGGGACGTCGACCGTGATCGCGCCCGTCTGCAGGTTCGCGGTGATCGACCCGTCGGCGCTCGTCACGGTGGTGAGCGAGTTGCCGAGGGTGGTCAGGTTCGGCACGCCGGTGACCTGCGCGGTCGGGCCGACCAGGTTCGTGATCGCCGCGGGCAGGGCGTCCACCGTGGGCTGCAGGCCCGTGAGCGTCGCCCGCAGGCCGTTGACCGTCGTCGCGAGCGCCGGGCTGGTGAGGCTCAGGTCGAGGTCGGCGATCCGGTACGCGCCCGTCTGGGCGCCGTTCGGCCCGGCGGCCTGCGAGGCCGTCGCCGAGAGCGCGCCCGTCGTGACGCGGAGGTTCTGCAGCGCCTGCGTGTTCGCGAGGCGGCTGAGGTTGAGGCTGGCGTTCGCCGCGGGCACGCCGCCCTGGCCGCCGACGCCGATCGCTCCGGTGTTCGTGACGGCCCCGGAGGCGGCGGTCGAGCTGCCGTTCGCGCTCGCCTGCGCGTATTGGCCCACGGCGCCCACCGACAGCAGGCCGTTCGGGCCGAGCAGCTGGATGCCGCCGCCCAGGTCGGCGCGGGCCGCGTTCAGCACGGTCACGTCGAGGGGCGACGACTGCGTGACCGGAGTCGCCTGCCCCGTGTTGACCGCGGACGCGGGCTGCAGGGCGAGCACGAGGCCGAGGTCGAGGCCGAGCGCCGTCCCGTCGAGGAACCTCCCCTCGCCGATCGAGGCCGCCGGGGCGGCCGTGGCGGGGGCTGCGGCGAGCACGCTGCCGCCGATCCCGAGCAGTGCGGCCGTGAGCACGGCCACCCCCTGCCTCGCCCTGGAGTGGTGACGGTTCGCGGTCTGTGGCCCTTTTCCGGCGCGCGCGAGTGCTTCAGTCCTCATGGACTCGCTCCTGATCCTTCGTGGCAGCGATGGTCGGTGTCCGGACGACGGATGGTTGGGCCGTCGCAGCGGACTCGCTACGCGGCCGAGACTAGGACATTCCGGCGAGGATCGCTCACCTCGATTCGCCGTCATGTCCCCCGATGCGGCCGGTCTGCCCCCGGACTGGGGGTGGGCGCGCGTCGGCCCGGGGCGAGGTCGAGCACGAGGAGGCGCGCGCGGCACGGTCGTGCCGGTCCCGGTCTCGCAGGCCCCCGCCGTAGCGTGGACACGTGCACTCCCTCGACGGCCTCGGCCACGCCACGGTCACCGTCGTGGGGGCAGGCCAGGCCGGGCTGTCCGCGGCGCACCACCTGCGCCTCCGCGGGTTCGCGCCGGCCGAGGGCGGGGCTCGTCGCGCAGCGGCTGATCCGTCACGGGACGGAGCACCGCCCACCATCGCTGATCCGTCACGAGACGGAACACCACCCGCCCTCGCTGATCCGTCACGAGACGGAGCGCCACCCACCGTCGCTGATCCGTCACGGGACGGAGCAGCGCCCACCGTCGTCGTCGTGGACGCGGGCGAGGCCCCCGGAGGCGCGTGGCGGCACCGCTGGGAGTCGCTGCGGATGGCGACCGTCAACGGCATCTTCGACCTGCCCGGCATGCCGCTGCCCCCCGTCGACCCCACCGAGCCGAGCCGCGACGCCGTGCCGCGGTACTTCGCGGCGTACGAGGAGGCGGAGGGCCTGCAGGTGCACCGCCCCGTGCACGTCACCTCGGTCGAGGCCGTCGACGACGACCCGGCCGGCGAGCTCCGCGTGGCGAGCACCGCCGGCAGCTGGACGACCTCGGCGCTCGTGAACGCGACCGGCACCTGGGACGAGCCCGTGCTGCCCGACGTGCCGGGCGCCTCCTCGTTCTCGGGTCGGCAGCTGCACACCCGGGAGTACGTCTCGGCGGCCGAGTTCGCGGGGCAGCGGGTCGCCGTCGTCGGCGGCGGCATCTCGGCCGTGCAGCTGCTCGACGAGATCAGCCGCGTGGCGACGACGCTCTGGTACACGCGGCGCGAGCCGGTGTTCCTCGACCACGAGTTCACGTCGGGGTCGGACGGCGTCGACGTCGAGCGGCGGGTCGCCGAGGACGCGGCCCTCGGCCGTCCGTCGCGCAGCATCGTCTCGTACACGGGGCTGATCTGGACCGGCTACGCGCGCGCCGCCCGGCGGCGGGGCGCGCTCGAGCGGCGTCCGATGTTCACGGCGATGGGGCCGCGGCACGTCGTCGAGGCCGACGGCGGGGCGACGAGCGTCGACGCGGTGCTCTGGGCGACGGGGTTCCGGCCGAGCATCCGGCACCTCGACGGGCTCGACCTGCGCGGTCCGCTCGGCGGCGTGCCGCTCGACGGGACCCGCGCGGCACGCGACCGGCGCGTCCACCTGATCGGCTACGGGCCGTCGCAGTCGACGGTGGGGGCGAACCGGGCCGGGCGGGCGGCCGCCCGCGAGGTGGCGCGCGACCAGCTCGGGCCGCGCGGCTGACGGGCGCGGCGGCGGCGGGCGCGGCGACGGGCGCGGCGGCGGGCGTTCCCGGAGTCAGTCCCGGGCGAGCCGGAACCGCTCCGGCGCGGGCGTGCCCGTCGCGACACCGGCGAGCAGCTCGCCGAAGACGGCCCCGAACTTGAAGCCGTGCCCCGAGAACCCCGTCGCGATCGTGACGGAGCCGACGCGGTCGAGCACCGGGTCCTCGGTCGGTGTCGTGTCGTAGAGGCAGCTGATCGGGGCGAGCGTCGCGACGTCGACGCCGGGCACCCACGCGGCCACGTAGTCGCGCAGCACGGCCTGCCCTGCGGAGCCCGGCTCGTCGAGCCGCGCGTCGGGGTGAACCTCGCGGCCGGTGCCGTGCGTGCCGACCTTGACGCCCTCGCCGGGGGTGAGCAGCCCGTAGATCGTGCTGACGCGCTGCCTCAGCGCGGGGTCGGTCGGGTGGTGGACGAAGCTCGGCCAGGCGTCGTCCGGCAGCTCCGTCGCGAAGTGGGCGGGCTCCTCCTGCGTGACCGTGACCGGGGGCAGCGACAGCCCTGCACGGCGCACGAGGTCGCCGGCGAGGTACCGCGCCCAGGAGCCGACCGCGAGCACGACGCTCGTCGACACGACGACCGAGGAGGCGCCTCCTGCGTCCTCGAGACGGAGCACGACGTCGTCCCCCTCCGTCTCGATCCCGGCCACGGGGGTGTCGAAGCGCAGCTCGGCGCCCGCGGCCGCGGCGCTGTCGAGCAGCGCCTCGATCGCGTCGGCGGACCGGACCCGACCGGCCTCGGCGTGGGCGAGCACGCTCGTGTCGAAGCGGAGCCCGGGCCAGCGCTCGGCGGCCTCGTCGGGGGTCAGGCGCTCGTGGGCGACGCCGCCGCGGACCAGCGCGGCCTGGATCTCGTCGAGCACGGCGGGGTCGCCGTGGTCGAGGGCCCCGGTCTGGTCGAGCAGCACGCGGCCGGTCTCGGCCTCGAGGGCGCGCCAGGCCGTGATCGCCTCGCCGGTGAGGGCGACCCAGTCGTCGGCGGTGTAGCCCCGCCGGTAGATGCGGCTCGCGCCGTGGGACGAGCCGCGGTCGTGACCGCGCCCGAACTGCTCGACGAGCAGCACGCGCGCGCCCCGGCGGGACAGGGCCCGGGCCGTGGCGGCGCCGATGACGCCGGCCCCGACGACGACGTGGTCCCAGCGTGCGGGGGCGTCGGGGGCGGGGGCGTCGTCGGCGTCGGCGGGCACGGGGCTCCTCGTGGTCGGGGCGTCGGGGTCGAGGTCCCGGTCGGGGTCGGCGGGGTCGGAGTCGGCCATCGTGCCCGTAGCGTCCGGCACGACGCCGACTGTCGGCGACTCCTCCACGACCGGCTCGGTGTCGAGCAGCACGTGCGTGACCAGCACGGCGAGCGCGCTGAGCCCGCCCGTCCAGAGGGCGATCGCGAGGATCGTCGGCTGCGGGGCGTCCGGGTCGTCGAAGAGCTCGAGCTGGGACGCGCAGACGATCACGGTCGACATCACGACGACGCCGGCGGGCAGGGCCGCCCGCAGGCCGGAGCCCGGCCGCCCGTTGCGGAACGCGGCGTCGAGCAGCCAGAAGACGCCGAACGCGGGGAGGCCCCCCACCACGGCCGCGCCGAACGGCGTGGCCACGATGGCCACCAGGAACAGCACCACCAGCGCCACCGGCGCCCCGAGGCCCACCAGCAGCCCCACCACCACGGCGTGCGTCGCCGCCATGGCGACCGGCCTCTCTCTGCTCATGTCGCGCCTCCCCTGCCACCAGGGTACTGACCGGCCGGCGCGGTCCGAGAGAGAATCCACCGTGGGCATCTTCGTCGTCATCATCGCCTTGTCGCTCGTCGGCATCGTCGTCAGCATCCGCACGATGCGCGACCTCGAGGCCGTCAGCCTGGCCGTGGGGCTCGTCTCCACGCTGGTGTGCGTCGTGATGTTGCTCGCCGGGATCGTGGGCTTCCTGTGGTGGGCCTCCTGACCGCGGGCGGCTAGGGCCCGCCCAGCGGCTCCTCGTCGGGCGCGACGTCCTTCTGCACCGCGAACTGGGTCCGGTGCAGCTCTTCGTAGCGGCCGGCCGCGGCCAGCAGCTCGTCGTGCGTGCCTCGCTCGACGATCGAGCCGTCCTCCACGACCAGGATCAGGTCGGCGCTCCGGATCGTCGAGAGGCGGTGCGCGATGACCATCGCCGTCCGTCCCTCGAGCGCCTCGCTGAGGGCCGCCTGCACGGCGGCCTCCGACGTCGAGTCGAGCGCCGCGGTCGCCTCGTCGAGGATGACGACGCGCGGCTGGGCGAGCAGGAGGCGCGCGATCGTCATGCGCTGGCGCTCGCCTCCCGAGAGCCGGTAGCCGCGCTCCCCCACCATCGTGTCGAGCTGGTCCGGCAGCGACCGGACGAGCGGCTCGAGCCGCGCACGGCGGACGGCGTCCCACACCTCGCCCTCGGTCGCCTCCGGCCTGGCGAGGCGCAGGTTGCTGAGGATGGTCTCGTGGAACAGGTGGCCGTCCTGCGTCACCATGCCCAGGGTGTGCCGCATGGAGGCGAAGGTGACGTCGCGCACGTCCGCGCCGGCGAGGCGCACGGCCCCGCCGTCGACGTCGTACAGACGCGAGAGCAGCTGGGCGATGGTCGACTTGCCGGCACCGGACGTGCCGACGAGGGCGACCGTCTGCCCCGGCTCGATGCGGAACGAGACGCCGTGCAGCACCTCGTCGCCGCCTCTGGTGTCGAGGGTGAAGACCTCCTCGAGGGACGCGAGGGACACCTTGTCGGCGGACGGGTACGCGAAGCGGACGTCGTCGAACTCCACGCTCACCGGGCCGTCGGGAACGGTGGTGGCGTCGGGCGCCTCCTGGATGAGGGGCTCGAGGTCGAGCACCTCGAAGACGCGCTCG
The DNA here is from genome assembly GCF_011761235.1 of Frigoribacterium faeni. Classification (GTDB taxonomy): domain Bacteria; phylum Actinomycetota; class Actinomycetes; order Actinomycetales; family Microbacteriaceae; genus Frigoribacterium; species Frigoribacterium faeni_A. The sequence continues at coordinate 1,302,851 of NZ_JAAOYW010000001.1, forward strand.
AAGCTGACCACCGCGCTCATGATCTCGACCCGGGCGTTCGCGAGACCGGTCAGGGGCACGTACAGGCGGGTGAGGAGGAGCGCCAGCGTGACGACCTCTCCGGTGTCCAGCTGACCGGCGAGGGCGAGGAACCCGCCGAGACCGTAGACCAGCGCGAGGGCGAGGGCGGAGACGAACGTCAACGCGGTGACGAAGACGAACTGCAGCAGGGCGCTGCGGACCCCGATGTCCCGGACACGGGCCGCCCGGACGCGGAACTCCTCCGCCTCCTCGTCGGGACGGCCGAACAGCTTGACGAGGGTGGCGCCCGGCGCCGAGAAGCGCTCGGTCATCTGCGTGCTCATCGCGGAGTTGTGGTCGGCGGCCTCGCGGCGCAGGGCGGCGAGACGGCTGCCCATGCGCCGTGCGGGCACCAGGAAGAGAGGGAGCATGACCACGGCCAGCACCGTCACGAGCCAGGAGGTGCCGAGCATGACGACCAGGGTGAGGACCAGCGCGACGACGTTGGTGACGACGCCCGACAGGGTGCCGCTGAAGGCCTGCTGGGCGCCGATGACGTCGTTGTTGAGGCGGCTGACCAGCGCACCCGTGCGGGTGCGGGTGAAGAACGCGATCGGCATCTTCTGCACGTGGTCGAAGACGGCCGTGCGGAGGTCGAGGATCACGCCCTCGCCGATCCGCGCCGAGAACCAGCGCGTCGCGAGCGAGACGCCGGCGTCGGCCACGGCCACGACCGCGATGAGGACGGCGAGCCGGACGATCGTCGAGACCTCGCCCCGGGCGACGATGACGTCGACCACGCGGCCGGCCAGCACCGGCGTCGCGACGGCGAGGAAGGCCCCCACCACGGAGAGCGCGATGAAGACGACGAGCTTCGACCGGTAGGGCACCGCGAACGTCATGATGCGCCGCACGGACTCCCGCGAGATGCCGTGCCGGCCGTCCCTCGCGGACGAGATCTTGTAGAGCGAGCTCCAGGCCGCGCCTTCCATGCTCATGGCAGTTCCTTCCGTGCACCGTGCGTGCAGGCCAGACTCGCAGACCCGCGGCCCTTGAGGCGCACATCGCCTCGACGTACGGTGGAAGGGTCGACGAGCACGGAGGGGTGACCATGAACCAGAAGACGACGCCGAAGCGGGGGCGGCTCCGGCTGCAGCGGCCGACGTTCCGCGGCTCCTCCGTCGGCTGGGGCCTCGCCTCCGTCCTCTGGCTGTCCTGCGCCGTCCCCGCGGTCGTCCGCGTCGTGCACTTCGGGGGCACGTCGCCCGGCGGCGCCGTGCTCCTGGCAGCCCTCGTCGTCGCGTCGGCGGTCTGCGTCATCGGGACGGTGTCGACGATGAGGCACCCTCGCCCGGCACCTCCCGCGGTCGACTCGTGACGATGGCGGGGGCAGAAGGACATGACGACGAGGCCCAGCCTTCTGACGGGCCTTCCCGGACGGAGGTCTACTTCCTGTACGGAGCGGAGTACGCGCAGAAGCGCAACCGATTCCGCGGCATGATCCCCGACGAGCTGCGTCTGCGGCTCCCGCTCGTCCACATGATGGAGGGGACCTACAGGATGGCCGTCGACGAGAACCACGGCTACGACCGGGCGAAGTTCGTCGAGCTGTACGCCGAGCTCCGACGACGAGGAGTGCTGCGTCCTTTCAGCGAGAGCGAGAAGGACGCCGTCCGCGAGCTCGAAGCTCTCGGCCACCAGCTGGGTGGCTCCGACTCAGAGTTCGACGCCATCGACCTCGGACGACTGCGCGAGGTCTACCCTCCGGCCAGCACCGACCCGATCGTCTGACCGGCTCCGGTCGAGGTCAGCCACAGCGCACGCTCTCGTGCGGTCGCGCGCCGACCTGACGACGGTCTCGACGCGTGGAGAAGCGTCCGGCCATATGATGCCAGGCCGGCACTGCCGGAGGGTGCCGGCGCAGCCCGCACCAGCACCCTCCTGCTCCCTGCCGTCGCCCGTCCCGCCTAGGGGATGGCGACGTCCCCCTGGTGCAGGACGCGGGGGTTCGCGTAGGTGTCCTTGATCGCCTGTGGCGTGTTCGCGGACTCGAGCTGCTCCGACCAGTGCATGAACCAGGTCCAGTTCGGCTGCGCGGCCAGCTGCGCCGACGTGGGCATCTTGCCGACCTCGCCCAGGGCGATCGGCTTGCCCGCCGCGATCGACTGCATCGTCTGGTACTCGGCTGCGCTCGGGAACGCCTTGTACCAGGCGTCCAGCGTGACGACGTCGACGTACGAGCTGCCCGGGTAGTAGCCGGCCAGTCCCCCGGCCGGGTTGTCCTGCACGTTCCAGGCCCAGATGAGGTTCGTCATGCCCTTCGTGCCGGCCAGGTAGTCGCGGGTGATCTGGTAGAGCTTCGCGGAGCCGGCCGATCCCGAACGCCCGCCCCACCAGGCCCACTGCTCGTTCATCTCGTGCAGCGGGCGGAAGACGGCGGGCACGCCCGCGTCCTTCAGCTGCTGCAGGTAGGGGACGACCTCGTCGAGTCGCGACTTCCAGGCCGAGTTCAACGCCGTGCCGTTCGTGGTCAGCTGCGACCACTGCGCGTCGGTCAGGTTCGCGTTGACGTCGTTCCACGAGCACGACGAGCCGACCGTCGGCGGGCAGACGTGCCACGTGAGCGAGACGAGCGCCCCGTTCTTCCACTCGGTCTTGGCCTGGTCGACGACCCGCTGCCGGTTCGCCACGTCGGAGGCGGCGAAGAGGAAGTCCCCGCCCCACAGCGCCGGGTAGACCCCGGTGATGTCCTTGACGCGCTGGGTGTACTGGCTCGGCTGCCCGGCGGGCTCCTTGTTGTGCTGCCCGCTGATGATCTTCTGGCCCTTGATGCTCGCCAGGTAGTTCAGCACCGTGCTCTTGCCGGTCGGGCTGAACGCCTCCGCCGGGGTCGCCGCGGGGGCACCCACGGCGAGGACCCCCGCCAGGAGGAACGCGACGCCGGCCCCGAGGGCGGTGCGCTTCGGACGTGTGGTCATGATGCTTCTCCTCGCTCGACCACCGAGGTGGTCGTCGGTGCGAGCCGACGTCGTCGTGCGGCTCGGAGTGCGACGGCACCGGCGATGACCGATGCCAGGGCGGCCAGGGCGAGCGCCGTGGTCGAGGTCGAGCCGGTGGAGGCGAGACCTGTGGAGGCGGTGGTCGCGGAGGCCGGGACGGTGCCGGTCCCGCTGACGGGCACCGCGCCTCCTGGACCGGACCCCGGACCTGCGCCCGGTCCGGCACCGCCGCCGGGCGTGCCGGGCGTGCCGGGCGTGCCCGGCGTGCCGGGCGTGCCGGGCGTGCCCGGATCGACGGGCACGACGGCGGCAGGGTCGACCGTCGTGACGACGTCGTCCACGAGCAGCTCGCCCGCGCCGTCGCCCCCGAGGTAGAAGGCGAGCTGCGTCACGGTCGACGGGTCGAGCACGGCGTCGCCGGCCCAGGCGGGTGGCGCGAACGCACTGAAGGGCACGTCGATCCGCTGCCAGCCCTCCCCCTCGACCGCGAGGGTGGTCTCGAAGTACGAGCCTCCCGCCACGATCTGCACGGTCACGTCGTCACCGGCCGGGGCGCGCAGCGAGAGCGAGAGGCCGGTGTAGCCCCACCAGTCCTGCGGCTCGGCGAGGGTGCGGACGACTCCCGCGTAGCCGGGGCCCGCGAGGTCGTAGGCGAACCGGCCCGCCTGGGAGCCCGTGGACGGGTTCTCGCCGAGGGTGGGCGTCACGGCTCCGCCGCCCGTGTTGCGCACATAGGTGGCGGCGAGCGCCGCGTCGTCGGCGTACTCCTCGAAGTCCTCGACCGCGAGCGCCTCCGTCGGGAGCGGACGCGTGGCGAAGGACGCCGTCGTGGGCACCGACGTCGTGGTGCCGACGCCGTTCACGGCCTCGATCGACCACCGGTACGTCGTGCCGGGCACGAGCGTGACGTCGGGCCGGTACGACGTGCCGGTCAGGCCGCCGGCCGGCGCCACGACCGTGCCCGTGGGGTCCGTGAGCGCGAAGCGGTAGTACGCGGCGTCCGCCGCGGCCGTCCAGGTGAAGTCCGGCGTCGAGGTGGTGCCCGTCGTCCCGTCGAGGGGCGCCTGCAGCGAGAACGCGCCGGGCGCCGTGGTGGGGTCGACGGCCGCGGACCGCAGCGTGGCCCGCGTGAGGTGCGCGTCCCCGGTCAGCACGACCCGGACGTGGTCGCCGGCGAGGCCGTCGGCGACGACCGAGCCCTCGTCGGTGACGACCGTGGCGGCGGGCGCCCAGGTGCTGCCGTCCGCGCTCGTCTCGACGCGGGCGGCGGCAGGCTCGTCGACCCGGAACTCGGCACGGGTGAGCCCGGCACGCTGCCAGGCCACCGTGCCGGACGTGCCGTCCGTCGCGACGACGGACCCTCCGTCGGGGTCGGCCGCGACCGTCACGCCGTCGTGCGCGGACGAGAGGCGCCAGTCCTGCACGGGGTCGACGAGCACGTCGCCGCCGTCCGGACGGACGACGTCGGACGCGGGTCCGCTCGTCCCCGTGCCGTCGAGCGCCCGGACCCGGTAGGAGGCGCCGGCCGGGGACTCGATGTCGGTGACGGTCCCGGCGGACGCGCCCAGCGCCTCCTCGGTGACGGTCGTCCACGGCTGGTCGGCGACCTGCCGCTCGACGACGTAGCCGGCGGCGCCGGCCGTCCCGCGCCAGGTGACGGTCGAGATGCCCTGGGCTCGCTGCACGCTCGTCACGAGGGGAGCCTCGAGGGGAAGATCGGGCAGCACGACGCCGACGTCGCGGGCGTACTGGCGGATCGCCTCGGCCCGCGACTCCTCGGACGGCGTCCCGCCGGGCAGGTGGAGGGTGAACCCGTCGTCGTGGGGCACGAGGCCGGCGCGGTCGTCGTGGCCGAAGAGCGACCAGGCGAACATCCCCGAGACGGCCGGGTCCTGGGCGAGCGGGCCCAGCAGTGCCGGCGTCGCCGCGGTCGAGGCGTACTCGCCGGCGATGTAGACCTTCCCGGCGGCGGTGACGGTCGCCGCGTCGGTCGAGACCCGGGCGGCCGTCGGCGGGTAGTAGTGGACGTCGACGATGTCGAGCGCCGTCGCCGCGAGGGTGTCGGGGTCGATGTCGAACCGTCGGCCGGCGGCGACGAGCTGCGACGGGGCCTGTCGCTTGATGTGGGCGACCTGGGCGTCGATCCACGGGAGGGTCATGCCCTCGAGCTCGTTGCCGAGCTCCCACGCCATGATGGTCGGGTCCTCGGCGTAGGGGACGCCGGTCAGCGCGTTGGTGCGCCCGACGACGTGGTCGACGTAGTCCTGGTACGCGGCGATCGCCCGCGGGTCCGTGTAGAAGTCGGCGGACTCGAGGCCCAGGGGCGTCGTGAAGTCGCGGTGGCCGCCGTGGTAGTACTCCCACTCGTCGGTGAGCGGCAGGATCAGCCGGATGCCGAGCGACCCGGCGTACGCGACGGCGAAGTCGATCGTGGCGAAGGCGTCGTCGTCGTACTCGCCCAGGCTCGGCATCAGCGCGAGCGTGTTCGCGTCGTCCTGGCCGGTCGAGGTGCCCATGTGCGATCGGACGACGGTGATGCCGGCACGGTGGGCCGAGTCGAGGGTGTCCTTGATGCGGAAGACGGTGGGGTAGTCGACCCCTCCGACGTTCTCGTCGAGGCCGAGCCAGTAGATGTTGGCCCCGCTGGCCCTGAAGGTCTCTCCTCCGAGCTGGAGGCGCGAGGCGTCCCGGGTGACGAACTCGGTGTTCTGCGTGGTCCACTCCGCGCGGGGCGCGGCGGACGCGGCCTCCGCCTGGTGCGGCGTGAGGGGTGCGAGCGAGCCCAGCAGGACGCCCGTGGCGACCACGGCGCACACGCGGATCGACCGCGTCCGCGGCGGTCTCGGGGTCGTGCGGGACGGATGGTCGCGGCTGGGGACGCTGGTGGCGGTCGGTGTCGTCATCGGTGCTCAGGCTCCTTCGGCTGTGCGGTGATCACGGCGGCCCGGTCGGGCCGCCCTGTGTCAGGTGGTGCTGACCAGCCGCCGCGTGTCGACCCGGTTCGGGTCGACCATGTCGGGGCGGTGGACGAGTGCTGCGGCTCCCAGCAAGGGAGCGGCGGATCCGAGGGCGGCCGGGACGACGAGTACCTCGGCGGCGTAGGCGAGCACGGTGGCTCGACGGGCCGCCCGGCGCACCAGGTCGACGTAGTCGGGCACGACCCCCGCGAAGCCGCCGCCGACGGCGACCGCGTCCAGGTCGAGCAGCGTGCTCGTGCTGGCGATCGCCTGGCCGACGGCGGCGGCGGACCGGTGGACGGCCGCCCAGGCGGTCGGCTCTCCGGCGGCGCACGACCGGGCGAGGTCCTCTCCCGAGGTCCCGGCCCAGCCGTGCCTCCGGGCCCAGCGGACCGTGCTCGTCCCCGACGCGACGGCCTCGAGCGTCGTCGAGTCGGCGTCCCCGTCTTCCCCTCCGAAGCCCGCGACGTGGATCTGGCCGATGTGACCGGCGTTCCCCGTCCTGCCCGACACCAGGGCTCCGCCGACGACCATCCCGCCGCCGACCCCGGTCGAGACCACCATGGACATCGAGTTCGCGAGCCCGGCGGTCGCTCCGAGCCAGTGCTCGGCGAGGGCGATGCAGGTGCCGTCCAGGCGCAGCCGGACCGGCAGGGCCGGGAGGCGCCCCTCGACTTCTCGGCGCAGGTCGAACCCGGCGAGGACGGGCAGGTTCTTCGGGCTCACCGTGCCCGCGACGAGGTCGACGGGGCCGGCCGAGCCGATGCCGGCCCCCCGCAGCTCGCCGCCGGCCGGGAGGGCGGCCAGGGCGCCGTCGACCACGGTGCCGACGGCGTCCCGCAGCTCGGCCCGCGAGGCCGCCGCGCCCGTGGCGGCGCGCATCCGGCTGCCCGCGACGACCTGCCCGCCCTCGTCGACGAGGGCGGCCTCGACCTTGGTGCCGCCCAGGTCGACGGCCAGCGCGAGCCTCGACACCGTCAGGCCCAGTCGACGACGAGCTGGTTCGACGTGCGCAGCACGCTCGCCGAGGTCAGCTGGTCGGGGGTGAGGTCGGCCTCGCTGGTCACGCGGAACGTGACGGACTCCCCGGGGAGCAGGGTGACCATCATGTCGTCGACGACGGCGTCCACGTCGACCTTGTCGACGAGCAGCGTCACGTCGCGAGCCAAGGAGGCGCTGGTCACCACGACGTCGTAGCCTCCGTCGACCGCGGTCACGGCCGTCGTCAGCTCGGCGGCGGTGAGGCCCGAGTCGCGCTGCTCGACCGGGAACCACAGCCCCCGCTCGGCGCCGACCGTGGCGACGACCAGCTCGCGGGCGGGATCGCCGGGGGCGGCGACCTCGGCGGGGATCGCGACCGTGGTGGTGGTGCGGGCGTCGAGCGCCAGGTCGACCGTCGCGGAGGCGAGCACCTCGCCCTCGTAGGAGAGCCTCTGCAGGACGACCTGCGCCTCCCACGCCTCGGGCGAGTCGTTCGAGACGGCGGCGACGAGGTCGTCGCCGCGCGGCTGGATCGTGACGAGGCGGTCGGCGTAGACGTGCTTCAGCGCGTAGAGCAGCGGCTTGGCGCGGCCGTAGCCGTCGACGGCGGCCCAGGAGGTGACCGGCCAGCAGTCGTTCAGCTGCCAGACGATCGACCCCATCGTGGTGGGGCTCCACGACCGCCAGTGCTCGATGGCGAAGGCGACGGCGTTCGCCTGGTTCAGCGACATGGCCCAGTGCCAGTCCTCGGTGTCGTCGGGCAGCGGGAGGTGCGCGACGAGGCCGTCGGTCAGCTTGTCGTTGCCGTCGGTCGCCTTCTGGTGCCAGATCATGCCGGGCGACTCGGGCGTCAGGGGCGAGTCGGAGATCGACTGCCGGATGGTCGACCAGGTCGCGGGGCCCTGCCAGCCGAACTCGGCGACGAAGCGGGGCACGGTGTCGCGGTAGTGCGGGTAGTCGACGCGGTTCCACAGCTCCCACAGGTGCACCGAGCCGTGCTCGATCTCGTTCGCCGGTCGGTCGGGGTCGCCCGACCAGGGGCTGCCGGGCGTGTAGGACCGCTCGGGGTCGAGCTCGGCGACGAGGCGCGGCAGCAGGTCGAGGTAGTAGCCGAGGCCCCAGGTGCGACCCTGGAGGCGCTTCTCCCAGCCCCACTCCTCGAAGCCCCAGATGTTCTCGTTGTTGCCGTTCCAGAGCACGAGGCTCGGGTGGGACATGAGGCGCGTCACGTTGTCGCGGACCTCGGCCTCGACCTCGCCGCGCAGCGGCTCCTCCTCGGCGTAGGAGGCGCAGGCGAAGAGGAAGTCCTGCCACGTCATGATGCCGCGCTCGTCGCACAGCTCGTAGAAGTCGTCGGACTCGTAGTAGCCGCCGCCCCAGACGCGCAGCAGGTTCATGTTCGCGAACTCGGCCTGGTCGAGGCGGGCGGCGACGCGGTCGCGGGTGACGCGGGTGACGAAGGCGTCGTCGGGGATCCAGTTCGCGCCCCTCGTCCAGACCGGCTGCCCGTTGACGACGACCCGGAAGCTGGTGCCCTCGGAGTCAGGCTCGAGCTCGACGACGACCGTGCGGAAGCCGATGCGGGTCGACCAGGCGGCTGCGGGCCGGTCGTCGACGACGAGGTCGACGGCGAGGTCGTAGAGGACGGCGTCGCCGTGGCCGCGGGGCCACCAGAGCGCGACGTCGGCGACGTCGAGGTCGACGACGGCCTCGGTCGCCCCCGGGGCGACGTCGAGGCTCGCCGTCGCGGCCTCGAGCCCGTCGGGGCTCGTCACGAGGCCGGAGACCGCCACCGCGGCGTCGGAGCCGGCCGCCCTCTCGATCGTGACGTGGGCGCGGACGTGGCCCGCGCCTCCGTCGGTCGTCACGACGGGGCGGACGCTGTCGACGCGGGCGCCCGACCAGGAGTGCAGGGTGACGGGCTTGTGGATGCCCGAGGAGGCGGCGTCGAGGCCCCAGTCCCAGCCGAAGTTGCAGGCGGCCTTGCGGATGGCGTTGAAGGGGTGGAAGTAGGTGTGCGGCCGGTAGCCGATGTCGAGGCTGGCCTGGTCGGCGTAGGCGACGGGCGAGGCGAAGTGGACGACGAGGTCGTTGTCGCCGTCGACGAGCACCGCGTCGGCCGGGAGGCGGTAGGTGCGGTGCTGGTTGACGGTGCGTGCCAGCTCGGTGCCGTTGAGGGTGACCGTGGCGACGGTGTCGAGGCCCTCGAATACGAGGTCGTGGCGGTCGTGGCCGTCGGGGCTCCACGAGAACGTGGTGCGGTACTCCCAGTCGCTCTCGCCGATCCAGGTGACCTTCTGCTCGTTGCGGTCGAGGTACGGGTCGGGGATGAGGCCGGCGGCGAGGAGGTCGGTGTGGACGAGGCCGGGCACCGTCGCGGGGACGGTCGCCTCGGCGATCTCGGCGGGCACCGGGCCGCGGGTCGAGCGGACGGACCAGCCGTCGTGCAGCGGGCGGCGGGTCTCGGTCGCGGTGGTGGGGAGGGTGGTGGTCACTTGGTGGCTCCTGCCGTGAGGCCGTTGTAGATGTATCGCTGGAGGAAGAGGAAGGCGACGAGGGTGGGCACGATCACGAGCAGGGTGCCTGCCGCGATGACCTCCCACTGCGCGCCGAAGGGGCCCATGAAGCGGAACAGGGAGGTCGAGATGACGCCGAGGTCCTGCGAGGGCATGTAGAGGAACGGGATGTAGAACTCGTTGTAGACCGCGATGCCCTTGATGATGACCACCGTCGCGACGGCCGGCTTGAGCAGCGGCAGCACGATCCGCCAGTAGACGGTGAAGCGGCTCGCGCCGTCGAGCATCGCGGCCTCGTCGAGCGAGACGGGGATCGACTGCATGAACTGCAGGAAGATGTAGATCGCGACGATGTCGGTCCCCATGAAGATGAGGATCGCCGCGCCCCGGGTGTTGAAGAGGTCGAGGGCGCTGATCACCTGGAAGGTCGCGACCTGCGTCGTGACCGACGGCACGAGGGTCGCGAGCAGGAACCCCCCGAGCACGAGCTTGCGGCCGCGGAAGCGGAACCGGTCGATGGCGTAGGCGGCCATCGTGCCGATCAGGATGGTCCCGACGACGGACACGACGAGGATGATCCCCGTGTTGACGAAGCCCATCAGCATGCCGCCCTGCGTGAAGGCGGTGACGAAGTTGTCGAGGTTGAGCCAGTCGCCGGGCGGGGTGAGCGGGGTCGTGGTCCGGTACTCCTCGTCCGTCTTGAACGCGAGCATGACGATGGTGACGAGCGGGACGAGGGCCGCGAGGCACGCGAGCACGAGGCTGACGTACTTGACGGTCGTCCCGGTGCGGGCGAGGGCGCGCGAGCGGGTGGGCGACGCGGTGGCGGTCACGAGGCGTCCTCCTTCTTCTCGTCGGGGAACAGCAGCCGCTGCACCGCGGTGATGACGAGCACGATGACGAGCAGGACCACGGCCATGGCGGAGGCGAGGCCCACCTTCGAGAAGCGGAACGCGGTGTCGACGGTCTGGATGACGAACGTCTCCGACCCGTTGGCGCCTCCGGTCATGATGTACGGCATCTCGAAGGCCGAGAGGGCGCCGGCGATCGCGAGGATGAACGACAGGCCGAGGATGCGTCGGATGCTGGGCACGATGATGTAGAGGAACTTGTGCCACGACGTCGCGCCGTCGAGGTCGGCCGCCTCGTACTGCTCGGACGGCACCGACTGGATCGCGCCCAGGAAGAGCACGAAGTTCAGGCCCATGTAGCGCCAGACGCTCGTGGCGGCGAGCGAGGTGTTGACGACGCCGGGGTCGCCGAGCCACTGCGGGGTGTCCTCGACGCCGACCAGGGCGGCGAGGGCGTCGAGGGTGCCGCCGGGGCGGAAGAAGTAGAGGAAGACGAGCCCGATCGCGACCCCGTTGATGAGGTACGGGAAGAAGATGATCCCCTTGAACAGGTTCGAGAAGCGGGTCTTGAAGCTGAGGAGGGTCGCGAAGTACAGGGCCAGGACGAGCTGGGCGACGGCGCCGGCCAGGTAGAAGAGGCTGACGAAGAAGACCTGGAAGATCTCGGGCCGGGTGAAGATCTCGACGAAGTTCTCGAGGCCGACGAACTCCTTGACGGGCGACAGGCCGTCCCAGTCGGTGACGCTGTACCAGAGCAGGTTCGCGACCGGCACGTAGGTAAGGACGACGAGGAACGCCAGCGGCACGACGAGGAAGAGCCACGGGGTGACGCGCAGGCCGCGACGGCCCACGCGCCCGGCCGGGCCGGCGCCGGGGCGGGTGCCCCGGCGCCGGCCGTCGTCGGTGACGGTCGCCGCGACCTCGGGAGGCGAGGCGAGCTGGGTCATTCGGAGACCTTCTCCTGCGCCGCGGCCCAGCGGTCGTTGAGGTCGGAGAAGAACGAGTCCTCGTCGCCGTCGGCGGCGCCGCGGGCGGTGTCGATCAGCTTCTGGCGGTAGGTGTTGCCGAAGATGTCGATCTCCGCCTCGTTGGCGATGTCGGTGAGCAGCGCCTCCTTGCCGACCGGGTCCGGAGCCAGCTCGAGGTACTGGACGTCGAGGGCGCTGAAGTCCGAGAGGGTGTCGGGCTCGGGGTCGCTCTTGACGGGGCTGATGGCTCCCTGGCTCTCGGCGTAGCCGGACTCGTTCGTGAACCAGTCGACCCAGGCCTTCGCGGTCGCCTTGTTGTCGCTGTTCTTGCTGACGCCGAGCACCTTGTCGCTGGCCGTCACCGAGGTGAACTGCCCGTCGACCTGCCAGGGCATCGGCCAGAAGCCGATGTCGTCACGCGAGGCGCCGGCGGCCTCGGCGGCGTCCTGCATCTGGCTGACGGCCCACGAGCCGAGCACCATCGAGCCGATCTTGCCCTGGGCGAGGAGGTTCTTGGACTCCTCCCAGTTGGTCGTGGTCGGGTCGGCCTCGCTGAGGCCGGCCTCGACGGTCTGGAACAGCAGGTCGTCGATCTTGTACTGGTCGGTCCCCTCGGTCCAGGGGGCGTCGTCCTCGGCCATCTCCATGCGGACCTCGGGGCCCTGGGTGGCGCCGAGGTTGCCCTCGATCGTCGCCAGCGGCCAGCCGTCGGCGTAGTTCGTGTAGTAGGGGTCGGCGTCGGTCTGGTCGCGGATGGCCTGCAGGTCGGTGAGGTACTCCTCCTGCGTGGTCGGGGCCTCGGTGACGCCGGCGTCGGCCCAGACCTTCTTGTTGACGACCATGCCCATGGCCGAGCCGAAGGTCGAGATGCCGTAGACCTGGCCGTCGTAGGCGCCCGCGTCGACGAAGCGGTACTTCTCGCTCATCTCGTCGACCGTGCCGAGGGGCTCGAAGAAGCTCGAGTACTGGTCCTTCGTGACGTTCGAGCTGGGGATGAGCAGCACGTCGCCGTAGTCCTTCGAGTTCAGGCGGATCTTGACGTCGCCCTCGTAGTCGGTCAGCGCCTCGAACTTCACGCTCGTGCCCGGGTACTCGGCCTCGAACGTCTTCGCGTAGTCGGCGAACGTCGTGTCGACGAGGTCGGTGCGGTTGGTGAGCACGGTGATCTCGCCCGAGGGGTCGCCGTCGTCGTTGGACGCCGACGAGCAGCCGCTGAGGCTGATCGCGGTGAGCGAGACCATCGCCATGCCCATGAGTGCTGTCTTCTTCATGCGTGCGAACTCCTTCGTTCGTGGGTGCCGGCGAGGTGCCTCGGCCGTTCTGTCCGGCAGGTCTCGGCGGGTGCGAGCTGGTCGGGTGCCTCAGCTTCGCCCGCGGCGTCATGCCGTGTCAAGACTTTGATTATTAATTTATGCACTATTCGGAGGTGAGGAAAGGCGGGAGGGAGGGAGTGGTGCCGCCCGCTGAACGTCAGGGGGCGGGCGGGCCGGTCGTCGCCCGGGGCACGAAGACGATGGGCGGCGCCTCGAGGGTGGGCGGCTGCTGCCCGTCGAGCACGGCGAGGACCGTCTCGCCCACCATCTCGCCGATGCGCTGGACGTCGTGGCTGAGGGCGGAGAGCGGCGGCTCGGAGAGCTGGCACTGGGCCGAGTCGTCCCAGGCGACGAGCGAGAGGTCGCCGGGCACGCGGAGGCCGCGGCGTCGAGCCTCGGCGAGCCCGCCGAGCGCCATGAGGTCGTTGTCGAAGACGACCGCGGTCGGGTCGGCCGGGGCGGTCGGGTCGTCAAGGCCGGCCTGCGCGTCGAGGAGCGCCGAGAGGGCGCGTTCACCCGACTCGAACGAGTAGTCCCCCGTCATCGTCGACGCGGTCAGGCCCCGCTCCTCGCAGACCGCGATGAAGGTGTCCCGGCGCGCGACGGAGTGGGCGAGGCCCAGCGGTCCGCTGACGTGGGCGAGGCGGACGTGGCCCAGCGACGCCAGCGCGTCCACCGCCTCCTCGACGGCGACGTCGTCGTTCGTCCAGACGGCGGGGAGCCCGCTCGAGATGGCGGGCGACGAGACCGAGATCGCGGGCAGCTCGAGCTCGGCGACCAGGGACACCCGCGGGTCGTCCACGCTCAGGTCGACGAGCACCACGGCGTCCACGACGCCCCCGGCCGACCACCGGCGGCACAGGTCGAGCTCGGCCGCCCGGTCGGGAAGGACCCGCAGCAGCACGGCGTGCCCCCGCGGCCGCACGACCCGGTCGAGGCCGGCGGTCAGCTCGTGGAAGTACGGCTCGGCCCCGTAGATCTCGCTGGGACGCACCAGGGTCAGGCCGATCGGCCGCGGGAGGCGCGACGCACGGTCGCTCTCGGTCAGGGTCGCGTCTCGCATCGCCTCGTCCTCCTCGGCCCCGATCGTGGTGCCGTGCGCTCTCTCGTGACCGCTATCGTGTCACCGACGCGGGCGAGCACCAGACCGAGGCTCGCCCGAGGCGGGGAGGACGACGTGGCCAGACCCGAGTCCCCCGCCTCCGGACCGGGCAGTCGGGCACTCGTCGTCGACGTGATCCGCTCGTCCGGCCCGATCAGCAGGGTCGAGCTGACCTCGACCACGGGCCTCACCCAGCCGAGCATCTCGAACATCGTCCGCAAGCTGCTCGCCGAGGGCATCGTCCGCGAGAGCGGGCGGGTCGCCTCCGGCGGCGGCAAGCCCCGGACCCTCGTCGAGATCAACCCGGGCGCCCTGTACGCGGTGGGCGTCCAGCTCGGCTACGAGTCGATGACCTTCGTCGCCACGGGGGCCGGCGGCGGCATCGTCGCGCGACAGCTCGTCGACGGGGCGTCGCTCGACTCGCCCCACGAGGTCACCGACCGGCTCGTGGCGCAGTTCGACGCCTTCGTCGACGCCGCGGGCATCCCCCGGGCGTCGATCGCCGGGGTCGCCGTCGTCGCTCCCGGCCCGCTCTCGGCGGACCACGGCGCCATCCTCCGGTCGCCGACGCTGCGTCGGTGGGAGGGTTTCTCGCTCCGGGACAGCCTGGCCGAGCGCCTCGACGTGCCCGTGCTGATCGACAACGACGCCGCGGCCGCCGCCGTGGGCGAGTTCTGGACACGGCGGGTCGCCCGGACCGAGACCTTCGCCGGCGTCTACATGGGCACCGGGCTCGGGGCCGGCATCATCATCGACGGGGCCCTGTACCGCGGCGCGAGCTCGAACGCCGGCGAGCTGGGGCACATGTCCGTCGACCTCGACGGCGAGCCGTGCTTCTGCGGCAACCGCGGGTGCGCGGAGCGCTACGCGGCGCCGGCCGCCGTCCTGCTCCGGGCCCGCGAACGGTCGGGACGCCTGACGGGACTCGGGCTCGCCTTCGAGGAGGACACGGTCGCCCAGGACTTCGATCGTCTGGCCCGCGCCGCCGTGGGCGGCCATGCCGTCGCCGAGGACCTGATCGCCACGTCCGCCCGCTACCTCGCCGCCGCCGTCGTCTCGTTCGTCAACGTGCTCGACGTCGACCGGCTCGTCCTCGCCGGCCCCAGCATCGCGGTCGCCGGCTCGGTGTACGCCCGCGCCGTCCGCCAGCGACTCGCCGAGAGCGCCTTCGCCCGCCAGTCGCACGACGTCCGGGTCGAGCTGGCGACGAACCCGAGGGACTCGGCGGCGATCGGCGCGGCCGCCCTCGTCCTGCAGAGCTCGGTCGCCCCCGGCCACGGCCCGCAGCTGATCCGGCCCACCTGAGCCCGCGGCCCGACGGCTGCCCAGACGAAGAACGCCCCTTGCCTCGAAGGGCAGGGACCGTGCCGACGCACGCCCGAAGGCCGCAGCCGCCGGAGGCGGCCAGACGAGCACCCAGACGAAGAACGGCCCCTGCCGTGTAGGGCAGGGGCCATGCTGACGCGCGGCCAACGGCCGCAGCCGCCGGCAGGCGGCCAGACAAGCACCTCAGACGAGAAAAGGCCCTGCCGTGTTGGGCAGGGCCTTTCGAGTCGCGTGCGCCTGGAGGGACTCGAACCCCCAACCTTCTGATCCGTAGTCAGATGCTCTATCCATTGAGCTACAGGCGCATTTCTCCGGCCGATTGGCCAGAGGAAACACTACACGACCGGGGGCGTCCTCGCGAATCGAGCGCGCCTCCTCGATCGAGCCGCGCTCAGGTGTCGCGTCGGGGGCTCACTCCTGCCCCGAGGCACCGCCACGCGACACATGAGTCCCGGTGAGGGCGAGGAGTCGCCCCGGATGGTCGCCGCGCGTCCACGTAGGCGACCATCTGGGGCAGATCGAGGCCCGTGCACGGGCCCGATCGAGCCCGGGCCCGAGCCCGCGAACACGAGCTACGGCGCGCGCGGGCCCTCGTGGTCGTCGTCGCGGTCCTCGCGGCGGCCGAGCAGGTCGTCGACGTCCGCCGAGTCGACCGTGCCCGTGCGGTCGAGCACGTCGCCCGTCGCCTCGCGGCCGGTCAGGTGGTCGGGCTCGTCGTCCGTGCCGGGCGCGACGGGCTGCTCGACGTCTCCGTGGTTCTCGGTGCTGCCCGCCACGGGCACGTCGGCGCGGTCGCCGAACTCGGCGGTCTCGTCGGTGACGCCGCCCTGCTGGGGCTCGTTGCTGTTCGTGGTGCTCATCGAGCGCCTCCTCGTCTCGTGCCGACCGGGTCGGCAGCTGTGCGTCGATCATGCTCCGGCGACCTCCGCGCCTCCCAGGAGGAGCGCGTCCGAGCCCGGCGAGGAGCCCGGACACGAGGAGGCGCCGCCCGATGCCCCGAGACCACCGCCGGGTGACGGCGAGATGAGCCGCGGGTGAGCCTGCCCTCCCCGCACGAGGCTCGACGCCCGACCGTGCCAGGCTCAGGGCGTGGCCGACGGACGCAGCTGGATCAGGGAGCACGTGCTCGAGGCGCCGCGACGCCGCTCGTTGCTCTGGTGCTTCGTCGCGACGAGCCTGTTCTTCGGCGGGGCGATGGGGACGTTCCTGTCCGCGCTCGTCATGCCGCCGGAGCTCCCCGCCTCCTCCCGCGTCGCGGCGGGCGTCGCGATCGGGCTCTTCTCGGGGCTGGCCTTCGGCGCGTCCATGACCCTGTTCATCGCCTGGACCTGGTCGCAGCACGGAG
Organism: Frigoribacterium faeni; assembly: GCF_011761235.1. Lineage (GTDB taxonomy): Bacteria > Actinomycetota > Actinomycetes > Actinomycetales > Microbacteriaceae > Frigoribacterium > Frigoribacterium faeni_A. The sequence continues at coordinate 1,319,209 of NZ_JAAOYW010000001.1, forward strand.
GCGCGGACCAGGCCACCCGCATCGCCCGCGCCGTCAAGACGGGTCGCCTCCCCGACGGCGTGGACACGTCGACGTGGGACCCGATCCTGGCCCGCCAGGAGACGTGGGCCCGACGCGGGGCCTGGCTGTTCACCCTCGAGTTCGCCGTCTTCGCCGCGCTCAGCGCCTCCCTGCTCGCGCTCCCGCCGGACCCGGCGGACACGCTCACCCCCACCTGGCTGTTCTGGCTCGGGCTCGTCATGTTCGGCGTGCTGACCGTCGTCACCCCGTTCTCGAGCCTGCACCGCGCACGGCGCATCGTCGCGCTCCGCGCACAGCTCCGCGACGCCGGCCGCGCGCCCGTGGCACCCGTCGCACCGTGACCCCGGGGACCGGGCCGACCGCCTCCTGTGAGTGCTCCTGCACTCGACGCATCACCAGCCGGGTGTGAGGCGGCGCCCAGGAGGGGTGAGGTTTCATGGGGACGTGACCGCCGCCCCTGCTCTCTCGACCCCGACCGCCGTCCGGCGACACGGGTCGGGTCGGTGGATCGTCGCGGCGTCCGCCTCGGTCGTCGCCTTCGGCGGGGTCTACGTCATGGCCGTCCTCACCGAGACGGGCCAGTCCGTCGAGGACAGCATCCTCAGCTCGGTCGACGACGACCGCCTCCTCGGCTCCGGCTCCGCGCTCGACGCGATCTCGCCCGCGGCGCTCATGCTGCTCGTCGGCGTCACCATGCTCGTGGCGTTCCTCCGCCGTCGACCCGGTGCCGCGCTGCAGGCGGGCATCCTCATCGTCGGCGCCACCATCACGACGCAGGTGCTCAAGCAGGTCGTGCCGCGGCCCGACCTGACCGGCGACCTCTACGGCAACAGCTTCCCGAGCGGGCACACCACGATCGCGGTCGCCGCCCTGTTCGCCGTCATGACCGCGTTCGGGCGGCACGTGCGGCCCCTGGTGTTCCTCGTCGGCACGGCCTTCGCCGCCGTCGTCGCCGAGCAGACCGTCGCCTACGGCTGGCACCGGTCGAGCGACATCGTCGGCGCCTGCGCCGTCGCCCTGTTCTGGCTGGCCGCGGTGCGGTTCGCCGCCTCGCGCCTCGCCGGCCGGGCCCGCGGGCGCCTCCGCAGCCCCGCCGCCGCCGACGCGGTGGGGCCGAGGGCGTTCGCCGTCACCTCAGGGCTGCTCGGTCTTGCGCTCGTCGCCTGCCTCACCGTCTCGGGGCTCGTCTGGGGCATCGGCATCGGCAGCGACATGAGCCTCACGACCTCGACCGGCAGCGGCGTGCTGACGGGGGCGAGGCTCGCCGCCGCCGGGGTCGTGCTCGTCACGGCGTGGGTCGGCTGGAAGCTCGACCGGCGGCCGTGAGCCGGGCGTCGACGGGGCTCGTCGGTCGGGGCCGGCGTCCTCGGGCCCTAGAGCTGCAAGTCCGACGTCCTCGGGCTCGGCACGCGGCGGGCGGCGACTCGTGACCGACGAGCCCCGCTACCTCGGCGTCGACCTCGCCTGGCGCGACTCGACCCCGACCACGCCCGCGAACGAGACCGGCCTGGCCGTCGTCGACGCGCGCGGAGAGGTGCTCGACGCCGGCTGGGCGCGGGGCGTCGACGAGGTCGCGGAATGGGTGCTGCACTGGGCGACCCCCGGCTCGCACGTGGCGATCGACGCCCCCGTGCTGGTGCCGAACGCGACAGGCATGCGGCCGAGCGAACGGCTCGTGGGCCGGGCGTACGGCCGCTGGCACGTGTCGGCCAACGCCTCCAGCGCCTCCTTGCCGTGGCTGGGCGGCCGCACCCTCGGCGAGCGCCTCGCCGCCGCAGGGGCCGTCTGGGACGACGGTGTCGCCGCGGTGCCGGCCGACGCCGTGTCGTACTTCGAGTGCTACCCGTACACGACGCTCGTCGGGGCGGCCGAGCTCGGCTACGACGACCGCCGGCCGCGCTACAAGCGGCCCGACACGAGCCTCCCGAAGGAGGAGCGGCGCAGCGCCCGCGCGACCGCCTGCGACGACCTCATCACGCGTCTCGCCGCGCTCGACGTGGCGGATCCTCCGCTGAGGTTGGCCTCGCACCCGGTGTCGCGCCTCCTCATCGACGAGCCGTCGCCGCTGGTCGACCGGCCCTACAAGCACCGCGAGGACCTGCTCGACGCGCTCGTCTGCGCCTGGACCGCGTCGATGCGGGCCCGGCGCCCCGGGCGGATGCAGGTGCTCGGCGCCGCGTCCGAGCCCGACGCGCTCGGGAGGCGCGCGACGCTGATCGCGGCGGCCCGCGACTCGCAGCGGCTCGCGGAGCCCGAGGGCACCGTGCCCGTCGGCCGCGCCGCCCGCTGACGCGGCGCCGCCGGCCCGGGACTCGCACCCGGGCGACTCGGCGCCGCCCTCTCACCCCGGGCAGCTCGGCGCCGCTCTCGTACCCCGGGCGACTCGGCGCCGCCCTCTCACCCCGGGCAGCTCGGCGCCGCCCTCGCACCCCGAAGTGGGGGGGGGGGGCCCCCCACCCCCGGGGGGGGGGGCCCCGGGGGGGGGGGGGGGGGGGGCGCCCGGGGGGGGGGGGGGGGGGGCGGGGGGGCGGGGGGGGGGGCGGGGGGGCG
>NZ_JAAOYW010000001.1:1321788-1371455 GCF_011761235.1 Frigoribacterium faeni
GGCCCCCCCCCCCCCCCCCGGGCCCCCGGGCCCCCCCCCCCCCCCCCCCTTTGGCCCCCCCCCCCCCCCCCCCGCGGGGCCCACCCCCCACTTCGGGGTTCGGCGGCGGGAAGGCCGACGGCGGGGCGGCGGCAAGGCGGACGGCGGGGCGGACGGCGGGGCGGCGGGCGACGCGACGACGCGCGGCCGGGCCGGGCCGCGTCTGGCACCCTGGCGAGATGAGCCCGCGCACCCCGAGCACCGTCACGATCCGCCGCACGACCGCCGACGATTGGGAGCGGGTGCGCGACCTGCGGCTCGAGATGCTCGAGGACACCCCGCTCGCCTACGGCGAGACCCTCGCGACGGCCCTCACGCACGGCGAGCCCGAGTGGCGCTCGCGCGGAGCCCGAGGCCAGGCCCCCCACAGCGTGCTGCTCGCGGCGATCGACGACGAGACGGGCGAGTGGGTCGGCACCATGGGCGGCTACCTCGACGCCCCCGGGGTGCCGATGCTGATCGGCGTCTACGTGCGTCCGTCTCACCGAGGCAAGGAGGCGGGGGTCGCCGACGCCCTGCTCGACACGGTCGTCGAGTGGGCCCGGTCCGAGGGCACGTCGCTGACGCTCCACGTGCACGAGGACAACCCGCGCGCGGTCGCCTACTACCGGCGCCGGGGCTTCGAGTCGACGGGCGTGACCGTGCCCTACGTGCTCGACCCCGCGAGCCGCGAGCTCGAGCTGCGCCTGCCGCTCGGCTGACCTGCTGCGGACGGGGGCGTCCCCAGGGGCTCGGCCCGCGCCTCCTCCCCAGGAGATCCCCAGGTGCCGTCAGGGGTACAAATGAGGCAATCTCGTGGACATCGCCGGACCACGAGCGTAGAAAAGGGGCACAGCGGGACCAACCACCCCGTCGTCGGGCCTCACGACCCGGCAGCAGCTCAGCGACCGAAGAAGGTGCGCCGTGGATCAGACGGCCGAGGGGACGACACGGCGACCCGCCGCGCTCTCCCTCGTGCGCCTCCTCGTGGTCTCCGGCCTGGCCGCGCTCGCGGTCGTCCTGCTGAGCTTGTTCTTCTCGTCGACCTCCGCGTCGGCCGCACCCGCCGCTCCCCCGGCCGACCCGTCGCTGCTCGGCGGCGTCACGTCGGCCGTCGGCGGCGTCGCCCAGTCGCTCGACGCCCCCGTGGCCGCCGTCGGGACGACCGCAGGAGGCGCGGTGTCGTCGGTCACGCAGGTCGCGACGCAGGCCACCGCGGTGGCTCCCCCGGTGCAGCAGGTCGTCCAGGCCGTCGCTCCCGTGGTGCCGCAGGCCGTGCAGCAGGTGGCCGCCGCGGCTCCGGTCTCGCAGGTCGTGGCCCCGGTCGCGCAGGTCGTCGACTCCGTCGTCGCCGCCACCCCGGTCGTGCCCGCCGTCGTCGGCAAGGCGCCCGTCGGCACGGTGACGGCACCCGTCGCCGAGGTCGTCGACACGGCTGTCGGCAGCGTCGCCGACGCGGCCGACGCCGCCGCTCCCGGCCTTCCCCTCCCGCCCGTCACGACGCCGCTGCCCGGCACCTCGACCGGCGCCGTCGGCGACGGCACGACTCCCGCGACGCACGCTCCGGCGGGCCTCCAGGCGGGCCTGGCGGGCGACGACGTGACGGCCGCCGACCTCTCCGACACCGCCGCCGCACCGGCCGCGGACGTCGTGACCACCGACCCCGCGAGCGCCCTCCGCGCCGCGATCGCCGCGCACTCCGCCGGCTCGGCGCAGGGCGCCACGACCACCGGCGGCGCCTCGGCGCCTGCCGCCCCGATGCCCGCCGACCACCGCTCGCCCCTCGGCGACGACGGCCTGCCGGGCCTGCCCTCGGGCAGCACCGGCTCGGCCGGCTCGGGCTCCGCCGGCGCAGGTGCCGGCTCGGCGGGAGCCGTCGTCGGAGACGCGGCCCGCCCCTCCTCGCTCCCCGGTCTCGCCGTCTCGGCGGGCTCCGCGGACGGCGACGACGACCTCCCGTCGACGCCCACGTACGACACCGACAGCTCCCCCGACTGAGGTCGGTCGCGTCGTCAGGGCCCCGCTGCACCCGCAGCCGGCCCGAGACCTGGCACTCGCCGGTCGACGACACACGCGACCACGCCGCGAGACCGCGGCACCACACCTCATCTCATCTTGGAGTTCGTCATGAACAAGCACGTCTCGAGAGGGCTCATGGGAGCGCTCTTCGTCGGGGGCATCTGGGCCCTCGGAACCACCGCCGCCAACGCGGCACCTGCCACCACCGGCGACGACGGGCTGCTCTCGGGCACCCAGGTCCAGGCCGTCGTCGACGCCCCCGTCTCGGCTCTCGGGAACGCGGTGTCCGTCGTCGGCGACAGCACGGCGGCAGCCCCGGTTGCTGCTCCGGCCCCGGCTCCGGCCGCGGCTCCGGCTCCGGCTCCGGCTGCTGCTGCGCCTGCCACCGCACCCGCGGCTGCACCGGCCGCTCCGGCGCCGGTCACGACCACCAGCGGAGACTCCGGCCTGCTCTCGGGCACCCAGAGCATCGTCTCGGTGGACGTCCCGATCACCGTCACCGACACCGCGATCTCGGTCCTCGGGGACGCGGCCAGCACGTCGGCAGCCCCGGCCGCTCCGGCAGCGCCCGCTGCACCCGCCGCGACCTCCTCGGGGAGCGACTCGGTCGGCGGGGGCTCGCAGGCCCTGGTCGACGCCAGCCTGCCGGTCACCGTGTCGGGCAACGCCCTCTCGGTGCTCGGCGACAGCGCGAGCACGGGAGCAGCCGCACCGGCGACGAGCGCCCCGGCGTCGTCGGCTCCGGCATCGGCCGGCTCGACGACCACGGGTGAGGACGCCGTCCTCGGCGGCACGCAGATCGTCCCCGGCGTCTCGGTGCCGGTCACGGTCGGCGGCAACGCGATCAGCGTCCTCGGCGACAGCAGCTCCACCGGCACCGGCACGACCGGCACGGGCACCGCGCCCGCCGCCGGCACGGGCACCGGCGGCAGCACCTCGGGCGACGACGGCATCGCCGGCGGCACCCAGGTGATCCCCGCCGTGGACGCTCCCGTCACGGTCGGCGGCAACGCGATCAGCGTCGTCGGCGACAGCAGCAGCACCGGCACGACCACCGGCAACGGCACCGGCACCACGCCCGCCGCCGGCACCGGCAGCACCACCACGGGCGACGACGGCATCGCCGGCGGCACCCAGATCATCCCCGTGATCACCGCACCCGTCACCGGAGGCGGCAACGCCGTCAGCGTCATCGGCGACAGCAGCAGCACCGGCACCACCACCGGCACGGGCACCAGCACCACGCCCGGCACCGGCAGCACCACCACGGGCACCGACGGCATCGCCGGCGGCACCCAGATCATCCCCGTCATCACCGCACCCGTCACCGGAGGCGGCAACGCCGTCAGTGTCATCGGCGACAGCAGCAGCACCGGCACCACCACCGGCACGGGCACCAGCACCACGCCCGGCACCGGCACCGGCACCGGCACCGGCAGCACCACCACGGGCAACGACGGCATCGCGGGCGGCACCCAGATCATCCCCGTGATCACCGCACCCGTCACCGGAGGCGGCAACGCCGTCAGCGTCATCGGCGACAGCAGCTCCACCGGCACCACCACGGGCACCGGCACCACGCCCGGCACCGGCACCGGCACCGGCGGCACCACCACCGGCGAGGGCAGCATCGGCGGCGGCACGCAGATCGTGCCCGTCATCACGGTGCCGATCGACCTCGGCGGCAACGCGGTGAGCGTCGTCGGCGACAGCGACACCACCGGCACCGGCACCGGCACCGACACCGGCACCGGCACCGAGCCGACGGACCCGACGGTCCCGACGGTCCCCGCCGTCCCGGTCGTCCCCGTCACCCCGGTCGTCCCCGTCGTCCCCGTCGTCCCCGTCACCCCCGCCACCCCGTCGGACCCCACCACCCCGACGACCGGTGACGACGGCGACGTCGTGACGATCGGCGGCGACGTCGCGACGACCGACACCGGCGCCGGCGTCGTGACCGCCTCGACGACGGGACGCACCGTGTCCGTCTCGACCGCCTCCTCGGCTTCGCAGCCGTTCACGACGGCGGCCGACTCCACCTCCCTCGCCTACACGGGCAGCGAGTCGACGGGCGGCCTCGCGGCGGCCCTGCTGGCCCTGCTCGCCGGCCTGGGACTGCTGCTGACGGCTCGTCGTCGGGCTCGCGCCTGAGCGGCGACGAGGCAGCCAGCCGCACGGCGGCGCACCGCAGACCGGTTCAGGGTCTGCGGTGCGTCGCCGCGCGCGGGCGCTCGCGCTAGGTTGTCGACCAGCGCTCGACCGGGCGCGAGGGGACGACGCGGGGGACGCATGGCCGACAGCAGCTACGACTACTTCTTCACCGGGCCGCACGACGAGTCGCGCCGGCTCGTCGACCACGTGGCCGGGTCGCTGGGCTTCCGGCTCGAGCAGATGCCGAACGGCAGCACGAAGGCCTCGCGGGGCGACCTCACGAAGACGCTGTTCCTCGGGGTGCTCGCGGGCAAGTCGTTCCACGTCACGCTCTGGCTGCAGTACTTCGTCGACGACGCGGGCCGCCTCGTCGTGCGGCTCAGCCGCGACCTCGGCACCGGCCTCGTCAAGGGCGGCGCGCTCGGCGCGGCCCGCTCACAGGAGGCGTTCGCCGAGCTCGCCCACGCCCTCGGCCGCGCGTCGACGGGCGGTCAGCTCGACCCCGGCGGGCAGCCTGGCGGCAGCGCGCAGGCCTAGTCGCACGGGTGGGGCGGACCAGCGGTCCGTCCGGTGCGGGCCGTGCCTGCGAGTGCGGCGGGTCGCCGTGGCCTACGGCGGGCGGGCGCCCACCCGCCGGCGACGACGGGGACCCGCCGACACCGGGCACCGCGCCCCAGCACCCAGCACGCAGATCGACGCACCGCGCCCCGCACCAGCCCTACCCCGCCACCCCGTCGACGTACAGCCACCGCCGCTCACGGTCCCGGACGAACCGGCTGACCTCGCGCTGCACCTCCGCGCGCCCGTCGACCCGGTGGTGGGCGGCGAACTCGACCACGCCGCGGTCGTCGAGCGGCCCGCCCCGCTCGGTCCGGAGCACGTCGAGCCGGTACCACCGCACCTCGGGGTCGAGCTCCAGCTCCTCCGGACGGGTCGACGGGTGCCACGTCTCGAGCAGCCACGCGACGTCGCCGACCACGAAGGCCGAGTACCGCGAGCGCATCAGCCGCTCGGCGGTCGGAGCGGGTGCACGATGCGCGTGCAGGGGGCCGCAGCACGCCCCGTAGGTCTCGCCGCTCAGGCAGGGGCAGCGCGCGGAGTCGTCCATCCCCCCATCATCCCCGAGCCCCGAGCCCCGCCGGGCGACCCACCGCAGGAGGCGCCGCGCATGCCCCAGCCGACCCGCACCTCCTCGGATCCCGCCGTCCCGACCCACCGCAGGAGGCGCGGCGCACGCCCCAGCCGACCCGCACCTCCTCGGGTCCCCGCCGTCAGGCCGCGGCGCCCCCGATGTTCACCATCCAGTGGATGCCCCAGCGGTCGTCGACCTGGCCGAAGCTGTCGCCCCACGGCGCCTGGGCGAGCGGCAGGTTCACCTGCCCGCCCTCGGCGAGCGCCGCGAACCAGCCGGTGAGGCGCTCGGAGTCGTCCGCGTCGCCGAAGAGCGACAGCGAGATCGCGTTCTCGCCCTCGAGCGGCACCGCGTCGGGCCGGTCGGCGGCCATCAGCACCAGCCCGTGCGGAGTCGCGAGGTGGCCGTGCATGACCTTGCCTCCCTCGTCGTCGCCGCCCATGCCGTACTGGGCGTAGGTGACGCAGGTCGGCTCGCCGCCGAAGACGGAGGCGTAGAAGTCGAGCGCCTCGCGCGTCTCCGAACGGAACGCGAGGTAGGGCGTGAGCTGGACGGTCATCGGGACTCCCTGGGGCACGACGCCGGCGGGTCAGGTCGGCGGCGTGCACCGGCGACCACGCTGCCTCCCCGCATGATGGCACCGGCGAGGAGGCGGCACCAGCCCCGTCCGCACCCGCCGACGACCCGAGGAGGCGCCCGTCGCCCCGGCGCCGCCGCCCACGCCCCTAGACAGGTCGCTCCACCCCTGCCCGGGTCGGCCCCGAACTGGGCGTCGCCGCAGCTCGGCTGTCCTGTCACAGTGGTCCGATGACCACCCCTCCGCCCCCTGGCACCCACCCCGTGCTCGAGCCGGAGCTGGTGTTCGCGCACGAGCGGGCGCGCCTCGAGGCGAGCACGATCCACGGCGACCCGGGCGACGGCCGTCGTCGGCTGCCGCGGCTGTCGCGGTCGGCCACGGCGAAGGCGCTCACCGCGGGCGGGTTCCGCACGCTGACCGGGCTCAACGTCACGGCGTCCGACCTGAGCCGCGACGGCACGCAGTTCCTCGACGACACCGAGACGGTGCTGCTCGAGACCCTGGCGCTCGGTCGCCGCTTCTACGGCCTGTACGTCGAGCCGCAGAACCCGTCGCACGAGCAGTGGGACGCGGTCACGGCCATGTTCAGCGAGCTCGGCGCCAAGCTCGACGCGCGCCTCGGGCCCGTCGAGCAGTTCCTCGCGTAGCGACCGTCGAGGGCGGGCGCGGCCTCGCCGTCCGCCGGTGCTTCACCGTCGAGGGCGGGTGTTCCGGGCCGAGGGCGGGTCGGCGGCGACCCGCCCTCGAGCCGGAAGACCCGCCCTCGGCACCGGCCGGGGCCGCGCGCGCGGGTAGGGTCGGCGCATGTTCGCCCTGCCGCCCGGATCGCTGCGCCTCGTCCACCTGAGCGACTCGCACCTGACCGGCGACGGCCGGCTGCACCAGGGCTCCGTCGACACGCTCGCCGCGCTCGACCGGGTCCTCGCCGAGGCGGCCCGCGTCGAGGGAGCCCGGCTGCTCGTCGGCTCGGGCGACCTGTCGGACGACGGGAGCACCGCCTCCTACGCCCTGCTGCGCGACCGCCTCGAGGCGTGGGCTGCGGCACGGGCCGCGGCGCACACGCCCGACGCCGTGTCCGCGCCCGACGCAGCGCCCGCACCCGCACCCGCACCGGCGCCCGCCGTCGTGCTCGTGCCCGGCAACCACGACCTGCGCGGCGGCTTCGTCGAGGTGCTCGGCGACGGCCACCTCACGCACCCGGACTCCGACCGGCCCGGCCCCGACCCGGAGCACCCCGTCGACGGCGTCTCGCTCGTCGACGGCTGGCGGATCGTCACGCTCGACACCTCGGTGCCGGGTGCCGGCTACGGCCTGCTGCGCCCCGCCCAGCTCGAGGGGCTGCGCGACCTGCTCGCCGAGCCCGCCCCGCGAGGAACCGTGATCGTGCTGCACCACCCGCCGCTCCCCGCGCCGACGACCCTGCACGAGTCGCTCGCCCTGCAGACGCCGGAGGCGCTGGCCGCGGTGATCGAGGGCACCGACGTCCGCGTCGTCCTCGGCGGCCACTACCACCGCCACGTCGTCGGGTCGACGGCGGGCGTGCCCGTGCTCGTCGCGCCGGCGATCGCGAACGAGACCGACGTGTGCGCGCCCCACGGCACGGAGCGGGCCCTGCGCGGCTCGGGGTTCCTCGTCGTCGACCTGCTGGCCGACGGCACCGTCTGCTCGACTCCGGTGCGCGTGCACGACGAGCACGACGGCGACGAGGTGTTCGTCCTCGACGAGGAGGCGGTGCTCGCGATCGCCGCCGCGGCCGGCGCCCCCTGACCCCTGCCCGCCCTGCACCCGCACCCTCATCCCCTCCCGCACCCGCACGCACCCGCAGGCACGCCCGCACCAGGGAGGAGTTGCCCCGAACGGTCGCCTCGCCGCTTTGCCGGCGACCGTTCGGGGCAACTCGGGCGATCGGGCGATCGGGCGATCGGGCGACCCGGGCAACTCGAGGCGGCCGGGGCGGCCGGCGACCGGGACGACTCGTCCTCGGGCCGACGGCGGGCCGCCGATCAGGGGGGTCGCGTAGGGTCGAGACGACGTCCGGTCCGTGAGCACGGAGCGGCACGTCGACACCGTCCGAGAACCGTCCGAGGGAGCCCGCAGCATGCGCGTGGTCGTCGTCGGAGCCACCGGCAACCTGGGCACCGCCCTGTTGACGCGGCTCCAGTCCGAACCGGCCGTCACCGAGCTGGTCGGCGTCGCCCGGCGCGCGCCGCGCACCGCCTCCCCGCCCTACGGCGACGTGCAGTGGTTCACGATCGACGTCGGCGCTGACGCGTCGCCCGCCCGCCTCGCCCGCGCCTTCGTCGGGGCCGACGCCGTCGTGCACCTCGGCTGGGCCCTGCAGCCCAGCCACGACCGCGACGCCATGTGGCGCACGAACGTCGTCGGCACGCGGCACGTGCTCGACGCGGTCGCCCTGGCCGGGGTGCCGCACGTGCTCGTCGCGTCGTCCGTGGGCGCCTACAGCCGGGGGTCGAAGACCCGCCGCGTCACGGAGTCGCACAAGACCAAGGGCGTCCGCCGGTCGAGCTACTCGCGGCACAAGTCGGTCAACGAGCGGCTGATGGACGCCTGGTCGGCGAAGCACCCCGACGTCGTGCTCACCCGCATGCGCCCCGGCCTCGTCTTCCAGCCCGCCGCCGCGAGCGAGATCATCGGGCTGTTCCTGGGCCGCTGGGTGCCGACGCGCTGGATGCAGCACCACCGCCTCCCCTTCCTGCCCCTCGCGCCGCGCTTCGTGTCGCAGGTCGTCCACGCCGACGACGTGGCCGACGCCTTCTGGCGTGCCATCGACCGTCACGTCGGCGGAGCGTTCAACCTCGCCGCCGAGCCCGTCGTCGACCCGCACATGGTCGCCGAGGCGTTCGGCACGCGGATGCTGCCCGTGCCCTACCGCGTCCTGCGCGCCGCCGCCCTGGTCACGTGGCTGCTCCGCCTGCAGCCCACCGAGCCCGGCTGGCTCGACATCGCCGCGAAGGTGCCCGTCATGTCGACGGACGCCGCGCGCGAGCAGCTCGGCTGGGCTCCGCGGCACAGCGCGGGCGAGACCCTGCGCGCCTTCGCGCGGGCGATCGGCCGCCGCGACTCGCACCCCGGGTCGCACCCCCTCAGCGGCTAGCCGCCGCGCCTGCTCGCCGCGCCCGCCCCGTACGTCCCCGCACCCGTGCGCGCCGCCCTGCACCTCCCGACACCGCCGAGTGAACGGAACACCGCCGTAGTGGGCGGTGTCCGGTTCACTCCGCGGTGTCAGCGCGCGGCGGCGTCGAACCGGGCTACTCGAGGCAGGCGCGCCGGCGCACGCGCTGCAGCTCCCGACACCGCCGAGTGAACGGAACACCGCCGTAGTGGGCGGTGTTCGGTTCACTCGACGGTGTCAGCGTGCGGCGGGGCCGACGGGCCAGTCCGGCGAGCAGGCCCGGGCCGGTGGGTACAGGGCGGGCACTCGCGGCGCGCCCGCGCCGCGTCAGAGCGTGAGCGTCAGCAGCCCGTCGTCGGCGACGGCGACGCCCGCGCCGCGGTAGTCGGCGATGCGCGGCAGCCCCTCCGCCGCCGGCCCGTCGTGGTCGCCCACGACCACGACCTGGGCCCCGGAGGCGCGTGCGGCCCACAGCCCCGCCTCCGCGTCCTCGAACACGACGACGTCGCCCGGGTCGACGCCCAGCAGCTCGGCGGCCCGCAGGTACCCGTCGGGCGCGGGCTTGCCGACGGCGACGTCCTCGGAGGCGAGGACGACCGCGGGCAGGGCGACCCCGGCCACCGCCGTGCGGCTGTGGGCGATGCCCCCGGGCGCGCTCGTGACGAGCGCCACCTGGGCCGCGGGCAGGGCGGCGACGAACGCGGCCGCTCCGGGGATCTCGACCACGCCGTCGGGGGCCGACCCCTCGACCGACAGCAGGGCGTCGACGTGCCGGAGCACCGCCTCCTCGTCCAGGTCGGGCTGGAAGCGCCGCACCGTGTCGGCCGTCTGGCGGCCGTGCGCGAAGGCGAGGACCTCGCCCGGGTCGAGGCCGAGCGGACCGCACCAGTCGGTCCAGATGCGCTCGACGAGGGCGGTCGAGTCGACGAGGGTGCCGTCCATGTCGAAGACGACCGCCCGGGCGGTCAGGGTCGTGGGACGCGGCTCGGGGCTCATGGCGACAGTCTGCCCCACGCGTCCGACGGGACCGCGGCCGGGCGCCGGACGCAGAGCCCATCCGACGGCGGACAGGAGGCCGCCCGACGGCAGACGACGAGCCGCCCCGACGGCGGACGACGGGGCCTCCCCGCGCGGGACGGGCGCACCGTCCGGGGCACATGCGTTCCTGTGCATGCCGTGCACGTTCACGGACCCCCGTCCGGGGGCTACGGCGACACGCGTAGCCTTGCCTCGTGGGGGCCTTCACCGGCCCCGCACGGTGTCGGCCGTCGCGAGCGTCCCTGCCCGTGAAGCTCAGGTTCGCGACCCGGCACCGGGGCCGCGCCCCTCCTCGGGGGGCGTGGCCCGCCTCCGGTCGCCCGCCCCTCCGGACACGACACGGAGGAGGGGGACGGAGCAGTTCGTCGTGACTCCCCGCAGCGAACGTCCCTGCGTGAAGCTCCGACGGAGCGGAGAGCCACGTGCCTGCACGAGGCGGGCTCCGCCAGCCTACGACGGCGAGGCCCCCGCCGACAGGGGTTGACTCCTCCCGAAAAGGCTGGTCAGCATCCGTTTTCGCTAGACAGTCTCGCTACCTGCGCAGGCGGGCGGCGGCGCTGCTAGCGTCGGGTCGTCGCGCCCCGGCCGGGGCCCGCGCCCCGCCTGCCCGATGAGGACCCCATGACCGACGCCCCGCCTCCCGTTCTCGTCGTCATCGACCGGGCCGCCGCCGGCGGGCCCCCGCTCGGCCCGGGCGAGACCGGCTTCCGGGTCGTCGACCCGGCCGCCCCGACGATCCACGTCACCGACCTGGGCGTCACGCGCGGCGACGGCATCTTCGAGGGCCTCGGCGTCTCGCACGGGTCGATCCAGGCGCTCGAGCCGCACCTCGCCCGCCTCGCCCGCTCGGCCGCGCTGCTCGACCTGCCCGAGCTCGACCTCGACGTGATCCGCGCCGCGTGCCTCGAGTCGGCCCGGCTGCACGAGCCCGCGCCGCTCCTCCTGCAGAAGCTCGTCGTCACGCGGGGCGTCGAGGGCGGCGACGGCTCCCCCACGGCCTGGGTGCGCACCGAGCTGATGCCCGACCACGACCGGGAGCGCCGCGAGGGCATCCGCGTCGTCTCGCTCGACCGCGGCTACCGGCACGACGTCGCGCAGACGTCGCCGTGGCTGCTGCAGGGCGCGAAGACGCTCTCGTACGCCGTCAACAAGAGCGTGCTGCGCGAGGCCGCCCGCCGAGGCGCCGACGACGTGCTCTTCGTGAGCAGCGACGGGTACGCCCTCGAGGGGCCCTCGGCCTCGCTCGTCGCCCGCGTCGACGGCCGCTACCTCACGCCGCGCACCGACCAGGGCATCCTCGAGGGCACGACGCAGGCCGACGCCTTCGAGGTGCTGCGCTCGCTCGGGCACGACGTCGCGGAGGAGCTGCTGCCGATGGACGTCGTCCGCCGGGCCGACGCCCTCTGGCTGCTCTCGAGCGGCCGGCTGATCGCGCCCGTCTCGGCGCTCGACGACGTGCCCGTCGCGATCGACGCCGAGCTGACCCGACAGCTCGGCGACGCGCTGGTCGACCGGCGGGCCTGACCGGCGGGCCTGACCGGCGGGCCTGAGCGGCGCGAGCGGCGTGCCCGACGGGCGCGCCGCCCCGGACGCGAGACGCCCTCACGTGGTAGTGGACGGTATCCGCCACGCGAACAGTAGTTAGGCGAGCTAGACACCTGCCGGTGCGGCTGCGACAGTGAGACCGTGCCGATTCACGGCGGCACGACCATCATCCGCAGTTCGATCAGGCGTTCGCAGGGCGCCAGGAATGAGCCGAACATGAACACCGACGCACCCCGTCCCACCGTCCGATCCGTGTCCGCCCGCGAGCTCGCAGGCCTCGGCGCGGAGCAGCTCGTCGAGCACGTCCGCAGCCGGGTCGACGTGACCAGCGGCAGCTCCTACCAGCGGCAGTCCGGCGTGCCGGCCGCCCGGGTCGGCGCGTACCCCAAGCGCCGTCGCACCTCGACGGCGCCCCGCGTGCCCGTCGTCTCCGAGGGCCCCTCGTACGCCGACTTCTTCGTCGAGCCGGCCCGACAGCTCGTCTCGGCCTGACCGCCGCGGGCCAGCCCCGACACCGCCGGAGGGCGGGCACCGATCCGGTGCCCGCCCTCTCGTCGTCTCAGCCCTCGACCGTCCGCCCGGCTCCCGACGCCCGCTGACCGGAGCCGAGGAGGCGACGCGCGCCTCCTCGGGTCCGGCCTGCCGCCTCCCCCGGTCCCGTCCTGCGTCCGGTCGGGCCCGGGTCGTGCCTAGGAGGCGCGGCTGCGGAGCAGCGTGAAGCTGGCGTCGCGCACGAGCAGCGTCGTGACGGGGCCCTCGACCTGCTGGTCGGGGTCGCTCGAGCTGGCGAGCTCCCACTCGCCGTGCGGCGCCTCGGGCACCTGGAACTCGACCACGCTCGTCGAGCCGTTGGTGAGGAACGCGAACGCGTCGGCGTCCTTGTGCGTGAGCACGAAGGTGATCGCCTTGTTCTCGCCCTGCTGCCAGTCGCCGGTCGAGAACGAGTGGTCGTCGGCGCGGCGCACCTGCACGTGGTCGTCGCTCTCGACCTCGGGCGCGTAGCGGAACCAGTCGGGGCGCAGGGCGGCGTTCTCGCGACGCAGCGTGATCAGCTCGGTCGTGAAGGCGAGCAGGTCGCGGTCGGCGCGCTCCCAGTCGAACCACGAGATCTCGCTGTCCTGGCAGTAGGCGTTGTTGTTGCCGCCCTGGCTGCGCGCGATCTCGTCGCCGCCGAGGATCATCGGCACGCCCGCGCTGAGCAGCAGCGTGCCGAGGAAGTTGCGGCGCTGACGGTCGCGGTACTCGTTCACGGCGCCGTCGTCGGTGGGGCCCTCGATGCCGCCGTTGAACGACTTGTTGTCGCTCTCGCCGTCGGCGTTGTCCTCGCCGTTGGCCTCGTTGTGCTTCTCGGCGTACATCGTCAGGTCGGCCAGCGTGAAGCCGTCGTGCGCGGTGACGAAGTTGACGCTCGACAGCGGCGAGCGGCGCGAGTCCTCGTAGACGTCGGGGCTGCCGAGCACGCGGTCGGAGAACGTCGACAGGACGCCGGGCTCGCCGTTCCAGAACTCGCGGACGTCGTCGCGGAACTTGCCGTTCCACTCCGACCAGTCAGCGGGGAAGCCGCCCACCTGGTAGCCGGCGGTGTCCCATGGCTCGGCGATCATCTTGACGCTCTGCAGCACCGGGTCCTGGTGGATCAGCGTGAGGAACGCGCTGTGCTCGCTGGCCTCGCCGCCCTGACGCGTGAGCGTCGTGGCGAGGTCGAAGCGGAAGCCGTCGACGTGCATCTCGGTGACCCAGTAGCGCAGGCTGTCCATGATCAGGCCGAGGGCCGCGGGGTGGCTCACGTTGAGGCTGTTGCCGGTGCCGGTCGTGTCGAAGTAGGCCGACTCCTCCCCCTCGACGAGGCGGTAGTAGGCGGCGTTGTCGATGCCCTTGAACGAGATCGTCGGGCCCATGTGGTTGCCCTCGGCGGTGTGGTTGTAGACGACGTCCATCCACACCTCGAGGCCGGCCTCGTGGAAGGCCTTGACCATGGCCTTGAACTCGGCGACCTGGCCGCCGCGCGTGCCCGCGGCCTCCGACGCGTACTCGTCGTGGGGCGCGAAGAAGCCGATGGAGTTGTAGCCCCAGTAGTTGCGCAGGCCCTTCTCCTCGAGGTGGCTGTCCTGCACGAACTGGTGCGTGGGCAGCAGCTCGACCGCGGTCACGCCGAGGTCGGTGAAGTACTTGATCGAGGCGGGGTGCGCGAGGCCCGCGTAGGTGCCGCGGATATCCTCGGGCACGTCGGGGTGCTGCTGCGTGAAGCCCTTCACGTGCACCTCGTAGACGACCGTGTCCTCGAGGGCGGTCAGCGGACGCTCGTCGTCCGCCCAGTCGAAGGCGCGGTCGGCGATGACGTTGCGGGGCATCGCTGCCGCCGAGTCGGTCTCGTCCATCGTCTCGGGGTCGTCCATGTCGTGGCCGAAGACGGCCTGGCCCCAGTCGAAGCGGCCGTCGAGGGCCGTGGCGTACGGGTCGAGCAGCAGCTTCGCCTCGTTGTGGCGGAGGCCCGAGGCCGGGTCCCAGGGGCCCGCGACACGGAGGCCGTAGCGGGAGCCGACCCGCGCCTCCTCGACGACGGTGTGGAACACGTGGCCGGTGCGCTCGGTGAGCTCGAAGCGCGTCTCGGCGCCGGCGCTGCCGTCGTCGGCGTCGTCGAACAGGCAGAACCAGATCTTGTCGGCGGTCTCGGAGTACACGGCGACGTGGGCGCCGCCGCCCTCGAGGGGCGCGACGCCGAGGGGGTAGGGCAGGGAACGAGAAGCGGTCATGCCTCAGACATACAGGAACCCCGGAGGCGCGGGCCAAGCTGAGCGCCCCTCCGCCGCCCCGTACCCCGCGCCGCGCGCCGCGCGCCCCGGGCGCCGCCCCCGCCGCCCGCCGCGCGCCCGCCGCCCCCGCGCCCGCCGCCCGCCGCCCGCCGCCCACCGCCGGCATCGAACCCCGTTCCGTTCAAAGAACCACGTTGCACGGTGGTTCTTTGAACGGAACGGGGTTCAGAGCGGTCTGGCGGCGAAGCGACGGGCCGCCGCGCGCACGGAGTGCGTCACTCGACGCGGATCCACCGTGACGCCGGCTCGGCGCAGATGACCCGTCAGTCGCTCGGGGTGGACCACGTCGTCGTACTCGCAGTGCACCACCCGCCGTACGGACGGCGCAGCGAGGAGGCGCTGGTCACGTCGGTTCTGATCACGAGCTGCCTCGGCAGGCGTGCGTCCGGCGAGCATGGCCGGATCGGTCAGCTTGACGAAGCCGTCGAGCTCGACGGCCGTGTCGTGGTCCTCGAGGAAGGCGTCGACGCGACCGGCCGCACGACCGCCGACCCTCACGACGCGCTGCAGGGTCACCTCACCGACTCCGAGTTCGTGCAGGACGATCCGGAGCAGGGACTCGCCCCCGTTCTCGGCCCACGGCGAGGCGAAGGCGAGGGCACGACGTGCCGAGGTCCCGCCACGGCGCCCGGGAGGGCCCAGCCGGTCGCCGAGGACGCCCCGCCATCTCGCGAGACGTGCCTCGACGGCGGCGCCCTCCGCGTGGCCGCGGGGCAGGACCAACCGACGCAGGACGCCGTCCAGGCAGAGCACGGCCTGCTCGAACGACGCGGTGAGCGCGACGTCGGTCGCCGTCCGGACCAGCGACGTGACCTTGATCTCGCCGACCCGTTCGACCTCGTCGGCGGGCACGGTGCCCGGCCTACGCCGGAGATGGGTCGAGACGCGAACGGTCTCACGGCGCGGGTCGACGACGTCGACGACGCTCGCGGGCGGGTGCACGCGCGGCAGGCCCAGGGCCTCCACCGCCGACGCGTGCGAGACGACGCACCGTGGTCCGAGGGCGGCGACGACGGCCCGGCAGAGCAGCACGTGGCGCCCCCGCGGGTCGAGGGCGGCCACGTCCGGCGCAGGCGCGTAGACGCCACGGTGGACCCTCACCAACGCGCCGCCGGCAGACCCCCGACGCAGGGCGAGCGTCTCCTTCGCTCCGTCCCCGTGGGTCGCGGCGAAGGACAAGGGGACGCGGAGGGGATCCGGAGCGGACGGCATGCCCCGAGCATGGCGACGGTGGTCCCTCGGAGGCGACGACCGCCTCCGTGGCCTGTCGACAGCTCGGCCGTCGCCGGCCCTGTGGAGGAGCGGCGATGAACCCCGTTCCGTTCAAAGAACCACGAAGGAACGTGGTTCTTTGAACGGAACGGGGTTCTCTGCGGCGCGGGGCGCGGCGGCGGCCCGGGCGGGCTAACTGACGTGCACGTCGGGGCGGCGCGAGCGGTGCGGCTCCGCCTGCCGCAGCACCTCGCGCGTCACGGGCGCCACCTCGCCGGCCCCCGTCACGAGGAACCGCCCCATGTTCGACAGCGGGCTGCCCTCGGTCCACTCGAAGTAGACGTCGGGCACGACCCCGGTCTCGTCGCGCACCGCGAGCAGCACCGAGGCGATCGTGTTCGGCACGGCCCCGCTCGTCACCCGGAGCACGCGGTAGCCGTGCACGACGCAGCCGGTGACGACGAGGTCCTCCTCGAAGTCGGACGAGTCGCCGGGGTGCACCTCGAGGAAGATCACGGGCGACCGCTGCGGGATGCCGCTGTACTTGCGCTCCGCGCTGAGCTTCTTCTTGTAGATCTCGGCGACCTCGCGGCCCGGCTCGTGGGCGATGACGCGGATCGAGCCGTACTCGTCGGCGTCCTCGCGCACGTAGCCGAGCGCCGTGTCGTCGAACGAGATCGACGTCGCGCGCAGCTGGAAGGACCGCCGCACCCGCGAGACCAGCGACACCGCCATGATGCCGACGATGAAGATCGCGGCGATGCGGACGCCGTCGGGCCGCTCGACCACGTTGACGACGGTCGTGTAGACGAACACGAGCGCGATGACGCCGAAGGCGACGGTCCGCTTGCGCTGGCGCGCACGTCGCGCCGAGAGCGTGACGGCCACGGAGGCGCTGGTGATCAGCACGAGCACTCCCGTCGCGTAGGCCCCGCCCTGGGCGTCCACGTCGGCGTCGAACACGATGGTGATGACGAACGCGATCGCGGTGAAGACCAGCACGAGCGGCCGCACCGCCCGGGCCCACTGCGGCGCCATGCCGTAGCGGGGCAGGTAGCGCGGCACGATGTTGAGCAGGCCGGCCATCGCGGAGGCGCCCGCGAACCACAGGATGCAGATCGTCGCGACGTCGTAGAGGGTGCCGAACCCGTCGCCCAGGTAGGCGTGCGCGAGGTAGGCGAGGGCACGGCCGTTCGCCTCGCCTCCTGCCTGGAACTCCTCCTGCGGGATCAGCAGCGTCGTCGCGAAGCTCGACAGGATGAGGAACGAGCTCATGATGATGGCGGCCGACGTCAGGAGGCGACGTGCGCCGCGGATGCGCCCGACCGGCTGCTGCGGGGTGTCGCTCGCGTCGCCGGTGATCTGCGGCATGACGGCGACGCCGGTCTCGAAGCCGGACAGGCCGAGCGCCAGCTTCGGGAACACGATCAGGGCGATGCCGACCATCACGAGCGGGTTGCCGTGCTGCACGGTGAGCGCCTGCCACCAGTCGCCGATGACGACCGGGTTCTCGGCGACGTGGGCGAGCGACACGGCGATCACGACGAGGTTGAGCGCCAGGAACACGCCGACCAGGACGACGGCGATGCCGATCGCCTCCTTGAACCCGCGCAGGAACACGGCGGCCAGCAGCGCGACGAGGAACAGCGTGAGCGGCACCTCCGCCCCGTGGAACCAGGCGGGCGCGAAGGGGTTCTCGACGGCGTGGGCGGTGGCGTCCGCCGCCGACAGCGTGATGGTGATCATGAAGTCGGTCGCGGCGAAGCCGAGCAGCACGAGCACGAACACCTTGCCGCCCCACCAGGGCAGCAGCCGCTCGAGCATCGCGATCGAGCCCTCGCCGCGGGGGCTCTCGCGGGCGACGCGCCGGTACACCGGCAGGGCGCCGAACAGCGTCAGCAGCACGAGCACGATGGTCGCGAGCGGCGACAGCAGGCCGGCCGCGACGGCGGCGATCGCCGGCTGGTAGCCGAGGGTCGAGAAGTAGTCGACGCCGGTGAGGCACATCACGCGCCACCACGAGTGCGTCTTCTCGACGGTGCTGGCGTGGGGGCCCTGGTGGGCGCCGCTGTTCTCGGTGAGGCCGCCCAGCAGCCAGCCACGGAGGCGCGATCCCGACGTGCGGGAGAGCTGCGGTTCCAGCGCGTCGGCGTCGCGCTGCTCGGACGTCGTGGACACGGTGACCTCTCGTCGCTCGTCGCGCTCGGGACGGCACGACGGAGCAACGGTACGCCCGCCGCGACGCCGTCAGGGGCGTCGGGCGTAAGGATGTCGTGAGGATGTCGCGCGGCGGCGCGGCGAGCCCCGCCTGCGGGGTCTCGACCCGCGGCGCAGCCCGGCACCCAGGCGACCGGTGCTCAGGAGGCGGGGGCGCCTCCGTCCGGCACGAAGCGGTAGCCCATGCCCAGCTCGGTGACGAGGTAGCGCGGCTCGGCCGGCACGGGCTCGAGCTTCTTGCGCAGCTGGGCGAAGTAGAGGCGGAGGTAGCCGGTGTCCTTCGCGTGGAACGCGCCCCACACCTGCGTCAGCAGCGTCTCGCGCGTGACGAGCTTGCCCGGGCTCTGCAGCAGCAGCTCGAGCACGCGCCACTCGGTCGGCGTGAGCCGCACCACCTCGCCGGCGCGGACGACGGTCGTCGCCGACAGGTCGACCCGCACGTCGCCGAACTCGACGACCGGCGAGTCGTCGTCGCCCGGCGCGAGGCGGCGGGTGAGGGCGCGGATGCGGGCGAGCAGCTCCTCCATGGCGAACGGCTTGGTCACGTAGTCGTCGGCGCCCGCGTCGAGCGCCTCGACCTTGTCGGCGGCGTCGGTGCGTCCCGAGACGACGAGCACGGGGGCCGTCGACCAACCGCGCAGGCCCGCGATCACCTCGACGCCGTCGAGCCGCGGCATGCCGAGGTCGAGCATGACGAGGTCGGGGTGCTGCGTCATCGCGAGGTCGAGCGCCTCTCGACCGTCGGCCGCGGTCACGATCTCGTAGCCGTGGGCGCCGAGGGTCACCTTGAGCGCCCGCAGGATCTGCGGGTCGTCGTCGGCGATCAGGATCTTCACGTGCCCTCCTCGACGACGGTACCGCCCCGAGGAGGCGCGGCGCAGGCCCCCGGCGTAGGGATCCCGTCAGGATGCGGCGCGAGCCCCCGGCGCCGTGGCTGAGGCCGTGGCTGAGGCCGGGGCTGCGGGCCCGCGCCGGGCGGACGCCGGTTCCGCGATCCAGGAACCCGGCCGCCCGCGCTGCTGGACCGTGCACGGCTCAGGACCGAGCGTCCGATCCGGGCACGGATCAGGACGCGGGTTCCTGAACGAGGAGAGCGGCGACGGGGGCCTCGGGGAGCGAGACGACCATCGTGAGGCCGCCGCCCGGGGTGTCGTCGAGCGACAGGGTGCCGCCCATCGCCTCGACGAAGCCCTTGCTCAGGGCCAGTCCGAGGCCGAGGCCGGTCGCGTTGTCGGTGTCGCCGAGCCGCTGGAACGCCACCATGATCTCGTCCCGGCGCTCGGGGGGCACGCCCGGTCCGCGGTCGACGACCCGCACCTCCACCCGGCCCCCGAAGCCGCTCGTCGAGATGCGCACGAGGGTGCCGTCGGGCGAGTGGCGCAGGGCGTTGTCGAGCAGGTTGACGAGCACCCGCTGCAGCAGCACGGCGTCGGCGAGCACGGGCGGCACGGAGGTGCGCAGGGCGAGCTCGACGTCGGCGGGGCCCAGCCCGAGCTCGTCGAGCGTACCGAGCACCACGTCGTCGACGTCGACCACGGCGGTCGTCACGGCGAGCGCGCCTGCCTGCACGCGGCTGACGTCGAGCAGGTTGGTGACGAGCGTCGACAGCGACTCGAGGCTCTCCCACGCGGTGGCGAGCAGCTCGTCGCGGTCGGCGTCGCTCCACTCGACGTCCTGCTGGCGGAGGCCGCTCACGGAGGCGGTCGCGGCGGCGAGCGGACGGCGCAGGTCGTGCCCGACGGCGGCGAGCAGGGCGCTGCGCATCCGGTCGACCTCGGCGAGCGGCGCCACCTGGCCGGCGGCCCTCGTCAGCGCGGAGTGCTCGAGGGCGGCCTCGACCTGGGCGGCGACGACGGCGAGGAGGCGTCGGTCGCCCGCCTGCAGCGGCTCGCCCGTCAGCTCGAGCACGCCGTCGTCGCCGGCGGGCAGGGTCGTCACGCCCACGCCCACGCCAGCGCCAGCGCCCGAGCCCGCGCCCGCGCCCGAGCCCGTGCCCGTGCCCGTGCCTGCGCCCGCGCCCGGCCCCGCGCCGGCTCCCCCGTCGGCCCCGCTGTCGCCCAGCACCTCGTCGCCCGACAGCACGCGCACGCGCGTCAGCCCGAAGGCCTCGCGGGTGCGGGCGACGAGCGCCTGCAGCGCGTCCTGCCCGCGCAGCACGCTGCCCGACACGGTGGCGAGCAGCTCGGTCTCGGCGAGGGCGCGTGCTGCCGCCCGGCTGCGCCGGGCCGCCTGGTCGACGACCCAGCTGACGATGGCGGCGTTGAGCACGTAGAGCACGAGCGCCAGCAGGTGCAGCGGCTCGGCGATGGTCACGCTGTAGATCGGCGCGATGAAGAACAGGTCGAGCGTCACGCCCGAGAGCAGCGCGGCGAAGAGCGCCGGCCAGACCCCGCCCGTCACCGCCACCACGACGACCAGCAGCTGGAACAGCAGCACGGTGCCCGCGATGCCGTCCTCGCTGCGGTGGTCGGCGAGCAGCCAGGTGAGCAGCGGGCCGACGACCGCGGCGAGCACGAAGCCGGCCGCGACGCGCGAGCGGGACAGCGCCCCGCCGAGCTTCGGCAGCGACCAGCCCCGCCCCGCGGCCGAGTGCGTGACGATGTGCACGTCGAGCTGCCCCGACTCGCGGATGACCGTCGCCCCGATGCCCGGCCCGCTGACCAGCGAGGCCAGTCGGCCGCGTCGGCTGACGCCGATGACCAGCTGGGAGGCGTCGGCCCCCTTGGCGAAGTCGACCAGCGCCCGCGGCACGTCCGACCCCACGACCTGGTGGTAGCTGCCGCCGAGCTTCTCGACCAGGGCGCGCTGCGCGGCGAGGGCGCCGGGGGCGCCCTGGCGGAGGCCGTCGGGCGTGCTGACGTGCACGGCGACGAGCTCGCCGCCGGCGCTGCGGGCCGCGATGCGCGCGGCGCGACGGATCAGCGTCTCGCCCTCCGCGCCTCCGGTGAGGGCCACGACGACGCGCTCCCTGGCCTCCCAGGCGCTGTCGATGCCGTGCTCGACGCGGTAGGCGCGCAGGGCGCTGTCGACCTCGTCGGCGAGCCACAGCAGGGCGAGCTCGCGCAGCGCGGTGAGGTTGCCGAGGCGGAAGTAGTTCGACAGCGCGGCGTCGACCCGCGCCGCCGGGTAGACGTCGCCGGCCGCGAGCCGGTCGCGCAGGGCCTGCGGGGCGAGGTCGACGACCTCGATCTGGTCGGCCCCCCGCAGCACCGAGTCGGGCACCGTCTCGCGCTGGGCGGCCCCGGTGATCTGCTCGACGACGTCGGCGAGGGACTCGACGTGCTGCACGTTGACGGTCGAGACGACCGAGATGCCGGCCTCGAGCAGCGCCTGCACGTCGCGCCACCGCTTGTCGTGGCGGGCGCCCGGGGCGTTGCTGTGCGCGAGCTCGTCGACGAGGGCGACCTGCGGCGCCCGGGCGAGCACCGCCTCCAGGTCCATCTCGTCGAGCTCGACGCCGCGGTGCACGTGCACGGCACGCGGCACCACCTCGAGGTCGCCGAGCCGGGCGGCGGTGGCGGCCCGGCCGTGGGTCTCGACGACGGCGACGACGACGTCCTTGCCCTCGTCGCGCAGGCGCGCGCCCTCCTCGAGCATGGTGAAGGTCTTGCCGACGCCGGGGGCGGCGCCGAGCAGCACCCGCAGTCGC
Organism: Frigoribacterium faeni; assembly: GCF_011761235.1. Lineage (GTDB taxonomy): Bacteria > Actinomycetota > Actinomycetes > Actinomycetales > Microbacteriaceae > Frigoribacterium > Frigoribacterium faeni_A. Next base: position 1,343,293 of record NZ_JAAOYW010000001.1, read on the forward strand.
CCTCGTGTCATGCGCTCAGCTTGGCACGCGCCGACGACACCGCCGGGGCGGGGATCGCGAGCACCCCCGGGGCCGGGGGAAGGACACTGCCCGTGGGAGGAAACGGGCCCGGAAAAGGAAAAAGGCCCCGTGCACTGATCTGGCGAGATCACAACGCGACGGGGCCCCGCGGAGCCGGTGGGATTTGAACCCACGGTTCCCACAAAGGGAACTCCACCTTAGCAGGGTGGTGCACTAGGCCGAACTATGCGACGGCTCCCTGCGCCGACTCGTGCGGGACGTGACGACGCACCCACGATCATAGCGGGCCGGACGCGATCTGCCGAACCGCACCTCCGCGACGGGCCGGCGGGCGCCTCCTCGGCGGGGCCGCTCACCCGTAGTTCACCCGGTCCTCCCCCGTTCGGGGGGCGTCGCGCCCTTGTCGGCAAATATGCGGACTCATAGAGTACCCCTGGCGCCGAAGACGGCAGAGGTCGTGCACCACCCGACAGCACGGGTGCGTCCACGGACGCAGCGACTCCCCCTGATCGGCGCCGACAGCCCTCCGACATCCTTCCCGACGGACCGCCGCGACCCCCGCGGCACCGGTCGGAGGCACACACGCCGACGACGACGTCGACATCACGCCCCCTGCGGCGCCGAACCCCTGATCCCGGCACCGCAGGGCCCCCTGCGGCGCGTTCGGGCGCCCGCACGGGGATCCCCGGTCGCCCCGGCGAGCTGGTTACTCGCCGGGGCGCCCTCTCCCTGCGCACGTCGTGCGCCGCCGCGAGAGCGACCGCGGGATCAGCTGCGGCTGCGAGAGCCGCTGCGCCCGCGGGATCAGCTGCGGCTGCGACTGCGACTGCGGCAGCGGCAGCGGCAGCGACAGCGGGACCGAAAGCGAGAGCATTCCGCCCGCGATCGGCACGACACCGCAGGAGGCGCAGCGCCGGGACCAGGAACGCTCTCGAATCCGAGAGCGCGCCCCGCCCCGGGCCCAGCCCCTACTTCTTCTTCAGGAACCCGACCGAGCAGGTCTGCTCCGACGCCGACTGGCCCGTCAGGCCCGAGATGACCTCGGGGCCGGCCGGCGCCTCGGCGGCCGGAGCGGTCGCGGCGTCGGTCGGGGCCGCCGCGTCGGCCGGAGCCGCCGGAGCGGACGTGGCGGGAGCCGCAGGTGCGGACGTGGCGGGCGTCTCGGGAGCCGCAGCCGCGCCTCCTGCAGCAGCGTCGCCGGTCGCCGCGTCGGCCGCGGCGGCAGATGCCGCGCCGAGGCCCTCGCTGCCCGCCTCGAGCGTGAACGGCTGGTCGGCGCGGATCGCGTCGAAGAGGCGCGTCGCGACCGACGTGACCGGCTGCACCTTGCCCTCGTAGACCCCGGAGCCGCCCGTGCTGCCCGGGTACTGGACGAAGTTGACCTGGTCGAGCGGGAGGTCCTTCAGGGCCGACCCGATCTGCACCATGGTGTTGACGTCGGTGAGACCCTCCGAGAGGGTCATGTTGCTCGCCGCCGCGCGCGCCAGCGAGTAGAGCTTGGTGGGGTTCGTGAGGGTGTCGGCGCTCTTCACCGTGCGCAGCAGCGACGACAGGTAGACCTGCTGGCTGCTGATGCGGCCGAGGTCCGAGCCGTCGCCGACGCCGTGCCGGGTGCGGAGGAACTGCAGCGCCTGCTGGCCCTGCAGCACCGTCTCGCCGGCCTCGATGTCGAGGCCGGTGTACTTGTCCTTGATCGGGGTGGCCGCGCAGACCGGCACGCCGCCGACCGCGTTCGACATCTCGATGACGCCGTTGAACGAGATCATGCCGGCGAAGGGGATCTCGAGGCCGGTCAGCTCGGACACGGTCGAGACGACGCAGCTGAGGCCGCCGTACGAGTAGGCCTCGTTCATCGGGCGGGCCGACATGGCCGAGTAGTAGCCGGAGCCGTCCTCGCGGGCACAGGCGGGGATCGGCACGACCATGTCGCGCGGGATGCTCACGGCCGTCGCGTTCGAGTGGTCGGCCGAGACGTGCAGCAGGATGTTGACGTCGTTGAGGGTGGCGTCGCGCTCGCCGTACTCGTCCTCGTCCTGCGCCTCGTCGTTGTCGGTGCCGACGATCAACACGTTGAAGCCGCCGGGGTAGGCGTCGATCGAGGGCGGCGAGGCGACGACCGACTTCTGGCCCTTGGCCGCGGGCAGGGCGACGCCCGTGCCGAGGTCGGAGCGCACCTGGTAGGCGGCGATCGCGCCGACGGAGGCGCCGCTCACGAGCACCACGGCGAGCGCCCCGGCGAGCACCTTGCCGACGGTGCCCAGCGGGCCGGTCGTGCGGAGGCGCCCGTGCCGGGCCACCCCCTTGCCCGACGCCTCGGCGGCACGACGCGACGTGCGGCTCGCGGGGGCGGCGACGCCGTCGGGGGCGCCGGCGGTACCGGTGGTGCCGGTGGTGCGGTCGCTGCGGGCGGTGCGGTCGCGGTGGTCGCTCACGCGGAGTCCTCTCGGTCGACGCGGGCACGCCGACGACCCGGTGACGGTCGACGGGGAGGTGCCTGCGCGCTGGGCGGGCAGAACGGCATCGTAACTGGTAGGGCTCCACGAATCGGTGGGTCGCCCAGAACGGGGGGCCTCGGCGGGCGGGCCGCGGGCTAGGGGTACCCCACGAACCAGAGCAGCACGACGGCCACCGGCTGCAGGGCGATCCCGGCCCCGAGCAGCAGCCAGCGGAGGCGCGGCACGGCCACGATCCCGGGGTGGCCGAGCAACGGCGCGACGGGCAGCAGCAGGCGCGGCAGGCTCTGCTGCGGCAGGAACACGGCGACGAGGTAGAGCAGGTAGCCGCCGGAGTACGAGACGACCTCGACGCCCAGCGAGCGGGTCGAGCGCCGGGTGAACCACCACGCGACGACGCCGAGCAGCACGCCGACGAGCACGACGCCGGCGACCCCGAGCCAGGTGCCGGCCATCACGAACCACGGCGTCAGCGGGGCGAAGTGCTGCCGCCCGACGAAGCCGACCCACCACGACAGCTCGGTGTCGAGGTACGCGCCCGGCCGCCCGGTCACGTGGTCGGCGATCACCGGCCACGCGAGGCCCGCCGCCGAGATCAGCAGCCCGGCCACGACGAGCGAGGCCCGCTCGCGCCTCCGGAACCCTCGCCCCTCGCGGCGCAGCCGCACGACGCCCGTCACGGCGAGCGCCAGCGCCAGCGCGAGCACGCCCGGTCGGGTGAAGGCCGCGACGACGCCGAGCGACGCGGTCACGAGGTAGCGGTGCCGCAGGGCGGCGAGCAGCGCCCCGAAGACGAGCAGCAGCATGAGGCTCTCGGCGTAGGCGACCTGCAGCACGAACGAGAGCGGGCCGAAGCAGAACAGGGCGGCGGCCCAGAGCGCGCTCTGCGGGCCGGACGTCTCGAGGACGATCCGGTGCAGCAGCACGGTCGCACCGCCTCCTGCGACGACCGCGACGACGAGGCCGATCGCGAAGAAGGCGTTGCCGGCGAGGTCGACGCCGAGCACCGCGGCGACGCCGCGCACGAGCCCGGGGAACACCGGCAGGAACGCCCACGGGTTGGGCAGCACGTGTCCGTCGTCGTCGAGGGGCAGCTCGGTCGGGTAGCCCTGCTGGGCGATGGTCCGGTAGAAGCTGGCGTCCCACGATCCCGAGAAGGAGGCGAAGCTCGGGTCGGCGCGATGGCTCGCGAAGGCCCAGCCCTGCGAGGTCGCGAGCGAGAACAGGCCGCCGAGCCAGGCGCTCGACACGAGCCGCGAGAGCGCGTACAGCACGAGCACGACGACCACGGGAGGGGCGGCCTGCAGTCGGGTCGCGGGTCGCAGGCGCACCTGCCCAGCCTAGGAGGCGCCTCCTCGACACGAGGACCGGCCCTGTCGATCGTCGTAGATCTTTTGTCACGGGTCGACAGAAGTGGCAGAGTTGGCCTGCACGCCCCGCACCACCCCGCCGCAGGGCGGGACGGTCCCCCGCTCAGCTGCCCGGGCCCTCGCCGAGATCCACCACGACAAAGGAGTTCGCCATGACCTCGTCACCCTCCGTCCAGCTCTACACGGTCAGGGACGCCATCTCGGCAGACCTGCAGGGCGCCGTCGCCCGCGTCGCCGAGATCGGCTTCACCAAGGTCGAGCCCTACGACTTCGTCGCCCGTGCCGACGAGCTCGAGAAGGCGTTCGCCGCCTCGGGCGTCACGGCCCCCTCGGCGCACGCCCCCGTCATCGACTCGGCCGAGCCGGAGCGTGCCTTCGCGGCCGCGGCCCAGCTCGGGGTGCAGACGGTGATCGACCCGTTCATCCCCAGCGACCGCTGGCAGACCGCCGACGACGCCCGGGCCATCGCCGACCGCGTCAACGAGCTGCAGGTGCTGGCCGCCGCCTCGGGGCTGGGCTTCGGCTACCACAACCACCAGTGGGAGTTCGCGAACACGGTCGACGGGCGACCCGTGTACGAGTTCTTCCTCGAGCGCCTGGACGACGACGTCGTGCTCGAGATCGACACCTTCTGGTCGACCGTCGGCGGCATGGACACCCCGGCGCTGCTGCGTCGGCTGGGCGACCGCGTGCAGTTCCTCCACGTCAAGGACGGCGCGATCTCGGGCGACATCGCCACCGCGCTGCCGAGCAGCGAGAGCGCCCTCGAGGTGCCCGACGCCCTCGCCGCGGCGTTCAAGGACCAGGTGCCGGCGGGGCAGGGCGACGTCGACGTCGCCGCCGTGCTCGCCGCCGCCCCGCACGCGCTGCGTGTCGTCGAGTTCGACGACTACGCCCTCGACGTGTTCGACGGCATCGCGGCGTCGCTCGCCTGGCTCGCGGAGAACGACAAGTGACGGGTGGCGAGGCGGGCGCGGGGCGCCCGGGTGCGGGCGCGGGGGCCGGCCGCACGGGGGCCGGCCGCACGGGGCGCGTCGGCGTCGGGGTGATCGGGGCGGGCGTCATCAGCGGCACCTACCTCGAGAACATGACGTCGTTCCCCGACCTCGAGGTGCTGTTCGTGGCCGACCTGATCCCCGAGCGCGCGCGCTCGCGGGCCGAGGAGCACGGCGTGCCCGGCCACGGCACCGTCGACGAGCTGCTCGCGATCGACGAGATCGAGATCGTGGTCAACCTCACGATCCCCGCCGTGCACGCCGAGGTGGGTCGCCGCATCGTCGCCGCCGGCAAGAGCGTGTGGAGCGAGAAGCCCCTCGCCCTCGACCACGCCTCGGGCAGCGACCTGCTCGCCGCGGCCGACGCCGCCGGGGTGCGGGTCGCCTGCGCGCCCGACACCGTGCTCGGCGCGGGCGTCCAGACGGCGATGCGTGCGATCGCCCGGGGCGACATCGGCGAGCCGCTGACCGCGACGACGCTGTTCCACGTGCCGGGTCCCGACGCGTGGCACCCGGACCCGGAGTTCCTCTTCGCGAAGGGCGCCGGCCCTCTGTTCGACATGGGCCCCTACTACGTGACGACGCTGGTGCACGCGTTCGGCGCCGCGAGCTCGGTCAGCGCCGTCTCGTCGACCGCGCGCACGACGCGCACCATCGGCAGCGGCCCGCGGGCCGGCACCGACTTCGCCGTCGAGGTGCCCACGCACCACGCGGCGATCGTCTCGTTCGAGGGCGGGCAGTCGGCGCAGTCGACCTTCTCGTTCCAGAACGCGCTGCCCCGCATGGGCTTCGTCGAGATCAGCGGCACCGAGGGCACGCTCGTGCTGCCCGACCCGAACACGTTCGACGGCGACTCGACGCTCTGGCGCCTCGGCGAGGACGAGCCGACCACCCTCACGGCCGCCGGCTCGACATGGGGACGCGGCTCGGGCGTGCTCGACCTCGCCCGTGCGCTGCGCGGCGGCGACGCCGAGCGGGCGAGCGGCGCCGTCGCGTCGCACGTGCTCGACGTGCTGCTCGCGATCAGCGAGGCCGCCGAGTCCCGCACGGTCGTCGACGTCGCCTCGACGGTCGCGCAGCCGCAGCCGCTCGCCGAGGGCTGGGATCCGTCGGAGGCCACGCTCTAGCCCGGCCGACCGAGCCCGGGCGGCCCCGCGGGGGCCACCCGACCGCCTGCAGGAGGCGCGGTGCGAGCAGGTCTCGCACCGCGCCTCCTGCGCGTCTGCCCTCCGAGACGCCTGCTCCCTCTGCCGCGCCCGCCCCTGCCCGCGCCCGCGTCCGCGTCCGCTGCCCGCTGCCCGCTGCCCGCTGCCCGCTGCCCGCTGCCCGCTGCCCGCTGCCCGCTGCCCGCTGCCCGCTGCCCGCCATACCCCCTGCACATGCCGACCGCGCGCCCTGTAATACGCGCTTTTCCCGGTACGTTCGGGCCCTCACGCCGCGTGTTGTCGGGTTCTGCAGCTCGGACGTCCCCGGCGACGAGACCCGGGCCCGTCCCGACTCGTCCTGCCCCGTCCCGCCTCGTCCCGTCCCGGTGTCCCCCCGAATTTGAGAGCGATCCGGCGTCGGCGGCGCCCAGCGCCCGCCCGTCACGGCCGCGCGCGGACGGAATGCTCTCGTCCTGCGCGAGGGCTCGGCACGCCCACGCCCACGCCCACGCCCGCGCTCAGCGCCGGTTCGCCACCAGTGCGGTCGCGTACTCCGGGAACCACACCCCCGCGGCAGGCCCGCCGTTGCAGGTGCCGTCGCTCGCGCCGGGAGTCTTGACCCAGAGCAGGGCGTCGAGGCGCGTCGCGCCCGAGGTGGCGACGCGCGGGGTCTGGCCGAGACCCGCTCCGGGAGCGTTGCACCACGTGCCCTTCCAGCCGCGCCCGTTGCGCGACACGTCGATCACGTAGCGCGCCCCGCCCGTCGCGGCGGAGACCTGCTCGGCGTACGTCCGCTCCTGGTCGACGGGGTAGTAGTTCGCGACGTTCGTGAAGAACCCGCGGGCCTGGTCGACGCCGGCCGCGCGCAGCCGGGCGGCCATGTCGGCGGGCTTGACCCAGTTCGAGTTGCCTCCGTCGAGGTAGGCGGGGACCCCGGCCCGCGAGAACGCCCCGACGGCCGCCGCCAGGGTGGCGGTGCGCGTCGCCGTCATGGCCGGGCACGCGTCGAGGTGGCCCAGCGAGTCGGGCTCGACCAGCACGACGGCCCGGTGTCCGGCGAGGGCCGACGCGACCTTGCCGTTCCACGCGAGGTACGCGGCGTCGCTCGCCGCGCCTCCTGCGGAGTACCCGCCGCAGTCGCGACCGGGGATGTCGTACGTGACGAAGACGGGCGTGGTGCCCTTCTTCTCGGCGGCGGCGACCGTCCGTTTGATCACCGTGACCAGCATCGCGTCGTCGTACCAGGAGCCGAGCCAGACCGCGATCGGCTGCGCCGCGATCGTGCGGGCCGCGGCGGCGTCGGCGGTGCGGCCCTGCGCGGCGAGCTGGGACGCGGCGGTGGCTGCGGCGCCCTGCTGCTCCACGTGCAGCCCGCCCGCGTAGACGGTCGCCGGCGGCGCGGTGCGGATGGTCGAGGAGGTGGTGGTGGCGGTCGTGCGCGGGGCCGCGGTCGGGCGTGCGGTCGCGGACGCGGTCGGGCGCGGGGTCGCGGTCGGGCGCGGGGTCGCGGTCGGGCGCGGGGTCGCGGTCGGGCGCGGGGTCGCGGTCGGGCGCGCGGTCGCGCTCGTGCGCGGGGCCGCGGTCGGGCGTGCGGCGGCCGACGCGCTCGGGCGGCTCGCCGCGGTGGCACGGCCGGCGGGCGCCGTCGGAGCGGCCGACGTCGTGCGGCCGGCAGGCGTCGAGGAGGCGGTGGTCGCGGTCGAGCGACCGCCCGCGGCCGAGGCGGTGGACGAGGAGGCGGCAGGCGCGACGACGAGACCGGCCGCGAGCGCGACGACGGCCCCGGCGACGACGCCCGTGCGGGCGAGGTCGAACACGGGCAGGTCCTTCGGGGTGGAGGGCGGAGAGGTGCAGGCGGCGAGGGAGCGGCTCCGGCGCCGTGGCGGCGTCAGGCTGCGACGGCCGGTCGGTCGGCGGGGCCGGACCGGCCTCCCCTGCGACGGGACCCAGTGCACCACGACGTCGACGTCGCTCCCACCCCCCGTCCGGAGGCGGTCGCCGCCCGTCTTCGGGGGCCGGGGTACGGCGCCGGTCCCCGGCGCTGCGGACCGCCCGCCCGGGGTCGCCCGCCCCCGCCGCGCCCGCGCCCCGCAACGCGCCGACCAACTCGCACGCCGAACACCCCGAAGTGGACGAAACACCCCGTCGTTTCGGGGTGTTTCGTCCACTCCGGGGTGTTTCGGTGGAGCAGACCGGCGCAGGCAGCGCGGGTCACCGGCCAGCCGCGCGGCCGCAGCGACGCTGGCGACGCTGCCAGAGTCGCCCTCACCCGCAGCCACACCCGCGCGACGCATCGGCGCACTTGCACGCCCGAACACCCCGAGGTGGACGAAACACCCCGTCGTTTCGGGGTGTTTCGTCCACTCCGGGGTGTTCCGGCAGGCGGCAGCGCAGCGCGGCGGCGCGGCGCGGCGGCGCGGCGCGGCGGCGCGGCGCGGCGCGGCGCGCTAGCGGAGCGCGCGACGCCTACTGCGCGGCAGCCGCCCGCACGGCGTCGACCGCCGCCGCCACGCCGCCGCCCCAGGGCGCCCCGTGCCCGGGCAGCACCCACGTCGCGCCCGTGCCGACCAGCGCCTGCAGCGAGTCGAGCGCCCGCCCGGGCTCGTCGGTGAACGGCGCCGGCTGGGGGCCCTCGACTCCGGTGAGCACGTGGCGCGTCGTGAGCGCGTCGCCGACGAAGACGGCGTCGACGAGGGGCACGTGCACGGCCACGCTGCCCTCCGAGTGCCCGGGGACGCAGATGATCCGCGGCGAGCCGGGCAGGTCGAGCACGTCGCCGTCGTGCACCTCGACGACCTCGGTGAGCCACGTCGTCCGTGCGCCGCCCTTGCGCACGAAGTACGAGAGGAACCCGAGCATCGCGCCGATCCTCATCTGCTGCTTCAGCCCGGCGGGCTTGCCGCCTCCCTTCGCGCGGGAGGCGTCGGCCGCGTGGACGTGCACGGGCACCCCGTGCTCCCTCCGCAGCCACTCGGCGAAGCCGACGTGGTCGGAGTCGCCGTGCGTGAGAACGACGCCCTTCACGTCGGCGGGCCCGAGGCCGAGCGAGGCGAGCTCGGCGAGCAGCTCACGGCGGTGGGCCGGGAGGCCGGCGTCGACGACGGTGACGCCCTCGGGCGCGACGACGAGGTAGGCGGCGACGACGGCGTTGCCGATGCGGTGGAGGTTCTCGCTGAGCTTCATGATGGCTACGATACATAGCCATCATGGCTACGGTCAATAGGTATGGTGGACGGATGCCGACTCCTGAGCGCACCTCCCTCGAGGCCATCGTGACCGCAGCCCGCGACCTGCTCGAGACGGAAGGGCTGCCGGGCCTGACCATGCAGGCGGTGGCCGAGCGCGTGGGAGTCCGTGCCCCCTCCTTGTACAAGCGGGTGCAGGGGCGCGACCAGCTCGTGCAGCTCGTCGCGGAGGCGACGCTCGTCGAGGTGGCCGAGCGGCTCGAGGCGAGCACCGACCTCGTCGACCTGGTCGACCGGTTCCGGGCGTTCGGGCACGAGCGGCCGGCGGCGTTCCAGCTGGTCATGACGCCGGGCCCGGGTGTGCCGACCGCGCGGCCCGAGTTCGGGGCGGCGACGAGCGGGCCGATCCTGCGGCACGCGGGGGCCCTCGCGGGCGAGTCCGAGGCGCTGGAGGCGGCACGCACGGTGACCGCATGGGCTGCGGGATTCGTCAGCATGGAGCTCACGGGCGGGTTCGGCCTCGGCGGCGACGTCGACGCCGCGTGGCGCTTCGGCGCGGAGCGGATCGTGGCGGCGGTGGGCTCGGGGGCCCAGGGTCGCGACCCCGTGTCGTGACGCGACTGGTCGCCGACCGGGGTCGTCACCGCTCCGGGCCGTGACCGCTCGGGGTCGTGACCGCACGGGTCGTGACCGCTCGGGGTCGTGACCGCTCGGGGTCGTGACCGCTCGGTCGTGACCTCTCGGGGTTGTGACCGCTCGGGCACGCAGCCAAGATGAGCGCGGGCGGGGGCACCACGACGAGAGGACGACACCATGGCATCCACGGACGAGGGCTTCAGCAAGGAGGAGCGCGCCGCGATGAAGCAGCGCGCGGCCGAGCTGCGGGCCGAGGCGAAGCGGCAGAAGTCTGCCGACAAGGCCGCCGCCGACCTGCAGTCGGTGCTCGACGCGTTCGCCGCCATGCCCGAGGAGGAGCGGGTCGTCGCCGAGGGACTGCACGCGCTGGTCCTGGAGCACGCCCCGATGCTCGCCCCCAAGACCTGGTACGGGTTCCCGTCGTACGCGGACGAGGCAGGCAAGGTCGTGGTGTTCTTCCAGCCGGGCTCGAAGTTCGGCGGGCGCTACTCGACCCTGGGGTTCCAGGACGCGGCGCAGCTCGACGACGGCGACATGTGGCCCACGTCGTACGCCCTGGCGAGCGTCGACGAGACGACGAGCCCGGCGATCGCGGCACTGCTGCGGAAGGCGACGGGGCAGGCGGAGTAGCCCAGGCCGCGGGGGCCGCGCCTCGCGGGCGTCGACGCCCCGCCGCCCCCGAACGGGGGGCCAACCGGGCGGGCTGTCAGACCGAACAACTGATGGGGGTGGGGACCCCCGCGAGCGGCAACCGCGGGTTCGGGCCCGCGTCGCTCCCCGCCGGTGCGTCACGGAGCAGAGCCCGTGGCGGGCCGGCGGTCTCCCCTGCGCTCCGGGCGGGTGAGCCCGGGGAGTCCGGCGGATGAGCCCGGGGAGTCCGGGCGCAGGCGCAGGTGCAGGTGCGGCAGCGGGTGCAGGTGCAGGTGCGGCAGCAGGTGCAGGCGCGGCGGCGGGCCCGTGGCCGCGTGCGATGCTGAGGGCATGGACCTCGTCGTGTCGCGTGCGCTCACCGTGCCCGCGGCTGAGCTCGTCTGGCGCTTCTCGCGCTCGTCGGGTCCCGGAGGTCAGCACGTGAACACGTCGGACAGCCGGGTGCAGCTCTCGTGGGACGTCACCACCTCGCTCGCCCTGACCGACGCCCAGCGGGCCCGGCTGCTCGAGCGCCTCGGCGGCCGGCTCGTCGACGGGGTGCTGACGGTCTCGTCGTCCGAGCAGCGGTCGCAGCTGCGAAACCGCGAGACGGCGCTCGCCAAGCTCGCCGACGTCGTCGCCACGGCGCTCGCCCCCGATGCGGCACCGCGCCGGCCGACCCGGCGCACGCGCGGCTCGGACCGCCGCCGCCTCTCCGCCAAGAACGAGCGCTCGGCCACGAAGCAGCAACGCCGCCGGCCGACCGACGACTAGCTCGCGAGCCTCAGCTCGCCGTGGCGGAGGGCGTGGGATTCGAACCCACGAGACATCTCTGCCCACTTGTTTTCAAGACAAGCTCCATCGGCCGCTCGGACAGCCCTCCCGGTGCACCTGCCGGAGCCGGTGCGACCGCGCCGAGTCTAGCCGAGGCGCTCCGCCCGCCGACGAAGCGACGAGACGACGCAGAAGGCTCTCGGGCGGCCCCGGAAGAGCCGTTCTCGTCGGCTCACGCCCCCGGAGGGAGCACAGAGCCGGGTCAGAGCCTCGCCAGCGCCTCCGCCAGCCCGTCGTCGAGGTCGGTGCCGGTGCGCTCGTTGGCGACCTCGTGCACGTCGTCGGGCGCCTGGCCCATCGAGACCCCGCGGCCCTCGACGGCGGCCCACTGCAGCATGGCCGTGTCGTTGCGCCCGTCTCCCACGGCGAGCACGCGGTCGCGCGGGATGTCGAGGTGCTCGCGCACGCGCTCGAGCGCCGTCGCCTTCGTGACGCCGTCGGGCGCGATGTCGAGCCACGCCGTCCAGCCGACGTTGTAGTTCACCTTCTGCAGGCCCATCCGCTCGACGACCTCGAGGAAGTCGTCGGTGTCGTGCGACGGCGACACGACGACGACGCGGGTCGCCGCGACCTCGAAGAGCTGCTCGAACTCGACCTTCTCGGCTCCGCCGGTGTGCTCGACCTGCGGGAACGAGCCGCAGTAGCGCATGACGCCGTCGCGGTCTTCGACCGCGTACGCCGCCTCGTGGAGCCCCTCACGGATCGTGGTCAGCACGTCGGTCGGGTCGAACTCCTCGACGTGGGCCTGCGAGTAGCCCGTCGGCGCCGACTCGTCACGCCCGAGCGTGATCGCGCCGTTCGCGCAGACGACGTACTCGGAGACGAGCCCCAGGCGGTCCATCACGGGCAGGGTCATCGACACCGACCGCCCGGTGGCGATCATGACGGCGTGCCCCTGGGAGGCGAGCCTGCCGATCTGCTCGGCCACCGCCTCCGAGATGGTGCCGCCCTCTTGCATGATCGTGCCGTCGACGTCGAGCGCGACGAGCCAGCGCTCGTCGGCCGACACGGCCGACCCCGCCGAGACGGTCGACGCAGCCGACCCCGCCTCAGGGCCCACGCCCGGGCTCACGAACTCCCCCGTCACCACGTCGCCCCCGCTCACGCGACGGGCTCGATGACCTCGAGGCCGCCCAGCCACGGACGCAGCGCCTCGGGCACCACGACCGAGCCGTCGGCCTGCTGGTGCGTCTCGAGGATCGCCACCAGCCACCGCGTCGTCGCGAGCGTGCCGTTCAGCGTGGCGACGGGCGCCGTCTTGCCCGACTCGGTGCGGTAGCGGGTGTCGAGGCGGCGGGCCTGGAAGGTGGTGCAGTTCGAGGTGCTGCTGAGCTCGCGGTAGGTGCCCTGCGTCGGCACCCACGCCTCGATGTCGAACTTGCGCGCGGCGCTCGAGCCGAGGTCGCCGGCCGCGACGTCGATCACGCGGTAGTTGAGGCCGAGCGCCTGCATCATCGACTCTTGCAGGGCGACGAGCGCGTCGTGCTCGCGCTCGGCCTGGTCGGGGTGCACGTAGCTGAACATCTCGAGCTTGTTGAACTGGTGGACCCGCAGGATGCCCCGGTTGTCCTTGCCTGCGGCGCCCGCCTCGCGGCGGTAGCAGGTCGACCAGCCGGCATAGCGGATCGGGCCGTCGGCGACGTCGAGGATCTCGTCGGAGTGGTACCCGGCGAGCGCGACCTCGCTCGTGCCCGTGAGGTACAGGTCGTCGGCCGGCAGGTGGTAGACCTCGTCGGAGTGCGAGCCGAGGAACCCGGTGCCCGCCATGATCTCGGGCCGCACCAGCGTCGGCGTGATCAGCGGCGTGAAGTCGTTCTCGACTGCCTTGTCGAGCGCCATGTTCATCAACGCCAGCTCGAGCCGCGCACCGATGCCGCGGAGGAAGTAGAAGCGCGAGCCCGACACCTTCGTGCCCCGCTTGATGTCGATCGCGCCGAGCTTCTCGCCGAGGTCGGCGTGGTCGAGGGGCTCGAAGTCGAAGGAGGGGCGGGTGCCGACCTCGCGGAGCGTCGCGAAGTTCTCCTCACCGCCGGCGGGCACGCCGTCGACGACGACGTTGCCCAGCGACCGGACGGCCCTGTCGAAGACCGCGTCGGCCTCGGAGGACGCGGCCTGCGCCTCCTTCACCTTCGCGGCCAGCTGCTGGGCCTGCGCGACCAGAGCCGCCTTCTCGGCCTTCGGGGCCTTCGCGACCGTCTTGCCGAAGGCGTTCTGCTCGGCCCGCAGCTCTTCGAAGGCGGCGATCGCGGCACGGCGGGCGGAGTCGGCCGCGACCGCGTCGTCGACCAGGGACTCGGACTCACCCCGGGCACGCTGGCTCGTCTTGATCACGTCGGGGGCATCGCGCAGCAGCTGGGGATCGATCACGGGTCCATCTTATGGACGGCCCCCGACGCTCAGCACTCTCCCCAGGCGCGGGCGCGCACGGCGCGTCCGTCCACAGGCCCACGGGGAGGCGCGCCCCGCGTCGTCCCCGCCGGTTACGGTGGGCGGATGACGACCTCCCCCGCCGCCTCGCCCGCCGAGTCCTCCTCGACGCCCGACGCCGCGACGGCCCTGAAGACGGCCGCCGTCGTCTACAACCCGATCAAGGTCGACGTCGCGGCGGTCCGCGCCTCGGTGAAGCGCCACGAGGCCGAGGCGGGCTGGGGGCCGAGCCGCTTCTACGAGACGAGCGTCGACGACCCGGGCGGCGGGCTGACCGCGCGGGCCGTGGCCGAGGGCGCCGACGTCGTCATCGCGGCGGGCGGCGACGGCACCGTCCGCGCGGTCGCCGAGGCCCTGCGCGGCTCGCACGCGGCGCTGGCCCTGCTGCCGAGCGGCACGGGCAACCTGCTGGCCCGCAACCTCGACCTCACCCTCGACCACCTCGACGGCTCGGTCGCGACGGCGTTCCGGGGCCGCGACCGCGCCATCGACCTCGGCATCGTCGACGTCGAGCGCGAGAACGGCGAACGCGAGCGCTTCGCCTTCGTCGTCATGGCCGGCATCGGCCTCGACGCGAAGATGCTCGCCAACACGAACCCGAAGCTCAAGGCCCGCGTCGGCTGGCTGGCCTACGTCGACGCGATCGCCCGGTCGCTGCGCGACGACAACAGCATGGTCATCCGCTACGACCTCGACGGCCAGGGCCGCAGGACGATGCGCGCCCACACGGTGCTCGTGGGCAACTGCGGCCTGCTGCCCGGCAACATCATGCTGCTGCCCGACGCCGCGGTCGACGACGGCGTCTTCGACATCGTCGCCCTGCGCCCCGACGGCCTGCTCGGCTGGGTGCAGATCTGGGTCAAGATCGTCTGGGAGAACGGAGTCCTGCGTCGCAGCTCCGTCGGACGCAAGATCATGGCGCACAGCCGCGAGGTGCGCACGGTCCGCTACTCGAAGGGGCGCGAGATCGTCGTGCGCCTCGACGAGCCGCAGGACTTCGAGATGGACGGCGACTCGGTCGGCAAGGCCGTCGCCATCAAGACGTGGGTCGACCCCGGGGCCCTGACGGTGCGGGTCCCGGCCTGACGACCCGCGCCTCCTGCGGGGCGGGGGCCGGTCGCGACCGGCCCGTCACCGGCAGCCGAGGAGGCGCGGGTCAGGCCCCCGAGACCAGCCCGCGCAGCCAGTCGCGAGCGTCGACGAACGCCTCGTCGTCGTAGCGCGGCACGACGCTGACCGGGCGGCCGTCGGCGCGCGGGTACGAGCCGAGGAACATCACGTTCGGGCTGAACCGCTTCAGGCCGAGCAGGGCGTCGGCGACGCGCTCGTCGAGCACGTGGCCCTCGAGGTCGATGACGAACCGGTACCGGCCGAGGGCGTCCCCGATCGGCCGCGACTGGATGAGGCTCAGGTTGATGCCGCGCGTCGCGAACTGCTCGAGCATGTCGACCAGGGCCCCCGCGCCGTCCTCGGGCAGCTCGACGATGATGCTCGTCTTGTCGGCCCCGGTCGCGGGCGGCACGGGCACGGTGCGGCTGACGAGCACGAAGCGGGTCACCGCGTTGCGGTTGTCGCCGATCTCGCGGGCGAGCACCTCGACGTCGTGGTGCTCGGTGATGGTCGGCGGGGCCACGGCGGCGTCGGCGCGGCCGGCGCCGGACGGCCCGGTGAGCAGGTCGGCCGCCGCGGCGACGTTGGAGGTGGCGGGCAGGTGGCCGTGCCCGGGCAGGTTGGCCTCGAGCCAGAGGTGGGTCTGGGCGTAGGCGACCGGGTGCGCGTTGACGACCCGCACCTCCTCGAGGCGGGTGCCGGGCCGGGCGACGAGCACGAAGTCGACGGCGACCAGGTGCTCGCCGACGATGCGCAGCCCGGGGACGGTGGCGAGGGCGTCCTGCGTGGCCGAGACGCCGCCCTCGACGCTGTTCTCGATGGCGATCATGGCGGCGACGCTGCGGCCGGACACGACGTCCGCCAGGGCCTCGCCCACGTTGTTCACGCTGCGCCACTCGGCGCCCGCGGCCTCGGGCACCTGCTTGAGGGCCGCCTCCGTGAAGGTGCCGGCCGGGCCGAGGTAGCTGTAGGTCGACGAGGAGGCGGGGGTCGGCATGTCCGAGAGCCTACTGAGCACCGTCGTCCGGTCGCGACGCGCGTCGGTGGCTGGTGCCAGGATGAGCGCATGACCGATCGCGCAGGCACCCCCGCACTCGACAGCGACCTCATCGACACCGGTGAGCTCGTCGACGCCTACTACTCGCTCGTCCCCGACGTGTCGGTGCCCGAGCAGAGGGTCGTCTTCGGCACCTCGGGCCACCGCGGGTCGTCGCTCGACACGGCGTTCAACGAGACCCACATCGCCGCCATCACGCAGGCGATCGTCGAGTACCGGGCCGGCCAGGGCATCACCGGTCCCCTCTTCATCGGCCGCGACACGCACATGCTGAGCGCCCCCGCCGAGCGCACCGCCGTCGAGGTGCTCGTGGGCAACGGCGTGCACGTGCTCGCCGACGCCGACGGCGGCTACGTGCCCACGCCGGCCCTCAGCCACGCGATCCTCGTGCACAACGCCGACCCGGCGAACACCGAGAAGGCCGACGGCATCGTCGTCACCCCCAGCCACAACCCGCCCCGCGACGGCGGCTTCAAGTACAACCCGCCGCACGGCGGGCCTGCCGACAGCGACGCCACCACGTGGATCGCCGACCGTGCCAACGAGATCATCGCGGCGGGCAACGTCGACGTCGTCAAGGCCGACGGCAGCGCCGGGCGCCACGACTTCCTGCGCGGCTACGTCGGCGACCTTGGCAACATCATCGACATGGACGCGATCAAGGCGGCCGGCGTCAAGATCGGCGCCGACCCGCTCGGCGGCGCGAGCGTCGAGTACTGGGGCGCCATCCGCGACGTCTACGGCCTCGACCTCACGGTCACCAACCCGGGCGTCGACCCGACCTGGCGCTTCATGACGCTCGACTGGGACGGCAAGATCCGCATGGACCCGTCGAGCGCCTCGGCGATGGCGAGCGTCGTCCACCGCAAGGACGAGTTCGACGTGCTCACCGGCAACGACGCCGACGCCGACCGCCACGGCATCGTGACGCCCGACGGCGGCCTGATGAACCCCAACCACTACCTCGCGGTCGCCATCGACTACCTCTACACGCACCGCCCGCAGTGGCGCGACGACGCGGCCGTCGGCAAGACGCTCGTGTCGTCGAGCATCATCGACAAGGTCGCCGAGAAGCACGGCCGCCGCCTGTGGGAGGTGCCGGTCGGCTTCAAGTGGTTCGTGCCCGGCCTGGTCGACGGCTCGGTCGCCTTCGGCGGCGAGGAGAGCGCGGGGGCGTCGTTCCTCCGCAAGGACGGCACGGTCTGGACGACCGATAAGGACGGCATCCTGCTCGCCCTGCTGGCCAGCGAGATCATCGCCGTCACCGGCAAGACCCCGACGCAGCTCTACGCCGAGCTGACCGCCGAGTTCGGCGACCCCGTCTACGAGCGGGTCGACGCCGCCGCCAGCAAAGAGCAGAAGGCGCGCCTCGGCAAGCTGAGCGGCGACGACATCACCGCGACCGAGCTGGCGGGCGACCCGATCACCGCGAAGCTGGCGGAGGCGCCCGGCAACGGGGCGTCCGTCGGCGGCCTCAAGGTGGTCACCGACAAGGCCTGGTTCGCCGCCCGGCCCAGCGGCACCGAAGACGTCTACAAGATCTACGCCGAGTCGTTCGAGGGCCCCGAGCACCTGAAGCGCGTGCAGGCCGAGGCCAAGCAGATCGTCGACGCCGCGCTCGGCGGCTAGCCGGCCGGGCCAGGCCTGGCCGGCCTGGCCCGGCCTGGCCGGCCTGGCCTGGCCTGGCCTGGCCAGGCCTGGCCTGGCCTGGCCTGGCCAGGCCTGGCCGGCGGCCAAGCCCCACACGACGGGCGAGTTCGACGCCGACGGTCCCTCACGACGGACCGGACGCGACGAACTCGCCCGTCGTCGTCTCCAGGGGCCTAGCCGGCGTACGTCGGGGCGGCCGGCAGGCCGAAGAACTCCTCGAGGGTGGTGACGCCGGTGTCGTGCATCTCCGTGGCGAGCGGCACGCCCACGTACCGGAAGTGCCACGGCTCGTAGGTGAACCCCGTGACGGCGGTCTTGTCGGCCGGGTAGCGCAGCAGCCAGCCGTAGCGCCAGGCGTTCGCCGCCAGCCACCGGCCCTGGGAGGTGTCGCCGAAGCACGCCTGCAGCGCGCAGCTCAGCGGCACCGGGCTGATGTCGGCGACGAGGCCCGTCTGGTGCTCGCTGTGCCCGGGCCTCGCGCTCTGGATGTCGGCCTGCGCCTGGCCGAGCTGTGACACCCACCCCTGGTACACGGAGACCTGGGTCGCGTACGAGCGGTAGGCGCTCTGCACCTGGAACGCGCCGGCGCCCTCCGCCTCGCCCGCGGCGAAGAGCGCGAGCAGCGCGTCGCCCGCCTCGCGACGGAACACGGGAGGGTTCTGCGACGCGACGTCGAGCGTGACGAGGTCGGTCGGCGCGTAGTCGACCGGCTTCAGCGGCCGCAGCTTGTCGCTGACCACCCACAGGCTCGCGGGGTCGTCGATCGAGAGCGCGGTCTTGTCGAAGCCGGGGGCCGGAGCGGGTGGGGTCACGGGTGCGGGCTCCTCGGTGGCCGGGGCGGGCGCGGCCGTCGCGACGGGGTCGGTGGCGGAGGGCGACGGCGAAGGAGGCGCGGTGCGCGTCGCGGTCGGGCTCGCGTCCGGCGTCGAGCCCGAGTTGCACCCCGCGAGCACGGCGGTCACCAGCGCGAGCGCGAGCGCCGCGGCGGCGGGGCGCGTCGCCCGACGTCCGATCCGGGCAGGGGCGGGGCGACGGGGATGCGACATGTCACCAGGTTACGGCCCTCCCCGGGGCAGGGCGAGCCCGGGTCGTCCACAGGCTCGCCGCCACGCCTGGCGGAAGCGGTGCGCGTGCATTACTTTTGCGTCCTGCGCAGGTTCACCCGCGCCTCCTTCGGCTGCAGCGTCGCCGCCCGTCACCTCCCGTCTCCGCCCCCGTCACCGCTCCGCCTCGTGCCTCCCGAAGGACGCCGCACCATGTCGAGAACCACCGCCTCCTCCTCCTCCCCTGCCGCCGCCTCCTCGGCGTCGTCGACCGCGCCGGCGGAACGGCAGGGGCTGATGACCCACCGGCAGATCCTGTTCGTGATCTTCGGCCTGATGGCGGGCATGTTCCTGTCCGCGCTCGACCAGACGATCGTCGGCACCTCGATGCGCACGATCGCCGACGACCTCGACGGGCTGAGCCTGCAGGCGTGGGTGACCACCGCCTACCTGATCGTGTCGACGATCTCGACGCCGATCTACGGCAAGCTGTCTGACATCTTCGGCCGTCGGCCGCTGTTCCTGATCGCGATCTCGGTGTTCCTGCTGGGGTCGCTGCTGGCCGGGTTCTCGACGAGCATGTACCAGCTCGCGATCTTCCGCGCCGTGCAGGGCATGGGCGCCGGCGGGCTGATGGCCCTGCCGCTGACGATCATGGGCGACATCCTCGCCCCGCGCGAACGTGCCAAGTACCAGGGCTACTTCCTCGCGGTGTTCGGCGTCTCGAGCGTCATCGGGCCGCTGGTCGGCGGGCTCTTCGCCGGCGCCGACCAGATCCTCTTCGTCACCGGCTGGCGCTGGGTGTTCCTCGTCAACCTGCCGATCGGCGTCGTCGCGCTGGCTATCGTGGTGCGGTTCCTGCACATCCCCGGGCAGGTCAGGCGCGAGAACGTGCGGATCGACTGGTGGGGCGCGGCCTCGGTGATCGTCGCCGCCGTGCCGCTGCTGCTGGTCGCCGAGCAGGGCCGCGAGTGGGGCTGGGCCTCGCCCGGCGCCTTCGCCTGCTACGTGATCGGCGCCGCCGGCATCGTGACCTTCGTGTCGGTCGAGCGCGCGATGGGCGACGACGCGCTGATCCCCCTCAAGCTGTTCCGCAACGCGACGTTCGCCATGGCCACCGTGCTCGGCGTGCTCGTCGGCTTCGGCATGTTCGGCGCGCTGCTCACGGTGCCGCTGTACCTGCAGCTCGTGCTCGGCTCGACGCCGACCGAGAGCGGGTTCCAGATGCTGCCGATGATCGCCGGGCTGATGATCTCGTCGATCGTGTCGGGTCAGCTGATCGCCCGCACGGGCCGGTACCGGATCTTCCCGATCACGGGCACCGCCTTCATGTCGCTCGGCTTCTTCTGGTTCACGAACCTGTCGTACGACAAGCCCTACTGGTTCATGATGATCGGCATGCTGCTGATCGGCCTCGGGCTCGGTCAGCTGATGCAGACGCTGACCATCGCGTCGCAGAACTCCGTCGGGCCCCGCGACATCGGGGTCGCGACCTCGGCGTCGACGTTCTTCCGGCAGATCGGCGGAACGCTGGGCACGGCCGTGCTGTTCTCGGTGCTCTTCTCGCGGATCCCGCAGACGATCGCCGCGGCCTTCGCCGACCCTGCGCTGCAGCGCGACGCGCAGGCGGCCCTGGCCGACCCGAGCGTCGCCTCCGACCCGGCGAACGCGAGCATCCTCGGCCTGTACCAGGCCGCGCAGAACGGCGACACGTCGGCGGTGGGCGGCGCCCTCGACGGCAACACGTCGTTCCTGAACACGGCCGACGGCCGACTCGCGGCGCCGTTCCTCGACGGCTTCGCCCAGGCCACCGTGACCGTGTTCTGGGTCGCCCTCGGCATCGTGCTGATCGCCTTCGTGCTGAGCTTCTTCCTCAAGGCGGCCCCGCTGCGCCAGAAGTCGGCCATCGACGAGGCGAACGACGACCGGCTCGCCGCCGAGCTGTCGGCGCAGGAGGCGGCGGCCGGGTCGGGTGCGCTGGTCGCGCC
This sequence comes from Frigoribacterium faeni, assembly GCF_011761235.1. Taxonomy (GTDB): domain Bacteria; phylum Actinomycetota; class Actinomycetes; order Actinomycetales; family Microbacteriaceae; genus Frigoribacterium; species Frigoribacterium faeni_A. Next base: position 1,363,837 of record NZ_JAAOYW010000001.1, read on the forward strand.
GGACGCGGGCGGCGGCGCGGCGGGGAGCGGCGCGAGCAGCTCGGGTGCCGGCCACGCGGACGCCCACCAGGCGGCCGTCTCGACGAGCGACCAGGAGCGACCCGCCTCGTCGTGAGGCAGGCGGCCGCGCCGAGCGGTGCCGTCGCTCGCTGACGGCGCCGGCGGCGCCGGGCGGCGCCGGGCGCGGCGGGCGGCGCCGGGCGCGGCGGGCGGCGCCGGGCGGCGTCGGGCACCGCCGGGCGCGCCGGGCATCGCCAGGCGGCGTCGGCCTCGAAGTCGCTGGGAACCGCGCACGGGGGTACACCGTGGTCTGGAACTCCCTGAGCGCGTTAGCTAGAGTCTCTAACATGCCTCCCGAGCAGACTCGTCGCACGTACGACGCCACCGGCTACTGGTACGGCTCCAGCGCGAGCGAGCGCGGGGTCGCGGTGCTGAACGCCCTCCGTCGCTACCGAGCCGCCGAGTCCGACATGCGCCGCCGCACGCGCGAGAGCATGAAGATGAACGAGACCGACCTCGCCGCCCTGCGGTTCCTCGTGCGGGCCGGGCGCAAGCACGAGCCCGTCAGCGCCAAGCTGCTCGCCGAGCACCTCGCCATCACCTCCGCGTCGACGTCGGTGCTCATCAACCGGCTCGTGTCGAGCGGCCACGTCGAGCGGCTGCCGCACCCCACCGACAAGCGCGGCGTGCTGCTCCGCGCGACCGAGGGCACCCACACCGAGGTCACCGACACCCTCTCGGGCATGCACGGCCGCATGATCACCGCCGCCCAGCAGCTCTCGCCCGACGAGACCGCCGCCGTCGTGTCGTTCCTCGAGTCGATGACGGCCGCGGTCGACGTCGACGACCACGCCCTCGCCGAGATCGCCCTGGCCGAGGCCCGCGCCGAGGCAGAGGCGGAGGCCGAGAACGCGCTGCGCGTGCCGTCCGACGAGGCCGCCGTCCGCGCCTGACCGGCACTGCACCTCCTCGGCGGGCCCAGCCCCTGCACCCCCGGCCCCTGTGCCCCGGGTCCCCCTGCACCTCGTCGAGAGGCCCGAGATCGACCTCCCTGCCGGCAGGAGGGTCGATCTCGGGCCTCCGGACGGCACACCGGGCGGGGTGAACCGACGTGAATGGTCGTTCCTGGGGCCACGAACAGCCTTCTGCGTCGGCTCACGCCCCGCAGCTGGCCGGGGCCGGGAGCCCGCGTCAGCTGGCCGGGTCGCCAGGGACGGGCTCGGCCTGGACCACCTGCGCGTCGGGCAGCCGACGGCGCATGACGGCCACCGCCTCCTCGTTGCTGTCGACCAGCACGTACCGCCGGCCCAGCGCCTCGGCCACGGCCCCCGTCGTGCCGCTGCCGGCGAAGAAGTCGAGCACCCAGTCGCCTTCGCGCGAGGACGCCTGCAGCATCCGACGGACGACGCCCTCGGGCTTCTGCGTCGGGTAGCCCGTCTTCTCGCGTCCGGTCGGCGACACGATGGTGTGCCACCAGACGTCGGTCGGCAGCTTGCCGCGGGCCACCTTCTCGGGCGTGACCAGCCCCGGAGCCATGTACGGCTCACGGTCGACGGTCTCGGAGTCGAAGTAGTACCGCTTCGGGTCCTTGACGTAGACGAGGATCGTGTCGTGCTTCGTCGGCCACCGGTTGCGGCTCTTGGCGCCGTAGTCGTAGGCCCAGATGATCTCGTTGAGGAACGAGTCGCGCCCGAACAGCGCGTCGAGCAGCACCTTCGCGTAGTGCGCCTCGCGGTAGTCGAGATGCAGGTAGAGGGTGCCGTCGACGGCGAGCAGCCGCCACGCCTCGGCGAGCCGCGGCTCGAGGAACGACCAGTAGTCGTCGAACCGGTCGTCGTAGCGCATCAGGTCGCCGCGGATCCGCTCGTAGCCCAGGCCCTTGAAACCGGTCACGGCGGTCACCGACTCGGGCACGCTGCGCACGGACGTCGTCGACCGCCGCGTCTGCTGCCGCCCCGTGTTGAACGGCGGGTCGAGGTACACGACCGTGAACGCGCCGTCGGGCAGCGCCGCGGTCGCGTCGAGGTTGTCGCCGTGGACCACGAGACTCGAGGAGGAGCGGGTCCAGTCGACGGGCATGGTCGCCATTCTCTCGTGCCCGCGGACAGGCCCCGAGCCACGCGGCGTACCGTGTCGGGATGAGCACCGCAGTGGAGAACCGCCCCGAGCAGAACCAGTACGTCCTCGTCGAGGACGGCAGCACCATCGGCCTCGCCGCCTACGACGTCGTCGGCGGAGAGATCCGCTTCACCCACACCGAGATCGACCCCGACCGCCGGGGCGCCGGCCTGGGCGCCCAGCTCGTGCAGGGCGCCCTCGACGACGTGCGCGCCGAGACCTCGCTGCGCGTCGTGCCGATGTGCCCGTTCGTCGTCGACTGGGTCGACCAGCACGCCGACTACCAGGAGCTGCTCGCGCGCTAGCCCCGGGGCGGTCTGGCCCGGCCAGCCTGGCCCAGCCAGCCCGGCCCGGCCCGGCCCGCTCCGGCCCTGTCGAGTGGTCGGTTCGAGTCCTCCCCGGCCCGGCGGACGACCGGAACCGACCACTCGATGCCCGTGGGCGCGAGCCCGAGCCCGTACCCGGGCCGGCCCCGACCCCGGCCCGGCCCGTCAGGGCACCCGGCGGAGCCACTCCGGCGTCGCGAACTTGGTCGTGACGAGCTGCTCGGCCTTCTCGAGCTCGTCGTCGGTGACGTGCCCGACCTCGGCGCCGTAGAGCCCCGCGAAGGTCTGCTTCATGCGCTCGATGATCTCGGCGCGGGGCAGCCCCGTCTGGCTGCGCAGCGGGTCGACGCGTTTGGCGGCGCTCGTCGTGCCCTTGTCGCTCATCTTCTCGCGGCCGATGCGCAGCACCTTGACCATCTTGTCGCCGTCCATGTCGTACGACATCGTGGCGTGGTGCAGCAGGGCCCCGTTGCCGAGCCGCTTCTGGGCGGCCCCGCCGATCTTGCCCTTGGCGCTGGTGATGTCGTTGAGCGGCTGGTAGAACGCGTCGATGCCGAGCGACTTCAGCGCCGTGATGACCCACTCGTCGAGGTAGGCGTAGCTGTCGGCGAAGCTCATGCCCTGCACGAGCTCGCCGGGCGCGTAGAGCGAGTAGGTGACGATCGACTGGGCGTCCATGAACATGGCGCCGCCCCCGCTGATGCGGCGCACGACCTCGAACCCGTGCTCGGCCGCGGCGTCGAGGTCGACCTCGTTGCGCAGCGACTGGAAGCTGCCGATGACGACGGCTGGCTGGTCCCACTCCCAGAAGCGCAGGGTCGGCCCGCGACGGCCGGCCCCGACCTCTTCGGTGAGCACCTGGTCGAGCGCGAGGTGCATGTTCGGCGAGACGGGCGCGTCGTGCACGATCTGCCAGTCGTGGTCGCGCCAGTCGGTGGCCTTCGACAGGCTGCGCCGGATCGCGACGGCCACGGCGTCGGGCGAGAAGCCGAGCAGCACGGCGTCGTCGGGCAGCCCCGTCTTGATCGCGCCGGCGATCGAGGCGGCGTCGGACTCGACGGGCAGGCCGTTCACCGCCCGGTCGATGGCGTCGAGCGCCGTGTCGGGCTCGAGGAAGAAGTCGCCCGCGAGGCGGAAGTCGGCGATGCGACCGTCACGCACCTCGAGGTCGACCACCACGAGCTTGCCGCCAGGGACCTTGTACTCACCGTGCATGGCAGCAGCCTATGCCTGGCCCCCGACGCGGTCGTCGAGCCAGCTCACCAGGTCGGCCACGACCTCGTCGCGGTTCGTCTCGTTGAGCACCTCGTGCCGCGCGCCCCGGTAGACCACGAGCTCGACGTCGCTCAGCCGGCTGCGCCGCAGGTAGGCCTCGGCGAGCTTGCGGGCGCTGTCCTCGCCTCCTAGGGGGTCGTCGTCGCCGACCATGATCAGCACGGGCAGGTCGCTGGCCAGCCTCCGCGACGGCCGGCCGACGAGGCGCAGGGTGTCGGCCGGGCCGAACAGCTGCGCCGCGGTGGCCTGCACCGCCAGGGGGTCGGCGGCCATCGCGGCGACGACGGAGGCGTCGCGGCTGAGCCACTCGTAGCCGGTGTCGCCGAGGTGCGCGTGCCGGGCGTTGAGGTCGCCGCCGTTCATGCTGCCCGGCAGGCGGTACGCCGTGCCGGTGAGGACGACGGCGTCGAAGCGGTCCGATCCCTGGTCGACGAGCTTCTGCGCCATCAGCGACCCCCACGAGTGCCCGAGCAGCACGAGGGGCAGGCCGGGGTTCCGTGACCGGGCGAGTCCCGTGAGCCGGACCACCGCCTCCATCGCTCCCCGCAGCCCCGACGGGCCGAGCCGTCCGAGCTTCGTGCGGTCGCCGCCCCACTGCCCGAGCCCGGTCTCGCCGTGGCCGAGGTGGTCGTCGGCCCAGACGCTGTAGCCGGCGCGGACCAGGTCCTGTGCGAGGGCCTCGTAGCGCAGCGCGTGCTCGCCGAGGCCGTGGGCGATCTGCACGACCGCCTTGGGCGTCGCGGCCTCCCACACGTAGTAGTGCACGGTGACGCCGTGCGCGTCGGTGAACTCGTGGTCGGCGCGGGCGGCGGAGAAGGTCGGCATCGGGCCAGTGTCCCATCCAGGGGGCCGTGCCGGGCGGACTGCGCCTCCCTGGTCACCGAGGAGGCGCCTCCCGCGTCCCTGGGGAGGGGGCACCGAGGAGGCGCCTCCCGCGTCCCTGGGGAGGGAGCACCGAGGAGGCGCCTCCCGCGCTCAGGAGGCGGGCCCGCCCTGGGCAGGTGCCTCGCGCCCGCGGGACCGCAGGGCCATGCGATCGGCCGCGGCGCCCACCAGGCGCTCGAGGGGGCCCCGGCCCACGAGGAGCGACCAGATCGTCGCGGCCACGAGGAGCCCTGTCCAGATGCTGGACCACACCGGAGTGCCCGACCCGATGTCGACCCAGCCCGCCTCCGTGGCGCTGGCCCACGCGGAGAGGCCGACGGCGTGCAGGACGTAGGCGGTGAGGGAGCAGCTGCCGAGCGCGGCGAGCGGCCAGACGACCCAGCGCAGGGGGCGCGCGACGAGCAGGCAGAGGCCGATGACGGCCAGCGCGACGCCCCCGGAGCCCACGATCTCCGCAGTTCCCGTCGAGTGCGGCGACGGGTCGACGAGCGCGGTGCCGGCGGCCTCGAGGTGCCCGGCGTCGAACAGGTCGAGGACGGTGGGCACGTGGAACGTCGCGTTCCCGGAGTCGCCGGCCGACGTGCACGTGATCGTGCCGAGGTCGTCCGTGCAGAGCTCGCCCTCGAGGTCGAGCTGATCCGCGGGGACGGGTCCGAGCGGGTCGACCGAGCCCTCCTCGCCCGAACTGATCGAGGTGATGGAGTCCGACTGGCCGAGGGCCGGGTGGTCGGGGGCGGCGAGGGTCCCGACGCCGTAGCCCGCCCCGGCGAGGACGGCACCGACGACGACGAGCACCACCCCGGTGCGGGCGTTCAGCGCGCTGCGCCCGATGACCATCCCCACGAGCACCAGGACCAGCCACTCCGTGACCGGGTAGCCGCCGACGAGGGCGACGGCGGCGGCGGCCCCCTCACCGAGGCCCGCGTCGGCGAAGAGAGCGAGGACGGGCGGGCAAACCACGGCCCCGACGGCGGCTGCCACGAGGAGGCGGCGCCGAGACCACGTGACGACCGGGATCACGGCCACGAAGGCGAGGCCGTACGTCGTGAGGACGACGGAGATCGGGGCGTTCAGCAGCTCCATGAGGACGCCGATCGTGAACACGGCCGCGCCGCGACCGACCAGGCCCAGCCGGATCGCACGCAGCTGCTCGACCGACGCCTCCCGGGCGCGGGCCGTGACGAACGCGACGGAGATGCCCGCCACCACGGCGAACAGGATGGACGACCGGCCGTGGACCACGGCGCTCCAGGTCGACGGGTCGCCCGCGTCGAAGACGTATGAGGCGCCGGCGTGCGCGCCGATCATGCCGATGATCGCCAGGGCCCGGGCGACGTCGATCGCGATGACCCGGGGCTCCTGCCAGTGGCGGGCGATGCGGTCGCGGAGCGAGCCGGCCGGCGTGCGTCGGCCCCTCCCCCGCGCGGGAGGCTGCTCGGGCAGCGGCGGACGGGGCGAGGTGTCGCCGAACGGGGGCGCCTGCGAGGGCGTGGTCGACGTGGTGGTGATGTTCTGCATGTCACCAGAGTGGCAGCGGCAGCTCGGGGGCACGAGGTCCGGACGTACCGTCGTCCTCGTCCCCGGGCACGAGCGGGGTCATCCTCGCGGCGGACGCCGACGCGCGGCGGGCCACGCCGCGCGGCGGGTCACGCCGCGCGGCGGGTCGCGCCGCGCTGCGGGTCGCGCCGTGCTGCAGGCCGCTGCCCGAGGGCCGAGGGCGGGTGTTCCGGGCCGAGGGCGGGTCAGCGACGTCCCGCCGTCGAACCGGAAGACCCGCCCTCGACAGGACGAGAGCGGGTCGGGCGGGTCGGGGCGGGTCGGGGCGGGGCGGGGCGGGGCGGGGCGGGCCGGGGCGGACGAGGAGGCGCGCCCCGCCCCCGCAGGTCAGCGCCGGTCGTCGACGTCGGTGCGGAGCACGGCGAAGGAGGCGTCGAGATCGACGTCGACCTCGGTCCCGTCGTCGAGGCGCACGTCGACCTCGTAGGCCACGTCGCCGTCGTCGCTGCGGTCGGCGTCGGTCACGGTGCCGCCGCCGGCCGCGGCGATCGAGGCAGCCGCGGCCTGGTCGTAGTCGGCGCCGACGAGCTCGTCGTCCGAGCTTGAGGCGCTGCCCGAGGTGCTGCTCGAGCCCGGCGTCGCGGTCGAGTCGTCGGAGAGGTCGTCGTCGCCTCGGCCGTCCCGGCCCGAGCGGTTGTCGCCCGAGTCGTCGTCGCTGCCGCGGTCGTCGCCGCCACGGTCGTCGCTGCCGGCTCGGTCGTCGCGACCCGAGCCGTCGCGACCGGAGCGGTCGTCGCCCGAGCGGTCGTCGTCGTCGACGCGCGACGACGTCACGCCGAAGTCGTCGCCCAGCAGCACCGTGCTCTCGCGGCCGTCGGGCAGCACGACGTCGACCTCGTAGCCGGGGAGGCCGTCGTCGAGACGGTCGACGTCGGTGACGGTGCCTCCGCCGGTCTCGGCGAGCGCCGCCTCCTTCGCCTGGTCGGCGGCCTGTCCGCCGATGCGGTCGTCGCCCAGGGTCGACGCGACGGCGACGCCGCCGCCGCCCAGGACGAGGACGCCGACGACGCCTCCCGCGAGGAGGAGGGCCTTCTTGTTCTTCAGGACGTTCTTCACGGTGTCTCCGATCGTGGGCCGCGGTGCGGCGGGGTGGTGCTCTCTCGAGCGATGACCCCACTGTCTCGGGGAGGCGCTGAAGCGCCCCTGAAGCGACCTGAAGGATCGTTCAGCGGGGCGGGCGCGCCTCCGCTCGGCCCCGCCCCGCCCCGCTGACACCGCCGAGTGGACGGAACACCGTGCACTGAGGCGGTGTTCGGTTCACTCGGCGGTGTCGGGAGGGGGCACTGCCGCGCGCATGCCCGGCGGGGCGCGGGCATGCCGGGCGCGGGCGCGCCGGAACACCCCGGAGTGGACGATGCACCCCGTCGTTTCGGGGTGCATCGTCCACTTCGGGGGGCGGGGGGGGGGGCGGCGGGGCCGGCGGGCCGCCGCCCGGGCTACTAGGCGCCGGGGCGGCGG
>NZ_JAAOYW010000001.1:1371464-1422920 GCF_011761235.1 Frigoribacterium faeni
GGACGATGCACCCCGTCGTTTCGGGGTGCATCGTCCACTTCGGGGTGCGCGGGACGGGAGGAGGCGCGGCGGCGGAGAGGAGGGCCGCGGCGGCGGGCCGGCGGGAGAATAACGCGCAGCGCTGCCGCGCGCGGGCCCGGCGGCGGCGAGGACCGGACGGAACACCCCGAAGTGGACCATGCACCCCGTCGTTTCGGGGTGCATCGTCCACTTCGGGGTGCGGCGGGACGGGAGGAGGCGCGGCGGCGGGACGGCGAGGGCCGGCGGGCAGCAGGAGAAGGCGCGGCGGCGGGCCGCAGGGACGGCGGGCAGCAGGAGGGGGCGCGGAGCGCGGGTCAGCCGGCGTCGGCGGGGAGGTCGACCACGAAGCGCGCCCCGCCGAGGGGCGCGGTGCCGACCCGCACCGTCCCGCCGTGCACCCGCACGATCTCGGCGACGATCGCGAGGCCGAGGCCGCTGCCCCCGGCGTCGCGGTCGCGCGCCTCGTCGAGCCTGACGAACCGGTCGAAGACGCGCGCGCGGTCGACCTCGGCCACCCCGGAGCCGTCGTCGTCGACGGTGAGCACGGCACGGCCCTCGGCGGTCTCGACCAGCCCGACGGCGACCGTCGTGCGGGCGTGCCGCGACGCGTTGGCGACGAGGTTCCGCACGACCTGGCCGAGCAGTCCCGCGTCGCCCCGCACCCGGGCCGGGCCGACCGCGGTGGCGTCGACGGTCACGCCGGCGGTCTCGCGCAGACGCGCCGCCTCCGTGAGGACGAGGTCGTCGAGGTCGACGGGGCGGCGGGTCACCCCGAGCGCTCCCTCGTCGGCGCGGGCCAGCACGAGCAGGCCCTGGACGAGGCCGGTGAGGCGCGCCTCCTCGCCGAGGACGGTGCCGGCCAGGGCCCGCCCGTCGATGCTGCCGGGGTGCAGCAGCGCCACCTCCGCGTGCTGCCGGATCGTCGCGAGCGGCGTCTTGAGCTCGTGCGAGGCGTCGCCGACGAACCGCCGCTGGGCGGTCGCCGACGCGTCGAGCCGGTCGAGCATCCCGTTGAGGGTCGCCGCGAGGCGTGACACCTCGTCGCCGCCGCCCGGGTCGGCGAGACGGTGCGACAGGTTCGCCGCGGTGACCTCGGCCACCTCGCGCCGCATCGACTCGACCGGTCGCAGGGCGCGCCCGACCACGAACCAGGTCGTCACCCCCAGCACCAGGAGCGCCACGGGCACGGCCACGCCGAGCGTGAGCAGGCTGGCCGAGGAGGCGGCCTGCGCCTCGTCGAGGGAGCGCACGGCCACGACCTGCCACCTCGTCGTCACGGTCTCGACCTCGTCCGCGGACGTCGCGTCGTCGTCGGACGAGGAGGCGTCGGCCGAGTCGTCGGACGCACCGTCGGCCGGATCGTCGGCCGAGTCGTCGGACGCGTCGTCGGACGTGTCGTCGTCGCCCCCGCCCGACGAGCCGCCACCGCGGCCACCCGAGTCGTCGCCGGTCGCGTCGTCGTCGCCGCCCGAGGCCGAGGCCGACGCCGAGGGAGCAGGGCTCGGCGTGGTCGTCGCGACCGACTCCGCGTCGTCCGTCTCGACGACGAAGTCGTCGCCGTCGAGCGAGACCCGGCTGCCCGCGGCCGCCCCGGCGAGCTCGCGGGCGTGGCCGGCCAGGTCGTCGTCGCCTCCGGCGGCGACGAGCGAGCCGGCGGCGTCGAAGACGGCGACGAGCGACCCGTCGGCCTCGCCCGCAACCGCCACGGCCGGCGTCGAGCCGCCGGCGAGGGCCGCGACCGCTCGGTCGACGTCGGCGGAGGCCGCCGACCGTGGGGCGTCGGCGAGCACCGCCTGCTGCACCAGGGCGAAGACGAGGGCGAACACCCCGAGTGTGAGGGCGACCGCGACGACGGCGGCCGCGGTGATGCGGACCCGCAGCGAGCCGCGGCGACCCCGGGGGCGGACACGACCGGCGTCGTCAGCCACCCCGCGCCTCCAGCCGGTAGCCCGCCCCGCGCAGGGTCACGATCGCCTCGCGGCCGAAGGGCCGGTCGACCTTGTTGCGCAGGTGCCGCACGTACACCTCGACGATGTTGGGGTCGCCCTCGAAGTCGTCGTTCCAGACGCCGTCGAGCACCTCGCGCTTCGTCACGACGCTGCCGGCCCGCCGCATCAGGAACTCGAGCACCGCGAACTCGCGGCTCGTCAGCTCGATCGCCTGGTCGCCCCGGCGGACGTCGCGCGACGCGGGGTCGAGCCGCAGGTCGCCGGCCTCGAGCACGACGGGACGCTCGCGGGCCCCGCGGCGGACGAGCGCACGGAGGCGCGCCAACAGCACCGCGAACGAGAACGGCTTGGTGAGGTAGTCGTCCGCGCCGGTGTCGAGGGCCTCGACCTGGTCCCACTCGCCGTCCTTGGCCGTGAGCATGATGACCGGCGTCCAGTCGCCTCCTTCGCGCATCGCCCGGCAGACGGCGTAGCCGCTCATGCCGGGCAGCATGATGTCGAGCACGACCACGTCGTAGCTGCCCTCGCGGGTGCGCCAGAGGGCGTCGACGCCGTCGCCCGCCACGTCGACGGCCATGCCCTCGGCCTCGAGCCCGACGCGGAGCCCCTCGGCCAGGGTCGGCTGATCCTCGACGACGAGCACGCGCACGGCAGCCCCTTCCCTGCGCGCACCCTGCCCGCGAGCCCATCCTGGCGCGGGCGCGCTGAAGCGGGGCTGAAGCGCGGGACGGAGTGCGGGGCGCGGCGCAGCCGCCTTAGTGCGCCGAGTAGCCGCCGTCGACGAGGTGGTAGCTGCCCGAGATGAACGACGCCTCGGGGCTGAGCAGGAACAGCACGAGCGCCGCGACCTCGGAGTCGGTGCCGAGGCGGCCGGAGGCGTGCTGCCCCTCGAGGTAGTGCAGCTCGTCGGTCGACATCGACGAGCGCACCAGCGGGGTGTCGATGAACCCGGGGCCGACGGCGTTCGTGCGCACGCCCTGCGAGGTGTACTCGAGCGCCGCGACCTTGGTCAGGCCGATGAGGGCGTGCTTGCTCGTCACGTAGGCCGCGTTCTTCGCGATGCCCACCGAGCCGAGCACCGAGGCCATGTTGACGACGGCTCCGCCGCCGGCCTCCACCATCGCGGGCAGCTGGAACTTCAGGCCGTAGAAGACGCCGTCGAGGTCGACCGAGCGGACCCTGTCCCACGCGGCGATGTCGTAGTCGCCGATGGTCTGCGGCGCGGCGCCGATGCCGGCGTTGTTGACGGCGAGGTGCAGGGCTCCGTAGGTGTCCTTCGCGAAGGCGACGGCCGCCTCCGAGTCCTGCCAGGTCGCGGTGTTCTGCTCGAAGGCCGCCGCGGTGCCGCCGGCCGCCGTGATCTCGTCCACGACGGACTGCGCCGCGTCGAGCACGATGTCGGTCACGACGACCGACGCCCCGTCGGCGGCGAGCTGGCGCGAGATCTCGGCGCCGATGCCGCTCCCGCCGCCGGTGACGATCGCGGTCTTGTCGCTGAACCTGCTCATGGTGTGCCTCTTCCTGTGCGTCGTGGGGTGCTCCTCGTCGAGCCGCCCTCGACCATACGCCCGCATGCACCCACCAGCAACACCTGTCGCACATCGCGGAGATCATTTACTTAGGCGAGCTAAATGTCCATACTGGGAGGCGATGACCGACACCGCACCTCCCGCCCCTGCCCCCGTCCGGCGCACGGTGGCGCACGCCCAGCTCGCGACCGACGTGCGCGGCTCGGTGCTCCGCCTCGCCCGCCGCCTGCGCCAGCAGAAGGCCGACGTCGAGGTGTCGGACGCCCAGATGGCCGCGCTCGGCTACGTCTTCCAGGAGCAGCCGCTCACCATCGGCGCGCTGACCGAGCACGAGGGCGTCACTCCCCCGTCGATGAACCGCACGGTCGGCAAGCTCGTCGACGCCGGCCTGCTCAGCCGCCGGGTCGACGACGACGACCGTCGCCGCGTCGTGCTCGAGACCACGGAGGCGGGCGCCGCCTTCGTGTTCGAGACCCGACGCCGCCGCGACGAGTGGCTGGTGCCGCGGCTGGCCGCGCTCACCGCCGACGAGCGACGCACCCTGGCCGAGGCCACCGGCATCCTGCGGAAGCTGACCCGCTCGTGAGCGCCATGTTCCGCTCGCTCGGCCTCTACAACTACCGGCTCTGGTTCGGCGGCGCGCTCGTCTCGAACACCGGCACGTGGATGCAGGCCACCGCACAGGACTGGCTGGTGCTCACGCACCTCACCGACCACGACGCCACGGCCGTCGGCATCACGATGGCCCTGCAGTTCGCCCCGCCCATCCTGCTCGTGCCGATCACGGGGCTGATCGCCGACCGCTTCGACCGGCGCCGCATGCTCATGGTCACGCAGGGCACCATGGCGCTGCTCGGCCTGGCGCTCGGCCTGCTCGTGCTCACCGACGTCGCGCAGCTGTGGATGGTGTGGGTCTTCGCGCTCCTGCTCGGCACCGTCAACGCGATCGACGCCCCGATCCGGCAGAGCTTCGTCTCGGAGCTCGTGCCCCCGGGCCACCTCTCGAACGCCGTCTCGCTGAACTCGGCCTCGTTCAACGGCGCGCGCCTCCTCGGCCCTGCCGTCGCCGGCGTGCTCATCGCGAGCGTCGGCACCGGCTGGGTGTTCCTGATCAACGCGGCGTCGTTCGCGGCGGTGCTGCTGTCGCTGCGCTTCATCCGTGTCTCGCAGCTGCAGCACAAGCCGCCGGTGTCGCGGGCGAAGGGGCAGATCCGCGAGGGGTTCCGCTACGTCAGGGGCCGCCCCGACCTGCTCGTCGTCTTCACGATGATCTTCGTCATCGGCACCTTCGGGCTGAACTTCCCGATCTTCACCTCGACCATGGCGAGCGTCGAGTTCGGCGTCGACGCGAGCGGCTTCGGCCTGCTGTCGTCGTGCATCGCGGTCGGCTCGCTCACGGGGGCCCTGCTCTCGGCGCGACGGGAGCGCCCGCGCATGCGGGTGCTGGTGCTGGCCGCCGCCTCCTTCGGGGTCACCTGCACCGTCGCCGCCCTCATGCCCAGCTACTGGACCTTCGCCGCCGTGCTCGTCGCCGTCGGGCTGTCGTCGATCACGCTGATGACCACGGCCAACAGCACCGTGCAGCTGTCGACCACGCCCGAGATGCGCGGGCGCGTCATGGCGCTGTACATGGCGATCTTCACCGGGGGCACGCCGCTCGGCGCCCCCGTCGTCGGCTGGGTGGCCGACACGGCCGGGCCGCGCTGGGCGATCGGCGTCGGCGCCGCCGCCGGCTTCGTCGCCGCGGGCGTGGCGGTGGTGTGGCTCGTGCGGCGGCAGCACCTGCGGGTGCGCCGGGTCGCGCCCGTCGCGGCCTCCGCCGACGCCGGGGTCGTGCGCCGGATCGCCCCGCGGCTCGTGCCGCACTTCGCCGTCGAGCACGACGGCGACGGGGGCCGGCCGGCTCGCGCGCGACGCGACGAGGCCGCGGCCGTGCTCGCCGCCGACGAGGCGGCGTCGCGCACCTCCTGACCCCGCCGTCGTCCGCTGGGCGCAGAGGGGTACCGCGGTCGCCCGCGGCGGCGTACAGTCCGCCCATGACGAGTCCTCGGGCCTGATCCGGCTCGGTGCGGCCTCGTCGTGAGAGGTCCCGTCATGGGCAGGTCGGCAGCATGCGGGTGGGTGGCGGTCGCCACGACCACCGCAGGAGGCGCGCTCGGCGTGGCCGCGATCGCCCGCCTCTCCGACACGGGCGCCGCCGACGGCGTCCTCCCCTCGTTCGGCATCGACGCCGACCGTCTCGACGCGGGCCCCTTCGACATCGTCGCCGTGGCGCTCTGGCTGCTCGCGGTCGCGCTGCTCGTCGCCGGCCTCGTCGTGCTGCTCGTCGGCATCGCGGACCGCGAGCTGGGCGCCCTGCCCGAGCCGGGCGCCGCGGAGGCCGTGGAGGCCGCGGGCGTCTCGGACACGTCGATCGCCTCGGGCGTCTCGGACGAGGAGGCGCTGGTCGCCACCTCGACGCCGGGACCGTGGGCGCTCGGGCCGGCGGGCGCCTCCTTGACCGCCGCTCGGGCCACCGCGCACCGGCACGCCGCCGTCGCACAGGCCGCCGCCCAGCGGCACGCGGCCACCGCACAGGCCGCGGCGCAGCGGCACGCGGCGTCGGCCCGCCGGGCCTCGTCGGCGGCGACCCGTCGCGCCGGGGAGCACGCGCGAGCAGTGCAGCACGCCGCCGCGACGTCGCTCGCGGCCGCGGTGACACGCTCCGCCGCCGCACGGGCGGGCGCGGACACCGCCGCCGACCCGACCCGGCCCGCCGTGGGCGAGACGCCCGCCTCACGCCCGGTCGCCGCGACGCCCGTCGGCGCCGACCTGCCCGCGGACGCCCTCGCGACGGCCGCGACCTCCGCGCCGGCGCCCCGGGGCTGACGCCCGGCCCCATCCTCGAGTCCGAGCCTGCGCCTCCGGCGGACCGCGCTCACGGTTCTGGGACGAGCTGACGCGGGGCCCCGCGCTACCTCGTCCCGGAAGCGGCAGATCACGCCGGTCGGTGCCCCGACGCCGCCGCCCCGCGCCCCGGCATCCCGGGGCTGACGCCCGTCCTCGAGTCCGAGCCTGCGCCTCCGGCGGACCGCGCTCACCGTTCTGGGACATCCTGACGCGGGGCCCCGCGCTACCTCGTCCCCGAAGCGGCAGCTCAGCCGGCCGGCGGCCCGGCGGCCCGGCGGCCCGGCGCCCTGCGGCACCCCCGCCCGCGGCACCCCGCCCGCGACCCCGCCTCCCCCGTGACCTAGGCTCGCCCCATGCACGAACGACGCCTCCGACCCCGCCGACCCCGAGCCGCCGCCGCCGCGCTCGCCACGGCCGCGCTGGTCGTCGGCGCCCTCGCGGGCTGCGCCGCCGCCGCGCCGGCGGACGACACGGCCGGGGCCGCCGCGGGAGCCGGGGCGGACACCGCCGCGACCGTCCCCGGCGACGCGGGCACCGCCTCCGGCGCGACCCTCTGGCCCGCCGGCGCGGGCTTCGACTACCAGCTCGGCGGCGCCTCCCCCGTGCCCGACGGCGTCACGGTCGTCGCGCGCGACAGCACCGACGAGCCCGCCGGCTCCGGCTTCGACATCTGCTACGTCAACGGGTTCCAGACCCAGCCGGGCGCGGTCTGGCCCGACGAGCTGCTCGTGCACCGCTCCTCCGGCGAGCTGCTCGTTGACCCCGGCTGGCCCGACGAGCACCTCTTCGACGTCTCGACGCCGGAGAACAGGGAGGCGCTGGCCGAGCTGCAGGAACCGGTGATGGAGGGCTGCGCCACGGCCGGCTTCGACGCGGTGGAGTTCGACAACCTCGACTCGTACAGCCGCTCCGAGGGCGCGCTCGACCTCGACGACGCCGTCGCCTTCGCCACGCTGCTCGTGCAGCGCACCCACGACGCGGGCCTGGCCGCGGGCCAGAAGAACACCGCCGAGCTGGAGGCGCGGGGCCGCGACGAGATCGGCTTCGACTTCGCCGTCACCGAGGAGTGCGACCGCTGGGACGAGTGCTCGACCTTCACCGACGTCTACGGCGACCACGTGCTCGACGTCGAGTACTCGGACGACCTGCGCGGCTCGTTCGACGACGTGTGCGCCCGGGCGGACACCCCGGCGAGCACGATCCTGCGCGACCGCGACCTGGTGCCCGCCGACGACGACGGCTACGAGTACGAGCGCTGCTGAGACGCGGCCTCGGCAAACGGCACCCGCAGGGCGGCCACGCCGCGGCACGAGGACGCCACGCGGCCCCGGCGAGCGGCCGCCGTGCCGCTACGCCTCGCGCGTGATCTCGACGGTCACGAACAGCGACGACGTGCCCGACCCCGCGTACACCCCGCGCAGCGGCGGCACGTCGCGGTAGTCGCGCCCGTGGCCGACGACCACGTGCCGCTCGCCGATGTCGATGAGGTTCGTCGGGTCCCAGCCGTGCCAGGCGCCGCAGAACCACTCGATCCACGCGTGCGACTCGCCGGTCACGGTCTCGCGCAGCTCGGCGGACGGCTTCGGGTGCAGGTACCCGCTGACGTACCGGGCCGGGATGCCCGCCGCGCGCAGCGCCCCCACGGTCACGTGCGCGATGTCCTGGCAGACGCCGGCGCGCGCGGCCCAGCTCTCGGCGGCCGTGGTCTTCACGTTGGTGACGCCGGGCAGGTAGCGCACCGCGCCTCCCACCTGCTCGCAGATCGCCATCGCGGCGGCGCACGGCGTGCCCGTCGCCCCGCGTGCCTCGAGCGCCAGGTCGACGAGGTCGGCGGGCGGGGCCGTCAGCGGGGTCTGCTCGAGGTGCTCGACGAACTGGGCGGTGGCGCCGGCGACGCGGGCGAGGTCGTCCCAGCCGGTGGTCGTCTCGGGGTGCAGCACCGGTCGCACCTCGACCGTCGAGGTCGCCGTCAGCGACAGCTGCCGGTGCGGCAGCAGCACCTCGAAGGCCGAGACCCGCGTGCCCCAGTAGTCGACGTACTCGTGGGTGCCGGCCGCGGGGTCGACGCGCAGGTGCGACGAGAGCACGAACTGCCCCTCGGCGTGCGCGGGCAGCATGCGCGCCTCGTTGTAGCTCGCCACCGCCTCGCCCGCGTACGAGAAGCCGGTGTGGTGCCGGATGCGCAGGCGGCTCACGAGCGCTCGCCCACCCAGGTCGGGGCCGCGCTGGTCGGGAAGTACCGCTGGCGGATCGCCTCCGAGGCCGCGCTCGTCGCCGCCTGGACGGCGTCCATCTGCGCGGGCAGGTCGTCGAGGATCTCGCCGATCGGCGTGAACTCGAGCTCGCTGCGCATCTGCCCGAGGATGCGCACGCCCCCGTCGGTCGCGATGACGCGCCCGTTCGACGGCTCGACCTCGCGCAGGCAGGCCTCGGCGCGGCTGACCGCGAACATCACGCTGCGCGGGAACAACCGGTCGAGCAGCAGGAACTCCGCCGCGTTGCGCGCGCTCGGCACGCCCCGGTAGGTGCGCAGGTACGCCTCGTACGCGCCGCACGAGCGGAGGATCGTCGTCCACGACGGGCCCGACGCCTCGGTCAGCGTGCGCGTCGCGAGCAGCCGCGCCGTCATGTCGGCGCGCTCGATCGACCGGCCGAGGGTGAAGAACTGCCAGACCTCGTCGCGGCTCGTCGCGCTCTCGATGATGCCCACGGCGAGCGCGCTGCGCTCCCGCACCCAGGCGAAGAACTCGTGCACCTTGTCGCCGGCCACCTTGCGCGGCATCCGGGCGCGGGTGGTGTTGAGGCACTCCCACAGCTCGGTCGAGACGATCTCGCGGGCCCGCCGGGCGTTCTCGCGGGCCGCGCCGAGCGAGTAGGCGATCGAGGCCGGGTCGTGCCGGTCGACGGCCAGCCGCGAGAGCACGTCGCCGCGGGTGAGCGCCACGTCGGAGGCGGCCTCGCTGCCCATCACCGAGAGCAGGCTGCGGCAGGCGGTGTCCTCGTCGATCCACGGGTCCTCGAGCAGCAGCTGCAGGTGCACGTCGAGGATGCGCGCCGTCCCGTCCGACCGTTCGATGTACCGACCGATCCAGAAGAGGCTCTCGGCGATGCGGCTCAGCATGGTCGTCCTTCGGTCGTGGTCGTGCGCGTGCTCGGCGTCGAGGGCGCAGGAGGCGCGAGGCCGTCCCGCAGGCCGGCACCCGCCTCCTGCGTCCCCGCCTCCCGGCGGTCGCGCTGCTGCTGTTGCTGGGCCTGCTGGTCGTTGCGGGGGTCGTCCTGCGGGGCGTGGTCGGGCGTGTGGTCCGCGGCGGCGGCGGCCTCGGGCGTGATCACGGGGATCGACTGCGTCGGCGTCGTCTGCTCGGCGATCAGGGCGCTCACGTCGTGCCCTGCCCAGGCCGCCACGTCGCCGCCGACGATCCAGGTGTCCTTCGACCCGCCTCCCTGGCTGCTGTTGACGACGAGCTGCCCCTCGGGCAGCGCGACGCGGGTGAGGCCGCCGGGCAGCACCCAGACGTCGTCGCCGTCGTGCACGGCGAAGGGCCTCAGGTCGGCGTGCCGGGGCTGCAGGCCGTCGTCGACGAGCGTCGGGATGGTGCTCAGCTGCACGACGGGCTGCGCGATCCAGCCGCGCGGGTCGCGCTGCAGGCGGGTGCGCAGCTCGTCGAGCTCGCGCCGGCTCGCGGCCGGCCCGACGACGAGGCCCTTGCCGCCCGAGCCGTCGACCGGCTTGACGACCAGCTCGTCGAGGCGGTCGAGCACCTCCTCGAGGGCGCCGGGATCCTCGAGGCGCCAGGTCCGCACGTTCGGGAGCAGCGCCTCCTCGCCCAGGTAGTACCGGATCAGCTCGGGCAGGTACGTGTAGACGAGCTTGTCGTCGGCGACGCCGTTGCCGACCGCGTTCGCGATCGTGACCGTGCCGAGGCGGGCGGCCATGAGCAGGCCGGGCGAGCCGAGCACCGAGTCGGCGCGGAACTGCAGCGGGTCGAGGAACTCGTCGTCGACCCGGCGGTAGATCACGTCGACCCGCTCGGGCCCGCCCGTCGTGCGCATGAACACGCGGCCGCCCGAGCAGTAGAGGTCGCGGCCCTCGACGAGCTCGACGCCCATCAGCCGCGCGAGCAGCGTGTGCTCGTAGTACGCCGAGTTGAACACCCCGGGTGTCAGCACGACCACCGTGGGCTCGTCGACCCCGGACGGCGCGCTCTTCTTGAGGGCCGCGAGGAGGCGGGCGGGATAGTCGCCCACGGGGCGCACCTTCATCGAGACGAACAGCTCGGGCAGCGTCTGTGCCATCACCCGCCGGTTCGAGATCACGTAGCTGACGCCGCTCGGCACCCGCACGTTGTCCTCGAGCACGCACCAGGCGCCCGCCTCGTCGCGGATCAGGTCGATGCCGCTGACCTGGATGCGCACGCCGTTGGCCGGGTCGATGCCCGCGGCCTGCCGGTGGAAGTGGCTCGAGCTCGTGACGAGGCCCGCGGGGATCACGCCGTCGGCGACCGCCCGCTGCGGGCCGTACACGTCGGCGAGGAACGCCTCGAGCGCCTTGACGCGCTGCTTCACGCCCTTCTCCACGGCCTGCCACTCGGCGTGCTCGATCACGCGGGGCACCGCGTCGAGGGGGAACGGGCGCTCCTCGCCGGCGAAGTCGAACGTGACGCCCTGGGCGAGGTACGAGTCGGCGAGGGCGGCGGTGCGGCCGCGCAGGTCGTCCTGCGTCATGCCCTCGAGGGTCGCGTGGATCTCCTGGTACGCCCGCCGCACGCCGCCGTCGGCACGGTCGAACATCTCGTCCCAGGCGGGCGCCGCCGACGACCCCCGGGCCGCGCTGCCGGTGGCGTAGCGGTCGAAGAGGTCTGCCATGGCTCGACGGTAGCGACGGGGTGTTGCGACGGTGTTTCCGCGGGGTTGCGGGCGCGGTCGGGGTGGTCGGGCGGGGCCGGGAGGACCGGGCCGGGCGCAGGGCCGTCCGGGGCGCACTCGGCGGGTTCATCCGCTCGGGCGAGCCGCGGCACAGGCGTGAGGACTACCGTCGACGGCACACGTCAACGTTCCCCAGGAGGACCCATGAGTTTCCGCCTCGTGCTCATCGCCATCATCGCCTTCGTGGCCTACACCTTCGGCGCCAAGGCCGGACACGGCCGCTACAAGCAGATCGCGGGCTACGCCGGCTCGTTCTGGAACGACCCGCAGGTGAAGAAGGCGCGCAAGAGCGCCAAGAAGAACGTCGCCACGGCCCGCAAGGCCGCGATCAAGAAGGCCAAGAAGGCCTCGCGCTGATCTGAGCGCCCGTCGACGAGGCCCGTCCCGCTGAGCGGGGCGGGCCTCGTCGCGTGTGCGGCACCGGGTCAGCGCCCGCGCTGCCCCGCCCAGCGGTCGAGGTGCTCGAAGACGCCCGCCTGCGCGGCGAGCGACCCGCGCCAGTCGTCGCCGAGCGTGAGGCCGTGGTCGGCCCCGGGCACGGTGACGACCTCGGCCCGCGTCTCGAGCCCGTCGGGCTGCCAGGACGGGTCGGCGTCGCCCGCCACCACGAGGTGCTCGGTCGCGGCCCCGCGCAGGGCCGCCCGGACGGCGGGGTCCGCGCTGAGCGGCGTCAGCCACGCCCCGGGCAGGCCCTCGCGGAGCGCCCACGGCAGGGCGAGCGTGCCGAGCGACTTGGCCACGACGACGCACGGGCCGGACGCCCCGGCTGCGCGGGCGGCCTCGCGGGCCGCGACCACCTCCTCCTCGATCAGGGGCACGTGGTCGCCCTCGCCCGAACGCGCGTCGAACGACCAGGTGACCGCCTCGACGTGCCAGCCGCGGGCCCCGAGCAGGGCCGCCGCCCAGGCGAGCAGCGGGGCGGCCACGGTGTAGCCCGCCCCCGGCAGCAGCAGGGCGACGGGCGAGCCGGGCTCACGGGCGGCGGCGAGGGTGCGCGACGACATGGCCCGAGCCTAGGAGGCGCGGGTCGGTCAGGCCGCGGGGCTGCGGCGAGTGCGCCAGCGGCGGGCGAGGTCACGGCCGTAGAGGACCGCCGCGACGTAGTGGCCGACGAGCCCCAGCAGCAGCACGAAGTAACTGACGAGGGCGAGCAGCTGGCCCAGCACGTCGAGGTCGTCGTTCGTGCCCCGCCACTGGCTGGTGAACGCCCGCCCGACCAGCAGCATCAGCAGCCCGACGAAGATCAGCGCCGTCCGCACCTTGCCGATGCGGGTCACCGGGAACGACGCTCCCCCGAACCCGATCAGCGCGACGAGGCTGAGCACGACGTCGGGCAGCAGGATCAGCAGGAACACCGGAAGGCTGAGCAGCCCGCCCAGCCAGAAGGCGAGCACGACGACGATGACCGTGAGCCGGTCGGCCACCGGGTCGAGCCAGGCGCCGAGCTCGGACGTGGTGTGGGTGCGCCGCGCGACGAAGCCGTCGACGAAGTCGGTGAGGAACACCACGGCGATGACGGCCATCGACCACCAGTACCGCTCGCCGACGATGAAGACGACGAAGACCGGCAGCAGCAGGAGGCGCACGGCCGTGATCGCGTTCGGCACCGTCCGCCACTCGTCGGTGCGGAAGAGGCGGTCGACGAGCTGCACGGGGGCTCCTGGGGTCACGGGGCGGGGCGGCGACGATCGGGTTCGACGGTCTCGACGATCCTAGGCGGCGAGGCGGCGGGACCCGTCAGCGGGACCGATCGGCGGGACCCGTCAGTAGCCGTAGCCCTCGAGGGTGCCGGGCGAGGTGTCGCCCTCGATCCACGCGTAGCAGAGGACGTTCCGCTCGCCCTCGGCCCAGCCGTCGACGGTGGGCTGCAGGTAGGCGAACTCGACGATCGAGTCGGCGTAGGGCAGGCCGACGAACGACTCGAACTCGGTCGTGCAGGCGCCCTCGGCGAAGGCGGCGAGGGCGTCGTCGCCGGGCCACTCGGGCTGGGTCGCGGGGACGAGCGCGAAGGTCTCGAACTCGTGCTCGTCGTCGCACGACTGCAGGTGGACGGCGCCGATGACGCCCTGGCCTTCTCCGTCGCCCGGGGCGAAGGCGAAGCAGTCGCCGTCGACCAGGTCTTCGGGGAACGTGTCGGGCTCGGCGTCGGGAACGGCCGGGGCCGGCGCGGACGGCGCGGCGCGGCCGGGGTCGTCGGCACCGCTGCCCGTGCCGGTGCCCGTGCCGGGCGACGCCGACGCGAGCTCGGCGGCGGAGTGCGCGAGGCCGACCGCGACGGTGGTGCCGCCCGCGAGCACGAGCAGGCCCGCGGCGACGAGGCCGCCGATCAGCAGGCCCCGGCGGCGACGCGGCTGCGGCGCGGGCGGCGCCTGCCACTCGGGGGCGAGGGCCATCGGCGCGGCGCCGGGTGCCGACGCGGCGTAGGCCGCCGGTGCGGCGTAGGCCGCCGGTGCGGCGTAGGCCGCCGGTGCGGCGTAGGCCGCGGGCGCGGCGTACGGCGCGGGCGCCGGGGCGCCGAAGGCGGCCGGGCCGGGGATGGCGGGAGGAGCGGAGCGGGAGGTGCGCGTGAACGCGGCGTCCGCCTCCTGCGGCCCGATCGCCTCGACCCAGCGCCAGACCGAGGCGACGACGGCGGTGGCGACGACGGGCGCGTCGGCCTGCACCGGCACGGCCAGCGACTCGCGACGTCGGTCGCCCGGCGGGGTCTCGCCGCCCTCGTCGGCCCAGAGGCCGGCGACGAACCACGCGGCCCCGTCGTCGGCGAGGTCGAGGAACGCCCGGTGCCCGAGGCGCACGCGGACGGCGCCGCGCGGCTCGACCGAGTACGGCGACGGCAGCACGACGACCTCGGCGCCGCTCAGCTCGTGGCGCAACAGGCCGGCGAGGCGTTCGAGCTCGGCGGGGGTGGGGGTGATCGACGGCGACACGGGCTGCTCCTGACGGCGGGCAGGGCGAGCCCGTCGGGAGGATCGTATCCCGCACCGCCGACCTCGCACAGACCTCGATCGGGGGCGGACGCACGACGGCGTGCGACCTGCGTGAGCAGGACGCACGCCGTGGGCGTGACCGGTCGTGCAGCCCGGGTCGAGGGCTCAGGAGGCGCGGGTCGGCAGGCGCCGACCGGCGCCCCGGCTCAGCGCGAGACGGACTCGAGCGTCGGGTAGTCGGTGTAGCCGGTGGCGCCGTCCGCGTAGAAGGTGGCGGGGTTCGGCTCGTTCAGCTCGGCCTCGCGCTCCCAGCGGGCGACGAGGTCGGGGTTCGCGATGGCCAGGCGGCCCACGGCGACGGCGTCGGCGTGGCCGTTGCCGACCAGGTCCTTCGCCTCGGCCAGGTCGGTGACCGTGCCGAAGCCGCTGTTGAGCACGACGGCCTGGCCGAAGCGACGGCGCAGACGCTGCACCAGCTCGCCGCGCGGGTCGGCGTGCAGCACGCTCATGTAGGCGAGGCCGAGCGGGGCGAGGCCGTCCATCAGCGCGTCGTAGGTCGCGGTGACGTCGTCGACGTCGGTCTCGACGACGTCCTGGATGTTGTGCATCGGCGAGATGCGGATGCCGACGCGGCCGGCGCCGATCGCGGCGGACACGGCCTCGGCGACCTCGATGCCGAGGCGGGCGCGGGCGGCGGGGCTGCCGCCGTACTCGTCGGTGCGGACGTTCGAGACGGGCGAGAGGAACTCGTGCAGCAGGTAGCCGTTGGCGCTGTGCAGCTCGACCCCGTCGAGGCCGGCCTCGAGGACGGCGCGCTTCGAGGCGGTGACGAAGTCCTGCACGGTCTGGCGCACCTCCTCGGTGGTCAGGGCGTGCGGCACCGGGTAGTCGGCCTTGCCGGACGGCACGTGCACCTGGCCGTCGATGGCGACGGCGCTCGGGCCGACGATGCGGTCGGTGCCGGTGACGTCGGTGTGCGAGACGCGACCTGCGTGCATCACCTGCATGACGATGGTGCCGCCCTTCGCGTGCACCTCGTCGGCGACGCGCTTCCAGCCCGCGACCTGCTCGTCGGTGACGATGCCGGGCTGGCCGGTGTAGCCCTTGCCCTCCTGCGTGGGGTAGGTGCCCTCGGTCACGATCATGCCGAGGGTCGCGCGCTGGCCGTAGTGCTCGACGACGACGTCGCCGGGCACGTCGCCCTCGCCGGCACGGGTGCGGGTCAGCGGAGCCATGGTGATGCGGTTCGAGAGCACGAGGTCGCCGAAGACGGCGGAGGAGAACAGGTCCACGAAGGTCCTTCCGGTGGTGGGGAGGGGGTCTTGAAGTCGGGCGACGGCCGACGATAGCCGGGTCGCCTCCGGGGCCAAGACGATCGGCCCCTCGGACATTCCTCAGGCCGGCCACCCGCGGCGGATGCACGGTCATCCATATGTCACGTATGTATGCTGGGTGGATCGATGGACGAGACCCGGAGGTGATCCGTGCGACCTGCACCTCGCTCCCCGTCGCCGCCCCCGAACGCCGCCCCGCGGTCGGAACGCACCCGCCACGACGTCCAGGCCCTCCGCGTCGTCGCCGTCGTGGCCGTCGTGCTCGAGCACGTGCTGCAGCGGCCCGCCGGCGGGTTCGTCGGCGTCGACGTGTTCTTCGTCATCTCCGGGTTCCTCATCACCGGCCACCTGCTCGCCGAGGCCGACGCGACGGGCCGGATCGCGCTCGTCTCGTTCGTCCGCCGACGCGTGCGGCGTCTCGGCCCCGCCGCCGTGGTCGTCCTCGCCGGGAGCGTCCTCGTCGGCTGGGCCGTGCTGCCCGGCGGTCGCCGGGCGTCGACGGTCGTCGACGCGGCGTGGGCCGTGCTGCTCGCGGCGAACGCCCGCTTCGTCGAGCAGGGCACCGGCTACTTCGACGCCGACACGCCTCCGTCGCCGCTGCAGCACTTCTGGTCGCTCGCCGTCGAGGAGCAGTTCTACCTCGTGCTCCCGTCGGTCCTGACGCTCCTCCTGGTCGCCCTGGTCGCCCGGGGCCTGCAGGGCCAGCTGCGTCGCTGGGCCGCCGCGGTGCTGTCCGTCGTCGTGGCCGGCTCGTTCGCGTGGGCCCTCGTGCAGACGGCGTCGTCGCCCGGCAGCGCGTACTTCTCGACCTCCACCCGAGCGTGGGAGCTCGGCGTGGGCGCCCTGCTGGCCGCAGCCCTGCCGACGGCTCCGAGGCTGCCCGACCTCCTGCGTCGCACGCTGGGCTGGCTCGGCATGGCCGTGATCGTCGCCTCGGCGATCGTGCTCGACCCCGCGACGCCGTTCCCGGCGCCCGGGGCCCTGCTCCCCGTGGCCGGTGCCGCCCTCGTGATCGCGACGAGCGTCCCGGGGTCGCGCACGGGCGTGGCCCGGCTGGGTCTCGGCCCGGGTGCGGCGGTGGCCGCCGCCTCCTACTCGATCTACCTCTGGCACTTCCCCGTGCTGGTGCTGGCCTCGGCCGCCCTCCCCTCCGTGCACGGCACCGGGCTCGCGGCGACCGTGCTGGGCCTCACGGCCGTGCTCGCGACCGGGTCGTACCTGCTCGTCGAGCAACCCGTGCTCCGGTCGCCGTGGCTCGACGACCGCCCGACGCCGAGGACGACCCGTGCGGAGGGGTGGCGCGAGTGGCGACGGCTCCACGCGCGCCGGTACCGGAACGGCGGGCTGACCGCCCTCGTGGCGATCTCGCTGGGCCTGCTGCCCTTCGCCCTCGCCCAGCGCGCGGTCGCGCCGCTCCCTCCCGTGGCTGCCCTGACCGACCAGGCAGCGCAGGTCGACGACCCCGCGCTCGCGACCCCCGAGCGCGCCGCCCTCCGCGCCGAGGTCGAGTCGGCCCTGGCGCTCTCGACGTGGCCGGCCCTGAGCCCGAGCCTCGACGACCTGCTCGCCGCGAACAGGGCCTACGACGCGTCGGTCGATCCGCGGCAGAAGCGGCTGCTCGACTGCGCGAGCCCGGGCGGCAACCGGCCGAGCCGCGCCGACTGCACGGTCGGCGCGCCCGACGCGGCGCACCGGGCGGTGCTCGTGGGCGACTCGACGGCCGGCTTCTCGTTCCCCACCTGGGCGGCCGTCGCCGAGACGTCGACCACCTGGTCGGTCGAGGACGCGGCCCGCTCCGCGTGCCCCTACGTCGACCTCGAGATCGACCTCGGCGAGGACATCGCCCCCTGCCGAGAGCACGTGCGGCAGGTGCAGCAGCGCCTCCTGGCCGACCCGCCCGACCGCCTGCTGGTCACCAACACCTACGCGTGGGTCCGCGACGGCGGCGGAGCGGACGTCTCGGGCGCGCAGTGGCGCGCGCACCTGCTGCCCCTGCTCGAGCCCCTCGCGGCCGCCGGGACGCAGGTCGTCATCGTCGCCCCGCCGCCGAGCTCCGCCAACGTCAAGGAGTGCTACACGAGGACCAGCACGCCCTCCGACTGCGTCAGCACCACGCCGGGGCACTACCGCGAGCGGGCCGCGGCCGACGAGCAGGTCGCCGAGCAGCTGGGGGGCGTCTACGTCGCGACCGAGTCGCTGTGGTGCCTCGACGCCCGGTGTCCCGCCTTCATCGGCACGACGCCCACCAAGTTCGACTTCGCGCACCTCACCCTCGCCATGGCGATCAAGGTCGCACCGGCGTTCCGCGAGGTGCTCTCGGCGGCCGGCGTCGAGCTGTAGCCGCGGCGGTCAGTCGGTGAACGCCGTGCGGACCGCCGCGACGTCGTCGCCGCCGTGCCCGCGCTCGGCCGCCGTGCCGTACAGGCCGGCGAGGGCGGTCAGCAGCGAGGTGTCGAACCCGGTGCCGTCGGCGGCCTCGTGCATGAGCGCCAGGTCCTTGCGGAGGCCGTCGAGCGCGAACTGCGCCGGGTACTCCCCCGCGATCATCGTCGCGCCCTTGAGGTGCGCGTAGGGGGTGTCGGACTGACCGCCCTCGATCGCGTCGAGGAACAGCTGCGGGTCGAGCCCGAGCGACTGCGCCAGCGAGATCGACTGGGCGGTCGCGGCCGTCACGGAGGCGATCCAGGCGTTGGCGGCGAGCTTCAGGGCCGTGCCCTGGCCGACCGTGTCGCCGGCCGCGATCGTCTTCGCGCCCATCGCGTCGAGCACGGGCCGCGCACGGGCGAGCAGGTCGGCGTCGCCGGCGGCGAGCATGACGAGCGCCCCGGTCTCGGCGGGCTTCTTCGTGCCGAGCATCATCGCCTCGACGAGGGGGACGCCGCGCTCGGCGGCCAGGTCGACCACGCGGGCGGTGTCGGCGGCGCCGATCGTGCTGGCCTGGACCCAGACCGGCCCGGCCTCGCCGGTCTCGCTCGCCTCGCCGGTCTCGGTCCGCTCGCCGGTGTCGCTCCCTGCGCCGGTCTCGGTCGCCTCGCGCAGGACGCTCAGCACGGCCTCGCCGTCGAAGAGCACCGTGACGACGACCTCGGCCCCGGCGACGGCCTCGCGGGCGGTGTCGGCGACGGTCGCCCCGTCGTCGGCGAGCGGCTCGGCCTTGGCCCGGGTGCGGTTCCACGCCGTGACGTCGTGTCCCTCGCGCAGCAGCGTCCGGACGACGCCCTGCCCCATGATCCCCGTGCCGAGTACCGCGACCTTCATGCGCCTGCTCCTTGTCGGCGGCCGGGCGTCTCGCCGGGCCGCGTCGTCGTGTGGGCGGCCTCCGGGCCGCCGCGGTCGACCGTACGCCGCGTCGCGGTGGACGTGCCCGACGGCCGTCGCGACCGTCGCCGGGACGCGGGACGCGCCTCCTCGGCTGCCCCTAGGCCCGTGGACGCGAGCATCCGGCGGGAGCCGAGGCGCGCCTCCTCGACGAGCGCAGGAGGCGCGGGCCGGGTCAGTCGACCTCGCCCGTGCCGAGGGGGTCGCGTCGGATCGCCCGCCGGACCCGCGCGACGACGGAGGGCGCGGGCGGCTCGTTGTAGGCGCCCGCCTGCTCCTGCCCGCTGAGGCGCTGGATCGCGGCCATGACCTCGTCGGTCGCGTGACGACGCGCGCGGCCCGACGTGGCCTCGCCGTGGTGCGACAGGTCGATCGGCTCGCCGAACTCGACCGTGAAGCGACGGAGGCGCGGGACGGTCGTGCCGGCCGGCTGCAGCTCCTGCGTGCCGGTCAGCGCCACGGGGACGACGGGTGCGCCGCTCGTGAGCGCCAGCCAGGCGACCCCGGTGCGGCCGCGGTACAGGCGGCCGTCGAGCGAGCGGGTGCCCTCGGGGTAGATCGCGAAGGCGTGCCCCTCTGTGAGGCGGCCGAGGCCCAGGTCGAGGGCCTGCTGGGCCGCGGCCCCCGCCCCGCGCTCGACGCCGATCGCGCCGATGCCCGAGAAGAACGCGCGACGGAGCCGGCCCTTCACGCCGGTGCCGGTGAAGTACGCGTTCTTGGCGAGGAACGAGACCTCGCGGGGAGCCATCAGCGTGATGACGACGCTGTCCATGAACGAGAGGTGGTTGCTGGCGAGGATGACGGCTCCCCGACGGGGGACGTTGCGGCGACCGACGACCTTCGGGCGCCAGAGCAGCCGGACGAGGGGCACGAGCGCGGCACGGCTGAGGGAGGTGAGCACGCCTCCACTGTGCCGGACGGTGCATGCCGGGGCGGGCATGCGGGGCGGGCGGGGGTGCTTGGTGGGCGCGCGGGGTGCGTGGTGGGCGGGCGCGCGGGGGTGCGGGGTGAGCGCGTGTGCGGGGCTGGCCCCCGGGGTTGTCCTGGTCTGCGGGGTGGCCCCCGCGGAGGCTCGACGGGTGCCCCCTGCGGGTGCCGGACGGGTGAGCGGCGACGCGGTCCGGCTCGCCCGGGACCGCCCGTTGCGGGTACGACGGGTGTCCCCCTCAGGGAGGATTGTGGGCCGTCAGGGCCCTCCCTATGCTCACCGCGTGGGGACCAGACGGGGCACAGGGGCGCAGCGGGGGCTGACGCTCGGGGACGCACGGCGGCGACGCCGGGCAGGCGGCGGCGCGGAGGCGGGCCTGGCGGTCCGTGGCGGCGTTGAGCGATCCGGGCCTGCCGACGGCCTGATCGCGGACGGCCCGTCCGAGGGACTCCTGCCGCTGCCCGCCGGAGGCGCCCCCCGCGTCGCGTGGATGCTCGCCCCCGTCTGGCACGCCGGGTTCGCGGTGCTGTCCGTGCTCGGCGCGCTGCACGCCGGGCCCGCCGGCACCTTAGCCCCCCTCACCGCGACCGTGCTCTACGGGATCGCCGGCGCCCTCTTCACGGCGGTCGCGCTGCTGCTCGTCGCCCTGCGCGTGCAGGGCACCCGAGGAGGAGCGGTGCCGCTCGTCCCGGTGCAGGCCGCGTACCTGACCACTCCCGTCGCGAGCGCGGTGCTGCTGACGGCGGCCTACGTGACGCGCGTCGGCGACGGCCCGTTCATCGGCGGCTTCGGCGCCATGGTGGCGCTGATCGTCGGGCTGGTGCTGCTCGCGCAGCGCACGGTCGAGCTGCAGCTCGGGTCGGCCGGGCCGGTGTCCGAACGGCGGACGCCGACGGCCCCGGTGACCGTGGTGCCCGGCGGCGCCGGTGCGGCGGGCGCGGACCGCGCCGCTGCGGGTGCTGGTGCTGGTGCGGCGAGCGCGGACCGCGCCGCCCGCCGGGCGGCCGTGGTGCCCGCCGCCGCCGTGTCGGCGGCTGTCTCGGCGGCGACGTCGGCCGCCGCGCCCGAGGCGAGCGCGTCGGACCTCGCACGTGACGGGTCGGCGCGGCTCTAGCCCCGGTCGTCCTGGTCGGCCTGCCGCGCGTCGCAGACGGCGCGGGGTCGACGTCGCGACGTGCGGCACGGCGTCGACGTGGGCCTTCGCGAGCACGACCTCGTCGCAAATGCCGACCTCGGAGCCTGCAATACGGGCTTTTCCCCCTGTTGTGACGCGCCCCGGGGCTGATCGGTCGGCATTTGCGGCAGCTTGCGGGCAGAGCTGTGTGGGCGCAGCTGCGAGGGCGGGGCTGTGCGGGCAGGGCTGTGCGGGCAGGGCTGTGCGGGCAGGGCTGTGCGGGCAGGGCTGTGCGGGCAGGGCTGTGCGTCGGCGTCGGCGTCGGCGTCGGTGTCGGCGTCGGTGTCCCCGGCAACGGCGGCTCGCCGGGGTGCTCCGCGGGCGTCAGCGCCAGTCGTCGGGCGGGACGGACTCGTCGTAGGGGTCGTACGGCGGCTCGTCGTCGAACGGGAAGGGGTCGGGCTCCGACGGAGCCGACGCCGTCGAGGGCGCACCGCGACGCGCGCCAGAGCCCGCAGCGCCTCCGGCTGCCGCGCCGGCCCGGGCGCCGGCAGTGCCGGCACCGACCCCAGCACCGCGACCACCGCGACCGCCGGCGCCGCCGGCCCCCGCCGAGGCCCCGGCCCCGGCCCCGGCCGCACCGTCGTCCGCACCGGCTCCGGCCTCGGCCGCCCGGGCCGCCGCCTCCTCGGGGGCGACGCCGGCGACGACGTCGAGGACCTGCTGCCCGTACGAGTCGAGCTTCTTCTGGCCGACGCCGCTGATGCCGGCGAGCTCGCCGATCGAGCCGGGGCGGCTCGACGCGACGGCGCGCAGGGTCACGTCGCCGAAGACGACGTAGGCAGGCACGCCCTGCGCCTTCGCGATGCCGGCACGCCACTGGCGCAGCGTCTCGAACAGCGGCACGTCGGCCGCGTCGAGGTCGGCGGCGCCCGACCCGCTCCGCGAGCCGCGGGCCGACGAGCCCGACGAGCCCCGGGCTCCGCGGACGCGCGGGGCCTTCTCGGGCTCCTTGCGGAGCCGGACCTGCTTCGCCCCCGAGAGCACCTCGGCCGCCGCGTCGGTGATGAGCAGGGTGCCGTACCCGTCGGGCGAGACCGCGAGCACCCCCTGCGCCAGCAGCTGGCGCACGACGCCGCGCCACTCGATCTCGCTGAGCTCGGTGCCGATGCCGAAGGTCGACAGCTGCTCGTGCCGGTTCTGGGTGATGCGGGGCGTGGTGCGCCCGAGCAGGATGTCGATGACCTGACCGGCCCCGAACTGCTGGTTGCGCTCGCGCTTGAGCCGCACGATCGTCGACAGCAGCTTCTGCGCCGGCACGGTGCCGTCGAGCGCCTGCGGCGGGTTCAGGCAGGTGTCGCAGTTGTGGCACGGCGTGCTCGCCTGCCCGAAGTAGCCGAGCAGCTGCACCCGACGGCACTCGACCGTCTCGCAGAGCGCGAGCATGGCGTCGAGGTGCGCGCTGAGCTTGCGACGGTGCTCGGCGTCGCCCTCGGACTGGTCGATCATGCGCCGCTGCTGCATCACGTCCTGCAGGCCGTAGGCGAGCCAGGCGGTCGACGGCAGGCCGTCGCGGCCCGCTCGCCCCGTCTCTTGGTAGTAGCCCTCGACCGACTTGGGCAGGTCGAGGTGGGCGACGAAGCGCACGTCGGGCTTGTCGATGCCCATGCCGAAGGCGATGGTCGCGACCATGACGATGCCGTCCTCGCGGAGGAACCGCGACTGGTTGCGCGCCCGCGTGCCGGCGTCGAGGCCCGCGTGGTACGGCAGCGCCGCGATGCCCTGCTTGACGAGGAACTCGGCCGTGCCCTCGACCGACTTGCGCGAGAGGCAGTACACGATGCCCGCGTCGCCGTCGTGCTCGGCACGGATGAAGCGGAGCAGCTGCTGCTGCGGCCCGTCTTTCGCCTCGATGCGGTACTGGATGTTGGGCCGGTCGAAGTCGGCGACGAAGTGCGCCGCGTCGTCGAGCTCGAGCCGCCGCGAGATCTCGCGGTGCGTCGTCTCGGTCGCGGTCGCCGTCAGGGCGATGCGCGGCACGTCGGGCCAGCGCTCGTGCAGCACCGACAGCTCGAGGTAGTCGGGCCGGAAGTCGTGCCCCCACTGCGCCACGCAGTGCGCCTCGTCGATGGCGAACAGCGACACCTGGCCGCGGTCGAGCAGCGACTTCGTCGAGTCGAGCTTGAGCCGCTCGGGCGCGAGGTAGAGCATGTCGAGCTCGCCCGAGACGAAGGCCTGCTCGACCGCGCGGCGCTGGTCGGGATCTTGCGTCGAGTTGAGGAACGACGCCCGCACGCCGACGGCCTCGAGGGCGTCGACTTGGTCTTGCATGAGGGCGATGAGCGGCGAGACCACCACGCCGGTGCCCTGCCGCACGAGGGCCGGCACCTGGTAGCAGAGCGACTTGCCGCCGCCGGTGGGCATGAGCACGAGGGCGTCGCCGCCGCCGACCACCTGGTCGATGATCGCGGCCTGGTCGCCGCGGAACGCGTCGTAGCCGAACACGCGCTGCAGCACCTCGAGCGGGGCCCCGGCGGGCTGCGTCGAGGGAGGCGCGGCGGGGGCGGAGGGGGCTGCGGCGTCGGTCACGCGACGAGTCTAGGAGGCCGGGCCGACAGGCTCAGCCGACCCGCGCCTCCTCGGGGACGGGGCCTGCCCCGGGAACGCCCGGGGAGGTGCGACGCTCGCCCGACCTGTGGAAGGCCCGGGTCACCAGCCACGCCCAGACCGGCGTGCAGACGACCGTGACGGCGAGGCCCAGCGGGCTGCCGTCGCTCGCCTCGGTGCCCGCGAACGGCGCCAGCAGCAGGAACAGCACCGTGTTGTTGAGCACGTGCCCGACGATCGCGGCCTCGAGGCCCCCGGTGCGCCAGGTCAGCCACGCCGCGGCGACCCCGAACACCGCCACGTCGAGCACGCCCCACGGGTTGTACGCGTGCGAGAGCGCGAAGGCGACCGTCGGCACGACGATCGCGACCACGGGCCAGGCGACCCACGACCCGAGGGCCTGGGTCGCGAAGCCGCGGTAGACGTACTCCTCGCCGGAGGCCTGGAGCGGCACCAGCAGGACGATCACCAGCACCGACCAGACGAGCGTCGACGGCGGGGTGGTCACCGGCCCCGTGCGGATCGCCTGGCCCGTGAGGGGCGGCACGACGAGGTAGCTGAGGCCCACGGTCAGCGCCATGAGCACGAGCCCCGCGGGCACGGTGCGGAGCATCCAGCGCCAGCGCAGCCGGCCCGCGACGCTCGAGAGCTGCCCGGGCCGCCCGAGGCCGGCGAGCCTCGTCGCGAGCAGCACCGACGGCAGCAGGGTGGCGATCGACGACAGCGTCAGCAGCAGGACGAGCGGCTGGGAGGCGTCGAGCCGGTCGTCGCGGAGGCCCTGCGCGACCGTCGCCGCGAGCTCCTGCCCGCCGACGGCGCGGATGACCGTGTAGATCGCCAGCACCACCGCGTTCGCGAGCGCGACGTAGAGCAGCGCCCCGGCCGCCACGGCGACGAGCGGCCGCCACCACCGGTAGGTCGGCAGGGTGCGGAACAGCCGGTGGTACTCGGAGGAGGCGGGGGTCACGCCCCCGAGATTAACGCCCGCGGCCCGGCCGCACCTGAGCAGGTGCGACCGGGCCGCGGGGTCGTGCGGGCGGCGTCAGACCGTGGTCGAGTCCTCGGTCTCGGCCGTCAGGGCGCGACGACGACGGAGGCGCGTGGCCGTGAGCGCACCGGCCCCGGCCAGCATCAGCACGAGTGCTGCGAGGAGCCCGGTCGTGGCGGCGTCCGAGCCGGTGAAGGCGAGGTCGCCCCCGGCGGTGACGGTCGGGGTCGAGCCCGTGCCCGAACCGGTGCCCGCACCCGCGCCGGTGCCGGTGCCCGTGCCGGGAGCCGTGCCGCCGCCGGTGCCGGGCGCGGCCGGGTCGGACGGGTCGGACGGGTCGACCGGCTCACCCGGCACCGGCTCGACGACGACCGGGGCCGCCGCGGCCGCGAGGACGACCGGCACGTCGATCTCGGTGCCCGTCCCGGCCACCGCGATGCGCAGCGAGCGCGTGACGGGGCCCGCCTCGGGGGCGGTGACGCCCTCGGGCACGGTGACCGTGAGCGTGGCGACACCCTGCTCGTCGAACAACGGGGTCGCCGCGGTGTCGACGGTCGAGGTCGCGACCTCGACGCCGTCGAGGGACGCGGTCACGGTGACCGGGTCGGCCTGGTCGGGCGCCGCCTGGCTCATGACGAGCGACGAGAGGTCGAGCTCGACCTGCTGGCCGGCCCCGAAGCCGCCCTCGGGCGCCTCGGTCGCCGTGACGCCCAGCGAGCGGACGGCGAAGTCCGGGGTCGGGACGAGCCCCTTCTCCGTCTGGTCGGCGAAGTAGTCGACCTGGCTCTGCAGGTCGACCTGGCCGCTGTCGGCGTGCGCGCGGCCGTTGGCGAACGCGGTGAAGCCGTCGCCGCCCGTCGCGAGGAACGAGTTCGTCGTCACCTTGTAGACGGTGTCGTCGACGAGGGGCTCGCCGTCGAGCGACGCGCTCGTGACGGCGAAGCCGCCCGTGGCCGAGGGGTCGTAGGTGTAGGCGAGGCCCTCGGACGTGCCCAGCTTGAGGAACGGACGAGCCGTGACCGTGGGCTGGTACTGCTGCCCGAGCACGGCCTTGATCTCGGCCCCGGTCATGTCGACCACCACGAGGGTGTTGGCGAACGGCTGCACGAGGGCGACGGACCGGTAGTCGATGACCCCGCCCGTCTCGGCGTCGTAGAGCAGGTCGGTGCGGAGCCCGCCCGGGTTCATCAGCGCCAGCTGGGCGCCCTTGTCGCGCGTCGACCAGAGCTGCACGTCGGCGACGAAGTTGCCGAGGGTCGACTCGCCGCCGCGGTTCTCGGTGCTGCCGGTGAAGGCGCGGAGGAAGTCGCCGCCGATGGTGCCGACCGGGTCGTCGCCGCGCTCGTTCGCGACGGCGACCGCCCGGGACACGATGCCCTTGATGTCGGGGTTCGGGCCGGGCGCGTAGCCGAACAGCTTCTGCTGCGGCAGCAGGGTGGCCCTCACGGTGTCGCGCGGCGCACCTACCGAGGTCGGGTCGAACGTCAGCTGGAGGTGGCCGAGGAACGCGCCGTAGCTGCCCGTCTGCACGACGGGACGCGGCACGGTGCTGTCGTCGGGCACGACCGTCGTGTTGTACGAGGCGTGCGTGTGCGCCGACAGGATCGCCGAGACGTCGGGGCTGACGCCGCGCGCGATCTCGCCGAAGGCGCTGTCGCCGCCGATCGCGGCGGGCGTGGCGTCGGCCGCGCCCTCGTGCACGAGCAGCACGATGGCGTCGGCCGCGTCGGTCGCGACGATCTCGTCGGCGGCGGCGTTGACGGCCGGCACGATCGGGGTGAAGGTGAGGCCCGCGATGCCGTCCGGCGACACGAGCGTCGGCATCGACTCGGTCACCGCGCCGATGAAGGCGACGCGCACACCGCTCTCCGTGGTCTTGACGGCGTACGGCGGGAGCGCGTGCTCGGTGCCGCGCATGACGTTCGCGGCGACGTACGGGAACTCGCTGTTCTCGGTCACCCGGCCCAGGAGGTCGTCCTGGCCCTTGTCGAACTCGTGGTTGCCGGCCGCCGACACGTCGAGGCCGATCGAGTTGAGGGCGTCGAGGGTGGGCTCGTCGTCCTGGATGAACGACGTGAACGTCGAGGCGCCGATGTTGTCGCCGGACGAGACGAACAGGGTGTCGGGGTTCGACGCCCGCACGGCGTCGACCGCGCCCGCGAGCGACACCGCGCCGCCGATGGTCGTGTTGCGGCCGACCCCGTCGTCGGGCTCGATGCGGCCGTGGAAGTCGTTGATGCCGACCACGTCGACGGTGAGCGGGACGGCCTGTGCGGCCGGGGCCGCGACGAGCACGCCGAGGCCGAGCGTGCTGACGGCGACGAACGAGAGGGCGGCGCGGCGTCGTCGCCGGCCTCCGCTCTCGGACTGGGGTGTGGCAGGGAGGCGGGGGCGCATGACGGGTGTGTCTCCTGTGTGCTGGGGGTCGGAGGGGCTCGAGGGGCCCCGGCGGCCTGGCCCCCGGTCGAGGGACGGCCCCCACGACCATAAGATCCAGTTGGGAGTCCGACAAGGCCTCCCGCCGCATCGTCATCCGTTGTTAACGCGACGGTCGTCCCCTGGGGCGACAGCTGTCGTCCTGGCCCGTGCCGCACCTCCTGGAGTCGCCGTGATCACCGCCGTCCTCGGCTTGCTGGCCGCCGCCTCCTACGGGTCGGCCGACTTCCTCGGCGGTCTCGCGGCCCGGCGCATCGCCCCGCTGCGGGTCACCGCCCTCGCCGCCGCGAGCGGCCTCGTGCTGCTCGCCGTGCTGCTGCTCGTCGTGCCCGGCACCTCCTCGACGGCGGCCGTCGGCTGGGGCCTGCTCAGCGGCGTCGCGGGGGCGATCGCGCTCGCGCTGCTCTACGCGTGCCTCGCGCTCGGGCCGATGAGCGTGCTGTCGCCGCTGACGGCCGTCGTCTCGGCGGTCGTGCCGGTCGGGGTCGGCCTCGCACAGGGGTCCCGGCTGGGAGGCGCGGGCTGGGCCGGCATCGCGCTCGCCCTCGTCGCCGTCGTGCTCGTCGGCTTCGTGCCCGACCCGTCCGCGCCGCGGCCCAGCCTGCGCGGCCTGCTCATGGCGCTCGGCGCGGGGGCGGGGATCGGCCTCGTGCTCGTGTTCCTCGACCGGACGCCGGCCGACTCGGGGCTCGTGCCGCTCGTCGCCAACCGGACCGCGAACGTGGTGCTGACCGGCGGGGCGGTGCTGGTGCTCGTGCTGGTCGGGCGGATGCGTCGGCGGGGGGCGGCGGTCTCGCCGGAGGCCGGTCGCGTCCCTCCGACCGAGGCGAGCCGAGGAGGTGCGGTGCCGGTCGACCAGGACGCCCCGCCCCTCCTCCCCCTGCGTCGCGCCCTCGCGCTGGCGCTCGCCTGCGGCGTCGCCGACAGCGGGGCGAACGTGCTGATCCTCGTCGGGCTGCGGCTCGGCGACCTCACCGTGATGAGCGTGCTGACCGCGCTCTACTCGGCGGCGACCGTCGTGCTCGCGGCCGTCGTGCTGCGCGAGCGGCTGACCCGGTCGCAGGTCGTCGGGCTCGTGCTGGCCCTGGGCGCGGCGGCGCTGCTGGCGCTCGACTGAGCTGAGGGGCGGATCAGGACGGGCTGGCCGGTCGGCTCGCGTCAGTCCTCGACGAGGCGCTTGCCGTAGACGACCACGTCGGAGGCCTCGTAGCCGAGGCTGCCCCACGTCGCCTCCGCGGAGTCGTTGCCCGCCCGCACCATGAGCTGCACCTTGGGACAGCCGGCCTCGAGCAGCAGGCGCTCGGCCTCGGCCACGATCTGGCGGGCCCGCCCGCCGCCGCGGTGCGAGGGCGCGACGGCGATGTACCAGAGCCAGCCGCGATGGCCCTCGTGACCGGCCATGGCGGTCGCGACGACCACCTCCTCGGCCGTGCCGTCGGGGTCGGCGGTGTCGGCGGGCTCGACGGGGTCGACGGGTTCGGCGGGCTCGGTGCCGACGAGGAACATCTCGGGCTGCACGGCGAGCTTGCGCTCGATGTCGCGGTGCGGGTCGTTCCACGGGCGGGTCAGGCCGCACTCGTGCCAGAGGGCGACGACGGCGTCGGTGTCGGCCGGACGGAAGGCGCGGATCTGCATCCCCCGATGCTGCCACGGGTGCGGACGGGGCCGGGGTGCGGCGGGTCGCCGTCGCCCGGGGCAGGTGCACTGCCGGGAGCTGCGGCGTCGGCTCAGGGGCTCCGGGCATACTGTGTCGCGTCCGTCCGCCAGAGAGGTGCCCGATTTGTCCGCTGCTCCCCGTCGCCTCGCCGTGCTCGGCTCGCCGATCGCCCATTCCCTGTCGCCTGCCCTGCACCGGGCGGCCTACGCGGAGCTCGGGCTCGACTGGCAGTACGACCGCGCAGAGGTGACCTCGGGCGAGCTCGGGCAGTTCTTCGACGAGCAGGGCCTCGACGAGCAGCGGCTCGGCCGCCGCGCCCCCGCCGCCGGGCACGACGCCCCCGCCTGGCGCGGCCTCAGCCTGACGATGCCCCTGAAGCGCGAGGTGCTCCCCCTGCTCGACACCCTGTCGCCGCTCGCGGAGTCGCTCGGCGTCGCCAACACCGTCGTCGTCGACGACGACGGCCGCCTGCACGGCCACAACACCGACGTCGACGGGATCGTCCGCACCGTCGAGGCGCACCACGACGCGCGCCCGGCCAGCGCGACGATCCTCGGGGGCGGGGCGACCGCCTCCTCGGCGATGCGCGCCGCGTGGCAGCTCGGCGCCCGGTCGTTCTCGGTGCACCTCCGCAACCCGATGCGCGCGGGCGAGCTGACGTCGCTGGCCTGCGAGCTCGGCTGCGACATCAGCGTCGCGCCGCTCACCGAGCTCGCCGCGCTCGGGCCGCTCGACTTCGTCATCAGCACGCTGCCCGGCGGCGTCGCCGACGAGCTGCCCCTGCGCCCGCGGAGCTCGTCGTCGGTGCTCTTCGACGTCGCCTACGAGCCGTGGCCGACGCAGGTCGCCTCGCGCTGGGCGGCCGACGGCGGCACCACCTTCAGCGGGCTCGACATGCTCTTCGAGCAGGCCGTGTCGCAGGTGCGGCTGTTCACGGGACTCCCGCAGGAGGTGCGGCTCGACGACGAGGACCGCGTGCGCACCGCGATGCGCGCCGCCGTCGGCCTGCCCGCGGTCGGGTCCGTCGTCCCGGCGTCGTCGCCCGTGGGGGCCTGACGTGCGCCCGACGCCCCAGCCCGTCGCGCTGCGGTCGCTCGTGCTGGGCGACGGCCGGCCCGCCGTGTGCGTGCCCCTCGTGGCCCGCACCGCCTCGGCGCTCGGCGACGCGGCCGCCTCCCTGACCCGCTCCTCCTACGACCTCGTCGAGCTGCGCGTCGACCACCTGACCGCCGTCGACGACCCCGAGAAGGTGCGCGAGGCCGTCGCCGCCGTGCGCGCCGCCCTGCCCGGCGACGTGCCGGTGCTGTTCACGTTCCGCACCAAGCAGGAGGGCGGCGACCGCGACATCACGCCCGACGAGTACGGCGACCTGCTCGTCCGCACGATCCGCGACGGGGTCGTCGACGCGGTCGACGTCGAGATGTACACGCAGCCCGACGTGCTCGAGTCGGTCGTCGAGACGGCCCACCACGCCGGCGTCGCGGTCGTCATGTCGTCGCACGACTTCGCGGGCACGCCTCCCCGGGCCGAGATGCTCTCCCGCCTGCTGCAGCAGCAGGAGCACGGCGCCGACGTCGTCAAGCTCGCCGTCATGCCGTCGACCCCCGCCGACGTGCTCGCGCTGCTCGCGGCGACGGACGACTTCCGCTCGGGGGCCGGGCTCGTGCCCGCGGTCACCATGTCGATGGGGCCGCTCGGGGCGGCGTCGCGGCTCGTCGGCGAGACGTTCGGGTCGTGCCTGACCTTCGCGGCGGCGACGGCCGACGGGGCGAGCGCACCGGGGCAGCTCGACGCCGCGGGCGCCCGGGCCGCGCTCGAGCTGCTGCACGGGGCGACGACGGCCGAGGGGTGAGGCGGGGCGGCGTGCCGGGGGCGTGTGCCGGGCTGGTCGTGCCGGAGGGCGTGTGCCGGGCTGGTCGTGCCGGGGGCGTGTGCCGGGCTGGTCGTGCCGGGGGCGTGTGCCGGGCTGGTCGTGCCGGGGGCTCCGACGGACCCGGCCCCGTGTCCCACACCGGGAAACACGAGCGACGGTCGTCGCTGAAAGGGACTCCAGGGCCGGGTACCCGCCGAAGTGACACGAGGATACCGCCTGGACGGGGCCACGCGGGAGTGGTTGCGCGACGACCGTCGTACCTGTACCGGCCTGCTCCGGGCCGTCGCCGGGCTGCCCCGCGACCTCACGGGGCGCCCTGCCGGTCGACGGCGGGAGGCCCGCGCCGGGGCGTCCCGAAGGTGGGGGTGACGAAGGAGGCGCGCCGTCAGTAGCGTGGCCCTCCGCGGTGGACGGTCCCCCGCTGACGAAGGAGACACCATGAGCATCGGCGGCGGAATCGCCTTGATCGTGATCGGCGCGATCCTCGCGTACGCCCTGGACTTCCAGGTCGCGGGCATCGACATCCAGCTGATCGGCTACATCCTCATCGCGGCGGGCGTCCTCGTGACGATCCTCGGCATCGTCTTCGCGACGCGTCGCCGCCGCACCGTGACCGAGTCGCGCACGGCCGTCGACCCGGCCAACGGCGAGCAGGTCACGCGTCGCTCGACGCAGGACGGCGGCGGCCCGGTCGTCTGACCGGTCCTCCCCCGAGACGGGCGGGTCCGTCGCCGCCGGGCGCTCTCGAGCGCCCGGTCGCGACGGACCCGCCCGTTCTCTATGTGCCGGGCCGGCCGGGCGCCAGGCGCCGGCGCCGGGCCGGCAGGGCCGGACCGGCAGGGCGCCTGTCCAGGCCGGGCTGCCGGGCCGGGCCTGGCCGCCGGGCACCTGGCCGGGCCGGGCGCTGGGCCGGCCGCCGGGCGGCCGGGCAGCCGGCCGGCGCTAGGCGCCGACGGTCGTGCGCAGGGTGGACGAGCCGTCGGGCAGGCGCCGCACCTCGATGCGGTCGGCGATGCGCTGCTTGAGCTCGTCGACGTGACTGACGATGCCGATGACCCGACCGGTGTCGGAGAGGCGCCCGAGCTCGGTCATGACCGCGTCGAGGGTCTCGGGGTCGAGCGAGCCGAAGCCCTCGTCGACGAACAGCGTGCCGAGCTCGAGCCCGCCGGCCTCGGCCTGCACGACGTCGGCCAGCCCGAGGGCGAGGCTCAGCGACGCGTAGAACGTCTCGCCGCCCGAGAAGCTGGCGGGGTCGCGCGTGGTGTCGGTCGCGTGGTCGCGGATCGAGAGGGCCAGGCCGACCCGACGCGACCGTGACCGCTGCTCGCGCTCGTCCGACGCCTCCAGCGCGTAGCGTCCGCTCGACATGACGCTCAGCCGGGCGCTGGCCGCGGCGACCACGTCGTCGAAGCGACGCAGCAGCACGTAGGTGCCGAGCGTCACGCCCTTGACGTTGGCCTGGCCGGTCGCGCTCGCGAGGTCGGCCATGCGGACGACGGCTCGGGCGCCGTCGGCGACCTCGGCCCCGGCCCGCTGGGCCCGGCGCAGGTCGTCGAGCGCGGACGTCGAGGCGGACGCCCTCGCGGCGCGACGCGTCGCGACGGAGGCGGCCTGCTCGAACGCGAGCTCGGCCTCGGCCAGGGCGGCCCGGGCGGCGTCGACGTCGGCGTCCTCGTCGCCGGAGAGCCCGGAGACCGCGGGGTCGGCGAGACCGGAGGTCACCACGGCCAGGTCGGCCTCGTGCCTCGTGACGCGTCGCCGCAGCGCATCGCGGTCGGCGGCCGACACGGCGGCCCCAGCTGCCGCGGCCGCATCAGCGAACCCCGACTCGGCCAGGGCGTCGGACAGCTCGTCGGCACGCTCGACCGCGGCGGAGACGGCGGCCTCGTGCGCGTCGACGGCCGCGAGGAGGCGCTCGGCGGCCTCGACACGGAGGCGTCGGCCCGCGACGAGGTCGGACACGGAGCCCGCCGAGCCCGCCAGCGCGACCTCGACCACCGCGGAGTCGTCGTCGAGACGGCGGCGTTCGCCGGTCAGCCGCTCGGCGAGCGCCGCGTGCTCGGCCACGAGGGACGCGAGCGCGGCCCGGTCGCGCTCGGTGCGGGCGTCGACCTCGACCAGGGCGCGCTCGGCGGCGGCGAGCACCTGCTCGGCGGCGACCGCGTCGTCGACCGCGACGCGGGCGGACTCGACGGCGGCCCGTGCGGCGTCGGGTCCGAGGTCGCCGAGCGAGGCCCGGGCGTCGTCGCGTCGGGCCTCGGCCGCGGAGGCGAGCTCGCCGGCACGGCGCTGGACGTCCTGGGCGGCGCGGGCCCGGGCGGCGGCGGCATCGACGTCGTCGTCCGTCGGGTGGTCGTCGGTGAGGCCCGCCGGGGCAGGGTGCTCGACGGAGCCGCAGACCGGGCAGGGGTCGCCCGTCGTGAGGTTGGTGGCCAGCTGACCGGCGACCCCGGCGATCTGGCGCAGGCGGAGCGCCGACTCCGCCTCGACCGCGGCCACCGCGTCTCGGCTGGCCCCGGCGAGCGCCGCCGCGGCCTGCTCGGCGTCGCGGTCGAGCCCGGCCGCCCGGTCGAGGGCGGCGACCCGCTGCTCGGCGATCGTCAGGGCCTGCTCGGCCGACGCGCGTCCGCCGACGCGCCGGGCCGCCGCGTCACGGTCGTCGACGAGCTGCCCCCGCGCGGCGGGCCGGGCCGCGAGCTCGGCCTCGGCGGCGCCCCGGGCGTGCTCGAGGGCGGCGATCCGTGACTCCGTCGCCTCCACGGCGGAGCGTCGGGCAGGCAGCCCGGCCTCGACGCGAGCCGTCTCGGCGAGGAGCGCGAGCTCGGACCGGAGGGCGTCCCGCTCGGCCGCGAGCGCCGAGCGCAGGGCGTCGCGCTCGGCCGCACGGGCTGCGCCGCCCGGCTCGGAAGCACTCGGCTCGGCGACCCCGGCGACCGGGTCTGAGTCGGCTGAGTCTGTGTCGGCTGCGGCTGCGTCGGCTGCGCCTGTGTCGGCTGCGGCTGCGTCGGCTGCGTCCCCGGCGGCGGCGACCCCGGCGTCGGCTGCGTCTGCGTCGGCTGCGTCGGCTGCGGCTGTATCGGGTGCGGCTGTATCGGGTGCGGCTGCGTCGGCTGCGTCCCCGGCGGCGGCGACCCCGGCGACGGAGGCCGCGCGGACGGCCCGCGCCAGCTCGTCCGCGGTCGTTCCCCGCGCCTCCTCGGCTCGTGCCGCACCGCGCGCGGCACCGGTCACGAGGTCGGCACGGGCGGCGGCGTCGAGCCTCGCGCGGTCGGCGAGCACGGCTGGCTCGGCCGCCTCGAGCTCCGCCGCCCGGGCGAGCAGCGCGGCCCGGCGCTCGAGGGCGTCGCGGACTCGACGGCGCGCGTCGAGGTCGGCCCGTCGCTCGTCGCGTCGCACGGCGAGGGCGTCGCGCGCGGCGAGGGCGGCGTCGGCCACGGCGGAGAGATCGGCGACGACGGCGTCGGGATCGGACTCGGGCCCGCCGTCGAGGCGCGTGGCCAGGTCGCGGACTGCCCGGGGCCCGGAGGTCGGCTGCGGCGGCACCAGCCCGCCGTCGCCCGACGCGGCGGCGGCTGCGGCACCGGCCGGCTCGGCGTCTCCCGGACCCGTCAGCACGTCCGCACCCAGGGCGCCGTCGGCGTCGACGAGATCGTTCGCCCCCAGGGCGCCGCCCTCGTGAGCAACGTCAGCGACGGCGAGATGGGCGACATCGGCGGCGCGCAGCTCGTCGTCGCCGCCGACCCCTGCGGCCTCGCGCAGTCGCGCCCAGCCGAGCTCGACCGCGTGGTCGGCGGCCGCGACCGCCGTGTTGGCCGATCGGCGGGCCTCGACGAGCTGGGCCGTCGTCGCCTCGTAGATCTCGGTGCCGAAGAGGGACTGCAGCATGGTGCGCCGCTCTTCGCCCGTCGACCGCAGGAACGCCGCGAACTCGCCCTGCGGCAGCACGACGGTCTGGACGAACTGCTGCCGGCTGAGCCCGAGGATGCGGCCGATCTCGCCGCCGACCTCTTGCGTGCT
The DNA here is from genome assembly GCF_011761235.1 of Frigoribacterium faeni. GTDB lineage: Bacteria > Actinomycetota > Actinomycetes > Actinomycetales > Microbacteriaceae > Frigoribacterium > Frigoribacterium faeni_A. The sequence continues at coordinate 1,405,978 of NZ_JAAOYW010000001.1, forward strand.
CGTCGAGACGACCTCGCCCGAGGTCGCGTCGGGCGAGGTCAGGCGCACCAGCGTGGCCGTCGCGTTCGCCGGGGTCGTGCCCGTGCCGCTCTTCTTCGGCCGACGCCAGGCAGGGGTGCGGCGCACCCGGTGGATGCCCGCCGCCGTCTCGAAGACGAGCTCGACGAACGGCTCGACCTCGGGTGCGGCGTGGTGGCTGCGCAGGCGGTCGCGACTCGCGCCCTCGCCGGCGAGCGAGCCGTACAGCGCGAAGACGATCGCGTCGATGACCGTCGACTTGCCGGCGCCCGTCGGCCCCTCGAGCAAGAACGTGCCGGACGCGCCGAGCTCGGCGAAGTCGACGGTGTGCTCGCCGGCGTACGGGCCGATCGCGCGGAAGGTCAGGCGGTGCAGGTTCACGCGGACTCCTCGGCGGAGCGGGCGGACTCGTAGGCGTGCCGCACGACCGCGAGCTCGGTGTCGGTCGCGGCGGCGCCCGAGGCGAACGCGACGAAGTCGGCGGCCACCTCGAGCGGGTCGGTCTCGGCCGTGACGAGCCGCAGCGCCGGGGCGTCGACGGCGCCGACGGGCTCGTGCAGCACGACGAGGGCGTGCGGGAAGTGCTGCCGCACCCGGCTGTAGAGCCGCTCGGGGTGCACGGGGTCGGTGACGTGCACGCGCAGCCACGCGTCGCGCAGGGCGTCGTGACGGCCGTCGAGCAGGTGCTCGAGCGTGTCGGTGACCTCGGCGAGGCGCCGCGGGACGGGAGCGGGCACGAGCTCGACGGTGGCGCCTCCTTCGCTGTCGAGGTCGACCAGGGCCGTCGACTTGACGTGGCCGAGCTCGCCGAACGAGAAGGCCACGGGCGACCCCGAGTAGCGGATCACCGGCCGCTCGCCCCGTGACGCCCCGATGCGCTGGGCGCCGTGCAGGTGGCCGAGGGCGACGTAGTCGACCCCGTCGAGCACCGCCGAGGGCACCGAGTCGACGCCGCCGACGCGGATGTCGCGCTCGCTCTCGCTCGCCTCGCCCCCGCTGACGAACGCGTGCGCGACGACGACCGACCGCGTGCCGGGGCGCCCGGCCAGGTCGGCCCGCACGCGCTGCATCGCCGCGGCCACGACGGCCTCGTGCGACCGCGGCAGCGGCGGTCGCTCGCCGTCGACCGCCTCTGCCGGGGCCAGCGTGTGCCGCACGGTGTCGGGGTCGAGGTACGGCAGCCCGTAGAAGGCGACCGGCCCGTGCTCGTCGTCGACCACGACCGGCTCGTCGAGCGACTCGACGGACGCGAGCACGTGCAGCCCCGGCCGCATCAGCTCGGCGGCGAAGCCGAGCCGCACCGCGCTGTCGTGGTTGCCCGGCGTCACGACCACGACCGCGTGCTCGCTGAGCCGCCGCAGGGCCGAGCCGAGGAGGCGGACGCTGGGCACCGAGGGGACGGCCCGGTCGTACACGTCGCCCGCCACGACCACGACCTGCACCTCGCGCTCGACCACGACCTCGACGAGGTGGTCGACGAACGCGGCCTGGTGCTCGAGCAGGTCGACCCCGTGCAGGGTGCGGCCGAGGTGCCAGTCGCTGGTGTGCAGGATGCGCACGGTCGTCCTCTCGTCGTGTCGGCTCGGGGTGGTCGCCCGGGCCGGGCGGGTGGGTCGCCGTCACTGTAGCGGCGGCCCCCGACACCGCGGGGCGGGCCCGTCACCGTCCCGGGGCCGTGCCCGGGCCCAGGCCCGGGCGGTTCCCGTAGCCTCGACCGCATGTCCGACGCCGACGCCACCTGGGTCGAGTTCGCCGACGCCCCGAAGCAGCAGGCGTTCCTGCGCGTGATGCGCACCGCCCTGCCGGTCGCGGTGCTGCTGGGCACCGCGACCGCCTTCTTCTCGAAGTCGGGCGACTCCCCGGTCGAGCTCTTCGGCCCGATCGCGGTGCCGATCTGGTTCGTCGGCTGGAGCACCGTCGCGGCGATCACCTGGAACGTGGTGCTGCGCCTCTCGCGCCCGTTCGCGGTCGACGTGGCCGGCCGGCGCCTCCGCATCCGGGGCAGGGTCGTCGCGTTCGAGCAGGTCGACTCCGCCGAGCTGGTGCCCCTGCAGAACGACGACCGCTCCGGGCTGCTGCTGAAGTTCGGGCAGGCGAAGGGGCGCACGGCGACGGTGCTGCTGCGCGACCGCGCCGAGCCCGTGCTCGACGACGAGCGTCGTGAGCTGCTGCTCGCCGTCGTCCGCGGGTCGTCCATCGCCCGGCCGGTCAGCCCGCACGACCCGACCGGGGCGTTCGGTCGGTACAACTTCCCCGGCACGCTCGACAAGGCGGGGGCCGAGCAGGTCGTGCTGCGGCCTCCCACCCCGGGCGAGCCCGCTCCCTGACCGCGCCGGCCCGCCTCGCGCCCGGCCCGGAGCCGGTCCCCGCTCGGCGCACCGCTCGGCCTACCGCTCGGTCATGCGTCGCTCCTCCACAGCGACCCCGCGGGCACCGGGCGCCCCCAGGCGGACGGGACCGGCGGGCGGTGACGACCCGCGCCTCCTACCCTGGGGTGGCGTCCTCCCGCCGAGCGACGTCGGCGTCCCCGCCGCCCGCTCCCCCGGAGGCACTCCTGTGACAGACCTCGACATCCCCGCCCTGCGCGACCGCATCGAGCAGCGGCGTGAGGCGATGGTGGCCGACCTCGTGTCGTACGCGTCGCTCGAGACGCCCTCCGACGACGTCGACCTGCTCGCCCGCGGCCTCGACTGGATCGAGCAGTGGCTCGGCCGCACGGTCGGCCCTCCCGCCGAGCGCCGCGTGCACGCCGTCGAGGGCTACGGCGACACCGTGACGCTCGAGTACCCGTCGCCGACCGGGTCGAGCGAGTGGGTCTCGGCGCTCTGCCACTACGACACCGTCTGGGCCGAGGGCACGCTCGCCGAGTGGCCCGTCGTCATCGACGGCGACCGCATGACGGGTCCCGGCGTCTTCGACATGAAGTCCGGGCTGATCCAGCTCGGGCACGCGCTGGCCGCCGCCGACTCGCTCGGGCTGCCCCGGCCGGGCGTGCGCCTGCTGCTCAACGGCGACGAGGAGATCGGCAGCCTCGCGTCGCGTCCCGCGATCGAGCGCGAGGTCTCCCGAGGAGGCGCGGTGCTCGTCTTCGAGTCCGCTGCCGAGGGCGCCGTCAAGACCGCCCGCAAGGGCGTGGGCATCTTCGAGGTCGAGACGTTCGGCGTCGAGGTGCACGCCGGGCTGCACCCGCGGTCGGGCGCGAGTGCGATCGACGAGATGGCGCGCGTCGTGCTCGAGCTGCACGGGGCGGCCGACATCGACGCCGGCACCTCGCTCAACGTCGGCATCGTGCAGGGCGGCACGCGCACCAACGTGCGCGCCGGTCACGCCCGGGCGTCGGTCGACGTGCGGGTCACGTCGTCCGACGAGGCCGCCCGTGTCGAGCAGGTGCTCGCCGCCCTCGCACCGCACGACCCGCTCGCGCGCGTGCAGGTCACCGGCGGCTGGAACCGTCCGCCGATGGAGCGGACCGAGGCGACGGCCGCGCTCTACGGACGCGCCGCGGCCGTGGCCGAACGGCTCGGCTTCGAGCTGCGCGAGGTGTCGGTCGGCGGCGCCAGCGACGGCAACTTCGCGGCCGCGCTCGGCTGCGCCGTGCTCGACGGCGTCGGCGGGGTCGGCGGCGGCGCCCACGCCCGCCACGAGTGGATCAGCCTCGGCGGCATGGTCGAGCGCACCGAGTTCGTCGCGGCGCTGTTCGTCGAGCTGAGCTGAGCTGAGGCGCGCTGAGCTAGGCCGGGGCGACGGGCCGGACGGTGCAACGGGCCGGGACCCTGCGCAGGGGCGTGACCGGATCGTGACCGGACGCGGAGGTTCGTCATCCTCGGGGAGGACGGAGCGCCTCCTCGTGCTCGCTACCGTGAGGCAGGCGCCCCGACAGGAGGGGCGCCGGGACCGAGGGGGACGCCATGACCGGCCGTCGACGCACCACCACGCTGGGGGCCGCCGCCCTCGCCTCCGCCGCGCTCATGGTGCTCACCGGGTGCGCGGGCGGCGCCGGCGACGACGTCGCGGCCGGCCCGACCGAGACCGTCGCCGTGCCGACGCCCACGGCGACGCCGGGCAGCTCGGCCTCGCCGGCCCCGACGGCGTCCGACTCGCCCGCGCCCTCGACCGCGCCGAGCGAGACGCCCGAGGCGGCGCCCGTCGTCACGATCCCGACCGACTGCACGCAGATCGTCGACGGCGCGACCGCCGCCGCCACGTTCGGCGACCTGCCGCTCAACCCTAAGGGGATCCCCCGGCGCGACGGCACGGTCCGCGGGGCGCGCACGCCGTCCGTCCCCGAGGCCGGTGCCCAGCCGTTCCAGATCGTCGACGCGGCCGCCGAGCTCGACTGCTACTGGCGCGACCCGGAGGCCGACGTCACCGGCATCGGGGTGTCCCTCGGGCGTCTCGACCAGCCCACCGCCGCCTCCCTGCTCGACCAGGTCGCCGCCTCCGGTGCGACGTGCCAGGAGGCGCACGGCGGCCAGCTCTGCCAGCAGCCCCTCGACGTGGCCGAGTACCCGATCGAGGCGGCGCAGACGTGGTTCGTCCGCGGCGACCTGTTCATCGCCGTGGAGCAGTTCAACGTGCCCACGAACGACCTGATCGGGTCGATGCTCACGCACCTGTCGCGCTGAGGCGCGGCGCGCGCCCGTGCCGCACGGTGCCCGTGCAGCGCGCGGTGCCCGGGCCGCGCGCCCGACCGTGCCGCACGCCCGACACCGTCGAGTGAACGGAACACCGAGATAGTGGGCGGTGTTCCGTTCACTCGGCGGTGTCAGGAGGGGTGCGCGGCGCGCGGGCGCGGGGGTCAGCGCGGGGGCGCCGCCGGCGACCAGCCGAGCTCGGGGCCGAGGTGCTCGGCGAGGTCGGTGAGGATCTGCGCGTAGTCGTCGGGCTCGAGGGAGAAGGGCAACGCGAAGGCGACCTCGTCGACGGCCTGGTAGGCCGGGTCGGCGTGCAGCGCGTCCGCGATCTCGGCCGAGGTGCCGACCAGGTCGGCCGCGAAGAGCATGCCCGCCGGGCCCTGCGGCACGCCGACCCGCCCCGCCCGCGACTCGGCGTAGGCGGCGTACCGGGCCCGCTGCTCGGGCGTGGCCGAGTCGGTCGGCACGACGACGAGCCCCTGCGACACCCGCGCGGAGGCGCCCGCCGGGTGGGCGTCGCGGTACGCGTCGATCTGGGCGCGCTGGTTCACGGCGAAGTCGGTGCCGTGCTCGGCGCGGGTCACGCTCGACGTGAGCAGGTGGAACCCGTTCTCGCCCGCCCACACCGCCGACCGGGTGCTGCCGACGCCGCACCAGAGCCGGTCGACCAGGCCGGGGCTGTGCGGCTGCACGGTGTCGGAGAACTCCTCGATGCCGCGGCGGCCCGGCGACGCGCTGACGACGTCGCCCCGCACGAGGTCGCGGAGGCGCAGGAGGCGGTCGTCGCCGAGGTCCTCCTGGGCGGCGGTGTCCGGATAGATCGCGTCGCGGTACAGGTCGAAGTTCATGGGCGTGCCCGACGAGAAGCCGGGGTTCAGCCGGCCGCCGAGCAGCACGTCGACGGTGCCGAGGTCCTCGGCGAGACGGAACGGGTTCTCCGCGCCGATCGGCGTGACGGCGGTGCCGAGCTCGATGCGGCTGGTGCGCTGCGAGGCCGCGGCCATGATCGCGACCGGCGACGAGATGCCCGGCTGGAGGTGCCGGTGGCGCAGCCACGCGCTGTCGAGGCCGAGCTGCTCGCCGCGCTCGATGACGCGCAGGGTGTCCTCGTGGCCGGCGGCCGGGGACGCGGGGTCGAACGACCCGATCGTGAGGAAGCCGAGACGCTGCAGGGGGGAACCGTGGACGGGCATGCCCCGAGTCTCGCAGGCGGCACGGCCTCACGGCCCGCGCCCCGCAGGCCCGGCCCGCTCCCCGCAGACCCGGCTCGCCCCCCGCAGAACCACGTTCCGTTCACCGAACCACGGTGCAACGGGGTTCGGTGAGCGGAACGGGGTTCGGCGCTGTGCGAGGCGGGCGCCCGACCCGGCCGCGCGGGCCGCTAGAGCTCCCAGTAGGGACGCGCCCGTCGGGCCGCCGCGTCCAGCTCGAGGTGGTCGAAGCGGTGCCGCGTCTCGGCGATGCCGAACTCGGGCCAGACGATCACGAGGTCGATCGGGCCGTCGGCGGGCAGCGGCCAGAGCCAGAGCGTGCTCGTCGCGGTCATGATCCGGTCGTCGCCCGACCCGCCGTGGGGCGCGAGCGACAGCACCGGGCCGACGGGCGCCTCCGTGTGGTCGCCGTCGAAGAAGTGGCCGGGCCCCGCGATCGCCGTGGCGCCGTCGGCCAGCTCGACCCCGAAGCGGAGGCCGTCGGAGGCGTCGGCCAGGCCGGGCCGGAAGCGCCCGCCCTCGAAGCGGTCGACCAGGGCGGCCCAGGCGCGGCGCCCCTGCTGCGGGTTCCGCAACACCGACTCGATCTCGAACGAGACGCCGGAGGGGTGCACCGCGACGCCCGTCACGGCGACCGCGACCTCGTCGGTGCGGGCGAGCAGGGCGGCCTCGGGGAGGCGCCCCGGCAGCCAGGCGGGCGGCGGCTGCGTCCAGGCCGGCGGCACCCACACCTCCTCGGGCTGGTCGTCGTCGTCGGTCGGCGGCACCTCGGGGAAGAAGGACATGGCCCACCTCACCACGTCGGACGGGACGGCGCCCGAACGACCGCCCAGGCAGCCGCTACACCCCGAAAACGGCATCACACCCCGGGAAAAGGGGGTGTGATGCTGGTTTCGGGGTGTGCCGCGGGATCGAGGGCGCGGCGCGCCGCTCAGGCGGCGGCGCTCACCACGACGCGGGCAGCGGCGCCCCGGGCGGCGGCGGCTGCTCCACGAGGGCGACGGCGTCGTCGAGCCCGACGTGGCCGGGGAAGTTGTAGCGCCCGAAGCGCCCCGTCGGGTCGTTCGACGAGGTCGGCATCGTGACGGAGGTGCGGCGCAGCGCCTCCGCGAGGACCTCCGTCGAGGTGTCGTCGAGGCGGGGGCCCCGCCGGTCGCGCAGGATGATCTCGACCCGCGCCTCCTTCGCGGTCAGGCGGAGCACGAGCACGTCCGACCGCAGGGCCGGGTCGAGCGGGACGAGCGCCCGGTCGACGTGTGCGAGCGCGAGGGTGCGCCGACCCGCGCGCAGCTCGTCGGTGTCGAGGTTCACGAAGGGCTGCGGGTAGATCGCGTTGCGGACGGCCGTCACGGCGACGAAGAGCGCCACGACGAGGGCGACGCCGAGCAGCAGGTTGCTGGGGAACGGCACGACGTCGACGAAGAAGCCGCCGGCCTGCGAGCCGAACCAGACGAGCGTCACGACGAAGAACACCGCACCGTAGCCGGCCCACCCCGACAGCCAGTCGCGCTCGCCGATCCGCACCCAGCCCGCGGGGAACACGGCGGCGGCCCCGTCAGAGGACGAGGAGGCGGCGGGCTCGGAGGCCTCGTCGGGCGCGTCGGGATCGCTCACACCACGACGCTAGCGCGGCGCGGCGGCGGGCGGCCCGGCGGGCAGCGCCTCCCAGACCTCTCCCCAGAGCGCCTCGAAGCGGGCGGGCGTGATCCGGCCGGCGGCGGCGTCGCGCTCGACGGCGACCAGCCGCGCGGCCGTCGCCCGGACCCGCGCGGCGTCGCCCACGACGACGAGCCCCGACGGCGTGCAGGTCGACGAGGCGGTCAGCTCGCGCACCGACCCGCGCACGCGCCGCGTGCCGAGCTCGAGCGAGGCCGCCCCCGCGACCCAGACCGCCGCGGCCGCGAGCGCGGCGACCGGCGGGGCGACCTCCGCGGCGATCGCGACCAGCAGGCACACGGCCGCCAGGACGGCGCCGGCGGCCGGCCAGACCTGACGGACGTGCAGGAGGCGGCGGTCGGCCGGGGTCGTGCCGGGCCGGTTCACGCGCAGGGTCACCTGCTGCACGACGGTCGACCGGGCCGGCGACCGGTCGACCGAGCCCCAGACGTGGCTGCCGTCGACGGCGTCGTGCACGAGGTGCCGCACGGCGTCGGCCGGGTGCACGCCCGGGCGCGCCGCGGCGTGCGCCGCCGGGTGCTCGGCCGTCACCGCGACGCCGCCCGCCGGACCCGGCCGACCGTGACGTCGCCCGGGCACGGCACGGCCAGGAGGTCGCCCGCGCGCAGGTCGGCGGGCAGGTCGACGACGGCGACGGACGGCCCGTCGTCCTCGAGGCCGACCACGACCGCGACGTCGTGCGCCGTCGAGACGCGGCCGACGAGGCGCAGCTCGCCGAGCACGGCCGGCACGGCGCCGAGCCGGGCGTCGAGCTGCACGACGAGCGCGCCGGAGCTGTGCCGGGCCACGTGGCGCACCGCCACGACGATCGCCGTCGCGTCGTCGACGGGCGAGGGCCGCCCGCCCGAGCGGGGCAGCACGGCGGTGCCTGTGTGCACGCACGGGGTCTCGCAGAGGTCGGCGAGGCGCACGAGCGAGACGCCGTCGATGACGACGTCGTCGACGGTGGCGCGGGTGCCGAGGGGCCAGGCGTCGAGGAGGAGCGGGTCGGCGATCGAGCGCCGCATCGAGGGGAGGATGTCGGTCAGCGTCACGAGAGCGGGCGGGCCGGTCGGGGACGTCGCCGCGGCTGCCGGCCGCGGGGTGCGTGGGTGGTCATGGCTCAGTCCTACGGCCCGCGGCGGCGGGCGCCGACGGCCCTGGCGGGATCCGTGCGGCACGGGCGCCGATCCTGACGGGATCCGTGCGGGCCGCCGCCCCGGCCGGCCCGGAGGTCGCTGCCCCGCCTGCGACTCAGGTCGCAACCGAGGTCCCGACCTCCGCCCCCTGTGCCGCGGCGTCCGGTCCGCGAGCGTTGAGGCATGACATCGACACCCCTCCCGACCGCACCGCGGACGGCCCCTCGGGCCCGCCGCCTCCTGCCCCGACTCGCCGCCGCCGCGGCCGTCGTGGCCCTCTCCGTCCCCCTCGCCGCCTGCTCGGCCGGCGCGGCCGACCCGGCCGGCGCGGCCGACCCGGCCACCGCGACCGGCGCGACCTCCCCCGCCGCCGACACCGCGCCTCCTTCGGCCCCCCAGCACCAGCCCGGCGGCCGCTCCCTCACGCAGGACGACGTGGACGCCTGGCTCGACGGCGCGGTCGGCTCGGCGCTGCAGACCACCGGCATCCCCGGGGCGACCGTCTCGGTCGTGTCGGACGGCCGGCTGCTCACGGCGCGTGGCTACGGCCTCGCCGACACCGGCACCGAGGGCTCGCCGGCCCGCCCCGTCGACCCCGAGGACACCCTGTTCCGCATCGGCTCCGTCTCGAAGGTCGTCTCGGCGACCGCGATCATGCAGCTCGTCGAGCAGGGCGAGCTCGACCTCGACGCCGACGTGCAGCAGTACCTCGACTTCGACCTCGACACCCCGAAGGGCGCCGTCACCCTGCGGCACCTGCTCACGCACACCGCCGGCTTCGAGGAGGTCATCTCCGGCCTCATCGGCACGCCCGGAAGCGAGCAGACGCTCCGCGAGGCGGTCTCGGAGGCTCCCCCGGCGCAGGTCTACGAGCCCGGCACCACGCCCGCGTACTCGAACTACGGCGCCACGCTCGCGGGGTACGTCGCCGAGCGCGTCAGCGGACGTCCGTTCGCCGAGCTGGTGCAGGACGAGGTGCTCGACCCCGCCGGCATGACCTCGTCGTCGTTCGAGCAGCCGCTGCCCGCCGACCTCGACGCCCGCCTCGCCAAGGGCTACCCGGACGACTCGAAGCCGGCGTACCCGACCGAGGTCGTGAACGCCGCCCCGGCCGGAGCGATGTCGGCCTCGGCGACCGACATGGCGCGCTTCATGCTCGCCCACCTCGGCGACCTGCCCGCCGAGCAGTCGCTGCTCGAGCCCGCCACCCTCGACGAGATGCACAGCCCCGCCCTCGACGCCGACCAGCTCGGCACGCTCGCCGTCGGCCAGCGCATGGACCTCGCGTTCTTCGACGACAGCACCCCCGGCCTGCCCGCCTTCGGCCACGACGGCGACACGCAGGTGTTCCACAGCGCCATGCGGATGTTCCCCGACGCCGACGCGGGCATCTTCGTGTCGTTCAACGGCTCGGGCCGCGCCGCGACCGACACCCTCGACCTGCGCACCACGGTGCTGCAGGGCTTCGCGGACCGCTACCTGCGCGAGGCGTCCGCCGACGACGACACGACCCGAGGAGGCGCTGCCCGCTCCGACGGCACCGCCGCGGCCGCCGCGATGGCCGGCGTCTACACCTCCTCCCGCTCGCCCGTCACGAACCCCGGCGCCCTGCTCGCCCTGAGCGGCCAGACGACGATCGTCCCGCGCTCCGACGGGACCGTCGCCGTGACCCCGAAGCCGCTCGCCACCACGACCGGCGTGTACGAGCTGGTCGACGACCACCTGTGGCGCGAGGTGGGCGGCGACGCCCTGCTCGCGACGCGGACCGACGGCGAGGGCGACGACGCGACCGTGTCGGCGATCTCGTGGGGCGCCTCCTTCACGATGCTGCGGGCGCAGCCCTGGCAGGTCGCGTCGGCCGTCCTGCCGCTCGTGCTCGTCTCCGTGGCGGTGCTGCTCGTCTCGGTGGTCGCCTGGCCGACCGCGGCCCTCGTCGGCCTCGGTCGCCGCACCGGGCGCCGTGACCTCGTCGTCGCCCGACGCCCCGAGACCGGACGCCGCCGCCGCGCGCTGCTGCTCTCGCGCCTCGGCCAGGTCGCCACGCTGCTCGCGCTCGTCGGCTGGGGCATCACGGCCGTGCAGGCCATGGCGTTCCAGGACGTGTCGGCAGGGTCGCTCCGCGTGCTGCAGGTGCTGCAGCTGGCCGGCGTGGTCGCGATCGTGCCCGCCGCCGTCGCCGTCGTGCAGGCCGTCCGCGAGCGTCGGGGCTGGGCCTCGGTGACCGGACGCGTGCTCGTCGTCGCCGCCCTCGTCGCCCTGGCCGTGTTCGCGGTCACGTGGCGTCTGCTCTCCCCGAGCGTGAGCTTCTGATGCGCCGTCCACAGGGCGGGACGCCCCGCGACCGCGACGACGCCGGCACCTGGCATGCTCGGGACGTGACCTCCTCTCCCTCCCTCTCCGCGCAGCACGAGAGCCGCTCCGCGCAGCACGAGAGCACGGTGCCGGGCGCCGCCGCGACACGACGGGCGCTCGCCCGGCTCGGCGTGCGCAGCCCCCTCGGGCGCGACGTGGTCCTGGCCGCGGTCTGGACGGTCGTCACCGTCGCGCTGCTCGCCTCGCTGGTGGGGGCAGGCGAGTTCCTCGGGGCGTCGCGCAGCATCCCTGCGGCGCAGATCACGGTCGTGCTCGTGCTCGCCGTCGTGCAGTGCCTGCCGCTCGCGCTGCGACGGCGCTGGCCGGCGGCGACGCTCCTGGCGATCAGCGTGGTGCAGGCCGGCCTGCTGGCCGTGCTGCCCACGGGCCTCGCGCTCTGGACGGCGGCGCCCGTCGTCGCCGCGTACACGGTCGGCTCGCTGCTGACCACGCGCCGCACCGTCGGGGTCGTGCTCGTCGCGATCGCGGTCGAGAGCGTCGGCGCCGTCGTCGGCGCGACGGCCGTCGCCAAGCAGGCGCTCGGCGCGCAGGGCGGGCTCGGCGGCCTGGGCGGGATCGACGCCCCGGGCACGAGCGTGGTCGTCGAGGCGCTCGCGCTGGTCGCGACGGCCGTCCTCGTCAACGGGATCAGCGCCTCCGTCGGCTCGTGGGTCGCCCTGCGACGTCGGCACGAGAGCGACAGCCGGGCACGGGCCGCCGAGTCGGTCGAGCACCAGGCGACGCTGACCCGGTCGGCCGTGGCCGCCGAGCGCACCCGCATGGCCCGCGAGCTGCACGACATCGCCGCGCACCACCTCACCGGGCTCGTCGTGCAGGCGGGCGCCGCCGAGCGCCTCGTCGACGTCGACCCCGAGCGCGCGAAGCAGTCGCTGCGCAGCGTCCGCTCGCAGGGCCGCGAGACGCTCGACTCGCTGCGGTCGATCGTGGGCATCCTGCGCGAGACCGGCGACGGAGCCGACGGCACGGCCCCCGTGCCCGGGCTGCGCGACGTCGGAGAGCTCGTCGCCGCGGCCCGCACGGCCGGCACCGCCGTCGACGAACAGGTCGACGGCGAGCTGCCCTCGCTGGCGCCGCTCGCCGACGTCACCGCCTACCGCACCGTGCAGGAGGCGCTGGCCAACGCCCGCAGGCACGCCCCCGACGCCCCGGTGCAGCTGACCACGACCGCCCGGCCGGGCCGGCTCGTGCTCGTCGTCGAGAACGAGGTGCCGTCCCGGCCCGCGAGCTCGGCCCCGGCGGGCTACGGCCTCGTCGGGATGCGCGAGCGCGCGGCGCTCGTCGGCGGGCTGCTCGAGGCCGGCCCGACCGGCACGGGCACCTGGCGGGTGCGGCTCGAGCTGCCGGTCGAGGCCGAGCGCGTCGTGGGCGGGAGCGCCTCGTGATCCGGGTCGTGCTCGTCGACGACCAGTCGATCGTGCGGGCCGGGTTCCGCATCGTCCTCGAGACCGCAGGAGGCGTCGAGGTCGTCGGCGAGGCCTCCGGCGGCCGCGAGGCGGTCGAGGTCGTGCGGCGCACCCGTCCCGACGTGGTCGTGATGGACGTCCGCATGCCCGGCGGCGACGGCATCGAGGCGACGCGCGTGATCACGAGCGAGGCGGCGGGCGACGGCGGCTTCGGCGGGGGCGACGGCGACGGCGCTGGGGGCGCAGGCGGCGCGGGCGCAGGCGGTGCGGGCGCCGGCGGGGCCGCGGGCGCGGCCGCGTCGGACGGCCCGCGCGGCCCCGCCGTGCTCGTCGCCACGACGTTCGACCTCGACGAGTACGTCTTCGGCGCCCTCGAGGCCGGGGCGAGCGGCTTCGTGCTCAAGGACGCCGAGCCCGACGAGTTCGTCGCCGCGGTGCGAGCGCTCGCGTCGGGCCGCGCCGCGATCGACGGCGCGACCACCCGCCGGGTCATCGCGGAGTTCACGCGACGGCGGGCCGCCTCCTCGTCCGGGGCCTCGGTCGACGTGCTCACGCCCCGCGAGCAGGAGATCGTGCGGCTGCTCGGCGAGGGCCTGTCGAACGACGAGATCGGCGAGCGGCTCGTCATCGAGACGAGCACCGTGAAGTCGCACCTGACGCGGGTGATGACCAAGCTCGACACCCGTGACCGGCTGCAGACCGTCGTCTGGGGCTACCGCTCGGGCCTGCTGCGCTGACGCCCCGGCAGGGCGGGCGGGTCCGTCGCCGACGGTCCGTCGCGACCGCCCGCCCCCGACGGACCCGCCCGCCCTCGGGCACCGTCAGGGGCAGGGGCCGATGATGGCCCGATGAACGACGCCATCGTCACGCCCCTCGGCTTCTCGCACGTGCGCCTCACGGTCACGGACATCCACCGCAGCAAGGCCTTCTACGAGCAGCTGTTCGGGATGCCCCCGGGCAGCGACTTCAGCGACCAGATCGACGACCCGACCGTCCACGACGACCCGCAGCGCACCTACGGCGGCTGCTCGTTCACGTTCGGCGGGCAGACGCTCGGGCTGCGGCCGGTCGCGCCGGCCGGCGACCGCTTCGACCCGGACAGGGTCGGCCTCGACCACCTGAGCCTGCGCGTCGGCTCCGTCGACGAGCTGTACGAGGCCGCCGAGCGGCTGGAGGCGGCGGGCATCGAGCACGGCGAGGTCACCGACCTGCCCGCCTTCGGCCTCGTGGTGCTCTCGCTGCAGGACCCGGACGACGTCAACCTCGAGCTCGCCGCTGCCCGCCCCGGCGGCCGCGCCTAGCCCGCGCCCGCACCTAGCCCGCGCCCGCGCCTGGGCCGCGGTTCGGCCGCCGAGCGACGCTCAGGTGTCGCGACGCGGGCGCTCGCCTCGCTCGAGACCCCACGACGCGTCACCTGAGCACGGCTCGACGTCGACTCGTGCGCCGGCACCCGGATGCGCGACGGCCGCGATGAGCCGTACGCTCCGACCATGACACCGAGGTCCGCCCGCCCGCGCCCGCGCCCCGGCCGGTCGACGCCGCCCGTCGCCGCCGCCACAGCCGCCGCAGCCGTCGCCGCCGTGCTCGCCCTGGTGCTGGGCGGGTGCACCTCGTCGACCGGCGCCTCCTCGTCCGAGGCGACCGGCGCCTCCTCGTCCGACGCGACGTCGAACGGCAGCACCGACGGCACCGGCCCCGCCGACGACGCGGACGCCACCCGGGCCGACGCCGCCGCTCCGGCCTTCGACGTCACGGGCTTCGTGCTCGAGGGAGCCGCCCCCGACGTCGTCGACGCGAGCGCCGCCTCCCTCGACGTGCTCGCCGTCGACGGCGTGCTGCTCGCGCCCGACGGGGCCGGCGTCGGCAGCCCGTCGTCCGAGGCCGAGGCGCAGCGCGACGCGGCGCACGCCCGCGGGCTCCAGGCGCAGCTGCTCGTGAGCAACTACGACGAGCGGCTCGGCGACTTCAGCGGCCCGCTGGCGACCGCCCTGCTGGCGAGCCCCGAGAACAGGTCCGTCGTCGTCGCCGACCTCGCCGCCGACGTCACGGTCGGCGGCTGGGACTCGCTGATGATCGACCTCGAGGGGCTCTCGGCCGACGACTCGGCGGGGCTCACCGCCCTCGTCGCCGAGCTGCGCGCCGCCATCGGCCCCGACGTGCGGCTCGACGTCGCGCTGCAGGCGTCCACCACGGTCGAGGGGTGGGCCGAGCTCGGCTACGACGTGCCGGCGCTGGCCGCGTCGGTCGACCACCTCACGCTGATGGCCTACGACCAGCACGGCCCCTGGGAGCCCGACGACCCCGGCCCCGTCGGCTCCCTCGACTGGACGATCGACTCCCTCGCGGCCCTCGCCGAGCTCGCGCCCACCGACCAGATCGTGCTCGGCGTCGCGGGCTACGGCTACCGCTGGGGCGGCGACGAGCCCGCCGGGCAGCTGTCGGACGAGGAGGCGCGCGACCGTGTCGAGGACGCCGGCGGATCCGCTCGCTGGGACTCCCGGGCCGCCGAGCAGACGGCGTCGCTCGACGGCGGCGAGGTGCTCTGGTGGTCGGACGCCCGCTCGCTCGACACCCGCGTCTCGCTCGCCCGCGGGCTCGGGCTCGCCGGGGTCGCCGTCTGGTCGCTCGACCTCAGCGACCCCGTCGAGGTCGACGCGGACTAGGGCCGGGAGCGGCGCGCCGCGCCGCGCGCGGCCCGGCGCGCCCGGCTCGCGCGGCCCTCGTCCGCCGAGGGCGGGTCTTCCGGGCCGAGGGCGGGTCGCCGCGCACCCGCCCTCGCCCCGGAACACCCGCCCTCGACCCCTCCACGCACCCGCTCACGCACCCGCTGTGGCCGACGCCGCTACCGTGGCCCGCATGCACCCGAGCACGCCGAACACCCCCGACACCCCGAACGACCCGAACACGCCCGACGCCCCGAGCACCCCGAGCACCCCGACCGACCCCGCCCGCGCCTGGACCGAGCACGTCGTGTGGTGGCACGTCTACCCCCTCGGGTTCGGCGGGGCGGACACGACCGGGGCGGACCGCTCGCCGGCACCGCGCCTCCTCGATCTCGTGCCGTGGCTCGACCACCTGCTCGCGCTGGGCGCGAACGGCCTCGCGCTCGGCCCCGTCTTCGCGTCGTCGACGCACGGCTACGACACGATCGACTGGTTCACCGTCGACCCGCGCCTCGGCACCGACGACGACCTCGCGACGCTCATCGACGCCGCCCACGCGAAGGGCGTGCGGGTGATGCTCGACGGAGTGTTCAACCACGTCGGCCCCGAGTTCCCGGCCCTGCGGGAGGCGCGGGCCGACCCGTCGTCGCCGGCCGCCTCCCTGTTCCGTCGCGACGAGCAGGGCGAGCTGGCGACGTTCGAGGGGCACGGCGGGCTGATCGCGCTCGACCACTCGTCGCCCGAGGTGGTGCGCACCGTCGCCGACGTGCTCGTGCACTGGGCCGAGCGCGGCGCCGACGCCTGGCGCCTCGACGCCGCCTACGCGGTGCCGTCGTCGTTCTGGGCCCAGGTGCTGCCCCCGCTGCGCGAGCGGCACCCCGACGTGTGGGTGGTCGGCGAGGTGCTGCACGGCGACTACGTCGCGGCCGTCCGCGAGGGAGGCCTCGACAGCGTCACCCAGTACGAGCTCTGGCAGGGCACCTGGCACAGCCTGCAGGACGTCAACCTGCACGAGCTGGCCTGGGCCCTCACCCGGCACGACGAGTTCCTCGACGCGTTCGTGCCGCTGACCTTCGTCGGCAACCACGACGTGACCCGCATCGCCAGCCAGATCGACGACGAGCGCCACCACGCCCACGCCGTCGTGCTGCTCTTCGTGCTCGGCGGGGTGCCGAGCGTCTACTACGGCGACGAGCTCGGGCTGAGGGCCGTCAAGGAGGAGCGGGTCGGCGGAGACGACGCGGTGCGTCCCGCCTTCCCTCGCTGGTCGGGCGACGACGTCGTGTCGCTCGTGGCCGGCGCCGACCCCGCCGTCCTGGCGCTGCACCAGGAGCTGGTCGGCCTCCGTCGCCGTCACCCGTGGCTGCACTCGGCGCGCACCCGCACGGTGTCGGTGGCGAACGAGTCGCTCGTGCTCGAGGTGCGGGGCGCGGGGGCCGGCTCGGGCCCGGACTCGGACTCGGGCTCGGGCTCGGGCTCGGACGAGGTGCTCGTCGTCGTGCTGAACCTCGGCGACGAGCCGCTGCGCGTCGCCGACCCTGCCCCCGCGGCCGACGGGTGGGTGGCCGGTCGTGACGCCGGGCTCGACGGCGACGTGCTCGTCGTCGGCGCGCACGGCTGGGCCGTCGTCGCCCCGCGTCGCTGACCGCCCCTCCCCTCCCCGCTGACCGCTGGCGCCCCTCCCCTCCCGCGCTGAGCGCCGGCTCCCTCCCCCCGCACCCCGGAGTGGGGGGGGGGGGGCCCCCCCCCCCGGGGGGGGGGGGCCCCCCGGGGGGGGGGGGGCGGCCCCCCCCCCCCCCCCCCCGC
This sequence comes from Frigoribacterium faeni, assembly GCF_011761235.1. Lineage (GTDB taxonomy): Bacteria > Actinomycetota > Actinomycetes > Actinomycetales > Microbacteriaceae > Frigoribacterium > Frigoribacterium faeni_A. The sequence continues at coordinate 1,422,881 of NZ_JAAOYW010000001.1, forward strand.
CCGCGGGGGGGGCGCCCCGCCGCGGGGGGGGCGGGGGGGC
>NZ_JAAOYW010000002.1 GCF_011761235.1 Frigoribacterium faeni
GATGGTACTGCAAGGGGGACCTTGTGGGAGAGTAGGACACCGCCGGACTTCCTTTACAGAAGAGCCCCTCCACGGAGGGGCTCTTCTCGTTTAACGGGTCGCCCGCATGAGTCGGCGTGACCCCTTGGTAGTCTCGTACCTCGTCCGGATGCACGTCGAGTGCACCGGGCCCTGAACTCCTGGGCGTGAGCCCCACAACACAACAGCTGCCTGCACGACCGAACAACGAGGAGAACCTCCGTGAGCGACCGCGACGACGACCGAGCCGACCGACCCCGACGTGATCCTGCCGCCGGCCGTGACGGCGGTGCCCGGAGTGACCGCCCCGCTCGTCGCGACGATGACCGGCGTCCGCCTCGTGCGTCGTCCTCAGGAGGGCCTCGGTCCTCAGGAGGGCCTCGGTCGTCGACGGGCGGCTCCGGTCGTCCTGGTGCGTCGTCCTCGGGGGGTGCCCGCGATGCCGCCCGTGGTGGGCGGGGGGATGCAGGACGGGGCGACCGTCCGACCTACGGCGACCGCGCGGGTCGGGGCGACCGCCCTCAGCGAGGCGACCGTCCTGCGTACGGGGACCGCGCCTCCTCGGGTCGCCCCCAGGGCGGAGGCGACCGGCGTGGTCCGTCTGCCGGCCCTCGCGGTGCGGGCGGGCGACCGGCCTCGGGCGGCTACAAGGGGCGCGACCGGGAGACCCCCGAGGATCGTGACCCCTATGGCCTCAAATCGGTGCGTCCTGCGCAGGAGGTGGCGCACGTCCCCGACGACGTCGAGCCCCGCGACCTGGACAAGGTCGCGCGCGGCGAGCTGAAGACGCTGAGCAAAGAGAACGCCGACTGGGTGGCCAAGCACCTGGTGATGGCCGGGCGCCTCATCGAGGAGGACCCGGAGGAGGCGCACAAGCACGCGCTGTCCGCTGGGCGACGGGCCGGCCGCATCGGCGTCGTGCGCGAGACCATCGCCATCACGGCGTACACGGTCGGCGACTACGCCCTGACGCTGCGCGAGCTCCGCACGTACCGTCGCATCACCGGCCGCGACGACCAGCTGCCCCTCATGGTCGACAGCGAGCGCGGGCTGGGCCGCCCCGAGCGGGCGCTCGAGCTCGGGCGCTCGGTCGACGTCTCGACGCTGCCGGCGTCGGTGCGGGTGTCGCTCGCGATCGCCATGAGCGGGGCCCGTCTCGACCTCGGCCAGCCGGATGCGGCGCTCGGCGAGCTCGAGATCCCCCAGCTCGACCGCAAGCGCGCCTTCGACTACAGCCCCGCCCTCTTCGACGCCTACGCGACGGTGCTCGACGACCTCGGTCGTGAGCGGGACGCCGAGGAGTGGCGTGCCCTCGCCGAGCGCGCGGACGCCGCGCTCGAGGCGGCCCACGGCGACGACGACCGCGAGACGGTCGAGATCGTGGAAGAAGAGCTGGACGAGGACTTCGTGGTGGATCTCGACGACGTCGACGCGGTGGAGGAGACCGACGCGGTGGACGAGGCCGAGGCGGTCGACGAGAGCGTCGACGCCGAGGGCCGCGACGAGCCCGAGGCGACCGACGAGCCCGACCAGGCCGACACCGACACGCAGGCCGACACCGACACGCAGGCCGACACCGACACGCAGGTCGACACCGACACGCAGGACGACCACGAGGACGCCGACCGTGGCTGACGGCCCCACGCCGCTGGACGGCGTCGACACGGTGCTCGCCGACCTCGACGGGGTCGTGTACCGCGGGTCCCAGGCCATCGACCACGCCGTCGAGAGCCTGACCGACGCCGCCCGCACCCACCGGGTGGGCTACATCACCAACAACGCCTCGCGCACCGCCGACACCGTCGCGGCACAGCTGCGCGGCTACGGCCTGCAGGTGACGGGGGACGACGTGGTGACGTCCCCGCAGGCGGCCGTGCGCCTCCTCGCCGACGCCGTGCCCGCCGGCTCGACCGTCCTCGTCGTGGGGGGCGAGGGCCTGACCTCCGTGCTCGAGCAGGAGGGCTTCCGCGTCACGCGGTCCGCGGACGACTCTCCGGCCGCGGTGGTGCAGGGCTTCAGCCCCGAGGTCGGCTGGTCCGACCTCGCCGAGGCGTCGTTCGCCCTCGCGGTGGACATCCCGTGGATCGCCACGAACACCGACTGGACCATCCCCCAGGAGCGCGGCACGGCACCGGGCAACGGCACGCTCGTGAGCGCCGTGCACACGGCCGTCGGCCGCCTGCCCGTGACGGCGGGCAAGCCCGAGACGCCCATCTTCACCGCCGCCGTCGAGCGCTTCGGCGCCACCAAGGCCATGTTCATCGGCGACCGGCTCGACACGGACATCCTCGGGGCCCGTCGCGCCGGGCTGGTCTCGGTGCTGGTGCTCACGGGCATCGACGGGGCGAAGCAGCTGCTGGCGGCCGAGAAGGGCTCGCGGCCCGACTTCGTCGTCGGCGACCTGCGCGAGCTGAGCCAGCCGTACCCGGAGATCGTCGAGCACGACGAGCAGGACGTCCACGTCGTCACAGTGCGCGGCGCCAGCGTCGCCGTGCGCGGGGGCGTCGTGCGCATCGTCACGGCGGGCGACGACCCCGTCGACCTGCTGCGCGCCGGCACGCACGCGGTCTGGGGCACGGGGCGGGCCATCTACGGCCTCGACATCGACCCCGGCCTGCACCCCGGTGAGTAGGGTGGGCGACACCATGCAGCAGGAGTCCGAGACCGTCGAGCCGACGTCGCACGAGGAGGCGGTGGCCGGTCTGGCGCCGCGCCTCCGGTCGGTCGAGGGCCTGCCCCTCGACCAGCGCGCCGCGGCCTTCGCCGAGGTGCACGACGAGCTCCGCGCCGCCCTCGAGGAGCCCGGCCGGATCGACGACCGACCCGGTGGTCGATGACCGTCCGCATCGAGGACCCTGCCGACCCGGGACCGTCGCCGGACGACCAGCCGGCCGGTGAGCGGCTCGACGCGGCGCTCGCGCGTCGGGGACTCGCGCGGTCCCGCACGCACGCGGCCCGCCTCCTCGCCGACGGCCTCGTCACGGTGAACGGCTCGGGCGTCGTCAAGGCGTCGTCGCGGGTGGGGGAGTCGGACGTCGTGACGGTGGCGGGCCTCGACCACTACGTGAGCCGCGCCGCCCACAAGCTCGTCGGCGCGCTGGACGCGTTCGGCGTCGATCCCCGGGGGCGCACGGCGCTCGACGTCGGGGCGTCGACCGGGGGCTTCACGCAGGTGCTGCTCGAGCGCGGGGCGGAGCACGTCGTCGCGCTCGACGTCGGCCACGGCCAGCTCTCGCCCTCGGTACGGAGCGACGCGCGGGTCACGGTCGTCGAGGGCGTCAACGCGCGCTACCTCGACCGCGACCAGCTGCGCGGGCTCAGCCCTCGCGCGGACGCCGTCGACCTCGTCGTGGCCGACCTGTCGTTCATCTCGCTGACCATGGTGCTGCCCGCCCTCGTGGGGAGCGTCCCTGTGGAGAGCGACTTCGTCCTGTTGGTCAAGCCGCAGTTCGAGGTCGGCCGGCAGGGGATCCGCGAGGGCATCGTCCACGACGCGGCACTGCGGAACGAGGCCGTCACGGGCGTGCTGTGGGCCGCCCACGACCTCGGCCTCGGCACGGCGGGGCTCATCCCCTCACCGATCGTCGGCACGGCCGGCAACAAGGAGTACGTCGTCCGCCTGTCGGCTCTTCACGGGTCCAATCCGACAGAATGGCTGAGCAGGTCCGAGAGCACGACGGGAGCGTGAGACAGATCGACACGACGACACGGCACATCCTCGTCGTCTCCCACACGGGCAGACGCGACTCGCTCGACGCGGCCCTCGAGGTGTGCGGGCTCCTGGTCGCCGCCGGCGTGCGACCGGTGCTCTCCCGCGACGAGTGGGACGACATCCGGGCCGCCGAGCCGGGCATCGGCCAGGTCGACATCCTCGGCGACGACGTCTCGCTCGACGAGCTCGAGTGCGTCGTCGTCCTCGGCGGCGACGGCACCATCCTCCGCGCGGCCGAGCTGGTCCGCGGCACCCGGGCCCCGATCGTCGGGGTCAACCTCGGCCACGTCGGGTTCCTCGCCGAGAGCGAGCGCGACGAGATGGCCTCGGCCGTGTCGCGCGTCGTCGCCCGCGACTACGACGTCGAGGAGCGCTTCGCGCTCGACGTGAGCGTCGTCGAGGGCAGCGAGGTCGTCTGGCGCACCTGGGCCATGAACGAGGCCACGGTCGAGAAGGCCTCGCGTGAGCGCATGCTCGAGGTCGTCATCGAGGTCGACGGGCGGCCCCTGTCGTCGTTCGGCTGCGACGGCGTCGTGATGTCGACCCCCACCGGCTCCACCGCCTACTCGTTCTCCGCCGGCGGGCCCGTGGTCTGGCCCGAGGTGCAGGCCCTGCTGCTCGTGCCGCTGAGCGCCCACGCGCTGTTCGCCCGTCCGCTCGTCGTCGGCCCCGACTCGACGCTCGCCGTCGAGGTCATGAGCCGCACCGACGGCCGCGGCATCCTCTGGTGCGACGGTCGCCGCGAGCACGACCTGCCGCCCGGCGCGCGGGTCGAGTGCACGCGCTCGACGCAGCCGGTGCTGCTCGCCCGCCTCCGGCAGGGCCCCTTCACCGACCGTCTCGTCGCGAAGTTCAAGCTGCCCGTCACCGGCTGGCGCGGCCCCGAGCAGGGAGACGCCTCGTGATCGAGGAGATCGCCATCCGCGACCTCGGCGTCATCGGTCGCGCCACCCTGCCGCTCGGGCCCGGCTTCACCGCCGTCACGGGCGAGACCGGCGCGGGCAAGACCATGGTCGTCACCGCCCTCGGCCTGCTGCTGGGCCAGCGGGCCGAGAGCGGCGTGGTGCGCTCCGGCAGCGCCCAGGCGGTCGTCGACGGCCGCTGGGTCGTGCCCGAGGGCGGCGCCGTCGTCGAGCGGGTCCGCGACGCCGGGGGAGACGTCGACGACGGCGAGCTGTTCCTCAGCCGCGTCGTCTCGGCCGAGGGCCGCAGCCGGGCGGTCGTCGGCGGGCGCTCCGCCCCGATCGGCGTGCTCGGCGACCTCGCCGACCACCTCGTCGTCGTGCACGGGCAGTCCGAGCAGATCCGCCTCAAGTCGGCCCAGGCGCAGCGGGCGGCGGTGGACGCCCACGGAGGCGCGCCCCTGGCCGCGGCCGCCGCCTCCTACCGGGCCGCCTTCGACGCCTGGACGGCGGCTCGTGACGAGCTGGCCGAGATCACCCGCGACCGCGACGAGCGGCGTGCCGAGGCCGAGGCGCTGCGCGCAGCCATCGACGAGATCGAGGCCGCGTCGCCCGTGGCCGGCGAGCTCGACGAGCTCGACGCGACGGCCGACCGCCTCAGCAACTCGGAGGACCTGCGGCTCGCCGCGGGCCTCGCCCACGAGATCCTCTCGACCGACGCGGTCGACGGCACCCGCGACGTGCTCTCGCTCGTCGAGGAGGCCCGTCGCCAAGTCGAGCGCGTGGCGCCGCACGACCCCGAGCTGGCGCCCATCGCCGACCTGCTGGCCGAGGTCAGCGTGCAGGTGTCCGAGTCGTCCGCGCGGTTGTCGAGCTACCTCGGCGGCCTCGACGCCGACGCGGCGGGCGACCTGGAGGCCGTGCAGACCCGCCGGGCCGAGCTGACGGCCCTGATGCGCAAGCACGGCCCGGGCCTCGACGACGTGCTGCGCCTGCTCGACGAGGGCAGCCGCCGTCTCGTCGAGCTCGACGGCGACGACGACCGGCTCGCCTCGCTCGACGACGAGGTGGCGCAGTTCCGGGCCGAGGCGGAGTCCCGCGCGGCCGTTCTCAGCAACCTGCGCCGCGCCTCGGGCGCCGACCTGTCCGCCCGGGTCAGCGCCGAGCTGTCCGCCCTCGCCATGGCGGGGGCCGAGATCGTCGTCGAGGTCACCCCGCGCGACGACCTCGGCACGACCGGGGCCGACGTCGTCTCGCTGCTGCTGCGGCCGCACCCGGGCAGCGAGCCCCGCCCGCTCGGCAAGGGAGCGTCCGGAGGCGAGCTGTCGCGGGTCATGCTCGCCCTCGAGGTCGTCATGGCCGGCTCGAGCGACGTGCCGACCTTCGTCTTCGACGAGGTCGACGCCGGCGTCGGCGGATCCGCCGCGATCGAGATCGGGCGGCGGCTGGCGGCCCTGTCGGAACGCGCCCAGGTCATCGTCGTCACGCACCTGGCGCAGGTCGCCGCGTTCGCCACGAACCACCTGCGCGTCGTCAAGGACGCGTCGGGCGAGGTCACCGCGAGCAGCGTGCAGCAGCTCGAGGGCGACGAGCGCGTCGCCGAGATGGCCCGTCTGCTCTCGGGGCTGCCCGACAGCACCAGCGGCCTCGACCACGCCCGCGAGCTGCTCGAGCTCGCGTCCTCGGGCCGGGCGCGCGCCCGGGCCTGAGCACGCGCACCGGCGCGCGCTCCGTCACACACTCGTAACAGGCGGCGGTGGCCGAGGGCCTCCGCGTGACATAGGATGGAATCCCGTGGTGAACGTTGAGAACTCGGGCCCTGGATCCTCCTCGATCGACGGAGGTGGCCCTTCTGAGGTCTCCTCGTCCCGGCAGACGGGCCAGGCGGCATCGTCCGCCAGCGTGACGAAGCACATCTTCGTCACCGGCGGCGTCGTGTCGTCGCTCGGCAAGGGCCTCACGGCCGCCAGCCTCGGCAACCTGCTCACGGCGCGCGGCCTCCGCGTGGTCATGCAGAAGCTCGACCCCTACCTCAACGTCGACCCCGGCACGATGAACCCGTTCCAGCACGGCGAGGTCTTCGTGACCGACGACGGCGCCGAGACCGACCTCGACATCGGGCACTACGAGCGGTTCCTCGACATCGACCTCGACCAGGCCGCGAACGTCACGACGGGCCAGGTGTACTCGACCGTCATCGCGAAGGAGCGCCGCGGCGAGTACCTGGGCGACACCGTGCAGGTCATCCCGCACATCACCGACGAGATCAAGCGCCGCATGCGCCAGCAGGCCGAGGGCGACGTGGCCCCCGACGTGATCATCACCGAGGTCGGCGGCACGGTCGGCGACATCGAGAGCCAGCCGTTCATCGAGTCGGCCCGCCAGGTGCGGCACGAGCTCGGCCGCGCCAACGTGTTCTTCGTGCACGTCTCCCTCGTGCCCTACATGGGCGCGTCGGGCGAGCAGAAGACGAAGCCGACGCAGCACTCCGTCGCGGCGCTGCGGTCGATCGGCATCCAGCCCGACGCCCTCGTGCTGCGCAGCGACCGCCCCGTCAGCGAGTCGAACAAGCGCAAGATCGCCCTGATGTGCGACGTCGACGAGGACGCGGTCGTCAACGCGAAGGACGTCGCGAGCATCTACGACATCCCCTCCATGCTCAACGAGCAGGGGCTTGACGCCTACATCATCCGCCACCTCGGCCTGGCCGAGAAGGCGGGCGAGGTCGACTGGTCGGGCTGGCAGACCGTGCTCGACGCGGTGCACCAGCCCAAGCACGAGGTGACCATCGGCCTCGTCGGCAAGTACATCGACCTGCCCGACGCCTACCTGTCGGTCACCGAGGCGCTGCGGGCCGGCGCCTTCGCGCACCAGGCCAAGGCGAAGCTCGTCTGGATCCCCTCCGACGACTGCGAGACCCCCGAGGGCGCGGCCGCCGCGCTGTCGCAGGTCGACGGCATCTGCGTGCCCGGCGGCTTCGGCATCCGCGGCATCGAGGGCAAGCTCGGCGCGCTGAAGTTCGCCCGCGAGAACGGCATCCCCGCGCTCGGCCTCTGCCTGGGCCTGCAGTGCATGGTCATCGAGTACGCGCGCGACAAGGCGGGGCTGGCCGGCGCCTCCTCGTCCGAGTTCGACCCCGACACCGAGTACCCGGTCATCGCGACCATGGCCGAGCAGGTCGACATCATCGCCGACGGCGACATGGGCGGCACGATGCGCCTCGGCCTGTACCCGGCCGCGCTGGCTCCCGGGTCGCTGGCCGCCGAGCTCTACGGCTCCGAGCTCGTCGACGAGCGCCACCGCCACCGCTACGAGGTCTCGAACCAGTACCGCCAGCAGATCGCCGACGCCGGCCTGGTCTTCTCGGGCACCTCGCCCGACGGCACCCTCGTCGAGTACGTCGAGCTCGACCGCGCCGAGCACCCGTTCTACATCGGCACGCAGGCGCACCCCGAGCTGCGGTCCCGGCCGAACCGCGCCCACCCGCTGTTCAGCGGTCTCGTGGGCGCGTCGCTCGAGCGCCAGAACTCGAGCCGCCTGTTCGCCGACGAGGGCGACGACGCGGCCGACACCCGTGCCGACGCGGTCGCCGCAGCTGTGGCCGCCGACCCGACCGACGGCGCGGCCGAGGCCGCGGCACCCGGGCGGTCCTGACCGTGGCCGACTCCGAGCTGCTGCACGACGAGCCCGCCGACCCGACCGTCACGTCGTCCGAGACGGTCTTCGAGGGCGCCGTCTGGAACGTCGTGCGCGACGTCGTCGACTACAACGGCTCGCCGATGACCCGCGAGTACGTCGCGCACACCGGTGCCGTGGCGGTGCTCGCGGTCGACGAGCACGACCGTGTGCTCGTCATCAAGCAGTACCGGCACCCGATCCGCACCCGCGACTGGGAGCTGCCCGCCGGCCTGCTCGACGCCGAGGGCGAGTCGAAGCTCGACGCGGCCAAGCGCGAGCTGGCCGAGGAGGCCGACCTGCAGGCCGAGACGTGGGACGAGCTCGTGTCGTTCCACACGACCCCCGGCGGCAACGACGAGATGGTCACGGTCTACCGGGCGACCGGCGTGAGCGCGACCGAGGCGGCGTTCGACCGCACCGACGAGGAGGCCGACATCGAGAAGCGCTGGGTCGCCCTCGACGAGGTCGTCGACGGCGTGCTGGCCGGGCGCCTGCACAACTCCATCCTCAGCATCGCGGCGCTCGCCGCGACCGTCGCCGCCCGCCGCTGACGACGCGGCGGCCTGCGGTCGGGACGAGCGCACGATGACCTCGATCGAGGAGGCGGCGGCCCGCTACCTGAGGCACGTCACGGTCGAGCGCGGCCTGTCGCCGAACACCACGGCGGCGTACCGGCGCGACCTGGCGCTCTGGGCGGCGCACCTCGAGGAGGCGGGTCGCACCTCCGTCGACGAGGTGGAGCCCGCGGACGTGGCGGCGTTCCCGGCCGCCCTCGCGACGCGTGCCGAGGACCCGCTCCGCGCCTCCAGCGTGGCCCGGGCGCTGTCGAGCGTCCGTGGCCTGCACCGGTTCCTGCACGAGGAGGGGCTGGTCGCCGTCGACGTCGCGGCCGGGGTGCGTCCGCCGAAGCTGCCGTCCCGCCTGCCCAAGGCCGTGTCGGTCGCCCAGGTCGAGGCCCTGCTCGCCGCCACGGACGGCGACGACCCTGCCCGCGTGCGCGACAAGGCCCTGCTCGAGCTGCTCTACGCGACGGGGGCGCGCGTCAGCGAGGCCGTGTCGCTGAACGTGGACGACGTCATCGACGGGGGAGACGTCGTGCGCCTGTTCGGCAAGGGCGGCAAGCAGCGGATCGTGCCCGTGGGCAGCTTCGCCCGGCGGGCCCTCGACGCGTGGCTGGTGCGCGCGCGTCCCGAGTTCTCCGTGCGCGGCGACGCGACGCCGGCGCTGTTCCTCGGGGCCCGGGGCGCGCGCCTCTCGCGGCAGAGCGCCTGGTCGGTCATCCAGGCGGCGGCCGACCGCGCCGAGCTCGACGTCGACGTGTCGCCGCACACGCTGCGGCACTCGTTCGCGACCCACCTGCTCGAGGGCGGCGCCGACGTCCGCGTGGTGCAGGAGCTGCTCGGGCACTCGTCGGTCGCGACGACGCAGATCTACACGCTGGTGACGGCCGACGCCCTGCGCGACATGTACGTCACGGCGCACCCCCGGGCCCGTCGACCCGCCTCCTGACCAGGCACTACCTTCATCTGCCGCATGAGGCTTCCTGCCCCGCGGGCGGGCGCGCCAGCCCGGCGTGATCGGGGGTCGCCGTTACCATCGACCTGTGAGCACCAAGTCGACCTCGAGCACGCCCGCCCTCTTCGAGAGCGCCCCGGCGACCGTTCCCGCGAACGGCCCCACGGGTCGCCCGCGCACCGAGTTCGCCGTCCCGCCCGTGCTCGACGGCCACGGCCCCGCGCGCATCATCACCCTCTGCAACCAGAAGGGCGGCGTCGGCAAGACGACGACGACCATCAACCTCGGCGCCTCGTTCGCCGAGTACGGCCGACGCGTGCTGGCGATCGACTTCGACCCGCAGGGCGCGCTCACGGCCGGCCTCGGGGTGCAGGCGCACGACCAGCCCACCATCTACGACCTCATGATCGGCTCCGTGAAGGACGCCCACGACGTCATCGTGCAGACCCGGGTGCACGACCTCGACGTCATGCCGGCGAACATCGACCTGTCCGCGGCCGAGGTGCACCTCGTCAACGAGGTCGCCCGCGAGCAGATCCTCGCGCGCATCATCCGCCAGGTCAGCGCCGAGTACGACGTCATCCTCATCGACTGCCAGCCGTCGCTCGGCCTGCTCACGGTCAACGCGCTCACGGCGGCGCACGGCGTGCTCATCCCGCTCGAGTGCGAGTTCTTCGCGCTGCGCGGCGTCGCGCTGCTCGTCGAGACCATCGAGAAGGTCCGCGACCGGCTCAACCCCGCCATCACCCTCGACGGCATCCTGCCGACCATGTTCGACTCGCGCACCCTGCACAGCCGCGAGGTGCTTGAGCGCGTCGTCGAGGCCTTCGGCGACGAGGTGCTCGAGACCGTCATCGGCCGCACGGTGAAGTTCCCCGACGCCTCGGTCGCCGGCACCCCCATCACCCAGTTCGCCCCCGAGCACCCGGCGGCGCAGGCCTACCGCCAGCTGGCCCGAGAGCTGATCGCGCGTGGTGCCGCAGCCTGAGGCCCCGGAGGCCACCGCGACGGCCCTGGCCGGCGACGCGGCCGTGAGCGAGGCGGCCCCGACCGACGTCGCCCCGGCCGACGTGGTCGCGGCGGGGCCGTCGCGCTTCGAGGTGGTGCTCGACAACTTCAGCGGACCGTTCGACCTGTTGCTCACGCTGATCGGCAAGCGCGAGATGGACGTCACCGAGGTGGCCCTCAGCGCCGTGACCGACGAGTTCCTCTCGTACCTGCGCACGGTCGACACCGACGAGAACCTCGACCAGGCGAGCGAGTTCATCGTCGTCGCCGCGACCCTGCTCGACCTCAAGGTCGCCGGCCTGCTGCCCCAGGGCGAGCTCGTCGACGCCGAGGACGTCGCCCTGCTCGAGGCGCGCGACCTGCTCTTCGCGCGGCTGCTGCAGTACCGGGCGTTCAAGCAGGCGGCGACGTGGTTCGCCGAGCGCGGCGCCGCCGAGGCCTCCCGGCACCCCCGGTCGGTCCGGCTCGAGCAGAAGTACCGCGTCACCACGCCCGAGCTGGTGTGGACGCTCACGCCCGAGGACTTCGCCGCCCTCGCGGCGTTCGCCCTCGAGCCCAAGGCCGTGCCCACCGTCGGCCTCGACCACCTGCACGCCCCGCTGGTGAGCATCCGCGAGCAGGCCGCCGTGGTCGTGGCCATGCTGCGCCGCGCCGGCGTCGCCACGTTCCGCGAGCTGGTGGCCGAGGTCGACCAGAAGGGCGTCGTCGTCGCGCGGTTCCTCGCCCTGCTCGAGCTCTACCGGCACGGGTCGCTGGCCTTCGAGCAGCTCGAGCCCCTCGGCGAGCTCAGCGTCCGCTGGGTGGCCGAGGACTGGACCGACGAGGCGCTCGCCGCCCTGGGAGCCGACTATGACGGCTGACGCGACCCGCGCCTCCTCGGCCGTCGCTCCCTCGCCGGGGTCGGCCGACGACGGGCGGGCGACCGCGCGTGCCCTCGAGGCCGTGCTCATGGTCGCCGACGAGCCGCTCTCACTGCTCGCGCTCGCGGCCGCCGTCGGGCGGCCCACCGCCGAGGTGCGCCGTGCCGTCGCCGACCTGGTCGCCGACTTCGACGGCGTCCACGGCTCGCCGCGACGCGGTTTCGAGCTGCGCGAGGTGGGCGGCGGGTGGCGGTTCTACGTGCGCGAGGAGCTCGATCCGGTGGTGCGCGATTTCGTGCTGACGGAGAACCCGTCCAGACTGTCGCAGGCGGCTCTCGAGACGCTGGCGGTCATCGCCTACAAGCAGCCCGTCACCCGCAGCAGCATCGCGCAGATCCGTGCGGTGAACGTCGACTCGGTCGTGCGCACGCTGCTCGGCCGCGGCCTGGTCACGGAGTCGTCCACCGATCCGGAGACGGGCGCCATCACCTACGAAACGACGGACCTCTTGTTGACCCACCTCGGCATCGCCTCGCTCGACGAGCTCCCGCTGATCTCCCCGCTCCTCTCCGACGGATCCGGAGGATTCGACGATGTCATCTGACCACACCCCCACCCCCGACGACCTGCCCACGGGCGAGCGCCTGCAGAAGGTCATGGCCGCCGCCGGCGTCGCCTCGCGCCGCGTCTCCGAAGACCTCATCGCGGCCGGACGCGTCACGGTGAACGGGAAGGTGGTGACCGAGGCCGGTCGCCGCATCGACCCGGACACCGACAAGGTCGTCGTCGACGGCACCGCCGTGCAGCTCGACACGACGCGCCGGTACGTCATGCTCAACAAGCCCGTCGGCGTCGTCAGCACGCTGAGCGACGAGAACGGCCGCCCCGACCTCACGCAGTTCACCTCCGACTACGAGGAGCGCCTGTTCAACGTCGGCCGCCTCGACGTCGAGACCAGCGGCCTGCTGCTGCTCACGAACGACGGCGAGCTCGCGCACGTGCTCGCGCACCCGTCGTTCGGCGTCACGAAGACCTACATCGCGAAGGTGCGCGGCGTCGTCACGCCGGCCGTGCTGACGCAGCTGCTCTCGGGCGTCGACCTCGACGACGGCCCCATCGCGGCCGACCGGGCGGCCCTGGTCGGCGGAGGCGCGGGGCTGTCGCGCTCCGCCGACTCGTCGCTCATCGAGATCACCCTGCACTCCGGCCGCAACCGCATCGTGCGCCGCATGCTCGAGGCCGTGGGCCACCCGGTCATCGACCTAGTCCGTCGGTCGTTCGGGCCGCTGCACCTCGGCACCCTCAAGGTGGGCCACATGCGCTCGCTGAACAAGGCCGAGCTCGGCGCGATCCTCACGATCTCGCGCGACGCCTCCCCGTCGCCCCGCGTCGACGCCGCCCCCACGATCGAGAGCCCCGACGCCCCCGTCGACGAGGCCGACGTGGTCGAGGTCGCTCTCGACGAGGACGAGGTCGAGAAGGAGTACTACGACGAGGACGACCAGGAGTACGACCCCGAGACCGACGCCCGCGACGCGCGTCGCCAGGTGCCCGGTGCCGGCCCCCGCGCCGGTGTCGGCAAGGGCGAGGCGCCCACGTCGCGACGCGCGGAGGTGCGGCGCCAGCAGGCAGGACGGCGCGAGCAGCGGGACGACCGCGGCGGGCGCCCGGAGCGGGCCGCCCGTGACGACCGTGGCGACCGTGGGGACCGTGGCGGCTATGCCGCACGCGAGGACCGCGGTGGCTACGCGCCTCGGGCCGACCGCCCCGGGTCCGGCGCTCGCGGTGGCTACCAGGGTCGTGACGACCGTGGTGGCTACCAGGGGCGCGACGACCGTGGTGGTCGACCTGAGCGTGGCGGGTACCAGGGCCGCGACGACCGTGGTGGCTACCAGGGGCGCGACGACCGTGGTGGTCGGCCTGAGCGTGGCGGGTACCAGGGTCGCGACGAGCGTGGCGGTCGACCGGAGCGCGGTGGGTACCAGGGTCGCGACGACCGTGGTGGTCGACCTGAGCGCGGCGGGTACCAGGGTCGCGACGACCGCGGCGCTCGACCGGAGCGCGGCGGCTTCGTGTCGCGGGACGACCGCGGTGCGCGTCCCGACCGCGGCGGCTACGTCTCGCGTGACGACCGTGGCGGACGCCCGGAGCGTGGCGGCTACCAGGGCCGTGACGACCGCGGCGGCCGACCGGAGCGCGGCGGCGACCGCCCCCTGAGCCCCGGCGAGGAGCGCGCCGCCGGCTACCCCAACCGCGACCTGCCGAAGGACCCGCGCACGGGACGCCCCTCGGGCGTCCGCGCCGGCGGACCCGGCCGCGGCGGCCGCGAGGACCGCAGCGCCCGCGACCGTGACGACCGGGGCGGCTTCGTCGGCCGCGACGACCGTAGTGGACGCCCGGAGCGTGGCGGGTACCAGGGTCGTGACGACCGTGGTGGTCGTCCTGAGCGCGGCGGCTTCGTCGGTCGCGACGACCGTGGTGGACGCCCTGAGCGCGGCGGGTACCAGGGTCGCGACGACCGTGGTGGCCGTCCCGAGCGCGGTGGCTTCCAGGGTCGCGATGACCGTGGTGGCCGTCCCGACCGCGGTGGCTTCCAGGGTCGCGATGACCGTGGTGGCCGTCCCGAGCGCGGTGGCTTCCAGGGTCGTGACGACCGTGGCGGCCGTCCCGAGCGCGGCGGCGACCGTCCGTTCCGCGGCCGCCCCGACGACGGGGGACGTGGTCCCCGCGGGGGCGGCCGGTCGTGACCGACCCGGCCACCGCCTCCTCGGCTGACGGCGTCGTGACCGGGGCCGTCGACGCGGCCCCGGCACGCCCGGGTGCCAGCGTCGGCGACCTGGTCGGCGGCACGCGCCGTCTCGACGGGCAGGTGCGCATCGTGGGCTCGGGCCTGCTGGGCACCAGCATCGGGCTGAGGCTGCGCGAGCACGGCGTCGACGTGATCCTCGACGACGCGTCGCCCGCGGCCCGCAGCCTCGCCGTCGACTACGGCGCGGGGCGCGTCCCCGCCGACGGCGACGCCCCCGTGCTCGTCGTCGTGGCGGTGCCGCCCGACGTCACCGCCGAGATCGTGCACCGCGAGCTCGACGCGTTCCCGGAGGCGCTGGTCACCGACGTCGCGTCGGTCAAGGTCGCCCCCCTCGACGAGCTCCGTGCCCGCGGCGCGGACGTCTCGCGCTACATCGGGTCGCACCCCATGGCGGGTCGCGAGCGCGGCGGCGCCATCTCGGCCCGGGCCGACCTCTTCATCGGGCGGCCCTGGGTCATCGCGGGCCACGACGACATCACCTACCGCCGTGCCGCGGCCGTCGAGGACCTCGCCCTCGACCTCGGCGCCACCCCGATCGAGATGACGCCCGAGGAGCACGACGCCGGGGTCGCCCTCGTCAGCCACGTGCCGCAGGTCGTGGCGAGCCTCATGGCGACGCGCCTGCGGGAGGCGACCGACGCCTCCCTGGGGCTCGCCGGCGGGGGAGTGCGCGACGTGACGCGCATCGCGGCCAGCGACCCTGCCCTGTGGGTGCAGATCCTCGGGGCGAACGCGTCGCGCGTCGTGGGGGTGCTGCGCGAGCTGCGCGGCGACCTCGACGGCGTCATCGACGCGCTCGCCGAGCCGACGGCCCCCGGCGCTCGCCGGACGGTGGCCGAGGCCATCGGCTCGGGCAACGTCGGCGTCGCCCGGCTGCCCGGCAAGCACGGGCGGTCGACGCCCTTCAGCTCGGTGATCGTCATGGTCGACGACACGCCGGGCCAGCTCGCCCGCCTGCTCACCGAGATCGGTGAGATCGGCGTCAACCTGGAAGACCTGCGGCTGGAGCACTCGCCCGGCGCGCAGGTGGGACTCGCGGAGGTGGCCATCGTGCCCGAACAAGAAGAACGACTCGTGACCGAGCTGGAGGGCCGCGGCTGGACCGTGGCGGGGGCGTTCGCGTGAGCGGCGCGGAGGGCACGGCCGGGACCGCCGGCGCGCCCGCCGAGGTCGACGTCGAGCGCACCCCCGGCGAGCACGGCGTCGGCGGGCCGGCCGGCGAGGCGCACACCGCCGAGCTGCGCGACCAGACCGCGGAGGCGGTGCACCGGCACGTCGTCGTGGCGGTAGACGGACCGGCCGGCAGCGGCAAGTCCAGCGTGAGCCGCGCCTCCGCCGTGGCCCTCGGCTACGACTACCAGGACACGGGCGCGGCGTACCGGGCGTTCGCCCTGCACGCGCTCGACAGCGGCGTCGACCTCGAGGACGCGGACGCGGTCGTGGGCGCGCTGCCCTCGTTCCGGTACGCGATCGAGATCGACCCGGCCCTCGCCTCCTCGGTGACCGTCGCCGGGGCCGACGTCACCGACGAGATCCGCACGCCGCGGGTCACCGGCGCGGTCAGCCACGTCGCGAAGCTGCCCGAGGTGCGGCGCTTCATGGTCGACCTGTTCCGGCGCGTCATCGCGTCGACCGACCGGCCGGGCATCGTCACCGAGGGGCGCGACATCACCACCGTGGTGGCCCCGGACGCCGAGGTGCGCATCCTGTTGACGGCGAGCGAAGAGGCTAGGATGGCCAGGCGTTCCGCCGAGGTCACCGGGCAGTCCGCCGAGGAGACCGCTCGGCAGCTGTCGACCCGCGACCGGCTGGACAGCAAGGTCGTCGACTTCATGACCGCCGCCGAAGGCGTGTCGACCGTCGACTCCACCCATCTCGACTTCGACCAGACGGTGCAGGCCGTGGTCGAGCTCGTGCGAGCGAGCACCACCACACGCTAGGAGCCTCCATGGCAGACGACGACAAGTACCCCGAGCTCGACGACCAGATGGTCGACCGCATCCAGACGATGCCCGACGAGGACGCCGACCAGCGCGCCCGGGCCCTGCGCGCCGGCCTGGCCGACTACGAGCTCGACGACGAGGACGTCGACGTCCTCGAGGGCGGCGAGTGGGACCCCGACGCCCTCACCTACGCCCCGGCGCTGCCGGTGCTCGCCATCGTCGGCCGCCCGAACGTCGGCAAGAGCGCCATGGTCAACCGCATCCTCGGGAGGCGCGAGGCCGTCGTCGAGGACAAGCCCGGGGTCACCCGTGACCGGGTCTCGTACAAGGCCGAGTGGGGCGGACGCCGCTTCACGCTGGTCGACACCGGCGGGTGGGAGCCCGACGCCATCGGCATCGACAGGTCCGTCGCCATGCAGGCCGAGATCGCCGTCGACCTGGCCGACGCCGTCCTCTTCGTCGTCGACGTCAACGTCGGGGCCACGGCCACCGACGAGCACGTCGTGCGCATGCTCCGTGCCTCGCACAAGCCCGTCATCCTCGTCGCCAACAAGAGCGACGACGCCCGCAAGGACCTCGAGGCCGCGTCGCTGTGGTCGCTCGGCCTCGGCGAGCCGTTCCCCGCGTCGGCCCTGCACGGCCGCAACGTCGCCGACCTGCTCGACATGGTGATGACGAAGCTGCCGGCCGTCTCGACGGTCGCGAAGGAGGAGATCGGCGGCCCCCGCCGCGTCGCCATCCTCGGCCGCCCGAACGTGGGCAAGAGCTCGCTGCTGAACAAGGCCGCGGGCGAGGAGCGGGTCGTCGTCAACGAGCTCGCCGGCACCACCCGCGACCCCGTCGACGAGCAGGTCGAGATCGCGGGCCGCATCTGGACCTTCGTCGACACCGCGGGCATCCGCAAGCGGGTGCACCTGCAGCAGGGCGCCGACTTCTACGCGTCGCTGCGCACCTCGGCCGCGCTCGAGAAGGCGGAGGTCGCCGTCGTCGTCATCGACGTGACCGAGCAGATCTCGACGCAGGACCTGCGCATCATCGACCTCGTGCTCGAGTCGGGCCGCGCGCTCGTGCTCGCGTTCAACAAGTGGGACCTGCTCGACGACGACCGCCGCCGCTACCTCGAGCGCGAGATCGAGCAGGACCTCGACCACGTGTCGTGGGCGCCGCGGGTCAACATCTCCGCGCGCACGGGGCGCCACCTCGAGAAGCTCGTGCCCGCCCTCGAGCTGGCCCTCGAGTCGTGGGACACCCGCATCCCCACCGGCAAGTTCAACGCCCTGCTGGCCGAGCTCGTCGCCGAGCACCCGCACCCGCTGCGCTCGGGCAAGCAGCCGCGCATCCTGTTCGGCACCCAGGCGGCGAACCGCCCGCCGACGTTCGTGCTCTTCACGACAGGGTTCCTCGACCCGCAGTACCGCCGCTTCATCACGCGTCGCCTGCGCGAGATCTTCGGCTTCGAGGGCACGCCCATCACGGTGAACATGCGCGTCCGCGAGAAGCGCAAGCGCCCCTAGTCGTCTCTCCGACGCCCCCTGTGGGCAGGACGCCCGGTTGTGGATCGATTCCCGACCGGGCGTTCTGCATTGCTAGTGTGATGACCACGTGCCGCATGCGACATATCGGGCGGCGTGGACGGGACACTGCGAAGGGCGGACAGATGACTGCGACGATCGACGTCGACCTCGAGGCGTTGGAGGGGATGGCGGCCGCCCTGGCGACGGCGAGCGAAGGCCTCCCGTTGTCGCACGCCCTGACCGGCGACTGCACGTCGGTCCTCGGGTGCGGGGCGGTCGCGGCCGCCCTCAGCGAGGTCTCGCTGCACGTCGCTCGCCGAGCCGACCTCGTCGTCGAGCTGATCGGACGGCTGGCGGCCCTGCCGGCGGAGTTCGCGGCGGGCCTGCGACTCGTCGACGAGTCCCTCGCCACGCAGGCCACGGGGGCGACGGCCGACGCCGGAGCCCGCCGGTGACGGTCGACGAGCTCGACCCCGGCAAGGGCGACGCGGTCGAGATCGCCCGGCTCGCACGGCTGCGCCGAGAGAAGCACGACGACCTCTGCCTCGGGCAGTTCCGGCTCGAGCAGTGCCTCGGGTGGGCCGAGACGGGGTGGCAGGCCGCCGCCGGCGAGGCGTTCCTCCGCACGGGCGGCGAGCTCGTCGCCGAGTTCGCCACCCTGCAGGACGCCATCGAGCAGCACGGCGTCGTTCTCGAGGGCTACGGCGCCGAGGTGTGCGACATCGGTGCGGTGCAGGGGCTGCTCGAGCGTCGTCGGGCCGAGATCGAGGAGGCGCTGCGCCGGTCGTCCGAGACGCTGCTGGTCATCGAGGCGGAGGCTGCCGCCCTCGGGGCGAGCTCTGCGTCGGGCGACGACGAGCACCGAGCTCACGAGCGCGAGGTGCTGCTGCGCGGCGAGGAGGCCGCCCGTGGCGAGCTCGCCCAGCTCGGGCGACAGTGGGCCGAGCTGGTCGCGCGGCGTGAGGCCGCCGACGGCGCGTGCCTGGCCGGACTCTTCGGTGCGGCGGCCCTCAGCGGGTACTCGGCGACGGCCGACGCCGCCCGCGACGTGACGACCGCCGACCAGGCGCTCCGGCTGCTCGACGGCCTCTCCGTCGTCGACGTGGCCCTGCTGTTCGAGGAGAACCCGCTGTTGTCCGACGTCGTCCGCGAGGCCCCGCCGGAGCTCGTGCGCGAGTGGTGGGACTCGATGGCGCGGCTGCGGCCCCTCGACGGCGCCGGGCTGTCCGCCGCGCAGGAGTCGCTGGTGCTCGGGGTGCCGTGGCTGATCGGCAACCTCGACGGGGTGCCGCCGCTGGCCCGCGTCACGGCGAACGCGGTGACGGCGGCCCGGCAGGTGGTCGAGAACGAGCGGCTGATCGATCTCTTGGGGCAGCGTCCGGTCGACGACGCCCGTGGACGCGAGGCGATCGCCGACCTCGAGCGCGAGAACGTCTACCTGCGCGGTGCGACCGCGGTGCCGCCGACAGTGCAGCTCTACACGTACGACCGGGCGGCCGACCGCATCGTCGAGATGATCGGCGAGTGGGCCGGGGCTCCCGAGCGGGTGTACACGTACGTGCCGGGGACGTTCACGCAGATGAACGACTTCTACGCCGACGAAGACGCCGTGCAGGACTTCGCGCGTCGAGTGGTGACGGACGACGGCCTGGACAGCGTGGCCTTCGTCTACAAGGACGGTCGGTTCCCTGGGGGCGGCGAGGACGTCTTCCCGGCCAGGCAGAAGAACTTCGTCGTGGGCATGCTCGAAGCCAACTGCCCCGACACGGCCCGTGACTCGGGTGCCCGTCTCGCCTCCTTCCAGGAGGGGCTCGCCGCGGCGGGCGCCGTCCCCGGCGCCGAAGCCCCGAGGACGGTGGCCATCGGTCACAGCTGGGGCACTGCGAACGTGCTCGCGTCCGAGGTCGCGGGTGCGCGGTACGACCACGTGATCGCCCTCGCGGGAGCCGGTGCGCTCCAGGAGTGGGCGGGTGCCGAGGGCACGGAGTACGACTCGTTCCGATACGACGACGCGCTCGGTGTCGCTCAGACGACTGGGCTCGTGTACCGGCATCACAACCCGCAGTACCTCGAGGAGTTCCAGCAGTTCGAGTACGAGAGCGATGCAGACCGCGCACTGCGGTGGGACTCGCCGGGAACGGAGAGGGTGGACGCCTTGTTGACGAACCACTCCCTGGTGGCGTCTGACCATCTGGACAACCGACAGGTCTTCGCGGACCTGTTCAAAGAGCTGCGCACGGTGGACGGCCTGTGACCAGGGTCGTCGCCATACCCGTCGTGGCTGGCCTGCTCGTGTGTTCGTTGATCCTAGGAGGGTGTGTCGTGCGTGAACGACTGTTGGAGGAGGAGCCGGCGCATGCCGTCTCTCAGCAGACGCTGGTCGAGGTCCAGGCTGACGTGAAGGCCATCGAAGTGGAGATCGCCACGTTCGTGCCGGAGTCGCAGCGCATCGAGATCCGTGAGAAACCTGGCGGCGTCATCTCGAGCTGCGGAGCCGGAGGAACGAGCTGGGGCAGCTCGACGACGGTCGTAGCGCGTGTCGAGCCTGATCTCGCGCAGCTGAACTCAGACCTCGAGCGGTCCTGGACGCGCGCGGCTGACTTCTCGTTCGAGTTGACGACCGGTTCGACCGGTGAGCCTCGTCTGATCATCGACAGTGAGCGCCTCGGCACGTACATCGTCGAGGTGTACGCCGGCGAAGCTGACGGGGACGAACTGCGGATCCTGTCGTTCTCGACCTGCTTCGCCTACGACCCGGAACGGGACGGGCACCCCTGGGAGATCGCGGCCGAATGAGCAGGTCGGTCGCATGATGTCCCTCGGGCCTCGAGTGTGTCGCCGTCGACGCGTCGTAGCGAGGACCGCGGCAGCTCTCGCCGCGGTCCTCCTCGCGAGCGGCTGCGCATCCGACGGGGCGGGCGCCGTGCAGCGGCGACTCGACGACGAAACGGTCTTCCCCCTGACCAAGGAAGAGTCTCAACACCTGATCTGGGGAATCGAGAACGACGTGGTGGCGCTGCTCCCCGAGGGGACGGTCCTCGAGGTCGAGCAGGCCACGGACGACAACAGGCTGACGTGCGCGCCGGGCGCCGTCGTCTGGACCGGTCTCACGATCGCAGACACGGTCGCGCCGGCCGACGTCGACTCGTTGATCGAGGACATCCGGGCCCGCTGGGCCGATGGCACCGACCGCGCCGTCGAGGTCGAGGAGATGAGCGACGGCGATCGGGTCATCACCCTGTCCGGCGCACGCGGCGACAACTACTTCATCGAAGCATGGGGGTCGACCCTCGAGGTGCGGTCGTTCGGGCCGGGTGTCCGCAGCGACGCCTGATGATGAGCGGGGCGACGGCCGGGATGGGGCACGATGGGGGGGTGCGAGCAGGACGAGGCGGGGTGGTCGGGCCCCGAGGCGGTGCGGAGGCGACCGGGTCGCTGAGCGACTCCGCCGACCGGCTGTGGCGGCGCCTCCAGCTGGACCGGATCGCGGGAGGTCGTCAGGCCGGGCACGTCATCCACGAGGACATGCGGCAGCACCCGCGCACGGTGCGGGCCTTCATGGGCATCCGGTGGCTGCTGCTCGGCGAGACCGTCGTCGGGCTCACCGCCGTCTTCATCGCCGCCGTGCTCTGGAGCCGCGGCGAGCACGTGCCGTGGGCGGTCTGGTTCCGGTCGACGGTGGTGCTGTTCCTCACCGCCTCGCTCTACGTCTTCGCCTGGCGGGCCCAGCTCGGGTACTGGTGGGCGTACTCGCGCCTGCGCTTGTTCAGCCGGATCTTCCCGATCGTCACGCTGATCGTGGCGACCATCCCCGGGCTCTACCCCGGGTGGATGGTCGTCGAGCAGATCGTCTTCTCGCTGCTCATGATCGGCATCGGCGACCTGCTCACCACGGACCACATGCGGGCGGCGTTCCCCCGACCGGACAGGACGACGGGCGCAGACGGGGCCGGACCACGGCCCGGCGACGTTGACAGTTAGAGATCGAACAGTTAGTGTTTTGACTATGGAAGAACCCGAGGGCATGCGCACGACCCCGCTCGGACTCGTCCGCTGGATCGCCTGGGCCCAGCGCAAGGGCGGGGAGGACTGGGTGCGCAGCCGGGACCTCACTCCCGAGCAGGCCTTCGTGCTGGGGTATCTCGTCCAGAGCCCGGGCGCGATCCAGCGGGACATCGCCGACGTGAGCCGGACGAGTCCGGCCAGCGTGTCGAGTCTCGTCAAGGGCCTCGAGCGACGCCTGCTCGTCGAGCGCCGCAGTGAGGACGGCGACGAGCGCCGCAAACGCGTCTACGCCACCCCCGAGGGGCAGCAGCTCGTCGCGGGCTTCACCGAGGCCATGGCCGAGGTGGACGACGCGATCCTCGACCCCCTCGACGCGGACGAGCAGGCCCAGCTGCTCGCCCTGCTCACCAAGGTCACGTCCCAGCTGGCGCCCCCGCGCCGGTGACCGGCGGCGGGGCGTCCTGACGGGCGCCGCGCCTCCTCTGCTCCTCTTCCTCGTCCCACGAGCCACCGCTCACGCCCGCACAGTCGGCGTGTCGATGACGCGCGGCCTCGCCGTGCCCCGACGCACCTCCACCCCCTCGCCGTGCCGGCGTCCGTCGGCGCGCGCTCCAGCCTGCCCCGGAGAGGAGCAGCCATGACCTCCGCCGACCCTTCACCCACCACCAGAACCACCACCACCGAGCCCGTGCCCGGCAGCGACCGCTGGTACCTGTCGACCGCACCGATCGTGCGGGCCCTCGTCCACCTCTGCGTGCCGATGGCCGCGGCACTGATCGTGGGGGCGCTCTACAACGTCGTCAACGCGGGGTTCATCGGCTCCCAGCACGACACCGCCCTGCTCGCCGCCGTCACGCTCGGCACCCCGTTGCTCGGCCTCGTCATGGCCGTCGGCGGCGTCTTCGGCGTGGGCGGCGGGGCGCTCATCTCCCGCCTGCTCGGCGCCGCGGAGACCGACCCGGCGAAGGCCGCCGAGATCAAGCACGTCTCGGCCTTCGCGCTGTGGGGCGCGGTCGTGACGGGGGCCGTGCTGGGAGCCGTGGGGCTCCTCCTGCTGCCCCAGCTCGTCGGCCTGCTCGGCGCCGACCAGGCCGCCGCGGCGGAGACGTCCCGCTACGTCGGCGTGACGCTCGCGTTCGTCCCCGTGCTCGCCGCGGCCTTCTGCCTGGAGCAGATCGTGCGGGCCGGGGGAGCAGCCCGACAGGCCATGATCGGCCTGGTCGTCTCGACCGTCGCGAACGTGCTGCTCGACGTCGTGTTCGTCCTCGTGCTGCACTGGGGCGTCGCCGGCGCCGCCCTCGGGACGGGGCTCGCGAACGCCGTCACCGTCGCCTGGTTCGCCGTCTGGCTCAGCCGCCGCGGGGAGCACGTCAGCCTCCACCCACGGTGGGTCACGCTCGCCCGGCGCGTCACCGGGCCGGTGTTCTCGGTCGGCGCCAGCGAGCTGCTGCAGGCGTCGTTCCTCGTCGTGACCTCGCTCGTGCTGAACAACCTCGCCTCCGCGTACGGCGACCAGGCGCTCGCCGCCATGGGGGTCGCCGTGCGGATCGCGCAGGTGCCCGAGTTCCTCGTCATGGGCATCACCCTCGGCGTGCTGCCGCTGCTCGCGTACTCGTACGGCAAGGGCGACGGGGCCCGTCTGCGGGGCGCGCTCCGCGCCTCCTTCGTGGCCGTGGCGGTCGTGATCGGCGTGTTCGCCGGCGTCGTGCTCGTGTTCCGCGAGCCGGTCTTCGAGGCGTTCTCCGCCGACCCGTCGGTGCTCGCGATCGGCGTGACCGTCCTCGCGGCACAGCTCGTCGCGGCCGTGGCGAACGGGTTCACGGGGCTGCTGACCTCGGTGTTCCAGGCGACGGGACGGTCGGTGCCGGCCATCGTGCTGTCGATGGGCCAGGGGGTGCTGTTCGTCCCGATCGTGCTCGTGGGCAGCGCGCTCTCCGGGCTGAGCGGCATCGTCTGGTCGCTCACGGTCAGCGAGATGCTGGTGCTCGTGGCCGCCGTGGTGATGTGGCTCGCGGTGCGCGGCGGCATCGAGCGGGGCCTGGCGGCAGGCAGCAGCGAGCGGGCGGAGGAGGCGCTGGAGGCGGCGGGCGCGTGAGGGGCGTCGGGCGCGTCCCTCCCCTGAGACACCCTGAAGTGGACGAGACACCCCGTCGTTCCGGGGTGTCTCGTCCACTTCGGGGTGCGGGAGGTGGGGGAGTTCAGGAGGTGCGGGGCGGGGAGTGCAGGAGGCGCGGGTCGGGCAAGCGAAGGAGGCGCGGGTCGCGCAGCGCGGGACGGCTACCGCCAGCGGCGGAGCAGCACCCGCTGCAGCAGGTTCAGCACCGCGTCGGTGAGGGTGCCGAGCAGGGCCAGCAGGATGATCGCGAGGAACATGCGGTCGACGCGCCCGTTGTACTGCGAGTCGGTGAGCAGGAACCCGAGCCCCATCGACGACGCGATGAGCTCGGCGGCGACGAGGAACAGCCACGCCTGGGCCAGCGCGAGGCGCAGCCCCGACACCAGGGAGGGGATCACGGCGGGCAGCTGGACCGTCGTGAAGAGGGAGACGGGGCCGAGTCCGTAGGCGCGGCCCGCCTCCACCAGCTGGGGGTCGACGTGACGGAGGCTGCCGGCGACGGTGGTGAAGACGGGGAACGCGGCGCCGATCGCGATGAGGGTGATCTTGGAGTCCTCGCCGATGCCGAGGTAGAGGATCAGCAGCGGCACCCACGCCAGCGACGGCACGGCCCGCACCGCGGCGATCGACGGGGCGAGCAGGGCCTCGCCGACCCGCGAGAGGCCGACGACGGCTCCGAGCACGACGCCGATGCCCGCTCCGAGCGCGAAGCCGATCAGGACGCGCTGCACCGAGATCGCGACGTACTGCCCGAGCAGCCCGGCCTGCGCCAGCTGGACGCCGGCGAGCCAGACGTCCGACGGCGAGGGGAGGTTGTAGCTCGGCACGTCGACGACCTCGGTGGCGAGCACCCACGCGAGCAGGACGGCCGCGGGCAGGATGACTCCCAGCAGTGCCAGGCCGCGACGCGGACGCCGGGAGGTGGGGGTCGTGCCGACCCGCGCCTCCTGCGCTCGGCCGCGGCTGCGCTCGACGACCTGGCGGGCGTCGGCCTCCTTCTCGTTTCCGCTCAGCGGGTACGCGTCGGTCACGAGGCGTCGGCGTCCTTCGCGAAGGTGTCGTCGAAGAGGGTGTCGAGGGCGTCGTCGACGGCGTCCTGCGAGGCGACGTCGCCGGACTCGACGAGGATCGGGGCGACGACCTCGAGCACGGCCTGCTGGTCGGCTCCGGGCACGGGGTCGACGTCGAAGTGGGTGCGGTCGAGCACGCTGGTGGCGACGGCCGGGTCGATGCCGGCCGCGGTCGCGAGGATGGTCGCGGTCTCGTCGGGGTTCTCCTCGGCCCAGGCGCGGGCCTTCTCGTACGAGTCGACGACGACCTGGGCGACGTCGGGCGACTCGGTCAGGAACGACTCGGTCGCGTTGAGGAACCCGTAGGTGTTGAAGTCGACGTTGCGGTAGAGCAGCTTCGTGCCCGACTCGGCCTCGCTCGCGGCCATGATCGGGTCGAGCCCGGCCCAGGCGTCGACGCTGCCGTTCTCGAGGGCGGCGCGGCCGTCGGCGTGCTGCAGGTTCTCGATGGTGACGTCGCTCGCGCTGAGGCCGGCCTCGTCGAGCGCCTGGAGCAGGAAGAAGTAGGGGTCGGTGCCCTTCGTCGCCGCGATCGTCTTGCCCTTCAGGCCCTCGACGTCGGTGACGTCGCTGTCGCCGGGGACGACGAGCGCCGACCACTCGGGCTGCGAGTAGATGTCGATCGTGTGGATGGGGGAGCCGTTCGAGCGGGCGAGCAGCGCGGCCGAGCCGGCCGTCGAGCCGACGTCGACGGCTCCGGCGCGGAGCAGCTCGTTGGCCTTGTTCGAGCCGGCCGACTGGGTCCAGGTGACGGTGACGTCGTCGCCGAGGGCGTCCTCGATGAAGCCCTGGTCTTTCACGATGAGGCTGAGCGGGTTGTAGGTCGCGAAGTCGATGTTAAGCGTGTCGGTGCTCCACTCGCCGCTGGACGCGCTCGCGCCGCCTGCCGCGTCGGCGGCGTCGGCGGGCTGGCCCTGGGCGTCCTCGCCGGCGACGCAGCCGGTGAGGGCGAGGGCTGCGGCCGCGCCCAGCGCCAGGGCGGCGAAGGAGGCGCGGGTGCGGCGGGCGGGGGAGGTGCGGGTCGTAGTGGTGGTGCGGGTGGTCGTGGTGGTGGTGCTGCCGGTCGTGTCGGTGTCGTGCGTCATCTGGTCGTCTCCGGTGCTGTGTCGGGGATGGCGTGGTGCTCGAGGTGTGCGGTGCGGGGGAGGTGCGTCGGCTGTGGCTGTTGTGGTTGCTCCGTCACGGGACGGATCAGGCTCTGGTGTGGCTGCTGTGGCTGTTCCGTCACGGGACGGATCAGGCCCCGCTGGTGAGGGTCGGTGTGACCGTGTTCCCCGCGTGGAGGCGGTGGACACCGAGGCCCTCGAGCAGCTCCTGGCGGAGGGCGGCGAGCTCGGGGTCGTCGCGGTCTCGACGGCGGGTGCCGGGGACCGTGACGATGCGCTGGATGCTGGTGGCGCCTCCTTCGCTGTCGGCGCTCGCCGGGTCGGGCTGCTGGCTGAGGTCGGCGAGGAGGACGATGCGGTCGGCGAGGTAGAGGGCCTCGTCGACGTCGTGGGTGACGAGGACGACCGTGGTGGGGAGGGCGTCGTGGACGTCGAGGAGCAGATCCTGCATGCGGAGGCGGGTGAGGGCGTCGAGGGCGCCGAACGGCTCGTCGAGGAGGAGGACCGCGGGCTGGCGGGCGAGGGCCCGGGCGAGGCTGGCGCGCTGGGCCATGCCGCCGCTGACCTCGCGAGGGCGGCGGGCTCCGGCGGGGCCGAGGTGGACGAGGTCGAGCAGCTCGGTGAGGCGGGCGGTGCGCTCGGGCTTCGTGAGCTTGGGGGAGGTAGCCGTGCTGGTCTTGGAGTCCTGCCTGCTCGGCTTCGGGAGGCCGAGGGCGACGTTGTCGCGGAGGGTGCGCCAGGGGAGGAGGCGCGGCTCCTGGAAGGCGACGGCGCAGCGCTGGTCGGCGTGGCGGGCGGGTTCGTCGCCGATCCGGACGGTGCCGGTGTCGGGCTGGTCGAGTCCGCCGAGCTGGCGGAGCAGCGTCGACTTGCCGCACCCGCTCGGCCCGAGCACGGCGACGATCTCGCCGGCGGCCACGTCGAGGTCCACCCCGTGCAGCACAGGCCGGTCGAACCGCCGGCCCACACCGCGCAGGGTCAACGGCAGAGCGCGGGAGGCGGTCGTCGAGGAGGCGGGCATGTCCCGACGGTAGGGCGGGGTGGCAGGTGCTGTCGCGTGAGGTGTAACCCGGCGCAACAGAGGTGGGTCAGGCTCTCCGTGTGTCCGATCGGCACGGGTGTACGCCGAGGCGTCACGCGTCCGCTATGCTTTTCGAGTTGCCTCGGTCGGGGCAACACCAAGAGGTCGGTTGCCCAGCAACGGATTTCTCGGGCTGTGGCGCAGCTTGGTAGCGCACTTGACTGGGGGTCAAGGGGTCGCAGGTTCAAATCCTGTCAGCCCGACCATCTGGGTGTCCTAAGAACTGTCTTAGGAACCCAACAACGAAGTGAAGCCCGCAGCCATTCTGCTGCGGGCCTCACCTCGTCGGTCACGGCCCCCGGGCTCATGCGACCTTGGTTGCCGCCTTCCCTCGCTTCGGTCGACTGGTCTTCGCGGCGGCCGCTCTCTCGGCGGCTACCTGCGACGCCCTCTCCCGTCGCGCTTTGGCACGCTCCTGACGAACCTCCAGGTCCGCCACTCCACCCGGAAGCGTGCCCGTGTACTCGTTAAAGAACTCGCGGTCTCGACGACGCAGGATTGGCGACTTGCGCGGGGGACGGTTCTCGGCTGCTCGGCGGTCTTCGACTTCCTCTGCCTTCAGGAAGTCGCAGATTTGTTTGATGTTGAGAGCGACGATCAGGAACGTCAGGAACACGTAACCGGATGCGAAGCCGCGAGACTGTCGGTTGAGATGGTCGTGCAGCGACCCGTACTTCGGAGCCTTCAGCATCGAGTTCCCACGCGGGACGGTGCTCGTCTGTCAGGCAAGACAGCTTGATCCTCAGCCGGGCAGCGGCCAGGCAGGACTCGGAGACACCGAAGTCCTTCGCGACCTGCCGCCCCGACGTCTCGGCCTTCCGAGCGACCGCGATCACGTTACGGCGGAACTCTTCCGGGTACGCCTTCTTCATGGCGCGCACCCGTTTAACAGGAGCCCTTGCTCCTACCCGTCAGGAGTCAACCAAACCTGCAGCAGTCCCGAGCGATGTCGTACGACTCTCCCTGCGATGGAACCCTTAGGCTGCTAGCTGAGGATAGGTCCGGTGTGGCCGGGCTGCGCTCGAGACACGCTTTCTCGACACGGAGGTCATTCGATGCCAACGATTGAAGGACAGGTGCGTGCCGCCAGCGAGGGCATCGAGCGCAACATCTCATTGATCAGCTCGGATCGCGGATTCCTGTCGAAGAACGTGCTGCAGTACCTCCGCGACCTCGTCGAGGCGTTGACTGTATGGGCGCACACCGGCGATCCTGCACAACCCTTCATTTACCAGACGCAGTTCGAGCCAGCTCGCGACTTCGCGAAGTCGCAAGCGAACTACCGGCCACTGACACGGTTCCACGCCATGCTGCAGGTCAGTGTGTCGCACTTCACACTCGACGAGGATCCGTCCGAGCGCCTGATGCTGAAGTACTACGAGTTCCTGCTCCGTATTCGCCAAATCGCTAAGGACAGCCTGGGCATCGAGGTCCTGCGAAACCTCGAGAGCTTCCCCCTCGACCTCGATCCGCTGCTGCGCGAGTACCACGCAAAAATCGCGACCCGGATCGAGGAGCCGGGTCATATTTCGCCGGGCAGCCCACGTCGCGACCGGTACTACGTCATCAGCTCCCGACCGTTCTACGCGAACGGGCGGATCTACTACGAGGTCACTTTCGCTCCAGCGCACAACCGAACGAGCAAATTCGACCGCATCATCGGCTTCACCAGCATCGACGTGTCGGACTCCTACGCCGCGAACATGGAACTGCAGAGCAGTTCGATCGACGTCTTCGGCCAGCCGATGCCCATCGTCCTGATCCGGTCGTGGGAGGTGTCGATCCGTCCCTGCGAGTTCAACAACTTCGCCCGCTTGTTTGGCCAGCAGACCAAGGTGAGCGCCGGGCAGCTCGAGTACCGAAACCTGATGCTCTACCTCACGACAATGAAGTACAATTTGCTCGACCTCATCGACATGCCCGACGCAGAGTTCACGCACATTCGGACGAGGGCTACGGACGGCATCAAGCGAACCGACGAGATCTTCACCATGCTCCAGGGCTCGCGCGACATCATTCGCCGGGACTTGCCAGGCTCACGGATTTTGCGCTACCTGCTGCTCACCATGAACAACAACGTGGTGCGGGCGCAGTACCAGCGCGACCGCTGCGGATGGCTGTCAAACCTAAACATCACGCCAATGTCCAGGCCATTCGACACCATGCCCTTCTGCACGTACCCGCGGCGCCACACTCCGCGCTTCTTCGACCTGGCGACGGCGATCGGCAGCAATGGGCGCGAGCATGAGTTCCTGGCGCGGCGCGTCATGAACAACGTTGAGCAGCACGGAGTCATCTACACACCCGACGCGGAACTCGAGGACCTGGGCGACCTGGACCAGCTGGTTGCGACCTACAACCGGCTACTGCCGCCCACGGACAAGCACAAGCCGCGCATCATGGCTCACGACAAGGGACACGTCTTTATCACCGGGTACGAGAACGACTCGGTCACGATCATCAACGATCTTCAGGCCATCGCCGCAAGCGGCCTCGGCGACCACGAGACGGACGCGAAGGCATGGCTCGATGCCAACCAATTCGCGATCGATGACGATCTGAAAGCCCATGCCCTCACCCGGCTGTTCGCCGAGTCCAAAGTCGCCCTCATCTACGGCGCCGCCGGCACCGGCAAGACTCGAATGGTCGAGCACATCGCGTCGTACTCCGATGGATCTCGCCAACTCTTCCTCGCCAAGACGAACACCGCCGTTGACAACCTTCGGAGCCGAATCGCGACCAGCGACGCCAACTTCAGCACCATCGACAGCCACCTCGGGTCGGGGTCGACAGGCGCGCTGCACTACGACCTGCTCGTTATCGACGAGTGCAGCACTGTCGGCAACAATGAACTGCTCAAGGTGCTCGACCAGACATCGTTCGACCTTTTGGTGCTGGTCGGAGACGTTTACCAGATTGAATCCATCGAGTTCGGCAACTGGTTCCGAACCATCCGCGCCTACATCCCGCCGGGCTCGGTATTCGAGCTCACCGAGCCGTACCGCACGAAGGACAACGCGCTCCTGACGCTCTGGAACCGCGTCCGCACCCTTGACGACAAGATCGAGGAGTCCATCTCCGGGAGCGACTACGCTGGTCCACTCGACGCGTCTCTCTTCACTCGTGCTGACCCGGACGAGATCGTGCTGTGCCTGAACTACGACGGCCTTTACGGCATCAACAACGTCAACCGCTTCATGCAGACGAGCAACCCGGCGCCCGCCGTGGCGTGGGGCGACTCGACCTTCAAAGTCGGCGACCCAGTGCTCTTCAACGAGACGGACCGCTTCCGTCCGGTCATCTTCAACAACATGAAGGGCGCGATCGCCAAGATCGACCGCACACCGGGCCAGATCACCTTCGACGTCGACATCAAGCGCGCCGTCACGCAGGCTGACCTGTGGGGAACCGACCT
This sequence comes from Frigoribacterium faeni, assembly GCF_011761235.1. Classification (GTDB taxonomy): domain Bacteria; phylum Actinomycetota; class Actinomycetes; order Actinomycetales; family Microbacteriaceae; genus Frigoribacterium; species Frigoribacterium faeni_A. Next base: position 30,753 of record NZ_JAAOYW010000002.1, read on the forward strand.
GCGATGGGTGTCGGACAGCGTCGTCCAGTTCGATGTTTTCGAGCGCGCGAACACCGACGACGATGATGACTCCGCGACGACCGTGCTTCCGCTCCAGATCGCGTACGCGGTCTCGATCCACCGCGCGCAGGGATTGGAGTTCTCTAGCGTCAAGGTCGTCATCACCGACGCCAACGAGAAGCGCATCTCGCACAGCACCTTCTACACAGCCATCACGCGCGCCCGTAAGCATCTCAAGATTTACTGGACCCCCGAGACGCAAAAACGAATCCTCAGCCGCCTGAGCGTTGATGAGAACACGAAGGACGAAATGCTGCTGCGTGCGAGGCGGGGTGTGGCGCCTATCACTAAAAGGCCGCCGATGCGTAACTCACGACAAGCGCCATAACGTGCACTCGCCGCAACATGTAATTTTGCCAACGGTTCTCAGTCTCTATCAGCGTCGAGATCGGCCTGCAGGTCGTGGTAGCGAGCATCGCGTTCGTAAGACTCCGCGATAGCGCGAAGTACGCGGGCCGTGCGAGGCCATCGCGCCCGAACCACCGCGCTCCACGACAAGTACCGGCCGGCGAGGTCTCGCTCTTGGCTGCCTCCGTCGTAGGGGCCTCTGCTGGTGACGCCACGCGCCTTCGTCCGACCCATGGCAAGCCCGTTCTCCAAGTCCCGGCTACCAATCGATTCGATGACCTGCCGTACCAGTTCTGCGGGCCAAACACCGTCGTCGCCGAGGGGTGTGTGGGCCAGCGCGTGCCCGATGGCCTCGTCGCCGATGTCGCCTCGATCGCTGGCGGATAGTTGTAGCCGCGCCTCCTCGATCCATCTCTCCATAACAGCACCATTGATGCTGCCGTCGTTTCGGCGGCCGGGAAAACCCGTCCAGCTTTGCAGTACCCACCACGCTTGCGAGGCTGCGTCTTGCTTGGCTTTGTCCGAGGCCTGAAGCTCTTGGCTTTTACCTCGATACGCTTGTTGCACGAGCGTGACAAAGGTTGCTGGATCGTTGGCGAGGAAATGGTTAAGGGCGGTGGGCTCGCGAGTGTGCTCGAGCAGACGGAAGAATGCGTACTCCAGCCGCGCGACGTCAGCCTGAGCGCCAGCGAGGAAGTCAAGCAGCTCCCCGACGTAATAGCTGTCCATGTCCGACAGCTGGTCGATTGACTGCGATTGCTGCAGAGCCTCGTCGAGAACGTTAAGGATGTTCTTTGTTTCGAGCACGGGCTGGACTGAGTCCTGGTCTCGGGGGCGATTGAGGGCATGGGCCGCAACGGGGATTGCATCCCACGCGCGACCGTGGCTGATGAGCTGGTCAAGGGCAAGTGGGGTGTCCTTGCGCTCGACCACGACGACTGCCGCGTTCGTCCAGTACTCGACCTCATCGTTGATATCGGCACTCTCGTGAAGTACGTCCCAGAAAGCCTTACGGGCGGGAGCCTGTCGGACGAGGAGCGCTCGAGCCTGACCGACAATTTCGTCGCGAGCCAGGACGGAGCGAAGCCAGGTCGCATCCTGGTCAAGCATCGTCTTGTGCGCCCAGCTCGCTGCCGCTTCGCGCAGCGCCTGATCGTCAGACCCGAGCCAAGGGAGTATTTCGGTGAGCCCGACTTGCGGTTGCGAGGCCAGAGCCCACCCAAGGTGACGCGGGACCGGGGCGCGACGAGCGAGGCGTGTGAGCTGAGCGGCAGCGTCGTCCCGTTCCAAAATGCCGCTGAGCGCCTCCTTACGCCGCTGCTCAACCGCTACCTCGTGGCGCTCGAAGTCCCGCTTGTCAACGCCGGGGAGGTCGGGGTGCCAGTCGAAGAGAAAGCTGAAACGAAGTGGGTCCGAAGCTGGTTCGAAGACTGCTGCAACGGCCTTGAGCTGAGCCAAGGTGCTGGGCGGCATAGCCCACTCGCTCGCGGCGTAGCGCTCGTGCCGAGTCGTTTCTGCGTGAAGCTTTTCCCAAACCTGCAGCCGCCCCTCTGAAGTGAGGTCTTCGATCGCCTGGCTTTCCAAGAAAGTGACGATTCGAGCTCGATCGTCCTCTGGAACTGTCGAGATGTTACCGACCAGCTCTGCAAGGCGGGCGGGCGAGCCTGCGGCAAGCCTGATGGCAGAGTCCACAAGCCGCCTCACCGTGGCGATCCAATCGGCCATCGACACTGACCGAGAACTTGGACTCCAGTCATCACGGAAGCGGGGCGACGCCGGAGGAATGACGACTCTGTGCCTAGAAGGCCAGAGTTCGAGGAGGAGCTGCCATCCCACAGCATGCGAGATACGTTCGACAGCGGCGATCGCCTCCAGACGCACCTCGAGCGAGGCTGCGGTGTTCTGTACCCAGCCACAGAGGACAGTAGCCAGGCTTGCGCGCGGGCGGTTGGCAGTCCTGCCCCCCGGATCAAGGACCGCGAGGTGTGCCAGCACTTGCGCGCCTTGGACGAGATGCGAGGGCGACCAGCACACCGTTTCGATTGCCCACAGCAAAGAAGGATGTGGCGACGAAGGGCCGAAGCCAGCCAGGCCGTCCTCTTCCTGAAACAGCCTCAGTACCACTGCGGACTCACTCGTGAGATCGTCCTCGAGGGCGGTCAAGAAAGCGTCTGGAGCAGCCTCGGCGAGCAGGGGGAGGACCTCAGCAAGCACCTGCCAGGTGCGGCCTGAGGCATCGGCGTTAGCGGTCTCCAGCAGGCGGCTGACAAGCGCAGCCGCGAGATCCGCCAACGAGCGGCTGCCGTCCGCGAACGTATCGACACCCATTGACCCCATGAGAGCAAACCCTCGAGCTAATCCTCGGCGCAAGACCCCGGAATGTGGGCGGCCTTCTCCATTCATCCTCGCGAGTAGACGCGCGCTCCCGTCCAGCTCGAGTATCGAGTCCTCCAGCAGCATCACGTTGCTCACCTGCTCACCCCAGCGCTCGAACGTCGACGGAGAGATCGAGTCGCGAAGTAACAGGAATGCTTCCTCGGGTGAGACGAAGCTCCATTGAGACCCAATCTTGCGCAGGAGAGGGTCTCCTGACATGGATACTCGTTGGACGGTCTGCTCCACTTCCTGCCAGGAGCGCCCGGTCACCTGCTCGATCACGGCGAGGTCTGCGGCATTCTCGGTCCAGCTACAGATGATGGCGAGGGGCGCGAGGATCGAGGCGTCCGGCTGCTCGGCCCAGTGAGGGCGACGAATCCTTGGGTCGCGTGAGAGGTATCGCACGAGGGCTGGCATGCTTCGTCGACCGAGGACGGCGAGCCGATCCGCCCTGTCGAATGGGACTATCGCCTCCCGGAACGCTTCGGCAGCCGCGAGCCGTTCGAGGCGAGGCAGTGGGAGGTCGACTGCCCGCCGAGTCACGGTGGATCCTTCGACGACGATGATTACGTGGTGGCCGCGGTTGATGGCGGTGTCGAGACTGGGACCCTCGAAGAGAGGAACCAGAACCGACCGGCCGGGCTGCTCGACGACACGGTCCCATACCTCTGCTGACCGGATGATCAAGAGCGCCGGTGCGAGTTCCCCCGCCGAGCCAAACTGAGTTTGCAGGGCTGCGTGGACGAAGCCAATCACGTCCTGATCCCACTCGGACTGGACCACCGTTAGCTGCGCCGGGGCCGACAATCGCTGCTTCAGCTTCTCGGCTTCGGTGAGTCGGCCAGCCAGGAAGAGCGTGATTGGTAACGCGGGATCAGTTGACGCCTTGAGACTGCCCCACCATGCGTCGACCGTTTGCGCGTCGCGCGGCCGCAACCCGAGATGCTCCGAAATCCAGTGGTGGGCGGCCGGGGACGCCTGCAGCCAGCCCTCTAGATCGTCCGCGTCGATCACGCGGACGTCGGCGAAGTAACCCTCCGCCCGACGTTCTACAGCCCAGGCAGCGCCTTCGGCCCATCGCCGGGGAGTCACGAACACGAAGGTGCTGTCCGACGTACTCTGTTCCGAGCGCTTTGCGTAATCTTCTGACGCCTTCCCCTTCGGACTCTTGTCGACGCCGAACTCAAGTGCGAGGACACCTGACGGGATGAACGCAGAGCCGGACGACTCAGCCCTCCCGTCCCATCCGGGAAGTGCCACACCGTCGCCGGCTCGGACGGATATGTTGGAGACGCCGGGCGTCTCCGCGAGCAGGCGACGAACGAGTTCTGGGAAATGCTCCTGCGCGTCGCGTTGGCGCGCGGTTGCCCATTGACTGAGCTGACTCGCGGTGACCAACTCCGGGTTAAACATGCGACGTTCGGTCTGCAGGGAAGGTGTCGTTACTGCGCCTCGAGCTGCGATGAGTCGTTCGACGTCCGCGAGGCGAAAGCGGTGGAAGCGAGAGCCAGGCAGGCGAGCCTCGGGGAGCTGTCCCGCCTTGACCCAGTTGCGCACGGTGTTCTCGTGCACACCAAGTCGCTTCGCCGTCTCGCGAACGTTGAGAAAGTCGTCGGAACTACCGCCCATGACGCGACAGTACCAGTTTGTGGACTTTGTGGACTCCCGAAGTGGCCCCTTTCCACGACCACTGAGCAGAACCACCAGCTGCCGTTGGCCCGGAGTCATCTCGGCGCGGGCAGCTTTGTTGCGTCTGATGCTGAGTGGAAGGGGGTAGTTGTCGCAAGCCTTGCCCCGTCGGGTGGCGCTAGTCGGGTCTGACACCTGTCCTTCGCGGAGGTGCTCCACTTCCGATGCCTGACGCCGATGGTAGGCGTCGCGGAAGACCTCGCCGGAGAAACGCCTGATCAAGAGGTGATGCTCGAGGGGGCGCCACCGTCAGGGGATAGGCGACGGCTCGTCGGAGAATAGGGCGCGCTGCGGCAGCGCCGCGATCCTCGCCACTGCGGGCTTTGGGGAGTTCTTGAGACAGCCCACCATCTGCCTCGCCGGATCAATCCATTCGGCGAGGCTCATTCTCTCTGAACGAGCACTCTCTCGTCGCCTCCGTCAGGACAGAACGGCGAGGTGTTGCTGTCGGCTGATGTGGTGTGCCTACCCAAGCTTGCATCAGCTACGAGGCCTCGATGAGCCATCGAAATCCAGTGCCAGCCCCCACTACGCAGCCGAAGCCGATGCTCCTGAGCATGTCGACCAGATCCGGAGCCGGTTCATCCGGGAGGAGCAGTGCACATCGCAGGCTGACGACGCCGAGGTTGTGTCTGTAGTCGTGCAGCTGACCGATCGCCATCCTCACGTCGTTCCGACTTGCTGAAGCTTTGGCCTCGAAGAGGGTGTTGTCATCGTCCGTGTAGTAGTCCGTGAGCAGGGCCGCCCCGCTGTCGATGGGTATGGCCCACCTGTTGGCTGACCTGCCCTGCATCGCAAGCCAGGAATTGAACATGCTGGTCAGTTCTGCCTCGCGTCGGCGCGTAGTTGCGGCTTCCGAGGCGCGCCGTGCGGAGACGTACGTGCGATCCACTTCGAGGGGGACCTGAAATGGCGCTTTGGGCTCGGTTGCTGGCTGGGAACGAGGAACACGGACCGGAGCCGTCCCGGAGCTGAGTCGCTCGAGGTGAAAGACGATGACCGTCCTGTCCTGACCTCGGCTGTCAACTGCCCGGGCATAGTGGAACGGCCCACGATCATCCTGCCGGACTCGATATTCCCCAACGTATTCCTGTTGTTTCCTGCCCGACCCGGGGAGAGTGCCTGCGGCGACGAACAGCTGCAGTCGCTTGTTTTCCTCAGCATGGTTGACGAGAGTCCGATTGCCGCGGAGAAATTCTTGATCCCCCACTTGGCCCGCGCCGGTGTAGTCGAAGCCTTCGCCTGCGTCTGTGACCCCGTCATGTTGGGCGTAACCGAAATGCGCACCTTCTGTAATGTCGGACAACACCATGACGTAATCGCTCGTCCTCGACGGCACTATTCCGCCCGTATAAACGCTTCCGCCATACCGGGCGGATAACGCGGCACGTGTGGTCATGTCACCAGGTTGCAGATCCCACGAAGTCTCCATGAAGCGATGCAAGTGCTCGCCGAACGTAAAGGTGTTGCGCGAAACGGGTGGTTCGAGGGTGTCATTGGGGTGTAAGAGACTAAGGCAAGGGTGTGTCGGCGACTTACCGCCAGCATCGATTGCGCTTTCGCTGCGCTGATACAGTCGTCGGCATGACCAAGGGTTCGCCGGTGGATGCGGTCAAGGGCGTCGTTGCAGACCGCGAGTGGGGGCAGTTCCATTCGGAGGAGAACTTGGCGAAGAGCGTCGCCATCGAGGCCGGCGAGTTGCTGCAGTGCTTCCAGTGGGGAACCGACTTCGATCCCTCCAAGGTCCAAGATGAGCTCGCCGATGTACTGACCTACTGTCTCCTCTTGGCTGACAAGCTTGGTGTGGACCCGGAGCAAATAGTCCTGCAGAAGCTCGCCGTCACTCGTGAGAAATATCCCGTGGACAAGGCCCGCGGCCGGAGCGAGAGATACGATGCCCTCTGACATCGTCAGGGTTCCCTTCGAGCGGGATGCGCTGGACGTCTGGGCACTCACCGATGCGCGTAACGTCGATTGGCCAGTTGTCTACGTTCTCGATCAGTCCAAACCTGAGGGCACGGGCGAGCCACGGCATGGACGTCCCAGGGATGTCTACGTTGGGGAAACCCGCAATGCTGCGGGCCGAATGCGCCAGCATCTCGCCAACCCCGATAAGGGCCAACTCGACACAGTTCGGGTCGTCGTCAATGAGACCTTCAACAAGTCGGCGTGTCTAGATCTCGAGTCGCGGCTCATCCAACTGCTGTCAGCAGATGGGGCTTACAGCGTTCTCAACCGCAACGACGGCATCACCTCGGCCAACTACTACGACCGTGAGCGATACCGGGACGTGTTCGCGGATGTCGTGCAGCAGCTCCTCGCCGAGGGCGTGTTCACGCGTCCGATCCCCGAGATCGAGAACAGCGACCTCTTCAAACTGTCGCCGTTCAAGGCGCTGACGCAAGACCAGGCCGCGGCTCTCGAGGACATCTTGGAAGGGCTGTTCGCCGACCTACGTGACGAGCGTGGCGACACCATCGTCATTCAGGGACACCCGGGCACCGGCAAGACCGTCGTCGCCATCTACCTGCTCAAGCTGCTCGTCGATATCGGCTCCGCGCCTCCTTCGGACGACTTCGACAGGGACTCGCTCTTCGCGGACTTCTTCCTTGGGGAGCACCCGGCTCTGCTCGCAGACCTGCGAGTCGGCATCGTCGTGCCTCAGCAATCGCTCCGTGAGTCCATCAAGCGAGTGTTCCGCAAGACGCCTGGGCTCGACGCGGCCATGGTGTTGACGCCGTTCGAGGTAGGGCAGGCGGATGGTGAATGGGACTTGCTTCTCGTCGATGAGGCGCATCGGCTAAACCAACGGGCGAACCAGTCGACGGGCGTGCTGAACGCGAAGTTCCCGATCATCAACAGGCGCCTCTTCGGGACCGACGACCTCGCGAAGACGCAGCTCGACTGGATTCGCGCGAAGAGCCGCCACCAGATCCTCTTGCTCGACGAGGCACAGAGCGTGAGGCCGGCCGATCTGTCAAAGGAGTCAGTCGTCGAACTCCTCGAGGCTGCTCAGGCCCGTGACCGGCGATACCGGCTCTCGACGCAGATGCGGGTCCAGGCAGGGGCTGACTATGTCGCCTACGTCCGAGACGTTTTACGCGTGCCTCGTGCGGGCCGTGTCGCAGGCAGCGTTCTGCCGCAGAGGTTCAAGGGCTACGACCTTCGGGTCTTCACCGATCTATCGGAGATGCACGCGGAAATCCGAGCGCGGGATGCTGAGCACGGTCTTGCCCGACTTGTCGCCGGTTACGCCTGGAAGTGGGCTTCACGCAAAGATTCCGGAGCGGCCGACATCGAGCTCGATGGTGTCGCGCTTCAGTGGAACAGGGCCTCGAAGGACTGGATCGCGTCGCAGGGAGCCTTGGAGCAAGTCGGCTCGATCCATACGGTGCAGGGATACGACCTCAACTACGCGGGTGTAGTCATCGGCGGGGATCTGCGCTACGACGTTGATCGTGACGAGCTCTTCGTCGATCGTGCCTCGTACTTCGACACCAAGGGTGCCGAGAACAACAAGCAGCTGGGGCGGTCGTACTCCGACACCGAGCTGCGCGAGTTCATCAGCAACATCTACGGGGTGCTGCTGACTCGGGGCATCCGTGGGACGTACATCTATGCAGTGGACCCCGGCATGCGGGCCTACATCGAGAGGTACTTCTCGGCATGACGTCCACGTTGGTGACACCGCAGGAACTCGCCGTCCCCGGGCGGGCAATGTGCAAGTACGTTCGGACACCCCACGCTGGCGGGCATGTCGACTACGAGCGATGGCGGCTCGACGACGTGCGAGCAGACTCCGCCCGTTCGTATTTCGCGTCCGGTTCGGTCTCCCCTCCGATGGACGGTCTCGCGGAGTTGCCGTCCTGGTCACACTCTTTCGACGTCGCGACAATGGCCCCGACCGTGCCAGGCGCGTACATGTTCCGCTCGCGGGCGACGAGCAAGGTCGTCTATGTCGGCATGGCAGGCGAACATAGTGGCGCAGGTCTGCGGGGAAAGACTTGACATCTACCTGCGCGGTCGGGGAGCCGTGTCCTGCTTCGCAGAGGCTGCACTCGGTCGTGCTCTGTCGGACGTGACGCGGGTGACTAGTCGGTTAGGGCTGCTCACGAACTTGGAAGGCACCAAAACGAGAGAGTGTGCGAAGGCTGCCATAGAGCGGCAGACGTCGAGGTCCGGTGGGCAACGACAGTCGATGCGGTCTCGGCCCGAGCGCAGGAGGCACGCGTGCTGAGGTCTTTTTACGGCTCGCAATTGTGGAACAGGCAGCGACCCAAGAACACGGACTCCGGAAAGTCGTGATCTGGTCGTTGTTTCACCTGAACGGAGAAGCTTTGTGATCCCACGTCGGATGAAGGATCCCCATTATCGACAGAGTCAGCTTCAGGCCGTTGATGACGAGCACATGGCCCCGGTCTCGGACTTGGTCAGGCGCCTCAGCGCCGAGCGCCCTGAGCTAGAAGGCGTGCCCTGGGTCGCTCCGCACTACGATCCACGCGTTGCACGCATTCTGTCGTTGTCCTCCAACCCAGGTCCAGGTGCTGGCGGGAGCACAGGGAGCGGGATGCTGTCGGCGGAGAACGACGACGCGTCTGCCGAACGGATGTTGAAGGTCTACACAGCCGCCGGGATAGATTCCGAGAACGTCGTGCCGTGGAACGCCTTTCCCTGGTTCGTGCACGCTCAGCTTCCCGATGGCCTGACCCGCGACCACCTCGAGCAAGGTGTGCTCGTCCTCCGACGATTTTTGGAGCTCTGCCCAAACGTCGTGTCGATCGTCGCCCACGGTAGTGACGCTCACCGTTCTGCGCAGTTACTTCGATCGATCCGCTTGGTAGGGCCTTTCGTTCGTGAGCGCGGTATCCACACCTGGGATGCGCGGCATACGAGCAACCGTGCTTTCATCCTGCCTCGCCAGCAGCGGGAGGACGCATTCGACGACACGGTGGAGACGTACCGCCAGGCGATGGTGCATGCGGGGCTGAAACCGAACGAGCCTTCCGCGACCTGAGCGCAACGATGCAGTGAGACGCTGCTCGAAAGGGGGGTGGCAGGTGCACCTGTGGTCGATGAGGATCACTCGCGGGCCGAAATGCGGCTGAGGGTGCAGGGGGCCACGAATGAACGAGGAACGACGCTCGACCGCCACGGCAAAGTTGACAAGGGGAGCGGTCGCGATCTCGGTATCGGTCGTCCTTGCTTTCAGCCTGTCTGCTTGCGGTGCCTCATCCGAGAACACCGCCGCACCCGCCGGCCTCGCTGCCATCGAGCCATCCGCGGCACCGACACCGGTCATTTCGATCAAACGAGAGGACGTCACTGAGGTGCTTCCCTTCGATGCCGTGACTGTCGACGACCCGACCAGGGATATCGGCCAAGACGCGATCAGCGTGACGGGACAGGACGGGTCCAAGGTGCTCACGTATGAGGTCACCTATACGGACGGAGTCGAGAGCGGGCGGGTCGTCGTGGCTGAGAACGTCGTGGCCGCCCCCGTCCAACAAGTCACCAGCATCGGCACGCGTCAGCCCTACGTGGCCCCGGCGCCTGTCGCCGCCTCGGCGGTCGGCGGGTGCGACTCCAACTACGCAGGTGCATGCGTCCCCGTGGCCTCGGACGTGGACTGCGCCGGCGGCAGCGGCAACGGGCCCGCGTACGTCCAGGGTCCCGTCACCATCGTCGGCAGTGATGTCTACGATCTCGACCGCGACGGGGACGGCGTCGCTTGCGATCGGTGAGGCCGGCTCCGGATCAGCCCACGGTGCCGCCCTGGACTCCAATTCTTGCTCGCATGCGGCGTGAGCATCGACGCTGACGCGCTGCAATTAGACGTGCCTGGCGTGCTCGATGGGCCCGGCCGTATCGCCCCAAACGGGGGCTCGAATCCGCGTCGTGACTCCTCATAGCGTGACAACGAGGGGGAACGACATGAGCGACACCGTGCCACGCGGCAGCGCGGCCTTGACCCTGCGGGCGCGTCGACCCGCCTACTCGGTCATGCAGGAATGCCTCCGACTCCAGGCCGCGGCACCCGGCCTGACCCGTCGCCAGCGTCTCCTCGGCCGCTCGCCCCTGAGGCCCGACGCCGTCAGCTGGTACAAGGGCGCCCTGGGCGAGATAGAGGTGGCCCGCGTACTCAGCGACCTCGGACCAGACTGGACCGTCCTGCACTCCGTACCGGTCGGATCGGGCGCGTCCGACATCGACCACGTGCTCATCGGCCCGACCGGCGTGTTCACCATCAACACCAAGAACCACGCCGAGGCGAAGGTCTGGGTCGGCGGCGGGACCATCATGGTCAACGGTCACCGCACTTCCTACGCTCGCGCCTCGGTCTTCGAAGCGCAGCGCGCCTCTCGTCTCGTGTCCGCAGCCGCGGGGGCTGAGGTGGCCGTCGTGCCGGTGATCGTCGTCGTCGGTGCGGCGTCGCTGCGCTTCGGCGACAAGACGCCGACGGTCCGCGTCGTCACGGCCTCACAACTGCGACGGTGGCTCTTCTCCCTGCCCCGCATGCATTCCGAAGAAGCCCTGGCTTACCTGACGCTGGTCGCCGAAGAGCGAGCCACCTGGCACACCCAAGCGCTGGTGCTGACCGACACCCTCCGCCATGAACACCGCTTTGAGCGCCTGCGCCGCGACATCGACGACGCCGCGCGGCGTCGCCGGCAGTGGCGGGTCGGTACGGCCCTCGGTGCAGTGGCGGCATCCGGGGGTGTCTTGCTCGCGGTCCTCGCAGGCGTCGCCAGCGCCGTCTTGGCATCCATCGGCTGACCCGCCCCCGCCTCACTCGTACCGCAGCGACGCCACCGGGTCCGCCTTGGCCGCGCGGGCCGCGGGCAGCGTGCCCGCCACGAACGCCACCGCCATCACCACGACGACGATCAGCGCGATCGCGGCCGGGTCGAACGCGATCAGGGTCAGCCCGGGCAGGCCCGACAGCAGCGACCCGGCCAGCGAGGCGCTCACCACGCTGCCCACGCCGATCGCCAGCCCCGCCCCGATCGCACTGCCGAGGAACCCGATGAACGCCGCCTCGAGGCTGAACAGCGCGAACACCCGACCGCTGCCCATGCCCATCGCCTTCATCAGGCCGATCTCGCGCGTCCGCTCCTGCACCGACATGAGCAGCGTGTTCACGATGCCGAAGCTCGCGGCCAGCAGCGCGATCACCGCGAACGCGTTCAGCACCAGCACGATGCCGTCGATCACCGTCTTGATCGTGCCCAGCTGATCGGCCACGGTCGTCCCCGTGAAGCCGGCGGCCGTGAGCCGATCCTTCAGCTCGTCGACCTGCACGTCGCTCGCGTCGTCGGCGAACCGCACGCTCGCCTCCGCGTACCGGTCGACCTGGTCGGCCGGCACCCCGACGTTCTGCGTGTCGAACAGGGTCGTGCTCAGCGCCGCGTTCGGCACGATCGCCGCACCGGCGGGCGACGCGAGGCTCTCCTCGGCGACCCCGACCACCGTCGCGGTCACGGTGTGCTGCGCCCGCGTCGCGTCGGTCACCGCGATGGTGACGGGCTGGCCGACCGCGTCGGCGTCGTCCGCGAAGCCCAGGGGCGCCACGTAGGAGGTGGGGATCACCACTTCGAGACCGGTCGCGTCGTCGTCCGGCTGCGCCCCCTCCGTCACGGCCACCTGCTGCCCGGACACCAGGCCGCCGACGGTCGCCACGTACTTCGTGCCGCTCGCGCCCTCGACGTAGTCCGGCGTGATCGACTCGACGGGCTGGACGGCGAGGACTCCCTCGATCGTGCCCAGCGCCTCCAGGTCCTCGGGGGTGAGCGCGACGACCGTCGCGCCGGGCGCACCGGGGCCGGTCGACGCGATGCGGTCGGGGTCGTACTCGGCGGGCCCCGAGTCGGCGGCGCCGAGCCCGGTCGAGTCCTCGACGGTCTTCGACACGGTCATCGTGTCCGTCGAGCCGACCGCGGCGACCGTGTCGTCGAGGTACTGGTTGATGCCGGTGCCCAGCCCGCTCGTCAGGGTGAGCGTGAACGCCCCCACGACGATGGCCAGGACGGTGAGGACCGAGCGCGTCCTCGACCGGAAGGTGTTCGCCACCGCGGTCGTCAGCAGGTCGACGGTCGTCATGCGGCCACCTCGTTCCGCTCGTCGACGATCAGGCCGTCACGGACGACGATGCGGCGGTCGCAGCGGGCCGCCAGCTCTTCGTCGTGGGTGACGACGATCAGCGTGATGCCGTGCTCGCGCTGCAGCGAGAAGAGGATGTCCTCGACGACGGCCCCGGTGGCGGTGTCGAGGTTGCCGGTGGGCTCGTCGGCGAAGATGACGCGCGGGTCGTTCACCAGCGCCCGGGCGATCACCGTGCGCTGCTTCTGCCCGCCCGACAGGTCGCGCGCCTTGCTCGCCGCCTTGTCGCCCAGCTCGAGCTGCTCGAGGGCGGCCAGGCCACGCCGACGGCGCTCGCCGCGGGACACCCCCGCGATCGTCATCGGCAGCACGACGTTCTCGAGCACCGACGCGTTCGCGGTGAGGAAGAACTGCTGGAACACGAAGCCGAACGTCTTGTTGCGGGTGCGGTTCAGGCGCCCGCCGGCCAGCGTGCCGGTGTCGACGCCCTCGAGCTCGACCGTGCCCGACGTCGGGGCGTCGAGCAGGGCCAGCACGTGCATCAGCGTCGACTTGCCCGAGCCGCTCTTGCCGACGATGGCGACGCTCTCGCCCTCGGCGATGTCGAGGCTGACGCCCTTCAGGGCGTCGAACCGGTTCGCGCCGCGGCCGTACGACCGGCGGACGTCTCGGACCGAGATGATCGGTGTCATGGTGCTCCTGTCGCTCGGGCCGACGGCGTCTCCGGTGGCCCGTCACCACTCTCGCGAACGGCCTCGACGGGCACGTCACCCCGGCGCGGACACCTGCCGTACCGCGTCCGCGGTACGCGGCTCGGCGCGACCTGACGCGGCAGGGTGACTCGGCGGCCCGGGTTCCAGGGCACGATGGGCTCATGACCACGACGGACGACCGGAGGCGCGAGCCGGCCTGGCCACACAGCCGCGTCCCCGGGTGGGTCGCCGACACGGTCGCCGTGGTGCTCGTCGCCGCCGCCGCGTTCGTGCCCTTCCCCCTGCCGGAGTTCCGGCCGACGTCCGGGCTCGTCGTCGCGATCGTCGTCGCGCCCGCCGCGCTGCTGCTGCTCCGACGGCGCCGGCCGGTCGCGGTGCTCGCCGCCGTGCTCGCGCTCTTCGGCGCCGCGGCGCTGCTCGGCACGCTGTCGCCGGGGACGGTGCTCGCCGTCGCGATCGTCGTCTTCGGCATCGCGTCCCGGTCGAACCGGCGCCGGGCCCTCGTCGTCGCGGCCGTCGCGGCGGCAGTCGTCGTCGGCCTCAGCTACCTGGCCACGCTGACCGGGGTGTCCGACCCGCGCGTCGTGCAGTTCGCCCTGCTCATCGCCCTCGCCGCCGCCGCCGGCGACGCGAACCGGTCGCGCCGCGAGTTCGTCGAGGCCGTCACCGAGCGCGCCGAGCGGGCCGAGCGCACCCGCGAGGCCGAGGCCCGTCGCCGGGTCGCCGAGGAGCGGCTCCGCATCGCCCGCGACCTGCACGACACCGTCGCCCACCAGATCTCCGTCATCAGCCTCAACGCCGGGGTCGCCTCGTCCGCGATCGAGACGCGACCCGAGAAGGCGGTGACCGCCCTCGCGACCATCCGCCGCGCCTCCCGCACCGTGCTCGGCGAGATCGGGGACCTGCTCGAGGTGCTCCGGACCGACGACGCGGCGGGGCCGGCCGCGCCGCAGCCCGGGCTCGACCGGCTCGACGAGCTCGTGGCGGCCTTCGGCGACGCCGGGCTCGCCGTCACGACCCGCGTCGAGGGCGCCCTGGGCCGGGTCGCCGGCGCCGTCGACCTCGTCGCCTACCGCGTGGTGCAGGAGGGGCTCACCAACGCGCTCAAGCACGGCAGCGGCGGCCGGGCGCACGTGCTGGTGGCGGTCGACGACGACCAGGTGTCGGTGGTGGTGACGAACCCGGTAGGGGAGCAGGGCGGCGGCGACGGCTCTCGCGGCGGCGACCCGCGCGGCGTCGACCCTCGCGGCGTCGACCCGCGCGGCGAGGACGGCGTGGGCGGCGCGGACGACCGCGACGCCGACCGTCGTGGCGGCTACGGGCTGCTCGGCCTGCGCGAGCGGGTGGCGGCCGTGCGCGGCTCCCTCGAGACCGGCGTCGGGGTCGGCGGCCACCGCCTCGCGGCGCAGCTGCCCTTGCCCGTCGACCGGGGCGGCGCCTCGTGACGCGCGTGCTGGTCGTCGACGACCAGTCGCTGATCCGCCAGGCCGTGGTCGACATCCTCGAGGCGACCGACGACCTCGAGGTGGTGGGCGAGGCGGTGACCGGTCGCGACGCGGTCACCCGCGCGGCGGAGCTGCGCCCGGACGTCGTCGTCATGGACATCCGCATGCCCGTGCTCGACGGCATCGGCGCCACGGCCGAGATCTGCGCCGACCCGGAGCTCGCCGACACGAAGGTGCTCGTCCTCACCACGTTCGAGGAGGACGAGAACGTCGTCGCCGCCCTGCGCGCCGGAGCGAGCGGCTTCATCGGCAAGGGCGCGGAGCCGGACGAGATCGTCCGCGCCGTCCAGTCCGTCCACGCCGGCGAGGCACTGCTGTCGCCGGCGGCCACCCGCGCGCTCATCGCGCGGTACGTGCTGCCGCCTCCTCGTGCTCTCGACCCCGTGTCGGGCGGGCCGGTCGAGGGCGGGGGAGGTGCGGGTCACCGGGCCGTGCCGCCGCGCCTCGCGCACCTCACCGACCGTGAGCGAGAGGTGCTGCTGCTCGTGGCCCGCGGCCGCACCAACGCCGACATCGCGTCCGACCTCGTCATCTCGCCGCACACGGCGAAGACCCACGTCAACCGCGTCATGACCAAGCTCGACGCCCACGACCGGGCCCAGCTCGTCATCGTGGCGTACGAGACGGGGCTGGTGGCGCCCTCGGCGGAGTGAGCGTGCCGGTCGAGCCGGCCCCCGCCTCCTCGGGTCTGTCGATCGGTCGGTTCCGGTGCCTCGGGGGCCTTCGAGGGACCGATTCTGACCACTCGACGACGCCTCCTCGGGTGTGCGTGCTGACCGGGGGAGGCCGACGGCGACCGGTGCGGGGTCGTCAGGGGCGCCTCCTGTGCTCACGCCGGGTGTGCCACGACGCGACGAGTGCGGTCGCGAGGGCGGTCACGATGCCGACGACGGCGACCTCGACCGCGTGTGGCAGGGGAGTGACGCCGTCGAAGGGGCTCGTCAGGGCGGAGTAGGGGCCCGTCACCAGCGTGGTCAGGAGGGCGACCGCGAGCAGCTCGCCGACCAGCGGCGGGAGGCGGCCGCGGATGAGGTGGTCCGGGAGGGCCGCCAGGGCGCCCAGCACGAAGCCGACGACGGCCAGCGCGAGGGCGACCGCGACCGCGGGCGACATCGCCTCGAGCAGGTCGAGGGGGCGCCGCCACCCCGGGGAGGGCGAGGTGGCGACGAGGCCGATCGCGAAGACGAAGGAGGCGAGGAGGACGAGTGCGGCAGCCCCGGCCGCGCTCGTCCAGGGCAGCACGGACAGCAGGGACCGGGGCCTCGCGGCGAGCGGGGAGGTCGTCACGCGCCGACGAGCCCGTCGTCAGGGCGCCCAGCGACTCGACCGTCGGCGCGGCCGGAATGAGGAATTGACATGCCGCCACCCTATGAGAGATCCGCCAGTGGCAGGGATGCCCTTCACCGGCACGGGGAAAGGCCCCGAACCGTTCTCCCTAGGGGAGGGAAGGACGGTTCGGGGCCTCTCGACGGGGAAGGGCGCCGGGGCTCCGCTGGGGTGCGGTGCTCCGGCGCCCCTCGGGCGGCGCGGGCTAGGCGCGGCGGCGGCGGGCCCGCACGACGAGCGCGAGCCCGGCGAGCAGCACCAGCAGGGCGCCCGCGGCGAGCGGGAGCGCCTCCGCGCCCGTGAAGGCCAGCGCTCCGCCCGGGCGGACGCCGTCACCCGCGCCGGGGCCGGTCGCAGCCGGGCCGGTCGCGCCGGGGCCGGTCGCGCCCGGGTCGACCACGACCGGGTCGGAGATCGCCGTCAGCTCGAAGGTGCCCCACGTCTCGGCGCCCGTGGCGTCGGTCTGGCCGACGAGCGTGTGGGTGCCGGCGCCGAGGCCCTCGGGCAGGCGCAGCGTGACCACGCCGTCGTCGTCACTGGGGTCGTCGCCGAGGTAGACGGGCTCCGAGTGCACGAACCAGTCGAGCGCGGCGCCCGCGAGACGGCGCGGCACGGTCGCGGTGAGGGTGCCCTCGGCCTCGTCGACCGCGGTCACGACCAGCGTGTGGGTCGCCTCCGTCAGCTCCGACAGCGGCACGGCCGTGGGCTCGTCGTCGCCGGTGCCGGGCTGCTCGCCGCCGTCGCCCGGGTCGGTCGGCGTGGTGCCGGGGTCGGTCGGGTCCGTCGGCGGCGTGCCGGGCTCGGTCGGGTCGACCGGGGGCTCGGTCGGGTCGGCCGGCCGCGACAGGGTGACCTGGTCGACGACCGTCATGTCCGCGGTGCGGTACGTCGTCATCGCGATGGCGTCGTCGGACACCTCGACGTTCGTGAAGTTCGGCGTGTACTCCTGGTTCTGCACGGCGCTGAAGTCGAAGTCCTGCGACTGGATGTCGTAGTACTTGCTGCCGCTCGACGAGTTCGCCGTCACGTAGAGCACCTCGTCGCCCTCGGGCGACACGGTGCCGTCGACCGGCTCGTCGGCGTGCACGGGAGTCGTGCCGCTCATCAGGTAGCTGCGCACGTACACGTGGTCGTGGCCCATCAGCACCAGGTCGACGTCGAGCTCGCTCATCACGGGCGGCAGCTCGGCACGACGGGTGACGATGTCGCCGTCGGTCGCGTGCGACGCGACGCTGTAGACCGAGTGGTGGAACGTCACGATGCGCCAGCGCGCCTCGTCGCCGTGCTCGGCGATGACCTCGCGCGCGAAGGCCGCGTGGCCGGCGTCGTCGCGGTCGTTCGAGTTGAACGAGATGTAGAGGGTGTCCTGGTAGATGAACCAGTAGTCGCCGCCGGCCCGGGCGGCGTCGGGCTTGCCCGCCGTCGCGCTGACGTTCGGCATGGCGAAGTGCTGCTCGTAGGCGAGGCTCGCCACGTCGTGGTTGCCGATGTTCGTCGCGAACGGCAGCGACTTCGTCTGCGGCGGCGCGAGGAACCCGTCGTACTGCAGCTCGTTCGACGCCGTGTTGACCTGGTCGCCCGCGCTCAGCACGAAGCTCGTGTCGGGGAACGCGGTCGCGGCCGTGTCCATGGTCTCGACCCAGCCCGCGGTGTCGCGCGCGGTCTCGCCGGCGCCGATCTGCGCGTCGCCGATGAACAGGAACCCGTAGTCGCCCTCGGCCTGCGTCTCGAAGGTCCACGTCTCCGACCAGCCGTCGGTCTCGCTGCCCACACGGTAGCTGTACGACGTTCCGGGCACGAGGCCCGTCACCGTCGCGTGGTGCCAGTTCTGGCCGTCGGTGGCGACGCCCGTGGTGGAGGGGAACGAGGAGGCGGCGGCCGGGAAGGCGCCGTCCGTCACGTCCTCCGCGGGCGCGAGCTGCGCCTCCTCGGGGCTGGTCGAGTCGGAGTACCACGACACCGCACGCTGCGACTCGTCGGCCCCGACGTTCAGGAACACGTCGCTGATCGTGGCCTCGGCGCTCGCCGAGACGGGCGTGAGCGAGAGGAAGTCGAAGTAGATGTCAGAGCTGGTCGAGCGGTCCTGGTAGAGCGCCACCGAGACGGTGTTCTCGCCGGCGCGCAGCAGTGAGCTGTCGACCGAGAACGTCGAGCGGTCGGGGTCGCCGCCGCCGTCGCCCGCGTAGCCGACGTTGCCGGTGTGCTCGGCGACGCGCGCATCCTCGTAGCCGACGACCTTCTCGCCGTTCACGTAGACGACGAGCGCGTCGTCGTGGACGACGTCGGCGGTGAGCGACTTCCAGCCCGCGATCTGGTCGGCGGTGAGGTCGACCGAGGTGCGGAAGAAGTAGGTCGGCACGTCGGTGCCGTCGGGCAGGTACTGCTGCAGCAGCGTGTCGACGGCGTAGCCGCCGCCCATGCCTGTGGCCTTGCCGCCCTTGGCGCCGAAGCTGCCCTCGGCCGTCCGCCACGACGAGTCGTCGTAGGAGGCGTCGGTCCAGCTGAGCGGGTCGGTGCTGCCGGCAGCCGGGTCGGCTCCGGTCTCGAGGTAGCTCCACGCCGTCGACTCGGTGGTCAGCAGCGGGACGGCGTCGTCGGCGGAGGCCGAGGTGACGGTGCTCGTGGCTCCGACGGCGGTGGCCGTCACGAGCAGGAGCGCGGCGGCGACGCGGGCGCGGTGGCCCGAGCGTCGGGGGGCCGTGGGGGTGGTGGTCATGCCTGTCCTTCGTGATCGTGGAGGCACCTCCCCGCGTTCGGGGGTGGGCCTCGGCGATCAGACCAGGGAGATGTGGACGACAGGTGTAGCGGGGGTGACGGCTCGGTTCACCGGCGGGGGTAAACCGTCAGGAATGGCTCTTCCTGGGCGTCCCGACAGCCGTTCGCGTCGGTTCACCGGAGGTGAGGGGCCTGGATCCGACCCCAGGAGGCGGTGGGAGGTCGATCTGGGGACTCTCGAGGGGCGCGGCGAGAGGGGCGGCGAGGCCGGGCTGTGTTTTCCGGCGTGGAAAGCATAGGCTGGCGGCGACTGCTGCTCCCGAACGGAAGAACCGACGATGACGTCCACCTCACTCGACCAGCTCGACACCCTCGCCGCCCGCGCTGACCGCCCGCGCATCGCCCTCACGGCGGGCGACCCGGCCGGCATCGGCCCCGAGCTCGTCGCCCGCCTGCTCACCGAGCTCGCCGCCGACGACGCGCACGACGTGGTCGTCTTCACGACCGCCGCCGAGCTCGACCGCGGGTTCGCGCACGCCGGCGACGGCGCCGACCGCGCGGCCGTCGAGCAGGCCGGCCACATCGCCGTCGTCGACACCGGGCTCGACCTGACGGAGGTGCCGGTCGCCGCCGCCTCCGAGGCCGGCGGCCGCTGGGCGCTCGCCCACCTCGAGCGGGCGCTCGCCGCCCACGACCGGGGCGAGGTCGACGCGCTCGTGTTCGCGCCGCTCAACAAGTCGTCGCTGCACCTCGCGGGCATGACCGAGCAGGACGAGATGCGCTGGTTCGAGAACCGGCTCGACGTCGCCGGCACCGTGACCGAGCTCAACGCGATGGCCGGGCTGTGGACCTCGCGCGTCACGTCGCACGTGGCGCACCGGGACGCGCCCGACCTCGTCACCGCGACCTCCGTGCTCGCGGCCACGCGCCTCCTGCACGACGCCCTCGTGGGCACCGGGGTCGCCGCTCCGCGCCTCGCGGTGTGCGCCCTCAACCCTCACGCCGGCGAGAACGGGTCGTTCGGCCGGGAGGAGATCGACGAGATCGCCCCCGGCGTCGCGCTCGCCCGCGAGGCGGGGATCGACGCGACGGGGCCGTTCCCGGCCGACACCCTGTTCCTCCGCGCCCGCGACGGCCAGTTCGACGGCGTGGTGACGATGTACCACGACCAGGGCCAGATCGCCATGAAGATGATCGGCTTCGAGGGCGGCGTCACCATCGAGGGCGGCCTGCCGCTGCCCGTCTGCACCCCCGCCCACGGCACCGCGTTCGACCGCGTCGGCACCGGTACGGCGGCCCTCGCCTCGACGCGCAACGCGTACGACCTCGCACGCAGCCTGGCCGTCGCGGCCCACGCCCGGTCGCGTGGCTGAGCAGGTCGCGGCCGCGCGCGGGTCGGCTGACGGCCGAGGCGGCGGAGCGTCGGCCGACCCGGCTGACGACCCGGCCGCCGCCCCGACGGCGACTCGTCGGCCCGGCCGGGTCGTCGTCCTCGACGACGACCCCACCGGCACGCAGACCGTCGCCGACCTGCCGATCATCACGCGGTGGGAGCCCGGCGACGTGCGCTGGGCGCTCGACCGGCCCGGGCCGGGCTTCGCGGTGCTCACGAACACCCGCAGCCTCGACCGTGCCGAGGCCCGGGCGCGGACGGCCGAGGTCGTCCGTGCGGTGCTGGCCGCGGCGGGCGACGAGGCCGCAGGCCTGCGCTTCGTCAGCCGGGGCGACTCGACCCTGCGCGGCCACCACGTCGACGAGGTCGAGGTGATCGTCGCCGAGCTGGCCGACGTCGCGCCCGTCGACGCCGTGGTCATGGTGCCCGCGTTCCCGTCGGCCGGCCGGACGACCGTCGACGGCGTGCACCTCGTCCGCGAGGGCGGCGAGGTCGTGCCCGCAGGGCGGTCGAGCTTCGCCGACGACCCCACCTTCGGCTACTCGTCGTCGCACCTCGCCGACTGGCTCGAGGAGCGCTCTGACGGACGCGTCGCCGCGGCCGACGTCGTCCTGCTCGACCTCGGGCTCGTCCGCGGACCCGCCGCCGCCCTCGCGGCAGCCCTCGGCGCCGTGCGCGGCGGGCGCCACGTTGTCGTCGACGCCGAGACCGACGACGACCTCGCCCGGATCGTCGACGCCGCGACGCTCGCCGAGCAGACCGGTCGGCACCTGCTCTGGCGCATCGGCCCCGGCCTCGTGCGCCCGCTCGTGGGCCAGGGGGCACGGCCCGCGCTGACCGCCGACGAGCTCGCTGGCCACGTCGCCGCCGCCGACCCCGCGACGCGGCACGGCCTCGTCGTCGTCGGCTCGCACGTGCCGCTGACGACCCGGCAGGTCGAGCACCTGCGCGGGCAGGCCGGGCCGTCGCTCGCCACGATCGTCGTCGACGTGCCGACGCTGCTGCAGGCCGACCGCCGCGACGCCGAGGTCGACCGCGTGGCGGCGGAGGCGGTCGCCGCCCTGGCCGACCGCGACGTGCTCGTGACGACGTCGCGGGTGCGCGTCGACGGGCACGACGGCGACGACAGCCTCCGCATCGCCCGCGAGGTCTCGCGCGCCCTCGTCGACCTCACCCGCGACGTCGTGGCCCGTGCCCGGCCGTCGTTCGTCGTCGGCAAGGGCGGCATCACGTCGAGCGACCTCGCGACCGAGGCCCTGGGGCTGCGCCGCGCGGTCGTGCTCGGCACGCTGCTGCCCGGCGCCGTCTCCGTCTGGCGGTCGGCCGACGAGGAGGCGCGGGTCGCGCCCGGCGGGCAGCCTGCGTCGGCGACGCCCTACGCGGTGTTCCCGGGCAACGTCGGCACGGACGACTCGCTCGGCGCGGCGCTCTCGGCGTTCCGCGCGGCCGCCGTGAAGGCGACCGGGTAGCGGTCGAGCCAGGACTGCAGGGCGACCACCGCGCCTCCTCGGGCCCACTCGTCGAAGCTCATCGGCTGGATGGTCGTCGTCAGCGGGCGGGCCCACGCCGGGCGGTCGACGGCGATGCCGGCCTCGACGGCGTCGGGGGCGACGGAGGCCAGCCCGATGCCCTCGCCCGACAGCTGCACGTTCTGGATGCCGGTCAGCGTCGACACGGCCGAGATGAGGCGGCCGAGGGCCTCGGCCGACTCGCGGACGACGCGGCTCGCCACGACGTCGCCGTCCGCGGCGAGCTGCAGCACCTCGTCGTAGCCGACCGGGCGGCCGAGGCCGAGCGAGACGGCGGAGCACATCGTCGGCGACGAGAGGTAGGCGATCGCGCAGCCGCGGTGCCCGTCGGGGCAGACCGGGCCGCTGCGGTCGATGACGTAGTGGCCGACGGTGGGGGTGTCCGGGTCCTCACGGCGCACGACCTGGTCGGCGATGACGAGCGAACAGCCGACGCCCACGCCCACCGTGACGAGCGCGAAGTCGCGCAGGCCCCGCGCCGTGCCGAACCAGTGCTGCGCCTGCGTCAGGGCGAGCACGTCGTTCTCGACCACGGTCGGCAGCCCGGTCGCCCGCTCGAGGTCGTCGCCGAGCGGGACGCCGTGCCAGTCGAGGGAGCGCGAGACGTCGACGACGCGGCCGTCGCTCGAGTGGCCGCCGAGGGCCACGCCGACCGCGACGACCCGGGGCTCGCGGGCCAGCAGGAGGCGGACGACGTCGGCGACCGCCTCGGTGACCGTCGCCGGGTCGGTCGCGTCGAGGGGCGCCTCCAGGCGCTCGGTCACCACGGCGCGGGCGGTCGTGACGACGCCGTGGACCGCGTCGAGGGTGACCTTGACGCCGATGAACCGGAGGTCGGCCGAGACGTCGATCGGCCGGGTGATGCGGCCGTGCTGGGGGTCGGCGCGGTCCTCGCCCTCGATGAGGAGGCCGGTCTCGACGAGCGGCTTGGTCAGGCGGGTCAGGCTGGCGGGGGAGAGGTCGAGTCGCCGGGCCGTCTCGCTGCGCGACAGCGGGCCGTTCTTGACGACCTCGCGGGCCACGCTGCGGGCCGACTCGACGGCGATCGTGGACGGCGTCGTCTCGCGTGTCCCCATGGTGGTGCTCCTCTGTGCAGACCCGTCACGCTGGGACGGATGTCGTTTCCCTGCCGGTAACCATAGCGGCCCGGAGGTGCCGAGACTGCAGTGATCCGGACCGGTCGACACGGCGGGTTGACGCCGAGTGTTTTCCGTAGCAATAATGACCAACGCCGATCATCGTCGATCACCCGCTCGGGTCCGAGGCAAGGAAGCCACCGTGACACACACCAGCCGTCTGTTCCACCTCCGATCGGGAGGTGTCAGCGTCGTCCTCGACGCCGCCGGCGACACCGTGCCCCGCATCGTGCACTGGGGCCGCGACCTCGGCGCCCTGAGCGACGCCGAGCTCGCCGAGCTCGTCCGCACCTCGGTGCCGCAGATCGTCTCGAACAGCATCGACGTGCCCGTGCCGCTCGGGCTGCTGCCCGACCAGACGACGGGCTGGAACGGCACGCCCGGCCTCAGCGGGCACCGCGACGGACGCCACTTCTCGGCCGCCTTCGCCGGTGCGCGGGTCTCGACCCCCGCCTCCCCTGACCCGCGCGTCGGCGACCGCCGCGTCGTCGTCGAACTCGCCGACGAGGCCGTGGAGCTGCGGCTCGCGATCGAGGTCGAGCTCGCCGAGGGCGGCGTGCTGCGCACCCGGGCGACGCTCACCAGCACGGGTGACGACGTCTACACGCTCGACGGCCTCGTGCTCGCGCTGCCGGTGCCGGCCGAGGCGCAGGAGGTGCTCGACTTCACCGGGCGCCACATGCGCGAGATGAGCCCGCAGCGACACGACTTCACCGTCGGCACCCACGCCTCGGAGGGCCGCCACGGCCGCACCGGCCACGACGCGTCGCTGCTCTACGCCGTCGGCCGCGCCGGGTTCGGGTTCCGCTCGGGGGAGGTCTGGGGCGTGCAGGTCGCGTGGAGCGGCAACCACCGCAGCTACGCCGAGCGCCTGCCGACCGGCCGCGCCGTCGTCGGCGGCGGCGAGCTGCTGCTGCCCGGCGAGGTGCGCCTCGCCCGCGACGAGTCGTACACGACGCCCTGGCTCTACGCCTCGTGGGGCGACGGCCTCGACGACCTCGGCGCCCGCCTGCACGGGTTCGTCCGCGGCCGGGAGGGGTACCCGACCGCTCCCCGGCCCGTCGTGCTCAACACCTGGGAGGCGGTGTACTTCGACCAGCGCGTCGACACGCTGCTGGCCCTCGCCGACCGCGCGGCGGAGGTCGGCGTCGAGCGCTTCGTGCTCGACGACGGCTGGTTCAAGGGCCGCCGCGACAAGTCGGCCGGGCTCGGCGACTGGACCGTCGACGAGTCGGTCTGGCCCGACGGCCTCGACCCGCTCGTCGAGCGCGTCCGCGGCCACGGCATGCAGTTCGGTCTCTGGTTCGAGCCCGAGATGATCAACCCCGACTCGGACGCCGCCCGCGCCCACCCCGACTGGGTCATGTCGCCCGGCCACCGCCAGCCGCCGACCCAGCGGTTCCAGCAGGTGCTCGACCTGACCGCGCCCGGCGCCTACGAGCACGTGCTCGAGAGCATGAGCGAGCTGATCGGCCGCCACGCCGTGGACTTCGTCAAATGGGACCACAACCGCGACCTCGTCGACGCCGGCCACTCCGCCTCCGGCCGGGCCGGCGTGCACGACCAGACCCTCGCCTTCTACCGGCTGGTCGACGAGCTGCGCCGCCGGTTCCCCGCGCTCGAGATCGAGGCCTGCTCGTCGGGCGGCGCCCGCGCCGACCTCGAGGTGCTCGGCCGCAGCGACCGCATCTGGGCCAGCGACTGCATCGACGCCCTCGAGCGTCAGCGCATCGAGCGCTGGACCGGCGTCGTCGTGCCGCCCGAGATGATCGGCTCGCACGTCGGCTCGTCGCCCGCGCACTCGACCGACCGACGCCACGAGATGGCGTTCCGGGCCGGCACCGCGCTCTTCGGCCACTTCGGGCTCGAGCTCGACCTCACCGCCGTCGACCCCGACGAGCTCGCCGAGCTCACCCGCTGGATCGAGCTCTACAAGGCCGAGCGCGCCTGGATGCACCGCGGCACCGTCGTGCGCGGCGACCACCCCGACCCGGCCTACTGGGTGCGCGGCGTCGTGTCGGCCGACGCCGCGACCGCCCTGTTCTCGTTCGTCGCCGTCGCGACCACCGTCCAGAACCCGCCCGGCGCCGTGCGGCTGCCCGGCCTCGACCCCGACCGGCGCTACCGGGTCGAGGTCGTCGAGCCCGGCCACCGCATCAAGGCCTACAACCACCACGCGGGCCCCGCCTGGTGGACCACCGGCGCCGAGCTCGGCGGCCGCACGCTCGGCACCGTCGGGCTGCAGGCGCCCGGCCTCGCCCCCGAGCACCTCGTCGTCGTGCGCGCCACGGCGATCGACACGGAAGGAACGGCACGATGACCGCACCGACCACCACGCGCGGGGCCTCGGGAGCCGGGGGACCGGGGACGGGCGCCGGACGCGGCACGCGACCCGCGCCTCCTCGGCGTCGACCCGCCGCCCCCGGGCCGGGCCGGTTCGGACCGGGCCGCTTCGGCATGAAGAAACAGGAGGCGATCGCCGGCTGGGTCTTCGTCGCACCGGCGCTGATCGGGTTCCTGGCGTTCTTCGTCTGGCCCGCCGTCAGCGGCCTCGCCTACAGCTTCACCGACTTCGACCTGCTCACGCCGCCCGAGTTCATCGGCCTCGACAACTACGTGCGCCTGGTGCAGGACCCGTTGTTTTGGAACGCCCTGGGCACGACGACCTGGTACGTGGCCATCAACATCGGGCTGCAGACCGTGCTCGCCCTCGGCATCGCCGTGCTGATGCACCGGCTGACGCAGTCGATGGTCGTGCGCGGCATCGTGATCTTGCCGTACCTCATCGCCAACGTCGTCGCCGCGCTCGTCTGGTTCTACATGTTCGACTTCCAGCTCGGCATCGTGAACGAGATCATCGACTGGACCGGCCTCGACCGCGTCGCCTTCTTCGGCGAGAGCGCCTGGGCGATCCCCACCGTCGCGCTCATCAACGTGTGGCGCCACATGGGCTACACGGCCCTGCTCATCTTCGCCGGGCTGCAGACCATCCCGAAGGAGGTGTACGAGGCCGGCGTCATCGACGGCGGCTCGGAGGCGCGGATGTTCCGCAGCATCACGCTGCCGCTGCTGCGGCCCGTGCTCGCCATGGTGCTCGTCGTCACCGTCACCGGGTCGTTCCAGATCTTCGACACCATCGCGGTGACCACGCAGGGCGGGCCGGTCAACTCCACCCGCGTCATCAACTACTACATCTTCGACATCGCCTTCAACCGCTTCGACTTCGGCTACGGCTCGGCCATGGCGCTCGCGTTGTTCCTGCTGCTCGCCGTGTTCACCTTCGTCCAGCTGCGCCTGACCCGCGCCGACAAGTCCGACCTGGGATGACCCGACCATGACGACCATGACACCGCCCCCCGGACAGCTCGCCGCGGTCGAGCCCGCCACCAGCACCCGCGCCGGACGCACGCCCCGGCCGCCCCGCGACCGCCGCCCCGGCCGCGGCCACCGCGGCGGACGGGCCCGCAAGGCCCTCGGCTGGGCCGTGCTCGGCCTGGTCATGCTGGTGACGCTGTTCCCCTTCTACTGGATGCTGCGCACCTCCTTCTCGACCACCGTCTCGCTCGGCAGCGACCCCGGCTCGCTTCTGCCCGTCGACTTCACCCTCGGCGCCTACCAGCGAGTGCTCGGCCTGGCGACGACGCAGGAGGCGCTCGCCGAGGGCGGCTCGGGGGCCTCGATCAACTTCTGGTCGTACCTGCGCAACTCGCTGATCGTCGCCACGGTCACCACCGTCGGTCAGGTGCTGTTCTGCGCCATGGCGGCCTACGCCTTCGCCCGCCTGCGCTGGCGCGGCCGGAACCTCGTGTTCTCGGCCTTCATCAGCGCGCTGATGGTGCCGCCGATATTCACGACCATCCCCAACTTCGTCACCATCCGCGAGCTGGGCCTGCTCAACACCTACGCCGGCATCATCCTGCCGACGCTGCTCATGACGCCGTTCGCCGTGTTCTTCCTGCGGCAGTTCTTCCTCGGCATCAGCAGGGAGGTGGAGGAGGCGGCCGTCATCGACGGCGCCGGGCCGTTCCGGCGCTTCTTCCAGGTGATCCTGCCGCTCGGCGCCGCGCCGATCACGACGCTGGCGATCCTCACCTACATCACCGCCTGGAACGAGTACTTCTGGCCGCAGCTGGTCGGCAGGACCGAGGAGGTGCGGGTGCTGACGGTCGCGCTCGGCGTGTTCCGCTCGCAGACGCCCCAGGGCGGGCCCGACTGGGCGGGCCTCATGGCCGCGACGCTCATCGCCGCGCTGCCCATCCTCGTGCTCTTCGCCGTGCTGGGCCGCCGCGTCATCAACAACATCGGCTACTCGGGCACGAAGTAGCCGCCGCCCCCGACCCCACCCGACCACCGACACGACTGATCCACATCAACGACGAAGGGACAGCAATGAAGACCACGAAGAAGAGGAGCCTCGCCGCCGCGATCGCGGTGCTCCCGATGCTCGCCGTGACCGCCTGCGCCGGCGGCAGCGGCGGAGGCGACTCCGCCTCGGGCGAGATCACCTACTGGCTGTGGGACTCGAACCAGCAGCCCGCCTACGAGCAGTGCGCGACCGACTTCGCCGCCGCGAACCCCGGCAGCACGGTGAGCATCCAGCAGTTCGGCTGGGACGACTACTTCCAGACCCTGACGACGAGCCTCGTCGGCGGCGACGCCCCCGACGTCATCACGAACCACGCGTCGTTCTTCCCGCAGCTCGCGAGCACCGGCCAGCTGCTGCCGCTCGACGACGTCGTCGAGAGCGAGGGCATCGACTTCGACGACTACCAGGCCGGCATCCCCGAGCTCTGGGTCGGCGAGGACGGCGAGCGCTACGGCCTGCCCAAGGACTGGGACACCGTCGCCACCATCTACAACGCGCAGTACCTCGCCGACGCGGGCCTCACGCCCGAGTCGCTGCAGGACCTCAGCTGGAACCCGGAGGACGGCGGCACCTGGGAGCAGACCATCGCGCACCTGTCGGTCGACGCGAACGGCGTCCGCGGCGACGAGCCCGGCTTCGACGCGTCGAACGTCGCCGTCTACGGCCTCGGCCTCAAGTCGAAGTCGGGCATCGGCGCCTTCGGCCAGACGCAGTGGAGCCCCTACGCGCTGAGCAACGACTGGACCTACGCCGACAAGAACCCCTTCGGCACCGACTTCAACTACGACGACGAGAAGTTCGTCGAGTCGATCGAGTGGTGGCAGGGCCTGATCGAGAAGGGCTACATGCCGAGCTACCAGGCCGCGTCGTCGGGCGTCGGAATCCAGGAGGCGTTCGGAGCGGGCCGCTACGCGCTCGCCACCGACGGCAGCTGGAACGCCAAGACGTACTTCAGCTTCGAGGGCGTCGAGGCCGGCATCGCGCCGCTGCCCAAGGGCCCGGACGGCGAGCGCGCCGGCGTGCTGAACGGCCTGGCCGACTCGGTGCTGTCGACGACCGACCAGCCCGAGCTGTCGAAGAAGTGGGTCGGCTACCTCTCGTCGGCCGCCTGCCAGGACGTGGTGGCCGAGGCCGCCGTCGTGTTCCCCGCCCTGAACAGCTCGAGCGAGAAGGCCGCGACCGCCTTCGCCGACGCCGGCATCGACGTCTCGACCTACTACGACGCCGTCGCCGCGGGCGAGACCGAGCTGGCGCCGATCGCCAACCACTGGCTCGACGTGCTCGCCGTCATGGAGCCCGCGATGGAGTCGGTGCTGATCGGCCAGTCCGACCCCGAGTCGCTCGCGGACGCGTCGGGGGAGGTCGACCAGCTCTTCGCGAACGACTGAGCCGAGGGGCCCGGCCGGGTGCCCTCGGGAGGCGCGGTGCAGCAGGTGCTGCACCGCGCCTCCGTCGTTGTGGCCCCGCCCGAGGGAGCGAGTGGTCGGGAACGGCCCCTCCCGTGCGGCGGGAGGACCGGTGCCGACCGCTCGGCAAGTCGCTGTCGGACCTTCTCGGCGACGGAGCTTGACCGTGCCCCAGGGGCAGGGTCTCTACTCGTAGTCGACGGCGACACCCGCCGTCGGACCAGACACCGACGAGGAGGCGCCCCGTGGCCTGGAGCACCCGCCAGCTGGCCGAGATGGCCGGCACCACCGTCAAGAGCGTCCGCTACTACCACCAGCTCGGGCTGCTCGACGAGCCCGAGCGGCTCAGCAACGGCTACAAGCAGTACGAGGTGCGGCACCTGGTCCGGCTGTTGCAGATCACGCGGCTGACCGACCTCGGGGTCCCGCTGTCGCAGATCGAGGCCGTCGGGCACGCCGGGGACGACCCCGACGCCGCGCTCCGGGTGCTCGACTCGGAACTGGCGGCCACGATCGAACGGCTGCAGCGCATCCGCGGCGAGCTCGCCCTGATCCTGCAGCACCGCGCGGCGGCCGAGCTGCCCGCCGGCTTCAGCGACGTCGGCAGCGGCCTCAGCGAGGCCGACCGGTCGCTCGTCATGATCTGGTCGCGCGTCTTCGACGAGTCGGCGATGGACGACCTCCGGACGATCCTGCGGGACGAGCACCGCACCTCCGACGACGACGCGTTCGACGCCCTGCCCGCCGACGCGGACCGCGAGACGCGCCGACGTCTCGGCGCCGCGCTCGGCCCCGCCATGGGCCGGCTGTTCGACGAGTACCCGTGGCTCGCCGAACCGGGCACGCAGGCGGTGCACGGGGCGGCGTCGGCCACCGCCACCGTCGGCGCAGCCGTCACGCAGCTCTACAACCAGGCGCAGCTCGAGGTGCCGTACCGCGCCTACCTGGTCTCGGCCGGGAAGGACGCCGAGCTCGCGGCGCTCGACGCCGCCCTGGACGCGGCCGACGCAGCAGGACCGGCCGAGCCTGGACCCGACCCGACGGCACGACCATGACCGAGATCGGCCGCGGGGAGCGGGGGGCCGCCACCCGCGAGGCCGTCGCGGTCGCCGCCTCCGTGCTCTCGAACACACTCCCTGTCGACGTCGTGCTGCCGTCCCGGCGCGACTGAGCCGCTGCTCGGTCGCGCGGCATCCCCCCTCCGCCCTGTTCTTCCCCCCTCTCTGGAGACCACCATGTCCCGCATCGTCCTCACCGCCTCCTCGGCTGCCACCGACCCCGACGGACCCTTCGCCTGGTTCCGAGGACTCGTCGACCAGGTGCCCGAGGCGGTCCAGCCGCTCCTGATCGCGCTCGCCGCGGCCGTCCCCTTCGTCGAGGGCGAGCTGGGGTCGGTGCTCGGCATCCTCGGCGGGCTGCACCCCGCGGTCGCGGCCCTGGCCGCCTTCACCGGCAACCTGCTCTGCGTCGTCGGCGTGGTGCTGCTCGGGTCGCGGATCAGGGAGGCGTTGGTGCGTCGGCGCGCGGCTCGCGGTCTGCAGACCGCTGGGTCGGCCGAGTCCGCCGGTGCCGGGTCGGCCGACACCACCGCGGCCGTGTCCGAGAAGAAGGGCAAGGCCAGGCTGCGTCGCTGGCTGGTGAGGTTCGGCGTGCCCGGGGCCAGCCTCCTGGCCCCGCTCGCCCTGCCCACCATGGTCACGGCGGCGACGTTCGTGGCGTCCGGGGTGCCGAGGACGTGGGTGATCCTCTGGCAGGCCGTGGCCATCGCCGTCTGGACGACGCTGACCACCCTGATCGCCACCGGGGTGCTCTCCGCCGTCGGCTAGCCCGGCAACTCCGCCGACGGTCGGTGAACCGTCAGAAAAGGCTCTTGCCGCCCCCGGGAAGAGCCATCTCTGACGGTTCACCTCGTCCTGGAGGGGGTGAGAGGCCACAGATCGACCTGCCGGCGGACCTGGAAGGTCGATCCGGGGGCTCTCGGCGGCTAGCGGGGGAGGAGGACCCGCCGCAGGTGGTCGGCGGCCTCGTGTCCGACGCGGGACATCGCCTCGTGGGTCTGCCCGCCGACGTGCGGGGTGAGCACGACGTCGGGGCGGTGCCGCAGGGGGTGGTCGGCGGGCAGCGGCTCGACCGTCGTGACGTCGAGGCCCGCCCCCGCGAGGTGGCCGGACTCGAGCGAGGCGAGCAGCGCCTCCTCGTCGACGACGCCGCCGCGCGAGGTGTTGACGACGACGGCTCCGGCCGGGAGCAGGGCCAGCTCGCGGGTCGAGACCAGGCCGCGGGTCGCGTCGGTCAGGGGCACGTGGACGCTGAGGGCGTCGGAGGCGCGGAGCAGGTCGTCGAGACCGGCCGGCTCGGCGCCCGCGGCCCGGATCGCGGCGTCGTCGAGGTGCGGGTCGTGCGCGACGACGCGCATGCCGAGGCCGTCGCGCGCGACGCCGGCGACGAGCTGCGCGATGCGGCCGTGGCCGAGCAGGCCGAGGGTGGCGCCGGCCAGCTCGCGTCCCGTCATCCCGGAGCGGTCGGTCGACGAGGATGCGGAGGTGCCGCCACCGGCACCCGTGAGCGCCGGGCCGAGACCGCGGCGCGTGACCATCAGCAGCGCGACCGCGAGCTCGGCGACCGAGCGGCTGTTCGCGGCAGGGGTCGTCGTCACCTCGACGCCGAGCTCGGCCGCCGCGGCCACGTCGACCGTGTCGAGCCCGACGCCGTGCCGGGCCACGATGCGCAGGCGCGGGGCCTCGCGCATCATCGCCCCGTCGACGCGGGCGGTGCGCAGCAGGACGCCCTGCACCTCCGGGGCGACGTCGGCCCAGGAGGCGGCGGTCGCGCCCCAGCCGAGGCGCACGTCGGCCCACTCCGCCAGGGAGACGACGACCGCGTCGTCGATCCGCCCCGGCACCCAGACGACGGGGCGGGTGCCCGCGCCGTCGTCAGCCACGCGGGACCAGCCGCCGGTTCGCCTCGCGCCGCTCGCCCTCGCCGCGCAGCAGCTCGTGCGTGGCCGCGACGACCTCGTCGACGCGCGCGGCGGGCACGATCGCCACGCCGTCGTCGTCGCCCACCACCCAGTCGCCGGGCGCGACCGCGACCCCGCCGACGGCCACGGTCTCGCCGAGGCGGAACGGGCCCGTCTTCCACGGGCCGGCGGGCGTCACGGCCCGGGCGAAGACGGGCACGCCGACCCGCTCGAGCTCGACGACGTCGCGCGCCGCCGCGTCGAGGACGATGCCCGCGACGCCGAGCGCGAGGGCCTTCTCGGCCACGAGCTCGCCGATCAGCGCCCGGGTCTCGTCGCCGCCGCCGGAGACGACGAGCACCTCGCCCCGGCGGATCCGCTCGAACGCGGCGTGCAGGCCGGCGTTGTCGCCGGGCCGCGTCCACACGGTGAAGGCCGGGCCCGAGACGGCGGCCCCGCGCCACAGGGGGCGGATGCCGTCGGCGACGCCGAAGCGCTCCATCGCGTCGGAGATCGTCGCGACGGGCAGCTCGCCGGCGGCAGGCCGGGCCGGGGCCACCTCGTCGGGTCGTCCGCGGTCGGGCTGCTGGGGGTCGGGCTGCTGCTGGTCGGGCTGCTGGGAGTGGTCGGGCTGGGGCATCGTCGCTCCTGTCGATCGGGGTGGCAGCCCGCGGCGACGTCGCCCGGGCCGGGGCGGTGTCAGTCGAGGGCGGGCGGCAGCCCGGTGCGGGCGACGTCCGAGGAGGCGGCCTGCAGCGCCCCGAGGAACCTCGCGGTCGCCTCGTCGGTGAACCGGCTGGTGGGCCCGCCGAGCGCGAGCGCCACGGGCTGCCCGCCGTCGCGACCGGGGACCGGGACCGCCATGCCGCTGTTGCCGGGCTCGCGGACCCCGTGCGACAGCGACCAGCCGTCGGCCCGGGCCTGCTCGACGCGCGCGAGCACCGCCTCCTCGTCGACCGGCGCCGGCGGGGGCACGGCTGCCGCGGCGGCGCCCGCCGAGGTGCGGGCCGCCGCGACGGAGGCGGCGACGGCCGCCAGCTCGTCGGGCAGCGCGTGCGGCTCGACGGCGGCGAGCAGCACCATGCCGGCCGCGCCCATCCACAGCGGCAGCTCGTCGCCGACCTGCACGACGTGCCGCAGCGAGTGCGGGCTGGGCGACTGGGCGACGACGACGCGGGTCGTGCCGCTGCGCACGTAGAGGCTGACGGTCTCGCCCGTCTCCGCCGCGAGCGCGGCCATGCGGGACGCGGTGGCGGTCGGGACGGTCCAGGCGGCGGCGGCGAAGGCGCCCCACCGGATGAGGCGCGTTCCGACGGCGACCCGGCCGTCGCCGACGTGCTGCAGCATCCGCTCGGCGACGAGCGTGTCGACGAGGCGCAGCACGGTCGTGCGCGGCAGGGCGACGGCCCGGACGAGGTCGCTGACCGTCAGGGTGCTGCGCTCGGGCGTGAACGCCTGCAGCACGTCGAGCGCGCGGCTGACGGCGCGCACCCCGCTCGCTTCCGTGGCCATCGCCGACCTCTCTCTCGCGACCCGCGCCTCCGGCGTGGTGGACCGCCGCCTTGCACGATGTCTCGACGCGAAGCTACCATCAGGCGGACACCGGCATCCACCTAGTGGGCGCCCGTCCGACGTCACAAGGGAGTGAACGTGGTCAGATCGAACACCGAGACGCGACGCCGTCTGCTCGGGGGAGTCGGCATCGCCGTCACCGCCGCGCTCGTCGGCTTCGCCGCCGTCGACGCCGGCGACGGCACCGAGGGCGCCGACCCCCGGGCCAAGCTGACGGTGATGGCCCCGGCCGCGCCCGGCGGAGGCTGGGACCTCGCGGCCCGGGAGGCGCAGCAGGCGCTGCGGGCCGCCTCCATCGTCAACAACGTCCAGGTCGTCAACGTGCCCGGGGCGGGCGGCACCATCGGCCTGACCCAGTTCGCGGACTTCGAGCCCGACCCGACGAACCTCATGATGACCGGCACGGTCATGGAGGGCGCGATCACCGTGCAGGGCTCGAGCGTGAGCCTCGCGGACACGACGCCGATCGCCAAGCTGGCCGAGGACTACGAGGTCTTCATCGTGCCGCAGGACTCGCCGTACGAGACGATCGACGACTTCGTCGCCGCCTGGCAGGAGGCGCCCCACAGCCACCCGATCGGCGGCGGCGGGCTGGGCGGCACCGACCACCTGCTGGCCGGGCTGCTCGCCCAGGAGGTCGGCGTCGACCCCGGCGAGATCAACTACGTGTCGTACCCGGGCGGCGGCGAGGTGCTCACCGCGCTGCTCTCGGGCACCGTCGAGATCGGCGTCAGCGGCTACAACGAGTTCAGCGACCAGATCGAGGCCGGCAACCTGCGCGCCCTCGCCCTCTCGGCCGAGGAGCCCGTCGACGGCATCGACGCCCCCACGTTCATCGAGCAGGGCATCGACGTGAACCTGCCGAACTGGCGCGGCATCGTCGCGCCGGCCGACATCACCGACGACCAGCGGGACGAGCTCGTCGCGATCATCGACGAGATGGTCGCCTCGGACGAGTGGCAGGACACCCTGCGCCGCAACTCGTGGGAGCCCGCGGTGGTGACCGGCGACGACTTCGCCGAGTTCATCGTCGAGGACCAGGCGCGCGTCGACGCGATCATCGAGGAGCTGGGCCTGTGAGCGGCGTCATCCGGACCGTCACGGTCACCCGTCGCGCCGTCGTCGTCGCCGACGGCTTCTGGCGCCGCCGCACCGGGCTGATCGTCCCGGCGCTCATGCTCGTCATCGGGATCGGCCTCGTGCTCGGCACCGTCGCCATGGAGGTGCCGGCCAACACGGCGTCGCCCGGGCCCCAGGTGTTCCCGGCGCTCGTCGCCGCCCTCGTGATCGTGCTCGCGGTGCTGCTCGCCGTCGACGTGCTGCGCAAGCCCGAGGCCGACGTGGTCGAGGTCGCCCAGCCCGCCGCCCCCGGCCAGCCCGACGACGAGCTCGTGCTCGACGACGAGGGCGAGCCGCAGCCCCTGCGGCCGACGAGCAACCACCGCGCCCTGCTCGGCGCGCTGCTCACCGTCGTCGTGTTCATCGCGGCGCTCACCCCGCTCGGCTGGCTGCTCTCGGGCGCCCTGCTGTTTTGGGGCGTCGCACGGGCCCTGGGCAGCCAGCGCCCCGTGTTCGACATCGTCCTCTCGCTCGCGATCTCGTCGATCGTGCAGCTCGCCTTCTCGGCCGGCCTCGGCCTCAACCTGCCTCCGGGCGTCCTGGGAGGGATCCTCTGATGGAGTCGCTCGCGAACCTCGGCGACGGCTTCGCCACCGTCCTCACGCCGATCAACATGCTCTGGGTGCTCATCGGCGCCGTCCTCGGCACCGCCGTGGGCGTGCTGCCGGGCCTCGGCTCCGCGATGGCCGTCGCGCTCCTCCTGCCGGTCACCTTCTCGCTCGACCCGATCGGCGCGTTCATCATGTTCGCCGGCGTGCTCTTCGGCGGGCTGTTCGGCGACTCGATCTCGGGCATCCTCATGAACACGCCGGGCAACAGCACGGCCATCGCGGGCTCGATCGAGGGCCACAAGATGGCCCTCAGCGGCCGGGCCGCGCAGGCGCTGGCCACCTCGGCCATCGGCGCGTTCATCGGCGGCATCATCGCGTCGATCCTCGTCGTGTTCTTCGCGCCGAGGCTCGCCGAGCTGGCCACGCTGTTCGGGCCGGCCGAGTACCTCGCCCTGGCCGTCTTCGCTTTCGTGGCGATCTCGGCGGTCGTCACCGACTCGGTGGTCCGCGGCCTCGCGGCCCTCGCCATCGGGCTCTCGATCTCGGTCGTCGGCATCGACGCGATCTCGGGCGCCTCGCGGTTCACCCTGGGCGTGCCCGAGCTCTTCGACGGCATCGACATCGTCGTCATCACGGTCGGCCTGCTCGCGCTCGGCGAGGTGTTCAGCGTCGCCGCCCGTCGCGGGTCGCGCGACGAGACGCAGCTGCTGCCGTCGACCGGCCGCCTCTGGCTCTCGCGTCGCGAGCTGCGCAAGGCCGCCCCCGCGTGGCTGCGCGGCACCGCCATCGGCATCCCGTTCGGCATCATCCCGGTCGGCGGCGCCGAGGTGCCGACGTTCCTCGCCTACGGCACCGAGCGGCGTCTCGCCGAGCGCGGCAAGGGCTCGATGTTCGGCCGCGGCGCCATCCAGGGCGTCGCCGGTCCGGAGGCGGCGGGCAACGCGACCGCCGGCACCGCCATGGGCGCGCTGCTCGCGCTCGGCCTGCCGACGTCGGCCACCGCCGCGATCCTGCTGGCCGCGTTCCGCCAGTACGGCCTGCAGCCGGGGCCGCTGCTCTTCGACCGTGCGCCGGACCTCGTCTGGGCGCTGCTCGCGAGCTTCTTCGTCGGCATGGTCGTGCTGCTCATCCTCAACCTGCCGTTCGCGCCGCTCTGGGCGAAGCTGCTCAAGGTGCCCCGCCACTACCTCTACGCGGGCATCACCGTCTTCGCGATGCTGGGCGTCTACGCGACGAGCAGCAAGATCCTCGACCTCGTGCTCGTCACGGTGATCGGGCTGATCGGGTTCCTCATGCGGCGCTACGGCCTGCCGGTCGCGCCGATGCTGATCGCGATCATCCTCGGCCCGCTCGCCGAGACCGAGCTGCGCCGGGCCCTGCTCGTCAGCGAGGGCGACCCGGCGATCCTCGTCTCGAGCGGCATCTCGGTGACCCTCTACGTGGTGCTGCTCCTCGCCGTCGCGGGAGCCGCGGTCACGAAGATCCGCGCCCGGCGCCGGGCCGCCAGGCCGGCAGCCGCCGCCGTCCGAGACACCGAACAGAGAGAAGACGCGTGACCGACGCCCCACCCCTGACCGCACCGCACGCCGCCGAGTCCCCGCTCGCCGCGCCCGGTCCGCGACCCCTCGACGGCGTGCGCGTGCTCGACATGACGAACGTGCTCGCCGGGCCCTACGCCGCCTACCAGCTGGCCCTGCTCGGTGCGGACGTGATCAAGGTCGAGACGCCGCAGGGAGGCGACCTGGCCCGACAGCTGGGCGCGTCCTCGGAGCTGAACGGGCGCCTCCTCGGCATCTCGTTCCTGGCGCAGAACGCGCAGAAGCGGTCGCTCACGGTCGACCTGAAGACCGAGGGAGGCGCGGAGGTGCTCCGCAGGGCGGTCGCCGAGGCGGACGTGCTGCTCGAGAATTTCCGGCCCGGCGTG
Source organism: Frigoribacterium faeni (assembly GCF_011761235.1). Classification (GTDB taxonomy): domain Bacteria; phylum Actinomycetota; class Actinomycetes; order Actinomycetales; family Microbacteriaceae; genus Frigoribacterium; species Frigoribacterium faeni_A. The sequence continues at coordinate 67,537 of NZ_JAAOYW010000002.1, forward strand.
CTCGAGCGGCTCGGCTTCGGCTGGGACACGCTGCGGGCCATCAACCCGCGTCTCGTGTACGCCGCGATCTCGGGCTTCGGGCAGACCGGGCCGCTGCGGTCGAAGCCCGCCTACGACCAGATCATCCAGGGCAGCTCGGGGATGATGAGCGTCACCGGCACCCCCGACACCGCGCCGCTGCGCGCGGGCTACCCGATCGCCGACACGCTCGGCGGGCTCGCGGCGGCCTTCGCCATCTCGTCGGCGTTGCTCGGCCGCGAGCGCACCGGCGTCGGCTCGGTCATCGACGTGTCGATGCTCGAGACCGCCGCGACCGCGATGGGCTGGGTCGTCTCGAACCACCTCGTCGCCGGCACCGAGCCGCGTGCCCTCGGCAACGACAACGGCACCGCCGCGCCGTCGGGCACCTTCGCGACCGGCGACGGCGCCCTCAACATCGCCGCCAACAAGCAGGAGCAGTTCGAGCTGCTCTGCGGCGTCGTCGGCCGGCCCGACCTCGTCGCCGACCCGCGCTTCGCCGAGCGGGAGGCGCGCAAGGCCCACCGGGCCGCGCTCACCGTCGAGCTGGAGGCCGCGCTGGCGTCGCGGCCGGCGCTCGCGTGGGAGGCCGTGCTCAGCGACGCCGGGGTGCCCGCCGCGGCCGTGCTCACCGTCGCCGAGATGCTCGACAGCCCGCAGGTGCGCGACCGCGGCCTAGTGCACGAGCTGCCGTTCCCCGGCGGAGCCGCGGGCGACGACCCCCTGCGGGTGATGGGGCACGGCATCCGCATCGACGGCGTGCCCGGCACGCCCACCGTGTCGCCGCCGCTGCTGGGCGAGCACACCGACGAGGTGCTCGCCGAGCTCGGCTACGACGCCGACGAGATCCGGGAGCTGCACGAGGGAGGTGCGGTGTGAGCGCGCAGGACGCGGGCTCGGCGTCGCTCGAGGAGCAGCTCGCCGCCGCCCGGGCCGAGAACGCCCGGCTCGAGTCGCGCCTGGCGTCGACGACCGCGTGGTGGTCGACCGCGATCACCAAGATCGAGCCCGGGGTCATCGAGCTGCGGGGCTACCCCGTGCAGCAGCTGATCGGCACCGTCGACTTCATCAGCACCGTGTGGCTGATGACCCGGGGCGAGCTGCCGTCCCGGCAGCAGGCCGCCCTGCTCGAGGCCGCGCTCGTCGCCAGCGTCGACCACGGGCCCCAGGCGCCGTCGATCGCGAGCGCCCGCATGGCGGCGACCTGCGGCGTCGGCCTCAACTCGGCGATCGCCAACGGCGTGGCCGTGCTCGGCGACACCCACGGAGGCGCGGGCCAGCAGTGCGTCGCCCTGCTGGACGAGATGGTCGCTGCGCACGACCTCGGCGGGCCCGAGGGGCAGGGCGCCGGGCGTCCTCTGGACGAGCTCGCCGCCTCCCTCGTGGCCGACCACAAGGCGCGCGGCGCCTTCGTGCCGGGCTTCGGGCACCGGTTCCACCCGCGCGACCCACGACGCGACCCGCTGCTCGCGCTCGTCGAGCGCGCCCGCGACGAGGGCGTCGTGGCCGGCCGGCACCTCGCGGCGGCGCTCGCGATCGAGGCCGAGCTGGCGGCGAAGGACGTGCCGATGAACATCGACGGCGTCTCGGCCGTCGTCTACGGCGAGCTCGGCATCGAGCCCGAGCTGGCGCGGGGGCTCTTCGTGCTGTCGCGGTCGGTCGGCATCCTCGCGCACGCGTGGGAGGAGTCCCGCTCGGGCCAGCGCATCAAGGGCCCGCTGCCGAAGGGGTTCCTCGCGGACTACACGGGCCCGCCCACGCGCGACGTCTGAACCGGGCCCCTGGCCCGGGGCGGGCGCCGAGTGGTCAGGAACGGTCTCCCGAGGCCCGGGGAAGGACCGTCGCCGACCACTCGGCGCCCGGCAGGTCAGCCGAGCAGGGCCGGGTCGAGGCCGTGGCGCTCGACCTCCATCGCCTCGCGGATGGTGAGCGGCCAGATGCGCGACAGCTCGGGCCGGGTCGGGTCGCTCGAGATGTACGCGACGCTCTCGACGTGCTGCTCGAACGCGGCCACCTTGTCGCGGGGCGCGCCCACGATCAGCTGGAACCCGAGCGACCGCAGGGCCGACAGCGCCCGGCCGGTGTACTCGGTGTCGGCCTTGACGAAGCCCTCGTCGAGCACGATCGGGGCGTAGGTCGGCACCCGGTCGGTGCCGTCGCCCAGCCGGAACCGCAGGGCGGCCCCGAGCACGAACGCGATCAGCTCCTGCCCCTCGCCGCCCGACTTGCCCGCGACGCCCTCGTGCACGATCTGCGTGCCGTCGGCCCGCGTCTCGATCGCCCGGAACTGCACGTGCTCGCGCGCGTCGAGCACCCGGCGGCGCCAGGCGTCGCCGATCTTCGAGCGCTCCTCGAGGTGGGCGAGGTCGCGGCGGAGGCGGAGGAACCGGCGCTCCACCTCGGCAGGGTCGCGCGACCCGGCCGGTGCGCCTGCCTCGCCCGCGCCTCCGTCGGCCCGGCCGTCGCCGATGTGCTCCCGCAGGGTGCGGCGGAAGTCGGCGAGGTCGCTGTTCGACACGGGCCGCGGCTCGATGTCGAGCGTCGAGCCCTCGCGGAACTCGATCGCCCGCAGCGCCTCCGAGATGGGGCGGACGCCGCGCCGGATGACGTGGCCGTCCTCCTCGATCTGCACGAGCAGCGCCCGCAGGCTGTCGCCCATGTCGCTGCCGGCCTTCTCGAGCCAGCGCTGCTTCGCGTGCGGCAGGTCGTCCTCGACGAGCCCGCGGTGGATCGCGAGCACGGCGGGCAGGCTGTCGATGGTCGCGTCGACGCCCGCGTTGCGGTCGAGCTCGAGGTAGCGCGCGAAGACGAGCTCGAGGGTCAGCTCGTGCTGGCCGCGCTCGCGGTCGTGCGCGTCGACCTGCGACCGCAGCTGGGCCGCGGCCTCGCGCCGGGTGCGCTCGACGTCGGCCGCCTCGCGGGGCGCGGTGAACGGCAGCGACGCGAGCAGGGCGCGCTCGTCGTCGTCGAGCGGATCGGCGCCGTGCAGGGCGTCGCTGGAGGCGTCCTCGATGTCGACGAGCGTCGCGTGCGTCCGCTCGAGCTGGTCGAGCAGCTGCTGCACCTCGGCGCCGCGCCGCACGGCCTCGAGCCGGGCCTCGTCGTGCTCGGCGGCCGCGGCCTGCAGCGTCGCCACCTCGGGGCGCTCGAGGGCGACCCGGTCGAGCTGCGCCCGCAGGTCGTCGAGCCGGGCGCGGGCGGGGGCGGCGTCGACGTCCGACCAGACGGTCCCGGCGGCGCGCTCGACGGTCTCGACGACGCGGCGGCGGGCGCCCGCGACGGTCTCGGCGGCGTCCCACTCGGCCCGGGCCGCGTCGAGCGACCGGGTCAGCTCGGCGATCTCGTCGGCGAGCTCGGCGACGCGGGCGGCGTTGTCGAGGCCGATCCACGAGCGGAGGCGGCGGTCGTCCTTCGTGACGCGACGACCACCTCCGGTGCGGAGGCCGGAGCGGGTCACGGCGCCGCGCGCTCCCTCGGGCAGCGGGGAGTCGAGGTCGTCGGCGCCCTCGACGCAGAGCACGCTGCGCTCGGCGACGAGCTCGTCGTGCAGCCAGCCGCGGAACGGGCTGGCCTCGTCGAGCACGAGCATCGAGGGCACGGTGCGCGCCACGGGCGTCAGCCGCGCGGTCAGCCCGGGCGTCGCGGGCACGAGCGTGACGCGCCCGCGCATGTCCTCGTCGTCGACGAAGCGGCGCACGGCCGCGAAGTCGTCGTCGTCCACGAGGAGGTGCGTGGCCAGGTCGCCGAGGACCCGCTCGACCGCGGTGGCCCAGTCGCGGTGCTCGGGCGCGACCTCCATCAGCTCGCCCGCGTAGGGCAGCCGCGACACGGGCACGCCCGTGCCGTCGGCGATGCGGCGGCGACGTTCGACGGCCTCGTCGGGCACGTTGCTGCGGCGGCGCTCGAACGACTCCTTCTGCCGCTGGCGCTCGCCCACCGCGCGCCGGGTCTCGGCGATGCGGGCGGCGAGGTCGCCGCGCAGCTCGTCGTGCCCACGGCGGGCCGCCGCCTCGTCCCGGGCCAGCGACGCGGCCCGGTCACGGAGCGCCGCGAGCTCGTCGGCCGTCGTCGGCACGGCCTCGCCGACGCCCTCGAGCGGCTCGGCGAAGCGGCGGTGCTGCGCCTCGACCCGCGCGAGCGCGTCCTCGGCCCAGCGCACCTGCTCGCGGAGCGAGTGCGAGGGGTCGCCCCCGAGGTCGGCGATCTGCGCCAGGGCCTGCTCGCGGGCCCGGAGCGCGACCTCCTCGTCGTCGGCCGCGCGCCTCCTCGTCTCGGTCGCCTCGCGCTTGGCGGCCTGCACGCGGTCGACCTCGCCGCCCACCCAGTCGCCGACCTTCTCGGCCAGCCAGACGCGCAGCCGGCTGGGCTCGCCGCCCGCCTCGTCGCCCTCGGCCAGCAGGCGGCGCTTCGCGGTCGCGTCGTCGCCCGCGGCCCGCCACTGCTCGGCCAGGGCGGGCACGGGCTCGAGCACCTCGAGCTTCTTGCGGGTCGTCTCGAAGACGTCGTAGAGCTGCGACGCCTCGCGGTAGGTGGCGAGCGTCGTCTCCCAGCGCGACAGCGCCTTGGGCTGCGTCAGCACGAACTGCGTGAAGAGCTCGTCGATCGAGAACACGCCCTTGGACGCCTGCGCCCGGCGCAGCAGCGTCAGCGCCTTGAGCTGCGACTCGTCGCTGCCGCCGATGCCGAGCACGCCGCAGAGCCGCACTCTCAGTTCGGGCTGCGAGTACGTGACGAGGTCGTGCGCCGGGTCGACGAGCCGGCTGAGCGAGCTCTTCGTCAGCGGCGAGCTGCTCGTCGGGTCGCGACGCGCCTCGGTGAGGCGGCTGAGGTCGAAGCGGCCGCGGACGAGCAGGTAGACCGTCGACTGCGTGACCTCGTCCTGGCTGGCGGTCTCGGGGCCGATCCACGCGAGGCGCACGGCCGTGAGGGTCTCGCCGAGCTCGGTGCTCCAGGTGACGGCCGACCCGCTCGCGAACGCCTCGCCGAGCGGCCGCAGGAACCGCGTCGTCGTCTGGTCGGTGCCCGCGTCGCGCACCTCGTCGGTCTTGCCGCGGGCGTAGCTGTAGACGGTGCGCTCGGAGCGCTGGCGGGAGTCGTCGCGGGCGGCGCGGTTGAACTCCTGCGGGTTCGGCATCACGACGGCGCTCATGGCGTCGAGCACCGTCGACTTGCCGCGCCCGGTGGGGCCGAGGATCGCGATGCCGCCCCGGCCGACCGGCATGCGGTGCAGGCCCGAGTAGCTGCCCCAGTTGAGCAGCTGCACCAGCTCGATGCGGTACTGGCCCGAGTGGAACATGCCGAGGTCGGGCGCCGCGTCGGGCTCGACGTCGACGTCGAGGGCGGGGGTGAGGGGCTCGGCCTCGCGCGGCTCGGCGGGGGCCGAGGAGGCGGTGGTCGCGTCGGCGGGGGAGGCGGTGGTCATGCCTGGTCTGCTCCTGTGTCGCGGGGGAGGTCGAGCGGGAGGTCGAGGTCGAGCGGGACCGCGGTGGGGTCGTCCGCCGCGTCGGCGGGATCGCCCGGAGCGTCGTCCGGGGCGTCGCCTGCCGCGTCGGCCGAGTCGTGCGCGTCGTCGTCCGCGGCGTCGGCGGCCGCGTCGTCCTCCGTCTCGCCCAGCTCGTCGTCGGGGTCGAGCACGGCGTCCGCACCGTCGGCCGTGCCCGCGGCCGCGTCGAGGTAGAGCCGCTCGAGGTGCAGCAGCTGCTCGGGCCGCACCAGCGGCACGATCGCCGGCGAGACGGTGAACAGCTGCGGGTCGTCGGGCTCGGCCTCGAGCAGGTCGCGGGCGACCATCGCGGCGATCGCGGCGTCGACGCGGCGGTCGGCACGGATCTCGTCCTGGGCCGTGTCGTCGTGGAACCGGCCGAGGAACTCGGCGACCTGGTCGCGCGAGACGACCACGGGCTCGTCGTCGCCGTCGGTGTACGCGTGCTCGCGACGCAGGAACACGAGCAGCAGGGACGCGTCGCGCGACAGCGGCTTCTCGCGGCGCAGCAGGACGGGCGCGTCGTCGCCGCCCGACTGCCGCTTGAACGCGACCTCGTGGGCGTGGTCGACCTCGAGGTCGAGGAACAGCTCGGCGAGGCGGGCGCGGATGTCGGCTTCGTGCGCCAGGAGCCCGGCCCACGCCTCCTTCTGCCTCGACCGCGAGACGAAACGGTGGGTCAGCAGGGTGACCAGTGCGCGGCGTCCGGCCAGGGGGAGCGTGCCGGGGGCGGCGAGGAGGGCGGCGGCGTCGGCCGCCGTGTCGGCCTCGGCCGTGGTGGCGCCGTCGGCGTCGCGGGTCGTGTCGGCGGGGGCGTCGGTCATGCGGGGTCTCCCTGGAGGTGCAGCGGGGGCGCGTCGGCGTCGGCCCGGTCGTCGGCCGGGTCGCGCTCGTCGGCCGGGGCACGGCCGTCCGCGTCGGCGCGGGCGAAGACGAGTCGGGGCAGCACGACCTCGCGGCCCGCTCCTGCCCCGTCGGCGGTCAACACGACCGACTCCCGGTCGTCGGTGACGACGCCCCGGTCGACGGCGAGGTCGAGCATGCTCAGCACGAGGCCGAGGCGGCGGAACTCGGGCTCGGTCGCGAGCCAGACGTCGGTGCTCGTCACCTCGCCGCGGTCGGCCAGCAGCCGGTCGACGGTGCCGGCGACCGCCGCGGGGCTGGTGCCTGCGGTGAGGCGGAGGGCGACGCGGTCGGCCTCGGGCAGGGCGAGGTCGCCCTCGGTCACCTGGACGTCGACGGTGGGGCGGCCGCGTTCGGTCCAGGGCTGCAGCTGGGTCAGGTCGACGGCGTCGAGCGGGCCGAGCCCGAGCACGTCCTCGGCGAGGACGGCCGCGCCGGGACGCCGCTCGACCCAGGCGGCGCCCGCGTCGAGGGCCCGGTCGGCGAGGGTGAGCAGGCGCTGGTGCCGGTCGGTGCTCGACCGGCTGAGGAACCGTCGCAGCGACGACGTCCAGCGGCCGTACGTCTCTTGTACCGCCTGCTCCTCGGCGAGCAGCGACGAGATGAGCTGTTCGAGCTGCGTCCGCTGCCGCTCGCCGAGCTGCGCGGCGGCGTCCGGCTGGGCGAGGATCGCGTCGATGTCCGCGCGCATCTGGTCGAGCTCGCGCGACGACAGCATCTGCGCGAAGCCGCGGTAGGCGCGCCCCTCCGGCGTCTGCTCGAGCAGGTCGTTCTCGCGCAGGTACTGGTCGACGAGCGCGCCCTTGCCGACGCCCTCGGCGGCCGCACGGCGGGCGACCTCGCGGTGCCGCTGCTCGACCATCGCGCTCAGCTGGCGGAAGTCGGCCGGCAGCGACGCCGTGAGGCGCACGACCTCGCTCAGCTGGCGGCCCAGGGCGTCGAGCGGCACGGGCTCGGTGCCGTGCTGCTCGATGCGGTCGCGTCGTCGCTGCAGCTCGGCCATCTGCTCGTCGATGCGGCCCAGCTGCGACTCGACGCTCGGGTCGGCGAGGCCCGCGAGCTGCCGGATCGCGTTCGCGATGCTGCCGAGCCGTGCCTCGGAGACCGCGTTGTCGGCCTCGACGAGCTCGCGCACCACGCGCAGGGCGCGGAGCGCGTGCGGCGAGAGCCGGTACTGCGCGCGGCCTGCGCGACCGTCGCCCGCGTCGCGCGCGGCGTCCGGGTCGGCCGAGGAGGCGCGGGTACGGACCAGCCACCCGGCGTCGACCCAGCCCCGGCAGTAATCGGCGGGGGGCGTGCGCGTCTCGGGTGCCGGGTCGTCCGGGGGCGACGGGACCGGCGCCTCCTCGGCGTGCTCGGCCGCGGTGCGCTCCAGGGCGTCGGCGACCCGCTGGTGGAACCAGTCGGCCGACACCGGGCCCTCGGCCTGCTCGAGGTGCTCGGAGAAGAGGGGGACGACCCAGCGGCTGTTCGTGCTGCGGAGGAGGGTCCAGGTCGGGTCGGACTCCCACACGACGCGCACGTCGTCGCGGGTCAGGGGGCCGCCGGGGGCTGCTGCCTCGTCCACCGTCTCGTCCCCTCCTGCGCCTCGCCGACCGTGCTGGATGTCGACGGACGACGATACCGTGCGCGCGGGAGGCGGCCGGCATCGGCGGGTCCCCGTCGTGGCCGGCGGGCGGGCGCCCGCCCGCCGACGGGCACGGCGACCCGCCGCACCCGGGGGACGGCAGGCCGGTCGTCAGCGTGCGGCGGTGGTCCACTCCACGTCGAGCACGGAGGACGCCCCCGGCTCGAGCGTGGTCAGCGGCCCCAGCACCTCGAGCTCGACGAGGTGGGCGCTCGGGTGCAGGCCCTCGAGCGACGCGATCGGGGCGTCGGTGGGCCGCTGCAGCCAGACCTCGACGCGGGATCCTCCGTCGGGCCAGGTGCCGTCGGCGGCGGGCGTCGTCGACAGCCCGATCTCGTGGCCGTGGGGGCCGTGCAGGGCGACGGACCCGGCGGCGCCCGGGTAGCCGCGCTTGGCGACCCCGGCGCCGAGCGGCAGCAGCACGTCGTCGCCGCGGCGCGAGCTCGCGACCTCGCCCTCGTACGAGCCGAGGTCGAGCTCGGCCTCCGGGCCGGAGGCGCCGTCGACGAGTCCGACGACGACCGCGGCCTCGCCGACCGGGCGTCCGGCTCCGGCCGACGTGTCGACCTGGCAGACCTCCCAGATCGACCAGCGTCGCGGCGTCGCCGAGACGTTGGTGAAGGTGACGTGCTCGGTGAACGACGTCGCCCCGTCGGCGACGCGGAACACCCGCTGGACGCGGAGGCCGGAGCGGGGGTCGTCGGCGCTGGTGAGGGCCACCGTCGCGGTCGTCGCGTCCGCCTCCCACTCGGCCGTCCACGCGCCCGAGTCGAGCACGGGGTCGGGCGGGCCCGCCCACTCGTCGGGGCCGGACCAGCCCTGCGGGGCGGGCCAGGTCTTCGACCCGCCGAGGTTGGCCCAGGTGTCCATCCCGCCGTCGCTCGCGGGCCACTCGGCCACGGGCAGCACCGGGGCGAGCCCGGCGTCGACCAGCTCGGGGTTCTGCCAGAGCAGCTCGTGCCCGTCGGCCACGAGCGACAGCAGGCGACCACCGCGGGTCGGCGCGAAGGTCAGTGCCAGACGGTCGGTCGTGACGCGGAGCAGGGGCAGGTCGGCGCGGCCCGGCTGGTCGACGACGACCGTCACGGGGCAGGGTGCCCGACGCTCGGGACGCGGTCGGCGGGCTCCTCGCGCACGGGCGCCCCGGCGGGCACCAGCACGACCTTGCCCGTCGCGCCGGCGGCGGCGATGCGGTACGCCTCGTCGGCGTCGGTGAGCGGGAGGCGGTGCGAGACGACGATCTCGGGGCTGAGGCCGCCCTCGGCGATGAGGCGTGCCACGTCCTCCATGCCCTGCAGCGACGTGACCCACGACGCGGTGAGCGTCAGCTGCTTGTGCAGCAGCGTGTCCGAGACCTCGGTCTCGAGCCGGCCGCCCTCGCCGAGCAGGCCGACGCGGCCCCACTCGGCCGCCGCCTCCACCGCGGTCGAGCGGCCGGGCGTGCTGCCCGAGCAGTCGACGGCGACCTGGCAGCCGACGCCGTCGGTCAGGGCGAGGACGTTCTCGACCGTGTCGCCGTCGGCGAGCACGACGTCGTCGACGAGGCCCGTGGCGCGGACGAACTCGATGCGCTCGGGCGAGCGCTCGACGCCGATGACGCGGCGGGCGCCGAGCAGGCGCCCGAGCATGGCGGCGGCGAGCCCGACCGGCCCGAGGCCGACGACGAGCAGGTCCTCGCCGCCGTGCACGCCGGTGCGGCGCAGCCCCTCCCAGGCCGTGCCGAAGCCGCAGGCGATCAGCGCGCCGTCGACGTACGACAGCCCGTCGGGCAGCGGCACGCAGGTGGACTCGTCGACGAGCACGTACTCGGCGTGGCCGCCGTCGCGCTGCCAGCCGTACGAGGCCTTGTGCGGCTGGTCGGTGCAGCTGATGAAGTAGCCGGAGCGGCAGTTCCGGCAGCGGCCGCAGCCCTGGATGTGGTAGACGATCACGTCGTCGCCGACGCCGAAGCGCGTCACCCCGTCGCCCGAGGCGACGATGCGGCCGCAGGGCTCGTGCCCGGCGACGACGCCCTTGTAGGCAGGCGCGCCGTCGAGGCCCTTGTGCGTCTTGTACCCGTTGTAGATGAACCCGATGTCGCTGCCGCAGATGCCCGAGGCGCCGACCTGCACGAGCACCTGGCCGGGCCCGGGCGTCGGGACGTCGTGGGTGCGCAGCTCGGCCGTGCCGTCGCCCGGCAGGAACACGCCCTGCATGGTGCCCGAGGGCGACGAGGAGGCGCCGGTCGCGCCGGTGGGGGAGGGTGCGGTGGTGGTCATGGCCTAGCTCTCTTCGATCGACCCGCGCTTGCGGGACAGGGTGACGTTGAGCAGCACGGCGAGCACGATGATGACACCGCGCACGACGCTCTGCAGGAAGGAGTCGACGCCGAGCAGGACGAGCCCGTTGCCGATCAGGGTGATGAAGATCACGCCGAGGAACGTGCCGATCAGGCTGCCCCGCCCGCCCGACATCGCCGTGCCGCCGATGACGACCGCGGCGATGACGTCGAACTCGAGGCCGTTGGCGGCGCCGGCGTTGCCCGAGCCGAGGCGCGCCGCGAGCAGCACGCCGCTGAGGGCGCCGAGCATGCCCATGATCGCGAACAGCACGATGCGCACCCGGGCGACCTTGATGCCGGCGAGGCGGGCGGCCGCGGCGTTGCCGCCGATGGCGAACACCGACCGGCCGAAGGCGGTCTTGCGGGCCACGAAGGCGAAGACGAGGAACGCGAGGATCATCACGACGGCCGGGGTGGGCACGCCGAGGACGGTGCCGGTGAGGAACGGCATCACCGGGTCGTCGAGGGGCAGCGGCACGGGCAGGGCGTCGGTGCCGAACTGGCCGAGGCCGCGGAGCACGCTCCAGAGCCCGAGCGTCGCGATGAACGACGGCACGAGGAACCTCGCCCGCAGCACGCCGGCGAGGGCGCCCCAGCCGGCACCGACGACGAGCGTGATGAGGATGGCGAGCAGGGCGGGCAGGCCCCACTGGGTCATCGCGACGGCGACGATGACCGACGACAGCGCGACGGCCGGGCCGGTGCTCACGTCGATCTCGCCCGCGATGATGACCAGGGTCATGCCGGTCGCCGCGATGCCGATCAGGGCGGCGTCGCGCAGCAGGCCGCTCTGGTTGGCGAGCGTGAAGAAGCCGACCGCGTTGAACATGAGGTAGAGGTACAGCGCCACGATCGCGACCAGCAGGCCGACGATGTTGACGAGGGTGGTGTTGCGACGGAACGCGTCGCGGACGCGGCCGAGGGCGGAGTCGCGGGGCGCGCCTCCTCGTCCCGGGGCCGGGGTGGTCGTGGGGTCGAGCGTGGTGGTCATCGGGTCGTCCTTCTTCAGCTCGAGACCATGGAGGCCTGGAGCAGCACGGGCAGGGAGATGTCGGGGGCGCGGAACTCCTCGCGGAGTCCGCCGTCGCGGAGCACCAGGACGCGGTCGCAGGCGAGCGGCAGCTCTTCGACCTCGCTCGAGACGAAGACGACGAGCTTGCCGGTGTCGGCGACGGCGCGCATGATCTCGTAGATCTGGGCCTTCGCCTCGACGTCGACGCCGCGGGTGGGCTCGTCGAGCAGCAGCACGCGGCTGTCGGCGTGCAGCCAGCGCGCGATGACGGCCTTCTGCTGGTTGCCGCCGCTCAGGGTGCTGATGGGGCGCGAGAGGTCGTGCGCCTTGATGTTGAGGCGCTCGGCGAGGGCCTTCGTGGCCGTGGCGATCGCACCCGACGAGAGCGCGCCTCCTCGGGTCACGCGGCCGAAGTCGCTCATGACGATGTTCTCGTCGATGCCGAGGCCGGGCACGACGCCGCGGCCCTTCCGGTCTTCAGGGGTCATGCCGACCCCGAGCGACAGCATGCGGGAGGCGGTGGGACGGTCGACGACGGTGCCCGCGACCGCGATCGTGCCCGACGTCGTCGGACGGAACCCCGCGATCGCCTGCAGCAGCTCGGTGCGTCCCGAGCCGAGCAGCCCGGCGATGCCGAGCACCTCGCCCGCCCGGCCCTCGAACGTGACGCCCGAGAGCTTCGGCGCGACGGCCAGGTCGGTGACCGAGAGGAGCACCTCGCCGCTCGTCACGGGGCGGGTGGCGACGGCGCGCTCCTCGGGGTCGGCGCCGATCATCAGCTCGATGATGTGCGCGGTGTCGCTGCCGGCGATCGACACGGTCTCGACGACCTTGCCGTTGCGCATCACGGTCGCCGTGTCGGCGATCTGCCGGATCTCGTCCATGCGGTGGCTGACGTAGAGGACGGCGACGCCCTGGGCGGCGAGCCGCTTCACGGTGTCGAGCACGAGGTCGACCTCGGCGGCCGCGAGCGCGCTCGTCGGCTCGTCGAGGATGAGGAGGCGCGGGTCGTCCTGCAGCGCCCGCCCGATCTCGACGATCTGCTGCTGGGCGAGCGTCAGCCCGGCCACCTCGGCGTGCACGTCGATGTCGGCGCCGAGGCGCTCGAACGTCGCGCGGGCGCGGGCGACCATGGCCCGGGTGTCGATGCCGAACCGGCCGCGGGGCCAGCGGCCCATGGCGAGGTTCTCGGCGACGGTCACGCCGGGCACGAGGCTGAGCTCCTGGTAGCAGGTGGCGACGCCGGCGGCGGAGGCCGCGGCCACGCCGCCGGTGCCGAGCGGCTCGCCGCCGAGCAGCACCTCGCCGGTCGTGGGGGTCTCGACCCCGCTGAGCAGGCGGATGAGCGTGGACTTGCCGGCGCCGTTCTGGCCCAACAGGGCGCGGACCTCGCCGGCGTGGACGGCGAAGTCGACGCCGTCGAGCGCGGTCACGCCGGGGTAGACCTGGCTGACGCCGCGGGCCTCGGCGATGGGGGCGCCGCGGTCGCGGTCGGGATCGAGCGGGGCGTCGGGCACGGGGGCTGTCGACTCTGACACGGGGATCCTCCTGGGATCGGGGAGCGGGTGAGGGGCGGCGGGGGCCCGGCGACGTGCCGGGCCCCCGGCGCCGATCACGGGAGACCGTCGGGGTGGGTCTCGGTCCAGCCCGCGGCGTCGGCCGGCAGGTAGAGGTCGATCGGGGCGGCGACGATCTTCTCGTCGGGCGTCTTGCCGTCGACGGCGTCCTGGGCCGCGGCGAAGGCCAGCTTGCCGGCCTCGATGCCGCTGATGTCGACGACGGCCTTCAGCACCGAGCCGTCGGCCAGCTCGGCGGCGATGTCGCTCGTCATGTCGGAGCCGAAGACGGCGACCTGGCCGACCAGCCCGCGCGTCTGCACGGCCTTGTAGGCGCCGACGGTCGCGCCGCCGGCCTCGCCGTAGAGCCCGTCGAGGTCGGGGTTGGCGCTGAGCATCTGCTCGGCCGTCGAGACGGCGGTGTCGACCTCGGCGCCCTCCTGGTTGGCGACGAAGACGGTGCCGGGCAGGGCCGCCGTCAGGGCCTCCGAGAAGCCCTTGAAGCGCTGCTGGCAGACCTCGTACTGCTCGCAGTTGATGACGCCCATCTTCGGCGCGGTGATGCCCGCCTCCGTGAAGTACGCCGCCGCCTGCGTGCCGAGGTCGCCGCCGAACTTCAGCGGGTCGCCCAGCACCCACGCCGTGACGTACTTGTCGACGGCGTCGTCGCTGACGCAGGTGTTGTAGCAGATGACGGGGATGCCGGCCTCGCTGGCCTGCCGCACCGCGGGCACGCTGCCGTCCGTCGAGACCGCCGACATGATGATCGCGCTGACCGCCGACGAGGTGAGCGTGTTCATGAACGAGCTCTCCTTCGACACGTCGCCGGCCGAGGTCGACTCGAGGAAGTCGACGTTCTTCGAGTCGGCGTCCGCGGCGTCCTGCACGCCCTTCTTGACGCCGCCGTAGAAGCCCTGCGAGTCGAGGTAGAGCGCGCCGATCCGCTCGGTGCCGCCGTCGCCTCCGTCGGCGCTGGGGATGGAGCAGCCCGCGAGCGGGACCGCCGCGGCGAGCGCGACGGCCACGGCGAGGACGCGCCGTCGGGTCCTGGTGATGGGTGACATGGGTCGGGTTCCTTTCTAGGGGCGCTCGGCGACGTCGCCGGGCGTGGCCGCGGGGGCGACCGGGTCGGGGGTGCCGGCGGGGGAGCCGGGGGCACGGGAGTCGCGGGCGCCGAGGGACGCGACGATCCGTCGCAGGGTGGTCGCCTCGACGTCGCGGACGTCCTGGGGGTCGTCCTGGAACAACAGCATGGCGGGCAGCGACGTCGCGAAGTAGTCGATCTCGCCCGGGGTGGCGGCGAGCTCGTCCACGAAGTCCGAGAACCGGGCCAGCATGTCGTCCGCCGCGTCCGTCTCGCCGAGGCGGCGCAGGGCGAGCACGGAGGCCGCGCTGCGCTCGGAGAACGCCTGGGTCGCCATCCCGGCGAAGTCGCCCGTGGCGCTCGCCGCCTCGCGCCACGCGGCCCGGGCGCCGTCGTCGTCGCCGAGGGCGTCGAGCACGTCGCCGAGCAGGAGGTGCAGCTCGGCCGTCGTCTGCAGCGGGTGGCGGGCCTCGCCCAGGGTCGTCGGCGGCTCGAGCGCGGACTCGGTCAGCCGCAGGGCGTCAGCGGGGCGCCCGTCGGCGAGCGCCCGGCGCGCCGCGGCGACCGAGGCGCGCTCCCAGGCGCCGAGCACGAGGCCCTCGCCGCCCTCCCAGGGCTGGAACCGGCGGGAGGCGAGCACGACGAGCGCCTCGTCCTCGCGGCCGACCAGGGTGAGGAGGTGCGCGCGGGCCACGGTGAGGTCGTCGCGCTGGTCGACCAGGTCGGTGCGCCGCTCGAGCTCGGCGAGCCGGTCACCGGCGGCGACGCCGCGACGCTCGGCGAGCTGGTCGGCCTCCTGCAGCAGGCGGGCGTGGTCGGGGCGTCGTCGTCGGGCGGCCTCGTAGTGGGCCGCGGCGAGGTCGGCGTCGTGCAGCACGTTGTAGGCGGCCACGCCGAGGTTGCGCTCGACGACGGCGGCCTGGGCGTCGTCGAGGTCGCCGGACAGGGCCCAGCGCCACGCGTCGACCGCGTCGGAGCCGCGGCCGTGGGCGTAGAGCCAGCTGCCGAGCAGCGACCAGGCGAGCCCGTCCGCCGCGTCGACGGCCACGGCCTCGCGCAGCACGGCGACGTCGTCGAGCCGCGACGGGAGGCACCGGGTCGCGTCGACGAGGTGCAGCGCCACCTGGGCGCGACGGGCCTCGCCGTCGCGGCCGGCGCGACGGAGCACGGAGGCGCGGTGGTAGCCGAGCAGGGGGCCGACGTTGACCTGTCCGGGGGCGGTGCGCGACAGCTGCGCCTGGGCCAGGTCGAGCACCGAGAGGGCCTCGTCGAGGTAGTCCGCCGAGGCGTACTCGAGCGCGACGTCGAGCAGGGTCGGGGCGTCGTCGGACAGCACCTGGCCGGCCTGGTGGCGCGCCCACTGGTCGAGCGGGTCGAGGGCGAGCGTCTCGGCGAGCAGCGCGTCCGCCTCGGGTCCGCGGTCGAGGGTGCGCAGGGTCAGCGCGAGGAGGTCCCGGGCCTGCAGGTTGTCGGCGTCCCGGCGGAGGACGTCGCGGAGCAGCGTCTCGGCCGCGGCGGGGTCGGCGCGACCGGCGAGCCGGGCCCGGGCCAGCGAGGCGGGGGCCGCCCAGGCGGCGTTCCAGGCGGACTTGGCCAGCGCCTCCTCGGCCTCCCGGCGGCGCCCGAGCCTCGTGAGGGCGAGGCCCATCCGGTAGAGCGGCTCGCCGTCGGCCGGGTTCGGCGTCCAGGTGAGCTGGCGTCGCACGGCGGTGCGCAGCAGCTCGAGCGCCTCGTCGTGCCGCTCGGCGTCGTGCAGGCTCGTGGCGAGCGCCACGTTGGCGCGGACGTCGCCGGGGTCGCGGCTGAGCGCCTCGCGGAGGTACGGCTCGGGCGAGCGCGTGGCGTGGCGGTACTGCGCCAGGTACTGGGCCACGTGGACGAGCTCGTCGACCGTGCCGACCTCCTCGGGGGCGGGCGGGGCGACGGCGGCGGCGGGGGCGCCGGGGGCGAGGGCGTCGTCGGCGTCGAGTGCGTCGTCGGTGCCGGCGTCCGCCTCGTGTGCCTCGTCGGCCTCGTGGGCCTCGTGTGCCTCGTGGTCGAGGCGGTCCTGGACGCGGTCGCCCTCGACGGCGACGAGCAGGCGGCCGTCGGACACGGCTTCGACGACGAGGTCGGACAGGCGCGTGCCCCGGGGCAGGGCGAGGTCGAGCAGCGCGGGCGTGCCGGGCTCGGCGGGCACGCGGCTCGAGCTGAGCACGGAGCCGCCGCGCGAGCGCACGACGACGTCGACCGCGGCGTGCGGGGCCGTGACGGCCAGCCCGACGCGCAGCACGGGGGCGTCGCCCTCGCCGAGGTCGAGGCGCACGGCGGCGTCGCGGCTCGCCTGGTGGGCCGGGCCGATCTGGGTGATCGGATACCAGAACTGGCTGAAGGTCTTGGTCTCGCCGGGCACCAGGAACGAGAAGTCGGGCTGGTTGTCGGTGTAGACGCCGGCCATGAGCTCGACGTAGGGGCCGTCGCCGTCCGTGAGGTTGGCGTCCCAGGCGTGGCCGAAGGGCGCGTCGCCCCAGGTCCACTGCTTCTTGCCGGGGGAGATCGCACGGTCGGCCCAGTGGACGAAGCCGGCACGGCGGCCGTGGTCGTAGCCGCCGAAGAACTCGTCGTCGGTCTTCGTGACCATGTACGAGGTGGGCACCGGGATGTTGCGGTACCAGTCGAGCCGGTCGGCGTCGGGGTGCTCGGCGTCGACCCGGGCCGGGTAGTCGACGCCGTAGTACTCGCCCGCGACGCGGGGGAACTCGACGACGGCGCGCTTGGCGTGGTCGGCGACGTGGCGCACGTCGGTCGGGAAGAACGACTGGTAGTCGTCGCCCACCGCGGCGGCGACGTTGGCCCACCACAGGAACGTCTGGGTCTCGTCGCTGCGGTTGAACAGGCGCACGCGGGCCTCGATCAGCGACGAGTCGGGCCGCAGACGGATGCCGTGCATGCCCTTCATGCGGGCGAACGGGTCGTGGTCCGAGCACCAGACGGTGACGGAGCCGTCGTCCTCGCGCTCGATCGACACGTCGGTGGGCAGGAACGTCGCGGGGCGGTGGTGCTGCGGCCAGTTGAACTCGACGCCGCCGGAGATCCACGGCCCGGCCAGGCCCACGAGCGCGGGCTTGACGACGTTGTTGCGGTAGAAGATGTCGTAGTCGGCCGTCTTGTCGTAGGCGACGTGGATGCGCCCGCCCAGCTGGGGCAGCACGACCAGCCGGAGCCACCGGTTCTCGAGGTGGACCGCGTCCCACGAGACCGGGCGCTTCTCGGGCTCGATGTGGTCGTGGAACGGGAGCGGGAAGACCCGCCCGGACGATCCCTGGTACACGCGGGCGTCGAGGAACGCGGGGTACTCGTCGGCCTCGCCGGGCGGGTACGTGTCGACGACGATCGGTTCCGACCAGGCGGCGACGCCTGCCTCGGCTTGTTCCGGGGGCACGGTGGGGAGAGTCAGCCTCGACTCGACGGTGAGCATGTCCTCAGCGTAGGGAGGCCGAGGAGGCGGCGGAACGCCCGATCCGACGGCGTGCCTGGACGAAACCACGGCGGGTGCCATGATGGCCGCATGACGATCGAAGACGGGTTCCCGGGCCAGCGCCTCCTCGTGATGCCGCGCCCTCGGGTGGCGACCGCGCTGGCGCGACCGGGCACCTCGCACCTCGTGGTCACCGACGCCGGGTACTTCCCCGAGGCCCGGGCGCACGGGATGGCACGGCCCGACGGCGTGCCGCAGAGCGTCGTGCTCGTCTGCGTCCGGGGCGGGGGCTGGTGCGTCGTCGACGGCATCCGCCACGAGGTCGCCGCCGGCCAGGTGGTCGTCGTGCCGCCGGACACGCCGCACGAGTACGGCTCGGGCGACGCCGCGCCCTGGACGCTCTGGTGGCTGCACCTCGACGGCCGCGACCTCGCCGAGTTCCTCCGGGTGGCGGGGCTCTCGGCGGCCGCCCCCGTGCGGCAGCTGTCCGACGTGTACCGCGTCGTCGCCCTCATCGAGGAGGTCGTGCAGGCCATGGAGCGCGACCAGACGTTCGCCAGCGTGCTCGCCGCCTCCGGCGCCGCCTGGCACCTGATGGCCCTGCTCTGCTCGGAGCGCCGGGTCGGCACGCCCCGCGAGTCGGCCGTCGAGCAGGCGCAGGAGTACCTGCGGCAGCACGTGACGGAGCGCGTCTCCGTAGACGAGCTCGCGGCCATGGCCCGGCTCAGCCCGTCGCACTTCGCCGCCCGCTTCAAGGAGGAGACGGGGTCGACCCCGTTGCGGTACCAGACGCAGCTGCGCATGGCGCGCGCCCGGGAGCTGCTCGACACCAGCGACCTGCCCGTGGGCCTCGTCGCCGAGCGCGTCGGCTACGTCGACCCCTTCTACTTCAGCCGGCAGTTCCGCGCCGTGCACGGGCTCACGCCCGTCGCCTACCGGGCGCAGCGCAAGGGCTGAACGGGACGCCGTCGGGCCGGGGCACGCGCATCCCGCCGGCGCACGGCCGGTGTCGGACGAGGGCGCTACGGTGACGTCGACGCCCCGCCCGGGCCACGCCGCCACCACGAGGAGACCGCCATCTACATCGACGACGACACCGTGGTCACGAGCCCGACCGACCTGACGACCTGGGCGGCGTGCGAGTGGGCGTTCCTGCGGCGGCTCGACGCGAAGCTGGGGCGGGTCGAGGCCGTCGCCGACGAGGCGGACGCGATGCTCGACCGCACGGCGCGGCTGGGCGACGACCACGAGGTCCGGTTCCTCGAGACCCTGCGCGCGACGCACGACGTCGTCGAGTTCGAGCGGCCGTCGCGCGACGAGTACCCGGCGGCGGCCCGTGCCGCGGCCGACGCCATGCGCGCCGGCGCCGACGTGCTCTACCAGGCGACCTTCTTCGACGGCTCGTTCATCGGGTTCAGCGACTTCCTCGTCCGCAACGACGCCGGCGAGTACGAGGTCCACGACACGAAGCTCGCGCGGCACGCCAAGATCCCGGCCCTGCTGCAGCTCGCCGCCTACGCCGAGCAGATCGAGGCCCTCGGCGTCCCGGTGGGCTCGCAGGTGCACCTCGTCCTCGGCGACGGGTCGTGGTCCACCCACGACCTCGCCGACGTCGCTCCCGTCTTCCGGGCCCAGCAGGCGCAGCTCCGGGCGGTCGTCGCCGAGCGGCTCCGGGCTGACGAGCCCCTCGCCTGGGGGGCACCCGGCGTCACGGCGTGCGGTCGGTGCTCGCTGTGCTCGGCCGAGGTCGAGCGGCACCGCGACCTCGTGCTCGTCGCCGGGCTCACGCTGGCCCAGCGCGCGCGGCTGAACGACGCCGGGGTGCACAGCATCGACGAGCTCGCGACCAGCACCGGCAGCGTGCCGGGGGTGGGCGGCGCTGCCCTCGCGCGCCTCCGGGGCCAGGCCCAGCTGCAGCTCGCCGGCGAGCACGGCCGACCCGAGGTGCGCGTCGTCGACGCCGGGGCGCTCGCGGCGATCCCGGCGCCCGATCCCGGCGACGTCTTCTTCGACTTCGAGGGCGACCCGCTGTACACCGAGGGCGACAGCAGCGTCTGGGGCCTCGACTACCTGTTCGGCCTCGTCGACCAGGAGGCGCGGTTCACCGCGTTCTGGGCGCACGACTACCGAGAAGAACGCCGAGCGCTCGTCGAGTTCCTCGCGTTCGTCCGCGAGCGTCGCGCCGCCCACCCGGGCATGCACGTCTACCACTACGCCTCCTACGAGCGCACGCACCTGCTCTCGCTGGCGGCCCGCCACGGCGTCGGCGAGGACGAGGTCGACGACCTGCTGCGCGACGGCGTGCTCGTCGACCTGTACCCGGTCGTGCGCAAGGCGCTGATCGTCGGCTCGCGCAGCTACTCGATCAAGGCGCTCGAGCCGCTCTACATGGGCCCCGACCTCCGCGACGGCGACGGCGTCGTGAACGCCGCCGACAGCATCACGGCCTACGTCGAGGCCGTCACGGCGCTGAGGGCGGGCGACCCGTCGGGCCAGGCGCGGCTCGAGCAGGTGGCCGACTACAACGAGTACGACTGCCGGTCGACCCTGCGCCTGCGCGACTGGCTGCTCGGCTTCGCCGAGTCGGGCGACGTCGGCGCCTCGGACGACCTGTTGCCGCTCGTCGACGACGAGCGGGTCGCGGCCGAGCCCGACCCCGTGCACGTCGAGCTCACCGCCCTGCTCGCCGACGTCGACCCGCTCGACCGCGACGCCGACCAGACGGCGTTGGCGCTCGCCGCCGCCGCGATCGACTACCACCGACGTGAGGCCAAGACCTTCTGGCAGGAGCACTTCGACCGACTGCGCGGGCCGGTCGACGAGTGGGGCGACACCCGGGACGTGTTCGTCGTCGAGCGCGCCGAGGTCGTCCGCGACTGGGACAAGCTGCCGCGGGCGCGCACGCTGTCGCGCGACCTGCGCCTCGTCGGCTCGCTCGGCCCGGGCAGCCGGCTCAGCGCGGGCGGGCCCTCGCCGCACCTCGTCTACGAGGCCCCGCTGCCGCCGACCGTCCGGGCCGCCGGTCCCGGGCTGCGCGGGGCGAGCCCTCGGGCGACCGTGCTCGACGTCGACGCGTTCGGCGACAGCGTCGTGCTGCTCGTCAAGGAGTCCCTGGCGAGCGGCGGCGAGCCGCACCACCAGTTCCCGCTCGCGCTCACGCCGGCGGCGCCGCCGCGGGCCGCGCCCCAGCCCGAGGCCATCTCGGAGTGGGGCCGGGCGGTGCTCGACGAGCTGCCCGAGATGCTGCCCGACCCGGCGCTCGACCTGCTGCGGCGCGTTCCGCCTCGCGGGGGAGTCGCGCCGGTCGTCGGCGACGACACGGTCTCGGCCGTGACCTGCACGCTGCTCGGCCTCGACCGGTCGTACCTCGCCGTGCAGGGGCCTCCCGGCACGGGCAAGACCTTCGTCGGGTCGGGCGTCGTCGCCCGCCTCGTGACGGAGCACGGCTGGCGTGTCGGCGTGGTCGGGCAGTCGCACGCCGTCGTCGAGAACTTCCTCGAGGCGGTCGTCGCCAAGGGCGTCGACCCCGAGCGCGTGGTCAAGGTGCCGAAGAAGGGCACCGACGCCGACGTGCTCGAGGCCGCCGGGTGGACCCCGGTCAAGGACGGCTCCGCCGTGGCCGGGTTCCTCGGCGGGCGCGGCGAGACCGGAGGCGTCGTCGGCGGCACGGCGTGGACCTTCGCCAACGGCGACACGATCCCGCGTCGCTCGCTCGACCTGCTTGTCGTCGACGAGGCCGGGCAGTTCTCGCTGGCGCCGACGATCGCGTCCTCGGTGGCCGCGCGGCGCCTGCTGCTGCTCGGCGACCCGCAGCAGCTGCCGCAGGTGAGCCAGGGCTCTCACCCCGAGCCCGTCGACGAGTCGGCGCTCGGCTGGGTCGCCGCCGGCCACGACGTGCTGCCCGCCGAGCTGGGGTACTTCCTCTGGCGCACCTACCGCATGCACCCGGCGGTCACCGCCCCCGTGTCGCGGCTCTCGTACGCCGGCCGGCTCGAGTCGCGCGCCCCCGACCGGTCGCTCGAGGGGGTCGAGCCCGGGCTGCACGTCGCGCCTGTCGTGCACGCCGGCGACACGACGTCGTCGGTGGCGGAGGCCGAGCGCGTCGTCGACCTCGTGCGGGGCGTGGTGGGCCGCCGCTGGACGGACGAGCACGGCACGCGGTCGCTGACCGACGCCGACGTCATCGTCGTCGCGCCGTACAACGCGCAGGGAGCCGTGATCCGCGAGCTGCTCGACGCCGCCGGCCTCGGCGGCACGACGGTCGG
Source organism: Frigoribacterium faeni (assembly GCF_011761235.1). Classification (GTDB taxonomy): domain Bacteria; phylum Actinomycetota; class Actinomycetes; order Actinomycetales; family Microbacteriaceae; genus Frigoribacterium; species Frigoribacterium faeni_A. The sequence goes on from NZ_JAAOYW010000002.1 coordinate 89,261, forward strand.
CACCGTCGACCTGTTCCAGGGGCGGGAGGCGGTGGTCGCGATCGTCTCGCTCGCCGCGTCCTCCGCCGCCGACATCCCCCGCGGGCTCGAGTTCCTGCTCATGCCGAACCGCCTCAACGTGGCGATCTCGCGGGCGAAGTGGGCGGCGTGGCTCGTCCACTCGCCCGCCCTGGCGTCGTCGATGCCGACGTCGATCGCGGGGCTCGGGCTGCTGTCGCGGTTCATCGAGCTCGTCGAGGGCGGGCGGGGGTAGGGCCGTCGGCACGCCCTCGCTCGGCTGGCCCGCGCCTCCTCGCCAGGTCGACCCTGGCCGCGACCAGCACGGTCTCGACCGCGGCGAGGGCGGTCTCGAGGGGCTCGTGCTCCCAGACGCGGACCACTCGCCAGCCCGCCCGCGCGAGCTCGTCGTCGTGGCGGGCGTCGCGCTGCCTGTTCGCGAGCAGCTTGGCCTGCCAGTACGCGGCGTTCGCCCGTGGCAGGTGGGTGTGCGGTGGGCAGAAGTGCCAGAAGCAGCCGTCGACGAAGACGGCCACGCCAAGGCGGGGGAACAGCAGGTCGGGTCGGCACCGGCTCACCCCGCGGACCGGCCGGTCGACGAAGTACCTCCAGCCCCGGGCGTGGAGGGCTCGGCGCAGCGCCTGCTCCGGACGGGTGTCGCGCCGACGGATGCGGCTCATCCGCCGTCGGGTCTCGTCGTCCGAGTCGAACTCGTCCGAGCGCGGTCTCGAGGGCGGCGGAGCAGGGGACACGCGGCGACGCTACGGCGTGGCCAGGACTCGGGGCACGTCGGCGGACGCAGGCCTGTGGAGCCCGCGGTCCGGGACGGAGGGTGGGGAGGAGGGGCTACGGACCGCCGAGGAGGACCCCGACCAGCCCCACGGCGGGCAGGACCAGCACGACGACGGCGACGTCCACGACGAGCAGGGCGACGTCGACGGCCTCGTGCTCCGTGGGCTCGTCCGTGGGGAGCACCGTGGTGACCGCCGCGCCGACCCCGACCGCACCCGCCGTCGGCACCGTCACGGCGAGGGCGAGCACCAGCGGCCCCGGCTCGTCCCAGGGCACGCTCACGAGCACGACGGCCGCGACCACGCCGACGAGGCCGCCGAGCGCGGCGACGATGCGGGCGGCACGCACGCGGCGGCGCCTCGCCGGCGACGGCGGGAGGGGCGGGGACGTCATGCCGCGCAACCATACCGACCGGTCGGAGCAGACGACAGAGGGTCGGACGCGCTTCCGTCGCGAGGCGGAGACGCGAGCCCGCTCTGGGCCGCGCGGGGGAGCCGTGCCTCAGTCCCGGGGCGCGGGTGCCACGACGACGAAGAGCACTCCGGAGACGACGACGGTCAGGACGGCGACGACCAGCAGCGGCGACGACACGGCCGACACGAACGACGCCCCGCCCGACGCCGAGGTCACCAGCCGGCCGATGAGCAGGGCCGCCGTCGCGAGCCCGGAGCCGAGCAGGCCGACGCGAGCCAGGTCGTGGAGGCGACGGGCGTCGTCGTCGGTGGCGCGCCTCCTGTGCCTCGGCACGAAGAGCACGACGGCCAGCACGCCGACGGCGAGGGGCACCAGGGCGCCGAGCGTGAGGGCCAGCTGGACGATGCCGAACAGGGCGGGCACGCCCTCGGGCTGGTAGGTCACGGCGACGTCCTCACGGGTCGGGGGCGGGGGAGCGGCGGCGAGCGTCGCACGACCATCCTGCCCGGTCGCGCCGCCTCGCACCTGGCCGTCCGAGCCGAGGAGGTGCGGGTCGGGCGCCCGGGTCGCTCACGGCTGGGCAGCAGGGGTCGCCCAGACGGCGTCGCTAGGGTCGCTGCGACGAGAGGGGGTCGTGTGTTCGACGCCACCGGGCTCCTGGGCCTGCTGCTGATGACCGTGGGGGTCCTGCTCCTCGCGGTCGCGCTGCCCCTCATCGGGTCGTTCCTGCTCGACGGACTCGTCCACATCGTCCGGGGCCACGGCCTCAAGGTCTTCGGCCTAGCCGCCGTGTTCTCGCTCACCACCGCGCTGGCCGGGGTCGCGCTGCTCGTCGGCGCCCGTCAGGTGACGGACGACACGGTGTCGCTCGCCATGCTCGAGAACGGGCTGAGCGGGCTGCTGTCGGTGCTCGTGCCCGCCATGGTGCTGCTCGCCGTCATCCAGTTCGTGCGCCGGCAGGTGCGGGCGCGCCGCGAGCGCTCCGCGTAGGACGCGCCTCTCGGCTGACTACGCGAGAAGGGACGAGATGGCGGCGGGCCCGCCGTCATCTCGTCCCTTCTCGGGCATGTTGCGCTCGGGTCAGTGGCGCGGCTTGCGGTCGAAGCGGTCGCCGCCACGGTCGCTGCCGCCACGGTCGCCGTCGCGGTCACGACGGGGCGCACCGCCACGACGGTCGGGCTTGATCTCGATGAGGGTGCCGCTGATGCGCGTGTCCGCGAGGCGGTCGAGCATGTCGCGGCTGATGTCGGAGGCGAGCTCGACGATCGAGAAGTCGGGACGGATCTGGATCGCCCCGAAGTCGTCGCGGCTGAGCCCGCCCTCGTTGGCGAGGGCGCCCACGATCTGGCGGGGCTCGACGCGCTGACGACGGCCGACCTCGATGCGGTACGCCGTCATCGGCTTGGAGGTGCGGGGGCCGCGCTCGGGACGCTCGCCTCGGGCGCCGCGGTCGTCCCGCGCGCCGGTGCCGCGGTCGTCGCGCGCCGGGCGGTCGTCGCGCCGGGCGGGGCGCTCGTCGGCCGGGTCGAGCAGCAGCGGCGTCTCGCCCTGCGCCACGACGGCGAGGGCGGCGGCGACGTCGGCCTCGGGCACGTCGTGGTGCTCGACGTAGTGGCCGATGATGTCGCGGAAGGCGCTGATGCGCGCCTCCTGGGACAGCGCCTCGGTGATCTGGTCGTCGAAGCGGGCCAGACGAGTGACGTTCACGTCCTCGAGGGTGGGCAGCTGCATCTGCGTCAGCGGCTGGCGCGTGGCCTTCTCGATGGCGCCGAGGAGGCGGCGCTCACGGGGCGTGACGAAGCTGATCGCCGCGCCGCTGCGGCCGGCACGACCGGTGCGCCCGATGCGGTGCACGTACGACTCGGTGTCGATCGGCAGGTCGTAGTTGACGACGTGCGTGATGCGGTCGACGTCGAGGCCTCGGGCGGCCACGTCGGTCGCGACGAGGATGTCGAGCTTGCCGCTCTTGAGCTGGCCGACCGTGCGCTCGCGCTGGGCCTGGGCCACGTCGCCGCTGATCGCGGCGGCCGTGTAGCCGCGGGCGCGCAGCTTCTCGGCGAGGGTCTCGGTCTCGCTCTTCGTGCGGACGAAGATGATCATGCCTTCGAAGGCCTCGACCTCGAGGATGCGCGTCAGGGCGTCGACCTTCTGGGGGTACGACACCATCAGGTAGCGCTGCGTCGTGTTCACCGACGTGGTGGTCTTCGCCTTGACCGTGATCTCTTCGGCGTCGTTGAGGTACTGCTTCGAGATGCGGCGGATCTGGGGCGGCATGGTCGCGCTGAAGAGGGCGACCTGCTTGTCGTCGGGGGTGTCGGCGAGGATGGTCTCGACGTCCTCCGCGAAGCCCATCTTGAGCATCTCGTCGGCCTCGTCGAGCACGAGGTACTTGAGCTCGCTCAGGTCGAGGGTGCCCTTGGCCAGGTGGTCCATGATGCGGCCGGGCGTGCCGACGACGACGTGGACGCCGCGGCGCAGCGCGCTCAGCTGGACGCCGTAGGCCTGGCCGCCGTAGACGGGCAGCACGTGGACGCCGCGCATGCCGCTGGCGAACTGCTCGAACGCCTCGCAGACCTGCAGGGCCAGCTCGCGCGTGGGGGAGAGGACCAGGGCCTGCGGCTTCTTGGCCGAGACGTCGAGCCGCGACAGGATCGGCAGCGCGAAGGCCGCCGTCTTGCCCGTGCCGGTCTGGGCCAGGCCGACGACGTCGCGCCCGCCGAGCAGGGTGGGGATGGTGGCCGCCTGGATGGCGGAGGGGGTCTCGTAGCCGATCTCCTTGATCGCCTTGAGCACCTGGTCGCTCAGGCCCAGGTCCGAGAACGTCGGACCAACCTCGGGTGCGTCGGCGTCGATCGTGTCGTTCTCGGTGGTGTCGCTCATCCTGCAAGGGTACGGGACGGCGGGGTCCCGCGGCGTCCGCCCGCGCGGGGCGTGCCGCCTAGGGCCCGGCGGTCAGGCGTCGGACGCGGGCGCCGCGGGCCCGACGACGCTGATCGGCGACGTGTCGAGGCGCTCCGACTGCACGACGACGCGCTTGGCCCGGCGCCGCAGCGAGCGTCGCGCCCCCGGGGTCGCGAGGAGGCTGCCGAGCACGAGGCCCGCGCCGATCGCCAGCGTCGTCGACACGGAGCCGACGACGTCGAGCGCGGCGCCGCCCGTGCCCGCCATCACGTTGAGCAGCGCGCTGGCCACGGCGAGCGACGGCAGCAGCGAGCCGCAGAAGGCCGGCACCGCGATGGCCGTCGCCGACACCCGCAGGCGGGCAGCCAGCACGGTGCTCAGCGCGCCGAGCAGCGTCGCCACCAGGAACGTCGCGCCGAGCAGCGGCACGTCGAGCTGCTTGAGGCACCACAGCGTCACGGTGCCGACGAGCGCGACGACGATCGAGACGGGCACGACCCGGGCGTTCGCCCCCTGCGTGACCGCGGTCGCCGAGGCCGCGAAGAAGGTGGTGACGAGGAGGAGCCAGATCGGCAGGGTCCGCAGCGTGATGTCGGTCGGGTCGACCTCGATCGACAGGCCGGAGGTGAGGGCGAGCCCGCCGGGGATGCCCACCGCGATCCCGGCCACGATCAGGGCGATGATCAGCGCCCGCGAGAGCGCCATCGCCCGGAAGCCGGAGATGGCGTCCTGGGCCCAGGTGACGATCGTCACGTGGGGCAGGATCAGCACCACGACGGCGGCCACCATGGCCGCGGCGCTGCCGGCCCCCACGGCGCCCGCCCAGATGGCGAGCGAGCCGAGGGCGGCGACGCCGGCCGACTGGAGGGCGACGACGAAGAAGTTCGGGATGCCCTTGCGGGTCAGCCAGCGGCCGAGCACCATGACGCCGACCATGAGCACGAAGGCCCCCGCCGCGCCCGCCAGCGAGCCGCCCGCCTGCAGCGAGACGGAGACGCCGAACAGCCCCATGGCCGCGTCCGTGATCCAGGTGGGCCAGCGCGGGGGAGACCGGAGCACCGTCACCAGGCCCTCGACGGCGCTCGTCATGTCGCGCTCGTCGTGCAGCAGCTCGTCGACGATCTGGTAGACGAGCGACAGCCGGTGCAGGTCGCTGCCCTCCGCGGCGACGACGCGCATCTTCACCAGCGGCGGCCCCTCCGCGGGCGTGTACTGCACGGTGATCGCCGTGCCGGTGATGTCGAGCTCGAGCGGTGCGAGGTTCCACTTCGTGCCGACGGCGACGATGGCGACCTCGACCGTGCGGACGTCGGCGCCCGACGCGAGCATCACCTCGCCGAGGTCGAGGCAGAAGTCGACGATCTGGCGAGGCGAGTACAGGTCGCCGAGGTGGCCGTGGGCCGGCGTCGTGCCCTCGTAGATCGTGCCGCGCAGGCGGGCGCGGACGTCGCGCATCTCGCGGGCGTCGACGCTACGGCGCCGGGTGCGCGGCGGCCGCGGCGGCTGGGCGCCCTTGCCCGGCGCCTTCGGGGGCGTCTTGTAGGTGGGGATCCAGGGGGCCGAGGGCTGCCGGGAGGTGCCGGGCACCTCCGTGGGCGGGTCGTAGGCCCGGGGCCCGTCGGAGAGGCCGGGCAGGCCCGGCCGGGAGGGCGTCCCGTCGGGGTCGGCGGGACGGTCGGAGGCGGGGCGTTCGGACATCGCGACGAGTCTAGGCAGGCGCGCCCGGGGGGTCGGTGCGCGGGCTGTCGACCGGCGCGTCACCCTGGGACTCGGCCTCCGCCTCCTGCGCCCTCAGGTCGGCGAACATCTGCGACACGAGGGCCAGGAACGTCCAGACGTCGCCGCGGTCGTACCGCGCGGGCGACTCGTCGCCGCCCAGGAACGGGTACGGCACCGGCACGTAGACCTGGTCGGGCCCGAGCGGCCCCGTGCGCCGGGCCACCTCGTCGAGGTGCGGCCGGCGCAGCACGAACTCGGCGAAGCCGTCGTCCGACAGCACCATCGCGTCGAAGTGCTCGAGCGAGTCGAACCGGCCGTAGTCCTTGAAGGCGTCGCGGAACGGGTGCAGCACCCCGAAGGTGCCGCCGCGGCTGTCGTGCAGGAACACGTGGCCGAGGTGCGAGTAGCCGACGACGTCGGTGAACGAACGGCGCAGGCCCTCCCAGCCGAGCAGGTCGGCGACCGGCCGTGGCGAGTCGAGGAGGCGGTAGCCGGGCGAGCCGGTCGGCCCGGCCTCCGAGACGGTCGCCTCGTCGTCGCCCCGCTCGTCGTCGGGGACGCCGGGTCCGGCCGCGGCCGTGGTGTCCTGCGGCGTCGTCGTCGACCGCCGGAAGGGGTTCCTCATTCGCGTGAGCTTAGGGCGGCGGGGGCCCGCCGTCGAGGCCCGGTCGCGTCGAGCGGGAATGCAGGCCGCGCTGCACGGTTGCACCACGGATGAGCACCGCCGAGACGACCCCTCCGACCGACCCGACCACCGCCTCCTCGACCACCGCATCCTCCGCCGACGCCGTCGGCGCGTCGGTGACCGACGCCCCCGGGACGCGGACGGCCCTCGTGGTCGGCGCCAGCGGCATCACCGGCACCGCGCTGGTGGAGCGCCTGACGGCCGACGGCTGGGACGTCCTCGCGTTGTCGCGCCGCGCCTCCTCGGCCCCCGGCGTCCGCGGGATCGCCGCCGACCTGCGCGGCGCCGACAGCCTGGCCGAGGCCCTGGCCGACGAGCGACCCACCCACGTCTTCTTCACCGCCTGGTCGCGCCAGGAGACCGAGGCCGAGAACATCGCCGTGAACGCCGGGATGGTCCGTGACCTGCTCGCGGCCCTGGCCCACGCGCCCCTGCAGCACGTCGCCCTCGTGACGGGCCTGAAGCACTACCTCGGCCCGTTCGAGGCGTACGCCGCGGGCGAGATGCCCGACACTCCGTTCCACGAGGAGGAGCCGCGGCTCGACACCCCGAACTTCTACTACGCGCAGGAGGACGAGCTGTTCGCCGCCGCGGCCCGCCAGGGCTTCACCTGGTCGGTGCACCGCTCGCACACCGTCATCGGCTACGCCGTCGGCAACGCGATGAACATGGGCCTGACGATCGCGGCGGCCGCGGCGCTGAGCCGCGAGCACGGGCTGCCGTTCGTGTTCCCCGGCAGCGAGACGCAGTGGAACTCGCTCACCGACATGACCGACGCCGGCCTGCTCGCCGAGCACATGGTCTGGGCCGCCACCGACCCCGCGGGCGCCGACGAGCCGTTCAACGTGGTGAACGGCGACGTGTTCCGCTGGCGCTGGATGTGGCCGCGCCTCGCCTCGCACCTCGGCGTGGACCCGGCCCTGGTCGCCGGCCCGTCGGGCGCCCCGCAGCCCTTCGAGCAGCAGATGGCCGGCCGCGAGGCCGACTGGACCGCGCTCGCCGAGCGGCACGGGCTCGTCGAGCCCGACCTCGTCCGCGTCGCGTCGTGGTGGCACACCGACGCCGACCTCGGGCGCGAGATGGAGGTCGTCACCGACATGGGCAAGAGCCGCGAGGCCGGGTTCGTCGGCTTCCGGCGCACCGAGCGGGCCTTCACCGAGCTCTTCGACCGGTACCGGGCCGCGCGCCTGGTGCCGTAGGGCGCCGCTAGGTACTGCTAGACGCCCGGTCGGTCGTCCGGCGCGTCGTCCCGGCCGTCGTCGGCGCGGGGTGCGCCGTCGACGAGCGGAGCGTCCGCGTGCGCGAGGATCGACTGCGCCGTGGCGCCGAGCACCACGGTGGCGTCGACGCCGCGCGCCTCGGCCAGCGCCGAGCTGAGGCCGGCCGCGAGGCTGCCGCCGGCGGCTCCGAGCGTCGAGACGACCGCCTCCTGCTTCTCGGTCAGCGGGTCGTCGGCCTGCTCGGCGACGACCTCGCGCAGGTTGTCGTCGCTGGCGTCGAGGGCCTCGTCGTCGCCCTGGGTGATGGCGGCTGCCTGCGAGACGATCGCGAGGGCGAGCTCTGCTGCGTCGCGCTCGGGCGTCCGGTCGGTCGGTGTCGTCTCGTCCATGCGGCGACCGTACGCCGCGCCCGCGAGCGATCGTCAGGGATCTCGGAGGCGGGCGTACCCCGCGACGGGTCAGGCCTCGAGCAGCCCGCGGATGTCGTCCGCCGTCAGCGACGCGCTGAACACGGCGTCGTCGTCGACGACCGCGTCGAAGAGGGCCGCCTTCTTGCGGCTCAGGGCGAGCACCTTCTCTTCGATGGTGTCGTTCGCGATCATCCGGTAGACCATCACGCGCTCGGTCTGGCCGATGCGGTGCGCCCGGTCGACGGCCTGGGACTCGGCGGCCGGGTTCCACCACGGGTCGAGGACGAACACGTAGTCGGCCTCGGTGAGGTTGAGCCCGACGCCGCCCGCCTTGAGGCTGATCAGGAACACCGGCGAGCCGCCGGAGCGGAACCGCTCGATCACCTCGCCGCGGCGCCGGGTCGAGCCGTCGAGGTACTCGTGCGCCAGGCCGCGCTCGGCCAGCCGGTCGGCCACCCGCGACAGGAACGACGTGAACTGGCTGAAGACGAGCGCCCGGTGGCCGCCGGCGACCACGTCGTCGAGCTCGTCGAGCAGCTGGTCGAGCTTCGCCGACGGCACGTCGTCGTAGGCCGGGTCGATCAGCCGGGCGTCGAGGGCGAGCATCCGCAGCAGGGTCAGCGACCGGAACACGATGAAGCGGTTGCGGTCGAGGTCGTCGATCAGGTCGAGCAGCTTGAGGCGCTCCCGCTGCAGGAACGCGTCGTACAGCTCGCGGTGGGCCGGGGCGAGGTCGACGCGCAGCACCTGTTCCTGCTTCTCGGGCAGCTCGGGCGCCACCACCTCTTTCGTGCGCCGCAGCATCAGGGGGCGGATGCGTCGGCGCAGGGCCTGAAGCAGCTCGGGCCGCTCACCGGTCGCGATGGGCTTGAGCCAGTCGTCCGAGAACCGCACGCTCGTCGAGAGCAGCCCGGGGGCGACGACGCGGAACAGCGCCCAGAGATCCATCAGGCCGTTCTCGAGCGGCGTGCCCGTGATCGCGATCTTCACCGGGGCGTCGAGGTCGACCGCGCAGCGGTGCGCCTGCGACTGCGGGTTCTTGACGGCCTGCGCCTCGTCGAGCACGAGGGCGGCCCAGGGCCGCGCGGCGTACTGCGCGAAGTCGAGACGGAACAGGGCGTAGGAGGTGACGACCACGTCGGCGTCGACGACCGCCTCCCGCAGGCTGCCGCGGCTCTTCGCCTCGGTCTCGGTGACGGTGTGCACGCGCAGGCCCGGCGCGAAGCGGGCTGCCTCGGCGGCCCAGTTCGGCACGACCGAGGTGGGGGCGACGACGAGGAACGGGGCGCGCGCCGCCGAGGAGTCGGCCCCGAGCGCGGTCTCGGGGGCGTCGGCGTCGGCGTCGGGGTGCTGCTGCTCTCGGCCCTGCTGGTCGCGACCCTGCTGTTCTCGGCCCTGCTGTTCTCGGACGTGGGCGAACAGGGCGAGCGTCTGGAGCGTCTTGCCGAGCCCCATGTCGTCGGCGAGCACACCGCCCAGCCCGTGTTCGTGGAGGAACGCGAGCCAGCGGAAGCCCTCGAGCTGGTACGGCCGCAGGGTCGCGGTGAGATCGGCCGGCGCGTCGACGGCGGCGACCGCGCCGAGCGCCCGGGCGAGCGGGTCGCCCGCGGCGGGACGGTCGTCGGCAGCGTCGTCCGTCTCGGTCTCGGTCTCGGTCTCGCCCTCGGCCCGACTCCCGCCCGTCGCCGCGTCGGCCGCCTCAGCCAGCGCGAGCAGCCCGCCGACGGTGCGCCGCCAGCTCTCCGCCTGCACGGTCGCGTCGGCGAGGTCGTCGAACTCGGCCCAGAGCCCCGCCTGGTAGCGGCTGATGCGGGGGGTCTCGACCTCCCACTCGTCGAGCGACGTCGCCTCGTCGATCAGCCGTTTGAGCTCGTCGAACGCGGGGTGCGTGAGCGACAGGTACGACTTGTCGACGAGCAGCATCTTCCGCTGCCGCTTCGCGAGGGCGGTGAGCAGCGGCACGAACGGCACCGTGCGGCCCTCGACCGTGACGAGCACGCCGAGGTCGAACCAGTCGCGCTTCTCGGTCTCGACCGTCGTGACCGTCAGGTGGGGCGCCTCCGTCAGCTCGCGGTAGTCGGGTCGTTCGCCGACGACGTCGACCCGGACGTCCCGTCGGGCCTCGAGGTCGGGCAGCCGCGCGTGGGCGAACTCGGCGGCGGCGACGCCCCGCAGCGTCGTGCCCCGCGCCGGCACGCCCCACGACTCGACGTCGGGCACGGCGACGCCCGGGGCGGGCGGCTCTGCGCCGAGGGACACGACGCGGCCCGCGACGTCCCAGTGCCAGGCCAGGGCGAGGCTGTCCGAGCGGCCGAACCGGGCCGTGAGCACGAGCTGCGGCGGCAGCACCTCGGGGAACTCGACCGACGCGTCGCTGCTCGTCACCGCCACGGTCTGCTGCAGCGCGGGGTAGAAGTCGCGGAGGAACTCGTCGGCGTCGCCGGCGGGCACGTCGAGCCGGCGGGCCGTCGTCAGCAGGCGTCGCTGCTCGTCGCCGAGCGGCGCGTCCGTCGGCGCGAGCACGACCGAGAGCACCGGGCCGGGCGCCACGAGGTAGACGCCGTGGTCGGAGACGGTGCCGACCTCGTCGCCGGTGCGCAGCGCCCCGTCGACCGTGACGCCCGCCTCGAGCACGAGACCGCCCGCGCCGTCGCGACGCGCGTCGACGGCCACGCGGGCCCGGGACGCGACGGCGACGTCGGCGGCGCGCTTGCCGGTGACGAGCGCGACGCCGAGCCGTTCGGCCTCGGCGAGCAGCGGCCACAGCAGCGGGCTCGAGAAGTCGTCGATCATGAGCCAGTCGCTCTCGCCGGCCACGTAGGCGGCGTGCACCGAACGGTGCAGCGCCGCGAACTGGCCGAACCACGCGTGCACGTCGGCCGCGATCTGCAGCCGGTTCATCTGGTAGGGCAGCGACGTCCAGGTGAGGTCGCCCCGCACCCAGTTGCCCGTGCGGCTGAGGCTCACCGGCCGCACCCCGAGACGCCAGGAGGCGCCGGCCGGCCCGGCGAGGGAGCCGCCGGTCACGAGGCCCGCACCCGCACCGCCGCCGAGCCCGCCCGTCGCCCGGTCGTGCGGGTCGACCAGGGGCGAGGGCGACGGGGCGTCCCACCGGCTGCGGGACGGGCGGGCGCGCGGGCGCCGCTCGAAGAGCAGCCCCATGCGCGTCGTGCGGGCGTCGACGGGGCGCGGGGGATCGGTCAGCTGCGCGAGGCGCGAGCGCCAGTCGGTGGCGGAGCCCGTCGAGCCCGCGGGCAGCCCGCCCGACGCGACCAGGTCGACGGCCTGGCCGAGCCCGGCGGCTGCACCCGTGCCTCCTGCGCTCGCCGCCTGCACGAGACCGGCGCCGGGCGCGAGCACACGGGCGTTGTTGGCGAGCAGCGCCGCGGCGACGTGCTTGCAGTCGCCGCCGAGGGGGCAGCTGCACTCGCTGGCGGTGGGGCGCCCGTGCTCGCCGCGGCCGGGGGTCAGCACGACGCGGCAGCGGTAGGGCGCGGCCACGCTGCCGCGCACCTCGGCCGAGAGCGCCTGGGCCTCGGGGTCCCACGACGACGACACGACGTGGTCGTCTCGCGCGTACTCTTTCGCCCGCGAGAACGCCCGCGGCCCGACCAGCCGGATGACGTCGACGGCGTCGACGAGCGGCGCGGTCGAGGCCGGCGGGGCGGGGGAGGGCATGGGTCCATGATCCCAGCAGCCGCCGACACCGCGCGGCGCCGGCCCGACGCGCACACGCCTGTCGTGTCGCGCGCCCGACCGGTGCCACACTTGACGAGCGCAGCGGGCCGTCGTCGCCCCGGGGCGCTCCGAACGCCTCTGACCGTCCCCTCCTCGAAGGACCCGTGCATGGCCACCTCCCTCCCGCGCGACGTCTCCCGCCTCGGCGAGCTGTCGGCGCTGCTCTTCGACCTCGACGGGGTCCTCACGCCGACGGCCGAGGTGCACATGCGCGCCTGGTCCCGTCTGTTCAACGACTGGTTCGCGGCCCACGACCTCGCCCCCTACACCGACGACGACTACTTCGAGTACGTCGACGGCCGCCCGCGCTACGACGGCGTGCGCGCGATGCTCGCCGCCCGCGGCGTCGTGCTGCCCGAGGGCGCCGACGACGACGGGCCCGACGTCGAGACCGTGCGCGGCCTCGGCAACCGCAAGAACTCCGTCTTCGCCGCCGAGCTGGCCGAGAACGGCGTGCAGCCCTACCCGGGCAGCGTCGAGTTCCTCGACCGGGCGATCGCGCTCGGCGTGCAGGTCGCCGTCGTGTCGAGCTCGCGCAACGCCGTGCCGGTGCTCGAGGCCGCGGGCCTGCGCGACCGCTTCGACGTCGTCGTCGACGGCGCCGTGGCCGCCGCGGAGGGCATCGCCGGCAAGCCGGCCCCCGACACCTACCTGGAGGGCGCCCGCCGGCTCGGCCTCACGGCCGCCGACTGCGTCGTCGTCGAGGACGCCACGAGCGGGGTCGAGGCCGGCCGTGCCGGTTCGTTCGGCCTCGTGCTCGGCGTCGACCGGGGCACCGGTCGCGACGCCCTGCTGCGCTCGGGCGCCGACGTGGTCGTCGACGACCTGCAGGAGGCGGTCGTCGCGCTCGGCCCGGCCCGCGCCTCCTCGACGACCGACACGACCAGCACCGACACGACCAGCACCCACACCGCAGAGGCCCAGCCGTGAACCACATCACCTCCGACCCGCTCGACCGCAGCCGGTTCCCCGTCGACGAGTGGGCGCTCGTCGAGGACGAGTACGCCCAGGGCGACGAGGGCGTCACCGAGACGGTCTTCGCGGTCGGCAACGGCTACCTCGGCCTGCGCGGCAACCCCGACGAGGGCCGCGGCGGGCACTCGTTCGGCACCTACGTGAACGGGTTCCACGAGACCTGGCCGATCCGGCACGCCGAGGAGGCCTTCGGCTTCGCCCGCGTCGGCCAGACCATCGTGAACGTGCCCGACGCGAAGGTCATCCGCCTCTACGTCGACGACGAGCCGTTCGTGCTCTTCGAGGCCGACATCCTGCGGCACTGCCGACGGCTCGACTTCCGCGACGGCGTGCTGTCGCGCGAGGTCGAGTGGCGCACGCCCTCGGGCAAGCGGGTGCTCGTGACGAGCCGTCGCCTGGTCAGCCTCGAGGACCGCCACCTCGCGATCATCCAGTACGAGGTGACCGTGCTCGACGCCGACGCGTCGCTGCTCATCTCGAGCCAGATCCTCAACCGGCAGGACATGGGCGACGAGTACCACGCCGGGATGCGGGCGGCCGCCGACGCCTTCGACCCGCGCCGTGCCGAGTCGTTCGAGGACCGCGTGCTGCAGCCGGTGCTGGCCCGCAACGGCGGCTCGCGCGCCGTGCTCGGCTACCGCACCACCAACTCGGGCATGACGATCGCCGTCGGCGCCGACCACGTGATGGACACCGAGAACGAGTGGGACGAGTCGTCGTCGATCGACGACGACCTCTCGAAGCACGTGTACCGGGTGCGGGCGAAGGCGGGCGTGCCGGTGCGCATGGTCAAGACCGTGACGTACCACACGAGCCGCGGCGTGCCGCCGCGTGAGCTCGCCGACCGCTGCGACCGCACCCTCGACCGCGCCGCGGAGGAGCCGCCCGAGGCGCTCTTCGTCAAGCAGCGCGCCTGGCTCGACGACTACTGGGCGCGCACCGACGTCGTGGTCGGCGGCCAGCCCGAGATCCAGCAGGCCGTCCGCTGGAACCTGTTCCAGCTGGCCCAGGCGAGCGCCCGCACCGACGGCCAGGGCATCGCGGCCAAGGGCGTGACGGGGTCGGGCTACGGCGGCCACTACTTCTGGGACACCGAGATCTACGTGCTGCCGTTCCTCACCTACACGGCGCCGAACGTCGCGCGCAACGCGCTGCGGTTCCGCCTCGGCATGCTCGACGCGGCCCGCGACCGGGCCGGCGAGCTGAACCAGCGCGGCGCGCTGTTCCCGTGGCGCACCATCAACGGCCTCGAGTCGTCGGCGTACTACGCGGCCGGCACGGCGCAGTACCACATCGACGCCGACATCAGCCACGCGCTCAGCCAGTACGTGCAGGCGACGGGCGACCTCGACTTCATGGAGCGCGGCGCCGTCGACATCCTCGTCGAGACGGCGCGCCTGTGGGCCGACCTCGGCTTCTGGCGCTCGAACGGCGACCAGCGGTTCCACATCGACGGGGTCACCGGCCCCGACGAGTACACGACCGTCGTCGACGACAACCTCTACACGAACGTCATGGCCCGGGCGAACCTGCGCGCCGCCGTCCGCTACGTGCACACCCTCGCCGAGCACTCGCCCGCCGCCTACGAGCGGATGGTGTCGCGCCTCGGGCTCGACGAGCACGAGATCACCGGCTGGCAGCTCGCCGCCGAGGCGATGGAGATCCCCTACGACGAGCACCGCGGCATCCACCCGCAGGACGCCCAGTTCCTCGACAAGGAGCTCTGGGACCTCGACGCCACCCCCGCCAACAAGCGGCCGCTGCTGCTGCACTACCACCCGCTCGTGATCTACCGGTTCCAGGTGCTGAAGCAGGCCGACGTCGTGCTCGCGCTGTTCCTCCAGGGCGACGAGTTCACGCCCGAGCAGAAGCTGCGCGACTTCGAGTACTACGACGCCCTGACCACCGGCGACTCGACCCTGTCGGGCGTCGTCCAGTCGATCGTCGCGGCCGAGGTCGGGCACCACCAGCTGTCGATGCAGTACTTCCTCTCGTCGCTCTACGTCGACCTCGCCGACCTGCACCGCAACACGGCCGACGGCGTGCACGTCGCCTCGACCGGCGGCATCTGGAGCGCGCTCGTCTGCGGCTACGGCGGCATGCGCGACTACCTCGGCGGCATCAGCTTCGACCCGCGCCTGCCCGCCGACTGGGACGAGCTCACGTTCCGCCTGACGATCAAGGGCAGCCGCCTGCGCGTCGACCTCGCCGCCGACGAGATCGTCTTCACGGTCGAGACCGGCGACGGCGTGACGGTGAGCGTCCGGGGCGAGACCGTCGAGGTGCCGACCGACCGCCCGGTGCGCGTCGCGCTCGACGACCAGGGGCCGCGCATCACGACGAAGGTGCCCACGACGAGCGACCTGCGCGGCCTCGTCCGGGCCGACGGCTCGGTCATCACGGCGTCGATCCCGACGATCAGCAGCGACCGCTACGAGGACGACGAGGCCTCGGCCTAGCCGTCCGGCCCCGCCTCGCGCGGCCGGTCCCCGCTAGAAGGGGCCGGCCGCCGTGGCGATCGCGTCGAACAGGGCCGTGGTGTCGGCGTCGCGCTTCTTGACGCTCGCGCCGATGGTGCCCGCCGGGGCGTGCACCTCGCCCGTGATCCGGCTGCCGCCGTCCGACTCCTCGAAGACCAGGTGCACGGCGTCGGCGTCGCTCGCCGTCGCCGAGCGACGGATCAGCAGGGCGCCGTGCTCGTCGGCCGACGTGAACGCGAAGGCGGGCGTCGCCTGGACGGCGCGGCGCACGACGCCGGCCAGCAGCGACACCGGCAGGGCCAGCTCCAAGGAGGCGCGGGTCACGTCCGCGTCGCCGGTCTCGACCTGGGGTGCTCGCTTCTGTGCCATGCGCCCGAGGCTACGGCACGTCGTGGCCCGGGCCGCCGCGCCCGTAGGGTGGCGGGCATGAAGACGCTGTTCTACGCCGGCCAGGAACTGATCGTGACCGACGAGCTCGCCGAGGTGCTGCTCGCCGCCGCCATGGAGTTCAGCGACGACGACCGCACGTTCCGGGTGCCCGTGGCCGCCCGCCTCGGCGGGGTCGCGCACATGGCCCAGCTGGTCATCGGCCCCGGCATCCCGCTGCTCGTCGTCGACGCGGACGACGACGTCGAGCCGGTCGCCGGCTCGGAGTCGTCGGTCGCGTTCATCACCGAGCTGATGGAGAGCCTCGTCGACGACGACGAGTGAGGCGCGGCGAGCTCGGGCCGCCTGCCCCGGGCGCCCCGGCCCCAGCCGTTCCCGAGCAGCGGCCTCTAGCCTGACGCCATGTCCGTGCGCCTGGAGTCACCCGCCACGTCGACCCGCGAGGGCATGACGACCCGCGCCTCCTCGGCCTGGGCCGCCCTGGCCGGCGTCGTGTCGGCGGCCGGGTTCCTCGCGTCGGCCGAGCTCGCGGCGGTGGTCACCGGGCCCGGCGGCAGCCCGCTCTACGCGGTCGGGTCGGCCGTCATCGACCTCGCGCCGCCCGCGGCCAAGGACACGATGGTGGCCCTCTTCGGCACCGGCGACAAGGTCGCGCTCTTCACGCTGATGGGCGTGCTGCTCGCCGCCATCACGGCCGGCGCCGGCGTCGGCGAGCTGCGCCGGCCCCCGGTCGGCAAGGTCGTCTTCGGCCTCGGGGGCGTCCTGGCCATGGTGGCCGTGCTCACCCGGGCCGACGCGACCGGCATCGACGGCGTGCCGACGGCCGTCGGCACGCTGGTCGCCCTGCTGCTGCTGACGACCCTCGTCCGGCGGCTGTCGCGTTGGCGCGCAACGACCCGCACCGGGTGGTCGGAGGCCGACGTGCCGGCCCCGATGCTGCGCGGGCCCGACGTCGAGCGTCGTAGCTTCGTGCTGACCGCGGCCGTCGCGGGCGGCGCGGCGGTGCTGCTCGGCACCGGTGCGCGCGCCTGGAACGCGACCCGGGCGAACGTGTCGCAGCTGCGCGCGGCGCTCAGCCTGCCGGCCCCCGCCTCGGCCGAGGAGGCCGTGCCGGCCGGCGCCTCGCTCGACGTCGACGGCATCACGCCCTACGTCACCCCGAACGACGAGTTCTACCGCATCGACACCGCCCTGCGCGTGCCCGGCATCGACCCGGCCGACTGGTCGCTGCGCATCCACGGACTCGTCGACGAGGAGGTGGTGCTCACGTTCGAGGACGTGCTCGCCCTGCCGCTCGTCGAGCACACGGCCACCCTGAGCTGCGTCTCGAACGAGGTCGGCGGCACCCTGATCGGCACCGCCCGGTGGCTCGGCCACCCGCTGCGCGACCTGCTCGCCCGGGCGCGGCCGCAGGCGGGTGCCGACATGGTGCTGTCGCGCAGCATCGACGGGTTCACCGCCGGCACCCCGCTCGAGGTGCTGCAGGACGACGACACGCAGGCGCTGCTCGCCGTGGGCATGAACGGCGAGCCCCTGCCGCAGGAGCACGGGTTCCCCGCGCGGCTCGTCGTGCCCGGCCTGTTCGGCTACGTGTCGGCCACGAAATGGGTCACCGAGCTGGAGGTCACGCGCTTCGCCGACGCCGAGGGCTACTGGACGCCTCGCGGCTGGGACGCCCTGGGGCCGGTCAAGCTCGAGTCGCGCATCGACGTGCCCGCGGCCGGCACCACGGTCGACGCGGGGACGGTCGCGGTCGCCGGCGTCGCGTGGCACCCGCACACGGGCGTCTCGCGCGTCGAGGTGCAGGTCGACGACGGCGTCTGGGCCGAGGCCGAGCTGGCCGAGTCGATCTCGGCCGACACCTGGGTGCAGTGGGTGCACCGCTGGTCGGCGACGTCGGGCACGCACTCGCTGCGCGTGCGGGCGACGAGCGCCGACGGCACCGTGCAGTCGGAGACGGAGCTGCCGCCGGCGCCGAACGGCGCCGAGGGCTGGGACGAGCACGCCGTCACCGTGCGCTGATCGAGGGTGTCCGCGCGCCCGCGGTGTGACCCGCGACGCGGTCTGCGGCACGGCCCGCGAGGCTCAGGCCACGACGCCCAGGGCGAACGGCAGCACGGCGGGGGCCCCGGCCCGGCGCAGCTCGCGGCCCGCGGTCGTCATCGTCCAGCGGCTGTCGATCAGGTCGTCGACGAGCAGCACGGGCCCGGGCGTCGCCGCGAGGGCGGCCGCGAGGTCGGGCCCGACCTCGACGGCCTGCCAGACGTCGGCGAGGCGGTAGACGCTGTTGCCGCCCCCGCCGGTGCCCCGCCCCGCCGACGGCCGCGTGGGCGTCAGAGAGCCGAGCAGGGGCAGGCGGCCCACGGTGCTGATCGCCTCGGCGAGCGAGCCGACGAGCTGCGGCCTCGACGTCGAGGGCATCGCCACGACGCCCACCGGGCGCTCGGCCCAGGGCCACTCCTTCAGCACGCGCACGACGCCGTCGAGCAGGTTCTTCGTGAGCGGGCCGTCGGGAGCCCCGGCCGCGAACACCTGGCGCAGCGTGGAGCCCCAGCCGAGGTCGGTGAGGCGGGCGAGGGCGCGGCCCGTCTCGACGCGCTCGCCCTCGGCGATCTTGCCCTTGGCGGGCACCCCGGCCCGGTCGGCGCCGGTGGGCCACTGCGCCCGGGGCTCGACCTCGACGCCGACCCGGTCGAGCGAGGTCGAGGCGGACGCCGCGGCGTCGCCCGCGATCTCGCTCGGGTACCAGGCGCCCGCGCAGACGTCGCACCGGCCGCACGGGGCGGCGGCCGGGTCGTCGAGGTCGAGCTGGAGCATCTGCATGCGGCAGGTCGTCGCCTGCTCGTAGGCGAGCATCGACTGCTGCTCGGCGACCCGCGCCTCGCCGATGCGCCCGTAGCGCTCGGCGTCGTAGACCCAGGGCCTGCCCGTGCTGACCCACCCGCCCTGCACGCGCGACACGGCGCCGTCGACGTCGAGCACCTTGAGCATCAGCTCGAGCGGCGACCGCTTGACGTCGACCCGGGCCTCGAGGGCCGGGGTCGACAGCGGCGTCTCGCCGAGCTCGGCGAGCACGGCGGCGGCCCGCGCCTCGGAGGGCATCGAGGCCGTCGCGAAGTACTGCCAGATCTCGGCGTCCTCCGTGCCGGGCAGCAGCAGCACGTCGGCGTTGTCGGTGGCCCGCCCGGCGCGGCCGATCTGCTGGTAGTAGGCGACCGGCGACGAGGGCGCCCCGAGGTGCACGACGAAGCCGAGGTCGGGCTTGTCGAAGCCCATGCCGAGGGCGCTGGTCGCCACGAGCGCCTTGAGCTCGTTGGCCTTGAGCTGCCCCTCGAGCGCCTCTCGTTCTTCGTTGTCGGTGCGGCCCGAGTAGGCGCGCACGGCGTGCCCGGCCTCGCGCAGCAGCCGGGCGGTGTCGTCGGCCGCCGAGACCGTGAGCGTGTAGATGATGCCGCTGCCCGGCAGGTCGTCGAGGTGGCTGAGCAGCCAGCCCAGGCGGTCGCGCGAGGTCGGCAGCGTGAGCACCCCGAGGCGCAGGGAGGCGCGGGCCAGCGAGCCGCGGATCGTCAGCACCTGGTCGTCGGGCCCGGCCGTCAGCTGTTCTTCGACGTCGGCGACGACGCGCTCGTTGGCCGTGGCCGTGGTGGCCAGCACGGGCACCGTGGTCGGCAGCGTGCGGATCAGGTCGGCGAGCCGACGGTAGTCGGGCCGGAAGTCGTGGCCCCAGTCGCTGATGCAGTGCGCCTCGTCGACGACGAGCATGCCGAGACGGGCCACGAGCACGGGCAGCTGCTCGTCGCGGAACCGCGGGTTGTTGAGCCGTTCGGGCGACACGAGCAGCACGTCGACCTCGTCGGCGGCCAGCGCCTGCTGCACGTCGGACCACTCGTGCGCGTTGGCCGAGTTGACCGCGACGGCCCGCACGCCGGCCCGCTGCGCGGCCGCCACCTGGTCGCGCATCAGCGCGAGCAGCGGCGAGACCAGCAGGGTCGGCCCGCCGCCCCGGCGGCGCAGCAGCAGGGTCGCGATGAAGTACACGGCCGACTTGCCCCAGCCGGTGCGCTGCACGACGAGCGCGCGGCGGCGATCGGCGACGAGGGCCCGGATCGCCTCGAGCTGGCCGTCGTGGAACACGGCGTCGTCACGGCCCGTCAGGGCCCGGAGCAGCTCGAGGGCCTCGGCGTCGATGTCGGTGGCGGTGCTGGTCGGTGTCATGGGCCCATGCTCGCAGAGGCCGCCGACACCCGGGGGACGGACGAGGGGCGCGGCCGCCCGTGGGGCGGCCGCGCCCCGGGGCACGAGAGGGGAGGTCGGTCAGGCTGCCGAGGAGTCGGCGTCCGGCTCGGCCGGGGGAGTCGCGCGCTTGCCCAGCTCGACCGCGACGACCGAGGCGACGACGCCGCCGACGAGGGCGAAGAGCGTCCCGCCCGCTCCCCACGACTTCTTGCCGAAGAGCTGGTCGACCGACGGGCCGCCGGGGCCCGACGCCAGGGCCGCGGCCGCGGCGATGAGGACGGCGTTGTACTCGTAGCCGCCCTCGGTGACCCACGGTCCCTTGGCGAGGTGCACCTTGCGGACGGCGGTGACCATCGTGCCGACGATGCCGGCGGCGGCGAGCGGGGTCGCCGCGCCGAGCGCGAGGGCGGCTCCGCCGGCCGTCTCGGTCAGGGCGACCAGGCGGGCGTTCCGTGCCGCGGGGTGCATGCCCGTGCCGGCCATCATCTGCTCGGTGCCGGCGAGGCCGGGCCCGTCGAAGGCGCCGGTCAGCTTCTGGAGTCCGTGGCCGACGAAGAAGCCGCCGACGGTCAGGCGGAGGAGGGTGGATGCGAGGCTCATGCATCATGCCTACCCGCTGGCGGCCGTCGACGTCTGCGTCGCGGGGGAGTCGCCGTCCGCGACCGGCGTGCGGGGCACCGTGGCTCAGGCCCGGTCGGCCCCGTCGTCGGGCAGGACAGTGTCGGGCAGGGTCGCGTCGGGCAGGGTCGCGTCGTCGGGCAGGACCACGAGGTCGAGGTAGTCCCGCAGCAGGCGCGGCACGTCGATCTCGTCGGGGGCCAGCAACCACTGCAGCTGCACGCCGTCCCAGAGGCCGACGAGCCCCGCCGCCGCGCGGTCCGGGTCGACGCCCGCGCGCAGGCGCCCCGCCGCGGCGAGGGCCCGGAAGTCGGCCGAGTAGTCGCGGCGCAGGTCGGCCAGGCGTCGGGTCACGTACTCGCGCCCGGGGTTGCCCTCGGTCACCGCCTCGCCCGACAGCACCGTGTAGAGCCCGATCAGCCCGGGCACGCCCTCGTTGTAGCGGGCCTGGCGCTCGACGTCGCCCGCGAGCTGCGCTCCCGTGCCGCGCTCGAACTCGCCGCTCGACATCTGGTCTCGTCGGCGGAGCACGGCGAGCAGCAGGTCGCTCTTCGACGGGAAGTAGTGCAGCAGGCTCGTCTGGCTCATGCCGACGACGTCCGCCACCCGCTGCAGCGACCCGCCCTGGTAGCCGTGCGCCGCGAAGACCTCGAACGCGGCCTCGACGATGGCGGCACGGCGCTCGGCGGACTTCGCGTACGGGCCACGACGGCCACGGGCCGCGACGGGAGCACCTTCGGTCATGACCGGGAGCCTACGACGACCCGCGCCTCCTCTGCTTCAATTTCGAGCACCCACTCGAAAAGTCGTGTTACGGTCGTGCCGAACCCGTCCACAACGAAGTGAGTCCTGATGAGTCCTCTCAGTCGTCGGCAGCTGCTGGGCCTCGGCCTCGGCGCGTCGGCCGCCGCGGTCCTCGCCGGGTGTGCCACCCCGGGCACGACCTCGGTCAACACGCTGCCCACCGTCCCGCCGGCCTCCGGCAAGGTCCGGCTCGAGTACTGGGCCTGGCTCAAGGGCATCGACCGGGTCACCGAGCTCTACAACCGCACCCAGGACCGCGTGCACGTCGAGGCCGTGTTCATCCCCGGCGGCAACGCGGGCGGCTACCAGAAGCTGTACTCGGCGCTCGCCGCCGGCGCCGGGCCCGACATCGCCCAGGTCGAGCTGCGCTCGCTGCCCGAGTTCCTGCTCGCGAACGGCGTCGTCGACCTCAGCCGGTACGGCGTCGACCAGTACGAGGAGCTCTACGACCCCACGCTGTGGAACCAGGTCAGCTACACCGGCGGCGTCTACGCGATCCCGCAGGACAGCGGCCCGATGGGCATGTTCTACCAGCCCGCAGTCCTCGACCAAGTCGGCGCGGCCGTGCCCGCGACCTGGGAGGAGTGGGCCGAGGTCGGCGCCGAGCTCAAGGGCGCCGGGGTGCTGATGGACTCGTTCCCGCTCGCCGACGCGTCGCCGTTCGCCGCCTACGCGACCCAGGCCGGCGCCTCCTGGTTCACGGCGGAGGACGACGGCTGGGTGATCGACATGACCGACGACGCCACCCTCGGGGTCGCGGCGTTCTTCGACCGCGCCATCGACGACGGCATCGTGACCACGGCCTACGGCGCCTACACGCCGGCCTGGTTCTCGGCCGCGGCCGACGGCCGGATCGCCTCCGTCGCGACCGGCTCGTGGGGCGACGCGCTCATCGAGGGCGTCAGCGGCGCCGCCGGCCGGTGGCGGGTCGCGCCCCTGCCGACCTGGGGCACCGGCTACGCGTCGAGCTTCCTCGGCGGGTCGACCGCCGCCGTCCTCGCGAACAGCGAGCACCCGGCGGAGGCGCTCGACTTCGCCGTGTGGATGACCACGACCGAGGAGGGCGTCAACGCGCTCATCGAGTTCTGCGGCATCGGCTGGTCGCCCGCCCGCGACGTCGTCGGCACGCTCCGCGAGCAGCCGAGCGCGTTCTTCAGCGGCCAGAACTACGCCCAGGAGGTCTTCGTGCCCGCCGTCCAGGAGTCGAGCCAGAACCAGGACTGGAGCTGGTGGCCGGTCACCCAGCAGTCGTTCAACATCCTGAGCGACGGGTTCCGCGGCAAGGCGTCGGGCGGCACGCTCGTCGACGCCGTCGTCCAGGCCGAGAAGGACATCGTCGCCGTCATGCGCAACAAGGGCCTGTCGATCCGCAAGGCCGGCGCATGAGCGCGTCGTCCGGCGCGACCAGGCGCGCACCGTGGGTGCTGCTGGCCCCGTTCCTGGCGCTGTTCCTGCTGACGTTCCTGGTGCCCATCGGCATGGCGCTCGTCTCGAGCTTCACGAAGGTGACCCGGGGCGGGCTGTTCGGCGAGGCCGGGGTCGTCACCGAGTTCGCCGGCCTCGACAACTACGCCCAGGTCGTCGGCGACCCGAACTTCGTCGCCTCGATCGGCCGCATGTTCCTCTTCGGCGTCGTGCAGGTGCCGGTCATGCTGATCCTCTGCACCGTCCTCGCGCTGATGCTCGAGTCGGCCTCGGCGAAGTGGCCGGGTGCGTTCCGCGCCGCGTACTTCCTGCCGTACGGGGTGCCCGGCGTCATCGCGACCATCCTCTGGTCGTTCCTCTACGTGCCGGGCCTCAGCCCGCTGATCGACGTCGCCGAGCTCGTCGGCGTCTCGCCCGACTTCCTCGGGGCGGACACGGTGCTCTGGTCGATCGCGAACATCGTGACGTGGAGCTACACCGGCTACAACATGCTGATCGTCATCGCCCAGCTGAAGTCGATCCCGGTCGAGCTCTACGAGGCCGCCAAGGTCGACGGGGCGTCGCCGCTGCGGGTCGCGACGAGCATCCAGCTGCCGCTGATCCGTCCCGCCCTGCTGCTCACCGCCGTGTTCTCGATCATCGGCACCCTGCAGCTCTTCGCCGAGGCGCAGGTGCTGCAGCGCGTGGCCCCCGCCATCGACAGCCAGTACACGCCGAACCTCAGCGCCTACACGACGGCCTTCGCCTACAACGACTACAACGTCGCCGCGGCGCAGTCCGTGCTGATCGCCGTCGTCGCGTTCACGCTGTCGATCGTGTTCCTCACCGTCACGAACAGGAAGTCCGCATGAGCCCCTCGAGAACGACTGCGGAGCACGCCACCACGACCGAGTCCATCGTCACGGCCGGATCGAGCAGGAGGCGCGGCGAGGGCCGGGCCGCCGCCCGCCGCTCGCAGACCACCGGGCCGGACCGGTCCGCGGGCCGCAGCCGCGCCTCCACCATCGTCGTCACGGGGCTGCTCGTCGTCGTCGCGCTGTACTTCCTGGTGCCGGTCTACTGGGTCGTGGTGGCCGCGACGAAGACGACGGGCGACCTTTTCGGCACGTTCGGGTTCTGGTTCGCGCCCACCTTCGCGCTCTGGGACAACCTCGGCCAGGTGCTCACCTACGGCGACGGCGTCTTCGTGCGCTGGCTCGGCAACTCGGTGCTCTACGCCGGGGTCGGCGCCCTGCTCGCGACGTACTTCGCCGCGGCCGGCGGCTACGCGCTCGCGAAGTACGAGTTCCGGGGGCGGAACGCCGTCTTCGGCGCGATCCTCGGCGGCGTGCTGGTGCCCGGCACGGCGACGGCGCTGCCGCTGTTCCTGCTCTTCAGCCAGATGGGCCTCGCGAACACCTACTGGAGCGTGCTGCTGCCGTCGCTGGTGTCGCCGTTCGGGCTGTTCCTCTGCCGCATCTACGCCCAGGCCACCGTCGACACCTCGCTGATGGAGGCCGCCCGCCTCGACGGCGCCGGCGAGCTGCGGATCTTCCACACCCTGGGGCTGCGCATCCTCACGCCCGCCCTCGTGACGGTGTTCCTGTTCCAGCTCGTCGGCATCTGGAACAACTACTTCCTGCCCCTGGTCATGCTGAGCGACGTGGACAAGTTCCCCGTCACGCTCGGCCTCAACAACTGGCTGAGCCAGACCGACCGACTGCCCGAGTTCTACCAGCTGACGACCGGCGGCGTGCTGCTGTCGATCATCCCGCTGGTCATCGCCATGGTCGTCCTCCAGCGCTTCTGGCGCGGCGGCCTCACGGAAGGATCCGTCAAGTGACGACCACCGCTCCATCGACCACCGCCTCCTCGGCTCCGGCCCCGGCCGCCTACCTCACCGACCCCGGGCCGGGCAGCGGCCGCCGCAGCCCCGCCCGCTCGTGGCTGCACACCGACGCGCCGACGCTGTCGCTCGACGGCGAGTGGGCGTTCCGCCTGCTGGCCGGCGCGCCCGGCACGCCCGGCGGGCGCGGGGTGCTGCCCGAGGGCGAGGCCGTCGACGGGGTGGCCGACCCCGACCTCGACGACTCGACGTGGGGCACGATCGCCGTCCCGTCGCACTGGGTGCTCACCGGCGACGGCGAGCGGGGCACGCCGATCTACACGAACGTGCAGTTCCCGTTCCCGACCGAGCCGCCGTTCGTGCCCGACGCGAACCCGACCGGCGACCACCGCCGCCGCTTCGACCTGCCCGCGGACTTCGAGGGCGCCGAGCGGGTGCTGCTGCGCCTCGACGGCGTCGAGTCCCGGTACGCGGTCTGGATCAACGGCGAGCACGTCGGCGTCGGCGTCGGCAGCCGCCTCGCGCAGGAGTTCGACGTCACCGAGGTCGTGCGCCCCGGCGAGAACGTCATCGCCGTGCGGGTGCACCAGTGGTCGGCCTCGAGCTACGTCGAGGACCAGGACCAGTGGTGGCTGCCCGGCATCTTCCGCAGCGTCACGCTGGAGGCCCGCCCGGTCGGCGGTCTCGACGACGTCTGGCTGCGCACCCCCTGGCACGGCACCGCCGGCGAGGCCGAGGGAGGCGCGACGATCGTCCCCGAGGTCACCGCCGGTCCCGCGGCGTTCCCCGTCACCCTCGCAGTGCCCGAGCTCGGCGTCGACGTCACCTGGGCCACGCCCGACGACGTCGCCCCCGTCGAGCTGCCCGGCGGCGTCGAGCCCTGGTCGGCCGAGCTGCCCCGCCTCTACGACGCCACCGTCTCGAGCGCGCTCGGGGCCGAGGTCGTCAGCCTGCGCCTCGGGTTCCGCACGGTCCGCATCGACGGCGACCTGTTCACGGTGAACGGCCGACGCGTCGTGTTCCACGGCGTCAACCGGCACGAGACCCACCCCGACCGCGGCCGCGTCTTCGACGAGGAGTGGTCGCGCGGCGACCTGCTGCAGATGAAGCGGTCGAACGTGAACGCCATCCGCACCTCGCACTACCCGCCGCACCCGCGCCTCCTCGACCTCGCGGACGAGCTCGGCTTCTGGGTCGTGCTCGAGTGCGACCTCGAGACCCACGGCTTCGAGCGCGACGCCTGGACCGAGAACCCGAGCGACGACGCCGCCTGGCACGACGCCTACGTCGACCGCATGGTGCGCACCGTCGAGCGGGACAAGAACCACCCCTCGATCGTGCTCTGGTCGCTCGGCAACGAGGCGGGCACCGGGCGAAACCTCGCGGCGATGGCCGCGTGGACGCACGCCCGGGACGCCGGCCGCCCCGTGCACTACGAGGGCGACTACACGGGCGCCTACACCGACGTGTACTCGCGCATGTACTCGGACGTCGCCGAGACGCGGGCCATCGGCGGCGGCGACGCGTCCGTGCGGCTGCTCGGCTGCACGCCGGCCGAGGCGGCGCGCCAGCGGTCGAAGCCGTTCCTGCTCTGCGAGTACGTGCACGCCATGGGCAACGGACCGGGCGCGATCGACGAGTACGAGGCGCTCGTCGACGAGTTCCCGCGCCTGCACGGCGGCTTCGTCTGGGAGTGGCGCGACCACGGCCTGCGCCGCCGCACGGCCGACGGCACCGAGTTCTTCGCCTACGGCGGCGACTTCGGCGAGGTCGTGCACGACGGCAACTTCGTCATGGACGGCATGGTGCTGAGCGACGACACCCCCTCGCCCGGCCTGCACGAGTGGGCCCAGGTCGTGGCGCCCGTGCGCGTGGCGGTGACCGCGGGCGAGGCCGACGACGAGGCGCTCGTGACGGTGGCGAACCTGCGGCACTCGGCCGACGCCTCCGACGTCGTGGTCCGGCTCGTCGTCGAGCACGACGGCGAGGAGGCGCTGGTCGCCGACCTCCCCGTCCAGGGCCCGGACGGCGACGCCCTCGCCGCGGGGGAGTCGATCGTCCTGGCCGTCCCCGGCCTCCCGGTCGCGAGCGCGGGTGA
Source organism: Frigoribacterium faeni (assembly GCF_011761235.1). Lineage (GTDB taxonomy): Bacteria > Actinomycetota > Actinomycetes > Actinomycetales > Microbacteriaceae > Frigoribacterium > Frigoribacterium faeni_A. The sequence continues at coordinate 115,985 of NZ_JAAOYW010000002.1, forward strand.
GACCTGGGCGACGGTGCGGGTCGTGACCGCCTCCGACGCCGAGTGGGCGCCCGCCGGGCACGTCGTCGCGACGGCCCAGCTCGACCTCACCCCGGCCGCCGCCGTGCGTCGCGTGCCCGTGACGCTGCGACCGGGCGCGCCCGTCGCGGCCGCCGAGCGGTTCGCGGGCGCGGCCTCGGGGCGCCTCGACCTGGGACCGGCGTCGTTCGTCGACGGCCGTCTCGTCTCGCTGGCCGGCCGGCCCGTCGACGGGCCCCGGCTCGAGCTCTGGCGCGCGCCGACCGACAACGACCAGGGCGTCGGCTGGGTGCCGCGCGACCGCGACGTCGACGTGATGCGCGACCGGCACCGGGCCGACCAGTACCTCGTCGGCGTGCTGCCGAGCGCCGAGACCACCTGGCTGCGGCTCGGGCTCGACCGGATGACGCCCCGCGTCGAGCAGGTCACGGCGACGGCGGGTCAGGTGCACGTGCGCACCCGCTGGGCGGCGGCGGACGCCCGCCAGGCCGTCACGGTCGACGAGCGCTGGTCGCTCGAGGCCGGGGAGCTCTGGCTCGCCCTCGACCTCGTGCCCACGGCCGGCTGGGACACCTCGTGGCCCCGCGTCGGCGTGCGGCTCGACCTGCCGGCCGACGTCGCCTCGGCCTCGTGGTTCGGCACCGGCCCGCACGAGTCGTACCCGGACAGCCGGCACGCCGCGGTGGTCGGCCGCTGGTCGGCCGACGTCGACGACCTCGTCGTCGACTACGCCCGCCCGCAGGAGAGCGGCCACCGCAGCGACCTGCGCAGCCTCGACCTGACGGGGGCCGACGGCCGCGACTGGCTGCGCGTCGACGCCGTCGGCGACGAGCTCGGCCGCCTGCCCGGCTTCACCCTGCGCCGGCACACCGCTCAGCAGGTCGACGCCGCGCAGCACCCGCACGAGCTGCCCGAGCCGGAGCACACCTACCTGTGGCTCGACGCGGCGCAGAACGGGCTGGGCTCGCGGGCGTGCGGGCCCGACGTGTCGGCCCCGCACGTGCTGCGGCCGTCGGCCCGGTCGATGCGGCTGCGGTTCAGCGCGCTCGGGTAGGGCCCGGCCGGCCCGGCTGGCGGGCACAGCCCGCCCGGCGGGCCCGTCGAGTGGTCGGCTCCGGTCCCTCCCGCGCTACGGGGGGACCTGAACCGACCACTCGACCCGGCGGCACGCCCGGGTGCCCGGACTCAGGAATCCCAGTCCTGAATGAGGAGAGGCGGGGCGGGGAGGAGGAGACTGGTCGGATGTCGAAGCGCAGAACCGCCCGTCCCGTGTCCGTCCCGCGGACCGTCGCCCGCCTCCTGCTCGGGGCCGTCCTCGTGTTCGCGGGCGCCAGCCACCTGAGCTTCGCCCGGGACGACTTCCAGGCGCAGGTGCCGGAGTGGCTGCCGATCGACGACGACGCGGTCGTGCTCGCCTCGGGCGTCGTCGAGATCGCGCTCGGCGGCTCGCTCGTCGCCCTCGGCCGGTGGCGCGTCGCGGTCGGCCTCGTCGCCGCGGCGTTCTTCGTCGCGATCTTCCCCGGCAACATCTCGCAGCTCGTGACGCGCACGAGCGCATTCGGGCTCGACACGGACGCCAAGCGCTGGCTCCGCCTGCCGTTCCAGCCGCTGCTCGTGTTCGTCGCGCTCTGGTCGACGGGCGCGTGGCGCGACCGCCGCGTCGTGCTCGACCGCCTGCGTCGCCGCTGAGCCGGGGCGCGGGCGGGTCCGTCGTCGGCGGGCGCCCGCGACGGCCCGCCGACGACGGACTCGCCCGCCCGCGCGTCAGGGGTCGCACGTCAGGGGCCGCCTAGGAGGCGCGCCTCGCCTTCACGACCACGTCGCGGACCGTCGTGGTGCCGCCCGCCGTCGCGGGGACCTGCCGCGCGCGTGACTCGGCCACCTCGACCGTCCAGCCGCCGCCCGGCACGGCCGCGAGCACGTCGTCGACGGTGAACATCAGCTCCTCCTTGCCGTGGCGACCGGCCCCGGCCTCGAGGTCGCCGAGGTCGTGGCCGACGACGAGCAGGGTGCCGCCCGGCGCGACCGCCGCGACGAGCGCGCGGAACAGCTCCGACCGCACCGGCTCGGCGAGGTGCATGAACTGCGACGACACGAGGTCGACCGACTCCGGGGCCGGGGCCCAGTCGGCGAGGTCGTGCTGCTCCCAGGTGATCCGGGCCGCCGCCTCCTCGTCCACCTCGGCCGCACGGGCCGCCGCCTTGTCGAGCGCGGCCTGCGCCAGGTCGACGCCGAGCACGTGCCAGCCGCGGGCGGCCAGCCAGATGGCGTCGCCGCCCTCGCCGCTGCCGACGTCGAGCACGCGGCCCGGCTCGAGCGGCGACGCCTCGGCGACGAGCACGGGGTTGGGGGCGCCGCTCCACTGCAGGCCGGGGGCCGAGTAGCGGTCCTCCCACCAGGCGCGGCCGTAGTGGTCGGCGGCGGCGGGGTAGCCGGGCGGGCGGGCGGGGGCGGCCCCGGCGGGCCGCCCGTCGCCGTGCCGGTGCTCGTGCCCGTCGCCGTGCCCGTGCTCGCGCCCGTGCGCCTGGTGGTCCGTCGTGTCGGTCATCGTCGTGCTCCCTCGAGTCCGTGCCGGCGGTCGCCGAGCACCCTGGTCGTGTTCTCGGCCTCGGCGCGCACGCCGAACGGCCGGCGTCGCCGCGCGACCGCGTCGTCCGTGTCTGCCGTGATGAGGTCGGAGTTGACGGCGATCGCCACCCGCACCCCCGACGCGGCCGCCGTGACCACCTGCATGGCCGCGTCGGCGACGTTGCCGGCGAGGTGCAGACCGGGCACGGCCGTCGCCCCGGTCAGCGGGTCGGACGGGATCACGGTGCCGAGGCCCATCGGGTGCGGCTCGTGCTCCAGGCCGAGGGGGCCGAGCAGGTCGCCGTTCGGGTGCACCTCGGCCGCGACGGCCAGCGCGCCGACCGGCACGACGGGCGCCCCGTCGACGACGACGCCCGTCAGCACGTCGTCCTCGACCCGCAGCGACCGCACCCGCCCGACCACGACCTGCACGTCGCGGGCGGCGAGCCGCTCCCACTCGTCGTCGGTCGGCTCGGGGGCCTCGTGCACGAACAGCGTCACCGACGGGCTCCACTGACGGAACATCAGCGCCTGGTGCACGGCGAACGGGGTCGTGCCGAGCACGCCGACCACCCGGTCGCGGATCTCCCAGCCGTGGCAGTAGGGGCAGTGCACGACGTCGCGGCCCCAGCGCTCGGCGAGCCCGTCGACGTCGGGCAGCAGGTCGGTGAGGCCCGTCGTCACGACGACGCGCCGGGCCCGGACCGTGTGGTCGGCACCGCCCCGGGTCGTGAGCGAGACCGTGAACGAGGAGGCGCCTCCTGCGCCCGCCCCCGGGGCCCGCGCCTCGGCGGGCGAGCCGGTGCCGCGGTGGTCGCCGTCCGTGCGCTCCAGCCGCGTCACGGTCCCGTCGACGACCTCGCCCCCGACGTGCTCGACCTCGGCGCGGCCGAGGCGGGTCAGCTCGCGGGGCGCGACGCCGTCGCGGGTGAGGTAGCCGTGCACGCCCTCGGCCGGGGCGTTCCGGGGCTCGCCGGCGTCGACGACGAGCACGCGGCGGCGGGCTCGGGCGAGGGTGAGGCCGGCGCTCAGGCCGGCGGCGCCTCCGCCGACGACGACCACGTCGTAGTGGTCGCCGGCGGGGGAGCCGAGGGGGGACTGCGGGACGTTCGTCATGGTGGTGACCTCCTGCTTCGATGGTCGACCCGCACCTCCTCGACCTGCAAGCTCCTTTGCCGATGTGGCAAGATCGGCGGCATGGTCCCCGAGCACCCGCGCCTCCCCGGCAGCGCCTCCGGCAGCGCCCCCGACACCACGACGGACGACGTGCTGGCGGCCGTCGGCCCGCGACTGCGCGCCCTGCGGGCGACGAGCGGCCGCACCCTCGCCCAGCTCGCCGAGGCGACGGGCATCTCGGTGAGCACCCTCTCGCGGCTCGAGTCGGGGCAGCGCCGCCCCGCCCTCGAGCTGCTGCTGCCGCTCGCCCGGGTGCACGGCGTGCCCCTCGACGAGCTCGTCGGCGCCCCCGAGACGGGCGACCCGCGCATCCACCTGCGACCCGTGACGATGCACGGCCAGACGATTCTGCCGCTGTCGCGCGGAGGCGGCGGGCTGCAGGCGTTCAAGCACGTCATCGAGGCGGACGTGCCCTCGGGCGAGCCCGACCCCCGGGTGCACGAGGGGTACGAGTGGCTCTACGTGCTGCGCGGACGGCTGCGGCTCGTGCTCGGCGAGCACGACCTCGTGCTGCCCGCGGGCGAGGCCGCCGAGTTCGACACGCGCACGCCGCACTGGTTCGGGCGCGTGGGCCCGGGGGCCGTCGAGTTCCTCAGCCTGTTCGGCCGCCAGGGCGAGCGGATGCACGTGCGGGCGGCCCCGCCCGGGCGCCTCGGGGCCTGAGGGCTGCGCCGCCCGGCCTACTTGGCCTGCCCGGGCGCTGTCGTCCGTCGAGGGCGGGTCTTCTGGTTCGAGGGCGGGTCGCGACGGACCCGCCCTCGGCCCGGAAGACCCGCCCTCGGGCTCGGGTTCCGGCTCGGGCACGGACGAGCACGCGAGGAGGCGGCGGGCGCGACCCGAGGAGGCGGCGGGCGCGACCTGAGGAGGAGCGAGGTTCATCCCCGAGGCGGGTCGCGGTCATCCCTGGGCAGGCAGCGGCGGGCCCGGGCGCCTTCGTACGCTCGGGGTCCGGACGTCCGACGTCCCCGAGCGGGCCCCGCCCGCGCGATCCAGGAGACCCTCCATGACCTCACGCCCCACCGCGCCCGGCGCGCCGTCCGCGGCGCCCGCGCGTCCCGCGCCCCGGCGACGCCTGCGCACGACCCGCCGCCTCGCCGCCGTCACGGCCACGGCCGCCGTCGCCCTCACCGCCCTCGCGGGCTGCTCCCTCGAGTCGCCGGAGCCCCTCGTCGTCGGCTTCACGGCCACCTCGGCCGAGCCTCGCCCGTCCCTCGGCGCCGGCGCGGCCGACGCCGTCTCGGCGCACGCCCTCGCCGCCCACCAGCCCGCCGAGGGCAGCGTCGACGTCGTGGTGCAGGGCACCCCGTCGTCGACGGCCCACGACCTCACCCCGATGCTCACGGCCGACCGGGTGCAGCAGGTGCCGGACAAGCGGGAGGCGGCGGTCGCCGACGCCCTCGACGGTCTCGACGCCGACGTGGCCGGGCTCACCGCGGGCGGCGAGGGGCTCGACCTGCTGTCGGTGCTCGCCTCCGCGGCGGCGCTGCACGACGGCGGCTCGGTCGTCGTCGTGTCGAGCGGTGTGCAGACCGCCGACCCGCTCGACCTGCGTCAGCTCGGCTGGTCGTTCGACCCGGCCGCGGTCGCCTCGACGCTCGCCGACCAGGGCGCGCTGCCCGACCTCTCGGGCCACGACGTCACCTTCGTCGGGCTCGGCCGCACCGCCGGCACGCAGCCCGCGCCGTCGATCTCGTCGACGACACGGCTGACCGAGCTCTGGCTCGCGATCTGCGACGCGGCCGGCGCGACCAGCTGCACCGACGGAGGAGCGGGCGCCTCCGCGGAGGCGCCCGCCGCGTCCTCGGCCGTCCCGGTCGTGCCCGTGACGAGCGACGCCACGCCGTGCACGGCCCCGCTCGTGCTGTCGGCCGCCGTGCTCTTCGGCGGCGACTCGGCCGCCCTCGGGTCGTCGGCGGACGCCGCGCTGCAGGGCGTCGCCGACGAGCTCGGCCGCTGCCCCGCCGGTGTCGCGGCCGACGTCACCGGCCACGCGGCCGACACCCGGGCCGGCGTGGTCGACGGCGAGCAGCTCAGCCTCGAGCGGGCCCAGGCCGTGCACGACGCCCTCGTCGCCCTCGGCGTCCCGGCCGGCGCCCTCGGCGAGGTCGCCGGCCGCGGCGACGCCGACCCCGTCGTCGACGACCTGCCCGGCGGCGTCTTCGACGAGCAGCTCGCGGCGCAGAACCGCCGCGTCGAGATCACCTTCCGCAGTGAGGACACCGCGTCATGACCGACACCCGCCCCGAGCTCCGACCCGACTTCCGCCCCGAGGCCCGTTCCGCCGCCACCGCTGCCGACGCGCAGGACACGGAGCGCCTGCCGGGCTGGCCGGGAGGCCCGTCCCGCACCGCCGCCGACGCGCAGGACACGGAGCGCCTGCCGGGCTGGCCGGGAGGCCCGTCCCGCACCGCCGCCGACGCGCAGGACACCGAGCGCCTGCCGGGCTGGCCGGACGCCCGCGCGACCGATCGGCTCGACGCCCTCGACCACCCCGGCCGCCTCGACGCCGGCCGGGCGCTCGACCCGACCCTGCCGCAGGTGTTCCCGAGGTCGCTCGTCGCCCCGGAGCCGAGCGCGCCCGCCGTGCCCGCGCAGCCGGGCGCGCCCGGGGCGCCCTCGCCGGCCGCCCCCGTGGCCGACCAGGGGACCGCCGCCCCTGCCGAGCGTGCGCCTGCGCCAGTTCCCGGGTCGCTGCCCGCGCCCCGCCCGGCCGGCACGGCCCCGCGGGCGCGTGCCGTCGAGTCGCTGCCGGCCGGCGACCTCGCCCTCTCTCTCGTGGGCCTCGGCCCGGTCCCCGCGCGGCACGTCGCCGTGGCCCCGCGGCTGCACGACGAGCGGCTGCGCGCCGACCTGCCCGAGGGGGTCGACGAGCACACCCCGCTGGAGGCGGCCCTGCGCCTGCGCACCGAGGTCGCCGCCGAGAGGTGGCTGGCCCGCCGCACGCGGCAGGCGCTCGACCCCGCGGCGCGGCGCCTCACCGCGCTCTCGGCCCGGCACCGCGAGGTGCTGCGGCGGCTCGAGCGGTCCGGCGACGAGCCGATCCTCGACACGACGGGCCGCACCGTGACCCGCGACGAGGCCAGGGCGACCGCGGACCGTCTCTCGGTCGCGATCGAGGAGTCGCTCGACTCGGGCTCCGAGCAGCACCGCACCGAGTCGCCGGCCCGCAAGCGCCTCCTGCTGTTCTTCGTGCTCGCCGACTTCGCCCTCTTCGCCTACTTCATGTCGCGGGTGCTCAACGTCGACGTCTTCATGCCGGCGACCGACCCGATCGCGTTCACGACGTCGATCGTCTTCGCGCTGCTGTTCACCCTCGGCGTCGCCTACGCGCTGCACCACTTCGGCCACGCGCACCGGGCGCACAAGGACTCCTCGGGCGAGGTCGTGGTGCCCGAGGGAGCCGTGCAGCTGAGGCTGCAGCTCGTCTTCGTGCACGTCCTCACGGTGCTGCCCGGCATCCTGATCGGCGTCCGCATCGTCGACGACGCGCTCGTCTCGGGGGCTCCGCTGCCGCTTGCGCTGCTGCTCGGCGTCGCCATCGGCGTGGTGATGGCCGGGATCGGGCACCTGATCTACCGCACGGAGCTGCGCGACGGCACGAGCGCGACCGACCGCCTCCTGCACCTCGGCCGGCACCTGCGCAGGGCGCACCGTCGCGAGGCCGTGCTGCACCGCGAGCTCGACCGGATCGAGCGACGGGCCCTCGTGCTGTCGGCCCGCGCCGAGCGGGCGGCCGCCCGCATCGAGCAGAGCGGCGACCGGCGGGCCAACCGCGGCCCGGCCACGCGCACCCTGCGGTACACGAGGTCGCTGGCCGGCACGGTGCACGTCGGTGCCGCCCTGCCTCAGGTGCGTCCGGCCCGGAGCGGGCTCGACGAGGCGCTGCGCCAGATCCGCGACCCCCGCGTCGCGGACCTCGGCGACTGAGCGACCCGCGCCCCGCGCGCGGCGCCGTGCGCCCGGGACCCCGCGTCAGGACCTGACGGAAATGAGACGTCCTGGACCGGGGCCCCGGGCCACGACGTCCCAGAACCGCCACGACGGCCCGGCACCGGGCGCGCGCGAGCGCGTCCCGCGCGGAGAGGTCCCCAGTCCCGCCCTCGACGTCGCCCGGCCAGCACACGGTGATGAGACGTCGTCGGTGAGACGTCACCTGTGCGGCGTGCGGGGCGTGCATCATGCAGGGATGGCGCTGCCCTCGCGCCGACAGGGGCCGGGATGACCGCCGGCCACGGCTCGTGCTCGCTCCGGGAGGCGTCTACCGACTCTCCGCGCGCGGTGGTGCCGTGTCTCAGGTCAGCAGGTCCGCCTCCCAGTTGGTGCGCTGGATCTCGACGTCGAGCTCGCGCAGCTCACGGGCCGTGTCGTCGGCCCGGCGCCGCAGCTCGGAGACGGGCAGCGCGGCGAACTGGCGCAGCTCGCTGCGCAGCTGCCGGAACCCGCTCCCGGCGCCCTGGGCGGCGTCGGCCGCCCCGGCGAGCAGGGAGTGCCTGGCCCGCAGCGTCTCGCGGCGGGCCAGCGCGGCGGTCATCGTGCGTCCGTCGGCGAGCAGCACGGAGGCGTTGGTCAGGTTGACGGCGACGACCAGCTCCTCGAGGCGGTCGAGCGACTGCGACACCTCGTCGACGAGGGCGGCGGCGTCCTCCGCGGGCTCCTCGCCCTCCTGGTAGCGGGCGTTCTGGCGGATCCGCTCCTGCGCCTGCGCGACACGACGCTGCAGGTCGGCTCGGGTCATGAGGGCCTCGGCGAGCTTCATGGGCCCATCCTGCCAGCCCGGTCGGCTCGAGGGCGGGTGTTCCGGGCCGAGGGCGGGTGCCGGCGGACCCGCCCTCGGCCCGGAACACCCGCCGTCGACGCAGGCGGCACGCGGCTGAGAGCGAAGGAGGCGGCGGCACGGCCGCCCGCCCAGCCACCGGGAGCAGGATGTCGCCATGAGAGCGAAGCGCACCGAGCCCGGGCCCGGCCAGGAATCCGTCTGGGACTACCCGCGTCCGCCCCGCGTCGAGGCGCGGTCCGAGCGCATCGTCGTGCGGCTCGGGGGCGAGGTCGTCGCGGACACGACGAACGCCTTCCGCGTCCTCGAGACGAGCCACCCGCCGGTCTGGTACCTGCCGCGCGACGCCTTCGTCGAGGGCGCGCTCGCGCCCGGCGAGGGCCGCAGCATGTGCGAGTTCAAGGGGACCGCCCGCTACGTGGACGTGCGGGGCGGCGGGACCACCGCCTCCTCGGCCGGCTGGACCTACCCGAGCCCGTGGCCCGGCTACGAGGTGCTCGCCGACCACGTCGCGCTGTACCCGAGCCGGATGGACTCGTGCGAGGTCGACGGCGAGGTCGTGCAGGCCCAGGACGGCGACTTCTACGGCGGCTGGATCACGTCGACGGTGGTCGGCCCGTTCAAGGGCGCCCCCGGCACGCTGGGCTGGTAGCCAGCGACGCCGCGGGGCCGCCGGCAGCGCGGCGACGCCGCCGACCCGCGGTGCGCGCGGCTACGACGCCGGGCTGGCCGTCAGCGCGGCGACGACGGTCTCGGCGTCGTCCCACCACCTCGTGTAGTGGTCGGGATCGGCGTTGACCTGCACGGCGTGGGCGGCCTGGGTGGGGGTCAGCTCCTTCCAGCCCGGGATGCGCACGAGCTTCGTGAAGAAGCTCGTCGCGGCCGTGTACGGGTCCATGCGCTGCTCGTAGGTGCCCCACTGGCCGTTGTCGCGCTGTTGGAACAGCCCGCGGCTGTCGGGCCCGACCTCGTCGCCGTGGTCGATGTTGCGCAGGCTCGACTCGCCCATCGCCGTCATGACGCCGATGGCCTGGGTGTGCGTGCCGATGCCCTGCGCCTTCGCCGCCTCCATGATCCAGGCGGCGTTGACCAGCCGGTCCTGGCAGTAGCCGGCGACGGGGCCGGCCGGCACGCTGATCGTGCCGACCACGACGGGCTCGACGTCGGGGCAGGTGACGCCGACCGCGACCGGCTCGGAGGGCTCGTCGGGCGTGCCGGCGAGCGAGGTCACGACCATGACGAGCGCCACGACGAGGGCGACGACGCCGCCGCAGAAGACGACGGAGGCGGCGATCACGAGACGGCGCACGGCGGGCTCCCGGGGCGGTGACGAGGTCGGACGAGTCAGGACCCGACCGAGGATAGGGGCTCGCCCTGGACGGACCCGGGAGGCCTGCCGAGGAGGCGGCCTAGACGAACTCGGACCGGTCGGCCAGGTAGGCGCGCAGCTCCCGCAGCTCGTCGGCGCCCTGCCCCCAGCGGACGTGCACGACGCCGTCGCGCAGCAGCAGCGGGTCGGCGGCTCCGCTCCGCAGCGACTCGGCGTCGAGCGGCAGGGGCACGTGCCCGAAGTTGACGACCTCGCCCTCGGTGAACCGCCGCGACGCGGCACGGCGGGCGTCGCGGCGCTCCTCGACCGAGGCCGAGAGGTTCTGCTCGCGCTTCGGCTCGGTGGCGCGGGTGATCGAGCCGGTGGCCCAGGCCCGGCCGTCCCGGTCGAGCAGCAGGACGCCGAGGCGCCAGGCACGCCCCGCGGGCTGCATCGACGCCGAGGTGTGCACGAGCAGCAGCCGGCGCGACGGCTTCACCGTCGCGAGGGCCTCGTCGCGCGCGTGCCGGGCGTCGAGGGCGGCGGCGGTGTCGCGCAGCAGCTGCGCGAGGTCGGCGGCGGCCGTGACGGCCTCGTCGTCGCTCACCGCGCCTCCTCGGGGCCGTGTCGTGGGGTGGGGCTCGGGCAGGTCAGCTGTCGTAGCCGTGGTCGAGGAAGTCCTCGACGAGCTCGACGACGAGCGCGTGGTCGTCGGCCTGCGGCAGGCCCGACACGCCCACGGAGCCGACCACGCCGACGTTCCGCACGATGACGGGGAACACCCCGCCGTGCGCGGCGTAGAGCGCGGTGTCGAGGCGGGACTTCTCGTCGAAGGTCGCGCCGTCGACGCGGAACTGCTCGCCGACGCGGAACGAGCTCTTGCCGTACCGCTCGACGACGCGGGCCTTGCGGTCGAGCCACTCGTCGTTGTCGAGGCTCGTGCCGGGCAGCGCGGCGTGGAACGCCCGCTGTCGGCCGACGCGCACGGCGATCGTGACGGCGAGGCCGCGGCTGCGGGCGCCCGCGAGCACGTGGGCTCCGAGGTCGAGGGCCGTCTCGGCGGTGAAGCGACGGAAGACGAGACGCTCCTCCTGCTCGGCGAGGGTGCGCAGCAGGGTGTCGTCGGTCATGGTGCCTCCGGGTCGTCGGGTCGAGCGGGCGTCGTCGCCTCCGTCGAGCCTAGACGGCAGCGCCGGGGGCGACGTCGAGGGGCCCTCGCCTCAGCGGCGACCGCCCGCGGCGGCGAGCTCGCTGCACTCGTCGCGGCCGACGGCGCGGCAGTAGACGTCGGCGAGCTCGGCGGCCGACAGCGACCAGGGGTGCTCGACGGCGCGCTCGCGGGAGGCGCAGGCCAGGCGGGACCACAGCTCGCGGTCCGCGAGCAGCCGGGTCACGGTCGCGCCCCAGACGGCCGGGTCGCGCGTGTCGAGCACGACGCCCGTGACGCCGTCCACGACGGACTCGCGCAGGCCCCCCGAGGAGGCGGCGACCACGGGGACCCCGCTGGCCGCGGCCTCGAGGGCGATCAGCCCGTAGGTCTCGGAGTGCGACGGCACGAGCACGAGCCGCGCCTCGCGCAGCAGGCTCGCCAGGCCCTGACGGGTGCGCGGCCCGAGGAACCGCACGTCGAGGCCGGACCGGTCGGCCAGGGTGGCCAGCTCGCGCTCGTAGCCGGCGAACTCCGTGGAGGCGCCCCCTGCGATCACGAGCTCGGGACGCAGGTCGGCGGGCACCGCCGCGACGGCCTCGATCGCGAGGTCAGGGCCCTTGAGCGGCTCGAGGCGGCCGGCGACGACGACGGTCGGGCGCGACGACGTGCCCGTCTCGCCGGCCCCGAGCGGGCGGAACAGCGACGCGTCGACGCCGGGCAGCACGACCGCGACCCGGGCGGGGTCGCCGCCGAGGCGCGTCGTGACGGTGTCCGCCTCGGCGTGGCTGATGGCGACGACGGCGTCCGACTCGCGGGCCAGCATCGCCTCGCCGGCCAGGCGCCCGGGGGACTCGGCCCGCTCGCCGTGCGAGAGCGGGGTGTCGTCGGCCGCGGCGATCGAGTGGAAGCTCTGCACGTGCGGGATGCCGCGGTCGCGGGCCACCGGCAGGGCGGCGACGCCGCTGAACCAGTGGTGCGAGTGGACGACGTCCCACGGCCCGAGCTCGGCCAGGCGCTCGCCGAACTCGGCGACGAACTCCTCGTGACGGCCCTTCGTGACCGGCTCGGCGGGCCCCGCGGCGACGAGGCGCAGCACGACGCCCGGCGCGAGGTCGACGACGTCGGGGCCGTCGGGCGACGACCGGCGCGTGAGGATCTCGACGTGGTGGCCGGCCGCGCCCAGCGCCTCCGCCTGGTTGCGCACGACGACGTTCATGCCGCCGACGTCGCCCGAGCCGGGCTCGGCGCCCGGCGAGGTGTGGAGCGAGACGAGCGCGATGCGGAGGGGTGAGGTCACCGCCCGAGCGTACCCGTCGAGGCCCGTCCGGCCCCGCGCGGCCGCCGCGGGCATACGGTGAGGCATGGCGAGCGAGGCGACGATGCTGCAGGTGGGCGACCGCGAGGTCCGGATCTCGAGCCCGGGCCGGGTGCTCTGGCCCGACCTCGGCGTGACGAAGCTCGACCTCGCCCGGTACCTCGCCGCCGTGGGCGACGCGTTCGTCCGGGCGAACGGCGACCGGCCCGTCTCGCTGCAGCGCTTCCCCGCCGGGGTCGACGGCGACGACTACTTCTCGAAGAACCCGCCGAGGGGCGCCCCCGACTACGTGCGGAGCGTCGAGGTCACCTACCCCAGCGGCCGCTCGCACCCCCAGCTCGTGATCGACGAGCCCGCGGCGGCCGTGTGGGCCGCGCAGATGAACACGGTCGTGTTCCACCCGTGGGCCTCCCGGGCCGAGACCAGCGACCTGCCCGACCAGTTGCGCATCGACCTCGACCCGCAGCCCGGCACCGACGTCGCGGACGCCGTGCCCGTGGCGCACGAGCTGCGCCGCGTGCTCGCCGACGCCGGCCTGACCGCGTTCGTCAAGACGAGCGGCAACCGAGGCCTGCACGTCTTCGCCCCGATCGAGCCGACGCGGGAGTTCCTCGACGTGCGGCACGCCGTCATCGCCGCCGCGCGCGAGCTCGAGCGCCGCCTGCCCGACGCCGTCACCACGAACTGGTGGAAGGAGGAGCGCGGCCGCCGCGTCTTCGTCGACTTCAACCAGGCGAACCGCGACCGCACCATGGCGGGCGCCTGGTCTCCCCGGGCGCTCGCCCGCGCCTCCGTGTCCACGCCCCTCGCCTGGGACGAGCTCGACGGGGTCGACCCCGGGGCGCACACCGTGCTCACCGTCCCCGGCCGCCTCGCCGCGACCGGCGACCCGTGGGAGCGGATGCACGACGACCCCGGCACCGTCGACGAGCTGCTCTCGTGGTGGGAGCGCGACGTCGAGGCGGGCCTCGGCGAGCTGCCGTTCCCGCCCGACTTCCCCAAGATGCCCGGCGAGCCGCCGCGCGTGCAGCCGAGCCGCGCGAAGAAGCAGCCGTAGGAGGCGCCGGTCCCGACCCCGGGACCGGCTCAGGGGCGGACGAGCACCTCGCCGAGGTCGTAGGCCGCGGGCACCTCGAGCTGGTCGAAGCCGCACGAGCGGGCGTCCCGGTCGTCGCGCCAGCGCTGCACCTGCACGGTGTGCCGGAACCGCTCGCCCTCCATCTGGTCGTACCGCACCTCGACGACGCGCTCGGGGCGCAGCGGCACGTACGAGACGTCCTTGCCCGACGAGAACCGGCTGCGGTCCGTCTCGGCGTGCGCCACGCCTCCGTCGTCGTCGCGCTGCACGAGGTCGGCGAGCTCGTCGACGAGCTCGAGGCGACGGGCGTCCGAGAACGCGGAGGCGCCTCCCACGTTCCGCAGCTCGCCGTCGGCGTCCCAGAGCCCGAGCAGCAGCGAGCCCACGCCCTGGCCGCTCTTGTGCACCCGGTAGCCGAGCACGACGCAGTCGGCCGTGCGGTGGTGCTTGACCTTGAGCAGCGTCCGCTTTCCGGGCGAGTAGGAGGCGGCGAGCGGCTTGGCCACGACGCCGTCGAGCCCGGCGCCCTCGAACTCGACCAGCCAGCGGCGGGCGACGTCGGCGTCGGTCGTCGTCCTGCTGAGGTGCAGGGGGGCCTCGACGCCCGCGAGCAGGCGCTCCAGGGCGGCGCGGCGCTCGCCGAAGGGGCGGTCGAGGAGGCTCTCGTCGCCCTCGGCCAGCAGGTCGAAGGCGACGAACGAGGCCGGGGTCTCGGCCGAGAGCGTCGCGATGCGCGAGGCCGCCGGGTGGATGCGCTGCGAGAGGGCGTCCCAGTCGAGCCGCTCGCCCCCGGCGCCGCCGCGGCGCAGGACGATCTCGCCGTCGAGCACGCACGGGCCGGGCAGGAGGCCGGCGAGCGCCTCGACCAGCTCGGGGAAGTACCGGGTCAGCGGCTTCGAGCCGCGGCTGCCGATCTCGAGGTGCTCGCCGTCCCAGTAGACGAGGCCGCGGAAGCCGTCCCACTTCGGCTCGTACGACAGGCCGCCCTCGACGCTGTCGGCGTCGGGCACGGTCGCGACGGCCTTGGCGAGCATGGGGGTGATCGGCTGGTCGGCGGTGGGCACGGCAGCGGACGGGCTCGGGGTGCGTGGCGGCGTCATCGCCCGAGTCTGCTCGCTGCCGCGTGGCTGCGCACTGCACCGGGTCTCGTTCACCGCACCGGGTCTCGTGCACCGCACCGGGTCTGGACGCGGTGCGGTGCACGGGACCCGGTGCGGGGAGCTCGAGGAGGCGGCGGGTCAGCCCGGGAGGTCGGCGGCACGGCCCGCGGCGCGCAGGTGCCACTCGGTCTGTGCCAGGGCGGAGGCGAGGGGCAGGCCGCTCATCGAGCGCAGCCCGCCGCGCCAGCCCGTCATCGCCTCGGCGACCCGCCAGACCGACGGGCGGCGAGCGCCGGCGGCGAGCAGCCCGTCGAGGGCGGTGACGGCGTCGCGGGTGCGCTCCTCGCGGTGGGCGACCAGCGCCTCCGCCCGCTCGGCCAGGCCGGTGAACCGGTACTCGTGGCCGGGGCAGACCTCGAGGGCGTCGGCGCCCGGCCGGTCGAGCTCGGCGACGCGGGCGAGCGAGGCGAGCACGTCGTCGAGCGGGTTCGTCGCGGTGCGGCCGCCGAGGCCGATGCCGGGGTTGACGGTCGGCAGCACGTGGTCGCCGGTGAAGACGAGGCGCTGCTCGGGCTCGACGAGGCACAGGTGCCCGGAGGTGTGCCCGGGCGTGTGCACCGCCCGCAGGCGACGCCCCGCGACCGGCAGCTCGTCGCCGTCGTCGAGCAGCAGGTCGGGGACGACGTCGACGAGGAGGCGCCCCGACCCCCACGAGGCGACCAGCGCCTCCTTCGCGTCGGCCGGCACCTGCCAGCGCTCGACGTCGGCGTCGGCGGCACGGGCGTCGTCCGGACGGGAGGCGAGCGCACGCTGCTCGGCGGGGTGCATCGCGAGGCGGGCCCCCGTCGCCCGCCGCACCGCGTCGGCCGCGCCGAGGTGGTCGACGTGCAGGTGGGTGGCGACGATCAGGTCGACGTCGCCGAGCTCGTGGTCGATCTCGTGCAGCACGGCCCGCAGCCGCTCGATGGCGTCGGGGGAGGGCCAGCCCGGGTCGACGAGGACGAGGCGGCCGTCGGAGCCCTCGACGAGGTAGCCGAACGACGAGTCGGCGACGCCGGAGGTCGGCGGCGAGGTCAGCGACCAGACGCCGTGCCGCACCTCTTCGAACGGGGGCGTCGAGCCCGTGCGCAGCGCCTCGGCCTGCACGGCGCTGAGCGGGGCGGGAGCAGGCACCCGGCGAGCCTAGCCCGCCCCTGCCCCCGCCCCGCCCTGCCCTTGCGTCTGCCCCGGTGTCAGCCCCTGCCCGGCCCGGCTCTGCTCTCCCCGTTCAGGAACACGCGTCCTGACCCGGCACGAGGGAGGGACCGAGCGTCCTGAGTCGTGCACGGATCAGGACGCCGTGCCGCGCCGTTCCTGAGTCCTGACGCCGCCCCGCCGGCTCAGCCCTGGGCGACGTCGATGAGCACCTTGCCCGTGACCCCGCCCTCGACGGCGTCGTGCGCCTCGGCGGTCTGCCCGAGCTCGAAGCGGTGCAGCGGCAGGCCCGCGTCCTCGCCCACGGGCAGGGCGCCGTCGCGGACGGCCGCCGTGACGTCCTCCGCGGCCGCCTGCAGCGCCTCCTCGCCCACCGTGTAGAGCAGCACGAACTGGTACCGGGTGTTGGTGCCCATGTTGGCGCGCAGCGGCAGCTGGACCTCGTCGCCGCCGTCGTTGGCGTAGATCGCGACGGAGGCGCGGGTCGCGACGACCGCCGCGACCAGCTCGGCGTTCTGCCGGATCGACACCTCGACGACGATCTGCACGCCGTCCGGCGCGATGCGGCGGATCTCGGCGGCGGCGTCCTGCTCCTTGTAGTTGACGACGTGGTGCGCGCCGGCCGCCCGGGCCAGCGCGGCCTTCTCGTCGCCCGAGATCGTCGTGACGACGGTCGCGCCCGCCCACGCGGCGAGCTGGATCGCGGCGTGGCCGACGGCGCCCGCACCGCCCGAGACGAGCACGGTCACGCCGTCGAGCGCACCGGGGGAGAGCCGCGAGGGGCCGTCCTCGTGCACCGTCAGCGCGCGGTGCGCCGTCATGGCCGGCACCCCGAGGCTCGCCCCGAGGTCGAACGAGGCGCCGTCGGGCAGGGCGACGACGCGCTCGCGCGGCAGCACCGTGTACTCCTGCGCCGTGCCGGTCGCGTGCCCGTTCGCCGAGATGAACGACCAGACCCGGTCGCCGACCGCCAGGTCGTCCACGCCCTCGCCGACCGCGTCGACGACGCCCGAGCCGTCCTGGTTCGGGGTGACCTCCGGGTACGGCACGTCGCCGCCGCTCGTCGTGCCCGTGCGCGACTTCCAGTCGGTCGGGTTGACTCCCGACACGACGACGCGCACCCGAACCTCGCCGGGCCCCGGCTCGGGCACCTCGCGCTCGACGAGGTGCAGGACGGACGACGGACCGGTCTCGGTGTAGATGATCGACTTCATGCCCCCAGTCAACGACGCGGCGGCGACCCGTGTTCCGTCCGGCCCTACATCGACGAGGATGAGGGCATGAGCACACCTCGGGGGGAGGGCGGCAGTGGCGCCGCCCCGCACTGGACGCCCGTCGCCCGTCCCGCCGACCGGACGCCCGCCTCCGCCGCCGACCCCCGCCCGGCCCGCGTCGTCGCCTGGGTCGTCGTCGTGTCGCTGCTCGTCATCGTCGCCGTCTCGGTCGCCGCCCTGGTCGCCGCCCGCGGCCTCGCCGAGGCCGAGTCGGTGCGCGACGCCGCCGACCGCGCCGACCGCATCGCCGACGCCGTCGTCGAGCCCGCCCTCACCGACGCGCTCGTCGACGGGGACGAGGAGGCGCGGCGCGCCATGGACGACGAGGTCCGGACCCACGTGCTCAGCGACAGCATCGTCCGGGTCAAGATCTGGGACGACACCGGCCGCGTCGTCTGGTCGGACGAGCCCGCCCTGATCGACCGCAGCTTCGCGCTCGGCGACGAGGACCTCGAGGCGCTCGCCGAGGGCGGCGACGGCGTCGAGGCGGAGGTCAGCGACCTCACGGCGCCCGAGAACGAGTACGAGCGCGACAGCGGCAAGCTGCTCGAGGCCTACCGCGCGGTCGAGACGCCGGGCGGCCAGGCGCTGCTGTTCGAGGTGTACTTCCGCTACGACGAGGTGCTGCAGCGCAGCGGCCAGCTCTTCGCCGGGTTCGCGGGCATCACCATCGGCAGCATCGTGCTCGTCGTGCTGCTGCTGCTGCCCGTGCTGCGGCAGCTGCTGCGGGCCCTCGACCGGGCCCGGGTGCAGCGCGAGGCGCTGCTCGAGCGGGCCCTCGACGCGAGCGCGGACGAGCGGCGCCGGATCGCCGGCGCCCTGCACGACGGGGTGGTGCAGGACCTCGTGGGCGCGTCCCTCGCCGTTTCGGCCGAGTCCGCCGGCTCGCGGGGCCGCGGCGACGCGGCGACGGCGGACGGCCTCGACCGGGTGGCGGCCGCGCTGCGCGGCAGCGTCGGGGGACTCCGCTCGCTGCTCGTCGACATCTACCCGCCGAACCTCGCTCGGGCCGGCATCGGCGCGGCGCTCGACGACCTCGCGGCGGGCGTGCGCGCCCGCGGGGTCGACGTCGTGCTCGCCGCGGACGACGCGTCCGTGCTCGACGACGAGGCGCAGCGGCTCGTGTTCCGGGTGGTGCAGGAGTGCCTCGCGAACGTCGTCGCCCATGCCCGCGCCTCCTCCGTCGAGATCACGGCGCGGCGCGGCGGCGACGGCGGCGTCGTCGTGACCCTCGCCGACGACGGCGCCGGCTTCGACCCGGCGCTGCTCACCGGCCCCGAGCCCGACCACTTCGGCCTGCGGGTGCTCGCGGACGTCGCGAGCGCAGGAGGCGCGGCTCTTGACCTGCAGACCGCGCCCGGTCGGGGCACCCGGTGGCGTGTGACCCTGCCGGCGTCGTCGGTGCGCCCCGCCGCGACGTCCTCGGCGGGCGTGCGACCCGCCGGGACCGACGGGGGAGCCGCGTGATCCGCGTCGTCGTGGTCGACGACCACCCGCTCGTGCGCCAGGGGCTGCGGTCGCTCGTCGACCAGGCCGACGGCGTCACGGTCGTCGCCGAGGCGGCCGACGGCGAGCGGGGCGTCGAGGCGGCCGCCCTGCACGAGCCGGACGTCGTGCTCATGGACCTCTCGATGCCCGGCATCGGCGGGGTCGAGGCCACGCGCCGCATCGTCGAGGCCGACCCGCGGGTGCGGGTCGTCGTGCTCACCTCCGTGCCCGACGCGTCGGCCGTGCGGGAGGCGCTCGGCGCCGGGGCGGTCGGCTACCTGCTCAAGGACGCCGAGCCCGCCACCGTCGTGGCCGGCGTCCGGGCCGCGGCCGAGGGCGGGGCGCCGCTCGACCCGCGCGCCGCCCGGGCGCTGCTGCCCGACCGGACGGGCGCCAGCACGCCCGACCCCGGTGCGGCCGCGCCCGCCGCCGCGCCGCTCGCTGGGCCCGCCGCTGCGCCCGTCGCCGCCGCGCCCGGCGCCGCGCCCGGTGCCCCGCTCGTCGCGGGCCGGGAGGCCGAGGTGCTGCACCTGCTCGCCCGCGGGCTCGCCAACAAGCAGATCGGCACGCAGCTCGGCATCAGCGAGCGCACCGTCAAGGCCCACGTCGGCAGCGTGTTCCGCCGCATCGGCGTCGCCGACCGCACCAGCGCCGCCCTCTGGGCACGGGACCACGGGTACGGCTCGCCGGGCGGGCCGGGCTCGCCGGCCTGACCGCCTCCGGGACCGGGACCGGGTCCGGGTCAGGGTCAGGGTCAGGGGGTACTAGTACCAAGGTCCGATGGTGCGCCGTGGCGCCCCCCGCGAGAGTGGACGCAGGCCCGGGGGACGGGCCGTCCACCCCCTCCACGAGGAGCTCCCCATGACCACCACCACCTTCGGCCGCACGGCCCGCTCGCTCCGCGCCGCGGTGCTCGTCGCCGCCGTCGTCGCCGGGTCGCTCGCCCTCTCGGCCGCCCCGGCCAGCGCCTCCGGCAAGACCAGCGCCGGCGGCGACTACCGCGTCACGATCGGCAGCACGACCTACGACCCGGCCCCCGGCAAGAGCGTCAAGGTCGGCGGGATCGCCCCGTCGGGCCGCATCGCGGTCCGCGGCGTCAACAACGGCTTCGACATCGACGTCGCCACCCTCGGCGTCTACGACTACACGCTGACCGGCGCCCCCGACACCCAGCGCATGGTGACGAAGCCCACCGTGGTCTTCGCCTCCAAGGTGCCGACCCTCACGCCGGCGCAGCTGTCCGGCGCGACGATCAAGAGCCTCGAGATCAAGGACGACACCCTCGTCGTGCTGTTCAGCACCGCGGGCGGCAAGTTCAAGATCCAGGCGAAGGACGGCGCGCAGGGCGGCATCTTCCAGATGGAGTCCGAGTTCGGCGCCCCCGTCGAGTTCACGCACACCCTCGGCGCCGGCCTGTTCTACTTCGTCAACCAGTACACGGGCAAGGTCAACTTCGGCGACGGCGTCGACCCCGTGACCTCCGGCACGGGCGCGCACCAGATGCTGCTCGGCAAGGACAGCCCCCAGGTGGCCGCGAAGACGTTCCAGAGCGGCACCGTCACCAAGTGGCTCGTCCAGTCGGGCGGACGCCTCGGCGGCGTGCTCGGCGAGGACGCCATCGAGCTGAGCGCGGGCGCCACGAACTGCACGAGCCAGTGCCAGGCCCAGAACCAGATCCGCGGCTCGCTGCCCGTGCCCCCGCTGCCCACCGACCCGACGCCGATCGGCTGACGCACGACGCACGACGCACGACCGCCACGGCGGGCCAGCCCTCCTCGGGGGCTGGCCCGCCGTCGCCGTGCACGCCAGACTCGGGGCCGTGAGCACACGCGACCGGGCCGGACGGCCTCCCCGAGGGGGAGCCGCGGCGCCCCTCTGGGTCGAGACCACCATCCGCGCGCCCCTCGACCGCGTGTGGGAGCTGACGCAGACGCCGACCGAGCACGTCCGCTGGGACCTCCGCTTCAGCCGCATCGTGCCCGAGGCCGACCTGCCCGGCGGCGGCTGGCGGTTCCGCTACGAGCGGTCGCTGCCGGGGCACGTCATCACCGGCACCGGGACCTCCCTCGGCGAGAGGGAGAGGCCCGACGGCACCCGCACCTCCGCCCTCCGCTTCGACACCGCCGACCGCCTCTCGCCCCTCCGCGCCGGACGCGGCTACTGGCGCTACGTCCCCGTCGCCGACGGCGTGCGGTTCGTGACCGGCTACGACTACGAGCCCGGGTTCGGCCGGCTGCTCGACCGCCTCCTCCGCCCCGTCGTGCTGTGGATGACCGCCTGGTCGTTCGACCGCCTGCGCATCTGGGCCGAGACCGGCACCCCGCCCGAGTCGTGGCCGCTCGTCTCCGTGCTCGCCGTCTGGCGGGCCGACCGCCCGCGGGCCTCCCGCTGCGGCACGACCGCGCCCCGACGCGGCGCGCTCGCCGACGCGCCCGCGACCCTCTCGACCCTGGAGGCACCGTGACCGTCCTGACCGCCGCCGCTGCCCTGCCCGCGCGGCTCCGTCGACGGCTGGGCCGCGCTCGCCGTCGCCCCGCGACGCCTCTCTCGCGCACGTCGCGCCCCACGACGGGCTCGGTCTTCCGTGCCGCGCTCGGCGACGACTTCGACCGGCTGCACCCGCGCCTCCAGGAGCGCTTCGGCGTCTCCGTCGCCGGCGGCCGGGGCTGCGTCGGCACGGGCGTCATGACGGAGGTGCGGCGCGGCCCCTGGTGGACGGTGCCTTTCTTGCAGATCGGCCGGCTGCGCAACATCCTCATCGCCGACGTGGGCCGCGACGTGCCGTTCCGCATCGACAACTGGCCGTACGTCGACCCCTTCGGCCGTGAGACCGTCACGTTCGTGCGCGAGTACCGGGCGCCGGGCCGCCGGACGGTCAGCCGGTTCGACGCGACCATGGTGCTCGATCCCGAGCGCGGCACCGTCGTCGACTACCTCGGCACGCACCAGCACCTCGCGGTCGACCTCGACCTGCGCGTCGAGCACGACGGCTCGCTGCACCTCACCTCGCACGCACAGCGGTTCTACGAGGGGCGGGCGGCGTTCCGGTTCCCGATGACCGCGTCGGGCACTGCGTCGCTGCGCGAGCGGTGGGACGACGAGGCGGGCGTGTTCCGCATCTCGCTCGAGGTGCACAACCGGCTCTTCGGGTTCCTCTTCGGCTACGAGGGCTGGTTCACCGCCGAGTACCCGCCGGCCGCCGCCGCGCCGGAGCACGTGCGGCCGCTGCGGCACGAGCCGCGCCTGTAGGGCAGCGCCGCCTACAGCCCGAACGCCCCGCGCCGCCCGGCCCTACAGCCCGAACGCCCCGCGCAGCAGCTCCAGCGCCTCGAGGTCGTCCTCGACCCCGCCGCCCTCGTGCCCGTTGTACGGCCACACGGTGATGCGCTTCTCGCCGGCGTACTCGTGGAACGCCCCGAACACGGTCGACGGCGGGCAGGTCGCGTCCATCAGCGCCGTCGAGAACAGCGCGGGAGCGGTGGCCCGACGCGCGAACGCGACGCCGTCGAAGTACGAGAGCACCTCGTGCACCGCCTCGGCGCTGTGGCGGTGCACGGCGAGGTACCGGCCGATCTGCGCGTACGGCTCGCTGTCGGTGATGACGGAGGCGCGGCGGAAGTCGCAGAGGAACGGCACCCGCGGCACCGCGGCGACCAGCCCGTCGACGAGACCGGCGACGGCCAGCGCGATGCCGCCTCCTTGGCTCGTGCCCAGCACGGCGACCCGGTCGGCGTCGACGACGTCGAGCGACCGCGCGGCCTCGACGGCCCGCACGCCGTCGGTGTAGACGCGGCGGTAGTAGTAGGTGTCGGGGCTCTCGACGCCGCGCGTCATCACGCCGTCGGCCGCGGGACCGGTGCCGGCCGGGTCGGGGGTGTCGCCCGAGCTCCAGTGCGAGCCCTGGCCGCGGGTGTCCATCTGCAGGTGGGCGAACCCGGCGGACGCCCAGAACAGGTTCTGCTGGGCGTGCCCGCGGCCGCCCCCGTAGCCGACGAACTCGACGACGGTGGGCAGCAGCTCGCCCGACGCGGCGGCCCCGGCGGGCACCCGCAGCCAGGCGGCAACGCGCTGGCCGTCGGCGCCGCGGAACGACACGTCGAGCACGTCGACCGTCACGAGCCCGGTGTCGACCGGCTCGGCCCGCACGTCGAGGTCGTGCTCGCGCGCCTCGGCGAGGGTGCGGCGCCAGAAGTCGTCGAAGTCGTCGGGCTCGGTCTGGGTGCTGCGGTAGGCGCGGAGGGCCGCCTCGTCGAGGTCCGTGTTCATGCCCCCTGTCTACAGGCCGCGGGCCGTCACGGGACGAGGAGGCGCGCCCCGGCCGGCGAGCCGGGGCGCCGCCCGTCGTCGGCGGCGAGGGCGACCCGGCTCAGGAGGCGGCGGTCGCGCGCCCGAACGAGGGCACCCACCCGATCGCCGGCGCCACGTGCTCGGCCACCGTGCGCAGCAGGCGGGCGTTGTAGTCGACCCCGAGCTGGTTCGGCACGGTGAGGTGCACCGTGTCGGCCGCCTGGACGGCGGCGTCGGCCGCGAGCTGCCGGGCGAGGACGTCGGGCTCGCCCACGTAGCTCTTGCCGAAGCGCGACTGCACGCCGTCGAGCATCCCGATCTGGTCGTGCGAGTCGTGCTGGGCGCGGACGCCGAAGTACCGGACGTCCTCGTCGGTCGTGATCGGGATGACGCTGCGGCTCACCGCGACGCGCGGCTCGCGCTCGTGGCCGGCCGCCGCCCACGCCTCGCGGAACACCGCGATCTGCTCGGCCTGCAGCTCGTCGAAGGGCACGCCCGTGTCCTCGGTCAGCAGCGTGCTGCTCATCAGGTTCATGCCCTGCTCGCCCGTCCAGCGGGCGGTCGCCCGGGTGCCGGAGCCCCACCAGATGCGCTCGCCGAGGCCCGGCGAGAGCGGCTCGATCGCGAGCGGGCTCGACCAGCCGGTCATGCGCGGGTCGCTCTGCGCGACGGCCTCGCCGTCGATCGCCCGGCGGAACAGGTCCGTGTGGCGGCGGGCCATGTCGGCGTCGGTCTCGCCGTCCTGCGGCACGTGGCCGAACGCCTCGTACCCGCGCAGCGACGACTCGGGCGACCCCCGGCTGACGCCGAGCTGCAGCCGGCCCGCGCTGATCAGGTCGGCGGCGGCCGCCTGCTCGGCCATCGAGAGCGGGTTCTCGTAGCGCATGTCGATGATGCCGGTGCCGAGCTCGATGCGGCTGGTCCGCGCGGCCATCGCGGCCAGCAGGGGGAACGGGCTGGCCAGCTGCTTCGCAAAGTGGTGCACGCGCACGGAGGCGGAGTCGATGCCGATCTCCTCGGCGGCGACGGCCAGCTCGATCGACTGGACCAGCGCCTCCTTCGCGGTGGGGGTGCGGGAGCCGGGCACGTCCTGGTAGTGGCCGAACGAGAGGAACCCGATGCGCTTCGTCATGTTCCATGCCAACGCATGCACCGGGCCGGGAATTCCGCGCGAGTCGCACCTGCGTGTCGAGGGCGGGCGTTCCGGGCCGAGGGCGGGTCGCCGCCGACCCGCCCTCGGCCCGGAAGACCCGCCCTCGACGGACGGGGCGCACGCCGCGACCGGGCGATCGGCGGCGAGTTCGCAGGTGACGGGACGAGGAGGCGCCGCTAGCGTGGTGCCCGTGGAGAACCGCTTCCGGATCGACGGCGACGACCTCGGGGTCGACCTGCGCGCCTCCTCGGTGACCATGGGCAGCGACGGGGTCGTCGACGCGACGATCGTCGCCGCCCGGGTGCCCGAGGTGGTCGACTGGTCGGACGACGCCCCGCGGCTCGAGTTCCGCGACGTGCCCCTGAAGTTCGACGGCGCCACCTTCGGCGTGACGGTCGACGACGACCTGCTCGACGAGCACGACATCTCGTTCTGGCTCGGCGAGTCGCTCGACGTGCACGGCCAGCTCAGCCTGGCCGCGGGCGAGCGCCTGCGCTTCGTGGGCACGACCCACGTCGCGGGCGAGCCGAAGGCCTGGCGGGTCGACGTGTCGATCCGGTTCGGGTCGCCGGGGCGCAGCGCGGCCGTCTAGCGCGACCGATCGGTCTGCCCGGTCCTCGCCGGCCCGTGGCCGCCCCCTAGGATCGACCATCATGGGGTGGTTGATCGAGAACTGGAGCGAGGTGCTCGGCTTCGTCACCGGCGCCCTCTGCGTGCTGCTGGCGGCGAGACGGAACATCTGGACGTTCCCGATCGGCATCGCGAACAACGTCGTCTTCTTCGTGCTGTTCGCCGAGCACGCGCTCTACGCCGACGCCGGGCTGCAGGTCGTCTACCTCGTGCTCGGCGTCATGGGCTGGGTCGGCTGGGCCCGCCACCGGGCCGACGACCACCGGGCGCTCGTCGTCCGCACGCCGCGTCGTGCCTGGCTGCCGCTGCTGCTGGCCGCCGTGGCCGGAGCCGCCCTGCTCACCTGGGTGCTCACCGCCTTCACCGACTCGACGACGCAGGTCGCCGACGCCTCGACGACCACGGTCAGCCTCGTGGCGCAGTACATGCTCAATCGGCGGTGGATCGAGAACTGGTTCGTCTGGATCGCCGTCGACGTCGCCTACATCGGCCTCTACCTCGTCAAGGGCCTCTGGATCACGGGCGCCCTCTACCTGCTCTTCATCGGCCTCTGCGTGACCGGGTTCGTCGGCTGGCGCCGCGCGCGCCGTCAGCAGCAGGCCGTCGACCCGCAGGAGGCGCGGGTCGCCCAGCCGGCCCCCTCGGCTCCCTGACGTGGTCGCCTCCGCCGGCCCGGGGCCCGGGCCGCGCTTCGAGCACGGCCTCGTCCTCGGCAAGTTCTACCCGCTGCACGTCGGGCACCAGCACCTGGTCCGCACGGCGCTGCAGCGCTGCCGCCGCGTGACCGTGCAGGTGCTGGGCTCCAGCGTCGAGTCGATCCCGCTCGAGGTGCGCGCCGACTGGCTGCGCGAGGAGCACCCGACCGCGCACGTCGTCGCCGCGATCGACGACGCCCCGGTCGACTACGACTCCGACGACGCGTGGGCCGAGCACATGGTCGTCATCGAGGGCCTGCTCGACGCCCCCGTCGACGCCGTGTTCACGAGCGACGAGTACGGGAGCGAGCTCGCCGACCGGCTCGGCGCCTCCTGGGTGCAGGTCGACCCCGGTCGCGTGCTGCACCCGGTCTCGGGCACCGCCGTCCGGGCCGACCCGGCCGCCCTCTGGTGGGCGCTCGCCCCCGCGGTGCGGGCGTGGCTCACGCCCCGCGTCGTCGTGCTCGGCGCGGAGTCGACCGGCTCCACGACGCTGGCCGAGGCGCTGGCCGACCGCCTCGGCACCGCGTGGGTGCCCGAGTACGGCCGGCTGCACAGCGAGGTGCGCGAGGGCGGCCTCGACGCGCCGTGGCGCAGCGACGAGTTCGACCTGATCGTCGACCGGCAGATCGGCTGGGAGGACGCGGCGCGGCGCCTCGTGCCCCGCCCCTTGCTGGTGTGCGACACCGACGTGCTCGCCACGGCCGTGTGGCACGAGCGCTACGTCGGCCCGGCGCCGGCCGCGCTCTGGGCCCGGGCGGCCGCGCACCCGCCGGTGCTCTACGTGCTGACGGGCGACGAGATCCCGTTCGTCGACGACGGCCTGCGCGACGGGGAGCACCTGAGGCACGACATGCACCGGCGGTTCCGCGAAGTGCTCGACGGCCAGTCGGTGCCCTGGACCGAGGTGCGCGGCAGCGTCGCCGAACGGGTCGAGGCCGTCCTGCCGGCCGTCGAGGAGGCGGTGGCCGGGGCGCTGCGCTTCGCCCTGCCGCTCGAGCAGCGGGAGCAGGCGGACGGGCCGCGCGGCCCGTCGGCGCGCGGCTAGGCTCGCGCCATGGGGGATCGTTGGAAACGTCTGTCGCAGTCGCCGACCCGTCGGGTCGCGCCGGGCCCGCCGCACGAGCTCACCGCGGACGACCTGTTCGCCGAGGGCGCGGCCGCGGGCCCCGAGCCGCTCGACGAGAAGCTGCGCCGCGCCTACTACTGGCTCGTCAACCAGGCGGTCATCTCGCCGTTCTACGACGTCGAGTTCTCGACGGGCAGCCCGGTGTCGTTCACGCTCGGCGACGCCGGCGCGACGCTCGACCTGCCGACCGAGCAGTCGTACTCGTCGAACGTGCTGCTGCCCCTGCTGACGCTCGCGGTCGGCGGCAAGTGCCTGCTCGTCGGCGGGCCGGGCCGCGGCAAGACGACGCTCGCCGTGCTGATGGGCGTGCTCGCCGGGTCGACGCCGGCCGACGTCCGTCGGCACGTGCAGCAAGGCCAGCCGCAGATGACCGTCAGCGACCTGGTCGGGCTGCCGCTGCCGCGCGACCTCGTGCAGGCGGCGAGCCTCGACGAGGTCACGGTCGCCTGGCGCGGCTGGCTGACCGAGCCCGTCAAGATCGTCGACGAGTACAACCGCATCCCCACGAAGACCCAGTCCGCCCTGCTGACGATGGTCGCCGAGGGCTACGTCGAGAGCCACGACCAGGTGCGGCGGACGGCGCCGCCGTCCGGCGTCGAGAGCTGGTTCTTCACGGCGAACGACGACGGGGGCGGCGGCACGTTCCCCGTGATCCAGGCGCTGCGCGACCGGATGGACGTCACCGTCGCCGCCCTCGGCTTCAACAGCCGGTTCCTCGACGAGCTCGTGGCCCGGGTCGAGGCCGGCGAGAAGCCCGAGGACCACGTGCCCGCCGAGCTGGTGCTGACCCCCGACGAGCAGGCGCGCCTGCGGGCCGAGGTGCGGGCCGTGCCGGTGCCGGCGTCCGTCCGCCGCCGGATCGAGTTCTTCGCCAGCCACTTCGAGTTCGTGCAGCACGGCGGCCGCCGCTTCGAGTACCGCACGAAGGACACGGTCTCGACCGGGGGCGGCCGCGTGCCCGACGTCGTCGACGAGAACACGGGGGCCGACCTCGCCGTCGACCTCGGCGCCCAGACCGTCAACAGCCTCTCCGTCCGAGCGCTGCAGACCCTGGTGGGCTACGCGAAGGCGATGGCGTTCTTCCGGGGCCGCGAGACGGTGGGGCTCGACGACGTCGCGGCCGTGCTGCCCTTCGCCCTGCGCGGCAAGCTGCTGCCGAACCCGCAGCACCCGCGCTTCGACGAGGGCGCCGACCGCGAGCTCTCCGCCGACGCGGTCAGCTGGCTGGCCGACCTCTTCGCCCAGAGCTGCCGCCAGTTCACGGCGCTCGGCCTCGAGGGCGACGACCCGGTGGCCGAGGTGCTCGCCCAGCTCGCCCGGGGCCTCGACGGCGTCGACCGGGTCGAGGCGTCGCGCCGGCTGACGGCCGTGGAGGCGCGCATCGCGTCGATCGCCGGCACCGGCAAGCTCTACGGTCGCCACTACGACGACCTGGTCGCGCTGAAGTACGCGCACCAGCGCTACACGGGTTACCTCGCCTGGCTCGAGGGCGGCTCGTCGTGACGCGGTGGGCCGGCCACGTCGTCGACGACGGGGTCCTGGTCGACGGCAGCGCGCCTCCTCGTCTCGCACCGGGTCTCGACGCCGACCTGGCCGAGCGCAACACGGGGGAGTGGGGCGGCGACGTCGCCCGGTGGCGACACGTGCTCGGCGCTGCCCTGGCCGCCCAGCGGGCGACGTCGCGGCCGGAGGACGGCCACCGCGACCTGTCGGCCCTGGCGGCCTGGCGGTCGGGGGTCGTCGGGCTGCGCGCCGACGCCCTGCGCCGGCTCGACCTCGCGCTCGCCGGCGGGGGCGACGACCGTCCCGCGCCCGAGGCCGCCGCCGCGGCGCTCGGCCTCGACCCGGCCCACCTCGACGCGTTCGCGTCGGGCCAGCGCGACGACCCGTTCGCCTGGCCTCCCGGTCGGCCCGGCGACCTGATCGCCCGGGTCGGCGGGTTCCGCGGCCTCGGCGGGCCGTGGCAGGCCCGGCCCCAGTGGACGACGCCGCTCGACGAGCCCGGCGCGCACGTCCTCTGGGTCGACCCCGAGCCCCTCGGCGACGGGCCTCGTGGGGGCAGCGAGCTCTGGCGGCTCGACGCCGACGTCTTCGGCCACCGGCTCGTGCTGCTCACCCCCGACGCGCCCGCCGGGGGCGCCGTGCCCGCGGGCGGGGGCCGTCCGGGCGACTCCGGGCAGGCGCGCTCGGCCGTGGTGCTGCGGTGGTCGAGCTACCTGGCCCTGCTCGTGGCGGCGCCGTGAGGACGCGCGCGCGGCGGACGGCCCCTCTGGTGCCGACCGCCGGGCAGCTCGAGGCCTGGCAGGACGCCCTGGACCTCTGGGGCGTCGCCCTGCACGACCCCGTGCTCGTCGAGGGCGCCGGCGAGGCGTCGTTCGCGTGGTTCGTGTTCCCCAGCGAGGTGTCCGTCGACCTCGCGCTGCTGGAGGCGGCCGGCGGCGCCGACCACCTCGGGTCCGTCTTCGCCCACGAGATCGGGCACCACGTGCTCGCCCCCGGCACGCGTCTCGACGAGTTCAAGGTGGTCCACCAGATGGCGCGGGCCATCACGGCCCTCGACGAGTGGTCGGACGGCCGCGGCGGCCAGGCCGATCTCGGGACGGCGACGCGGCTCGCCAACCTGTGGGAGGACCTCCTGGTGAACGCGCGGGTCGCACGGCTGCAGCGGCGCCGCCTCGCCGACGCGGGGCGGCCGGGCGAGGAGCCCGACATCGTCGCCCTGTGGCGCCTGCTCAACCGCCCCGGCAGCGAGTCCCCGGCGCTGTGGTGGGTCTACCGCCGGGCCCACGAGCTCGTCTGGTCGCTGCCCCGCGGCACGTTCTGCGACGTGGCCCCGCCCGACGTGGTCGACGACCAGCAGCGTGCCGACAGGGCCGCGGGCACGGCGGCGGCGTCCCGGCGGACGGCCCCGGCGGGCGCCGAGCCCACCCTCGCCGAGCAGGCGGCCGAGGCGGAGGCCGACGCGAGGGCCGCCCGCTCCGAGCTCGCGCGTCTCCGCACGCCGAGCCCCGAGTTCGACGCCGAGTGGCTGGCCGACACGGTGCGGCGCTTCGCCGACGACCCCGTGGGCGGCGCCCTGCCCGCCGGCACGGTGCTCGCCCCCTACGCCGTGCTCAGGTCGCGCGAGGAGGACCGGCTCCGCGCCGGCGCGTCCCGGGGGGCCGGGACGCCGGGCGCAGGATGCGGCGGCCAGGCGTCGGACGGCGCCCCGACCCCCGCCGAGGTGGAGGCGGTCCTCGGCGACCCGCGTCTGCGCGCGGTGCCGGAGCACCCCGGGGTGTCCGCCGCCCGTCGCGCCGCCGAGGAGGCCGCCGCGGCGCGCGGCGAGGACGCCGACGCCGGGGCCGGGGCGTCCGACGGGGACGACGGCGAGGGCGAGGGCGTCCGGCTCGGCGACGCCCTGGGCAGGTCTCGGGGCGGTTCCGACGGCCAGGCGTACGGACTCGCCGACACCCTCCGGCTCTGGCGCGGCTCCGACCGGGACGGCGTCGTCGCGGCCTGGTACCTCGCCGAGGCGCGGCGCTGGGTGCGACCGCTCGTCCAGCCCGCCCTCGTCGGCTCGGCCGCCGACGACACGATCCCCGGCGCCCTCGAGTCGTGGCAGCTCGGCGACGACGTCGACGACGTCGACTGGACGGCCACCCTGTCGCGCTCGCCCGTCGTGGTGCCGGGCGTCACCACCCGCCGTCGCGACCGGCTCGCCGACGCCCCGCCGCCTCCGGACGAGGGAATCGAGCTCGACCTCTGGGTC
Organism: Frigoribacterium faeni; assembly: GCF_011761235.1. GTDB lineage: Bacteria > Actinomycetota > Actinomycetes > Actinomycetales > Microbacteriaceae > Frigoribacterium > Frigoribacterium faeni_A. The sequence continues at coordinate 146,074 of NZ_JAAOYW010000002.1, forward strand.
GACTCCTCGGGGTCCATGCCCTCGCCCGAGACCGGGTCCGCCGCGCTGGTCGCCGGCACGATCCTCGTGCTCTCCGTGCTGCGCGGGGGCGGGCGGGTGCGCATCACCTCGTTCTCCGGCCCGGGCCAGGTCGCCGGGGGATCCCGGCCCACCCGCGACCGGGCCGAGGCGCTGCGCGACCTCACGACGTACTTCGGCGGCGGCACGACGTTCCCTCTCGACCTGCTCGCCTCGCGCCACCCGGGCACCCGGCTCGACCCTGCCGTGCGACGGCACCTCGTCGTGCTCTCCGACGACGGCCTCGAGTCCCTGTTCGGGCGGGGCCAGGAGGAGCTGGGCGGCGTGGCGGCCCGCGTGCGCCGGACGCTCGACACAGCCACCCTGGTGCTGCTCGGCACCAGGTCGGGCATCGACGCGCAGGCCGCCGCCGCGGGCTACGACGTGCGCGTGCTGCCGGGCGTGGCCGACGCGCCCCGCGTCTGCGCCGCGCTCGCGGCCGCGCTGACCGACCCGCCCCGGCGACCGGAGGAGACCCGTGGCCAGTGACGAGACGACGACGCCCCTCGGCCGGTGGCTGGCCCGGGGCGACGACGAGCAGGACCTCTGGGGTCGGCTGGTGCCCGGTCCGAGCGTCGACGACGTCGCCCGCCGGCTCTCCGCCGTGCCCCGCAGCTTCCTCGAGCCCGGGCTCTCGCTGCGGTCCCTCGTCGGCGACGTCCTCGACGACCTCGCGCCCGACCCGCTGGGCCAGCTGGCCGGGCCCGCCCGGCGGGCGGCGGACGTGGCGGGCGAGATCGACGAGTCCGGGCACGACGCCGCCCGGCGCGGGGCGGCCGTGGCGCTCTGGACCTGGGCCAGCCAGGACGAGCTCGGCCCGGCCGAGCCGCGCCTCCTGACCCGGTCGGCCGATCGCGTCCTCGCCGCCCTCGCCTGGCGACTCGCCCCCGTCGTCGACCCCCGGGTGTGGCTCGCCGACGCCGAGCGGCGCGACGAGGCCGCGAGGTCGCTGCTCTTCTGGGGCGGGCAGCTGCCCGCCGGCGAGGACGCGGCCACGGCCCGGGCCCTGCTCGAGGCGCGCGACTCGCTGCGCCGCGACCAGTCGCTGTCGCAGGCCCTGGCCGAGCAGCAGCACCGGCTCGAGGTGATGCGCCGGCTCCGCGAGGCGCGGGCCCGCGAGGCGGCCGCCCGACCGGGGCACGAGTGACGCCGTGACCGCGCACGCCCCCGGCGCGGCCGACCCCGCCGCCCTCGACCCCGGCGCCCCCGGCCCCGGCGCCCCCGACCCGGACGCCCCCGACCCGCTCGACCTGGACGAGTACGTGCCGGGCACCTCCGTCGCCCTCACCGACGACGAGCGCTGGCCGACCCTGACCCCGGAGGGCCGCGACCGCCTCCTCCGCCTCCGCGACCACCCCGCGGCCCCGGCCTGGGTGCACCGCACCGGCGACCGCCTCACGGCCGAGGGCGTCGAGCGCTCGCGCACGCCCCTCCCGCTCGCCGGCTGGCTCGACGAGCACCTGGCCACGGCGAGGCGGCTGCCCGCCTACCGTCGCAGCGACCTGCCGCTCGACCGGCTCGACCAGTGGCCCTTCACGACCCGCGACGACCTCGTCGACGACGTCTCGGCCTTCGTCCCGCTCGACGCGGACCTCGACCTCATGGTTCAGGGCAGCAGCTCGGGCTCGACGGGCCGTGCCCTGCTGATCCCCGACCACGTCGAGGAGGTGGCGCGCACGTTCCACCTGTACGTCTCGCTCGTCCGCGACCTCGGCGTCGACTGGCGGCCCGACCCCGACCGCATGGCGCTCGCCCACGTGGTGCACCAGCGGCAGGCCTTCACCTACGCGTCGGTGCTGAGCGGCTTCGGGCAGGCGACGACGGCGAGGGTCAACCTGCACCCCGGGCAGTGGGGCGCGCCGGGCCGGCGGGCGGCCTTCTTCGCCGACCAGCGGCCCCAGGTGGTCAGCGGCAGCCCGACGAGCCTCGCCGAGCTGCTGCAGCCCGACCTGGCGGGGCTGCTGCGCCCGCTCGCGCTCTTCTCGGGAGCGACCGCGCTCTCCGCGCCGCTGCGCGCCGACCTCGAGGCCGCGTTCGACTGCCCGGTGATCGACGTCTACGGGCTGCACGAGACCCGGCCGATCGCGGTCAGCTCCGACGGGGGCCCGCACGTCGTGCTCGACCGGCGGCTCGTCGTCGAGGTCGTCGACCCGGCCGGGGCGGCCGTCGCCCCGGGGGAGCGGGGCGAGATCGTCGTGACGGCCGGCGAGAACCCGCTGCTGCCCCTCGTCCGCTACCGGACGGGCGACTTCGCGCGGCTCGTCGACGTCGACGGCCGGCCCGCGCTGGCCGACCTCGAGGGCCGCGACCCCACGGTCTTCGCGCACGGGGACGGCTCGCTCGTGCCCTGCATCGACCTCACCCAGCACCTGCAGGCCGCCCGGTGCCGGGGCTGGTCGGTGCACCAGGACCGCCGAGGCGCGGTGCGGGCCGTCGTCGTCGGCGGCGACGCCGAGATGGTCCGGTCGCGCCTCGGGGCGATGCTCGGGCGCCTGGTCGACGTGCGCCGGGTGCCCACGCTGCTCGACCTCGGCGAGGGCAAGCCGCGACGCTACGTGTCGGAGGCGACGGCGAGCTGACCCGCCGGGTCGTGGCCGAGGAGGCGCGAGCAGGCAGGATGGACCGCATGAGCCCCCGACGCACTCGCCCCGCACCCCGGGGCACCGACCGCCGCACCGCCCTCCTGCTCGCCGCGGCCTGCGGGGTCTCCGGCGTGCTGCACCTCGCGCGCCCCGCGGTCTACGACGCCGTCGTGCCGCGCAGCATGCCCGGCCCCGCCCGGTTCTGGACGACGAGCTCGGGCCTCGCCGAGGTCGTCGTGGCGGGGGCGCTCGCTTCGACCGCGACACGGCGGGCGGGCGGCCTGCTCGCGGCGGCGCTCTTCGTCGCGGTGTTCCCCGCGAACGTCTCGATGGCCCTCCGCGCGCTCGGCAGCGGCCGGGCCGGGACGGCGCGCCGGGTCGTCACGGCGGCCCGCCTGCCGCTGCAGGTGCCGCTCGTCGCGGCCGCCCTCCGGGTGGGTCGCGCCTCCTGACCGGCGTCCTCCCCGGTCGGTGCCGGTACCGTGGACGATCGACCGCGTGACGGCCGCCGCCCGGCGGCGGCCCGACCGGCCCGACCACGAGCGACCACGACGACGCACGACGCGTCGCGGGGTCCGACGCACGACCCGGCCGAGGGGAGGCCCCGCATGACCACGATCGACCTCAACGCCGACCTCGGCGAGGGCTTCGGCCGCTGGCAGCTCGGCGACGACGACGCCCTGCTCGACGTGGTGACGAGCGCGAACGTCGCCTGCGGGTTCCACGCGGGCGACCCCGCGGGCCTGCTGCGGGTGGTCGACGCGGCGCACCGCCGGGGCGTCGTCGTCGGCGCCCACGTCTCGTACCGCGACCTCGTCGGCTTCGGGCGTCGCTACGTCGACGCGTCCCACGACGAGCTCGTCGCCGACGTGGTCTGGCAGGTCGGCGCGCTGACCGGGCTGACCCGGGCCGTCGGGGGAGCCGTGCGCTACGTCAAGCCGCACGGGGCGCTCTACTCGGTCGTGGCCGACGCCGACGGGCGCGGCGCCGTCCACGCGGGCGCCCTCGTCGAGGGAGTGCTGCGCGTCGACCCGTCCCTGCCCGTCGTCGGCCTGGCCGGGTCCGCGTTCCTGCGCCGGGCCGAGGCCGAGGGGCTGCACGTCGTGGCCGAGGCCTTCGCCGACCGCGCCTACGACGCCTCCGGGGCCCTCGCGCCCCGCAGCCTCCCGGGAGCGGTGCTGCACGACGCGGGCGAGATCCGCGACCGCGTCCTCCGGCTCGTCGAGACGGGCTCCGTGGTCGCCGTCGACGGCACCGTCGTCGAGCTGGTGGTCGACACCGTCTGCGTGCACGGCGACAGCCCGGACGCCGTGGCGATCGCCGTCGGCGTGCGCTCCGCGCTCGAGGAGGCGGGGGTCGCGCCCCGTGCGTTCGTGACGGGCCCGCAGGGCGTCGCCGACACCGGGACGGCATCGCGGTGACCGGGCAGGACGTCGACCTCGGGGCCGCCCTCGCCCACCTCCGCGTGCTGCCGCTCGGCACCGACGGCGTGCTGATCGAGACGGACGGGCTGGACGAGTCGCTCGCCCTCTTCGGCGCCCTGCTCGCGCAGCCCGTCGCGGGCATCCTCGACGTCGTTCCCGCGGCGCGCAGCGTGGCCGTCCGGTTCCTGCCCACCCTGCTGCCGATCGCGTCGCTGATGAGCGTCATCCGCTCGCTGCCGAGCTCGCGCGACGCGGCGACGGAGGGCCGGCTCGTCGAGATCCCGGTCACCTACGACGGCGACGACCTCGACGAGGTCGCCCGTCTCAGCGGACTGAGCGTCGCCGAGGTCGTCGAGCGCCACTCGGCCGCGACCTACTCGGTCGCCTTCACCGGCTTCGCGCCCGGCTTCGCGTACCTCACGGGAGGCGACCCGGCCCTGGCCGTGCCGCGCCGTGCGACGCCGCGGACGACCGTGCCCACGGGCGCCGTGGCCGTGGCGGGGGAGTTCACCGGCGTCTACCCGCGCGAGAGCCCCGGCGGCTGGCACCTCGTCGGGCGGACCGACGTGCCGATGTGGGACCTCGCCGAGCGCGTGCCGGCACTGCTGCAGCCGGGCATGCGGGTGCGCTTCGTCGACACGGCCGGGCACGACCCCGCCGAGGCGGTCGGCGGCGTCCCCGCGAGCGAGGCCGTCGTCCCGGCCGAGGGCCCGTCGGCGCCGCCCCCGCCGCGTCCCGAGCGCGCCCTCGTCGTCGCCGCGCCGGGCCCCCACAGCATCCTGGAGGACCTGGGGCGGCCCGGCCGCTCGGGTCTCGGCGTCTCGCGCTCGGGGGCGATGGACCACCGGGCGCTCCGCGAGGCGAACCGCCTCGTCGGCGCCGCCACCGGCTCGCCGGCGCTCGAGATGGCGTACGGCGGCCTCGAGGCCACGGCGCGCGGCGACCTGGTGCTCGCTGTCGCGGGCGCCCCGGTGCCGCTCGTGATCCAGGGCGCCCACGGCGTGCGGACCGCCGTCCCGGGGGCGGCCTTCGCGCTCGACGACGGCGACGTGCTCGTCGTGGGGGCGCCTCCTCGGGGCGTCTACTCGTACCTCGCGGTGCGCGGCGGCTGGGAGGCCGAGACCGTGCTCGACAGCGCCTCGGGCGACGTGCTGGCCCGCATCGGCCCGGCGCGCCTCGAGGCCGGCGACGAGCTCGGCGTCGGACGCGCGTGGTCCGAGAGCGTCGCGGCGGCGGCTCCCCACGTCCAGCGCTCGGTCTCGGCGCCCGACGAGGTGACGCTGCTCGACGTCGTGCTCGGCCCGCGCGACGACTGGTTCACGCCCGAGGCGCTGGAGCGGCTCACGGGACAGCGCTTCACCGTCACCGCCCAGTCGAACCGCATCGGCCTCCGGCTCGAGGGCGAGCAGCCGCTCGACCGTGCCGTCGAGCACGAGCTGCCGAGCGAGGCGACCGTGTCGGGCGCCCTGCAGGTGCCGCCGGACGGCCAGCCCGTGCTCTTCATGGCCGACCACCCGGTGACGGGCGGCTACCCGGTCGTCGCCTGCGTGGTCGGCGACCAGCTCGACCGCGCGGCCCAGGTGCCGGTCGGCGCCAGCGTGCGCTTCCGCGTCGTCCCCGGGCCCGACCTCGGCGCGGGCCGGCGGGGCGGGCGGCGCGACGCCCGCGTCGACGAGCGCGCCGCCGACGAGCGCGGGGTCGAGCAGTGAAGAAGCTCCTGATCGCCGAGCGCGGGCTCGTCGCGGTGCGCGTCGCGCGCACGGCGGCCGACCTCGACCTGGCCACCGTGGCCGTCTTCGCGCCCGACGACGTCGACGCCCTGCACGTGCGCGCCGCGGACGAGGCGTGGGCGCTCGACGAGCAGCCGGGCACCGACGCCTACCGCGACATGCAGGCGCTGCTCGACGTCGCCGAGCGCAGCGGGGCCGACGCGGTGCACCCGGGGTGCGGGCCCCTGAGCGAGAACGCCGAGTTCGCCCGGCGCGTGCTGGCCGCCGGCCTGACCTGGGTCGGGCCCGACCCCGAGACGATGGAGCTGCTCGGCGACAAGGTCTCCGCCCGCGCCCTCGCCGACTCGGTCGGGGCGCCCCTCGTCGTCGGCACCTCCGAGCCGATCGCGTCCGCCGACGAGGCGGTCGCCTTCGCGCAGCGGCACGGCCTGCCCATCGCGCTCAAGGCGGCCCACGGCGGGGGCGGCCTCGGGCTGCGGGTGGCCCGGCGGCTCGACGAGGTCGCCGACCTGCTCGACAGCGCCGTCCGCGAGTCCGCGGCCGTCTTCGGGCGGGGCGAGGTCTTCGTCGAGCAGTACCTCGACCGCCCCCGCCACGTCGAGGCGCAGCTGCTCGGCGACGGCGAGGGCGGCGTGGTCGTCGTCGGCACCCGGGAGTGCTCGGTGCAGCGTCGCCACCAGAAGCTCGTCGGCGAGGCGCCCGCGGTCCACCTCACCGACGAGCAGCTCGAGGTCGTCACGTCGACCTCGGTCGCCCTCGGGTCGGCGGTGTCGTACCGAGGAGCGGGCACGGTCGAGTTCCTCGTGTCGCGGGCCGGCCAGGTGTCGTTCCTCGAGGTGGGCACGGCGCTGCCCCTCGAGCACGTCGCCACCGAGCAGGCGACGGGGGTCGACCTGGTCCGGCAGCAGCTGCTCGTGGCCGACGGCCGGGGCCTCGACCTCGCGGACGTGCCCGAGAGCCGCGGCCACACGCTGTCCTTCCGCGTCACGGCAGAGGACCCGGGCCGGGGGTTCCTGCCCGCGCCGGCCACGGTCACCCGTCTCGAGCTGCCCGGCGGCCCCGGCGTCCGCGTCGACTCCGGCGTCGTCGCCGGGTCGGCGGTCGCCGCGGGGCGCGACTCGCTCCTGCTCTCCGTGGTGGTGACGGGTCGCGACCGCGCCGCCGCCCTGGCCCGGGCACGGCGGGCGCTGGGCGACCTCGTCGTCGAGGGGCCGGCGAGCACGGCGGGCTTCCACCGCCTCCTCGTCGACGACCCGGCCTTCGCCGGCGGCGACGACGGAGAGCCCCGGGTGCACACCCGCTGGATCGAGACCGAGTGCGAGTGGCTGGACGCCCTCGCGGTCGGCACCCCGGAGGCGGCGGCCGGGCTGGCCTCCCGGCGCAGCTGGGTCGTCGTCGACGGCCGTCTCGTGCCGGTCGTGCTGCCGACGGCGGACGTCGGCGACGACGAGGCGGACGTCGGCCCCCTCCCGGCGGCGACGGTGGTGGCCGGCGTCGTCGCGGCCGTGGTCGCGACGGATGTCCACGACGGGGCAGGTGGCGGTCCCTCCGCGTCGTAAGCTGAGAGTGCGCCCAGAGTCGCGCGCCCTCCTCGCCGCCTACTCCTCGGGAGCCCCCATGACCACCCCCGTCTCCACCGACGCCCGCCGTCCCGGCGTGGCCGGCGCCCTCGACCGCTACTTCGAGATCAGCGGGCGGGGCTCGAGCTGGGCCCGCGAGATCCGCGGCGGCGTCGTCACCTTCGTCACCATGGCGTACATCGTCATCCTCAACCCCCTGATCCTGGGCGGCTTCAGCGAGGACCAGGCCGCGAAGGACGTCCTGGGCGGGTGGCTGCAGAACAGCCAGGTCGGCGCGGTGACGGCCCTCACCGCCGGGGTCATGACGATCCTCTTCGGGACGGTCGCGCGCCTCCCGTTCGCCTTCGCGGCCGGGCTCGGCATCAACTCGTTCCTCGCCGTGACCGTCGTGCAGGACGTCACCTGGCCCGAGGCCATGGGCCTCGTCGTCATCAACGGCCTCGTCATCACCATCCTCGCCGTGACCGGCCTGCGCAGCATGATCTTCAGCGCCGTCCCCGCCGCGCTCAAGACGGCGATCACGGTCGGCATCGGCCTGTTCATCGCGTTCATCGGCCTCGTGGACTCGGGCTTCGTGCGCACGAGCGGCGCCTCGTCGCCGCCCGTGCAGCTCGGCGACGGCGGGTCGATCAGCACGCTCCCCACCATCACCTTCGTCATCGGGCTCGTCGTCATCGGCGTGCTGATGGCCCGCCGGGTGCGCGGCGCGATCTTCATCGGCATCGTCGCGTCGACGGTCGTCGCGATCGTGCTGCAGGCGATCTTCCAGGTGCCGACCTCGAACGGCCAGAACCTCGACGACTGGAACCTCAACGCCCCGGTGATGCCGACGCAGATCGTGGCGCTGCCCGACCTGTCGCTGATCGGCGACATCAGCTTCGGTGCCTTCGCGCGCATCGGCGTCCTGTCGGCCGTCATGCTCGTCTTCACCCTGGTCTTCACGAACTTCTTCGACGCCATGGGCACCATGACCGGCCTCGCCAAGGCGGCGGACGTCGCCGCGCCGGACGGCACGTTCCCCCGCCTGCGCTCGGCGCTCGTCGTCGAGGGCATCGGCGCGATCGCCGGCGGCGCGACCAGCTCGTCGTCGAACACCGTCTTCGTCGAGTCCGCGTCGGGCGTCGGCGAGGGCGCGCGCACCGGGTTCGCGTCGGTCGTCACCGGCCTGCTCTTCGTGCTCGCCATGTTCTTCACGCCGCTCACGCAGGTGGTGCCGCTCGAGGTCGCCGCCGCGGCCCTCGTCATCGTCGGCGCGCTGATGGTGTCGCAGATCAAGGACATCGACTGGACCGACTTCTCCGTCGCCCTGCCCGTGTTCCTCACGATCATCGTCATGCCGCTGACCTACTCGATCGCCAACGGCATCGGCGTCGGCTTCGTCACCTGGGTCGTCGTCCGCGCGTTCTCGGGCAAGGTCCGCGAGATCAGCCCGCTGCTGTGGATCGTCGCCGTCGGCTTCCTGGTCTACTTCGTGCGCGGCCCGATCGAGTCGCTCATCGGCTGACGCCCCCGCGCCGCGCGCGCGCCGCCCCGCGCCTCCGCGCCCGCGAGACACCCCGAAGTGGGGGGGGGGCCCCCCCGGGGGGGGGGGGGGCGGGCCCCGGGGGGGGGGGGGGCCCCCCCCCCCCCGGGGGGGGGGGCGCCCCCCCCCCCCCCCCCCGCGGGGGGGGGGGGGGGGGGGGGGGCGGGCCCCCCCCCCCCCCCCCCCCCGGGGCCCCCCCCCCCCCCCGCGCCGGCGCCCCCCCCCCCCCCCCACTCGGGGGTGCGCGGCGGCCTCCCGCCCGGGGCCGGGCCGCGCCGTGGGCTGCGGCGCGAGCCGCGGTGCACCTGCGGCGCACGGCGCGGTCGCCTACTCTCAGGGGGATGACGGTCTCGCTCGGTCTCCCCACGATCCCCCGGCGCCTCGCCGCGGGCGACGCGGGCGCCGCCCTGCCCGCCCGGCCCGCCGCCGACTCGGCCCCCGGCCTGCTCGACCGCTTTGGCCGCACCGCGACCGACCTGCGCGTGTCGCTCACCGACCGCTGCAACCTGCGCTGCACCTACTGCATGCCCGCCGACGGCCTGCCCTGGCTGCCGAAGGACCAGGCGCTCAGCGCCGACGAGATCGTCCGGCTGGTGGGCGTCGGCGTGCGCGACCTCGGCGTGCGCCAGGTGCGCTTCACGGGCGGCGAGCCGCTGCTCCGCGCCGACCTCGTCGACATCGTGCGCCGCGTCGCCGCGCTCGAGCCGCGCCCCGACATCTCGCTGACCACCAACGCGATCGGCCTCGCGCAGCGCGCGGGCGCCCTCGCCGACGCCGGGCTCGACCGCATCAACGTGTCGCTCGACTCGCTGCACGCCGAGACCTTCGAGACGCTGACCCGCCGGCCGTTCCTCGACAAGGTGCTCGCCGGCGTCGACGCCGCCGCGGCGGCCGGGCTGACCCCGATCAAGATCAACGCGGTGCTGCTGCCCGGGGTCAACGACCACGAGGCGGCCGACCTGCTGGCCTGGTCGCTCGAGAGGGGCCACGAGCTGCGCTTCATCGAGCAGATGCCCCTCGACGCGGACCGGACCTGGCACCGCGCCTCCTTCGTGACGGCCGACGACATCCGGGGCAGGCTCGCCGAGCGCTTCGTGCTGAGCCCGCACGCCGCTCCGAGGGACGGCGCGCCCGCCGAGCGCTTCGACGCGGTCGGCCTGGGCGCCGAGGCCGGGCTCGCGGGCACGGTCGGCATCATCGCGTCGGTCAGCGAGCCGTTCTGCGGCGACTGCCGGCGCACCCGCCTCACCGCCGAGGGAGGCGTGCGCAGCTGCCTCTTCGGCGACGCCGAGACCGGCCTGCGCGACCCGCTGCGCGCCGGGGCGAGCGACGCCGAGCTCGCCGATCTCTGGCGCGGGGCCATGTGGGCGAAGCCCGCCTCGCACGGCATCGACCGCGACGACTTCGTGCAGCCCGTCCGCACCATGAGCGCCATCGGAGGCTGACCGTGACCCGCACCACCCTGAGGTTCTTCGCCGCCGCCCGGGCCGCCGTCGGGCGCGACGAGCAGGTCGTCGAGGTGCCGGCGTCGGAGTCGCCGACCATCGGACGGCTGCTGACCGAGGTGCGCCCGGTCGAGGGCACGTCGGCGGCCGACTGGCGCGACGTGCTGCTGCGCTGCTCGTTCCTCGTCGACGGGGTGACCACCCGCGACCGCGAGCAGGTCGTGGCCGACGGCGACGTCGTCGACGTCATGCCGCCGTTCGCCGGCGGCTGAGCCGGACTGCGCCGGGTCGGGCGGCGCCGGGTCGGGCGGCCTAGCGGCGCCGGACGGACGGCGCCGGACGGGCGCGCGTCAGGCGCGGGCGCGCGTCAGGCGCGGGCGGCCGAGGAGGCGCGCAGCTGCCAGGCGAGCATGCCCCCGTCGAGCACGGCCACGTCGTAGCCGTCGGCGACGAGCAGCTCGGCCGCCGCCCGCGCCCTCGGCCCGCGGGCGCAGTACGCGATGACGGGGAGCCCCGGGTCGAGCTCGGGGCGCTGCCGGGTGCGGACGCCCAGGCCCGCCGCGAGCACGTCGCCGGGCAGGTGCGCGAAGGCGTGCTCGTCGGGCTCGCGGACGTCGAGCAGGGTGAAGGCCGCCTCGCCCGCGTCCCGGGCCGCGAGGAGCTCGACGAGGTCGTCGACCGAGACGTCCGGGCTGCGGGTGCCGGGGGCCGCGGTCGCGGGCGGCGTCGCCTGGCCGGCCCGCGCCTCCTCGGTGTCGGCACCGGGCACGGACGACCCGGCGCCGGCGGTCGCGGTGCGGGAGGCGTTGGCCGCCGCCCGCTCGGCGGCACGGTGCGGCGCCCGGCGGAGGCGGCTCTCGCGCCAGGTGGCCGCGCCCGCGTCGATCGTCACGACGCGGCCCAGCAGGGGCTCGCCGACGCCCGTCACGAGCTTGACGACCTCGCTGGCCATCACCGAGCCGACGGTGCCGCAGAGCGGCCCGAGCACGCCGACGTCGGCGCACGACTCGTCCCAGCCGCCGGCCGGGGCGGACGGGTGCAGGTCGCGGTAGTCGACGGCACGGCCGTCGGGGGCGGCGTCCCAGAAGACGCTCACCTGGCCGTCGAGCCTCGCCACGCTGCCCCAGACGACGGGCAGGCCGCGGGCGGCGGCCTCGTCGGCCACGACGTAGCAGGTGTCGAACGAGTCGCTGCCGTCGACGACGACGTCCCAGCCGTCGAGCAGCCCCGCGGTCTCGGCGGTCAGCCGCACGGGGTGCACGACGACGTGCGTGTCGGGGGCCGTGGCGCGCACGCGCTCGGCGGCGATCCGGGCCTTCGGCAGGCCGACGTCGCCCGGCGAGAACAGCACCTGGCGCTGCAGGTTCGACCGGTCGACGACGTCGTCGTCGACGACTCCCAGCGTCCCCACACCCGAGGCTGCGAGATATTGGACAGTCGGCGATCCCAGACCGCCGGCGCCGACGACCAGCACGCGAGCCGCGCGCAGTCGGGCCTGGGCCGTCAGCCCGAAGCCCGGCAGCCGCACGGTGCGCGACCAGCGCTCGTCGGTCTCGTCGCCGGCCGCCGGCCCCGACGTGCCCGACGCGACCGAGACGAGAGGGGGCAGTGACGACATGGCAGACCTCCTGAGACGGGCCGCGGACGACGCGACCCCGCCCACAGTAACCCGCGCCCCGGGGCCCGAGCAGCCGCCGACGCGGGGGCCGTGGGGGCGCCTCCTCCACGGTCGCCACACCGACGCGGTGCTGATCGGCGTGCTCGCGACGGTCGTCTCCGGCGCGTTCCTCTGGGTGCCGTCGGTCTGGTACGACGAGGCCGCCACGGTCGTCTCGGCGACCCGCACCTGGGGCCAGCTCTGGGCCATGATCCACACCGTCGATCTCGTCCACGCCGCCTACTACGCGTTCATGCACCTGTGGTTCGACGTGTTCCCCTACTCGCCCACCTCGCTGCGCGTGCCGAGCGCCCTGGCCACCGGCGTCGCCGCCGGGCTCACCGTGTCGCTCACGCGCATCCTGGTCGACCGGCGCACCGCGGTCGTCGCGGGCCTGCTGTTCACCGTGCTGCCGCGCGTGACGTGGATGGGCGGCGAGGGCCGCTCGTACGCCCTCTCGGCCCTGTTCGCCGTCGCCCTCACCCTCGTGCTCGTCGTCGCGGCGCGGCGCACCGCCGAGGACGGCCACGCGCGCACCCGCCGGTCGATCACGCTCTGGTGGGTCGGCTACGCCGTGCTGGCCGTCGTGGCCTGCGCGTTCTTCCTGTACATCGCGCTGCTCGTCGTCGGGCACGCGCTGACCATGCTCGTCCGGGTGCTGCGCGACCGACGCGACCACGCCGCCGAGCGCGCCGTCGTCGACGAGTGGGCCCGCACGGGCGCCGTCGCGGTCGTGCCCGCCGCGGGCAGCACCTCGGTGCGCTCGTCGCGCCGTGCCCTGCTGGGCTGGTTCGCCGGCGCCGGCGTGGCCGGGCTGGCCAGCCTGCCGCTCGCCTGGTTCATCGCGTCGCAGAACAGCCAGGTCAGCTGGATCGAGCGGCCGAGCTTCAGCACCCTGCGCGGCGTGCTCGTCACCCAGTGGTTCACCGGCAACGAGAACTTCGCCGTCTTCGCGCTCGTCTGCGCCGGCGCGACCCTGGTGGTGCTGGCGCTGCGGCTCGTGCCCGCGGCCCGAGGCTTCGCCGAGGTCGTGCTGCCGTGGATGATCGTGCCGACCGTCGGGCTCGTCGGCGTCTCGCTGGTCGTCGACCCGCTGTACTCGCCGCGGTACCTCACCTTCGGCACGCCCGCCATCGCGATGACGATGGCCGTGTCGGTCGCCGCGATCCCGTGGCGCCGCGTCATCGCCCTCGTGCTGCTCGTCGCCGTGGTGCTCACGTCGCCGTCGTACGTCGACCAACGGCAGCCGGAGGCCAAGGACTCGGCCGCGTGGGACCAGGTCGCCGATCTCGTCGCCGGCGAGCGAGCCGAGGAGGCGCCCGGCACCCGTGAGGGCGTCGTCTTCGGCCCCGTGCGGCGCCACCCCAAGGCGACGTCGCGCGTCATCCAGGACACCTACCCCGAGGCGTTCCGGGGCATGTCCGACTTCACGCTCGAGACGCCCGGCGCCGAGACCGACGGCCTCTGGGAGACCCAGTACCCGCTCGGCGACGTGCTCGACCGCACCGACGACCTCGACGTCGTCTGGCTGATCACGAGCGACAAGCAGGACTGGCGACCGCGGGTGACCGAGCAGCTCGGGTCGGTCGGCTTCACGCTCGACCAGGAGTGGGGCCTGACGCGCACCAACGTGCTGAAGTTCGTGCGCTGAGGGCGGCGCCCGTCGCGCGTGGTGCGTCGTGCGTCGCGCCTCGTGCGCCGTGCGCCTTGCGCCTTGCGGGTGCCTAGTCGGTGACGACGCGAGCGCCGGGCACCGGCCCCGTGGCCCGCACGACCGTGAGCCGGGCGGCGCTCAGGGCGATCTGCAGCTCGAGCGCCCCGTCGAGGTCGGGGGCGAGGAACGCCACCGTCGGCCCCGAGCCCGACACGATCCCGGCCAGCGCACCGTTGCCCTCGCCGAGCTCGAGCACGCGGGCGAGGCCCGGCTCGAGGTGCAGGGCGGGGGCCTGCAGGTCGTTGTGCATGACGTCGGCCAGCAGCTCGGCGTCGCCGGCGCGCAGCGCCTGGAGCACGCCCGTGTCGACGACCGGCTGGCGCACGGTCGAGATGTCGCTCGAGTGGCGCAGCCGGTGCTCGTCGAGCTCGCGGTAGACCGTCGGGGTCGACAGGCCGAAGTCGGCGAGGGCGAGCACCCACTGGAACTGCCCCTTGGCGAGGGCCGGGCTGAGCTCGTCGCCCCGCCCGGTGCCGACGGCCGTGCCGCCCGCGAAGGCGAACGGGACGTCGGCGCCCAGCTCGGCCGAGAGCTTGAGCAGGTCGTCGCGGCCGAGGCCCGTGCCCCACAGGGCGTCGCAGGCGAGTAGGGTGGCCGCCGCGTCGGCCGAGCCGCCGCCCATGCCGCCCGCGACGGGCACGGCCTTCTCGATGCTGAGGTCGACGCCGCCCCGGTACCCGGTGGTCGTCGCGAGGAGGCGGGCGGCGCGCACCGCGAGGTTGCTCTCGTCGGTCGGCACCCCCGACACGTCGACGCCGGGGCCGGCGGTCACGCGGACGGTGAAGTCGTCGGACCGGCGCGCCCGCACGTCTTCGTAGAGGGACACCGCCTGGTAGGCCGTGGCGAGCTCGTGGTACCCGTCGTCCTGCAGGTCGCCCACGGCGAGGAACACGTTGATCTTGCCCGGGGCACGGGTGTGGACCACGGTCGGGCCGGCCACGGAGCTCATGCTCCCAACCTAGTCAGTTCTGCCGGTCGCCCATGACCCGGAAAGCCCGGGTCATCGCCTCGCGGGCCGGCTCGACCCGTTCGGGCAGCCGGAGACGGCTCTGCGTGAGGCTGACGCTGCACTTGCCGCCCGTGCCCGGCGAGACCGTCAGCTGCAGGAGCACCTCGCCCTCGAGCCGCCAACGGGCGGTCGGGTGCGCGGCCGATCGACTGGTCGCCTCGGGCGCCCCGCCGGCGAACTCGGCGAAGCGCTCGACGCCGAGGTCGAGCAGCTCGAGCGGCCCGCCGCGGAGGCTCCGGCTGACCGACACCGAGAACGTGCCGTCGGCCTGCTGCCCCGGCAGGCGCATCCCGCGGGCCTGTTCGTACCGCACGGTGATCGACTGGGCCCACCAGCCGGGCACCTCGTGCTCGTCGACGAGGATGCGCGCGATCTGCGTGTGGGACAGCCGCGTCGCGTCCGCTCCGTCGAGCAACGCGAACCACTGCTCGCTGCTGCGCCCCGTGCCCGAGGCGAGACGGGCGTCGCTGATCGTGGGGCGCCTCCGGCGGTCGTCGCCACCGGTGCCCGAGCTGCTCACGAGGTCGGCCCGGCCCCTCAGGAGGCGACGCGGGCCAGGGCGAGGAAGTCGTCGACGGTGAGCTGCTCGCCCCGCTCGGTCGGCGCGAGCCCGGCGGCGACGAGGGCCTCGGAGGCGGCGGCCGACGAGCCGTAGACGCCCGAGAGCGACTGCCGCAGCATCTTGCGTCGCTGCTGGAACGCGGCGTCGACCAGCTCGAAGACGGCGAGCCGCTCGTCTTCGCTGCCCCGCGCCTCCCTGCGGTCGAAGGCGACGAGGATGCTGTCGACGTTCGGCACGGGCCAGAAGACCTGGCGGCTGACCTGGCCCGCGGTCGAGAACTCGCCGTACCAGGCCGCCTTGATGCTCGGGGCGCCGTAGATCTTCGAGCCCGGCTCGGCCGCGAGGCGGAGGCCGACCTCGGCCTGCACCATGACGAGCCCGCGCTCGAGGGTCGGGAAGTGCTCGAGGAAGTGCAGCAGCACCGGCACGCTGATGTTGTACGGCAGGTTCGCGACGAGGTGCGTGGGGCGCGACGGGAGCTCGACGACGCGCATGGCGTCGTCGACGACCACGGACAGGTCGGCGGCGGGCTGCAGCAGCGAGACGGTCGTCGGCAGCTGCGCGGCGAGCCGCTTGTCGATCTCGACCGCGACCACGTGGGCGCCCGCCTCGAGCAGCCCGAGCGTCAGCGAGCCGAGGCCGGGCCCGATCTCGACGACGGAGGTGCCCGCCGAGACCCCGGAGGCCGCGACGATGCGCCGGACCGTGTTCGCGTCGTGCACGAAGTTCTGGCCGAGCTTCTTGGTCGGCTGGATGCCGAGCAGGTCGGCCAGGTCGCGGATCTCGGCCGGGCCGAGCAGGGTCGAGCGCGACATCAGCCCTCGACCGTCACGGGCTCGTCGGTCCACGAGCCGTAGACCAGCTCGGTGTTCGACGAGATCTGCGCCGCAAGCATCGACACGTCGGTGCCGATCGTCGCGGCCATCGAGCGGAGCGTGTGCGGGATGAGGTACGGCGCGTTGGGCCGGCCGCGGAACGGCGTGGGCGTCAGGTACGGCGCGTCGGTCTCGACCATCACGAGGTGGCGGGGCAGCTGCACGAGGGCGTCGCGCAGCGGCTGCGCGTTCTTGAACGTGACGGTGCCGGCGAACGAGGCGTACCAGCCGTTCTCGGCCAGGATGCTCGCCAGCTCGGGCCCGCCGCTGAAGCAGTGGAACACGGTGCGCGCGGGCGCGCCGAGCTCGAGCAGCAGGTCGACGACGTCGTCGTGGGCGTCACGGTCGTGGATCTGCAGGGCGAGATCGTGCTTCTTGGCGATCTCGACGTGCCGGGCGAACGACTCGAGCTGCGCGTCGCGGCCCTCGGCGCCGGTGCGGAAGAAGTCGAGGCCGGTCTCGCCGACGGCGCGCACGCGCGGCCGCGCGGCCAGCTCGTCGATCTCGTCGAGCGCGTCGTGCAGCTCGCCGCGGGCGGCGAGCAGCGGGGCCTCGTTCGGGTGGATGGCGACGGCGGCGAGCACCCGCGGCTCACGGGCCGCGATGTTGGCCGACCAGCGCGACGTCTCGAGGTCGGTGCCGACCTGGACCACGCCGCGGACCCCGACGCTCGAGGCACGGTCGAGGTGCTCGCGGTAGTCGAGGGCCGGGTGCTGCTCGGTGCCGTCGCCGTCGGCGATCTCGAGGTGCGTGTGGTTGTCGTACACGGGCACGACGAGGGCCTGCGGGCTCGGCGGGTAGCTCAGGTCGCGGGTCTGCCCGCCCGACTCGGTGGAGGAGCGGTGACGGACGTGCGTGGGGACCTCGCCGTCGGGGACGCCCCGGGCGTCGCTCACGCGGCCGGCTCGGGCTGCTCGATGCGCGGGAACAGGCCCGCGGCGAGGGGCACGACGCTCGGGGCGCTCGACCACTCGGCGGCCCGGTCGACGGGCTGGCTCGTGAGCTCGCCCTGGCCGATCGACTCCCAGAGCGTGCGGGTCGCCGTCGGCATGAAGGGGGCCAGCAGCACGGTCAGCGTGCCGAGGCCGCGCAGGGCCGTCGCGAGCACCGTGGCGAGGCGCTCGCGCTCGTCGTCGTGCTTGGCGAGGGCCCAGGGCTCCTGCTCGGTGATGTAGCCGTTGAGCACGTCGACCAGCTGCCAGATGGACGAGAGCGCCTCGTTGATCGCGAAGCGGTCCATCGCGGCGTCGGCCTCGGCGGTGACGCGCAGCTCGGTCTCGCGCACGGCCAGGTCGGCGTCGGTCAGCTCGCCGGCGACGGGGACCGTGCCGTCGAAGTAGCGCGTGATCATGGCGACGACCCGAGAGGCCAGGTTGCCGAAGCCGTTGGCGAGCTCGGCCTGGTAGCGGGCCGAGATGTCCTCCCACGAGAAGTTGCCGTCCTGGCCGAACGTGATCGCGCGCATGAAGTAGTAGCGGAACGCGTCGGCGCCGAAGACGTCGGTGATCTGCTGGGGCGCGATGCCGGTCAGCTTCGACTTCGACATCTTCTCGCCGCCGACGAGCAGCCAGCCGTGGCCGAAGACCGCCTTCGGCACGGGCAGGCCCGCGGCCATCAGCATGGCGGGCCAGATGACGGCGTGGAACCGCGCGATGTCCTTGCCGACGAGCTGGACCGCGGGCCAGCGGCGGTCGAACTGCTCGTCGTCGACGCCGTAGCCGATGGCCGTGACGTAGTTGAGCAGGGCGTCGAACCAGACGTAGACGACGTGCGCCTCGTCCCACGGGACCTTGACGCCCCAGTCGAAGGTCTGCCGCGAGATGGAGAGGTCGCGCAGGCCCTGCTTGACGAACTGCACGATCTCGTTGCGCACGTTCTCGGGCTGGATGAAGTCGGGCTGCGACTCGTACAGGTCGAGCAGGCGCTGCTCGAAGTCGCTCATGCGGAAGAAGTAGTTGCTCTCCTTCAGCAGCTCGACGGGCTTCGAGTGGATCGCGCAGACCTGCTCGCCCTCGAAGGCGCCGGTGCCGTCGACGAGGTCACTCGGCTGCTTGTACTCTTCGCAGCCGACGCAGTAGTAGCCCTCGAACTCGCCCTGGTAGATGTAGCCGTCGTCGTGGAGCTTCTGCAGGAACCGCTGCACGCCCTTCTCGTGGCGCTCGTCGGTGGTGCGGATGAAGTCGTCGTTGCTGATGTCGACGGTCTCGAGCAGCGGCTTCCAGGACTCGGTGACGAGCTTGTCGGCCCACGCCTGGGGCGTGACGTCGTGGCTGGTCGCGGTGCGCAGGATCTTCTGGCCGTGCTCGTCGGTGCCCGTGAGCAGCCAGGTGTCGTCGCCGCGCTGGCGGTGCCAGCGGGCGAGCACGTCGGCTGCGACCTCGGTGTAGGCGTGGCCGATGTGCGGCACGTCGTTGACGTAGAAGATGGGCGTTGCGATGAAGAAGGAGTCGCCGGCGGGCATGGTGACCATCTTAGGTGCGGGCACCGACGCCGCGACGCGGCCCGCGCCTCCTCGGCACCGGCCCGTGCGGGCTCAGGAGGGGCGGGGCGCCTTGGCCGCGAGGGCCGCCTGGTAGAGGTCGCGGCGGGAGAGGCCCGTGGCGGCGGCCACGTCGGTCGAGGCCTCCTTGAGGCGGGCGCCGTCGGCGACGAGGGCCTGCACCTGCGCCAGGCCCGTGGCGAGGTCGAACTCGCGCTCGGGGGCGCCCTCGACGACGACGCAGATCTCGCCGCGCACGCCCTCGGCCGCCCACGACGCGAGCTCGGCGGCGGAGCCTCGCCGCACCTCCTCGTGCAGCTTGGTCAGCTCGCGGCAGACGACGACGCGGCGGTCGGCGCCGAGGGCCGTGGCCACGTCGCCGAGCGACTCGGCGAGGCGGTGCGGCGACTCGAAGAACACCATCGTGCGGCGCTCGTCGACGAGGGCGCCGAGCACCCGCAGGCGGTCGCCCTGCTTGCGCGGCAGGAACCCCTCGAAGCTGAAGCGGTCGGTGGGGAGCCCCGACACGGCGAGCGCCGTGAGGACGGCGCTCGGCCCGGGGATGGCCGTGACGGTGACGCCCGCCGCGGCCGCCGCCTCGACGAGCGGGAACCCGGGGTCGCTGATGGCGGGCATGCCGGCGTCGGTGAGGACGAGCAGGTCGGCGCCGCGGGCCAGCTCGACGAGCTCGGCCGCCTTCTCGCGCTCGTTGTGCTCGTGCAGGGCGATGAGGCGCGGCCGGTTCTCGACGCCGAGGGCGCGCATGAGGTGGACGGCGGTGCGGGTGTCCTCCGCCGCGACGACCTCGGCGTTCGACAGCGCCTCGACCAGCCGGCGGGAGGCGTCGCCGAGGTTTCCGATGGGGGTCGCGGCGAGGACGATCATCCGGCCATTCTCCCCCGGCCGTGCGGCCGCGGAGGACGGGCCGAATACGATGGCCGGATGACCAGCCAGGGCGATCGTGAGTTCGACGTCCTGGTCGCCGCCGACGCGACCTCCGTCGACGCTGGCGGCCCCGACGACGACGCGACTTCCGTCGCCCCCGACTCCCCCGCCGAGCCCGCCCACGCGGCCCCCGAGCCCGCCGAGCGACCCGGGCCGCCCCGCGCCCCTCGCCCCCTGCTGCGCGTCGACGCCTGGTGGGGCCGGCTGCTGTCCACCCCGGCCCGGCGCCGCGCCTGGGCCTGGGGCGGACCGCTGCTCGTCACGCTGCTCGCCGCCGCGCTGCGCCTCTGGGACCTGGGGCGCCCCGGCACCCTGATCTTCGACGAGACCTACTACGTCAAGGACGCCTGGAGCCTCTGGAACCTCGGCTACGAGGGCTCGTGGCCGGGCGACTACGACGCCGCCTTCGCGGCCGGGGGCGCGGACGGCTACCTGGCCGCCCCCTCCTTCGTGGCCCACCCGCCCCTCGGCAAGTGGCTGATCGGCCTCGGCATGTGGGCGCTCGGGCCGGACGACCCCGCCGGCTGGCGCATCAGCACGGCCGTCGCCGGCATCCTCGCCGTGGCGCTCGTCGCGGTCATCGGCACCTACCTGGCGCGGTCCACGCTCGTCGGCACGCTGGCCGGCTTCTTCATGGCGATCGACGGCCACGCGATCGTGATGTCGCGGGTCGCGCTGCTCGACGTCTTCGTGATGCTCTTCGGGCTGATGGCCTTCGGCGCCGTGCTGCTCGACCGACGTCAGAGCGGACGGGCGCTCGAGGCATGGCTGGTGAAGAGGCGGGCCGCGGGGCGCGACATCGCCTGGGGGCCGTCGCTCTGGGGCCGTCCCTGGCTGGTCGCCGCCGGCCTGCTCTGCGGCCTCGCGACGGGGGTCAAGTGGAACGGCCTGTACTTCCTCGCCGTGTTCGCCGTCTACACGGTCGTGGTCGACGTGCTGGCGAGGCGCCGCGCCGGCGTCGAGTTCTGGCTGTCGGGCACGCTGTTCCGCCAGGCGCCCGTCAGCTTCGTGCTCACGGTGCCGATCGCGGCGGCCGCCTACGTCGCGAGCTGGACGGGCTGGTTCGTCACCCGCGGCGGCTACTACCGCGACTGGGTGGGCGAAGGAGGCGAGCGCTGGTCGGGCGCCCTCGCCTGGGTCCCCGACACGGTCCAGAACTGGTGGCACTACGAGGCCGGCGTCTACGCCTTCAACGTCGGGCTGCACACGCCCCACTCGTACGCGGCGAACCCGTTCGGCTGGCTGCTCATGCTGCGGCCGACGAGCATGTACTACCAGGGGCTCGACCAGGGTCAGGGCGGCTGCGAGGTCGCCCGCTGCGGCATGGCGATCACCTCGATCGCGAACCCGTTCATCTGGTACGCCGCCGTCGCGGCCTGCCTGTACCTGCTGTACCGCCTCGTCCGGCGGCGTGAGTGGCAGTCGGGAGCCGTGCTCGTCGGCATCGCCGCGGGCTACCTGCCGTGGCTGGCGTTCTCGGGCCGGACGGTGTTCCAGTTCTACACGATCGCCTTCGAGCCCTACCTGCTGCTCGGGCTGGCGATGGTGCTCGGCATCGTGCTCGGACGCCGCACGGACCACCCCGACCGGAGGCTCAGCGGCATCCTCGTGACGGCCATCGTCGTGGTCGTCGCCGTCGCCGTGACGGTCTTCTTCTGGCCGCTGTGGACCGGCCGGCTCGAGGACTGGGAGTTCATCCGCCTGCACTACTGGATCCCCAGCTGGAAGTGACGCCGCTCCTCCCCCGTCGGCCGCCGCCGCTCGTTCTGTGTAGCCGCGTTACGCCCCGGGGCTCCGCGTGACGCCCAGCGGCTAGCGTGGCCGCATGGCAGATCGTGACTACGGCTTCCGCACGCGGGCCATCCACGCGGGCAACGTCCCCGACTCGGCGACGGGGGCGCGCGCGCTCCCCATCTACCAGTCGAGCGCCTTCGTCTTCGACGACACCGAGGACGCCGCGGCCCGCTTCGCGCTGCAGAAGTACGGCAACATCTACAGCCGGCTCGCGAACCCGACCACCGCCTCCTTCGAGGAGCGCGTCGCCAGCCTCGAGGGCGGCCTCGGCGCCGTCGCGACGTCGAGCGGGCTGAGCGCGCAGTTCATCACCTTCGCGTCGCTCGCCGGGGCCGGCGACCACATCGTCGCGAGCGCCGCGCTGTACGGCGGGTCGGTGACGCAGCTCGACGTCACGCTGCGCCGCTTCGGCGTCGAGACCACCTTCGTCCAGTCGAGCGAGCCCGCCGACTACGCCGCCGCGATCACGCCGGCCACCAAGCTGCTCTTCGTCGAGACCGTGGCGAACCCGTCGGGCGAGATCGCCGACCTCGAGGGGCTGGCCGAGGTCGCGCACGCGGCCGGCATCCCGCTCATCGTCGACTCCACCATCGCCACCCCGTACCTCAACCGGCCCATCGAGTGGGGCGCCGACGTCGTGATCCACTCGGCGACGAAGTTCCTCGGCGGGCACGGCACCACGCTCGGCGGCGTCGTCGTCGAGTCGGGGCGCTTCGGCTGGGACAGCGAGCGGTTCCCGCTGTTCGACCAGCCCGTGCCGAGCTACGGCGGGCTCAACTGGTCGGGCAACTTCGGCGAGTACGCGTTCCTCACCCGGCTGCGGGCCGAGCAGCTGCGCGACATCGGGCCGTCGCTGGCCCCGCACTCCGCGTTCTTGCTGGCCCAGGGCGTCGAGACCCTGCCGTTCCGCATGCGCGCCCACGTCGAGAACGCCCGCGAGGTCGCCGAGTGGCTCGACGCCGACCCGCGCATCGAGCGCGTGCGGTGGGCCGGGCTGCCCGAGCACCCGCACCACGAGCGGGCGCTGAAGTACCTGCCCGAGGGGCCGGGGTCGGTCTTCACGTTCGAGCTGGCCGGCGGGCGGGCGGCGGGCAAGACCTTCATCGAGTCGGTCGAGCTCGCCAGCCACCTCGCCAACATCGGCGACGCGAAGACGCTCGTCATCCACCCCGGGTCGACGACGCACGCGCAGCTCAGCGAGCAGCAGCTCGTCGACGCGGGCGTGCTGCCCGGGTCTGTCCGCATCAGCGTCGGCATCGAGGACGCCGCCGACATCATCGACGACCTCGACCAGGCGCTGCGCGCCGCGACGAAGGAGGCGTGACGTGAGCACGAGCACCGAGACCGGCACCGAGACGGGCGCGGCAGGGACGAGCACGGGCACGGCAGGGGCGGACGCGGGCACGGTCACGACGCAGCTGGCGAACGGCCGCACCTGCGAGCTGCCCTCCAGCTCGCCACTCGCGAAGCTGCTGCGGTCGCAGCGCACCTGGGTCGGCCCGGACGCCCGGGCCCGACAGGCCATCCTCCGCGCGGCGAAGAGCGTCGCGATCGTGGGCGCCTCGCCCAACTCGACCCGCTCCTCCTACTTCGTCGGCACCTACCTGCAGCAGTCGAGCGACCTGCGCGTCTACTTCGTGAACCCACGAGCCGACGTCGTCCTCGGCGAGAAGGCCTACCCCGACCTGGCGTCCCTGCCCGAGGTGCCCGACATCGTCGACGTGTTCCGCAAGGCGAGCGACATCCCCTCGGTCGTCGACGAGGTGCTCGCCAGCGGCGCCCGCACCATCTGGGTGCAGCTCGGCATCTGGAACGAGGACGCCGCGCGCCAGGCCGAGGCAGCGGGCCTCACCGTCGTCATGGACCGCTGCATCAAGGTCGAGCACGCCCGCTTCAACGGCGGGCTCAACCTGATGGGCTTCGACACGGGAGTGATCTCGTCCCGCCGCTCGGGGCGCTGAGCGCAGCTCAGCGGGGGTCTTCGGCTCAGCTGGGGTCTTCGGCTCAGCGAGGGTCGCCCACCACGAACGACGAGTCGATCTCGCGGCCCGGCCCGGTACTGAAGGTCTCGGACCGGTCGACCGTCCACGAACCGCCCCAGACGATAGGGCGGCCCCGTCGCTGCACCACGACGTTGTCGTGCGCCGAGAGCCCGGCGGGCAGCGTCGTCGTCGAGCCCGAGCCCGACCCGACGTAGTACACGGCGTCGCGGCTCGCCCCGAAGACGTTGCCCGACACCTCGAGCGCGATCGGCGTCTCGAGCGCGTAGAAGAGGACGTGGCTGCCCCGGCCGACCTGCTGCGGCCGCGCGCCCCACCCCAGGCCGACGTCGTGGCAGACGTTGTCGACGAAGCGGCAGCTGACGACCCCGGCCGTGCCCGCGCCTCCGCGCGTCCACAGCTCGAAGGCCTGCGTGCAGCGCAGCACGACGTTCTGCTCGAACACGATGTCGGCCCACGGGCCGTCCCAGCCCTGCACGGTGGTGGCGGTGTCCCAGCAGTCGGTGATGACGCAGCGGCGCACGGTCACGCGCTGCCCGGCCTGCCAGACCTGCACGCCGTTGCCGTAGCGGCCGGCACCCGGCAGCTCGGAGCCCCCGACGTGGCTCACCGTGCAGTGCTCGATGAGCACGTCGTGCACGCCGACGTCGTCGCTGTACCCGTTCGAGCCCGTGCCGACGAGGTGCAGCCCCCGCAGCACGAGCTGCGAGGCGCCGACGACCAGCGGGTCGTCGACGGCCGCCTGCACGTTCGCGAGCGTGTCGGGCCGGGCGTCGCTGCGGACGGTGAGCACCGTGGAGCCCACCGGCGAGGCGAACTCCCACTGGCCGCGCAGGTCGCCGACGGAGTCGCGGCGGTAGGCGCGGATCTCGTCGTTCACCTTGAGGAAGCCGACGTTCGCCGTCGACGAGGAGGCGTCGCCGAGCCAGTCGGTGCCGGCCCCCGCGGCCGCGAGGTCGACCTGCCACCGGCCCGAGCCCGGGGCCGTCTCTCGCCAGCCCGCCGCGGTCGGCGTCTTGAAGGCCGAGACGCGCGGCGCCGAGCCGGAGCCGTACGAGCCGATCGTGAGGAGGCGGTCGTCGCCGGCGGGCGGCTCGACCGGACGGAGCACGCCGGCGTGCACGCGGCCCCGCGCCAGGAGCACGGTGTCGCCGTGGGCGACCTCGCGCTCGGCGAAGGCCCGGTTGAGCCGTGCCAGCGACCGCCAGGCGCTCGACGTCGACGCCCCGTCGGCGTCGTCCGAGCCGGAGGGGTGCACGTAGAACGTGCGGGCGGGGCGTCGACCCGTGGAGGCGCCGGCGGCCCGGGCGGGGGCGGCGTGGGCGCCGTCGGCGGCGGCCGCCGCCACGGCTCCCGCGCCGGCGGCCAGCAAGCCGCCGAGGAACCCACGACGGCTCGGGCCGGACGTCGCCTCGCCGGGCCGGTCGTGCTCGTGGGCGGACGGAGTCAGCTGCATGTGGTCGATCATAGGGCATGTGTGCCCGGTGACCAAAGCACAGCACATGTGGAGTGCGTGCATGTGGACATGTGCATGCATGCATGCCATATTCAGCACATGACACGAGACGCACCGCCGGCAGGCCCGCTGCTCCGACTGCCCCGCGGGCCGGGCTTCGACGCGCTGCGCTGGGTCGCCGCCACGGCGGTCGTGCTGCTGCACGGCAGCTCCGCGCTCGGCGTCGACCTGCTCGGGGGCGCCGTCGAGTTCGCCGAGCCGATCATGGTGTTCTTCACCCTGACCGGGATGTTCGTCTACGCCTCGGCCCAGTCGGCCTGGACGCGGACGGGGTCGTTCCGGCAGTACGCCCGCAACCGCCTCCTGCGCGTCGCGCCGGCGATCTGGACGTTCGCGCTCGTGGTGCCCGTGCTGCTCGCGGTCACCGGCGCCGTCTCCTGGGCCGCACTCGTCTCGCCCGAGCTGGTCCTGTGGCTCGGCTCCGCCGCCGTGCTGGTGCCCAACTACGACCCGCCGGCCTGGGCGCACGTCGGGACGGGATCCGTGAACGGCCCGCTCTACACGGTGCCCGCCGAGCTGAGCTTCTACGCGGTCGTGCCCGTGCTCGTGCTCGTCGCCGCGCGGTTCGGCTTCTGGCGCATGATCGCCGGCATGGCCGTCGTCAGCGTCGTCGGCGCCGTCGTCTCGAGCACGGGCGGTCCGCTCGTGCACGAGGTGTTCCACCACCTGTTCCTCGAGCGGGCCGCCTACTTCACCACCGGCATGGTGCTGGCGCGCGTCGGCGCGCTCGTGCCGCTGCGGTGGTGGCTCGCCCTGCTCGCCCTCGCGGCGCACGTCGCCCTGCGCGCCCACCAGGACTTCGGCCCCGACACGGGCCTGCTGGCGTCGCTGCAGCTCACGGTCAAGCCCGTGCTCTGCGCGCTGCCGGCCGGCTACCTCGTGCTCTGGGCCGGCGTGCGGACGCCGCCGGTCGTGGGGCGGGTGACGGACCGCCTCGGCGACTGGAGCTTCGGCACGTACCTGTGGCACTCGGTCGTCATCGACCTCGCGCTGTGGTGGGGCTTCGCGGGGTCGGGGCTCGCGCTGCTCGCCGTGCTCGGGGCGAGCCTCGGGCTCGGGGCGGCGTCGTGGCACCTGGTCGAGAAGAGGTTCCTGAGACGCAAGCACCTGGGGCTGCGACAGGTGGTCGCCGAGCCGGGCCCCGTGACGCCGCGTGAACGCCTCCGGGGTCGATGACGGCGGCGGCCGCTACCGTGGCCCGCATGCCCCCCGTCATCACCTCGCCGCTCGTCTCGAGCCAGTGGGTCGCCGACCATCTCGGCGCCGACGACATGGTCGTGGTCGACGTGTCGGTGCTGGCGGTGGCCGGCCGTGACGGCACCGCCACCGGGCGGTACACGTCGGGTCACGCCGACTACCTCGAGCAGGGCCACGTGCCCGGCGCCGTCTTCGGCGATCTCATCCACGACCTCAGCGACGACCGCGCCGCCCTGCCCTTCACGCGGCCCGACATCGATCGCTTCGCGGCGGCCGCGGGCGCGCTGGGCATCACGGGCGACACGACCGTTGTCGCCTACGACTCGACCGACGGGCCGTGGGCGGCGCGGCTCTGGTGGCTGCTGCGGGCCGCCGGCCACGACGACGCGGCCGTGCTCGACGGCGGCTTCTCGGCCTGGGCGGCCGAGGGTCGCCCCGTCGACGTGGGGGCCGTGCAGCCCGAGCCCGCGGTCTTCGTCGCCCACGAGCGACCGGGTGCGTGGGCCGACAAGAGCTACGTCGAGGCCGTGGTGCGCGGCGACGAGCACGCGGCGCTCGTCTGCGCCTCGCCGCGCGACGAGTTCCGGGGCCTTGCCGGCGAACGTCCCCGTCGGGGGCACATCCCCGGCAGCAGCAACGTGCCGGCGACCGAGCTCGTCGACGCCGACCGGCACCTCGCGGAGCCCCGGCACCTCGAGGCGGCGTTCGCCCCGGTGCTCGACGCCGAGAAGGTCGTCGTCTACTGCGGCCAGGGCATCGCGGCGAGCGCCGACGCCCTCGCGCTGGTGCTCGTGGGGCACGACGACGTCGCGGTCTACGACGGCTCGCTCGACGAGTGGACGGGCGACGACGACGCGCCCCTCGAGACCGCCGCGGCCTGAGACGGGCGGGCAGCGGCCCCGGCGGCGGCGGCGGCGCGGCCTACCCGTGCAGCCCTGCGGCCTCGGCCAGGTCGTGGTCGAGCTCGGCGATCCCCGTGACGGGCAGGCGGCAGACGAAGTCGCGGCACAGGTACGCGGTCGCGTTGCCCTGCACCGCCCTCCGCCCCTCGAACAGCTCGAAGCCCGCCTGCGCGAACGCGGCGGCGGAGCCCTCGTCCACGACGGCGACGAGCACACCGGGGCCGAGCGTGCGCCGGGCACGGAACGCGAGGTCGACGACCCCGTCGGGGGCGGCTGCCGGGTCGGCACCTCCGGCCCGGGACTGGCCCGTCGGCTCGACGACGACCAGCTGCGTCGACGCCGCCGCCAGCTCGGCGAGCAGGCCGAACGTCGTGCCGTAGGCGACCGGCGAGTCGAGGGCGGCCGCCGCCGACGGGGCGACGGCCCGCTCGGCGGCCCGCCGCCATCGGGCGTCGCCGGTGACCCGGTGCAGGGTCAGCGCCGCGGTCGCCGTGGCGGCGAGCCCGGACGGGTACGCGCCCTCCGACGGGTCGGCGGCGAGCGCGGTGCCCTGGGCCCGCAGCACGGGGTCCGGCCCGCCGGGGGCCGCGAACGGAGCGGCCGCGTCCTCCGTGGCGCACGCCTCGAGCAGGGTCCGCGCCGCGACCGCGTACCGGGGCAGGCCGCTCGCGAGGGCGAGCTGCAGCAGCCCCTCCGCGAACATGCCGTGGTCCTCCAGGGTGGCCACGGCCCGTGAGGCACCGGTCGACGAGGAGGCGCGCAGCAGCCGGCCCTCGGCGGTCACGTGCTCGTCGAGCAGCAGGTCCGCGGCCGACCGTGCGGCCGCCACCCACTCGGGGCGGTCGTGCCGCGAGCCTGCCTCGGCGAGCGCCGCGATCGCGAGCCCGTTCCAGCCCGTCAGCACCTTGTCGTCGACGGGTGGTGCCTCGTGCCGGGCGCGCTCCTCGGCGTCGAGGGCGTACCAGCCGCCCTCGACGCGACGGCCGTCGAGGGTGCTCTCGGAGTCCTGGGCCGAGCCGAAGGCCCCGCGCGGGGTGCGCAGCCGCGCGAGCAGGAACCCCGCGATGCCCGACGCGACCTCGAGCGCCGACGGGGCGGACCCGGCGACGGGGCCCGCGCCTCCTCGGCTCGTGCCCGACCCGTCGGGAGCGGGCTCGTCCGGCTCGAGCAGGGCGAGTCGCGAGTACGCGGTGAGCAGCTGGGCGTTGTCGTAGAGCATCCGCTCGTAGTGCGGGTCGCCCCAGTCGCGCCGCGTCGAGTACCGGAAGAACCCGCCCTCGACCGGGTCGCGCAGCGGCGACGCCGCCATGCGCCGCAGGGTGCGCGACGCGAGCGCGAGGGCGGCGCGGTCTCCCCCGGCTCCGAGGCCGAGCAGCGCGAGCTGGGCCGGCGCGACGGGGAACTTCGGGGCGCCGCCGAAGCCGCCGTGCTCGACGTCCTCGGCGGCGGCGACCCGCGCGGCCGCGTGCGCCAGCGCCGCGCCCGACGGCAGGTCGACCGAGTCGGACCCAGGAGGCGCGGGCTGGGCGGCCAGCGCCGCCGCGACCCCCCGGGCGGTCTGGTCCACCTCGCCGCGGCGGGTCGTCCACGCCTCGGTCACCGCGTCGAGCACCTGCCGGAACGCGGGGTGGTCCTGCACGGGCTGCGGCGGGAAGTAGGTGCCCGCGAAGAACGCCTGGCCCGCGGGCGTCGTGAACACGGTCAGCGGCCAGCCGAGCTGCGGGATGAAGGCCGACGCGGCGGCGAGGTAGCTCGAGTCGACGTCGGGGTGCTCCTCGCGGTCGACCTTGACCGCGACGAAGCGGTCGTTGAGGTGGGCCGCCAGGTCGGGGTCGCTGAAGCTCTCGCGCGCCATGACGTGGCACCAGTGGCAGGTCGAGTAGCCGATCGAGACCAGCACGGGCACGTCACGGCGGGCCGCCTCCGCGAATGCCTCGGCTCCCCAGGGCCACCAGTCGACGGGGTTGTCGGCGTGCGAGCGGAGGTACGGGCTGACGGCGT
Organism: Frigoribacterium faeni; assembly: GCF_011761235.1. Classification (GTDB taxonomy): domain Bacteria; phylum Actinomycetota; class Actinomycetes; order Actinomycetales; family Microbacteriaceae; genus Frigoribacterium; species Frigoribacterium faeni_A. Next base: position 175,065 of record NZ_JAAOYW010000002.1, read on the forward strand.
CGGCGAGTCGGTTGCTCATCCGCCCACGCTAGGCGCGGACGGGGTCCCGTGCCGCCCCGCCTCGGCCCGCCCGCCCCTGGCCCTCCCACCTGCCCCGTTCCGCCTGACCCCGGCTACGAATACCAAAATGTCGCATGTCGGTGCTACCGTTCCCGGCATGAAACGCATGACGACCATCATGACCATCTCCGCGCTCACGGCCTGCCTGCTCGGCGCGGCGTCCTCAGCCCGTGCCGCGCCCGCCACGGCAGCAGAATGGGGCGGCAACGTACTCGTGAGCTGGTCGGTGCCCGGAGGCACCGCTGCCGGGGTGACGTCCCTGACGTTCCCGCTGACGGTGGCTCCCGAGACCGCCCGGCTCTCCGGGACGTACTTCGCCCAGCAGTTCGGATTCACCCACGCGACCAAAGTCGGCTACACGGGTCTGCAGCCCCGACCCGACGCGAACGGGCACGCACGGATCCGCGGCGTGTTCTCCTCGTTCATCCCGGGGACGGTCACCGCCCACCCGAACTGCCACGACGGTGCCGACGGGGGTCCGGGCGTCAGCTGCGGCGTCGAGTTCGACGCTGTCTACGGGCACACGTACGACATGGTCGTCACGGCTGACGGTCTCGACACCTGGTCCGGCCACGCCGTCGACACCGTGACCGGCGCCGCGGAGCACATCGGCACGTGGACGCTGCCCAGCGGCTCGGGGAGCCTCACCGCGCACGGGCAGGGCTTCGCCGAGTACTACGCGGGGTCGAGCTGCGACGACCAGCTGTTCTACGACGTCGCCTACGGCGCACCGCGTGCGGGCGAGCTGACGGGCACGACCTCCTACGAGCGCGAGTACGGCGGCTGCGTCGGCTCGGGCCGCACGACCGTGACCGACACCGGTCAGGGCGGGGTGCACCTCACGCGGGGCACGGTGGGCCGCCCTGCAGCACATCTGTACTCGGCGACGCGAGGGCGAGACGGCATCACCGTCCGCGGGTGGGCCCAGCCGGGAAGTCGTCTGAAGACCACCAACGACCCCGGCCAGGGCTGGTTCGATCCGGAATCGGGGCTCGTCCTCGCCGCTGCCGACGGCTCGTTCACCCTGGTCACGGACCGCACGATCGACGGCCAGGCAGCCGTGACGTCGTTCGACCCGACATCCGGAGCCGCCTTGACGGAGTCGAACCACATCGACGTCACTCCGTGACACCTCCGGGCAGGCCCTGACGCGGCCGGGTGGACGAAGCACCGAGTCGGCAGTGCTCCGTCCACCCGGAGGTTCGCGCGGCGCGGGCTACGCGCGCGGCGGCACGTCGCGCAGCGCGGGTCCGTCGTAGTGCGACAGCGGGCGGATGAGCGAGTTGGCCTCGCGCTGCTCGATGACGTGGGCGCTCCAGCCGAGCACCCGCGACGCGACGAACAGCGGCGTGAACACCGCCGTGTCGAAGCCCATCAGGTGGTACGCGAAGCCCGACGGCCAGTCGACGTTCGGCTTGAGCCCCTTGCGCTCGAGCACCCCGGCGGCGAGGGCGTCGTAGACGGCGGCGAGCCGGTCGACGCGGTCGTCCCCGGAGGCGCGGGCCCGGTCGACGAGGCCGGCCAGCGCCTCCTCCATGGTCGGCACCCGGCTGTCGCCGTTCTTGTAGACGCGGTGCCCGAAGCCCATGATCTTCTCGTGACGCGCGAACGCTCCGTCGAGCCAGGCGGCCGCGCCCTCGGCGCCGCCCTCGTCGGCGACCCGCACCAGCAGGTCGAGCGCCGCCTCGTTCGCCCCGCCGTGCAGCGGCCCCTTCAGTGCCCCCACGGCGGCGACGATCGACGAGTGCAGGTCGCTCAGCGTCGACGCGACCACCCGCGCGGTGAAGGTCGACGCGTTGAACGAGTGCTCGGCGTAGAGCACCATCGACGTGTCGAACGCGGCCACGTCGAGGTCGTCGGCCTCGCGCCCGGACACCTGGTGCAGGAAGTCGGCGCTGTAGCCGAGGTCGTCGCGAGGCGGGACGGCAGGCAGGTCGCGCCTCCGTCGCTGGTCGTAGGCGATCACGGCCGGCAGGGCCGCGAACAGGCGGGTGGCCAGGCGCCGGGTCTCGGCGGGGTCGTGCACGCCCGGCGCGCTGCTCCGCTCGGGGTCGGCCGCCCCCAGGGCGCTGATCGCGGTGCGGACCACGTCCATCGGGTGCGCCGACGTCGGGACGAGGTCGACGAGGTGCCGCAGCCCCGGCGCGAGCGGTCGCGCCGCCCGCAGCTCGGCGTCGAAGGCCGTGCGCTGCTCGGGCGTCGGCAGCTCGCCGTGCAGCAGCAGGTGGGCGACGTCCTCGACGTCGCGGGTGGCCGCGAGCTGCTGCACCGGGTAGCCGCGGTAGAGCAGCGAGTTGCTGGCCGCGTCGACCGACGACACGGCCGTGCGGTCGACGACGACGCCGGCCAGGCCCTTGTGCAGCTCGGGCGCGGGAGGTGCGGTGAGGGTGTCGCTCATGGTCACTCCTTCGTGAGGTGAGGCGATGCGTGCCGGCGGGTGGTGCCGGCGGGTGGTGCGGTGGTGCGGGGTGGTGCAGGTCGTGCCGTCGTGCGGATGGTGCGGTCGCGGCGTGCCGTGCCCGCCCCGGCTCAGCGCTCGACGGTGAAGTCGAACACCCCGCCGTCGAACGCAGAGTAGCCCTCGTAGTCGACGAGGTCGTAGAGGTCGGCGCGGTGCTGCATCCGGTCGAGGAGGCGCGCCTGGGTCCCGGTCGCGGCGATCTCGTCGAGCCCCCGCCCGGCCTCGCCCATCGCGAGCCGCAGCAGCGTCACCGGCCAGATGACCATGCGCACCCCGGCGCCCTGCAGCTGCTCGACGGTGTGCAGCTCGCCCTTGCCGAACTCGGTCATGTTCGCCAGGACCGGCACGCCGACGGCCGAGGCGACGGCCTCGAACTCGGTCAGGCCGGTCAGCGCCTCGGGGAACACCGCGTCGGCGCCGGCGTCGACGAGCGCCCGCGCCCGGTCGACGGCGACGTCGAGGCCGTCGACGGCGCGCACGTCGGTGCGGGCCACGACGACGAAGTCCGGGTCGCGGCGTCCCTCGACGGCGGCGCGCACCCGCTTGACGGCGGTGTCGAGGTCGACGACCTGCTTGCCGTCGAGGTGGCCGCAGCGCTTGGGGTTGACCTGGTCCTCGACGTGGAGGCCCGCGAGCCCGGCGTCCTCCATCGTCTGGACGGTGCGGGCGACGTTCATCGGCTCGCCGAAGCCCGTGTCGGCGTCGACGAGGGTGGGCAGGTCGGTCATCCGCGCGATCTGCCCGGCCCGGGTCGCGACCTCGGTGAGCGTCGTCAGGCCGATGTCGGGCAGCCCGAGGTCGGCGGCCACGACGGCGCCCGAGACGTAGACGCCGTCGAAGCCCTTCCGCTCGATCAGGCGGGCGCTGAGCGGGTTGAACGCGCCCGGCATCCGCACGAGCGCGTCGCCCGCGAGCGCCTCGCGGAACAGCCGACGCTTGCGGGCCGGGGTGAGCGTCGAGTACAGCATCAGAACAGCCCGCCGGGCGAGGCGGCGTCGGCCCGGTCGAGGGCGCCCGGCGGCGGGGTGACCGTCAGCCCGGCCAGCTCGTGGGGCTCGAGGGTCCGGAGGCGCGTGGCCAGCCCCAGGAACCGCTCGACCTCCTCCGGTGCGAGCACGCCGTCGGCGAGGGTGCGGAACTTGCGCACGTAGTCCTCCCGGGCGAAGGGCCGCGCGCCGAGGGGGTGCGCGTCGGCGACGGCGATCTCGTCGACGAGCCGCGAGCCGTCGGCGAACTCGACCTCGATGCGCCCGCCGAACGCCTTCTCGGCAGGGTCGGCGGAGTGGTAGCGGCGGGTCCAGTCGGCGTCCTCGGCGGTCGAGATGCGCCTCCAGAGCTCGACGGTGTCGGGACGCTGCGCGCGCTCGGGCGCGTAGCTGCGCTCGTGGTGCCACTCGCCGTCCTGCAGGGCCACGGCGACGATGTAGGGGATGGAGTGGTCGAGGGTCTCGCGGCTGGCGGTCGGGTCGTACTTCTGCGGGTCGCCGGCGCCCGAGCCGATCACCACGTGCGTGTGGTGGCTCGTGTGCAGCACGATGCGGCGGACGGCGGCGGGGTCGCGCAGCTCGGGCCGCTCGCGCCCGAGACGGCGGGCGAGGTCGATCCAGGCCTGGGCCTGGTACTCGGCCGAGTGCTCCTTCGTGTAGCTGTCGAGGATCGCCCGCTTGGCTTCGCCGGGCCCCGGCAGCGGGACGGCGTAGCGGGCGTCGGGACCGTCGAGGAGGCGCGCGATCACGCCGTCCTCGCCCTCCCAGATCGGGCTCGGGCTCGTCTGGCCGCGCATCGCCCGGTCGATCGCCTCGACCGCCTGCTTGCCCGCGAAGGCGGGGGCGTAGGCCTTCCAGGTCGAGATGAGGCCCTTGCGCGACTGCCGCGTCGCGGTGGTGGTGTGCAGCGCCTGGGCGATCGCCTGCGCGGTGGTCTCGACGTCGAGGCCGAGCAGCGCGGCGATGCCGCCCGCGGCGCTCGGGCCGAGGTGCGCCACGTGGTCGATCTTGTGCGCGTGCAGGCTGATCGCCCGCGCGAGGTCGATCTGCAGCTCGTAGCCGGCGGCGATGCCGCGCACGAGCTGCTCGCCGTCGGCGCCGACGTGCTGCGCGACGGCCAGCACGGGCGGCACGTTGTCGCCCGGGTGCGAGTACTCGGCCGCGAGGAACGTGTCGTGGAAGTCGAGCTCGCGCACCGCGACCCCGTTCGCCCAGGCGGCCCACTCGGGCTGGGCGCGCAGCTCGGGGTCGAGGCCGAACACGGTCGCCCCGGCCCGCGGGCTGCGCGCGTCCGAGCTGGCGACGCCCGCGGGGCCCGCCGCGCGCAGGCTGGCGGCGGGGCGGTCGGCGGTGTCGGCGGCGCTGTCGTCGTGACCGGCACCGGCGTGCCGGGCGCGGTGCTGCAGCCGGGCGGCCGCCTGGGCCCGGGCGGCGGCCACGGGCGCCCGTCCGAGGCTGGCGGCGGCGACGGCGGCGTTGTCGATGACGCGGTTGACGATCATCTCGGCCACGTCGTCGTCGACCGCGACGGGGTCGACCGCGACCGCGGCCAGCCGGTGGGCCAGCTCGTCGCGCCGCGCGAGCGGGTCGTCGGAACGGTGGACGTGCACGTCGTTGAGCATCACGTCGCCCAGCCTAGGCGTCGGGGCCGGGCGCCCGGGGGCGCAGGCGGTCAGGACGACGCGGCCGCCGCCTCCTGCGCCCCGAAGCGCGCGACGAGGTCGCGCTTCAGCACCTTGCCGCTCGGGCCGAGCGGCAAGGCGTCGACGACGTGGACGACGCGGGGGAACTTGTACGCCGCGATCTCGTCGGCGACGAAGGCGACCAGGTCGTCCGGCGCGACGGTCGCGCCGGCGCGCAGCACGACGGCCGCCTCGATCTCCTGTCCGTGCGTCTCGTGCGGCACGCCGAAGACGGCCGCCATGGCGACGTCGGGGTGCTGGGCGAGCACCTCCTCGACCTGACGCGGGTACACGTTGTAGCCGTTGCGGATGATCATGTCCTTGGTCCGGTCGACGACCGTGAGGTAGCCGTCGTCGTCCTTCGTGCCGAGGTCGCCGGAGCGGAACCAGCCGTCGACGATCGCCGCCGCCGTGTCGTCGGGGCGGTCGAGGTAGCCGTTCATGAGGTTGTGCCCGCGGATCACGATCTCGCCGATCTCGCCGTGCGGCAGCAGCACGACGCGGTCGGTGACCGACGAGTCGGCGACCTCGACGTCGACGCCCCAGACCGGCGTGCCGATGGTGCCGGGTCGGGGCGGCCGGCCGACGTGGTTGAAGGTCGCGACCGGGGACGTCTCGGTGAGGCCGTAGCCCTCGTGCACCGGCGCGCCGAAGACCTGCTCGAAGCGGCTCAGCACGGCGAGGGGCAAGGAGGCGCCGCCCGAGATCGCGTACCGCAGCGGCGGCCGGGCGTCCGAGCGCGTCGCGGCGTCGAGCAGCGCCATGTACATCGTCGGCACGCCCATGAACACCTCGCAGCCGTGCTCGACCATCGCCGCGAGGGCCGCGTCGCCGTCGAACCTCGGCAGCATGACGATCGTCGCGCCCGCGCGGAACCCCGTGTTCATCGTGCAGGTCTGCCCGAAGGTGTGGAACAGGGGCAGCGCCCCGAGCAGCACGTCGCCGCGGCGCATGTCGAAGGTGCTCATCAGGTTCGTGTCGACCTGCTGCAGCAGCGCGAAGTGCGAGCCCTCGGCCCCCTTGGGCTGCCCCGTCGTGCCGCTCGTGTAGAGGATCGTCGCCGTGTCGAACGGGTGCCGCGGCACGTAGGTGCCGAGCGGCTCGGCCTCGGCCGCGAGGGCCTCGAGCCGGTCGGGGGCGGCCGGCGCGACCGCCGTGCCGGCGTCGGTCGCAGGAGGCGCGAGCACGGTCACGACGTCGACCCCCGCGAGCTGCGCCCCGGCCGCGCCCTCGGGCAGGAGCGGTGCGGCGCAGACGAGCAGCGACGCCCCGCTGTCGCCCAGCACGTACTCGATCTCGTGGCGCTTGAGCAGCGCGTGGACGGGCACGACCACGGCTCCGAGGGCGAGCGTGGCGTAGTAGACGCGGGCGAAGTCGGCGACGTTGGGCACGAGCATCGCGACGCGGTCGCCCTCCCCCACGCCCCGGGCGCGCAGGGCGCCGGCATAGGCGAGGGACTGCTGCCAGAGCTCGCGGTAGGTGGTGCGCTGCGGGCCGACGACGACGGCCACGTCGTCCGGGTACCGGGCGGCCGCCTCGCTGAGGATCGCGGCGACCGAGGCCGTCGCGTGGCCGGGCAGGCGGGCCGCGGCCGGGCCCGGTGCAGGGGCGGGGGCCGGGCTCGAGGCCTGGCCGTCGGGTGCGTTCGTGGTCATGTCGGCTGCTCCGTCTCCGTTGACGAGTGATCCTGGTCGGATCATACGTCGCCGTGCCGGGAGGGCGGGGGCGCAGCCGATCGGCCGGCGATCAGGTGGAGCGGTGAGGAGGTGCGGACGTCCTCGAGCAGCGCCCCGGGGCGACGCCGAGGGCGGAGCCCCGACGGCGGATGCCAGCTGAGGGGCGGATGCCAGCTGAGAGGGGCGAGATTCCCGCTGGGGCTGATCCGTCACGAAACGGATCAGCCCTGAGGAAGGGGTTCCCGCTCGGGCTGATCCGTCACGACACGGATGAGCCCCGGGGAAGGGGTTCCCACTCGGGCTGATCCGTCACGAGACGGATCGCTCTCCGCCCAGGCAGACCCGCCACCTCCGTTCCGGTACGGGACGGATCGACAGCCCCGAAGGGGGACGGCTCCACGGCTGATCCGTCTCGTGACGGAACAGCCCCAGCAGGGAGCACTCCACCCCCGGGGGCACGGGCCGGCTCAGTCCATGTCGCCGCTGCCGTCCGCATCGTCGCTCCAGTGGCTCCGGCCCACGCCGCGAGCGCTCAGGTCACGGCCGTTGCGCCCCCGCCGAGCGTCACGGCGCGGCGGGACGGGGTCGCCCTCCTCCCGCAGGACGACGTCCCCGTCCCGGATGCGCCGAGCCATCACGGCCGGACCGACGCCCAGTCCTCGCGACGGCGCCCCCGCCTCCCAGGCGCTCCGGAGCTCGTCCAGCCCGGCGCCGACGAGATCGAGCCAGTCGTCACGCAGGTGTTACCAGCGCCGGGGCCCGTCCTGGTCGACGACGACGAAACCCGACTCGAGCAGGACGCCGAGGTGCTGGGAGACGCTCGACCACCCGACAGCCCGTCGCTCGTGGAGGACGCTCGCCAGGTCGCCGGACGTCTGGCGCCCGATCGTCAGCACCTCCACGAGGTCCCGGCGGGTGACGTCGCCGAGGACCTCGAACGGGTGCATCGCCCGCGCACCTGCAGAGCGGCGACGGGAGCGCGCACGTCTCGGCACGTCGGACTCCCCGCCTCCGTCGTCGTGGTGCGCACTCACGCTGCCCCCGGGAGCCGCGCCGCGTCGGACCCCGTCGTGGTCGCTCCGGCGAGACGCCTCCGTGAAGGAGGCGCGGTGCAGCCGGACGTCCCCCCGTCCGGCCCGTGACGGAACAGCCCGACCGCCATGCCACCCCAGGAGCAAGTCCCCGGACGCGGCAGCGCACCGACGCCGAGCACGCCCGGCCTCACCTCGCCGCGAAGGGCGACCCCGGCTGGCCGAGCGTCCCCTCCGCCACGCGCCGCGCGTGTCGCCGTCCCGCGCCCGAGCCGCGGAACTCCTCGACCCCCCGCAGCCCCGCCCGACGCCCGTCGCGGGCGGCCCAGGCGGTCTCGAGGGCGTCGACGAGGTCCTGCTCCTGCTGCACGTCGCCGGCCGCGCGCACCTCGGCGACGGCCTCGGCGAGCGCGTCGAGCAGCTCGCACGAGCGCCTCCCCGCGATCGTCAGCACGGTCTCGGCGTGCGGGCCCGACCCCGGCGGCGGTTCGCTCGCGTCGGCGAAGCCCGCGGCGACGAGCACGCCGACACAGCGGGCGACGTGGTCCGGTCCGCCCGCCGTCGGCCCGAGCCGTCGCGCCGCCTCCGCCCGCAGCTGCGACTCGGAGCACGCGCCCCGCTCGAGCACGTCGAGCAGGCAGACGCACACGGGGTCGGTCATCACCTCGAGGGGCGAGGCCGACCCGGGGCCGCCGGTGCCGCCGGGAGAGACAGGCCTGAGAGAACCGACAGGAACGACGGGGGCGACAGGGGCGACAGGGGCGACAGGGGCGGACGGGGAGGCGAGGAGGCGGTTCGTGGGCGTCATGCGACCGAGGCTGCCTGCCCCGCCGGCCCGCGCCTCCTCCTGTCGACCGTCCCTGGGGACGACCCGCGACCCCGGCCTCGACGGGGAGGGACCACGGGGGCGCGCGCCCCCCAGCCCGCGCGGCTTACGATGGAGGGCTCATGTCGCCCACCATCACGTATCCCCCCGAGCTGCCGGTCAGCCAGAGACGCGACGACATCGCCGCCGCGATCCGCGACCACCAGGTCGTCATCGTCGCGGGGTCGACCGGCTCGGGCAAGACCACGCAGCTGCCGAAGATCTGCCTCGAGCTCGGCCGCACGAGCATCGGGCACACGCAGCCGCGCCGCATCGCCGCGCGCACCATCAGCGAGCGCATCGCCGAGGAACTCGGCGAGGAGGTCGGCGGCCTCGTCGGCTACCAGGTGCGATTCACCGACAAGGTGGGCGCCGACACGCAGATCAAGCTGATGACCGACGGCATCCTGCTCAACGAGATCCACTTCGACCGCGACCTCAAGCGGTACGACACGATCATCATCGACGAGGCTCACGAGCGCAGCCTCACCATCGACTTCCTCCTCGGCTACCTCAAGCAGCTGCTGCCGCGGCGCCCCGACCTCAAGCTCGTCATCACGAGCGCGACCATCGACCCCGAGTCGTTCTCGCAGCACTTCGACGGCGCCCCCATCGTCGAGGTCTCGGGGCGCACCTACCCGGTCGAGATCCGGTACCGGCCGCTCGTCGCCGACGACACCACGGGCGACGACGACCGCGACGTCGACGACCTCGACGAGCTCGACGACGCCCCGGCACCGTCGCGTCCCGCCGCCCGACGCGACGAGGCCCGACGCGACGACGGCCGCCGACGGGGCGAGCCCGGCCGCCGCGGCGACGCGGCCCGCAGGGCGAAGGAGGCGCGGGCCGGCGACCCGAGGCAGCGCGCCGACGACAAGGACTACCTCCAGGGCATCAACGAGGCCCTCGACGAGCTGGCCCGCGAGAGCTCGGGCGACGTGCTCGTGTTCCTCAGCGGCGAGAACGAGATCCGCGACGCCGAGGACGCCATCCGGGCGAGGAACCTGCCCCAGACCGAGGTGCTGCCGCTCTACGGCCGGCTGAGCGCCGCCGACCAGCACCGGGTGTTCCAGCCCAGCACCACCGCCGGCACCAGGCGCCGCATCGTCCTCGCGACGAACGTCGCCGAGACCAGCCTCACCGTGCCGGGCATCAAGTACGTGATCGACGCCGGCACCGCGCGCATCAGCCGCTACTCGACGCGGGCCAAGGTGCAGCGCCTGCCGATCGAGGCCATCTCGCAGGCGAGCGCGAACCAGCGCTCGGGCCGGTCGGGCCGCACGAGCGACGGCATCGCGATCCGCCTCTACAGCGAGGCCGACTTCGAGAAGCGACCCGACTTCACCGAGCCCGAGATCCTCCGCACGAACCTCGCGGCGGTCATCCTGCAGATGATCTCGCTGGGCCTCGGCGACATCGCGGCGTTCCCGTTCCTGCAGCCGCCCGACAGCCGCGGCATCAAGGACGGCCTCGACCTGCTGCGCGAGCTCGGCGCCGTGACCCAGGGCGGCCAGATCACGCGCGTGGGCAAGCAGCTGACGCGCCTGCCCATCGACCCGCGCCTCGCCCGCATGGCCGTCGAGTCGAAGGTGCACGGCACGACGCGCGAGGTGCTCGCCATCGTCGCGGCGCTGAGCATCCAGGACCCTCGCGAGCGTCCCCTCGAGCGGCGTGCGCAGGCCGACGAGGCGCACGCCCGCTTCAAGGACCCGCAGGGCGACTTCATGACCCTGCTCAACCTCTGGAACCACCTCGAGGACGCGAAGGCCGACCTCACCGGCAACGCCTTCAAGCGGCTCTGCCGCGACGAGTACCTCAACTACCTGCGCGTGCGCGAGTGGCAGGACGTCTACCGCCAGCTGCTGCGGGCGGCGAAGCCCCTCGGCCTGCACGTCGGCGAGCGCAGCACGAACCCCGACGGCGTGCACCGCAGCCTGCTCGCCGGCCTGCTCAGCCAGATCGGCCTGTTCGACCCGCAGAAGAAGGACTACGTCGGGGCCCGTCAGACGCGGTTCCTCGTGTTCCCGGGCAGCTCGCTCGCCAAGAAGCAGCCCGCCGCGATCATGAGCGCCGAGCTCGTCGAGACCAGCCGGCTGTTCGCCCGCGTCAACGGCGCCATCGACCCGGCCTGGGCCGAACCGCTCGCGCCCGACCTCGTCAAACGCAGCTACGGCGAGCCGCACTGGGAGAAGAAGCAGGGCTCCGTCGTCGCCTACGAGCGGGTCACGCTGTACGGCGTGCCGATCGTGCCGCGCCGGCGCATCCAGTTCTCGCGCATCGACCCCGGCTACGCCCGCGAGCTGTTCATCCGCCACGCGCTCGTCGAGGGCGACTGGGAGAGCCGCCAGTCGTTCGAGGCGGCCAACCGACAGCTCGTGCGCGAACTCACCGAGGTCGAGGAGCGGACGCGCCGCCGCGACATCCTCGTCGACGGCGACGCCGCCTTCGAGTTCTTCCAGCGCCGCGTGCCGGCCGACGTCACGAGCACCCGCGACTTCGAGGGCTGGTGGCGCAAGGCGAAGCAAGAGACGCCGGACCTGCTCACGATGACGGCCGCCGACCTGCTCGGCGACGACGAGCCCGACGTCGACGAGGCGGGGTTCCCGAGCACGTGGCGGCAGGGCGACCAGACGCTGACCCTGCGCTACAAGTTCGAGCCGGGAGCCGACGACGACGGCGTCACGGTGGTCGTGCCCCTGCCGCTGCTGGCGCGCCTCCGTCCGGCCGGCTTCGACTGGCAGGTGCCGGGCCTCCGCGACGAGCTGGTCACCTCGCTCATCAAGTCGCTGCCGAAGCAGATCCGCAAGAACGTGGTGCCGGCCGCCGACTGGGCATCGAAGATCACCGCCGAGCTGCCGGCCGAGCCGCCGGTCGACGTGGCCGAGTCGTTCACCGCGACCCTCGCCTCCGTCATCAAGAAGCTCACGTACACGCCGGTCGAGCCCGCCGACTTCGACCTCGAGCGGGTGCCGGCGCACCTGCGCGTCACGTACGCCGTGGTCGACGAGCGCGGCCGCACGGTGGGCGCCGGAAAGTCGCTCGACGAGCTGCAGCACCGGCTCAGCGACGACATGCGCGAGAGCGTGGCGCGCGTCACCCAGGGCCAGGGCGCAGGAGGCGCGGGTCGCGACCGGCGACGACGCGGCGGTCCCGAGGGCGCCCGCCCCGACGCCGGGGTCGCCGCCCCCGCGAACGCCATCGAGCGCAGCGGCCTCACCTCGTGGGACTTCGACGAGCTGCCGACCGTCGTCGACACGCGGCACGGCGACACCGTGATCCGGGCGTACCCGGCGCTGGTCGACGAGGGCGCCTCCGTGGCGATCCGCCTCATGGCGACGCCGGCCGACCAGGCGCGTGAGACCCCCAAGGGCGTGCGCCGCCTGCTCATGCTGGCGGTGCCGAGCCCGGTCGCCTACGTGCAGCAGCACCTGACGGCGCCCGAGAAGCTGATCCTCGCGACGAGCCCGTACCAGAACACCGCGGCCCTCTTCGCCGACTGCCTCGTGGCCGTCGTCGACGACGTGCTGCACCGGGTGAAGGCCGACGGGCAGCTGTACACGAAGAAGGAGTTCCTCACGGTCCGCGACCGGGTGTCGGGCGCCGTGATGGACCAGATGTTCCAGACGGTGTCGCTCGTCGCCCGCACGCTGACGGCCGCCCGCGACGCGGACAAGGCGATGAAGTCGGCCACGGCCATGGCGCTGCTCACGGCGCTCACCGACATGCGGCAGCAGCGCGACCGGCTCATCTACCCGGGCTTCGTGTCGGCCACGGGCCTGCAGCAGCTGCAGCGCGTGCCCGTGTACCTCGTCGGCATCACGCGCCGCACGGCGAAGCTGCTCGAGGCGCCGTCGCGGGACCGCGCCTGGCTGACCGAGGTGCAGCAGGCGACCGAGAAGTACGAGGCGGCGGGCGGGGCGTTCCCGCCTGCGGAGGGGGCGCCTCCTGCGCTGGTGCGCGCCCGGTGGATGCTCGAGGAGTTCCGCCTCAGCCTCTTCGCCCAGGACCTGAGGCCCAGCGAGAGCGTGTCGCTTCAGCGGATCGTCAAGGTGCTCGCGTCGGCCTAGCCGCAGGCTCGGCCTGGCCGGCGCCTCGGCCCGGCCGGCGGCTCGGCCGAGCGGGCGGCTCGGCGCCGCCCGCTAGCCTGGGCGGATGCGAGCGACGGTCAAGGACGTGGCCGCCCGGGCGGGCGTCTCGCCGAAGACCGTCTCGAACGTCGTCACGGGCGCGGTGCCGGTCAGCGCCGAGACACGGGCGCGGGTCGAGGAGGCGGTGGCCGCCCTCGACTACGTGCCCAACCTCAGCGCGCGCGGGCTCCGCACCGGCCGCACCGGCGTCGTCGCCCTGGCCCTGCCCGACCTGAGCACCCCGTACAGCGCCGAGATGTCCCACTGGTTCGTCGAGGTCGCCCACGAGCGCGGCTGGTCGGTGCAGCTCGAGCAGACGGGCCGGCGGCCCGAGCGCGAACGCGAACTGCTGCTGCGCGGCAAGGAGCACCTCGTCGACGGCCTCGTGCTCAACCCCGTCAGCCTCGGCGACAGCGCCGTCGTGGGCGCCGAGTCGCTGCCCCCGGTCGTGCTGATCGGCGAGGTCGAGCAGAGCGTCGTCGACCACGTGCGGGTGGACAGCGTCGCCGCCGCCCGCGACATGACGACGCACCTGATCGAGCTCGGGCACCGCCGCATCGCCGTGCTCGGCAGCTCCGGCGAGGGCTTCGACCCGGCCACGGCGCGGGTGCGGTCGCTCGGCTGGCAGCAGGCGCTCGAGGCGGCCGGGCTGCCCGTCGACCCGTCGCTGCGCTGGTCGTGCCCGGCCTGGTCGACGGAGGCGGGCGCGGCGACCGTGCGCGAGCGGATCGCCGTCGACGGCGCCCCCGACGCTGTCTTCTGCTTCACCGACTCGCTCGCCCTCGGGGCCCTGCACGCGCTCTGGTCGGCCGGGCTGCGCGTGCCCGACGACGTCGCGGTCGCCGGCTTCGACGACATCGCCGAGAGCCGGTTCTCGTTGCCCCCGCTGACCACCGTCAGCCTCGACAAGCGGCTCTACGCGGAGCGCACGCTCGAGCTGCTCGCCGCCCGCATCGCCGACCGCGACCGGCCGCCCGAGCTCGCGGTCGTGCCCCACCAGATCGTCCGCCGGGCGAGCACCGCGGCCCGCGCCTGACGCGCGTGCGCCGCGCGCACGGAACACCCCGGATGCCGCACGACACCCGGATCTCTCGGGGTGTCGTGCGGCATCCGGGGTGTCGTGCGGCATCCGGGGTGTGTCGCGTCTCCCCGGAGCCGCGGGCGAGTCACCCGACGATGACGTCGGCGGTGCCGCTGACCGTCACACCGCCGGCGGGCGGCACGTCGACCGTGAGCAGGCTCGGCCGCCCGACGTGCCTGCCCTGGCGCACGACGAACCGCGCCGGAGGCGCGAGCAGGCCGGCAGCCCGCAGGTACGCCCCGAGGGCGGCGGCCGCCGACCCCGTGGCGGGGTCCTCGACGACGGTGCCGACCGGGAACAGGTTGCGGGCCTCCACGGCGGGCAGGGGCTGCCCCGCGGCCCGGGCCGCCCCGAGGTCGACCCCCTCGGTGCAGAGCACGGTGACCGTGCCGGTCCAGCCCTGACGGTCCATGAGCTCGCGCACGGCACCGGGGTCGAACGAGAAGGCGTCGAAGACCCGCCGCGAGGCCAGCGCGACGACCGGGTGCCAGTTGCCGGCGAAGGCCTCGTCGAGCGGCCAGGCCGGGTCGAGGTCGTCGCGGCCCAGGCCGAGCAGTCCGAGCAGCTCGTCGGCGGCGCCCGCGGGAAGCGGTCGGGTGCGGGGCTCGACGCTGGTGAAGGCGGCACGCAGCCCGGCCTCGCCGTGGCCCGGCCCGTCGCCGCCCGGGCCGTCGCCGCCCGTGCCACCGCCGCGCGTGCCGCCGCCGCTCGTGCCGTCGCCCGTGCCGACGCGAGTCGTGTCGTCGTGCGTCGCGCCGACGCGAGTCGCGCCGTCGCGCGTCGTGTCGATGACGACCGGGCCGACCGCGGTCTCGAACCGGAACGCCCCCGGCCCCCGTCGCTCGGCCAGGGCGACGGCCGTGGCGATCGTCGCGTGCCCGCAGAACGGCACCTCGGCGATGGGCGAGAAGTACCGCGTCGCGACGGCGCGCTCGTCGCCGTCGACGGCCCGGTCGACGACGAAGGCGGTCTCGGCGTAGCCGACCTCGGCCGCGATGCGCTGCATGTCGACGGCGTCGAGGGCCGTCGCGTCGAGCACCACGCCGGCGGGGTTGCCGCCGTCCGGGCCGTCGGGGAACGCGGTCAGGCGGAGCACGGGGTCGCGGGTCACCCCTCCACTGTGCAGCCCGGCGCCCTGCCGCGCCAGCCGGGGCGCTCTTGCGCTTCGATTACAACGATGGAATGGTGGTCGCAGACGCCGGGGTCGCACCGCCTCCGACCGTCGCCCACGACGCCGCGCCGTCCCGGACGCGCCCCACGAGGAGGACCATGACCACCGCCCGCATCACCGTCGATCGCGAGTTCACCATCGGCTCCGTGCCCCGCCGCCTGTTCGGCTCGTTCGTCGAGCACATGGGCCGCTGCGTCTACACCGGCATCTACGAGCCCGGCCACGAGACCGCCGACGAGAAGGGCTTCCGCCGAGACGTGCTCGAGCTGACCAAGGAGCTCGGCGCCACCGTCGTCCGCTACCCCGGCGGCAACTTCGTGTCGGGCTACGACTGGGAGGACGGCGTCGGCCCCGTCGACCAGCGCCCGCGCCGCCTCGACGGCGCCTGGCACACCGTCGAGACCAACGCGTTCGGCCTGCACGAGTTCGTCGACTGGTCGCGACTGGCGGGGGTCGAGGTCATGGAGGCCGTCAACCTCGGCACCCGCGGCGTCGAGGCGGCCCGGGAGCTCGTCGAGTACGCCAACCACCCCGGCGGCACCGCGCTGAGCGACCGCCGCATCGCGAACGGCGCCGCCGACCCCTTCGACATCAAGCTCTGGTGCCTCGGCAACGAGCTCGACGGCCCGTGGCAGATCGGCCACAAGACGGCGACGGAGTACGGCCGTCTCGCGACGGAGGCCGCGAAGGCGATGAAGTTCGTCGACCCGACCATCGAGCTCGTCGCCGTCGGCAGCTCGGGGCGCGGCATGCCCACCTTCGGCGCGTGGGAGCACGAGGTGCTCACGCACGCCTACGACGAGGTCGACTACGTGTCGATGCACGCCTACTACCAGGAGCACGACGGCGACGCGACGAGCTTCCTCGCGACGGCGGTCGACATGGACGCCTTCATCGACGAGGTCGTCTCGACCATCGACGGCGTCAAGGCCGCGGGCAAGCACGACAAGCAGGTGCACATCTCGTTCGACGAGTGGAACGTCTGGTACCAGACGGGCCTCGACACCGACGACCAGCCGCACAACGTGTCGAAGGGCTGGGTCGAGCACCCGCGCCTCATCGAGGACCAGTACAACGTCACCGACGCCGTCGTCGTCGGCACGTTCCTCAACTCGCTGCTGCGCCACGGCGACCGGGTCAAGATCGCGAACCAGGCGCAGCTCGTCAACGTCATCGCGCCGATCCGCAGCGAGCAGGGCGGGCCCGCCTGGCGGCAGACGATCTTCTGGCCGTTCGCCCGCATGGCCGCGCTGGCCCAGGGCGAGATCCTCCGCACCGTCGTCGCGAGCGACAAGATCGACACCCCGAAGTACGGCGACGCCGACCTCGTCGACGTCAGCTCGACCTGGGACGAGGAGTCGGGACGGCTCGTGTTCTTCCTCGCCAACCGCGGACTCGAGGAGGCGGCGGACGTCGAGCTGGTCCTCCGCGGCTTCGCAGGCGGCCGGGTCGTGCGCGCCGAGCTGCTCGCGGTGCCCGAGGGCGGCGACCGCTTCACCGCCAACACCGAGCACGCGCAGGACGCGGTCGGCCTCGTGCCGCTCGCCGGCGTGACGGTCGACGACGGCCGCGCCCGCCTCACGCTGCCCGCCCTCTCGTGGGTGGTCGTCGAGCTCGAGGTCACCGCCGCCTGACCCCGCCGCCCGGCCCGCCGCCCCTGACCCTCCTCGCCTCCGAATGCGAGAGCATCTGGGCGGCGGGCACCCGTCGGATCGGCCTGGACAGGCGCCCCCACGCAGGAACTGTCTCAAATTACGAACGCACCAACGCCAGCGCCCGCGCCCGCACCCGCACCTACTTCTTGCGGCGCGGGAACAACCGCGAGATCGAGTCGCGCACCGACTCCTCGATGGTGTCGCTGAACGAGTTCGAGAACGAGAGCGAGTCACCGGCCGCCGACGCGGCGGTCATCGACGCGATCACGCTCTGTCCGTGGTGGGCGCGCGCCTCGCGCGTGCTCGCGAAGCCGAGCCCCAAGGAGGCGGCCAACTGTTCCAGGAGGACGACCCGCTCCTCCAGCGGTCGCCCCGTCGCGGCGGCGAGCTCGTGGGCCGTCTCGTCGTCGACGCCGTCGGCGACCCACTGGGCGGCGCGGACGGGCAGCTCGCCGGCGGCGAGCATGCCGATCATCCGCTTGGCCTCGTCGTCGCGGATCTCGGCTCGGGCGACGGAGACGTCGCGGGGGTCGGGAGTCGGGTTCTCGTGGGGCACGCTCGAGCTTAACCGGCCCGCGCGACGGGCACCTCCCCCCGTGCGAGTCGCCCCGGGGCAGGTGACGGCGTCAGCTGTAGAGCCGCACCGGCACGGCGTCGCGCGCGGCCGGCGTCGGCAGCACGTCGAGCTCGTCGCGCACGCCGTCGACGGTGCGCTGGATGCGACGTGCCTCGTCGACGCTCGACCGGATGAGGGGCAGCCCGCGGGCGATCGCCGCGCGGATGCGCTCCTGCAGCAGCGGCGCCGTCACCCGCCGGTCGGTGAAGTCGCTGGCGTGCGCGTAGACGCCGAGCGGCAGCGTCAGCGCCTGGAAGAACCCGAACAGCGGCCGCAGCGAGTGCTCGAGGATCAGCGCGTGCCGCTCGCTGCCGCCGGTCGCGGCGAGCAGCACCGGCACGTCGACGAGCGCGTACTGCTCGACGAAGTCGAAGAAGTGCTTGAAGAGCCCGGTGAAGGAGGCGCGGTAGACCGGCGAGGCCGCGATCAGCAGGTCGGCCCCCTCGACGGCACGGAGCTCGCGCTCGACCCGCTCGTCGAGCTGGTCGCGCGTCAGCGCCCCCGCGAAGAGCGGCCCGAGCTCGCTGAGCCGGATCACGTGGCGCTCGATCGGGAGCACGAGGGCGAGCTCGTCGAGCACGGCGTCGACGAGGGCGTCGGTCTTCGAGGGAGAGCTCAGCGTGCCCGACACGGCGACGACACGGAGCGGCTGCGGGGGTGTCTGCGTCATGCCCTCATGGTGCTCCGGGCGGGCTCCGTCACATAGCCGTGTGACGCCCCGAGTCGTGCGACAGTGGTCGCGTGACCACCGCCTCCGCGCCGCACGGCTTCGACCCGGCGAACCCCCTCAGCACCCTCGCGTCCTCGTTCGGCCAGGCCGCCGACGTCTACGAGCGCGGCCGCCCCTCGTACCCCGTCGACGCCGTCGAGTGGCTGCTGCCGCCGGGCGCCCGGCACGTCGTCGACCTGGGAGCGGGCACCGGCAAGCTCACCCGCGTGCTGCTGCCGCGGGCCGAGCAGGTCACCGCCGTCGAGCCCAGCGAGGGCATGCGCGGGGCGCTCGAGCGGGCGGTGCCCGAGGCGACGTCGCTCGCCGGCTCGGCCGAGGCGATGCCCCTCGACGACGCGTGCGTCGACGCCGTCTTCGTCGCCCAGGCCTGGCACTGGGTCGACCCCGCCGCGGCCGTGCCCGAGGTCGCCCGCGTGCTGCGACCGGGCGGCACGCTGGCCCTGCTCTGGAACATCCGCGACGAGACCGTGCCCTGGCTGGCCGAGCTCTCGCAGGTGATGCACTCGCCCGCCGAGCGCGACATGTCGTCCGACGCCCCGACGGTCGGCGAGCCGTTCGCCCCGATCGAGCGCCGCGACTTCCCGTGGGTGCACGAGCTCGGCCGCGACGAACTGCTCGCGATGATCGCCTCGCGCAGCTACGTCATCACCCTGTCGGAGGACGACCGCGCCCAGGTGCTCCGCGACGTCGGCCGGCTGCTCGACACGCACCCCGACACCCGCGGCGTCGACACGATCCGGCTGCCGTACGTGACGCGGGCGAGCCGCGCGGTCCTGCCCGGCTGACCCGCGCCTCCTGCCCGGCTGACCCGCGCCTCCTGCGGTCGACGGCGGGCGTTCCGGGCCGAGGGCGGGTCGCCGTGCACCCGCCCTCGCGCCGGACGACCCGCCCTCGACGGGACGGGCCCGTGACGGGCCGCGGGCGTCGGCGGCGCCCCCTACGGTGGAGCCATGCAGCAGGAGGCGCGACTCGTCACCGTCGACCGGGCCTGGTCGGGCAGGTGGCACGGCCCGAGCGTCGTGCGCGTCTCGCCCGCGGCGGTCCACCTCGTCGGGGCGGCGGGCCCCGAGCACGCCGACCTGCCGCACCTGCCCGGCACGCTCTTCTCGCCGTTCACCGACTCGCACGTGCACCTCGGCCTCGTCGAGCCGGCGCAGCTCGCACGCGGCGGCGTGGGCCGCGTGCTCGACCTCGGCTGGAGCCCCGACGTCGCCGCCCTCTGGCCCGAGCGCGGCCGCGTCGACCCGGGCTGGCCCGAGGTGCAGGTGGCGGGCGGCCTGCTCTGCCCGCCCGACGGCTACCCGTCACGGGCCGGCTGGGCCCCCGACGACGCGTCGGTCGTCGTGGCCGACGCGGCCGACGCCGAGCGGGCCGTGGTGCGGATGCACGACCTCGGCGCCTCCGTGGTCAAGCTCACCCTGAACGCCGACGCCGGCCCCGTCTTCGACGACGACGTGCTCCGGGCGATCGCGACGGCCGCCGAGCGCGTGGGGCTGCTCACCGTGGCGCACGTGCAGGGCCCCGGGCAGGTGCGCCGCGCCCTCGACGCCGGCCTGCTGCGGTTCGCCCACACGCCGTTCAGCGAGCTGCTGCCCGACGACCTCCTCGACCGCGCGGCCGACGGCACGTGGATCAGCACGCTCGACATCCACCGCGCCGACCCCGACGCCGGCGACGACGGGTCGGCCGGGTCGCGGCCGGCCAGCCCCGTGCAGGAGGTGGCGATCGCCAACCTGCGCGGGTTCCGCGACCGGGGCGGCCACGTGCTCTACGGCACCGACCTCGGCAACGGCGACCTGCCGGTCGGGGTGAACGAGCGCGAGCTGCGGGCGCTCCAGCGTGTCGGGCTCGACCGGGACGCCCTGCTGACGGCGCTCGGCAGCGACGACTCGCTCGACGCCGGGCACGACGGCGCACACTGGACACCGCGCGCGTCGTGGGTGCCGCAGCCGCCGCCCGACGACGAGCGCGACGATCCCGCGTGGCTGGCCCGCGCCTCCGTCCTCACCGCCTCGACCCTGCAGGAGCTGCTCCCGTGACCACCGCCTCCGCCGCCCCCGGCTCGCCCTCGGGTCCCGCCGCCTCCGACTCCCCCGCCGCCCCCGCGTCGGCCCTGGCCTCGGCCGTGCCCGCCGCGCCGCCGGCCGACCCGGACGAGCTCGACGACCCGCTGGCGAGCGCGCACCGCGACGCGGCCGATCCGCTCGCGCACCACACGGCGCTGTTCCTGCCCGCGGGCGACGTCGTGTCGTACCTCGACGGCAACTCGCTCGGCCGGCCCATGGCGGCGACGCCGGCGCGGCTCGACGCGTTCGTCCGCGGCGAGTGGGGCACGCGGCTGATCCGCTCGTGGGACGAGCGCTGGATGCAGCTGCCGACCGAGCTCGGCGACCGCATCGGCGCCGCGGCGCTCGGCGCCGCCCCCGGGCAGACGGTGGTCGCCGACTCGACGACGGTGCTGCTCTACAAGGCGATCCGCGCCTCCTTGGCCGCCCGGCCCGGCCGGCACGAGATCGTCATCGACGACGACCAGTTCCCCACCGACCGCTTCGTCGTCGAGGGCATCGCCCGCGAACGCGGCGCCACGGTGCGCTGGCTGAGCGTCGACGAGACGCGCGGCGTGACGCCCGAGCAGGTGCGCGAGGTCGTCGGGCCCGACACCGCGGTCGTGCTCGTGAACCACGTGTCGTATCGGTCGGGGTTCCTCGCCGACCTGCCCGCGATCACCGAGGTCGTGCACGAGGCCGGAGCGCTCGTCGTCGCCGACCTCTGCCACTCGGTCGGGGTCGTGCCGACCGAGCTCGACGAGTGGGGGGTCGACGTCGCCGTCGGCTGCACCTACAAGTACCTCAACGGCGGGCCGGGCGCCCCCGCGTTCCTCTATGCGAGGGCCGACCTGCTGCCCGAGCTCGACCAGCCCGTGCAGGGCTGGATGGGCGCGGCCGACGTCTTCGCGATGGCCCCGGGCTACGAGCCGGCGGCCGGCATCCGTCGGTTCGTCAGCGGCACCCCGCCGGTCGTGGGCATGCTCGCGATGCAGGACATGCTCGACGCGATCGACGAGGCCGGCATCGAGGCCATCCGGGCGAAGTCGCTCGCGCTGACCGACTACGCCTTCGACCTCGTCGACGCGTGGCTGGCGCCGCTCGGCGTGACGACGGCGACGCCGCGCGAGCACGAGCGGCGGGGCAGCCACGTGACGGTGCGGCACCCGCGGTTCCGCGAGGTCGTCGCGACGCTCTGGCAGGAGGGGGTGGTGCCGGACTTCCGCGGCCCCGACGCCCTGCGCATCGGCCTCTCGCCGCTCAGCACGACGTTCGACGAGGTGCGCGTCGGCGTGGCCGCGATCCGGGAGGCGCTGCAGCGGGTCTGACCCGCGCCTCCTGCGCCCGGGCCTCCCGGGCCCGCCCGAGCCGCGCCTCCGACCCCCGCGCCGCCGGCGCCGCCCGGGCCTCCCGGGCCGACCTCAGCGCCCCGTCGGCACCGGCCCGGCGCTCTCGCGCACGACGAGCCGCGTCGGCACGATGCGGTCGCCCGACGGCTGCCGGCCGTCGAGCATCTCGAGCAGCACGCGCATCGACCGCGCGCCGATCTCGCCGAAGTCCTGGTGCACGGTCGTGAGCGGCGGCCAGAACGACCCCGACTCGTCGGTGTCGTCGAAGCCGACGACGCTGATCTCGCCCGGGATCGACCGCCCCCGCTCGTGCAGCGCGTGCATGACCCCGAGCGCCATCTGGTCGTTGGCGGCGACGACGGCGGTGACGTCGTCGCGGCCCGCGATCGCGTGGCCGAGGCGGTGGCCGGAGGCGGTCGTCCAGTCGCCCCCGAGCGGCGGCTCGGGGTCGAGGCCCGCGTCGCGCATGGTGGCGTGCCACGACGCCGCGCGCCGGGTCGCCGAGTACGAGGTGTCGGGCCCGGCGACGTGCACGATCCGCGTGTGCCCGAGGTCGATGAGGTGCTGCGTGGCGAGGCGCGTGCCCTGCTCTTGGTCGGTGTCGACCACGACGAAGGGGTCGCCCGCGTCCGAGTCGATGATGACGACGGGCAGGCCGCTGGGGATGATGACGTCGGCGCGGTCGAGCATGTGCGCCTCGATGATGATGACGACCCCGTCGACCGCCTCCTCCTGCAGCCTGCTGAAGGCCCCGGCCACCTCGCCCTCGGTGGGCTGGGCGACCGGCATCAGCGTGATCGTGTAGCCGGCCCCGGAGGCGGCGGTCACGATCGCGTCGAGGGTGCGCATGTTCCCCAGCGTCGACAGCGTGAACATGATCACGCCGACGCTGCGGAACCGCCCGGTCTTCAGCGCGCGGGCGGCGCTGTTGGGCCGGTAGTCGAGCGCGGCCATGGCGTCGAGCACCTTGCGCCGCGTGCCGTCCTCGACGTTGTGCGCGCCGTTCGACACGCGAGAGACGGTCTGCGACGAGACGCCGGCGCGCGCGGCGACGTCGGCCATGGACACCGTGCGGGTGCGCGGTGTGCGTCGAGATGCCGACTTGATTTCGGACGGCGGAGGTGTCATGGTTGCGAGCATCCCAGATGTTTACGTAAACACGCACCCTCCCGGGCAGCGTGTCAACGGCTCCCTACCCCGATGAAGTGGATGGACATGACGACGTTGTCGACACCCGCGACCCGCTCCGAGGCGACGTCGTCGTCGCCGCGCAGCGGGTCGCCGATCCGTCGCGACAGGCGACGCTGGACGGGCTGGGGCTTCGTCCTCCCGTTCCTCGTCGTCTTCGCGCTCGTGCTCGTGGCCCCGGTGGTCTACGCGATCTACCTCAGCCTGTTCCAGGAGAAGATGATCGGCGGCACCGCGTTCGTCGGTGCGGCGAACTACCTGCAGGCCCTCTCCGACCCGAACTTCTGGGACGCCCTCGGCCGCGTCGCCCTGTTCCTCGTCGTGCAGGTGCCGGTCATGCTGGCCGTCGCGCTGGCCGCGGCCCTCGCGCTCGACTCGGCGCGGATGCACTTCACGGCGTTCTTCCGCATCTCGATCTTCCTGCCCTACGCCGTGCCCGCCGTCGTCGCCGCGCTCATGTGGGGCTTCATCTACGGCAACCGCTTCGGCCTCGTCGGCAACCTCGAGGACGCCACCGGCTGGGACCTCCCCGACCTGCTCTCGCAGAGCTGGGTGCTCGCGTCGATCGGCAACATCGTCACGTGGGAGTTCGTCGGCTACAACATGCTGCTGTTCTACGCCGCCCTCCGCGTGATCTCGCCCGACCTCTACGAGGCCGCCGAGCTCGACGGCGCCGGCCCGTTCCGCATCGTGCGGAACATCAAGCTGCCGGCCATCCGCGGCGCGCTCGTCATCGGCGTCATCTTCTCGATCATCGGCAGCTTCCAGCTCTTCAACGAGCCGAACATCCTGCAGACGCTGGCGCCCAACGCGATCAGCACCTTCTTCACCCCGAACATGTACGCGTACAACCTGTCGTTCGCGGGCCAGCAGTACAACTACTCCGCCGCGATCGCGATCATCATGGGCGTCCTGACGATGGTCGTCGCCTACGTGGTGCAGCTCGTCGGCACCCGGAAGGACTCCTGATGTCGACCCTCACCGGCTCCCCCGTCGCCGCGCCCGACGCCGGCACCCCCACCGTCGCTCCGAGCCGGGCCGTCACGGCTCGCAAGCGCCGGGCCGGCGCCCCGCGCGACAAGCGCAGCGTGCTGCTCACCGTCGTCATGGCCCTGCTGCTCGTCTACTCGGTGCTGCCCCTGTTCTGGCTCTTCGTCAACTCGACCAAGACGCAGGAGGCCCTCTTCAGCTCGTTCGGCCTGTGGTTCAGCGGCGACTTCGCCCTGGTCGACAACGTCCGCGGGGTGTTCACCTACGGCGGCGGCGAGTTCGTCCGCTGGCTCGGCAACACGCTGCTCTACGTGGTGGTGGGCGCAGGAGGCGCGACCCTGCTGGCCACGCTGGCCGGCTACGGCCTGGCCAAGTTCGACTTCCCGGGCAAGAAGGCCGTCTTCGCGGTCGTGCTGGGCGCGGTCGCCATCCCCGGCACCGCCCTCGCCGTCCCGACGTTCCTCATGTTCAGCCAGATGGGCCTGACCAACACCCCCTGGGCGATCATCCTGCCCTCGCTGATCAGCCCCTTCGGCCTGTACCTGATCTGGACCTACGCCGTCGACTCGGTGCCGACCGAGATCCTCGAGGCGGCGCGCATGGACGGCTCGAGCGAGGTGCGCACCTTCTTCACGATCAGCCTGCGCCTGCTCAGCCCCGGCCTCATCACCGTGCTGCTGTTCTCGATCGTCGCGACCTGGAACAACTACTTCCTGCCGCTGATCATGCTCAGCGACTCGCGCTGGTACCCCCTGACGGTCGGCCTCAACCAGTGGAACGCGCAGTCGACCACCGTCGGCGGCGACCCGATCTACAACCTGGTCATCACGGGCTCGTTCCTCGCGATCATCCCGATCGTCGTGGCGTTCCTGTTCCTCCAGCGCTACTGGCAGTCCGGCCTGTCGGCCGGCGGCGTCAAGGCCTGAACCGGCCCGGCCAGGCCGACCCGCCCCTCCTCGTCCCCTCCCGCACCACCGGACCGCCCCCGCACCGCAGCAGGTCCGCACCACCCCGTCCCACCTCCACGATGAAGTGAAAGGCACCACCCATGTCCCACACCCTCCCCCGCACCGTGAAGCGCGCCGTCGCCCTCGGTCTCGGCATCGCCCTGGCGGGCTCGCTCGCCGCCTGCTCGTCCGGCTCCGGAGGCGGTGCGAGCGCCGACACCGCGACCAGCGACGAGCTCGCCGCCGCCCTGACCGAGAAGTCGTCGATCACCGTCTGGGCCTGGGCGCCCGCCGTCGAGCCCATCGCCGAGGCCTTCGAGGCGAAGTACCCCGACATCACCGTCGACGTGCAGAACGTCGGCACCGGCGCCGACCAGTACACCAAGCTGCAGAACGCCATCAAGGCCGGCAAGGGCGCCCCCGACGTCGCCCAGGTCGAGTACTTCGCGATCCCCCAGTTCTCGCTCGGAGACTCGCTCGCCGACCTCAGCGGCTACGGCTACGGCGACCTCGAGGACGACTTCACCGCCTCGACCTGGAACTCGGTCTCCGACGGCGACGCCGTGTACGCCCTGCCCCAGGACTCGGGCCCCATGGCGATGTTCTACCGCCAGGACGTCTTCGACAAGTACGGCATCGCCGTGCCGACGACGTGGGACGAGTACGTCGCCGCGGCCGAGACCATGCACGCCGCCGACCCGAACCAGTACATCGCCGGCGACACCGGCGACGCGGGCTTCACGACCAGCATGATCTGGCAGGCCGGCGGCCACCCCTACTCGGTCGACGGCGACACCGTCTCGATCGACCTGCAGGACGAGGGCGCCAAGCGCTGGACGTCGACCTGGAACACCCTGGTCGAGAACGGCTCGCTCGCGCAGACCCCGGGCTGGACCGACGAGTGGTTCCGCGCCCTGGGCGACGGCTCGATCGCCACGATGCTCACCGGCGCCTGGATGCCCGGCAACCTCGAGGCGCAGGCCGCCGACGGCTCCGGCCAGTGGCGCGTCGCCCCGATGCCGCAGTACGAGGCGGGCGACACCGCGACCGCCGAGAACGGCGGGTCGTCGATCGCCGTCATGCAGCAGTCGCAGAACAAGCTGGTCGCCGCCGAGTTCGCCAAGTTCGCGACCGCCGAGGAGGAGGGGCGCCAGATCTCGTTCGACGCCGGCGGGTTCCCGTCCACCGTCGCCGACCTCGACAGCGAGGAGTTCCTCAGCGAGGCCCCCGAGTACTTCGGCGGCCAGAAGATCAACGAGGTGCTCTCCGCCGCCGCGAAGGACGTGCTGCCCGACTGGCAGTACCTGCCGTTCCAGGTCTACGCGAACAGCATCTTCAGCGACAGCGCGTCGTCGGCCTACACGAACGGCACCTCGCTCGACCCCGTGCTCGAGGACTGGGCGAAGGCCACGGCCTCGTACGGTGAGCAGCAGGGCTTCACCGTCGAGACGAAGTAGCACCGCAGCACCGCAGCACCGCAGCACCACAGCACCACGGCGCCGCCTGACCACGGCGCCGCCCCACCACCGCAGCGGGGAGGCACGACGCACGTCGCGCCTCCCCGCTGCCACGCCCCCCGGAGGATCATCATCAGCAGCACCGCCCCCACGAGCACCCGCTTCGTGATCGGCCCCGACCACTTCGAGCTCGACGGCGCCCCCCACCGGGTCGTCGCCGGCGCCCTGCACTACTTCCGGGTGCACCCCGACCAGTGGGCCGACCGCATCCACAAGGCGCGGCTGATGGGCCTCAACACCATCGAGACCTACGTCGCGTGGAACGCGCACTCGCCGCGCCGGGGCGACTTCGACACCAGCGGCGGCCTCGACCTCGGCCGGTTCCTCGACCTCGTCGCCGCCGAGGGCATGCACGCGATCGTGCGCCCCGGGCCGTACATCTGCGCCGAGTGGGACGGCGGCGGCCTGCCCGGCTGGCTCTTCGACGACCCCGCCGTCGGCGTGCGCCGCAGCGAGCCGCTGTACCTCGCCGCCGTCGACGAGTTCCTCGCCCGGGTCTACGAGATCGTCGTGCCCCGGCAGATCGACCACGGCGGGCCCGTCGTGCTCGTGCAGATCGAGAACGAGTACGGGGCCTACGGCGACGACGCCGGGTACCTGCGGCACCTCGTCGACCTGACCCGCGCCTCCGGCGTGGTCGTGCCCCTGACGACGGTCGACCAGCCGACCGACGAGATGCTCGCGGCGGGCACCCTGCCCGAGCTGCACACGACGGGCAGCTTCGGGTCGCGCGCGGAGGAGCGGCTCGCCACCCTGCGCCGCCACCAGCCCACAGGACCGTTGATGTGCTCGGAGTTCTGGGACGGCTGGTTCGACCAGTGGGGCGAGCACCACCACACGACCCCGGTCGAGGAGGCGGCGCGCGAGCTGGACGCGCTGCTGGCGGCCGGTGCGTCGCTCAACGTCTACATGTTCCACGGCGGCACCAACTTCGGCTTCAGCAACGGCGCGAACCACAAGGGCACCTACCAGTCGCACGTCACGTCGTACGACTACGACGCCCCGCTCGACGAGGCGGGCTGGCCGACCGACAAGTTCTTCGCGTTCCGCGAGGTGATCGGCAGGCACCTGCCCGTGCCCGACGAGGTGCCGGCGCGGCGGACGCCGTCGCCCGTGCTGTCGACGACGTTCGACCGGGCGGTGCGCCTCGGCGACGTCGTCGGGGACGGTGCCGGCGGCGACGGGGTGGGCGCCGCGGGCTGGCGCGGGACGCCCGGCGTGCCCACGATGGACGCGCTCGGCACCTACCGCGGCTTCGCCCTGCACCGGGTCGAGCTGCCGGCGGGCGACCGGACGCGGGTGCTGTCGTTCGCCGGGGTGCGCGACCGCGCCGTCGTCTCGGTCGACGGGCTGCGCGTCGGCGTGCTGCAGCGCGACCAGCACGAGCGCGCGATCAGCGTCCCGCCCGGACGGGTGCTCGAGGTGCTGGTCGAGGACCAGGGACGCGTCAACTACGGCGTCCGCATCGGCGAGGCGAAGGGCCTCGTCGGCCCGGCGCTGCTCGACGGCGTCGAGCTGACCGGATGGCGCAGCACGCCGCTCGACCTGGACGCGGTGGTGGCGACGCTGTCCGGCGACGCGACCGCGACGGCCGACCCGGCCCGCGCCTCCTCCGCCCCGACGACCTTCGACGGGCCGGTCTTCGCGCACGCGACGGTGACGCTCGACGAGCCGGCCGACCTGTTCCTCGACACACGCTCGTGGGGCAAGGGCGTCGCGTTCGTCAACGGCTTCTCGCTCGGGCGGTACTGGACGCGCGGGCCGCAGCACACGCTCTACGTGCCCGGTGAGCAGCTGCGGGCGGGCGACAACGACCTCGTCGTCTTCGAGACGGGCGCGGCCGCTGCGCCGGTCGTGTCGTTCGTGGCCGACCCCGACCTCGGGCACACCGAGCAGTAGCCCCGCTCGCGGTCGCCCTCGGTCCTGATTAGAGTTGCCCCGAACTGCTGCCTCCCGCCCCGCCAGGCAGCAGTTCGGGGCAATTCGATGCACGCTTCAGCGGCGGCGGGAGGCACCCGGTCGACGGAACTGGCCCGTCGCGGCGAGCACGACGACGAGCAGCACGGGGACGATCCAGCCCGACCAGCCGAGGATCGTGCCCTGCACGAGGTCGATCGGCTGCCCGGCCGCCGCGAAGAGCAGGTACGACCCGGCTGCGGCGTTGAACGCGCCGTGGGCGAGCGCGGCCGGCCAGACGCTGGCCGAGCGCAGCCGCAGCCACGAGAACACCGCCCCGACGACCACGCAGGTGCCCGTCATCATGACCACGCCGAGCCAGCCGGGCGTCTCGACGCCGTAGTTGTAGCCCAACAGGATCAGCGGCGCGTGCCAGAGCCCCCACGCGACTCCGCTGAGCACGACG
This sequence comes from Frigoribacterium faeni, assembly GCF_011761235.1. Classification (GTDB taxonomy): domain Bacteria; phylum Actinomycetota; class Actinomycetes; order Actinomycetales; family Microbacteriaceae; genus Frigoribacterium; species Frigoribacterium faeni_A. Next base: position 203,604 of record NZ_JAAOYW010000002.1, read on the forward strand.
GCCGGCGCGGTGCCGAGGGGCAGGAGGCGCGGCAGCAGGAACCCGCGCCAGCCGAGCTCCTCCCCCAGCGCGGGCACGGCGTTGACGACCGCGCCGACCGGGATCGAGACGAGCTGCAGGGCGACGAGCAGGCCGATCGGCGGCAACGGGCCCGGGTCGCCGAGGCCCGCGGTGGCCTGCGCCACCTGCTGCTCGGTCAGCTCGCGGAACGCCGAGAACCCGGTGACGTCGGCCGGGTAGGACCCGAGGGCGGCGCCGATCGGCAGGGCGACGAGCACGAGCAGCATGGGCACGACGAGACCGAGGCCGAGGTACCCGAGCAGTCGCCCGACGGGGCGGAGCGGCCACAGCCCGAGCGCCCTCGGGATCGACGCCGGACGGTCGACGAACCGGCTGACCACGAGGGCGCCGATCGCGGGGGTCGACATCATGACGAGGGCGCAGACGCCGAGCAGCGGGCTCGCGATGCCGTCGCCGAGCCAGAGCGGCAGGCAGACGAGCCAGGCCAGGCCGAACGAGACCAGCACGAAGGCGATCACCGGCCACCACGCGACGCGCAGGCCGACGACGATCGACCCCGAGGAGGCGTCGGCCGAGTCCGCGGCCAGGTAGCGGTCGCCGGCCACGTGCGCCGCGACCGGCTGCCACTCCGCCTCCGTCGACTCGTCGAGGTCGCACGCGTCGGCGGCCGCGTCCCCGGAGCCGGTCACACCGCCGGGGCCGGCGGGAGGTCGGGCGTGCGGGCTCGTCGTCATCGGTGCTCCGTCGGTCAGCTCGGGGCTCGTGCCAGGGTCGCCTCCATGCTGCCGCGCGGCGAGGCGGGGCGCCTCCCCCGGTCAGCCGACCCGCGCCTCCTCCGGTCAGCCGACCCGCGCCTCCTCGCCGGCACGCTCACGGTTCAGGAACGGGGCACCGCGACGTCCTGCACGGGGCACGACGCAGGAACCCGCGCCCTGATCCGTGAAGGATCAGGACGCGGGTTCCTGAACGGTGCGAGAGAGAGAGGGAGGGCTAGAAGTCCCAGTCCTCGTCCTCGGTGTTCTCGGCCTTGCCGATGACGTACGACGAGCCGGACCCCGAGAAGAAGTCGTGGTTCTCGTCGGCGTTGGGCGAGAGCGCCGACAGGATCGCCGGGTTCACGTCGGTCGTCTCTTTGGGGAACATCGGCTCGTAGCCGAGGTTCATCAGCGCCTTGTTGGCGTTGTAGTGCAGGAACTTCTTGACGTCCTCGGTCAGGCCGACGGTGTCGTAGAGATCCTGTGTGTACTGGATCTCGTTCTCGTAGAGCTCGAAGAGCAGGTTGAACGTGTAGTCCTTGATCTCCTGCTTGCGCTCGTCCGAGGCGCCCTCGAGGCCCTTCTGGAACTTGTAGCCGATGTAGTACCCGTGCACGGCCTCATCGCGGATGATGAGGCGGACCAGGTCGGCCGTGTTGGTGAGCTTGGCGCGCGACGACCAGTACATCGGCAGGTAGAAGCCGCTGTAGAACAGGAACGACTCGAGCAGGGTCGACGCGACCTTGCGCTTCAGCGGGTCGTCGCCCGTGTAGTAGTCGAGGACGATCTGGGCCTTCTTCTGCAGGTTCGGGTTCTCGACCGACCAGCGGAAGGCGTCGTCGATCTCGGGCGTCGACGCGAGGGTCGAGAAGATCGACGAGTAGCTCTTGGCGTGCACCGACTCCATGAACGCGATGTTCGTGTAGACGGCCTCTTCGTGGGGCGTGATCGCGTCGGGGATGAGGCTGATCGCGCCCACGGTGCCCTGGATGGTGTCGAGCAGCGTCAGGCCCGTGAAGACGCGCATCGTGAGCTGCTGCTCTTCGGGGGTGAGCGTGTTCCACGACTGCACGTCGTTCGACAGCGGGATCTTCTCGGGCAGCCAGAAGTTGTTGACGAGGCGGTTCCAGACCTCGACGTCCTTGTCGTCCTGGATGCGGTTCCAGTTGATCGCGTTGACGCTGCGCACGAGCGGCACGGACTTGCCGGTCGCGTGCACCGGGTCGCCGGCGACCGCGTCGAGCTTGTCGGTGATGGTCATGTCATCTCTTCCGTCGGGGTGGTGCCGTGGACTTCAGTTCAGGAGGCGGGGGCCGGTCGTCGAGACCGGCCCCCGCCGGGTGGCCCGGAGGCCGAGGCCGTGGGGCCTACAGCATGCAGCTGACGCAGCCGTCGACCTCGGTGCCCTCGAGGGCGAGCTGGCGCAGACGGATGTAGTAGATCGTCTTGATGCCCTTGCGCCATGCGTAGATCTGGGCCTTGTTGATGTCGCGGGTGGTCGCGGTGTCCTTGAAGAACAGGGTCAGCGACAGGCCCTGGTCGACGTGCTGCGTCGCCGCGGCGTAGGTGTCGATGATCTTCTCGGGGCCGATCTCGTACGCGTCGGTGTAATACTCGAGGTTCTCGTTCGTCATGAACGGCGCCGGGTAGTAGACGCGGCCGAGCTTGCCTTCCTTGCGGATCTCGATCTTCGACGCGATCGGGTGGATCGACGACGTCGAGTGGTTGATGTACGAGATCGAGCCGGTCGGGGGCACCGCCTGCAGGTTCTGGTTGTAGAGGCCGTGCTGCATGACGCTGGCCTTGAGCTGGCGCCAGTCGTCCTGCGTGGGGATCGCGACGCCCGACGCGGCGAAGAGGCCGGCCGCGCGCTCGGTCGCGGGCACCCACGCCTGCTCGGTGTACTTGTCGAAGAACTCGCCCGACGCGTACTTCGAGTCCTCGAAGCCGCCGAAGGTGACGCCGCGCTCGATCGCGATGGTGTTCGAGGCGCGCAGGGCGTGGAACAGCACCGTGTAGAAGTAGATGTTCGTGAAGTCGATCGCCTCTTCGCTGCCGTAGTGCACGTGCTCGCGCGCCAGGTAGCCGTGCAGGTTCATCTGGCCGAGGCCGATGGCGTGCGACTGGTCGTTGCCGACCTCGATCGAGCGCACCGACTGGATGTGGCTCATGTCGCTCACGGCGCTGAGGCCGCGGATGGCGGTCTCGACGGTCTTGCCGAAGTCGGGGGCGTCCATCGACAGCGCGATGTTCATCGAGCCGAGGTTGCACGAGATGTCCTTGCCGATCTCGGCGTACGACAGGTCTTCGTTGAACGTGGTGGGGGTGTTGACCTGCAGGATCTCCGAGCAGAGGTTCGACATGTTGATGCGGCCCTTGATGGGGTTGGCCGCGTTCACCGTGTCCTCGAAGACGATGTAGGGGTAGCCCGACTCGAACTGGATCTCGGCGATCGTCTGGAAGAAGTCGCGCGCCTTGATCTTGGTCTTCTTGATGCGGCCGTCGGCCACCATCTCGCGGTACTTCTCGCTGATCGGCACGTCGCCGAAGGGGATGCCGTAGACCTTCTCGACGTCGTACGGCGAGAAGAGGTACATGTCCTCGTTGTTCTTGGCGAGCTCGAACGTGACGTCGGGCACGACGACGCCGAGGGACAGCGTCTTGATGCGGATCTTCTCGTCGGCGTTCTCGCGCTTGGTGTCGAGGAACCGCATGATGTCGGGGTGGTGCGCGCTGAGGTACACGGCGCCGGCGCCCTGACGGGCACCCAGCTGGTTCGCGTAGCTGAAGCTGTCCTCGAGGAGCTTCATGACGGGGATGATGCCCGACGACTGGTTCTCGATCTGCTTGATCGGGGCGCCCGCCTCGCGGATGTTCGAGAGCGACAGGGCGACGCCGCCGCCGCGCTTCGACAGCTGCAGCGACGAGTTGATGCCGCGCGAGATGGACTCCATGTTGTCCTCGATGCGCAGCAGGAAGCAGCTGACGAGCTCGCCGCGCTGGGCCTTCGCGGTGTTGAGGAACGTGGGCGTGGCCGGCTGGAAGCGGCCGCCGATGATCTCCTCGACGAGGTCGATCGCGAGCTGCTCGTCGCCCTGGGCCAGGCCGAGGGCGGTCATGACGACGCGGTCCTCGAAGCGCTCGAGGTAGCGCTTGCCGTCGAACGTCTTGAGCGTGTACGAGGTGTAGTACTTGAACGCGCCGAGGAAGGTCTGGAACCGGAACTTCTTCGAGTAGGCGAGGTCGTTCAGCTTCTCGATGAACGCGAAGTCGTACTGCTCGATGGTCGCCAGCTCGTAGTACTCGTTCTCGACGAGGTAGTCGAGGCGCTCCCGCAGGTTGTGGAAGAAGACCGTGTTCTGGTTGACGTGCTGCAGGAAGTACTGCTTCGCCGCCTCGCGGTCCTTGTCGAACTGGATCTCGCCCGACGGGCCGTACAGGTTGAGCATCGCGTTGAGCGAGTGGTAGTCCATGCTCATGCCCTGCCCGGGTGCTGCGATCACTTCGAGATCGTCGACTGCTGCGTCCAAAATTCTTCCAATCCGTTCTGTACTGCTGAGACGTCGTCCGGGGTGCCGAAGACCTCGAACCGGTAGAGCAGGGGCACGTCGCACTTGGCCGCGACGATGTCGCCGGCCAGGCAGTACCCCTCTCCGAAGTTGGTGTTGCCCGCGGCGATCACGCCTCGGACGAGGCTCCGGTTGCCCTCGTCGTTGAGGAACCGGATGACCTGCTTCGGGACGGCGCCTCGACCCTCGCCGCCGCCGTAGGTCGGCAGGACGAGGACGTAGGGGTCACGGGCGTGGAGCGGGGGCTCGGAGGGGAAGAGCGGGATCCGCTCGGCCGGCACCCCGAGCTTCTCGACGAACCGGTGCGTGTTGCCCGAGACGCTGGAGAAGTAGATGAGATGGGCCATGGTGACGACCGCCTCCTCTGCTCGTGGTGCTGTGCCTCCGGTGACGGGAGCGGGCCGCGGCCCGGCCCCGACACGAGGAGGCGCGGGTCAGGAGACGCGAGCGGCCAGACCGGCGATCTTGTCGGGGCGGAAGCCGCTCCAGTGGTCGTCGTCGGCGATGACGACGGGGGCCTGCAGGTAGCCGAGCGCCTTGACGGTCTCGAGCGCGGCGTCGTCGGCCGTCACGTCGAGCACCTCGTACTCGATGCCCTTGTTGTCGAGGGCGCGGTAGGTGGCCGTGCACTGGACGCAGGACGGCTTGGTGTAGACGGTGATGGCCATGGGATCCCCTGGTTTCGGTGGCCGACTCGAGGTCGGACAGTGTCGTTCGGCTGGTTCTCGGGGCCGGGGCACGTGGTGCCCTGGCCGACCACTCGATACTACATCTAGTGGCCGACACCAGGGCCCACAACTAGATGCGGTGTTACACGCCTGTAGTTCCCGAGGGGGAGTTCTCCACAGGAGTTCCCCCACGTTCTGCACAGATCTGCGGGAGTTCTCCCCGGATCCGGGCCGTTGTGCACATGTTCGTCCCCACCTCCGACATCCGTGCCGGGTCGTCCCCACTTCGGGGCCACGGCGTGTCGTCGGCGTGTCGCGAGGGGTCTGACGGACGGCCCCGCGCCTCCGTAGAATCGACGTCTCGTGAGCACCTATACCTCCCTCCTGAAGACGCCCGGCGTCGGGCGCATCATCGCCGCCCAGCTGACCGCGCGCTTCCCCTTCGGGATGCTCTCGCTCGCGTTCCTCCTGCACGTCGAGCACGTGCACCACTCCTACGCGGCCGCGGGCCTCGTGCTCGCCGCCACGAGCATCGGCCAGGCGATCTCGGGCCCCCTGACCAGCCGGTGGATGGGCCGCTGGGGCATGCGGCCCGTGCTGCTGCTCACGCTGGCCGTCTGCCTCGTCACGATGCTCGCCTTCACGGCCTTCGACTTCTCGGTGCCCGCCTTCATGGCGCTGGGCTTCGTCACGGGGCTGAGCGTGCCGCCGATCCAGCCCGCGGTCCGCACCATCTACCCCAAGATGGTCAACTCGTCGCAGCTGACGCCGCTGTTCTCGCTCGACGCCTCCGCCCAGGAGATCATCTGGGTCGCGGGGCCCGTCATCACCACCTTCGTCGGCACGCAGGTGGGCACGCGCGAGGCCATCTGGCTCGCCGCGCTGTTCCTCGTCGGCGGGGGCATCTGGTTCATCGCGTCGCCCGAGGTGGGGCGGGTGCGGATCCCGCGCAGCAAGCGGTCGTTCGGCAAGGTGCTCGCCCGGCCGCCCGTGCTGCTGGCCACGGTCGCGGGGTTCCTGCTCATCGGCGCCTGCGCGGCCGTCGAGGCGGGCGTCGTCGCGCTGTTCGGCGAGGGCAGCGCCGACTCGGGCATCGCCCTGGCCGTCTTCGCCCTCGGCTCACTCGTCGGCGGCCTCGCCCTCGGCCACGTGCCCGTCGGCCCGTGGGCCCTCGCCCGCCGCCTCGCCATCGTCTTCGTCGGCATGGTGCTGGCCATCTTCGTCAGCGGGCTGCTGCCGCTCAGCGGCGCGCTGCTCGTGGCGGGAGTCGGCATCGCGCCGGCCCTCGCGGTCATGTTCGCCGTCGTGTCGTCGAGCGTGAAGTTCAGCGACACCGCCGAGGCGTACGGCTGGGCGGGCACCGGCCAGCTGATCGGGTCGGCCCTCGGCTCGGCGATCGCCGGGTTCTGGATCGACCGCATCGGCGGCCAGGGCGGGCTCGTCGTCGCCGCGGCCTTCGCCGCCGTGGGCGTCGTGGTCGGCGTCGTGTTCCACCGCTGGCTGCCCGACCTGCGGGGTCGCGACGCGAGCCCGCTGCCCGACACCGAGCCGGTGCCGGTCCAGGCGAGCTGACCCGCGCCTCCTCGTCCACAGCGGCGGCCGGGTGGCAGGATCGGGGCATGCCCGAGACCACCGTCCCCGCCGTCGCCCTCTCCGACGGCGCCCTCGTCCCCCAGCTCGGCCTCGGCGTCTACAAGGTCGCCGACGACGAGGCGCGCACCGTCGTCGCCACCGCCCTCGAGCTCGGCTACCGGCACGTCGACACGGCGTCGTTCTACGGCAACGAGGTCGGCGTCGGCCAGGCGATCCGCGCCTCCGACGTGCCCCGCGACGAGGTGTTCGTCACGACCAAGGTCTGGAACACCGAGCAGGGCTTCGACGAGACGCTGCGCGCGTTCGACGCCAGCCTCGACCGCCTCGGCACCGACCACGTCGACCTGTACCTGATCCACTGGCCCGCCCCGACGCAGGACAGGTACGTCGAGACCTGGCGTGCCCTCGAGCGCATCGCCGAGGAGGGGCGGGCCCGGTCGATCGGCGTCAGCAACTTCCAGGTGCACCACCTCGAGCGGCTGCTCGGCGAGACGAGCGTGGTGCCCGTGATCGACCAGGTCGAGGCGCACCCGTGGCTGCAGCAGCACGAGCTGCGCGAGTTCTGTGCCGCCCGCGGCATCGCCGTCGAGGCCTGGTCGCCCCTGGCCCGGGGTCGCGTGCTCGACGACGCGGTGGTCGGCCGCGTCGCCGCGAAGCACGGCGTCCAGCCCGCGCAGGCCGTCATCCGGTGGCACCTGCAGCAGGGGCTCGTCGTGATCCCCAAGACGGTCAGCCCGGTGCGGCTGCGGTCGAACCTCGACGTGTTCGGCTTCGAGCTCGACGAGGACGACCTGGCGGCCTTCGCCGCCCTCGACAGCGGCGAGCGGTCCGGCTCGCACCCGGACCAGGTCGGCTGAGCCGCCGGCACGAGGAGGCGCGGGTCGAGGAGGCGCCGCCCGCTCGCGTACCGTGGTGGGCGCACATCTCGAGCAAGGAGCACCCATGACGATCGTCGCCGCCGCTGACGGATCCGCCCTCGGCAACCCCGGCCCCGCCGGCTGGGCCTGGTACGTCGACGACGACCGCTGGGCCGCGGGCGGCTGGCCGCGGGCGACGAACAACCAGGGCGAGCTCACGGCGGTGCTCGAGCTGCTGCGGGCCACGGCCGGTGCCGACGAGCCCGTCCACGTGCTGTGCGACAGCCAGTACACGATCAAGGCCTGCACCGAGTGGATGCCCGGCTGGAAGCGCAAGGGCTGGCGCAAGGCCGACGGCAAGCCGGTGCTCAACGTCGAGATCCTCAAGGAGCTCGACGACGCCCTCGCCGGGCGGAAGGTCACCTTCGAGTGGGTCCGCGGCCACGTCGGCCACGAGATGAACGAGGCCGCCGACGTGCGGGCGCGGGGCGCGGCGACGGCGTTCCAGAACCGCACCGACGTGCCCGCCGGCCCCGGCTGGCCCGGCGCGCCCGTGGCGACGACGTCGCCCGTCGCGGCGCCGCCCGAGCCGCCCGCCACGCTCTTCTAGGCGGCCGTCCGCACGGCACTGCACCGGGCTTCGTACACGGCACCGTGTCTGGACCCGGTGCGGTGCACGGCACCCGGTGCAGTGAAGCGCAGCGCAGCGCGCGCTACATCGAGGGGTGCGTGCTCGACAGCCCGCCGTCGACGACGAACTGCGCGCCGGTCGAGAACGCAGAGTCGTCCGAGGCGAGGTGCAGGGCGAGCCCGGCCACCTCCTCCGGCATGGCGAGGCGCCCGCGCGGGCTCATCGTCTTGAAGGCGTCGAGCAGGGCGGGCTGGGCCTCGACCTGTCGCCGGAACAGCGCCGTGTCGGTGGGCCCGGGGTGCAGCGAGTTGATGCGGATGTCCCAGCCCTCTTGCGCCGCGTGCGCCGCGCTCGAGCGGGTGAGGCCGACGAGGGCGTGCTTGCTGGCGGTGTAGGCCGCGTCGTCGCCGAACCCGAGGAACGACGTCGCCGGTGCGAGGTTGATGATGGAGCCGCCCGAGCGCCCCGGGTTGGCGCGCATCTGCTCGATGGCGAAGCGGGTGCCGAGCATGACGCCGGTGACGTTGACGGCGAAGACGCGGTTCCAGCTCTCGAGCTGGGTCACGTCGATCGACTGGCCCGAGACGATGCCCGCGTTGTTGACGAGCACGTCGAGCCGCCCGTAGCGGTCGGCCACCCTGTCCATCACGCGCTTCCAGTCGCCGCCGTTGGCGACGTCGTGCTGGATGAACTCGGCGCCCGCCTCGGCCGCGACGGCCGACCCGTCGAGGATGTCGGTCGCGACGACCTGGGCTCCCTCGTCGGCGAAGCGGCGGACGATGGCCTCGCCGATGCCCGAGGCGGCTCCCGTGACGATCGCGACTCTTCCGGACAGACGAGACATGGGTCCTCCTCGGGGAGCCCGGCAGGGGATGCCGGGTCGGTGCTCCGGAGGGTCGCTCCGGGATGACGGGATGACGGGCCGCCGGGGTCGGACAGGGCCGCCGTCAACGTTACTCCTCGACGAGCATGCCCCCGGTGCGCTCCGAGGCCGGGCCCACCGCCGTGACCGTGACCACCGCCTCCCCGCGCTCGTCGCTCGAGGCGAGGTCGACGACCGCCGAGATGCCGAAGTCGTGGTCGCCGTCCGGGTCGGCGAGGATCTGGCGCACGCGCCACACCGTGGGCAGCTGCTCGATCTGCAGCATGTGCGGCCCGCGCGCGTCGGTGTCGGTGCCGATCGAGTCGTACTCGTCGAAGTACCGGTCGAGGGCCTGGCCCCAGCGGTCGGCGTCCCACCCCGAGGAGGCGTCGAGCCGACCCAGCCCCTCCGCGTCGTCCCGGGCCATCAGCTGCACCCGGCGGAACATCTCGTTGCGCACCGCGATGCGGAACGCCCGGTCGTTCGCCGTGAACCGGCGCAGCACCGGCGGGACGATGTCGTCGTGGGCCTCGGCCTCGCGGGGGTTCAGCATCTCCTCCCACTCGTCGAGCAGGCTCGAGTCGACCTGGCGCACCAGCTCGCCGAGCCACTCGATGAGGTCGGCGAGCTCGGGCGTCTTCGCCTCGTCGGGCACCGTCTGGCGCAGGGCGCGGAACGCGTCGGACAGGTAGCGCAGCACCAGGCCCTCCGACCGGGCGAGGCCGTAGAAGGCCACGTAGTCGCCGAAGGTCATCGCCCGCTCGTAGAGGTCGCGCACGACCGACTTCGGGCTCAGGGCGAAGTCGCCGATCCAGGGCTGCGAGGCGGCGTAGGTCTCGAACAGGGCCGTCAGGAGCTCGTCGAGGGGCTTGGGCCAGGTCACCTGCTCGAGCAGCTCCATGCGCTGGTCGTACTCGATGCCCTCGCGCTTCATCTCGGCGACGGCCTCGCCCCGGGCCGTGAACTGCTGCTGCGAGAGGATCGGCCGCGGGTCGTCGAGGGTGGCCTCGACCACGGAGACGACGTCGAGGGCGTAGGTGGGAGACTCCCGGTCGAGCACGTCGAACGTCGCCAGGGCGAACGGCGACAGCGGCTGGTTGAGGGCGAAGTTGGCCTGGAGGTCGACCGTCAGGCGGATCGTGGGCGCGCCTCCTTCGGGGTCCGGCTCCTGCACGACGACCTCGGCGGTGCGCAGGGTGCGGTAGATCGACACGGCCTGGCGCGCCATCGCGTACTGCGCCGCCCTCGGCTCGTGGTTGTCGAAGACGAGCGAGCGGACGTTCGCGAAGACGTCTCCCCCGCGCCCGATGACGTTCAGCAGCATGGCGTGGGTGATCTGCATGTGCGAGACCAGCGCCTCCGGCTCGGCGGCGATCAGCTTCTGGAAGCTCGGCTCGCCCCACGAGACGAAGCCCTCGGGGGCCTTCTTGCGGACGATCTTGCGCTTCTTCTTCGGGTCGTCGCCCGCCTTCTCGATCGCCTTGAGGTTGTCGATCTCGTGCTCCGGCGCCTGCAGCACCACCGTGCCCGAGGTGTCGTAGCCGGCGCGGCCGGCCCGCCCGGCGACCTGGTGGAACTCGCGGGCCGTGAGCTGCCGCATGCGGGTGCCGTCGAACTTCGTCAGGGCGGTCAGCAGCACGGTGCGGATCGGCACGTTGATGCCGACGCCGAGGGTGTCGGTGCCGCAGATCACGCGCAGCAGGCCCCGCTGCGCCAGCTGCTCGACGAGGCGGCGGTACTTCGGCAGCATGCCCGCGTGGTGCACGCCGATGCCGGAGCGGACGAGCCTGCTGAGCGTCTTGCCGAAACCGGTGCTGAACCGGAAGCCCCCGATCAGCTCGGCGATCTCGTCGCGCTGCTCGCGGCTCGCGACCTTGATGCTCGACAGCGCCTGCGCCCGCTCGAGGGCCGCCGCCTGCGAGAAGTGCACGACGTAGACCGGGGCCTCGCCGGTCGAGAGCAGCTCCTCGACCGTCTCCTGCACGGGGGTCTGCGCGTACGAGTAGTGCAGCGGCACGGGGCGCTCGACGCCCGTGACGCGGGCGACGGGCCTGCCGGTGCGACGCGACAGGTCGTCGACGAGGCGGGTGACGTCGCCGAGCGTGGCCGACATGAGCAGGAACTGCGCCCGCTCGAGCAGCAGCAGGGGCACCTGCCAGGCCCAGCCGCGCGACTGGTCGCCGTAGAAGTGGAACTCGTCCATGACGACCTGGTCGACGTCGGCGTCGGCCCCGTGCCGCAGCGCGAGGTTCGCGAGGATCTCGGCGGTGCAGCAGATGATCGGGGCGTCGGGGTTGACCGACGAGTCGCCCGTCACCATGCCCACGGCCTCGGGCCCGAAGAGGTCGACGAGGGCGAAGAACTTCTCGCTGACGAGCGCCTTGATCGGGGCCGTGTAGTACGTGCGCCTGCCCTGGCTCAGGGCGACGAAGTGGGCGCCCGCGGCGACCAGCGACTTGCCGGTGCCCGTCGGGGTGCTGAGGACGACGGAGGCGCCGGAGACCAGCTCGATCATCGCCTCGTCCTGCGCCGGGTACAGGGGCAGGCCGCGGCTCTCGGCCCAGGCCGCGAAGTCGGTGTAGGCCGCGTCCGGGTCGTACGACTCGGGCCCCGGGCGCTCGGGCAGCAGGGCGGACAGCGGGGCGGCGGGAGCGGGCGACATGATGTGTCGATCCTGCCCCATCGGGGCCGGGCCGCGGTGCCGCCGGAGACGACACACGCCCCCGTGGTCGAGCCGGGCTCGAGCGGAGGCGTGCGGTCGCGCCCTCGGACGAGGTCGGGCGGGATCGGATCAGGAGACCACGCTCGGTCGCACGTCGACGATGACGGGCGCGATGTGCCCCGGTAACCAGCCGGTGAGCACGGTTCACCATAGCCCCGGGCTCCTGGGCGTCGGGGGGTGAACGACAGGTGATTCATGCGTCTGACTAGAACTGGGGCCAGCGGCGGGACGAGGCCGGTCCGGACGAGGCCGATCCGCGCGAGGCCGGGCCGGGCTCGGACCGGACCGGACCGGGCCGGGTCGGGCCAGAGGTCAGACAGCGACGTCGGGATCGACCCGCAGGTCGTGCACCTCGTCGAACCCGGCGGGCCGCAGGTCGTCGAGCACGGCGAGCGCCTCGTCGTCGTCGAGGGAGCCCTCGACGCTGACGGCGCCGTCCGTCAGCCGCACGACCCACGTGCTGCTCGAGTCGTCGGCGAGCACCTCGCCGCCGAGGGCCGTGCCGACGGAGCGGCAGGACGACCCCGCGGACGCGCACGGTGCGTAGGTGTCGACGTCCGACGGCGGGACGAGGCGGACCTGGTAGTAGGTGTCGGGCACGTCGCCGCCCGTGACCGTCCCGTCGTCCTGCACGACCTGGTCGCCCGGCGAGACGTACGAGTACGAGAGGTCGGAGTACTCCCCCGGCAGGCTCACCTGCCGCAGCAGCCAGCCGTCGACGGGAGACCCGGGCGACTCGCCGGGCACGAGCACCGGTCCGTCCCACGCGGCGTCGTACCGCGCCTGCTCCCGGTCGGCGCGCACGTCGGCGACGCCGATGGTCGCCACCACGGCGACGAGGCCGAGCGCGGCGACCCAGCCGACCCAACGGGCCCGCACGACGCGGGCGGCCGCGGCCGGCACCGACCAGAGCAGGGGCACCAGCACCCACGCGAGGGCCCCGGCCCCCACGACGTCCGTGACGGGGGCGGCGAGTCCGCCGACGATCCCGATCGCGACGAAGGCGAGCAGGAGGGCGAGACCGGCCGAGAAGAGGCCCGAGAACCGGGTGCCGTGCCGGCGGCCCCGCACCGAGAAGAGGACGACGAGGGCGGCGACGAGACAGCCGAGGAACACCCCGCCGGCCAGGCCGACCAGCAGCACGCCCAGCCCGTCGGTCGGGCTCGAGCCGCCCGAGCCGGCGGCACCCGCGATCATCGCGACGCCCACGGTGGTCGCGACCCCGGCCGCCAGGCCGCCCCCCACGGCCCCGAGCGAACGTCCGACGGTCAGGGCCGGTCGGTCGTCGTCCGTCATCTGCGGCCCCCGTCGCTGTCGTGACCGGATGCTATCGCAGGGGCAGGTGCCCGCCGAGCACGTCGTCGACCTGCTCCACTGCGCCCTCGCGCGCCGCGTCGTCGGCGGCCGAGCCGGCGTGCTCCTCGACGGGGGCCGGGTCGTCGCCGTGCACCGCGGCCGCGTCGTGGCGGGGGTCGACGTCGTGGTCTGCGGGATCGTGGCTCTGGGTGTCGCTCATGGGGCGCCTCCTCGTGTTCTCCGCCGCCGGCCGGCGGCGAGCGGGGCAGGACAGCCCCGTCCCGACCGACCGTACCCGCGCGCGTGCGCCGCCGACACGGTAGACAGGAGGAGGCGCAGCGAGCGCCGCCCCGAAGCACCAGGAGCCGCAGACGATGACGTCACCCACCCCGTCCCCCACCGCCCTCCGCGTCGCCGTCACCGGCGGCAGCGGCAAGCTCGGCCGCGCCGTCGTGCGCGACCTCGCCGCGCACGGCTGGGAGGTCGTCCTGCTCGACCGGGTGCCGAGCCCGGACCCCGTCGAGGGCGTCACGTTCGTGCAGGTCGACCTCTCCGACTACGGCCAGGTGCTGCAGGCCCTGACCCACGTCGACGACCGGTACGACTCGATCGACGCCGTCGTGCACCTGGGCGCGATCCCGGCGCCCGGCCTCGTGCCGAACGCGACGCTGTTCCACAACAACGTCACGGGCAGCTACAACGTGTTCGCCGCGGCGCGGGCCGCGCACGTCCGCAACGTGGTCTGGGCCTCGAGCGAGACCCTGCTCGGCATCCCCTTCGACCTCGACCCGCCCTACCTGCCTCTCGACGAGGAGTACGCCGTGCGCCCCGAGTCGTCGTACTCGCTGGGCAAGGCCCTCGACGAGGAGATGGCGCGCCACTTCACCCGCTGGGACCGTCAGCTCAAGATGATCGGCCTGCGCTTCTCGAACGTCATGGACGACGGCGACTACGAGGACTTCCCCTGGGACGAGACGCCCGAGAAGAAGACCTTCAACCTCTTCTCGTACATCGACGCCCGCGACGGCGCCCAGGCGGTGCGCCGGGCGCTCGAGAGCGACCTCGTCGGCTACGAGGCGTTCATCATCGCGGCGACCGACACGGTCATGGCCACGCCGACGGCGGTGCTCGCCGACCAGTTCTGGCCGGACGTCGAGCGCCGTGCCGCCGTCGAGGGCACCGACTCGCTGCTCAGCAGCGACAAGGCGAGGGACCTGCTCGGGTTCGTGCCCGAGTACAGCTGGCGCACCTGGGGCGACCGGGTCGGCAAGCAGCCGGAGGCGGCGGTCGCCGACGAGGACGACCTCGACCTGTAGCGCCGAGCGTCTGGTCTCGGGCGCGCGGCGTGGGGGCCCGGCGCCGGCCGCCCGGGCGCCGGCCCCTACGCGCGCAGCATCCCGGTCGTGATGAGCTCGCGCACCTGCGGCAGCAGCTCGGCCGTGAGCGCGACCTCGTCGGCCTCGAGCAGGTGGGCGAGCGCCCCGACGATCGCGCCGACGCTGAGCTCGCCGTCGCAGGCGCCCACGAGCGCCGAGAGCGCCGTGCCCGACTCGACGGAGCGCGCGAAGCCGCCGCCCTGCCGCAGCGTGATCACCGTGGGGTCGTCGTTGCCCGGCCAGTAGTGGCGCTCCTCGGTGACGTCGCCCGCCACCGTCAGCCGGGCCGCGAGCAGGGCGGCGTCGTCGAGCGAGCGCACCAGGTCGACGGCGTCGAGCGTCGCCCCGAGGTGCCGGCCGAGGCCGACGTCGTTCGCGCCGAGGCCCCCGAGGAGGCGCTCCGTGCGCACCACGGGCTCGGTCGCCGGGTCGGCCGGTCGCCTCAGCGTCACGTAGCCGAAGCCGATCTCGACGACCCCCCGCTGCTCGAAGTCGCCGAGCCACGCCTCGTAGAGCCGCTCGAACTCGGGCGTGCCGGCGCGGGTGCCCCCGTCGCGGATCCACGTCTCGGCGTAGGCCGCCGGGTCCTGCAGCTCGCGCTCGACCACCCACACGTCGAGGGGCACGTCGCCGCGCTCGACCCAGTCGCCGACGGACCACGCGCCGCGTCCGCCCGAGCCCGCCCCCCGCGTCTCCCAGTTGCCGAGCAGCTGGGCGACCCCGCCCGGCACGAGGTGGGCGCCGACCTGGGCGACGACCGACGCCACGAGGGCGTCGCCGACCATGCCGCCGTCGCGGTACTCGTACTCGGGCACGCCCGGGGCCCGCGGCGTGATGACGAAGGGCGGGTTCGACACGACGTGGTCGAAGAGCTCGCCCTCGACGGGCTCGAAGAGGCTGCCGAGCCGGAACTCGATGCCGTCGACGAGGTTGAGCGCGGCGTTGAAGGCCGCGAAGTCGAGCGCCCGCTGCGAGATGTCGGTCGCGACCACCCGACGCGCGTGCCGGGCCACGTGCAGGGCCTGGATGCCGCAGCCGGTGCCGAGGTCGAGGGCGCTGTCGACGGTGCGCGGGATCATCAGGCCGGCGAGCGTGGCCGAGGCTCCACCGACGCCGAGCACGTGGTCCTCGCGGAGGGCGCCGCCCAGGGCGAGCTCGCCGAGGTCGGAGGCGATCCACCAGCTGGCCTCCCCCGACGCGTCGACGAACGAGTACGGCCGCAGGTCGACCAGCGCCCGGACCACGCCGTCGGCGACCTCGACCAGGCCGAGGCGGGCGGCGCCCTCGGCGCCGAGGCTCGACAGGGCCGTGTCGACCTCGTCGACCGGCTGCTCCGCGCCGAGCACGAAGAGCATGGCCAGCGTCGCCGCGCGTCGCAGCGAGGGCACCCGGGAGGCGCTGCGCAGGAGGGCGCGCCGGGCGGCCACGCGCTCGCCCCGGAACAGCGCGGCTCCGGCGCTCGCGCCCCAGGCGTCGGGCCCGCTCAGCCGGTCGACCGTGAAGTCCGAGGAGGCGAGGTCGGCCCGGAGGCGCGCGAGCAGGTCGGGATCACGGGAGAGGAGGGGCACGCCTCCATCTTCGCGGACGCGCGGGGCGCTCGACCACCGGCCACGGTTCGGCGCTGTCTCATGCCCGGACACGACAGCGCCGCCCGCCCCGGAGGGCGGACGGCGCGGCGGGGCATCGCTCGTCAGCTGACGTAGACGACGTCCTCGTAGTCGTAGCCGGGCGAGATCTGCAGCACGAGCTGGGCCGGGTCGGCGACCGAGTAGCCCTCGAGCCAGCTGATCGACTGCCCGTCGGGCACGGCCGTCGTCGGGGAGAGCCCGACCTTCTGGGCCGAGTCGAAGACGCGGTCGCCCTCGACGCCGCCCGACGTCACCGACGAGTAGACGAGCGACGGGTCGAAGTTCGCCCCGGTGCCGTTCGTCAGCGTGATGCTGACGGTGATGTCGGCCGCCTGCTCCGAGGTGTCGGCGTAGTCGCTCGGGGTGAAGGGCTCGGGGGCCGACACCGTGATCGAGACGCCGTCGTCGAACGTGTACGTCTCGCCGAAGGCGAGGTTCTCGGCCGAGGCCGCGTCCTCGGTGGGGTCGTCGCTCTCGGAGGTGCCGTAGCCGTCGTCCTCGCCGTACACGCCCTGCGTGTCGCGGACGCTCTGGCTGACGGCGATGCCGAAGACGAGCACGCCGATCGAGACGAGGATGGCGAGGCCGGACAGGGCCGTGCCGATGATCGCCAGCACGCGCCCGCCGGTCTTGCGGAGCAGCGCGACGATGCCGAGCGCGAGACCGGCGAGCGCGACGAGGCCGCCGACGACGATCCACGACAGCAGCAGGCCGACGCCGCCCAGCACGAGCGACGCGATCGCGAGCCCGCTGCCGCCCTGCGGACGGGGCGCGCCGCCGTAGGGAGCGTAGGCGGAGGGCTGACCCGGCTGGCCCCAGGGCGCCTGGCCGGGCTGACCCGGCTGACCCGGCTGACCGTAGGCAGCCTGGCCCGACTGACCGTAGGCAGCCTGGCCCGACTGACCGTACGGCGACGGCCCCGGCTGACCTGCCTGGGCGTAGGGCGGCGGACCAGCCTGGCCGGCCTGGCCGTACGGCGCGGGACCAGGCTGCCCCGGCTGGCCGTACGGCGACGGCCCCGGCTGGCCGGAGCCGTACGCGGGGGCGCTCGACGGCGCGTCGCCGTAGGCCGGCGCACCCGGGCGCTGCGGCGGCCCGCCGACGGGCGCGGACGACGGCGCGGCGCCGGGCACCGAGCCGTCGGGACGACCCGGCCCCGGGTACGGCGCCGGCGGCTGCGGGGCCGACGGGGACTGCGGAGGCGTGGGCTCGGACGGGCCGGTCGGCTGCTGCGGATCGCTCATGCCCCCGAGCATGGCATCGAGTGCAGCCTCTGCACCGTCAGGACCCGCGCTCCGACGAGAATCATAGACAGAACGATCGGTGGTCCCCCTCTGTGGAGGGACGACGAGCTCAGCGACGCGGACGGGGCGACGGCGACGCCGTCGGGGCGGACGACGAAGGCCCTCCCGAGCGGGAGGGCCTTCGTGGTGGTGGAGCTAAGGGGATTCGAACCCCTGACCTTCTCATTGCGAACGAGACGCGCTACCAACTGCGCCATAGCCCCTGACGTGCTCCACAACGATAGCACCCGAGGAGGCGGTGGTCCGAATCGACGCGATCGGCACCTCCCCGAGGCGGCTCAGACGGCGCGTCGCCGTTCGAGCGCCTCGTCGAGGCTGAAGCTCGGCTGCCCCAGGTCGTCGACGATGCCCATCCGCGCGAAGCGGCTCGGGGCGGCCGGCGCCGCCGCCGGCGCGACGGACTCGGGAGCGACCTGGCTCGGCGTCCGTGACGGGGCGGACGTCGGCGCCGGGGTCGGCGCGGGCGTGCGAGCGGCCGACAGGGCCGCCTCGGCCCGCGCCGCCTCGCGCAGGGCCTGGTGCTGGGCGCGCTGCGACTCGCGCAGCGCCTGCACCGAGCGCTCGGACTGCCGCCGGAGCTCGTCCGCGGGCGACCCGGTCTCGGCGGACGACGTCGGGGCCGCCGCCGCGGCGGGACGTGCCGCGGCGCGCTGACGACCGCGCCGCAGGTACAGGGGGGCAGGCACGGGGACGGGGGTCCACTCGCGCGACGCGGGCTCGGCCTCCGCCTGCGGCTCGACGAGCGACGAGGAGAAGTCCTGCAGGGGCTGCGCGACCCGAGGGGCGGCGGAGGCCTGACGGCGCGCGCGGGCCTGGGACACCGCGGCGAGCTGGGCCAGCACGGCGACGGCCCCGGCGCCGAAGACGAGGCCGGCGACGGACGCGACCCAGAACGACGTGACCGCCCCGGCGACGACCGCGACGACGCACGCGACGAGGACGAGCGTCGACACGAGACGCGACCGACGGAGGCGGCGGGCGGCGAGCACGGGATCGTGGTCGGCCGCGCGCAGGGCCGGCGCCGCGGCCGCGAGCTCGCGGGTCACGGCGCGCTGCCTCGCCGCCTCGTGGGCGCGGCGCAGCGCCTCGCGGCGGGCCTCCTCGCGGGCGAGGACGCGCTGGGCGTCGGCGATCGAGCGGGCGTTCGCCTCGATGCGGACCTCCTCGGGCAGCTCGGCCGTCTCGGCCAGGATGCGGAGGGTCTGCTGCAGGCGCACGGCGTTGCGCTCGGTGGCCAGGTACTCCTGCCGCCTCTGCCAGGTGGGCACGAGGTAGACGAGCCAGAGCACGGCGACGAGCGCCAGCACGAGGCCCCCGCCCCACGACCCGATGTCCATGCTGACGAGGGTATGAGCGGAGGCACGGCGTGTCCGCGATGTCGCGGGGTGTGTCTCGGTGGGTTCGCCGGCCGCGGCCGGTCCGCCGCGCCCCGGAGGAGGCCCGCGGACGACGTCGCCGCGTCCCGGCGGGAGCGCGCCTAGAGGGGCAGCGGGCGCCCGGCCTCGGCGAGCGCCTCGGGCGGCACGCTGCCCTGCCCGGCCGGCACCGTGCCGGACCGCCACCGGTGCAGGACGCCCTCGGGCACCTCCTCGGCCACCAGGGCGAAGCAGAAGTGGTCGCGCCACATGCCGTTGATGTGGATGTAGCGCCGGCGCAGCCCCTCGTAGCGGAAGCCGAGCTTCTCGACGACACGGAGGCTGGGGGCGTTCTCGGGGCGGATGCAGATCTCCATGCGGTGCAGCCCGAGCACCCGGAAGCAGTGGTCGGTCGCGAGGGCGACCGACGTCGGCGTCGCGTCGTGGCCGGCGGCGGACTGCGTGACCCAGTAGCCGATGGTCGCCGACCCGAGCGAGCCGTAGGTGATGCCGCTGACGTTGAGCTGGCCGACGAAGCGGCCGTCGAGCTCGATCGCGAACGGCAGGCCGAGCCCCGCGCGGGCGTTCACCTGCAGCGAGCGGATGCTGCCGCGCACGTCGTGGCTCGTGAAGCCGTTCGGGTTCGTCGCCTCCCACTGCCGCAGCCACGACCGGTTCTCGGTCAGCGCCTGGTCGAGGTCGCGCGTGTCACGCAGACGGAGGGGCCGGATGCCGACCCGCCCCTCCGTCAGCGTGGGGATGCTCGTCACGTGGTGGTCGCCTACTCCAGACCAGCCGTGAACTCCTTGAGCCACGGGCGGAGCTCGTCGCCGAGGTCCTCCCGGTCGCTCGCGAGCTGCACGATCGCCTTGATGTAGTCGAGCTTGTCGCCGGTGTCGTAGCGACGACCGCGGAAGACGACGCCGTAGACGCCGCCCGTCCACTCCTCGGCGCTCGCCATCTTCATGAGCGCGTCGGTCAGCTGGATCTCGCCGCCCTTGCCCGGCTCCTGCTTCTCGAGCACGTCGAAGACCTCGGGGCGGATGACGTAGCGGCCGATGATGGCCAGGTTGCTCGGCGCCTCGCCCTGCGGGGGCTTCTCGACCAGGCCGGTGATCTTGACGACGTCGTCCTCGTCGGTCTGCTCGACCGTGGCGATGCCGTAGAGGTGGGTCATCGACGGGTCGACCTCGAGCAGGGCGACGACCGTCGCGTTCTTCTGGCCCTGCACGTCGATCATGCGGGTCAGCAGCGGGTCACGGGCGTCGATGATGTCGTCGCCGAGCAGGACGGCGAACGGCTCGCGGCCCACGTGCATCTTGGCCCGGAGCACGGCGTGCCCGAGGCCGAGCGGGTCGCCCTGGCGCACGTAGTGCATGTCGGCCAGGTCGGTCGACTGGTTGACCTTGGCGAGCTTGTCGTGGTCGCCCTTCTTCTTCAGCGTCTCCTCGAGCTCGGAGACGTGGTCGAAGTGGTTCTCGAGCGCGTTCTTGTTGCGCCCGGTGATCATGAGGACGTCGGTGAGGCCCGCGGTCACGGCCTCCTCGACGACGTACTGGATCGCCGGCTTGTCGACGACGGGGAGCATCTCCTTCGGCATGGCTTTGGTCGCGGGGAGGAATCGGGTACCCAGGCCGGCGGCGGGGATGACTGCTTTGCTGATCGTGAAGCCCATGCCGCTCAGCGTATCCACCCGCGGCGTTCCGCGGGGGGCACATTTCCTGCCCGTACCATCGGGGACATGACGGACGAGGTCGGCAACGCCAAGCGCGCACTCCGGGCAGAGCTGCGACAGCGGCGCCGCAACCAGGGCGAGCACGCCCGCGAGCAGGCCACGGCGGGCCTCACCCGGCACCTCGTCGACCTCGCGTCGGGCCTGGCGGTCAGGTCGGTGTCGGCGTACCTGTCGACGGCGGACGAGCCGAGCACGCGGCCCTTCCTGAACTGGGCGCACGCGAACGACATCCGGGTCCTGTTCCCCGTCTCGCGCCCCGACGGCCTCCTCGACTGGGCCGTCGGCGACGGCGAGACCGAGACGCTCGGCCTCTTCGACCTGCCCGAGCCCGTCGGCGAGGTGCTGAGCCCGATGGCGATCAACGACGTCGACCTGATCATCGTGCCGGCCGCCTGCGTCGACCACACCGGCATGCGCATGGGCTGGGGCCGCGGCTACTTCGACAAGACCCTCGGATCGATGGAGAAGCGACCCCCGGTCTATGCTGTGGTGTTCGACTCCGAGTACGTGGAGCAGGTGCCGCGCGAGCGTCACGACCAGCCCGTCGACGGCGTCGTCACCCCCAGCGGCATCCACGAGTTCTGATCTCGTCCGCCGCCCCTCGACACCAGCTAGGACGCCCGTGCCCACCTACTCGTACCGCTGCACCGAGTGCGGCAACGCCTTCGACGTCGTCCAGTCGTTCACCGACGACTCCCTGACGGTCTGCCCCGTGTGCCAGGGCACGCTGCGCAAGGTCTTCAGCCCGGTCGGCGTCACCTTCAACGGGTCCGGCTTCTACCGCACCGACTCGCGCAGCGGCTCGGGCTCGTCGTCCGGCTCGTCGTCGACGTCCGAGAAGAAGAGCGCAGGAGGCGGCGGCGCGACGACCGGGTCGGGCACGTCCTCGAGCGGGTCGTCCGGCTCGTCGGGGGGCTCGTCGTCGAGCAGCTCCGCGTCCGGCGCCTCGTCGTCCGGCGGGTCCGGCTCGGGCGGCTCGTCCGCGGGCGGCTCGAGCAGCTCCTCCTGACCCGTCGCGGCCGACGGCGCCGCGGAGTGGTTAGGTGGTCGGCGACGACCACCCACCTGATCGAAGGAGCACGCCTGTGAAGGGCTTCAAGGAATTCGTCCTGCGCGGCAACGTGATCGACCTGGCCGTGGCCGTGGTCATCGGAGCCGCGTTCACGGCGATCGTCACGTCGCTCGTGACCAATGTCTTCAACCCGCTGATCGGCGCCGCGTTCAACGCGACGATGCTCGACGACGCCCTCGTGGTGAGCATCCCGACCGTGAGCGGCGACACGGCCGACCTCCGGTTCGGCGCGGTCCTCGGCGCCCTGATCAACTTCCTGGTCATCGCGGCCGTCGTGTACTTCTGCCTGGTCCTGCCGGTTAACAGCCTGCTCAAGCGCACCTTCGCGAAGCAGTCGGACGAGACCGTGCCCCCGGCCGACGTGCCGCCGACCGACGTCGAGCTGCTGAGCGAGATCCGCGACCTGCTCCGTGCGCAGACGGGCCTCGACACCGCGACCTCCGGCCACGGCAGCCACGCGGCCGACCCGACGCCGACCGACGGCGTCAACGTCGGGAACGGGCCCCTCGGCAGCCGCTGAGCACCTCCCTCCCGAGGCCCCTCGACCGTCCGGTCGGGGGGCCTCTCGCGTTCCTGCGCACCCGCCTTGTTCGTATGTCGGTTGTGACCTGTGACATTTCGGTCTACGCTCGTGGAGTCGGCTCAGCGAGCCGTTCGACCGGATCAGCGAGGTGACACCATGCCCCGACCCGCCTCCCTGCGCGTCGTGCCCGAGCTCCGGGCCGTGCACGTCGAACGGCACCGCCGGGGCACCCCGGCCGAGCTGCTCTACCTCCGGGCCAAGTACGACCTGGCGGGCACGCCCCTCCTCCCCGGCATCGAGAAGGCGACCCTCGCCTCGGTCCTGCGGCGCTTCGCGTCGACCGAGGCCACGGTCCTCGAGGTGCCCGAGCCCCTGTGGATGCGCTTCTGGCCCCGTCACGTCGCGCTCGTGGCGGGCTTCCGGCTGGCCGGCCTGCTGCGACGACGACCGCACGAGGTCTGCACGTACGCGATGGAGAACAACGCCGTCGAGGTGCTCGTGCGCGGCGACGGCCGGGCGCCGGCGATCCTGGTGCCCGTCGTCGCCGCGCTCGTCGGGGCGGTCGCCCGTCTCGGCCTCGACCGCATCTGCTACGCCAGCCCGTCGGCCCGCGACGCCTACGCACGGCTGCCCTTCGTCGCGGGCATCCCCTCCGCGCTCCGCCTCGAACTGCCCGAGGCGACCGGCGACCCCCGACCCGCCGAGCCGCTCCGGGCCGTGTTCCTCGGCGTGCTCGAGGAACGCAAGGGCATCCGCCAGCTGATGCGGGCGTGGCCCCGCGTCGAGCAGGCCGTGCCCGGCGCACGCCTCGACGTCGTGGGCTCCGGCCCGCTCGCCGGCGAGGTGGCCGACTGGGCGGCCGGGTCCGGGGCGAGCCGCAGGGCCCTGGGTCGCCTGGTCCACGCCGACGCCCAGGCCGCCGTCGCCGACGCGGCCGTGCTGGTCGCCCCCTCCGTGCCCGAGGGGCGCTGGATCGAGCAGATCGGCCTCCCGATCAAGGAGGGGCTGGCCGCGGGGGCGACGATCGTCACGACCCGGCAGACCGGCCTCGCCGACTGGCTCCACGAGCACGGCCACCACGTCGTCGAGGTCGACGACCTCACCGCGCTGCCCGAGCTGCTCGCCGCCGCGATCGAGTCGGCCCTGCGCAGCCCGCTCCCCCGTGACGAGGTCCGCCGGTCGCTCCCCGACCGCGACGGCCGTCTCGCCGCCGACGCCTGGCTGCACGTCGAGGCGCGGAGGCACGTCGAGGCCCGGCAGCACGTCGGGGCCCGGCAGCACGTCGAGGCGGGGCAGGGGGCCGCCTCGTGAGCGCCGCCGACGGCGCCCGCGTCCCGTCGCCAGCCCCTGCCCCCGCCCACGCCCCCGAGAGGACCGCCATGCGCAGCGTCGAGAGCATCTTCCGTTCCACGATCGACGTGAAGGAGGCCGTCCTCGCCGACCGCGAGCTGCTCGCGACGGCGACCGAGATCGGCCGCCTCCTCGTCGACTCGTACCGCGCCGGGGGCCGGGCGTACTTCTGCGGCAACGGCGGCAGCGCGGCCGACGCCCAGCACTTCGCCGCCGAGCTGAGCGGCCACTTCGTCTTCGACCGGCCCCCGCTCGCGGCCGAGGCCCTGCACGGCAACGCCTCGCACGTCACGGCGGTCGCGAACGACTACGACTACGCCAGCGTCTTCGCCCGGGCGCTGCAGGGCTCGGCGCGGGCCGGCGACGTGCTCGTGGCGCTGAGCACCTCCGGCAACTCCCCGAGCATCGTGCGGGCCGCCGAGACCGCCCGCTCCCTCGGCGTGCACGTCGTCGCCTTCACGGGCGCCGACGGCGGCCGGCTCGCGGGCCTGGCCGACCTCGCGCTGCGGGTGCCGTCGACCGACACCGGGCGGGTGCAGGAGTCGCACGTCGTGTTCGTGCACGCGATCTCCGAGCAGGTCGAGTTCGGGCTCTTCGGCCGTGGCTGACGGTGCCGCAGGCTCGCTCGAGCGCGTCGTCGCCGACCGGTCCGGCCGCGACTGGTGCCTGTTCCTCGACCGGGACGGCGTCGTGAACCGCCGCGTCGAGGGCGACTACGTGCGCTCGTGGCAGCAGTTCTCGTTCCTCCCCGGTGCACTCGACGCCCTCGCCGTGCTCGCCCGGTGGGCTCCGCACGTGGTCGTGGTCACCAACCAGCAGGGGGTGGCCAAGGGGCTCATGACCGAGGCCGACCTCGACGACGTCCACGCGCGCATGACGGCGGCGGTCGCGGCGGCCGGCGGGCGGATCGACGCGGTGCTCGCCTGTCCGCACGCCTCGTCGGCCGGCTGCCCCTGCCGCAAGCCGGCGCCGGGCCTCGCCGCCTCCTGGCTCGCCGACAGCCCCTCGGTCGACGGCGCCCTGTCGGTGATGGTCGGCGACTCCCCGTCCGACGTCGAGATGGCGGGGCGCCTCGGCGCCGTGACCGGCGGCTGCACGTCGGTCGCCGTCTCGCTGCCGGGCTCCGAGGCCGACCTCGGCCGCGCCTCCCTCGTCGACCTGGCCGTCGACCTCGTCCCGCTCCTCCCGAGCGCCCACCCGTCCTGGAGCACACGATGACCACCTTCCGCAGTCGCGCGCCCCTCCGCCTCGGCCTCGGCGGCGGCGGCACGGACGTGTCGCCCTACAGCGAGACGCACGGCGGGCGCATCCTCAACGCGACGATCGACCGCTTCGCGTACGCGTCGGTCGAGCCCGGCGCCGCCGGCGACGACGTGCTGTTCGACTCGCCCGACCGCCAGTGCACGGGCCGTGCAGCCCCCGGCGACGTCCGGTCGCTGGCCGACGACTTCGCCCTGCACGTCGCCGTCTACGAACGGGTCATGACCGACCTCAACGGCGGCGAGCGCGTGCCCCTCCGCCTGTCGACCCAGGTCGACGCGCCCCCCGGCTCGGGCCTGGGCTCCTCCTCCGCGCTCGTCGTCGCCATGACCCAGGCCCTCGGCGACGTGGTCGGCGCCTCGCTCGACCCCTACGCGCTCGCGCGGCTGGCCTGGCAGGTCGAGCGGGAGGACCTCGGCCTCGCCGGCGGCTGGCAGGACCACTTCGCCGCGACCTTCGGCGGCTTCAACTACATGGAGACGACCGACGGCGGCCGCGTGGTCGTCAACCCGCTGCGGGTGCGACGCGAGGTCCGCTCCGAGCTCGAGGCGTCGATGCTGCTCTACTTCGGCGGGGTCTCGCGCGACTCCGCCGCGGTGATCGCCGAGCAGCAGGGCGCCGTGACGAGGGGCGACGAGGAGGCGCTGGACGCGACCCACGCGATCCGTCGCGAGTCGCTGCTGATGAAGGAGCACCTCCTCACCGGCGACGTCCCCGCGTTCGCCGAGTGCATCCGGCAGGGCTGGTCGGCCAAGAAGAAGCTCGCCCGCAGCATCACCAACCCGGCGATCGAGCACGCGCACGAGGTCGCGTCCCGCAGCGGCATGATCGCGGGCAAGATGTCGGGCGCCGGCGGCGGCGGGTTCATGATGCTGTTCGTCGACCCGCTGCGCCGGCTCGAGGTCGCCCGCGCCCTCGAGGACGTCTGCGGGGGCACCGTGGCGACCTGCCACTTCACCGACCACGGCGTGGAGTCGTGGCGCGCTCCGGGGCGAGCGGCCTGATGCAGCTCGTCGTGCTCGCCGGCGGCCTCGGCACGCGCCTGGCCGGAGTGCTGCCCGACGGCGTGCCCAAGCCCATGGCCGAGGTCGCGGGGCGCCCCTTCCTCGACCACCTGCTCGACGCCGCGCTGCGCCGGGGCGTCGACGACGTCGTCCTGCTCACCGGCCATCGTGCCGAGGTCGTCGAGCGCCACGTCGGCCACGAGCACCGGGGCGTGCGCGTCCGGCACAGCGTCGAGACGACCCCCCTCGGGACGGGAGGGGCGCTGCGACGCGCGCAGCACCTCCTCGACGAGCGGTTCGTGCTCGCCAACGGCGACACGTGGGCCGACGTCGACCTCACGGCGCTGGTCGCCCGTCTCGACGACGCGCCCCTGGCCCTGGGCCTCACCCGCGTCGACGACGCCGGGCGGTTCGGGCGCGTCGAGGTCGACGGCGACGTCGTCACGGCCCTGGTCGAGAAGGGCGCCCCGGGGCCGGCGCTGATCAACGCGGGCGTCTACGCCTGTCGGCGCGAGCTGCTCGACGAGCTGCCCGCCGAGGGGCGCTCGTCGTTCGAGGTCGACCTGCTGCAGCCGCTGCTGCCCCGCCTGCGCCCGCGCTGGGTGCCGACCGGGCCGGACTTCTTCGACATCGGCGTGCCCGACGACCTCCGCGCCGCCGACGCCTTCTTCCGCCGCCTGTCGGCCCCCTGACGGCCCGACCCGACGCCCCGCCCGCGCGCCCACCCGCCGACCCGACCGCGCGTCGACCCGCCGAGACACCGACCCGCCGAACCCCCAGACCCCCGAACGGACCCCGTGGCCACGCTGCTCTACTCAGACCCCATCCCCACCGTGCAGGCCCGCTACCGCCGCGAGCTCGCCGAGACGCTCGCGGGCGTCGGCACCACCGCCTCCCTCGCGCACTGGTCGCGCCCGGTCGAGGGCATGCCGGGCGCTCTCGGCACGGTCCGCATGGGCCTGAACTGCCTCTGGAACACCGTCCGGGCCCGGCTCGCCCGGCAGCCGCTGCTGCAGCTCTGGCCGAGCCTCGGCCTGCTCGAGGCGCGGGGCTGGGCCTCCCGCCGTCACGCCCGCTGGGTGCTGTTCCACGACCCGTCGCCCCTGCGGCGGCAGCACGGCTTCTCGGACCGTTCCCGCCGGTGGGCGCGGCGGGCGCCCGCGGCCACGCGACCGACGCTGCTCGTGCAGAGCCGAGCCGCCCTGGACGTGGTGCGCGAGGCGCTGCCCGCCCACCCGGCGGTGCTGACGATGCACCCGATCCTCGACGAGCAGCGCCTCGTCGCGAAGACGCCCCGCCCCTCCGTCGTCGTCGCCGGGCAGTTCAAGCCGGCCCGCGACCTCGACCTGCTCGCCGACCTGGGGCCCCGGCTCCGCCGCGCCGGCTGGACGACGACCGTCGTCGGCAGGGGCTGGCCGCCCGTCGAGGGCTGGGACGTCGACGACCGCTTCGTCTCCGAGGACGAGCTCGACGACCTGCTCGGCTCCGCCTGGGCGCTGCTGCTGCCCTACCGCGAGTACTTCCAGTCGGGCGTGGCCGTGCGGGCGCTCGAGAACGGCACGCCCACCGTGGGCGAGGCCACGCCGTTCCTCGCCGACCTGCTGCCCGGGCACGAGGCGTTGCGGGTGCCGGTCGGCGCCGGCGCCGAGGCGTACGTCGCCGCCCTGTCGCACGTCACCGACGACCCGGCCCCGATGCAGGCGGCGTTCCGCGACTACCGCGACCGTGCGCGCCGGTCGTGGGGCACCGTCGTCGCGGACGCGCGCTGACGAGCCGGGGCCTCAGCCCCAGTGCGGAGGCACGTCGGCACGCAGCTGCCGGTCGTTCTCCCCCGACGAGTGCCGAGGAGGCTCGGGTGCGGGAGCAGGATCGCTGCCGGGCACCGGGTCGGTCGAGACCCGCCGCCCGCCGCGTCGCCGCACCACGAGGGGCGCCGAGGCGACCGTCTCGACGACCGGCCCTGCGGGGTCGGGCCGACCCGCGCCTCCGGCGGGGACGTCGCCGGTGCGGTCGGAGGGCGCCACGGGGCTCAGAGCCGGTTCACGTGCTGGCTGGCGGACAGCGTCGGGACCTCTTGCGTGCGCGACCCGTCGATGCCGAGCACCTCGGCCACGCGGGCCGCGACGGCGTCCGGGTCGGTGAAGAGCTGGAACGCGTGCACCCGCACGTAGTGCCAGCCGAGGCGGCGCAGCGTCTCGGGCCGGGCGCGCAGCGACTCGCGCAGGCTGGTCCGCGACAGGGTCGTGTCGGTCTCGATCGTGACGCAGACGCCGTCGTGGGCGGCCACGAGCCCGAGCTTGCCGCGGTGGCCGAGGGCGACCGGGATGCCCTTCGCCTCGAGGCGCCGGGCGAGGTCGACCAGCATCGGGTCGGAGTCGTCGGGCACGTGCTCGGCCGTCGTGCGCGCCTGGACCTCGGTGAGGATCTCGGACAGCGCCACGGTGCCGTGGCCCATGCGGCCGCCGTCGATGTCGGCGGGCTGGAAGCAGGTGACGATGATCATCGAGCGACGGGCACGGGTCATCGCGACGGCGAGCAGGCGCTCCCCGCCGGGCTGGCCGAGGGGGCCGAAGTCGCTGAGCACCCGCCCGTGGGGCGTGCGGCCGTAGCCGATCGAGAACACGACGTGGTCGCGGCTCTGGGCGACGCTCTGCTCGAGGGTCGCGACCATGAACGGCTCGCCGCGGTCGCCGACGACGAACTCGGTGAGGTCCTTGTGGCCGGAGACGGCGGTGAGCACGGCCTGCTGCACGCGGACGGCGTGCTTCGCGCTGGCCGTGATGACCATGAGCGACTCGGCCGGGCGGGTGCGGGCGTGCTCGACGACGAGCGAGACCACGCGGTCGACCTCGGCGTCGACGCTCTCGACCGCCCCGGACTCAGGGTCGGGCACGGCCGTGCCGCCCGACACGTAGTCGAGCGCGATGCTGCCGTGGCCGAGGAAGCTGCCCGCCCAGGGCAGCGACTCGATGCGTCCGCCGTAGAACCGGCGGTTGACGAGCTCGGCGAGGTCCTCGCCGCCGGCGCGGTAGCTGCGGGTCAGCGAGAGCGTGGGCAGCAGCGTCGAGAGGCGCGCCAGGGCGCTGTCGGCGTGCAGGGCGTCCAGCTCGGCGTCGTCGTGCCGCGGGGGCTGCTTGCCCGGCGTCACGGCGATGTCGAACTCGGACGGGGTCTGCGTCACCGGGTCGCCGAAGGCCACCGTCTGCTTGCCGCGGCGGATGGCCCCGACGTTCTCGGCGATCGTCGTCGCGCCGGCGTCGACCAGCACGACGGTGTCGAAGGGCACCGTGTCGGCGATCGTGTGCACCTCGTACGGCGAGGCGAGCCAGACGGGCGCGACGGCACGGGACAGGTGCGGGGCCGCGTCGTGCAGCAGCCGGGCCGTGAGGTGCGGCTGGCGCAGCAGGGCCTTGAGCGCCGCCGCCTCCTCGGGCCAGTCGACGAGGCCGATCTTCCAGTTCTCGGCGAGCTGCCACCCGAGCAGCTGGGCGCTGCCGGCCGCGTGCGCCTCGTCGACGAGGCGGAAGTCCGCCTCGAGCCGGTCGAGCATCGCGGTGTTCGCGCCGAGCAGGGCGCGGTCGGCCTCGAGCAGCGACTCGAGGGCGGAGCGCCACCAGGCCAGCTCGAGCTCGGCGGCGACCTGCTGCTCGGGCACGTGCCGGTTGGCG
The DNA here is from genome assembly GCF_011761235.1 of Frigoribacterium faeni. GTDB lineage: Bacteria > Actinomycetota > Actinomycetes > Actinomycetales > Microbacteriaceae > Frigoribacterium > Frigoribacterium faeni_A. The sequence goes on from NZ_JAAOYW010000002.1 coordinate 232,853, forward strand.
AGGTCGGTGATGAGCGGGGCGAGCTCGAGGTCGCGCAGGGTGGTCATGAGCTCGGTGCGCTCCTGCAGGTTCTGCAGCACGTCGCTCTCGGCGGCGAGGTCGCGCAGCCGGGGCTGCAGCTCGACGACGCCGATCTCGGTGAGGCTGTCGTCGCCGTGCAGGCCCAGGGGCGCGTCGAGGCGCTCGAGGTCTTGGCTGACCTGCTGGTGCAGCACGTGGGCGTCGGCGATGCCGGTGGGCACCTCGGGCGGCGTGCCCGCGACGACGTAGCGCTGCCACGCGATGCGCTGCTGCTGGATGCGCTGCAGCGCGCTGTGCAGGTCGGCGATGTGCACGCCGGGGCGCACGTACTCCTTCGCCAGCTTCTTGAGGCGACGCCGGTTGGCGCTCGACATGTCGGGCGCCTCGCGCTTCGGCGCCGTGGCCGCCACGAGCTCGGCGACCGAGCGGTCGAACACGACGGGCTGGAACTTGTCGAGCGTGTCGCGGATCTCGATGAGGAGGCGCAGGTAGACGCCCAGCTCGGCCACCGACTCGAAGGGGCGCATCCGGGTGCTGCCGATCACCTCCTGGGCTCGTTCGAGCAGTCGCGGCAGGTCGCGGTGGTGCAGGTTCTTCGCGAGCTGGTGGGCGTCGCCCGCCCCGAAGGAGTCGGTGAAGCGCGCGCCGTACCAGGGCGAGTCGCCGGGGCCGTAGCGGAACTCGCCGAGGTTGGCGGCGTTGACCATCGTCTCGGCGACGCGGCGGCGGCCGTCGACCATGGCCTCGACGCTGCGGCGGCTCAGCCGCGCCGTGGTGGCCGGGGGCGCGGGCAGCAGCGCCAGGCGCGACAGCTCGGTGAGGCAGTCGAGCACCGAGACGCGCAGCACCTCGTCGCGCTTGCTCAGGGCGCCGCGGTAGTCGACGAGCACCTTGCGCAGGCGCACGAGGGCGTCGTCGACCTCGCCCATCTGCGGGTGCGTGGCCTTCTCGTCGCGGCTGATCGCGCGGATGACGTCGCGGCGCAGGGTGGTCGGCGAGACGGCCATGCCGGGCAGGCCGACGTCGGTGAGGCGGGCCGTGATGCCCCGCAGGGAGGCGCGGCGCGCGCTGACGACGAGCACGCGCTTGTTCTGCGACACCAGTCGGCCGATGGCGTTGACGATCGTCTGCGTGCCGCCCGTGCCGGGCAGGGTCTTGACGACGACCGAGGCGCCCGACGCGATCTGCGCGACGACGTTCTCCTGCTCGGGGTCGGCGTCGAGCAGCAGCGTGTCGGTCTCGGGGCTGCGCTCGTCCTGCGGCGTCGCCGTGGTCGGGCGCCAGCCCTCCTGCACCTGGCGGATGGCCATCGCGTTGCCGGCGAGCGCGTCGAGCACGGGGTGGCCGAGCTCGCGGGCGTCGAGGGCCATCTCGGTCGACACCTCGGCGAAGGTGGACACGACGAGGCGGGGCTGGACGGTGAACCAGTCGAGGTGCGCCGTGAGGCCGCGCAGCCGGTCGATCACGGGGTTCGGCGTGAACGCGCCCTCGCGGCTCGCGAGCGCGACGAACGCCTCGGCGTCGAGCGAGATGTCGAACTGGTCGTGCAGCGCGTCGGCGAGCGCCGGGTTGAGGAAGGGCTCGCCGAGCAGCTTGACCTCGAAGTCGCGGCCGTGGCGGCGGATGGCGAGCGGGCGCAGCAGCACGGGGGCGCGGTGGTCGCGGCCGGCGAACGACCAGGCGGCGATGCCGATGGCCAGGTGCACGGCGTCGATGCCGCGCACGGTCGCCAGCTCGAGGCCCTTCGCGGCGATCTCGCCGGCGGCGACGCGGGCGGTGCGCAGGGCGAGGTCGTCGCGGATGAGGCTCGAGAGCAGGGTGGTCTTGCCCGTGATGAACTGCGCGAGACCGCCGGGGTGCGTCGTGCTGAGCTCGATGCGGGCGCGCTGCTCGTCGCCGAAGTGCAGCAGGGTGGAGGTGCCGCCGACGACGCTCAGCTGGTCGCGCCAGCCGGTGCGCGACGGCTCGGCCACGTTGCCCACGGCGAGGCCGGGGTCGCCGAGGCTGACCGTCTCGGGCGAGGCCGCTCCCCCGGGCGCACCGGTCGGGGCGCCGACGGGAGGGACCCCGTCGCCGTCGTCGTCATGTTGTCTGTCGGCGCGCCACACACGGCTACCTTAAGCCGTCGCCCCCGTGATCCGCCTCAGGACGGACGGGGCGGCGGCGACTGCGGCGGCGCCTCCGGGACGGTCGGTGCGGGCCGCCCGACGGTGGCATGTGCGTGACGTGTCATCGGATGCGCCTGGCCGGTGCTGACGGATGCCGCCCGTCATGTACCGTCCCGTGCCGCGCGGCGTGCTGCGCGCCACGCGACGTCGACTCGCAGCGTGCGAGCACGTGTCGCAGCGTGCCCCGACGTGTCGCGCGGCGGGCCCGCATGGTCGCGCGACGAGTGTCACGACCGTGATCACGTGACATCTGCGTGCAGATCGGCTGGTGCGACACGCGAGTGCAGTACGGTCGACGTCAACGGTGCTGTTGCGGCGGCGGTTGCGCGGTCGCACGGCGTCCGCGCCCCCGCCCCCCACACGAACAGAGACCACGACATGCCCTTCGAGCAGAAGTACACCGACGAGACCCGCGAGAAGTCGCTCGCCCGCGTCCTCGAGCGCCGCGAGGCCGAGCCCGGCAACCGGGCCATCATCCGCGAGACCGCCGAGGAGTTCGAGGTCGGCGAGCAGTCGCTCCGCGGCTGGATCCGCGCCTGGGAGAAGGCGAACGCCCCGGCGGCGTCCGTCATCGCCGAGGAGGCGGCCGACACCGCCGAGGACGGCTCGCCCGTCCAGGCCGGTGCCGACCAGCAGGACGAGCCCGCCGCCTCCGCCGCGCCCCGCCGCGGCCGCCCGCCCGGCAGCGGCAACGGCAGCGGCAGCCAGGCGACCGCCGAGCGCGTCGCCGAGCTGGAGGCCGAGGTCGCCAAGCTGCGTCGCGACCGCGAGGCGCTCAAGGCCGCCATCGGCGTGCTCGTCGCCGACTGACCCGACGACGGCACCGGGCACGGGGTCGCACCGGGCACGCGGGCAGCGGGGGCTGCCACCGTGCCCGACGTGGCCCCGTGTCGCGTCCGGGCGCTTCGCCAGGCGCCCCGACGTGACACGCAGGAAACACGGGTCTGCCTAAGCTGACCCGACGCGGAGCGCGCAGACGCCGTTCCCCGCAGCCGAGGAGGACGCCATGGCAGGCAAGTTCATCGTCACGCAGGACGAGTCGGGCGAGTACCGCTTCGTCCTGACCGCCGGGAGCGGCGAGGTCATCGTGACCTCGGAGGGCTACAAGCAGAAGGGCGCGGCCCTCAACGCGATCGACTCGGTGCGACGCACCGCCGTCGACGCGGTCACCGACGACCGGACGCCTGAGCCGACGCCCGCCTACACGGACTGACCCGGGGCCGGTCGGCCGGGCTCGGCGCGCGTCGCCACCGCTCGGCCGGGCTCGGCGCCCGTCGCGACGGGGCGGCCGGGGTCGGACGACCAGGCGCTCCACGACCCGGGGAACAGCACGGGGTCGAACCCCGCGACGGTGAGGGCGACGGCGGCGTGCGCCGCGGTGACGCCCGAGCCGCAGTAGACCGCGACCGGTGCGCCGGGCGCGACGCCCGCCTCCTCGTACCTCGCGCGCAGCGCCTCGGGGTCCAGGAACCGGCCCGACGCGTCGACGTTGCCCGCGGTCGGCACGCTGACCGCCCCCGGCACGTGCCCGGCCCGGGGGTCGACGGGCTCGACCTCGCCGCGGTACCGCTCGGCGGCGCGGCTGTCGACGAGGGCCCCGCGTGCCGGGAACCCGGCCGCGCCCTCGGCGTCGATCGTCGGCAGGCGGCCCTCGGCGAGCACGACGTCGCCGGGCTCCGGTCGCACCTCGCCCGTCTCGAGCGGCAGGCCCGCCGCCGACCACGCCGCGAGCCCGCCGTCGAGCAGGCGCACGTCGGCGACGCCCGCCGAGCGCAGCAGCCACCACGCCCGCGCGGCGGACTGGCCGCCGAGGTCGTCGTACACGACCACGGGCTCGTCGCGGCGCAGGCCCCAGCCCCGGGCCGCGCGCTGCAGCTCGGCCGTCGACGGCAGCGGGTGGCGGCCCTCGGTCGCCGGACGACCGTGCGCCGCGAGCTCGGCGTCGAGGTCGACGTACACGGCGCCGGGCAGGTGCCCCTCCGCGTGGGCGGGGCGCCCGTCGGGACGGTCGAGGCGCCAGCGCACGTCGAGGAGGCGCGGCGGCCGCCCGCCCCGGAGGGCGCGGTCGAGCTCGGCGACATCGACGAGGGGGTGCGGGACGGCGGCGGGTCGATCGGGGGCGGCGTCCGTGGCGCTGGCGTGGTCCATGTCGCGAGGGTACCGACCGGGCCTAGGCTCGGGTCGTGCCCGACGCCCCTGCCCCGCAGTCGCCGTGGGAGGCCGCGGCGGGCGAGGCCCTCTCGGGGCTGCACCCGCGCCTCCTGCCCTACTTCCGGGCGATCCCGGCGGGCTCGGTCGGCCGCGGCCGCGGCGTCTTCGCCCGCGCGGGCACGCCGCGACGCTGGCTCTGGCCCGCGCTCCGGGTGCTGGGCCGCCAGGGCGTGCTCTTCGCCGCCTGGCAGCACGACGTGCCGTTCACCGTCGAGAACCGCCCGGGCGTCGACGACGAGGGCCGACCCGTCGTGCGGGCCGTGCGGACCTTCTCGTTCGCGACCGGAGAGCGTCGGATGGTCGACGCCGTGACGGCGACCCCCTCAGGCCTCGTCGACCACCTCGGGCACCGGAGGCGGTGGTCGGCCGACCTCGTCGCGCACGCCCGCGACGGCGCCCTCACGATGACGTCGGGCACGATGCGCGTGCGCCTGGGGCGCCGCTCGGTCGCCGTGCCCGCGCTCGTCTCGCCCCGGGTGTCGCTGCGCGAGGAGTTCGACGTCGCCGTCGGCCGCCAGCGGGTCTCGGTGACCCTCGACGCGCCGGTGATCGGCCGGATCTACGAGTACACGGGCCACTTCGACTACTCGGTCGAGCCCGACCAGCCAGGGGAGACAGCACCATGACCGAGCACGTCGTCATCGCCGGGGCGTCCGGCTTCATCGGCCAGCACCTGGCCGCCGCGTGGCGGGCCCGGGGAGCCCGCGTCAGCGAGATCGGCCGCTCGGGGCCCGACGCCCGCTGGGGCGACACCGCGGCGATCACGGCGCTGCTCGAGGGGGCCGACCTGCTCGTCAACCTCGCGGGCAAGAGCGTCGACTGCCGCTACGGCCCGGCGAACCGGGCGGAGATCATGCAGTCGCGGGTCGAGACGACGCGCGAGCTGAGGGAGGCGGTGCTCGCCTGCGCCGCGCCTCCTCGGCTCTGGATGAACTCGTCCACCGCGACGATCTACCGCCACGCCGAGGACCGCCCGATGACGGAGTCGACGGGCGAGATCGGGAGCGGCTTCTCGGTCGACGTCGCCACGAGCTGGGAGCGCGAGTTCTTCGCCGGCGACCTGCCCGACACCCGCCGCGTCGCGCTGCGCATCGCCATCGTGCTCGGCGACGGGAGCGCGCTCGTCCCGCTGATGGGCCTCGCCCGCGCCGGCCTGGGCGGGCCCCAGCTCGACGGCCCCTGGCCCGCCACCCGGGCACGGGTCGCCGCCGGCACCCACCACCGGCAGGGCGCGGGCGGGGGCAGGCAGAAGTTCAGCTGGATCCACGTCGACGACGTGCTCGGGGCGATGGACTGGCTGCGCGAGCACGACGAGGTCGACGGGGTCGTCAACCTCTCGTCGCCGAACCCGAGCGACAACCGCACGATGATGGGCATCGTGCGCCGCGCGGTGGGGATGCCCGTCGGGCTGCCCGCCACGCGCTGGATGCTCGAGCTCGGCACCGCCGTGCTGCGCACCGAGACCGAGCTCGTGCTCAAGAGCCGGTGGGTGCTGCCCGAGCGGCTCGTCGAAGGCGGCTACGAGTTCGCCCACCCGCACCTGGACGAGGCCGTGAAGCGGATCGTGGCCGAGCGGCGGAGCCGGGCCTAGGCCGGTCAGGCGACGGGCAGCTTCGCCGACAGCTCGGCGTCGGTCGGCTCGACCAGGTGGCTGCCGTCGGGGAACACGACGACGGGGATCTGCGTGCGGCCGCTGATCGCGAGGGCGCGGTCGGCGCCGTCCTCGACCGCCTCGAGGTCGACGTAGTCGTACTCGACGCCCTCGCGGTCGAGCAGCGCCTTCGAGCGGCGGCAGTCACGGCACCACTCGGCGCCGAACATGAGGATGCGGTCGGGGGCTGCGTCGGACATGCGCCCATCGTACGCTCGCGCCCCCGGGCGCCCCTCCCCCGACAGGTGTCGCCGTGCGGACCGCCCGATGGGATACTGGGCCCCTCACCAGCCCGCACCAGCCCCCACCCGAGAGGACCGGCGTGAAGAGACTGCGCGACGACCAGGCCCGCATGCACCTCGTCATGATGCTGACCCTGACGTTCTCGACGGGCATCGTCGACGCCGTCGGCTATCTCGGCCTCGACAGGGTCTTCACCGCGAACATGACGGGCAACGTCGTCATCCTCGGCATGGCGATCGCGCAGGCGGGCGGCCTGCCGATCCTCGGGCCGGTCGTCGCGCTGGCGACGTTCCTGCTCGGCGCCGCCGTGGGCGGACGGCTGCTGCGCGGCGCGCGGGTCGGCTGGTCGGGCCGCAGCACGGTCACCTTCTCGAGCACGGGAGCGCTGCTCGTCGGCCTGGGCGTCGCCTCCGTGCTCGCCCCGCCCGAGGCCGGCACCCCGTGGGGCTACTCGGTGACCGGGCTGCTCGGGCTCGCGATGGGGCTGCAGGCGGCGAGCGCCCGCCGCCTCGCCGTGGCCGACGTCACGACGATCGTGGTCACGTCGACAATCGTCGGCCTCGCGTCCGACTCCCGTCTCGCGGGCGGCGACGGCGCCCGTGCGCCGCGCCGCGTGCTGGCCGTCCTCGCCATCCTCGCCGGCGCCGGCGTGGGGGCGCTGCTGCTCGACGTCCACATCGGCGTCGGCATGGCCGTCGCGGGCGGGCTCACGATGCTCGTCGCCCTGGCCGGGCACCTGCTGCGGGCGCGTCGGGCCGAGCTGGCCGCGGCCGAGGCCGCCGCGGCGGCGAAGGAGGCGTCGGTCGCCTCGACCGACACCGTCACCCGCTGAGGCCCCTGACGCCCGACCGGCAGCCCCGGGTCTGAGTCATCAGACGAAGGCTTCAGGCGAGGGCCTCAGGCGACGGGCTGCACCGGCGACGCCGTCTCGGCGCCGCGGCCCGTCTCGGCCGTCCGCTCGGCGAAGACGACGCGCAGGCGCTGCAGGGCGATCTCGACCAGCTGCACCCCCACCTCCTGCTTCTCGGCCTCGTCGTCGAGCTTGAGGCGACGGTCGAGCTCGTCGACCACCTCGTCACGGCTGCGGCCGGCGGTGCGGATGACGAAGGCGCGGCCGAAGCGCTCCTCGTAGACGGCGCCTCCCTCGGCGAGCGCCTTGACGAGCTGGGGGTCGTCGGTGTCGTGGGCGGCCCGCTGCTCGCGGCGGCCGTACTCATCGGCGCCCGCGTCGCCGGTGGCGGGGGCCGTCACGAGGTCGTGCTGCTCGAGGGCCTGGTCGACCTCGTCGGGGGCGAGCGGGTCGCCCGCGCGGCGCGCGGCCGCGAGGAGCTCGTCGACGTCGGCGAAGGGCGCCTCGGCGGCCACCTCGTCGACCCAGCGAGGCACGGACAGGGCGGTGGCCAGCCGCTCGCGCAGCTCGCCTTCGGGGAGGTCGATCATGTCGTGAACGGTACCCGTCGGGCGGGCGCCCGGCCCCGGGCCCACGCGCCCGGGCGGCGGCTCGCCCACGGCCGGGGGCGGCGGCGTGGCTAGGTTGGGCGCATGCGCATCGCCCTCGCCCAGATCTGGAGCACCCGAGACCCGGCCCGCAACCTCCGCGAGGTCGAGCGGGCGGCCGAGGAGGCGGCGGTCGCCGGGGCCGAGCTGGTCGTGTTCCCCGAGGCGGCCATGACCGCGTTCGGCTCCGACCTCGCCGCGGCCGCCGAGCCGCTCGACGGGCCGTGGGCGACGGCCGTGCTCGCCCTCGCCGCCCGCCTCGGCGTGACGATCGTCGTGGGCACGTTCACCCCGGGCCGGGACGGCCGCGTGCGCAACACGCTGCTCGTGGCCGGGCCGGAGGGCGCCCCGGCGGCGAGCTACGACAAGGTGCACCTGTTCGACGCCTTCGGGCACGCCGAGTCCGACTCGGTCGACGGCGGGGACGAGGCCGTCACGGTCGCGGTCGGCGACGCCGTCGTGGGCCTGGCCACCTGCTACGACGTGCGGTTCCCCGCGCTGTTCCTCGCGAACGCGACGTCGGGCGCGCAGGTGAGCGTCGTCGCCGCGTCGTGGGGCGACGGGCCGGGCAAGGTGGACCAGTGGCGCCTGCTGACCCGGGCCCGGGCGGCAGACAGCACCACCTTCGTCGTCGCCGTGGGGCAGGCGGACCCGGCCGCCGTCGCCGAGGCCGCCCGCGAGGCCGGCGACGCCGAGACGGAGCGCGAGGCCGCCGCGGCGGCGGGCAGCGCGTCGCCGACCGGCGTCGGCCACAGCCTCGTCGCCTCTCCCCTCGGGGCGGTCGTGGCCGAGCTCGGCGCCGCGCCCGGCCTGCTCGTCGTCGACCTCGACCTCGACGAGGTCGCCGCGGCGCGGCGCACCCTGCCCGTGCTGGCGAACCAGCGGTTCGCGGTCGCGACCGCTCCTCGGGGCTGAGGCCGCGCCTCCTCGGGGCCGGGCCTACGGTGGGGGCATGACACGTGCCGTGCAGACCCCGTCCACCGTCGTCGCGATCACGGGAGGCCGGGTCGTGCCCGTGGTGGGCGACCCGGTCGAGGGCGGCACGGTGCTGATCCGCGACGGCGTGGTCGAGGCCGTGGGCCCGGCCGCCGACGTGACGGTGCCCGCCGACGCGCGCGTGGTCGACGCCACGGGCCGCTGGGTGCTGCCGGGCTTCGTCGAGGCCCACGGCCACGTCGGCATCAGCGAGGAGGCCAACGGCCCCGCCGGCAACGACACGAACGAGATGACCGACCCGAACACCGCCGGGGTGCGCGCGATCGACGCGATCGACATCGACGACGAGGGGTTCCGCGACGCGCTGTCGGGCGGCGTCACGAGCGTCGTCGTCAAGCCCGGCAGCGGCAACGTGATCGGCGGGCGCACCGTCGCGATCAAGACCTGGGGCAGCCGCACGATCGACGAGCAGGTCATCAAGCACGCCGTGAGCGTCAAGAGCGCGCTGGGCGAGAACCCCAAGCGCGTCTACGGCGCGAAGGACGCCGTGCCGTCGACGCGGCTCGGCGTCGCCTGGGTGCTGCGCCAGGCGTTCGAGGACGCCCGGTTCTACGCGGCGTCGCGCGCCGCGGCGGCGACGAAGGGCGAGCCGTTCCGCCGCGACCTGCGGCTCGAGACCCTCGCCGACGTGCTCGACGGCACCCTCGTGTGGGACCAGCACACGCACCGGCACGACGACATCGCCACGGCGATCCGGCTCTCGGAGGAGTTCGGCTACCGCCTCGTCGTCAACCACGGCACCGAGGGCCACAAGCTCGCCGACGTGCTCGCCGAGAAGGGCATCCCGGTGATCTTCGGCCCCATGCTCACCTCGCGCACCAAGGTCGAGCTGCGCGACCGCGCCATCGCCAACCTCGCCGCCCTGGCCCGTGCCGGCGTCACCGTCGCCATCACGACCGACCACCCGGTCGTGCCGATCAACTTCCTGGTGCACCAGGCGTCGTTCGCCGTCAAGGAGGGGCTCGACCCCGTCGTCGCCCTCGAGGCGCTGACGATCAACCCGGCGCGCATGCTCGGGCTCGACGACCGGGTGGGCGCCCTGGCCCCCGGGCTCGACGGCGACGTCGTCATCTGGTCGGGCGACCCCCTCGACGTGATGAGCCGGGCCGAGCACGTGCTCATCGCGGGCACGACCGTCTACGAGTGGGACGCCGCGGCGCACCGCGGCCGCACGGTCGAGCGCTCGGAGCGCTTCGTCGCCGCGGCGGCCGCCGCACGCGGCGGGCGCACCCGGGGCCGGCGGGCCAGCCGGCCCTGAGCCGGGCGGCCCGGGCTCGGGTCTGTGCCCGAGTCCGCGCCGACTCAGGCCCGCCCGGGCTCGGGGCCGCGCGGCTCGGCCCCGCCCGGGCTCGCTACGGGGCGTCGGGCGAGTCGACCGTCACCGTGCCCGCGACGATCTCGTCGCTGAGCGCGTCGACCTCGGCCGCGAGGTCGGCGGGCACGCTCGACTCGAGGTCGTGGAACGGCGCGAGGCCGACTCCCCCGTTCTCGAGCGTGCCGACGTACGGCTCGTTCGTGAAGGTGTCGTCCGTCGTCGACACGGCGATCTCGCGGACGGCCTGCTCGGTGTCTTTGAGCACCGACGTGAGCAGGATCGGCCGGTAGGTCTCGGGCAGGGTGTCGTACCCGTCGTTGTCGACCCAGATGACGCTCACTCCCCCGGCGTCGAGGGCGGCGGAGGCGGCGCCCTCGCCCACCTGGCCGGCGACCGGCATGATGACGTCGGCGCCCTGGTCGATCAGGGCCTGGGCCACCTGCTTGCCCTTGTTGACGTCCTCGAAGTCGCCGGTGAACGAGCCGTCGCGCGCCTCCTGGTCCCAGCCGAGCACCCGGACCGTCGTGCCGTGCGCGGCGTTGTAGGCGTCGACGCCCTGGGCGAAGCCGTCCATGAACAGGGTGACGGGCGGCTGGTTGCCGCCGCCGAAGGTGCCGACGGCGCCCGTCTTCGAGACACCGGCCGCCAGGTACCCGGCGAGGTACGACGCCTGGGCCGTGTCGAACAGGATCGGCTTGACGTTGTCGCCCTCGACGGTCTCGTCGACGATCGCGAAGTCGACGTCGGGGTTCGCGGCCGCCTCCTCCTGCGTGGCGGCGGCCAGCTCGTAGCCCACCGTCAGCACGAAGCCGCAGCCGGAGCCGACCGCCTGCGAGACGTTCGGGGCGAGGTCCGTCTCCGACGTCGAGACGAGCACCTCGGAGTCGACGCCGTCGGCCCCCGCCGCCTGCAGCCCCGCCCAGCTCGACTGGTTGAACGAGCGGTCGTCGAGGCCGCCCGAGTTCGTGACCATGCGCGCGCAGTGCTCGGCGGCGGCGGTGGGGGCGGCGTCGCCGCCCTCGGGCGCCGAGGCGCACGCCGAGAGCAGGAGGAGGCCCGCGAGGCCGGCCCCGGCGCCGAGGAGGCGCGGGCGGGCGGTGCGGGACGACGAGCGGGAGACGGCACGGACAGACACGGATGACCTCCTGGACGGCGAGCGGGCGCTGCTCTGCCGACGATCATGGCACCTCCGCCGCCCGGTCACGGCGCCGGGGCCGCCTGCCCGGGCAGGTGGTGTCCGATCGTGACCTGGGGAGGGACGACCGCCCCGCAGCCGGAGGCGCGACGCCGGCCCAGCGGGCCCCCACGCCGACCCCGACCCCGAGGAGGTGCGGCGTCAGCCCTCGGGGAGGCCCGCCGCCCGGGCCAGCAGCGCGAGCTGCACCCGACCGTCGACGCCGAGCTTGTCGTACGCGTGGCCGAGGTGCGTCTTCACGGTCGCGACGCTCACGTAGAGCTCGGCCCCGATCTGGGCGTTCGAGCGCCCGCGCACGACGCCCCGCACGACGTCGGCCTCGCGGGCGGTGAGCTGCGCCAGACGCGACCGGGCCTCGTCGGTCGCGGCCGCCGCCTCCTCGACGCCGTCGTCCACGATCGCGAGGGACCCGGACGCCGTCGCGGCCCCGATGACGCGGTCGAGCACGCTCGGCGACAGCGTCGAGCGCCCCCGCGCCGCGGCGTGCACGGCCGCCACGAGCTCGGCCGGCGGGGTGTCCTTGAGCAGGAACCCGCGGGCCCCGAGGCGGAGCGCGCCGAGCACCATGTCGTCGGCGTCGAAGGTCGTGAGCACGAGGACGGCGAGGTCGGGCCGTCGGGCGAGCTCGAGCCGGGTGGTCTCGAGGCCGTCGCGCCGGGGCATCCGGATGTCCATCAGCACGACGTCGGGCCGGGTCGCCGCGATGACCTGCTCGGCCTCGACCCCGTCGCCCGCCTCGCCGACGACCTCGATCGACGACTCCCCGCCGAGCAGCAGCCGCAGGCCGGAGCGGACGAGGTGCTCGTCGTCGACGAGGACGACGCGGACGGGCGCGGCGCCCCCGGGGCTCAGCGGCTCCACGGGAGCCTCGCCTCGACGACGTGGCGGCCGTGCGTCGCGTCGACGGTCAGGTGCCCGCCGACCAGCCGGGCCCGCTCGGCGAGGCCGTCGAGGCCGTGGCCGCCGGACGACGCCGGGACCGCACCGTCGGGGAAGGACGGCGCCGACGCGGGCACGGGGTTCTCGACGCGCACGACGAGGTCCCCGCCGGGTCGTCCGCCCAGGGTGATCGTCACGGGCTGGTCCGGCGCGTGCCGGCGGGCGTTCGTCAGGCCCTCCTGCACGATGCGGTACGCGTGCCGGCTGATCGTGGTGGGCGGCGCCTCCTCGGGGTCGTCGCCGACCGGCAGCGTCGACTCGAGCTGCACCACGGCGCCCGCCGCCCGTGCCTCGTCGAGCAGGGCGCCCAGTCCCGCCAGGGTGGGCTGGGGCGGCGCCACCGCCCCGGAGCCGTCGGGCTCGCGCAGCACGCCGAGCACGTCGCGCAGCTCGACGAGCGCCGTGCGGGCGTTGTCGCGGATGACGCCGGCCGTCGCCCGCGCCTCGGCGGGGTCGAGGCCCTCGCGGTACTCGAGGGCGCCGGCGTGCAGGGCGACGAGCGAGAGCCGGTGGGCGAGCACGTCGTGCATCTCGCGCGCGATCCGGGTGCGTTCGAGGTCGCGGGCCTGGCCGAGGCGCAGCTGCTCCTCCTCCTCGACGAGGCGGGCGCGCTCGCGGAGGCTGCGCACCAGCTCGCGGCGACCGCCGATGTAGAGCCCGACCACGACGATCAGGGTCGTGGCGAGGACGGCCGCGAGGAGCGTCTGCCAGAAGGGCAGCGACGGCTCCGACGAGAGCACGAAGAGCTCGCCCAGCAGGCTCGACACGAGGAACACGAGGGCCGCGGGCACGATCTCGGCGCGGCGGCGCCGCGTGGCGAGCGAGACGAGCATCATCGACGCGGCCACCGACCCGAAGGGCGTGAAGCCCGCGAGGGCGGCGGCCACCAGCGTGAGGACGAGCGGGGCCCGGTGGCGCAGCGGCAGCAGCACCAGGACGGTCAGCCCGAGGACGACGTCGAGGAGCACGAACAGGACGAAGAGGTGGTCGGCCCCGCGGCTGCTGGTGGGGTCGCCGAACCACACCGCCAGCGAGACGACCAGCCCGCCCAGCGCCGCCACGATCAGGCGCCAGACCTCGCCCCAGGCTCGGGCCCAGCCGCGCGGTCGATCGGTGGTGTCTGCGGTGCTCATGCTGCGAGCGTACGGAGGGGGCGCCTCCTCGGGGATCGACCGAAGGTCGGAGGTGTGCCGAGCCGCGGGCGCCGGGGCACGCCTCGCGTCGTTCAGGAACCTCGCGCGCGGGGTTCCTGAGCCGTGCGCGACCCAGGACGCCCGCCGCCCTCTCGACACGGATCAGGACGCAGGTTCCTGAACGGGGAGAGGGGGTCAGCCGGTGTTCTGCAGGCCGGCGGCGATGCCGTTGACGGTGAGCAGCAGGAGGCGGTGGTCGGCGTCCGCCGGGTCCTTCTCGACCGAACGGCGGATGCCCCGCAGCGCCCGCAGCTGCAGCAGCGACAGCGCGTCGACGTAGGGGCTCCGGAGGCGCACCGAGCGGCTCAGCACCGGCCGCCCCTCGAGCACGTCGCTCGACCCGCTCGTCGCGAGCACCCACTCGCGGGTGAGCGCCATCTCGGCGAGCACCCGGTCGGCGAGGTCGTCGCGCTCGCCGAGGCCGAGGTAGCGGCGGGCGATGTGGTCGTCGGTCTTGGCCAGCGAGAGCTCGACGTTCTTGATCATCGTGCGGAACAGCGGCCACGCCTCGTACGCCTCGCGCAGCACCTGCACGTCGCCGACCGCGGCGAGCGCCGAGCCGAGGCCGTACCAGCCGGCGAGGTTGATGCGGGCCTGGGTCCAGGCGAACACCCACGGGATCGCGCGAAGGTCTTCGAGGGACTCGACCGAGAGGCCGCGCCGGGCGGGACGCGAGCCGAGCGCGAGCAGGCCCACCTCCTCCATCGGGGTGACGGTCGCGAACCACTGGGCGAAGCCGTCGGCCTTGACGAGGCCGAAGAACGCGTCTCGCGAGGCGGCGTCCATCGCCGCGGCGAGCGGGGCGAAGCGCTCGGCGGAGGCGGCGTTCGCGGCGGCCGTGGACGGCGTCGACGCGTGCAGGGTCGCGGCCGCCATCTGCTCGATGTGGCGCGCGGCGATCACCTTGTTGCCGTAGTTCGCGAGGATCACCTCGCCCTGCTCGGTGATCTTGAAGCGGCCCTCGACCGACCCGGGCGGCTGGGCCCGGACGGCCTCGTGGGCCGGCCCGCCGCCGCGGCCCATCGAGCCGCCGCGGCCGTGGAACAGGGTCAGCTGGATCTCGTTGCGCTCGGCCCACTCGGCGATGCGCGCCTGGGCGTCGTAGAGGGCGAAGGTGGCGCTGACCGGGCCGACGTCCTTCGACGAGTCGGAGTAGCCGAGCATCACCTCGAGCTTCCGGCCCGTCGCGGCGAGGCGACGCTGCACCGCCTCGGTCTGCAGGGCCTCGTCGAGGATGCGCGTGGACGCCTCGAGGTCGGCGAACGTCTCGAAGAGCGGGACGACGTCGAGCACCGGCGCCGCCTCGGCGGAGCCCAGCGCGATCTCGGCGAGCTCGACGACGTTCGCGAGGTCGGCCGACGACTGCGTGAACGACACGATGTAGCGGGAGGCGGCCCGTCGCCCGAAGCGCCGCTGCAGCGAGGCGACGGTGCGGAACACGTCGAGCACCTCGACGGTCTGCGCGCTGAGCTCGCCGCCCGCGCGGGCCTCCTCGAGGGCGGCGCGGTGCACCTGCGAGTGCTGGCGCACCTCGAGCTCGGCGAGGTGGAACCCGAACGTCTCGACCTGCCAGACGAGGTTCTGCAGCTCGCCGTTGGCGGCGCGGTGGGCACCGGCCGCGCGCAGCGACGCCTGGACCGTGCGGAGGTCGGCGAGCAGGTCGTCGGGGCCGGCGTAGGCGAGGCCCTCGACGCCGCGACGGGTGGCGTCGACGCGCTCGGCGACGAAGAGCAGCACGCGGCGGTGGGTCTCGTTCGGCGAGCGGATGCCGATGCGCGAGGCGGTGTCGGGGTCGAGGGCGCGCTGCTGCTCGGCGAGCTCGCGGACGCCGGCGTCGGCCGGGGTGTCGGCCTCGTCGAGGGTGAGCGTGCCGCCGATGCGGCTCGTCGCGCGGTGCAGGCCGAGCAGCACGTGCTCGGAGGCGATCTCGGCGGCGGCGCGCGTCACCTCGGCGGTGACGTGCGGGTTGCCGTCGCGGTCGCCCCCGATCCAGCTGCTGAAGCGCATGAACGCGGGCGCGGCGACGGGCTGCCGGCCGGCTCCGTCGCCGTTGAGGCGGTCGTCGAGCACGCGGTAGACGTGCGGCACGACCTCGAACAGGGTCTGGTCGAAGACGTTCATCGCCGTGCGGACCTCGTCGAGCGGGGTCGGGCGGGTCGTGCGCAGCGGCGAGGTGCGCCAGAGCACGTCGATCTCCTCGAGGAGGCGGCGCTCGGTCTCGAGCAGGTCGGCGGTGCTCTGCGCCGAGTCGCGCTCGTCGAGCAGGTCGCTGATGCGGCGGATCGTGCTGGCGACCGCCCGACGGCGGGCCTCGGTGGGGTGCGCGGTGAAGACGGGCTGGAACCGCAGCTCCTGCAGGCGGGCCGACGCCTCCTCGGCCCCCAGCTCGTCGACGAGCCGCTCGACCGCGGCGGGCAACGAGTCGGCGCGCTCGCGGCGGCGGCGCAGCACGCGGACGCGGTGGTGCTCCTCGGCGAGGTTCGACAGGTGGAAGTACACGGTGAAGGCACGCGCGACCTGCTCGGCGCGCTGCTGGTCGAGCTCGGCGACGATCTCGCCGGCGCGGTCGACCGGCTCGGCGGAGTCGGTCTTGCCGGCGTGGCCCGCGGCGGCGTCCTCGTAGGCCGAGATGACGGCGGCGCGCAGCCGCTCGACGTCGGCGAGCAGGTCGGGGCCGCCGGCCTCGGTGAGCACGCGTCCGAGCAGGCTGCCCAGGAAGCTGACGTCGGCGCGCAGGTCGGTGTCGACCGCCCCTCGGACGTCGTCTCGGCTGGCTCCGTCGGGTCGCTTCGCGGTGTCGGTGTCGGTCACGGGACCATCATGGACGAACTCGGGGCCGGATGACGCCGTGTTCGCGTCCTGCTGCGTGCCCGCGGCCTAGAACCAGCGGCGGATGACCTGGTCGAACACGTTCTTCGCGACGCCGAGGGGGCCGGGCAGCGGCTCGCCGTCGTCCCGGCCGACCGCCCTCAGGAGGGCGAGCTGCGCCTCCTCGTACTGCTCGGCCTCGTCCTCGGAGAGGTCGGAAGGGGCGTCGCGGCGGGCGCGCGCCAGGGCCTCGAGCTGGCGCACGCTCCACCGCATGCCGACGGGCTGCGGCGCGGTCTCGATCAGCTGGTGCAGGTCGACGTCCGACCGGCGGCCCCGCGGGTCGGCGGCCGCGCGGACCAGGTCGGTGAGGCCCCGCAGGCTCGCCTCGGTGCCGTGGGCGTCCTGCACGCGGCGGGCGCGGCTGCACAGGTCATAGAGCAGTGCCTCGTCCATGGGCTCTCCCCTCGTCTCTCCGACATGCAGCATGCCAGAGACGAGGGGCGGCGTCCACGACCCCCAAAGACACATTTGACGGTGGGGCCCCGGCGGCGCACGCTGGGCACGTGACCGAACTCGACGAACTCCGCGCGACCGCCCACCCGATCCGGCTGCGCCTGCTCTCGCTGCTCACGGGCGTCGCCCTCAGCGCGGCCGAGGCGGGCCGCGAGCTCGGCCTGTCGCAGGCGACCGCGAGCTACCACCTGCGGGTGCTCGAGCGCGTCGGGCTCGTCTCGGTCGTCGAGGTCGTGCGGGTGCGCGGCGGCGACGCGAAGCGCTACCGGCACCGGTCGTCGGCGGAGCCGTTCCCCCTCCGCCCCTCGCCCGCGGTCGCGGGGGGCGACGAGGAACGCGCGCAGTACGTCGAGGCGCTGGCCGACGAGCTGCGTCGCCGCTCGCGGCAGCGCGTCGCCGGCCCGCAGGTCTCGACCGACGCCGAGCTGTGGGTCGACCCTGAGACCTGGCAGCGCGTGGTGCAGCACGTCGGCCGGGCCTCCGCGGCCCTGCACGCGGCGGCGCGTCCGCCCCGCACGCCCGGCACCGTGCCGGTGTCGATGACGGCCGCGCTGTTCCCGCTGAGGCGACCGTGACCCGGGACGCAGGAGGCGCCTCCTCGGCCCCCGGGACGCGCACCGGCCGCGCCGGCCCGCTCGCGCGCCCCGCGTTCCGCTGGCTGCTCGCGGCGCGCACGACCAGCGTGCTCGGCAACGCCGTCGCCCCGATCGCCCTCGCCTTCGCCGTGCTCGACCTCACCGGGTCGGCCGCCGACCTCGGGCTCGTCGTCGCCGCGCGCTCCGTGGCGAACGTGGCGGTGCTGCTGCTCGGCGGGGTGGTCGCCGACCGGCTGCCGCGCGACGTCGTGCTCGTGGGCACGTCGCTCGCCGCCGCCGCGACCCAGGGCGTCGTCGCCGCGCTCGTGCTGACGGGGTCGGCGACGATCCCCTCGCTCGTCGTGCTGGGCGTGCTCAACGGCGCCGTCGCCGCCGTGAGCCTGCCGGCGGCGGCGGCCCTGGTGCCCGAGACGGTGCCCGTCGAGCAGCTGCGCCCCGCGAACGCGCTGCTGCGACTGGGCCTGAACGGCGGCAGCATCGTCGGCGCCTCCGTCGGGGCGGCCGTCGTCGCGGTCGTCGGGCCCGGCTGGGGGCTGGCCGTCGACGCCGCGGGCTTCGCGCTGGCCGCCCTGCTCTTCACGCGACTACGGCTGCCGCGGGGCGCTCGGGGCGAGGCGGCGGCCGCGGCCGGGCCGGGTCTCGGCTCGGTGCCCGCCGCCTCCGCGCCGTCCGTGCTCGCCGACCTGCGCGAGGGGTGGCAGGAGTTCCGCAGCCGGTCGTGGGTGTGGATCGTCGTGGTGCAGTTCGCCGTGCTCAACGCCGCCTTCGTCGGGGCGACGACCGTGCTGGGGCCCCTCGTGGCCGACCAGTCGTTCGGCCGCGCCGCCTGGGGCCTCGTCGTCGCCGCCCAGGCCGTGGGGCTGGCGGTGGGCGCGGTGCTCGCCCTGCGCTGGCGGCCCCGGCAGGCGCTCGGCGTCGGCGTCGCGCTCATGGCGGTGACGGCCGTGCCGGTCGCGGCGCTCGGCCTCGCCCCCGCGCTGCCCGTGCTGCTCGTGGCGTTCGGGCTGGGCGGGGTCGCCCTCGAGGTGTTCGCCATCGCCTGGGACCAGTCGCTGCAGACCAGGGTGCCGCGCGAGGCGCTCTCGCGGGTCTACTCGTACGACATGGTCGGGTCGTTCGTGGCCGTGCCGCTCGGCGAGGTGCTCGTCGGCCCCGCCGCCCACGTGTTCGGCACCGCCCCGACGCTCGTCGCCTGCGCGACGGTCATCGTCGTCGCGACCGCGGCGGCCGTGTCGACCCGCAGCGTGCGGCAGCTGACGGTCGAGGTGCCGGCGCCCTGACGCCGCCCGGGCGGAGGGGGCGGACGGGCACCGCCGCCCGTGCCCCCCGTTCGGGTACTGGACAGGGGGGTCTTGTTATCGGCTGGGGACGGACGTACGGTGCCGGGAGGCGACGACGACGTCGCCGGAGACGAGACGACCATGCACAGACGCACTCGGACACTCATCGCGGCAGGAGCCGCAGCCACCCTGGTGGGGACGGTGCTGCCGTCGCTGGCGGCACAGTCGGCGCCCGACCCGACCGGGAGCGACCGGCTCTCGGCGACCGCCGCCTCCTCGACGTCGCAGCAGGCGGCCGTCTGGTCGCAGGACTTCGACGGCGCCGCGGGCAGCGCGCCCGACCCGGCCGTGTGGAACCTCGAGACCGGGGGCGGCGGCTGGGGCAACGGCGAGCTGCAGAACTACACGGCCTCCCGCGCGAACTCGGCGCTCGACGGCCAGGGCAACCTCGTCGTCACCGCGAAGCGCGAGGGCGACGGCTCGTACACCTCGGCCCGGCTGACGACGCAGGGGAAGTACGCGGCCCAGTACGGGCGGGTGGAGGCGCGCATCCAGATCCCCCGCGGGCAGGGCATCTGGCCCGCGTTCTGGATGCTCGGCGCCGACCTGCCGAGCAACCCGTGGCCGGGCTCCGGCGAGATCGACGTGATGGAGAACGTCGGCTTCGAGCCGCACCGCGTGCACGGCACCGTGCACGGCCCCGGCTACTCGGGAGGCGAGGGGCTGACGAGCACCTGGCAGCACCCGCGGGGCTGGTCGATCGCCGACGACTTCCACACCTTCGCGGTCGACTGGGCACCGGGCTCGATCACCTGGTCGGTCGACGGCCAGGTGTACCACCAGGTCACCCCGGCGAGCACCGGCGGCGACCCGTGGGTGTTCGACAAGCCGTTCTTCATCGTGCTCAACGTGGCCGTGGGAGGCGCCTGGCCGGGATACCCGGACGGCACGACCCAGCTCCCGCAGCAGATGAAGATCGACTACGTGAGGGTCACCTCGCGCTGAGCCGAGGCCGGCGTCAGGGCCGGACGCGCAGCCCGTCGAGCAGGAGGCGGACCATCGCGTTCGGCGAGCCGTCCGCCGACGGAGCCCGGTGGCTGAGGTCGCCGACCGCCTGCAGCAGCTCGAGCGGGTCGACGCCGGGGCGGACCTCGCCCGCCTCGACCGCGGCGTCGAGGAGCGAGCTGATGGCGGGGCCCAGCCGGTCGCGGAAGTAGCCGGGCAGGGCGTCGAACGCCGGGTCGCCCGACCGCAGCGCGGCCGACAGCCCCTGCTTCGTCGCCACGAACGACGTGAAGCGGGTGATCCAGAGGTCGAGGGCCCGCCAGGGGGCGTGCTCGGCCAGCAGCTCGTCGGCCGCGGCCGCCGTGGCGTCGATCTCGGTCGTGAAGACGGCCGACACCAGGGCCGCCCGGTTGGGGAAGTGCCGGTAGAGCGTGCCGACGCCGACCCCCGCCTCGGCCGCGACGTCCCGCGCCGGCGCGTCGACGCCCGCCCGGGCGAAGACGGCGCGGGCCGCGACGAGCAGGGCGTCGAGGTTCTGCTGCGCGTCGGCACGCACGCGACGCGGGGCGGGAGAAGCGGACACGGAGGCACCCCTTGCGAAAGCGGAACAGTGTTCCGTATAGTCGGACGAGAGCGGAACGACGTTCCGCATCCGACTCTACAGGAGGACCCCCATGCAGCACCGCACCCTCGGCCGCACCGGCATCCAGGTGACGCCCTTCGCCCTCGGCGCCATGATGCTCGGCTCGTTCGGCAACCCGGACAGGGATGAGGGGGTGCGCATCGTGCGCCGCGCCCTCGACGCCGGGATCAACCTCGTCGACACGGCCGACCGCTACGGCGACTCGGAGGAGGTCGTCGGCGAGGCCCTCGTCGGCCGGCGCGACGAGGTCGTCCTCGCGACGAAGTTCTGGGGTCCCGTCGACGACGACGTGAACCACCGCGGCGCGTCGCGGCGCTGGATCGTCCAGGCCGTCGAGCGCTCGCTCCGCGCCCTGCGCACCGACTACATCGACCTCTACCAGCTGCACCGGCCCGACCCCGAGACCGACGTCGACGAGACGCTGTCGGCGCTCAGCGACCTCGTGCGCCAGGGCAAGGTGCGGGCCATCGGCACCTCGTCGATGCGCGGCTCGGAGATCGTCGAGGCCCAGTGGGCCTCGGAGCGACGCGGGCACGAGCGCTTCCGCACCGAACAGCCCAACTACTCGATGCTCGACCGCGAGATCGAGCGCGAGATCCTGCCCGTGGCCCAGCGGTACGGCATGGGCACCCTCGTCTACAGCCCGCTCGCGGGCGGCGCGCTCTCGGGCAGGTACCGGGCCGGCCAGGCCAACGAGAACTTCCGGGCGAGCACCGGCATGCGGCACTTCCGTGACGAGCGCCGCCTGGCCGCGATCGAGCAGCTGATCGCCCTGGCGGACGAGCTCGGGATGCCCCTCGCGCACCTCGCCATGGCCTTCACGCTCGCCCACCCGGGCGTCACGTCGGCCATCGCCGGCCCCCGCACCATGGAGCAGCTCGAGGCCACCCTCGCGGGCGCCGACGTCAGCCTGTCCGACGAGGTGCTCGACCGGATCGACCAGATCGTGCCCCCGGGCGAGAGCGTCGGCGCGATGGACATGGTCTACCGCGGCCCGGAGGTCGGCGACCCGTCGCTGCGTCGTCGCCCGGTCGGCTCGCGCTCGGCCGCCTGACTCCGGAGGGGCCGGCCCCCACGGCGGCGTGCGACGCCGCGGAGGGGGCCGGGCCGGTCAGCGGCGGGCGACGCGGTCGTCGTGCCCGACGATCGTGCGCACCGTGTCGGTCGAGATGCGGTCGTCGCGAGCGGTGCCCGTCGAGGCGGCCGCCGCCTCCTCGGCTCCCGCCCCCGTGGCGGCGGCGTGGGCCGCCTCGCCGTGGCCGTCGGCGCTCATGGTCGACTCGTCGAAGGGCGAGTCGCCGCCGAGCACGCGCTCGACCTGGCCCTTGTCGACCTCGCCGGTCCAGGTGCCGACGAGCAGGGTCGCGACCGCGTTGCCCGTGAAGTTCGTCAGGGCCCGCGCCTCGGACATGAAGCGGTCGATGCCGACGATCACGCCGACGCCGTCGACGAGGTCGGGCCGGTGCGCCTGCAGCCCGCCGGCGAGGGTGGCGATGCCGGCGCCGGTGACGCCCGCGGCGCCCTTCGACGCGATCATCATGAACAGCAGCAGCGACAGCTGCTCGCCCACGCTCAGCGGCGTGCCCATCGCGTTCGCGATGAAGAGCGACGCCATCGTCAGGTAGATCGCCGTGCCGTCGAGGTTGAACGAGTAGCCGGTGGGCACGGTGATGCCGACCACGGGCTTCGAGACGCCGAGGTGCTCCATCTTCGCGATGAGGCGGGGCAGCGCGACCTCGCTCGACGACGTCGACACGATCAGCAGGTACTCGCGGCCCAGGTACTTCATGACCCGGAAGATGTTGATGCCCGTGACGAGCTTCAGCACGGTGCCCAGCACGCCCGCGACGAAGACGATGCACGTCACGTAGAAGGCGACCATCAGCGTCGCCAGGGCGACGATGGCCGCGACCCCGGTCTCGCCGACGACGGCCGCGATGGCGCCGAAGGCGCCGATCGGGGCGACCCACATGATCATCGCGAGGATGCGGAACACGAGCACCTGCAGGTTGCGGACCCCTTCGAGGATCGTCGCGCCGCGCGCCCCCATCCGCTGCAGCGCGAAGCCGACCAGCAGGGCGACGAACAGCGTCTGCAGGATCGACCCGCTCGTCAGCGACGAGACGAGCGTCTCGGGGATGATGCCGAGCAGGAACGCGGCGGTGCCGCCGGCCTCCTCGCTCGCCGGCGCCTCGTAGCCGGTGTTGCCGACCATCAGCCCCTCGCCCGGGTGGATCAGGTTGCCGACGACGAGGCCGATGGCCAGGGCGAAGGTCGACATGGCGATGAAGTAGCCGAGGGCCAGGCCGCCGACCTTGCCCACCGTCGCGGCCTTCGCGATCGAGCCGACCCCGAGCACGATGGTGCAGAAGATCACCGGCGCGATCATCATCGAGATGAGCGACACGAAGGCGGTGCCGATCGGCTTGAGCTGCACCGCGACGTCGGGCGCGGTCAGGCCGACGAGGATGCCGGCCCCCACCGCGACGATGACGGCGATGTAGAGCCAGTGCGACTTCTCGATGCGCCGGAGGCGCGCGAGGGGACGACGGGGAGGCTCGCCCGACGAGGCGGTGCGGCCGGGGCCGTCGGGGCGGTCGCTGCCGTCGGGGCGGGGCGTTCGGGCGGAGGGCGTCTTTGCCATCGGTCGTTCCTCGTGCTGGTGACCGGGACGACGTCGTCGACCGGTCGGCGGGGTGGTCGGGCCATCTTGATCGGCCCGGGCGGCCGGCACGAGGTTGCGTTCATAGTGTTCGCGGCCGCGACGGCCCGCGCGGGGCGTCGGGGCGTCGGGGCGTCGGGGCGTCGGGGCCTGCGTCGACCGTCGGCGTCGGGGGCGGTCGCTAGGGTGTCGCCATGACCGACGACGCCGTGCCCCAGAAGACCGTCCAGCTGCGCCGCTACGAGCTCGCCCCCGGGGTGCTCGACGACTTCGTCGCGTGGTTCACCTCCCGGCTGGTGCCGGCCCGCACCTCCTCGGGCTTCACGGTCGAGTTCGCCTACGCCGACCGCGAGGTCGACGAGTTCACCTGGGCCGTCAGTGCGCCCGGCGACGCCGAGGCGTTCCTCGCGCTCGAGGCCGACTACCTGGCCTCCGACGCGCGGGCCTCCGCGTTCGCGGGCGAGCCGCAGCGCGTCGCCGTGTCGCACGTGCGGCTGGTCGAGCCCGTCGTCTGAGGTCGGGGCGGGCTTCCCGTCCCGCCTGTCCTGCCCGTCCTGCTGTTCGCCCGCCGACGCCCGCCCGCACCGTCGCGAGAGGAGTCCTCGATGCGTCGTTCCTCCATCGCCGCGCGGCTCTTCGCGCTGCAGGTCGTCGGCGTCGTCGTGCTCGCCCTCGTCGCGGGCGCCTGGCAGTGGACGAGCGCCCGCACCGACACCGAGCGCGCCGCCGCGGCGCGCTGCACCGCCCTGGCGACGTCGATCGCCGACAACCCGTTCGTGCTCGAGGCGCTCCGCTCCGACGACCCGTCCGCCGAGCTCGAGCCGTACGCGCTCGACCTCATGCGCGACACCGACACCGACTTCGTCACCGTCATGACGCCCGACCGCACCCGCCTGACGCACCCCGACCCGGCCGAGATCGGGCGACCCTTCATCGGCACGATCGAGCCTGCCCTCGAGGGCCGTGCGTTCAGCGAGACCTACGCGGGCACGCTCGGGCCCTCGGTCCGCGCCGTCGTGCCCGTCCGTGACGAGGGCGGCTCGATCGTCGCCCTCGTGGCCGCGGGCGTGACCGTCGACAGCGTGTCCGCGGCCCTGAGCACGCGCCTCCCCCTGCTCGTGGGCGGGGCGCTCGCGACCGTGGCCCTCGGGGCGCTGGCGGCGTGGCTGCTCAGCCGCCACCTCCGGCGCGTGACCCGCGGCCTCGGCGCGGAG
This sequence comes from Frigoribacterium faeni, assembly GCF_011761235.1. Classification (GTDB taxonomy): domain Bacteria; phylum Actinomycetota; class Actinomycetes; order Actinomycetales; family Microbacteriaceae; genus Frigoribacterium; species Frigoribacterium faeni_A. The sequence continues at coordinate 257,006 of NZ_JAAOYW010000002.1, forward strand.
GAGCTCGGCCGGGTCAGCGACCACCACGAGGCCGTGCTGCACTCGGTCGGCGAGGGGCTCGTGCTCGTCGACGACCGGGGACGCCTCACCCTGGCGAACGACCACGCCGCCGCGCTGCTCGAGGAGCCCGCGCTGGCCGCCGACGTCGCGCGGCGGCCCGTCCCCGTCGCCGAGCTCGACCTGCCCGCCTCGCTGGCCGAGCTGCTGCGCGGCGGCGGCGAGGCCCAGGACGAGGTGCACGTCGCCGGCGACCGCGTGCTCGTCGTCAACCAGCGCGTCGCGGCGGCCCCGGGCACGGCGCGGGCGCGCACGGGCGCGGGCCGCCGCCTCGGGACGGTCACCACCCTGCGCGACCACACCGAGCTGCGGCAGCTGACCGACGAGCTGCGCACCATGAGCACCCTGTCGGAGGCCCTGCGGTCGCAGACCCACGAGTTCGCCAACCGGCTGCACACGATCGTCGCGCTGATCGAGCTGGGCCGTGCCGACGAGGCCCTCCGCTTCGCGTCAGACGAGCTCGACCTCGGCCAGGTCCTCGCCGACCAGGTGGTGGCGGCGGTGGACGAGCCGGTGCTCGCCGCGCTGCTGCTCGGCAAGAGCGCCCAGGCGCGGGAGCGGGCCGTCGACCTCAGGCTGCACGTCTCGCCCGACTTCGGCACGCCGCGGGTGCCGGTCCGCGACCTGGTCACCGTCGTCGGCAACCTCGTCGACAACGCCCTCGACGCGGCGGCGCCCCGGGCTCGTGCCGGGGCCGACGCGGCAGGCCACGTGGGGCAGGGGCCGGCCGAGCCGGGGCTGGCCGAGCCGGGCCTGGGCGCGCAGAGCCCTGCTCGCGCGGTCGTCCGGGTCGCCCTCGAGCGCCCGGCGCCGGGGCTCGTCCGCGTCGCCGTCTCCGACACCGGCCCCGGGCTGCCCGAGGGCCGGGACGTGTTCCTCCGCGGGGTGAGCACCAAGGCGGCGGGCCCCGAGGGGCGCGGCATCGGCCTCGCGCTCGTCGCCCAGGTCGCGCGGCGGGCGGGCGGCACCGTCGACGCCCGCACGACGCAGGACGGCACCACGATCACCGTCGAGCTGCCCGACGACGACGAGGGGCAGGTGCGGTCGTGACCGGCGCCTCCTCGTCCCGGCCCCCGGCCGCTCCCCCGGTGCGCGTGCTCGTCGTCGACGACGAGCCGCTCACGGCCGAGGCCCACGGCGCGTACCTCGCCCGCCTCGACGGGTTCGAGCTCGTCGGCGTCGTGCACGACGGCCGGTCCGCCCTCGACCGGCTGCGGCAGCCCGACGTCGACCTCGTGCTGCTCGACCTGACGCTGCCCGACATCCACGGACTGCAGCTCTGCCGGGCGCTGCGCGCGGCGGGCTCGACGGTCGACGTCGTGGCGATCACCGCCGTGCGCGACGTCGCCGTCGTCAAGAGCGCGGTCTCGCTCGGCATCGTGCAGTACCTGATCAAGCCGTTCACGTTCGCGACCTTCGCCGAGCGGCTCGCCGGCTACCTCGCGTTCCGCCGCGGGCTCGACCAGGGCGAGGGGCAGGTGACCCAGTCCGAGGTCGACGCCAGCCTGGCCACGCTGCGCACCGCGACGACGCCCGCGCTCGCCAAGGGCATCGCCCCCGAGACGCTGGCCGCCGTGGTCGAGGCGCTGCGCTCGGCGTCGACGGCGGCGTCCGTGTCGGCGTCGGCATCGACGTCGGCATCCGAGGCCTGGGCGCGACCGCCGGCCGACGACGCAGCGGACGTCGACCCCGACGACGGCGCGACCACCCCGCGAGGAGGCGCGCTCTCGGCCGGCGAGGTCGCCGCGGCCGTCGCGGTCTCGCGCGTCACCGCCCGCCGCTACCTCGAGCACCTCGCCGACGCGGGCCAGGTCGACCGCGTGCCCCGCTACGGGGCGCCGGGCCGCCCCGAGCACGAGTACCGCTGGCGCTGAGGTGCCCCGCCGCCCGGCCGCCGGCGCGGCGCACGACGAACCCCGTTCCATTCAGGGAACCACCGAGCAACGGGGTTCGTTGAACGGAACGTGGTTCACAACGGGATCGCCGGGTGCCGGGTGCCGGGTGCCGGGCACCGGGAGCCGGACACCGGGCACCGGGTGCCGGGCACGGAGCCAGGCGCCGCCGCTACGCCCGGGGCACCCGCACGGTCAGCCCGCCCGGCTCGACCCAGGTGCGGAACCCGGTCGCGACGCCGAAGCCGTCGCCGTCGACCTCGATGTCCTCGGGGCTCTTCAGCGACACCTCGATCTGCTTCGCCTTGACGTAGCGCAGGGCCTCGTTCTCGGTGCCCGGCAGCTTGTCGGCGAAGGGCAGGCGGCGCACGACGCCGTTCTCCCAGAACACCTTGTAGAGGATGTGCGCCCAGCCGCGCACGCCCTTCGGGCGCAGCAGCAGGATGTCGAACAGGCCGTCGTCGATGGCCGCGTCGGGCAGCAGCACGATGTTGGCGGGCAGGGCGCCGCAGTTGCCGACGATGATCGTGTGGGCGCGCATGTCGCGCTGCTGGCCGCCGTCGATCCGGTAGCGGAAGACGAGCTGGTTCTCGTCGCGCAGCGTCGCGGCAAGGGCCTTGACGTAGGCGAGCCAGCCGACCTTCTTCTTGAGGTCGTCGTCGGTGTTCGCGAGCATCTTCGCGTCGATGCCGAGACCGGCCATGACGACGTAGACGTGCTCGCTGGTCGAGCCGTCCTCGCGGCGGATCTCGAGCATGCCGAGGTCGATCTCCCGGTCCTCGCCGCCGAACGCGGTGTCGAGCGAGTTGTCGAGGTCCTCGAGGGTCAGCTTGAGGTTGCGGGCGAGCAGGTTGCCCGTGCCGCTGGGCAGCAGGGCGAGCGAGGCGCCGGAGTCGTGCACCGCCTCCGCCACCGCCCGCACGGTGCCGTCGCCGCCGGCCGCGATGACCATCGTCGCCCCGGCGTCGAGCGCCTCGCGGGCGGGGCCCTGGCCCGCGTCGTCCTCGCTGGTCTCGAACCAGAGCGTCGTGCCCCAGCCGGAGGCGCCCTCGGCTCGGGCGACCGCGGCCTTGACGGCGTCGAGGTCCACCTTGATCGGGTTGTAGACGACGGCCGCGACGCGCGTGCCCGTGCCGGGGGCGCCGGTCGAGGAGGCGGCGGTCTCGTCGGCGCCGGACGTCGCGGAGGACGTCGGGTCGGTGTCTGTGCTCACCCGTCGATGATGGCACCGCGCCGCCGCGCACGGTCGGGCCCGCGGAGGACTGCGTTCTGTGCACAGTTCAGGGACCCGGCCGGGCTGGGTCCTGAGCCGTGCACGAGTCAGGAGCGCGCCTCCTGAGCCGTGCGGATCCAGGACTCGTGTTCCTGAACGAGGAGAGGGGACGGGGCTCGGCGATCCGGGCGGGGCGGGAGCCGAGGAACGGCGGGGCGGGAGCCGAGGAGGGGCGGGTCAGGCCCCGAGGGAGGGCACCGTCGCCGTCGCGATGTCCGTGCCGTCCGCACCGCGCACCTCGACGGCGACGACGTGCTCGCGCAGCACCGCCGCGTTCATCCGGCAGTCGATCGTCACGTCGGTGCCGAGGAACGTGCCCGACTCGTGCTCGACGCCCGCGTCGTCGACGACGACGACCGAGAACGCGTCGCCGACCGGCAGGCCGTCGACGCTGAGCACGGTCTCGGTGCCCCAGGTGTGGGCGACGAGGTCGCCGTCGACGGCGACGCCCGAGGGCTCCCCCGCGAAGGCCACGTGCTCGACGGCGCCGAGCGTGCCGGGCGGACCGGCGACGGGGGCGTCGCGCACGGTCGTGGCGAGCACGCCGCCGCCGACCCCGACCGCGACGCAGGCGGCCGCGCCGGGCACGGCGAGCGCCGCACGCCGCGCACGGCGGGGGCGCAGGGGCACGAGGGGGGCGACCGGCGCGACGTCCGGCGCCGCCGCGACGCCCGACGCGACCGGCGCGCCCGACGCTGCGGGCGCCTCCTCGGCCCGACCCTCGCGGGCCACGGCGGACTCGACGCGGTCGCGCAGGTCGTCGCCGGCCACGGCGTCGTGCCAGGCGCCGACGGGCCGGAGGCGGGCCACGACCCCGCCCAGCGAGGCGATCTCGTCGTCGACGGTCGGGTCGACGGCGCGCAGCGCGTCGAGCTCGACGGCCTCGGCGGGCGACAGGTCGGAGGCCAGTGCGGCGGCGATCAGCTCGGCGCGGCGGTCGGCCGAGGTGTCGGGAGCAGGGTCGGTCACGAGCGGTTCTCCCCGTCGTCGAGGTGGCTGCGGAGGGCGCGCAGGGCGTAGAAGCACCGCGTGCGGAGGGTGGCGACCGGGACGCCCGAGACGTCGGAGAACTCCTGGTAGCTGAGCCCGGTCAGGTGGACGGCGACGACGACCTCGCGGTGCTCGTCGCTGAGCCGTGCGAGGCCCTCGACGATGCCGAGCCGGTCGAGCGGGTCGGCGGCGGGCGCCGCCTGCTCGGGCGCCTGGTCGTCGGGGACGAGCTGCGGCGTGCGCTGCCGGGCGCGGTGCACGTCGAGCACGACGCGGCGCTCGATGGCGAAGAGCCAGGTGCGCGCACCGCCGCGGGCGGGGTCGTACGAGGCGCGGGCACGCCAGGCGCGGAGGAACGTCTCCTGCACGCAGTCCTCGGCCAGGGCCCGGTCGCGGAGAGCGTTGACGGCGAACCCGAGCAGGGCCGAGCCGTGCTCGGCGAAGGCGGCGGACACGTCCAGGCCCGTCGTCGTCCCGCCCATGCGGCTCCCCTCGTACGTGTCGGGACGCGTCATCACGAGCGGCATCCGGCTCCCCTCACCCTACGGACATCGAGACGGTCGCCTCACGGGGAGTACGCCGAGGAGGCGCCGGGCGTTCATCCGGGACCGGTCCCGTCCGCCGCCCCGCACCTCCTCGGATCTTTCTCGGCTCGGCGGTGAACGCGCGGGCCCCGTCGCTCGTAAGGCCCTCCGACACGTGTCGTCCGCCTGGGCGGCACCCACGAGAGGCAGAGGAAGCATGACGATGAAGCGTTCCGTCCGACACCTGACCATCGGAGGCGCGGCCGCGGCCGCCGCCACCCTGATCGTGGCCTCGCCCGCCGCGGCCGAGACCACCGTGCCCGAGCCGAGCTCGTTCACCAGCGCGTTCACCGTGATGGCGACGCCGGACCAGGTGATCAACAACGACGGCGTGGCCGTCGCCGGCGAGCCCGGAGCCACCGGCACCTTCGACTTCCGGATCAACTCGGACACCGAGGTGATCTGCTACGACATCACCCTCACGGGCGTCACGGGCGACTACCAGAGCCCCGCCAAGACGGCGACGCACATCCACCAGGCCGCCGCGGGCAAGGCCGGGCCGCCGCGCATCGCGTTCCCGAACCCGACCGACGCCGACGGCGACGGCGTGCGCGAGGCGAGCGGCTGCCTGCAGGGGCCCTTCACCACCGGCGTCACGAGCGACGCGGGCACCGACACCGGCGAGGGCTTCACCCTCGCGCAGATCGAGGCCGACCCGGCCGGCTTCACCGGCGACTCGCACACCGCGGCCTTCGCCGCGGGCGTGGTGCGCGGCCAGCTGACCCAGGTGCCGGTCGGCGGCGTCGACACCGGTGCGGGCGGGGCGGCCTCGGCCGTGTCGTCGACCTCGGACGGCGGTGCCCTCGTCGGCGCCGCGGCCGTCGGCGGGCTCGTGCTCGCGGGCGCGACCGGGCTCGTGCTGCGTCGTCGGGCCGCCGCGCGGGCATGAGCCTGCGGGCGGGGTCGGCTCGGGCCGGCGTGGGCCGGGCTCGCGTGGCTCGGGCTCCGGTGGCTCGGGCCGGCGCCGGGCTGGCGGTCGCGCTGACCGCTGCCCTGCTGCTGACGGGGTGCACGTCGGGCACGACGGGGCCGACGCCGACGGGCGGCGTGGGTGCGGGGGCGGAGCCGAGCGCTCCTGCCTCGGTGCCCGCGCCTCCTGCGACGTCCTCGCCCGAGCCGGCCGCGCCCGTGGCGGCGGTCGGTGCTGAGCCCGCCCGGGTCTCGGTGCCGGCCATCGACCTGGACGAGCCGCTGATCGGCCTCGGCATCGCCGAGGGCGGCGCCATGGAGGTGCCCGTCGACGCCGACGAGGTGGGCTGGTTCACGGGAGGCGGTCGTCCGGGAGGGCGTGGCCCGACCGTGATCGCCGCCCACGTCGACTCGACGACGGGGCCGGCGGTGTTCTTCCGGCTGTCGGAGCTCGTGCCCGGCGACGAGGTCACGGTCACGACCGTCGAGGGCACGGCCGTGCGCTACGTGGTCGACGAGGTCGTCGACGTGCCCAAGGCCGAGTTCCCGACCGCCCGGGTCTTCGGCGCCCGCCCGGGCGACGAGCTGCGCCTGATCACGTGCGGCGGGGTCTTCGACCCGGGCTCCGGCCACTACGACGAGAACCGGGTCGTCTTCGCGTCGCCCGCCGGGTGAGCCCGCAAGGCCGAGGGCGGGTCCCCCGGTGCGAGGGCGGGTCGCGATCGACCCGCCCTCGGCCCGGAGGACCCGCCCTCGGCGGATCGGCGGCGCGGCGGCCGTGGGGTCAGCGGCGGCGTGCCTGACGGTGCGCCGCGACCACGAGGCCGGTGCCGACCAGGGCGAACAGCAGCGCGATCAGCGCCGGCGCCAGGGGCTCGTCACCCGTGAAGGCGAGCGACGAGTCGTCGTCGGAGCGGTCGCCCTGACGAGCGGCCGCGGGGGCCGCGGACGCCTGCGTGGTCGGCGCGACGGTGGTCCCGGCGGGCGTCGTCGCGGAGGGCGTCGTCGCGGAGGGCGTCGTCGTCACCGGCGTGGTGCCGGCGGGCACCGTCACGGGCGTCGTGTCGGCGGGGACCGTCGTCACCGGGGGCGTGGTGGCCGGCGGCGTCGTGACGGGGGGCGTCGTCTCCGGGGGCGTGACCACCGGCGGGTTGTCGGCGGGCAGCGTCGGGGGCGTGGTCACGGGGGGCGTGGTCTCCGGCGGCGTCTCCACCGGCGGCGTGGTCACGGGCGGGGTCGTCTCCGGCGGCGTTACGACCGGGGGCGTGGTCTCGGGGGGCGTGGTGACGGGGGGCGTGGTGACCGGGGGCGTGACCTCGGTGCCGTCCGCCTCGCCGCCGGCGCTGGCCTGACGGGTGACCGACTGGGCGGGGTACGTCAGGGGCGCGCCGCCGGCCGTCCGCGTGAGCACCGTCACGGCGCTGTTGCTGAAGCTCTGCGCAGCGCCCGTGCCGGTCGCGGCCGCGAGGTCGACGGGGGCGATCAGGCGGTAGAAGTGGCTGCTCGCGGCGACGGGCCACGTGACCGTGACCTTGTCCGGAGCACAGGTGACCGAGCCCGCGGGCAGCGTCAGCGCCTTCGAGGTGTTCGGGACGTACAGCCCGGCGGCGTCGGCCTGTCGGTCCTGGAAGCTCAGCGCGTCGCAGGCGAAGGTCCACGTCTGGCCGGCGGGCCGGGTGTCGGTCGTCGTGGCCGTCGCGAACGGGCCGACGGGGGTGTCGATGCGGTACTCGAGGGCGCGCTGCGGGTTCACACGGCCCTGGTCGGAGCGGGTGAAGACCCCGTACTTCGAGGCGTTGAGGTGGCTGCCCACCGGGCCCCGGGGCGTGATCTCCGTCGTGAAGGCCTCGCCGTCCAGCACCTGCGAGGTGAAGGGGGTGGTGACGCCCGACGGGGTCGTGGCCGCGTCGAACGACGACTCGATGTAGGCCGAGCCGCTGACGTTCGAGTGCGTCTCGACGAAGCCGGTGAAGGTGACGACCAGGCGGTAGCTCGCGGGCGTGGTGCCCGACGCCGGCGTGGTCACGACGACGGCGTTCGCGACGACCTCGTCGCTGGCCGTGTCGATCACCGGGAACGTCTGCGGCAGGTCCTTCAGGCGCGGGCTCAGCTGCACGGTGAAGCTGTCGCCCGCGACCGTGCCGGCCGGCACGGTGAAGTCGAGCGTCGTCTTGACCTGCGCGCCCTGCTCCGGGGTGGTGGGGCTGACGACGATGTCCGTGACGGCGCTGGGCATGTTCTGGCCGGCGCGCGGCGACACCGCGGTCGAGTCGCCCGTGACGGGGCCGGCGGCGGACGCCGGGGCCGCGACGCCGAGGGCGAGGCCCCCGGTGGCGAGCGCCAGGGCGACGGCCGCGGCGAGGCCCGCACGGCGACGAGGCCGGTGCAGGGACGAGGAGGCGGCGGGCGCCTCCTGCAGGGAGGTCAGGGCAGGCTGGACGGGCGGATCGGCGACGATCCGGGGGTTTCTGGGCATTCGGGTGCTCTCTGTCGGGGGCCCGCTCGGGTGGGGGCGACGGCGCGACGAGCCACGGTGTCGCCGGTGGGTGGCCGACGAGGTCGTTCGGGTGGGGCTCGGCGCGGACGATGCCGCGGGACGTTGAAATCTAACCCCCCGGACGGGGGTCCCGGCACGTCCGGCCTCGATGCTCACCCGTATCGCGTACGAATCCACCCGTGGCGGGTGAGGCCGACGTGGCGGAGGATGAGAGGCGCGGAGGGGCGGGGATCAGCGGTAGTGCAGCTCGCCGCGCGCCGCCTTCTCGACGACGTCGCTGACGCGTGCCGCGCGCACCGCGGGCGTCTTGATCGACTGCAGCCGGAAGAGCACCCGGAAGCGCTCGGTCTTGGTCAGGCCGGCGAAGAACGCGGCCGCCGCCGGCTCGGCGTCGAGCGCGGCCTGCAGGTCGTCCGGGACGCGGGCGTCGCGCTGGCGGTAGGCGGCGTCCCACCGGCCGTCGGCCTTGGCGCGCTCGACCTCGGCGAGCCCCGCCGGCCGCATGCGCCCCTCGGCGACCAGCCGGGCGACGTGCTCGCGGTTGACCTGCGACCACGGGCTCGCGCGCCGCCTCGGCTGGAACGCGGTCAGCACGTGGTCGTCGTCGAGCCGGGCGGTCTGCCCGTCGATCCAGCCGTGGCAGAGCGCCACGTCGAGCGCCTCGGACCAGGTCATGCCCGGGGGCCGGCTCGTCTTCTTGCGCAGCTTCAGCCGCACCCCGACGACGTCGTCGGTGGCGGACAGCCACGCCTCCCACTGCTCGACCGTGAACTCGACCACGGGCTTGTCGGCGACGCTGACCATGCGGCGAGGGTAGCGCCCGCCCCCGTCAGCCGCGACCGGCGTCGAAGACGTGCAGCCCCAGCTCGCGGCTGAGCCTCTCCATCAGCAGGGCCCCGCGCACGCTCGTGCCGAGCTCGTCGAGCCGCGGGCTGTACGAGGCCGCGCCGAGGCGGCCGGGCGACGACAGCACCAGCGCGCCCGAGACGCTCGACTTGGCCGGCACCCCGACGCTGCGCATCCACCGCCCCGACCCGTCGTAGACGCCGCAGGTCGCCATGACCGACACCACGTCGCGGGCGACCGCCGCCGACACGACCTGCTCGCCGGTGACCGGGTTGCGACCGCCCAGGGCGAGCGTGGCGCCCATCACGGCGAGCGCCTCCGCGTCGACGAGCACGGCACAGGCGCGGGCGTAGGCCGAGACGGCGTCGTCGGCCCCGACGTGCAGCGTGCCCTCGGACCGCATCAGGTGGGCGAGGGCGTGGTTGCGGTCGCCGAGCAGTATCTCGGACCCGGCCACGTCGTCGTCGACCTCGAGGTCGCGCCCGGCGAACGACGCCAGCCCGCGCACGATGCGCTCGGCCCGGCCGTCGGCGTCGCCGCCGTCGACGAGCGCGGCCGTCAGCAGGGCGCCGGCGTTCACCATGGGGTTGGGCGGCCGGCCCGTGCCGCCCTCGAGAACGATGGCGTCGAAGGCCTCGCCGGTGGGCTCGATGCCGACGGCGTCGACGGCCTCCCCGTCGGTGTCGACGAGCGCGAGGGCGAAGAGGAACGGCTTGACCGCCGACTGGATCGAGAACGCCTGCCGGGAGTCGCCCGCCGCCCGCACCTCGCCGTCGGGCGTCGCGAGCGCGAGACCGAGCAGGGCCGGGTCGGCCTCGGCGAGCCGCGGCACGCTGTCGTCGACCTCGCCGCCGTCGCGGTCGCGGACGCCCTCGATCAGGGCCGCGAGCCGCGCGCCCAGGTCGTCCGAGGAGGTGCGGGTCGAGGAGTCGGGAGAGGTCACCTCCCCATCCTCCCGCGACGCGTCGGCGGCGGTCCGCCAGACTGGTCGGGTGACCGCTCCTCACGACGCCGCCCGGATCCGTCCCCTGCCGTACGACCACCCGCACGTGCAGCAGCTCGTCGAGGGGCTGCAGCAGCTCTACGTCGAGCTGTACGGCGGGCGCGACGAGAGCCCGATCGACCGGGCCGAGTTCGAGCTGCCGCGCGGCACGTTCGCCGTGGCCTACGACGCGTCCGACGAGCCGGTGGCGATGGGCGCCTGGCGCCTGCTGCCCGACGGACGGGCCGAGCTCAAGCGCATGTTCGTGCGGCCCGAGCGACGCGGTCGCGGGCTGTCGAGGCTCGTGCTCGACTGGCTCGAGCGGTCCGCCCGCGACGCGGGCGTCGCCGAGATGGTCATCGAGACGAACACCGTGCACGCCGAGGCGATCCGGCTCTACGAGTCGGTCGGCTACGCGCCGATCCCCGCGTACGGCCACTACGCCGACGAGCCCGAGACGGTGTCGCTCGGGCGGTCGCTCGGGCCCGCCGACTGAGGCGGGGCGCCCGAGCGTCCGAGGCCGGGCGCCCCGCCGTCCGAGACGGGGCGCCCGAGCGACCGTCCTGCCGCTAGAGCGTCGCCAGCGCCGCGTTCAGCGTGGCGGACGGCCGCATCACGGCCTCCGTCGCGGCGGCGTCGGGGTGGTAGTACCCGCCGATCTCGACCGCGGTGCCCTGCGGCGCGATCAGCTCGGCGACGATCGCCTCCTCCTGGTCGCCCAGGCTGGCCGCGAGCGACGCGAACGAAGCGGCCAGCTCGGCGTCCTCGGTCTGGGCCGCCAGCTCGTCGGCCCAGTACTTCGCGAGGAAGAAGTGGCTGCCGCGGTTGTCGATCGAGCCGAGCTTGCGCCCGGGCGACTTGTCCTGGTCGAGGAACGTGCCGGTCGCCCGGTCGAGCGTGTCGGCCAGCACCTGGGCGCGGGCGTTGCCCGTCGTGGTGGCGAGGTGCTCGAAGCTGACCGCGAGAGCGAGGAACTCGCCGAGGCTGTCCCAGCGCAGGTAGTCCTGCTCGACGAGCTGCTGCACGTGCTTCGGGGCCGAGCCGCCGGCACCGGTCTCGAACAGGCCGCCGCCGTTGATCAGGGGCACGACCGAGAGCATCTTGGCCGAGGTGCCGAGCTCCATGATCGGGAACAGGTCGGTCAGGTAGTCGCGCAGCACGTTGCCGGTGACCGAGATGGTGTCCTCGCCGCGGCGGATGCGCTCGAGCGAGAACGCCATGGCGTCCACCGGCGAGAGGATCTCGATCTGCAGGCCGTCGGTGTCGTGCTCGGCGAGGTAGCCGCGGACGAGGCCGATGAGGGTCGCGTCGTGGGCGCGGGTCTCGTCGAGCCAGAAGACGGCGGGCGTGCCGGTGGCCCGGGCGCGCGTCACGGCGAGCTTCACCCAGTCGCGGATCGGGACGTCCTTCGTCTGGCAGGCGCGCCAGACGTCGCCGGCCGCGACCTCGTGCTCGAGCAGCACGTCGCCCGCCTGGTCGACGACGCGGACGGTGCCGGCGGCCGGGATCTCGAAGGTCTTGTCGTGCGAGCCGTACTCCTCGGCGGCCTGGGCCATGAGGCCGACGTTCGGCACCGAGCCCATGGTCGCGGGGTCGAAGGCGCCGTTCGCGCGGCAGTCGTCGAGCACGGCCTGGTAGATGCCGGCGTAGCTCGAGTCGGGGATCACCGCGAGGGTGTCGTGCTCCTCGCCGTCGGGACCCCACATGTGGCCCGACGTGCGGATCATCGCGGGCATCGAGGCGTCGACGATGACGTCCGACGGCACGTGCAGGTTCGTGGTGCCCTTGTCGGAGTCGACCATGGCCAGGTCGGGGCCGTCGGCGATGCCCTGGTCGAACGCGGCCCGGATCTCGTCGCCGTTCGGCAGCGCGGCGAGCCCCTGCAGGATGCCGTTCAGCCCGTTCGCCGGGTCGAGCCCGGCGGCGCGGAGGTCGTCGCCGTACTGCTCGAACACGCGCGGGAAGAACGCCCGGATGACGTGCCCGAACAGGATCGGGTCGCTGATCTTCATCATCGTGGCCTTGAGGTGCACCGAGAACAGCACGCCCTCCTGCTCGGCGCGCGCGATCTGCGCGGCCAGGAACTCGTGCAGGGCGGCGACGCGCAGCACCGTGGCGTCCACGACCTCGCCGGCGAGCACCGGGATCGACTCGCGCAGCACGGTCGTCGCCCCGTCGACGCCCACGTGCTCGATGCGCAGCACGTCGTCGGCCGGGACGACGACGGTCTTCTCGTTCGAACGGAAGTCGTCGACGCCCATGGTCGCCACGTTCGTCCGCGAGTCGGCCGTCCAGGCGCCCATGCGGTGCGGGTGCTTCCGGGCGTAGTTCTTCACCGACAGCGGCGCACGTCGGTCGCTGTTGCCCTCGCGCAGCACCGGGTTCACGGCGCTGCCCTTGACCTTGTCGTAGCGTGCCTTGACGTCGCGCTCCTCGTCGGTGGCGGGCGAGTCCGGGTAGTCGGGCAGGTCGTAGCCCTGCCCCTGCAGCTCCTTCACCGCGGCCTTGAGCTGCGGCATCGAGGCCGAGATGTTCGGCAGCTTGATGATGTTGGCCTCGGGCGTCTTCGCCAGGGCCCCCAGCTCGGCGAGCGCGTCGCCCTGGCGCTGCTCGTCGGTGAGCCGCTCCGGGAACTGGCTGACGATGCGTCCGGCGAGCGAGATGTCGCGGGTCTCGACGTCGACCCCCGCGGTGCGGGCGTACGCCTGGACGATGGGCAGGAACGAGTAGGTCGCCAGCATCGGCGCCTCGTCGGTGAGCGTGTAGATGATCGTGGCCATGCGGCAGGTGCTCCTCTGGTGTCGCGCGTGCGTGCGGTCGCCCCCACGGTACTCGGCAGGGGTCTCTCGACATCAAGATACATGCCGCCGTCGGCGGCTCCCTGAAGGAGGCGCGGGTCGGCTCAGCGACCGGGCGACGGCTCCACGACACGGGCCGTCACCGACACGACGACCTCGTCGTCCGCCGAGTCGGAGGCGTGCCCCGCGTGGTCCCGCAGCACCTCGGCCGCCCGCGCGAGCGTCTCGGGCGTCGGCAGCGCCGCGTCCGTCGCCACGGAGGCGGTCACGCTCAGCACGCGGCCCGAGCGCTCGACCTCGACGAGGCCGTGCCGCCGCCGGCCGTCGACGGCGCCGGCCACGGCCCGCACGGCGGCGACGACCGGCCGCGCGTCGAGGACGTCGACGACCCCCTCGACGGCGCGCAGCGCCTCCGTCAGCTCCCGGGCCAGGTCGACGAACTCGCCCCGACGCCCCCGGCCTCGCCCTCGTGCGTCCGTCATCGTCGCCTCCGTTCCGCCAGCCACACGTCGTCCACGAGCACGTGCACGGCGGCGACCGTGAGCTGGGTGTGCCGGTCGAGGGCCGAGACGACGGCCGCCCGCAGGGCCTGCGCGACGTCGCGCGCGGGCAGCCCGTACCTCGTCGTGACGCGGAGCGTCACCTCGATCGGCGCGCCCGGCTCCGACACGTCGCCCTCGAGCTCGCTCGACCGGACGAGCACCCCGTCCACGAGGTCGCCGACCTGCCTCAGCAGGCCGCGCACCGCGGCCTCCGTGACGGCGAGCCGGACGCCGGGGTCGGGGTGGCGCAGCGGGATGTCGCGACCGCTGACGACCTCGGCCTTGATCGAGGCCACCAGTCCCGCGATCCACCGGTCGTCCCGTGCGGGCAGGCGGGCGGCCTCGTCCTCGAGCACCGCGAGCGACAGGCCCCTGACCTGCTCGAGGGCGCGCAGGGCGAGGCGGCAGGCGGCGCTCGACTCGATCGCCGGGTCGCGGGGCATGCGGCCGCGGTCGAGGTACGCCTCGAGGTCGTCGAGCGTGCGGCCGTCCACCAGCTCGTCGGGGGCCACGAGCGGGTCGAGGCCGTCGGGCGCGTCGTCGTGACCGCTCATCGCCAGGCCTCCATCTCGTGGAGCAGGAACGTGCGTGCCCGGGCGATCCGACCGCGCACCGTCGACACGGGCAGCTGCAGCGCGTCGGCGATCTCGCCGTACGACCAGCCGCCCGTCTCCCGCAACAGCCAACACCGTCTCTGGTCGAGGGGGAGCTTGTCGAGGGCCGTCCACATGGCGTCCATCTGCAGCCGCGACTCGACCACGCGGTCGGGAGCCGCCGCCCGCGAGGCAGGGGCGTCGTGCGCGTCGATGTCGTCGTGGTCGCGCCGGACCCGCAGCCGGTCGATGCTCTTGTTGCTGACGATCCGCATGAGCCACGGCCGCAGGCGGGCCGGGTCCTCGAGGTCGCCGAGACGGCGCCACGCCGTCAGGAAGGCGTCCTGCACGACGTCGTCGGACTCGAGGTCGTTGCCGAGCAGCCGCGCCGCGTAGACCCGCATCAGCGGCCCGTGCCGACGGGCGACGGCCTCGAAGGCCTGGACGTCGCCGTCCCGGGCGCGGACGGCGAGGGTGTCGTCCGAGGCGTCGACCAGCACGTCGGCGCCGGGGTCGGGGACGGCGGGGAGGGAGGCGGAGGGACCAGGGACGTCGGGTCCGGGACCCGCCTCGGTGCCTGTGTCCGAGATGACGTCCTCCTCCGGCTCTCTCCGTGCCGCGGTCGCGACCCCCGCACGAGGATGCCACCCCGGGCGGCCCCGCCGTCCACCTCTGGCCGCTCCCCGAGTCGCGCCGATCTGTGACGATCCCCGTCCGGGGCCCGTCCCAGAGGTGCACGGGTCCCTGAGGGACGGACCCGGGCGACGGCACGAGAGGACCCGAATGACCACGACGAGCACCGGAGCCGTCACCCCGGCGGGCCCCGGGTCCGCCGACCCGGCGACGCCCCGCCCCTTCCGCCGTTCCGAGCAGGGGGGCCACGACGTCCGGGAGGCGGCGGCCCGTCTCGAGGAGCTCTACGGCGGTCGGCGGTTCCGCCTCCGGCCCGGGGTCGAGCCGTTCCGCTGGCGCTACGCGTCGGCGGGCGACGACCGACTGAGCCTCCGCACGGCGACCGTGACCGGCCACCTCGAGGGCGACGTGCCCTGGTCGTCCGAGTACGTGATGTCGTGGTTCCGCCACGGCCGGGGCACCCTGGCGACCCGGGGCAGCTCGTTCACGACCATCGACGGCGAGCCGTTCCTGCTGCCGGCCGAGGCGTCGTTCTCCTTCACGCTCACGCCGCACCGCAACTCCCTCGTGCACGTCTCCGCCGAGTTCCTCGAGCAGGTCGCGACCGAGCGCCACGGCGGGCCGGCTCAGCGGGTGCTGTTCGCCCGGGCGCCCGAGCTGCCGGCCGAGGCCCTGGCCGCCTGGCGCCGCCGGGTGTCCGGCGCCACCGCGGCCGTCGTCGACGACGTCCCGCCGCTCGTCAGGCTCGAGGGCCAGCTGACCTTCGCCCGGGCCATGCTCGACCTCTTCCCGTGGCGTGCGGTCGACGTGCCCCGCAGCATCCGCACGCCGCGCACCGCCCGCCTCCGCGAGGCCGCCGAGTACGTGCACGCCTTCGCCGACCAGGCCATCACCTCGGCCGACATCGCCGACGCCGTCGGCATGCACACCCGCACGCTGCAGCAGGCCATGAACACCCACCTCGGCATGACCCCGACGAGCTACCTGCGGCAGGTCAGGCTCGACCGCGCCCAGCAGGAGCTCCGCGAGGCGTCGCCGGGCGAGGTGCTCGTGTCGGACGTGGCGCGGCGCTGGGGGTTCGGCAACCTCGGCCGGTTCGCGGCGGCGTACCGGGCGCGCTTCGGCGAGCACCCGCGCGACACCCTGGCCGGCTGAGGCGCGCACCTCGACCAGCCGGCCGTGGGCCGGCCGTGTCGTCGGCCGGCCCCTAGGCCGGCCGTGTCATCAGCCGGCCCTAGGCCGGAAAGCGAGCACCGCCTCCTCGGTTCCTGAGAGCAGTCTGAACGACCGTGACGTCGAGGGCACTCGGTGCGCCTGACTGTATGAGTCCCACACCGGGGCCCCGGACGACCGACCGGTCGTCGAACCCGACTCACGAACTGAGGAGAAGCACATGAGCACCGTCGCCCCCACCACCTCGACCACCTCGGCCGCCACGCAGACCACCGACGCCGGCGGCAAGAACACGATCGCCGACGGCGTCGTCTCGAAGGTCGCCGGCATCGCGGCCCGCCAGGTGCCCGGCGTGCACGACCTCGGCAACGGCGCGGCCCGTGCCATCGGCGCGATCCGCAACGCCATCAACCAGCAGGACCGCGGCCAGGGCGTCTCCGTCGAGGTCGGCGAGAAGCAGGTCGCCGCCGACATCGTCATCGTCGCCGAGTACCCCGTCGACCTCCAGCAGGTCGCCGACGACGTCCGCTCCTCCGTCACCGACGCGATCTCGCAGGTCGTGGGCATGGAGGTCACCGAGGTCAACGTCACCGTCTCCGACGTGTACATCCCCTCCGAGGACGACAACGACTCCGCCGACGACAGCCGCGTCAAGTGACCGCGACCACCAAGGGCATGCTCGTCGGCGCGGTCCTCGCGCTGACGGCCCTGCAGTTCGGCTTCGGGGGTCTCCTCCTGGTCGCCCTCGCACTGGTGATCGGCTACTTCGTCGGTCGCTTCACCGAGGGCAAGCTGGACGTCCGCGGTGTCGCGGACGCCCTCCGCGGGCGGCGGTCCTCGTGACCGCGGCGGTGACGGCCGACCAGGCCTCCCACGGCCGCACCGTGATCACGTCGCGCGCCGTGCGCCGTGTGGTGTCGGCCGTCACCGCGGAGGCACTGGACGCCAAGGCGTCCGACGTGTCCGTGGAGCTGACCGACCGCGACGGCGGGCTCACCCTCGTCGCCAAGGCACCCGTGCGGATCACCCCGCTCGGCCTGCCCGACCGGTCGACGGGCACCCTGCTGGACCGGCTCACGTCGGCCCAGTCCACCATCCGGCAGCGCGTCCTGCAGCTGACCGGCACCGAAGTCGAACGCGTCGACCTGCAGATCACCGGCGCCGAGCTCAGCCAGAGGAGGCGGGTTTCATGAGCACCAGCACCACCTACCGCCGCATCCTCCGTCGCGAGACGCACTCGTCGAGGTCGGGCATCGCCGTGACCCTCGCCGTGCTGCTCGTGCTGGTGTTCGCGTGGATCGGCACGGAGTCCGTGCTCGCCGCCGTGGGCACCGCCCCGCTGCTCGTGGCCCCGGCGGACGCCGCCTCGGCCGTGCTCGGCGCAGCCGGCGCCCCCGTCGGCACGCTCACCGCGATCGGTATCGTCGTCGCGATCGTCGGCCTCGTCCTGATCGTCGTCTCGCTGGCTCCCGGTCGCCGTGGCCGCCGAGCCGCCGGCGCCGACCGCACCGCCGCCGTGGTCGACGACCGCGTCATCGCCCGGTCGCTCGCCCGCACGGCCAGCTTCGCCGGCGACGTCCACCCGGACCGGGTGAGCGTCAGCGTCGGCAAGAAGGTCGCCCTCGTCGAGATCGACCCGGTCTCGGGCCGCACCGCCGACCTCCGCAGCATCGAGGAGGCGGTCCGCGACGAGATCTCGGGCTACGACTACACGCCGGCGCTCCGGCCGCGCGTGAAGCTGTCCACCAAGAAGGGGAAGGTCGGCCGATGAACGACACCAACCGCGGTCTCAACCGCCTCCTGGTCTTCGTCGTCGGGCTCGTGCTGCTCCTCGCCGGCGCAGCCGTGGCCGTGGGCGCCCTGTGGCCCGACGTGCAGCAGACGGTCTCGGACGGCGCGTCCGACGCGACCGGCCAGGTCACGGACGCCCTCTCGGGCAGCCAGGTCTGGATCCTCTGGGTCACGGCCGTCGTCTGCCTCGTGCTGATCGTCCTGCTGATCGCGTTCATCGTCCGTCAGGGCGGCGGCCGCACCAGCACGCTGCTCGACCTCTCGGAGGCGGACGACAGCCACTCGCCGACCGGCGGCCACGTCGTCATCGACGCCAAGGTCGCGGCGAACGTCCTCGAGGAGGCGCTGTCGAACACCCCCGGCGTCGTCTCCGCCGACGTCGTCGCGTTCCGGATCAAGGGCGAGAACGTGCTCCGCGTGACCGTGGACGCCCGTCGCGGCGCCTCCCCGGTCGACCTGCGCCGCGCCGTCGACGAGGCGGTCTCCCGCTGGGACGACCTGCTCGGCACGGTGACCCCCGTGGTCGTGCAGATCAACGGCGGCCTGCGCACGCAGATGTCGTCGGCCACCCGGCTCGACTGACCCGGCTCCACACCGCACCACCCGGACGGCCCTCGCTCTCGACCGAGGGCGGGGGCCGTCCGCGTCCCGACCCCGGGACGACCGCGTCCCCTCGACGCCCGAGCGTCGCCTCCGGCGCTCCCCCGACTCCGCACCCTCCAGGAAGGACGGCCCATCGTGACCGACTCCGCACACCACGTCACCCCCATCGCCCTCGACGACGCCGGCCCGGCCGAGGCCGAGACGCCCGAGCAGGCCCTGCACCGCATGATCGCCGTGACCACCCTCGGCACCACGGGCGTGCACGGCCTCGGCACCACCGCCGACCGCGTCGCCGGCGCGCTCCGCACGGCCGTGGGCGCCACCTCCACCCCCGGCATCCGCACCAGCACGACCGACGCCGGCCTCCTCGTCGAGATCTCCGTCGTCGCCGAGTACCCGGCGACGGTGACCGCGGTCGCCGACCACGTCCGCACCGCCGTGCGCCACGCCGTCGGCCAGGTCGGCGACGAGGTCGTCACGGTCGACGTGGCCGTCACCGACGTCCACGGCCCCTTCGACGAGGCCGACGAGGCCCGCCGCAAGGCGGCCGCCGAGAAGCGCAAGGCCGCCCTCGACGACGCCCGCGACTCGGCGAAGGCGAAGGCCGGGCAGGTCCGCGACACCGTCGCCGACCGCGCCGGCCAGGTCGGCGACGCGCTGAAGGACGGCGCCGACCGCGCCTCCGACACGCTCCAGGAGAAGGCCGCGCAGGTCGCCGACACGGCGGCCGAGGTGCGCGACGCCGCCTCCGACAAGGCCGACGAGGTCGGCGAGCAGGCCCGCCGCAAGGCCGGAGAGCTGGGCGACCAGGCCCGCGACCTCCGCGACGAGGCCGGCCGCCGCGGCGACGACGCGGCCGCGAGCGCAGGAGGCGCGGCGTCCGACGCGAAGGACGCCGCCGGCGACCTGCTCGACGCCGCCCGCACCCGGGCCGCCGACGCGCTGGACTCGCTGTCCGACGCGTCCGACCGGGCCGGCGACGACCGCGACCGGTCCGCCGACGCGACCACCGCCTCCTCCGCCGACACCGCCTCCTCGGCCGGCACCGCCGACGAGTCGGTCACGGACGTGCCCGACGGCACGACCGTGACGGTCACCGTCGAGGACGGCGACACGAGCGTCGTCGTCGACACGCCGGACGACCGCCGCACCGACGGCGACCAGGGCACCTCCGCCCGCTGACCCGCACCACCACCCACCACCGCGAGAGGCGACGACGATGTTCCGACGCACGACGATGTCCACCCGATGCGCCCGGCCCCGTGCCGTCTGGGCCGCGCTCGTCACCTCGGTAGTGCTGTGCCTGCTGATCGTGGGCGGCGTGTTCTTGCCCGTGCTCGGGCTGATCGGGGCGGCCGACGGCGGCACGGCGGGGGCGCTCGACGTCCCCGTCGGGTCGATCGCCGCGGCCGCCGCGATCGGCTACCTGCTGGCGCTGGTGCTGCTGGCGCTGATCCTCGTCGTGCGCAACGGCCCGCTCGCCTGGGTGCTCGGCGTGGCCGCCGTCGTCTCGACGCTGCTCGTGTCGCTCTGGCCGCTCGTCGCGACCGCGCTGGCGGGCGTCGACCAGGCGCGCGACGTGTGGCCGTTCATCCAGGAGCTGCTGCAGCGCTTCAGCTGAGCCGCGCTGCTCCGCTCTGCTCTGCTGCTCACTCCGCCGAGGGCGGGTCTTCCGGCTCGAGGGCGGGTCGTCCGCGACCCGCCCTCGGCCCGGAACACCCGCCCTCGACCGCGTGGAGCGCCCGACCGGTCGGCTAGGGCAGCAGCTCGCCGAGCAGGCGCTCGACCCGCCCGCGGATGTCGTCCCGGATCGGGCGCACCGCCTCCAGGTCCTGCCCGGCGGGGTCGGCGAGTTCCCAGTCCTCGTAGCGCTTGCCGGGGAAGATCGGGCACACGTCGCCGCAGCCCATCGTCACGACCGCGTCCGAGGCGTGCACCTGCTCGGTCGTCATGAGCTGGGGCACGGCGGCCGAGATGTCGATGCCGACCTCGGCCATGGCCTGCACGGCGACGGGGTTGATGCTGTCGCCCGGCTCGGAGCCGCCCGACCGAACCTCGACCGCCCCGCCGGACAGCGAGCGCATGAAGCCGGCGGCCATCTGCGACCTCCCGGCGTTGTGGACGCAGACGAACAGGACGACGGGCTTCGGGGTCATGTCGACATCCTGCCGGAGGCGTCCGTCCTGAAGCTGAGGGCGGGTCTTCCGGCTCGAGGGCGGGTCGGCGTCGACCCGCCCTCGGCCCGGAAGACCCGCCCTCGACCCGTCTCGGCGAGCGGGGGCGCGACGCTCAGGCCGAGCCGAGCAGCACGCCGAGCAGGCCCGCGCCGACGGCGAGCACGAGCACGCCGAGCCCGTAGAGCAGCCCCGGCCCCCGTCGCCCCTCTGCGAGCAGGCGGACGGTCTCGACGCTCGCCGTGCTGAACGTCGTGTACCCGCCCATCAGCCCGCCGCCCAGCACCAGCAGCCACCCGGGGGCCAGAGCCGAGGAGGCGGCGAGCCCGGTGAGCAGGCCGAGCACGAACGAGCCCCCCACGTTGATGACCGCCGTGGCGAGCGGCACCCGTGTCGGCACCGCCGCGCGGACGGTGCCGTCGACGACGAGCCGCAGCGCGGCGCCGACGCCGCCGGCCGCCGCCACCGCGACGAAGAGCCAGGGCGCGATCACGAGCGCTCCCCCGGACGATCGTCCCGGGCACCGTCCCGGGTGCCGCGCCGGGCCCCGCGCCGGGCGGCCGCGGCGCCGAGCGCGATGCCGCCCGCCGCGGCGAGCGCACCGATGACGACCGACCCCAGCGCGTACGCGGCGGCCGTGCCGGGGTGCCCGTCGAGCAGCAGCCCCGTGTCGACGGCGAGCGCGCTGTAGGTGGTGAAGCCGCCGAGCACGCCCGTGCCGACGAAGAGCCGCAGGTCGCGTCGGCGACCGCGGTCGGGCCCCCGCCGCAGCAGCGACTCGAGCAGCAGGCCGAGCACGAACGACCCGGCGACGTTG
Source organism: Frigoribacterium faeni (assembly GCF_011761235.1). Taxonomy (GTDB): domain Bacteria; phylum Actinomycetota; class Actinomycetes; order Actinomycetales; family Microbacteriaceae; genus Frigoribacterium; species Frigoribacterium faeni_A. Next base: position 278,160 of record NZ_JAAOYW010000002.1, read on the forward strand.
ATGACCGCGATCGTGACGGGAAGCGTGCCGGGAGCGGCGGGCAGGGACAGGGCCAGGGCCTCTCGGGCCCCGGTGCCGATCGTGCCGCCCAGGGCGACGAGGCCGAGCGACCGCCAGCGCAGGTGCACCGGCCGGGCCGCCGCCTCCTCGGGGTCGACGCCGGGCGCGGGTGTCGTCACGGGCGCCTCCTCGGGGTCGGCGCCCCCAGTCGGGGGCACCGTCGAGAGTCAAGCACGTCGACCGCCCCCGGTCCGGCTCCGGTCGATGCCATGATGCGCGGATGGATCCCCTCACCGACGACATGGCCCGGGCGCTCGCCCGGCTCGCCGACGTGCTGCCCCGGTGCGGCCCCGAGCTGTGGGCGAGCCTCGGCGGGCCGGTCGGCGAGGACGACCTCGAGGCCCTCCGGGACGCCGCCGCCCCGTTCGTGCTGCCGGCCGAGCTCGTGCTGCTGCTCCGCACCCACGACGGGCAGCCCGAGCGGCAGGGCACCCGGCTGCCCTGGTGGCCCTCGATCGACATGGGTCCGCTGCTCCCCGCACGGATCATGGCGGAGGGGCAGCTGCAGCTTCGCGAGTTCGTCGAGCCGTGGCAGTGGAGCCGGGCGTGGCTGTCGATCTCGCACGAGGGCTGGTGGCAGTCCGTGCTCGACCTGTCCTCCCCGCAGGGCGGCGTCGTCGTCGACGCGAGCTGGCCCGACCTGCCCCGGGTGGTGGCCCCCTCGCTCGTCCACGTCGTGGACGCGGTGAGCACCCTGGCCGAGGCCGGTCTGCTCGACGAGCACGAGCAGGACGTTCCCCTCGGCCCCGATCGGGACGCGCTGCTCGCCGAGCTGTGGGCCGACGCCTGGGCGCACAGCCCGTACCCTCCGCGCACCGAGATCGACCCGGGCACCTGGCCCGCCGCCTGGGGCGGGCCGCACCCGCTGTTCTGAGAGCGCACGAGGGCCCCGGGTCGACGACGACCCGGGGCCCTGCGGCGAGCGGTGGGCGGTCGCCCTAGAGCTCGATCTTCTCGTTCTCGGCGTCGAGCGCGTCGCCGGTCACCTTCGACTTGACGAACGACAGGGCCGAGGCGACCTTGCCGCCGGGGCTGTCCCAGTACTCGGCGCTGTGGGCCGTGAACTTGACGAGGCCGACCGTCGGGTCGCTCGGTCCCTCGGGGAACCACGCCTCGACACGGCTGTTCCACAGCTGCTCGAGCTTGGCGTGGTCATCGACGACGGCCGCGGTGCCGGCGAGCGAGACCCACGAGTCGCGGGCGCTGAGGGTGACCCCGACGGTGTCCTTGCGGCTCAGGTGCGCGACGGCCGTCGAGCCGAGGCCGACGATGAACCAGAGGTCGCCGTCGAACTCGGCCTCCTGCAGGGTCATCGGGTGCCCGACGAGGGCGCCGTCCTCGTCGATGGTGGTCAGCATCGCGAAGTCGAAGTCGCCGAGCAGCTTCGCGAGCTTGGCGACGTCGTCGTGATGGGTGGTGCTGGTGTTGTCGGCCACGAGTGGCTCCTTCCGTCCGTCGGCCTGGGCCGACACGAGTCGAGCGGGGGTGGTGCTGCGCCCACCCTGCTCCCCCGGTGCCGCCGGATGCACGGCTCCCGACGCGGGACCTCGCAGACCGTTCCCAGCACAAGGCGTGTCCCACGGCCGACGGGGGCGCGACGTACGCTGGTCCGTGCACGTCCCCCCGGCGCGAAGGACTCCCATGCGACACGACGGTCACCCCGACGACCTGCCTGCCGACCAGCCCGAGGGCGGGCCGGCCACCGGCCCCGTCGAGGAGGCGCGCGAGACCGGGCAGGACGCCCCGACGACCGATGGCACAGCTCCCGAGGAGGCGCCCCCCGCCTCCTCGCTGGACGCCTGGTCCGAAGAGCGGCACCGCGAGCTCGAGCTGTACCTCGAGCACGACCGCGAGGTCGAGGCGCTGCGTCGGCGCGAGCGCGAGACCGCCGAGCGGGAGCGCCGCGAGCGCGCCGCCCGCCTGCGCGAGGCCGAGCTGCCGCCCGAGCTGCGCGACGCGGACGACGACGACTGGGTGCCGGGCCGGCGACGCCGCCTCGTGATGGGCACGTCGCGGGTTGTCGCCGCGATCGCCCTGGTGGCGGTGCTGGCGCTGGCCGTCACCGCCGTGTTCTAGGCGACCCGCGCCTCCTCGGTTCTAGGCGACCCGCGCCTCCTCGGGGCTGCCGCCCGCGCGGGCTGCGCCCGCCGAACGGACTCGGACACCGCCGAGTGGACGGAACACCGCGAAAGTGGGCGGTGTCTCGTCCACTCGGCGGTGTCAGCCGACCTCGGCGTCGTAGCGGGCCCGGGCGCGCTCGACGTCGGGCAGTGCCCCGCTGGTCCAGCGCAGCAGGGCGTCGACCAGCTCGTTCAGCGAGTCGCCGATCGGGGCGATGCGGTACTCGACGGCGACCGGCCTCGTCTGCAGGACGACGCGCTCGATCATCCCGTTGCGCTCGAGTCGGCGCAGCGTCGCCGTCAGCGACTTCTGGCCGACCGCCGGCACGGCGCGACGCAGCTCGTTGAAGCGGAGCGGCCGCCCGCAGAGCTGGTCGAGCACCTGCAGCGACCACTTGTCGAGCAGCTCGTCGAGCAGCTCGCGGTGCGGGGCGTCGACGGCGAGCAGCTCGGGGCCGACGTCGTGGGGAGGGCGGGCGGCGGTGTCGTCCATGGCACCTAGTCTCGTTGAAGTCGCTCTCGTGCACCAGGTAGACAGAGGGAACCACGACGATCCCCCGTCGTGCCCTGACGAGAGGACCCCCGTGACCGTCCAGACCCTGAGCCCCGAGGGCATGTTCCAGCCCGTGCCGTACGACCACGTGTCGATCGCGACCGGCTCCCGCCACGTGCACGTGGCGGGCCAGATCGCGCGCGACGGCGAGGGCCGGCGCCTGTCCCCCGGCGACCTCGCCCAGCAGGTCGCCGCGGTGCTCCGCAACGCGCACCGGGGCCTCACGGCGGCGGGCGCCGGCTACGGCGACGTCGTCCGCCTGCGGTTCTTCGTCACCGGGTCGACGCCCGAGATGTTCGGCGACTTCATGGCGGGCATCGAGCTGGTGGCCGACGAGCTCGACCTGCCGACGCCCCTGCCGCCGGTGTCGGTGATCGGCGTCGACTTCCTCTTCGAGCCCGACGTGCTCGTCGAGCTCGAGGCGTACGCCGTCCTCGACTGAGACGGAGGCGGATGCGGAGGGGCGGATCGTCGGGTCCTGGCTCGCGCCGGGCCCGTGCGCGAGGATCGAGCCACGCCCATGGCCCGGAAGGCAGGACCCGTGATCGACCGCCCCGCACTCGCCGACTTCCTCCGCCGACGGCGCACGTCGCTGCAGCCCGAGGACGTCGGCCTCACCCGCGGCGCCCGTCGCCGGACGGCCGGGCTGCGCCGTGAGGAGGTCGCCGCCCTCTGCCACATGTCCGCCGACTACTGGGCCCGCCTCGAGCGAGGAACGGGCCCGCACCCCTCCGAGCAGATGCTGTCGAGCATCGCCCAGGGCCTGCACCTCACGCTCGACGAGCGCGACCACGTGTTCCGGCTCGCCGGGCACCGGCCGCCCGTGCGGGGCTCCGACGGCGAGCACGTCGCGCCGGGCCTGCTGCGGGTGCTCGACCGCCTCGTCGACACCCCCGCCGAGATCGTCACCGAGCTCGGCGAGACGCTGCGGCAGAGCCCGCTGGGAACGGCCCTGCTGGGCGACGCGTCCCGACGCCGCGGCCCGGCGCGCAGCCTCGGCTACCGCTGGTTCACCGACGAGGAGGCGCGGGCCGCGTACCCGGAGGACGAGCAGCACCAGCTCTCGCGGCTCTACGCCTCGGGCCTGCGCGAGCTCGTCGCCCTTCGCGGCCCCGGCTCGCGCGCCGCCGGCCTGGTCGACCTGCTGATCGACGACGAGCGGTTCCGCCGCGTGTGGGAGGCCCACGAGGTGGGCCTGCGACCGCCCGACGTGAAGCGGTTCCGGCACCCGGTCGTCGGCGCGCTCGAGCTGTCGTGCCAGACGCTCGTCGACCCCGACCAGTCGCACCGGCTGCTCGTGTACACGGCCGCGCCGGGCAGCGCGAGCCACGACGCGTTGCAGCTGCTCGCGGTCGTCGGCGGCGGGCAGTTCGCCACGTCGTAGGGCAGCGGTGCGGGCCCGGGCCTGCGCGGACAGTGCCCGCGCGCCGGTGCGCTCGGCGCCCGCCTGTCCGCTCGGTGCCCACCCACCTGTGCGGACAGCGCCCGACGAGGAGCGTCGAGCCGTGGATCGACAGGCCCTGGATGCGGTCCGCGACCGGTCGCAGCATGGGACCACCACCTCCTCGGGTGGCCCTGACACGAAGGAGCACCCCATGCCTCGCACATCCGACGCCGACCTGCCCGACCTGACCGGCCAGCTGGCCGTCGTCACCGGCGCGAGCGACGGCATCGGCCACGTCGTCGCGACCCGGCTCGCCCGGGCCGGTGCCGAGGTCGTCATGCCCGTCCGGTCGGCCGAGAAGGGCGAGCGCGCGGCGCAGCGCATCCGCGACGCGGTGCCGGGCGCCGTGGTCGGCACGCGGCCGCTCGACCTGTCGTCGCTGGCCTCGGTCGCGGCCCTGGTCGACGGGCTCGGCGCTGAGGGGCGGCCCGTCCACCTGCTCGTGAACAACGCGGGGGTGATGCGGCCCGCTCAGCGGCAGGAGACCGTGGACGGCTTCGAGCTGCAGATGGGCACGAACCACCTCGGGCACGCGGCCCTGACGCTGGGGCTGCTGCCGCTCCTCCGGGCGGGTCGTGCCCGGGTCGTGCACCAGACCAGCGTGGCCGCCCGCCGGGGCCGAATCGACTGGGACGACCTCGACGCCCGCCGGTCGTACGACGTCATGGCCGCCTACTCGGCGTCGAAGATCGCGGTGGGGCTGTTCGCCCGCGAGCTCGACCGGCGCAGCCGCGAGGCAGGGTGGGGCGTCAGCAGCACGCTCGCGCACCCCGGCGTCTCGCCGACCAACCTGTTGGCGGCGCAGCCCGGCATGGGGCGTCCCGGCGTCTCGCCCGAGCGGAGGGTCATCGGGGTGCTGTCCCGCCTCGGCGTGGTCGGGACCGTCGAGAGCGCGGCCCTGCCCGCCCTCGCCGCCGCCCGGCCCGACACGGCCGGCGACGAGTTCTGGGGCCCGCGCCGCACGCTCGGCGGCCCGCCCGCGCGGCAGCAGTTCTGGGAGCCGCTGCGGGACACGACGGAGGCGCGGCGCCTGTGGGACGTGTCGGAGCAGCTGACCGGGGTGCGCGCCGAGGGCTGAGCCCCGACCGCGGACGGGGCACGGGCCTGGGCCCTGTGGCCGACGCCTGCGGCCTGTGACGGTAGCGGTGGCGGTGGCGGTGGCGGTGGCGGGGCCGCCTACTCGCCGATCTCGTCGTCGTCCTGGGCCGAGAGGTAGAGCCGGTGGCTCGTGATGACGAGCGAGAGCCAGCCGGTGCCGGTGACCCAGCCGACGGCGACGTCCGTGAACCAGTGGGCGCCGAGCAGCACCCGCGAGAGGCCGACGGTCACCGCGGTGGCCGCGGCGCCGCCGATGACGGCCACCTGCGGCCCGTTCTTCTCCTGGCGCAGCGCGACGAGGTAGGCGAGGATCCCGATGATCGTGGTCGTGTTCAGCGTGTGCCCCGACGGGAACGACGGCGACTTCTCGTAGGGCGGGATGGCCTCGTGGCGGGGCGGGCGGTTCCGCGCGATGAGCCTCTTGCCGACGAGCGTCATGACGAGCGACCCCGCGCTGGCCGCGACGATCACCGTGACGGGGTTCGCCCGGCGGTCGCGCACGCCGAACGCCACGGCCGCGCCGACCGTGAGCAGCGGCATCGCGACCGGGCCGAAGGCGTGGGCGATCGTCGCGGCGGCCCGGTTGACGGCGGGCGAGCGCAGCGACTTGGCCTTCTCGAGCGCCGGGCGGTCGAGGCTCCCGATGCCGTCGCGGCCGGTGACGCCGTCGTAGATCCACGCGGCGCCCGCCGTCGCGGCGACGACGACGCTGCCCCCGACGGCGAGCGTGGCGACGAGGGCCCGTCGCGCGCCGACGCGCTTGGCGACCTCGCGGTGCTGCGACGCGAGCCGCTGCCCCGCGGGCGTGCGCCACTCGGTGAGGTCGCGCCGGCCGATGCGCCGGTCGGCACGGCCGGGCGGGACGGAGCGACCGGCGCCCCTCCGCGAGCTCGTCACGCCGGCAGGATCAGAGGTGCGGGTCATGCGACCAGTCTGGCCCTCGGCTGCGTGCCGTTCACAGCGGGACGCCCTCGTCGCCCCGATCCTGCTGCGCCCAGTCGTCGTACCCGACGACGCCGCGGAAGTCCGGGGCACCGTCCGTCCCCGCCGGCAGCAGGGTGCCGTCCTCGTACCGGGGCCACTGCAGCGTCCGCTGCCCCGGACGTGCGTACGCCTCTGCGGGCGGCCGGAACCCCGCCGAGGAGGCGCCCGTCCCGTTGACGGGACCGGGCACGCCCGTCGTCCACCCGCCTCCTCGCTGTGCCGTCCACGACGCCGTCGGTGGGACGGGGCCCGCCCCGGTCGGCTGAACCGCGCCCGGCCCGGTCACCGGCGGCGGCGCGCCCGCCCCCGACCCGGCGCGCGGCGTCGACCCGGCGAAGAGCTGGTACCCGAGCGGCACGAGCACGGTGCCCAGGGCGTCGAGCACCGCGACGACGCCGACCGCGCGCCAGTACGACTCGTCGACGTCGGACCACGAGAACAGCACCGGCAGGGTGAGCAGGACGGCCAGCGTGCCGACGAGCACGAGCGTCACCGTCGTGACGACCGACATGACGCGGTACTGCAGGCGGGCCCCGATGATGAGTACGAGGTGCACGTGCAGAAGTGCGATCCGTGCGATGACGGCGAGGAGCACCCACCCGAGGAACCCGTCGAAGGGCGACCACTCCGCGTAGCCGTACGAGTCGTACGACACCGGCGGCGGGGCCCAGATCTTGAGCATGCCCGCGACGAACAGGTAGACGGACACGGCGAAGCTCACCAGGGCGAAGACCGAGCTGCGTCGGGACGACACGTCGGCGTCGTACCAGGAGAAGAGCGCGAAGGCGGTGAAGAGCACGGCGGTGCCGATGAGGCGCCACGAGGTCTCGCCGAACTGCGCCGTGGCGATCGACACGATCGCGACGACGGCGGCCACCACGAGCGAGACGATCACCACCCGGAGCATGATCGGCCTGACGCGGCCGAACGGGAACGTGGTCGGCATGGGCGGGTCTCCTCGAGATCGGGGCCGGTGGTCACCTCGACACTGGCACGCGCCTCCGCTCCGCCACAGTCCCCCGAGCGGGACCTGGGGACTACGGGCCCCGAGTTCAGCCCTGGGGAGGGGCCTTCGCGATCGCCGGCGTCTCCGAGGTACGGCATCATGGCCGCATGACCGCTCTCACCGGGATCGACGTCGCCACCGAGCTGCGCCAGGTCACCGCCCACTGGACGCCTCGGGTCGTCGGCCGCGTCAACGACCAGTACGTCAAGGTCGCGAAGCTGCTCGGCGAGCTCGTCTGGCACGCCCACGACGCCGAGGACGAGATGTTCCTCGTGGTGTCGGGCCGGCTCCGGATCCAGCTGCCCGACGACCAGGAGGTCGTGCTGACCCCGGGTCAGTTCCACGTCGTCCCGCGGGGCGTGCAGCACAACCCGGTCGCCGACGAGGAGGTGGAGATCGTCCTGATCGAGACGGTCACCACCGCGCACACGGGCGACGTCGTCGTCGAGGGCACCGTGCCCGTCGAGCGCCAGGTCGGCACCTTCCGCTGACCCGGACGCCGCGCTGACCTCGACGTCGCGGCCGGCATCGGCGCGCGACCCCATCGACCAGGAGCCCCCGCCGTGCCTGCGCCCCGCCCCGACCACTCGTCCCCGTCGGCCGTCCCGCCCCGCGGCGAGCGCCAGGCGAGCCTCGATCACGAGCGCCTGACCGGCGTCGCCCCGCCCCAGCGGAAGAGGGAGCAGCTCACGCCGCGTCAGCGGACCGCCCGACGCGTCGTGTCCGTGGTCACGCTCGTCGTCCTGGTCGGCAGCGGGGTCCTCTTCGGCCTGGTCCCGTTCGCGTCGAGCGTGCACGACAGCACGCACCGGACCACCCTCACGTGCGACGTCCAGAGCGCCCGGGGGTCCGAGCGCTCCGGCCACCGGCCCCGGCGCGGCGCGAGCTCGTGGGACCGGGCGGTCGTCGTCGAGACCCGCGACTGCGGCCAGCTCGTGCTGCGCGGCGTGGACTCCGACGACTACCTCGACGTGGCCGCCGACATCGACGCACGCCCCGGCGAGTACCGCATCGAGGTGGGCGAGAGCGAATGGGCACTGAGGGGCCTCTGGCGCTTCTTCAGGAGCTCCCCCGGGATCGCGTCCTACGAACGCGTGGAGTGACCTCGCCGCCGCCCTGCTGGCGGGTCGTCACGACGACGTGAGTCCCTGCGGATGTGGACGGCGCTCCAGGCGGCATGGGCGCGCCCGGCTCGGAGCCGTGACGATCCCCTCCTAGGATCACTCAGTGCACACCGGATACCGCGACTTCCTGCTGGCCCTGTGGATCTTCCTGCTCGTCGCCGCGCTCGTCTCGTTCGGGCTCGGCATCTATCTGCTCTCGCAGGCGAGCACGGGCCCCGACGGCTTCCCGACCGGATCGCAGCTCACGACGGCCAGCATCGCAGGCTCGGTGGGCATCCTCGCGCTGTCCGGCTGGTTCTCGACGCTCCTCGCGTGGATCACCGTCAAGGCGCTGTGGGGAACACCGAACCCTGGGGGCGTCAGCCGCTGAGGGCGGGTGGTCGGTCAGCCGTCCGAGTCTCGAGACTGCTCGCGGGCGATCCTGTTCGACTCCCTGACTCGGGACATGAGCGCGTGCTCCTCGGCCCGGAGCCTCATGAGGCGCAGGAAGTCGTCCAGCGCGTCGGACAGGTCCTCGTACGTGCGGATGCTGGTCGTCACGACGCTCGCGCGCTCGCTCGTGGAGAAGGACGTCCAGACACCGTCGCGGCATGTGAGGACGAGGGCGTTCATCTCGTTGCCGTGGTCGTCACCGATCACGTACCTGAACCGGTCGAGCCCCTCTGCCTCGATGGTGGCCACGGTGGCTTCGACTGTCGTCATGTCGCCCACGATACGGTCGACGTGACCCGTCGTGCGGGGCGCAGCTGGGCAGCAGGCTCGCCCACCTACGCTGCTGTCACCAATCGAAAGGCCTCTCATGGTGTTCGCGATCGTCCTCCTCGTCCTGGGTCTCGTCGGCGTCGTCGGCGGCGCGCTCATCATCCGGCGGCGTGAAGGCGGCAGCGCGCTGCCGGGCATCGTGATCGTCGTGCTGGGTGCGGTGGCGGCTGCTCTCGGCATCGCGCTCGTAACGTTCCCCGGGGTCCCCGCCTGACGCCTCGCCCGCCAGCGCCGAGCCGCGATGGGCGAGGTCCGTGCCGCTGCCGGCATCAGGTCGACGTGGTGCCCCTGGACGGGCGCGCGAAGCGCGGGGCCACCGGGGTTCGAGGCCCGGAAGGGGCCGACGAGCGCCAGCGAGGAGTGCCCCTGGAGGGACTCGAACCCCCAACCCTTTCCTTGGGATCACCGAGACGATCTCCCTTGTTCATAAGCCACGGGCCGCAGAACCGCCGCCTCGGGCCGCTACAGCAAGACAGGCACTTGCTCGTTTCGACCCGTAGTGTCCCGTCGGGTCCCACGGATGGCGTGGGGTGAACGCGGGGCCATCGCCCGTTCTGCACCTGCACCGCGATCACCACAGCAGAACTCGAGGACGGACACCTAGGGAGAACGCCTTCAGGCCTTGTCATCCGCGGGAATCAGGCATGAACCCCTCGCCACGGAGCCGCGCTGAAGTGCTGGGGCGTTGGCCGCCAGCTTCAGTCCAGTGGACGGGCGGGCGCCCGGGACGTCTGATGGGCTGTACGTCACGAGCCTGACGCCTAGCGTCCGATTCCTGCTTGAAGGAGTCCGACGCCGCATCCCAGTCCCGGGACTCGCCGGTGCAGTCGTACTCGTACAAGGCGATCTCGGCACGCACGAACGTCTCGAGCATCCGCAGGCGGTCACTGAACCGCCTTGCTCGATAGAAGTCCGACTGAGCCCAGTCTCCGATCTCGGGGTCGATGCCCATTCGAGGGTTCGCGCGAGGAACAGCCCCAGGATGCTCCGTTGTCAGCCTGAAGAGATCGCACTGACCGGCGGAGAACAACCGTTCACCCCACTCGAGCCGGACTTCCGATCCCCCACTGAGTTCGACGACGGGCTCCGCTACCGCAACGTATGCGGTGGCAACAGTCATGCGGCGGTGCCGGTCGATACGTGCCAGTTTGTTGATCCAACCAAGGAAGTTTGCGTCCGGATTCTCGGACATGAACGGTTGCATCGTCAGGAGCATCTCGCGGTGGTGCTCGGCGAGCGGACGAAGCCGGGTCAGATTGCGGTCCCAAGAGGCACGCGACTCGAAAATCGGGTACTGCAGGCGATCCTCACCTGGCGGGGGTTCCTGACGGGAAACGTGCACTGCTGTGGCCCAGATGACCGAATCGAGAGCGCTTCGAAGGTCGAACAACCACTCACCGAACACGATCGACATTTCCGGCGGGACAGGTCGGTCCTGTGTGATCGTCATTGTCCACTGCTCGTTCCCGGTCTGATGTAGATCGAAGTCGAACGGATGGCCATCGAGGTAGGTGTTCCAGATCTCCGAGAGCTCCTTGGCGTGGACACGAGCTCGCGCGGCCTTCAGGTGGGCAGTGTCGAACTCGGCTGCGGGCATGACATGACGGTAGTTGCTTGCCGACGAGCTAACTGGCTAGTCAGAATGAATAGATTTTGACTCAGTCGCTCTTGCGACGAGCCGGCCCCTCCTGCGTCGTCGATCACCGGACTCTTGCTCGTACAGCACGAGGGCGCAACTCGAGACAATCTTCCGAGTTGCACCCCCTGGCAGGTGCAGCGCCCTCGCCCGACCAGCGGTGTCAGCGGACGATGCCGAAGCCGCCGGTCCAGTTGATCTTCTCGGCGGCGGCGAGCGTCAGCTGCAGGAAGCCGACCGCCTCGAGCTCGTGGGCACGCTTCAGCGAGCCGGCGTCGATCGCGTGCACGCCGCCGGCGGTGATGAGCCCGGCCAGGGTCTGCTTGGCGGCCTCGTCGTCGCCGGCGATGAGGACGGTCGTGTCGAGGTCGCCGACCTTCTTCGTCGCGAGCGTCGCGGCGAAGGTCGTGTTGAAGGCCTTCAGCACCGACGACGAGGGGAGCTTCGCGGCGAGCTCGGCGGTGGCCGAGCTGCCGTCGGCGACGACGAGCGAGTCGAAGGTGGAGAAGTCGAGGGGGTTGGTGATGTCGACGACGATCTTGCCGGCGAGCTGGTCGCCGTGGCTGGCGACGATGGCGTCGAGGGCCGGGTACGGGACGGCGAGGACGACGACGTCGCCGGTGACGGTGCCGCCGTCGGTGCCGATGTGCTCGACGGAGGCGCCGTTGGCTGCGAGGACGCTCGCGATGGCCGAGCCCATGTTGCCGGAACCGAAGATGGTGACGTTGGTCATGCGGATTCTCCTTCTGCTGGGTCTCGTCGACGAGGCCGGGACCAATGGTTGCTTCTACAACTAACGTAGACGGCAATAGTTGTAGATGCAAGTCATTGGTACGATGGACCCATGACCGAGACGAGGTGGCTGTCCGAGACCGAGCGCGCAGCCTGGGTGCGGTTCACAGCCGTGCTCGAGCTGTTGCCGTCCGCGCTCGACGTGCAGCTGACGACGGACGAGGGCCTGACCCACTTCGACTACTTCACCCTCGCGATGCTCTCCGAGGCGCCGGGGCGCGTCCTCCGCACGAGCGCCCTCGCGGCTCGGGCCAACGCCACGCTTCCTCGACTGTCGAAGGTGGTCACCCGCCTCGAGAACGCAGGGCTGGTCGAGCGGGCACCGTGCCCCGAGGACCGACGCGCGACGAACGTCACCCTCACGGACGCCGGGTGGAAGAAGGTCGTCGCGGCAGCCCCGGGTCATGTCGGCGCGGTCCGGCATCTCGTGATCGACGCGTTGACCGCAGAGCAGGTAGAACAGCTCGGCGCGATCTCGGCAGCACTCCTCGGCCGCCTCGACCCCGACGGTCGCATGCTCGCCAGCGAGGCCTGACGACGGTCAGCGGACCGTGACGACGAGCTTCCCGGGTGCCGAGCCGGATTCCATGTCGGCGTGGGCCTGGACGATGTCGTCGAACGCGTAGACGCGGCCGATCGGCACCGTGACGTGGCCGGCCTCGACGGCGTCGAGGAACTCCTGCAGCACGGCAGCCGGCAGGTCGCTGGCCTCGCCCGAGTACGCGGTGAGGCGGACCCCGTTGGGCAGGTAGTCGATGGGGTAGAAGTCCGGCACGGTCCACTGGTCGCTGAGCATGCCCGTGAAGCAGACCGTCCCGTGGACGGCAGTCGCCCTCAGGGTGTCGCGCAACGTGGGCGCGCCCACGAGCTCGACGGCGCCGGCGACCCCACCGGGCACGATGCGGCGCACGGCATCCGCGACGGCTCCGTCGTCAACGACGACGTGGTCGACGCCCGCAGCCTCGAGGACAGCGGACTTGGCGGCGCTCCTGGTGGTGGAGATCACCGTCATGCCTCGCTGCTTGGCGATCACGGCGAGGGCGAGGCCGATCGAGGAGGTGCCGCCCCGGATGAGCAGGCTGTCACCCGACTGCGCGTCCACACCGGTCACCAGCGAACCGTAGGCGGTCTGGAGCATCTCCGGGACGGCACCGATCACGCTCCAGTCGAGGGAGCTGACGAACGGGACGACGGACGAGGTCGGCACGGCCACGTACTCGGCGTAGCCGCCGTCGATGGTCCGTCCCATGCCGCCCATCAGCGCCGCGACCTGGGTGCCGGGCTCGAACTCGCCGCCCGGCGCCTCGACGACGACACCGACCGCCTCGATCCCCGGGACGCGCGGGAACGACCCGAACGACCCGATGCCTTGCCGGAAGTGCAGCTCGGAACGGTTCAGCCCGAACGCGCGCACCTCGATCAGCACCTGCCCCACTGTGGCGCCAGGGCGCGGAACATCCCGGATCTTCAGGACGTCCGGTGTGCCCGGTCCGTCGAGGACGATCGCTCGCATGGTGCTCATCTCGCGCCTTCCCGACCCCCAGATCGTCCCGGGGGTCACACAAAGTAGTTGACAAGGAATATAGTTCCTTGGAGTGCACATCCGCACCGCCCCTCCCAAGGAAGGCCGCATCATGTCGACCCCCCTCGCCCCCACGACCACCGCGGTCCTCGTCATCGACATGCAGAACGACACCGTCCACGCCGACAGGGCCTACGCCACCTCCGGCGCTGTCGAGCACGCCCAGTCGCAGAACGTGACCGCGAACGTCGGCTCCGTCGTCGACGCCGCCCGCACCTCCGGCGCCCCCGTCTTCTACAGCCGCATCGTCGTCTACCCGGTCGCGGGCATGAGCGGCACCAACGCCCCGATCTTCCAGATGCTCGCCCCCGACACGTTCAAGCTCGACAGCTGGGGCGCCCAGATCGTCGACGAGCTGACCCCGGTCGCCGGCGACGTCGTCCTCGACCGCACCCGGATGAGCGTCTTCAACGGCACCGCGATCGACAACATGCTCCGGAACCTCGGCATCGAGACGCTCGTCGTCGTGGGAGCGTGGACGAACATGGCCGTCGAGCACACCGTCCGCGACGCCGCTGACCACGGCTACCGGGTGACCCTGGTCGAGGACGCCACCTCGAGCCTCAGCGCCGAGTGGCAGCACGCCGCGACGAGCTTCGCCCTGACGAACATCGCCACCGTGAGCGACACCGCCACGGTCACCGCCGCCCTCGCCGGCTGACCCGTGACGACCCGCCCCGACGACGTGAGCCTGTACGACGTGTTCTTCGACCTGACCCGCGCCGAGATGCACCTCTGGGACCACATCGACGACGCCCTCCGGGCAGAGATCGACGTGCCGTTGGGGCGGTTCGAAGCGCTCCTCGTCCTCCGGCGACTGGGCCCCTGCCGCATCCTCGACGTCTCCCGCGAACTCGCACTGACCGTCGGCGGCACGAGCAAGCTCATCGACAAGCTCGAGACCACCGGCCTCTGCCTTCGGGCACCCAACCCCGACGACCGGCGGTCGTCCCTCATCACCCTCGCCGAGACCGCCCCCGCCGTCATCGACCGCGGCGAGGCCGTCATCGAGACGACCCTCCGGTCCCACCTCGACGCCCATCTCACGGCCGACGAGATCACCGCCCTACGCGGTGCTCTCCGTGCTCTCCGCCGCGCCACCAACGAATCCTCCCTCCCGGAATGACCGACAGAACATGACTCCCCTGCACCGCACCCTGGCGACGGCGACAGCGCTCGTCACGTCCCTCGCCGTCGCCAGCTGCGCGTCGTCCGACCCGTTGGCCTCGAAGGACGCGGGCGCCGGCGCCGGCGCCATCGTAATCGGCTCTCAGCAGTACTACTCGAACGAGATCCTCGCGCAGGCACTCGAGGCCGACGGGCGCGAGGTCGACCGCCAGTTCGCCATCGGCCGACGCGAGGTCCACCTCCCAAAGATCGAAGAGAGGGGCATCGACCTCTTCCCCGAGTACACCGGCCCCCTCCTGCACGCCTGGGACCCCGACTCCACCGCCAACTCAGAGGCGGACGTCTAGAAGGCCCTGGCTGCAGCGACGCCCTCGACGCGGACGCCGCTGCCGTGATGGACGAGGTGACCGCAGCGCTCACCATGGACCAGCTCCTCGCCCTCAACACCAGGAGCGTCGACGAGCAGGCCTCCGCGACCCTCATCGCCCGCGGCTGGCTCGCGGGCATCGGCCTCGACTGACCGGCACGCGGAGAACACGACCATGGAGCACGAAGGAGAACCGCTCGCAGCCGACGAGACCGACTCCCACCACCGACTCGCCTGGGCAACGTTCGCGGTGCCCCTGGACGGGCGCGCGAAGCGCGGGGCCGCCGGGGTTCGAGGCCCGGAAGGGGCCGACGAGCGCCGGTGAGGAGTGCCCCTGGATGGGCGCGCGAAGCGCGGGGCCGCCGGGGTTCGAGGCCCGGAAGGGGCCGACGAGCGCCGGCGAGGAGTGCCCCTGGAGGGACTCGAACCCCCAACCCTTTCCTTAGGACGGAACTGCTCTTCCATTGAGCTACAGAGGCTGACCGGGCGAGTCTACCGAACCCGCGCCTCCTCGTCCCTGCCCCGCGAGCCCGTGCCGCCCCGCGCGGCGACCACGACCCCGACGAACCACGTTCCGTTCAAAGAACCCCGTTGCTTGGTGGTTCTCAGAACGGAACGTGGTTCGATGCCACCGAGCAGAGCGAGAGCGGCAGCAGCGGCAGCAGCCGCACCCCGCCCTCACGCCGCCGCGAGGTACTCGTCCCACTCCGCCTGCGGCCGGTCCGTCCCGCGCACGACCCAGCCGACGCCGTGGGGCGCCTTCGGCTGCCAGCGCAGCGTCCACCCCATCTCGGCCGGCGTGCGGTCGCTCTTGACGTTGTTGCAGCGGAGGCAGCACGCCACGAGGTTCTCCCAGCTGTCCGCGCCGCCGCGCGAGCGCGGCTGCACGTGGTCGATGGTCGAGGCTGAGCGGCCGCAGTAGGCGCAGTGGTGCGCGTCGCGGCGCAGCACCCCGCGGCGCGAGACGGGCACGGTGCGGCCGTGCGGGATGCGCACGTACCGCGTCAGCACGATCACCGTGGGGCGGTCGTAGGCGAACCCGGCGCCGTGCACGGGGTGCTCGACGTCGGCGGCGACCACGGTCGCCTTCTGGGTCATGACGAGCACGAGGGCCCGGCGGAACGACACGACGGCGAGGGGCTCGAAACCGGCGTTGAGGACGAGAGTGCGCATGCTTTCCCTTTCGAAGCACCCTGGACGGCTTCCAGGGATTCGACTGCACTCGGGGCAGCGGGGGCCAGCAGGCCGGGGAACGAGAAGAGCACCGTCACGGATGACGGTGCTCTATCGGTCGACGGTGTGTCGTATGTGCTCGTGCGACAGCGCACCCATGGTGCGGGTGGCTGTCGTGCGGCTCATGTGACGCTCCTGGTCTCAGCGGAACTCCGAGATCGCCAGGTTAACCCGCGAGAGCCGCCCTGCCTAGAGGCGGGGCGGCTCTTCACTGCTCGTTCACTGCTGCTCGACCCGGGGCCGGGCGGAGGAGGCGCGGGTGCGGACCCTAGACCGCGAACCGCACGTAGTGCACGGCGCTCGACCACAGCGGCCGCACGCTGACGGAGCCGCCGGGCTTGGGCGCGTCGAGGATCATCCCGTTGCCGGCGTAGAAGCCGTCGTGCGAGCCGTCGTTGAAGACGACGATGTCGCCGGGGCGCGCCTCGGCGGCCGAGATCGTCGTGCCGCGGGCGGCCTGGGCGCCCACCGAGTGCGGCAGCGAGACGCCGAACTTCGCATAGACGTACATGACGAACCCGGAGCAGTCGAAGCCGGCCGGGGTGGCGCCGCCGAAGACGTAGGGCGTGCCGACGTACTGCAGGGCCGTCTGGTAGACGGCCGCCTGGCCGGTCGACGACGACGCGATGGCCTCGGTGGCGACCGAGCGCGACGAGGTGGTGCCGGCGCTGCCGGCGCTGCTCGTCGTCGAGGCCGTCGACGACGAGGCGGCCGCGGCCGCGCTGGCCGCCTCGGCCTGCTGCTGCGCGGCGAGGGCCGCGGCGGCAGCGGCGGCGTCGAGGGTGGCCTGCGAGGTGGCCGACCAGTCGGCGCGCGTGGCGTCGGCCCCGGTCGCGGCGGCGTCGACCGAGAGGGTCTGCCCGTCGAGGGCGACGGGGCCGGCGGCCGTCGTGGTCGTCGCGGCGTCGTCGGGGTCGAGCGCGAAGGCGGGCAGCGCCACCGTGCCGAACAGGCCAGCGGTGACGGTCATGACCGTCACGCTGACGACGCTGCGGCGGACCGAGAGACGCGAGCGGGTCGCGGGCTCCGCGGCGGCGGCCTGCGCCGCGTGGTGCTCGACGGCACGACGGGCGACGAGCTCCGAGCGCAGCACGCGTCGCGCGGAGGGAGCCACGGCACGACGGCCGGTTGCGGCCGCCGCGGCGGCGGCCTCGGCACGACGGAGGGACGAGCGGGTGGGCAGGGGGGCGGAGTCGGCGCGCAGGGCGGCGCGGTCGGTTCGGTCGGAGGGCAGCACGGGTGTGGTCACGGGGGGTGGTTCTCCTGCGTCTCGCCACCCTAGGGAGGTGCTCCGTCCGACGTCAGATCGACGACGCGCGGCAGGAGACGGATGCTCGAGACGTCCTGCCACGGGCCCCTCGGCCGGATTCCTGGCTCGGGGACCATGCGACCCTACGTGACCTCGGCCCGGAAATCATCCTCCAGAGGGACATTCGTCACGAATGGGTAACGACCCTTGTGTCGGCAATCCACCTCCTATACGGAAGCTGTGAGGTTCCCGACCGGGACGACCGCACCCGCGCCTCCTGCGGGAGGAGCGGGACGAGGAGGCGTCAGGCCGACACGTAGATGTGCTGCGCCACCTCGGTCGGCAGCTCGAGGCCCTCGTCGTGGCCCTCGACGCGCACGAGCACGTAGGCCCCGGCAGAGGTGACGGTGGCGACGCCGCCGGGCAGGACGCCCGCGTCCTGCAGCTGCTGCAGCAGCTCGGGCTCGAACTGCACCGGCTCGGCCAGGCGCCGCACGGGGCGCGTGACGCCCTCGGGGTTCTCGGCGAGCACCTGCACCAGGTTCACGACACCGTCGAGGAACCGGCCGGCGGGCGAGTCGCCCAGCTCGTCGAGGCCCGGGATCGGGTTGCCGTACGGCGACTCGGTCGGGTGGTCGAGCATGTCGAGCAGACGGCGCTCGACCTGCTCGCTCATCACGTGCTCCCACCGGCAGGCCTCGTCGTGCACGTAGGCCCAGTCGAGCCCGATGACGTCGGCGAGAAGCCGCTCGGCGAGGCGGTGCTTGCGCATGACGTGGGTCGCCTTCGACCGGCCGTCGTGCGTGAGCTCGAGGTGCCGGTCGCCCGAGACGACGACGAGCCCGTCGCGCTCCATGCGCGCGATCGTCTGCGACACCGTCGGGCCGGAGTGGCCGAGGCGCTCGGAGATGCGGGCCCGCAGCGGGACGATCGCCTCTTCTTCGAGGTCGAGGATCGTGCGCAGGTACATCTCTGTGGTGTCGACGAGATCGGTCAACTGGGGCCTCCCGGTGGAACACGTGGACTACCTCGTCAGCCTATCTGCTGCGCGGAGGGCCCCGTGCCGCCTCACTAGGATCGATCCATGGCGGACCTCTCGATTCCCACTGACCTCCTCCCGCGCGACGGCCGCTTCGGCTGCGGCCCGTCGAAGATCCGGGGGGCGCAGCTCGAGCACCTCGTCACCTCCGGCGCGACGATCCTCGGCACCTCGCACCGCCAGCCGCCCGTCAAGCAGCTCGTCGGGCGCGTCCGCGCCGACCTGGCCGAGCTGTTCCGCCTGCCCGACGGCTACGAGGTCGTGCTCGGCGACGGCGGCTCGACGGCCTTCTGGGACGCCGCCGCGTTCGGCCTCGTCGAGAAGCGCGCCGAGGCCCTGTCGTTCGGCGAGTTCGGCTCCAAGTTCGGCAAGGCCCTCGGCGCACCGTGGCTCGAGGCCCCCGTCGTCCGCACCGCCGAGGGCGGGTCGCTCAGCGAGGTCGAGGTCGTCGAGGGCGTCGACGTCTACGCCTGGCCGCACAACGAGACCTCGACCGGGGTCATGGCCCCGGTCACCCGGGTCGCCGGCGACCCCGGCGCCCTGACCGTGATCGACGCGACGAGCGCCGCCGGCGGCATCGACGTCGACGTCTCGCAGGCCGACGTCTACTACTTCGCCCCGCAGAAGAACTTCGCGTCCGACGGCGGCCTCTGGTTCGCCCTCATGTCGCCGGCCGCCCTCGAGCGCGTCGAGCGCGTCGCCGCGAGCGGTCGCTACGTGCCCGAGTTCCTCAGCCTCAAGAACGCCGTCGACAACTCGCGCCTCGACCAGACGCTCAACACCCCCGCGCTGACGACGCTGCTGCTGCTCGAGGACCAGACCCGTTGGATGCTCGACGCCGGCGGCCTCGCCTGGGCCGACGCCCGCACCCGCGAGTCGTCGTCCGCGCTCTACGACTGGGCCACCGCCTCCGAGTACGCGACGCCGTTCGTCGTCGACCCGTCGCACCGCTCGCAGGTCGTCGCCACGATCGACTTCGCCGAGTCGGTCGACGCGGCCGCCGTCGCCGCCGTGCTCCGCGCCAACGGCGTCGTCGACACCGAGCCGTACCGCAAGCTCGGCCGCAACCAGCTGCGCGTCGCCACGTTCACGGCCATCGAGCCCGACGACGTGCGCCAGCTGATCCGCTCGATCGATTGGGTGGTCGGCGCCCTCTAGGCGACGCTCCCCCACGACGACGGAGGCCCCGACACCAGCTGGTGTCGGGGCCTCTCGCACAGTGCCGTCACGCGACCGTCAGCCGAGGAGGCGCGGGTCGCGTGACGCAGGTCAGCGTCGTCGGCGTCGGCGCGGCCGGGCCGCCGGGGCCTCGTCCTGGTCGGACGGGGCCTCGTCGTCGTCGGAGTCGTCGTCGTCGTCGCTGTCGTCGGAGTCGTCGTCGTCGTCGGACTCATCGTCGTCGTCCGCGTCGCCGAGGTCGTCGATGTCGACGCCGTCCACGTCGCCGCCGTGGACGGGCCGGGGGCCGTCGTCCTCGTCGGAGTCGTCATCGTCGTCCGACTCGTCGTCGTCCTCGTCCGAGTCATCGTCGTCGTCGTCCGAGTCCTCGTCGTCCGACTCGTCGTCCTCGTCCGAGTCCTCGTCGTCCTCGTCGTCGTCAGCGTCCTCGTCGCCGTCGCCCGCCTCCTGCGCCTTCATCTCGGCGAGGCGGTCGGCCCACGGCACCCAGTCGGGCGCGACGAGCGCGTGGTCTCCCGGCAGCAGCTCGACCTCGAGGACGGTGGGCTCGGAGCCCTCGACCTGGGCGACGCTGACCGTCCAGAACCACCCGGGGTAGCCGGGCAGCAGGGTCGCGAAGCGCACGGAGACGACCCCGTCGACCTCGTCGACCGGGGGCGCCTCGGCGCCGATGGTCTCGTCGGGCGTGATCTCGAGCAGCGCGGTGCGGGCCAGCCCGGCGAAGGGCGACGTGCGGGGCCCGTCGGTCGAGGCGGCGTCAGGCATCGAACTGGTCCGCGACGGTGCGCAGCAGCACGGCGAGCTTGGCGCCGTTCTGCGGGTAGCGGCCGTGGCGGAGGTCTCCGCCGGCCTGGTCGAGCACCTTCACGAGGTCCTCGACGATGACCGCCATGTCGTCGGCGCTGCGCCGGTTGCGCTTGACGAGGCTCGGGGCGGCCTCGAGGACGCGCACCGAGAGGGCCTGGGCGCCGCGCTTGCCGTCGGCGATCCCGTACTCGAGGCGGGTGCCCGCCTTGACGCCGACGGTGCCCGCGGGCAGGGCGGACGCGTGGAGGAAGACCTCCTGGCCGTCATCGCTGCTGATGAAGCCGAAGCCCTTCTCGTCGTCGTAGAACTTGACCTTGCCGGTGGGCATGAGATGACTCCTCGTCGGGGTGGGCGTGCGCCCTGAGCTTAGGACGTGAGGCACGGGACCGCCGTGCTCGGCGGCCTGCCACTACTCTGGGCAGGTGGCAGACAAGAGCGAGCAGACGGCACCTCAGGGCGTCCATCGTACTGAACGCGTCCTGATCGTCATGATGGTCACCATCGTGGGGCTCTCGATCGCGGCCTTCGTGGTCCGCCTCGTGGGCAGGGTCGTCGGCGTCGACGACTACTCGGGCGGCGTGTGGCCCATGGTGACGATCCTGCCGCTCATCGGACTGCCGCTCGCGATCCTGTTGATCATCGCGTCGGTGGTGGTCAGCATCGTCCGGCGAAGCAGGGCGAGTCGCGACACCACACGGTAGACGCAGCACCGAGCTGCTCACCACCAGGAGGCCAGGCCCCATGTCCAGTGCACTCGACCTCGCGGGCGTGCTCCGCTCCTCCGCGCCCGACGACCTCGTCCGGCGGCTGTCCTCGAGGCTGCTGCGCGCCTCCTCGGTCGACGACGCGTTCGACCTCGCCGACACCCTGCTCGACCCGTCGTCGGTGCGCGACGCCCTGTCTCACCTCGACCGCACCGAGCTGCTCGTGCTGCACGCGGCCCGCACCCCGGGCGACCTCGACGCCCTCGCCGGGCGCGTCGACGCCGTCTTCGAGATCGGCCGGGGCGCGCTCGCCCTCGCGGTCGACCACCTCGTCGAGCTGTTCCTCGTCGTCCGTCAGGGCGACGGCCCGGCCGCGAGCGTCAGCACCCTCGACGGGGTCGCCGAGCGCCTCGACGACGACCCGACCCTGTCGCCCGGCCGCCTCGGCGCCGAGCACCCGCCCGTCGTGCTGGAGGCCGTCGCCGACGTCGACCGCGACGCGACCGACGCCCGATCGGCCGAGCGCCTCTACGCCGTCGTGATCGAGGTCGCCGAGATCCTCCGCGCCCTCGACCGCTCCCCGGCCCGCGAGCTCGCCAAGGGCGGCCTGGCGCTGCCCGAGGTGCGACGGCTCGCCGAGGCCGCCCGCCTCGACGTCGACGACGTCCCCGCCGTCGTGGGCATCGCCTCCCGCGCCGGCCTCGCGGCCGCGGGCCCCGACGGCGTGGCGACCACGCAGGACGCGGCGGCCTGGCTCGCGTCCTCGTGGCCCGACCGCTGGGAGTCGCTCACCCGCGCGTGGCTCGCCTCGCTGCCCGCCGAGATCCTGGCGGTGCTGCACGAGCGCGTCGAGACGTCGTGGGGCGAGCCGCTGTCGGAGTACGCCTGCTGGGCGTACCCGGCGGGCCGCGCGTGGCTGCCCGAGCGGCTCGCGGCCTTCGCCCGCGCCGCCGAGCTGCTGGGCCTCACGAGCGGGCAGGCCCCCACCCGGGCCGCCGTCGCCCTGCTGCGCGAGGGGCCGGAGGCGGCGCGCACCAGGGTCGCCGAGCTGCTGCCCGACGCCATCGAGCAGGTGTACCTGCAGCACGACCTCACCGTGGTCGCACCCGGTCCGCTGGCCCCGGCGCTGGACGCCCGCCTCCGGGTCATCGCCGACGTCGAGAGCGCGGGGCTCGCCGCCACCTACCGCATCACCGAGGGCGGCATCCAGCGTGCGCTGACCGCCGGCGAGACGGCGGACAGCCTCCGGTCGTTCCTCGACGGCATCAGCCTCACGGGCGTGCCGCAGCCGCTCGACTACCTGCTGCAGCAGTCCGCCGAGCGCCACGGCCGGTACCGGGTCGAGCGCGTCGTCGGCGGCGCCGACCTGCCCGCCGGCGCCGTGACGGTCGTCAGCTCCGACGAGCGGACGAGCGTCGACACCCTCGAGGTCGACCACGCCCTGGCTCCCCTCGCCCTGCAGCGCGTCGACGCGCAGCGCGTGGCGACGACCTTCGACCGCGACACCGTCTTCTGGGCGCTGAGCGACGAGCGCTACCCCGTGGTCGTCGTCGACGGCGACGGCGAGACGGCTCCCCCGGCTCGCCGCCGCCTGCACCGGCCCGTGCCGGTGCCGCCGCGCGACGCCGTGCGCGACATGGTCGAGCGCCTGACGGCGGGCACCGAGGCCAGCACCGAGACGACCGACCGCGCGTGGATCACCCGCCAGCTCGACGCCGCGGTGAAGGGCCGCCTCACGGTGACGATCGCGATCGCCATGCCCGACGGCAGCACGAGCCACCTCGAGATGGAGCCGACCGGCGTCGGCGGCGGCCGCGTGCGCGGCCGCGACAAGAAGTCCGACGTCGAGCGCACGCTGCCGCTCTCGCACGTCGTCTCGGTGTCGAGCTAGGCGCCGACCCTCACGGCCGCCCCGGGTGCGCCCCTCGGGGGACGCCGGGGGCGGACACCGGCCGTCCCCAGGCGGGCCGCGCCTAGACTCGACCCTCATGACCGGCCCCCTGATCGTGCAGAGCGACCGCACCGTCCTGCTCGAGGTGGCGCACCCCCAGGCGGAGGACGCTCGTCACGACCTGAGCGTGTTCGCCGAGCTGGAACGCGCGCCCGAGCACGTGCACACCTACCGCATCACGCGCCTCGGCCTCTGGAACGCGCGCGCCGCGGGCCACACCGCCGAGGACATGCTCGCCACGCTCGAGAAGTACAGCAAGTTCCCGGTGCCGCAGAGCGTCACGGTCGACGTGGCCGAGACGGTGGCGCGCTACGGCCGCATCGTCATCGAACGCGACGGCGACGCCCTCGTGCTGCGCGGCACCGACGACGCCGTGCTGCGCGAGGTCACCCGCGTCAAGAAGATCGGCGAGCTGCTCGGCGTGCGCCGCAGCGACACCGTGTGGGAGCTGCTGCCCTGGGCCCGCGGCGAGATCAAGCAGCAGCTGGTCAAGCTCGGCTGGCCCGCCGAGGACCACGCCGGCTACACCCCCGGCACCCCGCACGCGATCGAGCTCGACCAGACCGACTGGCAGCTGCGGGGCTACCAGCAGAAGGCGATCGACGAGTTCTTCGAGGGCGGCTCGGGCGTCGTGGTGCTGCCCTGCGGCGCCGGCAAGACCCTCGTGGGCGCGGGCGCGATGGCGGCCGCCGGCACGACGACGCTCATCCTCGTCACGAACACCGTCAGCGCGCGGCAGTGGCGCGACGAGCTGCTGCGCCGCACCTCCCTGACGGAGGACGAGATCGGCGAGTACTCGGGCTCGGTGAAGGAGGTCAAGCCGGTCACGATCGCGACGTACCAGATCCTCACCGCGCGGCGTGCGGGCAAGTACACGCACCTGTCGCTGCTCGACGCGCTCGACTGGGGCCTCGTGGTCTACGACGAGGTCCACCTGCTGCCGGCCCCGGTCTTCAAGCTGACGGCCGAGCTGCAGGCCCGCCGCCGGCTCGGCCTCACCGCGACGCTCGTCCGCGAGGACGGCCGCGAGGGCGACGTCTTCAGCCTGATCGGCCCCAAGCGGTTCGACGCTCCCTGGAAGGAGATCGAGGCACAGGGCTACATCTCGCCCGCGAGCTGCTTCGAGGTGCGCGTCGACCTGCCGCAGCAGGACCGGCTCGAGTACGCCGCCGCCCCTGACGACGAGCGCTACCGCCTCGCCGCGACGGCCCCCGCCAAGCTCGACGTCGTGCGCCACCTGGTCGACCGGCACGAGGGCGAGCAGATCCTCGTCATCGGCCAGTACCTCGACCAGCTCGACGAGCTGGCCGCCGTGCTCGACGCCCCGACGCTGACCGGCGCGACGCCTGTCGACGAGCGCGAGCGGCTGTTCCAGGCGTTCCGGTCGGGCGAGGTCAAGGTGCTGGTCGTCTCGAAGGTGGCCAACTTCTCGGTCGACCTGCCGGAGGCGACGGTCGCCATCCAGGTGAGCGGCTCGTTCGGCTCCCGGCAAGAAGAGGCCCAGCGGCTCGGACGCCTGCTGCGGCCGAAGAAGTCCGGCCTGCCCGCCTCCTTCTACACGCTGGTCAGCCGCGACACGGTCGACCAGGACTTCGCGCAGAACCGCCAGCGGTTCCTCGCCGAGCAGGGCTACAGCTACACGATCCTCGACTCCCCGGCGCTGGCGGCGTGAGCGGGCCCGACCTCGGCCCGGGCGACGTCCCGCTCGGCGACGACGAGCTCTGGCGCGACGGGCTGCGCCGTGTGTTCCTGGCCGACCAGTCGCCGTGGGCGGCCTTCGGGCCCCTGGTCGCCTCCCTCGACCACGAGGCCGTGGAGTACCGGGGCCAGCGCTCCCGCACCGCCCCGTGGGACCCGACGGTCGTCGTGTCGGTCGAGCGCACCTACGAGGTGCAGGGCGGCCTGCACGCCGGCGCCAGCCTGAGCGTCGTCACGTGGACGCGCGACCCCGAGGTGCTCGAGCGCAGCGACCTGCTCGCGGGCTCCCCCGTGGTCGACCACCTGTACGCGGGCCTCAGCGCCGTGGCCGACCTGGACGACGCCGAGGAGGCGCGGGTCGTCACTGCGCCCGTCGAGCGGTTCCCGGGATGGGAGATCGCCCGCGCCTCCGGCTACACGGCCGTGCTCGAGCAGCGCGACGGCGTCGCCTTCACCCTCGCCGTGCCGGACGAGCTGCTCGAGCTGACGACCCGCATCGCCCTGGTGCCGAACACGGAGTGGGACGACCCGACCGCGTAGTCCAGGCACCTGGGCCGGACGCTGCGCCCGGACGCCGGGCCCGGAAGCCGGGAACGGACGCTCGGGGTCAGCGAGCTGGCGGCGCGCACGCTGCCGACACGCGGCTGACGCACTCACGACTCACAGGGAACACCGAGGGCGCGGACAGATACTGGGGCCATGAGCGACGGCCCCAAGATTCTCATCGTCGATGACGAGCCCAACATCCGCGACCTGCTGACCACCAGCCTCCGGTTCGCCGGCTTCGCCGTGCGTGCGGTCGGCAACGGCGCCCAGGCGATCTCCGCCGTGCTCGAAGAAGAGCCCGACCTGATCATCCTCGACGTCATGCTGCCCGACATGAACGGCTTCGGCGTCACCAAGCGCCTGCGGTCGTCGGGCTACACGTCGCCGATCCTGTTCCTCACCGCGAAGGACGACACGGAGGACAAGATCACCGGCCTCACCGTCGGCGGCGACGACTACGTGACGAAGCCCTTCAGCCTCGACGAGATCGTGGCCCGCATCAAGGCGATCCTCCGTCGCACCATGAACGAGGACGAGGACGCGATCATCCGCGCCGGCGAGCTCACCATGGACCAGGACACCCACGAGGTCACCATCGGCGAGACGGCCATCGAGCTCAGCCCCACCGAGTTCAAGCTGCTGCGCTACCTCATGCTCAACCCCAACCGGGTGCTGTCGAAGGCGCAGATCCTCGACCACGTGTGGGAGTACGACTTCAACGGCGACGCCGGCATCGTCGAGAGCTACATCTCGTACCTGCGCCGCAAGCTCGACCAGTTCTCGGCCGAGCCGATCATCCAGACGAAGCGCGGCTTCGGCTACATGCTCAAGGCCGCCAAGGCCTGACGCGGTACGAACCCCGGTGGCGCCCGGGAGCCTCGGCTCCCAGGCGCCACCGGTATGTTCGCTTCCCATGCACGAACGCCTGTCGCAGTGGTGGAACGAGATCTCCATCCGAACCAAGATCACCGGGATCACGGTCACCCTGGTGACCCTCGGCCTGCTGGTCGCGGGGCTCGGCACGATGACGGTGCTGAGCACCTACCTCTACGGCCAGGTCGACCTGTCGCTCAAGTCGGCGGCCGAGACGTTCTCCGGCGCCTCGCAGAGCGCGACCAACGCCCAGTCGTGCACGGTCACCTTCGGCGCGACGAGCAGCAGCTTCGTGGCGCTGTTCCGTGAGGACGGCACGCGCATCTGCGACAACGCCGACGAGCTGCAGGGCGGCACCGGCCCCGACCTCTCGGCGGTCGACCTGCCGCGGGCGGCCGCCGCGGCCGAGCCGATGAGCGTCTACAACTCCGACCACGACCAGCAGTGGCGCATCTACGCCTTCGACAAGCCCCTGACCCAGCGCGACCAGGTGACGGGCGTCGTCGAGCAGATCGACGCGACCATCGTCACGGGCACGAACCTCGCCAGCACGAACGCCGTGATCGGCCGCTTCAGCGGCATCTTCCTGGGCTTCGGCGTCTCGGTCATCGTGCTCGGCGCCGCGCTGACGCGTCTGCTCGTCACGTCGACGTTCTCGCCGCTGCGCGACGTCGAGGCCACGGCGGCCCGGTTCGCCGACGGCGACTTCAGCCAGCGCCTCGACTCGACGACGCCCAACACCGAGGTCGGCCGCCTCAACCGCTCGCTCAACACGATGCTCAGCCGCATCGACTCAGCCTTCGACGACCGCTCGAAGACCATCGACCAGATGCGGCGCTTCGTCGGCGACGCCAGCCACGAGCTGCGCACGCCCCTCGTCAGCCTGCGCGGCTACGCCGAGCTCTACCGGATGGGCGCGCTCACCAAACCGGAGGACGTCGCGCAGGCGATGGACCGCATCGAGAAGGAGGCGATCCGCATGGGCGTCCTCGTGCAGGACCTCCTCGCGCTCGCCCGTCTCGACGAGTCGAAGCCCCTGGAGCTCGGCCCGGTCGACCTGGTCGCCATCGCCCGCGACTCCGCCCTCGACACCATGGCCTCGAACCCCGACCGCGACATCGCCGTCGTCGTGCACGACCCGGTCGTCAGCGGCCAGGTCGTCGAGGCGCCGGCTCCCGAGGCACCGGTCGCGGCCGACGACGCCGCGGTCGCGCCGCCCGGGTCGACGGGCGCCATCTCGTTCGCCGGGGCGACCCTCGCCCGCCTCCGTGGGCTGCGGGCCCGGGCCGTGCGGGCCGGTGAGCCCGTCGACGACGCCGGGTCGGGCGACCAGGCCGGCCACGGGCCGCAGGCTCCCGCCGTGGTGCTCGGCGAGGAGAACAAGCTGCGCCAGGTGATCACCAACCTCATGGGCAACGCCATGCGCTTCACCGAGCACGACAGCCCCATCGAGCTCGCCGTGCAGTCCGACCCCGGTCGCGGCGTGGCCACGATCGACATCGTCGACCACGGCGAGGGCATCCCGCCCCAGATCCGCGAGAAGATCTTCCAGCGCTTCTGGCGTGCCGACTCGTCGCGCACCCGCGACACGGGCGGCTCGGGTCTCGGACTCGCCATCGTGTCGGGGATCGTCTCGGCCCACGGCGGCAGCGTCGACGTGCTCGACACCCCGGGCGGCGGAGCCACGTTCCGCGTCGCGCTGCCCCTCTTCCCCGAGGCGGCCAGCGCGGCCGGGGCGCCCGACGTGGCGACCCCCGCGCCCGTGCCGACCCCCGCCTCCTAGTCCCGGGCGCCGCACCACCTCGGCCCGAAGCCCCGACTCGTTCCGGTTCAGCTCTGCTCGGCCTCCGAATTTGAGAGCATTCGGCGACGCGGGAACGGCGGCTGCGGGGCTCCCAGGGAAGCCTCCGGCGAATTGCTCTCGTTCTCCGAGCCGGGGGCTCCGAGGCGGTGCGGCGGCGCCGCGGCCTCTGTCAGGGGCGCGCGCTCCGAGAACGAGAGCACCCCCGTCTCGGCGGACCCGCGCCTCCTCGGTTCGTACGTCGGTCGCGCGCGGGATGCTCTCAAATTGCGCCCGAGACCGGTGGCGGCGGGGACGCCGAAGGGCGGCTCCCCCGGAGGAGAGCCGCCCTTGCGGATGACGCGGTGGTGCAGTCGCGGACTAGAAGTCCATGCCGCCCGTGGGGTCGCCGGCCGGGGCCGGGTTCTTCTCGGGCTTGTCGGCGACGACGGCCTCGGTGGTCAGGAACAGACCAGCGATGGAGGCGGCGTTCTGCAGGGCGGAACGGGTCACCTTGGCCGGGTCGATGATGCCGGCGGCGATCATGTCGACGTACTCGCCGGTCGCGGCGTTGAGGCCGTGACCGATGGGCAGGCCGCGGACCTTGTCGGCGACGACGCCGGGCTCCATGCCCGCGTTGAAGGCGATCTGCTTCAGCGGAGCGTCGATCGCGACGCGGACGATGTTCGCCCCCGTCGCCTCGTCGCCCTCGAGCTGCAGCTCGGCGAGAGCGGTCTTGCCGGCCTGGATGAGCGCGACGCCACCACCGGCGACGATGCCCTCCTCGACGGCGGCCTTCGCGTTGCGGACGGCGTCCTCGATGCGGTGCTTGCGCTCCTTGAGCTCGACCTCCGTGGCCGCGCCGGCCTTGATGACGGCGACGCCGCCGGCGAGCTTGGCGAGGCGCTCCTGGAGCTTCTCGCGGTCGTAGTCGCTGTCGGTCGCCTCGATCTCGCTGCGGATCTGGCGCACGCGGCCGGCGATCTGCTCGGGGTCGCCGGCGCCCTCGACGATGGTGGTCTCGTCCTTGGTGATGACGACCTTGCGGGCACGACCGAGCAGGTCGAGCGTCGCGTTCTCGAGCTTGAGGCCGACCTCCTCGGCGATGACCTGGCCACCGGTGAGGATGGCGATGTCCTGCAGCTGGGCCTTGCGACGGTCGCCGAAGCCGGGGGCCTTGACGGCGACCGACTTGAAGATGCCGCGGATCTTGTTGACGACCAGGGTCGCCAGCGCCTCGCCGTCGACGTCCTCGGCGATGATGAGCAGCTGCTTGCCGCTCTGGATCACCTTGTCGACGACGGGGAGGAGGTCCTTGATGTTCGAGATCTTCGAGTTGACGATGAGCACGTAGGCGTCCTCGAAGACGGCCTCCTGGCGCTCGGGGTCGGTCACGAAGTACTGCGACAGGTAGCCCTTGTCGAAGCGCATGCCCTCGGTCAGCTCGAGCTCGGTGCCGAAGGTGTTCGACTCCTCGACGGTGACGACGCCCTCCTTGCCGACCTTGTCGATGGCCTCGGCGATGAGCGCGCCGATGGTGGGGTCGGCGGCGGAGATCGACGCGGTCGCGGCGATCTGCTCCTTGGTCTCGATGTCCTTCGCGTCGGCGAGCAGCTGGGCCGAGACGGCCGCGGCGGCCTTCTCGATGCCGCGCTTGAGCGAGATGGGGTCGGCGCCTGCGGCGACGTTGCGGAGGCCCTCGCGGACGAGCGCCTGGGCGAGCACGGTCGCGGTGGTGGTGCCGTCGCCGGCGACGTCGTCGGTCTTCTTGGCGACCTCCTTGACGAGCTCGGCGCCGATCTTCTCGAACGGGTCGTCGAGCTCGATCTCCTTGGCGATGGAGACACCGTCGTTCGTGATCGTGGGGGCGCCCCACTTCTTCTCGAGCACGACGTTGCGGCCGCGCGGGCCGAGCGTGACCTTCACCGCGTCGGCCAGGATGTTCAGGCCGCGCTCGAGGCCACGACGGGCCTCTTCGTCAAAAGCAATGATCTTAGCCATGTGTTTCCTCGTCCCTCCCGGACGTCATGAAGCAGAAGCATTGGCACTCACCAGCGGCGAGTGCCAGGGACGATTCTGGCACTCTCACCTATGGAGTGCAAGTGAGCTCGCGCCTCCTCGCACACGGCGGCGCCGCCTGCCGGGGGCAGGCGGCGCCGGTGCCGACGACGGGCCCGGGAGGAGCCCGTCGGACGTCGTGCGGTCAGGCCGGGCGGACGCCCTCGGCCTGCGGGCCCTTGTCGCCCGTGCCCACCTCGAAGACGACCGCCTGGCCCTCCTCGAGGACCTTGTAGCCGCTCATGTCGATGGCCGAGTAGTGGACGAAGACGTCCTGGCCGCCCTCCTCGACGGTGATGAAGCCGTAGCCCTTCTCCGCGTTGAACCACTTGACGGTGCCGTGTGCCATGGTGCTGCTCCCCTTGCTGTCCTCCGGTGCGGCGCGTGCGATGGTGCCAGTGCCGGGTCTCCGCGCAGGCTCTGCGCGCCCCGACGTGGCGGCCTCGCCCGTGCTGCGCACGCGGTCGGCGAGCCGGAAGGGGGCGACCGAGACAGATGCTAGCCAGGGACGAGCCCGTGGAACAGGCCCCGGAGGCCGACATCGCCCACGGACCTGACGAATTCACACGTTCTGCAACACGACCGCAACACGGCCGCAACACCTCGGCAACGACAGGGCCGGCAGGCGGGCACGCGCGGGACGGGGCGGGACGGTACGGACTACGGCGAGTAGTCGGCGCCGAGCACCACGGTGACGGACGAGTCGGGGAACTGGTCGCTGAGCTCGACCGTGGCCGAGCCGAGGTCGCGCGCGACGCCGAGGGCGACGGCCTCGTCGCCCGCCTCGGAGTAGTAGACGACCGTCGAGGGCGCCGAGCCGTCGGCGTTGCCCTGCCCCGCGACCGTCCAGCCCGCCTCTGCGAGGGCGAGCGAGGCCTGCCCGGCCAGCCCGCTCGTGGTCGTGCCGTTCAGCACGGTGATCGACGTGACGTCGGGGTCGACCGACGCGGGGTCGGCCGGGGCGACGGTCTCGGCCGGGGTCGTCGGCGCGGCCTCGTCGGTCGACCCGCCGGAGGCGCCGTCGGTCGCCTCGTCGGTGGGCGTGGCCGACCCGGCGTCGGCGGTCTCGTCCGACGTGGGGGCGACGAACTGGAAGCTGTCGTTCACCACGCCGAGGGCGACGACGCCGGCCCCGACGAGCAGGCCCGTCGCGAGGGCCGCCCAGGCGAAGACGATCCAGCCTCGGCCGCGGCGCGCCTCGGCACGGTGGGCGCCGACCCTCTGCAGGTCGTCGGGCACCTCGTCGAATCGGTCCTGGGGGTGTTTCGCCATGGTGTGGTGTCGGTCTTCCGTGAGGGTCAGCGGTCGGTCGGCCCGAACGAGCGGGCGGCCCGGGCCCGGGAGCGCTCGTCGCGCAGTCGCAGGAGCCTCCCCACGAGCATGGGCGAGTAGGCCAGTGCAGCAGGCCTGTCCAAGAGGGAGCCGAGCAGCTGCTGGTAGCGCGTGCTCGTGAGGCCGAGCTCGCGACGCACCGCCGCCTCCTTGCGTCCCGGCGAGGACGGCGCACGCTGCTCGAAGTCGAGCAGGGCGCGGTCGCGCTCGGACAGCGCGCTGGTGCGCACGTCTCCGCCGCCGGTGCTCTCGTCGCTCATGCCCTGCCCTCTCGGTCCCGGTCAGCATAGGGGCGGGCGCCGGGGCGGTCGGGGAGGCGCGGGGCGGTTCGCCAGCTCAGGGGACGGTCCACAGGCGCGTGCCGTGCGCGTCCCCCACGGCGAGCGCCCGGCCGTCGAGCGCGAGCACCGCGAAGGCCTCGTCGTCGGCCACGCCCGCGGGCACCGTCGCGCGGACGTCGTGCAGCAGGTCGCGCCGCTCGTACGAGATCCAGCGCGCCCCGAGGCGCCGCACCTCGTCGACGAACCGCTGTCGGCGGCGGCCCGGCAGGTAGACGAGCGTGCCGGTCGACACGACGACGAGCGTCGCGTCCCGGGGAGCCTCGGCCGCGAGCCGCGCGAGGTCGTCGACGGCGTCGCCGCGCACGACCCGAGGAGGCGCGGCGCGCGCGACCGAGACCGCCTGCGCCAGCAGCGCGGCCCGGCCGGGCGACCCGGGCGGCAGCAGGGCGTCCAGCCAGGCCACCTCGTCGTCCGAGCGCACGTCGACCGGGTCGAGGTCGAGGCCGGCCCGCCAGGCCACCTCGGGCAGCCGCACCGGGCCGAGGTCGCCCCGCACGTCGAGGTCGAGCTGCACGGGGCTGTCGGGATGGCCCCACCGCGCGTCGCCCGAGCGGTGCCCGTAGCGGTCGGGCAGCAGCCCGAGGCCCGCCGAGGCGCCCACCTCGAGCAGCGCGACGGGCCCCTCGACCCGGGCGAGCGCGAGCGACACCGGACCGGTGCGGCGCACGTCGTTGGTCTGGGTGAGACGGCGGCCGAGCTCGGCGACGACCGCGTCGGGGTGGTCGAGCAGCCAGCGCCGCAGCTCGGGCCAGGGGCCGAGGGGCGCGCCCAGCCACCTCGCGACCGCGAGCACCAGGACGGGCTGGCGACGCGCCTCCTCGGCCCTCTCGACCAGGGCGAGCACCTCGGGGTCGCCGGCGATGCCCCGGGCGGCCGCGGCCCAGGGCGCGGAGCCCTCGCGCTCGACCGCGTCGGCGTACGCCGCGAAGCGGGCGGAGAGCGTCGCGGGGCGGGTCACCGGGCGAGTCTCGCACCCCTGGGCGACCGCTCCGAGGAGGCGCCCCCGAGGAATGGCTGTCGGCGGCGGGGTGTTGGATGGAGAGTCCCCCCGACGACCGGGCCTCCCGAGCCCGGCGTCCCCCTGACGCAGAGGAGTGCACCATGGCGAACGAGCCCGTGTCGTACCAGGTCGAGAAGTCCGACGAAGAATGGCGCCGTGAGCTCGGCCCCGACGCCTACCAGGTGCTCCGCCAGGCGGCGACCGAGCGCCCGTGGACGGGCGAGCTGCTCGACGAGAGCCGCGCCGGCGTCTACGCCTGTGCCGCCTGCGGCGCCGAGCTGTTCAAGAGCGGCACCAAGTTCGACAGCGGCTGCGGCTGGCCGAGCTTCTACGAGTCGGTCGACCCCGAGGCCGTCCAGCTGATCGACGACAACTCGCTCGGCATGGTCCGCACCGAGGTCCGCTGCGCCACGTGCGGCTCGCACCTCGGCCACGTGTTCCCCGACGGCTTCGGCACCCCGACCGGCGACCGCTACTGCATGAACTCGATCTCGCTCGACTTCAAGGCCGAGGGGTCCGGCTCCGGCGAGCAGGCCGGCGCCTGATGGGCGCCGTCGCCGACGCTGCCCGCCGGCGACGGTCCCGGTCGAAGGTCACCGACGAGGCGCCCGGGCACGAGCAGCTGCTCGAGCTCGTGCAGGCGGCCGCCACGGTGGCCGACCACTCGTCGCTGCGCCCGTGGCGGCTGATCGAGCTGCGCGGCGACGACCGGCTGCTGATCGGCCGGGCGCTGGCCGAGGCGAGCGGCGCCGAGGGCGCGTCGGCGGCGAAGCTCGAGCAGAAGTCGCTGCGGGCCCCGCTGGTGCTCGCGGTCGTGCTGTCGCCGGTCGAGAGCCGCAAGGTGCCCGAGTGGGAGCAGGAGAGCGTCGCCTCGGGCGTCGCCCACCTGCTGTCCCTCGTGCTCGACGACGAGGGCTGGGGCGTGTTCTGGCGCACCGGCACCGACACGCGCCACGAGGCGGTCCACCGTGCCCACGGCCTCGCGCCGCACGAGAAGCTGCTCGGCTGGCTCTACGTCGGCGGGCGCACCGAGCGCGACGAGAAGCCCCGCAAGCTCGTCGAGCCCGGGCGCTTCGTCAGCGCACCGGGCTCGCGAGCGGTCTCGGCCTAGGCCGGGCCGGCCCTACCAGGACTTGCGGCTCTGCCCCACCACGGTGATCGGCAGCCAGAACGACCCGGTCATCAGCACGATGCCGGCGAAGAAGATGAACGCGTTGGGCTCGTCCTGGCCGAACGAGTACGCGAAGAGCGCGAAGCTCGCGAAGAGCAGGATGATCGAGCCGATGGCGGTCAGGACGTTGGTCATGGGAGCTCCTCGTGATCGGTGCCCGGGGCGACCGGGCGCGACCGCGGGGGTCGCTGCACCTCCTACTTCACCACTTCACGACCGGGTTGCGCCAATCCTGCGCGACGCGCACCCCGAGGAGGCGCCCGTCGCCTCCCCGACGCCCGATCGGTAGGATGGTCCCGCCCGCCGCCTTGGCGCAGTCCGGTAGCGCAGTGCTCTTGTAAAGCGAAGGTCGTCGGTTCGAATCCGACAGGCGGCTCCCCGGCCCCGCCCCGCCTCCCCGGCGAGGCGGGGCCTCCTCCGTCGACCGCGTCGTCGACGCTCCGCCCCCGGTCGACCTCACCCGACCGACCCCCGCAGCCCGACGACGCGCTCTCCCGACGAGAGGACCTCGAGACCGTGCCGTCCCGCTCCCCGGCCGCCGCCTCCGGCAGCCCGTTCCCCCGCCCGCGCGACCTGCTGCGCGTGGGTCCGCACGACCGCGCCCACGTGCCCGCCGTGCGCGTCGCCGTCTCGGTGGTCGTGCCCCTCGCCGTGCTCGTCGCGATCGGGCACGTCGAGTGGGCGCCCTACGCCACGTTCGGCGCCTTCGCCTCGGCGTTCGGCCGAGGGCTGGGCCGGGGTCCGCGCCTCGGCATGCAGCTCGAGGCGGGGGCCCTGCTCATCGCCGTCGTGGTGCTCGGCACCGCCTTGTCGGCGGCGTCCGTGCCCGCGGTCGCGCTCGTGCCGGTCGTGGCGCTCGTGGCGGGCCTCGCCTCCGTGCTGTCCGACCTGCGCGGCTGGACGCCGCCGGGGCCGCTGTTCCCGGTGTTCGGGCTCGGCGTCTGCGCCTTCGTCCCGGCGGTGCCGTCGAGCGTGGGCGCCGCGGCGGTCGTGTCGTCGCTCAGCGTGCTCCTCGCCCTCGCCACCTCGCTCGTCGGCCTGGTCCGCGCCTCGGGCCGTCGCGCGCTCGACGCGCCCGGCACCCGCACGCTGCGTCGTCCGGTCGTCGCCGTCGAGCTGCGCCGCACCCTGCTGCACGCCGCGATCTGCCTGGGGGCGTCGCTCGTGGCCGGCCTGGTCAGCATCGCCTGCGGGCTGCAGAACCCGTACTGGGCGATGGTCTCGGCCGTGGTGCCCGTCGTCGGGCGCGCGACGTCGGCCCAGCTGCTGCGAGCCGGCCACCGCCTCCTCGGCACCCTCGTCGGGGTCGGCCTCGCGGCGCTGCTGCTCGCGTGGGACCCGACCCCGGTCGCGCTCGTCGTCGCGTTCGGCGTGCTGCAGTTCGCGACCGAGCTCGTGGTCGTGCGCAACTACGGCCTCGCGCTCGTCTTCATCACGCCGATGGCCCTGAGCATGCCCGCGCTCGGCGGCGGGCAGGTCGACGTGGGCGCCCTCGTCGTCGCCCGCGGCGCGGACACCGCGATCGGGGTCGGGGTCGTCGTCGTCGCCCTGCTCGCGACGCACCGGCTGCGCACCCGGCCCCGCCCCGTCGAGGAGGCGCCCTCCGCCTGAGCGGGACGCCCGCGCCCCGTCGAGGTGCGGGCTAGGAGGCGTCCGCCTGGGCCCGGGCGCGACGGTCGTCCCGCGACCACCACACGAGGTCGGCCACGCCCTGGGCGATCAGCAGCACCGCGACGACCAGCACCGCGACCGTGAGCCCGTCGGCGGGCTCGCCGGACCCGATCGTCATCAGCTGCACGACCGCCCCGAGCACGCCGAGCACGATCTCGATCACCGGGGGCAGCACGCTGCCGGTCTTGGTCAGCGTGTACCAGGGGCGGCGGAGTTCGCTCATGGGGCGAGTCTACGGAGAGCCCGTGCCCGGCGCGGTCGGCTCCTGCTCGCCCCGCCCGTCCGGGCCCGCACCGGCCGGCGTGACAGGCTGGACCCGCCCGGCTCGACCCCCAGGAGGCCCCGTGAAGACCCGTCAGGTGCACGTCGACCCCGACGTCCCCCAGTGGCTGCTGACGAAGCGCGGCGGCCTCGTGCTGCCGATCGCGACCGTGCTGTCGGCGGGCGTGCTCGTCGCGAGCATCCTCACGAGCCTGCTCATCGGGGGCGGCAGCCTCACCGTCGTGGCGGTCGTGCTGCTCGTCGTGGCCGTGGCCGCGGCGGCGTGGGCCGTCGTCGACGTCGTGTGGTGGAGCATCGGCGGCCGCCGCGCCATCGTGAAGCTGCCCCGCGACCCCGGCGCCTGAGCCGCCGGCCGCCGGCGCCCGGGCGCGCCCGACGCCCGAGGACATGCCCCGAGGGGCATGGATGTGCCCCGCGATCCTGGCAACCGCACAGAGACGCGAGCCGTAAACTCGACCGATGCACCTGACCGGTGCTCACACGATCTCCCGGCTGCCGACGGCCACCGCCCGTCGCCCGAGCCGGCGCACACGACCGAGACAATTCGACAGGGAGTCCCGTTGACCGGACACGCCACGACCGGCCCCGCACCCACCTACGCCGCGACCGCCGACGTCGAGACCCCCGAGGCCGACCCCGTCGCCCCCTCCCCCGCCGCGGGCAACGCCACCACCCGCCACGGCAACGTCGCGCTGCTGAGCGTCGCCAGCACCATGGCGACCCGGGTCACCACCTCGGCGAGCATCGACGAGAAGCTCCGCCCGGTGCTGAAGCGCCTCAAGCTGCCCACGGGGCTGCTGCAGCGCGTCGCCGGCGTCGAGGAGCGCCGCAACTGGGGCGAGGGCCAGAGCTTCGACGAGGCCGCCATCGACGCGGGCAAGCGCGCCCTGGCCGAGGCCGGCGTCCGCCCCGACCAGGTCGGCCTGCTCATCAACACGTCCGTCACGCGGCCGCACCTCGAGCCGTCGGTCGCCGTCCGCCTGCACCACGGCCTCGGCCTGCCCTCGTCGGCCACGAACTTCGACATCGCCAACGCCTGCCTCGGCTTCGTCAACGGCATGACGCTCGCCGCGCAGCTGATCGACGCGGGCCAGATCGACTACGCCGTCATCATCGACGGCGAGGACGCCGACGACGTGCAGGTCAACACCATCGACCGCCTGCTCACCAAGGGCTACGAGCGCGACGACTTCATGAGCGAGTTCGCGAGCCTGACGCTGGGCTCCGGCGCGGCCGCCGCCGTGCTCGGCCGTGCCGACCGGCACCCCGAGGGCCACCGCATCGTCGGCGGGGTCACGCGCGCCGCGACCGAGAACTACGACCTCTGCGTCGGCAGCGTCGACGGCATGTTCACCGACGCGAAGGCCCTGCTCAAGCGCGGCATGGAGCTCGTGGTGTCGGCCTGGAAGGAGGCGGCCCGCGACTGGAACTGGCAGCGCATGGACCGCTACATCATGCACCAGGTCAGCGACGTGCACACCGGCGCCTTCGTCAAGGCCGCGGGCATCGACCGCAAGCGCGTGCCCCTCACCTACCCGACCCTCGGCAACGTGGGCCCGGCGTCGATCCCCATCACCCTCGTCGAGGAGTCGCGCACCCTGTCGAAGGGCGACCGCGTGCTGCTGATGGGCGTCGGCTCCGGCATCAACACCGCCATGATGGAGCTCGCCTGGTGAGTCGCCTGCCCTCGGCCGCGCGGGCGACGTCGCCCGCGACCCTCCCCCCGGCCGGGCTCGACGGCCTCGACCCGTCGTGGTCGCGGCTCGTCACCGTCCCCGCAGGAGGCGCGGAGCCGGTCGACCGCACCTGGCACCTCCTCGACAACGCGGCCTCCCTCGACGCGCTCGGCGTCGAGCCGGTCGGCACCGTGCTCTGCGTGCACGGCAACCCGACCTGGTCGTACCTCTGGCGCCGCCTGCTCGACCGGGCCACCGAGGCCGCGGCGGCCGGCCGTCCCGCCTGGCGCGTCGTCGCGGTCGACCAGCTCGACATGGGCTTCTCCGAGCGCACCGGCGTCGAGCGCGGACTGCCGCAGCGCGTCGCCGACCTGTCAGCGCTCACGGTCGAGCTGGGCCTCGACGGCCCGGTCGTCACCCTCGGGCACGACTGGGGCGGCGTCGTCTCGATGGGCTGGGCGGTCGACCACCCCGGCCAGCTCGCGGCCGTGACGATGCTCAACACCGCGATCCACCAGCCCGCCGACGAGCCGATCCCCGCCCCGCTGCGGCTCACGCTCGCCCGCGGCGTGCTCGGCCGGGCGACCGTCGCGACGACCGGCTTCATCGACGTGACGCTCGCCCTCGCCCATCCCTCGTTGCCGGACACCGTCCGGGCCGGTTACCGCGCGCCGTACCGCTCGCCCGAGCGCCGGGGCGGCGTGGGCGGCTTCGTCGCCGACATCCCCGTCGACCAGCGGCACCTGAGCCGTCCCGAGCTCGACCGCATCGCCTCCTCGCTGCGCGACCTCACCGTGCCGAGCCTGATGCTGTGGGGTCCTCGCGACCCGATCTTCGGCGACCGCTACCTCGACGACCTCGTCGACCGCCTCCCGCACGCCGACGTGCACCGCTTCGAGGGCGCCGGGCACATGATCGCCGAGGACGTCGACTACGCGGACGCCGTGCTGACCTGGCTGGGCGACCGGTTCCCCGAGGGGCCGCGCCGCGCCTCCTCGTCCGGGGTCGCGTCCGGTGCCGGTGCGCGCGAGCAGGAGGCGCCCGCCGCCGCGCAGGAACGCCCGCTCTGGCACCACCTCGACTCCCTCGCCGACAGCGCCGACGCCGCGCTCGTCGAGATGGTGCCGCACGGGGCCGCCCGCGGGGCCGGTCCCCGGACGGTCAGCTGGCGCCTCCTCAGCCGCCGGGTGCGCGAGATCGCCCTCGGGCTGCGCCGGCACGGCGTGCAGCCGGGCGACCGGGTCTCGCTGCTCGTGCAGCCCGGGGCCGACCTCACCGCCGTGCTCTACGCCTGCCTGCGCATCGGCGCGGTCGTGGTCGTCGCCGACGCGGGCCTCGGCGTGCGCGGGCTCACCCGTGCCGTGCGCGGGGCCTGGCCCGACCACGTGATCGGCCAGCTGCCCGGCCTCACCGCCGCGCGCGCCCTCGGCTGGCCCGGCCGGGTCGTCTCGACGCAGCGCCTCTCGCCCGTGCTGGCCAGCTCGCTCGGCGTCGAGACCTCGCTGCCCGAGATCGCCGCGCTCGGTCGTCGCGCCCACGAGGCGATGGCCGAGCTGCCCGAGGCTCCCGCGGCCGACGCGCCCGCCGCGATCCTCTTCACGTCGGGGTCGACCGGCCCCGCCAAGGGCGTCGTCTACCGGCACGGCCAGCTGACCGCGCTGCGCGACGCCCTGGCCGACCGGTACGGCGTCGGTCCCGGCACCGGCCTCGTGGCGGGCTTCGCCCCGTTCGCGCTGCTCGGCCCGGCGCTCGGCGCCACGAGCGTCACGCCCGACATGGACGTCACCTCGCCTCGGACCCTCACGGCCCGCGCGGTGGCGGCGGCCGCCGGGGCCGTCGACGCGACGGTCGTGTTCCTCTCCCCCGCGGCGCTGACCAACGTCGTCGCGACCGCCGACGAGCTCGACGCCGCGGGGCGACGTGCCCTCGCCGGGGTGTCGACGTTCCTGTCGGCCGGTGCCCCCGTCCCGGCGACGCTGCTCGCGGCCGCCGGCGACCTGATGCCCGCCGCGGTGCCGCACACCCCCTACGGCATGACCGAGGGGCTCCTCATGACCGACGTCACCCTCGACGGGGTGCGCGAGGCGGCCGACGACCCCTCGGCCGACGGGGTCTGCGTAGGCCGGCCGGCGCCGACCGTGCAGGTGCGCGTGGCTCCCCTCGACGAGGCGGGGCGCGCCTCCGGCGCCTTCTCGGACGCCCCCGGCGTCACGGGCGAGATCGTCGTGTCGGCCCCCCACCTCAAGCACGGGTACGACCGGCTGTGGCTGACCGACCGGGCCAGCGTGCGCGGGGTCGAGCCGGGCACGGGCCGCTGGCACCGCACCGGCGACGTCGGGCACCTCGACGAGCAGGGGCGGCTGTGGGTCGAAGGGCGGCTGCCGCACGTCGTGACCACCGCCTCCGGGCCGCTGACCCCGGTCGCGGCCGAGCAGGCCGTCGAGTCGCTCGCCGGCGTCGCCCGCGCCGCCGTGGTCGGCGTCGGACCGGCCGGCACCCAGCAGGTCGTCGTGGTCGCCGAGACGGCGGCGTCCGTGCGCCGTGCGGGCCTGGCGTCCGCCGAGCTCTCGGCAGACGTCCGCCGTGCCGTGCTCGACGCCGTGGGCCACAGGGTCGCCGCGGTGCTCGTCGTGCCGCAGCTGCCGACGGACGTGCGCCACAACAGCAAGATCGACCGCGCCCGCCTCGCGGCGTGGGCCGGGTCGGTGCTCTCGGGCGGACGGATGCGGCGCCCGTGAGCGCGGCTGCGCGCGCGCTCGTGCCTGCGCCTCTGCCTGCGCCTGTGCCTGCGCCTGTGCTCGTGCTCGTGCCGACGCCGGTGCTCGCCGGGCGGGCGGGTCCGTCGTCGACGGGCCGTCACGCACGCCCGGGCACGACGAACTCGCCCGTCGTGCTCGCGCCCATGAGCGCGCCTGGGCCCGGGCCTGCGCCTGCGCCCGCGCTTGCGCCTGGGCCTGCGCTCGCGCCGACGCCGGTGCTCGCCGGGCGGGCGGGTCCGTCGTCGACGGGCCGTCACGCACGCCCGGGCACGACGAACCCGCCCGTCGTGCTCGCGCCGACCGCGCCGGGGGTCGGCGCGTGAAGGTGCTCGTAACCGGCGCGAGCGGGCTGCTCGGCGGCGCCGTCGCCCGAGCGGTCGCCGCGGCCGGCCACGACGTGACGACGTTCCAGCGCCGTCCGTCGGGCATCGCCGGTGCCCGCGACGTCGCCGGCTCGATGACCGACCCCGACGCCGTCGCGGCGGCCGTCGACGGGCAGGAGGCGGTGGTCCACCTGGCCGCGAAGGTCTCGCTGGCGGGCGACCCCGCGGAGTTCGAGGCCGTCAACGTCGGGGGCACGAGCTCCCTGCTCGAGGCGATGCGCGCCTCCTCGGTGCCCCGGCTCGTCTTCGTGTCGTCGCCCTCGGTGGCCCACGGAGGCGCGTCGATCGTCGGCGAGGACGCCGCGCCGGCCTCGCCCGCACGTGCCCGCGGCGACTACGCCCGCACCAAGGCCGCCGCCGAGGTGCTGGCCCTGGCTGCGGCGTCGGACGCG
This sequence comes from Frigoribacterium faeni, assembly GCF_011761235.1. GTDB lineage: Bacteria > Actinomycetota > Actinomycetes > Actinomycetales > Microbacteriaceae > Frigoribacterium > Frigoribacterium faeni_A. Next base: position 318,940 of record NZ_JAAOYW010000002.1, read on the forward strand.
CTGCGGGTCGTCGCCGTGCGGCCGCACCTCGTCTGGGGCCCGGGCGACACGCAGCTCGTCGAGCGCATCGTCGAGCGGGCCCGACGGGGCCGCCTGCCGCTGCTCGACCACGGAGCCGCCCTGATCGACTCGACCTACGTCGACAACGCCGCGGCGGGCATCGCGGCCGCCCTCGAGCGGGTCGGCGCCGTCTCGGGGCGGGCTTACGTCCTCACCAACGGCGAGCCCCGGACGGTCGCCGACCTGATGGGCGGCATCTGCGCCGCGGGCGGGGTCCCGGCGCCGCACGTGCGGGTGCCGGCCGGGGTCGCCCGGGCGGCCGGGTCGCTCGTCGAGCGCGTCTGGGCCGTGCGGCCGGGGACGGACGAGCCCCCGATGACGCGGTTCCTCGCCGAGCAGCTGTCGACGGCCCACTGGTTCGACCAGCGGCGCACGCAGCACGACCTGCGCTGGACGCCCGAGGTCTCGGTCGACGAGGGCCTGCGGCGGCTCGCCGCCTGGTACGCCGCGGGCCAGCCCCCGGTCTGAGCGAACGAGTTGCCTCAGATGGTGTCGCCCGCCACGGCGAGCCGACCATCCGGGGCAACTCGTGCGCCGCGCTCCCGCCTCCCCCAGAGGGACCCTCATGTGGCGCGTCGCGGCCCCTGGCTTGCGCGGGGGCCCCACGTCGAGACACCTGACTCGACCTCACGCACACGCTCGGGTGCGACGACGCGTCATGTGACGCGTCGCGGGCCCTGCCCCGCGCTGAGACCCCGCGTCGAGTCACATGAGGAAGGCTCTGGGCGCGCGCCCGGGCGGCCGCGCCCGCGGCAGCACGGACGACTTGCCCCGGATGGTCGCCCCGGCGCGGGCGAGCCGACCTTCCGGGGCAAGTCGTCCACCGACTCAGGAGCGAGCCGCACGACCGCCAGGCCCGCCTCAGATGACCGCGTCGCTCCAGCCGTCGGGGTTGCCGAAGCGGTGCGCCGTGATCGACACGGCCTGCTCGCGCAGGAACGGCAGCAGCTCGAGCCGCCCGGCCGGCGTGACGGGCGCGGCGAACACGGCCACGGCCGGGTCTCCGCCGAGCGCGTCGGCGAGGGCCGAGGAGGCGGCGCCCCCGTCGTCCGGACCGCTCACGAGGCGCACGCGCTCCGTCCGCAGCCCGCCCGAGCGCAGCCGCTCGTGCCAGGCGTCGTCGCTCTCGACGCGGATCGCGCCCACGCCGAGGCCCAGGGCCGAGACGAACGCCTCGGGCAGCGCCGTCGCCACGGAGGCGGTGATCGGCGAGCCCGACCGCAGCCCGGCGAGCAGCACGCGCACCACGTCGGCGAGCGGGGCTCCCTCGGCGGCCCGCACCGTCACCGCGATCGGGCGGTAGCGGAGCAGGTCGCGCTCGAGGCCGAGCTGGCTGACGTCGCGGGCGACGCCGAACTCGGTGCTCCAGACGTGCTCGTCGGTGGCGACGGCCGCCGCGACCAGGTCGGCGTCGGCTCCGAGCGACGGGGTCGCCGCGCGCAGGGCTCCCGCGACGGCCGCGGCGGGCCGCGCCTCCCCCGCCGCCGCCCCGGCGAGCGTCGTGGGACGCCACGAGCCGAGGTGCACGAGGTAGTTCGGGCCGCCGGCCTTGGCTCCGGCGCCGACCGACGACTTCTTCCAGCCGCCGAACGGCTGCCGGCGCACGACCGCCCCGGTGATGCCGCGGTTGACGTACAGGTTGCCGGCCTCGACGCCCTCGAGCCAGGTCGCGAGCTCGGCGGGGTCGAGGGTGTGCAGGCCCGCGGTGAGGCCGTAGTCGGTCGCGTTCTGCAGGGCGATGGCCTCGTCGAGGGTGGCGGCGGTCATGATGCCGAGCACCGGGCCGAAGTACTCGGTCAGGTGGAACTCGCTGCCCGCGGCGACCCCGGCGCGCACGCCGGGCGACCAGAGGCGCCCGGTGTCGTCGAGCTGGCGGGGCTCGACGAGCCACGACTCCCCGGCGCCGAGGGTCGTCAGGGCGCGCTCGAGCTTGCCGTGCGCGGGCTCGATGATCGGGCCCATCTGGGTCGTCGGCTCGCTCGGGTACCCCACGCGCATCGTCGACGCGGCGTCGACGAGCTGGCGGCGGAACCGGTCGGAGGTGCCCACCGACCCCACGAGGATGACGAGGCTCGCGGCCGAGCACTTCTGCCCGGCGTGGCCGAACGCCGACTTGACCACGTCGGCGGCGGCGAGGTCGAGGTCGGCGCTCGGGGTGACGATGATGGCGTTCTTGCCGCTGGTCTCGGCGAGCAGCGGCAGGTCGGTGCGCCAGCTCGTGAAGAGCGCGGCGGTCTCGAACGCGCCGGTGAGGATGACCCGGTCGACCGAGGGGTGCGAGACGAGGTGACGACCGAGGTCGCCCTCGTCGACGTCGACCAGCCGCAGCACGTCGCGGGGCACGCCCGCCTGCCAGAGCGCCTCGACCATGACGGCGCCGCAGCGCTTCGCCTGGCCGGCGGGCTTCACGACGACGCTGCTGCCCGCGGCGAGCGCGGCGAGGGTCGACCCGGCGGGGATCGCGACGGGGAAGTTCCACGGCGGGGTGACGAGCGTCAGCCGCTCGGGCACGAAGTCGGCGCCGTCGACGACGTCGAGCTCCTCGGCGAGGTGCGCGTACCAGTTGGCGAAGTCGATCGCCTCGCTGACCTCGACGTCGCCCTCGGCGACGGTCTTGCCGGTCTCGCTCGCGGCGACCTCCATCAGGTCGGCCCGTCGCGCGGCCAGCGAGACGGCGGCGGCGCGGAGCACCTCGGCCCGGCCCGCGCCTCCTCGTGCCGCCCAGGCGGGCTGGGCCGCGACGGCCCCGGCGACGATGTCGTCGATCGTGGAGGCGTCGGTCACCCGGGCCTGCTCGATCAGGTCGACGCCGAGCACCGAGGTGCGCGAGCGACGCTGGATCTCGCGCCCCCACGCGCGGTTGTCGGCCTTGGCGGGATCGGTGTCGGGCTCGTTGTCGAAGCCGCTGCCGGCGTCGCGTGGGCGGAGCGCCTGCGCGTCGTCGAGCCTGCTCTGCACGCGGTGCGGGGCGGGCGCCTCGGCGTCGACGTCGGCGAGCGACGCGAGGAACCGGCCCTTCTCGCGCTCGAACATGGCCTCGTTCGAGGCGAGCTCGAACACGGCCGACATGAAGTTCTCGCTCGAGGCGTTCTCCTCGAGGCGGCGGATCAGGTAGCTGATGGCGACGTCGAACTCGCGGGGGTGCACGACGGGCGTGTAGAGCAGCAGCCCGCCGACGTCGGCCTTGACGAGCTCGGCCTGCCCCTCGGCCATGCCGAGCAGCATCTCGAACTCGACGCGGTCGCCCACGCCGCGGGCCTCGGCGAGCAGGTGCGCGAAGGCGATGTCGAACAGGTTGTGGCCCGCGACGCCGATCTTGACGGCCCGCGCGCGCTCGGGGGTGAGCGCCCAGGCGAGCACCCGCTTGTAGTTCGTGTCGCTGGCCTGCTTCGTGTCGTAGGTGGCGAGCGGCCACTCGTGCACGACGGCGTCGACGGTCTCCATGGCGAGGTTGGCGCCCTTGACGACCCGGAGCTTGATCGAGGCGCCGCCGGCGTCGACGCGGCGGGTGGCCCACTCGGTGAGCCCCTGCAGCGCGCCGAGCGCGTCGGGCAGGTAGGTCTGCAGCACGATGCCGGCCTCGAGGCCCTTCAGCTGCGGCTGGTCGAGGAGGCGCGTGAAGACCGCGATCGTCAGGTCGAGGTCGCGGTACTCCTCCATGTCGAGGTTGATGAACTTCGGCTCGCGCGAGCGCGCGGCGAGCTCGTAGAGCGGGGTCAGCTTCTCGACGACGCGCTCGACGGTCTCGTCGAAGGCCCACATCGACAGCTGGCTGACGATCGACGACACCTTGATCGAGACGTAGTCGACGTCGTCCCGCTCGAGCAGCGCACGGGTGCCGGCGAGGCGGTGCTCGGCCTCGGCGTCGCCGAGCACGGCCTCGCCGAGCAGGTTGAGGTTGAGGCGGGTGCCCTCCGCCTTGATGCTCTGGATCGCGGCGCCGAGCTTGGCGGGGCGGGCGTCGGCGATGAGGTGGCCGACCATGCCGCGCAGCACGCGGCGGGCGACGGGCACGACGACGCCGGGCAGCACGGGGGCGACGACGCCGCCGACGCGGACGGCGCCGCGCATGTACCAGGGCAGGAACGCGGGCACCTGCGCGGCGAGGCGCGACAGGTTGCGGGCGGCCACGCTGAGGTCCTCGGGCCGCACGACGCGGTCGACGAACCCGATGGTGAAGGCGAGGCCCGACTCGTCCTTCAGCACCTGCGCGAGCAGGTGCGCCGAGTCCGTGCTCGGGGCGGACGAGGCCTCGTGCGCCCAGCGGCGGGCCAGGGCGACGGCGTCGTCGCCGATCGACTCGGGGAGGGCGGCTGCCGGACGGGCCGGCTGGTCGATGGTGGTCATGCGGTCACGATAAGACCGGAACTTGCCAGGTGGCAAGGTTTGACACACGACCGTAACGTGTCGGGTCGTGCGCGCCTCCTGCGCAGGCGACCCGCGCCTCCTGCACAGGCGACCCGCGCCTCCTCGGCTCGGCTCGGGACCGCCCGGTCCTCTGGCGCGCGAGCCCCGCGTGCGGTACTTTCCCCTCGTCACCGAACCTCCTGGTGCGGTGGCTCCACCCCGCGGGAGGCGCGCATGGCGATGATCGAGGCCTCGGGCCTGACGAAGACCTACCGTTCGAAGAGCGGCCCGGTGCACGCCCTGACGGGCCTCGACCTCGTCGTGCCCGAGGGCAGCGTCAAGGCGCTGCTGGGGCCGAACGGCGCCGGCAAGACCACGACGGTCAAGATGCTGACGACGCTCGAGGTGCCCGACTCGGGCAGCGCGACGATCAACGGGATCGACGTCGTCGCCGATCCGCAGGCCACCCGGCGCACCATCGGCGTCTCGGGCCAGTACGCGGCGGTCGACGAGAACCTCACCGGCTTCGAGAACCTCGACATGATCGGTCGGCTCTACCACCTGGGCGCGAAGGTCTCGCGCGAGCGGGCCCGCGAGCTGATCGACGTCTTCGACCTGTCGGCCGCCGGCGACCGCCCCGTCAAGGGCTTCTCGGGCGGGATGCGGCGCCGCATCGACCTCGCCGGCGCGCTCGTGACGAACCCGCGCGTGCTGTTCCTCGACGAGCCGACCACCGGCCTCGACCCGCGCAGCCGACTCGCCCTGTGGGACATCATCACGTCGCTCGTCGAGGGCGGCACGACGGTGCTGCTGACGACCCAGTACCTCGAGGAGGCCGACCGCCTCGCCGACGACATCGCCGTCATCGACGAGGGGCGCGTGATCGCCGAGGGCACCGCCGACCAGCTCAAGGCCCAGGTCGGCGGGCACCGCCTCGTCGTCGCCCTCGTCGACGACGCGCGGGCCGGCCAGGCGCTCGAGGTGCTGCGGCGCCACGGCGACGCCGAGCCCGTGCTGGGCAGCGACGGCCGCCAGGTCGAGGTCGCGGTCACCGACGGGCCCACCGCGCTGCAGCGCACGCTCGCCGACCTCGGCGCCGCCGGCATCGAGCTGCACGACGCCGGCATGCGACGCCCCACCCTCGACGACGTGTTCCTGCAGCTGACGGGCCGCAAGGCGGCGGCGGACGACGACGACCCCGACACCGCGCCGGTCACGACGGGCAAGAAGACGAAGGAGGCGCGGCGATGACCACGACGACGGACGCACTCGCGCAGACCCTCACGCCCCTGGGCCCGACGGGGCTCGCCTCCTGGGCCTCCGACGGCTGGACGGTGACGAAGCGCAACCTCATCAAGGTCAAGCGCTCGCCCGACATGCTGATCTTCGCCGTGCTGCAGCCGATCATGTTCGTGCTGCTCTTCAGCCAGGTCTACGGCGGGGCGATCGCCGTGCAGGGCACGGACTACACGCAGTTCCTGATGGCGGGCATCTTCGCCCAGACCGTCGTCTTCGGCTCGACCTTCTCGGGCGCCGCCATGGCACAGGACCTGAAGGAGGGCATCATCGACCGGTTCCGCACCCTGCCGATGAGCCCGTCGGCGGTGCTGATCGGCCGCACGAACAGCGACCTCGTGCTGAACGGCATCTCGATGGTGATCATGATGCTCACCGGGCTCGCCGTGGGCTGGCGGGTGACCACGTCGCCCCTGTCGTTCGTCGGCGGCGTCGCGCTGCTGCTGCTGTTCAGCTACTCGTTCAGCTGGGTGATGGCGCTGCTCGGCATGAGCGTCAAGACGCCGGAGACGATCAACAACGCGTCGTTCATGATCCTGTTCCCGCTGACGTTCATCTCGAACGCGTTCGTGCCGAGCGACACCCTGCCGACGGTGCTGCGGGTCTTCGCCGAGTGGAACCCGGTGTCGTCGCTGGTGCAGGCGGCCCGCACGTCGTTCGGCAACCTCGGCGCCACGCCCGTGCCCGACATCTGGACCCTGCAGCACCCCTACGCGACGGTGCTCGTCGGCCTCGCGGTCATGCTTGTCGTGTTCGTGCCGCTGAGCATCCGGAAGTTCCAGCGCATCAGCGCGAAGTAGGGGGCGGGCCGGCGGCGGCGTAGGCGCTGCCCGGTGCGTCAGCGCGACGGCGACGTCCCCGGACGGGGGTGTGCGGACGGGTCGGTCCGGCTGCCAAGGTCGAGACGTGCCCGATGCCCTTCTGCTCCTCCTGCTCCTGACCAAGTCGCCCGGTGCTGCGGACCAGTGGCGATCGGCGAGTCCGGCGGACTGGGCGACCGTGGTGGGGACCTTCATGGCGGTGGGGGCGACCGTCTGGATCGCGATCGCAGTGGCGAGGAGCAGCAGTGACGCACGCGCGCAAGACCGCGTCCACGCACGACGTCTCGCGATGACGGAAGCGCACATCAGGCTCACGACAGGAGAGGTGGCGTCGGCCCGCCATCTCGTCGGCACCTTGCTCAACCTGCCCCGATGGCGACAGCTCAGACGGGTGCGATGCGATCGCGAGAACTACATCAGTGCCTTCTACACCTTGGCCTGGGCTGTCGAATCCATCAGCAACCTGCGTCGGACCTGGACCAGCAAGGCGCACCGCGTGGGCAAGAGCGACTTCTTGTCCTGGAACGAAGACGCCCTGTTCGAGAGCCTCGACGATCTCTACGCCCTGCTCGTCGCGACCGACGTGCGGTTCATCGAGGGGTCGCGCTCCGCCTGGCACACCGTCACGGTCTCCCGAGCCTGCCCGCCGGACCAGACCCCAGCTGCCTGACCCTGCGGCCGCAGCAGGCCGGCGCGTCAGCCCGACGCAGGACGCGCAGCCGCGACCTGCTCGCGGACGGCGTCGTCGAGGTCGGCCGTCGGCACGGTGACGACGGTGCCGATGACGAGCCGCATGAGGTCGGCCACCTGCACGTCGTCGCGCCGGTAGAGCCACTGCAGCTGGAGGCCGTCCTGCACCGCGAGCACCACGCGGGCCGCGGACTCGGCCGTGAAGCCGTCGCGCAGCCAGCCGCGCGCCTCGGCCACCGCGAGGTACGCCGAGGTCGAGCCGATGATGCGGTCGTAGTGGTCGGCGTAGTAGCCGTGCGCCGGGTGGTCGGTCGACGTGGCCTCCGCCGACGCCGTGATGAACAGCGAGATGACGGCGGGCACGTCGACGTTGTACTCGGCGAGCGCGACGAGCTCGGCGAGGCGCATGCCGCCCTCGTCGTCGAAGTGCCGCCGGAGGCGCTCGTCGCGTCGACGGAGGACGGCCAGCAGCAGCTCGTCCTTGGTCGGGAAGTAGTGCATCAGCGACTGGTGCGACACCCCGCAGCTGCGGGCGATCTCGCGCAGCGACGCACCGTGGAAGCCGACCTTGCCGAACACGGGCAGGGCGGCCTCGAGGATGGCCTCCCGCTTGGCGACGCCCTTCCGGTACCGACCGGGGGCGACGGGAGCGGCCGCCGCGACAGGCTCGCCGGTGCCGGACCGGTCGGCACTGCCGGGCCGGTCGGCGCTGCCAGGCCGGTCGGCGGCGGACTCCTGCTCCGCAGCGGGGGTCTCGTCGACGGCGGACATCGGGGCCAGCCTAGGGCGGGCGGCCCGCCGCCGGGGCGCCCATGCGCCGAGCGTAGGCTGCGCCCGTGAGGTGGTCGCTGCTGCGCATCCCGGCGTTCCGCGCCCTGTGGGTCGGTCGTCTGCTGTCGTGGGTGGTCGCGGGCCTCGCGCCCCTCGCCCTGGTCTTCGCGGCCGTCGACCTCGGCGCCGACGCCGTCGAGCTGGGGTGGGTCGTGGCCGCTCGGGCCGTGCCGAACGTCGTGCTCGTGCTCGTCGGCGGGGCCCTCGCGGACCGGCTGCCGCGGCGCCTGGTGGCCACCGCCTCCTCGGTGGTCTCGGCCGCCTCCCTCGTGGCTGCAGGCGTGCTGCTGCTCACCGGGCGCGAGACCCTCGTCACCCTCGCCGTGGCCGCGGCGCTGACCGGCGCGGCGGCGGCGTTCTTCGGGCCGGCGTCGAGCGCGATGCTGCGCGACGTGCTCGTCGACCCGCTGATCAGCGACGGCACGGTGCTCGCCCGCATCAGCATGAACGTGGGCCTCATCATCGGGACGGCCGTCGGCGGCGCCCTCGTCGGAGTCGCGGGCACGGGCAGCGCCCTGCTCGTCGGGGCCGGGCTCTCGATCGCCGCCGCGGTCGCGTTCGCGCGCGTCCCGCGATCGGTGACGGGCGCCTCCGGTACGGGTTCGCTGCTGCGCGACCTGGCATCGGGCGTGGCGTTCGTGGCACGGTCGCCGTGGCTGACCGCGACGCTCGCCCTCGCGTTCGTGCACCAGCTGAGCTTCGCCGGCGGCGTCCAGGTGATCGGGCCGCTCGTCGCGGACGAGTCGTTCGGGCGGGTGCTCTGGGGCTTCGCGGGGGCGGTGCAGACGCTCGGCCTCGTGGTCGGCGCCGTCTGGGCCGGCCGCCTGCGCGGCAGGCTGCGGCTGGCGGTCGCGTGCCTGGCGACCGCGGCCCTGGTGCTGCCGCTCGCCCTGCTGGCCGCCGCGCATCTCGACCAGCCCGAGGTGCTCGACCCGCCGTACGTCGACCCGCTGCACTGGGCCTTCTGGCTCTGCCTCGGCCTCTTCGTGTCGAGCGTCGGGCTCGAGCTGTTCACGGTGCCGCTCGACGTGGCGATCCAGACGCTCGTGCCCCGGGCCTACCTGGGCAGGGTCTTCGCCGCGCTCACGCTGGCGACGCTCGCGGGGATCCCCGTCGGCGAGCTGGTCGTCGGGCCCCTGGCCGAGAGGTTCGGCACGCCCGCCGCCTTGCTCGCGCTGGCCGGCCTCGTCGCCGTGGTGGCGGTGGTCGTCGCCGTCAGCCCGCGGGTGCGCCGGATCGACGCACCCGCACGGCTGTCAGCGGACGAACGAGTCGGCCAGGGGCCGCCCGGTCAGCGGTAGCCGGCGCTCAGCGGCAGTCGCCGCTCAGCTGTGGTCGCCGCTCAGCGCGTGCCGGCGCTCAGCTGTAGTCGCCGCGCGCGATGGCCTCGGCGTACTTGCGCACGTCCGGGCCGGGCTCGTAGTCGATGAAGCGGCCCTTGAGTCGCTCGTTGAGCGCCGCGAAGGCAGGCTCCCAGTCGTCGCCCTCGTGCTGGGCGGCGACCTCGCGGACGGCGTCCTGCAGCACGCGGTCGGCGTCGGTGAGCATCTTGTCGCGGGCTTCCTGGTTCCAGACGACGTCGTTCAGATCGGCCATGGTGTCGCTCCCCTACTTCTTCTTCGAGAGGGCCGACTCCTTGTGAGCCGCCTCCGCGTCGGTCTTGTCGCTCTTGACGATGAAGTACGGCTCGTCCTCCGAGGCCTTGAAGTGCTGGCCGTCGAACTGGAACTCCTTCACGCGCTTCTCCTGGACCGTGCCGTGGGTCTCGCCCTGCGGCGTCTTCCACGTCACGTGGTCGCCCTTGCTGAACGTCATCGTGCCTCCTCAGGCTCTCGGGATGCGCTGGACGGTACCCGCGCCTCCTCGGGCGTTCCCGGGTGGGGCACAGGGAGGCGGCGCCCCCAGGGGCGTGGGCGGTGCCGGTCGCATCCGCCGGGACGGCCGTGTCGGTCGCGTCAGCCGCGCAGCGCGTCGAGCGCGGCGGCCACGCGCCGCTCGCGGGTCGCGTCCGTCCTCGCGTCGGCGATCGGCAGCGTCAGGGCCTTCTGCCTGCTGGGCGACAGGGCGTCGAAGGAGGCGCGCAGGGCCTCGTCCCCGGCCCACGCCTCGGCGAGCGCGGCGGGCACCTCGACGACCCGGGGCTCCGTGTCGAGCACCAGCGTCACCTCCACCTGCTGGCCACCGACCAGCCCGGAGGCCCGCCGGTGCTCGGCGCTGAGGGACACGAGGGATCGACCTCCCATGCCGCCGACCGTGTTGCGGTAGCCGTAGGGCTCGGTGGGAACGTCGCCGACGCCGCGCACCGTCACGACGACGGCCGGGCGCTTCCCCGCACCGAGCGCCGCGAGCTCGTCAGCCGGCACCACGAGACCGGTGACGCCCGGCCGCGCCTCGAGGACGACGGTGCGGAAGGTGACGGAGGGCACGGAGTCGGTCATGGGCAGAGGGTAGGGCGCTCACGCCTCCGCGAGGAAGGGGGGCCTGTGGGAGCATGGCCTCGCTTCGTCATCCCTGCCCGCGCCTCCCAGTCCCCGCCCGCGCCTCTCCGTCAGACGGAGAAGCCGCCGTCGGTCGTGATCAGCTGCCGTCGGTCGTGATCAGCTGCCGTCGGCGCCGACATCGCGGGCGACGGCCCTCCCGCTGCTCTGGCGCCGTCCGGCGCCGGTCAGGAGGCAGGCCTTCACCGACACGCAGCCAGCGTGCTCGGTCGTCCCGCGCATGCCGCGAGCCTTACCTGAGGGATACTTCCTTCAATCACGCACATGCACATGCTTGTGCACACAGACGCAGACGGCGTCCGGGTCCGCGTCGGCCGGACCGACTGCGACAGAACGAGGGCGATTCTCGATGACCCATGTACTGCCCGGTTGGTACGACGACAGCGCCGGCATGATTCGTTGGTGGGACGGGCAGACATGGACGGACCACGTTCAGCAGCCGCACGACCCTGTCGTCATTCCGATGCCAGCAACGACACCACCCCCGACGTCGACGACGACGTCAGCATCCGCCCCCGGCAGCGACGGCACCCTCGCCGGCATCGGCCACGGGGAGAGCAAAGTGCCTTTCTTCGGCGCGCGGAAGGCAGCGGAACAGCTCGCTGCGCGAGTCGCCGAACTAGAAGGCGCCGCGGCGCGCTACGGCCATCTCGAGTTGCTCGACCTCGAGGCACAGCGAGCAGGGATCGCGGCGGACATCAGCAACGCGCATCGTGAGCTCCACGACGTCCAGACTTCGGTCGCTGCCGCCGCATCTGAGCTGGAGCGAGCACGACTCGCGATCATAGACGTACGGCAGACAGCAGGGATCCAGGAGCTCGGCCTGTACGACTACGACCACCCGGCCGAAGGTTCCGCTGACCTCGCGACGAAGCTTGAAGTCGTGCGATTGAGCGTCAAGCAGATGATCCGAGACAAGACGGCGGCTACTGCAACGACCGGCTTCACCTTCAACAACTCGGTTTCGAAGGGAACCAAGTTCGTCAACGACATGACGAAGATCCTTCTGCGCGCGTACAACGCGGAGGCCGAGAACTGCGTCAAGACGACGCGAGCCGGGAACCTCGCTACGGCCCAGAAACGCCTCACGACGGCCGCGGATCAGATCGCCCGGCAGGGTTCGATGATCGACTTGCGGATCAGTCCGCGCTTCCACGGACTGCGTCTGGAAGAGATATCACTCGCCAACCGTCATCTCGCTGCGCTCCAAGTCGAGAAGGAGCGCGAACGCGAACGTCGGGAGGAGCTGCGCGAACAGCGCAAGGCGGAGCAAGAACTCGAGCGGGAACAAGAACGCCTGAGGAAGGAACAGAGCCACTACGAGCTAGCGCTGGAGGCACTTCGACTCAAGGGTGACCACGCGGGCGTCGCGAGGATGGAAGCGAAGTTGGAAGACGTCCAGCGGGCGATCGACGACGTGGACTATCGAGCAGCGAACATTCGCGCCGGCTACGTCTACGTGATCTCGAACAAGGGGTCGTTCGGGGACTCCGTGGTCAAGATCGGCATGACGAGGCGCCTCGAACCCATGGACAGAGTCCGCGAGCTCGGGGATGCCTCGGTGCCGTTCCGGTTCGACGTGCACGCTCTGTTCTTCGCCCACGATGCCGTCGGCGTCGAGGCGATGCTCCATCGTCGCTTCGCCCAGCAACGCGTCAACCAGGTCAATTTCCGGAGAGAGTTCTTCTACGTGACACCGCAGCAAGTACTCGACGTCCTCCACCAGGAATCCGTCGAGATCGTCGAGTTCCGTCTCGAGGTGGAATCGGAGGAGTGGTCCATCAGTCGCTCAGCCCGCGAAGCGCGCATCGTCCAGCCCTCGGGGCAGAGCCGCGACACCCGTCCGCTCGTCTGAGCTCGGGCAACGAACTCCCCCGGCGGCGAGCCCGACCCCAGACACGATCGCTCGTTCATCGACGTGTCGCTCTCTGTTCTCAGACCAGCGCGTTCAGCCGGTCCACCAACCGCGCCGTCCGGTCGACCCCGAGTCTGAGCACGAGGGACTCCGAGAACCAGCGCACCCACACGTCTTCCACGTCGTAGACGGTCACGACGCCGTCCCGGAGGAGCAGGCGAGCCAGGTCGACCGCCTCCGGCTCGTACTCGTCCGCGGGAGCGCCGTCCGACGTCCCGGGCTCGAGGCCGTACGGGTCGACCTCGGTGAGAACGGCCAGGACCGCGGCCGTGATCTGCCGGTGGACGCGACTCTCGGCTCTCATGCTGTCAGCATCTCTCATCGGGCCGAGGATCGCGTTGCTGAGCCAGTCCAACGGGCGAGAGGCCTGCAGTCGGGCTCGACGGCTCCCGAGATCCAGCCCCAGGTGATCCGGGCGGTCCGGGCGGTCCGGTGCCCCGAGCGCCGCCTGCTACCCGGCGGAGGCCCGTCGGGAGAGCGAACCTAGCGACCGCGCCGCGCCCGCCAGCGGTCGACGACGAACACCGCGATGCCGACGACCACCAGCGCGAGGCCCATGACCAGCCACGGGGCGTCGTCGCCGGGGCTGCGTCCGAGTGCAGCCCGCACGACGAGGAACAGACCGACCACGACCGCCACCCAGGGCATGACGTGGCGCAGGGGATCGAACGTCAGGCGTCGGAACCGCCGCGGGACAGGCGCTTCGCCCTCGGTGCTGTCGTTCATGTGCGCCAGCATGCCAGGCCGGCCAGGCTGACGACGCTCGTCCGCCGTGGCCGGGGGCGGCGCCTCCTCGTCGTTCAGGAACGGGGCGGGCCGGGTTCCTGCGCCGTGCACGGTTCAGGAACATGCGTCCCGCCCTCGCGGGGAACAGGACTCAGGTTCCTGAATGAGGGAGGGGCGGAGGCGGAGGGGGAGGGGCAGGTCAGCGGCCTCGGCGCGGGCGGCTGCGGCCGGTGCCGCGCTGGGGGCCGCCGCGACCGCCGGGCGGCGTCCTGCCCTGGCCGGGCCCCGAGCCGCGACCGCCGGACGCCGCGCCCTTGCCCCCGGCGCCGCCCTTGCCGGGGCCCTTCGCCTTCGGGGCGGGAGCCGCCTGCGCGTCGTCGTCGCGCCTCCTCGACCGGCTGCTGTTGCGGGTTCGTCCGCGCACGACGCCGATGAAGTCGTCGATGTCGTCGTCGAGCTCGCCGTACGGCCAGACGAGGGCGATCGTGGTCGGCTCGACGTCGGAGAGGAACCGGTGCGTCACGCCCGAACGGCCGTGCAGCCGCGCCAGCGACTGCGGCATCACCGCGACGCCGGAGCCCGTCGCGACCACCTCGATCGCCTGCGCCTCGTCGAGCGCGGGGTCGAGGTCGTGCCGCACCTCGCCGGAGAGGTCGTCGAGCGAGAGCTCGTCGTCCTTGCCCGCGGCCGCGAGCGGGTGCTCCTTGCCCATGCAGACCACGGCCCGCTCGTCGTAGAGCGCGATGGACGAGAAGTCGTCGCCGAGCGCGAGGGGCAGCCGTGCGAGCACCATGTCGACGCGGTCGTCGCCGCGCAGCACGGCGAGGGCGTCGCCCGTCACCTCGACGACGTCGAGGGGCAGGTCGTCGCGCCGCTCCTCCCACAGCCGCGACCACTTCGAGAGGGTCACGCCGGGCACGAAGCCGATGCGGAAGGAGGCGCGGCTCGGCTCGGTCGTCATCGCGCCAGGCTACCGGGCGGGTCGCGTCCCCAGCCCCGGGGCCCGGCTCCCTCCCCCGTGCCCGCCGCCCGGCCCCCGTCCACAGGCCCGGGCCGGGGCCACGGCCCGGCGCCGCCCGGACGGTACCCTTGCGGCATGACCTCGGACACCCCCAGCGGCAAGAGCCAGCAGACCCTCAAGCCCTTCACGGCCGCCAAGAAGCTCGGGGTGCACCTGCCGGCGACGCCCGACTCGTTCCGGTCGACCCCCGTCACCCGCGAAGAGTTCGCCGAGCTGACCGCGAACCCGCCCGAGTGGCTGGCCGAGCTCCGCCGCACCGGGCCGCACCCCCGCCCCGTGGTCGCGCAGAAGCTGGGCGTCACGATCTCGGGCCTGGCCCGGGCCGGCATCGACGACGCGCTCACCACCGACGAGATCCACGCCCTGCTCGAGCAGATGCCGCAGTGGCTCGTCACCGAGCGCGCGAACCTCGCCGAGGTGCGCGACGAAGAGCTCCGCGTCAAGGAGCGCGACGCCGGCCGCGCCGTGCTGCGCGCCGAGCGCGAGGCCGCCGAGCGCGCCGAGCAGGAGCGTCGCGGGCTCTAGGCGGTCCCCGCCGGGCGAGGCCCGGCCACAGTGAGGCCACGGCTACGAAGAGGCCCCGGCGAGGCCCCGGCCACGGCCCCGGGCCGGGCCCTGGTCGCGTCGGGGCAGTAGCGTCTGAGCCATGTCCTTCAACGACGACACCCGCATCGACAGCAGCAAGGTCAAGCGAGCGGGCCGTGGCCGCACGACCGGCATCGCCGCAGGAGGCGTCGGCATCGTCGGCGTCATCGTCGTCGCGCTGATCAGCCAGTTCACCGGTGTCGACCTCTCCGGCCTCGTCGGGGGCGCCCAGGTGGGCCCGGCCCAGCAGGTCGAGGGCGAGGCGCTCGAGGGCTGCACCACCGGCGCCGACGCGAACGCGAGCATCGACTGCCGCATGGCCGGCGCCGCCGACTCGCTCGACACCTACTGGGCCTCGGCCGCGCCCGAGGTCGGCATCCAGGACTACGAGCGCCCGGACTTCTTCCTGTTCACCGCCTCCGTCGACACCGGCTGCGGAGGCGCCACGAGCGCCACCGGCCCCTTCTACTGCCCGCCCGACCGGTCGCTCTACGTCGACACCGACTTCTTCGACCAGCTGCGGGAGCAGTTCGGCGCCTCGGCCGGGCCCCTCGCCCAGATGTACGTCGTCGGGCACGAGTGGGGCCACCACATCCAGCAGCTCAGCGGCTCGTTCGACCGCGCCGACCGCAGCCAGACCGGCCCGGGCTCGGACACGATCCGCCTCGAGGTCCAGGCCGACTGCTACGCCGGAGCCTGGGTGGGCAGCGCCACGACGATCCAGAACGAGTACGGCGAGACGTTCCTCGAGCCCGTCACCCGCGAGCAGGTCGCCGACGCCCTCGACGCCGCCGCTGCGGTCGGCGACGACCGGATCCAGGAGGCGTCGGGCGGCCGCGTCGACCCCGACACCTGGACCCACGGCTCGGCCGACCAGCGCACGAAGTGGTTCGAGGCCGGTCGCGCCGGCGGGCCCACGGCCTGCGACACGTTCAGCGTGCCGACGAGCGAGCTCTAGGCGCCGCCTGCGCGGAGGCGGCTCTTGCCGAGAGGCGCCGCGCGGCTGCCGCCGCCCGCCTGCCGCCGCGTGCTCGCCGCCTCCCGCCTCCGCTCGCCGCCTCCGCCCTCCCGCACCGGGCGACGACCCGCCGAACTCCCAGCCGGTTCCCGACCACCCGGCGCGACGCAGGAGCAGACTCTGCTCACGTCGCGAGGAGGCACGTCATGGTCAAGACAGGCAGAGCAGTGGAGTACGACCGGTACGGGGAGATCGACGAGCTGCACTTCGTCCCGCAGCAGATGCCCGTCCCGGCCGACGACGAGGTCGTCGTCGAGGTCGTGTGCGCGGGACTGAACCACATCGAGAACTTCACCCGCAAGGGCGACTTCGAGGACCGCCTCCCGCAGACCTTCCCGGCCCGGCAGGGCTCGTGCTTCGCCGGCATCGTCAAGAAGCGCGGCTCGGCCGTGCGCGACGTCGCGGTCGGCGCCGAGGTGATCGGCCACGCCGTCGGCGGGGGCGCCCACGCCACGTGGATCGCCGTGCCGGCGAGCGCCGTCGTCCGCAAGCCGAGCAGCGTCTCGTGGGAGGTCGCGGGCGGTCTCTACCTCGCCGGCGCCACCGCCTACGACATCGTCCGGTCGCTGCACCTCGGCGAGGGCGACGTCGTCGTCATCACGGCCGCGGCCGGGGGCGTCGGGCACATCGAGTGCCAGCTCGCCCTCGCGGCGGGCGCGAAGGTGATCGGCACCTGCAGCCCCGGCAACCACGACTACCTGCGTCAGATCGGCGTCACCCCGGTGAACTACGGCGAGGGCCTGCAGGAGCGCATCGAGAAGGCCGCGGGTCGACCGGTCACGGCGTTCATCGACAACTTCGGCGGCGACAACCCCGCGCTCAGCCGCGAACTGGGCGTGCCCGAGTCGCGGTTCAGCTCGAGCGCGCACCGGCTCGACGTCGAGATGCGCTTCATCACGGCCGAGCGCGACGACACCGAGCCGTCGATGATCCTCGCCGCCCTGGCGAAGCTGATCGCCGACAACAAGGTGCGCGTGCTCATCTCGGGCTTCTACCCGTTCGACAACATCGCGCAGGCCTTCGAGGACCTCGCCGAGCACCACTCGCGCGGCAAGGTCGTCGTGGGCATGCAGCCGGTCGAGACGGGGGCCCGCTCGCACTGGTACCTGTCGGCGAAGGCGCGCACCTTCGCCGAGCAGGCCGGCTAGGGTCGGCCAGGGTTGACCCAGGGTCGGCCAGGGCCGGCTCCGCACCGCCGAGCGGTCGGATCTGGTCCTCCCCGGCCCGTCGACGGGCCGGAACCGACCACTCGACGCGGCGGCCCGCTCAGGGCAGGCGCAGCAGCGCGCCCGGGGCCCGCACCGTCGCGGCCGCGACCCGCATCGCGTCGGTGAGCGCCGCCTCCCAGTCGACGCTGTCCGGCGCCGACCGGCTCGCGAGCAACGACGCCACGACGGAGGCGAAGGTCGCGTCGCCCGCGCCCATCGTGTCGACGACGTCGCCGTCGAGCGGGACGATGCCCTGTCGCAGCGGCGGCCGCCCGGCGAGCGTGAGGCTGGCCCCGTCGGCGCCGCGCGTCGCGAGCACTGCCCCGGCGCCGGCGGCGAGCAGCGCCTCCTGCCACTCGTCGAGGGTGCCGTCGGCGACGAGCGCCGCGTCGTCCTCGCCGATCTTGACCAACGAGGAGGCGGCGGCGGCGCGGGCGAGACCGCTCGCGAAGGCCGCGGGGTCTCGCAGGAACCCGGGGCGCGGGTTCGGGTCGACGACGAGCCGCGGCGGCTCGGCCCCCACGGCGGCGAGCAGCCGATCGGTCAGCCGGGCGTCGTCGAACGGGTACGAGCTGACGGCGACGAGCGGCGCCGCCGCGAGGGCGGCGAGCTGGGCGTCGCCGAAGTCGAGCCCGCGGGCGACGGCCGCGTCGCTGAAGGCGTAGGTCGGCTCGCCGTCGACGCGCTCGCTGACGGCCCGGCCGGTGCCGAGCGGGTTCGCGGTGGCCACGAGCTCGACGCCGTGCTCGGCGAGGTGCGCGCGGATCGACGCGCCGTCGGCGTCGTCGCCGACCGACGCGAGCAGCGTGGTGGGGACGCCGAGGCGGCTGAGGCCGACGGCGACGTTGAGGCCGGCGCCGCCGACGTGGTCGTCCGAGCCCGCGGGGGTGCGCAGCTCGTCGATGAGGGCGTCGCCGACGACGACGACGCGCGGTGCAGACTGGTCCATGTCGACACCCTAGGGCCCGCCCGGGGCGCCGGCGCCGGTCCCCGCGCGGGGCCCGCCGACCCCACTACGCTGGCGCGGTGACTGACTACGTTCTCGCCGTCGACGTCGGCGGCACCAAGGTCGAGGCCGCTCTCGTCGCGGCCGACGGCGTCCTCTCCCCCGGCAGCCGCGACCGCCGCCCGACCGGCCACGACTCGACGAGCGACCAGCTGGCCGACGCCGTCCGCGCCGTGACGCGCCACGCCCTCGCCGCGCTCGGCGACGACGACGTGCTCGTCGGCGCGGGCATCGGCAGCGCCGGCCCGGTCGACCTCGTCGCGGGCACGGTCTCGCCGATCAACCTGCCCGCCTGGCGCGGGTTCCCCCTGCGCGGCCTCGTCGTCGAGCTGCTCGCCGAGGCCGCCCCGGCCGCCGGCGCCCCCGGCGAGCTGCCCGTCACCCTGCGCCTCGACGGCGTCAGCCTCGCCCTCGCCGAGCACTGGGTCGGCGCCACGCAGGGCGTCGACAACGCGGTCGCGATCACCGTCTCGACGGGCGTCGGCGGCGGGCTCATCGTGAACGGACGCCTCCTCTCGGGCGGCACGGGCAACGCCGGCCACATCGGCCAGATCCAGATCGCCGACCGCCCGGCGGGCGAGAGCGCCTGGGCCGCCACACTCGAGGTCATCGCCTCGGGCCCCAACGTGGTGCGATGGGCGCAGGAGCAGGGCTGGCAGGGCGAGCGCGGCGAAGACCTGGCGGCCGGCTACGTCGCCGGCGACGTGGTCGCCGTCGCGGCCGTGCGCCGCTCGGCCAACGCGGTCGGCGAGGCCATCTCGTCGGTGTCGACGCTGCTCGACCTCGACGTCGCCGCCATCGGCGGCGGGTTCTCGCGCGTCAGCGACGACTACCTCGACCTCGTCCGCACGACCGTCGAGGAGGCGCCCGTCAACGGCTACGCCCGTCGCGTCCGCGTCGTCCGCTCCGGCCTCAGCGACGAGAGCCCGCTCGTCGGGGCCGCCGCCCTCGTCTGGCAGGCGGACCTGCTCGGCTGACCCGCGCCTCCTGCGGCCCGGCCTGAGAACCGTTCCCGTCAGGAGCGGGCGTCGGCGGCCCTGCCTAGGCTGGGAGCATCCCCACGACGACGTCGGGATCCCGCGCGCCCGCACCCGGGCGCGCACGACCCGCCACCACACGGAGGTATCTCCATGCCCACCACCGTCCCCGTCATCCAGACCCCCTCGGCCGGCGCGCCCTTCGAGCGCTCCACGGTCGAGCTCCGCGACGTCGGCCCGAACGACGTCCAGATCGACATCGCGTTCGCCGGCATCTGCCACAGCGACATCCACCAGGCCCGCGAAGAGTGGGGCAAGGCCATCTTCCCGATGGTCCCCGGCCACGAGATCGCCGGCGTCGTCACGCAGGTCGGCTCCGACGTCACCAAGCACCGGGTCGGCGACCGCGTCGGCATCGGCTGCTTCGTCGACAGCTGCCGCGAGTGCGAGAACTGCCTCGCCGGCGAGCAGCAGTTCTGCACCAAGGGCAACGTCGCGACCTACAACGGCCGTCAGTACTCGGGCGAGCCCACCTACGGCGGCTACGCCAAGCAGATCGTCGCCGACGAGAACTACGTGCTGTCGATCCCCGAGGGCATCTCGCTCGACGAGGCCGCGCCGCTGCTCTGCGCCGGCATCACCACCTACTCGCCGCTGAAGCACTGGGGCGCGGGCCCCGGCAAGAAGGTCGCCGTCGTCGGCATGGGCGGCCTCGGCCACATGGCCGTCAAGATCGCGCACGCCCTGGGCGCCGAGGTCACCGTCATCAGCCAGACGCTCTCCAAGCAGGAGGACGGCCTGAAGCTCGGCGCCGACCACTACTACGCGTCGAGCGACCCCGAGACCTTCACGACGCTGCGCAGCTCGTTCGACCTGATCATCAACACGATCTCGGCCGACATGGACATCGACGCCTACGCCCGCACCCTGCGCCTCAACGGCACGATGGTGTTCGTCGGCCTGCCCGAGAACCCGCAGTCGTTCGGCGCCGGGTCGCTCATCGGCGGTCGTCGCAGCCTCGCCGGCTCGAACATCGGCGGCATCCCCGAGACGCAGGAGATGCTCGACTTCTGCGCCGAGCACCACATCGGCGCCGAGATCGAGACGATCAGCGCGGACGACGTCGACGACGCCTACGAGCGCGTCGTCGGCAGCAAGGTCCGCTACCGCTTCGTGATCGACACCGCCACGATCTAGCGTCGGCCGCACGCCCTCGCACGAAGGCCCCCTCCCGCACCGGGAGGGGGCCTTCGTCGTGCTGCGTCGTCGCCGGTGCGGGTGCGGGTGCGGGTGCCCGGGGCTGGTGCCGGGGCGGGTGCCGGGGCGGGCGAGTCCGTCGCGTCCGGGCGACCACGGACGCCCGCACCCGACGGACCCGCCCGCCCTGCCGTGCAGCCCTTGCCCTGCAGCCCCGGCCGCGCCGATCAGGGGGGGCCGGCCAGCAGCCGGAGGCAGGCCGAGGAGGCGCGGGTCGCCTACCGCGGGTCGGCGGGCGTGTTGAAGCGGTGCAGCCAGCCTGCGAACTCGGCGAGCTCGTCGTCGGTCCAGCCCTCGACGTGGCTGCGGAAGACGGCGCGGTTCTCGTGCCGCACCTCGAGCATGCGCGCCTCGGCCCGCTCGGTGCTGCCGAGCGTCACGACACGGCCGTCGGCGGCGTCGGGCGCGACGTCGACGAAGCCCGCCTCGCGCAGCAGCGCGACCTGGCGGCTGACGGCGCTCTTGTCGAGGGCCATGGCCTTGACGATGTCGCCCGCCGTGCAGGGCTGGTGCTTCATCACGTACCGGAGCACGTAGAACGCGGTCGGCGGCACGTCGGGGTCGAACCGCGACGCGGCGGCGGCGATGGTGCGCTTGGCCTCGACCATCATCGAGCCGATCTCGTCGACCACGCTCGCCATCAGGCCCTCGCGGCCGTCGTCGTCGGGCCCGGGCAGGCGCGGCGCGTCAGGCCCGGGCAGGCGCGGCGCGTCGAGCACCGCGCCCGCGGGCGCGCCGTCATCGGTCGGCTGCGACATCCTTCTCCTCGACCAGGGACGAGAACACCGGGCTCTCGGCCAGTTCGTCGTCCGACACCGGGTGGCCCGCCACCTCGGCGGCACCGGTGGCGATGATCGTGTCGATGGTACCGGTGCCGGCAGCCGCGTGGGCGTGGTGGCGGGGCGCCTCCGGGAGGTCGCCGCCCTGGTCGACGGGCGACACGGGGGCCGGGGACGAGGCTCCCCGCGACGTCGAGGCGTCGTCGGTCGTGGTCGCCGGGGCGCTGGACACGGCGGGGGCGAGCCCGGCGGTGGCCGCGACGCCCTTCTCCACGACGGAGGCGCCGGCAGCGTCGGCGCGGACGCCGTCTCCGCCGCCTTCGCCCTCGGAGTCGGCACCGGCAGCCCGACCAGCACCGGCGTCGGTCGCCGGGGCGGCGCCCGCAGCGCCCGCAGCCGGACCGTCGCCGGCCGCGGCCGCGCGCTGGATGCCCGTCTTCGTGCCGAGCTCGACGTTCGGCAGCAGGCACACGAACACGATGGTGATGACGGCCAGCGGGGCCGCGATGAGGAACACGTCGGCCACGCCCTGGCCGTACGCCGACTCGATGATGGTGCGGATCGGGCCGGGCACGGTGCTGAGGTCGGGGATGCTCGTCGAGCCGCCGCTGCCGAGCGCGCTGGGGTCGACCCCGGCGTCGGTGAGGCCGTCGGTGATGTAGCCCGAGACCTTGGTGCCGAGCACGGCGCCCATGACCGAGACGCCGATGGTGCCGCCGAGGCTGCGGAAGAACGCGACGCTCGACGAGGCGGCGCCGACGACGCTGACGTCGACCGAGTTCTGCACGACGAGCACGAGGTTCTGCATCACCATGCCGATGCCGAGCCCCATCATCGCCATGAACACGGAGACGATGGCGAAGTTCGTGTCGTACTCGATGGTCGACATGAGGAACAGGCCGGCGGCGAGCAGCACCGAGCCGACGATCATGTAGGGCTTCCACTTGCCGTACTTCGAGATGAGCGCACCGGCGACCATCGACGAGATGAGCAGGCCGAGCACCATCGGCAGGGTCAGGATGCCCGCCATGGTCGGCGACTGGCCACGGGCCAGCTGCATGTACTGGCCGAGGAACACGCTCGTGCCGAACATGGCGACGCCGACGCTGAGCGAGGCGACGACCGCGAACGTGAAGGTGCGGTTCTTGAAGAGCGTCAGCGGGATGATCGGCTCCTTCGAGCGGAACTCCACGACGACGGCGAGCGCCAGCAGCACGACGGCGCCGACGGCCATCAGCCAGCTGGTGGTCGAGGCCCACTCGAACTGCTTGCCGCCGAGCGACACCCAGACGAGCAGCAGCGAGACGCCGCCGGCGATGAGCCCGGCGCCCCAGTAGTCGACGACGACGGCCTTCTTCGGCTTCGGCGGCAGGTGCAGGGTGCGCTGGATGACGATGAGGGCGGCGATGCCCACGGGCACGCCGACGAAGAAGTTCCAGCGCCAGCCGATCGAGTCGGTGAGGACGCCGCCGAGCAGCGGGCCGCCGATGGTGCCGACGCTCATGACGGCGCCGAGGTAGCCCATGTACCGGCCGCGCTCGCGCGGGCTGATGATGTCGCTCATGACGACCTGCACCAGGGCGGTGAGGCCGCCGGCGCCGAGGCCCTGGAACACGCGGAACGTGATGAGCGTCGCGGTGTTCTGCGAGAACCCGGCCGCGACCGAGGCGAGCACGAACAGCACGAGCGCGACCTGCAGCAGCACCTTGCGGTTGGTCAGGTCGGAGAACTTGCCCCAGAGCGGCGTGCTCACGGTCGTCGCGAGCAGCGTCGCCGTGATGACCCAGGTGTACGAGGTCTGGCTGCCGTTCAGGTCGCTGACGATGCGCGGCAGGGAGGTCGACACGACGGTCGACGAGAGGATCGCCACGAGCATGCCCATCAGCAGGCCCGACAGGGCCGTGAGGACTTCGCGGTGGCTCATGCCGGGCGCCTCGCCCGGTTCGTGCGGAGCCGCGGGCTTCGTGCCCGCGGCGGTGGTGGTCTGCGACAAGGTCGGCTCCGTGGTGGCTCTGAGATGAGGGGACCCGGACGCCGTCGGCCAGGTAGTTGTAGAACCACAACCATACGCCTCAGTTGACGATCTGCAACCATCTTTCTGCAGATCGCGCAGAACTGCCTCCCCGCGCGCGCCCCCTCGAGGGCGGGTGTTCCGTGCCGAGGGCGGGTCGACGACGACCCGCCCTCGCACCGGAACACCCGCCCTCGGCACAGCGCGACCCGGCCACACGAAGGAGGCGCGGTGCCCGACGAACGGACACCGCGCCTCCTGCACGCACCAGACCAGGCCTAGCGGACCTCTTCGGGCCGCTTCTGCCGGAACATCTCGGCAGGCTGGTCCGGGCCGCGCCAGACGCCGACGATGCCCCAGGCGACGGCCGTCAGCGGCACGGCGATGACGGCGCCGACGATGCCGCCGAGCACGGTGCCGGCGGTCAGCGCGACGAGGATGACGAGGCCGTGCAGCTGCAGCGTGCGGCCCATCAGCACGGGCTGCAGGAAGTTGCCCTCGAGCTGGTTGACGACGACCACGATGCCGACGACGATCAGTGCCTGCACCGGGCCGAGGGCCACGAGGGCCACGAGGGCGGCCAGGATGCCGGCCGCGGTCGCGCCGACGAGCGGGATGAACGCGGTGAGGAACACGACGACGGCCAGGGGCAGCGCGAGGGGCACGCCCACGATCCAGATGCTGACGCCGATGCCGATCGCGTCGACGGCGGCGACCGTCGCGGTGCCGCGGACGTAGCCGCCGAGCGTCGCCACGGTCTTGTCGCCAATGCGGCGGGCACGGGCGTACTGCTGGCCGCGGAACGGGCGCAGCATGAACTCCCAGATGGCCGGCCCGTCCTTGAGGAAGAAGAACAGCACGACGATCATGAGCACCAGGCCGGTGGCGAAGCTGCCCACGGCGCTCGCGCCGGCGAGCGCGCCCGAGCCGAAGGAGGCGCTGGTCACGAAGTTCACGACGGTGTCGCGGACGTCCTCGATCTGCTGGTCGGTGATCGAGAACGGCAGGGTCGTGACGAAGTCCTGCAGCTGGCCGATGCCCTTCTCGGCGGAGGAGACGAGCATGCTCGCCTGGTTCTCGACCGCCCAGACGACGAGCCAGCCCACGAGGCCGAGCACGGCCAGGACCCCGAAGAGCGCGATGAGCGTGGCGAGCAGCGAGGGCACGCGGTGGTGCCGCAGGAACGACACGACGGGGTGCATCGCCGAGGCGAAGATGAGGGCGAGCAGCACCGGGATGGTGACGAGGCTCAGGGTCGTGAAGGCGTAGATGAGGCCGGCGACCACCACGACGACCACGATGATCTGGATCGAGCGGGTCGCGAGGCGCCCGAACGGGTCGCCCCACTGGTTCGCCTGGGTGGCGACGGCCTCGGCGGCGTCGGCCGTCGCGTCGCGCTCACGGCTGCGGAAGATGGGCACGTGGTGTCCTTTTCAACTCGGTGCGCCGATCGGGGGCGGCGGTGTTCGTCGGCCCGGTCGGCCGACAGCCCCCATCGAACCGCGTCAGCGCGCCCGAGGGCCGGAACCGGTGCGGCGTGCCCCGTCGGGTCGGCCGGCGCCGACGCCGGCGCGCAGCGAGAAGAGGTCACGGCGCCACCACCGCACGAACGGGACGCCGTCGCGGCCGTGCACGGCGAACGAGCGGACGGCCCGCGTGCTCCGCAGCCACTGGCGGCCGCCCCGGGCGAACGGGCGGGCCGAGATGGCGGCGACGACGTCGCGGCGCCACACGATGCGACCGGGCCGGCCGAGCACGAGGTCGCCGAGGTGAACGGCGAGGTCCATGTCGTCGTGCAGGCCCACGTCGCGGCGGTGCACCTCGTCGCGCACCGCCTCCCAGGCCGAGCGGCGCATCATCATCGTCGAGCCGAAGAGCGGCCAGTGGGCGAGCCCCGCCCCGACGAGCACGTGGTAGGCGCCGACGTAGCCGACCGACAGGATGCGCTGCAGCCCGACCGGGGCGTCGTAGAAGCGGGCGCCGGTGCTGACGGCCACGGCCTCGGGGCGCTCGTCGAAGGTGCGCACGAGCTCCTCGACCCAGGTGCGCGGCAGGACGCTGTCGGCGTCGCAGCGGCCGACGAGCTCGCCGAGCGCCGCGTCGTAGCCGGTCGAGGCCGCGGCGGCGATGCCGACGACGGGCTGGTGCAGCACGCGGGCTCCCCCGGCGAGGGCGACGGCGACGCTGTCGTCCGAGCTGCCGTTGTCGATCACGACGACCTCGTCGGCGAGCACCGTCTGCCGCGCGAGCGACCGGAGGCACGCCTCGAGATGGCGTGCGTCGTCACGGACGGGGATCACCACGGAGACGCGCACGGGGACCATCCTGCCCGCCTACCCTGGGCGCCATGAGCACCTCCGTCGTCGTCGTGTCCGACACCCACGTCCCGCAGAAGGCCAAGGCCGTGCCCGCGGCCGTGTGGAGCGCGGTCGAGAGGGCCGACGTCGTCGTCCACTCGGGCGACTGGACCGGCGTGCCGCTGCTCGACGAGTTCGAGGCCAGGGCGCGCCTCCTCGTGGCCGTCTGGGGCAACAACGACGGCGACGACCTGCGCGCCCGGCTGCCCGAGGTGGCCCGGACGACGATCGACGGCGTCCGCGTCGCCGTCGTGCACGAGACGGGACAGAAGGAGGGGCGCGAGACCCGCATGGACCGCGCGTTCCCCGAGACCGACCTGCTGCTCTTCGGCCACAGCCACATCCCGTGGGACACGACCAGCCCCGCGGGCCTGCGGCTGCTCAACCCGGGATCGCCGACCGATCGTCGCCGTCAGCCGCGGGCGACCTACCTGACCCTCGAGCTCGACGCCGGGCAGGTGCGCGACGTGCGCCTGCACGAGCTGCCGCTCAGGGCCGACCGGCTCGACGGGGTGCTGCCGCACCCCCGCATGCGGACCTAGCCGGCGGGCGTCTCGGCCGGGGCCTCGGCGGGCGTCTCGGACGGCGCCTCGGCGGGGGCGTCCGTCGGGGCGGGCGACGGCGTGGCCGTGGCGGCGTCGGCGTAGCTGTTGCCGGCGGCCGTCACGACGAAGTTGCGGAACTCGTCGTTCGAGAACGGCGTGCTGAAGTCGTACTGCTGGCCGTTGACGAGGATCGTCGGCGTGCCGCGGAACGTCTGGACGTTGCTGTTGGGCAGTGGCCCGTCGAGCGCCCGCTCGGTGGCGGCGCCGACCCACGACGCGAACTCCTGGTCGTCGATGCACTGGGTGATGCGCGACGGCGAGGTCACCCCGTCGACGCCGGTCGCGATCTCGGCCAGCCGGGCGTCGTCGAGGCCCTTGGTGCCCTCTTCGGGCTGGTTCTCGAACATGGCCGTGTTGAAGTCGAAGAACGAGTTCGGCGAGTAGTTGGCCACGCAGGCGGCGGCGTTGGCAGCGCGGTTCGAGTACTTCGTGCCCAGCGAGCTGTTGGTGAGGATGGCGATCGGGTGGTACTCGACCGTGGCCGCGCCCGACGACACCAGGCCGGCGATGTACTCGTTGTTCTCGGCCTCGAAGGCGCCGCAGATGGGGCAGAGGTAGTCGAGGTAGACCACGATGTCGACCGTGTCGGACGACGCGGTGGTCTCGGTCGCGACGGGCTCGTCGTCGGCGCCGAGGGCGGGCGTGGCCTGGGCCGTGAAGTCCTGGCCGATGCGGATGCCGTCGCTGGCCATGTTCGCCGGGCCGGGGCCCGCGGGCCGGATGCTGTTCGTGATGACGAGCACGATGCCGACGACGACCGCCAGCACGACGACGACGAGGCCGCCCTGCAGCAGCCAGCGGCCCTGCTTCTGACGGCGCTTCTGCTTCTTGCGGGCGAGCTGCGCGCGCTCGCGCGCGGCGGCGCGGCGCTGGTTCTTGCTCAGGGGCGCGGAGCCGCTGGGGCCGGTGTCAGTCATGGGACGTGTCTCCGATGCGCGACGAGGTGACGGTCGCGTCGTTGAGGGGATCAAGGGGCCCCAGGAGGTGCGGGGCCACGACGAATGCTACGAGCGCGGACTGGGAAAAGTCCAAACAACCCGTGGCCGGATCGTGACGCCGCGGCCCCCGTTCGGAGGTGGGGATGCGTCACCTCTGTGGCATGCTGGGGAGGATGGTCGCCGCTGACCCAGGGTGACCACCATTCCGTTCACGAAGGATCGTCCGGCACGTACCTGCCGGTGAAGGAGAAAAGAACCATGGCGTCCGTGACGTTCAGCAAGGCAACCCGTCTCTACCCCGGCTCGACCCGCCCCGCGGTCGACGCGATCGACCTCGAGGTCGCCGACGGCGAGTTCCTCGTCCTCGTCGGCCCCTCCGGCTGCGGCAAGTCGACCACCCTGCGCATGCTCGCCGGCCTCGAAGAGGTCAACAGCGGCGACATCTTCATCGGCGACCGCAACGTCACCGACGTCCCGCCGAAAGACCGGGACATCGCGATGGTGTTCCAGAACTACGCGCTGTACCCGCACATGACCGTCGCCGAGAACATGGGCTTCGCGCTCAAGATCGCCGGCGTCGGCAAGGAGGAGCGCGCCACCCGCGTGCTCGAGGCGGCCAAGCTGCTCGACCTCGAGCCCTACCTGTCGCGCAAGCCGAAGGCCCTCTCGGGCGGCCAGCGCCAGCGCGTCGCCATGGGCCGCGCCATCGTGCGCCAGCCCCAGGTGTTCCTCATGGACGAGCCGCTGTCGAACCTCGACGCCAAGCTCCGCGTCCAGACGCGCACCCAGATCGCGTCGCTGCAGCGCCGCCTCGGCGTCACGACGGTCTACGTCACCCACGACCAGACCGAGGCGCTCACCATGGGCGACCGCATCGCGGTGCTCAAGGACGGCGTCCTGCAGCAGGTCGGCACGCCCCGCGACCTGTACGAGAAGCCGCAGAACGTCTTCGTCGCCGGCTTCATCGGCTCGCCCGCCATGAACCTGCTGCCCGCCGACGTCGTCGACGGCGGCATCCAGTTCGGCACCGCGGTCACCGCCGTCGACCGCGACACCGTCGGCCAGGCCAACGGCACGAGCGTCACCATCGGCGTGCGCCCCGAGGACGTCGTCGTCAACACCGCCGGCGAGGGCCTCGCGGTCACCGTCGACGTCGTCGAAGAACTGGGCGCCGATGGCTACCTGTACGGCCACACCGAGGTGAGCGGCCAGCGCGTCGACATCGTCGTGCGCGTCGACGGTCGCAACCACCCGAAGCTGGGCGAGACGATCCACATCACGCCCCAGGCGCACCACGTGCACGTCTTCGACACCGAGTCGGGCGAGCGCCTCGGCGACAAGGCCGTCGTCAGCGCGTAGCGACACCCCTGATCGGCCCGTCGAGCCCGCCCGGAGCACCGCTCCGCACGGCTCGGCGGGCCGATCCCCTGTGTCGGGCACCGCGCCTCCTGGGCCCCCGGCCGTCCGCTCCCCTCCCCCGAAAGCGACCATGAGCGACTCCCTCAACATCACCTCCGCCACGGCCGACCCCGCGCTGCTCGACCTGCCCTGGGACCTGCCGCTCGACGAGTGGCCCGACGACGCGATCGCGACCCTGCCGAAGGGCATCTCGCGGCACCTCGTGCGCTTCGCGCACCTCAGCGGCTACGTGATCGCCATCAAGGAGACCTCGGGAGAGATGGCCCGCGGCGAGTACGAGATGCTCCGCACGCTGCAGCGGATGGACATCCCCTGCGTCGACCCGCTCGCCGTGATCACCAACCGGCGCGACGCCGACGGGAGCCTGCTGAACCCGGTGCTCGTGACGCGGCACCTCAAGTTCTCGCTGCCGTACCGCGCCCTGTACTCGCAGACCCTCCGCCCCGACACGGCGACCCGGCTCGTCGACGCCCTCGCCCTGCTGCTCGTGCGGCTGCACGTGATCGGCTTCTACTGGGGCGACGTGTCGCTGTCGAACACGCTCTTCCGCCGCGACGCCGGCGCCTTCGCCGCCTACCTGGTCGACGCCGAGACGGGCAAGCTGTACCCGGGCGGCCTGTCGAACGGCCAGCGCGAGAACGACCTCGAGGTCGCCCGCGTCAACATCGCCGGCGAGCTGCTCGACCTCGAGGCCGGCGGCCGCCTCGACGACAACCTCGACGCCGTCGAGGTCAGCAACGGCATCGTCGCGAAGTACCGCAGCCTCTGGACCGAGCTCACCGGCAGCGAGACCTTCGACAGCTCCGAGCGCTGGCGCATCAACGACCGCGTCGAGCGGCTCAACGACCTCGGGTTCGACATCGAGGAGCTGGCGATCAAGACGACCGAGGGCGGCACGCAGGTGCGCATCCAGCCCAAGGTCGTCGACGCGGGGCACCACTCGCGGCGGCTGCTGCGCCTCACCGGCCTCGACGTCGAGGAGAACCAGGCGCGGCGCCTGCTCAACGACCTCGACGCCTACCGCCTGCGCACCGGGCAGATCGACGCCGACGAAGAGATGGTGGCGCACGAGTGGGCCGCGCGCGTCTTCGAGCCCGTCGTGCGCTCGATCCCCCGCGAGATGCGAGGCCGGCTCGAGCCCGCCGAGGTGTTCCACCAGCTGCTCGAGCACCGCTGGTACAAGTCGCAGCAGGAGGGGCGCGACGTGCCGATCGCCGAGGCGCTGACCTCGTACATCAACGACGTGCTGAGGCACCGACGCGACGAGCGCACGGTCATCGCCCCCGCGACGGAGTCGATCCGCCTGCCCGACGCCGAGCTGCTCGACGACGAGGACGACGACGCCGAGGACGACTGGCGCGCCAAGGTCTGACCTGCCCCTGCGGCCCTCTCGAACCCCGAAGTGGACGAAGCACCCCGAAACGACGGGGTGTTTCGTCCACTCCGGGGTGCGCGGCGAATGTCGGGCGGGTCGGACGGGTCGGACGGGTCGGCGCGGGTCGGGAACGCGGAGGAGGCGCGGTGCCGGCGCACGGGCCGCAGACGCCGAGGAGGCGCGGTGCCGGTCCGACCGACACCGCGCCTCCTCGTGCTGGCGGCCCGCGCTACTTGCGCTCGGCGCGCAGCCTCGAGATCTCGTAGAGCGTGACGCTCGCGGCCATGCCGGCGTTGAGCGACTCGACGGCGGTCGTGATGGGGATCGACACGACCGCGTCGCAGGTCTCGGCGACGATGCGCGACAGGCCCTTGCCCTCGCTGCCGACGACGACGACCAGGGGGCGGTCGGCGAGCTCGAGGCCCGGCAGCATCACGTCGCCGCCGCCGTCGAGGCCGAGCACGAAGACTCCCTGCTCTTTGAACGACTTGAGCGTCTGCGTGAGGTTCGCCGCCATCGCCACGGGGATGCGCGCGGCGGCGCCCGCCGAGGTCTTCCACGCCGACGCGGTGAGGCCGACCGAGCGTCGCTGCGGGATGATGACTCCCTGGCCGCCGAACGCGCCCACCGAGCGGATGATCGCGCCGAGGTTGCGGGGGTCGGTGATGCCGTCGAGGGCGACGAAGAGCGGGGTCTGCTGGCGCTTGACCGAGGCCTCGAGCAGGTCGATCGGGTGCGCGTACTGGTACGGCGGCACCTTGAGCGCGACGCCCTGGTGCACCGAGTCCGGGCCGGTCAGGCGGTCGAGCTCGGGGCGCATGACCTCGAGCACGGGCAGGCCGCGCCGCGTCGCCAGGGTCAGGATCTCCTTCGTGCGGTCGTCCATCTCGATGCGCGCCGCGATGTAGAGCGTCGAGGCGGGGATGCGCGTGCGCAGGGCCTCGAGCACCGAGTTGCGGCCGGTGACCATCTCGCTGTCGTCCGACGACTTCGGGCGGCGACGGGGCGCCTCCTGCCCGCCCCGGCCGGCGACGGCCGACCCGGCGCGCGGACCGTTGCCCGCACGGCCGCGGGCGGCGTCGAGGCGCTCGCGCGCCGCCTTCGCCTTGCCGGCGGGGTGGTACGGGCGGTCTTCTGCCGCGGGCGTGGGCTTCTTGCCCTCGAGCGCCTGGCGTCCCTGGCCCCCGCTGCCGACCTGCTTGCCCTTGCTGCCCTTGCGGACGGCGCTGCTGCCCGGACGGCCCTTGCGTGCTCCGCTGGTGTTCTTCACTGTTCGAGGCTCCAATGCGACCCGCTGGGGGTGTCTTCGATGGTGATGCCGGCGGACGCCAGCATGTCGCGTACGCGGTCGGCCTGCGCGAAGTCGCGCGAGGCCCTGGCTTGCTGACGCTGTGCGAGGAGGGTCTCGACGATGGTACCGAGCGCGCGGTGCGCGTCTCCCTCGTCGGCGCCGCGCCACTCCGGCGCGAGCGGGTCGACGCCGAGCACGGCGACCATGGCCTGCACGTGCTGCCACTCGCGGGCGGCCGTGTCGAGGTCGCCGTCGTCGAGGGCCGAGTTGCCGGCGCGCACGGCGTCGTGCAGCACGGCCAGCGCCTGGGGCACGTTGAGGTCGTCGTCCATGGCCTCGGCGAAGTCGTCGGGCACGACGCGCGCGCCGACCCCGGCGAAGCGGGTGCCGACGAGTCGTCGGCCGGCCCGCGACAGGAACGTCTCGATGCGGTCGAGGGCCGCCTCAGCCTCGACCAGGGCGCCGTCGTGGTAGTCGATCGTCGAGCGGTAGTGCGCCGAGCTGAGGAACCAGCGCACGACGACGGGCCGCGCCGACTCGAGGAACTCGCTCGCGAAGATCGAGTTGCCGAGCGACTTCGACATCTTCTGGCCCTCGACGGCGACGAGGCCGTTGTGCAGCCAGTACGACGCGAACTCGTCGCCGGCCGCGGTCGACTGCGCGAGCTCGTTCTCGTGGTGCGGGAACCGCAGGTCGAGGCCGCCGCCGTGGATGTCGAACGCGGTGCCGAGGTACCGGCGCGACATCGCCGAGCACTCGATGTGCCAGCCGGGCCGGCCGTCGCCCCACGGCGACGACCACGCGGCCGAGGCGGGCTCGTCGGCCTTGGCGCCCTTCCAGAGCGCGAAGTCGCGCGGGTCGCGCTTGCCGCGCGGGTCGGCGTCGGCGGCCGGCGCCATGTCGTCGAGGCCCTGGTTGGTCAGCGCGCCGTAGCTGGGCCAGCTGGCCGTGTCGAAGTAGACGTCGCCCGAGCCGTCGGGCGCGACGTAGGCGTGGCCCTTGTCGATCAGGGTCGTCACGAGCTGCTGCATCTCGGTCACGCTCGCGGTCGCGCGCGGCTCGTAGGTGGGGGCGAGCACGCCGAGCGCCTGGTAGCCCGCGGTGAACTCGAGCTCGAAGCGGTAGGCCCGGGCCCACCATTCTTCGTCGGTGCCGCTCGACAGGGCGAGGATCTTGTCGTCGACGTCGGTGACGTTGCGCACGAGCGTGACGTCGAGCCCGCGGTAGGTGAACCAGCGCCGCCACAGGTCGTAGACGAGGGCGGAGCGCAGGTGCCCGATGTGCGGCGACGACTGCACCGTCGGCCCGCAGACGTAGAGCCCGACCTTGCCGGGCACGCGGGGGACGAAGTCGACGAGCGCCTGCTCGCGCGAGTCGTAGAGGCGGATGGTCACGCGGATCGGTCCGTTTCGGTGGGGTCGGTCTGGGTGGTCGGGTCGACGGCGCCGGTCTCGGCGCCGTCGGCGCGCGAGGGGCCCCGAGGAGGCGCGGTGCGCTCCCGCGGCTCGACCACCGACACGAGTGCGGTCGCGATCGCCGTCACGCCCTCGCCTCGCCCGGTGGCGCCGAGCCCGTCGGTGGTGGTCGCGGAGACGCTGACGGGCGCGCCGACGACCTCGATGAGGCGCGCCTCCATCTCGAGGCGGCGGCGGGCCAGGCGCGGGCGGTTGCCGATCACCTGGACGGCGACGTTGACGACGTCGAAGCCGGCGTGGGTGAGCCGCTCGAGCGCGGCGGTGAGGAACACCTCGCCGCCCGCGCCCGCGAAGCGCGGGTCGTCCGTGCCGAAGACCGAGCCGATGTCGCCGAGGCCGGCGGCGGAGAGGAGCGCGTCGACGACGGCGTGCGCCACGGCGTCGCCGTCGCTGTGCCCGGCGAGGCCCGCCTCGTCGGGGAAGTGCAGGAGGCCGAGGTGCATCGGCTCGGCGGCGTCGAAGGCGTGCACGTCGACGCCGAGCCCGGTGCGGAGGCGCTCGGCGGCGGAGCGCCCGGCGGCACCGGCACCGGCCCCGGCTGACCCGGCGGCGGCGGCGCCCTCGGCGACGAGCGACTCGGCCCGGCGGAGATCCCACGAGGTGGTGATCTTGAAGGCGAGGGGGTCGCCCGGGACGACGACGACCTCGTGGCCGGCCGCGGCGAAGAGGGCCGCGTCGTCGGTGTGCTCGACGGCGACGCCGTCGGCCGAGGACGTGGCCGCTTCGGCGTAGGCGGCGTCGAGCTCGGCCCGCGGGAACCCCTGGGGGGTCTGCACGGCGACCAGCTCGGAACGGTCGACGGTGCCGACGACCCGACCCGCGCCTCCGGCGGGGACCTTCTTGATCGTGTCGGTGACCGGCAGCCCGGGCACGACGCCGTGCCCGCCGGCCTCGACGGTCTCGGCCACGAGGTCGAACTGGCTCGTCGGCGTGAACGGGCGCGCGCAGTCGTGCACCAGCACGGTGCGGACGTCGGGAGCTACTGCGGCCAAGCCGGCGGCGACGGAGGTCTGGCGACTGTCGCCGCCGACGACCACGGTCGCGTGGTCGGCGGCGACGCCCGCGACCTCGCGCACGATCGCGGTGGCCTCGTCGACGAGGGCCGCGGGCGCGACGACGACGACGTGCGTCGGCACCGCCGACGCGAAGACCGCCTCGAGGGAGCGGGCGAGGATGCTGCGACCGGCCACCTCGACGAACGCCTTCGGCCGCCCCTGGGCCAGTCGGGTGCCGCTGCCCGCCGCTACGACGACGACCGCGCGGGCGGTGCCGCCGGGGAGTGAGACCCCGGGGGCGCCGACCGCGCGGTCGTCGGTGGTGCTAGGACGCAAGAACCTCGTCGAGCACGCTCGACGCCTTCTCTTCGTCGGTCTTCTCGGCGAGGGCGAGCTCGCTGATCAGGATCTGGCGGGCCTTGGCGAGCATGCGCTTCTCGCCGGCCGAGAGGCCGCGATCCTGGTCACGGCGCCAGAGGTCGCGGACGACCTCGGACACCTTGATGACGTCGCCGGACGCCAGCTTCTCGAGGTTCGCCTTGTAGCGGCGGGACCAGTTGGTGGGCTCTTCGGTGAACGGCGCGCGCAGCACGTCGAACACGCGGTCGAGCCCTTCTTTGCCGATGACGTCGCGGACGCCGACCAGGTCGACGTTGTCCGCGGGTACTTCGATGGTCAGATCACCCTGGGTGACGCGAAGCTTGAGGTACAGCTTCTCTTCGCCCTTGATGATCCGCTTCTTGACTTCAGATATCGTCGCGGCCCCGTGATGGGGGTAGACGACGGTCTCTCCGACCTCGAACTGCATGAATCAGGCTCCGTTCTGCGGCACCCAGGATAACATGCGCGCCCCTCGGCCAGGCATGCCTGAGAAGCCGGGGTCGACGGCATCGCCTAGGCTAGGCGAGAACCCTTGCCGTGAACTGGATCCTGGAGGTCACCCGTGCGAGTCGGACCTGTGCTCGAGACGAACTCGACGGTCGCCCGTGCGCGACGATTCTCCCGCGGGGCGTCGATCACCGCGGTCGCCCTGGCCGTCGTGACCCTGGCCGCGGGCTGCAACTTCATCAGCCCCCAGCGCACCACGAAGATCTACGACGCCAGCGACGGCACCAGCATCACCGTCGGCGACGTCAAGGTGCGCAACGCCATCGCCCTCACCGACGACGGCACCGAGGCCAGCCTCGTCATGACCGTCATCAACGACGGCGACGAGCCCGTCGAGGTGGGCTTCCAGTACGAGACCGGGTCGGGCGACGAGACGCAGACCGTCGAGGTCGACGCCCGCTCGCAGGTCGACCGCGGCACGAGCACCGACGTCGACCAGCTCGTGATGAGCGACCTCGACGTCACGCCGGGCCAGCTGCTGCCCGTGTTCGTCCAGTACGGCACCGAGACCGGCAAGACGCTGCAGGTGCCCGTGCTCACCGGCGACCTGCCCGAGTACTCGACGCTGCTGCCGACCCCCACGCCGAGCGGCGTCACGGTCGAGCCCGGCCAGGGGTCGACCCCGCTGCCCGAGAGCGACGTCCAGGAGTCCGAGCCCAGCCCGTCGGCGACGGCCGACCGCTGACCCGCGGACCCCGCACGTCGACCCCGGCGTGACAGAGGCCCGGCTCCCGCAGACGCGGGGCCGGGCCTCTCTCGTTCCGGGCGTCCGCCCGGCCGTCGGCCAGGCGTCGGCCGGCAGGCGGCCCGGCCGTCAGGCCTCGATGCGGTACCCCAGCCCGCGCACGGTCACGAGGGCCTTCGGCTCGGAGGGCACCGGCTCGATCTTCGAGCGGATCCGCTTGATGTGCACGTCGAGGGTCTTGGTGTCGCCGAAGTAGTCGGAGCCCCAGACCCGGTCGATCAGCTGGCCGCGGGTGAGCACCCGGCCGGCGTTGCGCATGAGCAGCTCGAGCAGCTCGAACTCCTTGAGCGGCATGGCGACGTCCTCGCCGCGCACGGTGACGACGTGGCGCTCGACGTCCATGCGGATGTCGCCGGCCTCGAGCACGCCGTCGGCGAGATCGTCGTCGTCGTCGACCCGGCGGCGGAGCACCGCCCGGATGCGGGCGAGCAGCTCACGCGTCGAGTACGGCTTGGTCACGTAGTCGTCCGCGCCCAGCTCGAGCCCCACGACGATGTCGACCTCGCTGTCCTTCGCGGTCAGCATGACGATCGGCACCTGCGACTTCGCGCGCAGCACCCGGCACACCTCGGTGCCGGGGATGCCGGGCAGCATCAGGTCGAGCAGCACGAGGTCGGCGCCCGTCTTGTCGAAGGCGGCCAGTGCCGAGGGGCCGTCGTCGGCCACCGTGACGTGGTAGCCCTCGCGCTCGAGGATGAACGCCAGGGGCTCGCTGAGCGACTCTTCGTCCTCGACGATCAGGATGTGCGTTGTCATCGGGTATCGGTGTCTCCTCGTGTGGTGACCGGGATGGGGACGCTGCGGGTCTCGGGTCGGGCCTCGACCTGGGGCAGCCGGACGGTGAAGGTCGAGCCGCTGCCGACCTGCGACCAGACGCGAACGTCGCCGCCGTGGTTCTGCACCACGTGCTTGACGATCGCGAGGCCCAGGCCGGTGCCGCCCGTGCGCCGGGAACGGGCCGGGTCGACGCGGTAGAAGCGCTCGAAGACGCGCTCGAGCTCGTCCTCGGCGATGCCGAAGCCCTGGTCGGCGACGGCGACCTCGACGGTGCCGTCCGCCCCCGCGGCCAGGCCGACGCCGACCCGCGAGCCGTCGGGCGAGTAGGCGATCGCGTTCGCGACGAGGTTGTCGACGGCCGTGACGAGCATGGCCTCGTCCCCGAGCACGCGGGCGCTGCGGCCGCCCCGCACGACGAGCTCGACGCCGCGCGCCTCGGCGACGACGCGGTTGCGGTCGACCGCGGTGTCGACGACCCGGCGCAGGTCGATGACCTGCGAGGCCTCGAGGGCGTCGACCGCCTGCAGGCGCGAGAGCTCGATGATGTCCTGCGTCAGGCGCCCCAGCCGGTCGGCCTCCTGCGTGAGGCGGCCCGCGAAGTGGCGCACGCGCTCGGGGTCGGCCGAGGCGGCGTCGAGGGCCTCGGCGAGCAGCCCGACCGCGCCGATGGGCGTCTTGAGCTCGTGGCTGATGTTGGCGACGAAGTCCCGGCGCATGTCGTCCAGGCGCCGCCCCTCCGTGTGGTCCTCGGCGAGCACGAGCACGTACCGGCCGCCCAGGGCCGCCGCCCGCACCCCGAGCTCGATGGTGGACTCGGAACCGGGGAGGCGCGCGAGGGTGAGCACCGCCTCCTGCGGTCCGCCCTCGTGGCGCACCAGGCCGACCAGCGCCTCCATCTCGGGGTGCACGAGGTGCTGCTGCGCCGAGACGAGGCCGAGCTGGGTCGCCGCGGCCGAGGCCTTGAGCACGTTGCCCGAGGGGTCGACGACGAGGCCGGCCGACTCGAGGGCGTCGAGCACGGCGTCGATGCCGTCGGGCAGCGTGCTGTCGACGAGGGCGGCGACGCGGGCCGCACGGTGCTGCGCAGCGACGACGACGATCACGATCGTCGCCCCCACGACGGCGCCGAAGAGCAGCGACGCCGGCACCAGCCAGGCGGAGTCCATGCCGCCAACGATAGTGAACGGCGGCTCGGCGGACCGACCGCCCCCTCCCCATCCGCTGTACTTTGGTGATTGTTCAGTCGCTGGGCACCAGTCGTTAACCTCGACCCCCGAGAGTCGTCTGGACTGTGCGGGCGACGACGTCTGCGGCACGGGCGCTCCGTCGCCCCGACACCACGAGAGGTCCCATCACCACATGCGCGAGGTATTCCAGCAGGAGCTGCAAGAGGTGCAGGAGCGCCTCGTCGAGATCGCGGGCCTCGTCGCGGTGTCGATCGCGAACGCCACCACCGCCTTCAACGAGTCGAACGTCACGCTGGCCGAGAAGGTCATCGCCGACGACGACCAGATCGACCAGCGCGCCATCGCGCTCGACGAGCTCGCCATCGACATCCTGGCCCGCCAGAACCCGGTCGCCCGCGACCTGCGCATCGTCGTGAGCGCCCTGCGAATCAGCTCGTCGCTCGAGCGCATGGGCGACATGGCCGAGCACATCGCGCAGCTGGCGCGCTACCGGTTCCCCGAGAAGGTCGTGCCGAAGTCGCTGCGCCCCACCTTCAAGGAGCTCGGCGAGCTCGACGTCGCCATCGCGAACAAGCTCACCGAGCTGCTCACGACCGAGGACGTCCGCCTCGCCGAGGAGATCCGCAACGACGACGACCGCATCGACGAGCTGCACCTCAGCGTCTTCGACAAGGTGCTCGGCGAGACCTGGAAGGGCGCCGCCGTCGACACGGTCGACTCGACGCTCGCCTCGCGCTACCACGAGCGCTTCGCCGACCACGCGGTCTCGATCGCCAAGAAGGTCCAGTACCTCGCCACCGGCGACTGGGTCGCCCCCGAGGTCTGAGCCCCGCCCCTCTCTCTTCGTTCAGGAACCTCGGTCCTGATCCGCGCGACTCAGGACGATCCGGTCCTGAGTCGTGCACGGATCAGGAGGCGCGGGTCGGCCGGTCCTGATCCACGCGGCAGGATGGGGGCATGGCCTCAGTCGCGATCCTCGTCAACGGTCTGCCCGGATCGGGCAAGACCACCGTCTCCGCCACGCTCGCCGGCGTGCTCGGCTGCCCCCTGCTCGCGAAGGACCCGATCACGGAGGCGCTGGCCGACCTGGCCGGGCCGATGATCGCCCCGCAGGCGCTCGGCTCGATCGCCATGGACACGGTCTGGTCGATGGCGGCCGAGGTGGAGGCCGGCGTCGTCGTCGACTCGTTCTGGCACCGGCCGCGCGACCTCGAGCACGCCCGGGCCGGGGTGTCGCGGGCAGGGTCGCCGCGGACGCTCGAGGTGTGGTGCGACGTCGACCCCGACGTGGCCCTGCAGCGCGTCGTCGACCGGCACGCGGCCGGCGGCCGGCACCCGGCGCACGGCACCGTGGAGTCGGCCCGCGCGTCGTGGCCCGAGTGGGCCGGGGCGGCCGAGCCGCTCGGCGAGTGGCCCGTGATCCGGGTCGACACGAGCACGCCCGTCGACATGGACGACCTCGTCATGCAGATCAGCGCCCGCTTCGTCTGACCGCAGCCCCCGCACCGCGTCGGCGGGGCGCGCCGGACACCGAGGCGCCCCACGACCCAGGGAACGGGCCGCGGGGCGCGGGGTGATCGGGAGGTGCTACTTCTTGCCCTGGTTCGCGACCGCGGCGGCGCCCGCCGCGGCGGCCTCGGGGTCGAGGTAGCGCCCCGGGCCCGTGGGGCGGAAGTCGTCGTCGAGCTCGTAGACCAGCGGGATGCCCGTGGGGATGTTCAGCTCGCTGATCTCGTCGTCGCTGATGCCGTCGAGGTGCTTCACGAGCGCGCGCAGCGAGTTGCCGTGCGCGACGACGAGCGTGACGTCGCCGGCCGCGAGGCTCTCGGTGATGTCGCTCTCCCAGTAGGGGATCATCCGCTCGATGACGAGGGCGAGCGACTCGGTGCGCGGGGCGTCGACCCCGAGCTCGGCGTAGCGCTTGTCGTGCGCCTGCGAGAACTCGCTGTCGTCGTCGAGCGGGGGCGGCGGCACGTCGAACGAGCGACGCCAGGTCTGGAACTGCTCGGGGCCGTACTGCTCGAGCGTCTGCGCCTTGTCCTTGCCCTGGAGCGCGCCGTAGTGGCGCTCGTTGAGGCGCCACGAGCGCTTCACGTCGATCCAGAGGCGGTCGGCCTCGTCGAGGGCGATGTCGGCGGTCTGGATCGCCCGGGTCAGGCGCGACGTGTAGAGGATGTCGGGCAGCAGGTCGTGCTCGCGGAGCAGCTCGCCCGCGCGCTTCGCCTCGGCGCGCCCCTGCTCGGTGAGCTTCACGTCGACCCAGCCGGTGAAGAGGTTCTTGGCGTTCCATTCGCTGTTGCCGTGTCGCAGGAGGATGAGCGTCGAAGTCATGCCTCCAGCGTATCGCTGCGACCCGGTGCGAGAATCGGCTCATGCCCGTCGGATCCGTGACCCGCGGCACCACCGGCACCAACCGCCTCCGTCGGGTCGACCGCTGGATCGCCGCGCACCCTGCCCTGCGTCGCGCCGACGACCCGCTCGTCGTCGACCTCGGCTACGGGGCGAGCGCGACCACTCCCCTGGAGCTGCACCGGCGCCTCCTGCGGGCCCGCCCCGACGTCGAGGTGGTCGGCATCGAGATCGAGCCCGAGCGCGTGCGGCGCGCCCAGCTGTCGGCCCGCCCGGGCGTGAGCTTCAGGCTCGGCGGCTTCGAGGTGCCGCTCGAGGGCGGTCGGCGACCCGCGGTGATCCGCGCGTTCAACGTGCTGCGGCAGTACGACGAGTCGGAGGTCGCGGCGTCGTGGGCCCTGATGACCTCGCGGCTGCAGCCCGGGGGCGTGCTCGTCGAGGGCACCTGCGACGAGATCGGCCGCGTCTCGAGCTGGGTCGACGTCGACGAGGAGGGGCCCCGCACGTTCACGATCTCGCTGCGGCTGGCCTCGCTCGAGCTGCCCTCGATCGTGGCCGAGCGCCTGCCGAAGGCGCTGATCCACCGCAACGTCGCCGGCGAGCGGGTGCACGACCTGCTGGTCGACCTCGACCGGGCGTGGGCGGTCGCGGCGCCGCTGTCGGTCTACGGGCCGGTGCAGCGCTGGGTCGCCACTGTCGAGGGGCTGCGCGCGGCCGGCTGGCCGGTGCGGCACGGGCGCACCCGGTGGCGGCTCGGCGAGCTGACGCTGCCGTGGGACGCGGTGGCGCCGCGCGGCTGAGCCCGCCGCCGGCGCCGCCCGGCCGGCGCCGCCCGCCAGGCGCCGCTAGGCCCGGCCTCAGACCTCGACGAGCCGCCGTCGCGCCTCGGCGTGGTCGAGCCCCGTCGCCATGAGCAGGTCGACCACGAGCGGCCGCATCATGAGCACCACCATCGCCTCGGTGACGGGCGAGCCCGGGGCCACGACGGCCGGGTCGAGCCGGCCCGCGACGGCGGCGAGCGCGTCGCGCGCGACCGGCACCCGCTCGACGTCGTCGACGGACTCGCCGAGCACAGCCACGGCCCGGCCGGTGCTCTCGAGCACGTCGGCGAGGCCGAGCCGGTCGCGGCCGTCGCCGACCACGGTGTCGATGCGCCGGGCGATGACGCGGAGGTTGCGGACGGCGAGGTCGACGTCCTGCCGCAGCTCCTGCTGCTGGCGCAGGTAGGGCAGGCGGGAACGGAGGAACGGCGACAGCCGCGAGATGGACGTCGCCGACTCGAGGGCGGCGGCCCAGTCGTCGAGCAGCGGCTGCGTCGAGCGGAGGCGGCGCAGCGCCTCGTCGGCCCGCCGCACGTCGTCGGAGCGGAGCGCGTCGACGAGCGCCGTGAAGGCGGCCGCGAGCTCGGCGAAGAGGGTGCGGGCGTCGGCGCGGACGAGCCGCAGCGGGTCGCGGGGCACGATCGCGGTCACGGCGAGGGCGACCGCTCCCCCGACGACGCCGTCGACGCTGCGCACGAACGGGCCGCCGTCGGGATCGGGCAGCAGCATGACGAGCATCGCCTGGGTGGCCGCCGCCGCGGCGAAGCCGGGGCTCGGCGAGCTGAAGCGGGCGACCACGAGCACGACGAACAGCACGACGGCGACCTGCCAGAGCCCCTTGCCCAGCACGAGCAGCATCACCTCGCTGAGCGCGATGCCGATGAGGATGCCGACGGCGTTCTCGAGCACCACCTTGGGCCGCGCGTCGCGGGCGAGCCCGAGCGACGAGATGGTGATCGTCACGGCGAGCAGGGGCACCGCGTGGCCGAGCGCGTAGTGGGCGACGGCGTACGACGCGGTGACGGCCACGACGATCTGCACGATCGCGGGCAACGCCGTGGCCGCACGGTGCGCCGGGCCCCGCAGGTCGAGTCGCCGGGCCGCGCGGGGCGCCGCCGACGCGCCGGGGGCGTGCGGACGCCGCACGACCGGCTAGCGGCGGACGGCCCCCAGGCGCGGCAGCCGGGGCACGCCGGCTGAGGCGCCCGCGGAGGCCGGCACGATCGTCTGCGGAGCGGCGGCGACGACGATGTCGGCCGAGAGGACGGCCAGCGGCGCGTCCTCGTCGGTGGTGCGCTTGACCAGCGCGAGGGCGATCGGACCGAGCTCGTGGTGCACGGCCGAGCTGGTGACGTGCCCGACCTCGCGCCCCGTGTCGGCGGCGAGCACGACGGGGTCGCCGTGCGCGGGCAGCACCGAGTCGCTGCCGTCGAGGTGCAGCATGACCAGGCGCCGCGGCGGGTGGCCGATGTTGTGCACCTTGGCCACGGTCTCTTGACCCCGGTAGCAGCCCTTGGCGAGGTGCACGGCGCTGCGCATCCAGTCGAGCTCGTGCGGGATGCTGCGCTCGTCGACCTCGGTCGAGAGCCGGGGCCGCCAGGCCTCGATGCGCAGGGCCTCGAGGGCCAGCGTGCCGGCGGCGGGCAGGTCGGAGGCGGCGAGGGCCGCGAGGTCGGCCCGGGCGACGAGCGTCTCGCGCGCCGTCCACGAGCGACCGGGGTGGTCGTCGGCGTCGGCGTACGAGTGGCCGCCGACGGCGACCTCGGACCAGGGGTCGACCCAGACGACCGGGACGCCGGCGGGCGCGAGCACGGGCACCGGCAGCTCGACCTCGCCGAGCGAGCCGAGCGTCGCGACGTCGGCGGTGCGGTCGGCGACCTCGACACGGAGCATGAAGCGCATGCGGTCGAGCCAGGCGCGCAGGGGCTCGGCCTCGACGCGGTCGACGAGCAGCCACGTGGTCTCGCCGTCGTCGACGACCCGGGCCGCGTGCTCGAGGCGCCCGTTGGCGTCGAGCAGCAGGGTCTCGGTCCAGTCGCCGGGGGCCAGGCCGGTGAGGCTCTGGCTCGTGAGCGAGTGCAGCCAGCTCAGGCGGTCGGGGCCGGAGACGGTGAGCACGCCGCGGCTCGACAGGTCGACGACCGCCGCGCCCCGGGCCAGCGCGCGCTGCTCGGCGACGGGAGTGCCGTAGTGGGCCGCGACGCCGGTGCCGTCGTCGACGAACCCCTCGCGGGCCGAGAACGGCGAGACGACCGGAGCCGAGGAGGCGTCGGTCGCGTCGCCGAGGTCGGCGTCAGCCAACGCGGGCCAGCCGACCCGACGCGTGCGTGCGCAGTTCTTGCCCGAGGGCCGCGATGTCCCACGCCCAGAGCAGGTCGTTCTCGACCAGCCCGTACATGCGGGTGGCCGCCGAGTACTCTTTCGCGTTGCTCGAGCGGAGCACCGCGTCGGTCGACAGGTCGATGCGCGGGCCGGCGACGC
This sequence comes from Frigoribacterium faeni, assembly GCF_011761235.1. Lineage (GTDB taxonomy): Bacteria > Actinomycetota > Actinomycetes > Actinomycetales > Microbacteriaceae > Frigoribacterium > Frigoribacterium faeni_A. Next base: position 361,689 of record NZ_JAAOYW010000002.1, read on the forward strand.
GGCCGAGGTAGAGCTCGTTGACCCCGGTGGGGTGCACGAGCTGGACCTCGAGGCCGAAGCCGTCGTCGGGACGCCGCAGGATCTCGACGGTCTGCGCGCTCGCGTAGGGGGCGACGCCCTGGCCGGGCAGCATGCCCGGGCCGCGGTCGCCCACCTCGGCGGGGCGCTCGAGGCGCCAGAAGCCGGTCTCGCTCGCGAGGGGCGTGCGCTCGTCGTCGAGCAGCCAGGCGAACGAGCTGTAGTTGAGCCAGGGGGTGCCGTCGTGGCTGAAGCTGATGCGCTGCCCGAACTCGTGGGTGCGGCGCACGGCGGGGGGCTGGCCGTCGGCCGGGGCGGCGGGGTCGCCCTCGCCGATCTTGTAGTCGACGACGCCGGTGCCCTCCCAGACGCCGATGAGCCACGACAGCGGGACGAGCTCGGCCGGCAGGTCGGTGGGGATGTCGATCACGGGTCTAGCGCTGTCCCTTGAACAGCTTGACCAGCACGACGCCGGACACGAAGGCGATGGCGAGCGAGGCGAGGCCGAGGAGCCCGATGTAGAAGATCTCGAGGGCGAGCAAGGAGTCCATGGGTCGAGCCTACCTGCGGCGCGCCGAGATGGACAGGCGAGCGGGGCGTGGTCGGAGCAGCGTCGAACGACCTGCGGCCGGGGCCCTGCGGCGCCCGGCGTCGACCTGCCGTCCGTGTCGCCGCGTGGTCAGCGCAGCAGCGCGACGACGCCCGTCGCCGCCGCCAGGACGACGAGGCTGCCGCACAGCGCGAGCATGGTGCGCGAGACGAGGCCGTCCTTCTCGCTCGCGGCGAGCTGCAGCACGAAGGTGAGGACGATGCAGCCGCCCAGGGCGAGCGAGAGCCACTCCCAGTGGTCGTCCCCCGTCGTGGTGGTGACGATGAGGACGCCGGCCACGATCGCGAAGAGCCACACGGGCACGACCGTGGCGGGCTTGAGGCGCGCGAGACGGCCCGTGGTGGTGTCGGCTGCTGCGCTCATGGGCGTCGTCCCTCGTTCGTGGCCTGCCCGGCTGCCCTAGCATCGGGGTGGTCGGGGCGGTCGTCGCCCGTGACCTAGGCTGTTCGACAGTACATTCACTGGAGGTCCGTGTGGCACAGCTGTTGGTCCTGACCTCGGCCGGCTCGTCGGACGTGCTCCCGGCCCTCGGCCTGCTGAGCCACCGTACCCGGCAGATCCCCGCCGAGCCTGCGCAGCTCGTGAACGCCCCCTCCAGCGACCTCATCTTCGTCGACGCCCGCGTCGACCTCGCCAGCGCCAAGTCGCTGTGCAAGATCCTGCGCACCACCGGCGTCACCGTGCCGCTCGTGCTCGTGCTGACCGAGGGCGGGCTGACCGCCGTCAACCACGAGTGGGGCGCCGACGACGTCGTGCTCGAGACGGCCGGCCCCGCCGAGGTCGACGCGCGCATCCGGCTCGTCACGGGCCGCCTGGCGCAGTCGCAGACCGGCTCGAAGATCCACGCGTCCGGCGTCGTCATCGACGAGGCCAGCTACTCGGCCAAGGTGCACGGCCGCCCCCTCGACCTCACCTTCAAGGAGTTCGAGCTGCTCCGCTTCTTCGCGACGCACCCGTCGCGCGTGTTCACTCGCGAGCAGCTGCTCAGCGAGGTCTGGGGCTACGACTACTTCGGCGGCACCCGCACCGTCGACGTGCACGTGCGGCGCCTGCGCGCCAAGCTCGGCGACCTCGAGTCGCTGATCGGCACCGTGCGCAACGTCGGCTACCGCTTCAACGTCTACGACGACGAGCCGGGCCCGGTCGTCGGGTGACCGCCGACCTCGACGCGACGACGCTCGAGGGCCTCGCCCGTGCGGCCCAGGCCGTCGACGGCAGCCCGCCCGTCAACGACCAGGCGCTCGTGGAGGCCCGCACGGGCCAGGCGGGGCTGCTCGGCGACGAGCGGGCCGCGGCCGTGCTGCGCCCGGGCGAGGTCGAGCTCGTCGTGCACCCCGACCACCGGCGACGCGGCCTCGGCACCGCCCTGGCCCGACGCGTCGTCGACGCGACGACGGGCCCGCTCGCGGCCTGGGCGCACGGCGACCACCCCGGTGCCCGCGCGATCGCCGTCCGGCTCGGCTTCGTCGAGACGCGTCGGCTGCTGCAGCAGCGCGCGCCCGTCGAGCCGCGCACCCCGCGCCTGCGCGACGGCGACCGCGTGGCCGCGTTCCGCCCCGGCGTCGACGACGCCGCGTGGCTCGACCTCAACGCCCGCGCCTTCGCCGACCACCCCGAGCAGGGCTCGCTGACGCAGGCCGACCTCGACGCCCGCAAGGCCGACGACTGGTTCGACGCGGGAGACCTGCTGCTGCTCTGGCGGGGCGACGAGCTGCTCGCCTCGTGCTGGCTCAAGCTCGAGGCCGGCCAGCCAGGCGAGTTCTACGCCGTCGCGGTCAGCCCCGAGCACCAGGGCGAGCACCTGGGAGGCGCGGTGGTCGACGCCGGTCTCGCCCGCCTCCACGACCGTGGCGTGACCACGGCGGCCCTCTACGTCGAGGGCGACAACACGGCCGCGCTGCGCCTCTACGCCGCCCGCGGCTTCGTCGACCACGCGGTCGACGTGCAGTTCACGCTCTCGCGCTGACCTCGCCCCTGTACCCCGATCGGGGTGAACGTCGGGGTGAACCGCAGCGTCTGCACAATTCTGTGCAACTTCGTGCACGGCGTGCAATAACCGCCGGTCACGCCCGCGATGCCCGCCGGTACGGGCCCCGGCGGCGCACCAGGTCGTTCGGTCGTCGAGGTTAACGTTGCGTTTCCGCCCCCCGCTCGGGGGGCGTCGGCCTCTAGCTTCGTTCTCGGCTCGCCCCGGCGGGCCACCGATCCCGCCCGGCCGGACGGTCAGGGCGACCACACGGAAGACGACCCCGAGGAGCACCCATGCCCAACTTGAACGTCACCTACGGCGACATGCGCGACGCGGCCACCCGCCTGACCAACGGCGAGGCCGACATCGAGTCGAAGCTGCGCGAGCTCAAGGCGCAGGTCGACAGCCTGATCAGCGGCGGCTACGTCACCGACCAGTCGTCGGTCGCCTTCGGCACCTCGTACCAGGAGTTCAACGACGGCGCCACGAAGACCATCCAGGGCCTCGAAGGCATGAGCTCGTACCTCAACAGCGCCGCCGAGGCGCTCGAGCAGACGGACTCCGAGCTGGCCAAGGCGCTCAAGTAGCGCGTCGCCGCGGTCCCGTCCCCGTCGCGGGACGGGACCTCGGCGTTCCCCCCAGCCCCCACCTCCTCGGCTCGGCCCTTCACGAACGGACGCCCCATGCCAGACCTCATCGTCGACGGAGAGGCCCTCAGGACCTCGATCGACTCCCTCGCCCGCGTGCGGGACGAGCTCAGCGACCAGATGTCGGGTCGCGACGAGAACCACGACATCTTCGGCCAGAAGGACCTGAACAAGGCGATGCACGACTTCAGCGGCGACTGGAAGATCCACCGCAACAAGATCAAGGACGACGTCGTCAAGCTGCACGACAAGCTCGTCGAGATGAGCGACACCTGGGACGAGGCGGACGGCGAGATGGCCAAGAGCATCAGCACGGAGACGGTCTGATGGGCGCGCGCCCGGGCGAGTGGTCGCTGCTGCACGAGAGCGGCGACCCGATGTCGGCCGACGTCGACCAGGTGAAGGTGCTCGCGGCCTTCTACGACGACATGGCCCGCACGATCCACGAGCAGGCCGACGTCCTCAAGCGCATCGGCGACGGCGACGAGAGCCAGTTCAAGGGCCAGGGCGCCGACAAGGTGCGCGCCAAGAGCAAGACGGTGGGCGAGGCGCTCGAGCAGATGTCGGGGCGCTACGACGCCGTCCGCGACGCCCTGCGCTCGTACCTGCCCCAGCTCGACCACGGCCTCGCCGAGTCGGCCTCGGCCCTGCAGGAGGCGGTGGCCGCGCGCGACTCGATGTCGCAGGCCACCGGCATGGCCGACCCGCGAGAGGGCCGCGCCGACGACGCCCCGCCGCTGACGAGCGAGGAGGAAGGGGCCGGCCGCGCCAAGGACGCCGCGCTGGACTCGGCGCAGGGAGCGGCGGCGGCCGCGATCGCGCACCTCCGCCGCGCCCAGGCCGACCTCGACGCCGCGGGACACGCGGCCTCGTCGACGATCCGCGGCGCCTGGAAGGACGGGCTGCACGACACCCTCGGCGACAAGATCCGCGCCTTCTTCAAGAAGTTCCTCGCGATCCTCATCAAGGTGCTCACCTGGATCGGGATCGCCCTGGCGGTCATCGCCATCCTCATCCCGGGCCTCGGCTTCGTCGCGCTCATGGGGGCGGTCACCGCGGGCGTCGCCTTCGCCGCGACCATCGCCCAGGCGGCGATGGGCGACGCCTCGTGGGTGTCGGTGATCATGGCCGGCGTCGGCATCCTCTCGCTCGGAGCCGGGGCGCTCATCACGAAGGCGACGAACCTCAAGAAGATCGCGATGATCGGCAAGGGCGGCGCCGCCACCACGACGAACGTCACGAAGAACGCCTTCGAGGCGATGAGGTTCACGGCGAACCAGGCGGCCCGTCGCAAGGAGATCTTCGACGCCGCCCTCGACGGCAGGACGAGCATCGACGACGCGATCAAGCAGCTCAAGGAGCTGCCGACCCGCCTGAAGGAGATGCGCGAGAACGCGGTCACGATCCACAAGGCCACCGATCTCGGCGAGATCAAGCCGAACTGGTGGAACCTGCGCGACCTCAAGGGCATCTGGAAGGCCGACGCGAAGACGGTCACCGAGTGGCGGGCCGACATGATCCCCAAGCTCGACAAGGTCATCGGCGTCGACGGGCTGAAGGGCCTCGGGGAGATCGCCACGAAGGCCAAGCTCAGCGGCATCGACCTGGTGTCGCTGAAGAGCGCCCAGAACCTGATCTACTTCACGGGCGGGTCGAAGGTCTTCGGCTGGGGCAGCACCGCCTTCAGCCTCGGGGCGAACCCGACGGGCATCGGCCCGGACATCGCGCGCTGGGCGGGCTGGGAGGACGCGAAGGCGAACTTCCCGGGCGGCACGCCGTCCGTCGCCGAGGCCGACGCGGAGAAGCTGTGACCGGCCCCGTGCTGGTCGTCGACGTCGACCCGCCGGCCTGGCTGATCGTCCCTCCCGCCGACACGGCGTCCGGCCCCTGGCGGGAGGCGGCCGTGGCGCTGTTCGCCTTCTCGGCCGAGGTCGACCGCACCGGCGACGTGACTCCCCCCGAGCTCGACGTCGAGGCCGCGCTCGACGGCCTGCTCGCCATGGCGGCCACGCTCGGCGACGGCTCGCGGCTCGTCGCCGGCTTCTCGGTGCCCGGCGCCTGGTCGCTGCCGGTCATCGTCGACGCGGGCCTCACCGGCGACGACGCCCCCGACCTGCTCGAGCTCGGCCGGGCCCGGGGCGGCTCGCCGCTCGAGGCGCCGCTCATCGACGACCTGCCCGACGACGTCGGGCCCGGCGTCGTCGTGACCCGCTTCGACCTCGACCTCGAGGGACGCGTCTGGGCCACCGTCACCGCGGCCGCGCGCCGCGACGGGATCGACGTCACGACGACCTGGCGCAGCACCGACCTCACGCTGGTCGCGCTGCAGACCCCCCACGTCGTCGAGCTCGCCGGGCGCGTGCGCCTGGCCGACCGGGCCGACGAGCTGCAGGAGGCGGGACGATGACCACCGCGACCTCGGGCGCCCTCGCGCCCGCCGCCTCCTTCGCCGTCGCCCTGCCCGCCGGCTGGGCCCGGCTGCCGGCCCGTGCCGAGCACGCCGACGACCTGGCCCGCGAGGTCGACCGCATCGTGCGCGAGGCCCTGCCCGACGACCTGCCCCGCGACAGCGCCGAGCCGCTGCGCCGGCAGCTGCGCCGCCGCCTGACCGACGCGGTCGAGGAGGCCGGCCGGGCCGGCGCGAACGCCGTGTACCTGCCCGCGTCGGTCGACGGGTTCGCCCTGCCGGTCAGCCTCAGCGAGGCCGAGGTCGACGACGAGTCCGAGACCGAGCCGGTGCGCATCGTCGCCGACCTGCTGAGCGAGGCCGGCCAGCTCGACGGCCTCCGCGACGTCGACGGCGCCGCCGCCGCCCGCACCGTCGCCACCGTCGCCTCCGACCAGGCCGAGGGCTCGTGGGAGCGCACCTGGTCGCGACGCGTCGTCTACACGGTCTCGGTGCCCCACCGGCCCGGCCGCTGGGTCGTGCTGACCTGGTCGGCGGTCTATGGCGACGAGCCGAGCGAGCGCCTCGCCGACGCCCTCGTCGAGCTGTTCGACGCGATCATGACGACCTTCCGCTGGACCGACGTGCCCGGCGAGGAGCCGACCCCGGTCGAGCTCGCCGTCGCCGCCGCCGAGGAGGCGCGGTGACCGCAGGAGGCGCGGTGGCCGTCACGGCCCGCGCGGTCGACCTGCCCCCGATGCTCGAGCCGTTCGGCGACCTGGCCCTGACGGTCGCGGTCGTGCTCACGGTCGCCGTGCTCGCCTTCACGATCCCGGTCTGGGTGGCCTCGCGCCGCGTCGTCAAGGTCGAGGCCGTGGCCTGGGCGGACGACGTGCGCGGCGACCCGTCCGCGACCTGGGCCGCCGACCGCGCCCTGCGCGTGCTGCTCGCCTCGTGCGAGCGCGAGCACGTCGTGTTCCCCGGGCTGTCGCGGGTCGTCGTCGGCGCCGAGCGCATCGACGTCGACCTCGTCACGCCCACCGTCGCGCCGCCGGCCCCCTGGACCACCGGCCGCGACGGCCGCCGCTGGTCGGCGCCGGTCGAGCTCGTGCAGCTCGAGGCGGTGCCGGCGCGCCGGCCCGACGAGCTCGCCACGGTCGTGGCGCTCGGCTCGTCGCCCGAGGGCCGCGTGCTCGTCGGGCTCGAGGCCCTGCACGGGGTGCTCGGCGTCGACGGCGACCGCGCCTCCCGCCTGGCCGTCGCGCGCCGCGTCGCCGACCAGCTCGCCACGTCGCCGTGGTGCCGCTCGACGGCCGTGCTGCGCGTCGGGGTGCGGGACGACGAGGTCGCGGCCGGCGCCCTGCTCTCGCTCGACGACGCCCTCGACGTGGTCGTGACGGGCGCCTCCCCCGGCGTGCTGTTCCTCTCGGAGGTGCCGTCCGCCTCCGCCTGGACCGCCCTGCGCTCGGCCCTCGAGCGGCCGGAGAACCGCTGGGGCGTCGTGCTGCTCGCCCGGCACGAGCAGGTGCGCTGGCAGCTGACCGCGCGCCGCGACGGCACGCTCACCGGCGACGCCGTCGGCGAGCTGCGCTGGGTCGACGTCGCCCTCAACGGGCACGAGGCCGTGGCGGTGCCCGCCGGCCTCGCCCGGCCCTCGGCCGACGGGGCGCCGGCGTCGCCGCCCGTGCCCTCCGTCCCCGTGGCCCCCGGCACCGCGCCCGCCGGTCGGCGCGCCCAGCCGAGCCGAGGAGGCGCCCCGCAGCAGGGCGGCCCGGTGCCGACGCGATGAGGGTCGTCCTCACCGTCTCGGACGACGTCGCCGGCACGCGTTCCGACCTCGTCGTCGACGCCCCCGGCGAGACCCCCCTGGCCCTCGTGCTCGAGGCGATCGGCCGCGAGGTCGGCACCGTGTCGCGCACCCCCGAGGGCGTCGACGAGCAGGCGACCTTCGCGACCAGCGGCCTGCTCGACGGCGCGCTGCTGCACGTCGGGTCGCCGCCTCCCGGCCGCGCGGCCCCCGGCGTGGTCGAGCTGCGCCTCGTCGGCGGCGTCGGCGCCGGGCGCTCCGAGCCGGTCGTCGTCGGCCGCACCCTGCTCGCCGTCGATGCCGACGGGCTGCTCGTGCTCGGCGCGTCGGAGCTGCCCGCCGTGGCCGAGCTCGACGTCGCGTTCGACGCCGGCGTGCGCGTCAGGGCGGTGCCGCCCGAGCCCGGGCTGGCGACGACGCCGGCGCTGCTCGAGGAGGAGCCGCTGACCGACGAGTGGGCGGAGTGGCCCCCGGAGGCGCGGCTGCGCGTCGGCGAGTCGGTGCTCGCAGCCCTGCCCGCCACCGTGCCCGACGTCGTGCTGCTGCGCGCGCCGGACTCGGGCTGGGTCGACTACAACCGGCCCCCGCGGCTGCTGCCGCCGACGCCGCCCGTCAAGTACGTCATCCCGCGCGTGCCGGCCCCGCCGCAGCGCTCGCCCCTGCCGTGGATCATGGCCGCCGTGCCCGCCGTGTTCGGCATCGTGATGGCCGTGGCGTTCCAGCACGCCTTCTACCTGATGTTCGCGTTCATGTCGCCGATCATGATGATCGGCACGACCGTGACGAACCGCCGCAACGGCAAGAAGAGCCACGGCAAGGCCCTCGCCGAGCACCGCGAGCTCGTCGCCCGCATCGAGGGCTGGGTCGACGACTCGATCGCCGCCGAGCGCGACCGCCGCCGCTCCCGCGCCGCCGACGCGGCCGAGCTGCGCACGGCGGCCCGCGTGCCCACGCACCGGCTCTGGGAGCGCCGCCCGACCGACCCCGACCACCTGCACGTCCGCGTCGGCACGGCCGACCTGCCGAGCACCGTCGAGATCCAGGACGAGCGCTCGACCGACCAGCGCAGCACGGCCACCGGCACGACGCGACAGGTGCCCGTCGTGCTGTCGCTGGCCCGCACCGGCGTGGTGGGGCTCGCCGGGTCCGGGAGCCGCCCGCGCCTCCTCGGCCGCTGGCTGGTCGGCCAGCTCGCGGTCGCGCAGAGCCCGCACGACGTGCGGCTCGTGGTGCTGACGTCGGTGCCCGCCCTGCCCGAGTGGGCCTGGGCCACCTGGCTGCCGCACGCCCGCCCGGGCGACGGCGACGACGCCCTGGCCGCGATCGGCGCCGACGGCGAGACCATCGGCCGGCGCCTCGCCGAGCTGTCGCTCGTGCTGCAGGAGCGGCGCGCGGCCTCGTCGGCCCGGTCGGCGAACCCGCAGCGCTTCTCGCCCGAGTACGTCGTCGTGCTCGACGGCGCCCGTCGCCTGCGCGCCATGCCCGGCGTCGTCGGGCTGCTGCGCGAGGGGCCGCAGCACGGCATCCGCGTGGTCTGCCTCGACGCCGAGGAGTGGCAGCTGCCGGAGGAGTGCACGGCGACCGTCGTGCAGCACGCCGACACGAGGCTGACCGTGCGCGAGCACGGCCGGGCCGACCTCGACGACGTGCTCGCCGACCTCGTCGTCGACGACTGGTACGACGACGTCGCCCGCGACCTCTCCCCCGTGCGCGACCTGAGCTCGAGCGAGACCGCCGGGCTCGTGCCCGACTCGGCCGCGCTGCTGCCCGTGCTCGGCATCGAGCACCCGACCGGCGAGCTGCTCGCCGAGCGCTGGCGGCACGAGGGCGGGGCCGCGACCTCGGCCGTCGTCGGCGTCTCGATCGACGGCCCGTTCTCGATCGACCTGGTGTCGGACGGGCCGCACGGGCTCGTCGCCGGCACGACCGGCTCGGGCAAGTCGGAGTTCCTGCAGACGCTCGTCGCGTCGCTGGCCGTCGCCAACCGCCCGGACGCGATGACCTTCGTGCTCGTCGACTACAAGGGAGGCGCGGCGTTCGCTGCCGTCGCCGACCTGCCGCACACGGTCGGCCTCGTCACCGACCTCGACAGCCACCTCGTCGAGCGCGCCCTGCGGTCGCTGCGGTCGGAGCTGACCCGGCGCGAGCACGTGCTGGCCGCCTCGGGGGCCAAGGACATCGAGGACCACGACGAGCACCTCGACCGCGGCGGCCTCGGCGAGCGCCTGCCCCGCCTGCTGATCGTCATCGACGAGTTCGCCGCCCTCGCCAAGGAGCTGCCCGACTTCGTCACGGGCCTCGTCGGCATCGCCCAGCGCGGACGGTCGCTCGGCGTGCACCTCATCCTCGCCACGCAGCGCCCCTCGGGCGTGATCAGCCCCGAGATCCGGGCGAACACGAACCTCCGCGTCGCCCTGCGGATGACCGACACGGGCGAGAGCTCCGACGTGATCGACGTGCCCGACGCGGCGCGCATCGCGAAGTCGCTGCCGGGCCGTGCCTACGCGCGCCTCGGCCACTCGTCGGTGGTGCCGTTCCAGTCGGCGCGCGTGGGCGGGCGCAGCGCGCTCGACAGCGACGGCACGACGGCGCCGCCGTTCGTGCGGCTCTTCGACTGGCGCGACGCGGCCCTCGCGCTGCCGAGCCGCCCGGCGACGGGGGCGACCGCGGTCGAGACCGACCTGACCGTGCTCGTCGGCGCCCTGCGCCGGGCGACCGAGCTGGCGGGCGTCGAGCGGCAGCGCAGCCCGTGGCTGGCGCCGCTCGGCACGGTGCTGCCGCTGGCGCTGACCCCGCCGGAGGAGCGGGCCGGCCAGGGCGCGCCCCTCACCTTCCGCTGGGGCACCGAAGACCTGCCCGACCGCCAGGAGCAGCGGCCGGCCGTCGTCGACCTCGACCAGTTCGGCCACCTCTACGTCGTGGGCGCGCCCGGCTCGGGCCGGTCGCAGGCGCTGCGCAGCATCGCGGCGGCCGCGGCCTCGGCCGTGTCGAGCAGCGACCTGCACCTCTACGGCCTCGACTGCGGCAACGGCGGCATCACCTCGCTCGCCGGGTTCCCGCACACCGGCGCGGTCGCCCAGCGCACCCAGCTCGAGCGCGCGACCCGGCTGATCGACCGCCTCGTGGCCGAGATGGGGAGACGCCACGAGGTCATCGGGACCGCGGGCGTCGCGAACATCGCCGAGCAGCGGGCCACGGCCGCCCCCGAGGACCGCCTGCCCCACGTGCTCGTGCTGATCGACCGGTGGGAGAACTTCGTCGGCACCCTCGGCGAGGTCGACGGCGGGCGCCTGACCGACGCCGTGCAGTCGATGCTCCGTGACGGAGCGGGGGCCGGGCTGCACCTGGTCGTCTCGGGCGACCGGTCGCTGCTCACGAGCCGCATGGCCGTGCTCACCGACGACAAGGTGGTGCTGCGCCTGACCGACCGGCTCGACTACAGCCTCGCGACGATCGACCACAAGACGCTGCCCGCCGAGATCGGCCCGGGGCGGGGCTTCCGCTCGGGCAGCGGGGTCGAGGTGCAGGTCGGCGTGCTCGGCGACGACGTCAGCGGCCAGGCGCAGGTGGCCGCGGTCCGCGAGCTGGCCGAGCGCCTGCAGGCGGCCGAGCCCCGGGCGCTGCGCCGCACCTCGCCCCTGCGGGTCGACGACCTGCCGAGCCAGCTCGACCTCGACGCGGCGCTCGAGCTCGCGGGCGCCGACGCGAGCCGTCCGCTCTGGGCCCTCGTCGGCGTGGGCGGCGACGAGATGACGGCGCAGGGCATCGACCTCGAGGCCGACGCGCCCACCTTCGTCGTCGCCGGGCCGTCGCGCAGCGGGCGCAGCACGATGCTGCTCACGATCGCCGAGTCGCTGCTGCGGGCGGGCACCGAGATCGTCGTCGCGGCTCCCCGCCCGTCGCCGCTGCGCGGCCTCGCGGGCCACGCGGGCGTGCGCGGCGTGCTGACCGGCACCGACCTCACCGAGGCCGACCTGGCGCCCCTGCTGGCCCCCGACGGCCGGCCGGTCGCGCTGGTCGTCGACGACGGCGAGCTGCTGCTCGACGTCACCGCCAAGCAGTGGCTGCGCTCGTTCGTGCAGTCGGCCGCCGACCACCGTCGCGCGCTCGTGCTCGGCGGCAACGCGAACGGCCTCTGCGCAGGCTTCTCGGGCTGGCAGGTCGAGGCGAAGAAGAACCGCCGCGGCGCCCTGCTCAGCCCGCAGGCGACGCTCGACGGCGACCTCGTCGGCGTGCGCGTCACGAGGTCGATGGTGTCGTCGCGCGTGACGCCGGGGCGGGCGCTCGTGCACCTCGGCAGCGGCGAGCCGATGACCGTGCAGGTGCCGGTGGCGGCGACCCGGGCGGCGGTAGTGTTGGCCGGTCACGACTGACCAGGGGGACCAGATGAGCGACGACGGCGGGGCACAGCGCCACCACGAGACCACGCAGGGCACGGGCGGGGCGGGGGCGGCCCCCGGGGCCGCCGGTCCTGCCGGGGCGGGCGGGCCTGCCGGGCCTGCCGGGCCTGCCGGGCCTGCCGGGCCTGCCGGGCCCGCCGAGGCCGACGGGGCGGGGGACGCCGCCTCGAGCCGTCGCCGGCGACGCACGCTGATCGTCGTCGGCGGGGCCGTCGTGGTCTTCGCCCTGGGCGTCGTCCTCGCGGTCGCCGTGGGGCGCACGGCGGCGTCGCACCAGCCGCAGGCGGCCGCGGTCGAGTACCTCGAGGCCGTGCAGCAGGGCCAGGTCGAGCGGGCGATGTCGCTCGACGGCACCGAGGTCGGCGACGACGACGTGCTGCTCACCGACGAGGCCTACTCGGCCGTCACGGACGGCGTCACCGGCTACAGCGTGACGGGCACGACCGTCGACGGCGACTCCGCCGTGGTCACCGCCGTCGTGCAGCAGGGCGGCGAGGGCGGCGCCGCGTACGACCAGCAGTTCACCCTCGAGAAGGACGGCACCGACCTGCTCTTCTTCGACCGGTGGGCGCTGCAGCCCGTCGAGCTGGGCACCCTGACCGTCCAGGTCGGCGCGCCCGACGCGGCCGTCGTGACGGCCGCCGGCGTCGAGGTGCCGCACGCCGGCGCCGAGGGCGACACGGTGACGCTGCGCGCGTTCCCCGGCAGCTACCCCGCCACGCTCGACGGGGCGGGCGCCTACGCGGCGGACGACGTCGTCGGGATCGCGACGGGCGCCTCCTCGACCGGCACCCCCGCCACGCTCGTCGCCGCGCTCACCGAGAGCGGCCAGGCGGCCGCCCGGGCCGCGGTCGACTCGTGGCTCGCGGCCTGCGTCGCGAGCACCGACCTGAAGCCGGCCGGCTGCAGCTTCCAGATCCTCAACGAGCCCACCGGCTACACGCTCAGCGACCAGAAGTGGACCCTGCAGACGACGCCCGTCTACGAGGTCGGCGACTGGACGAGCGGCGGCTGGCAAGTCGACGCGACGACCGAGGGCTCTGCCGTCTTCACGTCGAGCGTCAGCGACGGGGCGGGCGGCACCGGCACCTTCAACTCGGTCGGCGCGGTGCGGGTGCCGATCCAGGGCGTCATCCCCGACGTGACGGCCGACGGGGCCACCTTCACCTCGACGCTGCTGCAGTTCTGAGCGGTTGCCCGGGGTACGGGCCGGGGTACGTCGACGGGGCGGGAGCGCCTACTCGGCGATGCGACCCGACCTGCCACGCCGCTCACAGCATGAGGGAGTGGATTGTGGGCACCGGTCCGTCCCCCATCTGCAGGAGCACACCATGAACCCCGTCAAATTCATCTCCGACCTCGGCGTCAAGAGCGAGCACGCCTACTGGGGCGGCTTCGCCTCCATCGTCGTCGCCCTCGTGGCCTGGATCGCCTCCCAGGGCAAGGACTCGAACGACAAGGCGCAGTCCGACCGCTGGGGCATCTTCATCGGCCACTGGGCCCCCACCTTCTTCGCCCTCGGCCTCGCGCTGAAGCACGAGGAGAAGTAGCCCTCAGGCTCGTCAGCGTCCCCCCTCGCCTCGTCGCGAGGGGGGACGTTCCCTTGTCCCTGCAGGAGGCGCGGGCCGGCGAGACCGAGGAGGCGCGGGTCGGCCGCCGAGGTCCCCACAGCCCCCTGAGTCGGTCCCTCCCCGCCCTCGGGGCCGGGCCTCGTCACCAGCCGTTCACGTGGCGGGGACGTCGGCGGCTGTCGGGGGTGGCACGATGGTGCGATGGACAGCGAACCACGCGTCGACGGCGCCGGCGTCACCCCCGACTTCCTCGACGACTTCGACGAGATCGTCAGCATCGAGGAGGGCACCCTCCCCGCCGAGCGGTACCTCGACCGAGAGCTCAGCTGGCTGGCCTTCAACCAGCGGGTGCTCGAGCTCGCCGAGGACGCGTCGACGCCCCTGCTCGAGCGCGCGAACTTCCTCGCGATCTTCGCCAGCAACCTCGACGAGTTCTTCATGGTCCGCGTCGCCGGGCTGAAGCGGCGCATCGCCACCGGCCTGGCCGTGCCCACGAACGTCGGCCGCGGCCCGAACGAGGTGCTCGCCGACATCAACACCAAGGCCCATGACCTGCAAGAGCGGCACGCGCGGGCGTTCCTCGACCTGGTCAAGCCCGACCTCGACGACGCCGGCATCCACATCGAGAAGTGGTCCGACCTCGAAGAGGCCGACCGTGTGCGCATGCGCGAGATCTTCACCGAGCAGATCTTCCCGGTGCTGATGCCCCTCGCCGTCGACCCGGCGCACCCGTTCCCCTACATCTCCGGCCTGTCGCTGAATCTGTCGGTGCGCGTGCGCAACCCGAAGACCATGCGCCAGGAGTTCGCCCGCCTCAAGGTGCCGCAGATGCTGCCGCGCTTCGTGCAGCTGCCCGACGACGACAGCGGGCGCGTGCGGTTCATCCCCCTCGAAGACCTGATCGCGAACCACCTGCAAGACCTGTTCCCGGGCATGGAGGTCGTCGAGCACCACGTGTTCCGCGTCACCCGCAACGAGGACGTCGAGGTCGACGAGGACGAGTCCGAGAACCTCATCCAGGCGCTCGAGCGCGAGCTGCTGCGCCGACGCTTCGGGCCGCCGATCCGCCTCGAGATCACCGACGACATGGATCCGGTCACCCTCGAGCTGCTCGTGCGCGAGCTCGACGTCACCGACCAGGAGGTCTACCGCCTGCCGGCGCCGCTCGACCTCGCGGGCCTCTTCGAGATCACGAAGATGTCGCGCTCCGACCTCAAGTACCCGAAGCACCTGCCGCAGACGGCCCTGCAGCTGCAGCCGACCGAGCCCAACATGAAGCCCGACATGTTCGCGAGCATCGCCCGGCAGGACATCCTGGTGCACCATCCGTACGAGTCGTTCGCGACGAGCGTGCAGGCGTTCCTCGAGCAGGCGGCCGCCGACCCCAACGTGCTCGCCATCAAGCAGACCCTCTACCGCACGAGCGGCGACAGCCCGATCATCGAGGCGCTGATCGACGCCGCCGAGTCGGGCAAGCAGGTGCTGGCCCTGGTCGAGGTCAAGGCGCGCTTCGACGAGCAGAACAACATCACGTGGGCCCGCAAGCTCGAGAAGGCCGGCGTGCACGTCGTCTACGGCCTCGTCGGCCTGAAGACCCACTGCAAGCTCGCCCTCGTGATCCGCCAGGAGAAGGGCACGCTGCGGCACTACACGCACATCGGCACGGGCAACTACAACCCCAAGACCAGCCGCATCTACGAGGACATGGGCCTCTTCACCGCCGACGACCAGGTCGGCAAGGACCTGACGCGCCTGTTCAACGAGCTCTCGGGCTACGCGATCGAGAAGAAGTTCAAGCGGCTGCTCGTCGCCCCGCGCTACCTGCGCCGCGGCCTGCTCAAGCAGATCCAGGGCGAGATCGAGGCGGCGCAGGCCGGCCGGCCGTCGGGCATCAAGATCAAGATCAACTCGATCGTCGACGAGCAGATCATCGACGCCCTCTACCGCGCCAGCCAGGCCGGGGTGCCGGTCGACGTGTGGGTGCGCGGCATCTGCACGATCAAGCCCGGGCAGCCGGGGCTCAGCGAGACGATCCGCGTGCGGTCGGTCCTCGGTCGCTACCTCGAGCACTCGCGGCTGTTCTGGTTCGCGAACGACGGCGACCCGCAGGTGTTCATCGGCAGCGCCGACATGATGCACCGCAACCTCGACCGCCGCATCGAGGCGCTCGTGCGCCTGACCCAGCAGGACCACCTCGACCAGGTGGCGGCGCTGTTCGAGCGGGCGATGTCCGACGAGACCGCGTCGTGGTGGCTCGAGAGCGACGGCACCTGGACGCGGCACGCCCGCGACGAGCAGGGCGCCCCGCTGGCCGACCTGCAGAACGTCCTCATGAAGCAGATCACGCAGCGCCGCCGGGCCAGCCGGTGAGCGTGGTCGCCGCCACCACGGTCGTCGCCGCCGGCGCCGTCTGCTTCCGCGTCGTCGACGGCAAGGTGCGGGTGCTGCTCATCCACCGCGAGCACCACGGCGACGTCTCGCTGCCGAAGGGCAAGGTGGACCCCGGCGAGTCCACGCCCCAGACCGCCGTGCGCGAGATCCACGAAGAGACCGGCTACCGCGTCGCGCTCGGCGCGCCGCTCGGCACCGCCGAGTACGTCATGCCCGGCGGCCGCGACAAGGTCGTGCACTACTGGGCCGCCGAGGTCACCGACGAGTCGTTCGCGGCCGCCGGGCGCTTCGCGCCCAACAGCGAGGTGGCCGCGATCGAGTGGGTCTCGGTCGAGAAGGCGCGCGCGAAGCTCACCTACGAGCGCGACGCCGAGGTGCTCGACCGCTTCGCCGACCGGGTCGCCGCCGGCGCCGCCCGCACGTTCGCCCTCGTGGCCCTGCGCCACGCCAAGACCACGTCGCCGGGCGACTGGGACGGCTCGGACGCCACCCGGCCGCTGCTGCCCCAGGGCCGTCGCCAGGCCAAGTCGATCGCCCCCGGCATCGCCGCGTGGGCGCCCCAGCGCCTGATCAGCAGCACCGCCGCACGCTGCCTCGCCACGCTCGAGCCGCTCTCGGCGCTCACCCGCGTCGGCGTCAAGCAGAGCGACTCGATCAGCCAGGACGCCTTCGAGCGCCACGACGACGACGTCCCCGGCGTCGTCGCGAAGCGCCTGAAGAAGCGGGTGCCCGCCGTGTTCTGCACGCACGCCCCGGTGCTGCCCGAGATCGTCCGCCAGATCGCCGCGGGCACGAAGGGCGGGCACCGCCTCGACCTGCGCCGCGCCTCCTCGCTGGGCCCCGGCGAGTACACCGTGCTGCACGTGTCGTGCGCCGACGCCTCGCTCGTCGCCGTCGAGACGCACGGGCCGGTCGCCTGACGGGACGGCGGCCGCGCCGGGCGCCGGAGCGGCCTGGGCCGCGGCCGAGCGGTGCCTGAGCCCGGGCAGTGTCCCGGCTGTGCTCGGGCCCTGTCGCCACGGGGACGCCCGGCCGATGTTCCCCCCGCGTTAACCTCCCGTTCACCGTCGCAGACGACCGTGGTCACCCGGTCGACGTAGCGTCTCGCCTCGGGTCAGCACCGGCCCAGCACACACAGCCACACATCCCGAGAAGGAACCTCTGTGAACTTCAAGCGCACCGGCAGCATCCTGACGATCGCCGCGGTCGGCACCATGCTCCTCGCGTCCTGCGCGGCCAACGAGGGCGGCTCCGGCACCTCGACCGACGGCGCCTCCTCCGACCTCTCCGGCGAGATCGCCGGCATCGGCGCCTCGTCGCAGCAGTCCGCCCAGGAGGCCTGGGTCACCGGCTTCCAGACCGCCAACCCCGACGTGACGATCAACTACGACCCGCAGGGCTCGGGCGGCGGCCGTGAGAGCTTCATCTCCGGCGCCGCGGCCTTCGCCGGCTCGGACCGCGCGTTCAAGACCGACGAGATCTCGTCGAGCACCTTCGCGGGCTGCACGCCCGACACCGGCATCGTCGAGCTGCCCGCCTACGTCTCGCCCATCGCCGTCATCTTCAACCTCGACGGCGTCGACGAGCTCAACCTGTCGCCCGCCACGATCGCCGGCATCTTCAGCGGCGCCATCACCACGTGGGACGCCGCCGAGATCAAGGCCGACAACCCCGACGCCACGCTTCCCAGCACGCCCATCACGGCCGTGCACCGCTCGGACGACTCGGGCACCACCGAGAACTTCACCGAGTACCTCAACGCCAACAGCCCCGACGTGTGGTCCTCCGAGCCCGACGGCGTCTGGCCCCTCGAGGGCGGCGAAGGCGCCAACCAGACCTCCGGCATGATCGACGCCGTCACCAACGGCACCGGCACCATCGGCTACGCCGACGCCTCGCGCGCCGGTGACCTGGGCGTCGCCAAGATCAAGGTCGGCGACGAGTTCGTCGAGTACTCGGCCGAGGCCGCCGCGGCGATCGTCGACGAGTCCCCCGAGGAGGAGGGCCGCACCGAGGGCGACATCGCCATCGAGCTCGACCGCACCTCGACCGCCGCGGGCGTCTACCCCCTCGTCCTCGTCAGCTACCTCATCGGCTGCGAGTCCTACGAGGACGCCGAGCAGGGCGCGCTCGTGAAGTCGTACTTCGAGTACGTCACCAGCGAGGAGGGCCAGCAGGTCGCGGCCGACGCCGCCGGCTCCGCTCCCATCTCGAGCACCCTCTCGGGCCAGGTCGCCGACGCGATCGCGCTCATCAAGTAGCACCTGCCTCACCGGGCCCGGGACCGCACGCCGTGCGGTCCCGGGCCGTCGCCCTGACAGGGGCACCGCAGCACCGGCACCACCCGCAGGACCCGCACCACCCGCAGCACCCGCACCACAGGCAGCACCCGAACCGCCGCCCGAGCACCGCCCTGACATCGAGCACCCACCCGGAGGACCTCGTCCGATGACCGCCCCCGCATCGACCGCCACGAAGGTGAGAGCCCCGCGCGCGCCTCGTCGCCCCGCCGACAAGATCTTCTCGGGCAGCACCGTCGTCGCCGGCGGGCTCATCCTCGCCGTCCTCGCCGCCGTGGCGATCTTCCTCGTCGTGCAGAGCGTCCCGGCCCTGGTCGCCTCCCCCGACGACATCTCGCTCTCGGGCTTCCCCGACTCGTTCTGGCAGTACGTCGGCCCCCTCGCCTTCGGCACGGTCTACGCCGCCGCCCTCGCGCTCGTCATGGCCCTCCCGGTCGCCGTCGGCATCGCGCTCTTCATCTCGCACTACGCGCCCCGCCGGCTCGCCGCGGGCCTCGGCTACGTGATCGACCTGTTGGCCGCCGTGCCGTCGGTCGTATTCGGCCTCTGGGGCAGCATCGTCCTCGCCCCCGCCGTGCAGCCGGTCTACGCGTGGATGGTCGACCACCTCGGCTGGTTCCCGCTCTTCGCCGGTCCCGTGTCGGGCACCGGCCGCACGCTGCTCACCGCCTCCATCGTGCTCGCCGTGATGATCCTGCCGATCATCACCGCGCTGAGCCGCGAGGTGTTCCTGCAGACCCCGACGCTCCACGAGGAGGCGGCGCTCGCCCTGGGCGCCACCCGCTGGGAGATGATCCAGGTCGCGGTCCTGCCCTTCGGCCGCCCCGGCATCATCTCGGCGTCGATGCTCGGCCTCGGCCGCGCCCTCGGCGAGACGATGGCCGTCGCCCTCGTGCTCTCGCCGGCGCTGGTCGTCAACCCCGCGATCCTCACCTCGACGAACTCGTCGACCATCGCCGCGAACATCGCGCTGCGGTTCCCCGAGGCGCACGACATCGGCATCAACACGCTGATCGCCACGGGCCTCGTCCTGTTCGTCATCACGCTGGTCGTCAACTCGATCGCCCGCGTCGTCATCAACCGCCGCAAGGCCTTCTCGGGAGCGAACTGATGGCCACGACCACCCAGGCCCGTCCCCGCACGGCCGGACGCACCGTCAACACCCTCACCACCGGCCGCCTGCCGAAGGCCGCGCCGCTGGTCATCCTCGTCGGCAGCTGGGCGGTCATGCTCGTCGTCTTCGGCCTGCTGCAGGCCGGCGGCGTCACCGAGACCTTCAACTGGGTCGCCGCGATCGTGCTCGGCACCGTGCTCTACGCCGCGCTCGTCTTCGCCATCTCGATGCAGGTCGAGGGCGTGCGCCGCGCCAAGGACCGCGTCGTCACGACCCTGGTCAGCGCCGCGTTCGTCCTCGCGCTGATCCCGCTCGTCTCGGTGCTCGTCACCGTCGTCACCTCGGGCGCGGCCCGCTTCGACGGCGACTTCTTCTCGATGTCGATGCGCAACATCGTCGGCGCGGGCGGCGGCGGGCTTCACGCCCTCACCGGCACCCTGCTCATCACGGCCCTCGCCGCCGTCATCTCGGTGCCGATCGGCCTGCTCACGGCCATCTACCTCGTCGAGTACGGCCGCGGCCGCCTCGCCCGGGCGATCACCTTCTTCGTCGACGTCATGACGGGCATCCCGTCGATCGTCGCCGGCCTGTTCGCCTATGCCCTGTTCGTCATCTTCTTCGGCGAGGGCGTCCGCATGGGCGCCGCCGGCTCGGTGGCCCTCGCCGTGCTGATGATCCCCGTCGTCGTGCGCAGCACCGAAGAGATGCTCAAGCTCGTGCCGAACGAGCTGCGCGAGGCGGCGTACGCGCTGGGCGTGCCGAAGTGGCTGAC
The DNA here is from genome assembly GCF_011761235.1 of Frigoribacterium faeni. Lineage (GTDB taxonomy): Bacteria > Actinomycetota > Actinomycetes > Actinomycetales > Microbacteriaceae > Frigoribacterium > Frigoribacterium faeni_A. The sequence continues at coordinate 381,674 of NZ_JAAOYW010000002.1, forward strand.
GATCCTCAAGGTCGTGCTGCCCACCTCCATCGCCGGCATCACCACCGGCGTGATGCTCTCGATCGCCCGTGTCATCGGCGAGACGGCCCCGCTGCTCATCACCGCCGGCTTCACGGCGAGCATGAACTACGACCTCTTCGACGGCCGCATGCAGTCGCTGCCGGTCTTCGCCTACAGCTCGTACGTCAGCCAGGGCACCGACGCGGCCGCCTACATCGACCGCGCCTGGACCAGCGCGCTGACGCTGATCCTCATCGTCATGGCCCTGAACCTGCTGGCCCGCCTCATCGCCCGCGTCTTCGCCCCCAAGCTCGGTCGCTGACGGCCCCGCGCCTCCTCGTCCCTCCTCCCCCGCGTCCCGCACCCGCCGCACCGCACGACGCCGCACCTCACCGAAGGAACCCGAATGTCCAAGCGCATCGAGGTCAAGGACCTCAACGTCTACTACGGCAAGTTCAAGGCCGTCGAGGACGTCAACATCACCATCGAGCCGCGCACCGTCACGGCGTTCATCGGCCCGTCGGGCTGTGGCAAGTCGACGTTCCTGCGCACGCTGAACCGCATGCACGAGGTCATCCCGGGCGCCTACGTCGACGGCGAGGTGCTGATCGACGGCAACGACCTCTACAGCCCCGGCGTCGACCCGGTGCTCGTGCGCCGTCAGGTCGGCATGGTGTTCCAGCGCCCGAACCCGTTCCCCACGATGAGCATCCGCGACAACGTGCTCGCCGGCGTGAAGCTCAACAACCGCCGCATGGGCAAGGGCGAGCAGGACGACCTCGTCGAGAGCTCGCTGCGCGGCGCGAACCTCTGGAACGAGGTCAAGGACCGCCTCGACAAGCCCGGCTCCGGCCTCTCGGGCGGCCAGCAGCAGCGTCTCTGCATCGCGCGCGCCGTCGCCGTCTCGCCCGACGTGATCCTCATGGACGAGCCCTGCTCGGCCCTCGACCCGATCTCGACGCTCGCCATCGAGGACCTCATCGAGGAGCTCAAGCAGCAGTACACGATCGTCATCGTGACCCACAACATGCAGCAGGCCAGCCGCGTCAGCGACAAGACGGCGTTCTTCAACATCGCCGGCACCGGCAAGCCCGGCAAGCTCATCGAGTACGACGACACCGCCACCATGTTCTCGAAGCCGAGCGTCCAGGCCACCGAGGACTACGTCTCGGGTCGCTTCGGCTGATCCCCACGGCGACGCCCCTCGGGCGCCGGCACGACGCGAAGGAGGCGGCCCACCTGCTGGTGGGCCGCCTCCGTCGTGCTGTGGCCGGGTCGCGCGTCCGCGCCCCCGACCTCGTCGTCGCTAGGCGCTCTGCACGGCCAGGATCGGCTCGCTGGTCGGCTGCTCGGAGCCGCCGGCCGGCTCGATGGTGAGGCCGATGGTGTCGCCGGGCGTCATCTCGCCCTTGAGCACCTTCGTGACCGTCGAGTCGGACGCCGTGTCGAACGTGCCGGCCGGGACGGCGCCGTCGGCGCCGATGTACCAGAGCTCGTAGGTCTTGTCGCCGGGCAGCGAGGTCAGGCCGTCGAGGACGACCGCGGAGCGCTTGAGCTCGTTCGACCAGACCAGGGTGGCCGTGCCGCCGGTGCTCACGTCGGCCACGGTGCGCTGGAAGTCGCCGGCCGCGTAGATCTCGTCCACGGACGAGGCGGTGGCCTCCTGCTGCTGGGTCGAACCGGTCACCTCGGACAGCAGCGCGCCTCCTCCGAAGAAGAGGGCGGCGGCTGCCGCCGCGACGCCGAGCACGGCGACGGGGCGGGTGAACCAGCGGGCACGGGCGGCGCCGTGGGGCTCGAGCACGCGGGCGGCCGTCTCAGACTCGCTGGGCTCCATCTCGGGGACGGCCCTACGGGCGGGCGCGGCGACCTCGTGGTCGTCACCCGCGCCTCCTGCGGTCTCGGGGGCGGCGGACGCGCCGTGGCGGCCGCCGGGGCCCGACGTCGCCGTCGGCAGGGCCGGCAGCTGGGGCATCCCGGCGATGGAGTCCATGATGCTCGCGCGGAGGGCGGCCGAAGGCATCACGGGCGGGGCCGCGTGGGCGAGCAGCAGTGCTGTCTCTCGCAATTCGGTCACTTCCCTTCTGGTGCTCTCGGACTCCTCCAGCAGAGCCTCGAAGTCGTGTCGTTCGTCGTCGCTCAGCGCGTTCAGCGCGTAGGCGCCGGACAGCGCCTCGAGCGAGTCGTGGGGCGGGGTGCCCCGTCCGGCGGAGTCGTCGCGGTCGTTCACGATGCCACTCCCATCTCGTCGCGCAGACGGATCATGCCGTCGCGCAGTCGTGTCTTGACGGTGCCGATCGGCACCCCCAGCATCGCGGCCACCTCGCTGTGGCTGTAGCCGCCGTAGTACGCCAGCCTGACGGCCTGGCTCTGGAGCTCCGTGAGTCGTCCCAGGGCGCGTTCGACGCGTTCGTGCTCGATGCGGATCTCGACCGACTCGGTGACCGAGTCGTAGCCGGGCTCCAGATCGCGGACGCCGATCTTGAGGTCGCGGTCGCGTCCGGCCTGGGAGGCGCGGACACGGTCGACGGCACGGCGGTGCGCCATCGTGAGCATCCAGCTCGAGGCGCTGCCCCGGGTGGGGTCGAACCTCGTCGCGTTCTGCCAGATCTCGAGGAAGACCTCCTGGGTCACCTCCTCGGACTGCGAGTGGTCCTTGAGGAGCCGCTTGATCAGGCCCATCACACGGGGTGCGGTCTGGTCGTACAGCTCGCCGAAGGCGACCTGATCTGCCTGGGCGACCCTGAGGAGGAGCTCGTCCGGGGTCGAGGCACGGACCTCGTCCTGGGGAGTCTCGATGTCGTGGGTCACGAGCGTCAGCATGTCAGGGTTCACCTCGATCCGCCTGTGATGTCCGTACCGCCACGGGATCGTGACGGATTCGTGTCGCTGTGTGAGTCGTCCCCTCCGCACGGGCTCCGTCTGGGATGACCGGGAGGCCCGGAGCCGTGCGGAGGGGACGACCGCGTCGTCCCGCCGGTCAGGGCGGCGGGAAGTCGGCGGAGGATCTCTCGACCCTTCACGCTCATGGTTCGGCACCGGGCGGCTGGTGGTTTGGGCGAGTTTGCCTCGGGTGCACGTGGTGGTGCGGGTGCGGTGCCGCGTTCTGCCGCGTCCTCTTGCTGACGGCGGGGTGCCTCGACGCGGCGGAGTTATCACGCTGCGGGGTGGTCACGCTGCGGAGGAGGGGAGGGTGTCGAGCCGCAGAAACGCCTCTCGGCGCGAGGCCGCTCGAAGCGGCTAAATTTGGAGCCCGGGGTTACTGCGGCCCGACAGTGATCGAGTCTAACCGCCCTCGCCGAGCGTCGCGCGGGCGTTCGCCGGGTGCGAACGCACCGCCTCCTGGGCCGCCGGTGCTGCTGCTGCCCACGCCGCGCCTCCTCGTGCTCCTCTTCCGAATTTGAGAGCATCTGCCCGACGCGGGCACGGGGATGCCGCTCACCTGGCCTCGCCCCGGCCGGAAGTGTCTCGCTTGCAGAACGCCAGCGGGTCAGAGTGCCGCTGCGAGCAGGCGGGTCGCGTCGACGTCCGCGTCAGTCGAGGCCGCCGTCGCGCCACAGGGCGGCGCACGCAGTGAGGTCGACGCCGAGCTCGGACAGGCGCAGCGCGCGTCGCGTCAGGGTCGAGGCGAGGTCGGAGCCGATCGTGTCCTGGTCGTCGGCGACGCTCGTCGCGCCCGCCGAGGCGAGCCGGCAGAAGGCGGCGCCGCGTTCGAGGGCGAGGGCGAAGTCGCCGTCGAAGACGCCGCGGAGGATCAGGTCGGCCAGCTCGAGCACCTCGGCCGGGGTGGCCGGGGTCGGGGCTCCGGCGACGATCGGGTCGATGGTGGTCGACGTCTCGACGCCGCGGTCGAAGAGGAACGTGACCTCCTCCGGCGCCTGACGGATCACCGCGCGCACGAGGTAGATGCGCCACAGCGCGCCGGGCAGGGTGTGCGGGGCGGCGCGGGCCCAGAGCTCGGCGACGACATCGATGCCGTGCTCGTCGCTGAACGACACCAGCCGGTCGAGGATCTCGGGCTGCGGGTCGTGCTTCACCCGCGCGACGAGCGCCGCAGCCGACTCGTGCGCGATCCGGTTGACGGTCGCCGGGTCGTCGCCGCCCTGGAACGCCTCGAAGGCGGCGCTGGGGAACTGGGTCGGGCGGTGGAAGTCTCTGGGCATCGCCACGACGATACGCGCGTGCGCCGGGAGCCGCTTCCGTGCCGCCGGCCGCCGGGCCCGACGACGTCGACGCCGGCCGACGAGGCAGCGAAGGAGGCGCGCTGCCGGCCCGCGAGGATGCCCCGCATCCCGTATCGTTGAGCCCTGAGGGCCTCTAGCTCAGTTGGTAGAGCATCGGACTTTTAATCCGCGGGTCGTGGGTTCGAGCCCCACGGGGCCCACGAACGAGAACGGCGACACCCAGATCCACCGGGTGTCGCCGTTCTCGTTCGTGGGCCCCGTGTCGTCGAGGACGCACCCGTGGTGCGCCCCGCCGCCGGTCCCGGCGCGCTGCGGAGCAGCGTGACGGCCGTGCCGGTGGGGTCGAGCCCCACGGGGCCCACGTCCGTGCGACCCGGGCGGCCGAAGGTCACCCTGCCGCACCCCGCACACGAGCGTGCCCCCGACCAGCGGGAGCCGATCGGGGGCACGGTGCACCGCGAGCGGCGTCGCACCCCGGATCAGGTGGGGCGCGACGCACGGACCTCTCGGCGACTTGTGTCCGGTAACCAGCCGAACGGACCCACGCTAGCGCCCGTCGGCGGGGAGCAGAGTGCGAGGTACGGACCACCTGCGCTTTCTGGACAACCGGGCGCCGAGTACGTTTTCACCAGGTCAGGCGGCCCCTGCCTCGATCCGTCGGATGCCCCACGCGGCCGTCCACGTCTGCCCCGGCTCGAGCCAGACCAGCCCCTCGCCCGTCGCCAGCGCGTTCGGCGGCGCCGTCATCGGCTCGACCGCGACAGCCAGCCCCTCGACCCCGCCGCGCGGGAAGTTCCGCGGCGTGAACACCTGCACGTACCCGAACGCCTCGTCCTGCCAGAGCTCGGTCGCCGTGCCGTCGGGCGCCGTCAGCCGCGTGCGACGCACCCCGTCGGGCCCGGGCGACACGTCGCGGTAGGGCGTGTCGAGGTCGAGGTCGCCCAGGCGGGGCCCGCCACGGAGGTCGGCCGACGTGCCCGCCACGGGCGACGTGCCGGTCGGGATGCCGCGCTCGTTGACCTCGTACCGGGTCGCCGCCTCCAGCGTGATCGTCAGCCCTGCCGGGTCGTGCTCGCCGACGCGCAAGAAGGGGTGCGACCCCACCGCGAACGGCGCCCGCCCCGCGCCGGCGTTGGTCACGGTGTGCTCCACCCGCATGCCGTCGGCGACGAGCTCGTGCCGCACCGTCGTCTCGAGCGTGGCCGGCCAGCCGTGCTGCGGCCAGACCGTCGCGGCGAGGGTGACCGCGTGCGGCTGCACGTCGACCGGCCGGTACGCCGTGTAGCGCAGCAGGCCGTGGCTGGCGTTGCCCTTGGCCGGCTCGGTGAGGTCGAGCTGCAGCTCGCGGCCGTCGAGCGTCCAGCGCCCGCCGTCGACCCGGTTCGGCCACGGGAACAGCGTGATGCCGCACGCCGACGGAGGCGTCTCGTGCTCGCCGAAGGTCTCGGTCAGCGCCTCGCCGTCGACCGCCAGGGCACGCAGCCCGGCGGCGACCTCGGTGACCGTCGCCGTGACGACGCGGCCTCCGGTCTCGAGCCTCAGCTCGTGCTGGTGTCCCGTGGGAGGAGTCGTCATGGTCGTCCCTTCGTCGTGAGCGCAGGAGGTGCGGGTGCGGACTGCAGGAGGTGCGGCGACGCCGATGGCCGGCACCGCGCCTCCTGCGTCAGCCTGCCAGGTCGTCGTCCGGGCCGTCCGGGCCGTCCGGGCCGGTCGTGGCGGCGGAGCCGTCCGGGACGGCCGGCAGATCGGGGGCCGGCTGCGCGACGTCGACGACGTCGAGCCCGGCCGCGCGCAGCGCCTCGACGTGCTCGGGGTCGGCGTCGGCCGTGAGCAGCGCCTCGAAGCGGTCGAGGGGCCCGATGACGCCGAGGTGGGCCTCGCCGAGCTTGCTGCCGTCGGCGACGATGTACGAGCGGCGGGCGGTGGTCGTCATCAGCCGCTTGAGGTCGGTCTCGGGCAGGTTGACGTTCGTGACGCCGTGCTCGGGGTGCACGCCGGTGCAGCCGATGAACGCGACGTCGGCGGTGATCGAGCTGAAGACGCTGGTCGCGAGCGGGTTGACCAGCGAGTGCTGCAGCGGCCGCAGCGTGCCGCCCGACACGATCACCGTGAACCGCGGCACCGCCTGCTCGAGCGCCAGGGCGATGGTGAGGCCGTTCGTCACGACCACGACCCCCTCGAGGTCGTGCCGGTCGAGCAGGGCCAGCGCGATCTGCGTGGTCGTCGTGCCGACGTCGAGCACGACGCAGTCGCCCGAGCGCACGAGCGACGCGGCGCGCACGCCGATGGCCCGCTTGGCGTCGGTGCCGACCGCGCTCTCTTCTTCGAAGGGGCGCTCGACGGCCCGGTCGACGCTGAGCGCACCGCCGTGCACGCGAGAGAGCAGCCCCTCGGAGGCGAGGCTCTCGAGGTCGGTGCGGATCGTCACCTCGGACAGCCGGAACTCGCGCGCCAGCTCGGCGGTGCGGACGAACCCGCGACGGCCGACGAGGTCGGCGATGCGGTCTCGACGTCGCTGGCCCGGCAGGGCGGCGTCGTCGAGGTTGCGGGTCACCCCCCGATCTTCGTATGCTTTCACCTGCTTTCGCAAGTGCAAGTCGCGGAGGCGTCCGCAGCCCCACCCCCGCCCCGAGGAGGCACCATGGCGTCGATCGCCATCCGCCCGACGACCCTGGCCGACGGCCGGCAGCTCATCTACTTCGACGACGCCGACACGACCCTGGGCGCCGAGCGCCGGGCCGACGCGCGCGTGCTCGACCCCCGCCCCGAGACGGCCTCGATGCGGCAGGACCCGCTGACCGGCGAGTGGGTGTCGATCGCCTCGTCGCGCCAGAACCGCGTGTTCCTGCCGCCCGCCGAGCTCGACCCCCTGGCGCCGGCCTCCGCGACGAACCCGTCCGAGATCCCCGACCTGTACGACGTCGCCGTCTTCGAGAACCGCTCCCCGTCGTTCGGCCCCGCGCTCGACGACCCGGACGCCCCCGCGGGCCTCGACGACCTGGCCGAGGTCGGCCTCGGCCGCACCCGCCGCAGCGTCGGGCGCTGCGAGGTCGTCTGCTTCAGCCCCGAGACGCACGGCTCGTTCGCCGGCCTCAGCGACTCCCGCGCCCGCACGGTCGTCGAGGCGTGGGCGCACCGCACCGAGGCGCTGTCGGCGCTGCCGGGCGTCGAGCAGGTGTTCCCCTTCGAGAACCGCGGCCAGGCGATCGGCGTGACGCTGCACCACCCGCACGGCCAGATCTACGCCTACCCGTACGTCACGCCCCGCACGTCGGCCCTGCTGCGCAGCATCGACGCCTACGGTCCCGACCTCCTCGCCGACCTGCTCGAGAGCGAGCGCAGCGGCCCGCGCGTCGTCCTCGCCGGCGAGCACTTCACCGCCTTCGTGCCGTTCGCCGCGCGCTGGCCCATCGAGATCCACCTGCTGCCGCACCGCCACGTGCCCGACTTCGCGGGGCTGACGAGCGACGAACGCGACGAGCTCGCGGTCATGTACAAGCGCCTCCTCACGGGCCTCGACGCGCTCTACGGCGACGAGACGCCGTACATCGGCGCGTGGCACCAGGCCCCCGTCAACGTCGGGCGCGACACCGTGCGCCTGATGCTGCAGATCACGTCGCCGCGACGTGCCGAGACCAAGCTGAAGTTCCTGGCGGGCTCCGAGGCCGCGATGGGAGCCTGGGTGGGCGACCTCGTGCCCGAGGCCCAGGCCGACCGACTGAGAGAGGCGATGACGCGCTCATGAGCTCCCCCACCCCCGACACCGCAGGAGGCGCGGGTCACGCCCCCGAGACCGGCCCCGCCCGCGACTACGCCTCCGTCTTCGACACCCCCGTCACGGGCCGCTGGTCCGCGCCCGGCCGCGCCAACCTGATCGGCGAGCACACCGACTACAACGACGGCTTCGTGTTCCCGTTCGCGATCGACCGGCGCACGGTCGTGACCGTCGGCGTGCGTGACGACCGCCTCCTCCGCGTCGCCAGCACCTTCGACGAGGGCGTGCACGAGATCTCGCTGGACGAGCTCGATCCGGCCCGCATGGACGGCTGGTCCGCCTACGTCTTCGGCATCGCCTGGGCCCTGTCGGTCGCGCCGACGCGCGCCGCGTCGCCGTCGTTCGCCGCCGCCGGCGGAGACCTCTCGACCATCGACCTCTCGGCCGTGCCCGGGCTCGACCTGTTCGTCACCTCGGACGTGCCGATCGGCGCGGGCCTGTCGTCGTCCGCCGCGCTCGAGTGCTCCGTCGCGGTCGCGATGACCGAGCTGTGGGGGCTCGACGTCAACCGGTCGACCCTCGCCGCCGTCGGGCAGCTGTCCGAGAACGAGGCCGTCGGCGCGCCGACCGGCATCATGGACCAGTCCGCGTCGCTGCTCGGCCAGGCCGACTCGGCCGTGTTCCTCGACTGCCGCAGCCTCGACGCCGACGTCGTCGACCTCGGCTTCGCCGCGGCGGGCCTCGAGATCCTCGTCGTCGACACCCACGTCGAGCACGCCCACGCCACCGGCGGCTACGTCGACCGCCGGGCATCGTGCGAGCGCGGCGCCGAGGCCCTCGGGGTGAGCTCGCTGCGCGACCTCGACGTCGACGACCTCGAGCGCGCCGCCGACGTGCTCGACGACGAGACGTTCCGTCGGGTGCGCCACGTGGTCACCGAGAACCAGCGCGTGCTCGACACCGTCCGCACGCTCCGCACCGAGGGGGCCGTCGGCATCGGCGCCCTGCTCGACGCCTCGCACGTGTCGATGCGCGACGACTTCGAGATCTCCGTGCCCGAGCTCGACCTCGCGGTCTCGACGGCCCAGGCCGCCGGCGCCGTCGGCGCCCGCATGACGGGCGGCGGCTTCGGCGGAGCGGCCATCGCCCTCGTGCGCACGGCCGACCGCGACGCCGTGGCGTCCGCCGTGACGGCCGCCTTCGCCTCGGCGGGCTACACGGCGCCGACCGTGTTCACCGTGCACCCCGCCGAGGGCGCCCGCCGCGACGCCTGACGCGGGGTGCGCGGGCGGGCCCGCCGGGCCCGCCGGCCTCGCGCCGCGGGCCCGGCGCTGCGGCCCCCGGGCCCGGCCGGTGCGCCCGGTGCGTCGGCCCGCAGGCCGGGCCGACGGCCGCGCCGCGGCACCGCGGGCCCGGGCTGGCGGCGACGCCGACGGGCCGCCGCCGCCGCGGGTCCCGCGCCGCGCAGAGCACCCGCAAGGTGCCCGGAAAGGGACGACCTGCCGTGGGGCCCCGCGGCGACTCGTCCCTTTCCCGGCAGGACGCCGCCGAGCGCTGGCAGGGCGGGCGGGTTCGTCGTGGGCGGTCGCTCGCGACGGCCCGCCGACGACGAACTCGCCCGTGCGGCAGGAGAGCACCGCTGGCTCCTGCGCCGCCAGCGGCAGAGCGGTCAGCCCGGCTCCCGCAGAGCCGAGCGGCGAGTCCGTCGCTCGCGATCGCTCATGAGAGCCCGCCCAGGGTGGAGTCGCCCGCGTCGCAAGAAGGCGGTCCGCCGGCCACGCCGCGCCGCGCCGCGCCGCGCCGCGGCCTGGTCGGCGCGCCCGTTCCGGCGGGCCCGCGGCCGCGGGCCGGGCGGAGTACCCGGAAAGGGACGACCTGCCGTGGGGCCCCGCGGCAACTCGTCCCTTTTCGTACAGGACGCCGCCAACCCCCGGCAGAGCGGGCGGGTTCGTCGTGGGCGGTCGCTCGCGACGGCCCGCCGACGACGAACCCGCCCGTGCGGCAGGAGGCGCGGCGCGCGGCGCAGCGCAGCGCGACGGTGCAGCGCGACGGTGCAGCGCGACGGTGCAGCGCGCCGCTGCCCCGGCGCCCCGGGGCCCCGGCGCCGCGGCGCGGCGCGGCGTCGCGTCGCGTCGCGCCTCAGGCGACGCGCTCGGCGGCCTCCACCACGTTCGCGAGCAGCATCGCGCGGGTCATGGGGCCGACGCCCCCGGGCACGGGCGACAGGGCGCCCGCGACCATGGCGACGGCCGGGTCGACGTCGCCGCGCAGCTTGTACTTGCCCGTCTCCTCGTTGAGCACGCGGGTGATGCCCACGTCGATCACGGTCGCTCCGGGCTGGACCCAGTCGGGCTTCACCAGGCCGGCCACCCCGGCGGCCGCGACGACGATGTCGGCCCGGCGCACCTCCGCGGCGACGTCGACCGTGCGCGAATGCGTCAGCGTGGCGGTCGCCTCGAGCCGGGTGAGCAGCAGCCCGAGCGGACGGCCGACCGTGAGGCCCTGCCCGACGATCGTCACGTGCGTGCCCGCGATCGGCACGTCGTAGGCGCGGAGCATCGCGACGATGCCCCGCGGCGTGCACGGCAGGGGCGTGTCGATGGTTCCCTTGCCCCCGGGCACGGCGAGCACGAGCTCGCCGAGGTTCACGGGGTGGAGGCCGTCGGCGTCCTTGGCGGGGTCCATCAGCTCGAGCATCGCCGTCGGGTCGATGCCCTCGGGCAGCGGCAGCTGGATGATGAAGGCGGTGACCGCGTCGTCGGCGTTCATCGTCTCGATCGCGGCCCGGATCTCGGCCTCCGACGCGGTGTCGGGCAGGTCGATGCGGATCGACTCGATGCCCACCTCGGCGCAGTCGCGGTGCTTGCCGGCGACGTACGAGAGCGACCCGGGGTTGGCCCCGACCAGGATCGTCCCGAGCCCCGGCACGACGCCGCGCGCCTTGAGGACGTCGACACGCTCGCGCAGGTCGGCCTTGACGCTCGCGGCCAGGGCGGTCCCGTCGATCTTCACGGCGCTGCCCGGCCCTGCGATCAGCGGCCGCCCCTGCGCGTCGACGTCAGCACCGACAGGCACCCCGCCGGCGGCAGACACCACGGCACCGACAGGCGCCTCAGCACTGGCAGGCGCCCCGCCAGCCCCCGCAGGCACACTCGTGCCCGCGACGGCGGAGGACGAGGAGGCGCTGGTCGCGTCGCCCACGCCCACGCTCACGCGTAGAGCGGGAACGCGTCGGTCAGCGCCTTCACCCGCGCGGCCAGCGCGGCGATGTCGGGCGAGGGCATCAGCGTCGCCGCGATGATGTCGGCGACCTCGGCGAACTCGGCGTCGTCGAAGCCCCGCGTCGCGAGGGCGGACGTGCCGATGCGCACGCCGGAGGTGGTCATCGGCGGGCGAGGATCCCACGGCACCGAGTTGCGGTTCACGGTGATGCCGACCTCGTGCAGGAGGTTCTCGGCCTGCTTGCCGTCGACCTCGCTGGCCCGCAGGTCGACGAGCACGAGGTGCACGTCGGTGCCGCCGGTGAGCACGTCGACGCCGGCCGCCTTCGCGTCGGGCTGCGTGAGGCGCGCGGCGAGCGCCTGGGCGCCGCGGATGGTGCGCTCCTGGCGGTCCTTGAACTCGGGCTCGGCCGCGAGCTTGAACGCGGTCGCCTTCGCGGCGATGACGTGCATCAGCGGGCCGCCCTGCTGGCCCGGGAACACGGCCGAGTTGAGCTTCTTGAACAGCGGCTCGTGGTTCGAGAGGATCACGCCCGAGCGCGGCCCGGCGAGGGTCTTGTGCACGGTCGACGAGACGACGTGGGCGTGCGGCACGGGCGACGGGTGCAGGCCGGCGGCGACGAGCCCGGCGAAGTGCGCCATGTCGACCCAGAGGTACGCGCCGACCTCGTCGGCGATCGCCCGGAACGCGGCGAAGTCGAGCTGGCGGGGGTAGGCCGACCAGCCGGCGATGATCACCTTCGGCTTGTGCTCGATCGCCTGACGACGGACGACGTCCATGTCGATCAGGTACGTCTCGGGGTCGACCTCGTACGCCACGGCCTTGTACATCTTGCCGCTGAAGTTGAGCTTCATGCCGTGCGTGAGGTGGCCGCCGTGCGACAGCTCGAGGCCGAGGATGGTGTCGCCGATGTCGGCGAGCGCTGCCAGCACGGCTGCGTTGGCCTGCGCGCCCGAGTGGGGCTGCACGTTGGCGAAGTCGGCGCCGAAGAGCGACTTGGCGCGCTCGATGGCGAGGTTCTCGGCGACGTCGACGAACTCGCAGCCGCCGTAGTAGCGGCGCCCGGGGTAGCCCTCCGCGTACTTGTTGGTGAGCACGGAGCCCTGCGACTCGAGCACGGCGCGCGGCACGAAGTTCTCGGAGGCGATCATCTCGAGGTAGTCGCGCTGACGGCCGAGCTCCTGCTCGAGCACGGCGGCGATCTCGGGGTCGACCTCGCTGAGCGGGGCGTTGAAGGTCGAGGGCAGCTTCTGGCCGGCGACGCTGGGGCCGGACTCGGACTGGATCGTCATGGCGGGTCTCTCTCTACACGGTCACGGGACGAGGGCGGCACGGAGGTGCCGGTTCTTCAGGTGGTGAGGTGGCCCAGGCGTACGGCCACGTACCGTGTGTGCGTCGCTCCCCGATGGTCGACCATCTGAACGCCAGTCGCGACGGGTCGATCATAACTCGGGCTCCTGGGCGGAGGCGAGACGGCGGAGACGAGACCGGGGCGGCGAGACGGGGCGGCGCCCGACCGCACCCCCGCCTCCTGCGCCGTGACGGTCGGCGAACGAGACCGTTCGTCCTCTCGGGCGAGCCGTGGCACGCTGGAGCCGTGACGCACACCCTCGACGACACGCGCACCGGCACCGAGACCGGCGAGCGCCTCCTCGTCGCGCCGGACGTGCCCTGGGTCGTGCTCGTCTGGGACGACCCGGTGAACCTCATGTCGTACGTGAGCTGGGTGTTCCGCAGCTACTTCGGCTACGCCGCGGCCGAGTCCGAGCGGCTGATGATGCAGGTGCACACGACCGGCCGCGCCGTCGTGGCGACCGGCCCGCGCGAGGCGATGGAGCGGCACGTCGAGGCCCTGCACGACTTCGGCCTCTGGGCGACCGTCGCGAAGGCCGACGAGTGATCCCGTTCCGGCGTCGCGGCGACGACCTGCTGCTCGACCTGCCCGAGCACGAGGCCCGGCTGCTCGGCGACCTCGTCGCGCAGCTCGTGACCGTGCTCGAGGGCGGCGACGCGAACGACCCGGCCGTCGCGCGCCTCCTGCCGTCCGCCTACCCCGACGACGAGGAGGCGGCGGCCGAGTTCCGCAGGTTCACCTCGGACGACCTCACCGCCCGCAAGCTGGCGAACGCGCGCCGCGTGCTCGACGACCTGGCGCCTCCTGCCGCCGAGCGCCTCGACCAGGCCGCGCAGCAGTCGTGGCTGCGCACGCTGACCGACCTGCGGCTCGTGCTCGGCAGCCGCCTCGGCGTCACGGCCGACGGTCCGGCGCCGAGCGACGACCCGCAGGTGATGGTGATGCACGACGTCTTCGACTGGCTCGGCTACCTGCAGGAGAGCCTGGTGCAGACGCTGCCCTGAGCGGCGGCCCAGCGGCCAGACCGGGGAGGGGCTAGCGCCCCTCCTTCGGGAACACCACCCAGAGCACGAGGTACAGCAGCACCTGCGGCCCGGGCAGCAGCAGCGACAGCACGAAGAGCAGCCGCACGAAGAAAGGGCTGAGGCCGAAGCGGTTCGCGAGGGCGGCGCAGACTCCGGCGATGACCTTGCCGCGGCGGGGACGAGTGAGGGTAGCCATCGGCCCAGCCTGCCAGGCCGGGCTCGGTCGCGGCTGGATCGCGCCTGGGGCGCGCCTGGGCCGCGCCTGGGTCGCCGACGACACGAGCACGAGGAGGCGCGTCGCACGCTCCCGGGACCCGGGCACTGCCAGGATCGAGGTCGGGCCGCCGACGGGAGCAGCCGACGACGAGGGGGAACTCGTGGGGAGCGCACCGGACCGCCATCAGCAGCCCGCCGACGTCCTCCGCCGCCTCCCCCCGTCGCCGCCGCTGGCGCCGCCCTCGGTCGACCGCCGCGTCCTCGCCGTCGCCGCGCTGCCGATCGGCGTCGCCGCCTCCCTCTTCGGCGGCGTCACGCCCGGCCTCGTCGCCTTCTGGGCGGTCGTCGCCGTCCTCGCGGTCGCGGTCGCGGGCAGCCGCCCGTTCCGCCCGGACGCCGTCCGCCTCTCGGTCACGGTCGGCGTCGTCCTCGTCGTCCCGACCGTCGCGCCCGGCCTGCCCGAGGCGTGGAACGTGCTCACCACCTCCGCCGGGGTGTTCTGCGGAGCGACGCTCGGCGCCTGGCTGCGCGCCCGCGCCGACGCCCGCGCCGTGCGCGAGCTCGCCCCGCCCACCGAGCCCGGCGACGTGCCGGGCCGCACCGTGCTCGGCCTCGAGAAGGGCCGTCTCCGGTGGGAGGCGGTGGACCCGTCCCCCGGGACCCTCGAGAAGGCCGTCCGCAGGCAACGCGACCAGCGGGTCTTCGTGGTCGAGCTGCGGCGGGGGCAGGCGGGCATGTTCCTCCTGCGGGAGCGGGCCACCGCCTCCTTCGTCCTGCAGGCCGACGACGCCGCGGCCGGGCCGTGGCTCGAGGCCCTCGACACCGCGACGGTGCCCGTCGAGGGCGAGCCGTACCCGCGCCTCCTCGGGGCTCGCGAGCTGCGTCGTCGCTCGGTCGCTGCCGCCGTGCACTTCGCCCGCACGGGCGAGCGGACGCCCGAGCTGCCCTGGGGCCCGGTGCGCCCGCGCTGAGCCGCGTCGCGCAGCCCGGGCCTGCCCCGCCCCGCCCGGCCCGGCCGCCCCGGCGAGCTCGACGGCGGGTCATCCGGGCCGAGGGCGGGTCGACGCCGACCCGCCCTCGGCCCGGAACACCCGCCCCGCACGACGGGCGAGCGTGGTGCACCGTCGTGCAGGAACCGGCACGGCGCCGATCCTGCATCGTGCACGACTCAGGACTGCGCCTCCCCCGCGAGCACGGATCAGGACGCGGGTTCCTGAACGAGGGAGGTGACCCGCAGCGGCGAGGGCGCGGGCCTGGGAGGATGGGCGGATGAGCGCGACACTCGTGGCCAAGGACCTGGCCGGCGGCCACGGGCACCGCACCCTCTTCGACCACCTCGACCTCACGGTCGCGCCCGGCGACGTCGTGGGCGTGGTGGGCGTCAACGGGGCCGGCAAGTCGACGCTGCTGCGCCTCCTCGCGGGGGTGGACGAGCCGCAGGACGGCTCCGTCGTGCTCAGCCCGGGCGACGCCTTCGTCGGCTGGCTGCCGCAGGAGCACGAGCGCGTTCCCGGCGAGACCGTCGCCGGCTACATCGGCCGCCGCACGGGCTGCACGCAGGCCGCCGCCGCGATGGACGAGGCCGCCTCCGCCCTCGGCGACGTCGACGCCGCTCCCCGCGCCGACGGGCTCGACCCCGCCGACGTGTACTCGACGGCCCTCGACCGCTGGCTCGCGAGCGGCGCGGCCGACCTCGACGAGCGCCTCCCCCAGGTGCTGGCCGAGCTCGGCCTCGACAGCGGCGCCGTCGGCCCCGACAGCCCCATGACGTCGCTGAGCGGCGGCCAGGCCGCCCGGGTCGGCCTCGCGGCCCTGCTGCTCAGCCGCTTCGACGTCGCCCTGCTCGACGAGCCCACGAACGACCTCGACCTCGACGGCCTCGAGCGGCTCGAGCGCTTCGTGCAGGGCCAGCGCGGCGGCGTCGTGCTCGTCAGCCACGACCGCGAGTTCCTCGCCCGCTGCGTCACGAAGGTGCTCGAACTCGACCTCGCGCAGTCGGCGAACCGCGTGTTCGGCGGCGGCTACGACTCGTACCTCGACGAGCGCGAGACGGCCCGCCGGCACGCCCGCGAGGCCTACGACGAGTTCGCCGACAAGAAGGCCGACCTCGTCGGACGCGCCCGCACGCAGCGCGAGTGGTCGAGCCAGGGCGTCCGGAACGCGATGAAGAAGGCGCCCGACAACGACAAGATCCGCCGCAAGGCCTCGGCCGAGTCGAGCGAGAAGCAGGCGCAGAAGGTGCGCCAGATGGAGAGCCGCATCGCGCGCCTCGACGAGGTCGACGAGCCCCGGAAAGAGTGGCAGCTCGAGTTCACGATCGGCTCCGCGCCCCGGTCGAGCGCCGTCGTCGCGACGCTGAGCGGCGCGGTGTTCCGCCAGGGCGAGCCCGGCGACGAGTTCGTGCTCGGGCCCGTCTCGCTGCAGGTCGACGGCGGCGACCGCATCGGCATCACCGGCCCGAACGGCGCGGGCAAGTCGACGCTGCTGCGCGGCCTGCTCGGCCGCCAGGAACCGAGCGAAGGAGGCGCCAGCCGGGGAGCCAGCATCGCCGTCGGCGAGATCGACCAGGCCCGCGCCCTCCTCGCCGGGGACGAGCCGCTGGCCGACGCCTTCGAGGCGCTCGTGCCCGACTGGCCGCAGGCCGAGGTGCGCACGCTGCTCGCCAAGTTCGCCCTCAAGGCCGACCACGTCTCCCGACCCGTCGACGAGCTGTCGCCCGGCGAGCGCACCCGCGCCGGCCTGGCCCTGCTGCAGGCCCGCGGCGTCAACGTGCTCGTGCTCGACGAGCCGACCAACCACCTCGACCTCGCCGCGATCGAGCAGCTCGAGCAGGCGCTCGAGTCGTACGAGGGCACGCTGCTGCTCGTCACGCACGACCGCCGCATGCTCGAGACGGTCAGGCTCGACCGGCAGTGGCGCGTCGAGGGCGGGCAGGTGACGGAGTCGTGACCCGCGCCTCCTCGGCTCGCTCGTCGACGCGACGCGCCCTCCCCGTCGCGGGGCTGCTCGCCGCGGCCCTGCTGCTGACCGGCTGCACCGGCGGCGACGCACCGGACGACGAGCCCACGACCGGGCCGACGGGCGGCACGTCGGCGGCGACCCCCGACTCGGGCCGGGGCTCCGGCACGAGCACGGGCTCCGACGACGCCTGGGCCGCGTGGGACGCCGCCCTGGCCGACGTCGACTCGTCGCCCGCCCGGTGGCTCGCGGTCGGCGACTCCATCACGGAGGGGCAGGGCGCCTCCTCGGTCGACCTCCGCTGGACCGACCTCACCCGCGACGCGCTCCGCGCCGCGCACCCCGTCGAGGGCGTCGCCGGGGGCGTCGGCTACCGGCCGGCCGTCTTCGCGACCTACGGCCCGGACTCGCCCTGGGGCGACTGGGCCGCCGACCGCCAGGGCCGCGTCGAGCCCGACGGCACGTCGCCCGACCTGGGCTTCCGCAGCCTCGCGCTCGACCCCGGCGCGCAGGTCAGCTGGCCCGTCACCGGCACCGACGTCGACCTCTGGTGGGCAGGAGGCGGCGGCTCGTTCACCTGGGACGTCGACGGTTCCCGGCAGGGCCGCGTCGACACGGACGACTCCGTGGCGTCGTCGTCGGTCACGCCCGTCGAGGGCCTCGGCGCCGGCCCGCACACGCTCACCGTGACGGTCGACCCCGACTCGGACGACCCCGTCGTGATGCACGGCCTCGCCGCCTTCGACGGCGACCGCGACCGTGGGGTGACGCTGTACGACTCGGCACGCTCCGGCGCGACGACGGCGACCTTCACCGACGACCTCGCGGGCTGGCTCGCGGCCGTCGCCGCCGCCCAGCCCGACGTCGTCACCGTCACGCTCGGCGCCAACGACCTGCGCGGCCTCGACCCCGAGGAGTTCGAGGCCGGCTACCTCGACGTCGTCGAGGGCCTGCAGGCTCTCGACGCGCCTCCCACGGTCGTGGTCGTCGACGAGTTCCCGGTCGCGGGCGGCCTGGCCGACCCGGGCCGGGCGCCGCTGTCCGACTACGCCGACGCCCTCGCGCGGGTCGTCGACGAGACCGGCGTCGTGTCGGTCTCGCTGGGCGACGCGCTCGCGAGCGCGGGCACGACCGACCTCGGCAGCCTGCTGTCGTCGGACGGGGTGCACCCGAACGACGCCGGCCAGCGCGCGATCGCCGCGTTCATGACGGGCGTGCTCGCGCGCTGAGCCGGGCTCGGTCGGCCCTGCTCGGTGAGCCGGTCTCGGCCGGCCCTGCTCGATCAGCTGGGGTCGGTCAGCCCTGCTCGATCAGCGAGAACGCGGCGTCGAGCGCGCCGTCGGCGTCGAGCGAGGTGTCGTTCGTCGCAGTCGCCGTGACGTTGAAGAGGCCGTGCGGGGTGACCACGGTGCCGCCGTTGACCTGGATGCCGGCGCTCTCGCCGGTCTGCGTGAAGGCCTGGCCGTCGAGGTCGGCCGCGCGGCCGTCGTCGACGGTGCTGACGCCCTCGGCGGCCGAGATGGTCGCCACCCGCTCGGCGAAGGCGGCCTCGTCGAGCTCCTGCGCCTCGGCCGCCGCGATGACGGCCTGGACCGTGCTCGCGTCGGCCGTGTCGCCGGGCGAGGTCCACGTGCACTGGAAGCCCGCGTCGGTGGCCGTGCTCTCGTCGCGCAGCTCGAGCCCGTCGATGGCGGAGCCGAGCGTCTCGCCGACCGCGTCGCACGAGTCGACCGCGATCATCGAGCCGGGCTCGCCGTCGCCCGCGGCGGCGGTGCTGCCGCTGCTGCTGCCCGCGGTCGAGCCCTGGCTCGCCTCGTCGCCGGAGCCGTCGCCGCCGGAGCCCGTGCAGCCCGTCAACAGCAAGGCCAGGGCGAGGGCCCCGGAGGCGGCGGTCGCGGCCGCCCGGCGCGGACGCGTCGTCGAGATGGTCGGTGTCATGGGTGTCTCCCCCGGTGATCGCCGTCGGCTCCCTGCGCCGACGGGCCGTGTCACCCTACCGAGGGGCACCGACGGCCGCCTGGCCGCGGGGCGCACGGCGCGGGGGCGGTTCTGCGTCGGCCGCGCCGACTCGTCAGCGGACGGGTACCGTCGACCCTCCACCACCGACGATACGGAGTCACCCATGGCCTCGCTGCTCCGCAGGCTCGCGCCCCTGCTCATCCCGATCATCATCCGCCAGTTCCAGAAGCGCAGCGGCGGGGGCTCCGCTCCCCGCGGCGGCTCCTCGCGCCGCCGCTAGGCCGCGCGGCGGGCACGGTCACGTGCCGCGCCCGGCTCCGCAGCACCCCTCCGACACCGCCGAGTGAACGGAACACCGCCCACTGACGCGGTGTTCCGTTCACTCGGTGGTGTTCGCGCGTGTGGCGGTGTTCGCACGTGCGGCGCTCGTCCCCTCGCCGACGAACCACGTTCCGTTCAAAGAACCACGCTGCATCGTGGTTCTTTGAACGGAACGTGGTTCTCTGCGCGCGCGGGGGTGCACCCGGGCGCGGCGGTGCACCCGGGCGCGGGCCCGAGCGCGCGGCCGGACCCGGGCCCGGCGCGGGCCTGGCCGCGCCGGTGCTCAGCGGCGCGCGCGGGCGACCAGCACGCGGTCCGTCACCACGACCGCGACGAGCACCACGGCCGCGACCACCACGTAGAGCAGCGGCAGCGTGTCGAGCCCCGACCCGTCGAGGACGAGGGCCCCGATCAGGGCCCCGCCGCCGATGCCGGTGTTGAACGCGGTCGTGTAGAACGCGCTCGCGATGTCGCGGTGCCGCTCCGGGCTGACCTGCAGCATCTTGGTCTGGAACAGCGGCGGCAGCGCCCCGAAGGTCACGCCCCAGACGACGAAGGCCACGAGGGAGGGGCCCGGCCGCCCCTCGAACAGCACCAGTGCCAGCACGGAGACCACCACGACGCCCACCCCGACGGGGATGCTGACGCGCGGGCGCTTGCCGAGGAACCACCCCACCATCAGCAGGCCGACGCCGCCGGCGATGCCGAAGGCGAAGAGCGCGACGCTGAGGCTCGACTCCGCGATGCCGGTCGAGCGCAGCAGGTACGGCGCGATGTAGGTGAAGAACGAGTAGTGGCCGATCATGAAGACGGCCGTGATGACGCAGCTGAAGACGATGCCGAGCACCGACGGCGGCGGCAGGTGCCGCGACGCGACCGGCGTCGAGCCGGTCAGCGTCGGGACGCTCCCCGTCGCGGTCGCGGTGGCCGCAGGAGGCGCGTCGTGCGTCGACGGGACCGGCGGCAGCAGTCGCCACACGAGCACGGCGCCGAGCGCCATCGCCCCGGCGAGGATGCCGAACGCCGCGCGCCAGCCGAGCGCCTGGCCGAGGGCGGTGCCGAGCGGCACGCCGAGCACGAAGGCGAGGGTGCCGCCGCTCATCGCGACGGCGAGCGCGCGTCCGACCTGCTCACGGGGCACGAGGTGCGCCGCGTAGGCGCCCCCGATGGCCCAGAACATGCCGTGCGCGAGCCCGCCGAGCACCCGCGACGCGACGACGAGCTCGTAGGTCGGCGCGATCGCCGTGAGGGCCGCGCTGACGGCGAGCACGGTGATGAGGCCGACGACGACGAGGTGGCGGGGCAGCCTGCGGGTCAGGTGCGTCAGGCCGGTGCTCGTGAGCACGACGGTGAAGGCGAAGACGCTGACGAGCAGGCCGATGCTCGACTCGCTGACGCCGAGCTCGCCGCTCATCTCGGGCAGCAGGCCGGTCGGCAGCATCTCGCCCGAGATGCTGAGGAACGTCGCGACGGCGAGCGCGAGCAGGCCGGCGAGGGGGAACCTCGCCGGCGTCGAGGCGCGCCCCGCCGAGGAGGCGGTGGTCGGGGACGAGGAGGCGGTGGCGGAGGTCGTCGAGGGACGACCCTGGGGAGCAGGTGTCATGAGGGGTCTCGGTCAGTCGGCGGGCGCCGTTCCCTCGACCCGCGGTGCCGCGGCGCCGGCAGCTCTGCTGCAGCGCCGGGAGGGCGGGGAGGATGGTGATCCCGACTGCGCGCTGTCGTGCACGCCCGGGGCCGCACGTGCCGCGCGACCGTCGTCGATCCTACCGGCCGCCCTCCGGGGGCGCCAGAGGAGGTGCGCCCGCAGCGGGTGCGCCCGCAGCAGGTGCGCCCGCAGCAGGTGCGCCCGCAGCGGGTGCGCCTCCGGCGGCTGCGCCGGGCGCCCGGTCGAAGCGCACCCCGGCGGGCTTCGACCGCTGCGCCAGCAGCACGAGCACGATGAACGAGACGACCGGCACGACCACGGCGACGAGCGCCCACCAGCCCGAGATGTCGGCGTCGTGCAGCCGCCGCACCGCGAGCGCCACCATCGGGGCGAGCGTGACGAGCGACCACACGGTCCAGACGACGACGGAGGCGCCGCCCACCGGCTGGCCGGAGGTGTCGTTCCACGAGAACACGGGCTGGGTGCCGAGCGGCCCCGGCCCGAACGGCCCCGTCGGCAGGCGCAGGCCCTGCGTCTGCCCCGTCAGCAGCGGCACCGCGAGCAGCAGCACGGCCGCGATGGCCATCTGCAGCAGCCACGTCCACCAGAACTCCGAGCGGCTGGCCCGCCCCGCGGTGGTGAGGTGGGCGACGGCCCGGGCCCAGGCGATCCAGGGCCGCGAGACGGGCACGGGCCCGGCGACGGCGAGCGAGCGGGGCAGTGGGATGAGCGCGCCTCCTCGGGGCGGACGGCGCAGCCGTCGGGGTCTCGCGACGACCCGGTCGACGCCGTCGCCCCTCGACGCTAGCGAGGGCGGACCGCTCTGTCGAGGGCGCATCCCCGGCCCGCGGGCGCCGCGCAAGCGCGCCCCGTCGCGTCGTCCCAGGACGCTGCCCGGCACGGAGGCGCACCATGGAGGGGTGAGCACGCCCGACGACAAGACCTGCCGCTCGTGCGGCCGCCGCATCGAGTGGCGCAAGAAGTGGGCGGCGAACTGGGACGAGGTCGCGTACTGCAGCGACGCGTGCCGTCGCCGCAAGGTGACCGCCCTCGACCGTCAGCTCGAGGAGCGCATCCGCGAGCTGCTCGCCGCGCGCGCCGCGACCTCGACCATCTGCCCCTCCGACGTCGCCCGCTCGATCGCCCCCGACGACGAGGCGGCCTGGCGGGACCTCATGGAGCCGGTCCGCCGTGCCGCACGTCGGCTCGTCGCGGCCGGCGAGGTCGACATCACGCAGGGCGGCTCCGTCGTCGACCCGTCGACGGCGAAGGGCCCGATCCGCATCCGGAAGAGGCGCGCAGGAGGCGGCCGGTGAGCGACCGGGACCGCGACCGTCGGTTCCCCCGTCGCGTCTACGGCACGGGGCAGGAGCCCGACGTCCGGTTCAGCCTCGCCAACGAGCGCACGTTCCTCGCCTGGGTGCGCACCGCCCTCGCCCTGGTCGCCGGCGGCGTCGCCCTCGAGGCGCTCGGCCTCGGCCTGCAGCCCGGGCTGCGGCTCGCCGCCTCCCTCGTGCTGATCGTGGCGGGCATCGCCGTTCCCGTGCAGGCCTGGGTCGGCTGGACCCGCACCGAGCGCGCCCTCCGCGCCGACCGGCCCCTGCCGTCGGCGCCCCTCACGCTGCCGCTCGTGGCCGCGGTCGCCGTCGCCGGGCTGCTCGTGCTGCTCGGGGTCGTGCTGGCGTGACCTCGGACGCCTCTCCGCTCGACCGCCCCTGGGACGCGGGCCTGCAGCCCGAGCGCACCGCCCTCGCCTGGCGCCGCACCGGGCTGGCGCTCACCGTGGGGTCGCTGATCGGGCTGCGCGTCCTGCCGGCCCTGCTCGGCCCGTCGGCCCTGGTGCTCGCCGGCGTCGGGGTCGTCGCCTCGCTGGCGGTGCTGGCGGCGGCGCACCGGCGGTACCGGCGGGTGCACCGCCTCCTCGTCTCGGCCCGGGACGCCGCGACCGACGACGCGGGCGGTGCGACCGGCTCGTCCGGCTCGTCCGACAGGGTGCCCACGACCGGGGGCGCGCTGCCCGCGGCGGTGGCGGCCCTCGCTCTGGCCGCCGGCGTCGCGGCGCTCGGCGTCGTGCTGGGCGTCGCGGCCGGCTGACCCGCGGCGGAGGGGTCGTCAGCGACGCACGTCGTGCAGGTGGTGCACCGGGTCGTGCACGAAGTAGCGGGCGAGCGTCTCGACCGTGAAGGCGGCGCCGTCGCTGCGGAGGCCGGTGCGGTGCACCTGGTCGGCGGGCACCTCCTCGAAGCGCCGGGCGACGACCTCGGCGGCGGCGAGCAGGTCGTCGGAGACGGCGGCCGGGTCCTGGCCGGCGTAGTCGTCGGCGACGGCCGTGGCGTCCTGGTCCCAGTTCGCGAAGGCGGGGGCGTCCTGCTCGAGCATCAGCACGAGGCGCCCGTCGAAGACGCGGAACACGTCGCGCACGTGGGCCGCGTACTCGAGCGGCGACCACGTCGCGTCGTCGGGCCGCTCGCGGACGTCGGCGCGGCGCAGCTCGGCCGGCCAGGCCGCGGCGTTCGCGCGGACGAGGCCCGGCACGTCGCCGAGGCCCACCGCGGCGGAGTCGTACCCGCACTCGGGGCAGCGCTCGTCGAGCACCCAGGTCCAGTTCTTCGTGTCGGGGACGATCGGCATGCCCCGACCGTAGCCAGGAGCCGAGGAGGCACGCGAGACGGATCCTGCCGACCTGCGTCGAGCGACCGCCACGGTCCGCGGCGCGGGGCGGCGGGCGGCGGCGGGCGGCTCGACGGGCTCCGGGCCCTGTCCTAGGATCGCCCGGAGGGGGGAACATGAACGACGATCACGACCGGACGACGCCGGGGCCCGACGACCAAGGCCATGCCGACCAGGGCGGTGCCGCGTCCGACCGGACGCCGACGAGCGCAGGGGCCACGGACGCCGCGGCCGGCGCCGGCCCGCGACTGGTGCCCTGGACGCACCGCCCCACGACCGGGGAGGGCGCGACCGGGCCGGCCGCCGCCTCCTCGGGGACGGCCGCGACCGGCGCCGACACGGGCGCCCACACCGGCGCCGTGCCGACGGACGACGTCGACGACGACGAGCCCGGGCGACGCGGCATGCGTCCTGCCGCCGTGGTCGCGGTGGTCGGCGGGGCCGCGGTCGTCGCGGTCGTGCTCGGCACCGTCCTCGCCTTCAGCGGCGGGGGCCCGCTCGCCGCGGGCGCCCCCGCGGCGACGTCGGAGCCCGCCACGACGACCTCGACGAGCGCGCGCGCGGCCAGCACGGCGAGCGCCACGCCCAGCACGACCCCGAGCCCCACGCCGTCCGAGGCCCCGTCGCAGCGCCCCGCGACCCCGCCCCCGGCGGAGGCGGCCGAGGAGGCGCCGTACGTCACGCCGATCGCGGCCGGCACGGTCGTGGCCGAGGACGACGTCCGTTCCCCGAAGGGCAGCATCTCGTTCCACTACCGCGTGGTGGCGACGGGGAACGGCGACTTCACGACGGACGTGTCGGGCTTCACCTCGACGCTGCCCGTCTCGGTGCAGGCGTCGTTCTTCGAGATCGCCCCGGCGGTGGGCGACGGGCTCACGTCGTCGGGCGGCGGCCCGATGCTGCTCGGCGGCCCGACGAGCTCGCCGGTCTCGGTGTCGACCCCGCTGCCGATCGGGCAGCCCTCGTACCTGCGCAGCCTCGTCGTCTCGACGGCCGAGGCCCCGGTCGACGCCCCGGTCGAGATCGGCACCGGCAAGGTGCTCGCCGTGGCCGACGTGCCGTGGGCGGTGCCGGCGCGGGCGACGAACATCGCCCCGGTCGACAGCGGCGCGACCTCGTTCGCGGGCGGCGAGGTGACCGCGACCACCGCCTCCGGCGCGCCGAAGCGCTACCAGGTCGCGAGCGGCGACCTGACCGACGTCGTCGCGCAGCGCTTCGGCATCTCGGTCTCGGCCCTCATCTACCTCAACCAGGGCCTCGAGGTGCTCGACGCCGAGCAGCACCTGCTCGAGGGCACGACGCTGCTGCTCGACCCGGACAGCCTGTAGGGGGAGCGGCGCGCGTCAGCCCTTGACGGCGCCGCCCCCGAGCCCGGCCGCCAGGTACTTGCGGGCGAAGACGGCGATGAGCACGATCGGGACGACGAGCGCGATGCTCGCCGCGGCCAGGGTCTGGTAGGTCGAGACGTCGTCCGCGCCCTTCTGCGCGGCGATGAAGACCGGGATCGTGACGGCCCGGTTCTGGGTGAGCGTCAGCGCGACCAGGTACTCCTGGAACGCCACGAGCAGCGTGAAGACGCCGGCCGTGACGAGCCCGGGGCCCATGAGCGGCACGATGACGCGGCGGAACGCCCCGAAGCGGCTGCAGCCGTCGATCATGGCGGCCTCGTCGAGCTCGGTGGGCACGTCGCGGAAGAACCCGACGAGCAGCAGCAGCGTGAACGGCATGTTGACGGCCACGAGCGCCGCGACGAGCGCGATGTTCGTGTCGTAGATGCCGAGGGCCTGCGACATCTCGTAGAAGGGCAGCACGACCGCGAAGCGCGGGATCGTGCGCAGCACGACCGCGAGCACCAGCAGGATCGGGCCGACGACGCCCGCGTAGCGCGCGAACGCGTAGGCGGCCGGCGCGCCCACGGCGAGCGCCACGACGACGGTGAGCACGGCCACGACGAAGGTGTTGACGAGGACGGCGGCGAAGCGCGTGCCGCGCCAGAGGTCGACGAACGCGTCGAGGCGCGGCTCGAACACCCAGGTCGGCGGGTTCGTGAAGGCGTCCTGGAACGGCTTGATCGCGGTCAGCAGGGCCCAGAGGAACGGGCTCAGCGAGACGAGGACGACCACGATCAGCGCGGCGGCGGCGAGGGCCCCGCCGATCCGCTCGCGACGGCGGCGCTCGAGCGCGGCGGGCCGCAGGTCGGCGCCCGGTCGGCGGGCGGGGATACGGGTGGCGGTGCTCATGCGGCTCGGGCGCCCTTCCAGGTCTGACGGAGGAACGGGATGAGCAGCAGCAGCGTGATGACGATGGTCACGACGTTGACCGCGCTGGCGACGCCGAGGCGGTACGACTCGGCGAGGGCCACCTGGTAGACGAACGCCATGAGCGACTCGGTGCCCACGGTGCTCGCCGCGGGCGTGATGATGCGGATCGAGTCGAAGACCTTGAGGCTGTCCATGATGCTGATGAGCGTCACGAACGAGATCAGCGGCGCGAGCAGCGGCAGGATCATGTAGCGCTGGCGCTGCCACCAGTTCGCCCCGTCGAGCTGGGCGGCCTCGAGGGGCTCCTCGGGCAGCGTCTGCAGGCCCGCGAGCAGCACGAGGATGACGAACGGCGTCTCGTGCCAGAGGGCGTGCAGGCCGATCAGCGTGCGGGCCGGGCCGGTCTCGGTCAGCCAGTCGACGTGGACGCCGACCACGGCGAGCAGCTGGTTGACGACGCCGCCGAAGACGTCGTTGAAGAGCCACGAGAAGTTGAGGGCGCCGATGACCGTGGGCACGACGTAGCTCGCCATGAGCAGGCCGAGGATCACCATGCGCCCCCGTCGCACGCGCGCGAGCAGCAGGGCGATGGCGTAGCCCAGCACGAGCTTCGCGGCGGTGACGACGAGCGTGTAGCCGACCGTGAACGCGGCGACCCTGCCGAACCGTTCGTCGGAGAAGATCTCGACGTAGTTGTCGAGGCCGTTGAAGACACCGGGCTGGCCGACGGGGACGTTCTGGAAGCTCCAGACGACGGTGGTGACCAGCGGCACGATGAGCAGTCCGCCCATCAGCACGACCGCCGGAGCGGTGAACGCTGCGAATTCCTTGGCTTTCATGAGGTCCTGACGCGGACGGGGCACGGGCGCCGCAGGGCGCGTGCCGAGGAGGACGAGGGAGAGCCGGAGGTGCGGTGCAGGTCGGACCTGCACCGCACCTCCGGCCGTCGATCAGGGCGCGAAGCCGGCCGACGCGACCGCCGAGACGGCGGCCGCCTGCAGCTGCGCGGCACCGTCGGCCGAGCTGATCTCGCCGTTGACGACGCGGGCCAGGACCGGGGCCATGGCGGCGTAGACGTCGGACATGTAGGGCACCTGCGGCAGCCCGTTGGGGTTCGCGCCCTCGAGCACGTCGCGCGCGGCCTTCTCGAAGGGCAGGTCGGCGGCCTGGGCCTGCGTGGTGCGGGCCGGGATGGTCGCGGCGGCGGCCTCCTCGGCAGCATCCGCGCCCGTGGCCACGCCCAGCAGGTCGAACAGCAGGTCGTCGTCGACCGTCGAGTTGGCGGCGAGCGACAGGCCGTCGACCGACAGGCTGGTGGCGGGCGTGCCGCCCTCCTTCACCGACGGGGGCACGGCGAAGGCGAAGTTGTCGAACTGGTCCGTCTGGCCCTCGTCGAGCAGCGCCGAGACGCGGCCCGCGAAGAGCATCGACATGGCCGCCTGGCCGGTCTGCAGCTGCGTGATGACCTCGGGCGACGACCACGACGTCGACTGCGTGCTCATCTGCTGGTAGGTGGCGCGCATCGCGTCGAGCGCGGCGATCGACTCGGGGGTGTCGAGCGAGGGGACGGCCGTGTCGCCCTCGAACCACGAGCCGCCGAGCGAGCCGAGGTACTGGTTGTACGAGGTGGTGGTGTCGCCCGCGGCGTTGAACGGCAGGGCGAGGGGGTTCTCCATGTCGGTCTCGGCACGGATGGTGTCGGCCGCGGCGTACATCTCGTCGAACGTGGTCGGCACCTTGAGGCCGAGGTCGTCGAAGACGTCCTGGCGGTAGACGAAGATGACGGTGCCCCAGAACGTCGGCAGGGCGTACTGCTGGCCGTCGTACTGCAGGGCGGCGAGCAGCTCGGGGTCGATGTCGTCGATCGCCAGGTCGTCGCCCTTCGCGTCGATCTGGTCGTCGAGGGGCTGGATCCAGTCGCGCTCGGCGTAGAGCGGCAGCACGAGGCCGTAGACCTCGACCATGTCGTAGCTGGCCTGGTCGCCCGACAGGGACTGGACGGCCCGCTGGCTCTGGCCCGAGAAGTCGGTCGTCGGGGCGTTCACGGTGAGGTTCCCGCCCGTGCAGCCGGTCGCGATGGCGTCTGAGAAGGGGTTCGTCGACGGGCTGTTGTACGACAGCACGTTGACCGTCGTGGCGCTGTCGGGCTGCGGGACGTCGCAGGCGACGCCCGCTCCGCCGACGTCGGCTCCGGCGCCGCACGCGGTCAGGAGGGCCGTCGTCGACAGCGCCAGGGCGCCGAGCAGGAGGCGGCGGGTACGCGCAGGGGTGCGCAGGGGAAGTGTCATGGAGTGTCCTCGGAAACAGATGGAGCCCTGTTCGGGGCATGGATTCCCTGCACCACTGACCGACCTGCCGGAGCTGTCACTCATGGGAGTCGTGACCAGGGCAAGCGCTCGACGGAACAAGAGGGTGTGCCTCACGCGGGGCGGCGGGAGGGCACTGCGGCTGGGGCTCGCGGCGGACGTGACGTCCACCGCCATCCTGGCCCACCCGACGCGGCTTGTCCGGGCCGACCCGAGGGCCCGTCGTCGCGGCCCGGCCTCCCGCCTCAGGCGTCGCCGTCGGGGCCCGTGACGCGCAGCGCCTTGATGGTGCCCGGCTGCAGGAGGTGCTCGCGGCCCATCAGGTAGCCGCCGGCGATGCCGACGTCGGCGCCGAGCCGGCTGTAGTCGATCACCAGGTCCTTCGTGGCCAGGGGGCGCGCCCGCGAGTAGACCGAGCTCCGGACCCCGGCGAGGAGCTCGTGGCCGACGTTCGCCAAGGCGGACGTGATCATCACGCGCCGGGGGTTGATGACGTTGCACAGCGAGGCGACGACCTCGCCGATCGCCTCGGCGCTCTCGTCGATGGCCTGCGTCACCGCGGGGTCGCCCTCGAGCAGCAGGCGCAGGAGGAGGTCGGAGCCGCGGAGCGTCGGGTCGCTGCAGGTGACCCCCGCAGCCTCGATCTTGGCGAGCATGGCGGGGACGGACGCGACGGCCTCGACGCAGCCGCGCGACCCGCAGGAGCAGAGGGCGTCGCCGCCTCGGGAGTAGGGGATGTGGCCCACGTCGCCCGCGGCCCCGTTCGCGCCGCGGATGATGTGGCCCGAGCTGTCGACGATGCCGGCGCCGACTCCGGTGCCGATCTGGACCGAGATCAGCGGCAGGTGCTCCGGGCCGAGGAACCCGGCCTCGCCCAGGGCACGCACGCTGCAGTCGTTCTCGAGGAGCGCCGGGCAGCCGAGCCTCTCCTCGACGGCCGCCCCCACCGGGTAGCCGTCCCACGTGGGCATGATCGTCGGCCGCAGGGGCGTCCGCGTCTCGGTGTCGATGCGGGCGGGGAGCGCCATCGCCGCGACCCAGTTGGCCGGGGGCACGGCGTGCCCGGCCGTCAGGGCGGCCTCGCCGGTGAGCTCGTGCAGCAGGTCGGTCAGCGCGCCCAGGTACGAGTCGGGATCCTGGGCGACGGGGAGGTCGACCTGCCGGCGGGCGAGGACCTCGCCCGCGAGGTCGACCACGGCCGCTGTCGTCTTGAGCGCGCCCATCTCGACGGCGAGGACCCAGCCGGCCCGGCCGTTCAGGGCCACGGCCTCCGCCGGGCGACCGCGTGCGATGCGCTTCTCTCCCTCGACGTGGACGAGCACGCTGCGGTTCAGCAGCCAGTCGACGTGCGCGCTGACGGTCGACCGTGGCAGCCCCATGTGGCGCACCAGGTCGGCCTTGCTGGCCGTCCCGAGGTCGGCGACGGCCTCGGCGACGGCGCTGAGGACGTCCTCCGTGAGCACCGCGATGTTCCTGCGCGTCCCCGGGGCGACGAGCCGGGGAAGCGACTGCCCGGTGCGGACGTGCTCGTTCATTTGTGTCTCGATCCGTTGATAATCCGTCGTTGAACGGCGCAAAGCTCTTTCCTACTGTGACACACGGGCCGTCCAGCGTCGCCGCCCGGCAGCGCGACGGACCCTCCTGGCCCACGAACACGGAAGGCAGGCCGCCATGCGACCAGTCACCTACTCGGCGTCGATCATGACGGGCGACCTGGTCAACCTCCAGGCGACCGTCGAGGAGCTCGAGAGCATCGGCATCGACGCCCTGCACGTCGACGTCATCGACGGCAGCTTCAGCCCCAGCATGCCCATGGGGCTCGACACGGCAGCCCGGCTCCGCCAGGTCACGTCGTTGCCGATGGACGCCCACGTGATGTCCACCAACAACGAGTACTTCGTCAGCGCCGTGCTCGACATGGGCTTCGAGAGCGTCACGTTCCACCACGAGCCCACCCTCCACGTCGACCGGCTGGTCACCCTCGTGCACCGCGCCGGGGCACGAGCCGGCATCGCCCTCAACCCGGCGACGTCGCTCTCGGTGCTCGAGTACGTGCTGCCCCAGGTCGACATGGTCTGCGCGATGCTGATCAACCCCGGCTACGCCACCTCGAGCAGCGAGACCCAGGTGCCCTACGCCGCCGAGAAGGTGCGTCGCCTGCGCGCCCTCATCGACGCCGAGGCGCCCGGGGTCGACCTGCAGGTCGACGGCCGGGTCTCGCTCGACACCATCCCCGCCCTCGTGCGCGCCGGCGCCTCGAACCTCGTCCTCGGCAGCACGGGCCTCTTCATCCCGGGGGCGACCCTGGCCGAGAACAAGCGGCGCCTGGACGAGGTCGTCGCCTCGGCCTCCGGACCGCTCGCCCCGGACGACGCGCCGCAGACCGTCGGGGCGGTGACCCGGTGAAGTTCTCCGAGGCGCAGTCCCTCGTGGTCTCCGAGGTCGCCGCCACGCTCGACGCGGTGTCGGACGACGAGGTCGCCGCGCTCAGCCGCAGCATCGCCGACGCCGACCGGGTGTTCTTCGTCGGCGTCGGACGCGTCCTGCTCGCGCTCGAGTCCGTCGCGAAGCGGCTGGGTCACCTCGGCGTCGACACCGTCGTGGTGGGCCAGGTCACGGAGCCGGCCATCACGCCCACGGACCTGCTCGTCGTGGGCTCGGGCAGCGGTGAGAGCGCCGTCCCCCTGGCCATCGCCGCCAAGGCCGCGTCCATCGGCGCCCGGGTCGCCCACATCGGCGCGAACCCGGTGAGCTCGATGGCCGCGCACACCGGCGTCTTCGTGCGCATCCCCGTGCAGACGAAGTTCTCGACCGGGGCCGAGGTCAGCTCTGTCCAGCCGATGACGAGCCTGTTCGAGCAGTGCCTGCTGCTGCTCGGCGACTCGCTCGCCCTCGCCCTGATCGACACCGAGGGCATCGACCTCGCGAGCCTGTGGCAGCACCACGCGAACCTCGAGTGACGGCCCGTCCCTCGTCCTCCGTCCCGATCTCCCCCACCGACACACTGCACCGAAGGAACGCACCATGAAGAACTGGATCGACCTCGACCGCAAGGTCGTCATCGTCACGGGCGGAGCGTCGGGAGTCGGCGCCAGCATCTCGGCCACCCTCCGCGCCAACGGCGCGATCGTCGTCGTCGCCGACCTCCGCACGAACGACGACGTCCCCACCTGGTCCGACCGCTTCGTCACCTGCGACACGACCGACAAGGCCAGCGTGGAGGCCCTGGTCGCCGACGTCGTCGAGACCTACGGACGCGTCGACGCCCTGGTCAACAACGCCGGCGTCAACCGTCCGCGCCTGCTCGTCGACTTCTACGGCGAGAAGCCCGAGTACGAGGCCAGCGAGGCCGACTTCGACTTCATCACCGGCGTCAACCAGAAGGGCCCGTTCCTCTGCGCCCAGGCCGTCACGCGCCGCTTCGTCGACCAGCAGTCGGGCGTCATCGTCAACATCTCGTCGGAGGCCGGAGCCGAGGGCTCCGTGGGCCAGAGCATCTACGCTGCCACGAAGTCCGCGCTGAACGGCTTCACCCGCTCGTGGGCGAAGGAGCTCGGGCAGCACGGCATCCGGGTGGTCGGCGTCGCGCCCGGCATCAACAAGCGCACGGCCATGAACAGCGACGCGAACTACGCGGCGCTCGCGTACACGCGCGGGCTCGACCCCGACCTGATCGACGACGACTACGCCTCGTCCATCCCGTTGCGCCGCGTCGGCGAGCTCGGCGAGATCGCCGACCTCGTGTCCTACCTCGTCTCCGACCACGCCAGCTACATCACCGGCACGACCCTGAACGTCACCGGCGGCAAGTCCCGCTGACCCGCGGCCCGTCGCCGTCGACGGGCCGTGCACCACCCCGATCGACCACCGCCTCGAAAGGCAGCACATGGACATCGCAACGACGCACGTTCATCCCCGACACGACCGCCGCATCCTGCAGCGCGTCCAGCGGTTCGGCAACTTCCTCAGCGGCATGGTTATGCCCAACCTCGGCGTCTTCGTCGCCTGGGGCCTGCTGACCGCCCTGTTCATCCCGACGGGCTACTTCCCGAACGCCGACCTCGCGAACCTCGTGTCGCCGATCATCACGTACGCCCTGCCCCTGCTGATCGGCTACACCGGCGGGCACATCGTCCACGGCGCCCGGGGCGGCGCGATCGGAGCGCTCGCGACGATGGGCGTCATCGTCGGGTCCGACGTGACGATGCTGGCCGGCGCGATGGTGATGGGGCCGTTCGCCGCCTTCCTGCTCAAGCACGTCGACCGGTTCTTCGCCAGCCGCGTCAAGGCCGGCTTCGAGATGCTCGTGAGCAACTTCTCGATGGGCATCCTCGGGCTGCTCATCGTCATCGCCGGCTACCTCGCCATCGGGCCCGCCTTCGCGGTGGTGCTGGCCGTGCTGTCGGCGGGCGTCAACTGGATCCTCGCGAACGACCTGCTGCCGCTGCTCGCCGTCCCGGTGGCCCCGGGGCAGGTGCTGTTCCTCAACAACGCCATCAACCACGGCATCATGGCCCCCCTCGGCATCCAGCAGGTGGCGGAGCAGGGCCGGTCGATCCTGTTCCTGGTCGACGCGAACCCCGGGCCGTCCGTGGGCACCCTGCTCGCCATCACGGTCTTCGGCCGAGGACTCGCCAAGCGGACCGCCCCCATGGCGGCGCTCATCGCCGGCGTCGGCGGCATCGGCGAGGTGTACTTCCCGTTCGTGCTGATGAACCCCAAGCTCGTGCTCGCGACCATGGGCGGCATCGCCACCTCGCTGTCGATGTTCGTCCTCTTCGACGGCGGCACGGTGGCCACGCCGTCGCCGGGCAGCATCTTCGCCATGCTCGCCCTCACCCCGAAGGGCGCGCTCGCCGGCAACCTCATCGGCTTCTTCGCCGGGATGGCGGTCGCGTTCGTCCTGGCGGCCCTGCTGCTCAAGACGGGCAAGCGTCGCGGCGACGACGACGAGATCGCCGAGGGCGACGCGGTCGAGCGCGAGCGGATCAACGCGGGCCTGGCGGCGGCCGGCACCGCCGGTCAGCCGATCCGCTCCGTCGTCGTGGCCTGCGACGCCGGCATGGGGTCGAGCGCGATGGGCGCGTCCATCCTCGCGACCAAGGTCCGCAAGGCGATGCTCGACGTCACCGTGACGAACTCGAAGATCGAGGAGATCCCGAAGGGGGTCGACCTGATCGTCACCCACACGAACCTCATGGACCGGACGAAGCGGCAGCACGACGACGGCTCCGTGCGCTTCATGGCGATCACGAACTTCGTCGAGGCCTCCCAGTTCGACGCCATCGTCGACGTGCTGCGGACCGCGGACGGCGCGGCGGCCAACTCGGTAACCAGCTCGGCGGCGGCGCCCGCGTCCGAGGCCCCCGTCGTGGTCGACCCCGACCTGCTCACCCGGGAGAACGTCGAGCTGGGGCGGTCCTTCACCGACAAGGACGCCGCCATCACGGCCGCCGGCGAGATCCTCGTCCGCCAGGGCTACGCCACGCCGGCGTACCTCGACGCCATGCACCGCCGGGAGGCGCTCGTCACGGTCTACGTCGGCAACCACGTCGCCATCCCCCACGGGGACGACGGCTCGGCGGGCGACATCCTGAGGTCGGGCATCTCGGTCGTGCAGGTGCCGGACGGGGTCGCCTTCGGCGACGAGATCGCGTACGTCCTCATCGGCATCGCCGGCAAGGACGGCTCGCACCTCGAGATCATCAGCCGGATCGCACAGGTCTGCTCCGACGAGGAGCAGGTCCAGCGGATGCGCCGCGCGACCAGCGCCGACGAG
This sequence comes from Frigoribacterium faeni, assembly GCF_011761235.1. Taxonomy (GTDB): domain Bacteria; phylum Actinomycetota; class Actinomycetes; order Actinomycetales; family Microbacteriaceae; genus Frigoribacterium; species Frigoribacterium faeni_A. The sequence continues at coordinate 415,289 of NZ_JAAOYW010000002.1, forward strand.
ATCGTCGAGATCCTGACGACGGCCGACGTGGACGCCTAGCCGGCGGGAGCCCGTGAGGCGCGGTGTGCGAGACCGGCACCGCGCCTCCTGCCGTCCCCCTCCGCGCACCCGCCGCAGTCCCTCAGCTCGTCGCGGGCAGCGCCCCGAGCACGAGCGCGGCCGTCCGGGCGACGAGGGCGTCGTCGTAGTCGGCGTCGGGGTCGTTCCGCGACGTGAAGACGCTGACCACGACCGGTGCGCGACCGGGCGGGGTGACCACCGCGACGTCGTTGCGGATGCCGCCCGCGCCTCCCGACTTGTCGGCGACGACCCAGCCGGACGGGGCACCGGCCCGGATCAGCGTGTCGCCCGTGGCGTTGCCGCTCATCCAGTCGAGCAGCAGCGCCCGGTCGTCGTCGGCGAGCCAGCGGCCGTCGAGCAGCGCGACGAGGTCGGCGGTGAAGGCCGTCGGCGTGCTCGTGTCGTCCGTGCTGCCGGGCTCGATCGTGTTGAGGTCGGGCTCGGTGCCCACCACCTCGGTCGTGCGGTCCTCGATCGCGGCCAGGCCGGCGTCGAGCCCGGCCGGCCCGCCGATGCGCGCGAGGACCAGGTTCAGCGCGGTGTTGTCGCTGCGGCGCACCGCCGCCTCGGCGAGCTGCACCAGCGGCAGCCCGTCGGCGACGTGCTCGCTCGTGACGGGCGAGTAGCCGGCGGCCTCGACGTCGGCGGCCGTCCACGTGACCACCTCGTCACGCTGGTCCGCGGGCACGTCGTGCAGGAACTGCGCCGCCGCGAGCGCCTTGAGCGACGACGCGTAGCCGAAGCGCTCGTCGGCGCGGTGCGACAGGGTCGCACCCGTGCCGGTGTCGACGACGCTGACCCCGACGCGGGCGTCGTACTCGGCCTCGAGGGCGGCGAGGTCCGCCGCGACGGCGTCGGAGACGTCGGTCGGGACGGGAGCGGGCTGAGCGGTCGCGGTCGCCGACGACGACGGGGTCGACGTGCCGTCCGGCGCCGCCGGGGCGCTGCACCCGGCCGTCGTGGCGGCCAGCACGGCGGCGGCCAGCACCGCGAGGGTCTTCTCGATGGTCATGTCGCTCCTCCTCGGACGCCCTCCGGGCCGCGGGCGCGGCAGGTCGGGCGACCCGGGCCAGCTTGTCGGAGACCCGGGGCGCCGCGCGCGACCGGACGCCCAGGAGGCGGCGAGTTCGTCCTCGAGGACGACGCCGCTCCTCCTCGGGTCGGGTCGAGCGGGTCGGGGCGGGTCGGGTCGTTCAGGTCGCGTCGGGTCGCGCGCCGGCGCCGTCGCGCAACGACGCCACCATCGACCGCAGGAGGCGGCGGGCCGTCGCCTGCTCCGCCTCGGCCAGGCCGCCCAGCATCCTGACCTCGACGCTCCGCACGGCCGCCGTCGCCTGCGCCAGGTGGCGACGGCCCTTCGGCGTGAGGCTCGCGGGCAGGGCCTTGCCGACGGGCGCCTCGGCGGGCCGGACGACGGAGCCGTCCCGCTCGAGCGACTGCAGCAGCACGTTCATGCTCTGCCGGGTGACGAAGGTGCCGCGCGCCAGCTCGGAGTTCGACGAGCCCGGCCGCTGCGCGAGCAGCTCGAGGCAGGCGTAGTGGGTGACGGTCATGCCGAGCGGACGCAGCACCTCCTCCATGGCCGCGCGCAGCGCGCTGGCCGCCTCCTTGAGGAGGTAGCCGAGCGAGGTGTCCAGGTCCACGCCGGTGCCCTCTTGACTCATGTCAGCATTCTGACATAGGTTGACTCGTGTCAGGAACCTGACACGAACAGAGGAGCACACCATGCCCGTCACCGGACCCGACTTCATCTCGCTGCAGACCCGCGACCTCGCCGCGTCGCAGGCGTTCTACGAGCGCTACCTCGGCCTCGTCCGCTCCCCCGCCGGGCCACCGCACGCCGTCGTCTTCACGACCACGCCGATCGCCTTCGCCCTCCGCGACACGCTGCCCGGCACCGACCTCGACTCGACGCCCCAGCCCGGTCTCGGCGTCGCGCTGTGGCTGCACGCGACCGACGTGCAGCAGATCCACGACGCGCTCGCCGCCGACGGGCACACCATCGTGGCCGAGCCCTTCGACGGTCCCTTCGGCCGCACGGTCACGATCGCCGACCCCGACGGCTACCACGTGACGCTGCACGACCGCGCCTGACCCGGGGTCGACGGCACCATGCCGGGGCGCTCCGCGGCCCCACGGCCCCGCGGCCCGCGGCCCCGCCGGCTCAGACCGGTTCGAGGCCCTCGTGCGGCCCGGCGGGCAGCTCGACGTGGACGGGGTCGCCCGCCGCCACGCGTCCGCCGACGAGCACGACGGCCATGACGCCCGCCTTGCGCACCACCTCGCCGTCGTCGTCGCGGCTGACCAGCTCGCGCATCAGGCCCTGCCCCAGCCCGTCGATCTGGCGGCACGGGTTGCGGAGCCCCGTCACCTCGACCACGGCGTCGGCCCCGAGCCGCAGCACGGCACCGCGCGGCAGCCCGAGCAGGTCGACCCCGCGGGTCGTCACGTTCTCGCCGAGCTCGCCGGGCTGCACCGCGAAGCCCGACCCGCCGACCTCGTCGAACAGCTCGGCGTGCACGAGGTGCACCTGGCGCAGGTTCGGCTGGGACGGGTCGCGGGCCACCCGCGAGCGGTGCTGCACGGTCGTGCCGGAGTGGGCGTCGCCCTCGACCCCGAGACCGGCGACGAGCACGACCTCGTCGACGGCGGGCTTCGAGAAGCGGTGCTCGGCGTCGCGGCTGACGGAGACGACGGAGGCGCGGGTCATGTCCCCATCATCCGTCGCGACGGGCGCCGGGTCGAGGGGGCGCCTCCTCGTGTCGTGGCCGACGTCGACGGCGCCTCACGCCGCCGGCGGTGCGCCCGGGTGTCGGCGGTGCGTCGTAGCGTCGCGGCGTGCCCGAACCGATCGAGAGCTGGTGGGCCCGCCGACAGCGGTCCCGCGGCGCCGAGGTGCCCTACGCCCCCGGCGCGTACCGCGACGCCTGGGCGCGCTACCCCGTGCTCGTGCGGCAGTACCGGCCCGAGAACAACCGAGGGCTGCTGCTCAGCCAGGTGCCGCCCGCGGCCGAGGTCTGGCTGACCTGGCTCTGCGACGTCGGGCACGTCTTCGTGGCGACCCCCGACGAACAACGGCACCGGCCCGGCCGCGAGCGGCGGCGGTCGTCGTGGTGCCCGACCTGCGCCGAGCTCGCCTCGCCCCGCCGGCTGCCCGCGGTGCCGATCGACCCCGCGCCGAAGCGGCCGCGCGCGGACGGGCCCGCGGCGCCTGCCGCACCCGTCGTCGACGCGGGCGAGCGGGCGGCCCTGCTGCGGCGCGTGGGGGCGGCGGCCGCGGGGCGAATGGGCGGCACCGCGGCACGCGCCGCGGACGGCGGGCCCTCGAGGCGAACCGCAGACGGCCTGCCGTCGCGGCGTGCGGACGACAGGCCGTCACGGACCGCGGGCGACACGACCTCGACCCGCCCCTCCCCCGTGACCGCTCGCGCGCGGCGTGCGGCCCCGGCTCCCCGCCGGCCGAGCCAGCTCTGCGGCGCGACGCCCGACCTGCCCGTCGGCGAGGCGTTCTCGAGCGCGTGCGCACCGCCTCCGGCGTCCGCGGTCGAGCAGGAGCTCCGAGCCGACCTCACGGCCGCGATCACCTTCACGGCAGGGGTCAACGCCGTGCGCATCGCGCGGCCCTTCTTCGACCACGTCGAGGCCTGGCCCGACGTGCTGCTGCCCGAGCTGCGCGTCGCGGTCGAGTACGACTCCACGGGCCGGCACGGCCTCGAGCACGTCGGCCACCGCGAGGAGGCGGACCGCCGCAAGGACCGCGCGCTGCGGTCCGCCGGGTGGGAGGTCGTGCGCGTCCGCACCGGCGGGCTCGAGGCGCTCGGGCCGCACGACCTCGTCGTGTCGGGCCTCACGAAGAGCACCGTGCCGCAGCTGCTCGACGTGTTCCGCGCCGTGCGCGGCGACCTCTACGTCGACGCCTGGCTGCGCTGAGCACGCGCGCCGCACGTGCGACGGGCGGACGAGTTGCCCCAGAATGCCGCTCCCGCGCGAGCCGAGCGACCGTTCGGGGCAACTCGCGCAGCCGCACGACGCGCCGGCGCGCGCCGGCGTCGCGTCAGCCCCGGAGCGCCACCGCCTCGCTGCGCCAGCGGTCGTAGGTCCGCCACGGGTCGTCCGACCCGGCCCGCAGCGCGGCGGCGTGCTCGATCAGCTCGGGGGCGGCCGTGAACCACTCGGTGCGGCCGAACCGGTGCTCGGCGAACTGCACGTGCCGGCGGTGCTCGACGAGGCGGTCGCCGCGCTCGAAGGCGAGCAGCTCGTCGTGCCACAGCCGCGCGAGCCGTCGTCGCGGCTCGGACGAGGTGCCGATCTTGACGCGGTCGTCGAAGCGCAGGTAGTAGACGACGTCGACCCGGGGAGGCGGCAGCTCGCCGTCCGGGGAGTCGCCGTGCCGCCACTCGCACACCGCGCAGAGCCAGCCCGAGGGCCAGTGCACCCCGAGCCGCGACCCGCACGCGACGCACGGCGAGGGCAGCAGGTCGGTGAGCCCGTGCTCGCGCTCCGACCAGTCGGCGGCCGCGTCGAGGTGCCGGGCGCAGAGCAGAGCCGGCGCACCGGCCTCGGCGGCCCGGGCACAGCCGTCGACCAGGCACGCCCCGTCGAGCCCCGAGGAGGCGCGGGCAGGTGTCGAGGACGCGGTCACGTCGTCACCGTAGGCCGCACCGCCGACACCGCCAGCGGCACCGACACCGGCGCCGGCCAGCGGAGCGCCGGCACCGGTCAGTCGAGTTCCTGCGCCTCTCCCCCGCCGGGTCGCACCTTGGCGGTGTCCGCGACGTCGATGCGGGTGACGCCGTCGCCGCGCTCCTCCGTCGTGATGCGCGGTGCGGCGTCGGACTCGTCCGACTTGGGCGCCCGCGTCAGCTGGTCGTGGCGCTTCTCGTCGTCGGTCATGCCCGTGGGGTCGTCGTGCCCGGCTGTGTCGCTGCTCATGCAGTCGAGGCTACGCGGGCGCCGGGACCGCCCGCCCGCCGGTCACCCTCGGCCGCGGGCTTCCACCCGCCCGGCGCCGCGCCCCCCGAACGCGGGGCGGCCAGACTGGGGCGGTGACCGACGACGACCACCGCCCTCCGGCCGCCTCCCCCTCGCCCGCCGCGGCTCCCGCGGCACGGGACGCCGCCCGCGCCGAGACCGACGCCCGCCCCGACACCGACACCGACAGCACCGCCCTCCGGCCACCGGCACCACGGCGACGCGGCTCCGGCCCCGACTCGCTCGCGGTCGTCGGGTTCGTCGGAGCCGTGCTCCTCGCGACGGGCGTGCAGATCGGCGGCACCGTGCTGCTGGTGCTGCTCTCGACCGACGGCGGCACCGGGCCGCTGCTCGCCGGGGTCGCGGGGCTCGGCCTGCTGGTGCTGCCACCGCTCGTGCTCGGCGCCGTCCTCGCCGCGTGGGACGTCCCGGCGAGCGACGCCGGGAGGCGCCGACACCGCCGGTTCCTCGCCGCGGTGCTGGGCGCCGAGGTCGCGGGAGCGGCCCTGGTGCTGGTGTCCGCGGTGCTGAGCGGGTCGCCGGCCTGGCTGCCCGCCTCCTTCGTGGCCGTCGGCGCAGTCCTGACCCTCGTCGCCCTCTGGGCCGGACCCGCCCTCGGCGAGCGCGCCGGTCGACGCGCGGCCGAGCAGGCGGAGTCGCCGACCTGGCGGCCGCCCACCCGCACCGAGGTGCGGCGGGCCGTCCGGACGGTCGCGCTCACGTTCGCGTTGACCTTCGTGCCGGTCGCGGTGGGGCTCTCGTTCGTCCCGGGCGAGGACGACGACGGCGGGGCACAGGCGCTGCTCGTCGCGGCCGGGCTGGCGTTCATCGCCGCCTCGTGCGCGTGCCTGGTCGTGTCGCTGCGGATGCAGCGGACGGTGACCAGCCTGTTCGGTCGTGACCAGGAACGCGCACGCAGGGTGGGACGAGCCGTGATGGGCCGGCGCGCCGTCGAGCTCGGCCCCGACGACGAGCGCCTCGCTGCACGCTGGGCCTCGATGAACAGGGTCGCGTACCCGGTGCAGATCGCCCAGTCGGAGCTGCTCTTCGCAGGTCTCCTCTGCCAGCAGCTGCCCCTGGCCCTGTCCGACGACGCGTGGATCGCGACCCGCGTCCTGGTCGTCGTCCTGCCCGTCGCGATGGTCGCCTTCGTGCCGCTGTTCCTCGTCCGCCACCGCCGCCTCCGCCGGTTCGCCGACGACCATGCGCACGTGCTCGACGCGACCACCCCCGAGGAGGCGCCGACCCCGTCGCCCGGGACCGGTCCGGCCTCTGAGGCGCGCCCGTGAGCGGGCCGTCCCCCACCCGCGCCGACCTCCGTCGCCGTGGCTGGCACGAGTGGCGGGCCGCCGCCCCGCGGTTCCTGACGCCGCGCCGTCGTGCGTGGCTCGTCGTCGTGGCGGTCGTGGTCGGGTCGCTCGCGGCGGTCGCGGTCGACCGGGTGCTCGTGGGCGACGACGACCTCGACTGGGCGGGAGCCCTGCGCGTCGTGGCGCCGATCAGCCTCGCCTCGGTGGCCGCCGCCCTCGGCGTCGCCGCCGTCGTCGGGGTCTCGCTGCGGCACGACCGACGCGACCTCGCCCCCGTCTCGTGGCGCGACGACCGCCTCGTGCTCGACTACTCGAGCCCCGGTGCACCCGAGCTGTCGGCGACGCTGGCACCGCGCCTCCTCGCCTCCGCCCGCAAGCAGCACGTGGGCCTGGTCGGCTCGGTGACGCTCCTCCTCGGCCTGTCCGGCGCCCTGGCCCTCGCGGTCGTCGGCGTCGTGGGCGTCATGGTCGCCGCGGGGTTCCCGGGGGTCGGCTTCGCCGGGGCGCTCGTGTCGGCGATCAGCCTGCCGTTCAGCGTCGTGACGAGCCTCGAGACGCTGGGCCGCGCCTCCGTCGCGATCGACCTCGCCACCGCGCACCCTGCCGTCGAGGAGGCGCGGACCGCCCCGGCGGACCGCTGACGGACGCCGCGCGCCGAGCCGGCGGGGCCCTCTCGACGAATTGCGTGCAACCTAGTTGCGCACAACGTGTTACAGTCGTGCTCGTGACCACGACCGCCCCCGCGACGCCCCTGCTCGACGAGCAGATCTGCTTCGCGCTCTACGCCGCCAGCCGCGCCGTCACCGCGCGCTACCGCGAGCTGCTCGAGCCGCTCGGCGTCACGTACCCGCAGTACCTCGTGCTGCTCGTGCTGTGGGAGCAGGGGCCGACGGGCGTCTCGGGCCTCGGCGAGCGCCTCCACCTCGACTCGGGCACGTTGTCGCCGCTGCTGCGACGCCTCGAGGGGCAGGGGCTCGTCTCACGCACCCGCGTCCCCGACGACGAGCGCAGCGTCCGCGTCGAGCTGACCGACGCCGGCGAGGCACTGCGGGCCTCGGCCGCCGGCATCCCGGCGAGCATCTGCGCCGCGACCGGCCTCGACGCCGCCGCGATCGCGGCCCTGACGGCCCAGGTCGGCGACCTGGGCGACAGCGTGCGCGGCGCCTCCTAGGCACGGCCACCACGACTCCTCCGACCCGACCATCCCCTCCACGAAAGAAGGACACCATGCCCACTCGCACCTCCCGCACCGCCTGGAACGGCAGCCTCGAGACCGGCGAGGGCCAGGTCGAGCTCTCGAGCTCGAAGCTCGGCACCTACGACGTCTCGTTCCCGAAGCGCGCCGCCGACGACGCCAACGGCGCCACCAGCCCCGAGGAGCTGCTCGCGGCCGCCCACTCCGCCTGCTACGCCATGCAGTTCAGCGCCGTCCTCGGCCAGGCCGGCGGCACCGTCGAGGCCCTCGACGTCAAGGCCGACGTCTCGCTCGGCCCGGACTCGGCCGGCGGCTTCAAGCTCACCGGCATCGCCCTCACCGTGCGCGGCGAGGTGTCGGGCATCGACGAGGCCGCGTTCCAGGCCGCGGCGCAGAACGCCAAGGAGACCTGCCCCGTGAGCAAGGCGCTGACCGGCGTCGACATCACGCTCGACGCGACGTTCGAGAGCTAGGCAGCAGCACCCTCCGACACCGCCGAGTGAACGAGGCACCGCCCACTTCGGCGGTGTCCCGTCCACTCGGCGGTGTTCGTCGTGGGCCCGGTGCGGCCGCGCCCCGATCTGGGGCCAGGCCCGGGCCAGTCACGAGGAGGCGGCACTCCGAACCCGAGACGACGCAGCAGCGCTCGGGCACGGACGACCGGGCGTCCCTCCACGGAAGGCCCGACGATGAACGACCACACCCGCCCCACGGCGACCCCGACCTGTCCCGGCTGCGGCGGCCGCGCCCGGCTCGTCGACAACCCGTACTACGGCTCCGGGCTGAGCGTGCACCCGTGGGTGCTCACCTGCACGGCCTGCTCGTCGTCGTCGTTCGTGGCCGACCCCGAGAGCCGTGAGCGCCGGGCGCCGTGCCCGATCCGCGGGCGGAGCGCCTGGGCCCGCCTCGTCGGGCGGCTCGGCAAGCGCTAGGCACGGCCGGGCGCCGGCCGAACGCGGGCAGCCCGCCCGCCAGGGGCGTCAGCGCAGCCGGCCCACCGCGCTGTCGTCGAGCGCGTCGAGCAGCGTCGCGACGTCGTCCCACACCTCGACGGCGCCCGCCTCGAGCAGCCCCGCCCGCGACGTCCCGCCGGTGAGGACGCCGACGCAGGCGACCCCGGCGCGACCTGCCGCCTCCAGGTCCCAGACGGCGTCGCCGACCATGACGGCGTGGTCGGCGTCGACGCCGGCCTTCTCGAGCGCTCCCTCGACGATGCCCGGGTCGGGCTTGGCGGTGTCCGCGTCCTCGGACGAGGTGACGGCCCAGAGGGCGCCCTCGACGTCGAGGAGGCCGCGCAGCACCGTGAGCTCCTCCTCGGGGGCGCTGGTCGCGAGCACGACCCGGTGCCCGCGCCGGGTCAGCTCCGAGAGCAGCTCGGTCGCCCGCGCGAAGACGTGCAGGTCGGTGTCGCCGTGGGGCAGGTAGTGGGCGGAGTGCCGCTCCTTCGCCTCGTCGCCCCGCGCCTCCGCGACCTCGTCGCCGAGCAGGGTCGAGAGCAGCAGCGACGAGTCCATCCCGATGCCCTGGTGGATCCGCCAGCTGTCGACGGGGTGCCCGATGTCGGCGAAGGCCTTCGACCAGGCGTCGACGTGCGCGTAGTTCGAGTCGACGAGCGTCCCGTCGATGTCGAAGAGGACGGCGGTGACGGGAGCGGAGGAGGCGGGGGTCGGGTCGGTCATGCCCCCAGCCTGTACCTGCAGGGACTGCACCGTTCGGGGTGCGCCCCGCGCCGGCGCCCGGGCCAGGTCCGAGCAACCCACGCCCTGCGCCCGCACCCCACGCGAGCGACTTGCCCCCGATGGTCGCGTCCCCGGCCCCGAGGCGGCCGTCCGGGCCGGATCGTCGCCGCGGGCGGGCGCCGTGCTGGGCGCCGCCTCCGAGCTCGCTGGGAACCTGGCGACCCGGCAGGCGTTGGCTGCTCGCATGACTACGTACGGAATCATCGGAGCAGGCAACATCGGCAGCCAGGTCGCCCGGGCCCTCATCGAGCACGGCCACGACGTCGTGATCAGCAACTCGCGCGGTCCCGAGACCCTGAGCGACCTCATCGACGACCTGGGCGAGAAGGCGCGCGCCGCGACGGCCGAGGAGGCGGCGGAGGCCGGCGAGGTCGTGGTCGTCACCGTGCCCCTGAAGAACTACGAGCAGGTGCCCGTCGCGCCGCTCGCCGGCAAGGTCGTCATCGACACGAACAACTACTACTTCGAGCGCGACGGCCACATCGCCGCCCTCGACAACGGCCTCGACACCGTCTCGGGCATGCTGCAGCGCCACCTGCCCGAGAGCAAGGTCGCCAAGGGCTTCAACCACATCATGGCGAAGGACATCACGACGGACGGCAAGCCCTCCGGCACCGAGGGCCGCCGTGCCCTCGCGACGTCGAGCGACTTCGAGGAGGCCGCCGAGCTCGTGCAGCGCCTCTACGACGAGCTCGGCTTCGACACCGTCAACGTCGGGCCGCTCAGCGAGAGCTGGCGCGTCGAGCGCGACCAGCCCGCCTACGTCGTGACGCAGACCCGCTCGGAGCTCGTCGCGAACCTGGCGAAGGCCACGCGCGCCACGGCGACGAACGAGCCGGCGCCGCACGCCGACGAGGCGTAGCCGCCGCTCGTCCCCGGGGCGCGACCCGCGCCTCCTGGGGTGCGACCCGCGCCCCACGACGAACCCCGTTCCGTTCACCGAACCACGTTGCTCCGTGGTTCGGTGAACGGAACGGGGTTCTCTGCGTCTGGGCCGGCGCCCGCTCGGACCCTCAGGTCAGAACGGCACCCCGCACCGCAGCACGACGTTGGCGAACGGGGTCGCCTCGCCCGTGCGGACGAGCAGCCGCGCCCGGCCGCTCAGGGCCTTGAGCTCGTCGTGCGTCACGTGGTCGACCTCGTCGAACCGGGCCGCGATCTGCTCGCCCGCGAGCGTGCCGACGCTCTCGTCCGCCGCCGTGCACGCCTCGAAGACGGCGTCGGCCAGCAGGGCGTCGAGCACCGCCGCGAACGGCGGCAGGCCGTGCACGACCGCGAGGTCGACGACCGGCACGCCGACCGGCAGGGGCAGCCCGCAGTCCGCCACGACGACGAGGTCGCCGTGGCCGAGCCCGCTGATCGCCGCGTTCAGCTGGGCGTTGAGGATGCCGCCGCGCTTCACGCCGTCACCTCGATCGCCGTGACCTGCTCGTCGGTTCCGGGCAGGTCGTCGTCGAGGCCCGGGTACGAGGGCTGGGTGCCCGCGGTCGTGACCGAGTAGGCGCCGACGCGCACCGCCTCCTGTGCCGCCTCGAGCAGGGACGACCCGCTCGCGAGCGCGGCGCTCAGGGCGCCGACGAAGGCGTCGCCGGCCCCGGACGAGTCCACGGCCCGCACCCGCGGGGACGGCACCGACCACGAGCCGGAGGCGTCCGAGACGAGGGCGCCCGCGGCTCCCCGCGTGAGCACGACGGAGGCCGTGCCCAGCGCGCGCAGCTCGGCGACGACGGCCGCGTCGGCCGTGTCCGCGCCGGCCGAGGAAGCGTCGGACGAGGAGGCGCCGGTCGAGGAGTCCGACGACTCCCGTCCCGCGAGGCGCCCCGCCGCGTCGGGCGCGATCATCTCGAGCAGCAGCCGCCCCTCGTGCTCGTTCAGCACGAGGGGGTCGGCCAGGCGCACGACCTCGGCCGACACCGCCACGACCGGGGCGAGGTTGAGCACGAGGCGCCCCGTCGCCAGCCGTGCCGCGCGCTCGATGCCCGAGACGGGGATCTCGCCCTGCAGCACGACCACGGCGGCGCCGGAGACGACCTCGGAGTGGCGGGCGACCGCCTCCTCGTCCACCGACGCGTTGGCGCCGGGCACGACGACGATCGTGTTCTCGGAGTCGGAGCCGACGGTCACCACGGCGAGCCCCGTGGGCCCCGCGGCGACGCCGACCCGGCCCACGTCGACGCCGCTCGCGACGAGCAGGGGCAGGGCGGCCTCGGCGTGCACGTCGTCGCCCACCGCCCCGACCATCGTCGTCGCGGCGCCCCGGCGGGCCGCCGCGACGGCCTGGTTGGCGCCCTTGCCGCCGGGCAGCAGCGTCATCGACGTGCCGATCAGCGTCTCGCCGGGCAGGGGAAGGCGGTCGGTCGTCACGACCTGGTCGACGTTGATCGACCCGACGACGACCACCTCAGCGGAGCGGGGCATCAGGAGAAGTCACCCACGTTCTCCTTCGTGACCGTGATGACCTCGACGGCCTGGTCGGACGGGCCGTCGTCGCCCTCGCCGCCGTCGATCGCCTTGACGGCCTGGTCGACGGCCAGCGCGCCGAGCTCGCCGGGCTGCTGCGCGATCGTGCTCGAGAGGGTGCCGGCCTCGATGGCCTTGAGGCCGTCCTCGGTGCCGTCGAAGGCGGCGACCTTCACGTCGGTGCCGGCGCGCGACCCGAGGGCCTGGATCGCGCCGAGGCCCATCTCGTCGTTCTCGGCGAAGACGCCGACCGCGTCGGGGTGCGCCTGCAGCAGGTTGGTCGTCACGTCGAGGGCGGTCGCGCGGTCGAAGTTCGCCGTCTGCTGCGCGACGACGGTGATGCCGGGGAACTCGGCGATGCCCTTGGTGAAGCCCTCGCCGCGGTCGCGGCTGGCCGAGGTGCCGGCGACGCCCTGCAGCACGATGACCTCGCCCTTCTCGCCGATCGCCTCGGCGAGGGCCTTGGCGGCCTGCTCGCCTCCGGCGACGTTGTCGCTGGCGACGAACGAGGCGACGTCGGCGCCGTTGACCGCGCGATCGACCGCGACGATGGGCACGCCGGCGTCGTTGAGCTGCGCGGCGGCGGGGCCGGCGGCGTCGCTGTCGACGGCGTTGAGGATGACCGCGTCGGCGTTCGAGGCGGCCGTCGCGAGCTGGTTGCTCTGCGTCGCGGAGTCGTTCTGCGCGTCGACGACCTGCAGGTCGACGCCCTTCTCGTCGGCCTCGGCCTGCGCGCCGTCGCGCAGCTCGACGAAGAACGGGTTGTTGAGGGTCGACAGCGACAGGACGACCGTGGGGCGGTCGGCCTCCCCTGCGGGGGTGCGGTTGCAGCCGGCGGTGCCGGTGGCGACCACGGCGACGATCGCGGCGACGGTGGCGGCCTTGCGGAACGAGGAAGACTTCATCGTGTGTCCTTCGGTGGGGGTTCGGGTGATGCGGTGAGGGTCGGGAGGGTCAGGGGGAAGAGCGGGAGGAGGCGCGGGCCGGGGAGGCGCGGGCCGGGTCGAGGAGGCGCGGGTCGGGGCGGGCGGGCGCCCGGCGGCCTACGAGCTGCGCGTCTTGCGGCGCAGCACGTCGACGCCGACGGCCAGGGCGATGACGAGGCCGATGACGACCTGCTGCCAGAACGACGTCACGTTGAGCAGGTTGAGCCCGTTGCGGATGACGACGAGCACGAGGGCGCCGATGACGGTGCCCGAGATGCGGCCGACGCCGCCGGCGAGGCTCGCGCCGCCGATGACGACGGCGGCGATCGCGTCGAGCTCGTAGCCCGCCGCGGCCTGGGGCTGGGCCGAGTCGAGGCGGCCGGCGAGCAGCAGCCCGGCCAGCGCGGCGAACAGGCCGGCGAGGCCGAAGACCGTGACGACGATGCGCTTGACGGGCAGGCCCGACAGGCGTGCCGCCTCCGCGTTGCCGCCCACGGCGTACATGGTGCGGCCGACGACGGTGCGGTTGAGGATGAACGACGCGATCGCGGCGGCCACGACGAGCACGATGACGGGCACCGGCACGGGGCCGACGTTCCCGCCGAGGAACGACACCGCGGCGGGGGTCGAGATCGGGCGCCCGTCGCTGACGACGAGCGTGAGCCCGCGGGCCACGCTGAGCATGGCGAGCGTGGCGATGAACGACGGCAGCTTGCCGTAGGCGCTGGCGAACCCGTTGACGAGGCCGGCGACCAGGCCGGTCGCGAGGCCGACCACCAGGGCGAGCCCGCCGGGCAGGCCGGCCGTCGCGAACGTCCAGCTCGACACCATCGCCGAGAGCGCGGCGACCGAGCCGACCGAGAGGTCGATGCCGCCGGCGACGATGACGAACGTCATGCCGAAGGCGAGCACGGCGACGGTCGACACCTGGATGCCGATGTTCAGCAGGTTGCGGCCCGTGAGGAAGTCGGGCGTCGCGATGAAGAGGGCGAGGCAGAGCACGACGAGCCCGACGAGGGCGCCGTTGGCGGCGAGGAACGCCTTGATGTCGAAGGAGCGTCGCTGCGCCTTCACGGTGGTGGTGGTCATGGGTGTCTTCCTGCTCGGGTGGAGGTCGTCGGGTCGTGGTCGGGGAGGGCGGCGTCAGGCCGCGTCGGCGCCGGGGAGGTCGCGGGCGGCGAGGGTCATCAGCGCGTCCTGGGTCGCGTCGGCGGCGGCGACCTCGCCGGCCACGACGCCGTCGCGCATCACGATGATCCGGTCGCTCATGCCCATCACCTCGGGCAGTTCGCCGCTGACCATGACGACGGCGCCGCCGGCGGCCGTGATGCTGTTGACGAGCTCGTAGATCTCGACCTTCGCGCCGACGTCGACGCCGCGGGTCGGCTCGTCGAGCAGCAGCACCGTCGAGCCGGCGATGATCCAGCGGCCGAAGACGGCCTTCTGCTGGTTGCCGCCGGAGAGGGCGCCGATCGGCTGGTCGATGTCGCGCATCCGGATGCGCAGGCGCGCGGCGACCTGCTCGGCGCGCTCGCGCTGTCCCGCGAAGTCGACGAGGCCGCCGCGGGCGCTGGAGGCGAGGGTCGCGTACCCGAGGTTGTCGTTCACGGAGGCGCCCAGCACGAGGCCCTGCGCCTTGCGGTCCTCGGGCACGTGCCCGATCCCCGCGGCGATGGCGCCCGCGACGTCGCCCTTCTTGAGCACGCGGCCCCGCACGCTGACGGTGCCGGCGGAGTAGCGGTCGACGCCCGCGATCGCCCGGATCACCTCGGTGCGCCCGGCGCCGACGAGCCCCGCGATGCCGAGCACCTCGCCGGCCCGCACGGTGAACGACACGTCGCGGAACGCGTCGCCGGTCAGGCCCGAGACGACGAGCACGTCGTCGGCGCCCGTCCCGGCGCCCGTGCCGCGCGGGTACTGCTCGTCGATGTCGCGGCCCACCATGAGGCGGACGAGCTCGGGCTCGGGCGTCGACGCGGGCACCTCGGCGACGAAGCGGCCGTCGCGCAGCACGGCGACGGTGTCGCCGATCTCGGCGATCTCGTCGAGGTGGTGGCTGATGAAGAGCATGCCGACGCCTCGGGCACGCAGCTGCGCGACGACGGCGAAGAGCTGCTCGGTCTCGTGCCGGGTGAGCGCCGCGGTGGGCTCGTCGAGGATGAGGATGCGCGCGTCGATGCTGAGGGCCTTGGCGATCTCGACCAGCTGCTGGCGGGCGATGCCCAGCTCGGCGACCTTCGTGTCGACGTCGACCTCGAGGCCGATCAGCTCGAGCGCGGCACGCGCGCGGCGCTTCAGCTCACGGCGGTCGACCATGCCGAAGCGGGTCGGGAACCGCCCCATCATCACGTTCTCGGCGACGCTGAGCGACGGCACGAGGTTGAGCTCCTGGTGGATGGTCGCGATGCCGAGCTTCTCCGCCGCGAGGGTGCCGGGCAACGAGACGGGCTCGCCGTCGACGAGCACGCGGCCGCCGTCGGGCTGGTACACGCCGGACATCATCTTGATGAGGGTCGACTTGCCCGCGCCGTTCTCGCCGAGCAGCACCTGCACCTGGCCGGCGCGCACGTGCACGGTGACGTCGTCGATGACCCGCACGGGCCCGAACGACTTGCTCACGTGGTCGAGGGTGAGGAGGGGACGATCGTCGCTGATCGAGGTGGTCATGGTCAGTTCCTGCCGAGGGGTCGGGACGGGGTGGGGACGGGAGAGGACGAGGAGGCGCGGACGACGAGCTCGCTCGGCAGCGTCACCGAGTCGGGACGCCGTCCCGCGATGACCTCCTGCAGCAGCTCGACGGCGCGGCGCCCCATCTCGTCGACGCTGTGCGCGATGACGGTGAGCGCCGGGTTGAGCAGCGAGAACCACTCGACGTCGTCGAAGGCCACGACGGCGACGTCCTCGCCGATGCGGAGGTCGAGACGGTGCAGCATGGCGACGGCGCCGACGGCCATGAGGCTGTCGGCGGCGAGGATGGCGGTCGGCGGCTCGTCGAGGCTGAACAGCGCGTGGACGCCCTCCGAGCCGCTGGCGCTCTGGAAGTCGCCGAGGTGGACGAGGTCCGGGTCGTCGCTGAGGCCGCTCTCGGCGACCGCGCTCGTCCACGACTCGAGCCGCTCGCGTCCCGTCGAGACGCTCTGCGGGCCGGCGATGTAGCCGACGCGCGCGTGGCCGAGGTCGGCGAGGTGGCGGACGGCGGCCCGGATGCCGGGGCCGCTGTCGGTCGTGACGCTCGGCACGTCGACGCCGGGGATGGTGCGGTCGACGAAGACGGTGGGCACGTCGCGCGTGAGCAGGGCGTCGATGCTCGCGGAGTCGCCGCCCTGCGGGGCGACGATGACGCCGTCGACGCGACGCGAGATGAGGGTGTCGAGGTAGCGGTCCTGCTGCTCGCGGTTCTCGTTGGCGTTGCCGAGCAGCGTCACGTAGCCGAGCTCGAGCAGGCCCTGCTCGATGGTGTGGGCGAGGTCGGCGAAGAACGGGTTGCGCACGTCGGAGACGAGCAGCCCGACGGTGTCCGACCGGGTCGAGCGCAGGGCCCTGGCCTGGGCGTTGGGCCGGAAGTCGAGCTCGCGCACCGCCTGCTCGACGAGCTCGCGCGCACCGGGCGACGTGGCGGGGTTGCCCGACAGCACGCGCGAGACGGTCGCCGGGGAGACCCCGGCGCGCTGGGCGACGTCCTTGATCGTGACAGCTGGCATCGGCCACTCCGTTGTGAGCTCGTGAGGTGCGGCGGGCGGGGCCCGCGTCGTGGAATCGATTCCATGGAACCGATTCCACGACGGTAGCCGCGAGCGCCCCCGCTGTCAACACGACCGTGACGACCAGTCCGAGCGGGACTCGCGGATCGTCCACGTCGACCCTCGCCTGCATCCGATATGTCCGATGGGCTAGGGTCGGCGCATGATCGTCGCCCTCGTCGCCGCCTCCCTGGCAGCCCTGCTGCACGTCTACATCTTCGTGATGGAGTCGTTCCTCTGGACGACGCCCCGCGTGCGGGCGACCTTCGGCGTCACGAGCGACGCGCAGGCCGAGCACACCGCGCCCCTCGCCCTCAACCAGGGCTTCTACAACCTGTTCCTCGCGATCGTCACGGCCGTGGGCGTCGCACTGGTCGTCGCCGGCGACCCGGGCAGCGCCTCCAGCGCCTTCAGCGCGTCCCCCTCGGGCAACGCCCTGATCGCGGCCGGCGCGGGCTCGATGCTCGCCGCCGCCCTCGTGCTGGTGATCAGCGACCGCACGAAGGCGCGCGCCGCGGCCGTCCAGGGCGCCCTGCCCCTGGTGGCGCTGCTGGCGCTGCTCGCCTGGGCCGCCGCGTAGCACGCGGGCGCCGCGCACTACCCTGGGCTCGTGACCGACGCGACCACCGCCTCCTCGGTCGACGCCCCCGCCGCGTCGACCACCCACTGGACCCTGACCCTCGTCTGCGACGACGCTCCCGGCATCGTGCACGCGATCAGCGGAGCGGTCGTGGAGGCGGGCGGCAACATCACCGAGTCGGCCCAGTTCTCGAGCCACGACACGGGCACGTTCTTCATGCGGCTGCAGGTCGAGGCGCCCGGCGAGCGGGCGGCCTTCGAGGCCCGGCTCGCCCCGGTCGTCGAGCGCTACGGCATGCAGCACGAGCTCGACGTGGTCGGCCGCCCGACCCGCACCCTCGTGCTCGCGAGCAAGGCCGCGCACTGCCTGAACGACCTGCTGTTCCGGCAGCGGGCCGGGCAGCTGCCGGTCGAGATCCCCCTCGTGCTCGCCAACCACCCCGACCTCGGCGAGCTCGCGGAGTTCTACGGCACGCGCTTCGAGCACCACGCCGTCGTCGACGCCGACACGAAGGCCGCGTTCGAGGCGCGCGTGCTGCAGGTCGTCGACCGCTACGACATCGAGCTCGTGGTGCTCGCGCGGTACATGCAGATCCTCAGCCCCGAGCTCTGCGCGGCGCTCGAGGGCCGGGCGATCAACATCCACCACTCGTTCCTGCCCGGGTTCAAGGGCGCCAACCCGTACCGCCAGGCGCACGCCCGCGGCGTCAAGCTGATCGGCGCGACGGCGCACTTCGTGACGAGCGACCTCGACGAGGGCCCGATCATCGAGCAGAACGTCGTCCGGGTCGACCACACCCGCAGCGCCCCCGAGCTGATGGCGATCGGCCAGGACGAAGAGAGCCGCACGCTGACCCAGGCCGTCCGCTGGTTCGCCGAGAACCGGGTGCTGCTCGACGGCGCCCGCACCATCGTCTTCCGCTGACCCACACGCGCGGCGCCGCTGCCGCCGTCTCCGCGCGGAACACCCCGAAGTGGGGGGGGGGCCCCCCCCCCCCCCGGGGGGGGGGGCCCGCCGGGGGGGGGGGGGGGGGGGGGCCCCCCCCCGGCGGGCGGCCGCGGGGCCCCCCCCCCCCCCCCCCCCCCCCCCGGGGCGGCCCCCCCCCCCCCCCCCGCGGGGGCCCCCCCCCCACTCCGGGGTGCGGCAGGGCGCCGCGCAGCCGATCGGCGGCCGTACGCTGGCACCGTGACCCCGATCGACCCCGCGACCGACCGCCGTCCGTCGGCGGACCGCCGCCCGGGGGCCTTCGCCCTGCTCCGGTTCGCGGTCGAGCTCGTCGCCCTGTTCTCGTTGGCGCTCTGGGGCTGGCTCGCCTGGGACAGGCCGTGGCCCGCCCTCGCGTTCGTCGTCGGCGCGCCCGGCTTCGCGATCGTGGTCTGGGCCCTGTTCCGCTCGCCGCGCGCCGTGGTGCCGACCGACCGCGTCGGCCGCAGCCTCGTCGAGATCGCGGTCATGGGCGCCGCCGCGGTCGCCTGGGCGCAGCTCGGCCACCCGGTCGTGGCCGTCGCCTTCGCCCTCGTCGCCGCCGTCACCGGCGTCGTCGCCGCACGCCGGGAGGACCGCGCATGACCACCACCCTCGTCGCGAACGCCCACGCCGTCGACGCCTCGGGCGAGACCGAGGGCTTCTGGATGCTCCTCGACGGCGACCGCATCGCCGCGACCGGCAGCGCCGCCGACCGCACCTGCCCCCTCGAGGCGCCGGGCCGGCACCACGACGGCCGAGACGGCCTGGGAGGCGCCCTCCCCGCCGCCGACACCGTGGTCGACCTGGGCGGTGCGCGCCTCACCCCGGGCCTCGTCGACCTGCACAGCCACGGAGGCGGCGGTGCCAGCCACGACGGAGGTCCCGACGAGATCGAGCGCGGCCTGGCACTGCACCGGTCGCACGGCACGACCCGATCGCTGGTGAGCCTCGTCGCGAACCCGATCGACCGCCTCCGTGGCTCGATCGAGGCGATCGCCGAGCTGCGCCGACGCGACCCGCTCGTGCTCGGCGCCCACCTCGAGGGGCCGTTCCTCGCGCCGCACCGCAAGGGCGCGCACGCCGAGCAGCACCTGGCCGTGCCGTCGCCCGAGAACGTCGACGCGCTGCTCGGGGCCGCGCCCGGGACGGTACGTCAGATCACGCTCGCTCCCGAGCTGCCGGGCGGGCTGGACGCCGTCGGGCGGATCGTGGCCGCAGGCGCCGTCGTCGCGATCGGCCACACGGAGGCGGACCACGCCCTGGCCGTCGCCGCCTTCGACCGAGGCGCCACGATGATGACCCATGCGTTCAACGCGATCGCGGGCATCGGGCACCGAGAGCCGGGCCCCGTGGTCGCGGCGATCAGCGACGAGCGGGTCACGATCGAGCTGATCCTCGACGGCGTGCACGTGCACCCCGAGGTCGTGCGCATGGTGTTCGCGTCGGCACCCGGCCGCGTCGCCCTCATCACCGACGCCATGTCGGCGGCGGGCTCGGCCGACGGCGACTACCTGCTGGGCGAGCTGGCCGTCACCGTGACCGACGGCGTCGCCGTGCTGTCGGGCACCGACACGATCGCCGGCTCGACCCTGACGCAGGACGCGGCCCTGCGCCTCGCCCTCTCCGCGGCCGGGCAGACGCCCGTCTCCGCCGTCGAGGCCCTCACCCTGACCCCGGCCCGGGCGATCGGCGAGGCGGACCGCCTCGGGCTGCTGGCCCCGGGCTACGTCGCCGACGCCGTCGCCTGGACGGACGACTGGCACGTCTCGCGGGTCTGGGCCGCCGGCCGGGAGCTGACCGACGGTCGGTGAGCCCGCCACGGCTCAGGAACGCGCCGGGCTCGGGTCCTGACCGGTGCACGCGGGTTAGGAGCGCTCCCCCTGAGCCGTGCGGGCTCAGGACCGGTGTTCCTGAACGTTGAGAGGGACACCACACCACGCGCAGGTGCGGGGCGGCGGCGCCGGGCGGCGAGCGGCGGGCGGCGAGCTAGAGCGTGCGGCCGGCGTTCGCGTCGAGCCAGGCGCGCGGGTCGACCTGCGTCGAGCCGCCGATCAGCACCTCGAAGTGCAGGTGCGCCCCGGTGGCGACGCCGCTGCGACCCACGAGGCCGACGAGCTCGCCCACCGCGACCTGCTGCCCGACGACGAGCGGGCTCGAGCCGACGACCATGTGCGCGTAGAGCGTGCTGACCTTCTGCCCGTCGATGACGTGGTCGATGACGGCGTACTGCCCGAACTGGGCGTGCAGGCCCGACGTGCGGACGGTCCCGGCGGCGACGGCGCCGATCGGCGTGCCGCTGCCCGGGGTCATGTCGAGCCCCATGTGCATGCTCGAGCACGCGGCGCACGGAGCCGCGCGGGGGCCGAAGCCCGAGCTGAGCACGACGGTGCCCGGGAACGGCCAGCGGATGTCGCCGGTGCCCGAGTTGACGATGGTGCCGCCGCCCGCGGCGACCCCGCCGCTGCGGGTCGACGTCGCGTTCGACGTGCCGGACGCCGTCTCGGACTCGACCACGGGCGGGGGCGGCGGAGGCGGCGGCGGCGCGTCCTTGACGACGAACGCGTCGCGCTCCGAGACGGTGAGCACGACGAGCGAGGCGGCGAGCGTCTGTCCGGGCACCGGAGCGGCGGCCGACGTCTGCACGACCGTGCCGCCGAGGTCGCTCGCGGTCGCGGGCGTCACGTTCGACGAGAAGAAGAGCGCACTGGCGACGAAGGCGAGGGCGGGGACGGCCGCGGCGCGGAGACGGCGGGCGGCCTTCGAGGCGCGCACCCGGGGGTCGGGCTTCGCGGCGGCGCGAGCGGTCGAGGAGGCGCGGGCCGAGGACGCGCGGGTCGAGGAGGCGCGGGTCGAGGACGCGCGGGTCGAGGAGGCGCGGGTCGCCCCGGCAGCGACAGGCACCCGACGCGGGCGGACGGCCACGGTCGCCCGGCCCGACGACGCGGCCGACACGGGATCTGCCGACGCGGCAGGAGCGGACTCGGGAGTCGCGATCGCCGCAGGTGCGGCCTCGGCGGGCACGGTCGCAGCAGGCGCCGCCGCAGCAGGGTTGGCCACGGAAGGCACGGTCTGGCCGGCGAGCGCCGCGCGCTCCAGCGCCAGCGCCTCGCGGCGGGTCAGCGGGGCCGGGGTCTCGACCGGAGCGGCGTCGGACGCGCTCACGGGGCCGTCACGAAGGGGCCGGGGGTGTCGATCACGGTCCTCCTCGCTCCACGGGTCCCGACGAGTGTAGGACAGCCGCGCCCGTGGCACCAGGGGCCACGCCCCGGTCGCGGGCCAGCGGACGCGGCCCCGGGGTGCGTAGTCTCGTGGCACGGAGATAGGTCATGACCGGACGGGACCACCGCCTCCGGCCGGACGGAGGGCACGCATGGGCAAGCTGATCACCGACGGCGCCGTGCCGAAGCACGAGCAGCTGCGGTCGATCCTGCAGCGGCTCGCGGCGGACGACCTGCCCGCCGGCGCCGCGATCCCGAGCGAGCGCCAGCTCATGGTCGAGCACGGCGTCAGCCGCATCACGGTGCGCCAGGCGGTCGGGCAGCTCGTGTCCGAGGGGTGGCTCACGCGGGTCAGGGGCAAGGGCACGTTCGTGGCGCACCGGGCCGTGCAGTCGACCCTGCACCTCGCGTCGTTCACGAGCGAGATGACCGCGCTCGGCCACCGCCCGAGCACCGTCGTCCTGGTGCGCGACGAGTGCGTGCCCGAGCCCGAGACGGCCGCGGCGCTGCGGCTCTCCCCCGGCGAGACCGCCCTGCACGTCAAGCGCCTGCGGCTGGCCGACGGCGAGCCCGTCAGCATCGACGACGCCTGGTACCCGTCGGCTCGGCTGCCCGGCCTGCTCGAGCGCGACCTCAGCCTCTCGCTCTACCGGCTGCTCGCCGACGAGTACGACGCGCCCGTCACCCGGGCCACGCAGACGGTCGCGGCGCGGGAGGCGCAGGCCGACATCGCGACGCTGCTCGGCACCCGGGACGGCTCGCCGGTTCTCTACTTCGACCGGGTGTCGTTCTCGGGCGACGAGCCGATCGAGCGCTCCGAGAGCTGGTACCGGTCGGACCGCTACCGGGTGACGATGCAGGTGTCGTCGGCCGCGGAGCCGGCGGCGCCCCCGACGGCGTCCGCCCCGGAACGGGAGCCGGCGACCGCCTCCTGAGCGCGAGCGGACGCCGTCGGGCGACCCGCGCCTCCTCGGGGCCCTCGTCAGCCCGCTCCGAGCAGGCGGACCGGCCCTGGGAGGCGGCGCGTCAGAACTCGAAGAGCGCCGACCGCACCTCGACGTCGCTGCCGACCGACTGCTGCGGCACGCTGTCCGGCGCGCTGTCGAGCACGACGACGGGGCACACGGCCGAGTACCCGGCCGCCGCGACGACCGTCGGGTCGAACCGGACGACGACGTCGCCGGCCGCCACCGCGGCGCCCTCGGCGATCGCGAGCTCGAAGCCCTCGCCGCCGAGCTTCACCGTGTCGATGCCCACGTGGACGAGCAGGCCCGTGCCCGACTCGTGCACGACGGCGAACGCGTGCGGGTGCAGCTTGACGACCTCGCCGTCGACGGGCGAGACGACGTCGACCAGTCGACCGCCCGCAGGAGGCGCGCTCGGCTCGATCGCGACGCCCGCTCCCACGAGCTGGCCGGCGAACACGGCGTCGGGCACGTCGGCGAGCGACACGACCCGACCCGTGACGGGGGCGAGCGCGACGGTCACGGCAGGAGGTCGTTGATGTCCTCGGCGAGCGAGTCGGCGATCGTGCCGACGATCACCTGGACGCTGCCGCCGGCACGGACGACCGCGGTGGCGCCCGCGGCCTTGAGCGCGGCGTCGTCGACCAGGCTGAGGTCCTTGACGTCGGTGCGGAGGCGCGTGATGCAGCCCTCGATCTCGTCGATGTTGTCGGCGCCGCCGAGTCCGTCGATCATGGCCTGTGCTCTCGACATGAGCTGTTCTCCTTCGTCGTGGGGCTCGGACGCCGGACGCGGCCCGGGGGCCGGAACGGCCCTCCCAGTTGACACCACGGACGGGTCTGAGGAAACTACCACTCACTGGTCATGACCGGACAGGACCGGCCGACCCGCACCTCCTGCCCCAGGGCCCCGCCCGCCCCGACGACCCGTCGTGGCGAGGCCCTGTCGCACGACGCTGTGCACCGACGAGAGGACCCCTCATGACCACGACCGAGACCACGGCGACCACGCCGAAGAGGGGCTCCGCGGCGTTCGCCGTGCTGCAGCGCCTCGGCCGCAGCCTCATGCTGCCGATCGCGGTGCTGCCCGCCGCCGGGCTGCTGCTGCGCCTCGGCCAGCCCGACCTGCTCGGCGCCATCCCCGGCTTCGAGACCGGCGGCTCGGTCATCAGCGCGGCGGGCAACGCCGTCTTCACCTGGCTGCCGCTGATCTTCGCCGTCGGCATCGCCATCGGCTGGGCCAAGAAGTCGGACGGCTCGACGGCCCTCGCGGCGGTCGTCGGCTACATGGTCATCGACGGCGTCTTCACCGCCATGTCGCCGCTCGTGCTCGCGGGCGAGGAGACGGCCACCGGCGACCCCGCCGTGATCGACTACGGCGTGCTCGGCGGCATCGTGATGGGCCTGCTCTCGGCGATGCTGTGGCAGCGGTTCTACCGCACGAAGCTGCCCGACTTCCTCGGGTTCTTCTCGGGCCGCCGCCTCGTGCCGATCCTCACGGCCGTCACCGGCCTCGTCGTCGGCGTCGTGATGTCGTTCATCTACCCGCTCTTCAACTCGGCCCTCACCTGGATCGGCACCGCGGTCGCCGCGAACGACGTCGTCGGCGGCGGCGTCTTCGGCGTCGTCAACCGACTGCTGATCCCGACGGGGCTGCACCACATCCTCAACAACGTCGTGTGGTTCCTCGTCGGCGACTTCACCGGCGCCGACGGCAAGATCTACCGCGGCGACCTGACCCGGTTCTTCCAGGGCGACCCCACGGCCGGCGTCTTCATGACCGGGTTCTTCCCGATCTTCATGTTCGCCCTGCCCGCCGCGGCCCTCGCGATCTGGCGCCACGCCCGCCCCGAGAAGAAGAAGCTCATCGGCGGCATCATGCTCTCGACGGCGCTGACCTCGTTCCTCACCGGCATCACCGAGCCGCTCGAGTTCTCGTTCATGTTCGTCGCCTGGCCGCTGTACATCGTGCACGCCGTGCTCACCGGCACGTCGATGATGCTCGTGAACGCCCTCGACATCCACACCGGCTTCTCGTTCTCGGCGGGCCTGATCGACTACGTGCTGAACTTCAACATCTCGCAGAACTCGATCTGGCTGATCCCGATCGGGCTCGGCTACGCGGTGATCTACTACGTCGTCTTCAGCTTCGTGATCAAGAAGTGGAACCTCAAGACGCCCGGCCGCGAGGACGACGACGTCTCGGCCGAGTCCGCCGACGCGGCGACGAAGGCCTGAGGCATGGAGATCGTCATCGTCCGCGACGCCGCCGAGGCGGGCCGCGTCGCCGCCCTCAAGATCGCGTCGGTCGTGCAGCGCGACCCCGAGGCCGTGCTCGGCCTCGCGACGGGGTCGTCGCCCACCGGCATCTACGCGTCGCTCGCGGCCCGGGTGCAGGCCGGAGAGCTCGACTTCTCGCGCGCCTCCGGGTTCGCCCTCGACGAGTACGTCGGCATCCCGCTCGAGCACCCCGAGAGCTACGCCTCGGTGATCCGCCGGGACGTCGTCGAGCCGCTCGGCATGGACCCGTCGCGCGTGCGGGTGCCCGACGGCCGCGCCGACGACATCGAGGCCGCAGCGGCCGACTACGAGCAGGCGATCGCCGCGGCCGGGGGCGTCGACATCCAGATCCTCGGCATCGGGGCGAACGGGCACATCGGCTTCAACGAGCCGACGTCGTCGTTCGCGTCGCGCACCCGCATCAAGACGCTGGCGCCGCAGACCCGCGCCGACAACGCGCGGTTCTTCGACGACCCGTCGCAGGTGCCGACGCACTGCATGACGCAGGGCCTCGGCACCATCCTCGACGCCCACGAGGTCGTGCTGGTGGCCGTCGGCACGGCCAAGGCCGCGGCCGTCGCCGGCATGGTCGAGGGGCCGCTCTCGGCGATGTGCCCGGGCAGCGCCCTGCAGCTGCACCAGCACGCGACGATCGTGGTCGACGAGGAGGCGGCGTCACAGCTCTCCCTCGCCGACTACTACCGCTACACGTACGCGAACAAGCCGGAGTGGCAGCGCTTCGAGCACTGAGCCCGGTGCGGGTGGGGCGGGGCTCGGGCACGGGCGGGGCACGGGTTCGGGCACCGTTCCGGAATGTGCGTACTGAACGACGCCGAGGCTCCTCGCACCGTTCAGGAGTGCGCCTCCTGAACGACGCTGAGGCCCCTCACACGATTCAGGACGCCGCCGCGCCGACTTCCTGAACGGTGCACGGTCCAGGAACCTCGCTCCCTCCCCCGCGCGGATCAGGGAGCAAGTTCCTGAACGAGGGAGCGAGGGAGCGAGGGCAGGCCCGCAGGAGGCGCGGCGTCAGCCCCGCAGGTCCGGGAAGTCGGCGTCGCGCCACTCGGCCGCGAGGCGGTCGCCCGACCGGGCCGCCGCCTCCTCGCGCTCCCGCAGCTCGACCCGGCGGATCTTGCCCGAGATCGTCTTGGGCAGCTCGTCGACGAACTCGAGCCGGCGCACCCGCTCGTAGGCCGGCAGGCCCGTGCGGGCGTGGGCGAGCACGGCGCGGGCCGTCTCGGCCGACGGCTCCCACCCCGCGGCGAGCGTCACGTAGGCCTTGACGACGGCGAGCCGCACGTCGTCGGGCGCCGGCACCACCGCCGACTCGGCGACGGCCGGGTGCTCGATCAGCACGCTCTCGACCTCGAACGGCGACACCTTGTAGTCGGACGACTTGAAGACGTCGTCGGTGCGCCCGACGAAGGTGATCATGCCGTCGGCGTCGCGGGTGGCGACGTCGCCGGTGTGGAACAGCCCGTCGCGCTGCGACTCCGCCGTGCGCGCCTCGTCGCCGAGGTACCCGGCCATGAGGTTGACCGGGCGCACCGTGAGGTCGAGGCAGACCTCGCCGACGTCGCCGACCTCGCCGGTCGCGGGGTCGACCAGCACCACCTCGACGCCCGGCAGCGGGTGCCCCATCGACCCGGCCCGCACGACCGACCCCGGCGGGTTCGCGACGATCGCCGTCGTCTCGGTCTGGCCGTACCCGTCGCGGATGTCGAGGCCCCACGCCTGCTGCACGCGCGAGATGACCTCGGGGTTGAGGGGCTCGCCCGCCGAGAGCGCCTCGCGCAGGGCGACCGGCCGCTCGCCGAGCGACGACTGGATGAGCATGCGCCAGACGGTCGGCGGGGCACAGAACGAGGTCACCTCGGCCCGGTCGAGCTGCTCGCGCAGGGCGGCGGCCGAGAAGCGGGCCTGCTCGTGCACGAAGACGGTGGCCTCGGCGGTCCACGGCGCGAAGAAGAGGCTCCACGCGTGCTTGCCCCAGCCCGGCGACGAGATGGTCAGGTGCACGTCGCCGGGACGCACGCCGATCCAGTACGTCGTCGTGAGGTGCCCGACCGGGTACGAGGCGTGGGTGTGCACGACCATCTTGGGCTTGCTCGTCGTGCCCGACGTGAAGTAGACGAGGCAGGGGTCGCTCGTCGCGGTCACGACGACGGGAGCCGTCTCGGAGGCGCGGCGCGAGTCGTCGAACGACGCCCACCCCGGGTGCTCCCCGCCCACCACGATCCGGCCCACGCCCGGCGCGATGTGGTCGAACTTGGGGGCGTCGGCCGCGTCGGCGACGACGTGCCGGACGAGGCCGCGCTCGACACGGTCGGCGAGGTCGTGCGGCGCGAGCACGACCGACGTGGGCAGGATCACCGCACCGATCTTCATGATCGCGAGCATCGCCTCCCACAGCTCTACCCGGTTGCCGAGCATCAGCATGACGTGGTCGCCCTTCGCGACCCCGCGCTCGACGAGCCACGAGGCGACCTGGTCTGAGCGTCGGCGCATCTCGTCGAAGGTGACCCGGTGGTCGACGCCGTGCTGGTCGACGATCCAGAGCGCGACGCGGTCGTTGTCGCGGGCGATCACGTCGAACCAGTCGACGGCCCAGTTGAACGAGTCGCCGACGTCGGGCCAGCGGAACGCCGCCCGGGCGGCGGCGTGGTCGCCGGCGTGCGCCGCCAGCGAGTCTCGGGCGGCACGGAACGCGGCGGTGGACGACTTCTCGGCGACGGGGACCATGTGCCCATGATGCTCGCCCGCCCATGCCGGGCGCGGCATGCGGGCTGCGCCGCGCCCGGCTCCGGCGCGTCCGACTCTGACGCGCCCGCCCGTCGCTCGCGATGCACCCGGTGCTCGAGGGCGGGTGTTCCGGGCCGAGGGCGGGTGGGCGCCGACCCGCCGTCGGCCCGGAAGACCCGCCCTCGGCGGCGAGGTCCGCGCCTCTGGGAGGATCGGGGGATGAACGACCGCACGCGCGCCTCCTCGTCCTCGTCGGCCACGTCCGGGCAGGCCGGGCGGGCGGGGCGGGCCGGGCGGCGGGTCGCGCTCGAGATCGCGGTGACCTCGCTGGGCGGAGCCCGCACCGCGCTGGCCGGCGGCGCCGACCGGGTCGAGCTCTGCACCGCGCTCGAGATCGGCGGCGTCACCCCGTCCCAGGGCCTGGTGGAGGCGGTGGTCGCGACGGGCGTCCCGGTGCACGCTCTCGTCCGGGCGCGCGGCGGCGACTTCGTCTACGACGACGCCGACCTCGACGTCATGGACCGCGAGGTGCGCACGCTCGTCGCCGGCGGCGTGGCCGGCGTCGTCGTGGGCGCGCTGCGCGCGGACGGCTCGCTCGACCTCGACGCCGTGGCCCGGCTGGTCGGCGCCGCCCGCGAGGCCGCGGCCGGGCGCTCGGCCGACTTCGGCGGCGCGCGCCTCGACGTCACCGTGCACCGGGCCGTCGACCGCGCCGCCTCCCCCGTCGACGCGGTGGCCGCGCTGGCCGGCCTGGGCGTCGACCGCGTGCTCACCTCGGGCGGCGCGTCGCGGGCGGGCGACGGGCTCGCCGCGGGGGTCCTCGCCGAGATGGTCGCCGCGGCCGGCACGGTCGAGGTGATGGCCGGGGGCGGCGTGCGCGTCGACGACGTGGCCGCCCTCGTGGCGGCGGGCGTGTCCGGCGTGCACTTGTCGGCGTCGACCACGGCGTCGACGTCCTCCGAGCTCGACGGCGGAGACGGGGCGGGGCTCGTGTCGCTGGGGGCGGCCGGCGCGAGCGACGCGTACGCGGTGACCGACGCCTCCGTGGTGCGGGCGGCGCGGGCGGCGGTCGACGCCGCGGTCTGACGCAGGCGGCGCGGCGCCGGCACGGGGTGCGGGCGAGTCCGTCGGGGACGGGCCGTCGTCACCGCCCGCCCGCGACGGACTCGCCCGGCGGGGCCGCGGGGCCGCGGGGCCGGTCGGGCCGGGCGGGCCGCCGGGCCGCCGGGGCCGGTCGGGCCTCAGCGCAGGCGGTTCCACGCGGCGACGAACTCGTCGGTGCGCGACCGTGTCGCGGCGGGGTCGACCCCCTCCGCCCGCACGTCGAGGTCGGCGGCGGCCAGCCCCGCCGAGGCGACGAAGGAGGCGGCCCACGGCTCCCCCTCGGCGTCCTCGCGCACCGGGTCGAAGGCGACGCTGACCGGGGTCCCGTCCGTCACGCCGGCGAGGGCCGTGGTCACGGCCGTGGTGCCCTGCGTCGTCCAGCGGTCGTCGACGTAGAGGTCGACCGCTCCGTCGTCGCGCACGTACGAGATCACCCGTGCCGGGTCGTCGGTCAGCGCGGCGAGCCCGTCGAGCACCGTGGCGGCCGTCGCGGCGGACGCCCCCTGCACGTCGACCTCGCCCTCGCCGTCGCCGTCGCCGTCGCGGGCCCGCAGGTCGAGGGTCAGCACGACGTCGCCGGCGCCCGGCACCTCGGCGAGCGACTCCGCCAGCGCGGCGCCGACGCCGGGGTCGGCCGTGGCGGCGGTCAGCGTGTCGGCCCCGACGGCCACGCTCGTGAGGTCGGTCAGGGTCGAGAGCGCCTCCCAGAGCTGCCGCGCGGGCGCGTCGGGGCGGGCTCCGGCGTCGAGGACCACGTCGCCCCAGGTCACGGTGAGCGCCGTCAGGGACTCCGCGCCCGGCAGCGCCCGGGCGGCGGCGTCGACGGCGTCCACGTCGCCGCGCGACCCGACGGCGAGGTCGGCGGTGCCGCCGTCGGTCGTGTCGACGCGCCAGCCGACCACGCCGGGGACGCCCGGGGCCCCGGTCGCGACGTCGAGCGCGTCGAGCCAGGTCAGCTCGGGGCCGATCGTCCCGGCGGCGCCGGAGGGGGCCGCGAACCGGCGGACCCCGCTCACGGAGAGCTCGTCGGAGGCCTCGCGGGCTGCCGTGAGGCCGTCCCTGCCGGGGTCGGTGCCGCCCTCGGGCAGGACCACCTGCACGTCGGCCGCCAGCCCCCGCGCGGCGACGGCGTCGGCCCAGGTCGTCCAGACCCAGGAGGCCGGTGCGTCGTCGGCCCGTCGCACGACCACGGTGGACGAGACCGAGTCCGCGACGAGCTCGACGTCGACGCCCACCACGTCCGGGTCGTCGGCGGCCTGCTCGACGAGGGCGAGCGACGAGTCGAGCACGTCGTCGTCGTCCGACACGGCGACGCCGCCCGTCGGGCCGTCGACGCTGAGCTCGAAGGCGTCGTCCGGGCGCTCGTCGGCCCAGGCGCGCACGGCCCGGGCGAGCCGCACGACGTCGTCCACGTCGGAGTCGTCGTCGAGCACGATGGTGGCGACGCCGACGGAGTCGCCGGAGAACGGGTTGGCCGGGTTCGTCAGCTCGGAGCCGCTGTCGGCGACGTCGACGACCCCGTCCTGGTCGAGAGCCCAGGCCTCGAGGTCGCGCAGCGGCCCGGCCGAGTCGGGGAAGTACACGCAGCCGCCGAGCAGCAGCGCGACCGTCGCCGCCCCTGCGGCCAGCTGCCACCGTCGCCTGCTCGGAGTCCCCACGCCCATGCCCCGACCCTAGCCGCCGCCGCTGCCCGGGTCGGGGTCGGGCTTGGCCTGGCCGGGCCGGGGTCGGTCGGGCCTGGCTCTAGCCGCCGCTGCCGGGCACGCCGGGCAGGCTCGGGCTCAGAACCGCGTCGACCAGGTGCCCTCGACGACGGGAGGCTGCTCCCGTTCGGCCGTGCCGCCGCGCACGAGCGACAGCTCGCGCCACTGCGACAGCGTCGTGCAGGGGTGCGAGACGCCGAGCCGCACCAGGTCGCCCACGGCCAGCCCCGAGGAGGCGCCCAGCGCCAGGAACGCGTGCTGGTCGTTCAGGGCGGTCACCACGGCGCCGTCGAGCACTCCGTCGAGGCGCGGCGCGGAGGCGTCGTGAGCCGCGCCTCCTGCGCCCGGCCGCCACGCGTCGAGCGGCAGCGGCAGGCCCTCGTCGTCGGCGGTGTCGCGACGCCCGACGTTCAGGAGCGCGAGCTCGGCCTCGGGACGCGAGATGACCGTCGCCCACAGCTCGATCGCCGGCTCGAAGGCCTCGTCGCCGGTGGCGCCGTCGATCGGGGGCGTCGTGTCGCGGGCGAAGGGCGTGAGCCGGCGGTAGAGGTCGTGGTCGTGGGCGACGTACGAGCCGGAGCGCAGCACGACGCGGGTGCGGGGGCCCCGGGCGCCGTCGGGGTCGTGCCGCTCGGCGAGCACCGCGACCACCCGCTCGAAGTAGACGCTGCCGCCCGCGCTGACGACGACGTCGCCGCCGTCGGCGAGCCACGGCGCGAAGGCCGCGGGGTCGATCGCGTCGAGCAGCTCGAGGACGGTGCGGAGGTAGTCGTCGACCAGGTGGATGCCAGCGCCGTCGACGTCGTGCGTCAGGGCTCCCTCGTAGCCGGTCACGCCCGCCAGCACGAGGTGCGGCGCGGCGACGACGGCGTCGACCACGGCGAGCGCCTCGGCCACGGTGCGGGCTCCGGTGCGGCCCACGGGCGAGCCGATCTCGACGAGCACCGCGAGCGGCGGGACGGGTGCGGGCGCGTCGGCCGTGCGGGAGGCCGCCCGGGAGGCCGCCCGGGCGAGCGCCTCGTCGGCGAGACGGACCGCGTCGACCGAGTCGACCCACATCAGCACGCGCGACGACCCGGGGTCGGTCGCGAGGGCGACCAGCGCCTCCTCGTGGAACGTCGTGCCGGCGAGCACGACGACCGGCACGCCGGCCTCGCGTGCGACCGACGC
Source organism: Frigoribacterium faeni (assembly GCF_011761235.1). GTDB lineage: Bacteria > Actinomycetota > Actinomycetes > Actinomycetales > Microbacteriaceae > Frigoribacterium > Frigoribacterium faeni_A. Next base: position 446,420 of record NZ_JAAOYW010000002.1, read on the forward strand.
CTGGAAGGCGGTCGCGACCGTGATGCCCCAGGCCCCGGCGTCGAGCTGCAGCCGCCAGACGTCGGGCGACATCGTCGTCTTGCCGTGCGGGGCGAGGTCGACGCCCGCGGCGCGGCACCACGCGGCCATCGTGTCGACGTTGTGGCCGAGGGCGTCGAGGTCGAGGGTGAGGAGGGGCGTGGGCAGGTCGAGCAGCGGCACCGGTCGGTGCCCGCTCGCGAAGGTGGCCTTGGACGTCTGCACGGGGGTCCTCTCGTCGTGGCGCGGGTGGTCTGCCGATAGCTTTGCAGGGCGACGACGCGACGAGCGCGTCGTCCACAGCCACCGCCTCCTCGACTCGGAAGGACCACCCCTGTGAGCGACAAGACCCAGGTGACCACCACCGGAGCCCCGACCCCCATGCCGATCTTCTCGCAGGGGGTGCTGAAGAACGGGTTCCTCTCGGTGTCGGGCCAGGGCCCGCAGGACCCGGCGACGGGCGAGTACCTTTTCCGCGGCGACCTCACCGCGCAGACCCTGCGCACCCTCGACAACGTCGCGGCGATCGTGGAGGCGGCGGGCGGCACCGTCGACGACGTCATGTCGCTGCGCGTGTTCCTCACGCAACGCAGCGACTTCGCCGAGATGAACGCCGCCTACGAGCAGTGGGTGCGCGCGAACGTCACGTCGGGCGTGTTCCCGACGCGCACGACGATCTTCGTCGAGCTGCCGAACGAGGCGATGCTCGTCGAGATCGACGCGCTCGCCGTGCTCGGCTAGGCCGCGGGGCGTCGCGGCGCGGGGCGATGCGGCGCGGGGCGGAGCAGCGTCAGCCACCGACGGGCCTCGCGGCGAGCTCTCCCGCCACGAGCTCGCCCGCGACCCACACGCCGAGCACCCCTGACGGCGAGCGCCGCGGTTCGGCGTAGGTGGCCCGGTCGGCGTAGGCCGCCGGGTCGACGAGCTGCAGGTCGGCGACGGCGCCCGGCACGACCCCGCCCGGCATGACCGCGCCCTGTACGACGGCCCCGGGCCCGGCGGCTCCGGGCCCGGCGGCTGTCCCCCCTGAGGCTCCGGACCCGCCGCCGCCGCCCCTGGCCCTGTCGGCGCCGAGCCGGAACCGCTCGTGGGCGGCCACGCTCATCCGGTGCACCGCCTCCTCGCGGCTCAGCACCGCCGACGGCCCCGGGCCGGAGTACACGTCGAGCGCGCGGGCGAAGGTGCCGTAGAGCCGCGGGTGCACAGTGCCGGTCTCGCGCGGCAGCCCGTCCGACCCGACGAGCGTGTGGGGCCAGGCGAGGGCGGTGCGCATGCCCTCGACGTCGGTGTGGAACACGATGACGGTGAGGGCGCCGCGCTCGGCGAGGACGAGGTCGGCCAACAGTTCGCGCGGGTCGCCGCCGAGCTCGACGGCGATGTCCGCCACGCTGCGTCCCTCCAGCCCCGCGTTCTCGGGGCGGGCGAACCCGGCGAGCAGGATGCGCGTCGGCCCGACGGCCGCCCACTGGTTCTCGAGCGCCGTGCCCTCCCAGGGCCGGTCGAGCCCGGCGAGCACCGCCCTGCGGCTCACCGGGTCGGACAGCGCCTCGAGCAGGCTGGCGACGCCCCGGTCGGCCGTCGACGGCGGGAACAGCGACGCCACCGTCGTGCTGCCCGCGTCGTACGGGTAGACGTCGGCCGAGACGTCGAGCCCCTGGTCGCGCAGGGCGTCGAGCCGGTCGATGATCCGGCCCATGCCCCCGACGTTGCGCGGGCCGGTGACCTTGAGGTGGCTGACGTGCACGCGGGCGCCCGTCTCGAGGCCGAGCGAGGCCAGCTCGTCGACGGAGGCGCGCAGACCGTCGGCCTCGTTCCGCACGTGCGCGACGAGCAGTCCGTCGCGCGCCGCGACCTCGCGGGCGATCGCGAGCAGCTCGGGCCGGTCGGCCGCGTCGCCCGGCGCGTACATGAGGCCGAGCGAGACGCCGAGGGCGCCGGCGTCGAGCGCGTCCCCGACGGCGCCCGCGATGCGCGCCGTCTCGGCCGCGTCGGCGGGGCGGCGCACCATGCCGAGCACGGCGGCACGCACCGGCGCGTGCGGCACGAGCGCCCGGGCGTGCAGGCCGAGCGGCTCGCGGGCGAGCGTCTCGACGTAGTCGCCGAAGGTCGCCCAGCGCCGGTCGGGGAACTCCCCGAGCACCGGCAGCGAGTACTGCTCGAGCGACCGGTCGGCCGGGTCGGCGGGCGACGGGGCCGCGCCCTGGCCGCAGTTGCCGACGATGGTCGTCGTCACGCCCTGCGCCGTCTTGGGGGCCGTGCCGCCCGGCCGGAACAGCGCCGCGTCGTCGTGCGCGTGCACGTCGACGAACCCGGGCAGCACCTCGAGCCCGCGACCGTCGACCACCCGCGGGGCGCGGCCGGGCGCGTGCTCGGCCGCTCCCCCGCCGGCCCGGCCCGCCGGCCCGGCAGCGGCGCCCCGAGCCGAGGAGGCGCGGCCCGCCTCGACCACGGAGGCCCCTGCCCCGGGGCCCACGGCCGTGACCACCCCGTCGCGCACGACGACGTCGGCGACCCGACCCGCGCCTCCTCGGCCGTCGTGGACCGTCGCTCGCGTGATGACCAGCGTCGACATGTGTCCTTCCTCGTTCAGGAACCGGGCACCGCCCCGTCCTGGACGATGCACGATCAAGGACCGGTGCGTCCTGAGCCGCACGGTTCAGGACACATGTTCCTGAACGGTGAGAGACCAGGCAGGGGCTGGGGCAGGCACAGGGCCGGGGGCTCAGGCGATGTTGGCCGTGACCTCGGCGATGTACGCCGCGCGCTCCTCGCGCGAGGCGGGCCGGCCGGGCACGCCGGGGCGCGTCTGCCACGGTAGCGGTCCGGACGCCCGGTGGTACTCGACCCCCGCGGCGTCGAGGCGCAGGAGGTGGTGGTCCAGCCGGGCGGAGAACCCCGCGAAGTCGCGCGGCGCGTCCGACCAGAGCACGTCGGCCACCGCGCAGAGGCGGGGGAACACGAGGAAGTCGACGGTGCGGGGCGAGTCCATGTGCTCGGTCCAGACGTTCGCCTGGCCGCCCAGCACGTGCCGCGCCTCCTCGGGCGTCAGCTCGGCCGGGACGGGCTCGAACGCGTAGACGTCCTCGAGCCCGAGCACGATCGAGACGGGGATCGGCTCGTCGGGCGAGTCGGACTGCCGGTAGTCGAGGTACACCTGGTCGTCGGGGCACGCGACGACGTCGTAGCCGAGCCGGGCGGCGGTCACCGCGCCCGTCATGCCGCGCCAGGAGGCGACGGTCGCGCCGGGCGACATCGGGCGGGCACCGGCGGCTCCGTGCCCCTCGAGGATCTCGTCCCAGCCGAAGGTGCGGCGCCCCGCGGCCGTCACGTGCTCGTCGAGCTGCCCGATGAACCAGGCCTGCAGCTGCTCCTCGTCGGCGAGGCCCCGCTCGCGCATGAGCTCCTGCGTGCGGGGGTCCGACTGCCACTGGGCCTTGGGGCACTCGTCGCCGCCGACGCCGATCCAGGTGCCCGGGAACAGCGCCATCACCTCGGTGAGCACGTCCCGGTAGAAGTCGACGGTCGACTGCTCGGTGTTGAGCACGTCGTCGAAGATGCCCCACTCGGTGCCGACCGCGATCTGCCGCGGCTCGGGCACCGGTGCGCCGCCGAGCTCGACCGCCCCGACGCCGAGGTGCGGGTAGGCGGTGATCGCGGCCATCGAGTGCCCGGGCACGTCGACCTCGGGCACGATCGTCACGTGCCGGGCGGCGGCGTAGGCGACGACCTCGCGGATGTCGGCCTGCGTGTAGAAGCCGCCGTGCGGCCGGCCGTCCTGGGTCGCCTCGGGCCCCGCGCCGACCTGCGACGAGGCACGCCACGCGCCTACCGTCGTGAGGCGGGGGTACTTGAGGATCTCGATGCGCCAGCCCTGGTCTTCGGTCAGGTGCCAGTGCAGCGTGTTGAGGCGGTGCATCGCCATCAGGTCGATCAGGCGCATGACGTCGTGCGCCGGCATGAAGTGCCGCGCCACGTCGAGGTGCATGCCGCGCCAGCCGAAGCGGGGCGAGTCGGCCACGTCGACGGCGGGCACCGACCACTCGACCCCCTCGACGAGCGACCGGCGGTGCACCTCGGGCGGCAGCAGCTGCAGCAGCACCTGTGCGCCGTAGAACACGCCGGCCGCCGTGCCCCCGGTGATGCGGACGCCCGCGGGTCGCACCTCGACCCGGTAGCCCTCGTCGTCGAGGGCCGGGTCGAGGTCGAGCGTGATGCCGGTGCCGTCGCCGTCGCCGTCGCGCAGCGGCAGGCCGGTCACGGGACGCAGGGCGGCCTGCAGCCAGGCCACGGTGCCGAGCAGCTCGTCAGGGCCGGAGATCCGGGTCGCGGCGTCGAGCAGGTAGGCGCCGGAGGCGCGGGTCAGCCGGTCGACGCGGGGCAGCAGCAGGGGGTCGGTCACGGTTCTAGCCCTTCACGGCGCCGGCGGACATGCCCGACACCAGGTTGCGTTGGATGATGACGAAGAAGACGACGACCGGCAGCGAGAACAGCACGCTCGCGGCCATCTGCCCGCCGGAGTCGGTGCCGGTGTTCTGCGAGACGAACGACGCGAGCCACACGGGCAGCGTGTACATCGACTGGTCCTTCATGAACGTGTAGGCGATGATGTAGTCGTTCCAGGCCGCGATGAAGGCGAAGATGCTCGTCGCGATGACCCCCGGCGCCACCAGCGGGAAGAGGATGCGCGTCAGCACCTGCCAGGTGTTCGCCCCGTCGAGCTGGGCGGCCTCCTCGACCTCCATCGGGATCGCGACGAAGAACCCTCGCATCACCCAGATCGAGAACGGCAGCACCGTCGCGATGTAGGCGAGCACGAGGCCCGCGTAGGTGCCCAGCAGCCCGAGGCTGTTGAAGATCAGGAACAACGGGATGAGCAGCGCCGTCGTGGGCAGCATCTGCACCGCGAGGATCACGATCATGATCGTGCGGCGCCCGCGGAACCGGAACCGCGAGAGCGCGGCCGCCGCGAAGAAGCCGAGGATGATCGCGAGCAGCACGGTCGCGACCACGACCACCGCGCTGTTGCGCAGGTTCACCAGGAACCCGCTCTGCGTGACGGCCACGACGAAGTTGTCGAGCGTCGGGTTCCGCGGCAGGAACAGCGGGGTCGAGGTCATCGACTCCGAGCGGGGCTTGAACGCCGTGTTGACCATCCAGTAGACGGGGAAGATCCACACCGCGCTGAAGACGACGGCGATGGTGTTGCTGACCCAGCGGGGCTTCTTGCGGCGACGCTGCCGGCGGACGGACGCCGCGCCCCCTGCGGTGCCGTCGACGGAGGCGGGGGTCGCCGAGTCGGCCGCGGCCGCGGTCTCGGAGGGGCCGTCGGTCGCGGACGCGCCGACGCCGGTGGGGACTGTCGTGGTCACAGGTCTTCTCCCGAGCGGATCAGGTTGCGGATGTAGAACGCGGTGAGGCCGAGCAGCAGCAGGGTCGTGACGACCGAGATGGCGGCGCCCTGGCCGATCTCGAAGCCGACGAAGGCCGTCTTGTACATGAACACGCCCAGGGTCGAGGTCGCGTCGTCGGGGCCGCCCTGCGAGACGAGCCAGATCTGGTTGAAGACGTTGTAGTCCCAGATGATCGACAGGATCGTCACGAGCAGCAGCGTCGGCTTGAGGAACTGCAGGGTCACGTCGCGGTACACGCGCCACTCGCCGGCGCCGTCGAGCCGCGCGGCCTCTTTGTACTCGGGCGAGACCTGCGTCTCGGCGGCGTAGAGGGTCAGGGCGATGAACGGCACGGCCTGCCAGACGATCAGCATCCAGATCGACGTGTACGACAGCAGCGGGTCGTTCGACCACTGCGTGTCGGTCATGTCGCCGAACACGCGCAGCTGGCTGAGCATCCAGTTGACGACGCCGTAGCCGGGCTGGAACAGCCAGTTCCAGACCAGCGAGGAGGCGACGTTCGGCATCGCCCACGCGAAGATCAGCACGACGGTGACGACGTACCGCATGCTCGTGTGGATCCGCGTCAGCAGGTGCGAGACCCCCATGCCGATCAGGACGCTGCCGAGCACCATCGCCGCGGTGAAGAGCACCGTGCGCAGCAGCGACCACCAGAAGTCGCTGTCGGTGAAGAGCGTGACGTACTGCTGCACGCCCACCGACTCGTACGCCCCGGTGAACAGGCTGCGCTGGTCGTAGTTCGTGAACGAGGTGAAGACCAGGAACACGATCGGCGCCACCATGACGACGAGCAGGACGATCCCCGCGGGGCTCAGCAACCAGAGCGGGGCGAGCTGACGCTTCTTGCGCGGCCGCGGCGCGGGGCCGGCGGGGGCGTCCTGACGGGGAGTGACGGGCGGCGCTGTCGTGACGGCCATGACTGCTTCCTGGGTCGGGTGGGACTCGAGTCGAGGGCAGGGCGGGGGCGGGGCGCCGCACGAGCTCGTCGTGCGGCGCCCCGGCCGGCTACTTGTTCAGCGCGTCGTTCGTCGAGCTGTCGAACGACTTCGCGGCGGCCTCGGGCGTCTTGCTGCCCGACGCGATGCTCGAGAAGAGCTCGTTGATGCTGCGGTCGCCCTCGAGCGCGGCCCAGTTGCCGCTCGCGGGGGTGGCCTTCGAGTTCAGCGCGGCGGTGAAGAAGCCCTCGTCGATGTCGCCGAGGGTGCTCTGCGCCGCCTCGATGCCGTCGGTGCTGTTCGGGATCCAGCCGTCGTTGCCGTAGACCCAGTCGTTCTGGATCTCGGGGCTCGCGGCGATCTTGGCCCACTGCAGGGCGAGGTCGGTGTTCGCGCTCTTCGCGGCGATGCCCCAGTCCGAGCCGCCGAGCATGACGGGCTGCGTGTCGCCCGACTTGCCGGGGAACGGGAACGTGCCGAAGTCGTCGTCGGTCAGCGCCGGGTTCGCCTCCTTGATGAGGTCGATCTTGCCGTTCGTGCCGAGGATCGCGCCGGTCTTGCCGTCGGCGAAGACCTGGTTCTGGTCGGGCACGTCGGTGTCGAGGGTCTGCGAGGCGCCGGTCGAGTAGGCGTTCTGGAACTCGACGAAGTCCTCGAGGCCCTGCTGCGCCTCGTCCGAGCCGAGCCCCGCCTCCCACGTGCCGTCGTCGGCCTGGGTCGCGATCTCGCCGCCGGCGTCCCAGACGAACTGCATGCCGGCGTACCAGTACTGACCGGGCATGTAGAAGGGCGAGTAGTCGCTGGCCGTGTTGGCGGCCTTCAGGGCGTCGAGGTCGGCGGTGAGCTCGTCGTAGGTGGTGGGCTCGTCGGTGATGCCCGCGGCCGCCCACTGGGCCTTGTTGTAGATCACGGCACGGGTGCCCGCGAAGCCGGGCACGCCGTAGAGCGAGCCGTCGACGGTCGCCGGCTCCTCGAGGCCGGTGAGCCACTCCTGGCCCTGTGCGAGGTCGTCGGCGTAGTCGGTGAGGTCGAGCAGCGCGCCGTTCTCGGCGTAGCTGGCCACCTGGGTGTTGCCGAGGTCGAGCACGTCGGGCGGGGTGTTCGTCGCGAGCGCCGTGCTGACCTTGGTGGTGATGCCGTCCCACTGCTGGGTCTGCACGTCGACCTTCGCCCCGGTCTGCGCCGTGAACTCGTCGTTGATCGCCGCGATGGTCTCGTCGGTGTAGTCGCCCGTCATGACCCAGACGGTCAGCGTCTCGCCGTCGCCCTTCGTGGTGGGCACCGTCTTCGGCCCGTCGCTGCCGCCGCCTCCTGCCGTGCCCGCGCTCGAGCAGGCCGTCAGGGCCAGGGCGGCCGTGAGGCCGAGGGCCGCGACCGCTGTGTGACGTGTCATTCGCATTGTGTCTCCTCGTGGACGGGGCGGCGGTGCCGCGTGGTGCTGCTGGGAGTGATGGTGGTGGAGCAGGTGCGGGTGGTGCTGGTGCGGGTGGTGCGGTCTGTGGTCGACGGGCTCGTCGACGGGCCTGGGGAGGACCCACGGGCCGGGCTCGCGGGCGGGGTCACGAGACGCCCAGCTCGGCCGAGAGCACGAGGGAGGCGGCGCCGAGCACGGCCAGGTCGCGGTCGTCCCCGGCGTAGCGGAGCACGAGCCCGTTGCTCACGGCCGACAGCGTCCGGGCGCGGACCGTCTCGAGCGCGGCGCGCGGCAGCACCCCGTCGAGCAGCTCGCGCGGCCCCGAGAGCACGACCTCGTCGAGCCCGAGGGCGCTCACCACGGGGGCGAGCACGAGGCCGAGGTCGCGACCGGCGGCGTGCAGCACCGCGCCGCGCGAGCCCGGGTCGACGCCGAGGAGGCGGGCCGACAGGCCCGGGGCCGCCAGCGAGACCTCGAGGCAGCCGCGTCGGCCGCAGGCGCAGACGTCGCCGCCGTCGTCGACGGTGACGTGCCCGATCTCGCCGGCCGAGAACCGGTCGCCCTCGACGAGCGCTCCCCCGACGATGAGGCCGACGCCGACGCCGTGCTCGATGGTGATCACCATGAGGCTGCGCGACGGGTCGCGGTCGGGCTCGCCGAAGGTGTGCACGCCCAGGGCGGCGAGGTTCGCGTCGTTGCCGACGTGCACCGGCACGCCCGCGCGGGCGCTGAGACGAGCGGCGAGCGGCAGGTCCCACCAGCCGAGGTGCACGGCGGTGCGGACCACGCCCTGGTGGTCGACGATGCCGGGCGTGCCCACCCCGACCCCGAGGAGGCGCGTGGTCGTCAGCAGGGAGAGCTCGTCGACGAGGCGCTCGGCCAGCGCCACCGCGTCCTCGCCCGTCGCGCCGTCGATGTCCACGCTGGCCCGGCCGACGACCTCGCCGCGGACGTCGACGACGGCGCCCGAGAACCGCTGGGCCGACGAGAGGTCGAGGGCCAGGATGTGGAACGAGTCGGGACGGATGCCGACGAGGGTGGCGGGCTTGCCGACCCGGGCGTCCTCGCGCAGGCCGAGCTCGACCACGACGCCGTCGTCGCTCAGCTCCTGCACGATGCCCGACACGGTGGGCCGGGTGAGGCCGCTCTCGCGGGCGAGGTCGGCGCGGCTCATCGAGCCCTGGCGCCAGAGGGTCTGCAGCACGAGGGAGCGGTTGTGGGCCCGCGTGTGCTGCGGCAGCGACTTCGCCGTGACGCGCAGCGCGTCGGCACGGGGAGCGGCCGTTCGGGGCACGGTCGCCTCCTCTCGTCTCGGGCGTCGCCGACCGGGGCCTCGAGAGGCGTGCACCGTCTCGTCTGAGGAGTCGGGCCCGGCAGCGTTGCCGTTTAGTAAAAATGCCTTACAAACACGTTGTCAAGGCTGGTGCGGCGAGTTTACGAGCAGGAAACACGGCCGGTCAATACCCGAAATGTGCCCGACTTCGCGGGCCTCACGGTCTTGCCACCCCCGGGTTAGTAAGCTTTACTAACGAACATGAGCAGGCCCTCACCCGCCGCCCGCGGCGCCGTCGCCCGGCGATCCCCGGCCGCGCCCCGAGGGCTGCGCGCCCCTCGGCTCGAGGTGCTGCGGTGAGGATCGGCCTCGACATCGGCGGCACCAAGATCGACGCCGTGGCCGTCGACGACGCGCTCGCCTCCCGCGCTCCGGTGCACCGCGTCCGCCTCGCCTCCGGCTACGGCGCGGACGAGGTCGTCGGCAACGCGGTCGAGGCAGTGCGGCACCTGGCGGCCCTGACCGGCGTGCCGCCGCAGGCGCTCGACTCGATCGGCGTGGGCGTGCCCGGCGTCGTCGACCCGGCCACCGGCAGGGTCGCGCACGCCGTGAACCTCGGGCTCGTCGACGTCCCCCTGGGCGACGAGCTCGCACGCCGCGTCGGCGCCCCCGTCCGGGTCGAGAACGACGTCAACGCCGCGGCCCTCGGCGCCTGGCACGCCCTCGGGCTGCAGGGCTCTGCCGCCTACCTCAACCTCGGCACCGGGCTCGCCGCCGGGCTCGTGCTCGACGGCCGGCTGCGCCGCGGAGCCCACGGCGCGGCCGGCGAGATCGGCCACGTGCCCGTCGACCCGGCGGGGGCCTGGTGCGCCTGCGGCCAGCGCGGCTGCCTCGAGACCGTCGCCTCCGGCTCCGCCGCGGCGCGCCTCTGGCCGACGACGGCGCTGCACCCGGCGCGCGCCCTGCTCGACGCCGCGGCCACGGGCGACCACGCCGCGCTGCGGGCCCGCGCCGTCCTCGTCGACGGGGTCGCCCAGGCCGTCCGCCTGCTCGCCCTCACCGTCGACGTGCAGACCGTCGTCGTCGGCGGCGGCCTGAGCGCGCTCGGCGACGACCTGATGGGGCCCGTGCGCGACGCGCTCGCGGACCAGGGCGCCGCCTCCTCGTTCATCGCCTCGCTCGAGCTCGCCTCGCGGCTCGTGCTGCTGCCCGCCGGCCTGCCCGCGGCCGCGATGGGCGCCGCCCTGGCCGGCACGCCCGCCGACCCGGTGCCGGTCGCCGCGGCCGGCTGACCCGGGCGACGCTGCCCGCGCCGCGAGCGGCACGGCACGTCGGCGGGCCTCAGCCGGACGACGGTGGTGCACGGCCGGGCGCCCCGTTACCCTGAGGCCATGTCGGACCTGCGCCTCGAGACCCTGTCCGCCGCCACCGTCGTGGCGGCCAACAACCTGACGCTCAAGCCGGGCCAGGAACAGTTCGTGGCCCCGGTCTCGCACTCGATCGCCGAGGCGTACGTCAACCCCTCCACCGCCTGGCCCCGCGTCGTGCTCGACGGCGACGAGGTGGTCGGCTTCATCATGGGCAACTTCGACGCCGAGGCCGACGACGAGTCGCTGCGCAGCTGCATCTGGCGCATCAACGTGTCGGCCGAGCACCAGGGCCAGGGCGTCGGCCGCTTCGCCGTGCACGCCCTCGCCGGGGAGGCGCGCAGCCGCGGCTTCGACACGCTCACCGTCATCTACGAGCCCGGCGACGACGGCCCCGAGCGGTTCTTCGGCCACATCGGCTTCGAGGTCGTCGGCGAGACGCCCTACGGCGAGCACCTCGCGGCGCTCACCATCGCGCCCGGCCCGCACGCGGAGTGACCGCCGGGTCGGCTGACGGGTCGGCCGACGGGCAGCCCGAGCCAGGTCTCGGACAGCCCGGTGCGGACGCGGCCGGCGACGACTTCGTCTCGCGCGTCATCGCGGTCGTCGAGTCCGTCCCGGAGGGGCGGGTCATGTCGTACGGGTCGGTCGCGGCGGCAGTCGGGTCACTGTCGTCGCGCGGCGTCGGCAAGGTCATGGCGCACGCCGGGTCCGAGCTGCCCTGGTGGCGCGTCGTCAAGGCGTCCGGGCACGCCCCCGAGGGCCACGGGCAGCGGGCCCTCGAGCACTGGCGGGCGGAGAGCACTCCGCTGCGTACGTCGCGCACCGGCACCGTCCGGGTCGACCTCGACCGCGCCTCCTGGTGGCCGGAGTTCGTCCTGGGGGACGAGGCGGTCGGCACCTCCGGCTGAGGCGCCGCGGGCTCCCCGGCACTTCGATGGAGGCATGTCCTCGCTCGCCCGTCTCGTGGCCGCCGCCGTCGTCGCGGCCGCCGTCTGCACCTCCGTCGCGTCCTGCTCGTCCCTGGGCCTCGGCTCGGACGAGAAGTCGTACGAGTTCGCCCGCTACGGCGACGCCCCGAAGGCCGGCACGCGGTCGTTCGTGCTCGACGCGTGGGTGCCCTCCGACGCGACCGAGATCCGCGCGGTGGCCCGTCGCGAGTCCCCGGGGGAGGCGGTCCTCACGTTCCGCAGCGCCGCCTCCGTCGCCGACACGGCCGGCTGCACCGCCCTCGACCCCGTCACCGCCGCCCCGCCGCTGTCTCCCGACTGGCTGCCCGTCGACATGCCGACGACCGGGTGGAACTGCGACGACTGGACGGTCGTCACCGACAACGGCACCGTCTGGGCCTGGCACGGCTGACGCCGCCGTCGCCGTGCGCAGCATTCAGGAACCCGTCCGCGCAGGGTCCTGAACCGTGCACGGTTCAGGACCCTGCCTCTCCCCCTCGCGCGATGCAGGACCGATGTTCCTGAACGAGGAGAGGGAGAGGGAGGGCTAGACGAGCGAGTCGCGCCAGGCCGCGTGCAGCTGCGCGAAGCGCCCCGTGCCCGCGATGAGGTCGGCGGGGGTGCCGTCCTCGACGACGCGGCCGTGCTCCATCACGAGCACCCGGTCGGCGATCGCGACCGTCGACAGGCGGTGCGCGATGATGACGGCGGTGCGGTCGGCGAGCAGGGTCTGCAGCGCCTCCTGCACCATGCGCTCGGACGGGATGTCGAGCGACGCCGTCGCCTCGTCGAGGATGAGCACCGCCGGGTCGGCGATGAAGGCGCGGGCGAACGACAGCAGCTGGCGCTGCCCCGCCGAGACCCGGCCGCCGCGCTTGTTCACGTCGGTGTCGTACCCGTCGGGCAGCGCGACGACGAACTCGTGCGCACCGACCGCCCGGGCGGCCCGCTCGATCTCGTCGCGCGTCGCGTCGGGCTTGCCGAGGGCGATGTTGTCGGCCACCGAGCCCGAGAACAGGTAGGCCTCCTGGGTGACCATGACGATGGCCCGGCGGAGGTCCTTCGGGTGCAGGTCGCGCAGGTCGACGCCGTCGAGGGTGACCCGGCCGCGCGTCGGGTCGTAGAACCGCGACATCAGCTTGGCCAGGGTCGACTTGCCCGCGCCGGTCGAGCCGACCAGGGCGATGGTCTGCCCGGCGGGCACGTCGAGGTCGAACTCGGGCAGCACGACCGTGTCGGCCGAGTACGCGAACTCGACGTCGTCGAACACGACGGCGCCCTTCGCGTGGCGCAGCTCGACGGGCGTCTCGGGGTCGGGCACGCTCGGCTCCTCCTCGAGCACGCCCGAGATCTTCTCGAGCGCCGCCGACGCCGACTGGTAGCCGTTGTAGAACATGGCCATCTCCTCGGCTGGGTCGAAGAAGCGCTTGGCGTACAGCGCCGCCGCGAGCAGGGCGCCGATCTCGAGCGAGCCGTCGATCACGCGGAACCCGCCGAACAGCACGACGGCCGCGAGGGTCGCGTTGCCGATCAGCACCAGGCCGGGGTCGAACGTGCCGAAGAGGGTGAACACCTTCGAGTTGGCCTGGCGGTACTCCTCGACGTAGCCTGCGTACTCCTTCTCGTTGCGCTCCTCCTTGCGGAACGCCTGCACCGCGCGCATGCCCGTCATCGTCTCGACGAAGTGCACGATCACCCGGGCGCTGGCGACGCGCGTCGCCCGGAACAGCTTCTGCGAGCGCACCTGGAACCAGCGCGTCAGCACGACCAGCGGCACGAGCGCCACCGCGAGCACGAGCCCGCTCGGGGCGTCGACGCTGACCAGCGCGATCGCCGTGAAGCCCATGAAGAGCAGGCCCGACACGAGCTGGTTGATGCCCGAGTCGAGCAGCTCGCGGATCGAGTCGAGGTCGCTCGTCTGCCGCGAGATGATGCGGCCCGACGTGTACGTCTCGTGGAACTCGAGGCTGAGCCGCTGTGTGTGCAGGAACAGCCGCTTGCGCAGGTCGAACAGGATCGCCTGGCTGATGCGCGCCGACAGCACCGTGTACTGCGCCATCAGCACGGCGCCGAGCACACCCGTCACGAGGTACACGACGACCACGAGGATCGCCGGCGCCCAGTCCTGCCGGTCCATCAGCGCGGGCAGGGCGCTGTCGATGCCGAAGGCGATCAGCGCCGGCCCGGCGACCTGCGACGCGGTGCTGACGATCACGACGACCGCCATCAGCGCGAGCCGCCAGCGCAGCGGCCGGATCAACGAGCCGAGGAGGCGCAGCGAGCGTCGCCGCAGCCGCTTGCTCTCGGCCTTCGTGAAGTCGTCGCGCTCCTCGCCCCGGACGCCCTGGGTGGTGGAGCCCTGCTCGGCGCGCTTCTCGGCGGGGGTGCGGCCGTCGAGGGCGACGTGGGCGGGGCCGCCGCCCGTGCCGTCGACGAAGCCGTCGTCGCGGCCCGTCGGCGGGATCGCGGGCGCGTCCTGGTCTCGGCGCACGGCCTGGTCGTGCGTGGTCTGCTCGGTCATGCCAGCGCCTCCTCACGGGTGGGGGCGGTGTCGTCGTCGAGGGACGAGATCACCCAGCGGTAGTGCTCGTTGGAGGCGAGCAGGTCGGAGTGGGTGCCGACCGCGGTGACCCTGCCGTTCTCGAGCAGGGCGACGCGGTCGGCGAGCGTCACGGTCGACGGGCGGTGCGCGACGATCAGCGAAGTCGTCGACGCCAGCACCCGGCGCAGGCCGGCCTCGACCCGCGCCTCGGTGTCGACGTCGAGCGCCGACAGGGGGTCGTCGAGCACGAGGATCGCCGGTCGGGCCGCGACCGCGCGGGCGAGCGCGAGCCGCTGGCGCTGGCCGCCCGAGAGGCTGAGCCCCTCTTCGCCGACGAGGGTGTCGACCCCGGCGGGCAGGCGCTCGACGAAGTCGGCCTGGGCGATGTCGAGGGCCTCGCGCAGCACGCGCTCCGCCTCGTCGGGGTCGTCGGCGAGGTCGGGTCGTCCGAGCAGCACGTTGTCGCGCACGGACGCGCTGAACAGCGTGGCGTCCTCGAAGGCCATGCCGACCAGCCGGCGCAGCTCGTGCCGCGTCAGGTCGCGCACGTCGACGCCGTCGATGCGGACGCTGCCGCCCGTGACGTCGTAGAGGCGCGAGACGAGGGCGAGCAGCGTCGTCTTGCCCGAGCCGGTGAGCCCGACGAGCGCCATGGTCTCGCCCGGCTCGACGACGAGGTCGACGCCGTTGACGAGGTCGGGGTACTGGGCGGGGCTGTCCTGGTAGCGGAAGTGGGCGTCCGCGAACTCGAGCCGCCCCTCCGGCGCCTCGATGGTGACCGGGTGCTCGGGGTCGGTGACGGCGTTCTCGCTGTCGAGCACCTCGAAGAACCGGTCGGCGGCCGTGCGGGTGTCGAAGGTCATCGACAGCAGGAACCCGATCGACTCGACCGGCCAGCGCAGCACCGTCGCCGTCGCGAAGAACGCGAACAGCTGGCCGACGGTGAGCTGCCCGTCGGCCGCCAGCCAGATGCCGCCGAGCAGGCAGAGCGCGAAGGCGACGTCGGGCACGAGCAGCAGCCAGAGCCACAGCCGGCTGATCGCCCGCGCCTTCTCGATCTCGGTGCCCCGCAGGTCGTCGGCCTGCTTCGCGAACTCGTCGAGCGAGTGCTTGCCCCGCCCGAAGGCCTTGAGCACGCGGATGCCGTGCACGCTCTGCTCGACGCTCGTGGCCAGGTCGCCGACCTGGTCCTGGCTGCGCCGGGCGACGATCGAGTAGCGCTTCTCGAAGGCGAAGCTGACGAAGAACACCGGCAGCGACGCGACGACGAACAGCACCGCGAGCACGGGGCTGTAGAAGAAGAGCACGGCGAAGCCCACGATGATCGTCAGCACGTTGACGACCAGCAGCACGAGGCCGAAGGCGAGCCAGCGACGGATCAGCGACAGGTCGCTCACCGACCGGCTGAGCAGCTGGCCGCTCTGCCACCGGTCGTGGAACGCGACGGGCAGGTCCTGCAGCTTCGCGTAGAGCGAGTTGCGCATCGACGCCTCGACGTGGGTGCTCGGCGTGAGCACGAGCCGCCGGCGCGCGGCGATCATGGCCGCCTCGACGACGCCCAGGGCGAGCACGACGGCGAAGGCCGGCCAGACCTGCGCCCGGTCGCCGCTCGACAGCGGACCGTCGACGAGCAGCTGGAGGACGGCGGGGATGAGCAGGGCCACGACTGCGGCGGCGAGCGCGGCGACGGCACCGAGCACGATGCGCGGGATGGCCGGCCGGGCGTAGGGGCGCAGGCGCATCAGCGCCCGGAACGTCGACGGGCGACGCGTCGCGGACGGAGGAGCAGGGGACTTCTGAGACATGGGTGATCCAAGTGTCGTGATCTGGCGGGTCGGTGCCGTCTCGGCAGTGACCGGGTGGGGAGGGGACCGCGGCCGGCGCGCCCTGGGGAGGGCTCGGCGGCGGTCGTGTGCGGGAGCGCCCGTGGGCGGTCCGGGTGAAGGAGGTGCGGTGCGGGCTGCGAGGCAGGGCCTGCGACCCGTCGGCCCTAGCCGATCAGGGCCGAGGCCGTCGATCGGGCGGAGGCGGCACCGGCGGCCGGCGCGGCGGGCACGAGAGCACCGGCGGGGGTCGAGGCCCCCGTGGTCAGCGTCGTCGAGTTCATCGTGTCCTCCAGTGCGGGTCGTCGTTCGTCCGTCAGTCGCGAGCGACCGGCTGTGAGCAGCTTTTCAGGATATCTGTGGCAGTACCTCCGCCGCAAGGGTGAGGGTGCAGTGACTGCACCCGGGGCGGCGCCGCACCCCCGGGCGGGGCCGCGCCCGCGGGCGGGGCCGCGCCCGCGCGCCGCGTCGCGGGGACGTGCGGCGACGCGCGCGGGCAGACGACGGACGCCCCGGCACGCTGCGTGCCGGGGCGTCCGTCGGGGAACGCTGCGAGGAGCGGGGGCGCTCAGTGGAAGAAGTGCCGCTCCCCCGTGAAGTACATCGTCACTCCGGCCGCGGCCGCCGCGGCGACGACCTCGTCGTCGCGGATCGAGCCGCCGGGCTGCACGACGGCGCGCACGCCGGCGTCGAGCAGCACCTGCAGGCCGTCGGCGAACGGGAAGAACGCGTCGGAGGCGGCGACCGAGCCCCGGGCCCGCTCGCCGGCACGCGTCACGGCGAGCTGGCAGGAGTCGACCCGGTTGACCTGCCCCATGCCCACGCCCACGGAGGCGCCGGCGTCGGCGAGCAGGATCGCGTTCGACTTCACCGAGCGGCAGGCCCGCCAGGCGAACTCGAGGTCGGCGCGCGTGGCGGCGTCGGCCTCGTCGCCGGCCGCGAGCGTCCAGCCGGCCGACGAGAAGTCGTCGAACGAGTCGACCTGCTGCACCAGCAGCCCTCCCGAGATCTGGCGCACCTCGGTCTGCGGGCGGGCGAAGTCGGTCGGCAGCACGAGCAGGCGGATGTTCTTCTTCGTCTGCAGCAGCGCGAGGGCCTCGGGCTCGAACGCGGGGGCGACGACGACCTCGGTGAAGATGTCCTTCACCGTCTCGGCCATGGCCAGCGTGACGGGCCGGTTCGCGGCGATCACCCCGCCGTAGGCGGAGACCGGGTCGCAGGCGTGGGCACGACGGTGCGCGTCGGCGATCGCGTCGGCCGCGTCGGGCGAGGCCACGGCGATTCCGCACGGGTTGGCGTGCTTGATGATCGCCACGGCGGGCTCGGCGAAGTCGTAGGCGGCGCGCAGCGCGGCGTCGGCGTCGACGTAGTTGTTGTACGACATCTCCTTGCCGTGCAGCTGCTCCGCCTGGGCGATGCCCGCGCCCTCGGGCGACGCGTAGAGCGCAGCCCGCTGGTGCGAGTTCTCGCCGTAGCGGAGCACCGCCTGCCGGGTTCCCTCGACGGTCACGTGCTGGGGGGCGACGGCGTCGGACGACCCGGCCCGCGCCTCCTCGGCCACGGTCGTCGTCGAGTCGGCGCCCGCCTCGTGCTCGGCCCGCACCCCGACGTTCGCGGCGAACCAGGCGGCGACCGCCGTGTCGTACGAGGCGGTGTGGGCGAAGGCCTCGCCGGCGAGGCGCTGACGCTGGGCCAGGGTCGTGCCGCCGAGCGTCAGCGACTTCACGATCTGCGGGTAGCTGGCGGGCGACACGGCGATGGCCACGTTCGCGTGGTTCTTCGCGGCGGCACGGACGAGCGCCGGCCCGCCGATGTCGATGTTCTCGATCACGGCCGGGGCCTCGGCGCCCGACGCGACCGTCTCGACGAACGGGTAGAGGTTGACGACGACGAGCTGGAACGGCTCGATGCCGAGCTCGGCCAGCTGCTGCTCGTGCGACTCGAGGCGCAGGTCGGCGAGCACGCCCGCGTGCACGCCGGGGTGCAGCGTCTTGACGCGCCCGTCGAGCGACTCGGGGAACCCGGTGACGGCGCTGACGTCGGTGACCTCGTGGCCCGCGTCGCGGATGGTCGACGCGGTCGAGCCGGTCGAGACGATCTCGACTCCGGCGGCGGCGAGCGCCTCGGCGAGGTCGAGCAGTCCGGTCTTGTCGCTGACGCTGATGAGCGCGCGCCGCACGGGCACGGCGTCTCGCTCGCGGTAGAGGCTGGGGTCGATCTGGTGGCCGCTCATGCGGGTCTCGTCTCCTCGAGGTCGGTCGTTCCGTCGGCGATCTCGCGCACGGTCTGCACCAGCAGCTCGCGCTCGACGATCTTGATGCGGTCGTGGAGCGACGACTCGTCGTCGCCGGGCAGCACGGGGATGCGCCGCTGCGCCAGGATCGGCCCGCTGTCGACGCCCGCGTCGACGACGATCACGCTCGCCCCCGTCTGCTCGACGCCCGCCGCGATCGCGTCGCGGACGCCGTGCGCGCCGGGGAACTCGGGCAGGTAGGCCGGGTGCGTGTTGATCAGGTGCGGGCTGAGCGCGTCGACGACGCCGACGGGCAGCAGGCGCATGAACCCGCTGAGCACGACGAGGTCGGGCTGCCACTGGCGGATCTGCGCCAGCAGCTCGTCGCCCCACGCGGCGCGGTCGGCGAAGCTCGAGAACGGCACCGAGAAGGTCGGCACGCCGAAGTGCTCGGCGTGCTCGAAGCCGTCGGCCTCGCGGTCGGCGCCGACGGCGACGACGCGGGCGGGGTAGCTGTCGTGCTGCGCGGCCTCGAGCAGCGCGCGCAGGTTCGAGCCGCCACCGGAGATGAGCACCACGAGCTTCAGCACCCGGCAAGCCTAGCGTCCGGGGCGGGGGCGGCTCGGCCGGTCACGACGGGGGCCGAGGAGGCGCGGGTCAGCGGTCGAGACCGCGGATCGGCTCGGTCTCGTCGCCGTCGTCCGCCGGGGCCGGCCGGTCGGCGGGCGACCCGAGTCGTCGCCACCACGGGGCGGGGCCGTCGAGGTCGTCGTCGTGCTCGCGGTCGCGGTCGCGGTCGTCGCGGCGGTCGCGGTCGTCGCGGTCGAGAGCGCCACGGTCCCGGTCGCGTCCGCCGCGCTCGCCCGACAGCCCGGTCTCGACGACCGCCGTCTCGCCGGTCGCGGTGTCGTCGGCCGGGAGCCCCACGGCGCTCGACCCCGTCGCACCCTCGTGACCCGTCGACCCGCCGGTCGCGGCCCCGCCGACGTCCTGTCGTGCGTCGTCCTGTCCAGCGTCGTCGCGCCCGTGCCGCAGCCGCGCCCACAGTCGTCGCGGCCCAGAGGAGAGCCCGCGCCTCGACCCGTCGGCGTCGTCGGTCGAGTCCGCATGTCTGATCGTCTCCGACTCACCGGTCACCGCGACGCCGCCGTCCGCCCAAGGGTCGGAGACCGCAGGGGACGACGACGCGCCCAGCACCCGTCCCGTGTCGGTCGACCTCGGCGTCGGAGCCGACGCCGACGCCCGTGACTCGGCCTGCGACTCCCCCGACGTCCGGGCGGCCGTCGACAGCACCGGCTGCGGACCGGTCTCGACGTCGTCCTCGGTGCGGGCGCCTCCTGCGCTGCTGCCGGCGAGGTCGTCGTCGTGGCCGAGGAACGCGCGCAGCGACACGACCATGGCGAGCACGGCCGGCACGGCGACCTCGAGAGCGCCGAAGAGGCCGACGAGCACCGGGTCGGGTCCGACCTCGGCGAGGCGCCCCGGCCCCGCGGCGCCGGAGGCGGACCAGGCGAGCAGGCCGAGCACGGCTCCGGCGACGACGCCGCCCACGACCCCGACGAGCACGCGACGCAGCACGTCGGCCGACCCGGCCTCGGCGAGCAGCCGTTCGATGCGCGGCCGCAGCAGGGTCGTGACCACGAACGCGGCGACGACCGGCACCAGCAGCCCGACGAAGGCGAACGACCAGGAGGCGGTGGGCAGCGCCCCGAGGAAAGGCACGGCCGGCATCGGCCCCACCGACGTGCCCAGCGGCGAGACGCCCGAGCCGGTGCCGAGCGCGAAGCCGGGGCCCACGAACCAGGAGGCGGCCCAGACCACGAGGTCGGGCAGCAGCGCCAGCTGCCCCAGCGTCAGGGCGACGCCGCCGAGCAGCCCGGCGTGGGCGCCCTCGTACAGCGTGATGAGCTCGGCGTAGTGCGTCAGCAGCAGCAGCGCGACGACGATGCCCGAGACGGCGAGCACAGCTGCGGCCGTGGCAGTGCCGATGCGCAGGCCCGCGGCCGCGACGACGCGGGCCGTGCGGGGCGCGCGGGCGACGAGCGAGAGCACCGCGCCGGTGACGGGGTCGGCAGGTTCGCCGCGTCGACGGCGGGTGACCTCGGCCATGACGACGACGGGCACGGCGTAGACGAGCGTCGGCAGCACGATCCCCTGCCAGAGGCGGGGCGAGGCGAGGGGGTGCTGCGCGGTGGCGGTGACGAGCAGGCTGAGCAGGGCGAAGACGCCGACCGTGCTGAGGATGCCGACGCCGCGGTGGCGGGTCTCGGCGACGGCTCGGCCGGCGCGGCCGCCGAGCAGCACGGTGAGCACCGAGAAGCCGAGGGCGGCGATGGTGACCGCGAACGGCGCCTCGGCGCCGGGCACGCCCGAGGCGGCGGCGGTCGCAGAGCCGAGCTGCAGGTCGAGGTCGACGCCGTGGCCGACGAGCCAGATGTCGACGGCGGCCCGCCAGAACACCACCCAGTCGATCTGCAGGCCGTACTGGAACGCCCAGAGCAGGCTGAGCACGACGACGGGCAGCCCGACGCCGATGCCGACGACGAGCAGGGCCTCGAGCGCGGCGAAGACGGCGGTGACAGGGCGGTTCATCGGGCACGACTGTACCGGTCGGGCCGCTGGTCGGCGGGCGTGCCCCGCCGCGACGGCGGGCCGCACGCACGAGGGCGGGCGTGTCCGTCGACCGCGGTCCGTCGTGACGGACCGGATCGGACGAACACGCCCGCCCAGGAGGTGCGGTGCCGGTCAGAGCGCCGCGTACACCTCGCGCAGCAGGGCCGCGGTCTCGCTCGGCGTCTTGCCGACCTTGACCCCGGCGGCCTCGAGCGCCTCCTTCTTGGCCTGGGCCGTGCCCGCGGAGCCGGAGACGATGGCGCCGGCGTGGCCCATGGTCTTGCCCTCGGGAGCGGTGAACCCGGCGACGTAGCCGACGACCGGCTTCGTCACGTGCGCCTTGATGTAGTCGGCCGCGCGCTCCTCGGCGTCGCCGCCGATCTCGCCGATCATCACGATGGCCTTCGTGTCGGGGTCGGCCTCGAACGCCTCGAGGGCGTCGATGTGCGTCGTGCCGATGACGGGGTCGCCGCCGATGCCGATGGCGGTCGAGAAGCCGAGGTCGCGCAGCTCGAACATCATCTGGTAGGTCAGGGTGCCCGACTTCGAGACGAGGCCGATGGGGCCGGCGCCCGTGATGTTCGCCGGGGTGATGCCGACGAGCGACTCGCCGGGCGTGATGATGCCGGGGCAGTTCGGGCCGATGATGCGGGTCGCGCCGCCCTTCGACTTCGCGAGCGCCCAGAACTCCGCCGCGTCCTGCGCGGGGATGCCCTCGGTGATGACGACGACGAGCGGGATGCCCGCCTCGACGGCCTCGACGACGGCGTCCTTGGCGAACGCCGGCGGCACGAAGACGATCGAGACGTCGGCGCCGGTCTCGGTGATCGCCTCGGCGACCGTGCCGAAGACGGGCAGCTCGACGTCGCCGTGGGTGACGGTCGTGCCGGCCTTGCGGGCGTTGACGCCGCCGACGACCTGGGTGCCGGCCTTGAGCATCAGGGCGGTGTGCTTCGTGCCCTCGCCACCGGTGATGCCCTGGACGATGACCTTGCTGTCCTTGTTGAGGAAGATCGACATGGTTGTGCTCTGTCCCTTTACTTCGAAGCCAGTTCGGCGGCCTTGTCGGCTGCCTCGTCCATGGTCGCGACGACGGTGACCAGCGGGTGCGCCGCCTCCGCCAGGATGCGTCGGCCCTCGTCGACGGCGTTGCCGTCGAGGCGGACGACGAGCGGCTTGGTGGCCGAGTCGCCGAGGATGCCGAGGGCGGACACGATGCCGTTGGCGACGGCGTCGCACGCGGTGATGCCGCCGAAGACGTTGACGAAGACGCTCTTGACCTGCTCGTCGCCGAGGATGACGTCGAGGCCGGCGGCCATGACCTCGGCGCTCGCCCCGCCGCCGATGTCGAGGAAGTTCGCGGGCTTCACGCCCCCGTGCGCCTCGCCGGCGTAGGCGACGACGTCGAGCGTCGACATGACCAGCCCGGCGCCGTTGCCGATGATGCCGACCTCGCCGTCGAGCTTGACGTAGTTGAGGCCGGCGGCCTTCGCCTTGGCCTCGAGAGGGTCCGCCGCGTCGGCGTCCTCGAGGTCGGCGTGGCCGGGGTGGCGGAAGTCGGCGTTCTCGTCGATCGAGACCTTGCCGTCGAGGGCGACGATGTCGCCCTGCTCGGTGAGCACGAGGGGGTTGACCTCGACGAGGGTCGCGTCCTCGCCGGCGTAGACCTCGTAGAGCTTCACGAGCACGGGCGCGACCTTCGAGACGAGCTCGTCGGGGAACCCGCCGGCACGCGCGATCTCCTCGGCCTTGTCGAGGTCGATGCCGGCGAGCGGGTCGACCTCGACGCGCGCGAGCGCCTCGGGCTTCTCGACGGCCAGCTGCTCGATCTCCATGCCGCCCTCGACGCTGCAGAGCGACAGGTACGAGCGGTTCGCCCGGTCGAGCAGCACCGAGAAGTAGAACTCCTGGGCGATCTGCGCGCCGCCGGCGACCATGACGCGCTTGACGACGTGGCCCTTGATGTCGAGACCGAGGATCGCCTCGGCCGCGGCCTCCGCGTCGTCAGGGGTCTTCGCGACCTTGACGCCGCCGGCCTTGCCCCGGCCTCCGACCTTGACCTGGGCCTTGACGACGGTCACGCCGCCCATCTGCTCGGCTGCGGCTCGCGCCTCCTGGGGGGTGTCGGCGACGACCCCCGGCAGGACGGGCACGCCGTAGGACTCGAACAAGTCCCTGGCCTGGTACTCGAAAAGATCCACGCTGTTCTTCCAATCCGCATCGCTGCGCCAGTGCTCTGGAGGGGTGTGCCGACAGGGTCGGCTCCGGCCTCGTCGCCGCCTCTCGCGTCTGTCTCGACGTCGGGACGAACAGGCCTCCGCCAGCCTAGCGCGTGGCCTCGCGGCTCCTCCCGGCCCGTGCCCGAGGAGGCGCGGAGGGGTACCCTCCCCGACCCCGGGGTACGGCTGGGGAGGAGTCCCTCCCGATCCCCTGTGCACGACGCGCGTGTCGGTGGTCCCCGGCATCGTATGGATCCTCTCGGCGCACTCCGGCGGCGGGACGCACCGCGAGGACGCTCCATGACCACCGCCACCACCGCCCGCACCGTCGCCGACGACGTGCAGGCCCCCGTCCGCGACCGCATCGCCGACGTCGCCGCCCGCCTGTTCGAGTGGCACGAGCTCAAGCCCGCGCAGGTCGAGGCCGTCGAGTCGCTGCTCGCCGGGCGCGACACCTTCGGCGTCATGCCGACCGGCTTCGGCAAGAGCGCGATCTACCAGGTCGCGGGCGCAGTGCTCGACGGCCCCGCCGTCGTCGTCTCGCCGCTCATCGCCCTGCAGGCCGACCAGGTGGCCGGGCTCGTCGGGCACCCCGACGCCCCGCCGGCCGTCGACGTCAACTCGGGCCACACCGACGACGAGAACGACGAGAGCTGGCGGCGCGTCGACGCCGGCGAGGTCACCTACGTGTTCCTGGCGCCCGAGCAGCTGGCCCGTGACGAGACCGTCGAGCGCCTCGAGCGGGCGGGAGTCGCCCTGCTCGTCGTCGACGAGGCGCACTGCGTGTCGTCGTGGGGCCACGACTTCCGCCCCGACTACCTGCACCTCGGCGAGGTCGTCGAGCGACTGGGCCGCCCGCCGGTCCTGGCGCTGACCGCGACAGGCTCGGGCCCCGTGCGCGACGAGGTCGTCGAGCGGCTGCGGCTGCGCGACCCGCTGGTGATCAGCCGTGGCTTCGACCGCCCCAACCTGTCGCTCGCGGTGCACCGCCACGAAGACGAGGCCGAGAAGCGCCGGGCGATCGTCGAGCAGGTCGCCGAGCTCACGACCCCCGGCATCGTCTACGTCGCCACCCGGAAGGAGAGCGAGCGCTACGCCGACGAGATCGGCGAGCGCTGCCCTGACCGCACCGTCGAGGCGTACCACGCGGGCCTCCGCTCGGCCGAGCGGGGCGCCCTGCACGAGCGCTTCCACGCCGGCGAGATCGACGTGATCGTGGCGACGAGCGCCTTCGGCATGGGCATCGACAAGCCCGACGTCCGCTTCGTCGTGCACGCCGACGTGCCCGAGTCGCTCGACGCGTACTACCAAGAGGTGGGGCGGGCCGGGCGCGACGGCGAGCCGGCCGACGCGACCCTGCACTACCGGGCCGAAGACCTGTCGCTGCGGTCGTTCTTCGCGTCGGGGCTGCCGTCACGAGCCGATCTGCGGCGGGTGCACGAGGCGATCCGCGCCTCCTCGGGGCCGATCGCGCGCAAGGCGATCACCGAGGCGACCGAGCTGAAGCCCCGCCAGGTGTCGCGGCTCGTCGACCTGCTGCTCGAGGCCGGCGTGGTCGCCGAGACGAAGAAGGGCTACCGGGTCACGAACGACCTCGACTCGGGGGCCGCGGCAGAGGAGGCGCGCCAGGCCGCCGAGGCCCGTGACCGCGTCGAGAAGTCGCGCATCGAGATGATGCGCACGTACGCCGAGGCGCGCGGCTGCCGACGCCGGTTCCTGCTCGGCTACTTCGGCGAGGAGGCTCCCCGGCGCTGTGGCAACTGCGACGACTGCCGTGCCGCGGCGGCCGAGCCCGACCGCCCGGCCGACGGCGACGCCGCCGGTGCCGGTGCCGCCGACGCCGGCACGCAGGCCGACCAGCCCGAGCAGGCGCCCCTGTTCGAGAACGACACGCGCGTCGAGCACACCACCTGGGGCCAGGGCACGGTCATGAGCACCGAGGGCGACCGCATGACGGTGTTCTTCGAGGGCGAGGGCTACAAGGTGCTCGCTCTCGAGGCCGTCGAGCAGCACGACCTGCTCAAGGCCGTCTGACGCCCAGCACGGTCCCGACGCGGCTTCCCTGTGAAGCTCCGCAGGAGTCGCGGCACCGTGCGGGAGTAGACGGGAACCACCTGACACACACGAGACACGGAGAACGAGATGTCGAAAGAGAAGAACGTCGCCACCCAGCAGCTGATCGGCGAGATCCTGACCGCCCGCGAGATCGACCGGCTCGGCGAGGGCTTCCACGCCGCCGTCGTCGACCACGACCCGGCCCCGGGCGCGCCCGCCGGCGTCGAGGGCATCAAGGCGTTCTGGAGCGACTTCTTCACGGCGTTCCCCGACGCCGACCTCGGCGTCGAGACGCTCGTCGCCGACCACGAGAACGTGACCGCCGTCTTCACCATCAAGGGCACCCACACGGGGCCGTTCCAGGGCCACGAGGCGACGGGCAAGAGCTTCACGGTGCGCGGCATCCAGGTCGGCCGCTTCGACGACGACGGCCTGCTCGTCGAGCGTTGGGGCGCCACCGACGAGGCGGGCCTCATGCAGCAGCTCGGCCTCGCCTGAGCCGCTCCCTCGCCACACGGCACCACCGCAGCACCGCACCACCGACCGGAAGGACGCACCATGAGCGACACCCAGATTCCCGCCTCCTCGGGCGACGAGCCCTACGACGAAGAGACCCAGTTCGAGGAGAGCCAGCAGATCGTCACGAACGACGCGGTCGCCGGCGAGACCGTGCTGCCCGGCCTTGGCGACGGCAACGACGGCCCCACCGGCGGCTCGCCGCGTGAGGCCGAGCCGAGGCTCGCCGACAACGACCTGGACAACCAGGACGTCGACCTCGACGAGACCGAGTAGCGCGCAGCAACGACACGACGCCCGCCTACCGCTCTGCGGCTGGCGGGCGTCGGCGTATAGGGGCCGAACACGAGCTCAGGGCGTGACTGGCCCGGTCGCCAGGCCCGCGCCGCCCTACCCTCGACATTTACTACCTGGCTAGAAACCTACTATCGGCCGGTAAGAATTTGCGACACTATTCGAAGCCGAAGAGGGTCATCGATATTGCTACAAAGGGCTGTTAGCCAACTAAAAGCTATTTCGGGCGTGGCAGTAATAGATTCTTGCCGGTACTTATACAGGAATGCGCCAATGATGGAGTCGTCTGCAAAAAGGTCCTCGACGTCCGAATCGCGAATTCCTTGAATAACAAAGGGCAGAGTTGATGCGTTCAACCAGTTGGAATCCAAAGCTATGCTCATCAGGCCCGTGAGGTTGTCAGACGCTTTACTATCACCGCCCAGCCGAATGAGCCAATCTCCAATGAGGCGTATCCAGCGCCGTAGCAGTTCTGCATTGTGGGATGCCTCACTTACGCTCCCAAGGAGCAACTCCATACGTGCATTAATTTCGTGACTTTCCGTTGGGGTTGCGAAGCGAAGCGCCTGTGCAGTGCCGGCGGGCTCCTGCTTGTCGAGCTGCAGTGCCAACGCAAATGAGCGAGGGGTGAAGGGCACACCCACATAGCCGGCTGATTGCAGTTGGGCATAGCCCACATCGCCCAGATCCGGTTCTATGAGCTTTTGGGACAGCAGAAACGACATCACCGCCGCGGTGCTGAATGCGCCTATTCCCTTGGATCGTGCCAGAGACCGAAGAGCGGCATCATCCGCCCAAAGCGCCTTCTTCTCTACTACTGCTGCATCCAGCGCTGCCACCCACGATGCGTCTGCGAGGCCACCTCCCGACAGTTCCGGCAGACCTCGTGTTTCCGTGGGCGGTAGGCGGCTCATAACCTTCGCCCATTCCGACAGTTGCAGGGCGCGGTCCTTAGCCCTGGCGAGGTCTTCGTCGGATACTGAGAGCGGCACAAAACCGCCTTCCACACCCTGAGGCACTAATGAAAGTCCGGATAGCGTGCGCACGACAAATTCCCCGGCAATGGCATCGCGGTATTGCGCGGCAGGAATGGCTAACGATGGGAACGCCCCGAAGACCGAAGCGGCCAACCCCTTATGGAGCACCGACAGTGTGAATATCGAGGACAAATCGACGACAACACCGCCAGCAACGCCGTCCCCGACACCCTGCAATTCGTATTCGTCTACTCGGGAAGAGTGCCGCGGGGCGCTGCCCCAGAGGACAAGGACTTCCGAGTATGTGCGGTCCTGAACAGATGACAACATGCCTAGAGGCATAGATCCGATTGTCAAGGCCTCGACGAGTTTCTCCAGATCCGAGTCCGAACCAAAGCGATCGAGCTGATCCTGGCGGCTTCGCATGCCTTCCTCGCCGTCAGGCCGCGGTGCGCCACCCGCCATCCCCCGTCGAGCAGCAAGTGCGTTATTGATTGAATTCAAAACATCGCTAGAATCGACCTCATAACGTTGCAGTGTGCCACCCTCGGGAAAGTCCTCCCAATAAGATGCGAAAGCGCCCCGAACGTCACTTAGCTCGTCAGAACCAACTTCGACAGTAATAAATGTGATGAGAAGCGCAGCCCTTAATTGTTCGTCATGAGGCCACGGGGAGACGAACTCAATCGCGTCGGAGATTGAGCCCACTCTCGGGCCAATCTGCCGGCGCAGGTCGAGCCACGTGAGGGCATGGTTGCGCTCGATAGGACGCGGGCGTCCGGCATCCTCCCAAGCCTTAAGACTCTCAGGAAAGTCCCCGGCGCGATAACGAGCCTCGACAAGGGTCCATACGACCACCGGATTGTCAGGCAATCTCTTAAGCAGCAGCTTGGCCGCCTTGCTTGCAGCATCCCAGTCGTCGAGGCGTCCAGAAGCGTTGATGATGACCCGGTGCGCTTGTATATCACTTCCCCAGCCAACCGGCGCACACGCTAGGGCCTCTTCTGCGTACCGCCGTGCGTCATTGGCCCGTTGGTCCCTGAGGGCGAATTCCGCGGCGCTCTGCCACAAATCCGCATCCTCAAACTTTTGAGCGGCTGCGATTGCCAGCTGCTCGGCATCACCGTGTCGTCCAGTGCGTGAAAAGTATTCGAGCAGGCTGAGCGTTGTTCGCCGGTTTGAGAGGGCCGTAGTACGAGCTTCGGGAACGGCCACTGATGGATTACGCACCAACTGCACCGTGAGCTCAAGACTGGCCGCAACGTCCTCACTTATTGCAGCTACAGCAACCAGTCTTTTATGTCGGACCCCTCGAAGCGCGAGACGCCAAAGCAAAATGGCCTGCTGTCTTGGACTGGTCTCCGCGTCGGCAGCTAGACACCATCGCATGACAGCCATGCTTTCATGACCGACTGCCTCTTCTAAAAGCCCCAGGATGTCATTCCGTCGAGATGCAGAACTTATCCTCGTCAAGAGTTCTAGGGTCTTGTCGGTTTCCCCTGAGCGAGCTGCGAAGTATGCAAGTTCCTCGCTGACGGGTATCGAAGTTGCCTCGTCGTCAATCGCATCACCGTCTGGGAGCGGAAGCCCGAGTCGAATGGCACGCGCTGAGTCTCCGAGTGTCAACGCTATGCGCATCGCTTTCGCAACAGCCTGTCCACTTGGAAGTCGAAGCTCACGACACCGATTACGGACCTCTAGGGCTAAGTCAAGGGCTTCAGCGAGTCGTGATGAGCCGCCATAGGCCTCGGCATCGTGGTGACTTCCTAAAATTGCCTCTATCGCAAGAAGGCCGGCTGCTGCCAAATCAGTCTTGCGCCATAGGTCTCGACCCGCTTGTTCGGCGGAATCCCAATTTCCGCGAGAGAGATACGTACGAGTCGCCACGAGCATGTGTTGTGCGCGTTCCGATTCCGATTCCGGATTCCAGCTATCAAGAAGATCCTGCCCATCCATCGGGGTCGCACGGAGCTGAGCTATAGCTGCATGCGCCCAGGGATGAGTGTTTACAGGCTCCAGATACGCCAACTGCTGTTCGGTTGTCCAGTCAGATTGACACTGAATTTCTCGAACGCGCCAGTACCCGCCTGGGCTTGCGCCTGCGGCCACTGCCTGATGGTAGTAACTTGCAGCGACATCCGAAAGACCATATTCTTCGGCAAGTTCTCCCATGAACGCAACTACGTCGGGATAGGCACCTCGAAAGTAAGTAAAGTCGCTTTCAGACCAAGTGCGGAGCTGGGATCCAGGGTTTGAAGCAGCCACGACGGCCGCCACGGCGTCTGCAATGCTTGGCCATCTAGCCAAAGCAAGCGTGGCCTGCTCGGCAATGAGGCGCGGCAAGTTTTGGGCCTTATAAGGAAAAGCTGCGGCCTCGTTGTTACGGGCTTGGATCTGGCTCGACAGATGTGTTTCGACTTCTTCCACCCGTTTTACAACGACCTGTCCACTGGCAGCCATAGCCGCTTGTGTGCTCAAGCCCGAGAGGAGAGCAGCCCGCGAGGGCGTCACCAGCTCCGTGTAAGCCATGTATATGACCGCAGTCGCGCGTTCCGACGAGATACCTCGTGGAGTCAAATCGCTGATGAGACCGACTAGGGACAGTTGTGCATTACGAGACGCCGGCCCTACGGTACCGAACGACTCGAGCGCCGCGCCGTCGCGAAGCGATCGGTAGATGAGGCCTAACTTAACTCGTTGACCATCTTCTTGTCGAAAAATCTGCCGCGATCGAAAGGCAACGCGTAAGTTTAGGGACATCCGGAGCGCCGCCGTAGACGCGAGGCGAGCAAGCGGTCCAGCTGGCAACGTTGGCACAACAACTCCTAAGTGAACCTTTCGCATGGAAGTACATGCCATTTGTTCTTATCAATATGAGCTTCAACCCCACTCTTCGTAGGAGGCTCCAGGGAATCGATGGCCGGCAGGAACGAAGTCCTGGACTCGGCCATTTTACCGCGGCAATCTAGCTCAAAGTGCTCGTGCAGCGGCCGTCAGAGTTCCTCCGAAGTACGGCTGTGGAAGGGCGCTAAGTCCTCAAGGAAGTTGTCGTCGTCGCTGCCTACCGTAAGCAACTGCATCAATTTGCCAGATGAGGTGTATCTCTGTCCAGAAAGAAGCGGTAACAAGTCCAGCGCGTCAATATTCTCCATTTTTGCTACTCCGAAATTAGATCTTAGTGATCGGCGCGACCTTGATCAGCAGCTTCTTGCGGCCGGCCGAGTCGAAGAGCACCTCGGCGATGCGGCGTGCGCCCTCGCCGGTGACGGCCATGACGCGACCCTCGCCGAAGTCGACGTGCGAGATGCGGTCGCCCGTCTCGAGCACGAGGTCGCCGTTGTCGCGCACCGTGCCGGTGACCCGGTTGGCCCACTCGGTCTTCGGCTTCGTCTTCGCTGCCGCCGTCGCGCGGTCGTAGCTGCCGCTGCCGTAGCCGCCCGACGCGCGCGGGGTCGCCCCGCGGTTGCCGTCAGGGCCGCCCTCGCGACGCGCGTTGAGCGCCCGCGGCTGGGTGCCTCCTCGGCTGTTCGCCATGCCGGGCGACTGCTTCCAGTCGATCAGGTCGACCGGGATCTCTTGCAGGTAGCGCGACGGCATCGCCACGTTCACCTCGCCGAACTGGGCCCGGGTCATCGCCAGCGACAGGAACAGCTGCTTGCGGGCACGCGTGATGCCGACGTAGAACAGCCGGCGCTCTTCGGCGGGGCCGCCCGGCTCGCTCGCCGACATGCGGTGCGGCAGCAGGTCTTCTTCGACGCCGGTGAGGAACACCGCCTCGTACTCGAGCCCCTTCGCCGTGTGCAGGGTCATCAGCGAGACCGTGCCGCTCGAGTCGTCGAGGTCGTCGGCCGCGGCCACCAGCGTGACCTCGGTGAGGAAGTCGAGCAGGGTGCCGTCGGGGTTGTTCCGCTGGAACTCCTTCGTGACGGCGACGAGCTCGTCGATGTTCTCGGCGCGTGCCTCGTCTTGCGGGTCTCTCGACGCACGCAGCGCCTCCACCAGGCCGCTGCCCTCGATCAGCCGGGTGAGGATCTCGTGCACCGGCGCCGTGTCGGCCGTGGCCTGCACCTCGTCGAGCAGCGTCGCGAGGCTGGTGATCGCCCCGGTCACCTTCGGGCCGAGGCCGAGCTCTTTGGCGTTGCGCATCGCGTCGCGCAGGGGCGCCTCGCGCTCGTCGGCCCAGCGCTGCATCGCCGTCTCGGTCGCGGGGCCGATGCCGCGCTTGGGCACGTTCATGATGCGGCGCAGCGCCATCGGGTCGGACGGGTTCGCGACCGTGATCAGGTACGCCATCGCGTCCTTGATCTCGGCGCGCTCGTAGAACTTCGTGCCGCCGAGCACCCGGTACGGGATCGCCGAGCGGATGAAGATCTCTTCGAGGGCACGCGTCTGCGAGTTGGTGCGGTAGAACACGGCGACGTCTTTGTACGCGGTGCCCTGCTCGTGCAGCTTCGCGATCTCGTCGGCGACGAACTGGGCCTCGTCGTGGCCGGTGTAGCCGGTGAACCCGACGATCTTCTCGCCGGCGCCGACCGTCGTGAACAGGTTCTTGGCCTGCCGGTCGAAGTTGTTGGCGATGACCGCGTTCGCCGCGTCGAGGATGTTCTGCGTCGACCGGTAGTTCTGCTCGAGCAGGATCACCTTCGAGTTGGGGAAGTCGCGCTCGAACTCGACGATGTTGCGGATGTCGGCGCCGCGGAACGCGTAGATGGACTGGTCGCTGTCGCCGACCACCGTGAGCGACGCCCCGGGGATGCGCCCGCTGCCGTCGCGCATCGACTGCACGAACTGGCCGCCGCGCTCGAGGGCGTCGACATGCTCGGGGTCGACCGGCCGCGTCAGCTCGCGGATCAGCGCGTACTGGGCGTGGTTGGTGTCTTGGTACTCGTCGACGAGCAGGTGGCGGAACCGCCGCTGGTACGTCGCCGCCACGTGCGGGAACGCCCTGAACAGGAACACCGTCTGCGCGATGAGGTCGTCGAAGTCGAAGGCGTTGGCCTGCTGCAGCGACCGCGTGTACTGCCGGAAGATCTCGAGGAACATCACGTCCTGCGGGTCGCCGGCGTTGATCTGCCGCGCGTACGTCTCGACGTCGCTGAGCTCGTTCTTGAGCTTCGAGATCTTGCCGGCCGCCTGGCTGACCGTGAAGCCGAGCGAGTCGGCGTCGAGCTGCTTGAGGATGCGCTTGAGCAGCGCCCGCGAGTCGGCCGAGTCGTAGATGGTGAAGCTCTTCGTGAAGCCGAACTGCTCGGCCTCGCGCCGCAGGATGCGCACGCACGCCGAGTGGAACGTCGAGATCCACATGCCCTCGGCCGCCTGGCCGACGAGGTGCTGCACGCGCTCGCGCATCTCGGCCGCGGCCTTGTTGGTGAAGGTGATGGCGAGGATCTGGCTCGGCCACGCCTCGCGGGTCGCGATGAGCCCGGCGATGCGCCGCGTCAACACGCTCGTCTTGCCCGACCCCGCGCCGGCGACGATGAGCAGCGACTGCCCGCGGTACTCGACCGCCTCGCGCTGCTGCGGGTTCAGCCCCGCGGTCAGGGGATCACCGGCAGAACCGGAAGCGTCAGAGGGCTCGAGCACGATCGTCATGGCGCGGCCAGTCTAAGCCGGGCCCCCGACATCGACACGAGGCGGCGGCCAGCCCACGAGGAGGCGGCGGCCCGGCCACGAGGAGGCGGCGGCCCGGCCACGAGGAGGCGGCGGCCGAGCCCCGAGGAGGCGGCAGCCCGGTCAGAGGGGCACGCCCGCCGCCCACGCCGCGAGCGCCCGCAGCCCCGTCTCCGCGAAGCCCGCGAGGAGCACGGCGAGCCAGGTGCCCCGCGGGGCGCTGGTGCGCACGAGGTCGAACACCCGGCTCGGCAGCGGCGCCCGGAACGCGCGGACGGGCGCGAGCCACCGCTCGGGTCGCCGCGGCAGCCGCCTCGCCGTCTCGGGGTCGATGCCGCGCTCGTCGCCCGTGTGCACGGCCGTGAAGAAGAAGCCCACGAAGCGCGAGCCGGTCAGCAGCCACTCCACCTCGAGGTCGGAGTCGGGGAGGCGGGGGGCGCGTCCCGTGTGCTGGGCCACCGCCTCCTCGTGTCGCCTCACGCGCACGCGCGTGGCCCAGACGGCCGGCACGACGCTCGTGCTCGCCAGCGAGCTGGCGGCCAGGCCGCCCATCATGACGGCGAAGGGCGCGACGACGAACAGCCCGGGCGACTCGAGCGGCGAGGCGAGCGCGAACACGAACCAGAACGCCGCGACGAGCACCAGGACCAGCGCCAGGACGAGGGAGCCGAGGCAGGCGACGACCGCGCGCACGAGCACCGCCTCCGAGCGGCGCCACCAGTCTCGTCGCATCCCCGTCACAGCCCGTCGCGCACCGCGACCGCGCGCTCGGGCTGGTCGGCGAACACGCCGTCGAGCCCCAGCGCCATGAGGTCGGCGAACTCCGATTCCCAGTCGCCCTCGGCCGCGTCGCCGCCCGCCTGGCGGTTCGCCTTCGCGAGGAACGCGTTCTCGACGCGCAGCGTCCAGGTGAACACGTCGAGACCGGCCGCGTGCGCCCGGTCGACGATCTCGGGCCGGGTCTCGCCGGAGGCGCGCAGCAGCAACGCCTTGTTCAGCGAGACCCCGTGCAGCCCGGCCTCGGCGAGCCCGGCCAGCGACGCCTCGTCGAGCTGGTCGGCGTAGGTCGGGGCCGCCGAGCCGAGCCGGGCCACCTGGTCGGCCGCCGAGCCCGCCCTCTCGACGAGCCAGACGAGCCGGCCGGCCACGCCGCGGTCGCGCAGCTGCCAGAGCACCGTCTGCTCGAAGCTCTCGACCGTGAGGCGCGCGTCGCCCGCCCAGCCGTGTCGGGCGAGCTCGTCCGCCACGAGCTCGTCGAGGGGCAGCCCGAGCGAGGCGAAGTGGTGCGCGTGCTTGAGCTCGGCGACGAGCCCGACCTCGCGCGGGGCGTCGTCGAGCAGCCGGAGCAGGTCGCTCAGCCGCTGGATGCCGCCCTCGCCGTCGTGGGCCGCGCTGAGCGGGCGCAGGTGCGGCAGGCGCTCGCGCACGGTCAGGGTCGCGAGCTCGTCCCAGGTGAAGTCCTCGGTGAACCAGCCCACCGCCTCCTTGCCCTCGATCTGCTTCGTCGTGCGCCGGTCGGCGAACTCCGGGCGGTCGGCGACGTCGGTCGTGCCCGAGATCTCGTTCTCGTGCCGCAGCACCAGCACGCCGTCGCGCGTCGGCACGATGTCGGGCTCGATCGCGTCGGCCCCGAGCTCGATCGCGAGGCGGTAGGCCGCCTCGCCGTGCTCGGGCCGGTGGCCGCTGGCTCCGCGGTGGGCGATGACGAGGGGCCGTGGCGACATGGCAGCCACGCTAGCGGCGGCCGGCGACGAAGGAGGCGGCACCCCGCACCCGAGACCGGGCAAGTCTGCAGCCGGTGCACGTTCGCCTGCCGCGAATCCCGGCCTCATCAGGCAAATCCTCAGCCCTCCCCCGGCCGACACCCGTTAGCCTCGTCTCTACGGCGACGCAGCACACAGCACCTCGCGTCGCGACCACGTCTCACGACCAGAAGAGGAACTCCCTTGGCATTCTCGAATCCCGGCTTCAGTCAGTCGCCGGCCTTCTCGGAGAAGGGCGCCGCCGTCATCCGACAGGAGCGCGCCGCTGCGGGTCAGCGCCCCGTCGAGTACAACGGCATGACCGCCGAGCAGCTGCAAGACCTGTACACGCAGCCCGCCGCAGGCCCGGTCGAGACCGACCGCATGACCTACGAGGACACGATCACGAAGACGGTCATCGCCTTCGCCGTCGTCGCGCTCGGAGCAGCCGTCGGCTGGTTCGTCCCCGCCCTCGCCATCGTCGGCGCGATCGCCGGCTTCGTGCTGGCGCTCGTCAACATCTTCAAGAAGCGCCCGTCGGCCGGCCTCGTGCTCGCCTACTCGGCGGCCCAGGGCCTGTTCGTCGGCGGCATCTCGTCGATCTTCGAGGCTCGGTTCGACGGCATCGTCACCCAGGCGCTGCTCGCGACCGCCTCGGTCTTCGTCGTCACCCTGCTGCTGTTCCGCAGCGGCAAGATCCGTGCGTCGGCCAAGGCCACGAAGATCTTCATGATCGGCATGATCGGCTACGCCGTCTTCTCGCTGCTCAACCTCGGCCTCATGGCCTTCGGCGCCAACTCGAACCCGTGGGGCCTGCGCGGCACCGACATCCCGGGCACGAGCATCCCGATCGGCTTCGTCCTCGGCATCCTGGTCATCCTCATGGCCGCGTACTCGCTGGTGCTCGACTTCACGAACATCAAGACGGGCGTCGAGCGCGGCGCCCCGCGCATCTACGGCTGGTCGGCCGCGTTCGGCCTGGTCATGACCGTCGTGTGGCTCTACGTCGAGATCCTGCGCCTCCTCGCCATCCTGCGAGGCAACGACTAGCAGGTCGGCGACACCAGGAGGCGGGGCTCGTTCCGAGAGGGACGGGCCCCGCTTCTTCGTGCCCGGGAGCGCGGAGACGCGGCCCCGCCGGCGCGCGGGCCGCGGGCCGGCGCCCGCGGCCCGGCGCCGAGGCGGCCCAGCGCCGGAGCGGAGCGCCGACGTGACGGGAAAGGGACGTCCTGCCGGTGGGCCCACCGGCAAGACGTCCCTTTCGTGCCACCTAGGGGCTGGTGGCCGCGGCGCACGCTCGGGCGCCCGGCGCGAGCGGGGTCGGTGCCGCCCGCTTGTCGACCCGCGTCAGCACGCTCCGCAGGAGCCCGCGCGGAACGCGATGCCGAGCACCTACTGGTGGGCACCCACGGCGCAGGGCGCCGTGGGAATGACGCGAAGCGTCATTCCCACTCGATCGTCCCCGGCGGCTTCGACGTGACGTCGAGCACGACGCGGTTGACGCCGTCGACCTCGTTCGTGATGCGGTTCGAGATCTTGGCGAGCACGTCGTAGGGCAGGCGCGTCCAGTCCGCCGTCATGGCGTCCTCCGACGAGACCGGACGCAGCACGATCGGGTGGCCGTAGGTGCGGCCGTCGCCCTGCACGCCCACCGAGCGCACGTCGGCGAGCAGCACGACCGGGCACTGCCAGATGCTGTCGTCGAGACCGGCGGCGGTCAGCTCGGCGCGGGCGATCGCGTCGGCCTTGCGCAGCAGCTCGAGGCGCTCGTGCGTCACCTCGCCGATGATGCGGATGCCGAGACCGGGCCCGGGGAACGGCTGGCGCCCCACGATGACCTCGGGCAGGCCGAGCTCGCGGCCGATGGCCCGCACCTCGTCCTTGAAGAGCGTGCGCAGCGGCTCGACGAGCTCGAACTGCAGGTCTTCGGGCAGGCCGCCCACGTTGTGGTGGCTCTTGATGTTCGCGGTGCCCGTGCCGCCGCCGCTCTCGACGACGTCGGGGTAGAGCGTGCCCTGCACGAGGAACTTCACGGCCGAGTCGCCCTCGGCGGCGGCCTCGAGCACGAGCGCCTCGGCGGCGCCCTCGAAGCTGCGGATGAACTCGCGGCCGATGATCTTGCGCTTCTGCTCGGGGTCGGTCACCCCGGCGAGGGCGTCGAGGAACTGCTGCTCGGCGTCGACCGTGACGAGGCGGACGCCCGTCGAGGCGACGTAGTCCTCCTCGACCTGACGGCGCTCGTCGGCGCGCAGCAGGCCGTGGTCGACGAACACGCAGACGAGCTGGTCGCCGACCGCCTC
This sequence comes from Frigoribacterium faeni, assembly GCF_011761235.1. Lineage (GTDB taxonomy): Bacteria > Actinomycetota > Actinomycetes > Actinomycetales > Microbacteriaceae > Frigoribacterium > Frigoribacterium faeni_A. The sequence goes on from NZ_JAAOYW010000002.1 coordinate 482,712, forward strand.
GTGCACGAGGGCGGCCGCGACGGCCGAGTCGACGCCGCCGGAGAGCCCGCAGATGACGCGCGACGAGCCGACCTGCTCGCGGATGCGGGCGACCTGCTCGGCGATGACGTTGCCGCTGTTCCAGTCGGCGGGGATGCCGGCGGCGCGGTGGAGGAAGTTCTCGAGCACGGCCTGGCCGAACGACGAGTGCTTGACCTCGGGGTGCCACTGCACGCCGTAGAGCTTGCGGGCGTCGCTCGAGAACGCGGCGACGGGGGTCGCGGCGCTCGACGCGAGCACGTCGAAGCCCTCGGGGGCCTTCGAGACCGAGTCGCCGTGGCTCATCCACGTCGTCTGCGAGGTCGGCTGGCCCGAGAGCAGCGTGCTGTCGCCCTCGGCGAGGGTGACGTCGGTCGCGCCGTACTCGCGCTGACCCGTGCGGGCGACCTCGCCGCCGAGGGCCTTGGCCATCGCCTGGAACCCGTAGCAGATGCCCAGCACGGGCACGTCGAGCTCGAGGATGGCGGGGTCGAGCCCGGGCGCGCCCTCTTCGTAGACGCTCGACGGGCCGCCGCTGAGCACGATGCCGACGGGGTTCTTGGCCGCGATCTCGGCCGCCGTGATGGTGTGCGGCACGATCTCGGAGTAGACGTTCGCCTCGCGCACGCGTCGTGCGATCAGCTGCGCGTACTGCGCGCCGAAATCGACGACGAGGACGGGGCTCTGGGCCGTCTCGGTGGCTTCTGTCACGCGGGGGCTCCCTGGGTGTTCGGGGTGGGCTCGGCGACCAGCGCTGCGTGCTCACGCATCGCCAGCTTGGTCATGTGGCTCTCGACGAAGAACGAGAGGAACGGCACGACGCCGCCGAGCGCGATGAGGATGAACCGCGAGAACGGCCAGCGCATCAGGCTCCAGAGGCGGAAGTCGGCGAAGAGGTAGACGACGTAGAGCCAGCCGTGGGCGATCAGGATCGCCGTCGACAGGTTGAACCCGGTGGTGATCGAGTCGACCGGCACGAGGAACCCGCCCTCGCCGCCGAGCTGCATCTCGAGCTGCAGCGGCGTGTACTTGAACGCCATCTCGAACACGAGCAGCAGCAGCATCACGCCGGTGACGTACGCGGAGATCTTGTAGAACCGGACGGCACCCGGGATCTTCGGGATGTCGCGTTGCCGGGGCTTCAGGGGCATGGGGTCGATCCTACCTGCGACGCCGACGGGGCCAGGGCGGGGTCGGTCGTCGTCGAGCCAGCGCAGGAGGTGCGGGTCGGCCTGTGCAGGAGGGACGAGGTCAGGAGGCGGTCGCCCCCTCGAGCCGCGCCTCCTCGGCCTCGTCGACGTCGCGCTCGAAGCGGTCGCGCACGAGGCGGAACCAGAGGAAGATCGCGAAGCCCGCGAACACGACCCACTCGATCGCGTAGAAGACGTTGAGCCAGTTCAGCGACCGGTCGCTCTCGGGGGCGACCGAGTCGATCGCGGCCAGGCCGTCGACGGGGTCGGCGGACACCACGTAGCCCGAGTAGACGTCGCCGTCGAGGTCGGCCCACTCGTTGACGAGCGCGGGCACCGACACGACGTTCTCGCGTCCGCCGCGGAAGTCGCCGTCGGAGGGCTGGTCGCTCGGCATGTAGCGGCCGGTCACGGTCACGGTGCCCGTGGGGACGGCGCTCTCGGCGGCCTCGGCCCCACCCTCGTCGCTGCTCCAGCCCACGGCCACGACGACCGACGAGCCGTCGACGTCGTCGACGAGCCGGCCGATCAGCCACGACCCGGGGTCGCCCCCGTTGTAGCGGTCGACGACGACGCGGAAGTCGTCCGGGTCGAACCGGCCGGTCACCTCGACCATCTGGCCGCCGACCCGGTCGTAGAACGGCGACTGCGGCTCGACGACGTCGCTGAGCACCTTGACCGTCTCGGTCTCGGGGTTGACCTCTTGCCCGCTCTCGACGCTGCGCTCGATCTGCCAGTGGCCGAGCCAGGCGAAGATGCCCGCGATGACGAGGCAGAGGGCGAGCATGGCGATCCAGCGGGGGCGGCGGGCGACCTCCCACATGCTGGCGGGCACGTCGACGACGCTCGAGACGGGAGGGTCGTCGGTGCGGGTCACGGGGCTGATCGTACCGCCGCTCCTGCGGGAGCCTGCTGGGTGCCCGCAGCCCGGCGGCCGGGCACTCGCCGGACCCGTTCCCGCAGCCCACAGCCTGCGGCCGACGGCCCGGCAGCCCGGCGACCCGGCCCGGCAGCCCCCGCGTCAGTACTCGGGGTCGCGCTGCCGCGTCGCCCGCTGGTCGGACTGCTGACCGGCCTGCTCGGCGAGGATCGTCGCGCGGGCGCGCTCCTGCTCGTCGAGGTCGTCGTCGTCGTCGTGCTGTGCCGCGCCCGGTCCGTCCGTGCCGAGCAGCGCCTCCTCGTCGTCGCGGTCGGCGTCACCCGACGACGCCGGCGCCTCGCCGGCGAGCGCCGCCTCCATCAGGGCGATCTCCTCGGCGTGACGGGCGTCGCGCTCGACCCGTCGCGCCTCGGCCGCCTCGCGCTCGGCGCGCCGTCGCGTGCGCAGCACGACGCCGCCGATGCGCTCGGAGTTCGCCGCGAGCACCGGGCCGAGCACCGCCATGATCAGCACGTAGAGGCCGGCGAAGGGCTGCAGCCGTTCGTCGAGCCCCGCGCCGGCCGACAGCGTCGCGAGGATGAGCGCGAACTCGCCCCTGTTCTGCAGGATGACGGCCGTGTTGATGCCCGCCTGCGGCCCGAGCTTGTTCAGCCACGCCACGAACTGGCCGGCGATGACGTTGAGCGCGACCGTGATGCCGACGGCGATCACGACCGGGCCGAGCACGCTCGGGAACAGCGACGGGTTGAGCCCGAGCCCGAAGTTGAGGAAGAAGAACGCGCCGAACACGTCGCGCATCGGCAGCGCGAACTGCTCGACCCGGTTGCGGTACCGCGTCGCCCCGATGATGAGGCCGATGAGGAACGCGCCGATCGCGTCGGTCACGCCGAGGATCTCGCCGAGGCCCGCGAAGAGCACCGCGAGCCCGAAGAACAGCACGGTGAACAGCTCGTCGTCGCGGGTGCGCATGAGCTTCGAGACGACCGCCCCGCCCCACCGCGCGACGGCGAACATCGCGACCAGGAACGCGAAGGCGACCACCAGCTTGAGCACGACCGGCAGCGGGTCGGTCTCGCCGCTGAGCACGACCGACACGATGGCGAGGTAGATGGCGATGAAGATGTCCTCGACGACGGTCACGCCGAGGATCATCGGCGTCTCGCGGTTAGCCAGACGGTTCAGCTCGATCAGCAGCTTCGTGACGATCGCGCTCGACGACGTCGCCGTCATCCCCGCGATGATGAGCGCCTCGCGGGTGCCCCAGCCGAGCATGAAGCCGAAGACGAGCCCCACGCCCATGTTCACGGCGATGTAGCTGCCGCCCGAGACGATCAGGCGGCCCGCGTTGGAGAAGAACTCGTCCTGGTCGAACTCGAGGCCGAGGTTGAACAGCAGCAGGATCAGCCCGAAGATCGCGATCAGCTCGATGCTGTGCGAGTCGAAGCTGATCGGGAACCAGCCCGTGTTCGTGCTCGCGAGCAGCCCGACGATCATGTAGATCGGGATCGAGGGCAGGCCGATCAGCTTGCCTGCCCTGCCCAGCCCGTAGGCGATCAGCAGCAGGACGCCGAGGACGACCAGCTCTTCACCCAGGTGCACCGGCGATCAGCTCCCGGGCGGAGCGTCGACCGGGCTGCGGTGGCGCAGCTCGCCCGTGCGGTAGAACGCGAAGGCCTTGGCGACCTTCTCGGGGCTGCCCGCCACGACGAGCGTGTCGCCCGGGAACACCTTGAAGTCGCCCGACGGCGCGGGGTTGGCGGCGTCGCCGCGCACGACGGCGACGACCGTGAGGCCGACGACGCCCTTGGCGCCGAGGTCGCCGAGCGGCTGCCCGGCGATGTGGTCGTCGTAGTCGACCGTGAACCAGTCGATGCTGAGCCCGGGGATCTGGTCGAGCGCCGACAGCGACTCGGTGATGCGGGTGCCGCCGAGCAGCTCGGCGAGGGTGTGCGCCTCGTCCTCGCTGAGGCGCAGCGACACCTTCGTGACGTCGGCGCCGTCGGCGTCGTCGCTGAACGTGATCAGGTCGCTGTGGCCGGAGCGGTGCGTGATGACGCCGCACTTGCCGCCGTCGTCGGTGATGAAGGTGTGCAGCACGCCCACACCGGGCAGCTTCACTCGACGCACATCAGCCATGGTCCGACTCCAGGTCACTCAGGGGCAGTCGTCTCAGCTTAGCGACGGGCACGGACGCGGACACCGGGCTGCTCATGCGGTGGACAACCCGCCCCCGTCCCCCGGTGTTCCCGGGACGACGCCGCGTTCTCGGCGGGCGGACGCAGGAGGCGCGGTGCCCGTCGAGCGGACACCGCGCCTCCTGCAGTCGGTCGCCTCGCGACCGCGGGGTGCTACTCCGAGCGGCCGCCCGGGGTGCCGGCCGACGTCTCGTCGGCCGGGGTGCCCGCGGGCTCGACCACGTCCTCGCCGGGCTTCGGCGCGCCGCCCTGGTCGGCGCCGGGCACGACGACGTCGTCCTCGTCGAAGCCGAAGGTGATGTCGGGGGCCTCGAGCCGCACACGGTCGGCGGACTCGTCGTCGGGCTCGAGCTGGCTGGCCCGCTCGGCGGCGACGCGCTTGAGGTAGTTGCCGACCTCTTCTTCGGTCTCGGCGTCGGACCAGCCGAGCACCTCGGCCATCAGCTTCGCCGCGACGGGGGCCGCGGACTCGCCCCTGTCCCACGCCTCGATCGAGATGCGGGTGCGCCGCGCGAGGACGTCCTCGAGGTGCAGCGCGCTCTCGTGGCTGGCCGCGTAGACGACCTCGGCCCCGATGTAGTCGTCGGCCCCGGGCAGCGGCTCGGCCAGCTCGGGACGCTCGCCGATCAGCGCCAGCACCTCGTCGGTCAGCGTGCCGTAGCGGTTGAGCAGGTGCTCGACCCGCACCTTGTGCACGCCGAGCTGCTTGGCGATCTTGCCGCGCTTGTTCCAGGCGGCGTGGTAGCCCTCGGCGCCGAGCAGCGGGATCTCCATCGTGGTGCTCTCGGGGATGCGCCCGTCGAGCGCGGCGACCGCCTCGTCGATGGCGTCCTCGGCCATGACCCGGTACGTCGTCCACTTGCCGCCGGCGACGACGACGAGGCCGGGCACCGTGTGGGCGACGATGTGCTCGCGCGACAGCTTCGAGGTCTGGTCGGACTCGCCGGCCAGCAGCGGGCGCAGGCCCGCGTAGACGCCCTCGACGTCGTCGCGCGTCAGCGGCACCGCCATCACCTTGTTGACGTGCTCGAGGATGTAGTCGATGTCGGCGGCCGTCGCGGCGGGGTGCGCCTTGTCGAGGTCCCAGTCGGTGTCGGTGGTGCCGACCAGCCAGTGACGGCCCCACGGGATGACGAACAGCACGCTCTTCTCGGTGCGGAAGATCATGCCCATGTCGGAGTGGATGCGGTCGCGCGGCACCACGAGGTGGACGCCCTTCGAGGCGCGCACCTTGAACTGGCCGCGCTCGCCGACCATCGCCTGCGTGTCGTCCGTCCAGACGCCGGTCGCGTTGACGACCTGCTTGGCGCGGATCTCGAAGTGCTCGCCCGTCTGGTAGTCGTGCGCCTTCACGCCCACGACCCGCTCGCCGACCTTGACGAAGCCCTCGACCCGCACGCGGCTGGCGGCGTGCGCGCCGTAGCTCGACGCCGTCCGCACGAGCGACGAGACGTAGCGCGCGTCGTCGACCTGGGCGTCGTAGTAGGTGAGGCCGCCGACCACGGCGTCCTTCGACAGGCTCGGGATGGCCCGCAGCACCTGCGTCTTGCTGAGGTGGCGGTGGTGGGGCACCCCGGGCGGGCGCCCGCCCGTCCAGCTGAAGATGTCGTAGAGGGCCATGCCCGCGCCGATGTAGAAGCGCTCGTAGACCGGCTTGCTCAGCGGGTACAGGAACCGCACGGGCTTGACCAGGTGCGGGGCCAGGCGCTGCAGCAGCAGGCCGCGCTCGATGAGCGCCTCGCGCACGAGACGGAAGTTCAGCTGCTCGAGGTAGCGGATGCCGCCGTGCACCAGCTTCGACGACCGGCTCGAGGTGCCCGAGCCCCAGTCGCGCGCCTCGACGATGCCGACGTTGAGCCCGCGGGTGACGGCGTCCAGGGCCGAGCCGGCCCCGACGATGCCGCCTCCGATCACCAGGATGTCGAGCTCTTCGGTCTTCAGGGCCTCGACGGCGCGATCGCGCTCGTCCGGCCCGAGCTTCGAAGAGGGTGTCTCGGTCGCGGTCGTGGCCATGCGGTGCCTCCATCGTCGGATCGGTCAGCGGGTCGAGGACCCGTGCATGCGACCATCCAACGCCCGATCGCCTGGCAGCGCCAGGAGAGAACGACCTGCCTGTGGAGGTTGTGCCGCCTAGTGCGGCTGGTAGGGAGCGACGACGACCTCGCTGCGCTGGAACTCCTTGAGGTCGCTGTAGCCGGTCGTCGCCATCGAGCGACGCAGGGCGCCCACGATGTTCGCCTGGCCGTCGACCGTCTCGGCCGGGCCGTAGAGGATCTTCTCGAGCGTGCCGACCTGGCCGACGTGCACTCGGCGACCGCGGGGCAGCTCGGGGTGGTGCGCCTCGGCGCCCCAGTGGAACCCTCCGCCGGGCACGTCGGTGGCGCGCGCGAGCGCGGCGCCCAGCATGACGGCGTCGGCGCCGCAGGCGACGGCCTTGACGATGTCGCCCGAGGTGCCGAGGCCGCCGTCGGCGATGACGTGCACGTAGCGTCCGCCCGACTCGTCGAGGTAGTCGCGGCGAGCGCCCGCGACGTCGGCGACCGCGGTCGCCATGGGCGCGTGGATGCCCAAGGAGGCGCGGGTCGTGCTGGCGGCGCCGCCCCCGAACCCGACGAGCACGCCGGCCGCGCCCGTGCGCATGAGGTGCAGCGCGGAGGTGTACGTGGAGGCGCCTCCCACGATCACCGGGACGTCCAGCTCGTAGATGAACTTCTTGAGGTTGAGTGGCTCGGTCGTCTTCGACACGTGCTCGGCCGACACCGTCGTGCCGCGGATGACGAAGAGGTCGACGCCGGCGTCGACGACCGTCTGGTACAGGTCTTGCGTGCGCTGCGGGCTGAGCGAGCCGGCCACGGGCACCCCGGCGGCGCGGATCTCGGCGATGCGCGCGGTGACGAGCTCGGGCTTGATCGGCTCGGCGTAGATCTGCTGCATGCGCGCGACCGTCTCGGACTCGGGCAGGTCGCGGATCTCGGCGAGCACCGCCTCCGGGTCGTCGTAGCGGGTCCAGACGCCCTCGAGGTCGAGCACGCCGAGGCCGCCGAGCTGGCCCATGCGGATGGCCGTGGCGGGGCTCACGACCGAGTCCATCGGCGCGGCGATGATGGGCGACTCGAAGTGGAACGCGTCGATCGACCAGCTGACGGACACGTCGCGGGGGTCGCGGGTGCGCCGGCTCGGGACGATCGCGATGTCGTCGAACGCATAGGCGCGGCGTGCGCGCTTGGAAACGCCGATCTCTACCTCAGTCACGCCGCAACCCTACCGGAGGCGCGGGTCGGCTCCCCGGGCCCGCCCGCCCCGCCGACGGGCGAGTTCGACTCGGGCGGGCCACCGGTACCGCCCGCCGCCGTCGCACCCGCCCGCCTAGGACGCCCGGAGGCGGCGCACCCCGGCGGCGGACAGCCGGGTCCCGAGCCTCTCGGCGTCCAGGGCGGTAGCCCAGTCCCAGCGGACGAACGCCCTCACCTCGTCGAGGCCACGGACGGCGTCCTCCCGCTTCTTCTCGTCGATCACGACCTGCGCCGGGGAACGCCCGGCGCGCATGCCCGGGTCCGAGTACTTGAGGTCGCCGTCCGCCTCGCCCACCGCCCCGACGTCCGGCCACCAGAAGTCGACCGTCGCCACGTGCCGGCCGGCGTGCCGGAACTCGTGCTGCAGGACGGGGTCGGGCAGGCCGAGGAGGCGCATGCCGACCCTGCTGATCGACTCCAGCGGCCGATCGGCCAGCGGCGACGCGAAGGCCACCACCGCCTCGAGCCTCCGGGCGCCGCGGCGTGTGCCCCGGGAGGCGAACTCGGCGACCATGTCCGCGAGGGTGACGGCCCCCGTGCGGAGCGCGTGGTCCGTCATGACGACCGCGCGCGTGAAGGACTCCGTCAGGCACACGTCGACGAGGGCGACGGCGAGGGGCGTCACGAGCAGGCCGCCCGTCTCGGACTGCGCGTCGAGCTCGTGGGCCCTCGCGTGCTTGACGAATCCGTGTTCGCGCCTGCTGCCGCCGGCCGGCGGCACGAGGACGTGCACGCCGTGAGGGGGCGCCCCGACCAGCGGCAGCCCGTGCAGCACCGCCGCCGACACGTGGCTGACGACGACGGGCGTGCGAGACGCCGCCGCGGCTCCCCTGATGCGGAGGCGGTGACGCTCGTCGACACCCGCCGCGGCCCACGTCGACGCCGCCACGTAGGCGCCGGGCCGCAGCCGCACGAGCTCGCCGCGTGCACAGGCTCGCCGCAGTTCGGCGGGGTCGAGGCCGAGCGAGGACGACCGTCGGCTGAGGAACAGGTCGTCGTGGGCGATCGGCGTCGTCATGGCGACAGCTTCGCGACCACGGACGGCCCCGCGCCGCCCGCAGGCCCCCTCCTGTGCGCCGCTCGCGGCCTCCGCCGCCTGTGGAGGACCGGCAGACCTGCCCCCGGGGAGACGACGACGGGCGAGTTCGTCCGGACCGGGCCGCCGCGACGGCCCGAGAACGACGAACTCGCCCGTCGGGGGCAAGCGCTGGGCTAGCGGCGGTAGTTGGGCGCCTCGACGACCATCTGCAGGTCGTGCGGGTGGCTCTCCTTGAGGCCGGCCGCGGTGATGCGGACGAACTTGCCCTTGGCCTTCAGCTCGTCGACCGTGCGGCCGCCCACGTAGAACATCGACTGCCGGAGGCCGCCGGTGAGCTGGTAGACGACGTTGCCCAGCGCGCCGCGGTAGGGCACCTGGCCCTCGACGCCCTCGGGGATGAGCTTGTCGTCGGTGGGGACGTCGGCCTGGAAGTACCGGTCCTTCGAGTACGACGTGTTCTTGCCGCGGGTCTGCATGGCCCCGAGCGAGCCCATGCCCCGGTAGTTCTTGAACTGCTTGCCGTTGACGAAGACCAGGTCGCCGGGGCTCTCGTCGCAGCCGGCGAGCAGCGAGCCGAGCATGACGGTGTCCGCGCCGGCGACGAGCGCCTTGGCGATGTCGCCCGAGTACTGCAGGCCGCCGTCGGCGATGACCGGCACGCCGGCCTCGCGCGCCGCGAGCGACGCCTCCCAGACGGCGGTGACCTGCGGCACGCCGACGCCGGACACGACGCGGGTGGTGCAGATGGAGCCGGGGCCCACGCCGACCTTGATGGCGTCCGCGCCGGCCTCGATGAGCGCCTCGGCGCCCGACCGGGTCGCGACGTTGCCGCCGATGACGTCGATCGCCGCGAACGACGGGTCGGCCTTGATGCGCTTGATCATGTCGAGCTCGCCGGTGCTCTCGCCGTTCGCGGTGTCGACGACGAGCACGTCGACGCCCGCGTCGCGGAGCGCGCACGCGCGCTTCCAGGCGTCGCCGAAGAAGCCGATCGCGGCGCCGACGCGGAGGCGGCCCTCGTCGTCCTTCGTGGCATCGGGGTACTTCTCGCTCTTGTCGAAGTCCTTGACGGTGATGAGGCCGCGCAGCTTGCCCTGCTCGTCGACGAGGGGCAGCTTCTCGATCTTGTGCTGGGCGAAGATCGCCACCGCCGAGTCGGGGTCGACGCCCTCGGGGGCCGTGATCAGGGGGGCCTTCGTCATGACGTCGCGCACGAGCGTGGTCTGCATCTCGAACGGCGAGACGAAGCGCATGTCGCGGTTCGTGATGATGCCGACGAGCGTGCCGTCGCGCTCGACGACCGGGAGGCCCGAGACGCGGAACTGGCCGCACAGGGCGTCGACCTCGGCCACGGTCGCGTCGGGCGAGGTCGTCACGGGGTTCGTGATCATGCCCGACTCGCTGCGCTTGACCTTGTCGACGTGCGCCGCCTGGTCTTCGATCGACAGGTTGCGGTGGATGATGCCGATGCCGCCCTGGCGGGCCATCGCGATGGCCATGCGCGACTCGGTGACGGTGTCCATCGCCGCGGAGAGCAGCGGGACGGCGACGCGGATGCGCTTGGTGAGGCGCGACGAGGTGTCCGCCTCGCTCGGGATCACGTCGGTGCGCCCGGGGAGGAGCATGACGTCGTCGTACGTGAGTCCGATGAATCCGAACGGATCCGGCTGGTCCATGGGTCCCCTTCGAAGGTGCGGGTGAGATGGGAGGAGGGAGCACCGGTTCGCCGTCGAGTCCGGTGATCGATCTTAACCCGGCCCGCGCCTCCTGCATTCCGGTCGTGGCGTGCCCGCCGGGGCCGGACGACAAGGCAGGAGGCGCCCCGACACGCCGCAGGACGGCCCCCAGGACACGATTGGGTGACGAATTTTCGACTCTCCCCTGTGTCCTGCACGAAACACGGCCGACACACGGCGAAAGTATCTTCACCAACGACGGTGGGCCAGCGGCACCCGGGGCATCGCCCCGACTGGCACCTGTCCAGGAGGTCCCGTGAAACCCGACACGACCATCGCACCGCGTGCTCTGCGGCCTGCCCTGATCGTCACCGTCCTCGCGCTGTTGCTCGGCCTCGCCGGCTCCTTCGTCTCGGTGATGGCGGCGCCCGCCGCAGCCCACGCGTCCGGCGGCGCCACCGCCTCCTGCGCCGCCGATCCCTCGACCGGCTGCATCCAGGGCAGCATCCGCACCTCCGAGGGCGAGCCGGCCACCGGCGTCGTCCTCGACGTGACGGGCCCCGGCGGCTTCGAGCAGACGGCGGAGGTGGACGGCACCGGCCGCTGGGCGCTGCCGGTCACCGAGGCGGGCCAGTACACGGTCACCCTCGACACCGACTCGCTGCCCGACGGGCAGTTCCTCACGAACGCCGAGCAGGACGAGCGCATGGTCAACGCCACGCTCGGCGCCAACGCCGGCGTGATCTTCCAGCTCAGCGAGACCGAGGGCGCCACGACCGGCGGGGCGCAGGCCTCGTCGTTCAGCTGGGACCGGGCCGCGCAGCAGTTCGCCTCGGGCATCCGCCTCGGCCTGCTGCTCGCCCTCGCCGCGATCGGCCTCTCGCTGATCTACGGCACCACGGGCCTCAGCAGCTTCTCGCACGGCGAGCAGGTGACGCTCGGCGGGCTCCTGGCCTACGTGTTCGCGAACCAGCTGGGCATGAACATCTTCGTGGCGGCGACGCTGACCGTGGTCATCTGCGCCGCGACCGGGTTCCTGCAGGACGCCGCGATCTGGAAGCCGCTGCGGAGGAAGGGCCTGAGCCTCACGCAGCTGATGATCGTCACCATCGGCCTCTCGATCGCCCTGCAGTACGCGTTCCAGTACTTCTTCGGCGCGGCGACGGTGCGCATCCAGACGGCCAACCCGACCACGGTCACCTTCGCGGGCATCACGCTCACGGTGCAGTCGTACGTGGCCATGGGCATCTCGGTCGTCGTGCTCGTGCTCACCGGGCTGTTCCTCACGAAGACGCGGACCGGGCGTGCCACCCGCGCCGTCTCGGACAACCCGGCCCTGGCCGCCGCGTCCGGCATCGACGTCGACCGCATCATCCGGCTCGTCTGGACCCTGGCCGCCGGCCTCGCCGGCCTCTCGGGAGTCATGCTCGGCCTCGTGCTCAACGGCGTCAACTGGATGACGGGGCTGCAGATCCTGCTGCTCATGTTCGCGGCCGTCACGCTCGGCGGACTGGGCACCTCCTTCGGGGCGCTCGTCGGCTCGCTCATCATCGGCGTCATCGTCGAGCTCACCAACCTGGTGCTGCCGGGTGACTTCAAGTACGCCACCGCACTGCTCATCCTGATCGTCATCCTGCTGTTCCGGCCGCAGGGCATCTTCGGTCGCGCCGAGCGGATCGGTTGAGGGGAAGAACCATGGACTACGTCATCGACCTCATCCGCCAGCTCACCGGCGAGGCGCTCGCGCCGACCACCGCCGCGTTCGCTCTCGCGGCCATCGGCCTCAACATCCACTTCGGCTTCACCGGCCTGATCAACATGGGCCAGGCGGCGTTCCTGCTCGTCGGCGCCTACGGCTTCGCGATCTCGCTCGTGAGCGGCCTGCCCCTCGGGCTCGCCGTGCTCATCGGGCTCGCCGCCGGCCTCGTGTTCGCGCTCATCCTGGGCGTGCCGACGCTGAAGCTGCGGGGCGACTACCTCGCCATCGTCACCATCTGCGCGGCCGAGATCATCCGCATGGTGGGCCGCTCGAGCATCCTCACCGACGTGACCGGCGGCTCGAACGGCATCACCGGGTCGTCGTACCGCGACCCGTTCACCGCCCTGTCGCCGCTGCCCGACGGCCAGACCACGATCCTGTGGTTCACGTACGACAACAACGGCGTCAACGGCTGGTGGATCCGCATCGTGGCCTGGGTGCTCGTGGCCCTGCTCTGCCTCATCGTGTTCCTGCTCAACCGCAGCCCCTGGGGCCGCGTGCTCAAGGGCATCCGCGAGGACGAGGACGCCGTGCGCAGCCTCGGCAAGAACGTCTTCTCGTACAAGATGCAGGCGCTCGTCTTCGGCGGCGTGATCGGCTCGTTGGCGGGCATCATCTACGTGCTGCCCTCGTCGGTGCAGCCCGACGCCCTCGGCCGCTCGACGACGTTCTTCATCTGGACGGCCCTGCTGCTGGGAGGCGCCGCCACGGTGTTCGGACCGGTGCTGGGGGCGATCCTGTTCTTCGTCGTCCGCCTCGCGATCCGCACCCTGGCAGGCGACTTCATCCCGGCGAGCATCATGAGCAACCAGCAGGCCGACCAGTTCTCGTACGTGCTCGTCGGCATCGCCCTGATGTGCCTCATCATCTTCCGCCCGCAAGGGATCCTCGGGAACAAGAAGGAGCTGTCGTTCAGTGTCTGAGACGAACACGACCACCCCGAGCGCCGGGCGGCGCGACAAGCCCGGCTACGACTACGACCGGGAGGTGCTGCGCGGCAAGCTCAGCGGCGTCGAGCGCACCCCCGGCTCGGCCAAGCCCGACTCGATCCTCACCGTCGACAACGTCGTGCGCCGCTTCGGCGGCATGACCGCCGTCGACGTGCAGCACGTCGAGGTGCAGCGCGGCGCCATCACCGCGCTGATCGGCCCGAACGGCGCCGGCAAGACCACCTTCTTCAACCTGCTCACCGGGTTCGACAAGGCCTCGTCCGCGCCGACTACGTTCAAGCGCGGCGCGGACACCGCCAAGTGGGTCTTCGACGGCAAGCCCATGGGCAACGTCGGCGCCGCCAAGGTCGCCCGCGCCGGCATGGTGCGCACGTTCCAGCTGACCAAGGCCCTCTCGCGCCTCACCGTCATGCAGAACATGCTGCTCGGTGCCCGCGACCAGCCCGGCGAGAACTTCTTCGTCGGCATCGTGCCCCCGCTCTGGCGGGCCCGCGAGCGCGAGATCACGGCCAAGGCCGAGGACCTGCTGCACCGCTTCAAGCTGCACGAGAAGAAGGACGACTACGCCGGCAGCCTCTCGGGCGGCCAGCGCAAGCTGCTCGAGATGGCCCGCGCCCTCATGAGCGACCCCGAGATGATCATGCTCGACGAGCCCATGGCCGGCGTGAACCCGGCCCTGACGCAGTCGCTGCTCGGCCACATCCAGAGCCTGCGCGACGAGGGCACCACGGTGCTCTTCGTCGAGCACGACATGCACATGGTGCGGCACATCTCGGACTGGGTCATCGTCATGGCCGAGGGCAAGGTCGTGGCCGAGGGCCCCGCCGACACCGTCATGGACGACCAGGCCGTCATCGACGCCTACCTCGGCGCCCACCACGACACCGACCTCGGCGACGACTCGCTGCTGACCGACTCTGTGCTCGAGGAGCTCGAGCAGGAGGTGGCGGCCGAGGACGCGGCCCGCGAGGCCGAGGCGACCAGCGCCTCCTCGACCGCGACGGGAGGCGGCACGCCGGGTCGCGACCTGCCCGGCTCCCCCGACCCGTCGACCCCGACGGCCACGAACGCGGCCGACGACCAGCAGAGCGGAGACAAGCGATGAGCGCCTCGACAACCGAGATGCACCCCGGCACCGAGAAGTTCGCCGGCATCGAGCCGATCATGCACGCCCGCGACCTCACGGCCGGCTACCTGCCGGGCGTGAACATCCTCAACGGGTGCGACCTGGTCTGCTACCCCGGCGAGCTCATCGGCATCATCGGCCCGAACGGCGCCGGCAAGTCGACGCTGCTGAAGGCCCTCTTCGGGCTCGTGAAGATCCACTCCGGCGACGTCACGCTCGGCGGCGAGGACATCACGAACCTCAAGGCCAACAAGCTGGTGCAGGCGGGCGTCGGCTTCGTGCCGCAGACGAACAACGTGTTCCCCTCGCTCACCATCGAGGAGAACCTGCAGATGGGGATGTTCCTGCGCCCCAAGATGTTCGCCGAGCGCCTCGAGTACATCTACGACCTGTTCCCCGTGCTGGGCGACCGCCGCGGCCAGCGCGCCGGCTCGCTCTCGGGCGGCGAGCGCCAGTCGGTCGCGATGGCCCGGGCCCTGATGATGGACCCGAAGGTGCTGCTGCTCGACGAGCCGTCCGCCGGCCTGTCGCCCGTGCGCCAGGACGAGACGTTCATCCGCACCCGCCGCATCAACAAGGCCGGCGTCTCGGTCATCATGGTCGAGCAGAACGCCCGCCGCTGCCTGCAGATCTGCGACCGCGGCTACGTGCTCGACCAGGGCCGCAACGCCTACTCGGGCACCGGCCGCGAGCTCGCCGACGACCCCAAGGTCATCGAGCTCTACCTCGGCACCCTCGCCAAGGACGTAGACGACTCCCACTGACCCGGGCACGCGACCTGCGGCGTTGTCGGCGGCGGGCATGGCTCCGCCATGGCCCGCCGCCTCCGCCTTGCATGTCACGCACCCGGGTTGCACGCTGAAGGCCCCGCACGGACTCGTGCGGGGCCTTCGGCGTGTGCGGGGGCTGCGGGGCGGGAGGGGTGTCGGTCATCGCTCGGCGCGCCTCCTCGGGCGGTGCTGCCGCAGGGCGAGAGCGATCGGGTCGGCTGGCGGGCCGAGACGGGGCCTCGGGCGGGCCGGCGGGCTCGGATGCTCTCGAATTCGGAGGGAGGCGGGTCGTGTGCCCTAGGAGGCGCGGGTCGGGCAGCCGAGGAGGTGCGGGTCGGGCAGGCGCCCGGCATGCGCCCCGTAGGCGCCCAGGCGCACGGCAAGCGCCCCGTAGGCGACCCGGCGCGAGACACGCGCCCCGGCGCCAGCACAGGCCCCGCAGGCCCACGGCACGCGCCCCACGAGCCCCGGGCACGCCAAGAGGCCCCGGCGCAACCGCACCGGGGCCTCTCGTCAGGCAGGGACCTGGTTACTTGACCTGGCCCTCGACCGCCGACTGGTAGACGGGGACGTTGTTCTCGTCGAACTTGTAGATGCCGATGAAGGCGCTCGACGGGTCGTTCTGGTCGTCGAACGGACCGATGCCCGACGGGCCCTTGTAGTTGATGTCGTCACCGGCGTCGATGGCCGTCACGCACTCCGCGAAGGTGCTGCACTCGGTGCCGCCGTCGGCACCCGACACCGCGGCCATGTTGGCCTGGATGGTGCCGGAGTCCGTTCCGCCGCCCTTCACCGCGGCGAGCGCGGCGAGGATGACGGCGTCGTACGACTCCTGCGCGTACGAGTAGTCGGCCAGGGCCGATCCCGCGGTGCGCTGGTAGAAGTCGTTGAAGCGGCCCTGCAGGTCGGTCGACGGGAACGCGCCGGGGATGGTGCCCTGGGCGCCTGCGAGGGTGCCCGGGTCGAAGTCCTCGCTGTAGTCGGCGGTGTTGCCGTCCGACATGTAGACCGAGCTGATGTCGGCGCCCTGCGAGATGAGCTCGGGGACGATCGACTTGGTCTCGTCGAAGGCGAGGATGACGATCGCGTCGGGGTCGGTCGCCAGGGCGGCCGTCACCTCGGACGAGAACGTGGTCTGGCCGGGGGGGAACTCCTGGCCCTCGCCGGTGCCGCCGTAGACGACGGTGCCGCCCGAGGCCTCGACCGACTCCTGCACCGAGTCGCGCAGGCCCGTGCCGTAGGTGTCGTTGAAGACGAGGAACGCGACGTTGGCGCGACCGTCGTTGACGATCTGGGTGCCGAGCGCGCTGCCCTGCACCGAGTCCGGCGGAGCGGTGCGGAAGTAGTACGACGAGTAGCCGCTGAGCGCGGTGGCCGTGTTGGCGGGCGAGATCTCGACGATGCAGGCCGCGGTGAGCTGGTCGATGACGTTGAGCGTGACGCTCGACGACTCGGCGCCGATGGCGACCGGGACCTTCGCGTCGATGAGCTGCGTCGCGGCGGCGCTCGAGACGGTGAGGTCGTTGCTGTCGCCGGAGTCCGTGGCGGGGTCGACGGTGACGTCCTGGCCGAGCACGCCGCCGGCGGCGTTGATGTCCTCGACGGCGAGGCCGACGCCGGCCTCGGCGGGCGGGGCCAGGTAGGCGAGCGTGCCGGTGTTCGGCAGGATCGTGCCGATGCGGAGCGCGTCCGTGCCGGGGCTGCTGGGCGCCTCGCAGGAGGCGGCGGGGTCGGCCTTCGTCGTGGACGACGCGGACGAGGAGGGGTCGTCGGTGGAGGACGAGGTGGTGGAACAGGCTGCGAGCAGAACGGAGGCGGCTCCTGCGAGCGCCAGGGCCCTCAGCCCTTTGGTGGATCGGATCATCCGTGGTCCCTTTCATGAAGCGCGTACAGCCGGACCGACACTAGGTGGACGGTCCCCGCGATTGAGAAGAAACTAGGGGCGGATTGTTTCCTGCGTGTGTTCTCCCGGTCACCCGGCCGTTTCGTTAGCAATTCGTGACATCGGCTCAGCACCTCCGCTCCGATCGCGCGCGCGACCCCGACGGCTGGCGAGCACCATGTCGGTGGTGAGCACGATCAGGGCGACCCACACGATCGCGAAGCCGATCCAGCGGCTCGTCGGCATCTGCTCGTGCAGCACGACGACCCCGACGACGAACTGCAGCACCGGGGCGAGGTACTGGGTCAGGCCGATGGTGGCGAGCGGCAGGCGGCGCGCCGCCGCCGCGAACAGCAGGAGGGGCACGGCCGTCACGACGCCGGAGCTCACGACGACGAGGGTGTGCAGCACGCTGACCGAGCCGAACACGACTCCCCCGCCGATGCCGGTGACGGCCAGCACGACGAGCGCGAGCGCCGCGAAGGGCGCCACCGCCATCGTCTCGAGCGTCAGCCCGCCCACGGCGTCGACCCGGCCGCCCATCTGCTTCTTGACCAGGCCGTAGGCGCCGAACGAGAACGCCATGATGAGCGACGGCCACGGCACCCCGCCCGTGCCGACCGTGATGACGACGACGGCGACCGCGCTCAGCCCGATCGCGACCCACTGCACCGGCCGGAGGCGCTCGCGCAGCACGAGCACGGCCAGCAGCACCGTGACGATGGGGTTGATGAAGTAGCCGAGGGCCGCCTCCACGACGTGCCCGGCGAGCGTCGCGACGACGAAGGTCGTCCAGTTGACGACGATCAGCGCACCGGCGAGCGCCATCGTGCCGACGACGCGCCCCTGCCGCAGCAGGGCCAGGAACGCGGGGAACCCGCGGGTCACGGCGAGCAGCACCACGCAGAAGGCGAGCGAGAAGAGGATGCGCCACGAGACGATCTCGAACGGCCCGGACGGCGACATCAGCAGGAAGAACACCGGCAGCACGCCCCAGAGGCCGTACGCGCCGACGGCGTAGGCGAGACCGCCGGACGAGGAGGTGCGGGGGCGGTTCACGAGAGGGCTCTGCGGGTCACGGGTCGACTCTAGGACGGCCCGTGCGGCCCGGACACGAGCGGTGCTGCCACGCTGCGGCGTCCGGCTGCCGATCTGCGGTGCCCGGCTGCCCCTCCGGTGCGCCCCGCCGGCTGATTGAAGCCCCGGACACGACGGAGGCCCCCGCCTGGGCGGGGGCCTCCGGGTGGAGCAGGTGCGTCGTCTGCCTAGCGGACGATGACGGCGAGCACGTCGCGCGCCGAGAGGACGAGGTAGTCCTCGCCGGCGTACTTGACCTCGGTGCCGCCGTACTTGCTGTAGATGACCTTGTCGCCGACGGCGACGTCGAGCGGCACGCGGTTGCCGTTGTCGTCGATCCGACCCGGTCCGACGGCCACGACCTCGCCCTCCTGGGGCTTCTCCTTGGCGGTGTCGGGGATCACGAGGCCGGAAGCCGTGGTCTGCTCGGCTTCGACCTGCTGGATGACGATGCGATCTTCGAGCGGCTTGATGGAGACCGACACGGTTGACCTCTGCTTTCTCGGAACTTCGTAGAACGTGGGCTGGCACTTGCCACGTGCGAGTGCCAACGCAACTCTAGAGCCGGATTGGCACTCGGTCAATCCGAGTGCCAGAGCGCGCCGACGGGGCGGGCCGGTCCGCGCCGGGCCGTCCCGGTGCCCCTCGACGATGCACGAGACTGGACGGCATGGACACCGCTGAGCTGCTCGACGTGCTCTCGCCCGAGGGCCTCCGACTGCTCGACTCGCTGCCTCCGTGGAGCCCGGGCGACGACGTCGTCGCCTCGGTCGCCGCCCTGCGCCGCCAGGGCCACTCCCCCGCCCGCGTCGCCGCCGTGCTCAGCCAGTCGCGCCTGCGCGCCAAGGCCGTGGCCAAGTTCGGCGACTTCGCCAGCCGCATGCTCTTCACCGAGGCGGGCCTCGAGCAGGCCACGCGCCTCCCCGTCGCCGCTCGCCACGCGGGTCGCTACCGCGCCGCCGGCCTGGGCAGCGTCGCCGACCTGGGCTGCGGCATCGGGGGCGACGCCCTCGCCCTCGCCGCCCTCGACCTCGAGGTGCTCGCCGTCGACCGGGACGAGGTCACGGCGGCCGTCGCGTCGTACAACCTGGCGCCCTGGGCGTCGTCCCGCGTGGTGCAGGGCGACGCGGCCACGGTCGACGTCGGCGGCGTCGAGGGCGTGTTCCTCGACCCGGCCCGGCGCACGGCCGGCCACGGCGCGACGAGGCGCCTCGCCGACCCCGCCGACTGGTCGCCGTCGCTCGACGTGGCCTTCGGCTGGGCCGAGCGCCTGCCGACGGGCGTCAAGCTGGGCCCGGGCGTCGACCGCGAGCTGCTGCCCGACGACGCCGAGTGCCAGTGGATCTCGGTCGACCGCGAGGTCGTCGAGGTCGGCGTCTGGTTCGGCCCCCTGGCGCGCCCCGGCGTGGGCCGGGCCGCGCTCGTCGTCGGCGCCCACGGCTCGGCCGAGCTCACCGCCCCCGCCGACTCGGACGACGTCGAGGTCGGCGACCTCGGCGAGTACCTCTACGAGCCCGACGGCGCCGTCATCAGGGCCCGTCTGATCGGCGACCTCGCCCGCCGCCTCGGCGCACGGACGCTGAGCCGCGACATCGCGTGGCTCACCGCGGACGAGGCCGTCGAGACGCCGTTCGCCCAGGTGTTCCGCGTCGTCGAGACGTTCCCGCTCGACGAGAAGACCCTCAAGCGCGAGCTGCGCACGCGCGGCATCGGCCGTCTCGAGATCAAGAAGCGGGGGGTCGACGTCGACCCGGCGGCGTTCCGCAAGCGGCTCTCGCTGCAGGGCTCGCACGCCGCGACCCTCGTGCTGACCCGCGTCGCCGGTCGTCACACGGCGCTGCTCTGCGAGCGCGTCTGACGACCGGCCTACGGGTCGACGGCCGAGGAGGCGCGGGTCAGGACTGCCCGTAGCCCCCGTCGAACGTGCCGGACGACCCGCCGGGCATGCTCGAGAAGAAGACGATCAGGCCGATCCAGATGATGATCGCGAGGCCGACGCCGGCGTAGCCGACGATGAGGCCCGGCAGCCAGAGGCGGCGCGCCGGTCGCTCCTTGCGGCTGGCGACGTGGCCGAGCACGACGCCGGCGACCGAGAACACGACGCCCCCGCCGAAGGTGACGAGCACGGCGAGCACGCCCACGATCGAGCCGACGAGCGAGAGGATGCTCAGCACGCTCGAGGGCTTGGTCGGGCCCGCCGAGCCGTAGGGCGCGTACGAGGTCGCCCAGGGCTGCTGGGGCGCGCCGTAGGGCTGCTGCGGGGCCCCGTACTGCTGCTGGGGAGCACCGTAGGGCTGCTGCTGCTGCTGTGGGGCGCCGTACGGCTGCTGCTGGGGAGCGCCGTAGGGCTGCTGCTGCTGCTGGGGAGCGCCGTACGCCTGCGCCTGCGGAGCGCCGTACGGCTGCTGCGGCGGCACCGGCTGGCCGTAGACGGGACGCGGGGGCGCCTGCGGCGCACCGTACGGAGCCGACGCGGACGGCTGCTGCGCACCGTACGGGGCCGACGCGGACGGCTGCTGCCCGCCGTACGGGGCCGACGCGGGCGGCTGCTGCCCGCCGTACGGGGCCGACGCGGGCGGCTGCTGCCCGCCGTACGGGGCCGACGCGGGCGGCTGCGGCGCACCGTACGGAGCCGACGCCGGCGGCTGCGGCGCACCGTACGGAGCCGACGCCGGCGGCTGCGAGCCGAGCGGCGCCGCCCCGGGGGCGACGAACGGGTGGTGCGACGGCTGCGGCGCGGGCTGCTGCGACGGCGCCCCGGGGAACGCGGTGGGCGGCAGGGGCGGCGAGTCGGCCGGTCGGCCGTGCTCGTCCGCGGGCACGGGAGGGGCCGCCGGCGGGGGCGTCGAGCCCGACGACGGGGCAGGGGTCGGCGCCGAGCCGGGGGCCTGCTGCTCGGGGTTCGTGTCGTCGGTGGCCATGAGGAGCCTTTCGCGTGCGGGACGGCTGCGGACGAGTCGTGCGGTGGCACGCTCAGGATGCGGGAACGGGGCCCGCGCCGGTGAGCGCGGACCCCGTCATGCTATCCACCGACCCGCAGAGGAGCCGGGGCAGCGTGCCTAGTAGTTGTCGTAGGTGCTCAGCCCGGCCTCGGCGGCCGCGGCGGCGAAGATGATCACGACCACGATGAGGATGAGGCCGAGCGCGACGGCGACGTAGCCGAGGATGGTGCCCCAGAGCGCCATGCTGCGGCCCTCTTCGCCGGTCTTCTTGATCTGGCTGAGCGAGATGTGGCCCACGACGATGGCGCCGATGCTGGCGATGCCCGTGAAGAACCCGGCGATGCCGAGGATCAGGGCGACGAGCGCGAGCGAGTTGCGCTGGGCCGGGGCGCCGTAGCCGCCGTTCGGGGCCTGGGGCGCCTGGTAGGGGTTCTGCTGGTAGGCGTCCTGGTGGTACGGCTGGCCCTGGGGGGCCGGGTTCTGGTCGGTCATGTCCCGTGGTCTCCTTGGTCGTGAGGCCCCCACCTTAGCGCGAGCCCGTCCGCCCCTCCCAGGGCGGCGGCTCGCCTGTGGACGGCCCTGCCGAGCCGAGGAGGCGCGGGTCGCCTCAGACCTGGACGACCGTCACCGGGAGGGTCGAGTCCGCCCCGAAGTCGAGCGGCGACGGCGCCCGCCCGCGCGAGACGAGCTGGGCGCCGAGCGCGGCGATCATGGCGCCGTTGTCGGTGCAGAGCGACAGCGGCGGCACGCGCAGCTCGACGCCGGCCGCGGCGCAGCGCTCCTCGGCGAGCTGGCGCACGCGGGCGTTCGCGACCACCCCTCCGCCGAGCAGCAGGCGGGGCACGCCGAGGTCGGCACAGGCGGCGAGCGCCTTCGTGAGCAGCACGTCGGCGACCGCCTCGCGGAAGCTGGCGGCGACGTCGGCGACCGGCACCTCCTGCCCCTCGTCGCGTCGGCGCTCGACCCAGCGGGCGACGGCGGTCTTCAGCCCTGAGAACGAGAAGTCCCAGCGGTGCGCGGCCATGTCCTTGGGCAGGGTCAGGCCGCGCGGGAACCGGATCGCGGCCGGGTCGCCGCCGACCGCGACGCGGTCGATGTGCGGCCCGCCGGGGTAGGGCAGCCCGAGCAGGCGGGCGACCTTGTCGAAGGCCTCGCCCGCGGCGTCGTCGATGGTCTCGCCGAGCAGCTCGACGTCGTCGACGAGGTCGCGCACGTGCAGCAGCGAGGTGTGCCCGCCCGAGACGAGCAGGGCGATGGTCGGCAGCTCGAGGTCGCTGCCGTCGTCGCGGAGCACGTCGGCGCCGACGTGCCCGACGAGGTGGTTGACGGCGTAGAGCGGCTTGCCCGTGGCGAGCGCGAGGGCCTTGGCGGCGCCGACGCCGACCATGAGAGCGCCCGCGAGGCCCGGCCCGCTCGTGACGGCGATCGCGTCGACCTCGTCGAGCCCCAGGCCGGCCTCGGCGAGCGCCGCGCGCAGGGCGGGCTCCATCGCCTCGAGGTGGGCGCGCGCGGCGACCTCGGGCACGACGCCGCCGTAGCGGGCGTGCTCGTCCATCGACGACGAGATGACGTTGGCGAGCAGCTCGGTGCCGCGGACGATCCCGACGCCGGTCTCGTCGCAGCTGGTCTCGATGCCGAGCACGACGGGGGCGGCCGCCGAGGGCGGGCGGGTCGAGGTGGCGGTCGTCTCGGTCACGGCAGCGGCTCGCTCTCGCTCGTCTCGGGCAGCACGACCGGGGCGTCGCCGCCCGCCGGCCGGGTGACGGTCGGGGGCACCCGCAGCCGCATCACGACCGCGTCGACCCCGTCGGGCATGTAGTAGCGGGGGCGCACCGCGATGCCCTCGAACCCGAGGGACTCGTAGAGGCGCTGGGCGCCCGGGTTGTCGGCGCGCACCTCGAGGAACACCTCGCGCACGCCGCGGCGGCGGGCCTCGGCGATCATCTGGCCCATGAGGGCACGGCCGAGCCCGGCGCGGCGGGCGTCGGGCAGCACGGCGATGGTCTGCACGTCGGCGTCGGGGGCCCCGGGCAGCACCATCAGGCCGCTGTAACCGACGATGCGGGTGTCGTCGCCGTCGGGCGTCGCCACGAGGTACCAGCCGTCGGGCGAGCCGAGCTCGTGCGCCATGCCCTCGCGCGACCACGCGTCGGTGACGAACACCGACGTCTCGATCGCCATGATCGCGTCGAGGTCGTCGAGGGAGGCGCGGCGCAGCCGGACGCTCACTGGCTGACCGTCTTGGGCCGGGCCGCGGGCGTCACGTCGGGCTCGCGCAGGTAGAGCGGGGCCGCGTCGGCGAACGGCCGGCCGTGCTCGAAGAGCCGCTCGGCGAGCATGCCGAGCGCCCCCGCCGAGACCACGGTGTCGTCGGGGTCGGTGCGGGGCCACCCCGAGGAGGCGCCGGTCGCCTCGTCGAGGAGCGCCGGCCCCACGAGCGCCGGCCCGTCGACGGCCACGGGCAGCCCGTCGTCGTCGAGGCCGGACCAGGCCGTCCACGCGACCTCGCGGCGACGGGCGTCGGTCACGACGACCAGCGGGGAGTCGAGCCGCCCGCCGGCGTCGGCGACCGTGCGCCCCGCCTGCGCGCTGAGCCGCTCGAAGGCGACGGCGTCGTGGCTGCCGACGGCGAGGCACGGCACGCCGGCGCCGAAGGCGTACGCCCGCGCCGCGGCGATGCCGACGCGCAGGCCCGTGAAGGGCCCGGGGCCGACGCCCGCCACGACGGCGCTGAGGTCGCCGGGCGCGATGCCCGCCTCGGTCGTCGCGGCCTCGATCAGGGTGCCGACGACCTCGGCGTGCCGACGCGTGTCGGCGACGGTCTTCTCGGCGAGGACCCCGCCGTCGCGGTCGACGACGGCGACGGCCGTGCCGGCTGAGGTGTCGATGGCCAGGATCACGAGGTCAATCGTAGGCGGTGCCGCCGACCCGGCCCGCGCCTCCTCGGCGGGGGCGACGGGCGGGTCAGTGGCGCTGCGCGAGGAGGGCGAGCACGTCGGCGTGACGCCCCTCGGCCTCGGCGTCGCGGAGGAACCGCACGCGCTGCACCAGCACCTCCTCGACGTCGGGCTGCTGCTCGAGGATCGCCACGGTCTCGTCGAGGAACTCGTCGAGGGGCATCGCCGACTCGTCGTCCTGCTGGCCCATCAGGGTGGTCCGCACGGCCGGGGGCACCAGCTCGACGACCTGGAGCGGCGTGTCGGCCCACTGCACGCGGAGGCTCTGCGTGAACGAGTGCACGGCCGCCTTCGTCGCCGAGTAGGTGGGCGTGGCGGGCAGCGGCACGAACGCGAGCCCGGACGACACGGTCATCAGCACCCCGTCGGGCTTCGCCGCGAGCCAGGGCCCGAAGGCGGCCGCGGTGCGGATCGTGCCGAGCAGGTTCGTCGTGACGATCGCCTCCGCGGTGTCGAGGTGCCCGGCGTCGCGGAGGTCCTCCGGCTGCATGATGCCCGCCATCGTGACGACGACGTCGAGGTCGGGGTGCTCGGCGGTCACGGTCTCGAACGCGCGGGCGATCGAGGCCGGGTCGGCGACGTCGAGCTCGACCGCGTGCACGCCGGGGTGCGTCGCGACGATCTCGTCGAGCAGGGCGCGGCGTCGCCCGGCGACGATCACGGTGTCGCCGCGGGCCTGCAGGCGCTCGGCCAGGCCCAGGCCGATGCCCGACGTCGCGCCGGTGATCAGGACGGTGTTGCCGGTGGTCTTCACGGTGTCTCCTCGGTGGGGTCGGACGGGGCCGGTCGCCCCGTCGCGGTCCAGCCTGCGCCGCGCCTCCCCCGCCGGGAAGGGAGCGCCGATCGGGGGAGCGCCGCTCCCTGGTCCGCGGCGCGGCCAGGGGCGAGGATGAGGGCATGGACCGTCCCGGACTCGCCGAGTTCCTCCGAGCACGCCGCGAGGCGCTGCAGCCCTCCGACGTCGGGCTGCCGGCCGGCGCCCGCCGACGCACCGCCGGCCTGCGGCGGGAGGAGATCGCGTCCGTCGTCGGCATGTCCGCCGACTACTGGGCCCGGCTCGAGCAGCGCCGCGGCCCGCAGCCGTCCGACCAGATGCTCACGGCCATCGCCCGCGGCCTCCGGCTCGGCCTCGACGAGCGCGACCACCTGTTCCGCCTCGCCGGCCACGAGGCCCCGCGGCGGGCCCGGCTCTCGCCGCACGTCAGCCCCGGGCTCATGCGCGTGCTCGACCGCCTCGACGACACCCCCGCGCTCGTCATCACCGAGCTCGGCGAGACGCTCGCCCAGAACCGGCTCGCCGCCGCGCTGTTCGGCGACCACGCGGCCTGGACCGGCCTCGACCGCAGCGGCGTGCACCGCTGGTTCGCCCACCCGGAGGCGCGGGGCCAGTACCCCGAGCGCGACCACGAGCGCCAGGGCCGGTTCCAGGTCGCCCAGCTGCGCGTCGCCGCGTCGATGGCCGACCCCGACCCGCTCGCGGCGCGCGTCGTGGCGAGCCTGCTCGCGACGAGCGACGAGTTCCGCCGCTACTGGGACCTGCAGGAGGTGGGCACCCGCTTCGAGGAGCGCAAGACCCTGCAGCACCCCGAGGTCGGCGAGATCGAGGTGCACTGCCAGGCGCTCTTCACCGAGGACCAGTCGCAGGTGCTGCTCGTGCTCACCCCGACGCCCGGGTCGGGGGCCGTCGAGGCGCTCGCGCTGCTCGGCGTGGTCGGCGAGCAGCGCTTCAGCCGGTCGTGACCTCGACGCCCGCCCAGCGCGGGCCGTGCGCCGTCACCGTGACGCGGCGGGGCTCGTCGGGCACGTCGTCCGGGTCGCGGTCGCGGTCGACCGCCGACGCGTCGCCGGCCCCGGTCGGCCGCTCGATCACGACGTCGAGCCACGACTCGGCGACGCCGTCGAGCAGCCCGGCGCCCCACTCGACGACGACGACCGAGCCGGCGTAGTCGAGGTCGAGGTCGTCGAGCTCGTCGGCCCCGCCGAGCCGGTACGCGTCGACGTGCACGAGCGGCGGCCCCTGCTCGCTCGGGTGCGTCCGCGCGAGCACGAACGTGGGGCTCGCCACCTGGCCGCGCACGTGCAGCGCCGCCCCGAGTCCCCGCGTGAAGGTCGTCTTGCCGGCGCCGAGCGGCCCCGTGAGCACGAGCAGGTCGCCTGCCCGCAGCAGGCCGCCCAGCTGCCGGCCCAGCGCCTCCGTGGCCTCGGTGTCGGGCAGGGTGCGGTCGACGAGCACCCGGCCCGCAGGAGGCGGCGGCACGGTCACGAGGACGCCCCGGCGGCGGCTCCCCCGCCCGCTCCCCCGCCCGCGACGCCGCCGAGGTAGACCCGCGGCACCCGCGCCCCGATGCGGCACGAGACCTCTTCGGGGATGGAGTCCGTCAGGTCGGCCCACTCGCCGATGGTGAGCTCGCCGTCGTCCCCGGGCCCGAACAGCAGCACCTCGTCGCCGACCTCGACGGCGTCGTCCCCGACGTCGACGAGGAACTGGTCCATCGCGACGCGCCCGACGATCGGGTACCGCCGCCCGTGGATCGTCACGGTCGCCGAGCCCTGCGCACGTCGGCTCACGCCGTCGGCGTAGCCCAGCGGCACGAGCGCGAGCGTCGTGTCGCGCTCGGCCCGCCAGGTGTAGTCGTACGAGACGCCGGTGCCGGCCGCGACCCGCTTGACGCGCACGACGCGCGCGCCCAGCGTCAGCACGGGCCGCAGCCCGCGGTCGGCGGCCGTGACGCCCTCGGTGACGGGGTTGCCGTAGCCGTTCGAGCCCATGCGCACCATGTCGAAGCGGCGCTCGGGGTGCTCCATCCCGGCCGAGCTCGACGACATGTGGCGCTTCTCGAAGGTCGCGCCCAGCGCCTCCGCGTCGTCGAGCGCCTTGCGGAACACGAGGGAGGCGGCGTGGTCGTCGGCCTCGCTCGTCTCGGACACGTGCGAGAACGCGCCGCGCAGCCGCACCGTGCCCTCGTCGCGCAGCTCGACGGCGCGCGCGACGAACGCGGGCCAGTCGGCGGGCAGGCAGCCCTCGCGGTGCAGGCCGGTGTCGATGGTCAGGTGCACGAGGGCCTCGTGGCCGGGGCCCGCGGCCCGGGCGGCCGCCGCGAACGACTCGAGCTGCTCGAGGGTCGAGACGCCGAGGTCGACGCGCAGGCGCACGGCCGCGTCCCAGTCCTCGTCGGGGCCGAGCTGCCAGGCGAAGAACGACGCCTCGTCGCCGACGCCGGCCCGCCGCATCTCGTAGGCGGGCTGCGGCTCGACCGTGCCGAACCAGCGGATGCCGGCGGCGAGCGCCTCGGGCACGATGACGTCGGCGCCCAGCGAGTAGGCGTCGGCCTTGACGATGGCGAGCACCTCGACCGGCGCCATCCGCTCGATCAGCGAGGTCAGGTTGGCCCGGTAGGCGGCGAGGTCGATCGTCGCGCGGCGCAGCCAGGCGGTCATGACCAGCTCCTCGGCAGTCGTGCGGAGAGGGACGCGACGACGTCCCAGGTGATGCCCCCGGAGGCGCGGGCCCAGTCGTCGGCGCCCTGGCGGCCGAGCGCCGGGTCGCCGAACAGCACGACCTCGTCGCCGACCTCGACCGGGTCGTCGCCGACGTCGATCACGAGGGCGTTCATCGCGATGCGGCCGCGGACGCGGTAGGTGCGCCGGCCGATCGTGACCGACGCGCGGTCGCTCGCCGCCCGGTCGACGCCGTCGGAGTAGCCGACCGGCACGACGGCGATGGTCGTGTCGCGCTCGGGCCGGAACAGGTAGCCGTACGAGACGCCCTCGCCCGCGGGCACCCGCTTGATCGAGGTCACCGGCGCCGTCATGGTCATCGCGGGACGCAGCCCGAGGTCGGCCGGCCGGCGGTCGGGATAGGGGCTGAGGCCGTAGGCGGCGAGCCCGAAGCGCACCATCGAGCCGTGCGAGCCCTCGAAGCGCAGGGCGGCGGCCGAGGCGGCCAGGTGGCGCAGCGGCGGCTCGACGCCCCGCTCGCCGAGGGCCGCGGCCGCGCGGAGGAACGCGGCGAACTGCAGGCCGTCCTCTTCGGGCGACGTGTTCGACAGGTGGGTCATCAGCCCCTCGACCGGCAGCACGTCGGTGAGCTCGGCCGCCCGGTCGAAGAGCGCGGGCCACTCGGACTCGACGGCGCCGTTGCGGCTCAGGCCGGTGTCGACGCACAGGTGCACGGCGCGGACGCCCGCGGCGGCGGCGGCCTCGAGCTGGGCCAGGTCGGACACGGCCGGGGTCACGTCGTGCCGGGCCGCCTCGTCGAAGGTCTCGCCGGGGGCGTGCAGCCAGGCGAGCACGGGCGTCGTGATGCCCGCCCGGCGCAGCTCGAGCGCCTCGCCGAGGTCGGCGACGCCGAGCCAGTCGACGCCCGCCGCGGCGAAGGCCCGGGCGCTCTCGACGGCGCCGTGGCCGTAGGCGTTGGCCTTGACGACGACCATGACGAGGGCGTCGCCGGCGGCGCGACGCAGCACGGCGACGTTGTGGGCGAGGGCGGCGGTGTCGACGGCCAGCCGGACGTCCTGGGTCACGCGACCACCGCCTCCTCGGCCCCCTCGGCGACGACGTACGCGACGGCGACGCCGCCGTCGTGGCTGAGTGAGAGGTGGAGGCGCGTCACGCCCCGCGAGTCGGCGAGCGACCGCGCGCCCCCGCTGAGCACGAGGCTCGGGGCGCCGTCGGCGTCGGACTCGACCACGACGTCGTGCCAGCGCACCCCGGTCGAGCCGCCCAGGGACTTGATCAGCGCCTCCTTCGCCGCGAACCGCGCTGCGAGCGACTCGACGCGGCGCGGCCCGCCGCCGGGCGCCACGAGCTCGGCCTCGCCGAACAGGCGGGGCCGCAGGGCGGGGGTGCGGTCGAGCGACCTCGCGAAGCGCTCCAGGTCGACGACGTCGACCCCGATGCCCACGATCACGATGCGTGCCGGTGCGTCACGGGGCTGCCGCTACTCGACGGTGACCGACTTGGCGAGGTTGCGCGGCTGGTCGACGTCGAGGCCCTTGGCCGCGGCGAGCTCCATGCCGAAGACGTGCAGCGGCACGACGGCGAGGAGCGACTCGAACAGGGGCGCGGCGAGGGGGATGTGCAGCACCTCGTCGGCGAAGGGCAGCACGGCGGCGTCGCCCTCTTCGGCGACGGCGATGACGCGCGCGCCCCGGGCCCGGATCTCCTGGATGTTCGAGACGACCTTCGGGTGCAGCGACCGGGGGTCGCGGGGCGACGGCACGATGACGAACACGATCTGGCCGGGCTCGATCAGCGCGATCGGGCCGTGCTTGAGCTCGCCGGCGGCGAAGCCCTCGGCGTGGATGTAGGCCAGCTCTTTGAGCTTGAGCGCGCCCTCGAGCGCGATCGGGTAGCCCACGTGGCGGCCGAGGAACAGCACCGAGCGGGTGTCGGCCATCCAGCCGGCCAGCGTGCGGATGCGCTCGGACGACTCGAGCACGCGCTCGATCTTCTCGGGGATGGCCTGCAGGTCGGCGACCTGCGCGGCGATCTCGTCGCGGCCCAGCGTGCCCCGCAGGGTGGCCAGGTGCAGGCCGAGCAGGAACAGCGCCGTGCCCTGGGCGACGAAGGCCTTGGTCGACGCGACGGCGACCTCGGGGCCGGCGTGCGTGTAGATGACCGCGTCGGACTCGCGCGGGATCGTCGAGCCCTGGGTGTTGCAGATCGACAGCACCTGGGCGCCCTGCTCCCGGGCGTACTTCACGGCCATCAGCGTGTCCATCGTCTCGCCGGACTGGCTGATCGAGACCACCAGGGTCTTCTCGTCGAGCACCGGGTCGCGGTAGCGGAACTCGTGTGCGAGCTCGACCTCGACGGGCACGCGGGCCCACTGCTCGATGGCGTACTTGCCGAGGATGCCGGCGTAGGCGGCGGTGCCGCAGGCGATAACGATCACCCGGTCGACGGTCTGCAGGCGCTCGGCCACGCCGTCGAGCTCGGTGAGCGTGACGGCGCCGTCGGAGACGCGGCCGAGCAGGGTCTTGGCGACCGCCTCGGGCTCCTCGCTGATCTCCTTCGCCATGAAGCTCGACCAGCCGCCCTTGTCGGCGGCCGAGGCGTCCCAGTCGATCTCGAACTCGGTCGTCTCGACGGGCACGCCGTCGAAGCCGACGACCTCGACCGAGTCGGGGCGGATCGTGACGAGCTGGTCCTGGCCGATCGACATGGCGCGACGGGTGTGGGCGACGAAGGCCGCCACGTCGCTGCCGAGGAAGTTCTCGCCCTCGCCCAGCCCGATCACGAGCGGCGAGTTGCGGCGGGCGCCGACGACGACGCCGGGCTGGTCGGCGTGCACCACGAGCAGCGTGAAGGCGCCGTCGAGGGTCGCGACGACGGTGCGCAGCGCCTCGGTGAGGTCGCCGGACGCGCGGTAGGCCCGGGCGACGAGGTGCGCCGCGACCTCGGAGTCGGTCTCGCTGAGGAACTCGACGCCCTCGGCGAGCAGCTCGGCCTTCAGCTCGGAGAAGTTCTCGATGATGCCGTTGTGGATCAGGGCGAGCTTGCCGTCGTCGGCGAGGTGCGGGTGCGCGTTCTCGTCGGTGGGGCCGCCGTGCGTGGCCCAGCGGGTGTGGCCGATGCCGGTCTGCCCGTCGCGCAGCGGGGTCTCGGCGAGGTCGTCGACCAGCACCTTCAGCTTGCCGGCCCGCTTGCGGCTGTCGAGCGACCCGTCGTCGCCGACCACGGCCACCCCGGCCGAGTCGTAGCCGCGGTACTCGAGCCGCTTGAGGCCGCTCAGCAGCACGTCGACGCTGGTCGAGCCGGCACCGGCGGAGCCCACGTATCCCACGATTCCACACATGGAGACGATCCTACGGCGTCGCTCCCGGCCTCCCTGCGCGACCCGGCGGTGGGCCGCGCGCCGACCGGGTAGCCTCGGGCGCATGGCCGACGCGAGCTCCCCGACGACCCACGCGACGCCCTTCGTCGAGATCCACCGCGACGCCTGGGCCGAGCTCGCGCCCACCACGCGGCTGCCCCTCACCGAGACCGAGATCGTGCAGCTGCGCGGCCTCGGCGACCGGCTCGACATGCGCGAGGTGCAGGACGTCTACGTGCCGCTCAGCCGCCTCCTCAACCTCTACGCGGCCGGCGCCCGCAACCTGCACCGGGCCACCAGCGACTTCCTCGGCGAGCGGGCGCAGCGCACCCCGTTCGTCATCGGCGTCGCGGGCTCGGTGGCGGTCGGCAAGTCGACGGTGGCGCGCCTCCTGCGCGAGCTCCTCAGCCGCTGGGACGACACGCCCCGCGTCGAGCTCGTCACCACCGACGGGTTCCTCTACCCCAACGCCGAGCTCGAGCGCCGGGGCATCATGGACCGCAAGGGGTTCCC
Source organism: Frigoribacterium faeni (assembly GCF_011761235.1). Lineage (GTDB taxonomy): Bacteria > Actinomycetota > Actinomycetes > Actinomycetales > Microbacteriaceae > Frigoribacterium > Frigoribacterium faeni_A. Next base: position 513,796 of record NZ_JAAOYW010000002.1, read on the forward strand.
CGAGTCGTACGACCGCCGCCACCTGCTGCGCTTCGTCTCGCAGGTGAAGAGCGGCGCCGAAGAGGTGCGGGCGCCGTTCTACTCGCACACCAGCTACGACATCATGCCGGGCGCCGAGGTCGTCGTGCGGCGCCCCGACATCCTGATCGTCGAGGGGCTCAACGTGCTGCAGCCGCCCGTCGCGGGGCGCCTCGCCCTCAGCGACCTGTTCGACTTCACGGTCTACGTCGACGCGCGCACCGGCGACATCGAGAACTGGTTCGTCGACCGGTTCCTCGCCCTGCAGAAGAGCGCCTTCACGCAGGAGCGCTCGTTCTTCCACCGGTTCGCCGACATGGACGAGCCCGAGGCCCGGGCCTTCGCGTCGTCGGTCTGGCGCTCGGTGAACGAGCCGAACCTCATCGAGAACGTGCTGCCGACCCGCTCGCGCGCGACCCTGGTGCTGCGCAAGGCCGCCGACCACGCGGTCAGCTCGGTGCTGCTGCGGAAGATCTAGAGCGCGAGCCGCTCGCGCACCACGTCGGCGAGGGCGTGCGCCACGCGGTCGGCGGTCGCCTGGTCGGCGGCCTCGACCATGACCCGCACGACGGGCTCGGTGCCGGAGGGGCGCAGCAGCACCCGGCCGGTGTCGCCGAGCTCGGCCTCGAACGCCGCGACGGCGTCGGCGACGCCCTGGTCGCCGCCCAGGCGGTCGCGGTCGACGCCCTTCACGTTGATCAGGATCTGCGGGAACACCGTCATCACCTGCGCGAGCTCGGCGAGCGTCTTGCCGGTCTCGGCCATGCGCGCCACGAGGGAGAGCCCGGTGAGGATGCCGTCGCCCGTCGTCGCCCACTCGCTGAAGACGATGTGGCCCGACTGCTCGCCGCCCAGCGTGAAGCCGTGCTCGTTCATGTCCTCGAGCACGTAGCGGTCGCCGACCCGCGTCTGGCGCACCGTGATGCCGTGCTCCTCCATCGCGCGGATCAGGCCGAGGTTGCTCATGACGGTCGCGACGAGCGTGTCGTGCGCCAGGCGGCCGTGTTCTTTCTGGGCGACGGCGAGGATCGCCATGATCTGGTCGCCGTCGACGACCGCGCCCGTCGCGTCGACCGCGAGGCAGCGGTCGGAGTCGCCGTCGTGCGCGATGCCGATGTCGGCGCCGTGCTCGAGCACGGCGGCGGCGAGGTTGTCGAGGTGCGTCGAGCCCACGCCGTCGTTGATGTTCATGCCGTCGGGGTCGGCCCCGATCAGCGTGATCGTCGCGCCGGCGTCGGTGAAGACCTCGGGCGAGACGGCCGAGGCGGCGCCGTGGGCGCAGTCGAGCACGACGTGCAGGCCCTCGAGGCGGTTGGGCAGGGCGCCGAGGAGGTGGAGGACGTAGCGGTCCTCGGCGTCGGCGAAGCGGCGGATGCGGCCGACGTCGCCCCCGACGGGCATCAGCTGCGGGTCGCTCATGGCGGCCTCGATGCGGTCCTCGACCTCGTCGGGCAGCTTCGTGCCGCCGAACGCGAAGAACTTGATGCCGTTGTCGGGCGCCGGGTTGTGCGACGCGCTGATCATGACGCCGAAGTCGGCGCCGATGTCGTCGACGAGGAACGCCGCCGCGGGGGTCGGGATGACCCCGGCGTCGAGCACGTCGACCCCGGAGCTGGCCAGGCCCGCACAGACGGCGGCGGTGAGGAACTCCCCCGAGATGCGGGGGTCACGGGCGACGACCGCGACGGGGCGGCGCCCTTCGGCACGACGCGCGTCGGCGTGGTGCCCCTTGGTGAGCACCACCGCGCTCGCCTGGGCGAGGCCCAGGGCGAGCGCGGCGGTCAGCTCACGGTTGGCGAGTCCGCGGACGCCGTCGGTACCGAAGAGACGCGACATCGCGAGACCTGCCTGGTGGGTGTGCGACTAGCGCTTCGAGAACTGCGAGGCCTTGCGGGCCTTCTTGAGACCGGCCTTCTTGCGCTCGATGACGCGGGCGTCGCGGGTGAGGAAGCCGGCCTTCTTGAGCGTGGCGCGGTTGTTCTCGCGGTCGATCTCGTTCAGCGCACGCGCGATGGCGAGGCGGAGCGCGCCGGCCTGGCCCGAGGGGCCGCCGCCGGTGACCTTGACGGTGACGTCGTAGGCGCCGAGCAGGTCGAGCACCTTGAACGGGTCGTTGATCAGCTGCTGGTGCAGCTTGTTCGGGAAGTACTCCTCGAGGGTGCGTCCGTTGACGACGTACGTGCCGTTGCCGGGCACGAGGCGCGCACGGGCGATGGCCTCCTTGCGGCGGCCGACGGCCGAGCCGGAGACGTTCAGGACGGCGCGGGGCGTCGCCTGGGCCTCGGGGGCCGAGCTCTCCGTGGTGAAGCTCTCGGGAGCCTGGTCGATGGAATCTGCGATCTGAGCCACTGTGTGGGGGTCCTTAAGTCTGAAGGCGGACGCTACTGGGCGACCTGGTCGAGGGTGTAAACCGTGGGCTGCTGAGCAGCGTGGGGGTGCTCGGCACCCGCGTACACCTTCAGCTTCTTGATCTGGGCACGGCCCAGCGAGTTCTTCGGCAGCATGCCGCGGATGGCCTTCTCGACGGCGCGCGTCGGGTGCTTCTCGACCATCTCGGAGTAGGTCGTCGCCGTCAGGCCGCCCGGGTAGCCCGAGTGGCGGTAGTAGAGCTTCTCGGCCAGCTTGGAGCCGGTGAGGGCCACCTTGTCGGCGTTGATGACGATGACGAAGTCGCCCATGTCCATGTGGGGGGCGAAGGTCGGCTTGTGCTTGCCGCGCAGCAGGGCTGCCACGTGGCTCGCGAGGCGGCCGAGGACGACGTCGTTCGCGTCGATGATCAGCCACTGCGGCTGGACGTCAGCCGGCTTGGGGGAGAAAGTGCGCGTCACAGTAGTGCTGCTTCCTGGTCGAGGTGAGGTGTCCGTGAATCCCGCTCCGTTGCCGTTGTCGCGACGATGTCGCGAGAACGAGTCAGGTGGAGGGCTCAACTTCGGGCGCCGCGCGCAGTTGCGCAGACACCGAGGGTCGACGATACCCGACACGCCCGGGGGCGTCAAACAGCGTGCGGCGGCGCGGGGCGGGCGTCAGGCCGCGCCGAGCGCGGCGAGGGCCTCGCCGTCGAGGCGGAACGCCGTCCACTCGTCCATCGAGGCGGCCCCGAGCGAGCGGTAGAACCCGATCGACGGCTCGTTCCAGTCGAGCACGACCCACTCGACCCGGGCGAGGCCCCGTGCGGTCGCCTCCCGGGCCAGGCGGGCCAGCAGCGCCCTGCCGTGGCCGGCCCCGCGGTGCCGCGGCGAGACGTAGAGGTCCTCGAGGTGGATGCCGTGCACCCCCTCCCAGGTCGAGAAGGTGAGGAACCAGATCGCCAGGCCGACCAGCTCGCCGGGCTCGTCGCCGTCGACCACGAACGCGAACACGGCCGGCGCGTCGGCGAACAGCGCCCGGTCGAGGTCGGCCTCCGAGGTCTTGACCGCGTCGGGCTCCTTCTCGTAGACGGCCAGCTCGACGATCAGCCGGAGCATCTCGGGGACGTCGGACGGTGTCGCGGGACGGGGTGCGCTCATCCGTCGAGGCTAGCGGCCGACCGCTTCACCTGCGTCAGCACCACACGGGCCGCCACCTCGTCGTCGGGCGGGTAGCCCACCTCGACCATCGTGAGCCCGGTCGCGGGCACGACCCGGAACTCGCCGTTGCGCGCGGCCTCGCGGCGGATGCCGACGGCGCGGTGCTCGGGCATCGAGCCCTCCCCCACGGCGACGCAGGCCCCGACGAGGTTGCGCACGAGGTTGTGGCAGAAGGCGTCGGCCTGCACGGTCGCGACGAGCACGCCGTCGGCCTCGCGCCTCCAGGTGAAGTGCTGCAGCTCGCGGATGGTCGTCGCGTGGTCGCGGTGCCGGCAGTAGGCGGCCCAGTCGTGCAGCCCGACCAGCCCGGCGGCCGTGGCGCTCATCAGGTCGAGGTCGAGCCGGTGGTCGTACCAGAGCGTGTGGCCGCGTCGCGAGGGGTCGCGCTCGGCGCCCCGGTCGGCGATGCGGTACTCGTAGCGTCGCCAGAGCGCGCCGAAGCGCGCGTGGAACCCCGGAGGCGCCACCCGCGCCCCCGAGACCACGATCTCGTCCGAGGCGCCCGCCAGCCCGTTGAGCCGCCGCGCGAGCACCGTGGGCGCGTCGAGGGGCGAGCGGTCGACCATGCCGCGGTGCGGCCGCTGCAGCTGGGCGACCTGGTCGTCGGTGAGGTCGAGGTGGACGACCTGGCCGCGGGCGTGCACCCCGGCGTCGGTGCGGCCGGCGACCGTGACGGTGGGCACGTGCTCGTGGCGGCCGAAGAGGGTGCGGAGCGCCGCCTCCATCTCGCCCTGCACCGTGCGACGGCCGGGCTGCTCGCTCCAGCCCGAGAACGCGGTGCCGTCGTACGCGACGGTCAGCCGCATGCGGGTGAGCCCCGCCTGCACGAAGGCCGGGTCGTCGAGGGCCGGGGCGTTCGTCACGCCGTCGATCCTACGGGTGCCGGGGCGCGCCTCCTCGTCGCCCCCTTCGCCGGGACGGCGACGGCCGCGGCACGGTGCTCCCGTGTCGCGGCCGTCGTCGTCAGGTGCGGTCAGGCCCCCGAGGAGGCGCGGCGACGTCGGACGACGAGCGCCCCGCCCGCGGTCAGCAGCACCAGGGCGAGAGCGGCCCAGGCCGCCAGCGGCCCGGCCCCGGTGTAGGCGAGCCCGGCGGGCGACGCCTGGCCCTGGCCGGCCGGGACGGCGTCGCCGGGGGCGGCGGGCGCCGACGGGTCGGCCGGGTCGGCGGGCGCCGACGGGTCGGCCGGGTCGGCCGGGTCGGCCGGCGCGCCGGGAGCGCCCGGGTCGGCCTCGTCGGCGAGCAGGTCGACGCCGACCACGACGGGGTCGTGGTCGCTGGCCCGGAACTGGTCCGGGGCCCACAGCTGCGCCACGTTGGTGTTGAACCGGCTGTACTCGAGGCCGACGGACTCGCCCGAGTTGATGTTCCAGATGTCCACCCCGGTGACCGCGGCCAGGGCCGCCGGCGAGGCGAGCACGTGGTCGAGCGAGCCGCTCAGGCCGCCGAACACGTAGCTGTACTCGTCGGTCTCGGTCGACCCCAGGTCGACGTAGCCGGCGGCGCGCAGCACCTGGATCGGGTCCTCCTCGCTGTAGGCGTTGAAGTCGCCCAGCAGGAACACCGCGTCGGTGCCGGCCGCCGCCTCCTGCTCGGCCGCGAACGCCGCCAGCGCCGTGGCCTGGTTCACGCGCGAGGCGTTCGAGCCGCCCTGGCCGTCGCCGAGGTCGGCGTCGGCTCCCGTGCCGCTGCCCTTCGACTTGAAGTGGTTGGCGATCGCGAGGAACGTCGAGTCGGCGTCGCCGCCGACGGGGCGAAAGGCCTGCGACAGCGGCTCGCGCGCGTTGCTGAAGGCCGCCGAGCCGGTGAGGATCGTCGAGGCGCCCGCGACCTCGACCACGGCCTTCTTGTAGATGAACGCCAGCCGGATGACGTCCTCGTCGGCGGGGCGCGCCTCCGGGGCCGGCGACGGCACGAAGGCCCAGACGTCCGAGCCGGCGGCCGCGTTGAGCGCGCCGACGAGGGTCGACAGGGCCGCGTCGCGGTCCTCGCCGAAGCGGGCCGAGTTCTCGATCTCCTCGAGCGAGACGACGTCCGCGCCGAGGGCGTCGATGGCCGTCACGATCTTGACCTGCTGGCGGGCGAGGTTCGCGGCGTCCGCGGCGCCGCGGGCGTCGCACCCCTCGTTCACCGTCAGCGGCGCGCCCGTCCGGTCGCGGTAGTAGGTGCAGCCGGTCAGCTGGTCGCCGGTCGTCGTGAAGTAGTTCAGCACGTTGAAGCTCGCGAGCTTCACGTCGCCGCCGACGTCGCGCGGACGCTCCGTGCGGACGTCCTCGAACTCGGCCGGCAGGTCGGCGTACGCCGTGTCGCCGGTCACGCGCGCGGTCGGCTGGTACGTCCAGCCGTCGTTGCGCCACTCGAGCACGACGGGCTCGGTGAACGTGACGCCCGCCCCCACGGTGACGGGGTGCTCGTTCGACAGGTAGGGCACGGGGATCGACTGGTTCGACGCCGTGAGGAAGTTCGTGCTCGCGCCGTCGTCGAGCGACACCGCGCGGGCGGCGTTGTCGGCCGCCACCGCCGCCGCCTCGGCGCTGCGGGGGGCCGCGACCTCGGTCGGCTGGATCAGCGGCCGGTCGCCGACCGCCAGGGCGATCTCGCCGTACTGGTTCGTCGTGTACGTGTCGGCGACCGTGAAGTCGCCCTGCGGCAGCACGAGCATGCTCTCGAGCGACTCGCGCTCGGCGTCCGTGGCGGGGAAGCCCACGGTCGCGGGCAGCGGCGCGACGGCGGGCACGTCGAGCACCGTCAACGAGGAGGCGGTGGTGACGGTGAGCTCCGTCAGCCCGCGGTACTCCGTCACCTCGCCGACCAGCTCGACGTGGTCGCCCACGGCCACCGAGCCCACGGTGACCGCGGAGTAGACGAACACCGCGTCGGACGCGCGGTGGGTGCCCAGGTCGAGCGCGCCTCCGGTGCCCTCGGTCTGGACGACGTAGCCGTCCAGACCGCCGGTCGGGTAGGCCGCGGTCACGACGCCGCGCGTGGTCACCGTGCGTCCCGCCCACGGGCTGACGTCCGTCGTGCCCTGCAGCTCGGCGATGGTGACGTCCGCCTCGCTGACGGGCTCGGGCACGGGCTGCGGCTCGGTGGGGGTCGACCCGGTGCCGCCGGAGTTCTGCGGCGTGACCTGCGACTGCTGCACGAAGTCGGCCGCGTTGACGTCGGTGTCGGCGGCGTCGGTGCGCACGTAGGAGGTGGGGGTGCTGTTGGCGGTGCCCGCCTCGGCCGCGGTCGCCTCGTAGACGGTGGCGGTTCCCCAGCCGAGGGCGTCGACGACGCCGGGGGTGGTCGACGAGACCGAGCCCGCCGGCAGGGCGAGGGGCGTCGCGGCGTCCGACAGCACGAGGACGCCGCTGCCGCCGGCCGGGTTGAGCGTCGTGACGGCGTCGGGCGTGGGCAGCGGCGCCCCGGCCGAGACGCCGTTCGTCGCGTTGGCCGCCATCTGGACGAGGTAGTGGCCCCCGGGGGCGATCGCCCCGCTGAGCTCGGCCGTCGAGAACGTCCCGGTGCCCGCGGCCGAGCGGTACTGCAGCGACCACCCGGCGAGCGAGACGGAGGCGGTGGTCGGGTTGTAGAGCTCGGCGAACTTGTTCGTGTACGGCGCGTTCGCGCTGCCGCCCTTGGCGTAGACCTCGGCGATGACGACGCCCGTCCCGCCGGGAGCCGCGGAGGCGGCGGCGGGGACGAGCGGACCGAGCAGGACGGCGAGACCGGCCACCAGGGCGACCGCCCTCGGGGTGGTGTGTCGGGGTCGGGGTGACATGGGTTCCTTCGGCGAGTGGGGAGGAGGGGTCCCCGCGACCCTAGAGGGGGCCCGCGCCCCCCGGGTTTCCGTCATGTGTCGTCGAGGTGAACGACACCTGTTCGGGGGACGTCGCCGTCCGCAGGACGCCCCACCGGCGCCGCTCGTGACGGACCGCGGGAACGACGGAGGGCCCGTCACCTCGCGGTGACGGGCCCTCGGCCGGTGGTGCGGTGCTGCTCGTTACTTGTCGTCCGGCTTCGCGGCGTCGTCCGACGCGGCGTCGTCCGACTTCGCGGCGGCGTCGGTCTCGACCTCGTCGGCGGCGGCCGTCTCGGTCTCGGCCTCGACGGGCTCGCTCTGCTCGACCGTCTCGGTCTCGTCGACGGGGGCCTCGGCGGGCTCCTCGACGGGCGCGGCGGCCGGCGTGGCCTTCGAGCTCGACGAGTTCTTCACCTTGGGGGTGACGGGCTCGAGCACGAGCTCGATCGACACCATCGAGGCGTTGTCGCCCTTGCGGAAGCCGAGCTTCGTGATGCGGGTGTAGCCGCCCTCACGGTTCTCGACGAGCGGCGCGATCTCGGTGAAGAGGATGTGCGCGGCGTCCTTGTTGTTGCGCAGCGTCTGCATCGCGCGACGACGCGACGCGAGGTCGCCCCGCTTCGCGAAGGTGACGAGGCGCTCGGCGACGGGGCGGAGGCGCTTGGCCTTCGTCTCGGTCGTCTTGATGCTCTTGTGCTCGAAGAGCGAGGCGGCGAGGTTCGCGAGCATCAGGCGCTCGTGAGCCGGTCCGCCTCCGAGGCGGGGACCCTTGGTGGGCTTGGGCATGATCGTTGGTTCCTAGCTGTCGAAGATGGAGGGCGTCGGGAGACGAGACCTAGTTGGTCTCTTCCTCGTCGTAGCCGCTGTAGAAGTGGGCTCCGTCGAACCCGGGGACCGTGTCCTTGAGCGAGAGACCCAGCTCGACGAGCTTGTCCTTCACCTCGTCGACCGACTTCTGACCGAAGTTGCGGATGTTCATGAGCTGCGTCTCCGAGAGGGCGACGAGCTCGGACACCGTGTTGATGCCCTCGCGCTTCAGGCAGTTGTAGCTGCGGACCGACAGATCCAGGTCTTCGATGGGGGTCTGCAGCTCGCTGGAGAGGACGGCGTCGACCGGCGCGGGGCCGATCTCGATGCCCTCGGCGGCGGTGTTGAGCTCGCGGGCCAGGCCGAAGAGCTCGGTCAGCGTGCGACCGGCCGACGCGATGGCGTCGCGCGGCGTGATGGCCGGCTTCGTCTCGACGTCGACGACCAGGCGGTCGAAGTCGGTGCGCTCACCGGCACGAGTCGCCTCGACGCGGTAGGTGACCTTGAGGACGGGCGAGTAGATCGAGTCGATCGGGATCTGGCCGGCCTCGCTGAACTCGGCGCGGTTCTGCACGGCCGAGACGTAGCCGCGGCCACGCTCGATCGTGAGCTCGAGCTCGAACTTCGCGGTGTCGTTCAGGGTCGCGATGACGAGGTCCGGGTTGTGGATCTCGACGCCGGCGGGAGCCGAGATGTCGGCCGCCGTCACCTGGCCGGCGCCCTGCTTGCGCAGGTAGGCCGTGATGGGCTCGTCGTGCTCGCTCGAGACGACCAGCTGCTTGATGTTGAGGATGACCTCGGTCACGTCCTCCTTCACGCCGGGGACGGTCGTGAACTCGTGCAGCACGCCGTCGATCCGGATGCTGGTGACGGCCGCGCCGGGGATCGACGACAGGAGCGTGCGACGCAGCGAGTTGCCGAGGGTGTAGCCGAAGCCGGGCTCGAGGGGCTCGATCACGAAGCGTGAGCGGAACTCCGAGATGTTCTCCTCGGTGAGGGTGGGGCGCTGTGCAATGAGCACTGTGGATTCCTTTCGGCGGAGAGTCCGCTATATGACTCTCGGCGGTACGACAGGGTGGCTGGCCCGTCGGTCTCTTGAGTTGTGGGCGCCCCGTGCGATGGACGCAGGAGGCGGTGGTGACGCGGTCGAGCCCGCCGCGCCTCCTCGGCCCTCGAGGGGCGGAGGAGGCACGACGGGCGGCAACTCAGTTAGACGCGACGACGCTTCGGCGGGCGGCAGCCGTTGTGCGCCTGCGGGGTGACGTCGTTGATCGAGCCCACCTCGAGGCCGGCGGCCTGCAGCGAGCGGATCGCCGTCTCACGACCGGAACCCGGGCCCTTGACGAAGACGTCGACCTTCTTGACGCCGTGCTCCTGCGCCTGACGCGCAGCCGACTCGGCCGCGAGCTGCGCGGCGAACGGGGTCGACTTGCGCGAGCCCTTGAAGCCGACGGCGCCGGACGAAGCCCAGCTCAGCACGGCACCCGAGGGATCGGTGATCGACACGATGGTGTTGTTGAACGTGCTCTTGATGTGGGCCTGGCCCACGGCGACGTTCTTCTTCTCTTTGCGGCGGGGCTTGCGCGCGGCCGACTTCGGTGCTGCCATTTTGATCTCCTACGAACCTAGAGGCGTACGGCGGGAGCCGGGGCCTAGCGAGCCTTCTTCTTGCCGGCGACGGTGCGCTTCGGGCCCTTGCGGGTACGCGCGTTCGTCTTGGTGCGCTGTCCGCGCACAGGCAGGCCGCGGCGGTGGCGGATGCCCTCGTAGCTGCCGATCTCGACCTTGCGGCGGATGTCGGCGGCGACCTCGCGGCGGAGGTCGCCCTCTACCTTGAAGTTGCCCTCGATGTGGTCGCGGAGCAGGACGAGCTGGTCGTCCGTGAGGTCCTTGACGCGGATGTTGCCGTCGATCTCGGTCTCGGCGAGAGTCTTGAGCGCACGGGTGCGGCCGACTCCGTAGATGTAGGTCAGTGCGACTTCGACGCGCTTGTCGCGCGGGATGTCAACGCCTGCTAGACGTGCCATGGTGGCTTCTCCTCAGAGAGTGGTGGAGGTCTGTCGCAGCACCGGTGCCCGGGCCTCCGTCCCGGGGTGTCCCCCGCCGGCGGTCGCACGGGGCGACTGACTCGACGGGTTCTGGTGCTGCTCGTGGGGTGGTGCTGTGGGGCTCGGGAGCCCCGGTTGCTGCGTGGGCCGATCACTCGGCCCGAGTGCTAGCCCTGACGCTGCTTGTGGCGCGGGTTGCTCTTGCAGATGACCATGACGTTGCCCTTGCGGCGGATCACCTTGCAGTGCTCGCAGATGGGCTTGACGCTGGGGTTGACCTTCATCGTTGTTTCCTTGATCTCGCTGGCTTCGTGCCCCACGGGTGCGTGGGGCCGTTCCTTTCCAGCACGCCCTACTTGTAGCGGTAGACGATCCGGCCGCGGGTCAGGTCGTAGGGGCTCAGCTCGACGATCACACGGTCTTCGGGGAGGATGCGGATGTAGTGCTGTCGCATCTTGCCGGAGATGTGGGCGAGAACTTTGTGACCGTTGGTCAGCTCGACGCGGAACATCGCGTTGGGCAGAGCTTCGATCACAGCGCCTTCGATTTCGATGACACCGTCTTTTTTGGCCATGGACTCACAGTCGCTCAGAGTTGGGGGTGTTGGTCGTGCGGGCAATCGGCGCCCCGGGCACACAGATGTGGCCTGGGAACACCAAAGATCGATCCTAGGTGATGCCGCTACACTTCAGCAACCCGCCCGTCGACCCGACACGCCGAGTCGTCGACGATGACGCCGACCAGGAGCCACCCATGCCCGAGCAGACCCGACCGACCAGCCGCCGGGGGGCGGCCCGCCACGGTCGGCTCCGACGTCGCGGCCCCGTCCGGTCTCTGGTGACCGTCGTGGCCGGCGCGCTGGCGGTGCTCCTGGTGAGCGGCGCCTCCTTGGCGGCCATCACGGCGCAGCAGCTGACGTCGTCCGTGACGTCGGTCGCCCTGCCGAACGCGACGGAGGCGCCGGCCGAGATCACGGCCATGACCGGGGGCGCGAACATCCTCCTGATCGGCAGCGACCAGCGCGACCCGGACAGCGCCGTGCCGGCCGGCGTGGTCGACGGCGTGCGCAACGACGTCAACATCCTGCTGCACCTCTCCGAGGACCAGTCCCAGCTCACCGCCGTGAGCTTCCCGCGCGACCTGATGATCGACCGGCCCGCCTGCACCGGCGACGACGGCACGGCGCACGACGCGGCCTCCTCCGTGCAGTTCAACACGCTCTACGAGCTCGGGGGCATCAGCTGCACCGCCGCGGCCGTCGAGCAGCTCACGGGCCTCAGCGTCTACTACGGCGGCATGATCACCTTCGACGGGGTCATCGAGATGTCCAACGCGCTCGGCGGCGTCGACGTCTGCGTCACCGACCGCATCCGCGACACCGACACCGGGCTCGACCTTTCGGCCGGCACCCACTCGCTGCAGGGCTACGACGCCCTGCAGTTCCTGCGCACCCGCCACGGCGTCGGCGACGGCAGCGACCTCGCGCGCATCAGCTCGCAGCAGGTGTTCCTCTCGTCGATGATGCGCACGATCATCTCGGGCGGAACGCTGAGCAACCCGGCGACCCTCTACAAGCTGGCCTCGGCGGCGTTGAGCAACATGACCCTGACCTCGTCGCTGAGCTCCCCCGACACCCTCGTCTCGCTGGCCCTGGCCCTCAAGGACCTGCAGCCGGCGGACATCGTCTTCGTGCAGTACCCGGTCGTCGACGACCCGGACCAGGCGGGGCGCGTCGTCCGCTCCGACGCGGACGCCGCCGTGCTCGAGGCGGCCCTGCAGGCCGACCAGCAGTTCACCCTCGGCGACGCGACGGAGGGCCGCGGCTCGACGGCCGACGAGTCGGCGGCCGCCGCGTCCGAGGCTCCCGCGGCGAGCGGGTCGACGGCCCCCGAGACCGAGACGGGTGAACCCGGGGCTGCCGGCGGCACGACGGCGCCGGCCGAGCCCGCCCCGACGACGACGACGACGACGACGCTGCCGTCGACGATCACCGGCCAGACGGCCGCCGAGGCGACCTGCTCGGTCGGGTCGTCGCGGGGCTAGGGCCGCCGGGCCGAGGCCCGCGTCAGCCGATCGCGACGGGTCGGACGCCGAGCGGGGCCAGCCCTGCGGCTCCCCCGTCGTGCGCGGTCGTGACCCAGATGCCGCCGGCGTGGACGGCGACGGAGTGCTCCCAGTGGGCGGCTGCGGAGCCGTCGACCGTGGCGACCGTCCAGTCGTCGTCGAGCGTGACGGTGTCGGCGGAGCCGAGCGTGACCATGGGCTCGATCGCGACGACCAGGCCGGGACGGACGGCGGGGCCCCGCCCGGAGACCCGGTAGTTGTAGACCGGCGGGTCTTCGTGCATCGAGCGGCCGATGCCGTGCCCGACGTAGTCCTCGACGATGCCGTACTCACCGCGGGACTCCAGGTGCTCCTCGACCGCGGCGCCGATCTCGTTGAGGTGGCGCGCCTCGGCCAGGGCCGCGATGCCGCGCCAGAGCGACTCCTCGGTCACCTCGGCGAGGAGGCGGCGCTCGGCCACCAGCTCGGGTCGCTCCGGGTCGTCGAGCACGACGGTCCGCGCGCTGTCGCCGTTCCACCCCTCGACCTGGGCGCCGCAGTCGATCGACACGACGTCGCCGGGCTGCAGGACCCGGTCGCCCGGGATGCCGTGGACGACCTCGTCGTTGACGGAGGCGCAGATCGTGTGGCGGTAGCCGGGCACGAGCATGAAGTTGGGCACTCCCCCGCCGGCACGGATGACGCCCTCGGCCACCGCGTCGAGCTCGCCGGTGGTCACCCCGGGGCGGATCGCGGCGCAGACCGCGTCCAGCGCCTCGGCGGTGAGCACACCGGGACGCACCATGAGCCGCAGCTCGTCCGGCGTCTTGTAGATGCCGGGCTTCCTCAGCGACACGGAGCTCAGGAGGCGGAGGCGGTGGGGCGGAAGCCGGCGCCGGTGAGCGCCTCGTCGATGCGCGTCGCGACCTCGTCGATGCTGCCGAGGCCGTCGACCTCGACGAGCAGCCCGCGGTCGCGGTACGTCTCGATCAGCGGCGCGGTCTCGCGGAGGTAGACGTCCTGTCGGTGGCGGATCGCCTCCTCGGTGTCGTCGGACCGGCCCTGCTCGAGCGCGCGTCGACGCAGGCGCTCGACGATCTCGTCGCGGTCGGCCACGAGCTGCACGACGGCGGCCAGGGCCTTGCCGCGGCCTCCGAGGAACTCGTCGAGGAACTCGACCTGCTGCACGGTGCGCGGGTAGCCGTCGAGCAGGAACCCTGCCTCGGCGTCGCGCTGGGCGAGCCGGTCGCCGATGAGCTCGTTGGTGAGGCTGTCGGGCACGTAGTCCCCGGCGTCGAGGATCGCCTTGACCTTGAGGCCCAGCTCGGTCTCGTCCTTGACGTTGGCGCGGAAGATGTCGCCGGTCGAGATCGCCGGGATGCCGAAGGTCTCGGCGATGCGGGTCGCCTGGGTGCCCTTGCCGGCGCCGGGCGGGCCGACGATGAGCAGGAGCGGACGGGGACGGGTCTCGGTGTCGGTCATCGGAGGAGCCCCTCGTAGTGGCGCTGCTGCAGCTGCGAGTCGATCTGCTTCACGGTCTCGAGACCGACGCCGACGATGATCAGGATGCTGGCGCCGCCGAAGGGGAAGTTCTGGTTGGCGCCGACCGTCGCCAGGGCGATGAGCGGGATGAGGGCGACGATGCCGAGGTAGAGCGAGCCGGGCAGCGTGACGCGGGTCAGGACGTAGTCGAGGTACTCGGCGGTGGGGCGACCAGCACGGATGCCGGGGATGAACCCGCCGTACTTCTTCATGTTGTCGGCGACCTCTTCGGGGTTGAAGGTGATCGCGACGTAGAAGTACGTGAACCCGACGATGAGGGCGAAGTACACGGCCATGTAGAGCGGGTTGTCGCCCGACGTGAGGTTGGCCTCGACCCACGAGACCCAGGGCGCGGGCGCCGTGCCGTCGGTGGGGCGGTTGAACTGGGCGACGAGCGCAGGCAGGTACAGGAGCGACGACGCGAAGATGACGGGCACGACGCCGGCCATGTTCACCTTGATCGGGATGTACGTGTTGTTGCCGCCGTAGGTCCGCCTGCCGACCATCCGCTTGGCGTACTGGACGGGCACGCGTCGCTGGGACTGCTCGACGAAGACGACGGCCGCCATGATGACGAGGCCGACCGCGATGACCATGAGGAAGATCTCGAAGCCACGGGCCTGGGCGATGCTCCAGAGGGCCGTGGGGAAGCGTGCGGCGATCGACGTGAAGATCAGCAGCGACATGCCGTTGCCGATGCCGCGCTCGGTGATGAGCTCGCCCATCCACATGATGAGGCCCGTGCCGGCGGTCATGGTGATGACCATGAGCAGGACGGCGTACCAGGCGTCGTTGGTGATGAGCTGCTGGCACTCGGCGGCGCCGGAGCCGGCGAAGAGGGTGCCGGAGCGGGCGACGGTGATCAGCGTGGTCGACTGCAGGATGCCGAGCGCGATGGTGAGGTAACGCGTGTACTGCGTCAGCTTCGCCTGGCCCGACTGCCCCTCCTTGTAGAGGGTGTCGAAGTGCGGGATGACCACGCGCAGCAGCTGCACGATGATCGACGAGGTGATGTACGGCATGATGCCCAGCGCGAACACCGACAGCTGCAGCAGAGCGCCGCCGCTGAAGAGGTTGACGAGCTCGTAGAGGCCCGACGTGCCCTGGCTGCCGGCGAGGCAGAGCTGCACGTTCTGGTAGTCGACGAACGGCGCAGGGATGAAGGACCCCAGCCGGAAGAGCGCGATGATGCCGAGCGTGAACCCGATCTTGCGACGAAGGTCGGGCGTGCGCATGATGCGCGCGACTGCTCTGAACATGGTGGGCCTCCCGGTGTGAAGGATAGACGACTGAGAGGGGTGGCCCTGACGGACCACCCCTCCAGGTGATTACTTGGTGACGGATCCGCCCGCGGCGACGATCTTCTCTTCGGCAGAGCCGGAGACCTTGTCGACCGCGACGGTCAGCGCGACGCTGAGGTCGCCCTGTCCGAGGACCTTGACCTTCTCGTTCTTGCGGACGGCGCCCTTGGCGACCAGGTCGCCGACGGTCACGTCGCCGCCCTGGGGGTAGAGCTCGCCGAGCTTCTCGAGGTTGACCACCTGGTACTCGACGCGGAACGGGTTCTTGAACCCGCGCAGCTTCGGCGTACGCATGTGCAGCGGCATCTGGCCGCCCTCGAAGCCGACCTTGACCTGGTACCGGGCCTTCTGGCCCTTGGTGCCACGACCGGCGGTCTTGCCCTTCGAGCCCTCACCGCGTCCCACGCGGGTCTTCGCCGTCTTGGCACCGGGAGCCGGACGGAGGTGGTGCACCTTGAGCACCTGGGGACGCGCGACGTCCGACGAGGCGGCCGGGGCCGACTTCGTGGTGGACGCCGTCGAGGCGGCGGCCTGGTCGGCCGCCGGCTTCTTGGCGGCGGCCTTGGGGGCAGCAGCCTTGGTGGTCGTCGCCTTGGGGGCGGCGGCCTTCTTGGGAGCGGCCTTCGCGGCCGGCTCCTTCTTCTCGTCAGCCATTAGTCAATCTCCTCGACCTTCACGAGGTGGGCGACCACGTTGACGTAGCCACGGTTCTGCTTGGTGTCCTCGCGGACGACCGACTGGCCGATGCGCTTGAGGCCCAGGCTCCGCAGCGTGTCACGCTGGTTCTGCTTCTCGCTGATTACGGACTTGATCTGGGTCACCTTGAGGTTGGCGGCCATCAGGCACCTGCCTTCTCGGTCGCGGCGGTGCGCGCTGCGTCCTCTGCACGCTGCAGGAACGCCGGCATCACCTGGTCGATGTCGAGGCCACGACGGGCCGCGACGGCACGGGGCTCCTCGAGGAGCTTCAGCGCCTCGACGGTCGCGTGCACGATGTTGATCGTGTTGGACGAGCCGAGCGACTTGCTGAGCACGTCGTGGATGCCGGCGCACTCGAGCACGGCGCGGACGGGACCACCCGCGATGACACCGGTACCGGCCGAGGCCGGACGCAGCATCACGACGCCGGCAGCGGCCTCGCCCTGCACGGGGTGCGGGATGGTGTTGCCGATGCGGGGAACGCGGAAGAAGTTCTTCTTCGCCTCCTCGACGCCCTTGCTGATGGCGGTCGGGACCTCGCGGGCCTTGCCGTAGCCGACGCCGACGAGACCGTTGCCGTCGCCCACGACGACGAGCGCCGTGAAGCTGAAGCGACGACCGCCCTTGACGACCTTGGACACGCGGTTGATGGTGACGACGCGCTCCAGGAACTGGCTCTTGTCGTCACGGTCGCCGCGGCCACGGCCACCGGCGTTGCGGTCGCCGCGTCCCTGGCCGCCACGGCGGTCGGTGCGACCGCCTTCGCGGTTGTTGGACTCCGAGCCGGCAGCCGTCTCGACGGGGCGCTCGACGACGGCCTCGGCCGGAGCCTTGGTCGCCTCCGTGGTCGCCTCGGGGGGAGTGGTGTTCGTAGCGTCGCTCACAGGTTCAAACCAGCCTCTCGGGCGCCTTCGGCGATGGCCGCGACGCGTCCGGCGTACTTGTTGCCGCCGCGATCGAACACGACGGCCTCGATGCCCGCTGCCTTCGCGCGCTCGGCGACGAGCTCGCCGACCTTGCGGGACTTCGCGGTCTTGTCACCGTCGAACGTGCGCATGTCGGCCTCGAGGGTCGAGGCGCTGGCGACGGTGATGCCCTTGCTGTCGTCGACGACCTGCACGAAGACGTGGCGGGCCGAACGGGTGACGACGAGACGGGGGCGTGCTTCGGTGCCCACGACCTTCTTGCGCAGGCGGGTGTGACGGCGCTTCGTGGCTGCCGACTTGGATTTTCCTCGTGTTCCGAGACCCATGATTACTTACCTGACTTTCCGGCCTTGCGGCGGACGACCTCGCCGGCGTAGCGGACGCCCTTGCCCTTGTAGGGCTCGGGCTTGCGCAGCTTGCGGATGTTGGCGGCGACTTCGCCGACGGCCTGCTTGTCGATGCCGACGACCGTGAGCTTGTTGTTGCCCTCGACCGTGAAGCTGATGCCCGCGGGCGGCTCGACGGTGATGGGGTGCGAGTAGCCGAGCGCGAACTCGACGTTCGAGCCCTTCGCCTGGACGCGGTAACCCGTGCCGACGACCTCGAGGCCCTTGGTGTAGCCCTGGGTCACGCCGATGATCTGGTTGGCGATGAGGGTGCGGGTGAGGCCGTGCAGGGCACGCGACTCACGCTCGTCGTCGGGACGCGTCACGACGACGGTGCCCTCCTCGAGCTTGGCTTCGATGGGGCTCTTGACGACGAGCGCGAGCTCGCCCTTCGGGCCCTTGACCGAGACGGCCTGGCCGTCGATCTTCACGTCGACCCCGGCAGGGATCGAGATGGGGAGTCTTCCGATTCGAGACATGGCGGGTTACCACACGTAGGCGAGGACTTCTCCGCCTACGCCCTTCTTCTCGGCCTCACGGTCGGTCAGCAGACCGGAGGAGGTGGACAGGATCGCCACGCCGAGGCCGCCGAAGACCTGGGGGATCTCGGTCGACTTCGCGTACACCCGGAGACCGGGCTTGGAGACGCGCTTGATGCCCACGATGGAGCGCTGGCGGTCGGGGCCGTACTTGAGGTCGATCGTGAGGGTCTGGCCCACGCGGGCGTCCTCGACCTTCCACGCCTCGATGAAGCCCTCGCGCTTGAGGATCTCGGCGATGTGGGACTTGAGCTTGCTGCTGGGGAGCGAGACGGTCTCGTGGTGAGCCGAGTTCGCGTTGCGCAGTCTGGTCAGCAGGTCTGCGACCGGATCTGTCATCGTCATGCGGTTGATCTCTTCCTCATCCGGTTTCGACATCCGGTACACCGGGTGCCGACCTCGATGATCGGGCGGTCACGGAGCGATTCTCCGTGACCTCAGGGGAACGGTCGGCAACTCCGACGAGGAGTTGCCGACCGGACGATCTTAGTTGGCCTGGTCGGCCGTGCGGAACGGGAAGCCGAGAGCCTTGAGCAGAGCCCGGCCCTCGTCGTCGGTCCGGGCCGTGGTCACGACGGTGATGTCGAAGCCACGGACGCGGTCGATCCGGTCCTGGTCGATCTCGTGGAACATGCTCTGCTCGTTGAGACCGAAGGTGTAGTTGCCGTTGCCGTCGAACTGGCGGTCGCTGAGGCCGCGGAAGTCGCGGATGCGGGGCAGGGCCAGCGACAGCAGGCGGTCCAGGAACTCCCAGGCACGGTCGCCACGGAGCGTGACGTGCGCACCGATGGCCTGGCCCTCGCGCAGCTTGAACTGCGCGATGGACTTGCGGGCCTTGGTGACCTGGGGCTTCTGACCGGTGATGGCGGTCAGGTCCTTGATGGCGCCGTCGATGATCTTGCTGTCGCGGGCGGCCTCGCCGACACCGGTGTTCACGACGATCTTGACCAGGCCGGGGACCTGGTGGACGTTCGTGAAGCCGAAGTCGTCCTTCAGCTGCGGCAGGATCTCGGCACGGTACTTCGCCTTGAGGCGGGGCAGCGCGGCCGGCGTGCTCGTGGTGGTGTCAGTCATCAGAGGTTCTCTCCCGACGCCTTGGCGTAGCGGACGCGGACGGTCTTGGTGACGCCGTTCTTCGTGACCGTCTCTTCGCGGAAGCCGACGCGGGTCGGCTTCTTGGTCTTGGGGTCGACGATGGCGACGTTCGAGACGTGCAGCGGAGCCTCGTGGGTCTCGATGCCGCCCGTCTTCGTGCCGCGCTGCGTCTGGCCGACGCGGACGTGCTTCGTGACCAGGTTGACGCCCTCGACGACGACGCGGTTGCGCTCGACGAGGACCTCGAGGACCTTGCCCTGCTTGCCGCGGTCGCCGCCGCGGGCCTGCGTGGCTCCGGTGATGACCTGCACGAGGTCACCCTTCTTGATGTTTGCCATGACTTAGATAACCTCCGGCGCCAGCGAGATGATCTTCATGAACTTCTTGTCGCGAAGCTCGCGACCGACCGGTCCGAAGATGCGCGTGCCACGGGGGTCGCCATCGGCCTTCAGGATCACTGCGGCGTTCTCGTCGAACTTGATGTAGGAGCCGTCCGGACGACGGACCTCCTTCTTGGTGCGAACGATGACCGCCTTCACGACGTCACCCTTCTTGACGTTGCCGCCGGGGATCGCGTCCTTGACGGTCGCGACGATCACGTCACCGAGTCCGGCGTAACGACGGCCGGAGCCACCGAGGACGCGGATGGTGAGGATCTCCTTCGCGCCGGTGTTGTCGGCGATCTTGAGGCGGGATTCCTGCTGAATCACTTCTGTCTCCTTCTACGCGAGCAGACCGCGAGGCCTACTTCGCCCTCTCGAGGATCTCGACCAGGCGCCAGCGCTTCGTGGCGCTGAGCGGACGGGTCTCGCTGATCACGACGAGGTCGCCGACGCCGGCCGAGTTGGCCTCGTCGTGGACCTTCACCTTGGAGGTGCGGCGGATGACCTTGCCGTACAGGGGGTGCTTCACGCGGTCCTCGACCTCGACGACGATGGTCTTCTCCATCTTGTCGCTGGTCACGTAGCCGCGACGGGTCTTGCGGTAGCCGCGGACCTCGACGGCTGCCGAGTCGACCTCGGTCTTGTTCTCGGTGGCCATTACTTCTCCTCGGCAGTCTCGACGGTGTCGGCGGCGGGCGCCTCGTCGGCGGCGGCAGCCTTCTTGGTCGACTTCTTGGTCGCCTTGGGGGCGGCCTCGACCGGGGCGGGGGTGGCACGGATGCCGAGCTCGCGCTCACGCAGGACCGTGTAGATGCGAGCGATGTCGCGCTTCACGGCGCGCAGGCGGCCGTGGCTCTCGAGCTGGCCGGTGGCCGACTGGAAGCGCAGGTTGAACAGCTCTTCCTTGGCCTTCTTCAGCTCGTCGACGAGACGCTCGTCTTCGAAAGTGTCGAGCTCGACAGGACGGAGCTCCTTGGAACCGATCGCCATTATGCGTCGCCCTCCTCGCGCTTGATGATGCGTGCCTTGAGGGGCAGCTTGTGGATTGCACGAGTGAGCGCCTCCTTGGCGATCTCCTCGCTGACGCCGCTGAGCTCGAAGAGCACGCGACCCGGCTTGACGTTGGCGACCCACCACTCGGGCGAGCCCTTTCCGGAACCCATGCGGGTCTCGGCGGGCTTCTTCGTGAGGGGACGGTCGGGGTAGATGTTGATCCAGACCTTGCCGCCTCGCTTGATGTGACGCGTCATGGCGATACGAGCGGACTCGATCTGACGGTTGGTCACGTAGGCGGGCGTGAGTGCCTGGATGCCGTACTCACCGAAGCTGACCTTGGTGCCACCAGTGGCCTGGCCGCTACGGCCGGGGTGGTGCTGCTTGCGGTGCTTGACACGACGGGGGATAAGCATGGTTACGCCTCAGCTCCTGTGGTGGCGGGTGCCTTCTGCTCGCGGGGGGCGCGGTCGCTGCCCCCGCGACGTGCACCGTCACGGTCGTTGCGGCGCTCGGGGCGAGACGACTTCTGGTTCGCCTGCTCGCGCGCGAGCTCCTTGTTGGTGATGTCGCCCTTGTAGATCCAGACCTTGACACCGATGCGACCGAAGGTGGTCTTGGCCTCGTAGAAGCCGTAGTCGATGTTGGCGCGGAGGGTGTGCAGGGGCACGCGGCCCTCGCGGTAGAACTCCGAGCGGCTCATCTCGGCGCCGCCGAGGCGACCCGAGACCTGGATCCGGACGCCCTTGGCGCCGGCGCGCTGGGCGCCCTGGAGGCCCTTGCGCATCGCACGACGGAACGCCACGCGAGCAGCGAGCTGCTCGGCGATGCCCTGGGCGACGAGCTGTGCCTCGGCCTCGGGGTTCTTGACCTCGAGGATGTTCAGCTGGATCTGCTTGCCGGTGAGCTTCTCGAGGTCGCCGCGGATGCGCTCGGCCTCGGCGCCACGGCGACCGATCACGATGCCCGGGCGGGCCGTGTGGATGTCGACGCGGACGCGGTCACGGGTGCGCTCGATCTCGATCTTGGCCACGCCGGCGCGGTCGAGCGAGGTCTTGAGCAGCGTACGGACCTTGATGTCCTCGGCGACGTAGTCGCTGTAGCGCTGGCCGGCCTTCGTGCTGTCGGTGAACCACCGCGACACGTGGTCGGTCGTGATGCCCAGACGGAAGCCGTACGGGTTTACTTTCTGGCCCATTACTTGCTCGCCTTCTTCGTAGCGTCGGCAGCCTCGACCTCATCCGGCGTCGCGAGGACGATCGTGATGTGGCTGGTGCGCTTCAGGATCTGGAAGGCACGGCCCTGGGCACGCGGCTGGAACCGCTTGAGGGTCGCGCCCTGGTCGACGAATGCACGGCTCACGTAGAGGTCCTGCTCGTCCAGGTAGCTGTTGTCCTTGTCCGCCTTGACGCGAGCGTTGGCCATGGCCGACGCGACGAGCTTGTAGACGGGCTCGCTCGCGCCCTGGGGCGCGAACTTCAGGATGGCCAGGGCCTCGAGGGCCTGCTTGCCGCGGATCAGGTTGACGACGCGGCGGGCCTTCATGGGGGTGACGCGGATGTGACGCACGCGTGCGATCGACTCCACCATTTCTCTCCTCCTTACGTCGCCGCGTTAGCGGCGACGACCCTTCTTGTCGTCCTTCACGTGGCCGCGGAAGGTGCGGGTGGGCGCGAACTCGCCGAGCTTGTGGCCGATCATGCTCTCGGTCACGAACACGGGGATGTGCTTGCGCCCGTCGTGCACGGCGATGGTGTGTCCCAGCATGTTGGGGACGATCATCGATCGGCGCGACCAGGTCTTGATGACGTTCTTGGTGCTGGCCTCGTTCTGCGTGACGACCTTGCGAAGCAGGTGGTCATCGACGAAGGGGCCCTTCTTAAGACTGCGTGGCATCTTCTACAACTCCTACTTACGCTTCTTGCCAGCGTTACGACGGCGGACGATGAGCTTGTCGCTCTCCTTGTTGGGGTGGCGGGTGCGGCCCTCTTTCTGGCCCCACGGGCTGACCGGGTGGCGTCCACCGGAGGTCTTGCCCTCACCACCACCGTGCGGGTGGTCGACGGGGTTCATGGCGACACCACGCACGGTCGGGCGGACGCCCTTCCAGCGCATGCGGCCGGCCTTGCCCCAGTTGATGTTCGACTGCTCGGCGTTGCCGACCTCGCCGATCGTGGCGCGGCAGCGGGCGTCGACGTTGCGGACCTCGCCCGACGGCAGACGGAGCTGCGCGTAGGGGCCGTCCTTGGCGACGAGACGCACCGAGGCGCCGGCCGAGCGGGCCATCTTCGCGCCGCCGCCGGGCTTGAGCTCGATGGCGTGGATGACGGTACCGACCGGGATGTTCTTCAGCGGCAGGTTGTTGCCGGGCTTGATGTCGGCGCCGGGACCCGACTCGACGACGTCGCCCTGCGACAGCTTGTTCGGCGCGATGATGTAGCGCTTGGTGCCGTCGACGAAGTGCAGGAGCGCGATGCGCGCCGTGCGGTTGGGGTCGTACTCGATGTGGGCGACCTTGGCGTCGATGCCGTCCTTGTCGTTGCGACGGAAGTCGATCACGCGGTACTGGCGCTTGTGGCCACCACCGATGTGACGCGTCGTGATGCGACCGGCGTTGTTGCGTCCACCGCTCTTGGAGAGCGGACGGAGCAGCGACTTCTCGGGGGTCGAACGCGTGATCTCCGCGAAGTCGGCGACCGACGAACCGCGACGACCAGGGGTCGTGGGCTTGTAGTTACGAATAGCCATTTTGTTTTCCCTCCGGGCCCTAGCCGACAGCCGTGAAGATGTCGATGGAGCCCGACTTGAGCGTCACGATGGCGCGCTTGGTGTCCTTGCGCTTGCCGGTGCCGAAGCGGGTGCGACGGGTCTTGCCGACGCGGTTCAACGTGTTGATGCTGTCGACCTTGACGTCGAAGATCTTCTCGATGGCGAGCTTGATCTCGGTCTTGTTCGACCGCGGGTCGACGATGAAGGTGTACTTGCCCTGGTCGATCAGGGAGTAGCTCTTCTCGGAGACGACGGGCGCGATGATGACGTCGCGGGGGTCCTTGCCGTAGCCGCTCATGCGGTGGCCTCCTTCTTGCTCTTCGAGGCGACGAAGCCGTCGAAGGCGCTCTTCGTGAAGACGATGTCGTCGCTGACGAGGACGTCGTAGGCGTTGAGCTGGTCGAACGTGATCACGTGGACCGTGGACACGTTGTTGACGCTCTTGCGGGTCAGCGCGTCGTCGCGGTCGATGACGACCAGGACGTGCTTGCTCGACGAGACCGTCGAGAGCAGCTCGAGCGCGACCTTGGTCGAGATCGTGTCGGCGACGAAGCCCTCGACGACGTGGACGCGGGCGCCGCGGGCACGGTCGGAGAGAGCACCGAGCAGGGCTGCGGCGATCATCTTCTTGGGGGTGCGCTGCGCGTAGTCACGCGGCTGCGGACCGTGGACGATGCCACCGCCGGTCATCTGGGGCGCACGGATCGAGCCCTGACGGGCGCGGCCGGTGCCCTTCTGCTTGAAGGGCTTGCGGCCGGCGCCGGAGACCTCGCCGCGACGCTTGGTCTTGTGCGTGCCCTGACGGGCGGCGGCCTGCTGGGCGACGACGACCTGGTGGATGAGCGGCACGTTCGTGACGACGTCGAAGATCTCGGCGGGCAGGTCGACGGTGCCGGTCTTCGCGCCCTTGGCGTCGAGGACGTCCACCGAGGTGGCCGTTGCGTTGATGGTGGCCATGAGCTACTTCCCCTTCACGGCGGTGCGGACGAAGACGATGCGGCCGCGAGCACCGGGGACGGCGCCCTTGACGAGCAGCAGACCCTTCTCGGCGTCGACGGCGTGCACCGTGAGGTTGAGGATGGTGACGCGCTCGCCGCCCATGCGACCGGCCATGCGCATGCCCTTGAAGACACGGCTGGGGGTCGACGAAGCACCGATCGAGCCGGGCTTGCGGTGGTTGCGGTGCGCACCGTGCGAGGCGCTGACGCCCTTGAAGTTGTGGCGCTTCATGACGCCGGCGAAGCCCTTGCCCTTGGAGGTGCCGACGACGTCGACCTTCTGGCCGGCCTCGAAGGTGTCGACCGTGAGCTCCTGGCCGAGTGCGTACTCGGCGGCGTCGGCGGTGCGGACCTCGGTGAGGTGACGACGGGGCGTGACGCCCGCGGCGTCGAAGTGGCCCGTGGCGGGCTTGTTCGACTTGCGGGGGTCGATCTGGCCGGCCGCGACCTGGACGGCGGTGTAGCCGTCCTTCTCGAGCGAGCGGATCTGGGTCACGACGTTGGGAGCGATCTCCACGACGGTGACGGGGACGAGCTTGTTGTTCTCGTCCCAGACCTGGGTCATGCCGAGCTTCTTGCCCAGGAGGCCCTTGACGTTCTTGGTGCTGCTGATGGTCATGGTCGCCTCCCCTAGAGCTTGATCTCGATGTTGACGTCGGCCGGAAGGTCGAGGCGCATGAGCGAGTCGACCGCCTTGGGCGTCGGGTCGACGATGTCGATGAGGCGCTTGTGCGTGCGCTTCTCGAAGTGCTCGCGCGAGTCCTTGTACTTGTGGGGCGAACGGATCACGACGACCACGTTCTTCTCGGTCGGCAGCGGCACGGGGCCGACCACCGTGGCGCCCGCGCGGGTGACCGTGTCGACGATCTTGCGCGCGGAGGTGTCGATGACCTCGTGGTCGTACGACTTCAGCCGGATGCGGATCTTCTGTCCCGCCATGTGTGACTCTCTCTCGTTCGGACGTCGCGCACCTCGGGGGCCGCCTGACGCTGTTCGCTGGGCGAACATCTGGCTCTACACGATCTTGTGAGGACTGTCGCCCTCGCGTACCGCTGTTCTGGTGTCAAGCCATCTCGGGAACGATGCGGGCGGCCGCTCGACGGGTTCCGCGCGAGAGGACCTCGGGGAGGTCATCATCGCTTGCACCGTCGCGCAGAGCTCGGCCCTGGCGGTGTTCCTGTGTGAGATGTGTCCTGCTACCCGCGGCCCAGACGTCTCGCGTCTGTGCACTGCCTGGCAGTGATCCGGCGCCCGCACGTGGCGAGCTCGGAATGTTGAACTAGACGATTTTGCCACACCCGAGCACATGCTGCAACCCGGGCGTGTCGCGGACCTCGCCGCGGCCTCACGGGGCTGCGGCGAGCGTCTCGCGGGCGGGTCAGGCCGTCTCGGCGGGGCGGAACCACGGCGGGTAGACGGCCACCCGCGGCGCGGCGCCGCCGAACTCGACGAGCAGCTGCTTGACCCGGTCGCGCATCTTGTCGTGGGGCACCCCGATCAGGGTGACGGCGTCGAGCGGCACGGCTCGCGGCACCAGGACCTCGGGCTCGAGCAGGTCGGGGTCGGCGAGCGAGAAGCGGCGCACCATCGAGGACGCGTCGTCGAGGCCGGCGCCCGAGCGGACGCCCTGGACGGCCGCGTCGCGCTCGGTCACGACGAAGTCGTCGCCGAGGGCCGTCACGGGGACCACGAGCATGACGAAGTCGGTGGCCTTCGCGGTGCGGGCGGCATCAGACCACTCGTAGCCCTCGGCGCCGGAGCGCAGGACGTCCCACGCGGAGGCGTGCGGGGACAGCGAGAAGGGCACGTGCGCGGCGACGGGAGCGCCGGAGGCGGTGCTGACGGAGGCGCGGAGGGCCCGCGTCGCCTCCGAGCTCACGTCGAGGACGGGGGCGGCGTCGGCCGAGGGGACGAGCTCGCCGGCCGCGAACACGGCGGGGAGGTTGCTGACGTGCGTCCAGTGGTAGACCCGCTGGGCGGCGAAGGCGGGCGCGACGCGCGCGGCCGACTGGGCGGCCACCGCCACGGCGGCGGAGTCACGGGCCAGGGCCGGCGTGCTGCGCAGCGACTCGGGCTTGCGCGAGGGGGCGCGGCGCTTCGTGACCAGGGTCCGGGCCTGCCCGTCGGCGTCGAGCAGGGGCTCCCGCTTGCGGGGGGCGCAGATGTCGCACAGCTCTCGCTCGAAACCGTGGATGCACTCGTCAGTCACTGCAGTTGGTCCTCTCGGGCGCCCGACTCGATCGGACGCAACCCTCTACGGTACGTCATGGGGCTGCCCGGTCGCGACCGCCTGCAGGCCGTCGGGGCGCCTCCTCGGCTCTGGCCTCAGCGGAAGAGCAGCGACCGGACCTCGCTCTCGGCCGAGCCGAGGCGGGCGGGATCGATCGTGTCGCCGTGCAGGTAGGCGTCGACCAGCCGCGGGTCGACGTACGAGGACCGGGCCACGGAGGGGGTGTTGCCCAGCACGTCGGAGGCGTCCCGCATGGCCTGCGCCACGGCGGCCTTGCGCCTGCCGACGGTGGGCTGCGGCCCCGTCCGGGCCAGGCTGACCGCGGCGGCGACGGTGCCGTGCAGGGTCCGGAAGTCCTTGGCGGTGAAGTCGTCGCCGGCGCGCTCCTTGACGTACTCGTTGATCTCGGAGGCGTGCAGCGGGCGCCAGGGCGACCCGGCCTCGGGGCGCCAGGCGAGCAGGCGGGACCGGCCGCCGCGCTGCTTGAGCCCGCGCACGACGCCGGCCAGGTCGGGGTCGCGGATCTCGGAGTCCCAGTCCTGGCCGCTCTTGCCCGGGAACGCCAGGGCGACGACGTCGCCCGACACCCGCGCGTGGGCACAGAGCAGGGTGGAGAGCCCGTGGCTGCCGTGCTGCTCGGCGTACCGCTCGGAGCCGACCCGCAGCGACCCGGTGTCGAGCATGCGGAACGCCGCCGCGAGGGCACGGTCGCGGACGGGCTCGTCGAGCCGCAGGTCGCGGGTGACGAGACGCCGGGCGACGGGCAGCGACTCCGCGAGGGCGAGCGACCGGTCGAACTTGACCCGGGCCTTCTGCTCGCGCCAGGTCGGGTGGTAGACGTACTGCCGCCGGCCGGCGCCGTCGACGCCCGTCGCCTGGATGTGGCCGTTGGCGTACGGAGCGATCCACACGTCCGTCCACGCGGGCGGGATGCCGAGGTGCTCGCACCGCTCACGCAGCTCCGGGTCGGTCACCGTCGCCCCGTCGGCGTCGCGGTAGGTGAAGCCCGAGCCGCTGCGGACACGGGTGATCCCGGGTCCGTTCGAGTTGGTCCTGCGGAGGCGCGGCATCCGTCGATCGAACCACCGGCGGCCGGGGGCGCGGTCGGCCGGGGTACAGGCGACGCCCCGCGCCGCTCGGGGCACGGGGCGTCGGGGACTCGAGGACTACTGGTTGCCGATCTTCTTGTCCGCCTGCTCCTTGGCGTTCGCGATCGCCTCGCTGTGCTTGCCGCCCGTGGCCTTGTCGGCCGCCTTGGCCACGGCGTCGAGGATGTTGTCGCTGACGCCCTCGGCCTTCTCGCTCTTCAGGGCGTCCTGGACCTTGCCGTCCTTCAGGAACTCCTGGGCCTTCTTGCTGATGTCGTCGAAGCCTGCCATGGTGCACCTCCTCCGAGCCGGCGTCTCCGGTCTCGCGACGAGTCTGCCCCGATCCGCCGCGGCCCGCACCCCCGGACATGCCGAAAGGGGCCGAGCTCTCGCGAGCTCGACCCCTTCGGGTGATCAGCAGATCAGATCGGTGAGGACCTGACTACTTGACGATCTTGACGACCGTGCCGGCGCCGACCGTGCGGCCACCCTCGCGGATGGCGAAGCGCAGGCCCTCTTCCATGGCGATGGGCTGGATCAGCTGGACGGTGATCTCAGTCGTGTCGCCGGGCATGACCATCTCGGTGCCCTCGGGCAGCGTGATGACACCCGTGACGTCGGTGGTGCGGAAGTAGAACTGCGGACGGTAGTTCGCGTAGAACGGGTTGTGACGGCCGCCCTCGTCCTTCGAGAGGATGTAGACGTTCGCCTCGAACTCGGTGTGGGGCGTGATCGAGCCGGGCTTGACCACGACCTGGCCGCGCTCGACGTCCTCGCGCTTGGTGCCGCGGAGGAGGAGGCCGACGTTCTCACCGGCGCGCGCGTCGTCGAGGGTCTTGCGGAACATCTCGATGGCGGTGACGGTCGTCTTGGACGACTTCTCCTTGATGCCGACGATCTCGACCTCGTCGTTCGGCTTCAGGATGCCGCGCTCGACACGACCGGTGATGACGGTTCCACGACCGGTGATCGTGAAGACGTCCTCGACGGGCATGAGGAAGGGCTGGTCCGTGGCGCGGACGGGCTCGGGGACGTTCTCGTCGACCTGGTCCATCAGGTCGGCGACCGTGGCGGCCCACTTCTCGTCGCCCTCGAGGGCCTTGAGAGCGGAGACCTGCACGACGGGGGCGTTGTCGCCGTCGAAGTCCTGGCTGGAGAGGAGCTCGCGCACCTCGATCTCGACGAGCTCGAGGATCTCCTCGTCGTCGACCATGTCGGACTTGTTCAGGGCCACGACGATGTAGGGCACGCCGACCTGGCGGGCGAGCAGGACGTGCTCACGCGTCTGGGGCATCGGGCCGTCGGTGGCGGCGACCACGAGGATCGCGCCGTCCATCTGAGCCGCGCCGGTGATCATGTTCTTGATGTAGTCGGCGTGACCGGGAGCGTCGACGTGAGCATAGTGACGCTTCTCCGTCTGGTACTCGACGTGCGAGATGTTGATCGTGATGCCGCGCTGCTTCTCTTCGGGCGCGTTGTCGATCTGGTCGAAGGCCGACGCCTCGTTGAGGTTCGGGTACTTGTCGTGCAGGACCTTGGTGATCGCCGCGGTGAGCGTGGTCTTGCCGTGGTCGACGTGACCGATGGTTCCGATGTTGACGTGCGGCTTGGTCCGCTCGAACTTGGCCTTAGCCACTGTGGGTCCTCCTCAGGACTCGGTTGCAGCGGGGCCGGGGGCCGGGTCGATGACCCGGCCTACCGGACGCTGCGGATTGGTGTGTGTACATGTTACGCGGTCGAGGAACGGCCGCGAGATTCGGGACTATTCGCCCTTGTTCTTCTGGATGATCTCCTCGGCGACGGCCGAGGGGACTTCCTGGTACGACTCGAACGTCATCGAGTAGACGGCACGACCCGAGGTCTTCGACCGCAGGTCACCGACGTATCCGAACATCTCCGACAGCGGCACGCTGGCCCGAACGACCTTCACACCACTGGCGTCTTCCATCGACGAGATCTGCCCGCGTCGCGAGCTCAGGTCGCCGATGACGTCGCCCATGTACTCCTCGGGCGTACGCACCTCGACCGCCATGAGCGGCTCGAGGAGAACGGGCTGGGCCTTGCGAGCCGCCTCTTTGTAGGCGATCGACCCAGCGATCTTGAAGGCCATCTCCGACGAGTCGACGTCGTGCGCCGCACCGTCGAGGAGCAGGGCCCGGACGCCCACGGTCGGGTAGCCCGCGAGGACTCCGACCTGCATGGCGTCCTGGATGCCGGCGTCGACCGAGGGGATGTACTCCCGCGGGACGCGGCCGCCAGTGACCTTGTTGACGAACTCGTAGGTCGACTCGGCCGTGACCTCGAAGGGCTCCAGCGCGATCTGGACCTTGGCGAACTGGCCCGACCCACCGGTCTGCTTCTTGTGGGTGTAGTCGTAGCGCTCGATGCCCTTCTTGAGCGTCTCGCGGTACGCCACCTGGGGCTTGCCGACGTTGGCCTCGACGTTGAACTCGCGCTTCATGCGGTCGACGAGGATGTCGAGGTGCAGCTCGCCCATGCCCTTGATGACCGTCTGGCCGGTCTCGGCGTTGAGCTCGACGCGGAACGTCGGGTCCTCTTCGGCGAGCTTCTGGATGGCCAGCGAGAGCTTCTCCTGGTCGGCCTTGGTCTTCGGCTCGATGGCGACCTCGATGACGGGCTCGGGGAACGTCATCGACTCGAGGACGATCTGGTCGGCCGGGTCGCAGAGGGTGTCGCCCGTGGTCGTGAACTTCAGGCCGATGACGGCGTAGATGTGACCGGCGGTGACGCTGTCGACCGGGTTCTCCTTGTTGGAGTGCATCTGGAAGATCTTGCCGATGCGCTCCTTCTTGTCCTTGGTCGAGTTGATGACCTGGGCACCCGACTCGATGGAGCCGGAGTACACGCGGACGTAGGTGAGGCGACCGAAGAAGGGGTGCACCGCGACCTTGAAGGCGAGGGCCGAGAACGGCTCGCTCGACTCGGGCTTGCGGACGATGACCTTCTCGGCGTCGCGCACGTCGTGGCCCTCCATGGGGGGCACGTCGAGGGGCGAGGGGAGGTAGTCGATGACCGCGTCGAGCATCGGCTGCACGCCGCGGTTCTTGAAGGCCGAGCCGCAGAAGATCGGGTACAGCTCGCTGTTGACCGTCATCTTGCGGACGGCGCCCTTGATCTCGGCGATCGTCAGCTCTTCGCCGCCGAAGTACTTCTCGAGCAGCACGTCGTCGGACTCGGCGACCGTCTCGAGGAGCTTGGCGCGGTACTCCGCCGCCTTCTCCTTGAGGTCGTCCGGGATCTCCTCGATCTCGTACTTCGCGCCCAGCTCGACGTCTCCCTTGGAGTCGCCGCGCCAGGTCAGCGCGCGCATCTCGACCAGGTCGACGACGCCCTCGAACGAGGACTCCGCGCCGATCGGGAGCTGCATGACCAGCGGCTTGGCGCCGAGGCGGTTGATGATCGTGTCGACCGTGAAGTAGAAGTCGGCGCCGAGCTTGTCCATCTTGTTGACGAAGCAGATGCGGGGCACGTCGTACTTGTCGGCCTGACGCCAGACGGTCTCGGACTGGGGCTCGACGCCCTCCTTGCCGTCGAAGACGGCGACCGCGCCGTCGAGCACGCGGAGCGAGCGCTCGACCTCGACCGTGAAGTCGACGTGGCCGGGGGTGTCGATGATGTTGATCTGGTTCTTGTTCCAGAAGCAGGTCGTCGCGGCCGACGTGATCGTGATGCCGCGCTCCTGCTCCTGCGCCATCCAGTCCATCGTGGCCGCACCGTCGTGGACCTCACCGATCTTGTGGGTGATGCCCGTGTAGTACAGGATGCGCTCGGTGGTCGTCGTCTTGCCAGCATCGATGTGCGCCATGATGCCGATGTTGCGGACCTTGTTCAGGTCGGTGAGCACGTCCTGTGCCACAGGTTCCTCCGAAGGGGTAGGTGGGGAAAGCGGGAGCCGAGGAGGCGCGGTGCACGTCGTGCGCACACCGCGCCTCCGCAGCTGTTACCAGCGGTAGTGCGCGAAGGCCTTGTTCGCCTCGGCCATCTTGTGAGTGTCCTCACGACGCTTGACAGCGGCGCCGAGGCCGTTGCTGGCGTCGAGGATCTCGTTCATGAGGCGCTCGGTCATCGTCTTCTCACGACGAGCCTTGGCGTAGGAGGTGAGCCAGCGGAGCGCGAGGGTGTTCGCGCGGTGCGGCTTGACCTCGACGGGGACCTGGTAGGTCGAGCCGCCGACGCGGCGCGAACGCACCTCGAGGGTCGGGCGCACGTTGTCGAGCGCCTTCTTCAGCGTGGCGACGGCGTCCTGGTCGTTCTTGGCGGTCACGCCGGCGAGGGCGCCGTAGACGATGCGCTCGGCGAGGCCCTTCTTGCCGTCGAGGAGGATCTTGTTGACGAGCTGGCTGACGATCGGCGCACCGTAGACCGGGTCGGCGACGACGGGGCGCTTGGGCGCGGGTCCTTTACGAGGCATTACTTCTTGTCCTTCTTCGCACCGTAGAGGCTGCGAGCCTGCTTGCGGTTCTTCACGGCCTGGGTGTCGAGGGCGCCACGGACGATCTTGTAGCGCACGCCGGGGAGGTCCTTCACGCGACCGCCGCGCACGAGCACCATCGAGTGCTCCTGCAGGTTGTGGCCCTCGCCGGGGATGTAGGCGGTGACCTCGGTGCCGTTGGACAGCTTCACGCGGGCGACCTTGCGGAGCGCGGAGTTCGGCTTCTTGGGGGTGGTGGTGTACACGCGGGTGCACACGCCACGCTGCTGGGGGTTGGACCGCAGGGCGGGGGCCTTGGTCTTGACGACCTTCGGCGTGCGTCCCTTGCGGACCAGCTGCTGGATGGTTGGCACTGGTTCTCCTTGGTTGCGCTCTGCGGTGCGGCCGGTGGTGCGCCGTGCAGTGCTCTGCTCTGTCCGACCGGATGGTCGGCGTCCTCGTCTCGTCGGGACCGGGCCTGCACGAGGCCCTGACCCGCCCGGCAGCCGCGCAGATGACGCACGCGGGGAGCCGGGGGACGGTGTGACCCTGCTCGTGCCGGGTCGTCGACCGTGGTACGAGCGGGATTTTCGGGCGCGCGATGAAGCGCACACCCCAGAGAGCATAGCTTCGGGGAGGGGGTTAATCAAATGTCCGCCGGGCGGGACGGGACCTCCGGCGCGGACGACCGGGCGCCTCCTCGGCCCGTCAGCGAGCGGGCTCGGCCCGCGAGAGCAGCAGCGTGCCGAGCACCACCAGGGCGGCGCAGACGACGGCGCCGAGCACGAACGGCGAGAGGGCGTAGCGGGCGGCGAAGAGCAGGAGCCACACGGCCTCGCCGCGGACCACGGCGTAGCCGACCCCGCCCACGACGAGCATGGCCGCCCAGACGGCGACGGCCGTCGACGCGACGGCCGGCCAGGGGCTCGGAGGCGCGGGCCGGGGACCGGGGACGCCGCCGCCCTCGGCTCCGGGGCGCGGGCCGCTGCGGGCCAGGCGTGCGTCGGGCAGGGGCTGGGCGGGGAAGGTGCCGCGCACCTCCGGCGCTCCCCCGTCGCGGGCGTCGGCGAGCGCGGCCGAGCGCATCAGCGCGGACAGGACGACGAACAGGGCGGCCGCGCCCATCGCGGGGCCGAGGAACGGGCCGGCGTCGGGCTCGCCGATGACGTCGCGGTCGAGCAGCAGGCTCTCGAAGCCTGCGGTCGCCACGAGCAGGGCGCCGAAGAGGACGCTCGCCATCAGGGCGTACACGGCACGGGTCATGCGTCGAGGGTACGCCGGGGCAGCAGGACGGCCCGCGGCCTCCCCTGGTGGAGGAGGCGCCGGGCCGTCGAGGAGGCGCGGGTCAGTTGCCGGCGGCGGTCGCGTCGGTGCCCGGGGCGGCGGTCTCGGTGCTGCCCGGGGCGGCGGTCTCGGCAGTGCCGTCGGCGGGGGTCGCGGCGGCGCCCTGGTCGGCGGTCGCGCCGGCGGCCGACGCGTCCGCGCCCTCGGCGGCGGCCGGGTCGGTGCCCTCGGCCGTCGCGTCGGTTCCGTCGTCGGTGCCCTCGGCCTGCGTCGGCGCGGTGGTCGTCGCGTCGTCGTCGGCAGTGGCGTCGTCCCCGTCCTGGAGGACGAAGACGAGGCCGCCGATCGTCCAGGCCTGGGCGCCGGGGGCGGCCGTGGCGCCGTCGGCCTGCTCGCCCTCGGTCTCCTCGGCGCCCTCGATCGTGGTCACCAGGAAGAGACGCGAGCCCTTCTGCAGGCGGTCGACGAAGTCGAGCGCCTGGGCGTACGAGCCCTCGATCTCGACCGTCACGGCGATCGTCGAGAAGTTCGCGGCCGTGACGGCAGGATCGGTGAACGTCGTCGGAGCCGTCGGCCCGGACGCCGCGGCAGGCGCGTCGGCGGACGCGTCCGTGCCCTCGGACGAGTCCGTCCCCTCCGTGGTCGACGCATCGGCCGCCGGAGCGGCGACGGAGGCTGGCATCTCGTACGAGACCGCGTCCTCGGTCGTGAAGCCCGTCACGGGCACACCGGCGGCGCCGGCCATCTCGCCGAGCTGCCTCAGCAGCTCGGGCATGTTCGGCGAGTCCGGCACGGAGGCCCGACGGGCGTCGCGGTCGGCGCTGAGCGACCCCAGCTCGTCGTTCTCGGCGACGAGCTGGGCGAGCGTCGCCCGGAGGCCCTCGTTCTGCTCCTCGACCGTGGCCCGCTGGTCGGCGGCCGTCGTCGCGGCCGCGAGCTGCGGCTGGACGCCGAGCAGGAACCCGAGCGCCAGGACGGCCACGCCGCTCAGCACGGCGACGATCATCTTGATGCGGTTGCTGTCCACGAGGTCACTCGCCTTCCGTCAGCGCGAAGCGGTTCGAGAACGCGCGCTGGTCCATGTGCATCGTCACGGTCGTCTCGTAGACGCCGTCTTCGAGGGTCACCGTGCCCGGGGTGGCGTCGGTGTAGCCCGGCAGGGAGGTGAGGCCGTCCAGCCAGTCGGGCACGCTGGGCAGGCTCGTGCTCTGCGCCGTGAACGTCACGGTGCCGATCCGGGCCGCCTGGAGCGCCGTGTCGGACTGGGCATAGTCCTCGACCGGCGTGGCCTGGTCGATCATGATGCTGGTGATGACGACTCCGTCGGGGAGGGTCGACTCGATCTGCGCCAGGTACGACGGCCACGCGATCTCCGTCGACCCGGCGACCGCCTGCGCCACGCTCAGGAGCGTGATCTCGGTCTTCGTATCGCGCACCTCCGTGTACTTGCCCTGCTCGAGCAGCAGCTGCGCGGTGTCCGACTGGGCACCGAGGAGCTCGTCCTGCGCCTCCATCGAACGCAGCGTGGCGCCTCCGACGGCGATGCCGACGATCGCGGCGGCGCCGACCACGCCCATCCAGGCACGACGGACGGCGACGCCGCTGCGACGCTCGGCCCGCACCTCGGGGGGCAGCAGGTCGACGCGGGGCAGTCCCCCGACCGTGGCGGTCGCGGTCTTCTTGGTCGTGCGGCTCATGCGGCGCTCCCCAGGGCGAGCCCGAGGGCCACGGTCATGTCGGTGGCGCGGCCGCGGAGGGCCGCCTCGTCGACGCCCTTGCCGAGCGCGACGGTGGCGAACGGGTCGGCCATCACGACGGGCAGGCGCGTCACCTCGGAGAGAGCGTCGGGCAGGCCGGGCAGCAGGGCGCCGCCGCCGGCGAGGACGATCTGCGAGACCCTCTCGGACGGGCGCGTGTTGACGAAGTACTGGACGGTGTTGCGGAAGCTGCCGAGCAGCTCGTTCACCGACTCGAAGATGGCGGCCGACGAGGCCTGCTCCTCGGCGTTGGTGATGTGCGTGCTCAGGCCGCGTTCCCGCTTGACGGCCACCGCCTCCTCGACCGAGACGCCGCGCCGGGCGACGATCGCCTGCGTGACGTCGTCGCCGCCGGAGGGGATGATGCGGACGAACTGCGGCACGCCGTCCGTCGCGATGATGACGGACGAGGTGCTGTGGCCGATCTCGACCAGGGCCACCGTGCCGGTGAGGCCCGGGCGGTTGATCAGGAGGCGCGTGTTCGCGAACGGGATCAAGTCGACGCCCATGGTCGACAGCCCCGCGAGCTTGCTGGCGCGCACGTTGCCGAGGACGGCGTCCTTGACGGCAGCGATGAGCAGGCCGTTGAGCACGGGGCCGTTCTCGCCCTCGGTCTCCTTGTACGGGTAGAAGTCGAGCAGCGCGTCGGCGACGGGCACCGGCAGCATGTCCTGCACCTGGAACGGCAGCGACTCGCGGATCCGCTCACGCGACGCCTTCGCGACGGTGAGGTCACGGGCGAGCACGCGCTGGTTGCCCATGCCGAGCACGACGTTCTTGCTCTTGAAGCCGCCGGTGGCCCAGAGCTGCTTGAGGGCGCTGGCGACCGTCTGGGGCTCGAGCACCTCTCCGCGGCTGGCAGCGCCGTCGCTGAGGGCCATCTCGGAGAAGCGGACGACGGTGGGCCTCGGCTTGTCGACGTCGGCGACCTCGACCGCACGGAGCGATCGGCTGCCGATGTCGACGCCGACGATGTTCTTCGTCATGGGGTGGTCTCTTTTCTGCGTGAGGTCGGGGTCACGCGACGCTGAGGAGCTGGAGGTAGGAGGCGGCGACCATGCCGCCGACGAGCACGCCGGCCCAGGCGCCCGCGAGCATCCAGGGGCCGAACGGGATGCCGCCGGTGCGCTGGGCACGGCGGGTGGCGAGCAGGACGATCGAGAAGAGGCCGCCGAGCAGGAACGCGGCGAAGGCGCCGACGACGAGCTCGCCCCAGCCGAGCCAGCCGAGCCAGAGGCCCAGCACGCCGGCGAGCTTGACGTCGCCGAGGCCCATGGCCCCGGGCTTGACGAGCGCGAGGGCCAGGTAGAAGAGGAACAGGGCGGCCATGCCGACGACGCCGCGCAGCAGCGCGTCCCACTCCCCCGACAGGGCCGAGGAGGCGCCCAGCAGCACGAGGCCGACCGCGTACGACGGCAGCACGATCGCGTCGGGCAGCCGGTGGTGCTCGACGTCGATGATGGCGAGCGCGACGCTCGCGCCGGCGAGCCAGAGGAACGCGACGAGCTCGAGCAGCGCGGCGACCAGGGGCGCGGCCTCGGTCGGCACGGCCGTCCAGGGCCAGACGACCGCGGCGACCAGGGCGAAGAAGCCGCCGGTGGCGAGCTCGACGACCGGGTAGCGGGCCGAGATCGCCGTGCGGCAGCTGCGGCAGCGGCCACGGAGGGCGAGCCAGCTGAGCACGGGCACGTTGTCGTACGCCTTGATCGGGGCGTGGCAGCCGGGGCAGGCGCTCGGCGGCGACGAGATCGACATGCCCGCGGGCACCCGGTACACGACGACGTTGAGGAACGAGCCGATCAGGAGGCCGAGGCCGCCGGCGGTGACCGCGGCGAGGAGCAGGGCGGTCACGAGGCGGCCCCCGTCGAGGTGAAGGCCGGGGCGACCTCGGTCACGGTCGTGATGCCGTAGACGGTCGTGACGGGGCTGATGAACTTCGGCGGCGACAGGGTCTTGAGCCGGCTGTCGTAGACGTAGTTCTTGACGTAGCCGTTCGAGCCGCTGCTGACGATGCCGCGGAACTTCTGCCCGAGGGCGCCCCGGATGGTGAGGGTGCCCCGCTGTCCACCGCGGTCGTAGTTCTGCACGGTGATGCTGTGCTTGAGCGAGATGATGGCCGCGTTGACCTCGTTCACGCGGTCCGCGGTCGAGAGGACCGCGCCGTTCGACGAGGTGACCGGGTTGTAGATCCAGGCGGTGCCGGCCGGCGACAGGCCGAGCAGGTCGCGGTTCTGGTCGGCGTACTTCAGGTCGCCGGTGATGTAGAGGTAGTTCTGGCTGGCGATGGTCGTGTTGCCCTTGAGGGTGCCCTTGACGAACACGTCGCCCTTGCGGGCGTCGTAGGCGCAGGAACCGCGCCCCGTGACGTCCGCTCCCGGTGCCTGCTCGTTGGCCATCGGGAACCCGACGCCGTTCGCGCCGCAGCTGCCCTCGGGGATGGTGAGGACCGACGTGGTGTTCTTGTCGGACGGGCTGGTGGGGATGTCCTGCACGTAGAGCAGGTTGTTGTCGAGCACGGGGACCGTCGCCCCGGCAACGGACTTCAGGGCCGCGACGCTGCCGCACACGCCGTTGTTCGTCCGGGCCTCGCTCGCCGTGTCGCCCGCCGTCTGCACGAACTTCGTGTTCGGCGACCGGACGGTCATCGTGCCGTCCGCGTTGAACACGACGGACGTCGGGCCCGTGTACAGGCACCCCGGGGTCAGGACCGGTGACGTGGCGTCGTTCTGGAGGTCGTACCGCGTCTCGCGCTTCTGCTCGGTGTTGGTGCGGGGGAGGTCGTAGGTCTCGCGGTAGCCGGGCTGCGAGGCGCGGTTGGGGAACGACTGCCCCGTGCACCTGTTGCCGTTGGAGTCGGTCGCGAGGTAGCGCAGGCCCGTGTTGTAGGTCGTGCTCGACGTCGTGACGCTCGTCTCGAAGGTGGCCTGGCAGATGCGCATGGTGTCGTTGCTGTGCACGTCTCCCTTGAGGACGTCGCCGCTGCCGAACG
Source organism: Frigoribacterium faeni (assembly GCF_011761235.1). Classification (GTDB taxonomy): domain Bacteria; phylum Actinomycetota; class Actinomycetes; order Actinomycetales; family Microbacteriaceae; genus Frigoribacterium; species Frigoribacterium faeni_A. The sequence continues at coordinate 551,475 of NZ_JAAOYW010000002.1, forward strand.
CGATCGACCGGCAGGTCGTCGGGCGCCCCTGCCACGCGTACTTGTCGACGCAGGCCGTGGCGCTGGTGTCGACCAGATCGGGGTCGGGGTTCTCCTGGTCGGTGAAGTACAGGTAGTCGATGAAGCCCTTCTGGCGCACCTCGGCGACGACCGAGCGCACGACGCCGCCCGACGTGCCGGTGGCACGCAGGCGGAGGCTGCCCTTCGAGGCGTAGGCGCTGTTGTCGACCTCGTAGCGGAACTTCGACGCCCCGCCGCTGCCCGGCACGGTCGCCCACGCCGACGCGGACGTGCCGAGCGAGAACGCCGGGTTCGCGCTCGCGGCGGAGGGCAGCACCAGCCCTGTGCTGGACCGGCTGAAAGGTGCGGAGGCGTTGCCGTAGCGGTAGTACGACGCGTCGTTCGAGAGCCGGGCCTGGTAGTCCTCGACCCCCGCGTACGCGGCGGCGACGGCAGCGGCCCAAGACGACTCGCGCGTCGACTTCTGGAGACCGCTGACCGCCACCCCGACCGCCGTGGCGGCCATGACGAGGATCACCATGCCGAAGATCAGCACGATCGCCATGGCCATGCCGCGGTCGGTGCCGACCTCGTCGAGGCGAAGTCGTCGTCGGAGGGTGATCACGAGGGTTCCTGTCTTGGTCGGGCGGGTCAGCGGACGAGGTTGGGGGTGCCGATGGTGTTGGTGAGCGTCACGCTGCTCGTGCTGGATCCCGTGCCGGCCACGGCGAGGGTCACCTGCACGAAGGACACCTGCTTGCGCTGCGCCTCGGTGAGCGCCCCGGCGTTCAGGGGCAGCTCGTCACCGTCGGAGTCCAGGTAGCGGAAGACCGGCGTGCCGCCGGACGCCAGGGACGCCGTCAGCAGGCGCGACGAGGACGAGGCGCCGGCGGGGAACACCCAGAAGCTGCCGGACGACTGTGCCGCCGTGCGCTCTTCTCGAAGCCGACGCGACGCGTCCAGCGAATAGGTGACGAGCGCCGGCTTGGCCTGGGTGTCGCCGAAGTTCACGAAGGTCGTGAGCTGCAGGCGGTCGGCGCGCGCCTCGCGGAAGGCCGGGGCGTCGGAGCTGCCGGCGACGGGGACGTCGCCGGCAGAGCGGACGATCTGGGCGAGCGCGTTCATCCCGTTGGACGTCTCCCGGGTGCCCGAGTCGAGCGATCGGGCCGAGGAGGTGGCGCGCGCCAGCGAGACGAACGTGCTGGTCGACACGGCCAGCACGATCCCGAAGATCATGATCGTGACGAGCAGTTCCGCGATGGTGACGCCGGCGTCGCTCCGCTGGGCGGCGAGGCGCGCGCGCAGGCGGTTCACGGCGCGGTCCTCGGGTCGACGGTCGTCACGGGGGCCGGGGTGTTGCGCAGGTCGGAGACCGTCCGGCCGCTCTTGAACGACCAGGTGCCCGGCGGCAGCGCGAGGGTGGCCGTGGTCGCACCGGAGGGGATCGCGAAGGTCATCGTGGTCGTCGCCCGGCAGCCGGGGTCGCCGCCGGCAGCGGTCGCCGTCGTGACCCGCACGACGCGGTCGCCGGCCGGGACCGGGATGGCGGTCGCCTGGGCGGGCACCACGACGTTGCGCGCGACCGGGCCCACGCGGTAGTCGGGCACGGACGTCACGACGGGCTTGCCGGTACGCCCGTCCGCTGCGCGCGGCCACTTGGTGGGGTCGGGCGAGAGGCACGAGGTCGCGGCGGTGGCCGCACCGGGCGCGTAGGCCCCGGCGAAGACCTGGTAGCCCGACGACAGCGGGTAGAGGTACTGCACGTCGGTCGGGGCGGAGGCGACGAAGCGGGCTGAACCGCTGAGGAAGGTCGTCTGCTGGTCGTCGGCGCGGAGCGCGCCGGCCGGCCAGACGAGCTCGTACCGGTCGGCAGGTGCGTAGTCGAAGGTGGCGCTGGTGGAGCCGCCGCTCGCGAAGCTCACGGTGCGCGTCGGCGTCGTCGACTGGTCCTGGTCGACGTACACGTCGCCGCCCGTGCGGCTCAGGGTCACCGTGTAGGTGCCCGGCTTGACGTTGAGGGCGAACGCGCAGCCGTTGACGTCGGTGCGCGCCGGTCGAGAGTCGGGGTCGAGGGCCGCGGCGGTGTTGTTGCGGACGTCGCTGTCCGGGGTGATCGTCACGGTCGTGTTCTTGACGCCGGCGCCCGTGTTGTCCTTGACCGAGACGAGGACGGTGCCGGTCGTCGAGCTGCTGACCTTGCCGTCGGGCGCGACGATGGTGTCGGCGGTCACGGCGCTGTCCGAGGAGCGCATGCCGCTCCACGAGACGGTCACGTTGACGCGCTTGTAGAAGAGGGAGCCGGACCCGGGTGCGCCGGCGGAGCACTGGCTGTCGACGCCTGCGGAGCTGGACCAGGCCACGTCCCGGCGCACCGTGTAGGTGACGCCGTCGATCGGGTCGGTGGTGAAGTCACGGCCGTCGAGCTGCGTCGCGGCGGTGGCACGGGCCAGGTCGATCTCGCTCGAGGCGAGGTTCACGGCGACCTCGCGACCACGGTTGTCCGACGTCAGCCGGAGCGACGTGGCCACGGCGGCGATGGCGCCGACCGTCATGATCGCGAAGACCAGGAGGGCGACGATCACCTCGACGAGGCTGAGGCCGGCGTCGCGCTCGGCCGGGGAGGCGGGGCGGAGGACGGCGTTGAGGCGTCGGAACACGGTGGGTCACCTCCCGGTCGGGTTAGGGGGCGCGGAGAAGAAGGGGGAGGGTGGCCGACCGGCGGGACCGTTCGCTTCTCAGCGACGGCCCCGCCGGCTCGACCTCGTCAGTCAGACGAAGGTCAGCAGGCGCCGTCCTTGACGGATCCGCTGTTGCTGATGCTGAAGGGCTTCTCGGTCTTGCCCTTGCCGTTGATGCAGAAGGTGCTGCTGCCGGCGGTCGGGGCCGTGCCGTACGAGAGGACGGTGTCCGTGCTCTGCGTGAAGCCGTAGTCGGCCAGCGTCGCGAGGTTGAACTGGGCTGCGGTCGGCGCCGTGCCCTTCTCGGTCTGGTAGGCGACGACGGCGATCTTCGCGTTCGACAGGTCGCTCTTCACCGACGAGTCACGCGCGTTGTTCTGCACGTTGAGGTACACGGGGATGGCGATCGCGGCGAGGATGCCGATGATGATGACGACGACGAGGAGCTCGATGAGCGTGAAGCCCTTGTCCTTGTCCTCGGCGAGGTTCTGGCGGCGGGCGGAGAGCTTGCCCATGAGTGCGAAGTACATGACTGGTCCGTTCGAGATCGGGTGCGGGAGAGGTGATCGGAGGCGGTCACGTCGTTCCCGCCGGAGATGACTCTCCCAGCCGCCGAGACCGACGAGAATCCCGCAGACGGGGGGTTTTCGCCGCCGACGCGGCCCCAGTCCGGGTCACCCCCGAACGGGAAGAACCCCAGTTCAGGGGTAGACAGCTGATCTACACCTGTCGCACAGAGAGAGGGGCCCGGCCGACGGCCGGGCCCCTCTCGAGAGGTGGTGCAGGTGCTACTTGATCAGCGACGTGATCTGGAAGATCGGCAGGTAGAGGGCGACGATCATGCCGCCCACGACGACGCCGAGGAACGCGATGAGCAGCGGCTCGATCAGCGACGTGAGCGACTCGGTGGTCGACTTGACCTCCTGGTCGTAGAAGTCCGCCACCTTCTCGAGCATCGTCTCGAGCGACCCGGCGTCCTCGCCGACGGCGATCATCTGCGTCACCATCGGCGGGAAGACCCCGGACGCCGTCAGGGGCGCGGCGATCGACTCGCCCTGCCGCACCGACTCGGCGACGTCGACCAGCGCCTCCTCGAGCACGTAGTTGCCCGAGACCTCGCCGACGATGCGCAGCGCGGTGAGGATGGGCACGCCGGCGCCGATCATGTTCGAGAAGTTGCGCGAGAAGCGGGCGATGGCGATCTTGCGCAGCAGGTCGCCGAAGACCGGCAGCTTGAGCTTGACGGGATCGAGCTTCGACCTGACCTTGACGGAGTTCTTGTTGGTCCGCCACCAGATCGAGAAGCCGATGCCGACGACGATGGCCACGGGCAGGACGACCGGCATGGCCTTGGACGCGTAGACGAGCATCATCGTCGGCAGCGGGAGCTGCCCGCCGAGGTTCGTGAACATCTCCTGGAAGACGGGCACGATGAACGTCAGCATGACGACGACGGCGACGAGCGACATGACGAGCACGACGACCGGGTAGGTCATGGCCGACTTGATCGTCGAGCGCAGCTCCACCTCCTTCTCGAAGTTGTCCGCCGTCGACTCGAGCGCCTTGTCGAGGAACCCGCCGACCTCGCCGGCCCGGATCATGTTGATCATCAGGGGCGGGAAGTGCTTGTCGTGCTTGCCGACCGCGTCGGAGAACGAGACGCCGGTCTCGACGTCGTCGCGCACCTCCTGCATGACCTTCTGCAGGGTCTTGTTGTCGACCTGGTCGGCGAGGATCGTCAGGGTGCGCAGCAGGGACAGGCCGGACGCGATCATCGTCGCCATCTGGCGCGACATGACCGCGACCTCCTTCATCTTGACGCCGCCGCCGCCGAGGCCGCCGAGCGAGATCTCGCGCTGCAGGCCCGTTCCGTCGCTCGCCGCGGCGATCGAGATGGGCTGGACGCCCATCGTGCGCAGCCGCGTGACGACGGCGCCCTCGCTCGACGCGTCGACCTTGCCCTTGACGACCTTGCCGGCCGAGTCGCGGCCCTTGTAGGCGTAGGCGGTGCTGGTGGCCATCAGTTGCTCCCGATCGAGAAGGCGTCGCCGAAGTCGATGCCGGCGTCGAGGCCGGTCGTCTCGGACTTGTTGATCACGCGGGTGACGAGGCGGTCGAAGCCCTCGGTGTCGTGCACCTTCTCCATCGCCGCCTTGTGCGTGACGGTGCCGGTGTTGACGAGGTCTGCCAGCTTCTGGTCCATCGTGTGCATGCCGAGGTCGCGCCCCGCCTGCATCGACGACGCGATCTGGTACGTCTTGCCCTCGCGCACGAGGTTGCCGATGGCCGGGGTCATCATCATGATCTCGGTGGCGACGACACGGCCCTTGCCGCCCGCCTTCGGCAGCAGCGTCTGGCAGACGACCCCCTGCAGGGTCGACGCGAGCTGGGTGCGCACCTGGTCCTGCTGGTGCGGCGGGAACACGTCGATGACGCGGTCGATCGTCTGCGCGGCGCTCTGCGTGTGCAGCGTGGCGAAGACGAGGTGGCCGGTCTCGGCGGCGGTCAGCGCGACCGAGATCGTCTCGAGGTCGCGGAGCTCGCCGATCAGGATGACGTCCGGGTCCTGGCGCAGCACGTGCTTGAGGGCGTTCGCGAAGCTGTGCGTGTCGTTGCCGACCTCGCGCTGGTTGACGATCGCCTTCTTGTGCTGGTGCATGAACTCGATCGGGTCCTCGACCGTCACGATGTGGTCGGCGCGCGTGCGGTTCACGAGGTCGATCAGAGCGGCGAGCGTCGTCGACTTGCCCGAGCCGGTGGGGCCCGTGACGAGCACGAGGCCGCGGGGCAGCTTCGCGAAGCGGCTGACCACCTCGGGCACCCCGAGGTCGTGCAGCTGCTTGATCTCGGTCGGGATCAGGCGGAACGCCGCGCCCATCGCGCCGCGCTGCTGGTAGAAGTTCACGCGGAAGCGCGACTCGTCCGACAGCGAGTACGCGAAGTCGAGCTCGAGCGCCTCGTCGAACTGGGCCCGCATGGCGGGGGTGAGCAGGCTGGTCAGCGCGGCCGCGACGGTCGGGGCGTCCCAGGGCTCGCCGCCGGGCAGGGCCGGCTGCAGCGCGCCGTCGACGCGGACGGTCGGGACGGCGTCGACCGTGACGTGCAGGTCGGACGCGCCCTGCAGCACGACCTCGCAGAGCGCCGAGATGAGGGCCGGGTGCGCCTGGGTGCGGGCGTGCTCGTGCAGCTCGATGCCGGGTCGGGACATGACCGGGGCGGCGAGGGGCGCCTCCTCGGCGACGTGCTGGGGGCTGGTCGGCGCGAACGACGGCACGCGCAGCAGGCCGCCGTCGCCCAGCTGCGGCGAAGTCGGCGCGGCCGACGACACGTCGGGCGCGGAGGCAGCCGAGGAGGCGGCGGCCGCGTCCTCGAGGGCGGCCTCGGCAGCGAGCCACGGCGGCATGTACGCACCAGGTACTGCGACACCGGGCACCGCCGCGCCGGGCACTGCCGCGCCCGGCCCGCCCACCGCGGGGCTCGCCGGGGCGACCTGGGCCGCGGGCGTCTCGGCCTCGTCGAAGCGGGGGTCGCTCCACGGGGTGCGGGCGGGCATGCCGCCGCCCTCGAGGGCGCTGGCGAGACGGGCGGCGCGACGGCTCGTGGGAGCGGGCGTGGGGCTCCAGCCGAGCACCGCCTCCCCTGCCTCCTCGTCGTCCATCGAGTAGACGGGGCCGTGCTCGTCGTCGCCGCGGTGGGGCGACATGGGCGAGACGGCCGGCGGCAACTCCCACGCGGTGGCGGGCGTCTGGGTGCTCAGGTCGTTGCCGGGCGTGCCGGGGGTCCAGCCGTCGGCGGGGTCGACCTGGTCGGGGATCTCGAAGACGTTGTCGCTCATGCGGGCTCCCCCTCGGGTGCGGTGCGGCGGACGGACGGGACGGGACGGGGCGAGGCGCTCACGCGACGACCCGCAGGATCTCTTCGACGCTCGTGAGGCCGAGCTTCGCCTTGGCCCAGCCGTCGTGGCGGAGGCTGACCATGCCCTGCTCGGCGGCGACGCGCGCGATCTCGGCGCTCGACGCACGGGCGACGGCGAGGCGCTCGATCTCCTCGGAGACGCTCATCACCTCGTGCAGGGCGATGCGGCCGCGGTAGCCGGTGTTCGAGCACTGGGCGCAGCCGACGGGCTGGTAGACCAGCGGCGCGGGCTCGTCGAGCCGCACGGGGAACCGCAGGTGCTCGAGCTGGCGGGGCGTGTACGACGTCGGCGTCTTGCAGCGGTCGCAGAGGCGCCGGGCGAGGCGCTGGGCGACGACGCAGTCGATGGCGCTGCCGACGAGGAACGGCTCGATGCCCATCTCGGTGAGGCGGGTGATGGCGCTCGGGGCGTCGTTCGTGTGCAGCGTGCTCAGCACGAGGTGGCCGGTCAGCGACGCCTCGATGGCGATCTGGGCGGTCTCGTGGTCGCGGATCTCGCCGAGCAGGACGACGTCGGGGTCGGACCGCAGGATGCTGCGCAGCGCGCCGGCGAAGGTCAGGCCCGCCTTGGGGTTGACCTGCACCTGGTTGATGCCGTCCATGCGGTACTCGACCGGGTCCTCGACCGTGATGACGTTGATCTCGGGCCGCGCCACGGCGTTCAGGGTCGTGTACAGGGTGGTCGACTTGCCCGAGCCGGTGGGGCCCGTGACGAGGATCATGCCGTAGGGCTTCGAGTACGAGGCGGCGTACACGTCGAAGTTGCGCTCGAGCAGGTTGAGGTCGCGCAGGCTCATCGACGTGTTCGAGTTGTCGAGGATCCGCATGACGACCTTCTCGCCCCACACGGTCGGCAGCGTGGCGACGCGCAGGTCGATCTGGCGGCCGCCGTGGCGCACCGACATGCGGCCGTCCTGGGGGCGGCGGCGCTCGGCGATGTCGATCTCGCTCATGATCTTGAGGCGAGAGATGACGCCGTTCTGGATCGCCTTCGGGGCGGGCTGCATCTCGTGCAGCACGCCGTCGATGCGGTACCGGATGCGCACGTCGTGCTCGGCCGGCTCGATGTGGATGTCGGAGGCGTGGTCGGTGATCGCCTGGCTGACGAGCAGGTTGACGAAGCGCACGATCGGCACGTCGTCGTCGGGGCCGGCGGAGGCGATGTCGGCCTGGGCGGCCTCGACGGCGTTCGTCTCCTCCTCGAGGGTCGAGGTCAGGTCGTTGAGCTCGTCGTCGGCACGGAGGTAGCGGTCGAGGGCGGCCTGCAGGTCGGCGCGGTCGGCGAGCACGGGCTCGACGCCGATCTTCAGGGCGGCGCGCACGTCGTCGATCGCGAAGACGTCGCCCGGGTCGGCCATGGCGAGCAGGAGGAGGCCGTCGCGCACCGCGATCGGCAGCACGCTGTGCCGGCGGCAGACCGCGGCGGGCACCATCGTGACGGCGGCGCGGTCGACGGGGTAGTCGACGAGCTCGACGAAGTCGACCCCGTTGGCCTGGGCCCGGGCGCGGGCCACCTGCGCGGTGGTCACGGTGCCGGACTCGAGCAGCTCCCGGATGGACGCCTCCTCGTCGGCGCCGCGGCGGCCCACACGGTCGAGGTGCTCCATGGGCAGCAGGCCGTGCAGGATCAGGATCTCGGTCATCGAAGCCACGGGTGCATCTCCTCGGTACGCGCACCCGGCATGTCGGGGTCCGGGCGGCACAGGTCCTCGGGAGTCGTCCCGAGCAGTCGCCACGCTACGGCCGTGCCGTGCCCCCGACACGTCCCAGTGAGGGTGCCCCCCGTCTGCGTCACAGCGTCGGGACGGCAGGGCCGAGGAGGCGCCGGGCACGCCCAGAAAGGGGGCCGTCGTCGCCCAGAACGGGGGATGGCACGCCGCTCGGCGCGACTGGTCTAGTGGACGTCGGCGGTCCTGGGCACGACAGGTGTGGCTCAGTTCACGGACGACGACCGCCGACCCCTGAGGAGACCTACACGATGCACGGTCACGAGATGACGTTCGACCCTGCCAGGACCGCGCCCGCGGCCTCGCAGGCCCCCTTCACCGGCGACTCCCGCAGTCCCGAGACGACGGGCATCACCGTGCCGTCGTTCGGCTGGACCGGCGTCGCCATCGCCCTCCACCGCCTGCAGCAGCAGCCGACCTCGTCGATCGTGGTCGTGCGCCAGGCGGACCACCTGCCCCTGGTGATCGACCTCGAGACGAACGCCTACTGGTGGGACACCCCGCTGACCGCGTTCCCGTCCGAGCCGGTCGACATCGACGTGGTGGTCGAGCCCAAGGACCCCGCCGTCGAGGCGTCTCGCGCCCCCGGCACCGACCTCGACGCGCTCGTCTGGCTGATCGGCAACCACTCGTTCCTGGGCGAGCTCGCCTGGTGGCTGCAGCGCGACGACCGCTACAAGCTCGTGCGCTGGCCGAACTTCACGATGCTCGCGCACACCCCGGAGCAGATGCGCATGACCGCCATGCTCGGCTACACGTTCCTGCCCGTCGGCGAGCTGGCCAACGCCAGCGAGTCCGACCCGGCCGAGGCCCGTCGCCTGATCAACGCCTTCAGCCTGATGCGCCTGCTCCGCGCCGAGTCGCCGGAGCCCAGCGAGGTCGCCGTCTCGGCCGACCCCGTCTACGTCCCGCCCGCCCCGCAGCAGCGCCGCGGCGGCCTCTTCAGCCGCCTGCGCGACAGGCTCGGTCTCTGATGGCCGAGCACGTCATCCTCTTCGGCGGCCCCATGGGCGCCGGCAAGACGACCGCCATCGAGACGCTCAGCGAGACCGAGGTCGTCCGCACCGAGGCCGCGAACACCGACCGCGAGACCGCCGACAAGGACACCACGACGGTCGCCCTCGACTACGGCGAGATCACCCTCGGCGACACCGACAAGGTGCGCCTCTACGGCATCCCCGGCCAGCAGCGCTTCGACTTCATGTGGAGCATCCTCAAGGAGCGCGCCAAGGGCATGGTGCTGCTCGTCAACAACGACGCGGCCGACCCGGTGGGCGAGATGCTCGCGTTCCTCGACGAGTTCCGCGACCTGTACGACCGCGGCGGGGTCGTCGTCGCGGCCACGCGCTCCGACGTCTCGGCCACCCCGACGGTGGCCGACTACTCGGCGGCGCTGACCGAGCGCCGTCCCGACCTGGTCGTGCCGGTGTTCACCGTCGACCCCCGAGAGGAAGACCAGATGCGCACCGTCCTGATGACGCTCGTCGCCAACATCGAGATGCGGGAGATGTTCCTGACGTCCACCGCCTCGCAGCCGACCTCGGCGGCAGCCCGATGAACGTCGCGCCCCACCTCGACCCCGTCGTCGTCGACCTGGGCCGCGAGGCCCTGCTCGCCATGGGCGACGTGAGCCGCTCGCTCGTCTACGCGTCGTTCCTCACCGACGACGGCTTCGAGGTCGTCCACGTGCCCGACGGCAAGGTCGACGCGAACCGCTTCGCCAGCATGGCCAGCTCCATCCAGGCCCTCAGCGAGGCCGTCGCGCGGGAGGTGCGGATCGGCTCGAGCGAGTACGTCATCATCGCCTCCCAGAAGGGCCACGTCATCCAGCTCCGCGTCCCCGGGCACCCCGTCGTGCTCGGCGCGCTGTTCGACGACGACGAGACGCTCGGCAAGGCCCTCTCGGTCGCGCGCCGCTGCGCCCAGCAGCTGGCCGCCTCCCTCGCCGACCGCCCCGCAGCCCAGCCGGACGCGCCTGCCGACCAGCAGGCCGTCCCGGCGTACTGATCCTGGCCAGGCACGCCGCCCGGCCCCTCCGACCGCTCCGGCCGCACCTCCGCGGCAGGACGACGAGCGGCACCGACCACCCGTCGGCGCCCTCGACCGCACCATCCCTGACCCGCCCGGGTCAGTTCCGACGCGCTCGATACCGAGCTGCAGAGACCCGAACAGGAAGAACGCACCCCATGGCGAACATCAACGACTCCCTCGAGACCCTCCTCTCCGTCGACGGCGCGATGGCCGCCGCCGTCGTGGACAGCGCCTCCGGCATGCTGCTCGGCGGCGCCGGCACCGGCATCGACCTCGAGCTGGCCGCGGCCGGCAACACCGAGGTCGTCCGCGCCAAGCTCAAGACGGCGAAGTCGCTGGGCCTCGCCGACTCGATCGAGGACATCCTCATCACCCTGTCGAGCCAGATCCACATCATCCGCCCCCTCGCCAGCAACCGCGAGGTCTTCATCTACTTCGTGCTCGACCGCACCAAGGCGAACCTCGCCCTCGCCCGCATGAAGTCCAAGGAGGTCGAGGGCCTGCTCGCCTTCTGAGCTGCTCCCGCACCGGCGTCGCGGCACCCTGCGCCGCGACGCGGCACCCGACGGGGCGTCGACCACATGGTCGGCGCCCCGTCGGCGTGCGCGGCGGCCCGGTCTCGCGCGGCGGCCCGGTCTCCCGCGGCGGCCTGGTCGTGCGCGGCGGTCCGGTCGAGGAGGCGCCGGCCGCCTAGTCGAGGAGGCGCTGGTACAGCACGTGCTCGCGCCACTCCCCCGCGATGCGGAGGTAGCCCGGCGCCGTGCCGAACTGATCGAAGCCCGAGGCGGCCAGCACCGCCCGCGACCCCGCGTTGTGCGGCAGGGCGCTCGCCTCGAGGCGGTGCAGCCGGAGCCGGGTGGCCGCGAGGTCGACGACGGCCGCCAGCGCCGCCGTGGCGAGCCCGCGGCCCGTGCGCTCCCGGTCGACCCAGTAGCCGACCGAGGCCCGCTGCAGGGGGCCGCGGACGATCTGGTTGAGCGCGATGGTGCCGACGACGCGGTCGCCCTCCATCAGGTGGAACGGCTGCTGCTCGCCGGCCTCGGCCGACGCGATCCGCGCCGTGAGCATCGCGAGCTGGCCGGCGGGCTCGAAGAACGACGGCGGCCGCTCCGGGTCCCACGGGGCGAGGTGCTCGCGGTTGCGCCGGTGGGCGTCGGCGAGGGCGGCGGCGTCGCCGACCCGCGCCTCCCGCAGGAGGACGGTGTCGGTCAGGGCCTGCTCGAACTGCACCCCCCGACCCTAGGCCCGGACGAGGAGGCGGGGGCGCGCCCCCGGGGACGGCCCGCATAGCATTGCCGGGACAGTTGTCCCGCCGCACGACGGCAGAACCGAGGAGACGCCCCCGTGATCGAGATCTTCACCCCCGCCGAGCTGGGCCGGGCCCGTGACGCCGGAGCGCTCGTCGGGCACATCCTGCAGACGGTGCGCCAGCGCGTCGTCGTCGGCACGAACCTGCTCGAGATCGACGAGTGGACCCGCGAGATGATCCTCGAGGCCGGGGCCGAGTCCTGCTACGTCGACTACGCGCCCTCGTTCGGCCGCGGGCCCTTCGGGCACTGGATCTGCACGGCCGTCAACGACGCCGTGCTGCACGGGCTGCCCCACGACTACGCCCTGCGCGACGGCGACCTGCTCACCCTCGACCTGGCCGTCGTGCTGAACGGCCTCGCCGCCGACTCGGCCCTGAGCTTCGTCGTCGGCACGAGCCGTCCCGCGGGCAGCACCGAGCTGATCGAGGTCACGGAGCGCGCCCTGGCCGCGGCGATCGAGGCCGCGGTGCCCGGGGCCCGCATCGGCGACGTCTCGTACGCGATCGGCTCGGTGCTCACGGACGCCGGCTACCCCGTCAACACGCAGTTCGGCGGCCACGGCATCGGCACCACCATGCACCAGGACCCGCACGTGGCGAACATCGGACGACCCGGCCGCGGCTACCGCCTGCGCCCCGGCCTGCTGCTCGCCCTCGAGCCGTGGGTCATGGCCGACACCGACGAGCTCGTCACCGACGACGACGGGTGGACCCTGCGCAGCGCGACCGGGTGCCTCACCGCGCACAGCGAGCACACCGTCGCGATCACCGACGACGGCGCCGAGGTCCTGACGGTCCGGGGCTAGCCCCGAGGCGCGCTCGCCCCGGGCCGGACCGGCCCCGGCTGGTCCCGCCCGGGGTCAGTACTCGCGCAGGTAGGCCGCGCGCCGCCCGGCGAGGGCGAAGCCGGCGCGCTCGTACAGCCCCACCGCGCCGGTCGGGCTCGTCGAGTCGACGTCGAGCACGCAGAGGTCGAACCCGGCCTCGGCGTGCCGCGACAGCGCGGTCGCCACCAGCGACTGGGCGAGGTGGCGGCCGCGCCAGGCCCGGCGCACGCCCACGTAGTCGACGTGGGTGCTGCGGCCGCCGTGCGCGGCCCACTGCTCGGGCTCGACCGTCGTCAGGACGAACGCGACCACCGCCTCCTCGCCGTCGTCGCCCTCGGCGACCGCGACGAACGACAGGTCGGGTCGGAACGTGGCGGCGCCGACGAGCATGCTCCACACCTCGGGCGTGCTGGCCTGGCTGCCCCAGTGGTCGACGAAGGCCTCGTTGCGGGCCAGGCGCGTCGCCTCCTCGCGCTCGGGCGTGTACGACTCGAGCCGCACGGCCGGGTCGAGCGCGACGGGCTCGACGGGCTCGGCCAGGTCGCGGCTGAGCGTGCTCCACCAGCGGGCCGGGCCGAAGCCCTGGCGCTGCAGCAGGTGCGCGTGGGCCTCGGCCCCCTCGTCGACGCCCCCCGCGAGCACCGCCGGCAGCACGTCGTCGGCGGCCGCCAGGTGCTGCTCGCCGCGCAGCCGCTGCCACTCGACCAGGTCGCGTCCGAGGCCCAGGCCCCGTCGGGACGGGTCGACGCCGCCGTCGACCGACACGCGCACCACCGACTCGCGCACCGGCCAGAGGGCGCTCACGCCCCAGGCGACGAGCTGCCCGTCGGGCTCCTCGGCGACGAGGGAGTCGCGCTCGAGGTCGATGCCCGGCGTCTCGAGCAGCTGCCGCATCGACGCCAGCGACGTCACGTGCAGCGGGTGGTCGATGGCGGCGACGCGCCCGTCGAGGGCGTGCAGGGCGCCCAGGTCGACGAGCGTCGCCGGTCGCCAGCGCAGGCCGTCCCGGTCGCGAGGGAGGCGGGCGTCCGGACGCGGGACGCGCGCGCTGACGGGACGGTCGACCGCGTCGAGCCGCACGCCCTCCGCCGCCTCGCCGCGGGCGACGGTGGGCTCGGGACGGGGCTCGGTCTGGTCGGTGCTCATCCCCCCATCCTGCCCGGCGCCCGGGGCGGTCGCGAGCCGGACGGGCGACCTGACCCGTGCGACCCGGCCCGTGCGACCCGGCCCGCGCGACCCTGCCCGCACGACCCGGCCCGCGCCTCCTCGGGTCGGACCGACGACGACGGGCCCCGTCCCTCGCGTGGTGCGAGGGCCGGGGCCCGTCGTGGTGCCGGTGGCTCAGCGGGTCGTCAGACCTGCTTCGCCTCCGTGGCGGCAGCCGATCAGTTGTAGGTGCCGGGGGTGAAGTCGTCCGACGAGAACGAGTCGAAGTCGACGAAGCTGAGGTCAGCCTCGCTGAACGACGCGTCGTCCGTGAACACGCGGTTGGGGTACCGCTCAGCCTTCGCCTCCTCCGTCGCCTCGACCGAGACGTCGCGGTAGCGCGACAGGCCGGTTCCGGCGGGGATCAGCTTTCCGATGATCACGTTCTCCTTCAGACCGACCAGCGGGTCGCTCTTGCCCTCCATCGCGGCCTGCGTGAGCACGCGGGTCGTCTCCTGGAAGGAGGCGGCCGACAGCCACGACTCGGTCGCGAGCGAGGCCTTGGTGATGCCCATGACCTCCTGGCGGGCGGACGCGGTCCGCTTGCCCTCGGTCAGCGCCGCACGGTTGATCTCGTTGTACTTCGACCGGTCGACGAGCTCACCGGGGAGCAGGTCGGTGTCGGCGTGGTCGACGACGGTGACCTTGCGGAGCATCTGACGGACGATGACCTCGATGTGCTTGTCGTGGATCGGCACGCCCTGCGAGCGGTAGACGTCCTGGACGCCGCCGACGAGGTGCTGCTGGACCGCACGGACGCCCTTGACTCGCAGGACCTCCTTCGGGTCGACCGCACCGGCGATGATCTGCGCACCGAGCTCGACGTGCTGACCGTCCTCGACGAGGAGGGTCGAGCGCTTGAGCACGGGGTAGATGACCGGCTCGTCGCCGTTGTCGAGGTTGAGGATGACCCGTCGGGCCTTGTCCGTGTCCTCGATCGTGATGCGACCGGCACCGTCGGCGATCGGGGACGCGCCCTTGGGGGTGCGAGCCTCGAACAGCTCCGTCACGCGGGGAAGACCCTGCGTGATGTCGTCGGCCGAGGCCGAGCCGCCGGTGTGGAAGGTGCGCATCGTCAGCTGCGTGCCGGGCTCGCCGATCGACTGGGCCGCGATGATGCCGACGGCCTCGCCGATGTCGACCAGGTTGCCGGTGGCCAGCGAGCGGCCGTAGCACTGGGCGCAGACGCCGACCGCGGCCTCGCAGGTGAGCACGGAACGGACCTTGATGGTCTCGACCCCCGCCGTCACGAGCTCGTCGATCAGCACGTCTCCGACGTCCGCGCCGGCCTCGGCCACCACGGTGCCCTGGGCGTCGACGGCCGCGGCCGCCAGCGAACGGGCGAACACGGTGTTCTCGACGGTCGCGTCGCGCACCATGACGCCGTCGGCGTCGGGTGCGGCGATCGGCATCTCGAGGCCGCGCGAGGTGCCGCAGTCGTCCTCACGGATGATGACGTCCTGCGACACGTCGACGAGTCGACGGGTCAGGTACCCCGAGTCGGCCGTACGGAGGGCCGTGTCGGCCAGGCCCTTGCGGGCACCGTGCGTCGCGATGAAGTACTCGGCCACCGACAGGCCCTCGCGGTACGACGAGATGATCGGGCGGGGGATGATGTCGCCCTTCGGGTTGTTCACGAGGCCTCGCATGCCGGCGATGTTGCGCACCTGCAGCCAGTTGCCTCGGGCACCCGACGTGACCATGCGGTTGATCGTGTTGTCGACCGGGAAGTTCGACCGCATCTCGGCGGCGACCTCGTTCGTGGCCTCCGTCCAGATCTTGATCAGGTCCGCACGACGCTCGGCGTCGCTGATGAGGCCCTTGTCGAACTCGGACTGCACCGCGGCGGCCTGCTTCTCGTAGCCCGCCACGATCTCCGGCTTGCGCGGAGGCGTGAGGACGTCGGAGAGGGCGACCGTGACGCCGGAGCGCGAGGCCCAGTAGAAGCCCGCGTCCTTGATGTTGTCCAGGGCGGCGGCCACGGCGACCTTGGGGTAGCGCTCGGCGAGGTCGTTGACGATCGTCGAGAGCATGCCCTTGTCGGTCACCTGCTGCACGAACGGGTAGTCCGCCGGCAGGTTCTCGTTGAAGAGCGCGCGACCGAGGGTCGTGTCGAGCAGGATGTCCTGTCCGACCTCGTAGCCCTCGGGAGCCTCGCCCTCGGCGAAGTGCACGCCGTTCATGCGGATCTTGACCATCGCGTTGAGGTCGAGCGTGCCCTGGTCCTTGGCGAGGATCGCCTCGGACACCGACGAGAAGGCACGGCCTTCGCCGGTGGCGCCCTCGGTGACCGTCGTCAGGTAGTGCAGGCCGATGATCATGTCCTGTGCGGGCAGGGTCACCGGACGGCCGTCGGACGGCTTCAGGATGTTGTTCGACGCGAGCATCAGGATGCGCGCCTCGGCCTGGGCCTCGACGGACAGCGGCAGGTGCACGGCCATCTGGTCGCCGTCGAAGTCGGCGTTGAACGCCGCGCAGACGAGCGGGTGCAGCTGGATGGCCTTGCCCTCGACGAGCTGGGGCTCGAAGGCCTGGATGCCCAGACGGTGGAGCGTGGGCGCGCGGTTCAGCAGCACGGGGCGCTCGCGGATGATCTCCTCGAGGACGTCCCACACCTGCGGGCGCGAACGCTCGACCATGCGCTTGGCGCTCTTGATGTTCTGAGCGTGCGACAGGTCGATCAGGCGCTTGATGACGAACGGCTTGAACAGCTCGAGCGCCATCTGCTTGGGCAGGCCGCACTGGTGCAGCTTGAGCGTCGGGCCGACGATGATGACCGAACGACCCGAGTAGTCGACGCGCTTGCCGAGCAGGTTCTGGCGGAACCGACCCTGCTTTCCCTTGAGCATGTCGCTCAGGGACTTCAGGGCGCGGTTGCCGGTGCCCGTGACGGGACGACCACGGCGACCGTTGTCGAAGAGCGCGTCCACCGCCTCCTGCAGCATCCGCTTCTCGTTGTTGACGATGATCTCGGGGGCACCGAGGTCGAGCAGTCGACGGAGGCGGTTGTTGCGGTTGATGACGCGGCGGTACAGGTCGTTCAGGTCGGAGGTCGCGAAGCGGCCGCCGTCCAGCTGCACCATCGGGCGCAGCTCCGGCGGGATCACCGGCACGACGTCGAGCACCATCGCGGCGGGCGAGTTGCCCGTGGCGAGGAAGGAGCTGACGACGCGCAGGCGCTTGATCGCGCGGATCTTCTTCTGGCCCTTGCCCTCCGAGATCTGCAGGTGCAGGTTCTCGGCCTCGGTGGTGAGGTCGAAGCCCTCGAGGCGCTTCTTGATGGCCTCGGCGCCCATGTGGGCCTCGAAGTACATGCCGAAGCGGTCCTGGAGCTCGTGGAACACGGCGTCCTCGGGCTTGAGGTCGCCGACCTTGAGCGTGCGGAAGTCCTCCCACACGCGCTCGAGGCGGTTGATGTCCTCGTCGAAGGCCTTGCGGGTCTGGCCCATCTCCTTCTCGGCGACGTCCTTCGCGCGGCGCTTCTGGTCGCTCTTCGCACCCTCTTCTTCAAGAGCGGCGAGGTCGTCCTCGAGCTTCTGCAGGCGGTCGGCGATGCGGGTGTCGCGCTGCGTCTCGAGCTGCTTGATCTCGAGGCGGAGCTCGTTCTCGAGACCGGGCATGTCGGCGTGACGGCCCTCGTCGTCGATCGAGATCACCATGTAGGCGGCGAAGTAGATGACCTTCTCGAGGTCCTTCGGCGCCATGTCGAGCAGGTAGCCGAGGCGCGACGGGACGCCCTTGAAGTACCAGATGTGCGTGACGGGGGCGGCGAGCTCGATGTGGCCCATGCGCTCACGGCGCACCGACGACTTCGTGACCTCGACGCCGCAGCGCTCGCAGACGATGCCCTTGAAGCGGACGCGCTTGTACTTGCCGCACGCGCACTCCCAGTCACGCGACGGCCCGAAGATCTGCTCTCCGAAGAGGCCGTCCTTCTCGGGCTTCAGCGTGCGGTAGTTGATGGTCTCCGGCTTCTTGACCTCACCGTGCGACCAGGCACGGATGTTCTCGGCCGTGGCCAGGCCGATCCGCAGCTCATCGAAAGTTGTTGCTTCGATCAAAATTCAGTCCCTTGTCAGATGTATCGACGTGTCGTTGTGGGAGGGGGCTCAGATTTCGTCGACGTTCGACGACTCGAAGCGGGAGGAGATGTTGATGCCGAGCTCTTCGGCGGCACGGAAGACCTCGTCGTCCGTGTCGCGCAGGCTCACCGTCTGGCCGTCGGCCGAGAGGACCTCGACGTTCAGGCAGAGCGACTGCATCTCCTTGATGAGGACCTTGAAGCTCTCGGGGATGCCGGGCTCCTGGATGTTCTCGCCCTTGACGATCGCCTCGTAGACCTTGACGCGGCCGAGGATGTCGTCCGACTTGATCGTGAGGAGCTCCTGCAGCGCGTAGGCGGCACCGTAGGCCTCGAGGGCCCACACCTCCATCTCTCCGAAGCGCTGTCCGCCGAACTGGGCCTTACCGCCCAGGGGCTGCTGCGTGATCATCGAGTAGGGGCCCGTCGAGCGAGCGTGGATCTTGTCGTCGACGAGGTGGTGCAGCTTCAGGATGTACATGTAGCCGACCGAGATGGGGTTCGGGAAGGGCTCTCCCGAACGACCGTCGAACAGGCGCGCCTTGCCGGAGGCACCGATGAGGCGGTCGCCGTCGCGGGTGGGCAGCGTCGATTCGAGGAGGCCCTCGATCTCGCGCTCCGCCGCGCCGTCGAACACCGGGGTGGCGACCTTCGTGCCGGGCGCCGCGCTCAGGGCCTCGGGAGGCAGGTTCTTCGCCCACTCCTGGATGCCCTCGACGTTCCAGCCCTGCGCCGCGATCCACCCGAGGTGGATCTCGAGCACCTGGCCGAAGTTCATTCGACCGGGGACGCCCAGCGGGTTGAGGATGATGTCGACCGGCGTGCCGTCCTCGAGGAACGGCATGTCCTCGACGGGCAGGATCGTCGAGATGACGCCCTTGTTGCCGTGACGGCCGGCGAGCTTGTCGCCCGCGGTGATCTTGCGCTTCTGGGCGATGAAGACCACGACGCGCTGGTTGACGCCCGAGCCGAGCTCGTCGTCGCCGTCCTGCGAGTCGAAGACCTTGACGCCGATGACGGTTCCCTGCTCGCCGTGGGGCACCTTCAGGGACGTGTCGCGGACCTCACGGCTCTTCTCGTTGAAGATCGCGCGCAGCAGGCGCTCTTCTGCGGAGAGCTCGGTCTCGCCCTTGGGCGTGACCTTGCCGACGAGGATGTCGCCGGGGCGGACCTCGGCGCCGATGCGGATGATGCCGCGCTCGTCGAGGTCGGCCAGCAGGTCGGGGCTGACGTTGGGGAGGTCACGGGTGATCTCCTCCTTGCCGAGCTTCGTGTCGCGGGCGTCGACCTCGTACTCCTCGATGTGGATCGAGGAGAGCGTGTCGTCCTTGACGAGGTTCTGCGACAGGATCATCGCGTCCTCGTAGTTGTAGCCCTCCCACGGCATGAACGCGACGAGCAGGTTCTTGCCGAGCGCGAGCTCGCCGTTCTCGGTCGCAGGGCCGTCGGCGATGACCTCGCCGACCTCGATGCGCTGACCGGCGTCGACGATCACGCGGTGGTTGTAGCTGGCGCCCTGGTTCGAGCGGTCGAACTTGCGCAGGTAGTACTCCTGCGTGCCGCCCTCGTCGAGCTGGACGGTGACGACGTCGGCCGAGACCTCGGACACCACGCCCGCGGCGTCGGCGGTGACGACGTCACCGGCGTCGATCGCGGTGTAGCCCTCCATGCCGGTGCCGACCAGGGGGCTCTCGCTGCGGACCAGCGGGACGGCCTGGCGCTGCATGTTCGCGCCCATGAGGGCGCGGTTCGCGTCGTCGTGCTCGAGGAACGGGATGAGCGACGTCGCGACGGAGACCATCTGGCGCGGCGAGACGTCCATGTAGTCGACCTCGTCCTTGGCGACGAGCTCCACCTCGCCGCCCTTCTTGCGGACCAGCACCTTGTCGTCGACGAAGTTGAAGTCGTCGTCGAGCGGGGCGTTGGCCTGGGCGACGACGTAGTCGTCCTCCTCGGAGGCGGTGAGGTAGTCGATCGTCGTCGTGACGTTGCCGCCCTGGACGCGACGGTACGGCGTCTCGATGAAGCCGAACGAGTTGATGCGGGCGAACGACGCCAGCGAGCCGATCAGGCCGATGTTCGGGCCTTCAGGGGTCTCGATGGGGCACATGCGGCCGTAGTGCGACGGGTGGACGTCGCGGACCTCGACGCCGGCGCGCTCGCGGCTCAGGCCGCCGGGGCCGAGGGCGCTGAGGCGGCGCTTGTGGGTCAGGCCCGACAGCGGGTTGTTCTGGTCCATGAACTGCGACAGCTGCGAGGTGCCGAAGAACTCCTTGATCGCGGCGACGACGGGTCGCACGTTGATCAGGGTCTGCGGGGTGATCGCCTCGATGTCCTGCGTGGTCATGCGCTCGCGGACGACGCGCTCCATGCGGGACAGGCCGGTGCGGACCTGGTTCTGGATCAGCTCGCCGACCGCGCGGATGCGACGGTTGCCGAAGTGGTCGATGTCGTCGACGTCGAGGCGGAGCTCGACGGACTCGCCGTCGCGCGTGCCGTCGATCGTCTTCTGCTCGGCGTGCAGCGAGACGAGGTACTTGATCGTCGCGACGATGTCGTCGACGGTCAGGACCGAGTCGCCGAGGGGCGCGTCGATGCCGAGCTTGCGGTTGATCTTGTAGCGACCCACTTTCGCCAGGTCGTAGCGCTTCGGGTTGAAGTAGAAGTTGTCGAGGAGCGCACGCGCGGCCTCGGCGGCGACCTGCTCGCCCGGGCGCAGCTTGCGGTAGATGTCCTTGAGGGCCTCCTCCTTGGTGAGGATGGCGTCCTTCTCGAGGGTCGCCTCGATGGAGGCGAAGCCGGCGAACTTCTCGGTGATCTCCTCGCTCGTGAGGCCGAGGGCCTTGAGGAACACGGTGACGCTCTGCTTGCGCTTGCGGTCGATGCGGACGCCGACCTGGTCGCGCTTGTCGATCTCGAACTCGAGCCAGGCACCGCGGCTCGGGATGACGCGCGCCGAGTAGATGTCCTTGTCGGAGGTCTTGTCGGAGGCGCGCTCGAAGTAGACGCCCGGGCTGCGGACGAGCTGCGAGACGACGACGCGCTCGGTGCCGTTGATGATGAACGTGCCGCGCTCGGTCATGAGCGGGAAGTCGCCCATGAAGACCGTCTGGGTCTTGATCTCGCCGGTGAGGTGGTTCATGAACTCGGCGTTGACGTAGAGGGGGGCGGCGTAGGTCTTGCCGCGCTCCTTGCACTCGTCGATGGAGTACTTGGGGTCTTCGAGCTCGGGCGCCGTGAAGCTGAGCTGCATGGTCTCGCCCAGGTCTTCGATCGGCGAGATCTCCTCGAAGATCTCTTCCAGGCCGGAGTGCAGGGCGAGGTCGGTGCGACCCTGCTCGGTCGCCTCGGCGAGGCGCTGCTTCCAGATGTCGTTGCCGACGAGCCAGTCGAAGCTCTCGGTCTGCAGCGCCAGGAGGTCGGGGACCGTCAGCGTGTCGGTGATCTTGGCGAACGAGAGCCGCGATGCGCCTCGGCCGTTCTTGGGTGAGTTGGTGGATGCGGTGTTCGCAGCAGCCAAGGAAGTTACCTCCGTGGACCCCGTCGGGTCATCACTGTCGGACAGTATGAGTGGGTGGTGAACGGCCCTCCCGGAGCCGTCGGCCGCACGACAGGGCCAGAGGACCGTGTCGGAGACCGAGGTCGAGGACGCCCCCGCCGCGATATTCGGGGGCTGTCTCGGATGTGCGTCGTCGACCGCGATATGACGACAGGACGCACGAGGGAGCGCAAAGGTCAATACTATGCAGCCCGGACACGCCTGGCAAGCCCTGTCGTTGACCTCGGGGCTGACCTCGGGTATAACGCGGGCGGCGCCGTCCTGTTCCCGCCCCGGGCGCCCGGGTGGGAGGATCGGGACATGGCCGCACCCCACGACGACCCGCCCGCCGAGGTCTCGATCGGAGCGGGCCTCGCCCGCGTCGACGAGGACCGGCACCGCCCCGGCTCGTACACGCTGGTCGTGGACGGCACCCCGCAGTCGCACGTCGACCTCGACGACCCGACGCACCTCGCCTTCGAGTACGTGCGCCGCATCGGCCACGCGATCGACCTGCTGCCCGACGGCCCCCTGACCGCCCTGCACCTCGGCGGCGGCGCCCTTACCCTGCCCCGCTACGTCGAGGCGACGCGGCCGGGCTCCCGGCAGCAGGTGATCGAGCTCGAGGCGGACCTGATCGCGCTGGTGCGCGAGCGGCTGCCGTTCCCGAGGGGCGCCTCCATCCGCATGCGGTACGGCGACGCCCGCGAGGTGATGGAGAAGCTGCCGACCGGGCTGCGCGGGTCGGTCGACCTGCTCGTCGTCGACGTCTTCGGCGGGTCGCGCATCCCCGCCCACGTGACGAGCCTCGAGTTCTACGCCGCCGCCTCCGCGTTCCTCTCGCCCACGGGGATGCTCGTCGTGAACTCGGCCGACGGCGCCGGGCTGGCCTTCGCCCGCGGTCAGGCGTCGACCCTCTCGACCGTGTTCGAGCACGTCGCGGCGGTGGCCGACCCGGCCACCCTCAAGGGCAGGAGGTTCGGCAACGTCGTGCTGATCGGCTCGCCCTCGCCGCTGCCCACCGACCGCATGCCGCGGCTCTACTCGTCGGACCCTCTGCCGGCGAAGGTGGTGCACGGGCGCGAGCTCCGCGACTTCGTCGCCGGCGCCCCCGTCGTCACCGACGCCACCGCGGTGCCGTCGCCGGAGCCCTCCCGGAGCGTGTTCGGGGCGCGGTAGGGATCCCGGGGCCGGCCGGGCGATCTGGGCCGGCCGGGCGCTCCGGGGCGCCGGGGGCGCTGCTCGCGGGGAGCGCTACCGGTCGGTGCGGGGCGCGGGGCCGCCGAGGGCGGCGCGCAGTCGGGCCTCGGCGTCGGCCGCGGACGTCGCGCCGGCGGCCTCGACGTTGGCCTCGGTGACGGCCTTGACGACCTCTTCGCGCTGGATCTTCACGCCGCGGGGCGCGTCGATGCCGATGCGCACGCCGTCGCCGCGCGAGTCGAGCACGGTGATGACGATGTCGTCACCGATGAGGATCCGCTCCCCGACCTTGCGCGTCAACACCAGCATCCCCCCACCTTAAGGGTGCGAGACGCCCGAGAGGCCCCAGATCGACCCGGGAGGCGCGCCGGAAGTCGATCCGGGGCCTCTCGACCTCCGACGGGGGGCCGGGGCAGGGGGGCCTGGGGTCAGGCGCGCCAGCCGACGGGGACGCCGAGCAGGTGCACCGTGCCGGGCGTGGCCGTGTCGTCCTCGCCGACCACGGCGACGGCCGCCACCGGCTGCACGGCGCGGACGGCCTCGACCCAGCGCGCCGTGTCGTCGTGCTTGCGCCCGACGTCGACGGCCACCCAGACCTGGTCGGCAGCGATCGCCTCGAGGACGGCGGGCGCGGCGGCGTCCCACGCGAGGGCGGTGACGACGGCCGAGTCCTCGTGCACGCCCGTCGCCCGGGCCAGGATCGCGCCGCGGCGGTCGGCGGCGTCGACCGAGCGCAGCCCGAACGACGTCGCCATCTGGGCGGCCACGCGGAACGCGTCGCCGGGGCGCCCCACGACGACCACGAGGTCGCCGGCCCCGCGCAGCACGGACGGCGCCGTCAGGTCGCCCGCGGCGCCCGGGCCGACGGGCACCGGTGCGGACGAGGAGGCGGCGGCCGCGGCCAGGAAGGCGGCGGCGGTCGTCAGGGGGCCGGCGGGCGCCTCCTCGATCTCGGCCGTGGGCGCCTCGGGGGCGGCGATGCCGTTGAAGGCGAAGTCGTCCATGATCTCGGCGAAGGCGTCGGTGCGGGTCGAGAGGTCGCCGGCGGGCGCGGCGGGCGGCCCGGCGGGCGACGCGGCGTCGAGCGCCGACGCGGCGGCGGAGGCCGCGGCCGCGCGGGCGGCACGGCGGGGGCTCTCCGCGAGGCGCGGCTGCCCCGCGGCGGCGGACGCCGGCACGGCGCGGACGACCCGGGCCGCCTGGCCGTCGCGGCCGGCGAGCACGTCGTCGAACGGGTCGCGCGGCCCGGCGGACACGCGCGGCTCGGCGGCGGTGCGCGGCCTGGCGGCGGCGCGCGGCTCGGGCCCGTCGCCCGCGTCGGCGTCGGCGAGCAGCGCGGCGATGCCGGCCCGGGACGCCGGCGGCGTGATGGTGACGCGCGCGACCGGCACGTCGGTGCGCGGGTCGGGCACCTCGACGGTGACCTCGTAGTGCTTGCGGGCGAGGAGGCCCGCGACTCCCCCGACGGTGACCTTCTGCGCCGCGACGATGCGGGCGCCGGGACCGTGGACGGCCCGCACCTCGGCCCGGAGCGCCTCGAGCGACTCGCCGCTCATCACCCTGCGCGTCGGCACGTCAGGCCGCCGTGATCGGGTCGGCGGCGCGCACGACGCCCACGGTCTCGATGGTCGAGCCGGCGGCCGTGGCCTCCTGGTACGACAGCACCGGCAGCCCGCCCTGCTGTGCCGAGACGAGGCGGTGGATGGCGGGGCGCAGCGCGGGCGCGCAGACGAGCACCGCGCTGAGGCCCTGCGCCTCGACGGCGGCGACGGAGTCGCGCAGCGAGCCGAGCACCTGCTCGACCCGGTGGCCGTCGAGCAGGATCTGCGTGCCCTGGTCCGACGGCCGCAGCCCCTCGAGCATCGACTGCTCGAGGCCGGGGTCGATCATGATGACGCGCAGCACGCCCTGGTCGAGGTGCCGGGCGGTGAGCGCCGGGCCGAGGGAGGCGCGGGCCGCCTCGACGAGGCCCTCCGGGTCGGTCGACACCTTGGCCCGCAGCGTCAGCCCCTCGCAGATGCGCCCGAGGTCGTTGATCGGCACGCGCTCGGCGAGCAGCCCCTGCAGCACGCGCTGCAGCTCGGCGAGCGAGAGCATGCCGGGCACGAGGTCGTCGATCGCCGAGGCGTTGACCTGCTTGAGCCCCTCGGTGAGCACGCGGACGTCCTCGCGGCTGAGCAGCCGGGCCGCGTTGTCGGCGACGATCGACGACAGGTGGGTGACGAGCACCGAGACCCGGTCGATCACGGTCGCGCCGGTCATCTCGGCGCTGTGCCGCATCTCGGCGGGCACCCACTTGCCGGCGAGGCCGAACACGGGCTCGATCGTGGCCGTGCCGGGCAGGCCGTCGAGCTGGTCGCCGAGCGCGAGCACCGAGCGGGCCGGGGCGACGCCGCGCCCGGCCTCGACGCCGGCGATGCGGATCGAGTAGGTCGACGGCGGCAGGTCGACGCTGTCGCGGGTGCGGACGGGCGGCACGACGATCCCCATGTCGACGGCGATCTTGCGGCGCAGCGCCTTGACCCGGCCGAGCAGGTCGTCGGACGAGCCGCTGACCATGTCGACGAGGTCGGGCGCGAGCAGGATCTCGAGCGCGTGCACGCGCATCTGCTCGAGCAGGTCCTCGGTGGTGTCGGTGGGGGCAGGAGGCGCGGCGAGGGCCTCGAGGGCCTCCTGCGCCTCCTCGGCCTTCGCCTTCGCGGCCAGCCGCTGCGACACGAGCAGCAGGCCGGCGCCGATCACGAGGAACGGGATGATCGGCATGCCGGGGATGAACCCCATGCCGATCGCCGCGACGCCGGCGATCATGATCGCGATGCGCGACTGCGACAGCTGCGAGGCCGCCTGCGACCCCATGTCGCTGTCGGCGCCCGACCGGGTGACGATCATGCCCGTGCTGACCGCCATGAGCAGCGCGGGGATCTGGGTGACGAGGCCGTCGCCGATGGTGAGCAGGCCGTAGTGGCTGAGGGCCTCGCCGATCGCCATGCCGTTCTGGATCGCGCCGATCGCGACGCCGCCGACCAGGTTGATGACGATGATGAGGATGCCGGCGATCGCGTCGCCCTTGACGAACTTCGAGGCGCCGTCCATCGAGCCGTAGAAGTCGGCCTCGGCGCTGACGGCCGCGCGGCGCTCCTTGGCGACCTCGTCGGTGATGAGGCCGGCGTTGAGGTCGGCGTCGATCGCCATCTGCTTGCCGGGCATGGCGTCGAGGGTGAAGCGGGCCCCGACCTCGGCGACGCGCTCGGCGCCCTTCGTGACGACCACGAACTGGATGATGATCAGGATGCAGAAGATGACCGCGCCGATGATGATCGAGCCGCTGACCGCCACGTGGCCGAAGGCCGCGATGACGTCGCCCGCGTAGCCCTCGCCGAGCACGAGGCGGGTCGAGGCGACGTTGAGGCCGAGGCGGAACAGCGTCGCGACGAGCAGCAGCGACGGGAACACCGAGAAGTCGAGCGGCTTCTTCACGAACAGCGTCGTGAGCAGGATCACCAGCGCCAGCAGGATGTTGAGGATGATCAGCACGTCGAGCAGCGGCGCCGGCACGGGCACGACGAGCAGCAGCACGATCGCGACGACGCCGACCGGCACGGCGAGCTTGGGGAGTGTCTTCTTCATCAGGCGGTTCCTCCGGTGGCGGCGGGACGGGAGAGCGAGGGGGCAGGCGCAGGAGGCGCGGCGCGGGCCGTGCGGATCGCGCGCGGCACCGCGTCGGGGGCGAGCGACTCGGGGGCGAGCACGCTCGACACCTCGTCGGCGGTGGTCGGCCTGGGGTTCGCGTGGGCCCGGCCGACCGCGGCGGTCGCGCCGCGCGCCTTGAGGGCCATCACGAAGGTGAGCACGCGGGCGACGGGCGTGTAGAGGTCGACGGGGATCTCCTCGCCCAGGCCGCACGACGCGTGCAGCGCCCGGGTCAGGGGCACGTCGGCCACCAGCGGGACGCCGTCGGCCTCGGCCTGCTCACGGATCCGGGCCGCGACCGCGCCGGCGCCCTTCGCGACGACGCGGGGCGCCGCCTTGCCGGGCTCGTACTTGAGGGCGACGGCGTAGTCGGTCGGGTTGACCATGACCACGTCGGCGTCGACGATGGCGCCCATCATGCGGTTGCGGCTCATCGCGAGCTGCCGCGAGCGCCGCTGGGACTTGACCAGGGGGTCGCCGTCGCTGCTCTTGTGCTCGTCGCGCACCTCCTTCTTGGTCATCCGCGTCTTCTTGCGGTTGCGGCGCATGACGACGAAGACGTCGGCGGCCGCCAGGAGGAGGCCGGCCGCGATCGCGGCCTGCAGCAGCACGGCGGTGCCGGCCGACGCCTCCTCGAGCAGGGCAGAGACGCTGAGGCCGCCGCCGCTCATGAGGACGGGCATGAGGCCCTGCACGGCCGTCCAGAGCACGAGGCCCACGACGGCGGTCTTGATCAGGGCCTTCGCGCCGTTCCAGAGCGCCTGGGTGCCGAAGGTGGTCTTGAGGCCGTTGAGCAGGTTGAACTGCTGGTAGTTGCCGGTCATCTTCTTGACGTGCACGCCGCCCTGCACGACGGCGGTGGCGAGCACGGCGACGCCGACGACCGCGAGCATCGGGCCGATCGTGGCGGCCATCGAGCCGACGCCGCCGCCGAGCAGCTGCAGCACGGTGGTGTCGTCGGGGTGGCGGATCACCTGGCCGATCGAGAGCAGCTGGTCGGTGCCGGCCTCGGCGCCGCGCTGGATGGTGCTCGGGATCATGACGGCGGCCGCGCCCACGCCGACCCACGCGCTGAGGTCCTGCGAGCGCGAGAGCTGGCCCTTCGAGCGGACCTCCTTCATCCGCTTGTCGGTCGCCGCCTCGGAGCGCTCGCCGCTGTCGTCCGCCATCGCTACCTCACCCCCAGGACCATGTCGGCCGCGTCGCCGGTGAGGCTGTCCACGACGCCGGGCAGGGCGAGGAACACGCCGCCGGCGAGCATGACGGTCATCAGGATCTTGAGCGGGAAGCCCATCGCGTAGGCGTTGAGGGCGGGCGCGACGCGGCTGAGCAGGCCGAGCCCGACGTCGGCGAGGAACAGCACGACGCAGAGGGGGCCGGCGATCTGCAGGGTCGCGAGGAACATCTGCGAGACGCCGTTCGTCATGAGCTCGACGGGGTGCGAGAGGTCCATGCCGAGGCCGAGCGGGAACGCGTCGAACGAGCGGGTCAGGCCGCCGATCAGCACCTGGTAGCCGCCGCTCGCGAACATCAGCGCGAGCGCCGTCATCTGGAACAGCCGGGTGAACTGGGCGCCGTTGATCATCGACTGCGGGTCGAAGGCCTGCGCGAGCGTGAAGCCGCCGAAGAGGTCGATCAGGCTGCCGGCGGACTGGATCGCCGCGAAGACGAGCAGCACGAGGAACCCCAGCACCGCGCCCACGACGAGCTCGAGCACGAGGGCCAGCACGAAGCCGCCCGTGTCGAGCGACTCGTAGCCGGGCGCGACGCGGGGCGCGACGGCGAGCGCCAGGCCCACGCCGAGCATCGCCTTCACGCGCCCCGGGAACGCCCGGTACGAGAAGGGAGGCGCCACGACGATGAAGGCGGTCATGCGCACGGCGGCGAGCAGGGTGGCCTCGAGCCAGCTGAGGTCGACGGACACGGCGGCCTAGCCCCCGCTCAGCAGCTGGGGGATGCGGTCGAACACCGTGGTGGTGAACGTCACCATCTCGCTGATCATCCAGTGGCCGCAGACGATCAGGGCGATGCCGACCGCGACGGCCTTGGGCACGAACGCGAGGGTCACCTCCTGGATCTGCGTGATCGACTGCAGCAGCGAGATCGCGAACCCGACGACGAGCGAGGTGATGAGCACGGGCGCGGCGAGCTTGCCCGTGATGACGAGGGCCTGCATCGACAGGTCGAGGACGGCGTTCGAGTCCATCAGGCAGCCACCTGGTAGCTCTCGATGAGGCTCGTGATGATGAGCCCCCAGCCGTCGACGAGCACGAACAGCAGGATCTTGAACGGCAGCGAGATCATCACCGGCGGCAGCATCATCATGCCCATCGACATCAGCGCGGCGCTGACGACGAGGTCGATGACGAGGAACGGGATGAAGATGACGAAGCCGATGATGAAGGCGGCGCGCAGCTCGCTGATCATGAACGACGGGATCAGCGTCAGCATCGGCACGTCGGCCTGGGTGGCCGGGTTCGGCTGGTCGGCGGAGCGGGTCATCAGCGCGAGGTCCTCCTCGCGGGTGTGGGCCAGCATGAACTCGCGCAGGGGCGCGGCGCCCGCGTCGATCGCGCCCTGGAAGTCGAGCTGCCCGTTCAGGTAGGGCTGCACGGCGTCGTCGTTGATGTGCCCGAGGATCGGCGCCATGATGAACAGGCTCAGGAACAGGGCGAGGCCCGCGAGCACCTGGTTCGGCGGGATCGACGGCAGCGCGAGCGCGTTCCGGGTCATCGCGAGCACGACGAAGATCTTCGTGAACGACGTCATCATCAGCAGCAGGGCCGGCGCCACGCTGAGCAGCGTGATGCCGAGCAGGGTCACGACCGCCTGGCTGGGCGCCCCGTCGGGGCCGTTGATGTCGATGTTGAGGCCGCCCGTGCCGGTGCCGTCGGTGACGGTCTGGTCGGACTCGGTGAAGTCGGGCGTCTCGCCGATGCCGGTGCCGGTGCCGGACGTGGCGTCGGTGCCGTCGGTGCTGCCGGCGCCCGTGCCGGGCTGGGCCGGGGCGGTCGGCGCCGTGGGCGCGGACGGCGCGGCCGAGGCCTGCTGGCCGATCAGCATGACGAGCCCGGACGCGACCACCATCGCGAGCAGGGCCACGACGACCGCGCGGGCGAGCCGCGTGTCGGCGAAGCGGACGGGGGCGGCGCCGACGGCCGGGGCGCCGAGGCGGGCGTGCGGCAGCGGGGCGCCGCGGAGGCCGTCGCGCAGCGTCGGGCGCACGCGCTCGAGCAGGGCGGAGCCGAAGGAGGCGCGGGTCGCGCGGTGCGCGGCGGCGGCGGTCGCGCGGTGCGCGGCGCTGCCGGTCATCCGGCGCGTCCGGCGCGGACGGCGGCGGCCGCCTGCCGCCAGGTGTCGGGGGCGAGGATCGAGCCCTCGATCGCCTTCGCCGAGCGGCCACGGGCGCGCTCGCGGGGGTCGCGGGCGGCGGCGCGGCGCTCGGCGCCGCGCGGGCGCAGCATCGGCGCGCCGCCGGCGGCAGCTGCCCCGTCGGCGGAGGCGTCGGCGGAGGCGTCGGCGGCGAGCACGGCGTCGAAGCTCGGGGAGGCGACCGGGACGATCGGGGTGACCCGCGCCTCCTGCGGGGCCTCGACCGCGGGCGCGCTCGACGCGACGAGCGCGAGCGGGGGCTCGACGGGCGCCGGCACGTCGGCGGCGGCCAGCACGGTGACCGACGACTCGGTCACGCCGAGCACGAGCCGCTCGCCCTCGACGTCGACCACGACGACGCTGGCCTTGGCGCCGATGCCCTGACGGGCGACGACCGTGACGGGCGCGGAGGCCCGCCCCGGGCGCAGGCCGCCCTTCGCGATGCGCTTCTGCAGCACCCACAGCAGGGCGAGCACGACGCCCAGCGAGAGGGCGACGCGCAGCGCGACGAAGAGCGTGTCCACGATCAGGCGACGCCGTCGGCGACGTCGAGGATGCGGGTGATGCGGACGGCGTAGTCCTGGTCGACGACGACGACCTCGCCGTGCGCGATGAGGCGGCCGTTGAGCAGCACGTCGGCGGGCGCGCCGGCCGAGCGGTCGAGCTCGACGACGGCGCCGGGCTCGAGGCCGAGCACGTCGCGCACGGACATGCGGGTGCGGCCGATCTCGACCGTGAGCTGCATCTCGACGTTGTTGATGCGGCCGAGGTTGCCGGCGCCGAGCGGGCCGGCGGAGGCGGCGGGCGCGGACGACGAGACGAGGCCGACGGTGCCGTCCTCGCGGAGCCGCACGGCGAACCAGCCGACGGTCTCGCCCGCGGCGGCCAGGTCGAACACGACGGTGGCGGGGTCGGCGAACAGGGCGTCGGCCGACTCGAGCCGGCTGTCGCCGAGCACGCCGGCGCCGAGCACCGCGGTCGCGGCCTCGAGGGCCGGGCGGAGCACGTCGACGACCGAGACGAGGGGCGAGTCGGTGCCGGCCGCGGCCGACAGCTGGTCCATGTCGGCGAGCAGCAGGGCGGTGTCGGCCGAGAGCGAGCCGACGAACGAGGTGACGACGGCCGAGGAGGCGGTGCTGCGGCGGGCCTGCGCGGTCGCGGCGTCGACGGGCACGGCCCGCAGCGGCACGGGCGTCGGCAGCTGCGCGACGAGCGCCTCCGCCGCGGCGGTGTGCAGGGTGATGGTCGTGCCGGTCATGAGGTTCCTTCTTCGGGGCCGGACAGGGAGGTGGAGACGACGATGCCCGCGAGGCGCGACCCGGCGGAGCCGACCGCGGCACGGCCGACGACCTGGTCGTCGACGGTGATCGAGAGCGGGCGGGACTGCGGGTGCGGCAGCGGCAGCACGTCGCCGACGGCGAGGTCGAGCACGACGCTCGGCAGCACCGCGGCGGGCGCGAGGCGGAGGGCCACGTCGACGGGCACGGAGGCGAGCTGGGCGCCGACGAGGCGTCGCACCTCGGCCGGGTCGGCGGCGGCCTCGGACTCGCCGAGCTGGGGCAGCAGCACCTCGGCCGGGATGGCCACCGTGCCGGCCGCGCTGCGCTCGCCGACCCGGATGTCGAACGACGCGACGATCATCAAGTCGGACTTCTGCGCCGCCTGCGCGAACTGCGAGTTGTACTGGAACCCGCCGACGCTGATCTGGTCGACGAGCAGGTTGCCGAACGAGTACCGGAGGTCGTCGAGGGCGTCCTCCATGAGGCGGCGGACGAGGGCCTGCTCGATCGGCGTGAAGGTGCGCTCCGGCACGGTCGCCGGGCGGGTGCCGCCGAGCATGTGGCCGACCCAGCCGAGGGCGGCCGAGGTCGGGAACTGGATGACCGCCTTGGGGGCGACGCCCTCGAAGCTGCAGAGCACCATCGCCGTCGTCGCGGGCAGCGACGAGGCGAACTCGTCGTACGTCAGCACCTGCAGCTGCTCGCAGGTCACCTGCGACAGCACCCGCACCTTGGCGGTCAGCTGCGTGCCCCACTGGCGCGCGAACGTCTCGAAGGCGAGCTCCAGGGCGCGCGAGTGCTCGCGCGGCAGCGTCGTCGGGCGGCGGAAGTCGTAGATCTCGACCTGCCGCGGCGGGCGCACGGCGGCGCCGGCCAGGGCCGGTGCGGTCGTGCCCGGGGGCAGGGTCTCGAGGAGCGTCACGACCGGCACTCTCGGCCCGCGCCTCCTCGTCGTTAGCCCCGCGGGGTCAGTGCCCCCCGGACTGGGCCCCCTCCGCGTGTGCGTCCTCGGTCTCGTCCTCGGCCTTCCCGCCCGTCCCCTCGGCGGCCTCGCCCTCGGTCGTCGTGGTGGTGGCGGCGGCCTCCTCGACGGCGGGCGGGCTCTCGGCGGGGGCGTTCCTGCCGGCCGTCACCGCGCCTCCTGCGCCCTCGGCCGCCTGCTGCAGCTCGGGCAGCAGCGCGCTGACGTCGTCGGACTGGTTCGAGAGGACCACGATGTCGACCCGCCGGTTCGTGGCGAAGTCGGCCTCGGTGCCGCCGGTCGTCAGCGGCCGTGACGAGCCGAAGCCCACGGCCTGCGCGTGCTCGACCGGCAGGCCGCCCCGCTCGACGAGGTCGCGCAGCACCTGCGTGGCCCGGGCGGACGACAGCTCCCAGTTCGTGGCGTAGGGAGCGGTCGAGCTGCGCTGGTCGGCGTGCCCCTCGATCGAGACGTCGTGGCCCGCGGTGCGGAGCACGGGCGCGATCGCGTCCATCACGCGGCGGGCCGTGTCGCTGAGGTCGGCGCTGTTCGTGCCGAAGAACGTCTCCGAGCCGACCAGCCGCACGGTGAGGCCGCGGGCGTCGGTCGCGAACTGCACGTCGGCGGTGAGGCCCGAGCCGGCGAGCCCCGACGCGATCGCCTCCTTGATGGCGGTCAGGTCGTCGAGCTCGGCCTGCGCGAGCTGCTCGGCCGTGCCGTCCGTGCCGCTCGCGGCCGTCTTGCTCATGTCCGTCTCGTCGCCGGTGGAGTACCCCTTGCCGTCCTCGGTGACGTCGGAGGCCGGCACGACCGTGCCCGAGGCGCTGTCGATCGCGCCGATGTCGGTCTGCCCGAAGCCGGTCGCCAGCGAGTTGCGCAGCGCCATGTACTTGTCCTGGTCGACCGTCGACATCGCGTAGAGCACGATGAACATGCACATGAGCACCGTGATCATGTCCATGTACGAGGCCATCCAGCGCTCGTCGGGGTGCTCGTCCTCGGCGTGCCCCTTCTTCACGCGGGCCCCGCGCGAGCCGCTCACGCCGGCACCCCCGCGTCGGCCGTCGCCTTCGGCTTCGAGCCGCCCTCGAGGTAGTGCGTCGGCACCATGGCGCGGAGGCGCTCGCCGAGGAGGCGCGGCTGGCTGCCCGCCTGCACGGCCAGCACGCCCTCGAGCAGCAGCGTCATGCGGGCCTCGTCGAGGTCGGCGAGCTTCTTGAGGCGGGCGCCGATCGGCAGCCAGATGAAGTTGGCGCTGAGCAGGCCCCACAGCGTCGCGACGAAGGCCGCGGCGATCATGTGGCCGAGCTTGTCGGGCTCGGCGAGGTTCTCGAGCACGTGGGTGAGGCTGACGACCGTGCCGACGATGCCGACCGTGGGGGCGTAGCCGCCGAGGCTCATGAAGAACTTGGAGGCGGTGCGGTCGGCGGCGAGGCGGGACTCCATCTCGTCCTCGAGCAGGATGCGGAGCTCCTCACCGTCGGTGCCGTCGGCGATGTTCTGCAGGGCGCCCTTGACGAACGGGTCGTCGAGCTTGTCGGCCTCCTGCTCGAGCGAGAGCAGGCCCTCGCTGCGCGCCTTCTCGGCGAGCGCCACGACGTCGTCGATGACCGACTGCGGGGCGACCACCTTGCCGGTGAAGGCGCGGACGATCTTCTTGAAGCTGAGGATCGCGTCCTTGATCGTCGTGCCGGCGATGCCGATCGCGATGGTGGCGCCGAAGACGAGGATGATCGGCGCCGGCAGCAGCAGGCCCTCGATGTGCACGCCCTCGAGCTTGATCATCCCGAACAGCGCGCCGAACGCGAGCAGGATGCCGATGATCGTCGCCGGATCCATCAGCGGGCTCCCGTCGGTGCGGGGGCGGTGGTGGCGGGCGCGGTGGGGGCGGGTGCGGTGGCGGGCGCCTCGGGGGCCGGGCGGAGGGCGCTGACGAGGCCGCCGCCTCCGTCGCCGCGCGAGCCGCGGACGATGCCGAGCTGCGGGCCGGTCGACGTGCGGCTGCCGAGCGGCTGCGTGGCCGGGGCGGCGACGTCGGGCGCGTCGTAGGCGAGCGAGACGATGCGGGCGCGGTAGCGGGCGATCATCTCGATCACGGCGGCCATCGGCTCGGTGACGATGTACTTCGCCCCGTCGACCATGATCAGCGTCGTGTCCGGCGTCTCGTGGATGCGCTCGATCAGGTCTGGGTTGACAGCGAATCTGCTGTCGTTGAGTCGCGTGACGACGATCATCGGCCCGTCCTAGGTCTGTGTCTCCCGCCACCGTCCGTGGGGCGGGCGAGCTGCTCGTCCTGAGCTGCTCAGGGGTCACTATCGGCCGGGGGCGGGCGGACGTTAGGCGCGGGTCGGGGTCGGGGTCGGTCTCGGGGTCGGGGCCCGGGGTCGGGCCCGGCGGTCGAGTGGTCGGTTCTGGTCCTCCGAGACGGCTCGACGAGCCGTTCGTGACCACTCGGACACAGAGGGGCAACCTGCTCTCCACAGGGCCCCGGCGCCAGCTTGCCCGACGACGGACAGGTCAGTACGGTATGTCACATTGTTCATGACACCGAGGAGGCGCGGGTGGCGCAGGCGATCGACATCGATCTCGAGAGGGTGCGGCAGGTCGCCGTCGGGCTGTCCCTGCTGCACACGCGACTGGGCTCGACGGCGTCGACGCTCGGGCCGGACTCCGGCCTGGCGACGCCGCGCAGCGTCGGCGCCCTGCGGGACTTCGTCGACGACTGGTCCGTCCGACGAGGTCGCCTGCTTGAGTCGATCGAGGCGGTCGGCACCATGGCCGAGCGCACCGCCGCGGCGTTCACGCAGGTCGACGACGACCTCGCCGCATCGATGACGCCGCCCGCGCAGGTGGGGGGCACGCCGTGACGCGCCCCTCCGACTGGTCCGCGCTCGACCTCGCGTCCGATCCCGTGCCGGGACGCCCTGACGACATCCGGGCCACGGCGACCGACGCGCGCGGCACAGCCCAGCTCATCGAGTCGCAGGTCGCCGACCTGCGCCGCCTCGGCACCGCCGAGGGCTGGGACGCCGACTCCGGTCGCACGTTCGCCACGGACGCGCCGGTGCTCGCCGATGCGATCGCCCGCGCACAGGCGCGCTACGCGGGGCTGGCCGCCGCGCTCGACGCCTACGCGACCGGGCTCGAGGGCTTGCAGAGGCGGGCGGACGCGGCGCTCGCCGACGCGGAGGCCGCCGCAGTCGCCGGGCGACGCGCCCGAGCACTGCCCGTCGACGCCAC
This sequence comes from Frigoribacterium faeni, assembly GCF_011761235.1. Lineage (GTDB taxonomy): Bacteria > Actinomycetota > Actinomycetes > Actinomycetales > Microbacteriaceae > Frigoribacterium > Frigoribacterium faeni_A. The sequence continues at coordinate 586,530 of NZ_JAAOYW010000002.1, forward strand.
ACCGGGAACGGTCGAGGAGGCCGACCAGATCGAGACCCGCGAGCGGGCGATCGCCGCCAGCTCGTCGGACCACGACGACGCGCTCGGGGTCGTCCGCCAGCTCGTCGGGTCGGGCGGCGGGGGCGAGCTCGGCCTCCTCGACGACGCCTTCGTGGCCGCCCTGGTCGCGGCCGGCGACGACGAGCTCAAGGATTCGTGGCTCGATCCGGCCAAGCAGTTCGTCCACGAGAACCGCGGCGTCATCAACGTCGTCAAGGACGTGCTCAAGGCCCTCGGGCCGGTGCTCACCGTGGCGGCGATCGTGTTCCCCGCGGCAGCCCCTGCCCTCCTGGCCGTGGGTCTCGCGCTCGCCGCCGTCACGCTGCTGCTCACCCTGGCCCAGGCGGTCGCCGGCGACGCGACCGTCGGTGACGTGCTCGCCGACCTCGTCGACGTCGGGATGGCTGTGGTCGGCATCAGCGGCGCGCGCGCCGTCGCCACGGCCGTGGCGGCGACCCGCAAGTCGGTCGTCACGAGCCGCTCGATGGCAGCGGCGCGCAAGGCGGTGTCCGGGAGGGTGCCTGCCCGCAAGGTCGATGCCGCGTTCCGCAGTGCCCGCGTGGCAGAAGAGGCGAAGGTCGGCCGGCTGGCCGACGCCATCGCTGCGAGTCCGGTCACCCGCGTCGTTGATGGCCTCCTGACCGGGGGCGCGTGGGAACTCACGCAGCTGCGGTTGCTCGCGGCCGGCGGCGGAGGGCCCCTGGCCGCGCAGGTGTGGAGACCAGGGATCGCCTGGGCGGCGGCGATCGGTCCCTACGGTGCCGTGGACTTCGTCAGATCGGGAGTCGAGGTGATCGGTCACGGCCGCGACTACGGTGCCGGTACCTACTGGGACACGAAGACCGCGGTCCACGTCGGGAGCCTCTGATGGCTCGCGGATACGCCATCACGCTTCCCGTCGGGTGGCATCGACTCTCGCTGAGGGACGACGACCAGGCCGTGGTCCGATCGGCAGAGCACCGGTTCCTGACCCGCGACGACGATTCCGCCCGCTCGGCGCTCGCCCGTCACCGCTTCCGCGAGACCGTGACCCGCCTCGTCGCCCGGGCCCGGGCCACCGGCGTCGTCGACCTGTTCGTGCATGCCGGCCCGTCCCGCACCGGCATCGGCCCCATGTCGCTGACTGTCTCGGTCGTCGCGGGGACCGGCCTCGACACCGAAGACCGCCTCGTAGACGATGACGATCCCGTGGCGCCCCGGTTCGTCCGGGTCTCCCTCCCCGCCGGCCCGGCCTTGCGGAGAGCCCGGCGCGAGGCCGTGCCCCTCGCCGACGTGGTCGACGACGTCATCGCCGTGGGCGACCCCGAAGCCTGCGCGCCGGACGCAGACGCGGCTCGGCGGAGGGGCCAGGGGCACGAGACCGACAGCGCCTCCCTCGATCACCTGATCGCCCTGCCCGACAGCGCCGGGGCCTGCCTCATGCTCTCGTTCCGGGCGATCGGCGGTCCCCACGTCGAGGCGGAGCTCCACCATGCCGACTCGATCGTGAGGACGCTGCGGTGGACGTGATCCTGCGCGACCGAGTCGTGGCACGCCGCACGGCCGTGAGCCCGTTCGTCGGCGGGCAGAGCTCACCTTCTGCCGTCGTGGTCGACACCACAGGCGGAGTCGCACTGCGGTCTCCCGACGGTCGATGCGAACCCTTGTTCTCGGTGAGCGACATCGTCCGTGGTGGGTGGTCGTCGAGCTACCAGATCCCCGGCTCCGCACTCGACGTCGGTCACTACGGACTGGTCTGGATCCAGACGACGGTAGGCATGGTCACCTTCACGTTGGACGACTGGTGGCCGCTCCGCCCTGCCGACCCGGACCAGTCGCCTCTCGAGAGCAGCGGCTTCGTGACGCTCTTCGACCTGGCGGGCGTGGCAGCGTCGAAGGAGGCGCCACCGGCGTCCCTCCACGAGGACATCCTCGCGGCGGTCGTCCCGACGTTCAACCCGACGGTCATCGTCCGAACTCCGCGACAACGAGCGCAAGGCTTCGCGATCATGGCCCTCGGGCTGAACTACGTGGCCCTCATCGTCACGTTCCCCATCGTCGCCCTCATCGCCCCTTCGCCGGTCTCGTTCGCGCCCTGGATCATCCCGATGTGCGTCCTCGGGTTCCTCTGCGCCCTGGCCTCGGCTGCACCCCTGCCGTCGTGGCGGCGAGTGCCCCGACGGATCACCGCACCGGCCTCGAGCGCACCCGCCGGGACATGTCCGGCGTGGTTCCGTCGACATGCCCGCATCATGGCCTCAGCCGGTTCGCTCGCCGTCGTCGACGGTGTCGGGGTCTCGTCGCGGGTGTCCTGTGACGAGGGCAGGGAAGGGCCGTTCGCGCTGAGGGAATTCGATGTCCGACGCTCCAAGCAGAGGGGCCGGGGCACCCTCGTCGTCTGGGACAGCGCAGGGACCCCCCGCCTCGTCCTCCCTCTTGAGTTGTGGGCACCATGTCCGAAAACCCTCACGGCTCTCAAGGCCACTCTGGTGACGGCAGGTCTCACGGAGAACAGGCGCCGGCGACGAGACGTGGAGCTGCCGGCACCATTCGACGTGGAGCACGGCCGCGGTGACGGGATGGCAGCCGGTTTCGGCCTCGGACCGTGGCGCGTCGCACCGATCTTCGGCAGCGCCCGACTCTGCGTCCTCGCCTCGGGGATGCTCCTGCCGTTCCTCTTCGCGATCGATCTCGTCGACGAGCTCGCGGTGCAGGTCGCAGCGCTCATGTCAGCCGCTGCGCTCATCGCATCGGACGTCGCCGTTCTCCCGGTCGCCGCCTGGGCTGTCTTCGGGCGGCCGACCCGAGGAGGACTCCTCGGCGTCGTCCGACGCTGGAAGGAGAAGAGATCATGACGTTCGGCATCGACCACGACCCGCGATGGGTGCCCGTGCTGGGGCTGGAGGCCCGCATGGTCGACGGCGCGCCTCCTTCGCCCTTGCCGGCCGGGAGCGACGTCGTGCGCGAGCTCATGCTCGCCGATCGGGCCGCGGCGGGGTTCGTGCTGGCCGACGACGCCGAGCCCGCCGCGGCGCCGGTGGCGTGGGCCACGCTCCACGTGGAGGACGTGCCCGGGTGCACCGTCGACGCCGTCGTCGAGGGGTTCCGTGCCGTGCCGTCGGCCGTCTCGGCGACGGCCGTCTATCCGGTCCACACCCGACTCGGCCCGGCGGTGCGACTGCAGCACGACCGCATCCACCATCTGCCCCTCAACGACGTCAGATCGCCCGGCAGCGTCCTCGTCACCCACGCGATCTGGCTGTGGCAGATCGTCGACGACGGCGACGAGGTCGTCGTCAGTCTCGGGACCGAGATGCCGGTGCCCCACCCGGCCGCCGAGGCGCTGCCCCTGTTCGACGACCTGGCCCTCGGCTTTCGTTCGGTCTCTTCGTAGTCACCGCCGCCTCGGTTCCCACCTCGTCTTGCCCCAGTCCCCATCCCGTCCCCATCCCCATCCCTGAGGAGCCCTTTCCATGACCACGCCCGTCCCCCACACCGATCCCACGTCCGTCGTCCACCGGCCCTCCCCTCGGCAGCTCCTGGTCGTGGCCAAGACCCGCTTCGTGCTCTTCGCGATCGTGATCGGCCTGGCGGTGCTGAGGGGCAACTGGACGGCGTTGGTCATCCTCGCGGTGCTGGCGCCGATCCTCGCCGTCGGGCTCGTCTGGTACGTCCGCGGCACCACCGTGACGGTGTCGGGCACGCAGCTCACCTACCGGCGCCCGTGGTCGACGAGGACCGTGTCGTTGGACGGCCGACAGCGGGGGCTGCTGTGCGTTGTCGACCAGCGCGTCCAACGGCTCGGCGTCCTCGCGGTCCGCGGCGCGGACGACACGCGCATCGTGCTCACCGAGGGGTACTTCGACTTCCCGGCCCTGGCCGACGTCGCCGGACGATGCGGCGTCCAGATCGTCTCCCCCGACCAGCCGCTGACCGGCAAGCAGATCCGGGCCGTCGCGCCGCGTCTGATCCCGCGCTGGATGGCCTGAGCCGCGACACGCGCCCGCAACACGGGGCTGGCAGGATGCTGCGGTGACCGACACCCCCGCGAACGACGGCACGCGCGACGCCACCCCTGTCGCCCGGCCCTCCTCCCCCGCCCCGACCCACCCGACGCCCGACTCCGCCGCGCGCGACACGACCCTGTCGCCCGACGCGGCACTGTCGCCCGACACGGCGACCCCGCTCGTCGACGACCCGGCCCTCACCGAGAACGCCGCGACCGTCGACGCCAACCGGCACACCTTGGTCGAGAACGTGATGGGGGTGCTGACGGGAGTCTTCATCGCCTCCTTCGGGTTGTTCCTGCTCAAGGCGAGCGGCTCCGTCTCGGGCGGCACCGCGGGTCTCGCCCTGCTGCTGGACTACGCGGGCCCGTTGTCGTTCGGCGCGCTCTTCATGCTCGTCAACGTGCCGTTCTTCGCCCTCGCGGTGTGGAAGAAGGGGCTCGGCTTCACCCTGCGGACCGTCCTCACCGTGGCCATGGTCTCGGCGATGTCGTACCTGCACCCGGCGGTGTTCCACATCGAGAGCGTCGACCCCGTCTACGGCACGCTCGGCGGCAACCTGCTCGTCGGCGTCGGCCTGCTGATCCTGTTCCGCCACGGGGCCAGCCTCGGCGGCATCAACATCCTCGCGCTCGTGCTGCAGGAGAAGCTCGGCTGGCGGGCCGGCTACGTGCAGATGGCGGTCGACGTCGTCATCATCCTGTTCTCGCTCACCGTCGTCAGCCCGTGGACGGTCCTGCTCTCGGCCGCGGGCGCCGTCGTGCTCAACCTCGTGCTCGCTCTCAACCACAAGCAGGGGCGGTACCTGGGTCGCACGTGACCACTTCGGGGGTGATCTCGGGTGATTCCGCTCTCAGGTGCGACACAGGATCGAGGAAGTCTCTACGTTGGGCCAGGGGCCGACGATCGTCGACGCCCTCCCCGAGGCCAGAGGAGTCACGACATGACCTACGACCAGAACACCCCCGCCACCGCGAACGGCACCGCCGCCCGCTACAACGTCCTCGCGATCGTCGGGTTCATCCTGGCCTTCGTCTTCAGCCTCGCCGGCCTCGTCGTCAGCATCATCGCGTTCTCGCAGATCAAGAAGACGGGCGAGCGCGGCCGCGGCCTCGCGCTGGCCGGCATCATCATCAGCGTCGTCTTCATGATCCTCAGCATCGTGCTCAGCATCTCGGTCTTCTCGGCCGGCATGTCGCAGGTCGGCACGACCTACTGATCCACCCCCGGTGCCGAGGAGGCGCGGTGTCCGTTCGACGGGCACCGCGCCTCCTCTGCGTCCGGGCACCGGCAGGCCTGCCGGTCAGGGCCGCGGCCTAGGCCTGGATCGGGCTACGGGGGCCAGACCGTCCAGAGCAGCACGATCGCGACGACCTGGAGCGCGACGCTCGCGACGATCGTGACGACCACGCGCCTCCTCGTGCTCGACAGCTGCGGGTCGCCCAGCAACGGCGCCAGCGGCATGAGCATGCGGAAGCTCGACTGCTGCGGCAGGAACACCGCCACCAGGTACGCGACGTAGCCGATCGTGTACGTCTGCAGCTCGAGCCCGAGCCGTCCCGAGCGGCGCACCAGCCCCACCGCGACGCCCACGAGCAGCAGCACCACGGCCACGACCCCGAGCCACCCGGCCGTCGCCGCGCCGAAGCGGAACCACGGCGTGAAGGGCACGAAGCCGTCCGCGCCGATGTAGTCGCGCCACCACGACGACTCCGTCGCGAAGTAGCCGTCGCGCTCGCCGGTGACGATCGTCACGACCAGGGGCCAGGCGAAGCCCGCGGCGGTGACGACGAGCCCCGCGATCCAGATGCGCACGTGCTCGGCCAACGGCTCACGGTCGGGCTCGGCGCGGTCGGAGCCGTCGGCGCGGTGGGCGCGTCGGGCGCGGACCAGCCGCACGAGCCAGGTCAGCCCGAGCGCCGCCGACAGCGCGAGCGCACCGGGGTGCGCGAACGAGGCGAGCACGCCGAGCACCGTGAACCAGGCCCAGCGCCGGGCCGTCATCGCCAGCAGCGCGCCGAACATCAGCAGCAGGAAGAGCCCCTCGGCGTACGGCACCTGCAGCACGAACGACATCGGCGCCGTGCAGAAGAAGACGGCACCCCAGAAGGAGGCGCGCGCGTCGAACCGGGACAGCATCAGCCGGTGCAGCACCAGCGTCGCCCCGGCCCCCGCCAGCACGGCGACGACGAGCGCCGCGATCAACCAGTCGCCGCCGACGACCGGCCGCACGACCCGCACGAGCGCCGGGAACAACGGCATGAAGGCCCAGGCGTTCTTGACGACCTGGCCGTCTCCGTCGCGGGGCAGCTCGGACGGGTAGCCCTGCTCGGAGATCTCGCGGTAGAACCGGGCGTCCCACGACGAGAGGTAGCCGGCGAAGCCCGGCCCGCCGTCGTGCTGGGCCCACGTGGCGGTCGCCGTCAGGGCGTGCACGAGGGCGAGCACCGCCGTCGTGAGCAGGCGGGAGGCCGCGTAGACGCCGAGCAGCACGAGCGTGGTGGCGAGGCCGGGGCGGGGCAGGCGGAGGGCGCCGGTGCGCGGGGCGGGCGGCTCCGGCTGGGTGCCGCGCCGCGCCTCCGTCCCCGTCGTCATCGCCCCTGTCTACCTCGCGGGCGCTGGGAGGCCGGTGCCCCGTACCCCGCGCGCCCGGGCGGCTCGCGACGCGCGGCCGGCGCCGGCCGGCCGGCCGCCGCACCCCGGAGTGCGGCCGCCGCACCCCGGAGTGGACGATGCACCCCGAAACGACGGGGTGCATGGTCCACTCCGGGGTTCGGGACGAGGTGGGGCGGCGAGCTGGGCGACGGGGCGGACGCAGGAGGCGCGGGCCGGTCTCGAGGACCGGGCCCGCGCCTCCTGCGCAGCTGTGGCTAGCGCTTCAGGTTGGTGAGCTCCTGCAGCACCTCGTCCGACGTGGTGATGATGCGGGCGTTCGCCTGGAAGCCGCGCTGGGCGACGATGAGGTTGGTGAACTCCTGCGAGAGGTCGACGTTGCTCATCTCGAGCGTGCCGCTCGACAGCGAGCCGACGCCGGGCGAGCCGGGCACGCCGAGCGCCGCGTTGCCCGAGTTGGCCGTGGCGCGGTAGCCGGACGAGCCGGCCTTCTCGAGGCCGCCGGGGTTCGCGAAGGTCGCGAGCGCGATGCGGCCGACGGCGAGCGACTCGCCGTTGCTGAACTGGCCGACGAGCGTGCCGTCCTTCGAGAGGCTGAAGCCCTTGAGCGTGCCTGCCTCGCGGCCGTTCTGGTCGGTGACGGCCACCGTGTTGAGCGCGGCGAAGCCGGTGACCTTCGACAGGTCGACCGTGATGCCGCCGACCGTGAGCGAGCCGGCCCCGTTCTGGGCGCCGTCGGTGAAGGTCAGCGCCGTGCTGCCCGGGGTGCCGACGCCGTCGGTGCCCGTGACGTTCCAGCCGCCCTGGGTGCGCGTGAACGACAGGGTCAGGGTGCGCTCGGTGCCGAACGCGTCGTAGATCTTCGAGTCGCGCGTCAGCGTCTCGCCGACCGGGGTCTCGGACGGCAGGTTGCCGGCGACGTTCGCGCCGGTGGTGGCCGTGGCGGGGGCCGCGCCGTTCAGGGGCAGCATGATGTCGCCCACCGCGCCTCCGTCGTTCACGACGCCGTTCGTGGCCGAGTAGCCCTGCACGATCTTGCCGTCGGACGACACGAGGCGGCCGTCGGCGTCGAAGTCGAAGGCGCCGGCCCGCGTGTAGACGGTGTCGTTGCCGAGGCGGGTGACGAAGAAGCCGTCGCCCGAGATCATCAGGTCGGTCGCCTTGCCGGTGGCCTGCGCGGAGCCCTGCGCGAAGTTCGTCGAGATGCCGGCGACCTGCACGCCGAGGCCGACCTGCGCGGGGTTGGTGCCGCCGATGCCGGTCTGCGGCCCGCCGGCGCCCTGGGTCATCTGCGACAGGGTGTCCTGGAACTGCGTCGTCGACGACTTGAAGCCGGCGGTGTTGACGTTGGCGATGTTGTTGCCGGTGACGTCGAGCATGGTCTGGTGCGACCGGAGGCCCGAGATGCCGGAGTAGAGGGAGCGGAGCATGGTGCTGCCTTTCGGACGGAGCTGAGGAGGCGCGTCCTGCGCGGGGGGACCGGTCGCGTCCTGCGTCCGGGCGGTGCTGAGAAGTGCGGGGTGGGGTGCTGCGTGGTGCGGGGCCGGTGCCGGCGCGGGCCGGTGGCAGCGGTCCTCGTCGCTAGGCCGTCGGCGTCGCGGAGATGCCGGAGATGAGATCCAACGCGACCTCCTTCCCGCCGACGGTGACCTTGGGCACGGACTCGGCGAACGAGACGCTCGTGGCGGTGCCGGTGACGGCCTTGCCGTCGGGCCCGGTGTAGCTGACCTCGCGGCCGACCAGGGCGGACGCCGACGTGCGCATCTGCAGCGAGAAGCCCTCGTTCGCGGTGGTCGTCTGGTTGGTGATCTGCTCCATCATCGACAGCTGCGTGGTCTGCGACATCATCTGGTTCGTGTCCATCGGCGACGACGGGTCCTGGTTCTTGAGCTGCGTGACCAGCAGGTTCATGAACATCTCGCTGTCCATGGAGGACTTGGTCGTCCGTCCCGCGGAGGACTGCTGGGCCGCGGCCATGACGGCCGGGTCGACGGTTCCGGAGATCTGGTCGATCGAGGGCATGGGCTGTGTCTTCCTGTGGAGGGCTGGAGGTCGGGTTCGGAGGGGCTGCGGGCTGGGGGCTGGGGGCGCGGCTGCGGCTGGTCGGCGGGCGCGGGTGTGCGCGCTAGGCGAGCACGTCGATCGAGGCGGTCGAGGACGAGGAGGCGCGGTGCAGCCCCCCGGCGCCGGCGGCGGCCGCGAGGGCCCCGGCCCGGAGCCGGTCGGGCTCGAGCTCGACGCGTCGCGCGCGGCCCTGCTGGTCGCGGGGGTCGCCGGGCGTCCCCGCGGCCTGCTGGTCGGATCGCTGGTCGGACGGCCGGTTCTGGTTCGAGAGGTCGACGCTGGCCTGCAGGCCCGCTCCCCCGAGGTCGCGACGCAGGTCGGGCAGGATCGCTCGCACTGCCTCCCGCGCGGCGTCGGACGGAGCGAACATCTCGACGTGCATGCCCTGTCCCGCGACGTGCGCCCGCACGGTGACCGGCCCGAGGGCCTCAGGGCTCACGGTCACGGTGACGACGTGGGTGCCGGGCCCGGCCGCGGCGAGCGAGAACAGGGGACGTGCGAGCTGCTGCGTCAGCGGTGCCGGGGTCGAGGGAGGTGCCGCCGCCGGGGTGGGGACGGTGGCGGGCGCCGGGGCGGTCGGTGCGACCGGGGGCACGGCGAAGGGCACGGCGGACGGGGAGAGGGGGGTGGTGGTGGTGGTGGTGGTGGTGGTGGCGGTCGTGGCGCCGGTGCTGGCCGTCGTCACGGCGGGGGACGCGGTGCCGGTGTCGGCGCCGAGGGCGCGGCCGCTGGCCGGGGACGACGTGGTGTTCGCGCCGGCGGCGGCGGCAGCTGCGGTGGTCGCGACGGCCGCGCGGGTGGCCGGGGCGCCGCCGGGGGTGGTCGTCGAGGCCCCTGGTGCGGTGCCGGTGCCGGCCGAGCTCGTGCCTGCACCCGTGTCCGTGCCCGTCCCTGCGGGGCCGGCGGCGACGAGGACGCCGGTCGACGCGGCGAGGTCCTGCGCGGAGCCCACGGTCGCCAGCGCCGTCGCCGTCGCGACCGGACCGGCCGGCGGGAAGGGCGTGGACGCGGGGGCCGACGGGGCACCGGTGATGGTCCCGGGCGTGGCGCTCGCCACGAGGGATGCGGCGTCCCCCTCGGGACGGACGGGGGAGGTCGAGGACGCGACACCGGCCAGGGCCGCACCGCGGACGGCATCGCCCAGCTCGGAGGAGGGGAGGCTCGCCTCTCTCGCTGATCCGTCACGGGACGGATCGACGGGCACGCTGGCCGCCGAGGACGCGGACCCTGCTCCGTCACGGAACGGATCGATGGGCGCGCCAGCGGCCGCGGCCGCTGCTCCGTCACGGGACGGATCGGCGGGCACGCCAGCGGAAAGGGAGGGGGTCCCGGCCCCGAGAAGACCTGATCCGTCACGAGACGGATCGATGGACGCTCCGGGCGAGAGGGGGGTCGCTCCGTCACGAGACGGATCGGGGGTGAGCGCGGCGGGCAGGGTCTCGGTCAGGGGCGGGGTCGCGGTCGCGGTCGCGGTCGCGGGGACGAGGATCGGGGCCGCGGACGCTTCGTCCCGTGACGGAACAGCCGCAGCTCGTTCTCCCTCCCCCTCGTTCGTACTCACGGGCGCACTCGCATCGGCCGTCGCGTTCGCGCCGGCGCCAGCGTTCGCACCAGCGCCAACACCCGCACCAGCACCCGCGCCCGCGCCCGCACCAGCGCCAGCACCCACACCCGCGCCCGCCGCGGGGTGGGCCCGCCCACGCTCAGGACCAGGGCGCCGAGCAGAGTCGTGACGAGTGTCGGCACCGACGTCGCGACCGTGGCCGGAGGGGTGCGGGGCACCGCCTCCCGGGGCGACGGACGACATCGCCTCGCCGAACCCGGCGGCCGAGCTCCCGACGGCCGAGCGACCCGCGGCAGCGCGACCTGCGGCGGATCCCGCCCGGTCGGCGGCGCGGTCGGCGGCCCGGTCGGGACCGGTCGACGCGTCGGGTCGGGCCTGGGGGCCGGGTCCGACGAAGGGCAGGGTGCGCAGGACGCTCATCAGGCGGCCCCTCCGCTCATCATGCGCTGCAGCGCGGCGGTCATCAGATCGGTCGACCCGGCGGACCCGGCGGACCCGGTCGCGCCGGTCGCGCCGGTGCCGGTCACGCCGAGCGTTGCGGCCAGCGACGCCAGCGAGGTCGACGCGGCGGCGCCCTGGATCGAGGAGGTGGTGCTCGCGGCGGCCGTCCCGGTCGCCGGCACGACACGGCGGATCGTCGCCAGGTCGGAGTCCTTGTACCAGTTGTCGACGATCTGGACGTCCTTGCCGGGACGGGGCGCGTGCAGCACCTTGCCGTCGCCGAGGTAGATCACGATGTGCCCCTCGCCCTTCGCGACGAGCAGGTCGCCCGGCTTCGCCTCGGCGAGCGACGGCACCTCGGCGCCCATGCGCGCCTGGTCGGGCACGACGCGCGGCATCTCGACGCCGAGCTCGCCGAACACGGTCTGCACGAGACCGGAGCAGTCCATGCCGCTCGCGCTCTCGCCGCCGAAGACGTAGGGCACGCCCAGGTACTTCTTCGCCCCGGCGACGACGTCGTCCCCGGTGGCGCCGCTGCCGGTCGCGACGGCGTCCTTGACGGCCGCCACGGAGGCGGTGCTCGCGAGGCCGCCCGTGCCGGCGGCCGACGCGGCACCGGTCCCGGTCGTGCCGGCGAGCGCGTCGGCGAACGCCGTGGCCGAGGCGGCCGAGGTCGCGGACGACGCCGCGGCCGCGGCCGTGCCGAGCAGGGACGACGTGCGTCCGCCGCGCAGCTGGTCCATCTGCGACCGGATGTCGTCGATGCGGGACAGGACCTCGCTCACGGGGCTCACGCGGCACCTCCTGGGGTCGTCGGGTCGGTCGGGTCGGTCAGGGCGGTCGAGGCGCCGGGGGCGGCAGGGGCAGGCGGGACGCTCGGGGCTGCGGTCACGCCGGCGGCGGACGCGCCTGCAGCGGCCTCGGCGGCCCGGGTGCGCCACGACTGGCCGGCGATCTCGTCGAGCGCGGCCTGCTCGGTGCGCAGGTCCTCGGCGGCGGCCTCGACCGCGTGCGCGGCCTCGAGCTTCTCGAGGCCGATCGCGGCGCGGCGGGCGGCGGCGAACTCGGCCTGTGCCTGCTCGGCGTCGGCCCGGCGGCGGGCGGCGACCGCGTCGAGCTCGGCGAGCATGCCCCGGCTCGAGGCACGGGAGGCGGCGAGCGCGCTGAGCATGGCCGCGTCCGTCACCTGCGCGGGCCCGTCGTCGAGGGTGCGCCTCGCGGCCACGCGCCGGTCGGCGGCGTCGCGGAGGCGCTCGTTGGCCTCGGCGAGGCGTCCGGCGGCCTGGTCCTGCTGCGCGTGGCGCAGCCGCAGCAGGCCGATCAGCGAGAAGGCGCGGGCCATCAGGCACCCCCGAGCCGTGCGGTGAGCCGGGCGAGGCCGGACCACGAGGAGGCGGCGTCGGCACGCTCGTCCATGCCCTGTCGCAGGAACGCGTCGATGGCGCCCTGGTGGTCGACGGCGGCGTCGACGAGCGGGTTCGTGCCCCGCTGGTACGCGCCGACGTCGAGGAGGTCCTGGGCGGCCCGGCGGGCGGCCATCACCGTGCGGAGGGCAGTCGCGGCGGCGCGCTGCTCGGGCGTGGTCACCTTCGAGGCGACGCGCGAGACGGAGCCGAGGGCGTCGATCGACGGGAAGTGCCCCGTCACGGCCAGCTTGCGGTCGAGCACGACGTGGCCGTCGAGGATGCTGCGGGCCGCGTCGGCCACCGGCTCGTTGTGGTCGTCGCCGTCGACCAGCACCGTGTAGAGCCCGGTGACCGAGCCGACGCGGTCGGTGCCGGCGCGCTCGAGCAGCTCGGCCAGCACCGAGAACGTCGACGGCGGGTAGCCCCGGGTGGCGGGCGGCTCGCCGACCGAGAGGCCGATCTCGCGCTGCGCCATGGCGACGCGGGTGAGCGAGTCCATCATCAGCACGACGTCGGCGCCCTGGTCGCGGAACGACTCGGCGATCCGGGTCGCGACGAACGCCGCCCGGAGGCGCATGAGGGCCGGCTCGTCGCTGGTCGAGACCACGACGACGGACCGGGCGAGGCCCTCGGGTCCGAGGTCGTCCTCGAGGAACTCGCGCACCTCCCTGCCGCGCTCCCCCACGAGCGCGACGACGCTGACCTGCGCGTCGGTGCCGCGGGCGATCATCGACAGCAGCGACGACTTGCCGACGCCGGAGCCGGCGAACAGGCCCACGCGCTGCCCGCGACCGACCGTGGTGAGCGTGTCGAGCACGCGGACGCCGAGCTGCAGCGGGGTGTCGATGCGGGCGCGCTGCATCGCCGACGGGGTCTCGTGGTGCAGCGGGACGAGGTCGACGGCGCCGCCGTCCGGGGCGCGCAGGGGGCCGCGGCCGTCGATCGGCCGGCCGAGGCCGTCGAGCACACGGCCGAACAGGCCGGTGCCGGTGGGGACGAGGAGGGGGCGGCCGGTCGAGCGCGCCGGCGTGCCGGCCGTCACGCCGGTGAGGCGGCCGAGCGGCATGCAGCGCAGGCCGTCGGGGGTCGTCGCGACGACCTCGGCCAGGGCGGCCGACGGGGCGGCGTCCGACGCGGCGACGGAGGGACCGGCGAGCGTGGCCGTGCTCGTGGTCGCGCCCGGCCCGCCGATCTCGAGCACGTCGCCGACCGCGGCGTCGAGGCCCTGCACCGTGATGCCGAGGCCGACGGCGCTGACGACGCGGCCCACGCGCTGCGGGCGCGCGGCGGCGCGGGCGGCGTCGAGCCGGGTGCGGACGGGGGCGGTGAGGGTCACGATGCTCCGAGCAGGGCGGTGCGCGCCCGGTCGAGGGCCGTGGCCAGGCGGGCGTCGACGAGCCCCGTGGGCAGGTCCGCCTCGGCGTCGCCGCGGCCGAGCCGGGCGTCGGCGACCAGGGGCACCGAGGAGGCGGCGGCCGCGTCCCCGAGGGCGGCCAGGTCGGCCGGGTGCAGCCGGACGCCCACGACGAGGGCACGGTCGACGCCGTCGAGGGCGCGGGCGACGGCGGCCCGGGCGGTGCGGCCCTCGCGCGGGCCGGCCGGGTGCTGCGCGGCGGGGAGGGTGTCGATGTCGGTGCCGGCCTCGGCGTGGGGCGCGGTGTCGGGCGCGGTCCCTGCCTCGGGCGCCGCCGGCGGCTCGGAGGCGGCGACCTCGTAGCCGACGATCGCGGAGGCGAGCTCCAGCGCGGACGCGACCAGCGCCTCCTCGGACTCGGCGAGCACCGGCACGACCTGGCGGCGCAGCGCGTCGGCGGCCGCGTCGAGGGCGGCGAAGGAGGCGGCGAGCGACCGCTCGAGACGCGTCGCCTGCTCGAGGTGCTCGGCCTCCATCGCGGCACGACGGGCGACGAGGTCGGCCTCGGCGGCGCGCAGGCCCGCGGCGTACCCGGCGGCGTGGCCGCGGGCCTCGGCCCGGGCGGCGCGCACGGCGGCGTCGGGGTCGGCGTGGGGCGCCAGGTGGCCCGCGCCGCGGGTGCCCGCGTGCAGGCCGGCGGCGGAGGTGGCGGCGTGGCCGACCTCGAGGGCGTGGGCGGTCGTCGCGGAGCCGGACCGCACCTCCGTGAGCGAGGGGTAGACGACGCGCGAGAACGACTCCGGGGCGGAGATCACGGGATCGGGCATCGACGGGGCCGTTCAGACGGGGGCGGTGCGGCCGATCCGTGGCCTGGGGTCGAGCGATCCGTGCTCAGGGGCGACTCTCGGCAGGTCGCGGGGGGCGCGTAAGGCGTTGCCCCGAACGGGGGCAGGTGCGGGACCCGTGCGGCTCATCGAGAAACTACTTGCCTGGCGAGCAAGTACTTCCTAGAGTGGGAGCACATCGACGAGAGGACCGACCATGACCGACCAGAGCCGTCTCCCCACCCCGGAGGAGGCCCGCCGCCTCCTCGACGACGCCGACTCGACCGGGCGGCACACCACCTCGCGGGCAGGCTGGCCCGGCGTCGCCGTGCTGCTGTCGCTCGGCGCCGTGCTCTCGCTCGGCACCCTCGCCATGGGGCTCACCACCGGCACGAACTACTTCGTCGCCATGGTCGGGCTGCTGACCTGGGTCGCCGTGGTGGTCGGGTTCCAGCTCGTGTTCTTCCGGTCGCACCGACTCGGCGGCGGTCGCCGCTGGGGCCTCTACATCGCCGCGATGTTCGCGATCTACCTGGTCGCGATGCTCGTGGTCGGGTCGTCCGAGGGCCGGGCCGTCGGGGCCACCTGCCTGGCGGCGGCGGCGCTGCTGGTCGTCTCGGTCGCCGCGGCGACCCACGAGGCGCGGCAGGTCGTGCGATGAGCGGGGCGGCGGACGGAGCGGCCGGGGGCGGGGCGGCTGCGGGCGGGTCGGCCGAGGGCGGGGCCGCTGCGGGCGGGGCGGCTGCCTCGGGAGGGGGCGCGGCGGGCGGTCCGCACCCGCGCCTCCGGCTCTCCGACACCCTGCACCAGCCGGTGCGGTTCTCGATGGCGGCGGCGCTCGCGGCGGCCGACCAGCTCGACTTCAAGGACCTGCGCGACGCCGTCCAGGTCACCGACTCGGCGCTGAGCAAGCAGATCAGCATTCTCGAGGCGGCCGGGTACGTGGCGGTGTCGAAGGGGTTCGTCGGCAAGCGGCCGCGGACGACGCTGAAGCTCACTCCCGAGGGACGCGCCGCGTGGGCGGACCACCTCGCGGTGCTGCGCGAGATCGCGGCCGGCTAGCCGCTGCCGCACGTGCTGCACCCGCCGCACCCCGCGTCGGACCGGCCCTGCAAATGCCGACCGATCGGCCCCATCGACCACCGCAATGGTGGGAAAAAGCGGTGTTACGACCCGGCCGGTCGGCATCCGCCGAGCATCCCCGAGGAGGCGCGGGTCGGCCGGACGAGGGACGCTGCAGAACCCGACAGGGCGGGCTTCCAAGGCCGCAGAGCAACCGGAAAAGCACCTGTTGCGCGTGCCGCGGTCGGCAATCGCGGCGGCGGCGGATGCGCGGCACCGCGCAGCACGGCACGGCACGGCGCGGCGCGGCGGCCTACTCGACGAGGGCGTCCTCGTCGGCGCGGTGCACCGTGATGGCGCCCTGGGCCTCGAGCTCCCGGATGGCGCGCACGACCTCGGCCCGCGCCTCCTCGACCTGCGACTTGCGGACCGGGCCCATCGACTGCAGCTCGTCGTCGAGCAGCTCGCGGTTGCGCTCCGACACGTTGCCCCGGATCACCTCCGTGACGGCGGCGAGCGCCCCCTTCATCGCCGTCGCGAGCACCGCGGCGTCGATGCCGCGCAGCACCTGCTGGATGTCGCGCGACTCGAGCTTGACGATGTCCTCGAAGGTGAGCATGCGCGAGCGGACCTCCTCGGCGAGCTCGGGGTCGCGCTCGTCGAGGCCGTCGAGCAGGGCGCGTTCGGTGGCGCTGTCGCTGCGGTTGATGATCTCGACGAGGGGCTGGATGCCCCCGACGACCTCGACCTGCTCCCGCGGCGCGACGACGGCGCCCGCCCTGATCTTGAGGGTGGTCGCGACGATGCCGACGGCCTCGGGCGTGGCGGTGCCCATCGTGGCGATCGCCTGGGCGACGTCGGTGCGGGCCGCGACGTCGAGCCCGGCGAGCACGGCGGACGCCTGCTGCGGGCGCAGGTGCGCGAGCACGAGGGCGATGGTCTGCGGCAGCTCGCCGTCGAGCAGGGTGATGACCTGGCCGGGGTCGGCCTCGTCGAGGAACTCGAAGCTCTTGCCCATCGCGTTCGAGGCGAGGCGCTCCATGAGGCCCGCCGCTCGCTCCGAGCCGAAGGAGGCCTCGAGCAGGCCCACGGCGACGTCGTGCCCGCCGCGCCGCTGGTAGCGGCCCGAGCGCGTCAGCTCGTGGAACTCGGCGACCGCCGACTCGGCCACCGAGGGGTCGACGCGGCGCAGCTTGACGATCTCGGCCGTGATCTCCTCGGCCTCCTCCTCGCTGAACTGCTTCATGACGACCGCGGCACGGGCCTGGTCCATCTGCATGAGGATGACCGCCACCTTCTGCGGCCCCGTCAGCGCGGGCCGCGCCGCCGGCAGGCCGATGACCTGGGTGGGGGCGAGGTCGGCGGCGGTCGCGCTCACGACTGCACCCGCTCGTCCATCAGGCCGCGCAGCAGCTCGGCGGTCTTCTCCGGGTCGCGCTCGGCGAGGGCGTCGATCTCGGCACGGCGGCGCTCGGCCGACACGTACTCGGGCGAGGGCTCGGGCGCCGCGACCGGCAGGGCCACGGTGACGGCCTCGTCGGCGAGGAGCTGACCGCGGGAGGCGGCACCCGCGTCGTCGAGGTCGAGCCGCATGGTCGCGTCCCAGGTCTGGGCGGGGTTGCCGGCCGTGAGCTCGCCGAGGTCGACGTCCTCGCGGTCGTGGCGGCGGTTCTTCTTCGCGAAGACGATCAGGCCGACGATCAGCGCGATCACGATGAGCGCGACGATCCCGACGGTGCGGATGGTTCCCCACATCGCCTCGGAGGCGGCGGCCGCGTCCGCCGCGGCGAGCGCCGCCTTCGCGGCCTCGGCGCCCTGGGTGTCGAAGTCGACGAGGGCCACCTCGACGGCGTCGCCCCGGGCGGCGTCGATCCCGGCCGCGGTGCGCACGAGGTCGTTGATCGACTGCAGGTTGACGCCGGCTGCCGCACCGGCGTCCAGGGCGACCGACACGGTCTGCCGGCTGACGCCTCCTGCGGGCACGCTCATGGTCTCGGTGACCTTGTCGACCGCGTTGTTCTTGGTGGCCGACTCGTTGACGTAGCCGTCGTCGCCGGCGGCGGTGCCGGCCGCGTCGGTGCCGGTGCCGGTGCCGTTCGGCACGGCGATGTTGTCGGGGCCGAGCACGCCGGTCGCGCCGGTGCCGTCGGCTCCCCCGGAGCCCGCGCCGTACTGCTCGGTCGTGCTGGACTCGTTGAGGGCGATCGGCCCGGTCTCGGGCTGCGTGAACGACTCGGTGACCTTCGTGCCCGAGCTCTGCTCGAGGTCGGCGGCGACGACCACCGACGACTTGCCGGGGCCGACGACCTTGTCGAGCATCGTCTGCACGGCGGTCTGCACCTTCGACTCGTAGTCGCTGACCTGGTCGCCGGCGCCGCCGACGGCCCCGGTGCCGACCTGCGAGAGCACGGCCCCGGTCGAGTCGGTCACGGCGACGTCGGTCGTCGCCATGCCCTCGACGGAGGCGCTGGTCAGGTTGACGATCGCCTGCACCTGCTTGCCGGTGAGGGTCGCGCCCCCCTTCGTCTCGACGAACACCGACGCGGTCGGGTCCTCCTGCTCGGCGACGAAGACGCTCTCCTCGGGGATGGCGAGCTGCACGCTGGCGGTCTTGACGCCGTCCATGGCCGAGATCGTCTTGGCGAGCTCGCCCTCGATGGCGCGCTTGTAGGTGACGTCCTGCTGGAACTCGGACGAGGTGACGCCCATCGTGTCGAGCAGCGAGTAGCCGCCCTGGCCGCTGGTCGACGGCAGGCCGGCCGCGGCCGCGGTGAGGCGCTCCTGGTAGACGTGCTCCTCGGGCACGAGGATCGTGCCGCCGCCCGCCGTCAGCTCGTACGGGACGCCGTCGGCCTGCAGCTGCTCGACGATCGCGCTGGCGTCGACGGGGTCGATGCCGCTGAACAGCGGGGTGTAGTTCGGCTTCGTCAACCAGCTGACGAGGGCGACCGTGCCGAGCACGAGCGCCGCGACGAGGATCACCGCGATGGTCTTCTGGGCGAGCGAGAAGCCGCCGAGGGTCGCCCGCATCCGGTCGAGCGTGTTCTGCACTGCGGTGGGCATCAGGCCTGCATCCTCATGATCTCGGTGAAGGCGTCGACGCCCTTGTTGCGGACGGCGGCGACGAGCTCGAGCGTCACCTGGGCACGCGTGGCCGCGATGGTCGCGTCGTGGATGTCGGTGAGGTCGCCGGTGACGGCCTTGACGGCCAGGGTCTTCGACTGGCTCTGCAGCTGCTGCAGGCCCTCGACGGCGCCGACCATGCTCGACCCGAAGGCGGCACCGGAGGCGCTGGCGACGCTGGTCGTCCCGGTCGCCGAGGAGGCGCCTCCTGCGTTCCCGGCAGCGCCGGCCTGCAGGAGCGACGACACGTCGGCGTACCCGGACTGCGCGACGGCCCCGACGGCGGGGATCCCTGCGACCGGCATCAGCCGCGACCGATCTGGAGGGCGGCCTCGTAGGCGGTCTTGGCACGGTCGACCACGGCGGCGTTCGCCTGGTAGCCGCGCTGGGCCATGATCAGGTCGGCCATCTGGGCTCCCAGGTCGATGTCGGGCATGCGCACGTATCCCTCGGCGTCGGCGAGCGGGTGGTCGGGCAGGTAGGTGACACGGCCGGCCTCGCTGCCGTAGCGGTCGGCCTTGACGAAGGCGCCGCTGGTGCCGGCGCCCTCCTGCACCTCGACGTAGCGGGCCTGGAACGCGGTGTCGTCCATGCTCTTGACCGTGTTGACGTTGGCGATGTTGTCGGAGACGGCGTCGAGCCACTTGCGGTGCACGGTGAGGCCGGTGCTCGCGATGCCGATCGCGTCGAAGGCGGTCACGAGTTGGTCCTGTACGCGGCGCGGACGCTGGTGAGCTCGCCGTTCATCGCCTGCGTGGCGAACTGGTACCGCAGCACCGTGTCGATGTTCGAGAGCGTCTCGGTGTCGAGGTTGACGTTGTTGCCGTCGAGCCGGGTCGGCTCGAGCGAGCGCTGCGTCGTGGCCTGCACCTGGCCTGCCCCGGGGACCCCGCCGCCCTGTGCGACCGACCGGCCGAGCGCCTCCTCGAACTGCACGCGCTTGGCCTGGTAGCCGGGCGTGTTCACGTTCGAGATGTTCGCGGCGATGGTCTTCTGGCGCAGCGAGAGGCCGTCGAGGGCGCTCTGCAGCGCGGCCTGGGTCACGGATTCGATCGGCATGTGCCTGTCCAGAGGGGTCTCGTGGGGGGTGGGGGCCGATCCGTGGCCGAGGGGTCGAGCGATCCGTGCTCAGGGCGCTCTATCGGCGCGGGGCGGGGGCGCGTAAGGGCGCGCCCCCGGAGTGGGGGCGCGTGGCGGTGCGTGGGCACGCGCGGTGCGTGGGTGCGCGGTGTGCGCGGGTGCGTCAGAGCGGCGAGTTGCCCCGGATGGTCGTGTCGAGGCCGGGGACGTGACCGTCCGGGGCAACTCGATCTCGCGTGTGTGGCGGGGCGCGGTGCGACACTGGGGCCGTGAGCGACGACGACGCGTGGCCCGACGGGCTCGACGAGGCCCGCCGCCTCTTCGGCACGCCCGACGGGGCCGAGCCGGTCACCGTCGACGGCGACGTGGACGACTCCGACCGGGTGCGTCACGTGCTGGGCCGCTCGCTCGGGGGCACGGCGGGGCTCGTCGTGCTCGGGCTGATCGCCGCGCTCGTCGTCGTGTTCGTCGTGGCGCCGCTCCTCCTGTGGCCGGTGGGGGCGTGGATCGCCCTCCTGGAGCCGCCGCCCGTGGAGCTGCCGTCGCCCTGGTGGTTCACGGAGCTGCCGGGGCGGTACGCCTAGCCGGTCGCCTGTCGGGCGAGGCCTCGGCGAGGCCCCGGCGTCGCCCGGGCGACGAGACTGGGCGCATGACCAAGACGATCGGCATCTTCCTGTTCGACCAGTACGAGGAGCTCGACGCGATCGGCCCCTGGGAGGTGCTCTCGTACTGGACGAAGGCTCACACCGGCGACGGCTGGCGGGTGATCACGTTCGGCGACGCCCCCGGGCCGGTCACCGCCGCGAAGGGCCTGCGCGTGCTGCCCGACACGACGATCGACGAGCTGCCGCCGCTCGACGTGCTGATCTACCCGGGCGGCAAGGGCACGCGCGCCCACCTCGACGACGAGGAGCGCCTCGCCTGGGTGCGCGACCAGGCCGACAGCGTGCCGTTGATGGCCAGCGTGTGCACCGGCTCCTTGGTCTTCGCGGCCGCCGGCCTGCTCACCGGACGCGCCGCGACGACGCACTGGGGCTCGACCGTGCTGCTCGGCAGCCTCGACCCGACCATCGACGTGCGCGAGGACGAGCGCTTCGTGGACGACGGCGACGTCGTCACGTCGGCCGGGGTGAGCGCGGGCATCGACATGGCGCTGCACCTCGTCATGCGCCTGGGAGGTGCGGCGCGCGCGAAGCAGGTGCGCCGCGGCATCGAGTACGACCCGCAGCCGCCCGTGTGAGCCGCGGTCGGTCGCGCGGCGTCGAGTGGTCAGTCCTGGTCGCTCATGACGGCTCGAGCAGCACCTCGTGACCACTCGGCGCCGCAACCGGCGGAGGGGAGAGCGGGCAGAGCCCCGGGTCAGCCGGTGGCGTCGAGGTAGACGGGCCGCTCCGGCTCGCGCGCCGACTCGACGCTGCGGACGGCCCCGAGGTGCGCGAGCACGGCCTTGCGCGCGGCGTCGAGCCGGGCGAGCGCGGTGCGCTGTGCCCCGGCGACCGCGGCGGCACGGTCGGCCAGCTCGGCGGGCAGCGGCCCGAGCCCGGCCGGGGGCGTCCAGGCGGCCTGCGGTCCGTCGGCACGCTCGGCCCCGACCTGCGGGTCGCGTCCGGCGATCGCCTCGAGCTCGTCGAGGGCGGCGAGCCAGGCGGCGTGGGTGCGGTCCGTCCTAGGCGACACCGAGCTCGCCCCCGAGCGAGGACGAGGAGGCGTTGGTCGCCCCGTAGCCGGAGGTCGCGGCCCCGAAGGCGGCGGCCCCCACGGGCAGCGGCGACCCGACGCCCGGCTGCGACGCCGTGGGCGACGCGGGCGCGGGGAAGGCCGAGGCGGCGAACGCGGGCACGGCGCCGGGCGCCGACGCGGGCGCCGCGACAGGTGCGCCGGCCCCGCCGGCCGCCCCGCCGCCCAGCGTCGTCGCGGCCTCGTGCCACGCCTGACGCAGTGGCTCGAGCAGCCCGGCGACCTCGCGGGTCAGGGCGACGTCGCGGTGCACGTTCGCGTTGACGAGCGCCGTCGACGTGTAGCCGTAGAGCGCGAGCAGCCCCTCGCCGCCGTCCCACACGTCGACGCGCAGCGACGACGTGAGCTCGGCGAGGATCGCCTGGGCGTGCAGCAGCTGCTCGGACGCCGCGGCCCACTCCTGGCCGACCTGCGCCTTCTCGGCGCGGGCCAGGTCGAGCAGCAGACGGTCGTAGAGCATCGTGACGAGCTGCACGGGCGTGGCCGAGAGCACCGCCTGCTCGGCGAACTGCGACGCGGCCTGCGAGGCGGCCTGCTCGCTGCGCGGGCGCTGGCCCGACGTCTCGGCGGCGGCGGGGCGGGAGGCGGCGGCGAAGGCCGCGAAGGAGGTGGCGTCCATCAGCTGCTCGTGCTCAGGCTCGAGATCTGGCTGGTCAGCCAGCTCTGCTGCGCGGTGAGCGAGCTGAGGGCGACCTCGAGGGCGGTGTAGGTCTTCTGGAGCTGGGTGCGGCGCGACGACAGCCGGTCGTCCCAGTTCGCGATCTGGTCGTTGAGGTCCTTCACGACCGACTGCTGCCCGGTGATGATCTTGGTCAGCGAGCCGTCGCGCTTGTCGGAGGTGCTGGTCGCGGCCGCCTGGACGCGCCCGCTCAGCTCCGACAGCGTCGCCTGCACCTTCACGGGGTCTGCCGCGAGCGCCGCCGAGAACTTCGCCTCGTCGAACTCGAACGACCCCGTCTTCGTGATCGAGATGCCGATGCTCGACGGCGAGACGCCGCCGACGGGCGCCGACATCGCGGTGGTGAGCTTCTGCACGACGTCGCGGGTGGTCGAGCTGCCGGTGAAGGTGCCCGAGGTGACGGTCGTCACGCCGGAGGCGTTGGTCGACGTCGTCGTCGAGGTCTTCGACGCGATCAGGGTGAGGATGCCGTTCAGCCCCGAGACGAGGTCGGACGCGACCTTCGACGAGGCGGCGCCGTCGCGGGCGACGGTGAGCGTGACGGGGTCCGGGCCCGCGGCCGTGACGGTGACCGAGACGCCGGGCAGCAGGTCGGCGAACGTGTTCGTCGAGCTCGTCACGACCTGCTCGGCCGAGGTGCCGGCCCAGAGGGTGACGGAGGCGTCGCGCGCCTGCTTGACGACGGCCGCACCGGGCGCCGCGAGCAGGTCGGGGGCGGTGCCGGCGGCGACCTCGGCGGCCGTGCCGCGGTGCACCGTGAAGTCGCCGGCGGCTCCGGTCGCGGCGCTGGTCAGCTGCAGGCGGTACGTGACGGCGCCGTCGGCGTCCTTGCCCGAGGCCACCTTGACGGCCTTGACGCCGGCCTCGGACGAGTTGACGGCGCGCACCAGGTCGTCGAGCGACGAGGAGGCGCTGGTCACCTCCACCTGCTTGCCGGCGGCGGACGTGAACGTGAGCGTCGCGGGCGACTCGGGCCAGGCGGTCATCGCGGCGGTGACGCCGCTCTTCGCCTGGGCGGTCGAGCCGACCCTGAAGTCGATGGAGCCGGGCAGCGCCGTCGCGCTCGTGGTCGCCGTGACGTCCTTCGAGCTGCTCGTCGCGGTGGACGCGGCGAGCGAGTCCGGCTTCGCGGTCTTGGTCGCGAGGGTCGCGAGCTCGGCGACCTTGGTGTTGAGGCCCTGCAGCGCGGTGACGAGCGCCTGGTTCGAGGTCGCCTTGTTCTTCAGGATCGTCTGGGGCACCGCCTCCGCCGCCATCAGGCCGTTGATCAGCGTGGTGGTGTCGAGCCCGCTGACGAGGCCGTCGATGCCGAACGAGGCCATCGGGAGCTCCTTGGGTGACGGGGGCGGGCGGGCGGGGAGGTGCGGAGGGGACCGCGGGATGCAGGAGTTCGTGGGGCGGTGCGGCGGTGCAGGAGGTGCGGGCGAGGTCGTCGGGGACGCTCGGGATGACCGGTGGCCGGGGCGCGGAGGATCAGCTGCCGCGTCCCGACCACCGGTCGTGAACCGTGCTCCCGAGGGAGCGGAGTGTCAGGTGGTGTCCGGCTCCCGCTGGGATCGGGAGCCGTTCGTCCGCCGGTCGGTGAGGACTAGCGGAGGAGCGACAGCACGCCCTGGGTGCTCTGGTTCGCCTGCGCGAGCATCGCCTGGCCGGCCTGGCTGAGGACGTTCGAGCGGGTGTACTTGACCATCTCCTCCGCCATGTCGACGTCGCGGATGCGCGAGTTCGCCGCCGTGAGGTTCTCCTTCGCGACGTTGGTCGACGCGATGGAGTGCTCGAAGCGGTTCTGCACGGCACCGAGCTCGGAGCGGACCGTCGAGACGGCCGTGATCTGCTTGTCGAGCTCGAGGATCGCCAGCTGCGCGTTGTCGGCCGTGTCGAACTCGAGTCCGCTGATCGTCGTGGCGACGGCACCGATGTCGGCCTTCGACAGGTCGACCTTGATCTGGTCCGCGGCGGCCGTTCCGCCCGCGCCGACCTGGAACTTCATGACGCCGTCGGTGTCGGCACCGGCGCTCGCGTCGAGCAGGTTGATGCCGTTGAAGTTGGTCGACGCCGAGATGCGGGTGAGCTCCTCGGTCAGGGCCGTGACCTCGGTGCCGATGGCCTTGCGGGCGTCGGCGTTGTTCGAGTCGTTGCCGGCCTGGACGGCCAGGTCGCGGACGCGCTGGAGGATGGAGTGGACCTCGGTGAGGCCGCCCTCAGCGGTCTGGACGACCGAGATGCCGTCCTGGGCGTTGCGCGCGGCCACCGTCAGTCCGCCGACCTGCGAGCGCAGGCCCTCGGAGATCGAGAGGCCGGCCGCGTCGTCAGCGGCACGGTTGATGCGGAGGCCCGACGAGAGCTTCTCGAGGCTCTTCGACAGGTCGTTCTGCGTGGCGTTCAGGTTGCGGTAGGTGTTGTTCGCCGCGAGGTTGGTGTTGATCTGCATGCCCATGGTGTTTCCTCTTCCGTGACTGGGTGGTGTTCGTCAGCCCGTCCGTGGGCTGACACCGGCTACTCTCGGCCGGTCGCCGGCGCTCGTTAGCCGAGTGCCGAAGTTTTCTTCCGTGCCGCCGCGACCGCGGCGGCGGCGCCGTCAGACGGCGGCGCTGAAGCCCTCGACGGCGGGCTCGCGCACGGCGCGGGCGATGCCCACGGCGGCGTTCGTCGCGACCTTCGAGAGGTAGGCGCTGCGGCGCGCGGGCGCCGTCCTGGAGACGGGCTCGAAGGCCGCGTCGGGGTCGTCCGCGTAGTGGGCGGCGAGCGCGTCCCTGAGCAGGCGGACCGCCTCCGTGCGCTGCTGCGACACCGCGCTGTGGGTGATGCCGAGCTCGGCGGCGACCTCGGTGACCGTGCGGTCGCCGAAGTAGACGGCCTCGACGATGAGGCGCATGCGCTCGGGCAGGGCGTCGACGGCGGCGCGCACGTAGCGGCTGCGCTCGCTGGCGAGCAGGTGGTCGCCGGGCATCGGCACGTCGGCCGCGAGGTGGTCGGCGACGGTGTCATCGAGGGTCGAGACGGTGCGCGCCGCGTCGGCGAGGGCGCTCGACGCGGTCTGCCGGTCGACGCCGAGGGCGCCGGCGATCTCGTCGACCGAGGGGGCGCGTCCCAGGGACGCGGTGAGCGCCTCCTGCGTGGCCAGCGTCTCCTTGATGCGCTTGCGCGTGCCGCGGCTGGCCCAGTCGCCCGAGCGCATGTCGTCGGCGAAGGCGCCGACGATGCGGGTGCGGGCGTAGGCGCCGAACGGGATGCCGAGCGTGGGGTCGAACGCGTCCGCGGCCTGCACGAGGGCGACGGCGCCGACGCTGGCGAGGTCGTCGCGCGACAGGTGGGTGGCACGGGCGCACACCTCGCTGACGAGGTAGCCCACCAGCGGCAGGTTCTCGACCACCATGGCGTTGCGTTCGGTGCGGTTCATCCGGTGCTCCCAGCAGGACGGGGGCCTGCACGGGGCAGGCACGGTCGGGTTCCGGGCACGCCGAACGGCCCTCTGATCAGGGCTGGTTCGTCGGGGTGCTCGGTCGTGCGGTCGTTCGCGGGCAAGCGAGTCGGTGCGACGGCGTGGACGTCGGGGTCCGGGTCGGGTGGGGACTGGTCGGGCCAGGGACTTCGGGTCTCCCGGCCCGGCGGGTGTCCCCTGCCGTGCACGACCCAACCTATCGACGGGCCGGGAGCCGTATAAGGCCGGGTCTGTCCCCAGTGCGGGGCGGCCGCGACGCGCTTTCGGGGGGTGCCGGGCGGGGGTGTCCCCCGGGTTGGGGCGGCGCGGACGAGACGGGGGGCTGGCGGCGCGCCGAGGGGAGGCGGTAGGGCGCGGACGGGTCGGCGACAGGCCCGCGGGCCGGGGCCTGCGGGCCGGGCCGGGCCGGGCCGGGCCGGGCCAGGCCGACGAGCGAGCTCGCCGGCCGCAGCGCCGTCTAGTTGCTGTAGACCCGCACGTAGTCGACCGTCATCTGCTGCGGCAGGCGGGTGCTGGCGTCCGGGTAGCCCGGCCACTGGCCGCCCACCGCGACGTTGAGGATCAGGAAGAACGGTGCGTCGAACACCCAGGGGTCTCCGCCGGTGTCGGCGCGCGTGACCCGGTGGTACACCTGGCCGTCGACCGACCACTCGATCGACCCCGGCTTGCGGTCGACCGCGTAGGTGTGGAAGTCGTCGGCGAACGACAAGCCGCGGGGGTGCGCGTACGTGCCCGAGATGCCGTCGCCGCCGGAGTAGCCCGGGCCGTGCACCGTGCCGTGCACCAGGGACGGCTCACGGCCGATGTTCTCCATGACGTCGATCTCGCCCGCGGCCGGCCATCCCTTCGAGGGCAGGTCGGCGCCGAGCATCCAGAACGCCGGCCAGATCCCCTGGCCCCGCGGGATCGCGATGCGCGCCTCGACGCGTCCGTACTGGGTCTGGAACCGGCCCTGCGTGGTCATGCGCGCGGAGGTGTACGAGCCGTCCGCCTCCTTCTTCGCCGTGATCACGAGGGCGCCCGCGCCGTCGAGCGACGAGTTGGCCCGCGAGGCCGTGTAGTTCTGCAGCTCGGCGTTGCCCCAGCCGCCAGCGCCCGTCTCGAGGTTCCAGGTCGCGGGGTCGGGCGCGCTGCCGGCGGGCCCGTCGAACTCCTGTGCCCAGACGACCCCGGCCGGGAGGGCGGCCCCGCGTCGGAGCCCGAGCGTGTCGCGACCGTCGCCGTCCCAGTCGCCGACGAGGGCGGTGTCGCCCGCCCGCCCGTAGATCTGGGTCCGGTCGGCGGCGCCGCCGCGCAGCGAGTCGCTGACGAAGTAGGTCGAGCCGTGCCGGACGGCGGGCGTGTCGACGCCGTCGCCGTCCCAGTCGCCGACGTAGGCCTGGTCGGTCGCCCTGCCGAAGCTGAACGAGACGTCGGCGCCGCCTCCCGTCAGCGAGTTCGCGAGGTGGAAGGTCGTCCCCCGACGGATGCCGAGGGAGTCCCGCCCGTCGCCGTCCCAGTCGCCGACGACGACGAGGTCGTCGGCCCGGCCGTACGAGACGACGCGCTGCGCGGCACCGCCCTCGGGCCGGTTCGTGAGGTAGTAGGTCGCCCCGCGGCGGACGGCAGGGGTGTCGACGCCGTCGCCGTCCCAGTCGCCGGTGAGGGCGACGTCGGACGGCGTGCCGTAGCGGCCGGTCCGCACGGCGCCGCCCCCGCCCAGCACGTCGTCGTACGCGAAGGTCGCGTCGCGGCGGGTCGCGAGGGTGTCGCCGCCGTCGCCGTCCCAGTCGCCGACGTGAACGGCGTCGTCGGCGCGGCCCCACGTGAAGGCGTGGTCCGTGGCGCCGCTCCACCCGTCGGTCAGGAACCACTGCGTGCCGCTGCCCCCCACGGCTCCGCCCGAGGCGGTGGCGGGCAGGCCGCTCACCAGCGTGGCGCCGACGCAGACGGTCGCGACCGCCAGTGCTGCCCGATGACGTCGTCCCATGGTCCTGACCCCCTCGTCGCGGATCTCCCGGCGCCCTGCCGCGCACCCTGCCCGGAGGCGAGGGCCGACCCGTCGATGGTGCCCGACCCTACCGGCGCCGCCGCCCCGCCACCACCGTCGGCGCCGGCAGTTCCACGACAGGCGTCGGCACCGCCTGGTCCGCGACAGCCGTCGGCGACGGCGCCGCCCCGGCGTCCGACCGGACGGCGACGATGCCCCCGACGATCAGCGCCCCGCCCACGAGCTGCCACGGGGTGAGCGCCTCGCCGAGCAGCACCCAGGCCCAGGCCGCGGCGGCCGCGACCTCGAGCAGGCCGACGAACGACGCGAGCCGCGACCCGAGCATCGTGCTCGCGGTGATGCTCGTCGCGTAGGCGACCGCGGTGGCGACGACGCCGACGACGAGCATCGGCACCCACCACGCGACCGTGCTGCCGAGCACGACCACGTCGTCGGCCGAGGCAGTGAACGGCACGAGCCCCGTGAGCCCGAGCAGGCCCAGCAGAGCAGAGCCCACGAGCAGCCCCGACGCGGCGAGCGCCACCGGCGGCAGGTCGCCGGCCGGCTGCGCGGCGATGACGAAGTAGCCGGCGCAGCAGACCATCGCGAGCAGGCCGAACAGCAGGCCGAGCGGGTCGAGGGCTCCCCCGCCGCTCGGCGAGACGACGAGCACGAGCCCGGCGGCCGCGACCACCGAGCCGACCAGCACGGGCGCGGCGGGCCGGCGGCGCGACACGACCCAGGCGACCGCGACGAGCAGCAGCGGGGCGGTGTACTCGAGCAGGATCGCCGTGCCCACGGGGATGTGCTGGATCGCCGCGAAGTAGAAGACCTGCGTGCCCGCGACCCCGACGACCGCCATGCCGAGCACCCGTCGCCGCGCCCGCCAGACGGGCCGGAGGTCGAGCCGCAGGGCCGCGAGGGCGATCGGCGCGAGCAGCACGCCGCCGACCAGGGCGCGCAGCGCCACGGCGGCGACGGGGCTCCAGCCGGAGGCGAGCAGCGGCTTGACGAAGGGCCCGGACACCCCGAAGGAGGCGGCGGCCACGACCGCGACGATCAGTCCGGTGGTGAGGTGGCGGCGGTCCACGGCAGCTCGTCTCGTCAGGGCGACGGTGTCGTCGCGTCGACAGCCTCGTCAGGGGCGAAAGGGCTGTGGGTCCTGACAGTAGACTGGTTCCGAGTAAGGAGTCAATGTGCTTTTCGCCCCTGACACAGAAGACGTGCTCGAGTTCGACGCGACGATCCTCAACACGGCCCCGCGCGCGACCCGCAGCGGTGCCGACCTGCTCGCCACGACCGGCCAGCTGACCGAGCTGATGACGCGCTTCGGCTTCTCGGGGCGGCTCGACGGCGACGAGGCCGAGCTCGAGGCCGTGCGGCGGGCCCGCGCGCGCCTCCGTGGGCTCTGGGACCTCGACCGCGACGACCTCGTCGTCGAGGTGAACGAGCTGCTGGCCCGCCTGCAGGCCGTGCCTCGGCTCGTGCGGCACGGCGACCTCGACTGGCACGTGCACGCCACCCCGCAGGACGCCCCGCTCGCCGACCGCATCCTCGTCGAGGCCGCGATGGCGCTGGTCGACGTCGTCCGCACCGACGAGACCGGGCGGCTGCGGGTCTGCGCCGCGGACGACTGCGACGGCGTGCTCGTCGACCTGTCGCGCAACGCGTCGAAGCGGTTCTGCAGCGTGCGCTGCGGCAACCGGATGAACGCGGTCGCGTTCCGCGAGCGGCGGGCCGCCGACCCGCTCGCGTAGCGCGGCGGCGCGCCGTGCCGGCCGCGCCGGCCGCGCCGGCCGCGCCGCGGCACACCCCGAATTCGGCACCACACCCGGATGGATCGGGGTGTGGTGCGGGATTCGGGGTGTCGTGCGGAAGCCGGGGCAGCGCGAGCGCAGCGCGGCTCAGCGCAGCGGCTGGCAGCTCGGGCACCACCAGGTGCGTCGCTGCCCGGGGTCGTCGGGCACCTCGGCCCGCACGAGCACCGTCGTGCCGCAGCGCAGGCAGGGCCGTCCAGCCCGCCCCGCGACCCAGTGCCGCTCGCCGCGGCGGGTGTTGCCCGTCGTCGTCTGGAACATGCCCGGCACCCGGACCGACGCCCGCAGCCCCCGCGCCGCGACCCGCACGAGCGCGGCGGCGTCGACCGACCCGACGGGCGTGAACGGCGACACCCCGCGCAGGAAGCAGACCTCGTTGGCCCACAGGTTGCCGAGCCCGGCCAGCACGCGCTGGTCGAGCAGCACGGCGGCCACGGTGCGGGCCGGGTCGGCGGCCTCGACGCGGCGTCGCGCCTCGGCGGCGTCCCAGTCGTCGCGCAGGGGGTCGGGCCCGAGGTGCCCCACCACGTCGCGCTCGTCGCGGGTGTCGACGAGCTCGACCACGGGCAGGGAGACGCCCCAGGCGGTGGAGCCGGCCTCGGTCTGCATCCGCACCCGCACCTCCCCCGCCACGGCCGCGGGCACGCGCCTGCCGGGCCGCGTGATCGTCCACGAGCCCTGCATGCGCAGGTGCGTGTGCAGGGTGCGACCGGTGTCGAAGCGGGTCAGCAGGTGCTTGCCGTGGGTGTCGTGCTCGACCACCCGCCAGCCGTCGAGGGACGTGCCCGCCGCCCCGCCGGACCGCAGCTCGCCGCTCGTCAGCCGCTGGCCGTCGAGGGAGCCCCGGAGGCGCGCGGCCAGTCGGAAGACGCTGTCACCCTCGGGCATGCGGGCAGGCTAGCCGCCGCCCCCGACACCGGCGGGGCGGGGGCCCGCTCAGCCCGCCGCGGCCAGGCCCGACCGCTCCTGGAACCAGGCCAGCCCGTCGGCCAGGCCGGTCCGGGCGGTCTGCCAGTCGTGGGCGGAGCCCGGCACCTTCTCGAGCTCGACGACCATGCCGGCTCGACGGGCGGCGTCGGCGAGGGTGTCCGCGGCCGGGCCGTACCGGCCGTCCTCGGCGCCCACGGCGAAGAACGCGCCCGAGCCCGGGTAGGGCGCCCCGGCCGCGAGCAGGGCGACCGGCTGGGCTGCCTCCCACGCGGCACGGTCGCCGTCGAAGCCGAGCCGGATCGTGCGCTCGACGCCGCCGGTGAGCTCGGGCCCGAGCTGGCCGGCCACGTCGACCAGGGAGGCGAAGAGCTCGGGGTGGGCCGCCGCGAGCTGCGCCGAGCAGGTGCCGCCCTGCGAGAAGCCGCCGATCGCCCAGCCTCCGCCCGGCGGGAGCACGTTCAGGGTGCCGCGGATCCAGCGCGGGACGTCGACCGTCAGGTAGGTGGCGCTGTCGCCGAGGGGCCCGTCGACGCACATCGGGTTGTTCGTCGGCCGGGCGAGCTGGTCGGGCATCACGACGACGGGGGCGAGGCCGTCGTTCGCGGCGGCCAGGTCGTCGAGCACCCGGGTCACCTGCCCGGCCTCGACGAGGTTCTCGGGGGACGCGCCCGGGCCCTGCCCGGAGAGCAGCACGACGACCGGCAGCGCCGGCGGGTCGTCCGTCAGCGCGGCCGGCGGCAGCCAGACGAGAGCGGGCCTCGCCGGGAACCCGGACGTCGTGCCCGGCACGTCGACGCTGCCGAGCCGCCCCCGCTCGGGCATGTCGGCGGGCGCGCGCCAGGTCGACCACGAGGGGAGGTCGCCCGCGGGCGGCGAGGCCGGATCGGCCGCGGCGGCCGTCTGGGCGGCGGGCACCTCGAGCGGAGGCACGGTCGACCGCCCGGCCACCGCCCCCACGGTCGGGAACAGGCCCGCGTCGCGGTTGATCGCGAGCCCCGCCGCGAGCACGACGCACACGGCCGCCACGCCGGCGAGCACCCGACGCCCCGCGCCTCCCCTGACAGCCGCGACGGCGAGCGCCCCGATCGCCGCGCCGAGCGCGCTCACCCAGACCCGGTCGACCCAGGTCGGCGGGACGTCGACCACCTCGTGCACGTCGCCGAGCCACCAGGAGGCGGCGGCCCCGACGGCCGCACCGGCGACGGCCGCCCCGATGGTCCAGCCCCACCGCCGCCGGTCGCGGAGCGGCCCGCGCAGCGCGACGACCACGAGCCCCGCGGTCACGAGGTAGACGACGGCGAGGGTCTTCGCGGAGACCAGGGACAGTTCCCACATGCAGGGCTCCTCGGGACGGGACGGGACAGGACAGGACAGGACGCCGGGGTACCATCCAATATGGCACATTCCATGTTCGCAGACCGGACCAGGGCGCCGCTGGCCGTCCTCGCGTTCGTCGCCGGCGCCTCCTGGGCGGTCGTCGTCGCCGCCACCGGTGCCGAGCCGCACTGGGCCGGGCACGTCGTCGGCGCGCTGCTGCTGGCCGTCGGCGTCGGCTGGGCCGAGCGGCGCCTCGGCACGCGACGCACGGCCGTGATCGCGGCCGTCGGCACGGTCGTCCCCACCGTGGCGACCGTGCTCCTGCTCGCCCTCGGCGACGCGGTCGACGAGGCGTTCGCCGAGCTGGCCTCGGAGGACGTCGTCTGGGCGCCGAGCGTGACGCTCGTCGCGGTGGTCGTCGCGGCGAGCCGGGGCCTGGCGCCCTCCCGCCGCCGCGGGGTGCGGGCCGCCGTGCTCGCCGTCGTCGTCGCGGGGGTGCTCTTCGGGGGCTACGCGACCGACGCTGCCAGGGCGGCGGCGCTGCTCACGGGCCTCGGCCTCGGCCGTCGGCTCGTGCCCGTCTCGCCGCTCGCGGCCTGGCACGACCAGGCCGCCCACCGCGCCCGGACCGTCGCGGCCACGGCCCTCGGCACGCTCGCGCTCGGCTGGTCGGTCGCCGCCGTCGACCCGCACGCCAGCGGCCCCTTCATGACCCTCGGCCACGTCCTCCCGCCCGCCCAGACGGTCGCGGCCGTCGGGGTGCTCGTGCTCGCGGTCGCCCTGCTGCTCCGCGGTCGCCGGCTCGGCCTCGTGCTCGCGGTCGCCGCCCTGCTGCTGATGACCGGCATGCTCGTCTGGTTCGTCGGCACCGCCGGGGTCCCCTTCGGCCCGTACGACGGCGACGACCTCCCGCCGCCCCCGCCCGAGTGGGAGGTCGCCGTGCTGCTGACCTGGCTCGCGCCCGCCGCGAGCCTCGTCGTGGTGGTCACCCGACGCCACGCCTTCGCCCGCCGCCCCCGGGGCGCACTCGGCACGGCCGACCGCGACCGCCTCCTCGCCCGCATGACGCGCGGCGACGCCGGCTCGCTCGCCTGGATGGGCACCTGGGCCGGCAACTGCCACTGGTTCGCCGACGACGAGGAGGCGGCGGTCGCGGACGCCGTGCCGGCCGCCCCGTGCGAGGGCGTCGTCGCGTACCGCCCGGCCCACGGCGTCGCCCTCACGGTCTCCGACCCGGTCAGCACCGGGCCGGAGGCGGCCGAGACCATCCGCCGCTTCGCCCGCTGGTGCTCGGCGCGCGCCCTCGTGCCGGCCTTCTACAGCGTGCACGGACGGCACCTCGACACCTTCGCCGAGATGGGCTGGCACGTCACCCCGGTGGCCGAGGAGGCGGTGCTCGACCTGGCCGGGTTCAGCACGTCGGGCAAGAAGCGCCAGGACCTCCGCACCGCCGTGAACCGGGCCGCCCGCGACGGCGTCGAGGCCGTCTGGGGCACGTGGGCCGACCTGCCCGCCGGGCTCAGGGCGCAGGTGGAGGCGCTCAGCGACGACTGGGTCGACGCGAAGGCCCTGCCCGAGATGGGCTTCACGCTCGGCGGGCTGGCCGAGCTCGACGACCCCGACGTGCTCGTCCTGCTCGCGGTCGACGAGGCGGGGCGCCTGCACGGCGTGACGAGCTGGCTGCCGTCGTGGCGCGACGGCGAGCTGGTGGGCCGCACCCTCGACGTGATGCGACGGGGCGTCGACCCGATGCCCGGGGTCGTGGAGTTCCTCGTCGCGACGGCCGCCCGGACGTTCCAGGCCGAAGGGCTCGAGCAGCTCAGTCTCTCGGGCACGCCCCTGGCGCCCCTCCGCTCCGAGCCGCCGCGCACCGCGGCCACCCGTGTCGTCATGCGCGTGACCGAGGTGGTCCGGCACGTGCTCGAGCCGTCGTACGGCTTCACCTCGCTCGCCCGCTTCAAGGCCAAGTTCGACCCGCGGTACGAGACGCTCTGGCTCGCCTGCCCGAGCGCCGCCGACCTCGCGCCGATCGGCCGGGCGCTCGCCGCCGCCTACGTGCCCGGCCTGCGGGCCCACCAGGTCGTGGGCGCGCTGCGGGTGGCGCGTCGCAGCTCGCGCGGGCAGGTCCGCGACACGGCACGGCCCTGAGCGCGGCACGGCTCAGGAACCCGGCACCGCGGCTTCCTGCGTCGTGCACGGATCAGGGCTCCGCCTGCCCTCCCGGCGCGGATCAGGAGCGATCGTCCTGAACGAGGGAGGACTGGACCCGGGCACGCGCACCCGGTCGCGGGGACCCGGCCTGGCGGGGCCGCTCACTCGGCGAGCAGGTCCGCCCGCGACCACGAGTCGACGACGTGCCCGTGCCCGCCGGCGCGGAACGCGAGCACCGCGGCGCCGATGCGCCCGCCGTGCGTGCCGAGCTGCGACAGCCGGATCTCGGGTGCCGCGCGCCAGGCGAGTCCCGCGGCGAGCTCGGCGCGGAGGGGGTCGACGAGGGCGGCTCCCGCCCGGGAGACTCCCCCGGCCAGCACGACGACGGCCGGGTCGACGAGCAGGGTGAGCGACGTCAGGCCGAGGGCGAGGGCGCGCACGCCGTCGGCCCAGACGCGGTCGGCCACGGGGTCCGTGCCGAGGCGGGCGACGACGGCCGCGGTGTCGAGCCCGGGCTGCCCGCCGAGGGCGGCGTAGCGCCGGGCGACGCCGGCGCCCGAGAGGTAGACCTCGAGGCAGCCGACCTGGCCACAGGTGCAGGCCTCGCCGCCGGGCACCGCCGGCACGTGGCCGAGCTCGCCGGCTGCGGTGAGGGCGCCGCGCACGGCGTGCCCGCCGCTCGTGATCGAGGCGGCCACGCCGGTGCCGACGGCGACGAGCACCGAGTCGGCCACCCCGGCCGAGGCGCCGAACAGGCTCTCGGCGAGTCCGCTGGTACGGACGTCGTGGTCGATCTCGACCGGCACGCCGAGCTCGGCCGAGAGGATCGGCCCGAGCGGCACGTCGGTCCAGTCGAGCGTCGACGCGAAGAGCACGACGCCCCGCTCGGCGTCGACCATGCCCGGCGTCACGACCCCGACGCCGACGACGTCGTGTCCCGAGGCGCGGGCTCCGGCCCGCAGGTCGTGCAGCAGCGCGACGACGCGGTCGATCGACTCGGCCCCGGTGGAGCCGGCCGCCACCGCGAGCGAGCGGACCGTGCGCCCCGCGTCGTCGACGACCGCTCCCTTGAACGAGGTGCCGCCGATGTCGACCGCGACGACCGCGGTCCGGACCGGGGCCGGGTCGGGAGCCGCGCCTCCTCGGCTCTCGGGCACGGCGGCGTCGGGCACGGCGTCGTCGGGCCCGCCGGCGGCTCCGTCGGCCCGGCCCCGGCCGACCGCCGCGAGGAACCCGGCGACGACCGCCGGGTCGGTCCGCAGGGTCCCGTCGCCGCGCGGCGACGGCGACATCGCGCGCAGGTGCACCGAGGAGGCGCCGGTCGCGTCGAGCAGGGAGCGCACGCCCGCGGCCCGCACCCCTCCCCCGACGAGCACCTCGGGGGCGCCGGGCGCCGCCGACCGGCGCACCAGCTCGGCGAGGACGTCCGCGCCCTCGGCCGCGGTGCCGGGGCCTCCGGCGGTGAGCACCCGGCGCACGCCGAGCCCGTGCAGCACCTCGTACGCGGTGGGCAGGTCGCCGGTCGCGTCGATCGCCTTGTGGAACGTGACGGGCAGCGGGCCCGCCGCCGCGAGCAGGCGGCGCATCGCGGCGACGTCGACCCGGGAGGCCGGGGTCAGCGCCCCGAGGACGACCCCGACCTCGGTCGCGCACTCGGGCGCGAGGGCCGCGATCGCCTCGAGGTCGGCGCACATGACGTCGAGCTCGGCCTCGTCGTGCACGAAGTCGCCGCCGCGCGGCCGCACGATCACCTGGACGCCCGCGTGCCGGACGGCCCGGAACACCGAGCGGATCGTCCCCGCGCTGGGGGTCGTCCCGCCCTCGAGCAGGTCGGCGCAGAGCTCGATCCGGTCGGCGCCGGCACGGTCGGCGATCAGCGCGCCGGCGAGGTCGTCGACACAGATCTCGACGACGACGTCCCGCGGCCCCGAGGGCTCCGTCATCGGCCGTCGGCCCCGGCGTCGCCCGCGCCGGCGCCGGCGCTGGCACCGCGGGCCTGCGCGACCCAGGCGGCCACGTCGCCGCCCACCGCGATCTCGCCCACCGGCACGCCGCCGCCGAGCACCGGCAGCGCGGTCAGCGACCCGGCCCCCGAGACGTCGACGCCGAGCGCGCCGAGCACCTCGAGCGCGACGAGCGTGGTCGCCCGCGGGCTGCCGTCGACGACCTTCATCGCGACCGCCTCGCCGCCCGACGTCGCCATGCCGATGACGCCCTCGGCGCCGCCCTTGGCGAGCAGGCCGGGCACGCGCGTCATGGCGTCGCTGTTGGCGTGGTCGTTCCCGCCCACGAAGAAGGGGTGGGCGCGCATCGCGTCGGCGACCCGCCGCTCGGGCGACCCCTCGGGCGCCGTGACGAGCGCGCGGAACGAGCGCGCCAGCCCCTCGACGGTGGTGCTGAACAGCGGGGCGCCACAGCCGTCGACGGCCGTCGCCTCCACGGTCGTGCCGGCCACCGCCTCCAGCGTCCGGCGCACGAGCTGCTGCAGCGGGTGGGCAGGGTCCAGGTAGGAGGCGGTGTCCCAGCCCGCGGACACGCACGCCAGCAGCATGGCCGCGTGCTTGCCGGAGCAGTTCATGCGCACCCGCGAGCGCGTCTCGCCGTCGCGGATCAGGCGCTCGCGGGTCGCCTCGTCCTCGGGCCAGTCGACGGGGCAGCCGAGCGCGGACTCGTCGAGCCCCGCCCGCACCAGGATGCGGCGGACGACCTCGACGTGGGCGTCCTCGCCGGTGTGGCTGCCGGCCGCGATCGCGAGCTCCTCGCCGTCGAGGTCGGCGCCCGCGGCGAGGCAGGCCAGCGCCTGCACCGGCTTGGTGGTCGAGCGGGGCAGCACCTGCGTCGAGCCGCGGCCGAGGTCGGCGGCGACGCGCCCCTCCGAGTCGAGCGCGACGAGCCAGCCGAGGTGCCGGCTCTCGACGACGCCGGAGCGCACGACGACAGCGAGCTCGGCCAGTGAGACCGCCCCCGAGGAGGCGCCCGTCGCGTCGGGGCCGTCGGTCGCGTCGGGCAGGCGGTCGGCAGGGGCGGGGAGGGAGGGGGCCACGGTGGTGCTCCTTGGGGACGGGGCGGCGGTGGGGCGGCGGTGCGGTGGGAGTGCGGTGCGGGTGCGGCGGGTGCGAGGGGGTCGGGCCGGGCGGGTCGTCAGTCCAGGGCGGGCGCCGACGCGGGCGCGGGCACCGGCGCCGCCGCGCGCCGCGGGCTGCGCCGTGACGGCCGCGCCCGTAGCCGGGCGGCGAGCGTCGAGAGCGCACCGTTGAAGACCAGGTAGACGAGCGTCACGACGAGGAACGTCTGGATCAGCAGGTGGTTGAACGACGACAGCACCTGGCCGCGGTAGAGCAGCTCGGTGAAGGCGACGATGTAGCCGAGCGAGGTGTCCTTGACGAGGCTGACGAGCTGCGTGACCAGCGAGGGCGTCACGAAGCGCAGGGCCTGGGGCAGCACGACCAGCCGGGTGGTCTGCGCCGACGAGAGCCCGAGGCTGAGCCCGGCCTCGCGCTGGCCGCGCGACAGCCCGAGGATGCCCGCCCGCACGATCTCGGCGAACGCCGCCGAGTTGGCCACGGTCAGCGGCACGACGAGCTTCCAGATCAGCGGCAGGTCGAGGCCGAGCTGCGGCAGGCCGAAGAGCATGAGGTAGATCAGCAGCAGCACCGGCACGGTGCGGGCCACCTCGATGTACGCGGTCGAGACCCAGCGCACGGGCCGGCGGGGGCTCAGCCGGCCGAGGGCGAGCAGCAGGCCGAGGGCGCCGCCGAGCACGGCGACGAGGGCCGCGGCCTGGATCGTGCCCCACAGCCCGACGAGCAGGTACTGCCAGATCGGCCAGGAGAGGAACGGCGTCCAGCGGTCGGCGTCGAGCTGCCCGCGCGAGCCGAACTGCACGAGGCCGGCCGCGAGCAGCCCGGCGAGGGCGAGCACGACGACGACCGACCAGAGGCGGATCGCGCGGCGCGTGCGGGGCCCCGGCTCGTCGTAGAGCGAGACCGTGGGCGCGGTGCGGACGGAGGGGGTGGTCGGCGTGGTCATCGGACGATCGCCGCCTTTCGTTCGAGGCGACCGGCGCCGAGGCCGATGACGAGGGCGAGCACCATGTAGACGAGGCCCGCCGCCGTGAAGATGAGGATCGGCTGGGCCTGCACGAGGTTGAGCTTGTTGACGGCGCTGGTCAGCTCGACCACCCCGACCGCCGCGGCGAGCGCGGTGTTCATCGTGAGGGCGATCATGACGTTGCCGATCGGCTGCACGGCCGCCCGCAGCGACTGCGGCAGCACGACGAGCCGCAGCGTCTGGCCTAGCGTCAGGCCGAGCGCCCGGCTCGCCTCGATCTGGCCGTTGCCGACGGTGTTGACGCCGCTGCGCACGGCCTCCGCGACGTAGGCGGCCTCGTAGAGCGCGAGCACGAGCACGGTCGTGGGGGCGAGCGGCGTGATCAGGCCGGCGTCGGGCAGGGCGAAGACCGCGAGGATCAGCAGGGCGAGCAACGGCACGTTCACGAAGAACTGCGTGTAGGCCCAGGCGGCGCCGCGCAGCACGGGCACCGGGCTGATCCGGGCGGCCGCGACCAGCGTGCCGAGCACGAGCGCGCCCGCGCCGGCGACGAGCGCCATCACGATCGTCGTGCCGAGCGCGGTCGCGAGCGGACCGGCACTGTCGACGAAGAAGTCCATGGGGTCTTTCGGGCCGAGGGCGGAGGAGCAGGAAGAACAGGAGGACGGTGCCGAGGAGGCGCGCCTCCGGTGGCGCGGGCCGGCGCCGGCCGGTCGTCGGGTCGCCCCGCCGACCGGCCGGCAGGGAGGCTACGAGCCGGGCACCGAGCCGATCTCGGGGGCGTCCGGGGTGTCGGACTCGACGGCCGCGCCGAGGGTGGCGTCCCAGACCTTCGCCCACGTGCCGTCGTCCTCGATCTTCACGAGCCAGTCGTTGACGAACTCCTTGAAGTCGGCGTCGTCCTTCGCCAGGCCGATGCCGTAGGCCTCGGTCGTGAAGGGCTGGCCGACGACCTTGATCGAGTCGTCCGACGCGGCGTTCGAGGCGAGCAGGGTGAAGTCCTGCACGTAGGCGTCGCCGCGGCCCTGCTTGAGGGCCTGCATCGCCTGCGGGTCGGTCGCGAACGAGACGAGCGTGGCCGTCGGCTGCTCCTCGGGCACCGCGGTGACCGCGGGCGTGTTGGCGCCGACGATGACCTTCTTGCCGCCGAGGTCGTCGATGCCCTCGATGTCGTCGTTGTCCGCCTTGACCGCGACGGCGAGGCCGGACTCCAGGTACGGGCCGGCGAACGAGATCTGCTCGGCCCGCTCCTCCGTGATCGTGTACGTGTTGAAGACGACGTCGACGGTGCCGTTCTGCAGCAGCGCCTCGCGCGTCTCGGAGGCGGGCGGCACGATCTCGACGTTCGGCTCGCCGAGGATGTAGATCGCGAGCAGCTTCGCGAGGTCGGCGTCGAAGCCCTGCACGTCGTCGGGGTTCGACGGGTCCTGCTGCGAGAGCAGGGGCGCGTCGAGGGCCTCGCCCACGATGAGCTTGCCGCGCTCCTTGATCTTCGCCATCGTCGAGTCGGGCAGGATGTCGGCCGCGTCGGCGACGACCGCGTCCGCGTAGACCTCGTCCAGGGCCGAAGCGGCCGAGGAGGCGCTGGGATCGGCCCCGGGGACGGCGGAGGTGTCGTTCGAGCAGGCCGCCAGGCCGAGCATCGCGACGACGGCGACGGCCGCGGGGACGACCCGGCGGAGGGGGGTGGGGGAGGTGCGCACGGTGGTGCCTCTCTTCTGTGGGTGCGTGGCGGAGCAGGGAGGAGGTGCTCAGGGGCGGTGCGGGAGGTGGTGCGGGGGCGGTGCCGGAGGTGCTGCGGGAACGGTCGGTGCTGCGGGATCGGGTGCGGGTCAGTGGGTGAGGATCTTCGACAGGAACGCCTTGGCCCGGTCGGACTCGGGGTGGTCGAAGAACGTCGCGGGGTCGGCCTGCTCGACGATGCGGCCGCCGTCCATGAACACGACGCGGTCGGCGGCGCGACGGGCGAACCCCATCTCGTGGGTGACGACGATCATCGTCATGCCCTCGGCGGCGAGCGCGATCATCACGTCGAGCACCTCGGTCACCATCTCGGGGTCGAGGGCCGAGGTCGGCTCGTCGAAGAGCACTACCTTGGGGCGCATGGCGAGCGCCCGGGCGATGGCGGCGCGCTGCTGCTGTCCGCCCGAGAGCTGGGCGGGGAACGCGTCGGCCTTGTCGGCGATGCCGACCCGCTCGAGCAGCTCGAGGCCGTGCGCCTGGGCGTCGCGCTTCGACTCGCCGCGCACGGTGATCGGGGCGAGGGTCACGTTGTCGAGGATCGTGCGGTGCGCGAACAGGTTGAACGACTGGAACACCATGCCGACGTCGGAGCGGAGGGCGGCGAGCGCCTTGCCCTCCTCGGGCAGGCGGACGCCGTCGACGAGGATCTCGCCGCTCGTCGTCGTCTCGAGGCGGTTGAGGCAGCGGCAGAGCGTCGACTTGCCCGAGCCGGAGGGGCCGACGACGACCACGACCTCGCGGGGCGCGACGCTGAGCGACACGTCCTTGAGCACGTGGTTCTCGCCGAAGTGCTTCTGGACGTCGCGCATCGTGATCATGTCGCGCACGGTGCCGCCCGTCGCGGTGCCGCCCGTCGCGCTGCCGCTCGTCGCGCTGCTGCCTGTCGCGGTGCTGTCCAAGATCGTGCCGCTTTCTCGAGGGGTGCGGCAGGGGGCCGCGTCGCCGTCCGGTGGAGGCCGCCGTCCGTGTGGGACGGGAACCTACAGCCCGATTGTTGCACGTAGATTTCGAGCAACTTCATGCAATACTGGAGCAACGTGACGACCTGCCCCGGGGGTCCGCGACCGACGATGCGAGGGGCCCATGACCAGCACCGACCCGTTCCGCGCCCCGGCCCGCCACACGCCGCAGGCCGTCGAGGTGCTGCGTCCGCTGCGCTCGGGCGCCGCCCGCTCGCGCGCCGACCTCGCCCGGGTGACCGGCCTGTCGCCCTCTACCGTCGCCTCCCGGGTGGAGGACCTCATCCGGCTCGGGCACGTCGTCGAGACCGGCGAGGGCGAGTCGCGCGGCGGCCGCCGGCCGCGCCGGCTGCAGATCCGGGGCGGGGCCGGCCTCGTCGGGTGCGTCGACCTGGGAGTCGACCGCGCCTCCTTCGGCCTCGTCGACTTCGCGGGCGCGCTGCTCGCCGAGCGGCACGTGGCGCTCGACGTGTCCGAGGGGCCGACCGCGGTGCTCTCGACGTCGCTGCGCCACCTCCTCGAGATGCTCGACGAGCTCGGCGACGAGGCCCACGTCCGGCTGAGCGGGCTGTCGGTCGGCGTGCCCGGACCCGTGTCGTCGGCGACGTCGCGGATCGTCTCGCCGTCGCGCATGCCCGGCTGGAACGGCGTCTCGGTCGCCGAGGTCGTGCGGCGCGAGGTCGACCTGCCGGTGGTCGTCAACAACGACGCGAACCTCATGGCCGCCGGCGAGCTCGTCGCCGAGGGCGACGAGCCCGTGCCCGCCGACCAGGTCTTCGTCAAGGTCGGCTCGGGCATCGGCTGCGGCATCGTGTCGCGGGGCGAGCTCTACACGGGCAGCGCCGGCTGGGCCGGCGACATCAGCCACGTCTCGGTGCCGGGCGCCGCCGCGGTGCCCTGCTCGTGCGGCCGCACCGGCTGCCTCGACGCGCTCGCCTCGGGCAACGCCCTGGTGCGCGAGATGCAGCTCGCCGGCCACGACGTCGCCACCGTCGAGGCGATGATCGACCTCGCCCGCGACGCCCACCCGCTGGCCACCGGCCTGCTGCGCGGCGCCGGCGTGATGACCGGCGGCGTGCTCGCGACCATCGTGAACTTCTTCAACCCCGACCGGCTCGTGCTCGGCGGCGTGCTGGCCGGCTCCGACGTCTTCGTCGCGGGGGTGCGGTCGACGCTCTGGGCGGACTGCCTCCCGATGGCGACCGAGCAGCTGAGCGTCGAGGTCACCCGGCACCAGGGCACGGGCGGGCTGCGCGGGGCGGCGCGGGTGTTCCTCGACGAGGTGTTCTCGGTGCGCGGCCTGGCCTGAGCGGCGCCGCGCGCCCGCACGGCCCCTAACGCGCGACCGCGGGACGCCGATAGTCCCCCGTGCAGAGGACGTCACCGCTCCGCTGCACCACACGACCCCCACCGAGGAGGCCCCATGGGCGCGAACGAGCTGTCCGCGCTGCTCTGGCGCGAGCGAGAGCTGCTGGAGCTGCTGACCTTCAAGCTGGAGGAGGAGCAGCTGCTGCTCACCGCCGGCCGCACCCGCTGGATCGAGCACGCGACCCGCGAGGTCGAGCAGGTGCTCGACCGCCTCCGCGAGGCCGGCCTGGCCCGTGCCGTCGAGGTCTCGTCCGTCGCCCAGGAGTGGGGCACCGACGAGGAGGCGCCCCTCCGCGAGATCATCGCCGCGGCTCCCGCAGGCCCCTGGGGCGAGATCTTCACGGCGCACCTGCGCTCGATGACCGACCTCACCGCCCGCATCGCGCAGCTGCGCGACGAGAACGAGCGGTTCCTCCGCGCCGCGGCCCGTGCCACGCAGGAGACCCTCGCCACGGCCGCCGACGCGGCAGCCGGCAGCATCTACGACGCCAGCGGCTCGGTCGGGGGCGCCTCGGCGGCGCGACCGGGTCGTGCCGGCGCGACCGCCGCCTCCGGCGGGCAGCTCTTCGACGGGAGGCTCTGACCGTGGTGAGCACCTTCGGCAGCCTCGGCACCGCCTACACCGGCCTCGTCGCCGCCCGCACCGGCCTCGACGTGACCGGCCAGAACATCGCGAACGTCAACACCGAGGGCTACACGCGCCAGCGCGTCGGCCAGAGCTCGGTCGAGGCGCCCGCCCGCGCCGGCCGCTTCAGCGCCGGCGTCGTGCCCGGCCAGGGCGTGTCGGTCGACGCGATCGCCCGCCTCGGCAACGCCGTCGTCGACGGCCAGGTGCGCGGCGCCGCGGCCGCCGCCGGGTACGCCTCGGTGCGCGCGGACGCGCTCTCCACCCTCGAGCAGGGCCTGGGCGAGCCGCGCGGCACGGGCATCGCGGCCCAGCTCGGCGCCTTCTGGAACTCGTGGAGCGACGTCGGCAGCCACCCCGCCGAGACCGGCCCCGCCGCCGTGCTGCTCGGCCAGGCGAAGACCCTCGCCGCGAGCATCGCCTCCGGCCACCAGGCCGTCGAGGACCAGTGGAGCGCCACGCGCAGCAGCGCCCAGACCCTCGGCGTGCAGCTCAACGACGCGGCCCGGCAGGTCGCCGACCTCAACGACCGCATCCGCTCGGCCGCCCAGGCCGGCACCAGCGCCAACGAGCTGTTCGACGCCCGCGCCCGCCTCACCGAGCAGATCGCGACGATCGCCGGCGGCACTGTGCGCGACGCCGGCGACGGCACGGTCGACGTGCTGATCGGCGGCAACGCGCTCGTCAGCGGCACCACCGCGCGCAGCGTCGTCGTCAAGGGCGAGTTCGCGATGAGCGCCTCGACCGGCGTCACCGTCGAGTGGGCGCACCGCCCCGGCGACGCCGTCGTCATGGACGGCGGCAGCCTGGCCGGCGCCGTCTCGCTGCTCGGACCCGCGGCCGGCGGCTCGGGCGGCGCCCTCGCCGAGGCCGCCGCCTCGTACGACGCCCTCGCGACCCAGCTCGCCACCCAGGTCAACGCCGTCCACGCCGGGGGCGTCCGCGCCGACGGCCAGCCCGCCGGCGAGTTCTTCTCGCTCGCGCCGGGCGTCTCGGCGGCCCGCGGCCTCACGGTCGTGCCGACCGGCGCCTCCTCGATCGCCTCCGGGGGCGGGGCGGGCGCCCTCGACGGCTCGGTCGCGCAGGCGATCGCCCAGATCGGCGTCGGCGCGGGCTCGCCCGACCGCACGTGGTCGTCGACGGTCGCGAGCATCGGCGCCGCGGCGAAGAGCGAGATGGCCCAGTCGTCGCTCGCCGACCTCGCCTCGTCGTCGGCGAAGTCCCGGCAGCTCTCGGGCTCGGGCGTCAGCCTCGACGAGGAGAACGTCGCGCTGCTCAGCTACCAGCACGCCTACCAGGGCGCGGCCCGCGTGATGACGGCCATCGACGAGATGCTCGACACGCTGATCAACGGCATGGGCCGGGTCGGGAGGTAGGGACGATGCTGACACGCGTGACGAACCAGATGACCGCGCTGCAGTCGCAGCAGCACCTGCAGGCGGGCTCCGTGCGCCTCGCCCAGGCGCAGGAGCGGGCGACCAGCCTCGACAAGCTGACCCGCCCCTCCGACGACCCCACCGCCACGGCCGAGGCGCTGCGCGTCAAGAGCCTGCAGGCCGCGCTCGCCCAGCACACCCGCAACGTCACCGACGGCGACGGCTGGCTCAGCACGACCGACTCGGCGCTCATCGCCGCGGACTCGCTCATGGCCAAGGTCCGCGAGCTGACCCTGCAGGGCGCCAACGGCGCCCTGTCGCCGAACGCCAAGGAGGCGGTGGCCACCGAGCTCGAGGGCCTCAAGGCCGACCTGCTGGGCGTCGCCAACACGAGCATCAACGGGCGCAGCGTCTTCGCCGGCACCTCGGACGCGGGGGTCGCGTTCCGCGCCGACTACAGCTGGACGGGCACGCCCGGCTCGACCGTCACCCGGCGCATCGGGCCCGAGACGACGGTCGCGGTCGACTCAGACGGCTCCGCCGCGTTCGGGACCGGCGCCTCCTCGGTGTTCGCCCTGATCGACGACGTCGCGACGGCGCTCCGCACCGGAGGCGACGTCGCGTCCCACCTGCCCACCCTCGACGCCCGTGTGGCCGGCCTGCGCAGCGTGCAGTCCGACATGGGCGCCCGACACGCACAACTGCTGAGAGCCGAGGACACCCTGATGGACACCAAGGTCGCGCTGGAGTCGCAGCGCGCCGGGCTGGAGGACCTCGACCTCGGCCAGGCCGTGCTCGACCTGCAGCTGCAGAACAACTCGTACCAGGCCGCCCTGCAGGTCACCGCGAAGGTGCTCCAGGTCTCGCTGATGGACTTCCTCCGATGAGCGCCGTGACCGCGCCCGTCGCGTTCGTGGCGCCTCCCTTCGGCCTCGAGCCGCTCGTCGACTTCGCGCTCGACGAGGTGGAGGGGGCCGCCGGGCTGTTCGCGCTGCGGGCGACCGGCTCGGGCTCGGGTGCCGGCTCGGGCTCGGG
The DNA here is from genome assembly GCF_011761235.1 of Frigoribacterium faeni. Lineage (GTDB taxonomy): Bacteria > Actinomycetota > Actinomycetes > Actinomycetales > Microbacteriaceae > Frigoribacterium > Frigoribacterium faeni_A. Next base: position 631,284 of record NZ_JAAOYW010000002.1, read on the forward strand.
TACCGATGCGGCCGAGGCCGTGCGGCTCTACGTGCTCGACGCGGCGGTGCACCTGCCCGACTACTCGCCGGTGCTCACCGACGAGCAGACCACCGGGCTCGACCTGCACGACGCCGCCGAGGCGCTGCTGCTCGTCGTCGCGACGCCCGCGTCGAGCGGCATGACGGTCAACCTGCTCGCGCCGGTCGTCGTCAACACCCGCACGGGGACGGCCGCGCAGCTCATCCTCGAGGGCCAGGACTGGCCGCTGCGCGCGGAGCTCGCCGCCCGCGCCTGACGCCCGCCCGCCGCCTCCCCGCGCCGCACCCGCCGCGCCTCCTCGCGCCGCGCGGCACCTCCTCGCGCCTCCGCCTGACACCGCCGAGTGAACGGAACACCGTCTCGTTGGGCGGTGTTCCGTCCACTCGGCGGTGTCGGAGCGCCGCGCCTCCCCGCGCCGCACCCTCCGCGCCTCCCCGCGCCGCACCCTCCGCGCCTCCTCGCACCGCGCCTCCTCGGGCCGCACCCTCCGCACCACCCCGCGCCGCACCCCGAAGTGGACGATGCACCCCGAAACGACGGGGTGCATGGTCCACTCCGGGGTTCGGGGCGGACTCCGCCGGCGGCACGTCGCGGCGGCACGTCGCGCCCGCCGCCGCCGGCACGTCGCACCCGCCGGCGGCGCACCGCGCGGGCGCCGCGAGGTGTCCGGCAGGTGACGCACTCGTCACGGTCGTGCAACGATGCGCCGCACGCGTCGCCCGGCCCGCTCCTCCTCGTGTCTCATGGAGGGACGAGGAGGCGCACCCCATGACACGACACCGGACCCGGCACCGGCCCGCCCGGCGCCCGCGCGCCGTGGTCGCCGTCGCCGCGGCGACCACCGCCCTCGCCCTCCTGCTGGCCGGCTGCACCGGCGCCGAGACGTCGACCGGCGGCACGTCGTCGTCGCGGGCCGCGAGCGACGCCGCGGCCCCCGTCGAGGCCACGCCCGGCCCGGGCCCCGTCGCCCCGACCACCGACACGGCAGCCGTCCGCATCGCCGACGACGCCGAGCCGACCGACGTCGTGACCGGCCTCGAGGCCCCCTGGTCGGTGGTGCGCCTCAACTCCGGCTCGTCGTTCGTGAGCCTGCGCGACAGCGGACGCGTCGTCGAGCTCACCGCCGACGGCTCGCTGCGCGACGTCGCCACGATCGACGGCGTCGTCCACGACGGCGAGTCCGGCCTGCTCGGGCTGGCCGTGCTCGCGGGGTCGCCGTCGTACCTCTATGCCTACCTGACCACCGCGGACGACAACCGGATCGTGCGCGCGCCCGTCACGGGCACGGCCGGCTCGTACGGCCTCGGTCCGCTCGAGGACGTCTTCACCGGCATCCCCGCCGCCTCGAACCACGACGGCGGACGCCTCGCCTTCGGCCCCGACGGCATGCTCTGGGCGACCACGGGCGACGCGTCCGACGACACGGCCAGCCAGGACGAGACGTCGCTCGGCGGCAAGGTGCTGCGGCTCTCGCCGACCGGCGCCGTGCCGAGCGACAACCCGATGCCCGGGTCGCCCGTGTGGAGCCTCGGCCACCGCAACCCGCAGGGCATCGCGTGGGACGCCTGGGGAGGCGGCTGGGTCGCCGAGTTCGGGCAGGACACCTGGGACGAGCTCAACTCCCTCGCCCCCGGCGCGAACTACGGCTGGCCCGAGGTGGAGGGGCGCGACCCGTCCGGCTCGGCCTCGGGCGAGTTCCTCGAGCCGGTGCTGCAGTGGCGCACCGACGACGCCAGCCCCAGCGGGCTCACGGCGGTCGGCTCGACCCTGTTCCTCGCGGGCCTCGGCGGCGAGGTGCTGTTCGAGATCCAGGTGCCCGAGAGCGGCGAGGCGACCTCGACCGAGCGGTTCGCGGGCGACGCGTCGCTCGGCCGCGTGCGCGACGTGCTGCCCGGGCCCGACGGCACGCTCTGGCTGCTGACGAACAACACCGACGGGCGCGGCGACGCCCGGCGGGGCGACGACCGCATCGTCAGCGTGCCGCTGCAGCCCGTCGACTGAGCCGGGGCGACGCGAGACGCTCGCGCCCTGCGCGACCGACACCGCTCCTCCTGCGCGCCGGTCGGTCCGATCGGGGGCGCTGCGGTTACCCTCGTACTCGATGAGCCAGCACGACTCCCACCCCGGATCCGCGACCGGCAGCACCCGCCCCCGCAGCGTGCCGCCGGGCTCCCCCCCGCCCTCCGCCCGCGCCTCGCGCCCGGTCGGCGGCGTCGAGCCGATCAGCCTCCGCGGCGCCGTCGACGTGCGCGCGGCCGAGGCCCGTCTCGCGGCCCTCGGCCAGAGCCGCAGCACCTCCGCCCTGGGCGAGCGTGCCGACCTGCTGCGCACCCTCGGCCGGCTCGACGAGGCGCTCGCCATCGCCGAGGAGGCGTTCCGCCTCGCGCACTTCACCGGCGACCGCGCCGACTCGACGGCGGCCCGCATCCGCCGTGCCCACGTGCTCCGCGAGCAGGGCAAGCTCGAGCGCGCGCTCGGCGACCTGCACACCAGCCGCATCACCGCCTCCACCGAAGAATGGCGCGAGCTCGAGGCCACCGCCGCCGAGCTCGAGGGCTACACGCTGTTCGACCTGGGCCGGCTCGACGAGAGCTCCGAGGCGCTCGACGCCGCGCTGACCGCCTACGCGCAGGCCGGGGTCGCCCGCGACCGCCTCGAGGCTCTGCGCTCCGTCGTCGACGAGCTGATGCGCGCCGCCGCCGACGGCCCGGCGCACGCCCGCGAGACCGGGGGCGTCACGCCCATCGGCCAGGGCACCGTCGGGGCGCACGCCGCCGTCGAGGCCGAGCCGCAGCTGCCGTCGCACACGGCGGGGCCTGCCGCGGCGCCCGCGCAGCCGACCGCGTCGCCGGCCTCCCCGCCCGAGGAGGGCGACACGAACCCCACCGGCCTGCCCCGCGTCGACGGTGCCCGCGTCGACGCAGCCCGTGTCGACGCAGCCCGCGTCGACCAGGGCGAAGGAGGCGCGCAGCCGTCCCCGACGACCGCCGACGCCCCCGCGCCCCAGGCGCCCGCCCCGGTCGAGCCGGCCCTCGCCGCCGCGATGCGGACCGATCCCGGCGACGCGCCCGCCGCCTCCTCGGCGCCCGCGGCCCCGTCCGAGCCGGTGCTCGACAAGCCGTCGACCCGGGCCGACACGAGCCTCTGGGGCAAGATCTCGAGCCTCGCCGCGAACGCCGCGGGCCACCGCGACCGGGACGGCGAGCGCGCCGTGGTCGTCGACGCCCCGCACGTCGACGACGATGAGCCCCGCCGCGGCGCCACCGGCGTCACCGGCGTCGTCGAGGGGCTGCCCCGCGACGACGAGCCGACGACCTGGCCGTTCCCGGGGCGCTGACCTGCTCGCTGATGCTGCACCGCACCTCCTCGTGACCCGGCCCGTCGGTCGGCCGGGGCGAGCCGGCCCGCTCGCCGCGCCCGCCGGCCCGCTCGCCGCGCCCGCCGGCCCGCTCGCCGCGCCCGCCGACCCGGCGCGGAGCCGCTGACCCGTGGCCGACCTCGACCGGGTGCGGCGCTGGGCCGACGCCCTCATCGCGCTGCACCTCGACCCCGCCGTGTGGAGCTTCGGCTTCGACGCGGCCAAGACGCGCGCCGGGCTCTGCGACTACGGCAAGAAGCGCATCACCGTGTCGCGGCACCTCGCGGGCCGGTACGACGACGACGAGATCCACCAGGTGCTGCTGCACGAGGTCGCGCACGCCGTCGCCGGCTCGCGGGCGGGCCACGGCCCCCGCTGGAAGTCCGTCGCCGCCGACCTCGGCTACGTCGGCGGCAGGCTGCACGACGGGGCCATCGCCTCCGAGCTCGCCCCCTGGGTCGGGGTCTGCGCCGCGGGCCACGAGCACTTCCGGTACCGCGAGCCGAAGCGCCCGCTCGCGTGCGGCCGCTGCTCGCGCCGGTACGACCCCGCGCACCTCATCACCTGGACGAAGCGTGAGGTCTGAGTCCGCGGAGGCCCTCGGAGGCCCGGAAGCGCGACGAGACCCGAGGAGGCGCGGGCCGGGTCGCGTAACCGTCTAAGGTGGTGAGATGACGACCGGACAGTGGCTGCGCTCCGACACCGGCACGCGATGGTTCTTCGACAGCGGGGCGCTCGCGCTCGACTTCGCGTACCTCGGCGGGTTCCGGGCGGGCTCGCGCCTCGGGCCCGAGTCGGGCCTCGCCCAGCCGGCCGACGGGTCGACGGCCTGGGACGGGCTCCTCCTGCCGGCCGACCTCGACGACTGGCTCGCCGAGCGGTTCCCCGGGCTGACCGGCGGAGCCTCCGACCGCGAGCTCGCCGACGCCCGCGGGCTGCGCGACGCAACGGCCCGGCTGGCGGTCGCCGCGGTCGACGGGGCGTCGCCCGACCCCGACGACATCGACACGCTCAACCTGTTCGCGGCACTACCCGACGTGCCGCCCTCGCTGCCGGGCGGACGTCGGCAAGCGGGTGCGGGACGGCTCCGGCTGGGTCAGGCCCTCGCCTCCGTCGCCCGCGACGGGGTCCGGCTCTTCGACGAGGTGGGGTTCGTCGGCGGGGACGAGTCGCGCCTCCGGCGCTGTGCCAACCCGCTGTGCGGGCTCGTGTACCGCGACGAGTCGCGGGCCCGCAGCCGCCGGTGGTGCTCGATGCAGCGCTGCGGCAACCGGGCGAAGGTCAGGGCGCACCGCGCCCGGCTGGCGGGCGCCGAGCCCGGGGCCTGACCGGCAGGTACGTCCCGCGCCGAGCTGCCCTGAGCCGCCCTCAGGTGGTGCGCGAGGGGCCCGCCCCGAGGCGCAGGGCCCGCGACGCGACACGTGACTGTTCGTCGTGCCCGACCCGCACGATGAGGCACCGTCAGGTGACGCGTGAGGGGCTCACCCCGAGACGCAGCACCCACGAGGCGACACCTGAGCCTTCGTCGCACCCGAGCCGAGCCGACCTGAGCCGAGCTGCCCCGAGCCGAGCGACGGTCAGGTGACGCGTGAGGGGCCCACCCCGCGGCGCAGCACCCGCGACGCGACACCTGAGTCGCCGTCACGACGGGCACACGTCGAGCCCGCGGCACGGAGACGGACGAGCAGAGGGCGAGCCCTCACGGACCCGCCCTCGTCGACGCTCACCCGCGCAGGGTCGACTACTCGACGACCTGTACGTCCTTCCAGAACGCGACGTAGCTGGTGTAGTCCTTGCCGACCCGGTCGAACGACGCGGGGATCGGCGTGGGGTAGCTCCACGCCCGGTCCTGCAGCAGCGTGTCGCCGTGCTTGACGCTGAAGTACTGGGTGTCGCCCTTCCACGGGCAGTGGTACTGCGTGGGGCTCTCCTCGAAGAGCTCGTCGTTGACGCTCGCCGGGGGGAAGTACCAGTTGCCCTCGATCGAGATCAGCTCGTCCTTCGGTGCCTCGGCGACCACGGTGCCGTCGCTCAGAACTGCCTTCATCGTTCACTCCTCTGGTCCGCGGGCCTGGTCGGCCTCGTGCTCGGGAGAACGCTACGCCCCGCTGCTCTGTTCCCCGTGGGCACCGGCACGGACGACCGAGCCGGCCCCGGCGGGCGCACGGTGCACGATCGCGACCGCGGGCTGCGAGCGGGCGGCGACCAGCGCCTCCTCGCGTCCCGTGGAGCTCAGCTCGACGGCGGACGAGGAGGCGGTGAGCAGGTGAGAGCGCGCGCCCCGCAGCGAGACGGCCGCGGCGCACGCGACGGCGGCCTCGGGCGACGAGAAGTCGACGCCGGCCGCGGCGAGCGCGTCGACGACGGCGCCGGCGGCGAGGACGTCCTCGACGGCGGACCGGAACCCGTCGTCGTCGAGGGCTCCCGCCGCGACCACGGCCACGACGGCGCGGTCGCCGCGCTCGGCCTGGCGCTCGAGCACGCGGCGGGCCACGTCGGCCGCGGAGGCGTCGGTCGCGTGCAGCACGAGCGCCGCGTCGTCGGAGACGGCCGCGACCGCGTCGAGCACGTCGGCCGTCGAGAGCAGGCCGTGCCCGTCGAGCACGTCGACGACGACCACGACGTGGGCGCCGGGAGCGACACGGGCCGCGCCGGCCACGCCCTGGTCGAGGCGGACCTGGTACTTCTGCTGCTGGGGGGCCTGCTGCTGCGGGGCTGCGCTGGGTGCGGTCACGTCCTCAGGGTAGGTCGGGGCGCCTCCTCGGGGCGGTGCGTTGCCCTGCGTTACGCGGCGAGCGGCGAGCGGCTCGCGGCTCACGGCTCACGGCTCTCGGCGCTCGGCTCGGGCTCGGGGTCCCGGCTCTCGGCACTGGGCTCTCGTGACTCAGGAAGACCCGCACCGCGCCTCCTGGACCGTGCACGACCCAGGACGTCTCGATCCTGCACCGCGCGGCTCAGGAGGCATCGTCCTGAACGAAGGGAGCAGACTCGGGGCATGCACGTGCAGCTCAAGATCCGACTCGCCTGTCCCGTCGACGCCGCGGCCGACGCCCTGCGCGACCCGGCCGTCATGGTGGCCGTGACCAAGCCCCTGGTGCGGTACCGCTCCCTGGCGCCCGACGGCTTCCCCGACCGGTGGACCGAGGAGGCGCACCCCGTCACCGCCCACATCCTCGGCCTGCTGCCCCTCGGCGACACGCACGTCGACCTCGACTGGCACGAGCGCGACGGCGCCTGGATCCAGCGCGACACGGGCACGGGCACGGCCGGACAGTTCTCGCGGATGCGCATCGACCACCGCATGGCCGTCTCGCCGCTCGGCCCCGACGAGACCCTGCTGCGCGACCGGCTGGTGTTCCGGGCCGGTCCGGTCGGCATCGCCCTCTGGCCCGGGCTCTGGCTCGTCTGGCAGTGGCGGGCGCTGCGGATGCGCGCCCTGGCCCCGGGCTGGAAGGCTCCGGAGGCGCACCCGCGGCACGCAGGCTGACCTGCGCGCCTGCCCACCCGCGGCACCCGCCACCGGAGCCCGCGCTACCCGGGGCCCGGCCCGACTCAGCCCTTCGGCTGCTCGTCGACCTCGACGTCGACGCTGTAGTCGTCGCCTCCGTCGGTGCTGATCGTCGAGACGGAGTCGTAGACCACGTCGTAGCCCGGCGTGTTCACGTCGCAGTGGACCTCCGCGCCGTCGACGACGTCGATCGGGTCGTCGCCGCAGTCGACGTCGGGCCGGGTGCCGACCGACTCCTCGAGGCCGTCCGCCACGGTCGTGGCGAACTTGTCGGCCGACACGGTCCGGTTCGCCTCGACGGTGCACCCGGCCAGGCCCACGGCCAGCACGGCGATCGTGACGACGCTCGCGGCGGTGTGCAGTGCTCGCATGGTGTTCCCCCTCGTTCCGGGGAACGCCCCTCGCTCCCCTCCGTCGAGTCTGGCACCGACGGCGACCGCGCCGACTACCGTCGCCCGCGTGACCGACTCGACCCGCACCTCCTCGTCCTCGCCCGCCGCCGAGGCGGACGCCGCCGCGCACCCCGCCGACGCCCCCCTCGTGCCCGACACCGACTCGGGCCTCGCGCTCGCGGCGTGGCGCCGGACGATCCACGGGCTGTACCGCCAGGTGCGCGAGGCGACCGACCTCGAGGCGGCGCACGACCTGTGGCGGCGCACCCGCGACGAGCTCTTCACGACGAACCCGGTCACCCCCCTGCTGCCCGAGGACAGGCCGCACTTCACCGGCCTGCCGACGAAGCCGTACGACGCCGCCTGGCGGTTCGAGGTGCCGATCCTGCCCGCGGAGCCGCACCGCATGGTGGTCGAGACGGGCACCGACGGGAACGTGCCCTTCGACCGCGTCGGCCGGGTCGAGGTGCCCGGCGTGGGGTCGCTCGACGTCTGGCGACTGCGCTCGTACGGCGGCGGGCTGTTCATCCCCGTCGGCGACGCCCTCGCGGGCAAGCCCGGCGGGACCTACGGAGGCGGTCGGTACCTGATCGACTCCGTCAAGGGCGCCGACCTCGGCCCCGGGTCCGAGCCCGGCACGATCGTGCTCGACTTCAACTTCGCCTACAACCCGAGCTGCGCCTACGACCCCGCGTGGGCCTGCCCGCTCGCGCAGCCGGGCAACCGCGTGGCCGTCGAGATCCCCGTCGGCGAGCGGTACGCCGGCACGCACTGACGCTGGGCATCGGGCCGGACGGGTGCAGCCGGGGGCAGGACGACCTGTCCGCTACGGTGGCCGCATGACCGCGACGACACCGCCCGACGGCTCCTCATCCGCGACGCCTGCCTCCTCTTCGCCCGAGGTCGTGACGGAGGCGCTGCTCGCGCTCGGCCGTGACCCCGCGAACCCGTTCACGGTCGCCGTCGAGGACGGCCGCATCGTCGCGACCTGGGTCTACCGCGACGCCCAGGGCCGCGTCGGCAGCAGCCGGATGGACTACAAGTTGCGCATCACGCTCCTGCCGGAGACGCACGAGTACAAGCGCTCGGAGATCAAGACCGAGCGGAGCGCGGGCAACGTCAGCGGCAGCTGGTCGTTCAACTCGGCGAAGGTGGTCGGCCCCGTCAAGCAGACCCTCGAAGCCCACGGCTGGCAGCGACGCCGGTCCGCCCTCGGCAAGGCGATCCGAGGCCTCTTCTCCTAGGGCGACGGGCCTGGCCGGGGGGGCGCCTCCTCGGGTGCCTGACCTGCACCTCCTCGGGTGGCCGATCCGCACCTCCTCGGCTGCCTGGCCCGCACCTCCTCGCGTTCTGCGACGACTGCCGCTAGGCTGGGGTCACTTGCGAGTCGGCTCGACCGGCTCCCTGCGTCGTAGCACGCCCCTCCTCGCCTCCCGCCCTGGCACACACCCAGGCACCAGCAGGCGCGCGAAGCTCACTCTGCGGCGAAACGATCGTGCACACCTGCACCGTCGCCACACCTCGAGCCCGGCTACGACAGCCGCTCACCGGCTCTGCACCGCCGTTCCCCGGAACGCCCTCGACCACCGCGTCGGGGCGACCGCGACGCGTGGCCCGCAGCCAGGCCCGGCTCGACACCTGCCCCCGAAAGGCACGCATGTCACTCACCACCGACTCCCCCGCCGTCCCCGTCGCCGACGCGACCGACGCGCCGGCCGTCTCGTTCGCCTCCCTCGGGGTCCCCGCCCCGATCGTGTCCGCCCTCGCGAAGGACGGCAAGGAGAACGCGTTCCCGATCCAGGTCGACACGCTCCCCGACACCCTCGGCGGACGCGACGTCCTCGGCCGCGGCAAGACCGGCTCGGGCAAGACCCTGGCCTTCTCGATCCCGATGGCCGCGCGCCTCGGCGGCAAGCTCGCGGGCGGCAAGCGCCGCCCCGGCCGCCCCCTCGGCCTCGTGCTGGCGCCCACGCGCGAGCTCGCCACGCAGATCGACGCCGTGCTGGCGCCGATGGCCGCCGCGTACGGCATGAACACCACCACGATCTTCGGCGGCGTCTCGCAGAACCGCCAGGTGCAGGCCCTCAAGTCGGGCGTCGACATCGTCATCGCCTGCCCCGGCCGCCTCGAGGACCTGATGAAGCAGGGCTTCATCAAGCTCGACGCCGTCGAGATCACCGTGCTCGACGAGGCCGACCACATGGCCGACCTGGGCTTCCTGCCCGGCGTCACCCGCATCATGAAGGCCACCCCGAACGACGGCCAGCGCCTGCTCTTCAGCGCCACCCTCGACAACGGCGTGGACAAGCTGGTCAAGCAGTTCCTGCACGACGAGGTGCTGCACTCAGTCGACGAGGCCAACTCGCCCGTCGCCGCGATGACCCACCACGTCTTCGAGACGCCCGACCTCGACAGCAAGAACGCCCTCGTGCAGAAGCTGGCCTCGGGCAAGGGCCGCCGCATCCTCTTCATGCGCACGAAGCACCACGCCAAGAAGCTCGCCAAGAAGCTGACCGAGGCGGGCATCCCCTCGGTCGACCTGCACGGCAACCTGTCGCAGCCGCAGCGCGACCGCAACCTGGCCGCGTTCCAGGACGGCACCGCCCGCGTGCTCGTCGCCACGGACGTCGCCGCCCGCGGCGTGCACGTCGACGACATCGAGCTCGTCATCCACGTCGACCCGCCGACCGAGCACAAGGCCTACCTGCACCGCTCGGGCCGCACCGCCCGCGCCGGGGCCGAGGGCGACGTCGTCACGCTCGTCATCCCCAGCCAGAAGCGCGACGTCGCCCAGCTGATGAAGAAGGCCGACATCAAGCCGATCACCACGAACGTGACGACCTCCTCCCCCGAGGTCGCGGCGCTCGTCGGCGAGGTCGCCGCCTACGTCAAGCCCCTGCCGAAGTCGGCCGTGCAGCAGCAGCAGCAGCAGGGCGGCGGCGGTCGCTCGCAGGGCGCCAACGCCCAGCGCAAGCGCGCCGCCCGCCAGGACAGCACCGGAGCCCCCATTGCCCGTGCCGACCGCTCCGGCCGTCCGGCTGCCGGCGGTCGTGCAGGAGGCGCGGGTCGCGACGGCGGGTCCGGTCGCGACGGCGGGGCGGCCCGCTCGGGCGGTCGCGACGGCGGGTCCGGGCGTGACGGCGGAGCTCGCGGCGGGCGTTCGCGCGACGCCGCTCCCCGCGGCGGCGCATCCACCTTCTACTCGACCGAGTCGGGCCGCGGCGCGGTGACGCCCGTGCGCGACGGGGGTCGCGACTCGGGTCGTGACGGCGGTCGTGACGGCGGTCGTGACTCCGGTCGTGACGAGGTCCGCGGCACGCGCCAGACCGGTCGTCGTGCGCAGAGCGACGGCGGCCAGAGCCGCACCAACGCCGTGCGCAACGACCAGGCCGACTTCGCAGCCTCGCAGGGCGAGCGCTCGCAGGGCGCGCGTGCCGGCGGCGGCTCGCGCCGCGCCTCCTCGGCCGGCGGACGCCCCGGCGGCCTGAAGGTCGGCGGCCTCGTCGGCGGCAAGCCCCGCAGCGGCGGCGGCCAGCGCGGCGGCCGCTAGGCCCCCCAGCTGCACCCCGCGCCCCCGGGCCGCGCCTCGCGCCGCCCGGGGGCGTCGTGCTGCCCGGGCGCCGCGCCTGCGCGCGCCCCGCGCGCCGCGCCCACGCGCGCCCCACGCGCCCCGCGCGCCGCGCGCCCCGCGCCCGCCCGCCCGGCGTGCGCGGGCCGCCAACGCGCGCGGCGTTGCGCGGCCCGCGCGCGCCCCGTGCGCCCCGCGCGCCCCACGCCCGCCCGGCGTGCGCGGGCCGCCCGCCCGCCCACGCGCGCGGCGTTGCACCGTCCGCGCGGCCCGCGCGCGGCACAACACCCCGTTCGCCGCACAACACCCGGATCCGTCGGGGTGTTGTGCCGAGAACGAGGTGTGACGCCAAGAACACGGTTTGCACTGCGCGGGATGCTCGTGACGCGGAACACCGCCCAGCACGGCGTGCGCGCCGCGCCCGCGGCCAGCGGCGCCCCCGCCCGCCCACGCAACACCCCGTTCGCCGTACAACACCCGCATTGATCGGGGTGTGGTGCCGAGAACGAGGTGTGACGCCGAGAACACGGTCTTGCACTGCGCGGGATGCTCGTGACGCGGAACACCGCCCAGCGCGGCGTGCGCGCCGCGCCCGCGGCCAGCGGCGCCCCCGCCCGCCCACGCAACACCCCGTTCGCCGCACAACACCCGCATCGATCGGGGTGTGGTGGCGAGAACGAGGTGTGACGCCGAGAACACGGTTTGCACTGCGCGCGGGATGCGCTCGAGGCGGGACACTGCGCAGAGCAGCGTGCGCGCCGCGCGCGCAGCCAGCGCCGCGCCCTGCTCGTGCAGCGCAACACCCCGTTCGCCGCGCTACACCCGCATCGATCGGGGTGCCGTGCCGAGAACGGGGTGTGCCACCGCAGATCGGTCGTACGCCCCGGGAACAGCACCGCACCCATGCGCGAGGAGGCGGCAGCACGCCCGGCACGCGGCAGCGCTCAGCGGACCCCGGCACGCGCCAGGGCCTGCAGCAGCGGCTCGCCGCGCAGCGCGTCGGCCCAGGTCCACCGCACGACCGTCCGCACACCGGGCGTGGCCCGGAGTGCGTCCTCGCGGCGCTTCTCGTCGATGACGACCTGCTCGGGGCTGCGGCCGCGCCGCACGGACGCGTCCCGGTACTTGACGTCGCCGTCGAACTCGCCGACGACGCCGAACTCGGGCCACCAGAAGTCGACGAGCCCCGCCAGCGCTCCCACCTCGGGGATCCGTTGCTGGAGCACCGGCCTCGTGAGGCCGCCAGAGTGGATCACAGCCCGGCTCAGGGACTCGCCCGGCGACTCCGCTCGGCCGTCGGCGAACGCCACGGACGCCGCCGCGCGCCGGCTCCCCTGCACACCTCGACGGGCCGCGACGCAGGCCTCGAGCTGGGGCCGGGTGAACGCGCCTGTCCGCAGACCGTGGTCGAGCACGACCGTCGCGCCCCGGAGGTCTCGCCGCCGCACCGCGTCGACGGCCGCGCGCCGACTCGCGGCGACCCGCAGACCGTCGACGATCTCGATCTCGTCCGTCTCGAGCGACGCGGCGTGCTGGTGCACCCGCGCGTCGACCTTGTCCCGCTCGCGGCGGGGAGCCACGACGTGGACGCGCTCGGGCCACGGGCCCAGCAACGGGAACCCGCGGAGGGCGAGCGCGGACTCGTGCGAGACCACGACGTCGGGTGCAAGGCGCGGGACGGCCGCGTGGACGCGAGTCGCGTGTCGTTCGGCGGGCCCGAGCGACCGCCACATCTCCGTCGGCACGTACGCCCCGGGAGCCACCCTCACCCAGAGGCCCCTCCGTGCCTCGCGTTCCAGGGTCGACGAGTCGCCTCCCGCCGAGACGACGTCTCGCCGTCGGATCACGATCGCCGACATGTCACGCATCGGACCAGCATGTCGCACCCGGTCCTCGAGGCGCGACCCGCGCCTCCTCGCCTGTGGATGACCGGCCACGACACCTCGGATGCCGCACTGCACCCCGAGAGATCGGGGCGTGGTGCGGAATCCGAGGTGTCGCGCAGGCGCAGCGCAGCGCGCGCAGGCGCAGCGGGCGCGCCAGCGCAGCGCGCCCTAGTGCAGCGCGCCCACCGACGCGAGCGCGCTCCGCAGCAGCGCCCCGCGCCCGCCCTCCATCTCGCCGGCGACGTCGTCGGACGCGGCCTGGTGCGGCGTCAGCCAGGTGAGCTCGAGGGCGTCCTGTCGCGGGTCGCAGGTGCCGGTGACGGGCACGACGTAGGCGAGCGACACGGCGTGCTGGCGGGCGTCGGTGTAGACCGACGACCCGGGCAGCGGGAAGTACTCGGCGACCTGGAACGGCACCGGCGACGGCGGCAGCTGCGGGAACGCCATCGGCCCGAGGTCCTTCTCGAGGTGGCGGAACAGCGCGGTCCGCAGGCTCTCGCCGTACATCACGCGGCCCGAGACGAGCATGCGCGAGATCGACCCCTCCTCGGAGGCGCGCAGCAGCACCCCGACCTCGGTCACGACGCCCATGCCGTCGGTCCGCACCGGCACCGCCTCGACGTAGAGGATCGGCATGCGCTGGCGCACCGTGAACAGCTCTTCCTCCGACAACCAGCCGGGGTTGGGGTCGCCGGGCGTGGGGTCGGGGGTCTGCACGGAGCTCATGGGCCCTGTCTACCAACCCTTCGTCACGGTCGGGTGACGAAACGCGCTCCGGGCCCCGAGGAGGCGCGCGTCCGGAGGGGCCGTCTGGCAGGGTCGACGCATGGTCACCATCGATCCCGCCCTCGTCCGCTGGTCCGTCGACGAGGGCGAGCGCGCCGGTCGACCCCTCGTCGTCCTGCTGCACGGGGTCGGCTCGCACGAGGGCGACCTGATCGGCCTCGCCCCCTACCTGCCGCAGACCGTGGTGCTCGCGTCGCTGCGGGCTCCGCTGCCGCACGGCGACGGGTTCTCCTGGTACCCCCTGAGCACGCCCGGCGCCCCCGCGTCGGGTGCCGTCGACGACGCCGCGGAGGCGGTGCTCGCCTGGCTCGACGGGCTCGGCGACGCGCACCCCTCGGTCGGCCTGCTGGGCTTCTCGCAGGGCGGCTCGCTCTCGCTGCAGCTGCTGCGCCACGCGCCCCGCCGCTTCGACTTCGCCGCCGTGCTGGCCGGCTTCGTCGTGCCGACCGCGCCCGACGCCGCCCCCGACGTCGCCGCCGCGGCCACGGCCCGCGACGAGGCCCTGGCCGAGGTCCGGCCGCCCGTGTTCTACGGCCGCGGCGACGTCGACTCCGTCATCCCCGTCGACGCGGTCGAGCGCACCTCCTCCTGGCTCGACGACCACGCCGACGCCGAGCAGACCGTCTACCCGGGGCTCGCCCACGGCGTCTCGCAGGAGGAGCTCGTCGACCTCGTCGCCTTCATGTCGCGGGTGGCGAACCCGGTGGTGCTCGACGAGGCGGACGAGGCGCCCGTAGCCTGAGGCCCCGGGGCAGGGGTCGCCGAGGAGGCGCCTCCCGCCGCCGCAGACAGCTCGCCCACCCGAGGAGGCACCGTGACCGTGCTCGCCGTCACCGGATCCGTCGTGCACCGCCACCGCGCCGAGCGGGGCGTCGTGCACCTCTCGCTCGTCACGGAGGGCACCGACCGCGACGCCGTGGTCGCCGAGACGGAGGCGCTGCACGCCCGCGTCTCCGACCAGGCGACCGGGCACCGCCGCCAGGGCGCCGCGACCTGGTGGAGCGCGCAGGACGTGACGGCGGGGCCCGTCGCCGAGCCGGTCCGCTGGGACGCGGACGGCGCCTCCTCGGCTCCCGACCCCGACCGGCCGCAGCGGTTCCGCGCCCGCTCGGCCGTCGTCGTGCGGTTCGCCGACTTCGGGGCGCTGTCGACCTGGGTGTCGGAGCTGGCCCGGGTCGAGGGCGTGTCGGTCGACGCGCTCGAGTGGTCGCTGAGCCACGACTCGCGGCTCGAGGCGGAGCGCGCGGCCCGGGTCGCCGCCGTCGCGGACGCCGTGACGCGGGCTGAGGACTACGCCGAGGCGCTCGGCCTGCCCCAGCCCGTGCTCGTGGCGATGTTCGAGCCCGGGCTGCGGCCCGGCTCCGGAGGCGGAGCGCAGACGTTCGGCCTCGCCCGGGCGGCGATGTCCGCGTCGTCGGGAGGCGACGGCGGCTTCGACCTGGCCCCCGCCGACATCGAGGTGCGGGCCGAGATCAGCGCCGACTTCACGGCGTAGCCCCCGACTGCCTCCCCGCCCCCGTCCTGCCTCCGCCTCGGCCTCTGCCTCTCCTCATTCAGGAACAGGCGTCCTGATCCCTGCGGGCGCGCCCGCGATCGTCCTGGACGGTGCACGACGCAGGAGGCGGCGGTCCCGCGATCCTGAACGCTGTGGCAGGTGCCCTCACACCTTCTTGCTCCACGCCCCCTCGTGCTCGAAGGGGACGAAGCCCACGGCCTCGTTGACGTCGAGCATCGGCCGGTTCTCCTCGGCGTTGTAGGTGAAGACCGCGGGGTGGCCCGGCCGCTCGGCCTGGAGCAGGTCGGTGGTCGCGACCTTGAGCGCCCAGCCGAGTCGGTGCCCGCGGTGCTCGCGGAGCACGAGGGTGTCGTGCTGGAACGCCGGCCGCGACCGGTCGACCGGGGCCTCGAGCTGGCTGAACCCCGCGAGCCGGCCCGACGCGACGTGCTCGGCGACGGCGGTGAAGCGCGTGCGCGGACCGGCGAGCGCCCGCTCCTCGGTGTCGCGGAACCGCTCGGCGGTCCAGACGTCCTCGGGCTCGTCGAGGCCGCCGGCGGGCGCGTCGGTGCTCATCCGGGTCTCGAGCGCGGCGAGGTCGTCGATCCAGCGCTCGGGCGAGCGACCGACCCAGGTGTGCAGGCGGTAGGCGTCGCCGGCAGCCGACCGGGCGCGCTCGCGGATCGCGCCCAGCGCCTCCTCGTCCGGGGGCAGGGCGAGCCGGCTGCACCGGACGACCTGGCCGAGCTCCCAGCCGCGACCGAGCAAGAACCGGACCTCGCCGTTCCCGCGCGGCACCGACCCGACGCCGGTGGGCGGCACGAGGCGCGGCGCGCCGTCGCCGCGGGAGCGCACGTACGCGATCACCTGCGTCCGCCCCTCGGAGCGGGCGAGCTGCTCGAGGTGGTCGGCGAGCAGGGTGCCGTGTCCGCGGCGGCGTGCCTCCGGCAGCACGGACAGGTCGAGCCAGGCGGTCGACGCGGCGTCGCCCTCGCGCCGGGTCTCGTACCAGCCGACGGCGACGAGGCGGCCCTGCTCGCGGACGCCGAACAGGCGGTGGTCGCTGTGGACGTCGTCGAGCAGGTGCGGCAGCTGCTCGTCGGGCAGCCAGGCCAGCTCGTCCGAGCCGATCGCGGAGGCGCGCACGGCGTTCTCGAGGTCGACTGCGGCCACGTAGTCGGCGGCGTCGGGCGCGTCGACGGACGCGGGGACGGGGATCTGCTCGACGACCGGGGTCGGCGAGGAGTCGGGGTCGGGGCCGGGCTCGGCGGAGGGGGTCATGACGGTCTCTCGGGCCGCAGGGGCGTGCGGCGGGGACGCGCCGCCCGGGAGGGCAGCCGACCAGGCTAGCCGGTGCGGAGGGGGCGGCGCCAGTGCGGGGCGACACGACGCGAGCCGAGGAGGCGGTGGTCCCTCCACGCCGGACGCTCGCCCCCCGAGGGGGCGTAGACCGGGAGCATGACCGACGACGACCTGCTCTCCCGCCACGACCTCGACCGCTTCGTCGACGCCCAGGAGGCGGACGGCACGTACGACCACGCGCTGCGGGAGCTGCGCGCCGGCCGCAAGCGCACCCACTGGATGTGGTTCGTGTTCCCGCAGGTGGCCGGCCTGGGCACCAGCGAGACCTCCCGCCGGTACGCCCTCGAGACGGTGGGCGCCGCCCGGGCGTTCCTCGCGCACCCGGTGCTCGGCCCGCGCCTCCTCGACTGCGTCGACGCCCTGCTCGACCTGCCGGACGGGGACGACGCCCCCACCGCGGCGGACGTGCTCGGCGACGTCGACGCGATGAAGCTGCACTCGTCGCTGACGCTGTTCGCCCAGGCCGACCCCTCGGAGCAGCGGTTCGCGCGCGGGCTCGAGCGGTACTTCCGCGGGACGCTCGACCCGGCCACGCTCGAGCGCCTCTGACCTCGCGGGTCGGCCCGGCCCGGCCCGGCCCGCCTGCCCATGCCGACGGTTCGGCGGTCGCTTGAGCGGCAAATGCCGACTGATCGGGCTCCGTCTGCACTGTAAGACCCGGAAGAACCCGTATTGCAGGCTCACCGGTCGGCATTTGCGGCACGGGGCGGGCGGCGCGGGGCGGGGGCGCGGGGCGGGGGGCGCGGGGCGGGGGCGGGGGGCGCGGGGCGGGGGCGGGGGGCGCGGGGCGGGGGCGGGGGGCGCGGGGCGGGGGCGGGGAGCGCGGGGCGGGGGGAAGGCGGGCGCACCGCCCAGGCCGGGCCGCGCCTCCGTGGGTACGCTCGCCCGATGAGCATCGTCATCGCCGGCTGCGGCGACCTCGGCACCGAGACCGGTCTGCGGTTCGCCGCCGAGGGGCACCGGGTCGTGGGCCTGCGACGCCGCCCCGAGGTGCTGCCCGACGCGATCGAGGGCCGGGCCGTCGACCTCCGCACCGAGGTGCCGGTCATCGACGACGACGCGACGGTCGTCGTGGTCGCCCTGGCGGCGGGCAGCCGTGACCCGGCCGAGTACCGGGCGACGTACGTCGACGGGCTGGCCCGGGTGCTCGACGGGATCGAGCGCTCGGGGGCCGACCCGCGCCTCCTCGTGGTGTCGTCGACCGCGGTCTACGACGTCGACGACGGCGGGGTCGTCACCGAGGAGACCCCCGCGACCGGAGGCACCCCCACCGCCGCCGTGCTCGTCGAGGCCGAGGCGCTGCTGCGCGAGCGGGCGCCGCACGCGACCCTCGTGCGCCTCTCGGGCATCTACGGGCCGGGGCGCGAACGGCTGATCGAGCAGGTGCGCGGCGGGTCGGCGACGCTCGCCGAGGCGCCGGACGGGTCGCCGCACACGAACCGGATCCACCGTGACGACGCCGCCGCCGCGCTCGTCCACCTCGCCGGGCTGGCCATGGTGGGGCCCGTCTACCTCGGCACCGACGACGAGCCCGCGCGGCTCGACGACGTGCTGCTGTTCCTGGCCGACGAGCTGGGCGTGCCGGCTCCGCGACGGGCGCCCGCGTCGGGACGCCAGGCCGGCGGGGACAAGCGGCTGTCGAACGCGCTGCTGCGGGCCACGGGGTTCACGCCGAGGTACCCGACGTTCCGCGAGGGGTACCGCGCGGTGCTCGCGGGCGAGGGCGTGCGCTGGGCGTAGGGCTGGCCGGGGTCGGCGCGAGTGCGGCCCCGCACGCGCTCATCTCTCCTGCTCGGGGGCACCCCCTTCCGAATTTGAGAGCGATCGGGGCCTGGACGGGCGAACTCAGGCCTTGTTGCCGCTCTCCACGCGCGAATGTCTCTCAAATTCGTACGACTGTGGGCAGGGCGTCGACCCCCGTCGCTCCTGCCGCGACTCCGCACGAGAAATTTGAGAGCGATCTACGGCCGGACGACGAGCCGAGGCCGCTGCGCCGCCCTCCGCGCACGGATCTCTCTCAAATTCGGGCGACCCTGGCCGCGGCGCCGAGATCCGTCGCCGCCGACGCGGCACCGCACCGCAGACGGCGGACGGCCCGCCCCGCAGCAGCGGGACGGGCCGTCAGGACCGCAGGAGGCGCGGGTCAGTGGATCGGCGTGCCGCCGGTGACCGCGATGGTCTCGCCGCTGATGTAGCTCGACTCCTGGCTCGCGAGGAACACGAACGACGGGGCCAGCTCGACGGGCTGTCCGGGACGGCCGTAGGCGGCCTCCGAGCCGAAGGTCTCGATCTTCTCGTTCGGCACGAACGCGGGCTGCAGCGGGGTCCAGACGGGACCGGGGGCGACGCCGTTGACGCGGATGCCCTTCTCGGCGAGCTGCTGGGCCATGGCGCGGGTCCAGTTGGCGATGCCGGCCTTCGAGACGGCGTACTCGGCGAGCGAGGGCGACGGCTGGAAGCCCTGGATCGACGAGCAGGTGAGGATCGACGCACCCGGCTTGAGGTGCGGCGACGCCGCCTTCGTCAGCCAGAACAGCGGGTAGATGTTCGCCTTGAGCACGTGGTCGAGGGTCTTCGTCTCGAAGTCGTCGATGCTGTCGACGGTGGGCATGACGCCGGCGATGATCGCCAGGATGTCGAGGCCGCCGAGCTCGGCGACGGTCTTCTCGACGACGTCGACGTTCGTCTGCTCGTCCTGCAGGTCGCCGGGCAGCAGCACGGCGGTGCGGCCGGCCTCGCGGACGAGCGCGGCGACCTCTTCGGCCTGGGCCTGCTCCTCGGGGAGGTAGCTCAGGGCGACGTCGGCGCCTTCACGGGCGTAGGCGATAGCGGTGGCGCGGCCGATGCCGCTGTCGGCGCCGGTCACGAGGGCCTTGCGGCCGGCCAGGCGGCCGCTGCCGACGTAGCTGGTCTCGCCGTGGTCGGGCTCGGGCTTCATCGCGTGGACGTCGCCGGGGGCGCTCTGCTGCTGCGCCTCGAACGGCGGCTGCGGGTACTGCTCGATGGGGTTCTGGGGGGTGTACATGTTGTCGGCCATGACCCCGGTCTACGCCGGGGCCGCTGCCCGCCTGGTCAGGCAGCTGTACCCCGGCCGCCCCCGCCGGGGCGGTGACTCACCAGCGGGGACTCACCAGCGGGGGTGCACCGACTCGCGGAAGAACTCGTCGTAGATGCGGACGACCTCGGAGTCGAGCCCCTCGTCGAGGACGACGTCGCCGGCCGCCGCGTTGCCCCTGGCCTGCTCGACGTTGCGGGCCCCGGGGATGACCGTGCTGACGCCCGGCTGGTCGAGGATCCACGCGAGGGCCGCCTGCGGCACGGTGACGCCGTCGGGCACGGCCGCCGCGAACTCCTGAGCGGCACGGACGCCCTGCTCGAAGTCGACGCCGCTGAACGTCTCGCCCTGGTCGAAGGCCTCGCCGTGGCGGTTGAAGCTGCGGTGGTCGTTCTCGGCGAAGGTCGTGTCGGCCGTGTACTTGCCCGAGAGCAGGCCGCTCGCGAGCGGCACCCGCGCGATGATGCCGACCCCGGCCCGCTGCGCCGCGGGGAGGACCTCGTCGAGCGGCTTGAGGCGGAACGCGTTGAGGATGATCTGGACGGTCGCGACGCCGGGGCGGGCGATCGCGGTCAGCGCCTGCTGCGCCTCCTCGACGGACACCCCGTACGAGGCGATCGCGCCGTTCTGCACGAGCTCGTCGAGGGCGTCGTAGACGGCGTCGTCGTCGTAGACGGCCGAGGGCGGGCAGTGCAGCTGCACCAGGTCGAGCGTCTCGACCCCGAGGTTGCGCCGCGAGCGGTCGGTCCAGGCGATGAAGTTCTCGCGGACGTAGTTGCTCGGCACCTGCTCGAGACGGCGGCCCATCTTGGTCGCGACCGTGAGCGGCACGTCGGGGTTCGCGGTGCGGAACGTGCTGATGATCTGCTCGCTGCGGCCGTCGCCGTAGACGTCGGCGGTGTCGAAGAACGTCACGCCCGCCTCGACGGAGGCGCCGAGCACGTCGAGCGCGTCGCTCTCGCTGACGTCGCCCCAGTCGGCACCGAGCTGCCAGGTGCCGAGGCCGATGACGGAGACTTCGCGGCCGGTGCGGCCCAGGGTACGACTCTGCATGCTGCGAGCCTAGGCGCTGCCTCCGACATCGGGTCGGGCCGAGGAGGCGGCGGCCGCGTCGCGAGGACGGCACCGGCCCCGAGGAGGCGGCGTCAGCGTCGCGAGGACAGCGACCGGCGGGCGACGCTGCGGACGAGCGCGTACGCGACCGCGACGAGGACGAAGGCGGCCAGGAGCAGCAGTCCGCCCACGCCGGGGCTGCCCTTGGCGAGCGTCACGACGCCGACGACGGCGACGAGCGCCGAGAGGTAGCCGAGCACGCGGGCCGCGACCACCTGTGCGCGGCGGCCGAGGCGACCGGCGCGGCCGGGACGCCCGGCGTCGGGCGCGACGCGGACCTCGCGGGCACGGCCCGCGGCGGGCTGGTCCGCGGCGGGCTGGTCCGGTCGCGGCGGGGTCGGCATCCGCCCACCGTAGCGGCGGCCCCGGCGCGATGTCGGTGGTCCGGAGCAGGATGGTCCTCACGATGACCGACATCCTCGAGCGCTTCTCCCCCGCGACCCGCGAGTGGTTCCGCGGTGCGTTCGCGGCGCCCACGCTCGCGCAGCAGGGCGCGTGGCAGGCGATCAGCGAGGGCGACGACGCCCTCGTCATCGCCCCGACGGGCTCGGGCAAGACGCTCGCCTCGTTCCTCTGGTCGATCGACACGCTCGCGAGCGGCCCGCCGCCCGAGGTGAAAGAACACCGCACCCGCGTCCTCTACATCTCGCCGCTGAAGGCGCTCGGCGTCGATGTCGAGCGCAACCTCCGCTCGCCCCTGGTCGGCATCACGCAGACCGCCCGCCGGCTCGGCATCGACGCGCCCGAGCTCACGGTGGGCGTGCGGTCGGGCGACACCTCGTCCGGCGACCGCCGCCTCCTGCAGCGCACCCCGCCCGACATCCTCATCACGACGCCCGAGTCGCTCTATCTGATGCTCACGTCGGCGGCGCGCGAGAACCTCAAGGGCGTGCACACGGTCATCGTCGACGAGGTGCACGCGGTCGCCGCCACGAAGCGCGGCGCCCACCTCGCGCTCTCGCTCGAGCGCCTCGACGCCCTGCTCGAGAAGCCGGCGCAGCGCATCGGGTTGTCGGCCACCGTGCGTCCGCCGACCGAGGTGGCGCGGTTCCTCTCAGGCCGCAAGCCCGTGACGATCGTCAACCCGCGCTCCGAGAAGACGTTCGACCTGCGGGTCGTCGTGCCCGTCGACGACATGACCGAGCTGGGCACCGCCGCCCCGCTCGAGGGCTCGGCCGCGGGCAGCGCCCCGCAGGGGTCGATCTGGCCGCACGTCGAAGAGGGCATCGTCGACCTCATCCTCGACCACCGGTCGACCATCGTCTTCTCGAACTCCCGTCGCCTGGCCGAGCGCCTGACGGCCCGGCTCAACGACATCTACCTCGAGCGCACGGGCGCCGACGCCGAGACCCGGGCCGCCGCGCTGCAGGCCGCCGACGAGGCGCGGGGCGAGCTGGTGCCCGCCGGCGCCGTCCCCGAGGGCGCGGCCGACGCCTCCGACGCGTCGTCCGTGGTCGACCCGTTCGCGCCCGCCGCTCCGTCGTCGGCGCCCCGCAACCCCATGGTGGGAGGCGGCGCCCCGGCCCAGCTGATCGGCGGCAGCGGGCAGACCCAGGGCAGCGAGCCCCTGCTCGCCCGGGCCCACCACGGCTCGGTCTCGAAAGACCAGCGCGCCATCATCGAGGACGACCTGAAGAGCGGGCGCCTGCGCTGCGTCGTCGCGACGAGCTCGCTCGAGCTCGGCATCGACATGGGCGCGGTCGACCTCGTCGTGCAGGTCGAGTCGCCTCCCTCGGTCGCGAGCGGCCTGCAGCGCGTCGGCCGCGCCGGGCACCAGGTGGGCGAGATCAGCCGGGGCGTCATGTTCCCGAAGCACCGCGCCGACCTCATCCACTCGGCCGTCGCGGCCGAGCGCATGGTGGCGGGCCTGATCGAAGAGCTGCGCGTGCCGACGAACCCGCTCGACGTGCTCGCCCAGCAGACCGTCGCCGCCGTCGCCCTCGACGAGGTCGACGCCGACGAGTGGTTCGAGACCGTGCGCCGCAGCGCCCCGTTCGCGAGCCTGCCGCGGTCGGCCTACGACGCGACGCTCGACCTCCTCAGCGGCAAGTACCCCTCCGACGAGTTCGCCGAGCTGAGGCCGCGCATCGTCTGGGACCGCGTGCACGGCACGCTCAGCGGTCGACCCGGCGCCCAGCGGCTCGCGGTCACCAGCGGCGGCACCATCCCCGACCGCGGCCTCTTCGGCGTGTTCATGGTCGGCGAGAAGGCCGCCCGCGTGGGCGAGCTCGACGAAGAGATGGTCTACGAGTCACGGGTCGGCGACGTCTTCGCGCTCGGCGCCACGAGCTGGCGCATCGAGGACATCACGCACGACCGCGTGCTCGTCTCGCCGGCCTACGGGCAGCCGGGCCGCGTCCCGTTCTGGAAGGGCGACGGCATCGGCCGGCCCGCCGAGCTGGGTCGGGCCATCGGCGGCTACATCCGCGAGCTGGCCAGCTCGTCGACCGACGACGCGACCGAACGGGTCACGCAGGGCGGGCTCGACGAGCGCGCCGCCCGCAACCTGCTCGCCTTCGTCACCGAGCAGCGCGAGGCCACGGGCCACGTCCCGTCCGACACCACCCTCGTGGTCGAGCGATTCCGCGACGAGCTGGGCGACTGGCGACTGATCCTGCACTCGCCCTACGGCATGCAGGTGCACGCCCCGTGGGCCCTGGCGATCTCCGCCCGCATCCGCGACCAGCTCGGGGTCGACGGCGGGGCGATGGCCGCCGACGACGGCATCGTCGTGCGCATCCCCGACACCGACGCCGAGCCGCCCGGGTCCGAGCTGTTCCTCTTCGAGGGCGACGACCTCGACGCGATCGTGACCGAGGAGGTCGGGGGCTCCGCCCTCTTCTCGTCGCGGTTCCGCGAGTGCGCCGCCCGTGCGCTCCTCCTGCCCCGGTACAACCCCGGGCGCCGGTCGCCGCTGTGGCAGCAGCGACAGCGCGCCTCGCAGCTGCTCGACGTCGCCCGCAAGTACCCGCAGTTCCCGATCGTGCTCGAGGCGGTCCGCGAGGTCCTGCAGGACGTGTACGACCTGCCCGCTCTGATGAGCCTCACCCGCGAGCTCGAGACGCGTGCCGTGCGCGTCGTCGAGGTCGAGACCGAGGTGCCCTCGCCCTTCGCCCGTTCGCTGCTCTTCGGCTACGTCGCGGCCTTCATGTACGAGGGCGACTCGCCCCTCGCCGAGCGCCGGGCCGCCGCCCTGTCGCTCGACTCGACGCTGCTGCAGGAGCTGCTCGGCCGGGCCGAGCTGCGCGAGCTGCTCGACGCCGACGTCATCGACCAGCACGAGCTCGAGCTGCAGCGCCTCGCCCCCGACCGCCGCGCCCGCGACATCGAGGGCGTCGTCGACCTGCTGCGCCTGCTGGGGCCGCTGACGACGTCCGAGATCGTCGAGCGCAGCTGGCTGGCGACGGCTGTCGACGCCGACGGCCCGGAGGCAGCCGAGGCAGCGCAGGCGGCCGAGGCTGCCCCGGCGGCCGAGGGCCGCGCGAAGCTGGAGGCGGCGCTGGCCGACCTGGTCCGGTCGAACCGGGTGCTCCGCTTCACCCACGGCGGCACCGAGCGCTGGGCCGGCATCGAAGACGCGTCGCGCCTGCGCGACGCCCTCGGCGTCGCCTTGCCGATCGGGGTCCCGACGGCGTTCGTCGAGCCGGTCGACGACCCGCTCGGCGACCTCGTCGGCCGTTTCGCGCGCACCCACGCCCCGTTCACCCCGCAGATGGTCGCCGACCGGCTCGGCCTGGGCACGGCCGTGGTGCTCGACACCCTGCGCAAGCTCGGGGTGCAGCGCCGCGTCGTCGAGGGCGAGTTCCGTCCGTCGCAGCAGGGCAGCGAGTGGTGCGACTCCGAGGTGCTCAAGCGCCTGCGCAGCCGGTCGCTCGCCGCGCTCCGGCACGAGGTCGAGCCTGTCGCGCCCGACACGCTCGGCCGGTTCCTGCCGGCCTGGCAGCACGTCGCCACCGGCACGAAGGGCTCCGGCCTGCGAGGCCTCGACGGCGTCGTGCAGGTGGTCGACCAGCTCAGCGGCGTCGCCCTGCCCGCCTCCGCGTGGGAGACCCTGATCCTGCCCTCCCGCGTCACCGACTACGGTCCCGGCATGCTCGACGAGCTGACGGCGACCGGCGAGGTCATCTGGTCCGGCTCCGGCAGCCTCGCCGGCAACGACGGGTGGGTCAGCCTGCACCTCGCCGACGGCGCGCAGGTGACGCTGCCCGAGCCGCTCGGCACCGACACCGACGAGCTGCAGCGCGAGGTGCTCGGCGCGCTGGCCGGCGGCGGCGCCTACTTCTTCCGGCAGCTGTCCGACGCGGTCGGCAGCACCGACGACTCCGCGCTGGTCACCGCCATCTGGGACCTCGTCTGGGCCGGGCAGATCACCAACGACACGTTCGCGCCGCTCCGCACCCAGGTCAGCGGCAAGGCGTCCCGACCGCGCACGCCGACCCGCTCGCGGTCGTCGTACCGCAGCCGCGGACGCGTCACCATGCCGCGACAGGCAGGTCCGCCGACCGTGGGCGGGCGCTGGTCGCTGCTGCCCCTCTCCGAGCCCGACGCCACGGTGCGCGCGGCGGCGCAGGCCGAGATCCTGCTCGAGCGGCATGGCGTCGTGACCCGCGGCGCCGTCGCGAACGAGGGCGTGCGCGGCGGTTTCTCGACGGTCTACAAGGTGCTCAGCGGCTTCGAGGAGACGGGCCGCGCTCGACGCGGCTACTTCGTCGAGGGGCTCGGTGCGGCCCAGTTCGCGACGGGGCCGACGGTCGACCGCCTGAGGTCGTTCGTCCGCGACGAGACCGACCGACGCGACGACGACGCCCTCGCGGCCGCCGGGCGCGGCCGTGAGATCCCGGTCGTCACCCTCGCCGCCACGGATCCTGCGAACCCGTACGGAGCGGCGCTGCCCTGGCCCGGCCAGCCCGCCGTCGCGGGCGACGACGCCGCCGGCGGCGCGGCCGGCGGTGCGGTCACGGGCACGGCTGGGAGCGACGGGGCCGGCACGAGCGCCGCGGCTGCCGGTGCGGGCGCAGCCGGCAGCGTGCGCGCTGCGACCGGCGGCACGTCCCCGACCGCGGCCGGCAGCACCTCGAAGAAGACCGGCCACCGACCCGGGCGCAAGGCAGGCTCCCTGGTGGTCCTCGTCGACGGGCGCCTCACCGTCTACGTCGAGCGCGGCGGCAAGACGCTGCTCACGTTCGGCGACCCCGACGACCGTGAGCTCGCGCTGGCCGCGGGCTCACTGGCGGCCGTCGTCCGGACGCGTCTCGGCAAGCTCGCGGTCGAGCGCGTCGACGGCGAGTTCGTGCTCGGCACCCGTCTCGGCGACGCCCTGCGCGACGCGGGCTTCGCCCCCACCCCGAGCGGGATCCGCTTGAGGTCGTAGCCCCGAGGCGAGGGCCCAGGCGAGCGCGCCGCCCCGGCCGGTGCCGCCCGCCCCGTCCGCCGCCCCGACGTGCCGCACCGCACCGGCGCCCACAGCCCCGCACCGCAGTCACGACCGCGACCGCGACTCCATCCGCCCCGCACTGACACCGACACAGCAGCCGCACCGCACCGCACCGCACCGCACCGCACCGCACCGCACCGACGACACCGCACCCGCACCGCACCCGCACCGACCAGGAGGAGCCCCCACCGTGCCCGAGGGAGACACCGTCTACCGCTCCGCCAAGAACCTCGACGCCGTGCTGCACGGGCAGGTGCTGACGGCCACCGACTTCCGCGTCCCGGCGTTCGCCACGGTCGACCTCAGCGGCGAGGTGGTCGACGACGTGATCGCACGCGGCAAGCACCTCCTGCACCACATCGGCGACCACACCCTGCACACGCACCTCAAGATGGAGGGCTCGTGGCACGTCTACAAGCACGGCACGAAGTGGCGACGTCCGGCCTACCAGGCACGCGTCGTGCTCGAGACCGAGGAGTGGGTCACCGTCGGCTTCGACCTCGGCATCGTGGAGCTCGTCGCCCGCGACCCCGACGACAGCGTCACCGCCTACCTCGGGCCCGACCTGCTCGGCCCCGACTGGGACGCCGACCTCGCCCTGCGCAACCTCGAGGCCGATCCCGCCCGCGAGGTCGGGCTGGCGCTGCTCGACCAGCGCGTGCTCGCCGGGCTCGGCAACGTCTACCGGGCGGAGGTGTGCTTCCTCCGCGGGGTGCTGCCGACCCGTCCCGTCGGCGAGGTCGAGAACCGGCCGAAGATGATCGACCTCGCCCACCGGCTCATCGTCGCGAACAAGGACAGGATCGAGCGCACGACGACCGGCAACCTCCGCGGCACCACGGACTGGGTCTACGGCCGGGCGGGCAAGCCGTGCCTGCGGTGCGGCACCAAGATCGTCCGGGGCGAGCTGGGCGAGTCGGAGCTCGAGCTGCGCGACACCTACTGGTGCCCCCACTGCCAGAGCTGACCCAGCCCCGCGCCCTCCCTGCTCTCCTCGTTCAGGAACGTGCATCCTGATCCGCGCCACGGGGAGATCGCGGGTCCTGAACGGTGCACGACTCAGGACTCGACGACGGCGGAGTCCTGCATCGTGCCGGGCCCGGGCACACGGACGGGAGCCGGCCACGAGGCCGAGGCGGGCGGTCTGCGCACGCGACCCGCGCCTCCTCGGCTCTCGATCGTGACGAACGATGACGTGCACGGGGAACTCCCCGAGGAGGTGCCCCTACAGTCGCACGCACCCGGCCCGCACCCGACGCGCGGCCCCACCCAGGAGCACGCCATGTCGACGTCCATCGCCTCGCAGGTCACCACGTTCAACGAGGGGTTCACGGCCCAGATCGGTCCCGAGCTCAGTGCCGTCTTCGACGCCGAGCAGCGGGGCCTCCGCGACGCGGGCGTGCCCGACGACGCGGTCGCGGTCGGCGACCAGCTCGTCGACGCCACGCTGCTCGCTCCGTCGGGCGACGAGGTCTCGCTCGCCGAGACCATCGGCGAGTCGGCGGCCGTGCTCGTCTTCTACCGCGGCGCCTGGTGCCCCTACTGCAACCTCACGCTGAAGACCTATCAGCAGGAGCTGCTGCCCGTGCTGCGCGAGCGCGGCGTCTCGCTCGTCGCCGTCAGCCCCCAGACCCCCGAGGGCAGCGACCTCGCCACGAGCAACGGCGAGCTGGAGTTCCCGGTGCTGTCCGACCCGGGCAACGTGCTGAGCCGCGCGCTCGGCATCGTCACCGAGCCGACCGCCGAGGCGCGGGCGGCGCACACCCAGCTCGGCTTCGACGTCGCCGACAGCAACGCGGACTCGACGGGCGACATCCCGTTCCCGACCGTGCTCGTCGTCGACCGGGACGGGCGCGTCGTGTTCGCCGACGTCCACGTCGACTACACGACCCGCACCGAGGTCGCCGAGGTCGTCGCCGCGCTCGACCAGCTGAGCTGACGCCCGGCGCGGGCGCGCCCGACCTGCACGCAGCCGGCCGCACGCCAGGCGACGAAGAACCCCGTTCGTAACTGCGGGGGGTCACGGGCACGGGCGGCGGCGACGAGCCACACGGGCAGCGAGCGCGAGCGCCACCCACGCAGCGCCGCCTACGGCCGGGGCGCCTCCTGCAGCGCGGCGGCCTGCTCCTGCCCGACGCGCGAGTGCCGTCGTCCGTACGCGAAGTACACGACCACGCCGATCACGAGCCACACGGCGAACCGCACCCACGTGAGCGTCGTCAGGTTGAGCATCAGCCAGACGCACAGCGCCGCCGAGAGGATCGGCAGCACCGGCACGAACGGCACCCGGAACGCCCGCGGCAGGTCCGACCGGGTGCGACGCAGCACGATCACGCCGATGCTCACGAGCACGAAGGCCGAGAGGGTTCCGATGTTGATCATCTCCTCGAGCACGCCGACGTCGGTGAGCCCGGCGATGAGCGCGACGACGACGCCGGCGAGCACCTGCACGCGCACGGGCGTGCCGCGCTTCGCGGAGGTCTTCGAGAGCCCGCGCGGCAGCAGCCCGTCGCGGCTCATCGAGAAGACGATGCGGGCGAGCCCGAGCAGCAGCACCATGATCACGGTCGTGAGCCCGACGAGCGCCCCGACGGCGATGACCTTCGCGGCCCAGTCGACGCCGACGAGCTCGAAGGCGGTCGCGAGGTTCGGCGTCTCGCTGGCGGCCAGGTCGCGGTACGACACCATGCCGGTCAGCACCACGGCGACGAGCACGTAGAGCAGCGTCACGATGCCCAGCCCGAGGAAGATGCCGCGCGGCATGGTCTTCTGCGGGTCCTTGACCTCTTCGGCGCTGGTCGCGACGATGTCGAACCCGATGAAGGCGAAGAACACCAAGGAGGCGCCCGCCAACAACCCGAAGACGCCGTACTGGGCCGGGGCGGCACCGCTGAGGAACGAGAACAGCGACTGCGTCCAGGCGTCGGTCGAGCCCTCGCCGGTGCGCGGCTGCGACGCCGGAACGAAGGGGCTGTAGTTCGAGGCCTTCACGAAGAAGAACCCGACGACGATGACGAACAGCACGATCGCGACCTTGATCACGGTGAAGACGCTGCCGACGCGCGAGCTCAGCTGCGTGCCGAGCACGAGCAGCACCGTGAAGACGGCGACGATGAGGAACGGCCCCCAGCTCAGCTCGACCGGTCCGAGCGAGAGGGTGTCGGGCAGCGGCACCCCGAACTGCTCGAACACGGTGCTGAGGTAGATGCCCCAGTACTTGGCGAGCACGGCCGCGCCGGTGAGGGTCTCGAGGATGAGGTCCCACCCGATGATCCAGGCGAGGAACTCGCCCATCGTCGCGTAGGTGAACGTGTACGCGCTGCCCGCGACGGGGATCGTCGAGGCGAACTCGGCGTAGCACATGATGGCGAGGCCGCAGGTGACGGCCGCCAGGATGAACGAGATGATGACGCCGGGCCCGGCGAAGTTCGCGGCGGCGTTCGCGCCGACCGAGAAGATGCCGGCACCGACCGCGACGGCGATGCCCATCAGGGTCAGGTCGGTGACGCCGAGCGAGCGCTTGAGCTTGCTCTCGCCCTCGAGCGAGTCCTGGATCGACGACTCGACGGACTTGGTGCGCAGCAGCCCGCGACGGGTGCTCGGCGGCGGGGTGGTCGCCATGGTGACTCCTCGGGTGGCGGTCGCGGCCCCCGGCCGGGGGCGACGCGCCAGCATACTGCGATGCCTGCACCCCGTGCACCTGTGCCCGGGAGGGCCGCGACGGGGCACGAAGGAGGCGCGGGCCGGCCCAGGAGGCTCGCACCCACGAGCGATCGAGGCCGCGAAGGAGGCGCGGGCCGGCCCGCGTCGACCGGTCCCGACCTAGCATGGCGGGGTGCGGGACGACGACGAGCAGCCCTGGCGCCCGGCGGCTCCCGCCCGGGCCCCGGCCGTGTGGGAGGGGGCGTCCGCGCCGAGCGCGGCCGGCCCCGGCCGCGACCCCGGCACGGGTGCAGGCACGTCGGGCGCAGGCCCGGGCGCAGGCGCAGGCACGGCAGGCGCGGACACGACGCATGCCGGCGGCTCCGCCCTGGCAGACGACGCGGGCACCTCGACACGGGAGGGGCGGCACCCGCCGACCCGCGCCTCCTCGGCTCTCCGTCGCGCGGCGCAGGTCGTCGCGGACCGCTGGCGGCCGCTGCCCCCGGCCCGACGCGTGGGGGTCGTCCTCGGCGCGGTCGTCGTCGCGGCGGGCCTCGTCGCGGTCGGCGGGGTCGCGACCGGCCCGGCCTACGCCCCGGTGGCCCGGCCGTCGTTCGAGGTCGACGACCTGCGGACCACCCCGACCAGCACGGCGTGGAGCACCGACCTGCGCGCGCTCCTCGCCCCGGATGCCCAGGCCGACTGCGTCGGGTACGACGGGAGCGTCCGGGTCGGCGACGACGACGTGCTCGTCGCGACGTCGGCCCAGGGGTACGAGCCCTACTCCGGCTGCGAGGACGCCCCCGGGCAGCTCGCCCGTCTGGACGTCCGCACGGGCGAGGTGCGCTGGGCGACCGACGTGGCGGAGGCCGTCGGCGTCGACGCCGTCGGCCTGCAGGTGACCGTCGACGAGGCAGGCGAGGAGGCGCTCGTCGCCGTGCAGTCCGTGGTCGGCTCGAGCCTCGCCCGCGTCGACACCTCCACGGGCGAGGTGCTCGAGGTGCTGGCCGGCGCCGCCGACGCGCGCGGTGGCGCCGACGCGCGCGGCGGTCAGGCCCTCGTCGTCCAGGTCGAGGGCCTGAGCGGCGCAGCCGTGGTCGTGTCCCGCCGGCTCGTCGACCTGTCCGGCGACGCCTCCGTCGAGTCGTCCGTCGCGGACGGCCGAGCCCGCCTCGAGCTCTACCGGGCCGACGACCTGTCGACGCCGACCTGGACGAGCGCCACCGGCGACGAGAGCAGCCCGATGCTCGTGGGCCACCAGCTCGTCGTCGACGGCGACGGCGTGATGGGCAGCACCAGGGGCGGCACCGAGGGCGGGCTGCAGCTCGTCGACGCCCGGACCGGCCGGACGCGGCCGCTGCCGGGCGACCTGCGGACGGTCGAGTCGTGGGCGGAGTCGCTCGGCGGCTCGGTGGTCAGCGGCCGCGCGGACGGCGACGGCGACGGCCCCGGCGAGGGCAGCTCCGTGGTCTCCCTCGACGGCGACGGCCAGCTGCGCTGGAGCGCCCAGCTGCCCACCGCGAGCTACCCCGCCGTGACCGACGCGTGCATCTCGATCACGGCACAGGACGGCGACGTCACCTGCCTCGACCCGCGCACCGGCGACGAGCGCTGGACCCGTTCCACCGGCGACTCCGGGCGCGACGACGTGCAGGCCGAGCAGGTGCAGGCCTTCTTCGGGACGGCGACCGACGACGTGCTCACCTCCCTCGTCGCCCCCGACGCCCTCGCCGAGGCCGCCGCCGGCGGCGGGCGCGACGGCCCGCGGGGGTCCGGGGAGGGCAAGACCGTCCTCGCCCTCGACGCACGCACCGGGGACGTGCGGTGGTCGACGGAGCTGCCCGTCGCCTCCTACGTGATCGCCACCTCGCGGACGACCGGCTACGCGTCCACCTTCTTCAGCAGCGACCGCGACAGCCCGACGCTCATCGCCTTCGACCTCGCCGACGGCCGGGTGCTGTGGTCGACGCAGGTCGCGACGAGCGCGTTCGCGTCGGCGTTCTGGGGCCCGACGCTGGTGCAGGTCGACCCCGACGGGGTCGTGCACGGGCTCGCGACGGGCGTCGAGCTCGCCGGCTGACCCCGGCCCCGCCCCGAGCCGAAGGACTTGAACTGACCAGTCGACGTCAGGGCAGGAGGGTGGGGAACGAGGAGGTGCCCCACGAGTGGTCGGGAACGGTCCACCACCGGGCCCCCGACGACCGGAACTGACCAGTCGGCATCCGGAGGGAGGGGAAGAAGAGGGACCGGGCCGAGGAGGTGCCCCTCAGCCCCCGCGGACGAGCAGCGGGAAGACGAACACCGCGAAGAGGAAGAACGCGGCCGTCACCGCGAAGACGACGTAGGTGCCTCGACCGACCGGGTCCTGCCCGGCGGCCTCGCGGCGCCGCATGACCCGACGCCGGTACAGGACCTGCATCACGATGAGGACGACCGCCGCGACGGCGAGGATCGAGATGACCAGGGCTTCGATGACGGCGTCCTTCCGGGGCGACGGGCCGGGCCAGCCTACCGGCGACGGCCTGGCAGGAGGCGGGGCAGGCACCGCCGTCGCAGCGGGGCCGGAGGCGCCGCCCGTACCATCGACGGACGCACGCGGAGGGGGACGAGCACCGTGACCGACGACGACGGCACCGACCCCGGGCGCGCCCGGCCGGGGCGACGAGGAGGCGGCCTGCAGGCCCGCTGGCACCGCGCCTCCTCGGCTCGGCGGCTGGGCACCGTCGCCGCGGCCGGCCTCGTCGCGGCCGCGCTGGTCGTGGCTGCAGGGCTGGCCTCGCAGCCGGTCTACCCGGGGGGCTCCCCCGCGGACGGGCTCGTCGTCGACGAGCTGCGGAACCTGCCCGAGGCCGCGGGCTGGCGCATCGAGCCGGCCGACCTCGGGATCGCCGGGGCCAGGCCCGGCTGCGTCGACCTGCGGGTGCTCGCGTCCGTGGCGGACGACGTCCTCGTCGCCGCGACGACGCCGGCCGGGACCGCCGCGACGAGCTGCGCCGACCCGGACGCCCAGCCCGACCCGGACGCGAGCGGCGACCGGCTCGTCCGGGTCGATCCCCGCTCGGGCACGGTGCGGTGGAGCATCCCGACCTCCGACGTGAGCGACGTCGTCTCGTCGGCCGGACTCGGCGCGTGGGTCGCCGACGACGGGTCGACGGCCGTCGTCGGGGTCCGCGGAGGCGTCGACGACGGCTCGGACAGCGCGACGGTCGCCCGGGTCGACCTCGAGACCGGCGTGGTGGCCGAGCGGCGCACGCTGGCCGACGGCCCGGTCGTCGTGCTCGACGCCGACGACCGGCAGGTGCTCGTCGAGACCCGCACGGGCGGCGGCGGCGACCGGGGTCAGAGCTTCGTCGACGGCCCGTCCCGGGCGCAGGTCACGACGCTGGCGCGCGACGACCTGTCGCGGGCGACCTGGCAGACCGACCTCGGGGTCGACGGGCAGGCCGCCCTCGTCGGCGACCGGGTGCTCGTCGTGCTCGACGGCATCGTCACGCTGTTCGACCCGCCGGCCCGGAGCGTGCTGCAGTGGGTCGTGCCGCTGAGCCGCGACGCCGTCCCGACGGTCGACGGCGACCTCGTCCTCGTCGAGCTGCAGGACGACGGCCGGGCCGACACCCCCACCGAGACCGCCGCGTTCCGGCTCGCCGGCGGCGAGGCGTGGCGCCGGGCGAACGAGGGCGGCAGCCCGCCGGTGGTGTCGGGCGGGTGCGTCCTGTTCTGGGAGCGCGCCTCCTCGACCTGCGTCGACCGCGAGACGGGCGCCGACCGCTGGACGGTGACGAACGACCCCGACCTCGGCGGCATCCCGCTCACCGGGCCGAGCACGGCGGGGCAGGGCGACGACGTCGTGCTGCTGCGCACCCCGATCCCCCGCCCGGGCGCCCGCGGCTCGGGGCGGGTCGGCTCAGACACGGCCGCCGACGAGCGGGCGCTGCTCGTGCTCGACGCCCTCACCGGCAGCGAGCGGGCACGGGTGTGGGCTCCCGTCGAGGCGTCGCCCGTGGCCGTGTCGCGCACCGTGCTCTACCTGGCGACGCCCGCCCGACACGACTCCGACGGCGACCTGGTCGCCGGGTCGGTCGTCGCCCACGACCTCGCCGACGGACGCGAGCTCTGGCGCCTCGCCGCGGGTGACGCCGACGTCAGCGACCTGCAGTTCTGGGGCGGCACCCTGGTCGCCGTCGGCGACGACGGCGCCGTCACGCAGCTCGTCGACCGCACGCGCGTCGTCGACTGACCCGCGCCCGGCGCCCTACCCCCGAGCCCCCGCCGCCAGGATCCACGCCATCGCGTACGACCGCGAGTTGCCGTCGTCGATGCCGGTGTCGGGCAGCGCGGCGAGCGTGTCCAGCGCGTCGGCGGCCGCGTCCGCCCCGGCCAGCGCCGAGTACATCAGCACGTAGTCGGCGAGCGGCCCGTCGAAGCCGTCGGGGGCTGCCTCGGCGACGAACGCGTCGACCTGCTCCGCGCCTCCTGCGGCCTCGGCGGTCAGGTAGTCGACCGACGTCGGGCTCAGCGGGATCAGCTGGATGCCCGCGATGGCCGACGGCTCGGCCGAGAACCAGGTCGCGTAGTCGCGCTTGCCGCCCCAGTTGAGCGAGACGACGCGGTGGTCGAACGTGGCCGTGCCGTCCTTCCCCTGGAACACCGGGTCGCTCAGGTCGGGCGCGACGAAGTAGGCGAGGGCCGCCTGCGACTCGGCGCTGAGCATCCAGGCGGCCTCGGCGCCGAGCGCGTCGTCCCCCGTGGCGGACGCCCAGAGCGACAGGCCCGCGTAGGCGCCCACCGCCTCCGACGACGACTCCTGGTTGTTGCCGTCGGCGAACGGCGAGTAGCCGCTGGCCCAGCTGTGCGACCAGAACGGGTCGAAGGCGCGGCGGTCGGGGAACGAGCCGTTCTGCGAGCCCGACGCGATGTCGGCGGCCAGCAGGTCCATGACCGGCTGCCAGCCCTCGGCGAGCGAGGGGTCGTCCGCGGCCATCACGCCCGCGGCGTAGAGGAAGTAGCCGTAGTGGAAGTAGTGGTCGTTGAACTCGTCCGAGCCGAACGACGCCGCCTTGCCGACGACTCCCTTGACCGCAGGGTCGTAGACGAAGCACTCCTGCCCGCGCGACTCGCAGCCGTCGGGCTCGGTCCAGAGGTCGAGCTCGTCGACGATCCGCTCCTTCAGCTCGGCCGCGACCTGTTGGTCGTCGAGCTGCACGGCGAGCTGGTAGAGCATCGCGGCGCGGTAGAGCGCCTTGCCGCCGTAGTAGGTGTCGGCGGCGAAGGTCGGCGTGAGGCTGACGTCGATCTCGAGCTGGTCGCGGACGGAGGCGCGCTCGGCGTCGGTCAGCCCGCTCAGGTCGAGCGACGTCGACGCCGTCGTGGTGGGCGCCCCGAACGACAGGCCGGTGCCGATCGAGAGGGGCACCGTGCCGTAGACGGTCGGGTAGCCGAGGCCGGTGTCGGTGCCGCCGGCCGCGGGGCCGGAGTCGCCCTGGTGCGGCGCCGCGACGACGAGGGCGTCGCCGCCCGCGGCGGTCACGTAGCCGAGCTCGGTGGTCTGCACCTGCTGGTCGCCGCTGCCGGTGGTGCCGTACGTCGTCGTGACGCCCGTGAGCGGCGAGGCGGCCGCGTCGAGCACCTGCGTCGTCTGGTCGGCGGAGGCGCCGGCCGGCACCGACACGAGCACGACCGAGCCGCCCTCGTCGAGCGAGACCGAGGGGGCGCCCGTGTCGAGCGAGCCGCCCGTGACGACCACGCCCCACGTGGCGTCGCCGACCGTGACGGTCGCCCGGCCGTCGCCGGCGGCGCGGAGCACGCCGTCGCCGAGCACGGCGAGCGCGTCGGTCTGCGCCGACGCCGCGGTGTACGACACCGTGGGCGAGCCCTCGGCGATCGTCGTGTGGCCGAGCACGGCGTCGCCGTCGCGGTGCTCGAGGGTGACCGAGACGTCGTCGTAGCCGCTGACCACGAAGTCGCCCGAGCCGAGGTCGACCGAGACGTCGGCGAGCGCCGGGCCGACGATCGCGGTGGCCGACGGCACCGGTGCGGGCTGGCCCGCCGCGAAGCCGTCGTCGGTGGCCTGGAACGAGATCGGCAGGGGGAACACCGGCATCGGCTCGTCGCCGAAGACCAGGCCCGAGAACCAGCGGTTGGTCGGCGGCACGAGGCCGTCGGCGAGGCGCATGGTCGGCACCTCGGCGACCGACTCCTGCGGCAGCGCGGCCACGAGGGGGTCGACCTGCGAGGCGGGCAGCACGTCGCCCGAGGCGGTCGTGCGGCCCTCGGTGCTGCCGCCGTCGGGGCCGGCCGAGCCGTCGTCGCCGGTGCAGCCGGCGAGCACGAGCCCTCCGGCGGTCACGAGCGCGACGGCCGCGAGCAGCCGCCCCACGGGGCGCGAGGGGGTGCCGAGGAGGCGCGGCGCGCGTCGGGTGTCGACCCGCGCCTCCTCGGCGTGACGGGTGGTCGCGGCGTCGGTCGAGGGTCCCGAACGACCCAGCCCACGACGACGACCCGTCGTCTGTTCTCCTGCGTCGGCGATGATCAGACCCCGATCTGACGCAGGAAGTCGGTGACGGTGTCGACGGGGCCGGCGAGCACCCCGTCGTCCCGCAGGTGCAGCTTCGCCTGGATCGGCGTGCCCGGCGTGACGAGGCCGTTGTAGGCGCCCTCGACGAGCTGGTCGCTCGAGACCTGCAGCGTCGTCTCGGCGTCGCCGTCCTTGGTCTCGACGCTCACGATGCCGACCTTGCCGGCGATCGTGGTCTGGTTGGGCAGCATGAGGTCGACGGCGGCGCCCGAGTCGATGCGCTCGTAGTCACGCGGCGTCAGCACGAAGTCGGCGGCGACGAAGAGGGTGCCGGTCTTGTCGATCGTGGCGAGCGAGCCGCCCGCCTGGACGAAGCTGCCCTCCTTGAGGTCGACGTCGGCGACGGTGCCGTCGACGGCGGCCTTGAGCGTCATGGTGCCGTCCTCGGCGACCGAGTAGGTCGCGGTGTCGGCGGTCACGAGGCCGGTCTGCAGGTCCTGCAGCAGCGAGAGGCTCTGCACCTCGAAGAGCGTGTCGCCCTCCTTCACCTGGTCGCCGTTCTCGACGTACGAGCGGGTGATGGTGCCGCTGTAGTCGGTGCCGACCGAGTACTCCTGCGCCGCGATGGTGGCGCTGGTGCTGTTCACCTGCTGCTGGCGCTGCGTGAAGATCATCGTGAAGCCGGCGACGAGCACCAGCACGACGAGCATGCCGACGGTCATCTTGAGTCTGTTCATCCAGGTCATGACGTGACCCTCTCCTGCTGGTCGGCGGTGACGCCGTCGTCGGTGGTGCGGTCGTCGGCGGGCGTGGCCGCGGCCCGGCGGCCGTGGGCCAGCGCGCGGGACGCCGCGAGCTCGGCGACCCGGGACGCGTCGCGCGCGGCCTGCTCGGGGTCGTCGGTGGGGGTGCGGTCGGCGAGGCGGTGCGCGGTCGCGAGGTCCGCCTCCCTGGCCGCCGCCTGCTCGGCCTCGTCGGCCCGCTGCAGGGCGAGGATCTCCTCGCCGCTGCGCGGAGCCGGGCGCGAGACCTGGGTGCGCCGCGACGCGGGCTCCGAGCCGAGCGGGGCCGTGAGCACCACGGGGGCCTCGGCCAACTCGCCGCGCTGCTCGGCACGGGCGAAGCGCTTGAGCGTGCGGCCCTCGCGCCAGGCGGCGACGAGGAACGCCGAGAGGATGAACGTGTTGAGCAGGTTCCACACCGTCGCCAGCGTGAGCACGCCGTTGTCGGCGTCGCGGACGATCGCGACGCACGACGTGAGGGTGAGGAACAGCCAGAACAGCACCTGCGGGATGATGAAGTTGAACGGCGACGACACCGTGCCCTTGCGGCCGGTGACGCTCCACGCCTCGTCCTTGCCGCTGATGACGTTCCACAGGGCCTTGACGTAGATCGGGAACGACACGGTCGCGAGCATCAGCACCTCCCAGCGGAACGAGCCGAGCGTGTAGAACGCCAGCACGATCTGCATCAGGTAGAAGCCGGCGTAGAAGAGGAACCACTGCAGCACCGAGATGTGCAGGTTCATGGGGCGCAGGTCGAAGAAGATCTCCATCGGCGGCACCATGAGCAGCAGCAGGGGCGCGATGCCCGTCAGGTAGTTCGTCGCGGTGACGAAGTACTGCAGGCGCTGGTCCATCGTCAGGGTGCGACGCGGGCTCAGCGGGTTGTGGCGGAACAGGATCTCGAAGCCGCCGGTCGCCCAGCGCAGCTGCTGCTTGCTGTACGCCTCGATGGTCTCGGGGGCGTCGCCCACGGCGAGCGTCATCGGGATGTAGATCGACTTCCAGCCGGCCTCGTGCAGGTGCAGGCTCGTCCAGACGTCCTCCGACTTCGAGTCGGTGTCGATGCCGCCGATCTCGTCGATCGCGCTGCGCCGGAAGATCACGTTCGTGCCGACGCAGAAGGCCGCGTTGAAGCGGTTCCGGCCGGGCTGGATGAACCGGTAGAAGACCGTCTGCATGTAGCCCGCGCCGCGGCTGACGAGGCTCGTCAGGTTGCCGTAGGTCTGGGGGGTCTGCACGAAGGCGACCTTCTCGTCGACGAAGAACGGCACCGTCTCGAACAGGAAGTCCGTCTCGGGCACGAAGTCGGCGTCGAAGATGGCGAAGAAGTCGCCCTTCGCGATGGCGAGCGCGTGGTTCACGTTGCCGGCCTTCGCCCCGTTGCTGCTGAGGCGACGGATGTAGCGCGCGCCGAGCTGCGCGGCGAGGTCCCTGACCTCGTCGCTGCGGCCGTCGTCGAGCACCCAGGTGCGGTGCTCGCCCTTCAGGGCCAGCGCGGCCTGGACGGTCGTCGCGATCTTGGCGAGCTCCTCGCCGTAGACGGTGATGAACACGTCGGCGACGATCCGCTCGCCGGCGACGCGCATCGGCCACAGGTGGGGCGTGCCGCGCAGGCCGAGGCGGTCGATCTCGGCCTCGTCGTACAGGGTGTCCTGCGTCGCGTGGAAGTCGAAGTCGCGGGGGTCCTGGCCGCCCGAGAGGATCGTCCACATCGCGAAGAGCGTCTGCACGACGAGGATCGCCTCGGCGACGATGATCATCGTGTACGGCAGGATGTCGCCCCGGTTGCCCGGGTTCAGCAGGAACTGCGCGTAGAGCAGGATGCCGAGCGTGGCGATGAGCACGAGCAGCACCATGACGGGGCTGTGCGCCCGGCCGCCCTCGGGGCGGGCCGCCACGGTGACGTGGTCGGCCCGCGGTCGAGGAGCGGGCGCCGGCCTACGACGCTGACCGACCGACCCGGAGGGTGCTAGGTGCCTCAGGTCGACGGGCGTCGCGATGTCGGGCCGCTCGTCGACGACGAGGGCGGCGGTGCCGACCGCGGGGCGGTCGGCGGAGGACGACGCGGTGGCCGACCCCGTTTCCGGGGACAGCGGAGCGTCGCGCATGGTTCGGGACATGCGGGTACTTCTCTCCTGGTTCGGGGCTACGGAGAACCCGGACGGCAGAGAGGAGCGGGTGCCGCCTGCAGACGTCCGGGGAGGGCGTCGGCAGCGATGGCGACGAGGGGTGCAGTCGACGGCCTGGGTGTGAGCCGGCGACGGCGGTGGTGCGGAGGTGGGTGCCTCCGTGGCGCGTCCTGGGGGAGGACGGGCCTGTCGGGTGCGCCCGGTGGGTGGCCGGGCGGCGGGTGGTGCGGTCGCCGTGTGGGCCTTTCGGGGGACCGTTCGGCGACTGATGAGAACAGTACAACGTCGTTCGGCGGCGACCCGGCCCCCGTTCGGGGGGTCGTACCCCTCCTCCGGGTCACACGCTCGCCGGAGCCCGCACGGTTGGCGGGCTCATACCCGGAGGTATCGCCCGTCGTGTCACCCGGGCGAGGGACAGACTCACCCTCGATGCCCAGGCTCACCCGCGTGCGCGCCCCGCCGACGACGCGGCGAGGGCGGCGCGGACTGCGCGGACTGCAACGACGCGTGCGACGGCGCAGGAGGCGCGGGTCGGCTCAGGCGCCCACGTCGCGCACCCAGCGCGCCAGGAACTCGGCCCCCGCGTCGTCGTGGATCAGCCCCGACCCGCTCGTCAGCACCGGGTACGGGGTCGACGGCACGCCGTCGGCCGGGCGCACGTCGACGTGGGCCACGTCGTGGCCGGCCGCGTGCAGCCAGTCGGCCATGGCGTAGTCGCTGCGCGAGTCGCCCACCGTGCGCCAGGCGAGCGGCAGCTCGCCGTCCTCGGCGAGCAGCTCGAGGGCGCGCTCGGCGCCGAGGTCCTTGCCGAGGCGGACCGACTCGATGTCGGTCGAGATGATCGTCGGGTCGACGCGCCACTGCACCTCGCCCCGGGCGTCGGGACGCTCGTCGTCGAGTCGCCGCACGCCGGCGCCTCGCCGGACCAGCGCCTCCATCGCCTTCTCGTCGAAGTCGCGCTGGCGGGCCAGGTAGGTGGCCGAGTCGACGCTCGTGAGCTGCTCGATCGAGACCATGGCGCGCTTGGTGTGGTCGAAGAAGACGAGGTCGGCGAACTCGGCCGTGACGAGGGCGTCCATCTCGGCGGCGAAGTCGGCGGGCATGGCCAGCGCGGAGTCGACCTGCACCTCGCTCGTGCCGTCGGGGCCGTGCTCGGGCCCGATCGAGAACCACGACGCGCCCTTCTCGCAGATGCCGTGCACACGGGCCCCCGCGGGCAGCCCGGCGGCGATCATCGGGCCGACGACCTCGTCGCGGATGAACGCGTCCGACCGGCCCGTGTTGAACACGACCGGGATGCCGGCCGCCGCCAGGGCCACGAGGTCACGGGTGATCTGCGGCAGCGCGATGCTGCGGCTGACGGGGCTGGCGATGGGCCCGTCGACGTCGAGGAGCAGTCCGAGCGCGGGGGCGGAGGAGGAGGTCACCGGCCCATCCTCGCAGCCCTCGGCCGCTCGGCGGAGTCACGGGGCCGCCCCAGGTGGGAGGATGGGTGATCCGCACCCGAAGGAGTCCGCCGTGCCTCAGCTGCCCGCACCCGTGATCGCGGCGCTCGAGGCCTTCGCCGCGCCCGACGCCCGCGACGTCGTCCACGGCCTCGCCGACGACGGCGACGACGTCGGCCGCGACCGCCTCGCCGCCCTGCTCGACTCGGTCGAGTGGGTCGACATGGGCGTCGTCCACCCGATGGCCCCCGAGCTGCGCGACCCCGAGGGCGTGCGCCGTCTGCTCACGGCGATGGGCGCCGAGGGCCGCTGCGCCGTGCTGTCGGCGAGCGGGTCGGAGGACGACCGCGACCTCGGCGGCGCCCTCGACGGCGTGCTGCAGCAGCAGTCGGGCGGGGCCCTCGTGGTCTGCCGGCCGGGGCCGCTCGCCTTCTTGGTCACCGCCTCCGGCGAGCGCTGGCTGCTCAGCGACCGCGAGCTGCCGCAGCTCACCGGGCCGCTGCCGATCATCCGCGGCTGAGCGCCTGCGGGCCGGGCGTCGGCAGACTGGGGCGATGAGCACCGACGCACCCCGCCCCACCGCCCTCGTCACCGGAGCCACCCGTGGCATCGGCCTCGCGATCGCCCGCGACCTGTCGCGCACGCACCACGTCGTGGTGCACGGCCGAGACGAGGAGGCGGTCGCCGCCCTGGCAGCCTCGCTCCCGTCGGCCTCGCCCTGGGTCGCGGACCTCGCGGGGCCGCCCTTCGAGGCGCCCGCCCTCGACCGTCTCGACGTCGTCGTGCACGCGGCCGGCGTGATCGGCGGCGACGCCGTCGAGGGCACGAGCCGCGACGACTGGCGTCGTGTCTTCGAGGTGAACGTCTTCGCGGTGGCCGAGCTGACCCGGCAGCTGCTGCCTGCGCTGCGGGCCGCGCAGGGCACGGTCGTGGCGATCAACAGCGGCTCGGGCTTCACGGCCGGGCCGGGCGGCAGCACGTACGCGGCGAGCAAGTTCGCGCTGCGGGCGCTGACCGACTCGCTGCGCGAGGAGGAGCGCCCGCACGGGGTGCGCGTCAGCTCGGTGCACCCGGGCCGCGTCGACACCGACATGCAGCACGAGCTGGTCGAGCGCGAGGGCGGCGTCTACGACGCCGCTCTCTACCTCGAGCCCGGGTCGGTGGCCGACGCCGTGCGGCTGGTCGTCGACCTGCCGCACGGCGCCACGGCCGAGGTGGTGTCGGTCAGGCCGACCCGCCGGGCCTGAGGCCCGGGCCCCGTCGTCAGGGCAGCGGGAGGGCCGGCCACTCGGGCAGCTGCGTCTGACGGATGGTCGCCTCCTCGAGCAGGTGGCCCGGCAGCTCGCCCTCGTACACGGCGGCGTCGATCTTGACCAGCTGCAGGGCCTCGGCGAGGTCGGCGTCGTGGTCGCTGTAGGTGCCGCTGAGCTGCATGCCGGCCGCGCTCGGGTACTCGTCGGTGACGCGGTAGCCGAGGCCGTTCCAGCGGGTGCGGACGTCGAGCTCGAAGTACTCCTGCACGTCGGCGACGTCGATGGTGCGCGACCAGACCATGGGGGTCGTCGGCGTCCAGCCGGCGGCCTCGGCGCCCTCGTCCTGGCGCACGGCGGCGACGCGCGCCCCGCCGTCGACGAAGTCGGCGATGTAGACCTCGCCGTCGTCCATGCGGGCGAGGCCGCCCACGAAGCGGCTGACGAGCCGCGGCTGGCGCACGCGCTGCTGCTCGATGCCGTCGGCGTAGATCCAGCCCCAGGCGGCCGAGTGGAAGTACGCCAGGTAGGTGCTGGTGCCGTCGGCCGAGATGCGGTGCAGCTCGGCGCCCGAGGGCACCCGGCGGTGCGGCAGCCACGAGAGGGGGATGATGTGCTCGGGGTCGGCGACGAAGCCGTCGCCGCGGAACGGCGGCCGGTCGAGGAACGGCCCGCCCGTGATGTTCTGGGTGGCCCGGTCGGGCCCTCCGGTCGCCTTCTCGAGCAGCAGGTTCGCCGTGCTCTCGAAGCGGAGCACGTCGATGTGCGGCATGTCCGCCGAGAACGGGGTCCCCGGGAAGTCGAGGCCGTGCGCCGTGATCAGCTCGCGCGGGGTGCGAGCGTGGCCCACGGCGCCCCAAGGGACGACGAAGCCGGCCACCCGGTCGTGGTCGTGGTCGTGGTACGCCGCGCTCATCTGCGGCGTGACGGCTTTCTGCAGGATCATCCGAGCCCCTCCGTGGTCGTCCGCGGCGGCGGCACTGGTTCGCCGATCGCCCCGACCAGGATGGCACAGGAGGGTCGGTGCACCGGCCCGGGGCGTCGCGGCCCCGTGCGGCTCGACGTGCTGACACCGCCGAGTGGACCGGACACCGCCTCAGTGGCCGGTGCCTCGTTCACTCGGCGGTGCCGCGGGCGCCCGAGGGTCGACGTGCTGACCGCCGCCGAGCGGGCTCGTCCTCCGACGTCGGGCTCGGTGCGCGAGGGCCCGTCACCGCTCGAGCACCTCGACCTCGACGTCGTCGAGCTCGTCGAAGGGAACCTCCGCCGACCAGGTCCCGTCCGGCCGCCGGAGGGCCGTTCTCCGCCTGCTCGTCGAGGAGACGGCTCCCTGCAGTTCACGTCCGCTCACGACCTTGACCATGTCGCCGGCTGCCCAGACCGTTCGCAGCGTCACGACCTCGACCGGCACACCGGAGAGCCGAGCCCGCGTCCGAGCCCGCACCACGGCCTCGACCTCTGCGCGCGGCGCGTCGACGGTGCCGCCCCGCACGACGTCGTTCTGCCACCTCGCGCCGGCTGGCAGGTCACCCGTGTCGCAGAGCAGGCGCACGCCGTCGCGAACGTTCCTCTGGTCAGCAGCCAGACGGAACGGCACGCCCCTCCAGGTGACGTAGCACCCCACGGCGATCTGGTCACGGCGCACGGCTCCGCCGCTGACGGAGTACCGCGGCGCATCCGGCACGTCGACCGCCTCGATCCACCGGCAGCGCCCCGAGCCGGCGAGTCTCGACCCATCGACGCTCCCGTGACCCCGGAGGTTGCGGACGAGCCAGAGACCGGCCCGTTCGGCCAGGACCTCGACGACAGCTCGCTCATCTCGGAAGACCGCGCGCCGGTCGAGGTGCGCCTCGACCCGATCAGCCGCCAGGTCCTCTCCGTCGAGCGCTCGGAGCCAGAGGCCCGGCCGTCCGACGACGGGTCGCGCCAAGGACGACGCGAGCGGCCGCTCCTGCCCGCCGACGACGGCGACCGGGCCGCACGGCACGGCGCCGTCGGTCGCTGCCCGCCAGACATGTGTCTCGACCCGGACGTCGTCCAGATCGAGGGAGGAGACGTCTCGTATCTCGGCGCGTTCCTCGTCGAGGACGACGGCATCCGTCCTCCCCGTCAGCTCGACGTGGCGGGGCGACGTCCAGACGGTCACGCCCGGACCGGCATCAGGAGGCGACGCCACACCCAC
The DNA here is from genome assembly GCF_011761235.1 of Frigoribacterium faeni. Taxonomy (GTDB): domain Bacteria; phylum Actinomycetota; class Actinomycetes; order Actinomycetales; family Microbacteriaceae; genus Frigoribacterium; species Frigoribacterium faeni_A. Next base: position 675,209 of record NZ_JAAOYW010000002.1, read on the forward strand.
GACGTCGACAGGCACCGTTCTCCACCGAGCACGGACCCTCCGCTGGCCGACCTCGGACACCTGCTCCAGCAACAGGTCCTGATCCGACCCGACCTCCGGGAGGACGACGACCTCCCGGCTCAGGAGCGTCTCGGGCATGGTCACCGAGGCAGGGAGGACGCTCTCGCCGTGGACCACCCACGACTCGGAGGCGGGAACGATCACGCTGTGGCCCTTCCTCGCCGCAGCCGGCGCGCCTCGGCGGGGGCCCAGTCGGGATCACGCATCGGCGAAGGCAGTGGTGAGGAGCTTCAGGTCCCCGTACCGGGCTGCGCCTCGCCAGGCGCCTCCGCCGACGTCGTGCAGTCGCTCGGAGACCCCGTAGCCGTCGGGTCGAGGTCCGGACGGGATCGACCCGACGCCCTGGACGACGACCAGCCCGCCGTTCCGCCAGTCGAGGTGCGGCTCGACCAGGGTCACGGGCTCGCCTGCGAGGGTCGCCGTCGTGACCGCCGAGCCCCATCGCACGACCTCCGACTCCGGCACCTCGATCGCACCCAGACCACCGAGCGTCGGCGACCAGTCCACGACTCGCGGCAACCACGGACCGTCACACAAGAGACGCACCATCCCCGCACCCGCCGCGACCTCCTCGTCGACCCGGAACGGCACACCGTGCCACGTCACGTACGACCCGTGCAACCACTGCCGTTCACCCGGAGCCATCACCCGTCGCTCGAACCACCGCCACGACGACAATTCCTCCGGCCTCACCCACCGACAGATGCCCCGAGACCCCGCCAACCGGCCACCACGACGACCGTCCCGCACCCGGAACATCCGCGGGTTCGTCACCAGCACCCGACCCTCCGCCGACGCCAACGCCTCCACGAACGCGCCCTCGTACGACGCCGCCCCACGCCGGAGGACGACCTCCCCGTCCGGACGGACAGGGAACGGCTCGCCCTCCACCGGCTGCAGGACCGCCTCCCCAGACCCCTCGGCCGGGAACGCCACCGCCGACACCAAGGGCACCTCCCCGGACGCTCCGACGATGGAGACGCCGAGATCACGACGGGCATCGCCCTCTGCGGTCCATCTGACCGTCTCGACCTGGAGCCCCGCGACCTCGGCCAGATCGACGTCGTCGATGGACACTTCGTCCCGGTCCCACCGGCTCCCGCCGACACGCTCCAGGGACGCGTCGTCTCCGCGTGAGATCACCGTCCAGAGACGAGTCAGGCCTCGCGGCCCCGGGTCCGCAGCGACGTCCAGACCTCGATAGAAGCCGCGCACGCCGCGCGACACGACCTCGTCGACCTGATCGATCATCGCCGACACCCGCGGAGGCGCAGACCCCAACCAGAGTTCGTTGCCCACCAACCCGTCAGGCAACAGCAGGCTTGCCTTCTGCCACTCGCCCCCGCTCTTCGCCCACTCGCCCGTCACGGGCAGGGAGCTCACGAAGTCGACCACCCCTCGATGATGACAGGCCGACCGCCACGGCTCGAGCACCTCGACATCGACGCCGACATGCACGACATCGACGCCCTCGGCGTGAGCTGGGGGCCCGAGGCCGCTAGCCGATCATCTCGGTGCGCACGTCGACGAGGTCGTCGACGAGAACCTGCGCCGTCCACCCGCGCTCGTCGGCCGCCGGCTCGATCAGCCGTCCGGTCTCGGTGGTCCAGGCCTCGGGGACGGGTCCGTCGCCTCTCACGACCGTCGACCGGCGGGATGCCATCGATGCCCACGGCGCGTCGAGGACGACAGGTCGCCCCGCCACGAGCCCCGATGTCCGCAGTACTCGATGCGAACGGGTCTCGGGCTCGGCAGAGAGCACCGTCACTCCTGTGGAGGGGGTCACGAACGAGTACGGCTCGTCCAGGACGGGAACAGGTGTGGTGAGGTCGGTCAGACCCCAGGGCGCGTCGACAGGCGAGGCCGTGTCCGGTCGCTGCGGAAGATCGGTGAGGTGCAGTTCGTGTCCGAGAGCCCGCCCGTACCTGCCCTGCAGCAGGAACGGCGGCACGGGGTCCTGCCAGGCGCGCTCCGACGCGAAGAGCACCTCGACCCGAGCTGGATCGCACCACCATCCGCGGAGCCGCCGGGGCCAGCAGTCGGTCGAGACCTCCATCGGCCTCGCGCCGCGCCGGGCATCACGAGGAGCCCGGTTGCCCACCACCCACGACCTGCCGTCCCGCTCCGCCCAGACCGTGACCGGCAGCCCGTCGAGCAGGCCGCCCTTCTGGATCCAGCCCAGCCGATCCCCCGGCTCGACGACCACCTCCCCGCCGCCGTCGTCCTCGAAGGCGATCGAGGTGCCGTCCCCGACCGTCCGGCTCCCGTGCGGCTCGAAGCTGCGCAGCCTCCGCAGCTCAGGACCTCGATGCACGATGCCGCCGGCGACATGCGCTGTCCCGGCCAGGACGGTGTCGGTCGTGGTCCAGGACGACACGAGCTCCGACGGGTCGTCGAGCGGCGCGACGAACCACGAGCTTCGTTCGTCCTGAGTCACGACACCGGCCCGGCGACGGAGAGCGTCCGAGCCGTAGCCGGAGACGACCACCGTCCCTGCGGCGTCCCGTCCCAGCTCCACCTCCATGCCCCGCCACCAGGCACCCGTCCGATCCCGACGCAGCCCTTCGAGCGCGAGACCCGATGCGATCCGCTCAGGATCGAGCGCCAGCTCGAGCAGACCTCCGCGCCAGCCCACGAAGGTGCTGCCGTCGACGTGTCGGATGCCGGACGGCAGGTCACCCATCGGTGACCACCGTGGACTCGACACCGTCGAGGTGGTCACGCCGCACGAGTTCGACCTCTGGGTCGGCCACCCGCGCGGTCGTCCGAACAGAGACCCGCACCTCTGTCAGCACGTCGCGACGTCGGACGGCGCCGGCGTCACGGCCCGTCCACGACCGTCGTGCGCACGTCCTCGAGATGATCGCGCCGGACCCGAGCAGCCCAGCCGCCTCCGAGCGCGACCCTCGGCCGGAACGTGAACCCGTCGGAGAGCAGCACCGGTTCGCCGGGCACGCCGTCGCCGCCCACGAGGAACACGTCGCCGTCCGTCATCGGGTCCCACGGCCTCACCAGTTCGACCTCGATGCCCGCCACCTGCGCCGTCGTGCGCACGGACACGACATCGGTGACCTCGGCGTCGGGCACCGCACGACCCCCCGTCGTCAGGGTCCACGCGTGGTCCTCGTCGTCCAGAGGCACAGGGAACGCACCCCCGACCACCGTCACCCCGGGCCGCAGGAGGCGCTGTCCGTCTGGGCCCAGGTCGGCCAGCCCGGAGGTCGGCAGGGCACGCCAGAGCCCCGCGACCCGCGCATAGCGACCCTGCAGCAGGGGGGCTCCGTCGACACCGGACCACTCGCGCCGCAGCATCGAGCGCGACGTCACCTCGGCCTGGTCCACCCAGCTCACGAAGCGGCTGCCGACGCCGTCCGAGTACCGGCCGTTGACCTGACGGTCGTCACGCGAGAGGGGCCGACGAGAGGCCACCCACACGCGCTGACCCCGCTCGGCCAGGATCTCCACCTCGCGTCCACCGACCATCCCGAGACCGTGCACCCACGTCCTCACGGTCCCGTCGGTCAGAGGCTCGACGGAACCGTCGGCCCGCTGCACACCGGGTCGCGGCTCCCCGTCGGGGACGGGGACGGGAGCCAGCGAGGCGAGAGGCCGGACCTGGTCGCCATGGCCCTCGGACGTCGACCATGCGGACGCCGTGACCGAGGAGTCCGCCGAGTCGACGACGAGGACGTCCGTCACGGAGCGGACTGCCACGAGGTCGTCGAGATCGTCGGTCGCGAGCCGGAACGACCCATCGTCCTCGATCGCAGGCACTCCGAACGGCGGCATCGGACCTTCCCATGCCTGCCCGCCGAGGAGATACCGGGTCGTCGTCCCCGGTGCCACCGTGACCTCGTGTCCGAAGAGCCAGCCCACGGTCACCGTCGAGGCGATCGCGACCTCGTCGACCGCCAGCACGACGGTCGTGCCGGTCTGCGGGTCGTGAAGGGACACCGCACCGCCTCGCACCGTGTCCGGTCTGATGCGACCAGCCCTCGCGACGACGACGTCACCGACGAGCGCGACGACGCCGGTGGGCACGACGGCCTTCAGACCAGGATCCATCGTCCGGCCGACAGAACTGCGAACACTTCTTGCGTTCCATCGGACTTGTACCGCCAGATCTCTGCACCTTCGTTCAAGGGTGGAGTCTTCTCGTATCGCGAGATGGCCACTTCGGGTGTGTAGTGACCGCGCTGCCCCGCCCAGCCGTTCCCCCGGAAGGGGTCGACGGCCTCGGACTTGAGCGCCTTGCCCATGTTGTAGCGATCGGAGGGATCGGCGATCGTGTCGAGATGCGCGTCGACGAACTCGCGTCGCTCCCGTATGGAGAGGTTGTCCCACGTCCCGTCGGGTGCAGCTCTCTGCCAATCATCGAGCAGACGCAGGGGCTGCATGGTGTCCGTGGTCTTGCCTGCCAAGTCAGCCTCCGGTCCCAGCTCGAACCGGACGCCGTAGCGTTCACCCTCAGCGATGTTGAATGGTGTCGTCTGCCCGCGCGCGGGCGTATAGCCGAGACCGAGCTTCTGGAAGACGAGACGCGGCGTCAAGAAGTGCCCGTTCGACGCCTCCGTCATGTGAGCGAACCGGGCGACGAACCCCCCGACACCGTTCTGGATCGCGTCAGGTCCCGACAGGCTCGACATCAAGGTCGGCGTAGGCAGGATCTTCTGCACGACCGACCCCGGCCCCAGATCGGGCAATGAGTTGCGGATCTCGATGAGCATCGTCATCTCGTGAGATGAGAGCTTGAGGATCGGCTTGCTGACCAGACGGCGGAAGGACCGCCGATCGAGGCCGTGCCTCGAGAGCTCGGCGTCCAGCGCCCGACGGTAGGCGCGAGCTTCGCTCTCGACGACTGCCTCGGGGTAGTTGGGCACGCGTGACGCAGACGAGGCTGGGTCCCCGCCAGTGAGCATCGCCGAGGTGCCACCGGAGTCGTGCCCGCCCCGTGTCGGACCATCGGAGTTGGCGTCCACACGGCCGGTGCCCTCGACGCCGACGGTGCTGTCCCCCGCCCGGGCCGTGACCGGCGCACTGGACCCGCTGGGCATCGTCGGCTTGGCCATGAGGAGCGTTGCCCCCGCTGCCGAGGCCGCGCCGACCGTGGCCGGCGGCACGTCGATGACGCTCTCTCCCTGCGAGGTCGCGCTGCTCTGGGTGCCTGCAGCGTGCGCCTCGTCCGACGTCGCGTGCTCGCCGAGCGTCGCGTCGTCCCGCGTGCTCGAGGCCGCGTCGGCGGGGTTGCCGTCGGGAGCGGACTCGGGGGACGTCGACGCCGAGGCGTCCGGCGACGCCGTCGCCTCGGGCGAGGGCGCCACGGTGTCGCCCTGGGGCGATGCGTGGGCGGCCGCGGCCTCCGCGTGCGCCGCGACGTCGGCGTCGATGGCCGAACGGACGTCCGCGAGCTGCGCGTCCGACGGGATGGCCGAGGCGTCGCCGTTCGACTCCGGGCTGATGCCCAGCTGGTCGGCGGTCACGAGGTCCGTGTCGATCGAGGAGGCGCTGGTCGCGTCCGCGTCGGACGAGACCGCTTCCGAGGTGGTCGCCTCCCCGGCCGGCGTCTCGGCGACGGTGGCCTCAGGCGTCGAGTCGGGCGTGGCGCCGGCCTCGGGCGTGGCGGCAGAGTCCGGTGTGGTCGACCCGTCAGGCGTGGTCGACCCGTCAGGCGTGGTCGACCCGTCAGGCGTCGCCGACCCGTCAGGCGTCGCCGACCCGTCAGGCGTGGTGGACCCGTCAGGCGTCGCCGACCCGTCAGGCGTCGCCGACCCGTCAGGCGTGGTCGACCCGTCAGGCGTCGCCGAGGTCGAGGTCGAGTCCGACGGCGAGCTGTCGGACGCCGACGACTCGGCAGAGCCGGACTCCGCCCCGGTGGTCGGCTCCGGGGTCGTGCTGTCGGTCGATGCCGCGTGGTTCGTGCCGTCCGCGGACGGGCCGGTGTCGAGGGGCGACACGGTGTCGACGTCGGCGACGTCCGTGCGGACGGGACCGGCGCCTCCAGCGTGGCCCGCGCCGCCGCCGCCGCCGACGGCCGCCGGTGTCGGTCCGTCCGTGTGGGTCGACACGGAGGTGCCGCCACCGACCCCGGACCCGCCGCCGGTGCCCGGACCGGCGCCCGCGGGCGTGGGGACGTCGCCGGCCGACGACGACGCGCTCGAGGCGCCCGACTCGGTCGACGAGGTCGATGCGCTGCCCTCGGACCCATCACCGGGACGGTCCGTGAAGCTGTCGGCCTGGGCCTGACGGTCGGCCAGGAACTGCGGCGAGACGTTCTCGCCGGGGCGACCGGCGAGTGCCGCGTCGGCGTCGAAGCCGAGCCCCGTGCCGCCGCGTGCGTCGATGGCGGCGCCGACCATGTGGCCGCCGCCCCCCATGGCCGAGCCGGCGCCCATGCCGAACAGGGCGGCGAGACCGGGGTTGAACTTCTCGCCCGTGATGGCGGCCTCGGTGCCGCCGCCCGCGACGCCGCCGGCCGCGCCCTCGACGGCGCCCTTGGCGGCGTCGGTCGTCGTGGCCCGCCAGAACGTCGGCGGGACCGAGTGGCGCCCGGCACGACGCCCGAAGGCGGCCGCGAAGCCGCCCCCCACGCCGCCGCCCACCACGCCGCCGACGACACCCCCGGCGAGGGTGGCGAGCAACGACTCGGGCGTGATCTTCTCACCGTCGCGCACCGAGACCACGACGGAGGAGGCGCCACCGCTGATGGTGCCCTTGACCACCTCGGCGCCGAAGCGCCAGTGCAGGGGGCCGTGCTCGAGCTTGCGGAGGAAGCTCGACGCCTTGAGGAACTTGTCGGCCGGGATGCGGTTGATCAGCCTGAGCTTGCGGATGACCTCGGCGATCTTGACGACCCAGCGCGCGATGGTCGTCGTGGCCTTGGCCGCCCCGGCCAGGGCGCCCACGCCGAAGGTGACGAACGACAGGGCGACCGAGATGCCGATGTCGATCGCGAGCTCGATGGCGAGGCTCTCGAGCATGCTGCGGATCTCGGCCCAGGTCGCGTCGATGTTGTCCGCGAGGTCGGAGAGGGCCCCGGAGTTGCGGGCGGCGGCGTCGGAGAATTCGCCCATGAGGTTCTGGATGGCGGTCCGCACCTCGAGCGCGACGCCGCTCTGCGGCACGTCGGCGGCCGCCAGCTCGACGAGGCTGCTGCCCAGACGAGCGTTCGCGGCGTCGAGGTCGACGGCGAAGGTGCTCCACGCCGCCGAGGCCGCTCGCAGCTTGCCCGTGTCGCCGCGGGGGAACACGACGCCGACGGCGTACAGGGCCCCCTCGACCAGTTCGGCGAGCTCGCCGAGACCGCCCTGCAGGGGGTTCGCCCCGAGCGCCGACGGCGGCACGGTGGCGTACGGCGTGGTGTCGCTGGGGATCTCGATGCCGCTGGTGCCGGGCTTGCCTGCCCCCGTGAGCTCCGCCTCCTTGTAGGCGGCGCCGGTGCCGGCCAGCAGGCCCTCGAACCCACGGAGGAACGAGGAGATCGCGGTCACGCCCTGGGCGCAGCCCTTGGCGGAGTCGTCGTAGTCCGGGCTCCAGTCCTCGGCGAGCTCGTCGTCGCCCGCCATGCCGGCGGAGCCGGAGAGGAGGCTGGAGACGCTCGCCCACGCGGCGTCGAGGTCGGACGCGATGGTCGACATCTCGCTGCCGTCGGTGACGAGCCCGAACGCGTTGAGCCTGACGGTGGTCACGGCAGCTGCCCCCTGAAGTCGTTCCACTGCGAGTCGAGCTGCTCGATGGCCGTCTCGTAGGCGGTGTGCGCGGTGGTGGCCTGCTCGTGCAGCGAGGTCGCCGCCTGCCTCAGCGCCTCGGCCCCGGCGGCCCACTGCTCGAAGCTGCCGAGGAACGCCGCCATCGCGGGCCCCTGCCAGTCGTTCGGCAGCATGTAGGCGAAGGTGCTCGCCCCCTGCTTGAGGGCGTCGCAGTACTCGGTGAGCGACTGCATCTGGTCGACGAGCTGCTGCAGCGTCGTCGTGTCGGCCTGCTGCTCGCTCATCGGGCGTCCTCCCCGGCGGGGGGCGACGGCTGGTCGGCGGGCACGGCCTCGCTGAGGCCGGCGGTCGCGGCGGCGGGCCGGACGGCCATGGCCCCGGCGCTCTCGGAGAACCCGCCGCTGAGGCCGCTCTCGGTGCTGCCGTAGCCGCCCTCGGCCGCCTGGAGGCGGGTCGCGAGGCTGGCCAGCACGGTGCGGAGGGCCGTGGCGCTGGCCTGGAACTCCTGCCAGTTGGTGTCGAAGAGCGTGGCGTCCTCGCCCTCCCACGACGAGTCGACGACGCTGCGCACCACCGAGTTCGTCTCGGCGACGTGCGCGTCGAACGTGCTCACGACCGACTGGAGGAGGTTCGCGACCTCGCCCAGCGATTCTGTCCTGACCCGGTACTGGACCATGTCACTCCCCCCACGCCGTCAGGGCTGCCCGTGGGGGCAGCCCTGACGTCGGATGTCTGCTAGCCGCGGAACGTGCCCGAGATGGAGTTCTCGGACTCCTCGTACGACAGGGCGGCCTGGCTCAGCAGCTCGCTGATGCCCTGCAGGCTCTCCTTCAGCTGGATCGCCGACTGGTCCCACTGCGAGTACAGCTCCTGGAACGACTGCGACGCCGAACCCGACCAGTCGCCGCCGACGAGGCCGTCGACGAGGGACTTGAGGTTCTGCAGCTGGGACTCGATCGACTGCGAGCCCGACGAGAGCTGGTTCGAGACGCCCGACAGTGAATCGGACGTGACGCGGATATCGGCCATGGGCATTTCCTCCTGAACGCTCGTGTACACGGGACGAACCGGTGGTGTCGCCCCCGTGTCCCCCCTGAACGAGGCACACAACTCACGGCAGCATAGCGAAGGATCGTCATGCTGTCAGGGGGAGCCTACGGCCGGGCAGAACGATCCGTCCAGATCAGGCGCCGGACTGTCCCCCGGCCTGGCCCGAGGGCGCTCCCTCCGACCCTCCGTCGACGTTCGAGTAGTCGAAGACGTTCGACTTGCGCATCATGTACTCCGCGAAGGTCGAGGCGCCCCGCGTCAGCGACACGTCGACCTGGGGGTGACGCTCGCCCTGCACGATGATCGCCATGCCCAGGCGGGTCATGTCGGCCGGTGCGACCGCCTGGTCGAGGGTGAACGACACGACGCCGAACATCGGGGCGTCGTGGTGGGCCCAGGTCTGGACGATGCGCCGCCAGGACCGCGTCTCGATGCGCCGGCGCACCTCCTTGCCGTCCGGCAGCACGACGTTGATGTGCGCCGAGCCCGCGCCGTTCTTCGCCGCGAAGCGCGCGGCGGCGCCCTGCAGCCCGCGCTGGGCGCGGACCGCGTCGACCTTGCGGCTCTCGTCGACGAGGAACACGCCGATCACCTCCGACCACGGCAGCGTCCCGAGCACGGGGGTGTGCAGCCCCTCGTCCGAGACCCCGAGGGCGAGGCCCGGCTCGCCGCCGGAGTGGGCGATGAGCATGTGCCGCGTGTGCAGCGCCGTCAGGGCGTAGACGACCATGACGAGGGCCAGCACGCTGCCGAGCACGAACGGGCCGAGGCGCCCCCACCACCAGAGCAGGGCCACGAGCAGGACGGCGGCGCCGATCATCACGACGGCCGTGACGACGTTGCGGCGGACGATCGCGTTCCAGCGCTCGGGCAGGTACGGCACGTCGTACCGCTCGCCGCGGTCGAAGTAGTCGCGCCAGTTCTGGCGCTTGCGCTCCTCGTCGGGGGAGGTCGAGGGGCTCACCATCCCGGCATCCCCGCACACGCCTGGCCGAGCTGGTCGAAGCCGCGCACCGGGTCGGTGAAGGCCTGCCAGGCGCGACGCGGGTCACGCGACTCGACCCCCGCCTCCATCTCGGCGAGCACGGCCGGCGCGGAGGCGGCCCAGGCGTCGAACGCCGGGGACGACGTCGTCGACGGCGCCTCGGCCAGCACGGCACGGACCCCTTCGACCGCGGCCTGCACGCGCACCAGCGCGCCCGCGTTGCCCTGCGCCAGCATCGTGGCGCTCATCAGCTCGATGGTGGGCGCCTTCAGCGCCGCACACGTGGTCTCCAGGTCGTTCACGTCTCCCCCGTCGTCGATCGGATGCGTCGATGCTACCGAGCGACGCTCACCCCGAGCGAGGGCCGGCCGCCGAGCCCGGCCTCGGCCGAGCGTCAGGCGTCAGGCGTCACGAGCCGTCGACGACCCAGGTGGCCTCGCCCTTGTTCGTGGTGCGCCGGGTCGACTCGAAGAAGTCGTCGAACAGGACCCGCGTCGGCTCGGCGCCGGTGGGGGCGGTCAGCACGAGGCACGCCGTGGCCTCGCCCTCGTCCGCCAGCACCGGGGTGAGGGCCGCGTCGTAGAGCGGGCAGGCCGAGATGAAGTCCTCGTCCTGCAGCAGGGCCCCGTTGAGGCGGTTCGGCTTGACGACCTCGTCGTCGACCACCAGGCCCCAGTTGTCGGTCTCGAACCCGTTCAGCCCCTCCTGGGGGAACGTGCCCTCGACGACCTCGAGATCGGCCGACGCGCGGAAGACGTCGACGCCCGTCGCGTCGAAGGACTCCCAGGTCGCGACCTCGTCGTCCGACACCCGCTCGAAGTCGGTCACGGCGATGCTCACCCGTGCGTCCTCGCTCGCCTGCGACGACACCGGGTCGATGGTGATGGCCGTGCCCAGTTCGAGGTCGCTGCGGTCGACGATCTTCCCGCAGCCGGTCAGCCCGAGGGCCACGACGGACGCGACGGCGGCGAGGACGAACAGGGGACGGCGGGAGCGCGAGGTCGTGGTCACGGGGACGAGCCTAGGGGCCGGGACGGTGCACGGGCACGGGGCCGGCGACCCGGCCCGAGCCTCAGCCGGCGGCGACGGTCGCGCCGACCGAGCCCAGCTCCAGCTCGTCGCCGGGGCGGAGCGCGACGGGGCGCCCCTCGACGCACTCGATCTCGACGCCGGAGCGGTGCACCACCGTGCCGTTGCCCGAGCCGCGGTCGGTCACCACGAGCTGCCCGTCGACGACGTCGAACGCGGCGTGCGCGCGCGAGGTCGATCGCTCGGGGTCGTCCACCGCGAAGGCCGCCGCGCCGGCCTCGGCCGCGGCCTGCTCCGGGCGACGCCCCACGACGACCGGGCCGTCGACCGTGAGCCGCTGCCCGGTCGAGAACGCGACGACGAACGTCGTCCGCTGGGTCAGGGGCACGAGCGAAGGAGGCGCGGGCTCGGTCGGCGGCACCGGTGCGGTCGCCGAGGCGGCAGGCACAGCGGGGCCTGCGGACGCGGCGGGACCAGCGTTGTCGGCGGCGGGGACAGCGGGCGCGCCGGTCGACGCCGGCGCCGGGGCCGCCGCGGCGGCGCGCGCGGCCGGCGGCACCGTCCGCTCCAGCGGCGGGCGCGTGCTGGCGAGCGGCGCGGGCAACGGCGCCACGACCGGCGCCCGCCCTGTCGTCACGAGCTGCCCGCACGACAGGCAGAACATGCTGTTGGGGCGCAGCTCGGCCCCGCAGTACTCGCAGCGCGATGCCATCAGCCGTCAGTCCCCGTCACGTCGTCCCCTCGAAGCCGTCCTCCACGATACGCGACCGCCCGCACCTGCAGGGCGCGCGGCGGGTCCCCGTGGGCGGCGGCGCGTCGGCGCCCGCCCGCCACGGACGACGGGGACCCGCCCGCGTCGGGAGGGACGCAGCGCCGGACCGCCCGACCCGCCCGACCCGCCGGCCCCGCCGCGTCAGCGGGTGACGTCGGGCACCTGCACCTGCGCCCAGCGTCCGCCGCTGTGCAGGGCTCCCCCGCCGGCACCGGCACGCCCGACCATGAACTTGGGGATCTTCTGCCCGAAGAGCTGCGTGCCCACCAGGGCCGACGTCGGGGACAGCACCAGCCCCTCCTGCGTCTTCCGCACCTCGCCGTAGGGGCCCGAGAACGTCTTGCCGGCGGCGTCGGGCGAGAGCGCCACGACGAAGGCGAGACGGTCGCGGTGCGCCATCAGCGCCTGCTCGAGCGGGGTGTCGCGCAGGGTCTCGACGTCGTCGACGACGACGGTGAGCACGACGTCGTCGCCGACGCGGGCCACCTCGGCCGCGACGTCGTCGCCGGCCGAGGGCGACGCGGCGGACACGGCGAGGGGCACCTCGGCGGCCCGCGCCCAGCGCGTCAACGGCGACTCGCGCGTCGAGACGACGAGCACGGGGCGGGCGTCCCACATGAGCTGGTGCGCGATCGTCGCGAGGGCCGTCGAGCGCCCGGTGCCGCGGTCGCCGATCACCGCGAACCCGCCGACGGCCGGCCAGTCGATCGTGTACCGCGACAGCACGTCGCCGCCGACGCCCACGGTCGGCGACTCCGCCGGCGACCAGGAGGCGCGCGGCAGCTCGGCGGCGTCGCCGAGCGAGAGCGCCCCGGGCAGGGCGTCCACGCGGAACGGGACCGGCAGGGCAGGGTCGCGCGGCTCGGCCTCGGACCGGGCCCGCGCCTCCTCGACGACCTCGCGCAGCACGGCCGACTGCGCCTCGGCCGACGCGTCGCGGCCGATCACGGCGACCTGAGCCTCGCGGGCGCTCGCCCCGAACATCAGGCGACCGGCGGGCACCGTCTCGGGCAGCTCACGGATCATCACGCCCGCGCCGCGGTAGTCGTTGACGTCGCGCAGCGGCAGCACGTACTGGTCGCCGATGAACCCCGAGACGCGGTCGCCCGACACGGTGCGGTCGGCGGCCATCACGACGCGGATGCCGACGCCGGGCCCCTCGCGCAGCACGCGGGTCATCTGGTCGCGGAACAGCACGAGCTCGTCCGACTGCAGGGTCGAGGTGACCCGCTCCCAGCCGTCGACGGCGACGACGACGAACGGCAGCCGCTCGGCCGGCTCGGCCCGCCTGCGCTGCTCGACGACGCTGCCGACGGAGGCACGCGAGAGCACGGTCTGCCGGCGCGACAGCTCGTCGAGGAGGCGCGTCATCAGCCGCGGCAGCCGCGTCGGCTCGAGGGCGGTCACCACGGCGCCGGTGTGCGGGGCCCGGGCCAGCGGCAGCAGGCCGCCGTTGCCGTAGTCGATGGCGAAGAGGTGCAGGTCGGCCGGGTCGTGCGCGCGCACGGCCTGCGCGAGCAGGGTGCGCAGCGCCGTCGTGCGGCCCGACAGCGCCGAGCCGATGAAGAGCAGGTGCGAGCCGGAGGCGACGTCCCAGACGAGGGGACGCTGCGTCTGCTGCGCGGGGACGTCCTCGAGGCCGATCACGAGCTGGTGCGGGTGCGCGGCGGTGCCCGTGCCGTCGGGGGCCGGGGCGTCCGCGGCGGACGAGACCACCGCCTCCAGCGGGAGCATCGTGGGCAGGGGCAGCAGCCACGGCGACGGGTTCGCGGGCACGCCGAGCAGGCGCGTCGCCTCGGTGACGAGGTCGACGAGCGCGCGCAGGTCGGTGTCGTCCTGGTCGACGCCCGTCGACGCGGCGCCCTGCGAGGGGAACCGCGGCTGGTAGCCGACGGCCCGCCAGTCGAGCTCGGCCAGCGCGGGCAGCACCTTGCGCGTGCGGTGCGCCCCGGGGCGCACGCCGGCGACCCGGGCCGTCTGGAACGCGGCCGGGGCGACGCCGACGCCGGCCCGGACGAACCCGCGGCCGGGCGTCGAGACGCCGATCAGCGACGCCTCGGGCGAGCCGAGCACGTCGGTCGAGTCGGCCCGGTCGGTGACGCGCAGCGCGACGCGGAGGTTGATGTTCGACTGCATCTCGGGCGTGATGACGCCGCTGGGGCGCTGCGTGGCGAGCACGAGGTGCACGCCGAGCGACCGGCCGACGCGGGCGATGCGGACGAGCCCGTTGATGAAGTCGGGGTGCTCGGTCTTGAGCTCGGCGAACTCGTCGATGACGATCATCAGCCGGGCGAGGCCGAGCCGGGCGGCCGCCTCGGGGTCTTTCGACCAGGCCGCGTCGACGTCCTTGACGGCGAGCTCGGGGCGGCGCAGCACGGTCTCGCGACGCTTGAGCTCGGCGTCGAGCGACTGCAGCGCGCGCTCGGTCTCGCGGGCGTCGAGGTTGGTCACCATGCCGACGGTGTGCGGCAGGCGCGAGCAGTCCTCGAAGGCGGAGGCGCCCTTGTAGTCGACGAGGACGAAGTTGAGGGCGTCGGGCCGGTTCGCCAGCGCGAGCGACACCACCCAGGTCTGCAGGAACTCCGACTTGCCCGAGCCGGTCGTGCCGGCGACGAGCGCGTGGGGGCCGTCGGCGGCGATGTCGACGGCGAACTGCGAGTCGGGCCCGGCGCCCACGACGACGTTCGTGCGCCGGGGCGACAGCTGCCAGCGCTCGACGATCGCCTGGGGGTCGTCGAGGTCGACGCCGAGCAGCTCGGTGTAGCGCACCGACGTCGGCAGCATTCCCTCGTCGCCCACGCCGCTGACGTGCTTGATCGAGCAGAGGCTGCGGGCGATCTGCTCGGCCGCGGGCAGCGAGAGCCCGTCGAGCAGCACGTCGGGGTAGTAGGCGGCGTCGGACTCGAGACGGGCGAGCGAGTGGTCCTCGCCGTCGACGACGACGACGGTGCGCGACTCCTCGGGCAGGCGGGTGCGGTCGCTGTCGATCGCGACGACGTGCACGTCGGCCTGGCCGCCCGACTCGAGCAGCGACACCATGCCGGGCAGCATGCGGAACCGACGGGCGCCGTCGACCACGACCACGACGGTCGAGTCGAAGGCGGCCGAGCCGCGCTCGGTCGAGGCACGGAGGCGCGCGGTCGTCAGGGCGCTCAGCTCGCGCAGCCGGTCGCGTCGCGTGTCGTCGGTGTTGCCGACGAGGGCCACCACCGACGAGCCGGCCTGGGCGTGGGGCAGCCACTGCACCCACTGCCACAGGGCCGCGTCGTCGTCGTCGCAGAGCACCACGATCTGAGCGTCGCGCGGCGAGCGTAGCGTCGCGAACGAGGCGAGCATCGCGCGGACGGCGCTGCGCGTCGCGTCGGGGGCGCCGGCCACGCCGACCACGCCGGCCGCGAGGTCGACCGCGACGGGCGACGGGGCCACCCCGACGTGCCGGGGCGTCGCGCGGTCGCGGCTGCTGCCGCCCTCGAAGCGCACGTCGAGCGGCACCTCGGTCACGCCGACCCGCACGTGCACGGCGTCGGCGTCGCGCTTGCGTCGCTCCCACAGGCGCGAGAGCGGCAGCGTGGCGACGTCGCGCACGACCACGGGGTCGGGCTGCGCGTACCAGCTCTCGAGCCGCTGCTCGCGGACGAGCTGGGCGATGCGCGTGCGCCCGTCGACGATGTCCTGCTGCCACTCGTCGAAGGTGCGCAGCCCCTTCTTCTTCGCGCGCGAGCGCGAGGTGAGGAACGTGCCGATCACCATGACGGGCGACGCCGCCGCCATCATCAGCATCACCGGGCGGTTGAAGACGATGGCCATCGTCACGCCGAGGATCACGGGGATCACCGCCGACAGCCACGGCAGCGGCGTCTTGTCGGCGTCGTCGGGGCGGTCGCCCGGCAGCACGACGACCGGCGGCGCCTTGACGGGCGAGATGCGGGAGGTGCGGTTGAAGCCCCGCATGCCGACCTCGTCGGGCGCGGTGTCGGCGTCGCTCCACGGGGCGAGGCCGATGCGCACGACCGAGCTGCCGAGCTGCACGACGTCGGCCGGCACGACCCGCCCGTCGCCGGTGAGCGGCTCGCCGTTGACCGCGACGGCGGCGGCGCCCTCGACGACCGAGAGCCGCGCGGCGAGCGGGCCGCGGCGAGCGCCGGCGGCCTCGTCGACGGGGTCGAGGGTGAGCGTGACGTGGTGCCCGGCGAGCCACGGGTCCGCGATGCGCAGGTCGACGCCGGCGCCGCTGCCGATGCGCAGCGGGGTGCCCGCGGCGAGCGGCACGACCTCGCCCGCGAAGGGCCCGCCGACCACCTCGAGACGGGGCTGGCCCGGGTGCAGGGCGGGCGCCTCCTGCGGGGGGAGCGTCTGGCCGTTGAGCACGGGCGCGTCGACGAGCGCGGTGTCGGGGTGCACCGTCGGGGCCACGAGGGACGGGTCGACGCCGAGGCTCTCGGCGACCTCGGCGACCGACGTGTCGTCGGTCACGTCGAGCAGGAACGAGCGCTCGCCGGCGCCGGGGTCGTCGGAGGAGGCGGCGGCCGGGTCGGCAGGGTCGCGCAGGCTGAGTCGCAGGGTCACGGGGTGCCTCCGAGGCGGTCGAGGGTCGAGAGCAGGGGCGCGAGCAGGACGGGCGCGTCGGGGTCGCCCTCGTCGTCGTCGGAGGGCAGGGCGGGCACGAGGCCGCGGACGACCGGGGCGTCGTCGTCGGCCGCGTCGCCGTCGGCCGCGTCGCCGTCGGCCGCGTCGCGAGTGCCGGGCACGGGCGCCACGCGGGCGAGTCCGACGGGCAGCGCCTCGGCGGCGTCGGTGCGGGGGCGCACCACGGTGACGCTGCCGGTGGCCTGGCGGCCGTCGGGCGTCGCGACGTGGAACGCGAACTGGTCGACGTCGGGGGCAGGGTCGTCGTCGGTGCCGACGGGCGGCGTGTAGACGGCCTCGTCGCCCGAGCAGCGCACCGTGCCCGCGGCCGGGACCCCGCAGCCGAGCAGCGCGGGGGCGTCGGCGTCGTCGCCCGACCGGCCCGCGAACGCGAGCGACCCGAGGTCGACGACCGTGTCGCCCTCGTCGGCGAGGGCCACCGTCACGGCGAGCGCCCGCAGCGGCTCGGCGCCGGTCGCCCCCGCAGGAGGTGCGGTGAAGGCCACCGTCAGGCTGGTCGTCTCGGACCACTGGCCCTCGGCGTCGCGCAGCCGGTACGAGACGACGGCGTCGCCGACGAACCCGGGCGCCGACTGCACGGCGAGGTGCGACGGGGTCGCCCGGGCGACGGCGGCGCCCTCGGGCGAGACGCCGCGCACCTGCAGCCCGGCGCCCGCGCCCTCGCAGCCGTCGCAGCGGACCAGCAGGTCGGCGAGCGGCAGGAGCGCCGCGGCGCCCGAGTCGAACGGGTGGTCGTAGACGAGCTCGTCGGCCGCGGGCGGGGTCGGCGGCGCCTGCTCGACGCGGTACGTGACGGTCATCCGCGCGGCGCCGCTGCGCAGCTCGACCGGCATGACGACCGTGCCGGCGTCGGGGTCGTACTCGTCGGCGGTGAGGGTCAGGCGGCTCGGCTCGCAGTCGAGTCGGGTGCCCTCGGGGGGCGAGACCGCGTCGCAGTCGGCGACGGACCAGCCGTCGGCCATCGTGACCTCGCCCTCGTCGCCGAACGGGATGACGACCAGCCCGGGGTCGGCCGGCGGCTCGGTCGCCTCGGCCCCGTCGGCCCCCTGCCCGGACGCAGGCCCGCCGGTCGCGGAGGCAGCGGGCCCGGCGGCGAGCACAGGCCCGGAAGCGAGCACAGGCCCCGTAGCAAGCACAGGCCCGGCGGCCAGCACGGGCTCGGCGACGCCGGCCAGGAGCGACGAGGAGGCGGTGGCCGCGACGACCAGGGCGAGGACGGCGGCGCGCAGGGATCGTCTCACTGCCCCGGCCCCCCTCTCGTCGAGTGCTCCATATACTAAGGGCCACCACCGACAGACCGGGCGGTGACGGCCCAGGGGGACCATGAGCGACGGACAGCACCGCGGGGGCGGCACCGAGCCCGACCCGCTCGAGGACGACGACCTCGAGCTGACCGTGACGCGCGGTCGCCGCGCCCGTCGTGCCGCCGACGCCCCGGTCGACGCCGTCGCCCCCGGAGGCGCCCCCCGCGCCCCGCACGGCGACCCGGTCGGCGCCCCGGCCGGCGAGCACCCCGCCCCGGCCCAGACGGCGCCCGCCGCCACCGCGCCCGCCGCCGCCCCTGCGTCGGCCGCCGCCCCCGTGACGCCGCCGCCCCGCCCGGCCGCCTCGTACGCGTCGGAGGCCGCGCCCTCGTCGGCCGCCTCCTCGCCTGCGCCGACGCCCGCCGCCTCGGTGCCGGCGCCCGCCTCGTCGCTGCCGCCGGCGGTCCCGTCCCTGCCGGCCCCCGCCTCCTCGGCGCCCCTCGCGCCCACCTGGTCGTCGGCCCCCACGGCCCTGACCGCGTCGAGCCTCGGCTGGGAGCCCGGCGCCCCCGACCTGGGCGAGCGCGCAGGCCGCGGCCCCGCGAGCGTCCCGGGCACCGCAGGCACCGCGGCCGACGACGGGGAGGCCGTCGCGGTCCCCCCGAAGCGGCAGCTCGGCAGCGAGATCGGCGTGCTGCCCGAGCTCGAGCACCGCGAGGAGAAGAAGCGTCCGCTGTGGCGCCACCCCGCGTTCATCGTGTCGGGCGTGCTGACCGTGCTGGCCGTCGGCGTCGGCGCGACGCTGATGATCCTGTCGCTGACGTCGGCCGGGGCTCCCCAGGTGACCGCGCTCACCATCGCCGCGGGCGAGGGCAACGTGCGGCTCGACTGGGACGGGCCCGACGTGCCGTACGACCTCTACGCGGTCGCCTCCGACGGCGCCGCCACCGACCTCACCCAGCTCGTGCGCGGCACCGAGGCGTGGATCCCCCGCGCGGGCGGCCTCGTGACCGACGACTCGTGCTTCGTCGTGCGCGCCGCCGAGGCGACCGCGGGCGAGCCGGTGTCGCTCGAGCCGGCCGACCTGGGCGACCAGTCGGCGCAGAGCGTCTGCGTGGCCGATGCGGGCTAGCCGTCGGCGCCTCGCCGCGCTCGTCGCCCTGCCGCTGGTCGGCGTGCTGCTCGCCGGCTGCGGCTCGGACGGCCCGGTCGTCCCCACGCCGACGGGCATCGACCTGCCCGAGGTCGAGCTGAGCGACCCCGACCGCAACGGCGTCGAGTACCTCGACGGGCCGACCGCGCTCGACGCGGTGCTGCGCTCGGTCCGCACCGCGACGTCGGTCACGATGGCCGGCACGTTCACCGAGCTGCTGGACGCCCCGCGGGGCTCCGACGAGCAGCCCGAGGGCCGCGAGCTCGTCGTCACCTTCGTCGGCACCGCCGCCGACTACTCCGCGCGGGTCGAGGTCGAGGACGACGCGGGGGTGCAGACGACCGACGTGCGGACCTCGGGCGCGACCTCCGAGGTCACGACGACCGCCGCCTCCTGCGTCTCGTCGGCCGACGACGCGGTGACCCGGTTCGCTCCCCTGCTGTCGCCGCCGACGCTGCTGTCGACCCTGCTGCGCAGCGGCGACTCCGCGCTCACCGTCTCGACCGGCGCCGTCGTCGAGGGCGGCCCCGGCGAGCCCGCGACGGTCGAGCTCGTCGTCGGCGACGAGTCGTCGGTGGTGGGCACGCTCGTCGTCTCGGCCGAGGGCGAGCCGCGTCCCCTGTCGTTCACGGCCGCCGACGCCGCGGGCCGTGCCGTGTTCACCTTCAGCCGCTGGGACGAGGAGGCGAGCCTGCCCGAGCTCGGCTGCTGACGGCCGGGCGTCCGACGCAGGACGCGAGGAGGCGGGGCGCCAGCGAGCGGGTCGCGGGCGGGACGCGAGGAGGCGGGGCGCCAGCAGGCGGGACGCGAGCGGGCGGCACGCGGGGCAGGACACGCCCCCGGCGCGCGGTCTACGGTCGAGCGCATGACGACCGCGACGCGACGCACGGCCACGGACCCCACGACCGGCACCATCGGCGACGAGGGAGGGCCGAGCTCGGAGCCGGTGACGCTGCTGATCCTGGGCGCGTCCGGCGACCTGGCCTCGCGCCTCCTCATGCCCGGCCTCGGCGGGCTGCTCGCGCACGAGCCGACGCGACGCGTGCAGCTGATCGGCGCCGGCGTCGAGGAGTACGCCGACGACGCCTGGCACCGACGCGTCACCGACTCGTTCGCCACCGTCGAGGCGCACGGCCCCGCCGTCGACGCCCTGCTGGGGTCCACCCGGTACATCACGGCCGACGTGACGTCGGTCGACGCGCTGAAGGGGCTGCTCGACGCCTGCGACGCCCCGCCCGCGATCTACTTCGCCCTGCCCCCGGCGATCACCGTGAAGGCGTGCGAGGCGCTGAAGCAGCTCGACCTGCGGGCGGGCACGTCGCTCGCCCTCGAGAAGCCGTTCGGCACCGACGTCGAGTCGGCCGAGCGCCTCAACGACCTCGTGCTCGAGCTCGTCCCCGAGGAGCGGGTGCACCGCGTCGACCACTTCCTCGGCCGTGCCACCGTGCTCAACCTGCTCGGCCTGCGCTTCGCGAACCGCCTGATCGAGCCGATGCTCAACAACCAGCACGTCGAGAGCATCGACATCGTCTACGACGAGACGCTCGGCCTCGAAGGGCGCGCCCGCTACTACGACCACGCCGGCGCCCTCGTCGACATGATCCAGAGCCACCTGCTGCAGGTGATGGCCGTGCTCACCATGAACGCGCCCGCCACCCTGTCGGCCCTCGACCTGCGCGACGAGAAGCAGCTCGTGCTGCGCGCCACGCGCCTCCTCGGCGACGACCCCGTCGCGAACAGCCGCCGGGCCCGCTACGCCGCCGGCACCATCGAGGGCCGCGACCTGCCCGCCTACGTGGACGAGGAGGGGGTGGACCCGTCGGTCGAGACCGAGACGCTCGCCGAGATGGTCGTCGAGGTGCAGAACTGGCGGTGGGCCGGCGTGCCGATCCGGCTGCGCTCGGGCAAGGCCCTGGCCTCGAGGAGGCGCGAGATCGTCATCACGTTCCGCCCGCCGACCCACGTGCCCCGCGAGTTCGTCGGCGGCGGCACCCCCGACCGGCTGCGGATCGCCATCGCGCCCGACGAGATGTCGCTCGAGCTCAACGTCAACGGCCCCGGCGACTCGTACGACCTGTCGCGCGCGACCCTGCACGCCGACTTCGGCCTCGGCGACCTCACCGCCTACGGCGAGGTGCTCGCGGGGATCCTCGACGGCGACCCCACCCTCTCGGTGCGCGGCGACTCGGCCGTCGAGGGCTGGCGCATCGTCGAGCCGGTGCTGGCCGCGTGGCGGGCCGGCG
This sequence comes from Frigoribacterium faeni, assembly GCF_011761235.1. Classification (GTDB taxonomy): domain Bacteria; phylum Actinomycetota; class Actinomycetes; order Actinomycetales; family Microbacteriaceae; genus Frigoribacterium; species Frigoribacterium faeni_A. The sequence continues at coordinate 696,098 of NZ_JAAOYW010000002.1, forward strand.
ACGTGCCGATCGACGAGTACCCGGCGGGCACGGCGGGGCCGTCGTCGTGGCCGGCGGTCGAGGACGACTGAGCGCCGCCTCGCCCGCGCAGGCACCGCCTCCTGCACCGCCTGCTGCACCCCCCCCACCCCCTGCTGCACCCCGCTGCCCCCTCCCGCACCCTGCTGCACCCCCTCCCGCACCCCGTTGTGGACGATGCACCCCGAAACGACGGGGTGCATCGTCCACTTCGGGGTTCGGGGGGGCGCGGTGCGTGCGACGGCGGGGCCTTCGTCGTGGCCGGCCGTCGAGGACGACTGAATGCCGCCTCGCCCGCGCAGGCACCGCCTCCTGCAGCCCCTCATGCACCCCAGAGTGGACGATGCACCCCGAAATGACGGGGTGCATCGTCCACTTCGGGGTTCGGGGGGGGGCTGCGGGTGCTACGCGGGTGCGGCGGGCGTGTGCCGCGGGTGCGGCGGGCGGGGGACGTGCGGCGGATGCGGGGGCGCGTGCGGCGGGCCGGTCAGCCGAGGCTGACGAAGGCGGTGACGTCGTCGTCGGGCAGCTCGTCGGCGACCGCGCCGACCTGCATCGACGCGACGGTGACGGCGCCGCCGTGGCTCGTGAGGAACGCGGTGTCGCTGGCGTCCCGCCCCGTCGCGATGCGCAGCAGCGTGCTGCGCGGCGCCAGCGTCGTGGCGTCGACGACGTGCCACTCGTCGTCGACGAAGGCCTCGGCGACGGCGTGGAAGTCCATCGGCGACAGTCCCGGCGCGTAGACCGACACGAGCCGGGCGGGCACGTCGAGCGCGCGCAGCAGCGCGATGACGAGGTGCGCGTAGTCGCGGCAGACGCCCTGCCGGTCGAGCAGCGTCTGCACGGCCCCGTCGGTCGGGGCGCTGGCGCCGGGCACGTACGCGAGGCGTGAGCCCACCCACGAGCTGACGGCCGCGAGCAGGTCGCGGCCGGCGAGCCCGCCGAACTCGGCCCGCGCCGTCGGCGCGAGGGTGTCCGACTCGCAGTACCGGCTCGGGCGGCGGGAGCGCACCAGGTCGAGCTCGTCCCGAGGAGGCGCGGCGAGGCGCCCCTCGACGACCACCCGGTAGTCGACGAGCACCCTGCCCGCCCCCACGTCGCAGAGGTGCAGCCGGGTGCCGTGCTGGTCGACGAGCTCGCGGACGGCCACCGGTGCTCCGTGCTGGGTGACGACCAGCGCCTCCTCGGCTCTCTGCTCGTACAGGGCCGAGGCGGCGATCGACAGGACGAACTCGGCGGGGCCGGCGACGTCGAACTCGAGCCGGGCGGAGGCGGTGCGCTTCATGGGGCGAGCCTGGCAGGCGCTCGCGTCGGGCCCGAGTCGGCCGTGGGTCGCGCGTGTGAACTCGGCGGGGCCGGCGGGACCTGCTCGGGGCGCCGAGCGGTCAGATGTGGTGGCTCGGGGGTCGTAGAGGGACCGTTCCTGACCACTCGACCAATGCGGGGAAGGGACGGGCACGGGGAGGGGACGGGACGGGGACGGGGACGGGCACGGGCACGGGCACGGGCACGGGCACGGGGACGGGCACGGGGAGTGCCTAGGCTCGGGGGATGCCCTCGTACCGCGTCCTGCTCGCCGTCGGCTCGCTGCGCCCCGGGGTGCGGCCCGACGCCCTGCTGCCCCGGGCCGCCGAGTCGGCCGCCGAGTTCACCACCGTCGAGGCGAACGACATCATGATGGTGCGCGGCGAGCCGCAGCTCGTGGTGCGGTTCACCGGGGCCGACGACCCGTTCGCCCTCGGCGTCGGCGCCGCGGTCGAGTCGACGGTCGGCAGGCTGGCCGAGGTGCGCAGCGCGCGCGTCACCCGTCGCGACGGCGGGGCCTGGACGCTCGTCGGGGCCGTCTAGGGGCGCCGAGCGGTCGGACGTGGTGGCTCGGGCGCCGGGGAGGGACCGTTCTCGACCACTCGACGGGCACGGGGAGTGCCTAGGCTCGGGGCATGGACGAGACGACGCGCACGAGAGCGACCGGCAGGGCTGGCCGAGCCGGCCGAGCCGGCCGAGCCGGCCGGGCTGGCCGGGCTGGCCGGGCCGGCCGGGCCGGGGCGGCGGCGGCCGTCGCCGCGCTCGCGGTCGCGCTGCTCGCCGGCTGCGGCGAGCGCGACGACGACCCCGTGGTGACGGTGAGCCCGACCGTGGTCACCCCCACGGCCACGCCCGAGCCCGCCACCCCCGAGCCCACGGTGGAGGTGCCGGTCACCACCGACAAGCCCACCGACCGGCAGACGATCCCCCCGCAGAACTAGGGGCCGGGGCCCCCGGGGCCGCAGCCTGTCCCGGGTGCCCGGCCCGCGCCTCCTCGGCACCGGCTCGACCCCGCGAACCGACGGAGAAGGTCCTCCCCGAGCTCGGGAAGGACCTTCTCTGACGGTTCACGGCCGGCCGACCGGCCAGCCGGCGGCCGGCCGGCCGGCCGCGGCCAGGGGGCCTAGCCGCCGGAGCCGGCGGCGATCACCTCGAGGTTCGCGGCGCGCACGGCGTCGCGGTCCATCTTCTCGACGCGTCGGTCGTAGGTCCAGAAGCCGTTGACCTCTCCCTCGACGTCGGTCAGCTGGGTGTAGACCGAGCCCGACAGGTAGGTCGACGCGGGGCCGACCAGCGCCTCCGTGTTCTCGACGTACGCGGCCGTCAGCTCCTCGGGCGTGGAGACCTCGCCGTAGGGGTTGACCGACCCGCCGGGCCAGACGTGGCCCGGAGCCGAGTACGAGAACCCGCCGTGCTCGCCGTCCATGGCGGCTCGGCGCGCGTCCGGACGCGGCAGCGCCGGCCCGGTGTACTGGTGCCAGTCGATGACGTCGCCGCGACCGCTGTCGCCCTTCGAGTTGCAGCAGTTGACGCCGCTGTGGGCGTCGACGAGCCGCGACGGGTCCTGGGCCTTCACGCCGTCGGCGATCTCGCCCGTGATGTCGCGGTTCCACTCGCCCCAGCCCTCGTTGAAGGGCACCCAGCCGATGATCGACGTGAACGAGTCGTGCTGGTCGATCATCGTGCGCAGCTGCGACCGGAACACGTCCTGCGTCGCGCGGTCGGCGTTGCCCCCGTTGTTGGCGGGCATGTCCTGCCAGACCATCATGCCGAGCTGGTCGGCGTGGTAGTACCAGCGGGCCGGCTCGACCTTGATGTGCTTGCGGATGGTGTTGAAGCCGAGGTCCTTCGTCGTGGCGATGTCCCACGCGAGGGCCTCGTCGGTCGGCGCCGTGTAGACGCCGTCCGGCCAGTAGCCCTGGTCGAGCGTCGAGAGCAGGAACGTCTCCTGCCCGTTCAGCAGGATCTTCTGCTGGCCGCCGACCTTCGCGATCTCGATCGAGCGCATGCCCTGGTAGCTGGTGACGGCGTCCTTGCTGCCGCCTCCCTGCATGGTCGCCGAGACGTCGTACAGGTACGGGTCGTCGGGGCTCCACAGGTGCATCTCGTCGACCGGCACCGTGAGGCGCTGGTTCGCGGCGCCCTTGGCGGACCCGACGATGACGCCGTCGTGGTCGCGCACGAGCACCTCGACCTTCGACCCCGAGGAGGCGCTGGCCGAGACCGCGGTCACCTCGAGCGCCTGCGCGTCCAGGTCGGGCGTCATCTTCAGGCGGTCGATGTGGGCGGCCTGCACCGGCTCGAGCCACACCGTCTGCCAGATGCCCGAGGCGGGCGTGTAGAAGATGCCGCTGGGGTTCGGGTCCTGCTTGCCGCGGGGCTGGTTCCCCGTCGTGTCGTCGACGCGCACGACGATCTCGTTGGCGCCCTTCTTGTTCAGCGCGTCGGTGACGTCGGCGCTGAACGCGTCGTAGCCGCCGGTGTGCGTCGCGACCTTGCGGGCGTTCACGTAGACGGTCGCCTGGTAGTCGACCGCGCCGAAGTTCAGCACGACGCGGTTCTTGGCGTTCTTCTTCCACTCCTTCGGGGTCTCGAAGGTGCGGCGGTAGACCATCGAGTCCTCGTGGCGCTCGAGGCCGCTGAGCTGCGCCTCGACCGGGTAGGGCACGACGATCTGCTCGGCGAGGTCCTTGCCGAACGGCAGGCGGTCGCCCGACTTCCAGGCGGCGAACTGCCACTGGCCGTTGAGGTTCTGCCAGGCGTCGCGGGCGAGCTGCGGACGCGGGTACTCGGGCAGCGGGTTCGTCGGGTCGACGTCCTCCGCCCAGGGCGTCGTCAGCACGTAGGTCGACAGGTTCGCGGCCGGCTGGTCGAACGCGGGCACGGCGACGCCGTCGACGGTGAGCCCGCCGAGGCCGTCGTAGGCGACGCGGACGGTCGTGCCCTGCTGCAGGGGGCCGCCCGGGGTGACGACGAGCCCGCGGCCGTCGGCGGCGAGCGTCACCGCCTCGACGGGGAACCCGGTCTGGTCGACCGAGAGCGTGAGGTGGTCGGCGACCGTGTCGGCGCCTCCCACGACGCCCGGCAGCACGACGTTCACGGCGTCGCCCGCGGGCGGCACGCTGGCCTGCACGGGGTAGGTCGCGAAGTCCGCAGGAGGCGCGAACGCCTCGAGCGGGACGATCGACTTCTCGACGCCGGGGCCGGTCCAGCTGAGGTGCATGTTCGCCCCGCCGGTCGCCTGGAACATGTCGAAGCGGAACGGCACGGCCTGCCCCGCGGTGAGCTGCACGGGCGTGCCGACCTGCTCGACCTCCCAGTCGTTCACCCAGTGCTCGATGACCTTCTTCCCGTCGATCCACAGGCGCATGCCGTTGTCGCCCTTGGCCGAGAACGTGTAGCTGCCGGTGGCGGGGGCGGTGATCGTGCCCGTCCAGCGGGCGCCCGCGTTCTCGCCCTGGCCGGTGCGCTCGGCGAAGACCGGCACGAGGTTGCCGTAGTCGACCTCGGTGTCGAGCACCGTGGCGGTCGCGGGCTCGAGCAGGGTGAAGTCGGGTGCTCCGCCGAGGCGGAAGTACTCGCCCTTCAGGCCGTGCGCCGCGACGGCGCTCGGCGCGAGGGCCTGCGGGGCGGGCGCCGCGCTCGGTGCCGCGCTGGGCGACGCCGTCGGGTCGGCCGCGGGGGCCGACGGGTCGGCGCTCGGGTCGGCGGTCGGCGACGCGCTGGGCGTCGCGCTCGGGTCGGCGGTGGGCGACGCGCTCGGCGACGCGCTCGGGTCGGCGGGCGCCGACGAGGCGGAGGGCGTGGGCGTCGGCGTGCCGGCGGCCTGCGCCGTCTGGCCGAGGCCCAGGGTGGTGGCCATGACCGCGGCGAGCAGCAGCGCCGTGGCGGCGCCTCCTCGCGTCGGTGGACCACTTCGTCGTGGTTGTGACATGGAACTGACCTTCCTATCGGTGATCTCGATGTCCGCCCGTCGCCCACCGCGCCTCCTCGGTCGCACATGCCGACCAGAGGAGCTCGCGAAGGGCTGCAATGCAGCGAAGAGGCACTTCTGTGCGGCGATCGGTCGGCATCTGCAGCACCGACCTCGCGCGCGCGGGCTCAGTCGTCGCCGGGGCGCGACCTCGCCTGGATCCGGGACAGCTGCACCTGTCCCACGGCGACGGCGACCAGGAGGACGCCGTTCACCACGGCCTGCCAGTTGGAGTTGGTCAGGCCGAGTCTGTTGATGAGGTTCGCGACGACCTGCAGCAGCACGATGCCGACCAGCGAGCCGAACACGGTGCCCGCGCCGCCCGTCAGCAGCGTGCCGCCGAGCACGACGGCGCTGATCGCGGTGAGCTCGAGGCCGACCCCGAGCGTCGTCACCCCCGACGCCGTGTAGGAGGCGGTCAGCGCGCCCGCGAGGCCCGCGAGCAGCCCCGAGACGGTGTAGACGATCACCTTCGACCGGCGCACCGGCAGCCCCATGAGTTCGGCGGCGTCCTCCTGCCCGCCGACGGCGAGCAGGGTGGAGCCGTAGGAGGTGCGGCGCAGCACCAGCACCCCTGCCGCGAACAGCACGACCGTGATCCACACGGGCCAGCCGAGTCCGAGGAACGTGCCGCGGGACAGCTGCAGGAACGCGCTGTCGGCCGGCACCTTGTAGGTCGTCGAGCCCTCGTCGGTGAGGATCAGCAGCAGGCCGCGCGCGAAGAGCAGCCCGGCGAGCGTCACGATGAACGCGGGGATCGCGGTGCGCGAGATGATCGTGCCCTGCACGAGCCCGATCAGGCCGCAGCCCGCGAGCGGCAGCAGCACCGCGACGACGGGGCCGTACTGCGACCCCCACGCGGCGAGCACCCCGCCGAGCGCGTAGACCGAGCCGACGCTGAGGTCGATCCCGCCGGTGAAGATGACGAACGTCATGCCGAGGGCGAGCGGCGCGAAGAACGACGACTGGATCGCGATCTGGCTGAGGTTGCCGGCCGTCGCGAACGACGGGAACACGACGGCCATCGCCACGACCAGCACGACGAGGGTCGCGAGGGCTCCGTTGCGCTGGGCCAGCCGCGCCAGCACCTCGCCGCGCGAGCGGGCGGTGCGGACGACCCGGGTCGAGTCGGCGGCCGACTCGAGCACGGGGGCGGGGGACGAGGTCATGATCTCTTCCTTCCGAGCTGCACCCAGACCGCGACGACGATGACGCCGGCCTGGATCATCTGGGCGACGGAGTCGGGCACGTCCTGCGCGACGAGGGTCGACACGAGCAGCTGCATCAGCAGCGCCCCGGCGACCGTGCCCACGACGCGGACCTTGCCGCCGGTGAGCGGGGTGCCGCCGATGACGACGGCGGCGATGGCGTTCAGCTCCATGAGCAGGCCGAGCGTGCGCGGGTCGCTCGCCTGCGAGCGGGCCGCGGCGAGCACCCCGGCGAGCGCCGCGAGCACCCCGGCGACCATGTAGACGATCAGCAGGATGCGCGTGCGGCGCAGGCCCGCGAGCTCGGCCGCCCGCGGGTTGCCGCCGATGGCCTCGACGCCCCGGCCGAAGGTGGTGCGGCGCACGACGAACCAGACGACGGCGAAGACCGCCGCGGCGACGAGCACCGTGTTCGGCACGCCGAGGGTCGAGCCGCTGCCGAGGCGCACGAGCCCGGGGTCGCTGAGGTTCTTGATCTGGCCGCCGATGACGTTCGCGAGGCCGCGGCCGCCGACGAAGATCGCGAGCGTCGCGACGATCGGCTGCAGCCCGAGCCGTGACACGAGCGTGCCCGAGACGAAGCCGGTCACGAGCCCGGCGGCGACGCCGACGAGGATCGCCGGCAGGGTGCCGTAGCCGATGTAGAGCGGCATGATCGCGGCCGAGAGCGCCATGACCGAGCCGACGCCGAGGTCGATGCCCTTCGTGCCGATCACGAGCGACATGCCCAGGGCGACGATGATCACCGGCGCGGCCTGGATCAGCTGCAGCCTCAGGTTCGAGGCGCTGACGAAGTACGGCGTGATGACGACGTTGAGCAGCACGAGCACGACGAGCGCGAGGTAGACGCCGTTGCGGGCGACCCAGGCCGCGTCGACGCGGCGACGTCTCGTCGGGGACTCGACCCGCGCCTCCGGCGTGGTGGTCTGCGTGCTCACGAGGCACCTCCCTCGCGACGGACGTCGGGGCCGGCGTCGGCGTCGAGATCGGAGTCGGCGCCCCCGGCGCCCCCAGCGCTCTCGGCACCCCCGGCGTCGCCGACCAGGGCGGCGAGCAGCCGCGAGCTGGTCACGTCGTCGCCCTCGAGCCGTGCCGAGACGCGGCCGTCGCGCAGCACGACCACGCGGTCGGACCCCTCGACGAGCTCGTCCGACTCGCTCGAGATGAGCACGACGCCCAGCCCGCGCGACGCGAGCTCGTCGATCAGCCCCTGCACCTCGCGCTTGGCGCCCACGTCGATGCCGCGCGTCGGCTCGTCGAGCAGGAACACGCGCGGCTCGGTGCAGAGCCACCGGGCGATCAGCACCTTCTGCTGGTTGCCGCCGCTGAGCTGCGAGACGAGCTGGCGCGGGCTCGACACCTTGATGCCGAGCCGGCGCACGAAGGTGTCGACGAGCTCGTCGACCTTGCGGTCGCTGATCACGCCGAACGTCGAGACGCGGTCCATCACCGCGAGCACGATGTTGTCGCGCACGCTGAGCTCGGGGATGATCCCCTCGGCCTTGCGGTCCTCGCTGAGCAGCGCGACGCCCGACGCCAGCGACGAGCGGATCGAGTTGCGCCGCAGCGGCTCGCCGCCCACGCGCACCTCGCCGCCCGTCGTCGCGAGCGCGCCGTAGACGGCCTTGACCGTCTCGCTGCGCCCGCTGCCGAGCAGGCCGCCGAGGCCGACGACCTCGCCCTGCCGCACGTCGAACGACACGTCGTGCAGGGCGGCGCGGGCGTCGAGCCCGCTCACGCTGAGCACCGGGTCCGCGCTGAGGGCCGGGGTCGCGGTGGTGGTGCCGACGCCGCTGCCGACGAGGGCTCCCCCGGGAGCCGAGGAGGCGCCTCCTGCGCCCTCGAGATCGCCCACGGGACCGGCGGCAGGGTCGCCGAAGCCGGTCGCGCCGTGGGCGGCGACGTCGTCGATGTCGCGGCCGAGCATGTGGGAGATGAGCTCGCGACGGGTCAGCGGCGCCATCTCGCCGGTGTGCACCACCCGGCCGTCGCGGAGGATCGTCACCGCGTCGCAGAGCTGCCAGAGCTCGTCGAGGCGGTGCGAGACGAAGACGATGCCGACGCCCTGGTCGCGCAGCCGCCGGGCGACGGTGAAGAGCGTGTCGACCTCGCGGCGCTCGAGCGACGAGGTCGGCTCGTCCATGATGACGACGCGGGCGTCGACGCTGACGGCCCGGGCGAGGGCGATCATCTGCTGGATGCCGAGCCCGAGCCGTCCGAGGTCGCCCGTGACGTCGACGTCGACGCCGAGGTCGCGGGTGATCGCGGCGGCCTCGCGCTCCATGCGCCGCACGTCGATCAGCCCGAGGCGGGTGCGCGGCTCGCGGCCCAGGAACACGTTGCGCGCCACGCTGAGCAGGGGCACCAGGTTGACCTCCTGGTAGACAGTCGAGATGCCGGCGTCCTGCGCGTCGGCGGCCCGGCCGAACGAGGTCTCGACGCCCTGGTGCAGCAGGCGCCCCTCGTCGGGACGGTGCACGCCCGTGAGCACCTTGATCAGCGTCGACTTGCCGGCGCCGTTCTCGCCCACGAGGGCGTGGATCGAGCCGGGCTGCACGCTGAACGAGACGCCGCTCAGGGCGGTCACGCCGGCGAAGCGCTTGGTGACCCCGTCGGCCTGGAGCGCGGGCGTGGTCGGGCGCTCCGCCGTGGCGGTCGGGGGCGGGGAGGTCGTCGTCATCGACGGGCCCTTCTGTGCGGGTGGGGGTCGGGGGTGGCGCGGCGGGCGGTGCGGCAGGCGGTGCGGCGGGTCCCCGTCTGCGGCGGCGGGTCGACGCGGGCCCGCCACGGACGACGGCGACCCGCCGCAGGTCGGAGACAGGGGCCCAGGAGGCGCGGGCGGCCCTGCGCGGACCGCGCCGCGCCTCCTGGGGTCGGGCTGGCGAGCAGCCCCGGGGCCGGCCTAGAAGGCCTGGTCGAGATCCTGCTCGGCGTTGTCGGAGGTGTACTCGCCGTCCTTGATGATGATGTCCTCGGGGATCGCGTCGCCCGCGTAGAACTTCTCAAGCGTCTCGAAGACGAGCGGCCCGAAGCGCGGGTTCGACTCGATCACGGCGTTGTACGAGCCGTCGACGATGGCCTGTACGGCGTTGCGGGTGCCGTCGATCGAGACGATCTTGACGTCCTCGCCCGGCGTCTTGCCCGCGTCGCTGATCGCGGTCATCGCGCCCAGCCCCTCCTCGTCGTTGAAGGCGTAGATCGCGTCGATGTCGGGGTTCGACTGCAGCAGCTGCGCCGTCACGTCCTGACCCTCGGAGCGGCTCGCGTTGGCGGTCTGCTGCGCGACGATCGTGATGTCGGGGTACTCGGCCTCGACCTGGTCGACGAAGCCCTTCTGGCGGCCGTCGGTGACGTTGTTGCCCGACGGGCCGAGCAGCACGGCCACGTTCGCCTTCGAGTCGGTGACCTTCGCGAGGGCGTCGGCGGCCCGCTTGCCCTGGTCGACGAAGTCGCTGCCGAGGAACGTCAGGTAGTCCTCGCACGGCGCGTTGGTGACCTTGCGGTCGATGGTGACGACGGGCACGCCGGCGTCGGCCGCGGCGCTGAGCGCGGGGTCGAGGCCGTCGGAGTTGACGGGGGCGACGACGAGGATCTGGACGTCCTGGTTCAGCAGGTCCTGGATGTCGCTGATCTGCTTCGGCAGCTCGTTGTTCGCGTTCGTGACGACGAGCTCGGCGCCCGCGTCGGCGGCGGCGTCCTTGAGCGACTGCGTCTCGGCCGCCCGGAAGCTGGCCGAGTCGGGCTCCGACTGCGAGAAGCCGATCTTGGCGCCCTTCAGGTCGACGGCCTCGACGCCGCTGCCGCCGTACGTCTGCATCGTGCAGCCGTCGCCGCTGCTGGCGCTGGGGCTGACGGCCTCCGCCGCGTCGCCCGTGCCGCCTCCCGCGGCGGTCGTCCCCTCGTTGGTGCAGCCGGTCAGGGCGAGCCCCGCCGCTGCGACGACCACGGCGCTCCGCACCCAGAGCGTGCGCCTCGTGACCTGGTACATGCGTTCTCCTTTGAACGTGCAGACTCAGCAACTCTGCTGCGACTGTGCAGAAGCTATCAGAATGCAAACAAAAGAAACAAGGGGGCCGAGGAGGTGCGATGTGATGTTCCGGGGTACGTCACGATCGCCTGCGGCTGGGCGGTGCACCCGGGGTGCTCGATCCCTGATCCCGTCAGGTGTCACGGGGCGGCGGGACGGGGTACAGCCGGGTTCCGGGCACACCCCCGGGCGCTCGACCGCGAGCGCGCGCGTGATCGGAGATGACGCTTTCTGAGCGGATCGGCGCCTCAGGCGCGGGCGACGTGCACGTCGACGCCGGCCTCGCGCAGGGCCTCGAGCTCGTGCGCCGGCGACGCCGCGTCGGTCACGACGTGCGTCATCTCGGCGGTGGGCACGGTGCGGACCGCCGTGCGGACCCCGAGCTTCGTGTGGTCGGCGAGCACGATCACCTGGTACCCGGCGCGCGCCATCGCCCGGTCGGAGTCGGCGACGGCGAGCGCCGGCGTCGAGAGCCCGAAGTCGGCGGCGAGGCCGTTGCCCGAGAGGAACGTCTTGTCGGCGTGCAGCCCGCCGAGCATCGCGATGGTCGGGTCGCCGGTCAGGGCGCGGATCGAGCCGCGCAGCGAGCCGCCCGTCATGATCACCTCGACGTCGGGCGACGCGACGAACAGCTCGGCCACGGGCAGCGAGTTGGTGACGACCGTGAGGCCGCTGAAGCCGCCCAGGTTCTCGGCCAGCGCCTCCGTGGTCGTGCCCGGGCCGATCACGAGGGTGTCGCCGTCCTTGACGAGCTCGGCGGCGAGGCGGCCGATGGCCGCCTTCTCGCGGGCGGCCTGGCCGAGCTTCTCGAGGTACGGCTGCTCGCGGGACGAGCCCGACGCGACCGCTCCCCCGTGCGTCCGGGTGACGAGCCCCTCGGCGGCGAGCTGGTCGAGGTCGCGGCGGACGGTGACGACCGACGCGGCGACCCGCTCGGCGGCCGCCGAGATCGAGACGGCGCCGTCGGCGCGGATCATCTCGAGGATCAGGTTGCGGCGGTGGGCGGCGATCACCCGCCCGAGCTTACGACCCGGCCCGCGCGGGGCTCTGTGCGGGGGGTCTGTGCGGGCCGTCGCCAGGGTCGGCCGGGGTCGGCCGGTGAGCCGTCACAGATGGTCCCCCACGGCGCGGGGAACAGCCTTTCGCGTCGTCTCGTGGTCGGCGGAAGGGGGGCTGGGGCCGGGGACACGAGGAGGCGCGGTGCAGGGATGCCTGCACCGCGCCTCCTCGGGCCCTCGCCCCGTCGCCCCCGCGACGGGCCGCGGCTCAGTACCAGTTGACCGACTGGCTGTGCCCCCACGCGCTGCACGGGGTGCCGTAGGCGCGCTTGATGTAGTCGAGGCCCCAGGTGACCTGGGTGGTGGCGTTCGTGGCCCAGTCGGAGCCGGCGGTGGCCATCTTGCTGCCGGGCAGCGCCTGCGGGATGCCCGTCGCGCCGCTCGGGTTGTAGGCCTTGTAGTTCCAGCCCGATTCTTTCTGCCAGAGGTTGACGAGGCAGCCGTACTGGTCGCTGCCCCAGCCGTACTTCGACGACGCGAGCTGCTGAGCGGCGGCCTTGGCGGCGGCGGGCGTGTTCGCGGCGGCCTGCGCCTCGGCGGCCGCGGCGGCGGCGGCCTCGGCGGCGGCCTGGGCCTCCGCTGCGGCCTGTGCCTCGGCGGCGGCCTGCGCGGCGGCGGCGGCCGCGGCTGCCTGGCGGTCGGCCTCGGCCGCGGCGGCCTGGACGGTCTGCGCCGTCGTCGCGGTCTCGGCCACGCGGGCGGCGAGCGTGTCGGAGTCGAGCGTCTCGTAGTCGGCGAGCGACGCGACGGAGGTCTCGAGCGCGCTGGCGTCGACCTTGTCCTTCGTCGTGGTGACGACCTGCGACGCGATGTCGATCGTGGCCTTCGCCTGGGCGTGGCGGAGCGACTCGGCGATCGCGTCCTCGTTCTGCGCCACGGTCTCGGCGTGGGCGGCCGCGACGGCCTCGGCCGACGGGGCGCGGTTCGCGAACGCGAAGCCGGTGCCGCCGACGATCGCGACGGCGGCGACGGCGGTCACGCCGACGAGGCGGCGACGGGAGGCGCGACGGCGGCGGGCGGCGATCTCGCGGCGGGTGAGCGGGGCTGATGCGGTGCGGGTGGCGGCCTCGGCGGTGCCCGTGCTGGCGGTGCCGGTGTCGGCGGTGCGGGCGGCGGCGGCGCTGCGGGTGTCGTCGGTGCCGGTGCCGATGGTGCGGGCGTCGGCGGTGCTGCGGGTGTCGTCGGTGCCGGTGCCGGTGGTGCGGGCGTCGGCGCTGCGGGTGTCAGCGGTGCTTCGGGTGTCGTCGGTGCCGGTGCCGGTGGTGCCCTCGGGGGCGGGGGCAGGGGTGTTCTCGGAGGTCATGTGGTCCCATTGCTCGGCCGACCTGCTCGACACGCCGCGGGCGCGTCGATCGCCTCCGCGCGACGGGGGCGCGGGCACCGCGCGGGGGCACGGTGCGCGACGGCACGGCCGGGGAGTCGGTCCCGGGGGCTGCTCTCGTGCCTCGCCCTCGGGCGGACGAGACGAGCAGACGGGTGCTGTCGAGGTGACGGGTCGGTGTCGGATCACGCGGGGCCTGGGGGTCCCGGCGCGTCCGCCAGCGCGTCCGTAGGACACGGACCGGCGCGGGCGAAGTGACGAGTGTGCACGACGCGCCTGGGATTCCGCGCAGAATCCCGTGTCGAACGCCTCCGTCCGGTCGCCCGGCGCGTGCCCGGCTGGCCCGACCCGCGCCTCCTCGTCCCCGACCCGCGCCTCCTCGTCCCCGACCCGCGCCCCCTCGCCCCGCGCCTCCTCGTCCCCTCGTGACACCGCCGAGTGAACGAAACACCGCGGCAGTGGGCGGTGTCTCGTTCACTCGGCGGTGTCGGGACGCACGGGCGCCGACAGGCAGGCGCACTGCGCGTGACGTCAGGGCGCAGCGGCGCGGGCGCAGGTGCAGAGCGCCAGCGACGCGCCGCGTCAGGGGCGCTCGGGCTGCGGGTCCTCGCGGACGAAGCGCGGGCCGTCCCAGCCGTCACGCGTCACGCGCTCGACGAACTGGGCCACGGGACGCACCCAGTGCGAGCGGTCGCCGTAGAGCGTGCGGTAGAAGACCAGCGCCTCCTCGGTGTCGACGTGGCGGCCGGTGCCGATCACCTCGTAGCGTCCGCCCTTGAAGTGGCGGTAGGTGCCGGGCGCAGGAGGCGCGGGCTCGGCGGGCAGGTCGGCCGCGGCAGGCGAGGAGGTCACCCTCCCAGGCTAGGCCCGGGGCTGGTCGACGTCGGCGGCGGCCCCTACGATCGCGGCATGGCACTCCTGCACCAGGCCGAACTCGTCCCGTCGAAGCTCGAGGCCGTCGCGGCCTGGGCGCCCGGCCAGCCCTGGTTCGAGGGCGATCCCGACCGGCTCGAGAAGGTGGCGGCGTTCCGCCTCGACGACCCGGCGGGCGAGGTCGGCGTCGAGGTGCTGCTCGTGCGCGCGGGCGACGGTCCGGTGCTGCAGGTGCCGCTGACCTATCGCGGAGCCCCTCTCGCCGGCGCCGACGACCGGCTCGTCGGCACGATGCAGCACTCCGTGCTCGGCGAGCGCTGGGTCTACGACGGCTGTGGCGACCCCGTCTTCGTCGCGACGACGATCGCGGCCGCGCTCACGGGCGGCGGCCAGGCCGACGAGGTGCTGCAGACCGCCGACGGCGAGCGCGTCCCGCACGAGTCGACCACGATCGTCGTGGGCAGCGGCACGGCCGACGCCGTCGTGCCCGACACCGAGGTCGTCGGGGTGCGCCACCTCGAAGGGGCGTCGGTCGTCGACGCCGGCTCGTGCACGCTCGTGGTCGCGCGCACCGTCGACGAGCACTCCGTCTCGTCGCTGGTCGAGGCCGCAGGAGGCGCGGCGCACGACACCACGCAGGTGCTGTCCGCGACCTGGCCCGGCCACGACGCCCCCACGACGCTCGCCGTCGTGCTCGTGCACTAGTCCGCGCGCAGCCGGGCACACGGGCACGTGTCGAGGGCGGGTGTTCCGGCTCGAGGGCGGGTCGCCGCCGACCCGCCCTCGGCCCGGAACACCCGCCCTCGACGAGCGGCACGCGCGGCCAGCGCACGCTCGACCGGCACGCGGACGCCGAGCGAGCACGGCCCGGACGCGCAGGAGGCGCGGTGCAGGTCCGACCCGCACCGCGCCTCCTGCGCGTTCCCTGGCTCGTGCTACTTGATGGCGGCGCGGATCTCGCGGGCGGCGTCGGCGACGTCGTCGGCCCCGTAGATCGCGGCGCCGGCGACGGCGACCTGGGCGCCCGCGTCCTGCACCGAGCCGACGGTGGCGGCCTTGACGCCGCCCGCGACGGAGAACGGCACGCCCGACGCCTTGCCGGCCTCGAGCAGCGTCTCGAAGGTGAAGCCGTCCTCGGCCTGCTCGTCGAGGCCCGCGTGCATCTCGACGAACTCGGCGCCGAGGGCGACGACCTCCTTGGCGCGTGCGGCCTTGTCGTGCACGCCGATCAGGTCGACGACGATGCCCTTGCCGTGGGCCTTGGCGGCCTTGACGGCACCGGCGATGGTGCTGTCGCCGGCGACGCCGAGCACGGTGACGAGGTCGGCGCCGGCCTTGAAGGCCTCGCCGGCCTCGAGCTCGCCCGCGTCCATCGTCTTCAGGTCGGCGAACACGACCTTGTCGGGGTGCGCCTCCTTGATCGCGGTGATGGCGCGGAAGCCCTCGGCCTTGATCAGCGGCGTGCCGAGCTCGATGATGTCGACGCTGGGCGCGGCGGCGGCGGCGAGCTCGAGGGCGGCCTCGGTGGTCAGGGTGTCCATGGCGAACTGCAGCTTCATGTGGTGCTCCTTCTGTCGGGGTGGTACGTGGGGGGATCGGGCAGGCGCGGGCGCGGCGGGCGCCGGTCAGCTACTCGAGGTTGGCGTGGCGGGGCCACATGTCGTCGGCGCTCTGGCCGGACCGCTGCCAGAGCGCGTGGAACAGCGCGTCGCCGACGAGCACGACGACCTGCTCGAAGAGCCCGCCGGCGTACTGCGCCGAGGCGGAGCCCGAGCGGTCGAGCTTCTCGGCGGCGGGCACGACGACGACGGCCGTCGCGAGCTCGGCGAGGGGCGACGAGGAGGCGGTGGTCACCGCGGCGACGCGCGCCCCGGCGTCGCGGGCGGACTCGGCCGCGCGGACGATGCCGCCCGTCGTGCCGGACCCGCTCGCGGTCAGCAGCACGTCGCCCTCGCCGATCGCGGGCGCCGTGACCTCGCCGACGACGTGAACGGTCAGGCCGAGGTGCATGAGGCGCATCGCGGTCATCCGCAGCGCGAGCCCCGAGCGACCGGCGCCGTGCACGAAGACGCGCCCGGCGCCCGACACGAGGTCGGCGACGGCGTCGAGGCCCTCGGGGTCGGTGTCGGCGACGGCACGGACGGCCGCGTCCACCTCGGAGCGCACGAGGTCGAGCGCCGCGGCGGTCGAGGAGTCGGCGGTCGAGGAGGAGGCGGTGGCCCCGGGGTCGGGAGCGGTGCTGTCTGCGTCGGGCATGTCTCCCAGCCTGCTCTCGCGCGCCTCCTCGGCCTTGCGCTGATTCCCAGGTCGCCGCCTGCGGGCTGCTCCCTCGTTCAGGAACGCGAGTCCTGATCCGTGCACGGAGCCCGCCTGGAGTCCTGAACGGTGCACGGATCAGGAGGAGGCGCCCGGCCGTTCCTGAACGCCGCCGGCACCCTCCGAAGAGAAACTCCACGATTTCTGTCAGGTCTCGTCGATCTGCGACATTCCTGTAGTGAGGGGGGCAGACATGGACCTGACGACGGAGAACGACTCCGATCTCGTGCGACGCACGTCGGGCGGCGACGAGCGCGCGCTGTCGGAGATCTTCGACCGCTGGGCGCCGACGCTGACCCGCTACGCCTGGGCGCTCGTGGACAGCCGGATGGACGTCGAGGAGATCGTGCAGGACACGCTCGTCACCCTCTGGCGCCGCTCGGCCGAGATCACCCTGCACGACGGCTCGCTGCTGCCCTGGCTGCTCGTCGCCTGCCGCAACCACGCGATGAACCTGCGTCGCAAGCGGCAGCGCACCGAGGCCGACGAGCTGCCCGCCGAGCTGGCCGCCCCCGCCGACGACGACGCCCAGGAGGCGCGCGAGCGGCTGCGCTGGGTCCGTTCCGAGATCGAGGCGCTCAGCCCGGTCGACCAGCAGATCTGCGAGCTGTGCCTCATCGAGGGCCGCAACTACGCCGAGGCCGCCGCCCTGCTCGGGCTCAGCGTCGGCGCATTGACACAACGGGTCTCCCGCACCCGCACACGACTGAGGAAGGCGGTGATCCGCGATGGACGTTGAGCCCCCCACCGGAGACGACCTGAACCGCATGCTCGTCTCGATGAAGCAGGACGTGCTGCGCCGCGCCGCCGCCGAGCCGCCCGCCCGGCGACGCCCGTGGGCCCGCCGCCACCTGGGGCTGACCCTGAGCCTCGTCGCCCTGCTCGGGATCGGGGGCGCAGGAGGCGCGTTGGCGTTGGTCCTGCCCTCTCCGTTCCAGGCGGCACCGGCCGCCAGCCCGACCCCCACCTCCTCGCCCACGCCCGAGCCCGGCGCCTCCGTCTCGGCGACGCCGGTGTTCCCGACCGAGCCTCCGGCACAGCCGGCCGAGCCCAGACCTGCCTTCGACGTCGACTGCGATGCGCTCGGCGACCGCATCGGCGTGGCGTCCCTGGTCTCGGACGTGGGCACGGTCGACCTCGACGCACCCGTGTTGCGCCCCTTGGGCGCCGCCTATCGCCAGGCCGGCGTGCTGAGGTGCTACTTCGGCCCGGGGGGAGAGTTCTCGACCGGGACGACCCTCGAGATCACGGTGTCCCCGGCCGGGGACCGCGGCCGTGAGTGGATCTCCGGCCTGCGCCAGAGCGGGCTCGCCGACCTCGGCGTGGGCGACGTCTCGGCGGTGGCCTGCGACGACTCGTCCGCCTGCCGGGCCTCGGTCGTCGTCGGTCCGTGGTGGTTCGAGGGCACCTCCCAGCCGAGCGGCGGCGTCGAGGCCCCGCCCACCCCGGAGGTGATCCGGCCGGTGCTCGACGCCCTCGCCGCGGAGCTGCGGTCCACGCCGGTGCCGACGGTGTGGGACGCACCGGCGAGCAGCTGGGACGACACCGAGTGCTCGGACCTCGCCATCGGCGGAGAGGTGAGCCGGCTGCTCACGGGTGGGGTTCCCGTCGAACGCTCCGACCTGTTCGAGTGGGTGCCCGAGACGGGCATCTGGTCGACGCAGCCGTCGGTCGAGGGCTGCCAGTGGCTGACGGCCCCGGATGCGGCACTCGAGTCGGAGACGGGGATCCAGGGGGTCAGCGTCATCTGGGCACCCGGAGCGGGCTGGGCTGTCCCCGACGAGGGGGACGGCGCTTCGCCCGTCGACGTGGCCGGCGCCGACGAGGCCTGGGCCTCGTGCATCGAGGGCGAGGGCATGTCGTGCTCGGTCCACCTCCGTGTCGACGACACGTGGGTGGAGGTGCAGGGAGGGTTCGGGGTGACGCGCGAGAACCAGCACCTGCTCATCCCGATGGCCGAGGCGGTGCTCGCCGCCCAGGCCGCCGGCTCGGGGCAGGGGTAGCCCGGGCAGCACACCAGACTCGGTCGGGCGCGGGGGCGCCGGGCCGGGCCGGTCGTCGGGGAGAGGACGACCGGCCGAGGGGGGAGACGCGGGAGCGTCGGGTCGAGCACGAGGGGCGACGACCCGGCGCTCCCGCCGTCGCGCGCGCTGCGTGCACCTGCCCGTGCCCGTGCCCGTGCCCGCGTTCGTGCTCGAGCCCTGCATCCGTGCCCGTGCCGCAAATGCCGACCGGGCAGGCTGCAACACCGGGAAATCCAAGGGTTCTAGCGGTCGATCAGCGCATATTGTCGGCATTTGCGACAGCCACACCTAGCGCATGGCGGGGTCGACGCAAATGCCGACCGGCGACGCCACAACGACGGGAATTCCCCGTGTTGCGGCGCCCGATCAGCGCAACCTGTCGGCATTTGCGACGAGCACCCGCGCGGCTCAGCCGCGGTCGAGCACCAGCGTCCCCGAGAGGCCCGCGGCGGCGTCCGCCGCGACGGTCCCCGTGCGGGCGAAGTCGGCCCAGATCTGTCGCACGCGGCGACCGAGGCGGTCGACGTCCGCCCAGTCGGAGGTGCCCAGCAGCGCCGACCGGCCCCACGCCTCCTCGGACCCCAGCAGCAGCGGCAGGTCGGTGATGTGCGCGGCGCCGTAGCGGCTGCCTGTGGGCTCCCAGCTGAGCTCGTAGCGCACGGCACGACCGCCGGAGGCGCGGTGCCGGTCGACGAAACGACGCACGTCGCGTCCGTACACGGCCCCCGTCGTCGCCCGCACGAGCACGCGGCGCAGCAGCCCGCCGACGACCGGCAGGCTCGTCATCACGTCGAGCGCGCGGACGAGCGGCACGTACAGCCCGGTCTCCTCGGTCGTCGCGCCCATGAGCAGGTCGACGTGCGGGGCGGCGTCGCGCCAGGCGGCGTCCCGGTCGCGCTCGGCGGGCAGGGGCGCCCGGCCGTACTGCGGCCCGAAGGGCATGCCGCCGCGCAGGCCGAAGCGGAGGGCGGCGCGCTCGGCGAGCGGCTGCAGGGCGAGCAGCTCCTCGACCGTCGCGTCGGGGTCGGGCGTGCCGACGACGCGCAGCATGGCCTTCGACATGGCGGCGCGGCCGGCGCCCAGCCCGAGCGGTGCGCTCTGCACGATCGCCCGCCGGAACAGCCCGCGCGCCCCCTCGCTGATCATCAGGTGCGCGACCGAGTCGCCGCCCGACGACTGGCCGAACAGGGTGATCGTGTCGGCGTCGCCGCCGAACGACCCGATCGTGTCGTGCACCCAGCGCACCGCCTCGAGCTGGTCGAGCAGTCCGAGGTTCGACGGCACGCGCTCCCCGTCGCCGAGGAACCCGAACACGTTCAGCCGGTAGGTCACCGTCACGACGACGACGCGCTGCTCGACCACGAGCGAGCGCGGGTCGTAGACCGCGAGGTCGCCGGCCCCGTTGACGTACGACCCGCCGTGGATGAACACCATCACGGGCAGCCGCTCCCCCGGCGCGAGGTCGGCGGGCAGCGTGATCGAGAGCGCCTGGCAGTGCTCGGAGTCGACCATGCCGCGGGCCGCGTCGTCGATGAGCAGCGTCATCGCGGGCGACGAGATCTGGGGCGACGCGGGCGAGCGCTCGAACGCGAGCAGCGGAACGGGTCGCCCCTCGTCGTCGACCGCAGGAGGCGCGGGTCGGGGAGCCTCGAACCGCTCGGCCACCGCGTACGGCACGCCGAGCACGCGCACCACGTCGCCGTCGACGCGGCCGACGATCGTGCCGACCCGCGTCTCGAAGCTGCGGGTCTCGTCCGGCGCCGGGGCGGCCGCGGGCCCGGGGTCGAGGTCGGAGTCGGAGTCGATCGCAGGGGCCGACGTGCTCGCCCTCGGCGCGGGGTCGAGCGGCGACGGGCTCGCGCTCAGCCCGGGGTCGGCGTCGTCGGGGCTGCGGGTCCCGGGTGCGGTGCTCACCGGCCCACGCTACGCGCGCCTCCTCGGCTCGACCGCCGCGTCCCGACGCCGGGCGCGCCCGGGCAGACGCGCTCGAGGGCGGGTGTTCCGGGCCGAGGGCGGGTCGGCGCGCACCCGCCCTCGCCCCGGAAGACCCGCCCTCGGCGGCAGGGCGGCGCGCGACACGATGCGCGCGACGTGGGGCAGTTGTTTTGAACTGTTCAAGAAAAGGCGCTACAGTGGGGGCAACGCCGACGGAGACGAGCAGCTCGCCCTCACCCGACCGGCCGGCCTCGTCCTCCACGAACGAGGAGGCCCCCATGACCCGCACCGCATCGACCCACACCGCGTCGACCACCCCCGCCCAGCCGTTCCCGCTCGGCGGCCGCTACGTCAGCACGACGGTCCGCGACGAGCCGGTCGGCTCGTACGTCTCGACCGCGCACCGCGACGCCGTCACCATCGGCTCGTACGTGTCGCCGTCGGTGCAGCGCACCTCGCTCGGCCGCTACGTGCGCGCCCAGCTGAGCGCGCTGAGCACCCGGACCTCGACGATCCGCACGCACACCGGCTCGATCGTCCTCGGCCGCTAGGCGCCAGGCCGCCAGGCCGCAGGCGCCTGGCGCCAGGCCGCACACCGCACGACGGACGACCCCGGTCCCGACCGTCTCCCCCGCGAGGAGGGAGACGTCGAGACCGGGGTCGTCCGCGGTCGTGCCGGGGGCCGGTGTCAGGCGCCCTGGACGGTGTCCCGCGACTGCTGCGCGCTGTCCTTCACGTCGCCGGCAGCCGACTGGGCGTCGCCCTTGACGGTGCTCGCCGCCTCCTGCGCCGTGTCCTTGACGCTGGCGAACGCCTCCTGGGCGGGCTCCTTCAGGTTCTGCGCGACGTCCTGCGCGGCGCCCTTGGCGGCGTCGACGGCAGGGCCGGCCTTGTCCTTGGCCGAGGCGGCGAGCTCCTGCTCGGCGTCCGACGCGGGGATCAGCGAGGCGACGAGCGCACCGACGCCGAAGGCGATGAGCCCCACGGCGAGGGCGTTGCCCTTGGCCTTGCCGACGGCCTGCTGCGCCGTCTCGCGGGCCGAGTCGACGGCCCCCGACGCGGCGTCGGACGCACTCGACGTGCCGCTGTGCGCGGTGCCCATGACCGACTCCTTCATGTTCGTGAACTTGCCCTTGACCTTGTCGGTCTGACGCTGCGCGATGCTCGACGGGTTGACCTTGTCGGCCAGGGTGTCGACGTCGTAGCTCAGGCCGGCGCGGGTGCGCTCGATCTCGGCGCGGATCTCTTCGGGGGTCTTCGACCCGTCTGCGGTGCTCATGCGGTGCCTCCAGGCTTCACGGTCTCGGGGATCTTCTTGAGGGAGTCGACCGTCTTCGGCGCCCCCTGGATCTGCTTCAGCTCTTTCTTGCCGCGCAGGAACAGCACGAGCGCGACCACGCCGTAGACCACGGCGATGATCAGCGACGACCAGCCGAGGCCGATCAGCGTGCCGAGGCCCCACATCGCGGCGAGCGACAGGAACAGCAAGGCGAAGAGGCCGGTGAGGCCGGCGCCGCCGAACATGCCGGCGCCCTTGCCTGCCTTCTTGGCCGAGACGGTGAGCTCGGCCTTGGCCAGCTCGACCTCCTGGCGGAACAGGGTCGAGATGTCGCCGGTGACGCTGCCGAGCAGGTCGCCGAGCGAGGTGGTCCCGGCGCGCTCCTGCGGTGCAGGTGCGTCGGGGCTGGGCACGCGAGCGCCGGAGGCGCCGGCTGCGGTCGACGAGGACGGGTACGCCGCCCCCGTGGTCGGGTCGGTCACGGGCGGGTCACCGCCGAGTCGGGCCACGTGCCGGGCACGGTGCCGGTCGTGGTGACGTGGTCGGTGCCGCTGGCGGTGCCGCCGCTGCTCGAGCCCGCGGTGCCGGGCGTGCCGAGGCCGGGGACGTCGCCCTCGGTGACGACGTCGTACTCGCCGGCGACCGGGCCGGTGGCCGTCGTGCCCGTGGTGTGCGCGGCTCCCGTGGAGTGCTGCGCGGACGGGGCGGCGTCGTGCGCGGACGCGGCGTCGTGCTGGTCCTTCGC
This sequence comes from Frigoribacterium faeni, assembly GCF_011761235.1. Classification (GTDB taxonomy): domain Bacteria; phylum Actinomycetota; class Actinomycetes; order Actinomycetales; family Microbacteriaceae; genus Frigoribacterium; species Frigoribacterium faeni_A. The sequence continues at coordinate 718,180 of NZ_JAAOYW010000002.1, forward strand.
CTCGGCGGTGAGCGACTTGACGACGCGGCCGGCGAGGAGGCCGGAGACGGCGGCGATCGCGATGAAGGTGCCGGGCTTGCGGGCGGCGAACTGCTTGACGTCGTCGAGCAGCGTGCCGGGGTCGCGGCCCTCGAGCCACTCGGCCACGCCGTGCGCGCGGCCGGACAGGTTGCTCACGAGCTGCTGGGCGACCCCGTCGTCGGCGCCCTGCGCCATGGAGTCGAGCTGCTCGCCGACGGAGCGGAGACCGGCCGCGGCCTTCTCCTGCTGCGCGCCGGCCTGGTCCTTGAGCTCGCTCGTCGCCTGGCCGTAGAGCTGCTTGGCGTGGTCGGTCGCCTCGGAGGCGACCTTGCCGGCCTGCTCCTTGGCGCTGCCGGCCACGTTCGCGGCCTGCTCCTTGGCGTCGCCAGCGACTTTGCCGGCCTCGTCCTTCGCGGCGTCGGCCTTGCCGGAGGCGCCGGTCGAGCCGGAGCCGTCGGTGCTGCCGGTCGAGGCGGTGCTGCCGGTCGAGGCTGTGCCGTCGGTCGAGCCGGTGGCGTACGTGCTGCCGGTCGGGGCGACGGGCCAGGTCGACCCCGCGCTCGTGCCGTCGGTGCCGGTCGCCGGACCGGTCCCGTCGGACGAGGAGGCGCCTCCTGCGGCCCTGGGGACGCCGTCCACGTCGGTCTCGTCGAACGGTCGGTCGAGGCTGCCCTCGACGTCGCGGTAGGCGCCGACCTCGCCGAGCGGCGAGCCCGACTCGGCGGCCTGGTCGTACAGGGGGGTCGGCGGCGTGGTGCCGTCTCCGTGGGTGTCGCTCATGGGGACCTCTCAGGGGTCGGAGACCGTGGGGGTCACGGTCCGTCGATGCGTCGGCTCACACTGTTCCGCGACCCCACGGCGCCGTCACAGGAACGCCGCCCAGGGGGACAACTGCGCGGAGGGGGTTGACCCCGGCTCCCCGGAGGAGGATGCTCGCGCGCTCGCCCGCGTGGGCACGGTCGTTCGCGGAGGCCCGGTCGCCCGCGGGGGGCCGGTCGCCCGTTCGGCCCCGGTCGCCCGCCGGGGCCGCTCGCTCGCTCGCCCGGCCCGGGCCCGCGCCCGCCCCGTCCTCCCCCGCCCTACGCCCCGAAGAGCCGCCGAGACGCGATCCCGGCGCCCTCGACCAGCGCGCCGAGCTTTGCCCACGCGACGTCGGTCGCGACGAACTCGTAGCTGGCGAAGGTCGACAGGCCGCAGTCCGTCCCGGCGAGGACGCGCGTCGGGTCGCCCACGGCCTCCGCCACCTCGACGATGCGGTTCGCGACGACCTGGGGGTGCTCGAGGTAGTTCGTGGTCACGTCGACGACCCCGGCGATGAGCGACGCGCCCTCGGGCAGCGGGTGCTCGCGGAACGCGGGCGCCTCGTGCTGGTGCCGCGGGTTGCCGAGCGGGATGCTGAAGGCGCCGACCTCGGCCCGGTACAGGTGCGGCAGCAGCACGTCGACCGGCACGTCGTCCTGGTGCGGGCCCTGCCAGTTGCCCCAACAGACGTGCAGGCGCGTCCTCTCGCGCGGGATGTTCCGCAGCGCGTGGTTGAGCGCGTCGACGTGCAGGTCGACGGCCTCGAGGAACTCGTCGAGGGTGGCGTCGCCGAACTGGATCACCCGCTCCATGGCGAGGTCGGGGGCGTCGAGCTGCAGCACGTGCCCGCGGGCCACGATCGCCTCGTACTCGAGCCGCAGCTGCTCGGCGAGCGCGAAGACGTACTCGCGCTGGTCGCCGTAGTGCGGGTTGGCGGCGTCGAGCAGCAGCGTCGTCGAGACGATGCCGGGCGTCGCGGCCGAGAAGAACGTGCCGGCGGGCGTCCGGCCGGCCGCGGCCTGCACGGCGAGCTCGCGCTCGAAGCCGTCGAGGTCGGCCGTGATGCCCGCGAGCGAGGGGTCGTACTCGAGCAGGCCCTGCGCGACCGGCGGGTCCCAGACGCGGGCGACGTCGGCGCCCTCGACGATCTGCTTCGCCTGGTACGCGGCGTAGTCGGGGAACGCGAGGCTGTCGAGTGTCGGCTTGCGGTGCCCGGCTCCCCCGAACCCGTCGATGCGCTCGAGCACGTAGGTCGAGAACCCGACGCGGGGCACCTCGCCGTCGTTGACGACGTCGAGCCCGGTGTCGAGCTGCTTCGCGACGGTGTCGGCGACGGCCGCGGCGCTGACGGCCTCGAGCTCGGCGGGGTCGAAGGGGCGGCGCTGGTCGCGGGCCACGAGCAGGCGGGTCAGCTCGGGCGTGCGCGGCAGGCTGCCGGCGTGGGTCGTGAGGATGCGGTCGGTCATGGGTCGCTCCGAGGTCGAGGGCCGGTGGGCGGGCCCCACCGGGACGCCACGATGCTCCGATCGATCCGGGGACGCAAGGAGGCGCGACTCACGACGACTCGGACGTCCCGTGGGGCAGGCGGCCGGGTCGGGCGCGCGGGCAGGCGGCCGGGTCGAACGCGCGGGCAGGCGGCCGGGTCGGCCGCACGGGCGGCCGGGTCAGCGCCGGGCCGGGCGGGCCCGCGCCGGGCCGGGCGGGCGGGTCAGCGCCGCGCGAGGAACTCCAGCGTCCGCTCCGTGAGCAGCGCCGCCGCGGCGGGGTCGTACGACGCGAGCGACGAGTCGGCGAAGAGGTGCTCGCTGCCCGGGTACGTGAACACCTCGGCGTCGGCGGTCGGGTCGGCCGCGCGCACCTGCGCGACCAGCTCGCGAGCCGCGTCGAGGTCGCCCTCGTCGGCGAAGAAGGGGTCGTGCTCCATGCCGTGCACCTGCACCGGCAGGCCCGTCGGCCAGGTGCCGAACTCGGCGGCGGGCACGCAGGCGTGGAAGAACAGGGCGCCCCGGGCCCCCGGCCGCGACTGGGCCAGGTGCTGGGCGGGCAGCACGCCGAGGGAGAACCCGGCGTAGACGACGTCCGCGTCGAAGTCGGCGGCGGAGCGGACGCCCCGGGCCGCGACCTCGCCCACGCCGAGGCCGTGCACGTGCTCGAGCCCCTCGTCGACCGAGCCGAAGGTGCGGCCCTCGAACAGGTCGGGGGTGTGCACGACGTGCCCCGCGGCGCGGAGGGCGTCGGCGAAGGCGACCACCCCGGGCGTGAGTCCCTGGGCGTGGTGGAACAGGACGACCTCGGTCACGGCTGCGCGCCTCCTCGACTGCCGTCGGCCGGGTGCGCGACGGTCCTCACGACCCTAGCTCGGCGGGCGCAGGGTCAGCGGTGCCGGCGGCGGCGCGGGGCGGCACGGCCGGCCCCGAAGAGGTCGGTGACCGGGGCGAGCGGTCGGGCGTCGTCGGCCGGGGGCGTCGAGCCCCAGCGGTCGCCCTCGTCGATGACGAGCCCGGCGATCTCGGCGCCCAGCGGCACGAGGTCCTCGAGCGAGGCGACGAGCCGGAGGCGGTCGTCGCCCTCGCGGTCACGGCGCACGACGGGCGAGGCGTCACGGCGCCAGAGCACGTAGCCCTTCACCGGTGCGCCTGCGTTCGGCGGTCGAGCGGGGCACTGCTGTGCTCGCGGTGGTGTCCTGTCACGACGGTGCGCCCCCTCGGCCCTGCGTCAGCACGGGCCTGTCTGATCCGGTGAGGCAGACCTTACTCCGACCGCGCCGAGTCGGGCCGTCGTCGCGTGCGGGGGCAGTCCGCGACACCTGTTGCGCAGACTGCAAAGGGGGGTCCGAGGGGCCCTGGGAGGCGAGTACCCTGACACGGGCGGAGGAACCAGCCGCCTGCAGATCCGGGGTCATCGGCGACCTCCGCCACGAACCGAGCACCCCGCAGGAGCACCCCTATGTCCGACGACCGCACCACCGACGGCCGAGCCACCCGACCCCACGTCGTCGTCGTCGGCGGCGGCTTCGCGGGCATCGCCACGATGCGGGCCCTGAAGGACGCCGACGTCGACATCACCCTGGTCGACCGGCACGTCTACAACATGTTCCAGCCGCTCATGTACCAGGTCGCCACCGGAGGCCTCAACGCGGGCGACGTCACGTACTTCCTCCGCAGCCTGCGCTCGAAGCAGTCGAACGCCGACTTCCGCCACGGGCTGCTCACGACCGTCCGCGCCGACGAGCGCGTCATCACGCTGCGCGACGGCGAGGAGATCTCGTACGACGCCCTCGTGCTCGCCAACGGCGTCAACACCAGCTACTTCGGCACCAAGGGCGCCTACGAGTTCGCCTACTCGATGTACTCCCGTTCGCAGGCCCTGCGCATCCGCGACGAGCTGTTCACGCAGCTCGAGAACGCGGCCGCGTCGGTGGGCAGCGGCGAGGTGCGGGTCGTCATCGTCGGAGGCGGCTCGACCGGCGTCGAGATGGCCGGCGCGCTGGCCGAGCTGCGCGACCAGGCCCTGAAGGACGCGTACCCCGAGATCGACGCCTCCAGCATCACGATCACGCTCGTGCACCGCAGCGGCGAGTTGCTCAAGCCGTTCGCGCCGCGCCTCCGTCGCTACGCCGCGAAGGTGCTGCGCAAGCGCGGCGTCGACCTGCGCCTCGACACCGGCGTCGAAGAGGTGACGCCCGACGGCGTCCGCACCGCCTCGGGCGAGTTCATCCCCGCCGAGCTCGTCGTCTGGGCCACCGGCGTCGCCGCCCACGCCGAGGTCGCCGGCTGGGGCGTGCCGCAGACCCACGGCGGGCGCATCCAGGTCAACGACGACCTCACGGTCAAGGGGCTCGACCGCATCTTCGCCGCCGGCGACATCGCGGCCACCGACGAGGCGCTCGCCCAGCTGGCGCAGCCGGCCATCCAGGGCGGCGAGCACATCGGCGAGCAGATCCAGCGGATGCTCGCGGGCAAGCCCCTCAAGCCGTTCGAGTACCACGACAAGGGCACGATGGCGACGGTCGGCACGAACGCCGCCGTGGTGCAGCTGCCCAACGGCTTCACGATGACAGGGCCGGTCGCCTGGCTGCTCTGGGTCTTCGTGCACATCACGAGCCTGCTCGGCAACGGCAACCGCCTGTCGACGCTGACCCACTTCTTCGTCCGCTACATGTGGGCGCTGCGCAAGCGCGCCATCCCCATCGTCGGCGACGTGCGCCCGGTCCGCCCCAACGGCGACCGCGCCCCCGAGAAGTGGCAGACCGAGAAGGCCGAGTAGCCCCCTCGAGGAGGCGCGGCGTCCGCCGAGCGCGCCCCGCACCTCCTGCGCGCCCCCGCGTGCCGAGCCGCACCTCCTGCGCGTTCCCGCACCGCACCTCCCGCGCGCCGCCTGCGCGCCCCCGCGTGCCGAGCCGCGCCTCCCACGCGCCCCGCACCGCGCCTCCTGTGCTCCCCCGACACCGCCGAGTGAACGGAACACCGCCGCAATGGGCGGTGTCCGGTCCACTCGGCGGTGTCGGACGCAGAGAACCCCGTTCCGTTCAAAGAACCACGAAGGAACGTGGTTCTCCGAACGGAACGGGGTTCGGTGCCACGGCCAGCGCGGCAGCCGCACCCAGCCGCACGTCCCGCGCTCCCTGCGCGCCCCCGCGCTCCCTGCGCGCCCCCGCGTGCCGAGCCGCGCCTCCCACGCGCCCCGCGCCGCACCTCCTCGCTCCCCCGACACCGCCGAGTGAACGAAACACCGCCGCAGTGGGCGGTGTTCCGTTCACTCGGCGGTGTCCGGCGCAGAGAACCCCGTTCCGTTCACCGAACCACGAAGGAACGGGGTTCTCCGAACGGAACGGGGTTCTCCGAACGGAACGGGGTTCGGTGCGCAGCCGGCGCGCGGCTCAGCCCATGTGCACGACGGGGCCGCTGGGCAGCAGGTCCTCCTTGCGGCCGCGGATCATCGTGAACGAGATCGCCGCCGCGATCAGCGTCGCGACGCCCGCCGCGACGAACGCGGCCGAGTACCCGTCGACGAGCGCGCCGAGCTGCCCCGCGCTGCTGCCGGCCACGGCCGACGCGTAGAGGTTCGTGTACACGGCGAGCCCGACCGAGCCGCCGATCTGCATCATCGCGTTCGAGGTGGCGCTGGCGGCGCCGGCCTCGTGCGGGGCGACCCCGGCGAGCGCCAGGTTCTGCATCGGCACGAAGACGCCGGCGAGGCCGACGCCCATGACGAGCAACGGAGGCAGCACGTGCGTCGCGTAGGACCCGTCGGCCGTGATGCCCGAGAGCCAGAACAGCCCGGCGGCGGCGACGAGCGGCCCGACGACCATGAGCACGCGCGGTCCGATCACGGGCAGGAGCTTGGTGAGGATCGGCGCCATCACCATGATGACGAGCGTCATCGGCAGGGTCGCGAGCCCGGCCTCGAGCGGGCCGAAGCCGAGCACGATCTGCAGGTGGAACGTGAGGTAGAGCAGGGCGCCGATCATGACGCTGCCCACGATGAGCTGCACGAGGAACGCCCCGCCGCGCACCCGGTTCGTCAGCACGCCGAGGGGCAGGAGGGGGTGGTCGCTGCGCTTCTGGACGAGGACGAACAGGGCGAGCAGTCCCGCACCGAGCGCGATGAAGCCGATGACGACCGCGGAGCCCCAGCCGTCCTCGGCCTGGGTGAAGCCGTAGACGAGCGACGCGAGGCCCAGCGCGACGACGACGGTGCCGACCACGTCGAGGCGGTTGTCGCCCTCGGCCTTGCTCTCGCGCACGACGAGCGCCGCCGCGACGATGGCCACGACGACGATCGGCACGTTGACGAGCAGGCACCAGCGCCAGCTGACGAACTCGGTGAGCACGCCGCCGAGCACGAGGCCGACCGCCGCCCCGGCGCCCGAGATGGCGCCGAAGACGGCGAAGGCGGTGTTGCGCTCGCGTCCGCGCGAGAAGGTCGTGGTGAGCACGGCCAGGGCGGCCGGGGCGAGCAGCGCGGCGAAGACGCCCTGCAGGGCGCGGGCCGCGACGAGCAGCTCGCCGGTGGAGACGAGCCCGCCGAAGGCCGAGGCCGCTCCGAAGCCGACCATGCCGACGATGAAGGTGCGCTTGCGGCCCCAGAAGTCGGCGATGCGGCCGCCGAGCAACAGGAGCGCGCCGAAGGCGAGGGCGTACGCGGTGACGACCCACTGGCGGTTCTCGTCCGACAGGCCGAGCTCGGCCTGCGCCTGCGGCAGGGCGATGTTGACGATGGTGCCGTCGAGAACGACGACGAGCTGGGCGAGGCCGACGATGACGAGCACCCACCAGCGGCGGGACGACGGGGTGGCGGTCTGGTGCGACCCGGTGGCGGGTCGCGCTTCTGAGGTGGTCACTGTTCTCCTGGATCTGCGGTGCCGCACGACGGGCGGCCGTCGTGGACGGATCGATACTACCTACTAGTTGGTTGGGTCGTAAGGGGCGGCTCGAGAGTGGCTATCGTGAGGGCATGGCCTACGACGCGGACGAGACGCGCCGCCGCATCCTCGCGGCGGCCACGGCCGAGTTCGCCGAGCACGGCCTCGCCGGCGCGCGCGTCGACCGCATCGCCGCCGCGGCCGCCTGCAGCAAGGAGCGCCTCTACGCCCACGTCGGCGACAAGGAGTCCCTGTTCACCGCCGTGCTCAACGACTCCTTCGCGCAGCTCGGCGAGGCGGCCTCGACCGACTTCGCCACGGTCGAGGACTTCGCCGTCGCCGTCTTCGACCACCTCGTCGAGAACCCCGCGAACCAGCGACTGCTGTCGTGGGCCCGCCTCGAGCAGCGGCACGACTGGGCGTCGTCGTTCGGGGTCCTCGAGAGCGTGCGCACCACCTCCGTGGGTCACCTGGAGCGGCTCGTCGCGGGCGACGGGACGCCCCCGTGGTCGGCCGACGACCTCTTCGCCCTCGTGCTGGCCATCGCGTCGGCGTGGATGCAGCTGCCGGGCCTGCCCGACGACCAGCCGCGGACGGCCGACGTCGATGCCCAGCGCGCGATCGTGCGCGTGGCCGTGGGGCGCCTCCTCGGCTGACCCCGGGTCTGGCCCGGACCTGGGCCCGAGCCGGGCCCGAGCCCGTCGAGTGGTCAGCACCGGCGCCTCACGGCAGCCCGGACGACCGCACCCGACGACTCGACACCTACGAGCAAGCCCGGCCGGCCCGTCAGCGCCCGTCGAGCACCGTCCGGGCGAAGCCGGCGGCCCGCTCGCGCAGGCTGAGCACCCGCTGCTCGACGGCTGCGGCGACGTCGAACCCGAGGTACGCGGGCGGCGGCGGGCGGTGCGCGTTCACGCTGCACTGGAAGGCCGCGCAGACGAGCGTGCCGACGGTGTCGCCGTTGCGTCCGGCGGCGCCGGCCCGCTTCGCGCTCAAGAACGCGACCGGCGCGGGCAGCGTCACGTCCTGGCAGAGGCTGCACTGGGCACGGGCGCGGGGGGTCGCCTCGGCCTGGCGCAGCACCACGCCGACGGGCTCGCCGTCGACGGGCACCACGACGTAGGCGCGGCGGGGCAGCTTGGGGTCGCGCCAGCCGAGGAACTCGAGCGAGTCCCAGGCGAGCACGTCGAGGTCGGGAGGGAGGGGCAGGTCGCCGAGCTCCTTGCGCGAGGCGTTCACGAAGGAGGCGCGGAGGGCGGAGGCGGTCAGGGGCAGCATCAGGGGTTCACCGTTCGGCAGGGTCGCTCGGGTGCGGTGCCGCGCGCCGGGGGCTGTGAGCCGGGGCCGGGGCCGGGCCGGCCGGGGTCGAGTGGTCGCGGACGGTGCTCCGCGCCGGGCGGGAGGACCGATCGTGACCGCTCGACGCACGACGGACCGGCCGGGGCCGGCCTCGAGCCGAGGAGGCGCGCACACGACGGCGCACACGAGCAGTGATCAGAGGGGGAGGGAGAGGAAGAGGAGTCGACGGTGCGACTACCTGCCGCCGGCGGAGAGTCCGCCGACGACCTCCTGACGCCCCGAGGGCTGCGCGACTGCGGTGATGATCACGCCTCGACCCTACGACCCGTGCGCGGCTGCGTCCACCCCCTGGCCCGCGGCAGGGGCCGCCGGGCCGACGCACCGCTGGCCCACCGCAGCGACAGGTCTCGGGGTCCCGTCGAGAGGCCCTTCCGGCCCGGCGCGTCCGGCTGCCAGGATGACCGACATGCTGCTCTCGACGGTCCGGTTCCCCGCCTCCTACGACCTCGTCTGGAGCCTCGCCCTCGGCGTGGTCGCGCTCGGGTTCGTCGCGGTCGTGGTGCTCGTGGTGGTGAACGTCGTCCGCGCCCGGCGGAACGGCCTCAGTCCGGTGACCTCGCAGGTCGACCTCGCGGCCCGGCTCCTGCAGTCACGGGCGCTGCGACCCGATCGCTCGCTCGACGAGCGGCTCGCCGAGCTCGATGATCTCGCCGCGCGCGGCGTCATCAGCACGGAGGAGCACCGCGAGGCCCGTGCCGACGTGCTCCGCGGCGAGCACAGCTAGCGACCGGCCCGACCGCCGGCCCGTCCTGGCCTCAGCCCTGCGCGTCCGCCCCCGCGCCCACCCGCTCGTCGTACTCGGCCCAGGCGCCCGAGACCTGCCCGAAGTGCGCGATCGACCATTCTTCGAGGGCGCGCAGGGGGCCTCGGAGGGTCTCGCCCGCCTCCGTCAGCTCGTACACGACGCGCGGCGGCACCTCGGCGAAGACGGTGCGCGTCACGAGCCCGTCGCGCTCGAGCCCGCGGAGCGTCTGCGTCAGCATCTTCTGCGAGATGCCCTCGACGCGTCGGCGGACGTCCGAGAAGCGCAGCGGCCCGTCGCCGAGGGCGCCGACGACGAGCACGGTCCAGCGGTCGCCGATGCGGTCGAGCAGGCGGCGCGACGGGCACCCGGCCGCGTACGGGTCGAGGGCGGGAGGCGCACCGAGGTCGGCGGCCGGGTCGACCGCAGGAGGCGCGGTGTCGGACACGGGGGCGGTGACGGTTACCAAGAAGTGCCTACTTCCCATCGGAGAGCAATGGACCTAGCGTAGCTGCCGACCACCACGGACAGAAGGAGCACCATGACCCGCATCACCGTCGTCGGAGGGACCGGCTACGCCGGCAGCGCGATCGTCGCCGAGGCCGCGCGCCGCGGCCACGAGGTCGTCTCGGTCAGCCGCAACGCACCCGCCGAGGAGGCGCGCGTCGAGGGCGTGCGCTACGAGACCGGCTCGCTCGTCGACGCCGACACCCGTGCGCGTGCCGTCGCCGACGCCGAGGTCGTCGTGTCGAGCCTGTCGCCGCGCGGCGAGCTCGACGGACGCATCGTCGAGGTCGACCGCGAGCTCGCCGCCCTGGCCGAGCAGCACGGCGCCCGCTTCGTCGTCGTCGGCGGCTACAGCTCGCTGCGCCTCGAGGAGGGCGGGCCGCGCCAGGCCGAGACCGGGCAGCTGCCGCCGGAGTTCGCCTCCGAGGCACTGCAGATGAACGAGGTGCTGGGCGGGCTGCTCGCCAGCTCGGACGAGCTCGACTTCACGTTCGTCTCGCCGGCGCTGCAGTTCGGCTCGTACGCGCCGGGCGAGGCGCTCGGCCGCTACCGCGTCGGCGGCGAGGTCGCCTTCACCGACGACGCCGGGGTCTCCGCCGTCAGCGGCGCCGACTTCGCCACGGCGATCGTCGACGAGATCGAGACGCCGGCGCACCGCCGCGAGCACATCTCGGTCGCGTACTAGGCGGAGCCGCCCTGCGGACGCAGGGTGCCGAGGAGGCGCGGGTCGGGAACTCCTGGCCCGCGCCTCCTGCGTCCGGTCGCGCGACGACGGCTCGTGCCCGGCGCCGCCGCGCGCTCGCGCTCCCGCTCGTGCCCGTGCGGCTGCCCGTGCTCGTGCTCGAGCTCAAGCTCGTGCTCGAGGTCGGCCTCTCATGATTCAGGAACCCGCGGGCCCGATCTCCTGGATCGTGCACCGTTCAGGAACCTCGTTCCCCCCGCCGCACAGACTCAGGACGCGCGTTCCTGAGTGAGGGAGCTGGCGTGGGAGCCGACCCGCGCCTCCTCGCGTCCGCGCGTCCTCGCGTCCTCGCGTCCTCGCGTCCTCGCGTCCGATGCTCGGCTCGACGCGGCTCGGGGTTCTCTCATGATTCAGGAACTCGCGGGCCCGAGTTCCTGAACCGTGCACCGTTCAGGAACCTCGTTCCCCCCGCCGCGCGGACTCAGGACGCGCGTTCCTGAATGAGGGAGGGGCCGGGCAGGGAGCCGGGTCAGGCGAGGGGGTCGGCGGGGATGCCGAGCAGGTCGGCGCTGCGCTCCCACAGGCCGCGCATCAGGTCGCGGTCGCCGGCCTGCGCCGCGACACGGCCGGGCGCACGCAGCCGGTCGAAGTAGTTGCCGCTCGGGGCCGGCACCGACGGCGCGGCCGCGAGGCGCACGAGGGGCTCGGCGCCCTGCTCGGTCGACACGGCGGCGCGCTTGGCGAAGGCCATCACCGGTCCGTCGCCGCCGAAGCCCGATGCCACGAAGCCCGGGTGGAACGCGAACGCGTCGACGCCGGTGCTGCCGAGCCGGCGGGCGAGCTCACGCGTGAAGAGGATGTTCAACAGCTTCGACGTGCCGTAGGCGCGGAAGCCGCCGAGCCAGCGCTGCTCGTCGCCGTCGAGGTCGTCGAGGTCGACGTGGCCGAACAGGTTGCCGGCGCTCGAGGTCTGGACGACGCGGACGGTGCCCGCGGCCAGGTCGGCGGCGGTCTCGACCATGCGCGGCAGCAGCAGCGACGTGAGCAGGAACGGCGCCAGGTGGTTGCCCTGGAACGTCAGCTCGAACCCGTCGGAGGTGCGCTGGCGCTCCGAGATCGTGGCGCCGGCGTTGTTGGCGAGCACGTGGATGCGGGGCAGGTCGGCCAGCAGCTGGTCGGCCAGCGAGCGGACCGACGACAGGTCGGCGAAGTCCGCGAGGTAGGCGGTGCCGCCCACCTCGTCGGCGACGGCGCGGGTGCGGTCCGGGTTCCGGCCGACGACGGCGACGGTCGCGCCGAGCTCGGAGAGGGCACGGGCGGCCTCCCGGCCGATCCCGGAGCTCGCTCCGGTGACGACGACCGCTCGGTCGTCGAGGCGGCCAGGGGCAGGGAGGGTGACGGACATGCCCTGAACGGTAGACCGTCTCCGCCTGGGGGCGTCGTGCACGACGGTCGACGGGGACGCGCATCCGGACGGGCGGCCCCCGCGCGGCGTAGCGTCCACCGTGTCGAAGGCGTCTTCACGTGCGTCTTCACCGGCTGGTGTTGCTCTGCAGCCCTGCCCGTGAAGCTCTCTGCGGACAACATCGGCCAGGGCGCGGCCGCCTGCGCGGCGGCCGTGCCCGCCTCATGACTCGCGGTCTCACCATCCGCGTCGCGCCTCCACCGCCGCCGCGCTCTCACCATCCGCCCGGCGCCCTCACCGCCGCGGCGCCCTGCCCGGGCGGAACGTCTCGCCCGACAACGGCGCGTACGCGACCCACTGGCCGCCGCCCTCGGCGAGAGCCGCGCTCGTGCGGGCGTGCTCGGCCCGGGCCTCGTCGGCCCACGCCCGGAACCGCGCCGACGCGCGCGGCTGCATCGGCCCCTGCTCGGAGGCGACCAGCTCGCGCCGGAGCGCCCCGTCCGGCCCGCGGGGCTCGTCGACCGCGTCGACCTGGACGACGAACGGCCGCCCGAGGGCGTCGGCGACGCGCCCCGCCAGGGCGAGGCCGCGGCGCCGGTGCTCGATCTCGGGCTCGTCGGCCACCCACCGGTGGTCGTCGCGGTCGCGGGACGAGTACCAGTCGGCGTCCCAGCGCCGGAGGTCGGCGGTGAGGTCGTCGTCGAAGCCCATCTCGCCCCAGTCGCGCGGACCCTCGAACCAGACGGGCGACGAGGCGTGGCCGACGAAGAGGCGCACGACGGTGGTGGCGGTGTCGGGGGGCTCGGCGTCCATGCGGCGAGGGTAGACGAGGCGTCCGACACCGTGCCGACCCGCGCCCGACCTGCCAGGCTGGCCCACATGCGCAAGGTGCTGGTGCTCGGCGGGACGGGGTGGCTCGGCCACGAGATCGCACGACAGGCGGTGGCGGACGGGGCCGACGTCACCTGCCTCGCCCGGGGCAGCGCAGGAGGCGCCCCCGACGGAGCAGCGCTGGTCCGGTCCGACCGCACCCTCCCCGGCGCCTACGACGAGGTGGACCGCGACTGGGACGAGGTCGTCGAGCTCGCGACCGACCCCGACCTGGTCGAGGGCGCGCTCGACGCCCTCGCCGCCCGCGCGCGGCACTGGACCTCGATCTCGTCCGTCTCCGTGCACGCCCGGGACGACGAGCCGGGCGCCGACGAGTCCGCCGAGCTCGTCGCCGTCGGCGAGCGCCCCGACCCCGGCGACTACGCCCAGCAGAAGGCGTGGGCAGAACGCACCTCCTCCGCCCGGCTGGGCGACCGCCTCCTCGTGGTGCGTCCGTCGCTGATCGTCGGGCCGGGAGACCCGAGCGACCGCTTCGGCTGGTGGCCGTCGCGGCTGGCGCGCGGCGGACGCGTGCTGGTGCCGACGACCGAGGGCCGCTGGGCGCAGCTGATCGACGTGGGCGACCTCGCGGCGTTCGTGGTCCGGGCGGGGCGGGAGCGCCTCCTCGGGGTCGTCACCGCGGCGGGCGAGCCGCTGCCGCTCGCCGACGTGATCGAGGAGGCGCGGGTCGCCGCCGGCACCGCGGCCGAGCTCGTGCCGGTCGACGACGCCTGGCTGGTCGACCACGACGTGCACTGGTGGGCGGGCCCGCGGTCGCTGCCGTTGTGGCTGCCGCACGAGGCGTCCGGGTTCGCCCGGCGCGACACGGCGGCGTTCCGCGCCGCGGGCGGCACGACGCGGCCCCTCGCCGAGACGACGGCCCGGGTGCTCGCCGACGAGCGCGCCCGCGGGCTCGACCGCCCGCGGCGGGCCGGCCTCGACGCCGACGACGAGGCGGCGCTGCTGCGCGAGCTCGGCCGCTGACCCGACGGCCTGCGCCGGCCGGCCGCCCCTGAGGCTCGACGTTCGCTGGCAGGGCGGGTCGCGCCTCCTCGGCCGTCCGTAGGGTCGGGGCATGACCACACTCGCCATCATCGGCGCCGGCCAGGGCCTCGGCCTCGCCGTCGCCCGCCGTTTCGCCCGGGAGGGCCTCAGCATCGCGCTCATCGCCCGCGACCAGGGACGCGTCGACCAGCTCGCCGCCCAGCTCGTCGACGAGGGGTTCACCGCCGCGGGCTTCACCGCCGACGTGCGCGACCGTCCGTCGCTCGTCGCCGCGCTCGAGCAGGCCGCGTCGCGCCTCGGCCCGATCGAGGTGCTGCAGTACAGCCCGCTGCCCGCCAAGGAGTTCATGCGCCCCGTGCTCGAGACGGTCGCCGACGACCTCGTCGGACCGGTCGAGTTCTCGATCTACGGCCCGGCGACGGCCGCGCACCAGGTCATCCCGGGCATGCGCAGCCTCGGCGGCGGCACCCTGCTCTTCGTCAACGGCTCGAGCGCGGTCCGTGCCCGCGACGGCGTGACCGGCACCGCCGTCGCGTTCGCGGGCGAGAGCGCCTACGCCGAGCTGCTGCACGGTGCGCTGGCGGACGAGGGGATCCACGTCGGCCAGCTCATCATCCCGCTCGGCATCGGGGGCGGCGACCCTGCCCACGAGCCCGAGGTGCTCGCGGACACGCTGTGGAGGATGCACGCCGAGAAGGGCGAGTTCCGCGTCTACGCGGCGCCGCTGCCCGACTGAGCGCCGGCTGCTGCAGCCCCCCGCGCACCCCGCGCACTCCCCGAACCCCGAAGTGGACGATGAACCCCGAAACGACGGGGTGCATCGTCCACTTCGGGGTGCGGGGCTGGCGCCGCGGGGCGCTCAGCCCTCGCCGAGTGCCTCGCCGGTCGGGTCGTTCGGGGCGGCGACGCCGACGGGCGCGCCCTGCCAGCTCACGACCGTCCAGCCGGCCACGGGCGACCCCGTCACCTCGATGACCCCGGTGTTCTCCATCTCGGTGCTCGTCGTGAAGGCCGGGTCGACGTTGAGCGCGCGGCCGCCGAGCCAGACGCGGGTCGCGGCGCCGTGACCCACGACCACCACGGCGGAGTCGTCGTCGTGCAGCGCCACGACGTCCGCGATCGCCGCGTCGAAGCGGGCGAAGAACGCGTGCCCGTCGGGAGCGCCGGGGGCGGATGCGGTGAGGTCTCCCCCTGCCCAGGCGACCAGGGGCTGCACGTAGCCGCGGAGCGCCTCCTCGTCCGTCCTGTCCTCGAGGTCGCCGGCCTCGATCTCGTGCAGGTCGTCGCGCACGACGACCTCGAGCCCGAGGCGCGCGGCGAGCGGCGCCGCGGTCTGCTGCGCCCGCACGAGCGTCGAGGCGTAGACGGCGTCGATCCGCTCGTCGCCGAGAGAGGCGGCGAGCGCCTCGGCCTGCTCGCGACCGAGGTCGGTGAGGTCGGGCCCGGGGGCCGCGCTGCTCACGGCCCCCGCGGCGTTCGCGGTGCTCTGGCCGTGTCGGACGAGGTAGATGCGCACGTCGTCCAGTGTTCCACGGGCCACGGCCGCCGCCCTGCCCGTCACCCGACCGTCACCGGGCGTCCACCTCGCCGCACGCCGCCGCGGCCGCCGACCGGCCACCATGGACGGGATGGACACGACGCACGACGCCCCGGACGACGCCCCGCAGGAGGCGCCCCCTCGTCGCGGCACCGCGGCCGAGGTGCTGCGCGCGTTCGCCGTGCTCGGGGTCACGTCGTTCGGCGGGCCGGTGGCGCACCTCGGCTGGTTCCGCGCGGAGCTGGTGCAGCGGCGCCGCTGGCTCGACGACGCCGACTACGGCGACCTCGTCGTGCTCGGGCAGTTCCTGCCCGGTCCGGCGTCGAGCCAGGTCGGCCTCGGCCTCGGGCTGCTGCGCGCCGGGCCGCTCGGCGCCCTCGCCGCGTTCGTCGCCTTCACGCTGCCGTCGGCCCTGCTGATGTTCGCGGTCGCCTCCGGGGCGGGCCTCCTCGACGGTCCGGTCGGGGGCGCGGTCGTGTCCGGCCTCACGATCGGGGCGGTGGCGATCGTCGCGCACGCCGTGGCGGGGATGGCGCGGTCGCTCGCGCCCGACCGGGTCCGCGCGTCCGTGGCCGTGGTCGCCGCCGTGCTCGCGCTCGCGCTGCCGGGCTCGGCCGGCCAGCTCGCGGCGATCGCCCTCGGCGTGCTGGCCGGGCTGTGGCTGTGCCGGGGCGACGCGACCGTGCCGGGGGCCGGGGCCGGTGCGCCCGGCGGGACCGACGCCTCCTCGGCTCGCTGGGCGGCCGCGGTGCCTCGCCGCGCGGCCGTCGCCTGCCTCGTCGCGTTCGCCGCGCTGCTCGTCGGCCTGCCGGTGCTCGCCCGGGCGACCGGCTCCGAGACGGTCGCGCTGGTCGACGTCCTCTACCGCTCCGGAGCCCTCGTGCTCGGCGGCGGCCACGTTGTCCTGCCGCTGCTGCAGGCCGGTCTCGTCGACCCCGGCTGGGTCACCGAGGAGGCGTTCCTCACGGGGTACGCAGCGGCCCAGGCGGTGCCCGGTCCCCTCTTCACGCTCGCCACCTACCTCGGCGCCGTGACGACGCTCGGCCCCGGAGGCGCACTCGGCGCCCTGCTCGCGACGCTGGCGGTGTTCGCGCCGGGGCTGCTGCTCGTCGTCGGGGTGCTGCCGTTCTGGGCGGCGGTGCGCGACCGGGCCTGGCTGCGCGGCGTGATGCGCGGCGCGGGCGCGGCCGTCGTGGGGCTGCTCGCCGCGGCCCTGTTCGACCCGGTGGCGACCACGGCGATCACGTCGACCGGGGCGTTCTGCCTCGCGCTCGTCTGCTTCGTGCTGCTGACGGCGTGGCGGACGCCGCCGTGGGGCGTGGTGCTCGTCGCGGCGGGCGGCGGGCTCGTGCTGGCGGGGGTCGGCGGGTGAGGCGGCTCGGCGGCGGCGGGGCGGCGGAGGCGGAGGCGGGGCGGCGGGTGAGGCGGGGGCGGCGGCTGGGCGGCGGAGGCGGAGGCGATCCTGCCGGACGAGCGGGGGGCAGGCCGCCGCAGGCTCCGCCGCTGGGTTCGACCCCCCGTCGGCACCGGCGCGTCACCGCCCCTCGCTAGGATCCGACCGTGGCCACCACCCTCTACGAGCAGATCGCCGACGACCTGCGTCGTCGCATCCTCAGCGGCGAGCTGGCGGTCGGCGACGACGTGCCCAGCGAGGGCGAGCTGGCCGAGCAGTGGCGTACCTCGCGTGGGCCGATCCGCAACGCGCTGGCGGCGCTGCGCAGCGAGGGCCTCGTCGAGACCCGGCGCGGTCGCCCGGCCCGGGTCGTCGCCCGCAAGGCGCACCATCCGGTCGACGTCTCGATCCCCTTCACGAAGTGGGTGCGCGACGTCGGCGGCGAGCCGGGAGCCCGCACCCAGGAGGTGTCGCTCCGCCGCGCCGACGACGAGAAGGCCGCGGCCCTCGGCATCGCGCCGGGCGACCTGGTGGTCGACGTCGTGCGGCTGAGGCTCGTCGACGGTCGGCCGACCATGCTCGAGCGCCTCACCTTCATCGAGGAGGTCGGCCGCGTCCTCTTCGACGTCGACCTCGACACGGTGTCGATCACCGAGTACCTCGATTCCCGCGGGTTCGCGTACGACGACGTCGACCACGAGATCGACGCGGTCGCCGCCGACGACCTCGACGCGGAGCTGCTCGACGTCGAGGTCGGCACGCCGATCCTGCGCCTGCACCGCGTGACGCGCGGGCGTGACGGCCGCACGTTCGAGGCGTCCGACGACCGCTACCGCAGCGACATCGTCCGCTTCACCGTGGCCGCGTCGGGCCGCGCCCGCGAGGGCGGCCACTTCATCCGAGCGATCGGGGCCTGACCCGAGGAGGCGCCGCCCGCCTCCCCCGCACCGGTGTCCGGCGCACAAAACCACGTTCCGTTCGGAGAACCACGAAGGAACGTGGTTCTCTGAACGGAACGGGGTTCGGCGCCACGGCGGCGCAGCAGCCGGTGCGCAGCCGCTCGTCCTGCGCGCCCCCGCGTGCCCGGCCGCACGTCCCGCGCGCCGCACCTTCTCCGCTCCCCCTGACACCGCCGAGTGAACGAAACACCGCCGCAGTGGGCGGTGTTCGGTTCACTCGGCGGTGTTCGGGCGGGAGGCGCGGATCGGCGCGAGCGGCGGCGCGGGCGGCGCGCGCGGCGCGGGCGGCGCGGGCGGCGGGAGCGGACAGAGGCGCGGGGCGGCGCGGGCCGGCGAGCCTGCGAGCGGGCCGGCGGGCGGCCCGGGCGGCCCGCCGCCCGGGCGCCGCTCAGGCGGGGCGCACCCCCACGCGCACCGAACCGCCCGCCGCGGCCGCCGCGATGCCCGCGTCGAGCTCGGCCAGCGCGACGACCTCGCCGACGAGCTCGGCCAGCGGCCAGGCCGTGTGCCGCTCCTCGACGAAGCGCGCGGCGGCGACCAGGTGCCGCGGCGCGTAGTTGTGCACGCCCCGGACGGTGACGAGCCTCCGCACGACGCTCTCCGCGTCGAACGGCACCGCCGGCGCGGGGAACACGCTGCCCACGAGCACGGCGACTCCGCCGGTCCCGAGCAGGGCCATCGCGGAGGCGACGGCCGCGGACGATCCGGAGGCCTCCACGGCCACGAGGGGGGCGCCTCCTGCGGCGCGGAGCGCGTGCTCCACGCTGTCGTCCGAGCCGGGCGCGGCCGCGGGGCACGCGGTCGCCACGGCCCCGAAGCGGGCGGCGAGCGCGCGTCGCGAGGCGTCGGGGTCGACGACGACGACCCGGGCTCCGGAGTCGCTCGCCATCGCCGCCACGGTGAGCCCGATCAGGCCGGCGCCGAGCACGAGCACGACGGCTCCCTCGAGGTCGGTGATCTGCGCGGCCGCGTCGAGCGCCGCCCGGGCCGTCGCGGTGCCGCAAGACACGGGGGCGAGCAACGCGGCGTCGAGGTCGTCGGCGACCGGGACGACCGCCGTGCCGGCCCGCACGTGCACGTGCGTGGCGAAGCCGCCGCTCAGCTCCCACCCGGTGACAAGCCGCTCGTGCCCGTACTTGAGCACGGACTCGCACTTCTGCGGCAGCCCGCGCCGGCAGGTCGCGCAGCGACCGCAGCTGACGGTCAGCGACCAGACGACCCGCTGGCCCGGCACGAGCGGCGAGCCGTCGACGGCCGCCGCCCCGGAGCCGACGGCCACCACGCGGCCGACCTGCTCGTGGCCGAGCACGAGCGGCGCCGGGGCGCTGCGGTCGCCCCGTGTCGTGTGCACGTCCGAGCCGCAGATCGTCGTCAGCTCGAGCGCGACGAGCACGTCGCCGGGGGCGAGCACCACCGTCGGCACGGCGACGGCCTCGTGCCGGCGGCCGGGCTCGGTCCAGACCATCGCGGTCGGCGACGGGTCGAGGCGCAGCTCGACGGGGGCCGCGGCGGCGGAGGCGGACGCGGCGCCCCCGGGCTCCGCCGGGTCCGACACGGGAGCCGAGGAGGCGCGGCGTCCGCGACGCGGGACGGGACCGGCACCCGAGGCAGGCCGTCCCGACGAGCCGGGTCGCACCTCCTCGTCGCGGGCCTGTGGCTCGGCGGTGCCGGTGCCCGCGTCGACGTGCCGGGCTCGGAGCGCTCGGGGCCGCATCAGGCGACCGACAACGCGGTCGACTCCGCCGCCGAGCCAGACCCCGCGGCCCCAGAGCCGGTGCCCGCAGAACCGCCCGCGACACCGGCCCCCGCACCCGCACCCCCGAGCACCCCCGCGACCTGCGGCAGCCCCACGAGCTCGGCGACCCCGTCGAGCACGACGTCGGCTCCGGCGGCGAGCAGCTGGTCGCGGCCGTGCGCGCCCGTGGTCACGCCGACGACGAGCCCGGCGCCGGCCGAGCGGCCGGAGAGCACGTCGCTCACGGTGTCGCCGACGACGACGACCGACGCGACCGACGAGGCGCCCGTGCGCAGCAGCGCCGTGAGCACGAGGTCGGGGGCCGGTCGACCGCGGCCCGCGTCGACGGGCGAGAGCGCCGCGTCGACCTGCCAGCCGAGCGAGTCGAGCAGGCGGTCGCGCGTGGCGGGGGCGAAGCCGGTCGTCAGCACGACCGCGACGCCCGAGGCGCGGAGGGCCTCGATCAGCTCACCCGCTCCCGCGATCGGCTCGACGCCGAGCTCGTCGGCGAGCTCGCCGTACGCGACCTCGAACTGCTCGTTCGCGCGCTGCGCCAGCGCCTCGTCGCCGCCGGTCAGGTGACGGAACACCTCGATCTTCGACTGCCCCATCGTGTCGCGGACGTGCTGCAGCGCCTCGTCGCGGGTCAGCGTGGGGCCGAGGTCGACGCGGTCGGCGGTGCGGGCGAAGGCCTGCTCGACGACGCCGTCGTCGACGACGGTCGTGCCGGCCATGTCGAGCACGACGAGCTCGACCCGGGCCGAGGAGGCGGCGGCCGCGGAGCCCGAGGAGGCGCCGGCCCCCGAGGCGACGGGCCCTGAGGCGACGGCCCCCGAGGCAGAGGAGGAGGACGGGCGGGCGGTGGTGTCGGTGCTCATGGGCGGCTTCCTGTCAGGAGGGAGGAGGGTCGGGAGGCGGCGAGCGCGGCGTCGCGCCCGCCGTCGAGGTGGCTGCCGACGACGTGCTCGGCGAGCCCGAGGCCGGTGGTCATGCCGATCCCGGTGGCGACGACGGTGACGAGCACCCCGGGCTCGACCTCGTCGACGACGAACTCGTCTCGGCCGGAGGCGTAGACGCCCTGCCAGCGCTCGGCCACGACGGGCTCGGCGCCGAACAGCGCGCGGAACTCGTCGAGGAACGCGACGGAGGCGCGCTCGTCCTGGAACGGCGAGATCGCCGCGCCCGTGACGTGGCTGTCGCCGACGACGACCGAGCCATCCGGCAGCTGCGTGTACATCTGGTTGAGGTCGAGCGCGGCGAGGTCGGGCCGCTCGGCGTGCAGGCGGCTCCGCACGTCGTCGGCCGCGGCCGTGCCGGCGAAGGCGCTGTAGCGGATCAGCGACCAGCCGGTCAGCAGGGGCGCGACGAGCGGTCGGGCGAGCTCGGCCCGCACGCGCAGCATGTCGAGCCCGCAGCGCTGCAGCTCGCTGCGCTCGGCGAGGTCGGGCAGCAGCTGGTCGAGGTCGTGGTTGGTCGCGACGACGACCGTGCCGGCGTCGACCGGCCCCCGGCTCGTTTCGACGCGCCCGCTGCGGACCGACCCCGCGGAGGTGCGGGTCAGGAAGCGCACCCCTCGCGACTCGAGGTGCCTGCGGATCGCGTCCGCCGCCTTCCGCGGGTCGACCTGCAGGTCGTACGGCAGCAGGGCGCCGCCGAGCGTCGTGCCGGGCGCCACCGGGGCGAGGGCGCGGAGGGCGCGCTCGTCGAGGGGCTCGATCTCGGGGCGGTCGCCGAGCACGTGCTCGGTGCGCGCGGCGGCGAGCTCGTCGAGCAGCGCGAGCTCGTCGTCGTGCCGCGCGGCCACGAGGGTGCCGCGCTCGGAGACCCAGAACCCGGCGTCGCGGGCGAGCCGCAGCCACAGCGCACGGGCGGCGATCGCGTGCCGGCGGGCCTCGCCGCTCTGCGGGGTGAGGCAGAGGTGGCCGAAGTTGCGGACCGTCGAGCCGCCGATCGCGGCCGACCGGTCGACGACCAGCACCGACAGGCCCCGGTCGGCGGCGGCGAGCGCCGCGCCGAGCCCGACGATGCCCGAGCCGACGACGACCACGTCGTGCGGCTCCGCGGCCGCGGACCGCGCCGCCGAGGGACGCGCCTCCGCCGGTCGCGCCGCCGCGGGTCGCGCGCCCGTAGGCAGCACGGCCGCCCCGCCCCCCGCGTCGACCGCCGTCATCGCAGCACCTTCCGCATCCACATCGCGAGGCCCTCGACCGCGAGCACGGTGACGAGGATCATCAGCACGATCGCCGTGACGGCGCCGTAGTTCGAGCCCTGGCTCGCGTTGAGCAGGTAGTAGCCGACGCCCCCGGCGCCGACGATGCCGAGCAGGGTCGCCGCCCGGATGTTCGTGTCGAGCATGTAGAAGGCGTGGCCGACGAGCGCGCGGGTGCCCTGGGGCAGGGTCGCGCCGGCGTAGACCTGCAGGCGGGTGGCGCCGGTGGCGGCGAGCGCGCGCTCGGGGCCGGGCGACACCTCCTCGAACGAGTCGGCGAGCAGCTTGCCGAGCAGGCCGACGCCGCCGAGGGCGAGGGCGAGGGTGCCGGCCTGGGTGCCGAGCCCGGTGACGACGATCAGCACGATGGCGAGGATCACCTCCGGCACCCCGCGGATGCCGACGAGCAGCAGCCGCATGCCGCTGCGGACCCCGCGGCTGGGCGCGACGTTGCGGGCGGCGAGCGAGCCGACGACGACCGAGGCGACGAGCGTGAGCAGCGTCGCGGCGAGGGCGATCGCGACGGTCTCGCCCATCGCGGCGACCATGGTCGAGGTCTCGTAGCTGCCGAACGACGGCGGCCAGAACTGCACGGCGACGGCGGGCACCCGGCTCCACACGCTGACGAGGTCGGCCCAGGCGACGTCGCAGACGACGACGCTCGCGACGACGACGGCCGCGGCGAGCGCGCCCCAGGTCGTGTTCCGCACGCGGGCGCGGTCCCACGGGCGGCGCAGCATCGCGTCGACGGTGACGGGAGCGGAGGCCGGGGCGGTGCGGGAGGCGGCGGGTGCAGACGGAGCGGAGGCAGCAGGAGCGGGGGGCGAGGAGGCGCGGGTCGCGTCCTGCGCACCCGTCGCCCCGGCAGGTGCCCGGCCGGCCGTCTCGGGGACGTCGGCGGCCTTCGATCCGGCTGCGCGCCTCCTCGTGGCCCGGCGCACCACGCGGTCGCCGAGGCCGCGGCCGGTGGGCGCGACGCCGAGCATGGCGGCGCGGACCGAGCTCGAGACGATCTCCATGACGACGCAGAGCACGAAGATGACGACCGCGTAGCCGAGCCCCAGGCCGTAGTCGAGCGACTTGAACGCGAACGACATCTCCCGGCCGAGGCCGACCACGCCGACGTACCCGAGCACCACGCTGCCGCGCAGGTTGATGTCGTTGCGGTGCAGCACCGTGGCGACCCACGACGGCAGCACCTGGGGCAGCACCCCGGCGGCGAACTGCTGCACGCGGGTGCCGCCCGCGGCGCGGACCGCCGTGCGCGGCCCCTCGTCGATCTGCTCGATCGCGTCGGCGAACAGCTTCGAGATCATGCCGACGGAGTGCAGGCCGATCGCGAGGATGCCCGGCAGGGTGCCGAGCGAGAAGAGCAGCACGAACACCATCGCGAGCACGACGTCGGGCACGGCGCGGGCGAGCACCGTGACGAAGCGGGCGGCGGCGCGCCAGCCGGCGCCGGGCGTCGTGTTCGAGGCGGCGAGCACGGCGACGGGCACCGACAGCACGGCCGCGAGCAGCGTGCCGCAGATCACGAGGCCGAGGGTGAGGGCCGTGAGCTGCAGCAGCTCGCCCGCCGGCGGGAACTCGACCGCGCCGACCCGGCCGACGAAGCGCTCGGCGTTCGACCAGCTCTGCAGCATCCGGGCCGGGTCGATCCCGACGCTGCGGAGGGCCACGACGCTGGCGACCAGCAGGGCGACGAGGGTGAGGCCGGCCGCGACGCGCTCGGGCGAGACCCTGTGACGAGGAGGCGCGGCGACCGGCGCGAGGGGAGCCTCGGTCGTCCGCGGGCGCTCGGCCACGACGGTCATCGGGCCACGTCCCCGGCGAGCTCGAGCTCGATGGCGGCCAGCTGGTCGGTGCTGGTCGCGACGCGGCCGTAGATCTCCATGACCTGGGCCTTCGACAGGCCCTCGGTCTCGGTGTCGAGCACGACGGCGCCGTGGCGCAGCCCGACGATGCGGTCGGCCCACGAGAGCGCGAGGTCGACCTGGTGCAGGCTGCAGATGACGGTGAGGCCCTCGTCGACCGCGATCTCGCGGATCAGCGCCATCACCTGGTCGCTCGACTCGGGGTCGAGCGACGCGACGGGCTCGTCGGCGAGCAGCACCTGGGGGCGCTGCATGAGGGCCCGCGCGATGGCGACGCGCTGCTGCTGGCCGCCCGAGAGGGTGTCGGCGCGCTGGTAGGCGCGCTCGAGCAGGCCGACGCGCTCGAGCCGGGCGAGGCCCTCGGCGCGGGCGGCACGTCCGTACGACCAGAGGCCGAGCCGGGGTCCGCGCACGGCGGCGAGGGAGCCGGTCAGCACGTTCTCGAGCACCGTCAGCGAGGGCACGAGCTCGAACTGCTGGAAGATGAAGCCGACCTCGCTGCGCAGCTCGCGCAGGGCGCGGCCCGAGAGGCCGGTGACCTCGCGGCCGAGCACCGTCACCCGGCCGTCGGTCGGCCGCTCGAGGCCGTCGACGTGGCGCAGCAGCGTCGACTTGCCCGAGCCCGAGAGGCCCAGCAGCACGACGACCTCGCCGCGGCGGACGCTCAGCGACGCGTCGTCGAGGGCCACGGTCGTGCCGAAGCGCTTGGTGATGCCCTCGAGCGAGACGACGGTCTCGGCGGGGTCGGTCTGCGGTGTCATGGGGTCTCCGGTCGGGACGGGGCGAGGCGGGTGTTCGAGGAGGTGCGGTGCGCGGAGGCGCGCGAGGTGCGGTGCGCGGGAGGCGCGGTGACGGGACGACCGTCACCGCGCCTCCTTCAGGCTCGGGCCGTCAGGCCTGGCACTGCGTGGCGTTCGTCTTCTCGCAGATGTCGCGGATCTCGTCGTAGTAGGCGTCGTCGACGGGCGTGGTCTGGAAGAACACGGCACGGAAGCCCTCGCTGTCGGCGCTCTCGATGCCCGACTCGACGATCTGGTCGGCGGTGACGTTCGAGAGGACGTCCTTGAGCTGCTGCTTCACGTCGTCGGGCAGGGAGTCGGACTCGACGATCGGGGCGCCGGGCACCATCTGCTCGTCGATCACCTCGACGGCGTCGCTCTTGGCCACCTCGCTGTCCTCGGCGAAGCCGGCATCGCACTCGGTGCCCTCGCCGGTCTTCTGCACGCTGACGTCGTGCTTGCCGGCGAAGACGGGCGTGATGTCCTCCTCGGGGTCGATGCCGGCCTCGAGCAGCGCGTAGCTCGGGAACAGGTAGCCCGAGGTCGACGACGGGTCGACGAAGCAGATCTTCTTGCCGGCCATGTCGGCGATCGACGTGATGTCGCTGCCCTTCGGCACGATGGCCTGCGAGAAGTAGCCGGGCTCCTGGCCCTCGGCCGTGGTGATCGACGAGATCGGGGTCAGCTCGGCGCCGTTGTTCGTGGCGGTGACGTAGGTGAAGCCCGAGAACGACGCGACGTCGATCTGGCCGGCGATGCTCGCCTCGATCAGCGCGGCGTAGTGGGTGGACTCGTGGTACTCGACGGTCTTGCCGGTCTCCTGCGCGATGTAGTCCATCAGCGGCTGGTAGTTGGTCTCGGTGTCGACCGAGTCGGGCACGACGCCGAAGACGAGCGTGCTCGAGTCGACGGCGTAGCCGGCGTCGCCGGACCCGGAGCCCTCGGCCGAGGAGGCGGCGGTCGAGCAGCCGGCGAGGGCGGTGGTCAGCAGGGCGACGCCGGCGAGGGCGATCGCGGCGCGGGGGCGGCGGAGGGACATGACGGCCTTTCGGAGGGGAGCGGGACGTCACGATGGTGACACGCACCCGGCCGACATAGGAACCTAACTCGTGCCACGTTCAGGCAGAGTTCACCTCTTGTATGCCGAAGCCGCGCCGGTCACCCGCGGCCGTCAGAGTAAAGCAAACATGACACTGCCGGTCTCGACTCCCTAGCGTCGAGGCATGTTCGCACCCCTGGCCAAGACCCTCGTCCCGACGATCGTCGCAGCCATAGCCCTCGGCGCAGGCGCGGCCGGCGCGACCTCGGGCTGGGCGACGGACGCGATCGTGCGAGGCGCCGGAGCCGGCCTCCTCGTCGCCCTGGCCGTCACCGTCCACGTCTCCGCTCGGACGCTCGCCCAGCGGACTCCCGAGGCGCGTGGTGCCGAGTTCAGGGACGGGTCGATCGAGCACGCCGTCATCGAGAAGGCGGCCGGATCGGCCTTCTTCGACACGGTCTCGCTCGCGGCGGTCGCGAGCGTCGTTGGCCTGTTCGCTCCTGCGATCGCCGTGTACCTGCTGGCCGCGGTCGCGGTCTTCGCCATCGCCGACTTCTTGGTCCGCGCCTCCCGAGCCTGGAGGGGGCTGACCGTCGGTGGATAACGACGTCAGGTCGAGACGGGAGGGGGCGGGACTCACCCAGGCCCAGCTGGCCGACCTCGTGGGGGTCTCCCGCCAGACCATCATCTCGATCGAACGCGGCAGGTACGACCCTGGTCTGCGACTCGCCTTCGACCTCGCCGCCGCGCTCGAGGCCGAGCTCACGACCCTCTTCTTCCCCGTCGAAAGGCCCACCTCATGACCGTCGTCGTCATCGCAATGACCTTGTCCGTCCTCATCGCCGCGATGACGGCGGCCGCCGCCCGGGGGCTGCTGAAGGCCAACGGCGCGGTGGGCATCCGCACCGCCGCGACCATGAGGAGCCAGGAGGCCTGGCGCGTCGCCCACGCGAGAGCACTTCCGACGACCGTGCTGACCGCCGCGATCGTCGTCGCTGCAGGCATCGTCCTCCTCCTCGTCGGCCTGCCCGAGGGCCAGATGGAGACAGCTGGCGGCATCCTCACCGCCGTGACCGTCGTGGGAGTCATCGGCGCCGCCGTGATCGCGCACCGTGCGGCGCAGCGGGTCGCAGCTGCGGAACGGCACGCGTGACGCCGCACCCTCGTGCACGGCACGGCCACTGGGCTCGGTGCCCTGTACGACGTGCGGCATCCGCCGGCCTGCGCAGCGGGCACGGCTCTGCCGGTCAGAGGGCGAGCAGGGCGATGCCGCCGAGCACGACGACCGAGGCCGTGAGCCGCTTCGCGACGGACCCCTCGCGCAGCACGAGGGCGCCGAAGACGGCGACCATCACGACGCTGGTCTCGCGCGCCGGGGCGACGAGCGCGACCGGGGTCGTCTGGATCGCGACGAGCACGAGGATGTACGACAGCGGCGACAGCACCCCGAAGGCGAGCACGCGCGGCCAGTGCGCCCGGGCGACGTCGAGCAGCTCGCGGCGTCGGCGGCCGAGCGTCGCCGTGTAGAAGACGACCTCGACGGCGGTGACGCCGACCATGAACGACACCGGCGAGAGCTCCCAGGTGCGCAGGGCGTGCGCGTCCCAGATCGTGTAGGAGGCGATGGCCAGGCCGGTCAGGAGGCCCCAGGCGATCCCGGGGTCGACCCGCCGCCTCCTTCGGGGTGCCCCGTCGGCGTCGACGACGGGTGCCGGCGACGACCCGGGGCGGCGGTCGATCAGACCGGTCGCGACGACTCCGGCGACGACGACGGCGATGCCCACCGCGGCGAGCGCCGACAGTCGTTCGCCGAGCAGGACGACGGCCAGCACGGCGCTGACGGCCGGGCCGGTGCCCCGGGCGGTCGCGTAGACGGTGGAGAGCGACCCTGCCGCGTAGCCGCGCTGCAGCACGGTCATGTAGACGACGTGCAGCACGGCCGAGACGCCGGCGCCGAGGGCGAGGCCCGCGACGCTGCCGCCGAGCCCGCCGGTGAACGGGACGACGGGCAGCCAGAGCACGGCGCTGGCGACGGCGCCCCACCAGAGGAACGGCGTGCCGATGCGGCTGACACCGTGGGCGACGACGTTCCACGAGGCGTGGCAGACGGCCGCGGCGAGGACGAGGAACAGCGCGGTGGTGGACATCTCGGGACCCTTCGACCCGACGCAGGGCACGTCGGCAGGATCCTCCAGGCTTTTGTCCGTTCAGATGACGGCGGGACGGTGGCGCCCTGCCGTGGCGCCGCTCGGACCAGTCGGGTCGTGGGACCCCGGAACCCTAGGCGCTGTCGGTCGGGACCCTAGCAGGTGCGGATGTCCGGCCAGGGGCCGGACAGACGACACCGCACCGGGTCCCGTGCACGGCACCGGGTCTAGACGCGGTGCGGTGCACGGAACGCGGTGCGGTGCGGTGGTGCTGCTGCTGGTGGGCAGCTCGGCTCAGTGGCCGACCTTCTTGTCGGCGGCGTCGCCGGCCGAGTCGATCTTCTCGTCGTACTTGCCGCCGGTCTTCTGCGAGACGGCCTGCTCGGCCTTGTCGATGCCCGCGTCGGAGGCCTTCTCGCCCTTGTCGCTGTTGAGCGCGTCCTTGGCGCTGTCCATGAGACCCATGTCGGTGTCCTCTCGTCGGCGGCCCGCCCGGTGCGGACCTCGGCCCAGGCCACTCCCCTCGGCGGCCGCGCGCCCGGCACGCCCAGCCACGTCACAGTCCCGGGCGACGGCGTACCCCGGCGGCGGCGTCGTACCCCGTCGCGTCAGAACCCGGTCGCCCGGCTGCGCTCCGCCCAGGTGTCGACGTCGGTGCGCAGGTCGTCGAGGGCGCCCGTGACGATGTCGACCGCGTCGTCGCCGAGCAGCAGCAGGTACGGCGCCTCGCCGGAGTCGACGGCGTCGACGAGCAGCCGGGCGCCGAGCACGGGGTCGCCGGGCTGGGTGCCGTCGCTGGTGTCGTTCTCCTTGCGGCGCCTGCCCGCGGTCTCGGCGTAGTCGTCGATGGGCGTCGCGGACTGCGTGAGCGACCGGCCCGAGAAGTCGGTGCGGAAGCTGCCGGGCTCGACCACCACGGCCTGGATCCCGAGCGGGGCCAGCTCGGTGCGCAGCGCCATGGTCATCTGCTCGATGGCGGCCTTGACGGCGCCGTAGTAGCCCGACCCCGGCCCGGTGCGCCGTGCACCGATCGACGACAAGTTGACGATCGTGCCCGAGCGCCGCGAGCGCATCCCGGGCAGCACGGCCTTGATCGTCCGGACGCTGCCGTGGAAGTGCGTGTCGAAGAGCCGCAGCACGTCGGCCTCGTCGCCCTCCTCGACGGCGGACCGGTACCCGTAGCCGGCGTTGTTGACGAGCACGTCGACGCCGCCGAAGCGCTCGGTCGCCGCGGCCACGGCCGCCTCGACCTGCTGCGGGTCCGTGACGTCGAGCGCCGCCGCGAGCGCGTGGTCCGGGCGGGCGTCCGCGATGTCCTGCACGGCGGCGACGTCGCGGGCGGTGACGACGACGTCGTGGCCGCGGGCCAGCGCCTCCTCGGCGAACGCGCGTCCCAGTCCGGTGGAGCAGCCGGTGATGAGCCAGGTCGACATGGTCGGTCCTCTTCCTGTCGTGGTGGGGGGCGCCTCCTCGATCGGGGCGTCCTGGGCCGGGTCCCATGCAACCCCGGGTCCCGCGTCGGTGCCAGGTACGGGCGGGCCCCCTCCTGCCCGCTCCTGACGCCGCACCTGCCGCCGCACGGCGTCGACCCCGCCAGTACGATCGCGCCATGGGGACCGAGGGCGAGACGACCGTGCTGTTCGAGACGAAGGCGGGTGCGGTGTGGGTGTTCCCGGCCGTGATGGCCGTGGCGCTCCTCCTCGTGGTGCTGGGCGGGCGGCCCCGGACGGACGCTCTCGGCACCGTCGTCCTGGTCGTGCTGGGCGCCTTCATGGCCTTCATCGCGGTCGTCGTCAAGAAGAGCTGGTTCCGTCTCTACGCTGACCGCATCGAGCACGCCTCGCTGACCGGCACGGCGAAGGTGCTGTGGTTCCGCGACGTGGAGGAGGCGGTGCTGCGCGAGGCCCCCTTCGGCGGCGGGCCGACCCTGAAGGTGCGCTCGACGACCGGGGAGGTGCTCAGCTGGGACGCCAACCCGAAGCACGACGACGACGGCCACCGCATCGAGAAGAAGATCAAGGCCGTCTACGAGGCCCTCGTCGCGTACGGCGTCGAGGTGGACTCGCTCAACTACATGCGGACGGGCCCGTTCCGCATGTGGCGGGTCTGACGCTCCCGCGACGAGCCCGGCTCAGCCGACCACCACCGGCAGCGTGAGCTCCATCGTGGTCCCGTCCGGCGACGTGGCGGCGACCCGGACGTCGCCGCCGTGACCTGCGCGTTCCGGTGACGGTCGTGGTCGTCCTCCTCGCCCTCGCGGGCACGGGTGCGCTCGGCGCGCGCCTGGGACGAGGAGGCGTCGGTCGCGCGACCGTGCGGGTGATCGTCGGCGGGGCGCTCGCCCTCGCCGCCACGTACCTCGTGGGCACCCTGCTGGGCACCTCCGGCATCGCGTGAGCGCGTCTCCGGTCACAGACGACCCGAGTACAGCTGACCCCGGGAGCACCGGCTCCCGCCGCACCCCATCCCCCGACAGGAGACGCCCATGCCCCTCATCAGGATCGACCTCGTCGAAGGCCGCTCGGACGAGCAGATCGCCGCGATCGGCGACACCCTCATGCGCACGCTCGTCGACGTCTACGGCCTGCCCGAGCGCGACCGGTTCCAGATCGTCACCGAGCACGCGCCCGGCCGCCTCACCGCGCTCGACGTCGGGCTCGGCATCGAGCGCTCCGAGCAGGTCGTCGTCATCCAGATCACCACCCAGGCCGGGCGCAGCACCGACGAGAAGCAGGAGTTCTTCCGCGTCCTCGCCGAGAACCTGGCCGCGGTCGGAGTCGCCGGCGAGGACCTCGTGATCGGCTTCGTCGAGAACACCCCGGCCGACTGGTCGTTCGGCTTCGGCCGCGCCCAGTACGTGACGGGCGAGCTCGCGAAGCCGGGCAGCTGACGACGCCCCCTTCCCGCCGCCGCGGGTGCGCGACGGGGCCGACGGTGCCGCCGCCGCCCCCCTCCCCGCCGCCGCACCCCGAAGTGGACGATGCACCCCGAAACGACGGGGTGCATGGTCCACTTCGGGGTGCGAGAGCAGCGCCGGGTCGCTCGGGGGTGCGAGAGCCGCGCCGACCCGCCCGGGCGGAGGTGCGAAGCCCGCGCCGCGTCGGCCCCGCCGCGCAGGTGCGCGACGGGGCCGACGGTGCTCAGCGGCAGGGGCCTAGTCGGCCCGCACCTCGCCGCGAGACGGAGCAGGCGCCAGACCGGCCAGCGCGGACAGCCCACCGGCACCGGCCTCGGACACCGCCTCGGCCTCCCCCGCAGCCCGGCGCCGCGCCGTCACGGCGGCGACCCCGAGGCAGAGCAGCGCCAGGGCGAGCGTCAGCAGCACGCCCGTGACGAGGCCGGGACCGGTGTAGGCGAGGTCGGAACCGGCGGCACCGGACCCCGAGCCGGTCGCGATCGGCGACGCACCGGAGGCGGCGGGCACGACCGGCACCGCGCCTCCTGCGCCCGTGCCGGCTCCGCCGCCCGCACCGGCACCGGGCACGGCGGGCTGACCGGGCACGGTCGGCTCACCGGGCACGACGGGCCCGTCCGGGTCGACGGGGGCCGGCACGACGACCTCGGCGCCCACCCGGTAGCTCGCCGTCGCGGTCAGGCCGGAGCCCGCCCCGAGCGCGCTCACCGTGCGGACCCCGTCGGGGGCGTCGGCCGCGATCGTGCTGACCAGCGCGAACGAGCCGGCCGAGTCGGCGACGACGGTCTCGACGAGGGGCTCGCCGGCGTCGACGACCGCGACCGTCGGCGCACCGTCGGCCGTCGCGGCCTGCGGGGCGATGGTGACCGCGACCGCCTCGCCGACCCGGAAGCCCGAGCCCGAGATGGTCAGCGACTGGCCCTGCTGCACGACGTCGTCCGACACCGTGAGCGTGCCGGCCTCGGCCTGCGCCTCGGCACAGGCGTCGCCCTGCACGCCGACGGCCGGGGCCATCGGCAGCACGGCGGCGGGCGCCGTGGCCGTCTCCGGCGTGACGACCGCGTCGTCCTCGCGCACCGTCACCCAGCCGAAGCTGTCGCCGATGGTCGAGCCCTCCTGCGTGTTCGAGATGGTCGCGCGGAACCGGGACGTCGCGGTCGGGCTCGACGCGTCGTCGCCCGTCGTCGGCACCGTGACGACCTTGCAGGTCTCGCCGGGGGCGAAGGTCAGCGGCCGCATCGCGACGTCGACCTTGCCGCTCGGCGTGCCGATCGCGCTGAACCACGCGGTGGTGGGGGCGTCGGAGGCGCGGCTCAGCAGCACCGGGACGTCCACCGACCCGAGGCCGTCGCCCTCCTCGACCGCCACGTCGGGCACCGAGAGGAACGGCCTCGTCGACACGGCGGCCGTGCCGACGCTCGGCGCGCCGAGGAACGACAGGTCGCTGAGCAGGGCGCCTCCGGCGGTGCGGGGAGCCGTGAAGCGCACCTCGCGCACGTCGGTCAGGTCGACCCCGGTGAACGACGCGACCGGGATCTCGAGCTGCTGCATGATCAGCTTTCGCAGCGGCGTCCGCGTGCCGGGCAGCACCTGCAGGGCGTCGCCGAACTCCGACGCGGGCAGGCTCGCCGAGCCGCCCTGGCCGTCGACGAGGGTCACGACGAGCTCGGCGCGGGTCGCGACGGTCTCGTCGGGGCTGACGCGGAACGACAGCCGCTCGGTGCCCGACACGTCGGTCGAGCCGCCGGGCATCGGCACGCGCAGCTCGGCGGGGGCCGCCGTGGCGGACGCGGGCTCGGTCCATGTGAAGCGCAGCGACGGGGTGGTCGGCACCGACGGCGCGAAGTTCGCCGGGGTGAAGTCGGGCACCTGCGCCGAGAGCAGCGAGGTCGCGCAGTACGGCTGGGTGCCGGGCACGGGGCGACCGGCGAGGCTGGCGCACCAGGTGTACGT
Organism: Frigoribacterium faeni; assembly: GCF_011761235.1. Lineage (GTDB taxonomy): Bacteria > Actinomycetota > Actinomycetes > Actinomycetales > Microbacteriaceae > Frigoribacterium > Frigoribacterium faeni_A. Next base: position 750,475 of record NZ_JAAOYW010000002.1, read on the forward strand.
CCCGGCGCCGGCCACGCGCACGGCGGGGTCGGGCGTCGCGAACGTCTGCACGTCGAGGCGGGTCGAGGCGGGCTGCGAGGCGGTGACGCGCACGTCGGCGCGGCCGGCCGAGGCGGGCACGGCGTCCGAGCCGTCGAACATCGGCAGGAACTGCTGCTCGCCGCCCATCGTCAGGCGGAAGAAGCCGGACAGGTAGGCGGTGCCGACGTCGTACTGCTCGTCGTCGGTGAGGCGGGCGGGCGCCGTGCCGTAGCCGCAGTCGGGGTCGACCTGCGGGCGGTCCTGGGCGGCCCAGTCGTCGCTGGCCGAGTACGCGTACTTGCTGGGCGTCCACGTCGTGTTGAAGAAGTTGTGGTTCGTGCCCATCACGAGCACCGACGAGCGCAGCACGTCGTCGCCGTAGGCGAGGCGCGAGTCGTCGAAGAAGTGCTGGCCCTGCAGGTTCGACACGTCGCCGTCGCAGTACGGCAGCACGACGGCCATGGGCACGTCGGGCAGCGTCATGCGGCCGAAGTCGGTCGGGGCGAGGGGCAGCACGGCCTCGATGCCGAAGGGGTCGGGCAGCTCGGCGTTGAGCAGGGCGGCGCGCACGGCGCCGTCACCGCCGCGCGAGTGCCCCATCAGCCCGACGTGGTCGAGGTCGAGCCGACCGATCAGCGCCGGGCTGAGACCGGCCGCGGTGCCGACGTTCGCCTGCTCGAGCAGCGCGAGGTGGTCGAGGATCAGCTGCGCGCGGGCGACCGCGCCGTTGTCGTCGGACAGCGTGCCGTCGAGGGCGTTGATCGCGTTGGCCGAGATCGACACGACGGCGTAGCCCTGGCTGGCGAGCACGTCGGCCGCGCCCTGGTAGCCGAGCCAGCTCTCGACGTCGACCTGGTCGGGGTTGCAGGGCCAGGCCAGCGGGTTGCGGGTGCCGCCCGAGCACGAGGTGTGGCGCCCGTGCAGGAACATCACCACGGGCCGCTCGCCCGCCGCGCCGACGGGCATCGTGACCGAGGCGCGCATCTCGCCGAGGCGGCCGAAGCCGCGGATCTCGGCGGCCTCGTCGCCCAGGTCGTAGTCGAGGCGCTCGGTCGCGTACGCGCCGAGGGCAGCGGGCTCCGCGTCGAGCAGCCGGGCCGCGGCGGCGCCGTCGTCCGGGGCGGACGGGGCGGACGTCGCGGGCGGGGGCGTGGCCTGGCGGCGCTGCGCCGAGCCCGAGGAGGCGGCGGCCGGGTCGGCCTCGCCCGTCCAGCCGACCTCCACCGAGGAGGCGGTGGCCGCGGCGGCCGCGGCCGTCACGACGGTGAGGGTGAGGCCGTCGAGGCTCTGTGCGGCGACGCCGAGCTCCACCCCGTCGGCCCACAGCGTGGGGGCCGCGCTGCGCTGCTCGACGGGGACGTCGAGGGTCTTGGTGACGACGAAGCCGCCCGCGGCCGGGGTGACGGTCCAGTCCGCCCCCTGGGCGAGCGTGGCGACGGCGGGAGGCGCGGCGGCGGCGGGGGCGCCGAGCGCGAGGGTGCCCGCGGCGACGCAGAGCGTGGTCGCCACCGCGACGCGGCGCCACAGGCGGTCGAGCGGGCGGGAGGCGGGTCGGTCGGGCGATCGGTCGGCGGGGCGCCGGGAGGCAGGCCTGCGGGCAGGCCGGGAGGATGACGAGGGCACGGATCTCCTGGGTGAGGGGGGAGGAGCGGGACAGGTCGTCCACCCCCGGGGCGCAGGCGGCGTGCTCTCCGTCGACCCGATCCAGGGTGGATCCAGGGGAACCATAAAGGCGATGCACAGGCTGCAGGCGGTTTTGTATACAACCTTCACGCCGCCGAAACGACCCCGAAACGCGGGGCGCCGCGGCCGCCCGCCGACCTGCCCGGCCGCACCGCGCCTCCTGGTCCGACAGCTCCTCGAGAGCCGCCCCGCGCCTCCTACTCCGAGAGCTCCTCGGGGGCCAGCCGCACCTCCTCGGCGTCCAGGGTCGCCTGCACCTGCCGCAGCACGGTGTCGTCGATCTGCCCCTCGTCGCGCAGGCGCACCACGGTCTCGCGCTTGCGGTGCAGGATCTCGAGCCGCAGCGCGCGGTACTGCTCGTCGCGCCGCACGTCCTCGTCGTCCTCGGCGGCGACGTCGCCGGCCTGGACGACCCGCAGGTTCGCCTCGTACTCCTCGCGGGCCCTGTCCTCGACCTCCTGGTCCACCTCGAGGTCGCGGGCGACCGCCGACAACGCGTCCAGCGCCTCCTCGGTGGCCGTCGTCTCGGCGAGACGGCGCTCCTCGACGACGCCGGTGTCCTCGGGCAGCGACGCCCAGCGCACGACCGCGGGCAGCAGCAGGCCCTGCACGACGAGCGTGACGACGATCACGCCCGAGGTGACGAACACGATCATGTCGCGGTCGGGGAACCCGTCGCCCGACGAGAGCACGAGCGGCACGCCGAGCGCCGCGGCCAGCGACACCGCGCCGCGGAACCCGGACAGCCCGCTGAGCACCCGCGCCCGGTGGCTGACCCGCCGCTCGCGCTGCTGGGGGCGCCGGTCGATCGCGCGGATCGCGTACGCCGCGACGAACAGGAACGCGATGCGCACGGCGATGAGCGTCACGCTGATCACGGCGACCGACACCAGCCCAGTGGCGACGAGGCGGGCGTCGAGGGAGCGGACCGCCGTCTGCAGCTCGAGGCCGACGAGCACGAACAAGGAGGCGTTGAGCAGGAACGTCGACAGGCTCCAGAAGGCAGCCGACTCGCGTCGCGTCGCGCCCCGGTCACGGCGGGGCGCCGCCTGGCTGAGCGCGAGGCCCGCGACGACGACGGCCAGCACGCCCGACGACTCGACCGACTCGGCCACCAGGTAGGCGACGAACGGCGTGAGGATGGTGATGACGGTCTCCTGCAGGGGGTCGTCGAGGCGGCTGCGGATCCGCTTCACCGCCCAGGCGAGGGCCAGGCCGATCAGCGCGCCTCCCCCGTAGGCGAGCACGACGAGCCACGTGATGCGCAGCGGCGTCGCCTCGTCGTCGCCGGTGACGACCGCGACCGCGAGGCCGTAGATGACCAGGGCGGTGCCGTCGTTGACGAGGCTCTTGGCGCGCAGGGTCGTCACGGTGCGCCGCGGCAGCGACTTCGTGAAGGCGCCGACCGCGGTCGCGTCGGTGGGCGCGACGGCCGCGCCGAGCACCCAGGCAGGGCCCCAGGGCAGGCCGAGGAGGTGCGCGACGGTGGCCACGGCGGCCGCGGTCGCGACGACGAGCACCGTGCTGGTGAGGACGATGCCGCGCAGGTTCGCCTTGATCTCGCGCAGGGACGTGGTGAGGCTCTCCCAGAACAGCAGGGCCGGCAAGAAGAGGAACAGCACCACCTCGGGCGGCAGCTGCACCTCGCGCAGGGCGGGGACGAAGCCGAGCACGACGCCGCTGGCCAGCAGCAGGATCGGCGGGGCGACGTGCAGCCGGCTCGCCAGGCCGCTGCAGATGAGCACGGCGGCGCCGAGCACGACGACGATCTCGAGACCGAGCACGGGGTTCCTCACGGGTGGGCGGGCCGAGGCGGCACCGTGCCCCTGAGACAACTCGCTCGGCGGGGGTCGTGCGGGGTGCTGGTGGTGCCTGGCTCGGCGGGGCGGGCGAGGGGTGCCGACGGACCCTCCCGCGCGCGGCCGCCGCGACCTACGCTCAGGAGCATGGACGACAAGACCCAGGTGCGCGAGTTCCTCGTCAGCCGACGCGGGCGCATCACGCCCGAGCAGGCGGGGCTGCCCGCCTACGGCACGACGCGTCGGGTCTCCGGGCTGCGTCGGGAAGAGGTGGCGATGCTCGCCGGGGTCAGCGTCGACTACTACGTGCGGCTCGAGCGCGGCAACCTGTCCGGCGTCTCCGAGAGCGTGCTCGAGGCGCTCGCGCGGGCGCTGCAGCTGAGCGAGGCCGAGCGGGCGCACCTGTTCGACCTGGCGCGCACCGCGAACGCGTCGCCGACGGCGAGGCGGCGGGTGACGACGCGTCGGGTGCGCCCGCAGGTGCAGCAGATGCTCGACGCGCTGGGCTCGCCCGCCTGGGTCCGCAACGGGCGGGGCGACTTCCTCGCCGGCAACGTGCTCGGGCGCGCGCTGTACTCCGAGATCTTCCGGGACCCGGTGCGGCCGGCGAACACGATCCGGTACACGTTCCTCAGCCCGCGCGCCCGCGACTTCTTCGTCGACTGGGAGAGCACGGCCGACGCGAGCGTCGCCATCCTCCGGGCCGAGGCCGGCCGCGACCCGCACGACCGGGCCCTGTCCGACCTGGTCGGCGAGCTGGCGACCCGCAGCGAGGACTTCCGCGTCCGCTGGGCGGCCCACGACGTCGCCTTCCACCGCACCGGCTTCAAGCGGGTGCACCACCCCGTCGTCGGGCGGCTCGACCTCGACTTCGAGGGCATGGAGCTCACGGCCGACGTCGGCCTCACCGTGTTCGTCTACAGCGCCGAGCCCGGCACGGTCTCGGCCGAGCGTCTCGCCCTGCTCGCCAGCTGGGCCCTCTCCGAGGCCGGCGAGGCGAAGGAGGCGGCGGTCCAGTCCCCCGCACCCGACGCGGTCTGACCCGTCCCGCGTTCCCGGGCCCCGCGCTCGGTCATCGCCGCGGCTCGCTGCCCTCGTCGCCGGGAGCAGAGCGCTCTCGGCGCACGTCGCGGAAGGCCTTCGCGAGGAAGAAGACGCCGAGGAACAGCAGCGGCGTCCCGGCCCACGGGGTGTCCACGGCGGCGAACATCGTGATGCCGACCACGGCGGACACGACCCCGAGGGAGACGTTCGTGCGGAAGGCCTGCTCGGCGGGCCCCTTCGGTCTCTCGTTCAGCGATCCCATGCGTCGACGCTACGTCGCGTCCGGCGCCTCCGCCTCCCTCGCGTGAGGGAGGCCCGCGGCCCGGGTCGCGGTCAGGAGTCCCAGGGACCGAGGTCGCCGCCGTTGAGCCCGTAGATCGCGATGCCGACGATGGCGACGATCGCCAGCACGGCCACGCCGAGCGGCGCCCAGTCGAGGAACCGGTCGGTGCGCGAGCGCGCCGTGCCCGCCGTGGCGGTGCCCGTGGAGCGGACGGCGGGTCGTACGGGGCCTACGGAGGGCCGCGCCTCGTCGACGGGAGCATCGCCCTGGTCGTCGTCGATCTCGGCCAGGCGCCGGCGCAGGTCCTCGCGGAACCGCCGGTCGGCGAGCGAACCGCTGACGTCGTCGGGGTCGGTCATGGTGCTCCTGTCGTTGGGCCGGGGTTCCTGTCTACCCGACGTCCCGGCCGACGGCTACGGCCGCTCGTCCAGCAGTGCCTGGTTCCAGGCCGTGATGTCGAGCGGCTGCGTCGGCGGCAGCTCGATGTCGTCAGGCCGCGTCCGGTGCTCCACGGGTCCTCCCCTCCTGCGCTGTGCGGGGACGGACCGTGAGGGCCGCGACGGCCAGGGCGAGCCACACGCCGACCATGAGGGCGGCCGTGCCGAGGGCCGAGGGGTCCCCGCCGAGGAAGATCGCCCAGGACGCCAGGGCGCTGGCCGCCCAGGGGACGACGGAGAGGACGAGCGCGCCTCCGAGCCGGTGCCCTGCCACCCGGAGCCCGAGGGCGGCGGACAGTGCGGCGACGATAAGGATGCCCGTGACCCCGGGAGACAGGAGTCCGCCGGCCCAGAGGTAGCGGTTGAAGAAGTCGTACCAGCTGGGCAGCCCGGCGGCCAGGGGCACGGACGTCGTGTCCGCCCGGTGCATGAGGAGCAGTGCCCCTGCCAGCGCGACGGACCAGCCCGCCGACGCGGCGGCGGTGCGCCAGGTCCGTCGCGGCCGCCCTGCGGCGGCGACCACGCCGAGACCGGCGAGGAGGACGAACGTCACCCGGTCCGGCGTCGGGTACACGACCGCGTAGTCGGGCGACGACGACGCCTGGAACGCCACGAGCACGACGGCGAGCAGGGCCGCGCCGATGGTCGACGCTCGAGCGGCCGTGCCGCGCCTCGCCAGCACGAACACCGCAGCCAGCACCCAGAGGGCCGTGACCAGGACGCCGGCGCTGGCGAACGGGCCGAAGGGATCCAGGGCGGCAGCGTGGGCCCTGGGGTTCCAGGGCATCCAGTCCTGGACGACGAAGTAGACGAGGGACCAGGCCACGCCGGTGGCGAGCGCGAAGCTCGCGGCAAGGTCGCGCGCCTCGGCCGGGAAGACGGCCGTGACGCGCGCCCGCAGGCCGTTCGCCGCGAGGTCGAGCACCTCGGGCCCACGGGGCCGGTCGCGGCCCTCTGCCTCGGCGACGTCCATCAGGGTCCCCACCACGGCGTCCTCGTTCTCGCGGCGCCACCGCCCGGGGTACCAGCGGAGCAGGCGCCGGTAGCTCCGCTCCAGCCGTTCGAGGTCGACGCCGACGACGCTCATCGGGCCCCGCCGAACTGGACCTGGCCCGCGACCCCCTGCGGTCGCCACTGGGAGATGCGGGAGCGCGCGGCCGCGGCGTTCGCCTCGAGACGGCTCGCGGTGGCCCGCAGCGCCTCGATCCCCTCGACGGTGACCTCGAAGTAGCGACGGTTCCTGCCGTCGACGACCTCGTCGCCGGCCACCGCCACGAGGCCCTGCTCGACGAGTCGGTCGAGCGCGGCGTACAGGGTGCCGACCTTCAGCTGCACCCGGCCCTCGGACAGCTCGGCGGCGTCCGCGATGAGGGCGTAGCCGTGCTTGCGCCCTCCGGCGAGCGAGGTCAGGACGAGCATGGTCGGCTCGCGCATCTCGATGTGGGTCATGCGGCCACTATATTCAACTCATCAGAATATTCAAGGCGATGACGCGAGAAGGCGTCAGACAGCCGCGGCGACCGGTCGCTTGGCGTCGTCTCCCTCGTCGGGATGAGATCCGCGCCCTCTCCCCGGGGGCGCGACCCGCCCCTCCTACTGTCGTGACATGACCACCCTTCGACTCGTCGCCTACGTGGCGGCCCCTGCCGGCGGCGCCGCGTTCGTCGCCCTCTGGACGTTCGCCGAGGCCGGACGGGACGGCCTCGCCGGCGTCGTCGTCCAGGCCGCCGTGCTCGGCCTCGCGATCGGCCTCTGCGTCGTCGCCCCGGCCTTCGCGCTCGTCGCGGTCGTCGCCCTCCCCGCGGCGCAGCTGCTCGGGCTCGCCCCGCCGACGAGCGCGACCACCTGGCCGATGTACGGCGCGATCTGCGTCGTGGCGCTCGTCGTCGCCGCCACCGCGCGCCGACGGGAGCGCCTGCTCGCTCTGCCGCTCACGCTCGTGTCCACCGCGCTGGCCGTCGTGCACCTGACCGTGCCGACCGCCGCCGACCCGGGCAAGTGGACCTCGTGGACGGGCTCGTTCTCCGCGCTGCACCCGATCCGGGACTCGCTCGCGCTGCTGCTGCTCGCCGGCACCGGACTGGTCGTGCTCGCGTGGGGCGCGGGGTTCGGCATCGGAGCGGCGACGCGCCTCCGTCGGCTCGACAGCGTGCTGGCCGACACCGAGGGCCGTCTCGCGGAGACCGACCTCGAGCTGCGCCTGGGCCAGGAGCGGTCGCGGATCTCGCGCGACGTGCACGACTCGGTCGCCCACGCGCTCACGATCGTCGTGGCCCAGTCCGAAGGAGGCGCCGCCCTGCACCGCAGGGACCCTGACGTCGTCGACGTCGTCCTCGAGGCCATCAGCGGGGTCGCCCGGGAGGCCCTCGCCGACGTCCGCGGCCTGGTCGAGCGCATCACCGAGCCCGGCGACGAGCTGCTCTCGCTCGAGGACGTCCCCGCCCTCGCCGAGCGGATGCGCGGGGTCGGCATGGCCGTCACGCTCGACGAGCTCGGCGAGCGCCCGGAGCTGCGCGCCGCCCAGCAGCTGACCGTCTACCGGCTCGTGCAGGAGAGCCTGACGAACGCGCTGAAGCACGGCGGCCAGGCGAGCCGCGCCTCCGTCGTGCTCGACTGGCGCGGGGGCGGGCTGGCGCTGATGGTCCACTCGTCGGGCGGGGCTCCCCTCGTCGCCCGTGGCTCGCTGCCGGGGGCAGGGGCGGGCATCACGGGCATGACCGAGCGGGCCGCCATCAGCGGCGGGTGGCTCACGGCGGGGCCCGACGAGTCGGGCGACTTCGTCGTCACCGCCTCGCTGCCGTTCGGCCAGGGCCCCGCGGCCGCCGCCCCGGACGAGCTCGCCGCGACCGTGCCGGGCGGGAGCGCCGCTCGTGGCTGAGCCGGTCCGGGTCGCCGTCGTCGACGACCTGCCCCTCTTCGCGCTCGGCATCCGCATGCAGCTCGACGCGACCGACGACCTCACCTGCGTGGGCACCGCCTCCGACGGTCGCAGCGGCCTCGAGCTGGTCCGCCGCGAGCGCCCCGACGTCGTGCTGATGGACATCCGCATGCCCGTGCTCGACGGCCTCGCCGCGACGGCGGCGCTGCAGGACGACGGCGCCGACGCGCCCCGCGTGGTCGTCCTCACGACCATCCGCCACGACGAGGCCGTCTACCTCGCCGCGCGCGCCGGGGCCACCGCCTTCCTCACCAAGGACGCCCGGCCGGAGGTGCTGCTCGCGACGGTCCGGGCGGCGGCGGTCGGCGAGACGGTCGGCGACACGGACCAGCTGCTGCGCGACTTCGGTCCACCGCCGGCACGACCGCGCGTCGACGCGCTCGCCGCCCTGACGCCGCGCGAGCGCGAGACGTTCCTGCTGCTCGCGAAGGGCCTGACGAACACCGAGATCGCCGAGGGGTCCCACGTCGCGGAGGCGACCGTGAAGACCCACGTGAGCGCGGTGCTGTCGAAGCTCGGGCTGCGCAGCCGGCTGCAGGTGGTGGTGTTCGCGCACGAGCAGGGGCTGGTCGGCGGGGCGTCGCGGGCGGCGGAGCGGTAGGCGTCGCGGTCTCGCCCCGGGGGCCCGACCGTCGTCGGGGGTGCAGGGCGTGCGCGGTCCCGGGGCCGGGAGCGCGCCTCCTTCAGGCTCGTTCGGCGGAGCGCGAGACGAGGCGCAAGCCGAGGCCCGTGAGCAGGAGCAGGGCGGCGGCGAGCGCAGCGGCGCCGGACGAGGCAGGGCCGGTGAGCGCCAGCTCGGCCGGTCGTGGGGCGTCGACGGCCGTCGGTGCGGTCCCGGCCGCGGCGGCGGGGACGGGGGCGACGCCCGCGCCGGGGAGGGGCGCGTCGCCCTGGGGTGCGGGGGCAGGGGCCGCGGCGGCCTGCAGCGTCGTGAGGGCCGTCACCGGGGACGACGGTCCGGGGCCGTTCGGGTTGACCGCGCGGAGGGCGACCCGGTAGTCGGTGTCGGGCGTGAGCGGGCTCAGGGTCACCTCCGTCACCGACCCGTCGGTGCCCGTCGCCGAGGCCGCGACGGCCCAGGTCGCCCCGCCGTCGATTGAGACCTCGTATCCCGTCAGGGGGATCCCGCCGTCGTCGGGCGTGGGGAACGACAGCACCGCGGCGGTGGCCGCGCTGTCGACCGTCGGCGCCCCGATCCCGTCCGGCACGGTCGTCGTGTCGAGCGTGAAGTCCGCGTCGGCGGAGGCGCCGGCCCCTGGCGAGGACGCGCGGATCGTGAAGGTCGACAGCGCCTTCTGCTCGGGCGCGCCCTGGACTGCCCCCGTGGCCGCGTCGAGGCTGAGCCCGGCGGGGAGGGCACCCGCGACGACGGCGTAGCCGACCTGGTGGCCGGCGGCGTGGACCGCGTCGGCGTACGACGCCCCGACCTGCGGCCGCGCCAGGGCGAGGTCGTCCCACCGGGGCGTGGCGTAGGTCAGCTGGAGGGTGCTCTCCTTCTGGATGCCGTAGTCGGACAGCGAGCGGCCGTCCTGGAGCGTCTGCCCGGCGAACGCGAGGATCTGGTCCTCCGGCAGGACGTCTCGTCGGTCCTGGTACTTGGCCTTGACGTTGTCGATCGTGTCCGACGACTCGACCTCGAGCGTCACGGTCGGCCCGTCGGGCGGGACGACGAAGATCTGCATGGCCATGGCGGGCCCCGCGGACACGAGAGCCAGGGCCGCACCGGCCGCCAGCGCCGCGACGAGTCTCTTCAGCATCTGCCCCTGCTCCCGGATCTCCGCGCACCACGCTCGGTCGCCCCACGGTGGCCGAGCTGACCCGCGACCACCACCCCCTCTTCGGGCGGGCGGGCGGGCCGAGCAGCACCCGTCGGGGGACGGCGTCGCGCCTTCCCCTTGCGCACGACGCCCTGCGCTCGTACTCTGACCTGCAGGATGTAACCGGTTACCCAGCATGGCCCGAGACGGCGACGCGGCTGACCGGCAGCATCACGGGCAGGTCGACGACGATCTGTCCCAGCAACGTTGGGAGACGTCGACGACCATGCAGATCACGAGTGCGATCGAGGCCGTGTCCGGCATCCAGGCCGGGGACACCGTCGTCATCGGCGGGTCAGGCGGTGGGCACGCCGTGCCGGAGGCCCTCCTGGAGGCGCTCGAGGCCCGGTTCCTCGCCGAGGGCGCCCCCCGCGACCTCACGACCGTCCACCCCGTCGGGCTGGGCGACAAGTCCACGAAGGGCGCGCACCGCCTCCGGCACCCTGGTCTCCTGCGGCGGGTCGTCTGCGGGACGGTGGTCGACGCCCCCGGCATCGCCGACGCGGCGGCCCGAGGCGAGATCGAGCTGTTCTGCCTGCCCCAGGGCTCCCTGTCGCAGCTCATGCGCGAGTCCGCGGCGCGGCGTCCGGGCCTCTTCACCTCGGTCGGCGTCGGCACCTACGTCGACCCCCGCCTCGGCGGCGGCAGCCAGGGCGCACCGGCGTCGGACGCCCCGTCCGCCGCGATCACGATCGACGGCCAGGACCTCATCCACTACGCGCCGGTGGTCGCCCAGGTCGCGTTCCTGCGCGGGACCACGGCCGACGAGCGCGGCAACGTCTCGATGGAGGGCGAGGCGTACTTCGGCGAGATGCTCTCGATGGCGCAGGCCGTCCACAACGCCGGCGGCTCCGTCGTCGTGCAGGTCGCCCGGACGGTCCCCGCCGGGTCCCTGCCGCCGAAGAGCGTCAAGGTGCCCCACTTCCTCGTCGACCTCGTCGTCGTCGAGCCCGACCAGCCCGTCACCTACGCCACGCCCGTCAGCCCGGCGTACGCCGGCCAGGTCCGGGTGCCCCTCGACGACCTCGCGCCGCTGCCGACCGGGCCCCGCGGGCTCATCGCCCGCCGGGCGGCGCGCGAGCTCGTCGCCGGCGCCGTCTGCAACCTCGGGTCGGGCATCTCGACCGGCGTGTCCGTCGCCGCCGCCGAGACGGGGCTCATCGACGAGGTGGTGCTCACCAACGAGCAGGGCCTCGTCGGGGGCCTGCCGATGAGCGGCCTCGACGCCGGCGCCGCCGTGAACTACGACGCCATGCTCGACCAGCCCTACCAGTTCGACTTCTACGACGGCGGCGGCCTCGACATCGCGTTCCTGTCGTTCGCCGAGGTCTCGTCCCGCGGCGACGTCAACATCAGCCGCTTCGGCGGGCGGATCGTCGGGGTGGGCGGCTTCGTCAACATCAGCGAGAGCGCCTCGACCATGGTCTTCAGCGGCACCCTCACCGCGGGCGGCCTCGTGACGTCGTGGGATCGCGACGCCGGGCGCCTCACGATCGTGGAGGAGGGGCGGGCCCGCCGCTTCGTCTCCGAGGTCGAGCAGATCTGCTTCAACGGCGCCCTCGCGGCGCAGCGCGGGCAACGGGTGCGCTTCATCACCGAGCGGGCCGTGTTCGAGGTCCGTCCCGGCGGGCTCGAGCTCGTCGAGGTCGCGCCCGGCATCGACGTCGACCGCGACGTCCGCCCCCAGCTCGGCTTCGACCTCGTCGTGTCGCCCGACCTGGTCCTGATGGACCGCGCGCTCTTCGACTCCTCGTACTGAACCCGCACCTCCTGCACCTCTCGCACCTCCTCCGCACCGCCTCCGCGCTCCTCCCCCTCACGAGACAAGGACGTCCTCATGAACCAGACCACACGCGCCGACGAGCAAGACTTCGACCCCGTCCAGGAGAGGCGCGTGCTCGTCGCCGGGTCCGTCGGGTCCGTCATCGAGTGGTACGACTTCGGCCTGTTCGGCGCCGCCTCGGCGCTCGTCATCGGCCCGCTGTTCTTCTCCAGCGACCTCTCGCCCGCGGCCGCCACGCTGGCGTCGTTCGCGACCTTCGCCGTGGGCTTCTTCGCCCGCCCGGTGGGGGGCCTGCTCATCGGCAACTTCGGCGACCGGTTCGGCCGCAAGCCCGCCCTGATCTTCACGCTCATGCTGATGGGCGTCTCGACGTTCCTCATGGGCTGCCTGCCGACCTACCAGGACGTGGGCCTGCTCGCCCCCGTGCTGCTCGTGCTCCTCCGCCTCGTGCAGGGCGCCGGCGCCGGCGCGGAGCTCGCCGGGACGTTCACGATCATCGTCGAGGCGACCCGGCCGAGCAGACGGGCGTTCAACACCGCCGTCCCCAACGGCGCGACCGCCATCGGCTCCGCGCTCGGCGTCGTCAGCTTCCTCCTGGTCGACGCGATCTTCGCCGAGCAGTTCCTCGTCTGGGCCTGGCGCATCCCGTTCCTCATCAGCATCGTGATCTTCTTCGTGGCGTTCTTCGTCCGCCGCCACATCGAGGAGACGCCCGCGTTCGTGGCCGCCAAGGCTCGTGCCGACGCGAACCCGGTGGCGCGCGTGCCCGCGCTGGCCATGTTCCGGACGCAGTGGAGCGGCCTGCTCATCGGGTTCGGCATCATGGTCGGCCACCAGGCGATGTCCTACGTCACGACCACGTTCGCCCTCTCGTACATCACGACCGACCTCTCGGTCGGCAGCACCGTCGCGCTGTCCGCCTCCCTCACCGCCAGCCTCGTCGGGGCCACCCTCGCCGGCGGGTTCGGGCACCTCGCCGACCGCCTCGGCGCCCCCCGCGTCATCGGCTTCGGGGCGGCGTTCTGCCTGCTCACGGCCTTCCCCGCCTTCGTCCTGCTCGAGACCCGGGCACCGGTGGCCATCGTCTTCGCCCTGCTGCTCAGCTACTCGGTGTCGTTCGGCGCGATGGCCGGCGGCCAGGGCGCGATCCTCACGCGGCTGTTCCCCGCCGACGTGCGCTACACCGGCGTCGCCATGAGCCGCGAGCTGGCCGGCACGCTCATCGGCGGCCCGTCGCCCCTCATCGCCGCCGCGCTCGTCGGCGTGCTCGGCGGGCAGCCGTGGCTGGTGGCCGCGTACCTCGCGCTGTGCTGCACGATCACGCTCGTGTCGCTCCGGGCCGCGAGCCGGCGCTTCCGACGCGAGGACGCCGCGGTCGTCGAGGCCGGCGTCGGCACGACCGGACAGGGCGCCCGATGACGGCCGGGGCCACGGCCGTCGACCCGTTCCGCCTCGACGGCGAGACGGCGCTGCTGACCGGCTCGACCGGAGGGCTCGGCCGGTCGATGGCCCGCGCCCTGGCGGCCGCGGGGGCACGCCTGGCGCTGCACCACCTCCGCGACGACGCCCGGGCCGCGGCCCTGGCCGACGAGCTCAGGGCGAGCGGCGCCGAGGTGCTGGTCGTCGAGGGCGACGTCTCCCTCGAGGCCGACGTCGACCGCGTCTACGCGGAGGTCGCGGCCCGGTTCGGCCGCTGCACGATCCTCGTGAACAACGCCGGGATGATGGACGAGCGGTCCCTCGCCGAGATGACGCTCGCCGACTGGGAGCGCACCATCGCGAGCGACCTCACGGGTCCGATGCTCATGGCGCAGCGCTTCGCGCGCCAGGGCCTCGAGCGCGGGTCGATCATCAGCGTCTCGTCCCAGCTCGCGCTGAAGGGAGCGCCGGACTTCTCGGCCTACACGGCGGCCAAGGCCGGCGTCCTCGGCCTCACCCGGGCGCTCGCCCGCGAGCTGGGACCCGCCATCCGGGTCAACGCCCTCGCGCCCGGCCCGGTCCTGACGCCGCTCATCGCCGACCTCGTCACCTCGCCCGAGTGGGTCGCCGAGCGCACCGTCGGCTCGGTGACGCGGGCGATCGCCACGGCGGACGAGGTGGCGCCCGCCGTCGTGTTCCTCGCCTCTCCCGCGGCCGCCCTGCTGCACGGCCAGACCCTGCACCTCAACGGTGGCGGGGTCATGATGTGACGTCGTAGGCTGGAGCGATAATGACGGTCAGACCCCCGGAACGGCCGCCCACGGTGCGCGACGTGGCCTCCGCGGCGGGCGTCTCGGTCGCCACCGTCTCGCGGGTCCTGTCCGGCTCGCCGAAGCGCGTGGCCGACGAGGCCCGAGACCGGGTCCTCGAGGCCGCCTCCCGTCTCGGCTACAGCGTCAACACCGCGGCCAAGGCCCTCGCGACGGGCCACACGGGCAACGTCGGCATCCTCGTCCCCGACCTCGGCAACCGGCACTTCACGATGATCGTGCGGGCCCTGACCCACGAGGCCCGCGCCTCCGGCTTCCACGTCTTCATCGGCGACTCGGTGGGGTCGGAGGCCGAGGAGGCGGCACTCGCCGGGCAGATGGCGCTGCGGTCCGACGGCCTCGTCCTCTGCAGCCCCCGCGCCTCCTCGACCGCCCTCGCGCCGGTCCTCACGGGCGCGAAGCCCGTCGTCACCGTGAACCGCCGCTTCCGCGACGCCCCCCGCGTCTCGAGCGTCGTGGTGGACGTGCTGCCGGCCACCCGCGACATCGTCGGGTCGATGCTCGAGCTCGGCCACCGGCACTTCGCCTACGTGGGCGCCAGCTCGCGGTCGCGCCAGAACCGGCGACGCTGGACGCTGATCTCCGAGCTGGTCACCTCCGCCGGGGGCACGGTCGTCGAGGAGGGCTTCGACGTCGACCACCCGGACCTCGGCTCGGAGGTCCGGCGGCTCCTCGGGCTCGGCTGCACCGCCCTGGTGGCCGCCAACGACATGGTCGCCGCGGCGATCACCTCGACCCTCACCGAGCTCGGCGTCGCCGTGCCGGAGCAGGTGTCCGTCTCGGGCTGGGACGACACCGCGCTGGCCCGGTGGATCACGCCCCAGCTGACGACCGCGGGCATGCTCGAGGACGAGGTGGCCCGCGCCGCGTGGTCGGCCATGTCGGCGATGCTCGTGGCGCCCGACGAGGTGTCGCACGTCGAGATGAGCTCCAACCCGGTGTTCCGCGACTCCATCGGCCCGGTTCCGACGACGGGGCCGACCCGCTAGATCCCGCGGAGCCCCTCGACGGCTGCCGCCAGGGCCTGCTCGGGCACCCGCGCCCAGGCGTCGCTGAGCACCTCCACCTCGACCAGCCCGTCGTAGCCGGCGGCGTCCAGGTGCCCCAGGAAGCCCGCGAGGTCGATGACGCCATCCCCGGGCATGCCCCGGCTCGAGAGCTCGCCCGAGATGGGCGTCACCCAGTCGGACAGCTGCGCCGACAGGATGCGCGGTCCGGCACGTCGGATGTCCGCCGGCATCCGCTCGTCCCACCACAGGTGGTACGCGTCGACGGCGACGCCCACGTTGTCGGCCCCGACCGCGTCCACCAGGTCGAGCGCCTCGCTCAGGCTCGTGACGGCCGACCGGTCGGCGGCCGTCATCGGGTGCATGGGCTCGACGGCGAGCGCCACCCCGGCCCCGGCGGCGTACGGGGCGAGCCGGGCCACTCCCTCGGCGATCAAGGCACGGGCGGCGTCGAGCCCGACCTCGCGCATGCCGCCGCAGACGAGCACGAGGCACTCGGCGCCGACGGCGTGCGCCTCGTCCACGGCGGCGCGGTTGTCGTCCCACGCCCGGGCGCGGTCCGCCTCGGCGGCGGCGGTGAACATGCCGCCGCGGCACAGCGAGCTGACGTGCAGGCCGGCGTCGGCGGCCGCGCGACCGGCCGCCTCCGCGCCCACGGCCGCGACCACGTCGCGCCAGAGGCCGACGCCGCCGAAGTCGTTCGACGCGGCGGCGGCCACCACCCGGTCGACGTCGAGGCCGCGCACGGTGGCCGAGTTGAGGCTGCAGCGGGTCAGGTCCACGTCACACGATCCCGTGGGCGCGGAGGGCGGCCTCGATGCGGGCGGCCGTGAGGTCGGGGTCGTCGAAGTAGCCCATGCCGTTCGCCGCCCGCACGAGGTCCGCCAGGTGCAGGACGTCGCGGGCGGACTCCATCCCGCCGAGCATGCGGAAGTGCGACTGCCCGCCGGTGAGGTAGGCCAGCCACGCGACCCCGGCCTTGTAGGCCGGGGTGGGAGCCCGGAAGACGACGCGGCTGAGGGCCTGCGTCGGCTCGAGGACGGCCCGGAAGCCCGCCTCGTCCCCGTCGTCGAGCCGCCGCACCGCCTCCGCCGCCCACGGGGCCAGTGCCGCGAAGGCGCCCAGCAGCGCGTGGCTGTGGCGGGTGCCGTCGCCGGCCATCATGTCCGTGTAGTGGAAGTCGTCTCCCGTGAAGACCACGGGCCCGTCTGGGATGCGATCGCGCAGCGCGAGCTCGTGGACGGGGTCGAGCAGCGAGATCTTGACGCCCTTCACGGCCGTCGGGTCCCCGGCGATCAGCTCGACCACGGTGTCGAGGGCCACGGCCGGGTCGGTCGAGCCCCAGTACCCGGTCAGGGCAGGGTCGAAGACGTCGCCGAGCCAGTGCAGGACGACCGGCACGCCGCTCGAGTCGATGAGCTCGCGGTACACCCGGAGGTAGTCGTCCCGCCCCCGGGCCACGCGGACCAGGTGCCGGCTCGCCATGATCACGGGGGTGCCGCCGCACGACACGACGTGCTCGATCTGGCGCAGGTAGGCGCCGGTGATCTCGTCGAGGGTCGGGAGCGGGTCGGTGATCGCGTCCGAGGTCACCCCGACGGCGACGCCCTCGCCGTGCCGGGGGTCCTCGGCGATGGTGCGTGCGGCCAGCTCCATGGCGCGGCCGGCGTCGAGGCCCATGCCGCGCTGCGCGGTGTCCATCGACTCGGCGACGGAGAGCCCCGCGGCCCAGATGTCGTGTCGGAGGGCGAGCGTCGCGTCCCAGTCGATGGCGGCCGGTCCGGTCGACGACGACCGGAGCGGGTCCGCGACGACGTGGCTGGCCGCGTAGACCAGGCGACTGGTCGGCGGCGTCGGGCTGACGGCGGGCCGGGTCGAGGGTGCGAAGTGCAGCCGCTCGAGCTCGCCGGACGGTGTGGGGAGGAGGACGCTCATGGTCTCCGCCTTTCTGGTAACCGGTTTCCTCGATGCTACCCGACACCGGCCCGGAACTGTCGAGCCAGTTGTGCGCCGGCGGAGCGCAGCCACCGGCCGGGGTCCGCCATCGCCGCCTCCGCCCCGCCCGCGAGGCGTGTGAGCTCGGCGGCGGCGCCGAAGCCCTCCGTCGGTGCGGCGATCGAGCCCGCGACGAGCCAGACGGGCACCCCCGCCGCCCGGGCAGCGTCGGTGACGACGCCGGGGACCTTGCCCCAGGCCGACTGCTCGTCGAAGCGCCCCTCCCCCGTGACGACGAGGTCCGCACCGGCGAGCGCGCCCGGCAGGTCGAGCGCCTCCGCGATCATCCGCGCCCCGCCGCCCGGCGACACCCCGAGGGCGGTGAGCGCGAAGCCGACGCCGCCTGCAGCGCCCGCGCCCGGTGCGGACGCCGACGCGTCGGCGGGGCGAGCGCGCCCGACCACCTCGGCCCACTGCCGCAGGTGGGCCTCGGCCTCGGCCCGATCCTCGGCCCGCAGCCCCTTCTGGGCGCCGAACCCGACGACCGCGCCGGTCGGCCCGTGCAGGGGGCTGGTGACGTCGCACACGACGACCGTGCGTGCCGGCAGCGCACGGACGCGGTCGAGGTCCGCGACCGCGACCGCCCCCAGGCCACGCAGGCCGTCGGGGACGGGCCGGCCGTCCGCGTCGAGCAGCACCGCGCCGAGCTCGGCGAGCAAGCCGGACCCGCCGTCCGTCGACGAGCTGCCGCCGACGGCGAGCACGAGGCGCTCGACGCCGGCGTCGAGGGCCGCGCGCACCGCCTGGCCGAAGCCGCGGGTGTGGGCGTCCCACGGCTGCAGCTCCTGCAGCAGGGTGATGCCGCTGGTCGACGCGAGCTCGACGACGCCCGTCCGGCGTCCGGCGTCGTCGACGAAGCTCAGCCAGTGGGCCCGGACCGGCCGGTCGTCGGGCCCGCGGACCTCGACGGGGATCCGTTCCGCCTCGTGGACCGCGGCGAAGGCGTCGAGCGTGCCCTCGCCTCCGTCGGCCAGGGGGAGGCGGCGGACCACGTCGTCGGGACGCTCCTGCCGCCAGCCCGCGGCCAGGGCGTCGCAGACCTCGAGGGCCGACGCCGACCCCTTGAACGAATCCGGGGCGATGACGATGATCGACACGGCGGACCTCCTCATCCATCGGTGGTGCTGCATAATGTAACCGGTTACTCATCGGCGAGGACCGGGACGGAGCAGGCATGGACAGCGGGCTGGCATGGACGGACCTCGAGGTGGGACGGAGCTTCAGGAGCCCCGGCCGCACCGTCACGGAGACGGACGTCGTGATGTTCGCGGGCATGACGGGCGACTACTCGCCCATGCACGTCGACCGCGAGTTCGCCGAGGCGTCGCCCTTCGGCGAGCGCATCGCCCACGGCCTGCTCGGGCTGTCGATCGCCCACGGGCTGATGCTCGGCCGCGAGCTGCTCGGGCGGAACGCCATCGCGTTCCTCGGCCTCTCGGACTGGCGCTTCCGTGCACCGATCCTGCTCGGCGACACCGTGCACGTCGACTTCGAGGTCGTCGAGCTGCGCGTGCGGTCGAAGGACCCGGGGCAGGGCGTGCTCACCTTCGAGGCGGAGCTGCGCAACCAGCGTGACGAGGTGACGCAGAGCGGCCGCAAGGCGATCCTCATGAAGACCGCCTGAGGCGCGACTCGGCGGGGCCGACGTGCCCGCCGTGCCGGCCCGAGGTCGACGCCGTGGGTGGGCGCGGCGTGCTGCGTGCACGACCTGCGGGCCGACCCGGCACACTGGGTCGGCAGGGCGATCGAGGAGGCGGGGGCCGTGGGGGCAGGACGGGTGCGGAGGCGACGGCGCAGGTCGAGGGCGAGGCGACCGCGGAGGCCCGTGACGCTGCGCGAGTGGCTGAGGGTGCTGGTCTGGGTCGTGCCGCTGTTCGGCGGCTTCTCGTTCGGGGTGCTCGGGCTGATCCAGCTGCCCGGAGCCGCGATCGCGGCCGGCGTCTCGCACGAGGTCACGACGTCGGGGGCGAGGACGACCGGGACGATCGTCGAGGTCGTCCGGGCCAGCGAGCCGACCGCGAGCCGCTACGGCGGCGGCCGGACGGTCTGGTACCCCGTCACCGAGCAGGACCTCGCGGGTGACGCGGCCACGAAGAAGTGGCGGGCCTACACGCTGAGGGACGAGGGGGCGTGGACGGTGGGCGACGAGCTGCCCGTCCGCTACGACCCCGCCGACCCGAGCAGGATGGCCATCGACACCGACGCGGCCCGGGCGCTGGTCGACCGCCGCGTCGACGTGTACACGCGGCTGCTCGTGCTCGGAGTGGCGCTCTTCGCCGTCGGGGTCGCCGCCGAGGCGGCGCGTCGGCGGTGGCTGCCCACCGACGAGGACGCCCGGCGCCGTCGGCGAGGGGCGGCGAGCCGGGCGGCCCGGGAGCGGCGCCGCTTCGCGGAGCGCGTGGGCTCACCGCGGGGGTGACCCCGGTCTCGGCCGACGCCGTGCCCCAGGGCACCGCTGTCAGCGGCGCGAGCTCCGCTCGTCCCGCTGCATCCGCCGCCGGGCACGGACTGCGACGCCGATCGTGAAGCCCGCGAGCAGCAGCGCCATGCCGTCGCCCACGTACGGCGCGACCGTGTCTCGCAGGTCGGTGAACCAGAACAACGCCAGGAGGACCGCCGAGCCGGCGAACAGCACGAGGCCGATGGTCCCGATCACAGGGTTCTTGAGCTCGCGGCGCATGGCCCGTCCGAGGCTCATCTCGTTCGTCATGACGTTCCCCTCTCGTCAGTTCGTCGCTCTCGGTGTCCCGAGCGGCACAGCCGCGCGGCGGAACGACCCCCTTTCGGGGCACACGCCCACGCTCGCACAGACCCCGTGAGCAGACAAGTCGTTCTCGCAGGACGGGCTCCCCTGCGCCGTGGACTGGGGCTGTCGCCCGGTCCGGCCGACCTGGCTGGATGGCTCCCATGGGGACGAACGACACCACCGGCGCCGGCGCCTCCGCGCGGCGGGAGTACGAGCGACGGCGAGCACGTGACGAGGCGGGGATCCGCGCGACGTGGGGCGAGGGCAGGCTCGGCACCCTCGCGGTGACGCTCTCGGGAGAGCGGCAGAGCACCGTCGCGTGGCGGTCGGGTGCCGTGGGAGAAGCGGCCGTCGGTCGTGCCCTCGACGCGATCGCCTCCGAGCACCTGGTCGTGCTGCACGATCGCCGCATCCGTGGCACCCGGGGCACCCGGGGCAACATAGACCACGTCGTCATCACCCGTGCGGGTGTCTGGATCGTCGACGCCAAGCGCTACCGCGACAAGCGGCCCGCCCTCCGCGTCGAGGGCGGTCTCGTGCGTCCGCGGGAGGAGAAGCTCATCGTCGGAGGCAGCGACCATACGAAGCTCGTCGACGGCGTGCTCCGCCAGGTGCAGCTCGTGAGCGACCTCGTCGGCCCGGTGCCCGTCGTCGGCACGCTCTGCTTCGTCGACGCCGACTGGCCGATGTTCGGCGGCGCGTTCACCGTCCGTGGCGTCGAGGTCTGCTGGCCGAGGAAGCTCGCGAAGCGGCTCGCCGCCCTCGACGGGCAGGTCGACGTCGCTGCGGTCGCGGTCGCCGTCGCGGAGCACTTCCCGCCCGCGTGACCGCCGGGACCTACCTGCCGCGCTCTGTGGCGACATCTCCGCCGTTGTTGTCACTTAAGACGAAGAAGTGGCAGCAACGGCCCGTTCTTCGAGCAGGAGGCGGCAGCCACGAACCGCCACCCAGGGGCAGTTCGACAACAGAAAAGCCCCGGAGCCCCCATGAATAAGGGGATCTCGAGGCTTTGTTTCTGGCCGTACCGATGGAATTTGAGCCCACTGTACGTCAACCGCCACCGCGTCTCGTTGCTCGACTTCCGCGGCAACAAGGGCCCGGGAGCCCCACCTAGTCACGGGTGTGAACAGTTCAAATCGTGTGCGAAGCGGGTTGCTCGCCGGCTTTCTAGAAGTTCCTTCAGAACGTATCTCGCAGCTGCACGGAGTCGCCAGAGTGCTTCGCGACCTGGAGGCCGACACTGAGTATCTTCTCGACGGTCTTTTAGCGTTCGCCCGCAGCCTCGAGCCGGTGCGACGACCCTTTTCCGGCGACCCAAGCAGGGCCTTCCTCGTATCTTCAGGCGCCTTTACTGAGCAAGAACTGGCCGAGGCTGATGCCTCAGTTGCACGCGGCTCGCTAGAACTGAGCGCCATGGAGTGGTGGCTGACCGCCGCAGCGGAGACGCCCTCCCTGAAAGACGCGGCCGCATTCCTCCACCTCACAATGGACGAGATTGAGTTGGCCATTCGCGAGGACCGGTTGATGTCCGTCGACATAGCCGGCGAATGGCGAGTTCCGATTTGGCAATTCAACACGCGACCCGTGGGCCGCACACTGCCGCATCTCGAATTCATCATCCCGCTACTCCGGGATTGGGACTGGAGGACGGCGGGCCGATTCTTCGCGACCCGCCAGGAAGACCTTCTGGGGTTTGGGTGCGAGACCCCAGCATCTTGGCTTGAAGACGGCGGTGATGCGAAAGAGGTCAGGTCGCTCATCAAGCACTCACATCGCTGCTAATGCCGCGGGCGGGACGCCGGCGCACGAAGGAACTGTTACATAGTTGCTCCCCGAACGCCGCTGCGATGCGGCGAATAAGCGGCTACAGGCTATTGAGCGAGATGAGCGAAGTGTTTGAGTTGGCGGCGAGTGCATCACGGACAGGCTCGGCTGTGAACCACCCGAGCAATGACTGGAAAGCCAGGGAAGCAACTACACCTTTGATACGCCGCCACCTTGATCTCGTTGTCGGCCGCATGCACCTAAGCCGGGCTGTCAACGACCGCGCCCTCCACGCTAACGCTGCGTGACAGTCGAGCGGGTCGCGGCCTTGCGGGCTTTAGCTGCCCCTCGGGTCATAGAAGACCACGTCGGGCCCGAAGACTGACTTCCGCTAGTTCCCGCGGGCGTCGCGGTTGACGCTCGGCCAGTACCGGACACGCTGCACACGGGTTCGATATAGCCACCGGCCCAAGACCCTTCGGCGCACGAAATAGTGGACCACGAGGGTGCCCCATCCGATCCACACGACCGCGGCGGGGACCGACCCCGTGGACCCGGCAACCATGATGAAGAACGCGATCCCCAAGTGGACGGGGAGACCGAGCCACCAGAGCATTGTGACGAATCGGAATGTGGGTCGAGCGTACGGCGGTTCTCCGACACGGGAGTAGCTCTCTAGGCCATTGGATGAGCGGCTAACGGCCACCGTGGCGGCGTCCCTTAGTGTGAGGAACGATCAGGCTCGTCTGCTCACGACGCTGTAAGGGATTTTTCGATGCTCACTCAGGTCACCTCGCCGCAGGAAGTCTTCGTCAATCCGCAGCGGCTCGTCGTGCCGCTTTTTCAACGCCCGTACGTCTGGTCTCGAGAAGACCAGTGGGAGCCACTTTGGAGCGACATCACCCGCCTTGTCGAAACAATTCAGAGTGGTGACGGGCAGGCCACACACTTCCTCGGCGCCGTCGTCCTTCAAGGTCAAGCCACACCCCTTGGGGGCCTCACCCAGTACACCGTCATTGACGGTCAGCAGCGGTTGACGACTCTCCAGATCCTTTTAGACGCCCTTCACGCCCAGCTCGAGACACGGCAGATGACGGGCCTAGCGGGGCAGGTTGTGACCTTGGTCGAGAATCCGGAATCGTTCCGGCGGGGACCAGACGATCGATTCAAAGTGTGGCCAACAAATCGCGACCGGACAGTTTTTGCTGCCGCCATGTCGGCGCCTACGCCGATCGACTACAGCTTGCTGCCGGCGGGCCGGTTGACGCAGGCGCACAACTACTTTTCGACCACTATCGGTGATTGGCTCGATGAGGACCCGGCTTTGACGCAGATGCGGGCAACGGTGCTGGTCCCGACCATCACGACCCGGCTCCAGATCGTGTCAATTCAGCTGCTGGCCAACGAAGACGCTCAGGAGATCTTCGAGACGCTCAACGCGCGGGGTACCCCGTTGACCGCCGCCGATCTGATCAAGAACTTTGTCTTCCAGCGCTTTGACGGCGACGAGACCGCAACCGAGCGTGCCTACCAGGAGTACTGGTCCGATTTCGAGACGCCATTCTGGGAAGAAGAAGTCA
The DNA here is from genome assembly GCF_011761235.1 of Frigoribacterium faeni. Lineage (GTDB taxonomy): Bacteria > Actinomycetota > Actinomycetes > Actinomycetales > Microbacteriaceae > Frigoribacterium > Frigoribacterium faeni_A. The sequence goes on from NZ_JAAOYW010000002.1 coordinate 773,621, forward strand.
CCGCCGGCCGCATCCGCTATGCCCGAAGCGCCCTGTTCCTTACCCAATGGTTGACAGCTCGCACGTTGAAGGAAATCCCTGCCCGAGAGGTATTCACCCAGTTCAAGAGGTATGTGGCCGAATCCGGCATCGACATTCTCGAGCTTCTTCGAACGCTGCGGGCGGCTGCCGATCGGTATCGGAACTTCACGGAAGCGGCCGCCTCGCGTGACGGCGCCCTCGGCCGGCTCGATCTGTTCGTCTACCGGATGAGCACCCTCGACTCCGAAATTGCCAAACCACTTCTGATCTGGCTTGGAGAACCGGAACAAGCGAGGATCGAACTTGCGGAGCAAGAAAAGCTGTTGGACGTCCTGGAATCCTGGTTCGTCCGTCGCGCCCTCGTCCGAGCTCAACAGCAAGGCGCGAATCGACTCCTGCTCGACCTCCTTATCGCTCTGACGAGACGAGCTGTCGGTGTTCGGCTCGGGCCGGCCAGTGAGGCGTTCTTCACCGCCCAAAGTTCTGGCGTCGGTTACTGGCCAGGTGATGCTGAAGTGCGTCGGGAACTGTCCGACTTCCCGGCCTACAAGCGCTTCCGGAAGGCCCGACTTCGCATGGTTCTGGAAGCCATCGAGGACAGGTATCGAGGTTTCCAGGACGGCCGGTCGTTCTCAGTGTCGCCAGTCCCCCGCGGTGTCTGCACGATTGAGCACATCATGCCCCAGGAGTGGCGCGCCAACTGGAACACAACCCCTGGGGAAACGGACGAGGCCGCCCGCGATCTCTTCCTTCAGACGTTTGGCAACCTGACCCTGGTGACGCAAAGCCTCAATGCGCGGCTTTCCAACGCCGCATGGCCTGGGGAGAACGGTAAGCGTGCCGCGCTGATCCGACATGACACTCTCTTGCTGACGCGCGACGTCGTTCACGAGCACCCCGAGGCCTGGACCGGAACCGACATCCGCGATCGAACCGACGACCTTCTGGACGCAATTTTGTCGATCTGGCCAGTCCCGGAAGGTCACCTGGGCGCCAACGATGCAGTGGTGGAACGAGCTCAGTACCGAACTGACGTCGTCGACCTCGTACGATCCGGCGCCGTGATCGCTGGAACCACCCTCTACGCCAAGCCCGCGGCCCACCGCGGCCACATCGCCACAATCAACTCGGACGGCACCCTGCTTGTGGACGGTAACAACTACGCGACCCTCAGCGGGGCGGCCCGCTTCCTACAAGGCGGTGGAGCGGTTGCCGGCTGGACCTTCTGGTGCGTCGATCCCGGCTGCACCCGCACTATGGCGGACATTCGTGCCGCGGCAGCGGCCGGTGCCTAATGAGCGCTCACGGTCCACGACCGCCAACAAGAACGGGCCCCACTCACTGCCGGCGTCGCCCCTTGAAAATCGCGGCGCTACGTTCATTGCTTTCTCCTCGTCGATCTCGCACCCATGAGCGGGGCGACAATGCGCAGCTCCCGCGCGACCCGGAGCGACGAACCATGGTGACGGGTGTCCCACGTTGGGCCGCCTTCGGTCGCAATATGATCAAGCGAAAGGCGGACCTGGCATTCGCCCTTGCTGAACAGGTCCGACGCGCCGGTCTCGACTCGGCAACGCTTATCCGGGGGTGGGACCGATGCGCATTATCGACAACGTCAACGAACTCTTAGGTGACGACTTCAAAGCAGAGGCCCATTCAGGATCGAAGGTCCGAATCGCCGCGTCGACGTTCTCCATCTTCGCGTTCGAAGCGCTCCGCGAGGAGCTTGAGCAGGTAGAAGAGCTCCAGTTCATCTTCACCTCGCCCTCGTTTGTGACCGCTAAAGCAACGGACCGCCTGACTAAAGAGCAGCGACAGTTCTTCATTCCGGCGGGAGCAGGCACTGAGTCTGCTCTTTACGGATCGGAATTCGAGATACGACTGCGCAACAAACTCACCCAGCGGGCGATCGCGAGAGAGTGCGCCGATTGGCTCCGCCGAAAGGTTCAATTTCGGTCCAATCAGACCGGCGCGCCGATGCAGCAATTCGCGGCAGTCGACTACCGAGTGGCATACCAACCCATCCAAGGCTTCACCGCAGCCGATCTCGGCTACGAACGCGGAAATGCAGTGTCCAACATCGTCACCAAGCTCGACGACCCGTCGATGGCCTCTCAGTACGTCGCACTTTTTGATCAAATCTGGAACAACGCAAACCAGCTCGAGGACGTCACCGAGGCCGTCTACGACCACATCGCCAGCGTCTACGAAGAAAACTCTCCCGCCAGAATTTACTTCTTGATTCTCTACAACCTCTTCTCCGATTTCCTCGAGGACATCAGCGAGGACGTCCTCCCAAATGACCGCACCGGGTACCAGGAAACCCAGGTATGGCAGAGCCTCTACAACTTCCAGCGCGACGCCGCGACGGGGATCATCAACAAGCTCGAGACCTACAACGGTTGCGTTCTGGCCGACAGTGTGGGACTTGGGAAGACATTTACGGCGTTGGCCGTCATCAAGTATTACGAACTCCGCAACAAGTCCGTCCTTGTCCTCGCACCCAAGAAGCTCGCTGAGAACTGGACAAACTACAACGCCAATCTGACGACCAATATCTTCGCCCGCGACCGATTCAGCTACGACGTTCTTGCTCACACCGACCTCACCAGAACTCGAGGTGAATCTCTCGGTCTGCGGCTGGATCGGGTGAACTGGGGAAACTACGACCTCGTCGTCATCGACGAGTCGCACAATTTTCGGAATGCCGACTACGCCGAAGAGAAAGAGTCGCGCTACCAGCGACTCATGCGTCAAGTGATGCAGGAAGGGGTAAAAACCAAAGTCCTGATGCTGTCCGCTACGCCGGTCAACAACCGCTTCAACGACCTTAAGAATCAGCTTCAACTCGCATACGAGGGCGAGTCAGACAACCTCGGCAAGCACCTAAACCTCTCGGCGTCAGTCGAAACAGTCTTCAGCGACGCGCAAAGAGTATTCAACGAGTGGTCCAAGCTTGCGCCGGAAGATCGGACATCCGAACGCATTCTCAACATGCTCGACTTCGATTTTTTCGCACTGCTCGATGCAGTGACCATCGCGAGGTCGCGGAAACACATCGAGGCGTTTTACGACACGACTGAAATCGGCGGCTTTCCCGAGCGTCGGCAGCCCATCTCCATCCGCGAGCCTCTCTCCGACCTGCCCGGCACTCCGACCTACAACGAGATATTCGATCAACTCCAGGCACTCAATCTCGCCGTTTACACCCCCATGGCTTATGTCTTCCCAAGCCGGCTGAGCAAGTACGAAGACTTGTACAACGTCAAAGGGGGTACCGCCCGCTCCAACCTGGGCCAGCGGGGCCGTGAGCAAGGGCTCAAACAGCTCATGACCGTTAATCTGCCTAAACGACTTGAGAGCTCAGTCGAGGCCTTCCGACTCACAGTGGCAAGAATCGAGAGCGCTGTACACGACACCCTTGGTCGTCTCGAATCTCGAACGGGATCGCTGAGCGATCTCGAGATAGACCTTGCCGGCGTCGAAATGGACGAAGAGGATGAGCAGAACGCTGAAGCACTGACCTTCGGCACCAAAATTAAGATCGATTTAGAAGACATCGACGTCGAGTCGTGGCAGCGCGACCTATGGAACGACCGCGAGACGCTGCGCGAGCTCCTTGACGAGATGCATAAAATCACACCCGACCATGACCTCAAGCTGCAACGGCTCATACGGATCCTCAGCGAGAAGGCTGCGCATCCCTTCAATCCTGGGAACCGCAAGGCGCTAGTCTTTTCGGCCTTCGCCGACACAGCCGAATATCTCTATCGAGAGCTCACGCCGGTTCTCGCCGGCGCCGACTTGCAGTCGGCGTTGATCACGGGTGGGGCACATAGCGCCAAGACAAGTATCGGACAGGGCTTTGACTTCCAGCAGGTGATGTCGATGTTCTCCCCCAGGTCAAAACAGCGGCACCTGACGATGCCCACGGAAACTCGCGAGCTAGACGTACTCATTGGTACCGACGTCATCAGCGAGGGCCAAAACCTTCAAGACTGCGACTACCTCGTCAACTACGACATTCACTGGAATCCGGTCCGGATCATCCAACGCTTTGGGCGCATCGACCGAATCGGTTCCGTCAACGAACAAATTCAACTCGTCAACTTCTGGCCCGATATTTCCCTCGACGAGTACATCAATCTCAAGGAACGCGTCGAAAATCGCATGGTCATCGCTGATCTCGCCGGCACCGCCGATGACAACGTCCTTACCCTCGAGGACAGCGACGCGGCTTTCCGCAAAGAACAGCTTCGAAAGCTTCAGGACGAGGTCATCGAACTCGAGGACGTCAGAACAGGCATCTCCATCACCGACCTCGGATTGAACGACTTCCGAATGGACCTGCTTGCGTACACGAAGGAGCACGATGACCTCGCAACCTCGCCGAAAGGTCTTCATGCTGTCGTGCCGGCAGACCCAGCCAAGGGCCTTCAACCAGGAGTGATCTTCGCGCTGCGAAACGTCAATGCGGACGAAACCATCAACCGCGGCAATCGACTTCACCCCTACTACCTGGTCTACCTCGATGAATTCGGGAACGTCGTCGCCGACCATACTGAGGTCAAACGTCTCCTCGACCTCATCCGCACCGGCTCGCGTCCCTACGACCAACCAGTCTTGGAAGTGGTAGAGGCCTTCAACCGCGCCACTAACAACGGCGCGGACATGAGCAAATACTCCGATCTACTGACTGACGCTATCCATTCTATGATCGACGTCACGGAGGAACGAGATATCGACAGTCTCTTCACCCCCGGCCGTACCACCGCGCTGGCTCAAGCCATTGCTGGCCTGGATGACTTCGAGTTGATCGCTTTCATTGCCGTCGTGGCCCCCGCGAGTGCCGCACGTGACGACTGAGACGGTCAGCGATGCGCTCTATCGGTGGCCGGTTGCCGCCAGGTTTGGCACCCGCGTTCCTAAGGAAAAATTCTACGAACACGGCTCCATCACCACCCTCGTCCGACAGCGGTTCGTTGCCGAAGTTCGCCGCATCACCTGGAGCTACAAGCTCGCCGAAACCACCATCCATCTCCCCGGGACCGACATGGTCCCGGAGATTCAGGTCTTCAGCCTCGAGACAAAGGGCACTGACGTCAGCAATGACGTGCTAGCGGCGATCGATAAGTCGGTTCACTTCCCCGTCATTTTTGAGGTGGTAAGGGGCGACGCGGTACGCACGACCGCGGCGCACAAGGTGCTTGGGGCAAGCGCGCCAAAGATCGGCACATATTTCACGACCGGCTGGCTTTCCACGGCCTCTGAGCGTGCGCCCTTGCCCACCGCCATCGACCTACACGCCCTTTACGAGGCCCTTGTGGCCTCGCTGCTGCCGGGCCCGACGCGGCGCGGCGAGTCGGTGTCTGAAGCCTGCGACAGAATGGATCGAGCAAAGAAGCTCGAACGCGAGATCGCAGCCCTGGACCGCAAGCTCCGCACTGAGCCCCAGCTCAACCGGAAGGTCGAGCTGCGCCGAGAGCTACGGGATCGCAAGGCCGCCCTCGCGGCCTTGGATTGAGAGGAAAAGATGACGAAGCCGGACAAGCTGGAGTTGCAGTCAGCTGACGTGACACGCAAAAACGTCGAAGCGCTGGCTGCACTATTCCCGCACATCGTCACCGAGGGGTTGGACGACGACGGCAAGCTCGTTCATCAAATCGATCTTGAGGCGCTCCAGCAGGAACTCAGCGACTACACCGTCGGGGGCAAGGAGCTCTACCAGATCGACTGGCCGGGCAAACTCGCCGCCGAATTCGCCTCGAATGCACCCATCGGCAAGACCCTGAGGCCTAACCGCGCTGACTCAGTAGCCTTCGACACCACTAAGAACCTTCTTGTCGAGGGAGACAATCTCGAAGCGCTGAAGCTGCTCCAGGAGTCATTCCTCGGCAAGGTTCGTCTCATTTACATCGACCCGCCTTACAACACCGGAGGGGACCTCGTCTACCGAGACGATTTCTCATCCTCTAAGCAGGAATATCTCTGGCAGTCGCGCCAAGTGAACGAAGTTGGCGAAAAGCTCGCGTCGAACACCGAGTCGAACGGGCGGTTCCACTCTGACTGGCTGAGCATGATCTACCCGCGACTCCGGCTGGCCAAGCGGTTCCTTGCCCAAGACGGTGTGATCCTGGTCAGCATCGACGATGCTGAGCAGGCGTCGCTCCGCCGAGTCATGGATGAAGTCTTCGGCGAACAAAACTTTGTTGCTCAGCTCGTGTGGGAGAAGGGGCGCAAAAACGATGCGAAGTTTTTCTCAATCGGGCATGAATACGTTCTGGTGTACGCAAAGTCGAAATCTTTCCTTCGAGAACAGAACGTATCTTGGCGCGAGGAAAAGCCAGGGGCTCGCGAGGTCTGGGAGGAGTATCTGCTGCTCCGAGAAGCTCATGGCGCCGATGACGAGGCCATCGAGCATGCCCTTACAAGCTGGTACAAGAACCTCCCGAAAAGCCATCCGGCGAAGAAACTTGCTCGCACACGACACGTCGATGCGAACGGGCCGTGGCGTGACGACAACATTTCCTGGCCAGGGGGCGGCGGACCGCACTATGACCTACGTCACCCTGTCACGGGGCAGGCGTGCGCGGTTCCTGAAGCTGGATGGCGCTATGGCGAGGATGAGATGAAGCGGCGTATCGCACTGGGCCTCATTGTGTTCCGTGACGATCACACCTTGCCACCGTTTCGAAAATCTCATCTTCGGCCGGTCGCAGGTGAAGTTAACGATGTCGACGACGGTGCTGATGAAGAGAGTGGGGATGACACCGGACTTGCCGTTCAAGTCAGAGGAAGCTACTTCTACAAGCAATCTCAGGTGTCCGTTCGGCACCTTCGCAACCTCATGGGCGCACAGGTATTCAACAACCCCAAAGACCACGAGGTGCTGTCGCGCCTGTTTGAGTACGTCCTGGGCGGCAAGGGCGGAATCGTCATGGACTTCTTCGCCGGGTCCGGCACGACCGCCGAAGCCGTCTTCGAGCTTTGTGCTCGCACAGGGCTCAACTGCTCGGTGATCCTGGTGCAGCTCCCCGAATTACTGGAAGACAACTTCAAGGCGGCCACCGGCTCAGCTAAGACAACTATCCAGAACGCCATCAAGCTGCTTGAGGATCTCGACAAGCCGCTCACCATCGCCGAGCTGACGAAACTCCGTGTCCAGAGGGCCGGCGCTCAGGTCTTGGCGAAACGCCAGGCTTCGGACTGGAACGGTGACGTCGGCTTCCGCGCCTTCACCGTCGATACGACGAATAAGGCCATCGTTGAGACCTCGCCGGAGGCGACCGAACAGCAGCAGCTCGCCGGACTCATCGACACCTTCAAGTCAGAACGCAGCAGCATAGATATCCTCTTCGAGGCGTTGCTCGACTCCGGCTTGGACGTGACCTCCTCCGTCGCTTCGGAAACAGTTGGCAAGCACGAAGTCCTCGATTTCGATGACGGGTTCATGCTCGCTTGTCTAGACGACGAGATCGACGATGAGGTAGTCCGCGCAATCGCGATGCGGAAGCCTGCGACGGCAATCTTTAAGGACAGTGGCTTCGGCAACGACGACGAACGAATCAATGCCATGCAAGTGTTTGCCCTGCTCGCGCCGGACGCCGTGGTGAAGGTCCTCTAGCCGGATGAAGCTTCATTTCAAAGTGCAGGCCTACCAGACCGCAGCGGTCGACGCTGTAGTTGACGTGTTCGGCGCCTTGCACCGTCAGCCGTTCGTCGACGGCATCAAGTACAAGATTGACCCTGGCAAGTCCATCTGGGATCCACGCGCCGAGGGGAGGACTGCTGGAATGCTCGCCGCGCTCACCCCAGAGGTCGTTCGAGCTGAGCCACGTGGGCCAGGGTTGCGAAACGCGGACCTGGCGCTGAGCGCCACTCAACTCTTGGAAAACTTGCGTATTGTCCAGCGGCGCACTCCTGGCCTTTCGCCGTCGTCCGAACTGGTCAGGAGTCCCGCAGCCGATCTGAATTTAGACGTCGACATGGAGACGGGCACTGGGAAGACTTACGTATACATCAAGACGATCATGGAACTCCACCGAAAGTTCGGCTGGTCAAAATACGTCATTGTTGTTCCGAGCGTCGCCATACGCGAAGGCGTGAAGAAGTCGTTCGAGATCACAGCGGAGCACTTTCTGAACGAATACAACCGACGTGTGCGCGCTTTCGTGTACGACTCCGATCACATCGAAGACATCGAGACCTTCTCTTCCGACGACGGCATCCAAGTGATGATCATCAATGCCCAAAACTTCAACCGTGACGCAAAGAAGTCCGCCGAGGACGTCGAGAGCAAGGGTAAATCGAGCGGCTTGAGGATGTTCAGGGAACTCGATGGGTTCAAGTCACGACGCCCGATCGATGTCATCGCAGCAAACCGTCCCATCCTCATCATTGACGAGCCGCAGCGTCTTGGGTCCGATCCGAAGAAGCCTTCGGAAACGCTGAAAGCGCTACGCCAGTTCAACGCTCTTTTTGCGCTCCGCTACTCAGCTACTCACAAGATCAGGCACAACACGGTACACCGCCTTGACGCTCTCGATGCCTACAACAACAAGCTAGTCAAGAAGATCGCGGCAAAAGGGATCAGCGTTAAGGGGCTGAGTGGTACGAGCGCGTACCTCTACCTAGATGGGATCGAGCTTGGGATCGGAGCCGACTTCCCGAAGGCGCGGCTGGAGTTGGAGTGGCAGCCGAAGGGGGGCGGCACTCCGGCTCGCAAGACCTTCAAGGTTCGAAAGGGCTCTCGGTTGTACGACCTCTCGGGTGAGCTGGAGGCGTACAAGGGTCTTGTTGTTGACGAAGTCGATGCGGTTGATGGCAAAGTCACCTTTATCGACGGTCAATCACTTTTGGCCGGCGACGTCGTCAACGACTCAACCGAAGAGCAGAAGCGACGCATCCAAATTCGTGAGGTCGTCCGTGCACACCTCGATAAGGAACGCCAGCTCTTCCCGCTGGGGATCAAAGTGCTGTCCCTCTTTTTCATTGATGAGGTCGTGAAGTACCGCGACTACTTGCGACCAGATCAGATGGGTGATTATGCCCGAATGTTCGAGGAGGAGTATGTCACACTCCGCGACTCTCGCCTTGAAGAGCTCGACCTCGATAAGGCGAGTGAGAGGTACCGCTCATTTCTCGAGCGCGATGCAGTTGGTGACATTCACAACGGGTACTTCTCGAAGGACAAGACCGGCAAGTGGGTGAACAGCGACGCTGGCGAAGCCTCCGATGAGAAGGGCAAAGGGCTCTCCAAAGACGCTGAAGCATACGACGCGATCCTTCGGGACAAGGAAAAGCTGCTCGACCAGGACTTTCCGCTGCGATTCATTTTCAGCCACTCCGCACTTCGTGAAGGTTGGGACAGCCCAAATGTCTTTACGCTCGGTTTCCTTAAGAAGGCAACGGCCGGCGACTCACGACGGCAGGAAGTCGGACGAGGCTTGCGCCTCGCCGTCGACCACGATGGCGACCGCACTGACAACCCGGACACCGTCCACCAGATCAACGTCCTCACTGTGGTCACCGAGGAGTCCTACGTCGAGTTCGTTGCCGGATTTCAGAAAGAAACCCTGGCACTTCTCAGCGCACGGCCCCGAACAGCGAGTGTTGACTTCTTCACAGGGGCAATTGTCGCTGCTGCGCCGACGGGCGCAGATCACAAGATCACCGCGGAGGAGTCGAAGCAGCTTTTGCGTTGGCTTCAGAAACATGAATTCGTCGACCTCGACGACCATCTTGCCGAAACATGGCTCAACCGGTCGGGCCAGGAGGCCATCCCTTCGCTGCCCGAAGCCCTAGTGCCCTACACCCATCAGGTGATCGAGCTGATCGATTCGCTCAACGTGCAGGCAACGCCGGTTGACGATGCGAGAAAGCCGAAGATCCAGCGCAACAACGCAAATTTCAAGAAGCAGGCGTTCCTCGATCTCTGGGATCGCATCAATCGGCGCGTGACATATGAAGTCCATTTCGACTCTAAGGAACTCATCGACAACTCCATCAGTGCACTAGATCTGTCGCTGCATGTGACGCGGCTCCGTTACGAGGTGATTGACGGCGTCCAGCAAGACATGATCGAGGCGGACGCACTGGCGGCGGGTGGCAGTTTCAAGGTGACGCGACGCCAGATCGCGGAGTTCGAATTGACTGCACGATCGTCGGTGACGTATGACTTGCTCGGCGAAGTCGCCGAGAAGACGGATCTGACTCGGCGCACATGCGCGGCGGTCCTAGCTGGCGTAAAGCCGAACACCTTCGAAATGTTCCGGCAGAACCCAGAGCAATTCATCAACGAGGCTGCTCGCATTATCAATGAGCAAAAGGCCCAGGCCATTACTGCAGAGCACGTTGAATACCACCTGTCCGACGACAGATACAACTCTTCGATCATCTTCCCTGAGACGCTCGACGCGACGAACTTCGAGAAGGCCGTTCCTACCCCGAACCGAAACGTCTATGAGTACCTGATCGACGATTCGGGCATTGAGCGAGCATTCGGCGCAGCCTTGGACATCAGTGAGGACGTCATTGTCTACACGAAGCTGCCACGCGGCTTCCGCATTCCCACACCGATTTCTGACTACATCCCGGACTGGGCGATCGCCTTCAGAGAGGGCTCGATCAAACACGTCTTCTTCGTCGCCGAGACCAAGGGCGACCTGTCGACGCTCGAGCTCCGCACTTCCGAGCAGAAGAAGATCGACTACGCCCGGAAGCTTTTTGCGAAGCTCAACGAGGTCGCGGGTACCCCGGACGTGAAATACGACGTCGTCACTAACTACGACCAACTTATCGATATTGTAGGAGCCTAATCGAAGCAGTCATTGGGCTGTACCTGTCTCAACTGGATGCAGGGCCCGAACCAGGCTGCCATGGCTCGGGCCTCTCTAGCCCGCTAGTGTGGCGATCGAAGCGTCGTGTCGAGCTACGGGGCTGACTACGAAATGGGGAATCGTGCGTCTGACTTCTGTGTCATTGTCGGGTTTTCGGGGATACCGAAGCGAGATAGTCGTAGCAATCGATGCCGAGACAACGACAGTCATTGGTCGTAACGACGCCGGAAAGTCCAGCCTGTTCGAAGCGCTGGACATCTTCTTCGGGGGATCGAAACTCGAGCTATCCGATTTCACAGTGGACAGCACCGAGCCGGTCGTCATCAGTTGCACCTTTGCCGACCTTCCTTCGTCCGTCGTGATCGATTCGGACCGCTCGACAACATTCGCAGCCGAATACTTGCTGACCAATCAGGATCAGCTATCCCTAGGGTTATGAGACACAGGGTATGGCTACGAGCTAGACGCGTTTCGCCCACGAGTAAGTGAAGAGAGCTAGGCGCGTCGAAAGAGATAGACCCCGGTAAGGGTGCCTTGGGAGTAGACGCTCGAAACTTGGTCGTTACTATTGCTCGTCGAATTCACGCTGACGTCGTAGGCATAATCCGCACGCTCGAGCTGCCAGCCAATGGCTTCAATGTCGGACAATGTCCGGCCGCCGTCATCCTCGACCCTAAGAACGACTTCGAGCAGGCTGTCGCCACGAGCATGCGCGCTTGTCGCCTTGCCAAGCGGGGACCGAAGGTACCGATCCTTAGCCTTGCGTTCCGCTGCGTCAGCCTTGCCCTGAGCTTTCTGTCTCTCGGCAGCGGCCTTTCCCTCGGCTGATCTGAAGAACCCCATGTCCCCCTCCTACCTTCCGCTGACAATGAAGTCGGAAATCGTGGCGAGTAATTCACTCGACACCAACCACGGATTCTTCTTGTTGCCCTCGACTTCAATAAGAGCGCCGCCCTCGACCTCGGATAAAACCTGGAACCTATCTCCTGCATGGAGCCAAAGTTTGTTTCCCCCGTCTGCGCTCGACACGATGGTGTAAGTCCGTGGGACGACAATCGTCGTCGGCTTGATCTTTTGCCGCGCGGCGACGAGCGCCCTAGCGGCACCCTTTTTGATTGCCGGCGCGGCAGCTGCGCCAATTACCCCGCCGATGAGCGTCCCGCCAGCAGCCACGTACAAGCCGAGTTGGACTGGCCCGTTGGCTGCCTTCGCCAGCTCTACCATGGTCTGATAGGCGCCCAGGTTGCTCTTCGCCATGCTTCCCCCACTGATTTCAACTAGTCGCGAGGCTAGCAGCGGCCGAATGGCGAGGATGCCCCAGCAGTTCAGCTCGATGTGGACCCTCGCACGCATCTGTCGCGAGTCGGGACGGTGGACTCTATTGCGACTCCAAGTCACCTCTCGAGCCGTGTCGCATTGAGGCACACCCCACATCAACGCAAAGTTGGCAGCCAATAGCTAGCCATCAACCGAGACGTTCGCTCAGGTCGTTCCGCGGGAGTTCTCGTCGAGTGGGCGAGAAATCGACCGCCTCACAATGATCAGTCCGGTGCGCGCATAGGCGGCTAGCGCAGTTACGATTCGAGCCGCTGACCAGGTATGTCGCCAATGGGACGATTGACGAAATCGATGTAACCACCGCGCTCGATCTCTGCGCGGATTAGTTGCCTGACAGAGAGCCCTGGATCACGCTGCAGCGCCCACTAAGCGAGCACGGATTCATCCTCTTTGGGAATGGACACTCTCTTCCGTTCGGGCGTCGAGTCATCGGCCACTACCAAGATGCTTCCTCACTACAGAGAACACCCGGGATCGGGCCCCGAACAACAATGTCATAGCTGCTTTCCCAAGAGGGCCAACTTTGCCCTGAACGATTGTCACGAACAACGACCTCTGGCGTCGTCCACGCCCCGCCGTTGGGCACGTACAAAGGGACGCGCCTCGTTGTCGGGTGTTCCTTCGCGGTTCGGCGTGCGGTTGCTCACAGCGTCCCACCGCGTTCTTGTTACCGCTGCGTTACTGCATCGCGCCTCCGACGAAGAAAAGAGCCCCGGAACCCCTGTATTCACGGGGTTCGCGGGGCTCTTGCTCTGGCGGTACCGGTGGGATTTGAACCCACGGTGGAGTCAACCCCCACACATGTTTTCGAGACATGATCCTTCGGCCGCTCGGACACGGTACCGGGAGAGAGCTTAGTACATCCGGGGCGGTGTGTCGAAATCTGGCGCTCCTCCCTGCTGGCCGACCCGCGCCTCCTTCGTCTCGTGACGGAACAGCCAGCACAGAGACACCGGTGAACCGTCACGAACGGCTGCTCGGGCGGCAGGGAAGAGCCGTTCGCGACGGCTCGCGAGAGCGAGCGCGCGCGAACAGGACAGGGGCAGGGATGGGGAGCGAGAGCGGGCGTACGCTCCCCGCATGCCTTCCCGTCATCCCCTCGCATTCCTGTCCGGAGTCGGCGTCACCCTCGCCGCCGGCGGGGCTGTCTTCGCCGTGTGGCGCCGCGCCCTGCGCAGCCAGCGGTCGGCGGCCGCGACGCTCAATGACCTGCTGCCGGTGCACTCCGCCTGGTGGCGCGCCCGCTTCGACCGCAAGGGCGCGCTGCTCTACGTCGCGCTCGGCGACTCGACCGCACAGGGTATCGGCGCCTCGAGCCCGGCGCGCAGCTACGTGGGCCGACTGTCGGTGCGGATGCGGCACGCGACCCGCGGCTCCGTCCGCGTGGTCAACCTCAGCGTCAGCGGCGCCACCACCTGGCTCTGCCGCAAGGACCAGCTGCCCAAGCTCGCCCAGTACCAGCCCGACGTCGTCACCGTCGCCATCGGCGCCAACGACATCATCGACTTCGACGCCGAGACCTTCGAGCGCAACCTCCGCCACATCTACGAGGCGCTGCCGAGCCACGCGATCGTCGCCGACCTGCCGACCATGTGGATCCCCGAGCGCGAGCACCGCATCGCCGAGGCCAACGCGATCGTCCGCCGCCTGGCCGACGAGCTCGGCCTCACCGTCGCCCCGCTCTACGACACGACCCGCGCGCAGGGGCTGGTGCGCACGTTCCGCAACTCCGCGGGCGACCTGTTCCACCCCAACGACCGCGGCTACCGGGTCTGGGCCAGCGCCTTCGAGCCGGCGATCGCCGCACGCGTCGCCCGCATCGCCGCCGACCACGCCGTCACGGACGCCGACGCCAGCGTGCACGACGCCGCCACCGCGGGCGCCACGGCCCGCACCGCCGAGCGCGCCGCGGCCCGCGCCTCCGCCCGCGGCACGGACGCCCTGCCGCGAGGCTGAGGCCCGGCGCCCCCGCGGCAGCCACGACCGCACGGGCACCCCGGCCCACGGGACCGGCCGCCCGCGCGACCGATCCTGCGAACCGAGGAGGCGCCTCCTACTTGATCTTCTGGGTCACGGCCTTCGAGGTGCTCGCGCCGATGCTGCCGTTGCCCGAGTAAGTGACCGTCAGCGGGTAGCTGCCCGCTGAGCGGAACGCCTTCACGCCCACGGTGAGCTTGCCCTTGGCGGCCGCGGTGAGCGTCGCCGTCCCGACGACCGTCTTGCCCTGCTTGATGGTGACCGTCCCGGTCGGAGCGGCCACGCCCGGCACGCTGACGCTCACCGCCATGTTGAAGCCCTTGCCCTTGGGCATGGCCGAGCGCTGCGTGAGCACGCTCGACGAGCTCGCCTTCGAGACCGTGAAGCCGCGGGCGACGCTTGTCGACGGCGCCGCTCCCGAGACCGCCGGGGTGAAGGTCGCCACGAGCCGGTGCGACCCGACGGCGGTGCCGCTCGGCACGCCCCACGATGCCTTGCCCTTGACGAGTCCGACGCGGGCGACGACCTTGCCGTCGAGCGAGAAGGCGACGGTGCCGGTGGCGACCTCCCCCGCGATGGCCGGCACGGTGGCGGTCGCCGCGATCCGCCGCGTCGACGCGTACTGCTGCGACGAGGCGCTCAGCGTCAGCGAGGTCGAGGTGGCCGCCTTGTCCACGGTCAGCACGGTCGCCGCCGAGGTCGAGGCGGCCTGGTCGTCGCCGGCGGGCGTGAAGGCGGCGCGCAGCGAGTGGCTGCCCGGGGCGAGCCCGGTCGGGAGGCGGAACGCGATCGCGCCGCCCTCCGGCACGGTGGCCTCGCCGAGGGTCTTCGCCCCGTCGAGCAGGGCCACGGTGCCCGCGGCGGGGGCGCCTCCCTCGACCGCGACCCGCACGGTCACGAGCGCCGTGGGCTGCGCGCCCCAGGTCTGACGGGCGCGGTCGGAGCTCAGCGCCGTCGAGGTCGCAGCAGGGGCGACGGGCTCGTCGACGGGCGCGGGGTCGCCGGTCTGCTCGGACGTGCCGCCGCCGACAGGCTTGGTGTCGGTGGCCGGGGCCGATCCGGCGAGCGCCACGTCGAGCACGGCGCCCTTCGACGGGCTCGCGGAGAGCACCGAGACGGTGAAGCCGCCTCCTGTGCTCGTGAACTCCTCGCCCGGGTCGAGGAACGTCTCGCGGCGCAGCGTGTCGCCGTCCTGCGGGCCGGCCGCGACGGCGACCGTGCTCACGGCGCTGCCGAACAGCGGGATCGCGCGCAGCACCCGCACCTCGCCGACCGCCCGGTCGCCGGTCAGCGCACAGCGCAGCAGCCGGCTGTCGAGCGACGAGCAGCGCTGCTGCGCTCCCCAGAACTCGGCGCTGCTCGCGTCGGCGCCGCTCGCGGTGCGGTACTCGAGCCAGTAGACGTCGCCGCTCAGCGGGTCGACGACCTGCACGGCGCGGCCGGACGCGGGGCCGTCGAGGGCTCCGACGGCGACCTGCCGGCGGCTGCCGGGCTCGGTCAGCGTCGCGCCGTCGGTGAGGAACCCGGCACGGATGCGCTGCGGCGTCGAGAGGTGCGGGCGCGCCCCCGAGACCGAGTAGCCCATGATGTCGAGGAAGTCGCCGTACTCCTCCACCGGGCAGCGCACCGAGGTGTCGCCGTCGGAGGCGTGGCGGTAGTCGCCGATCGGGGCGTCGACCTCGTCGGCGCTGCGGCACATGCCGGCGCCGGCGTGGCCGAAGCCGAGGTTGTGGCCGAACTCGTGCAGCAGCACCGGCACGCCGAGGGCGGTGTCCGTGCCGACCGAGCTGAAGATCTCGCCTCCGCCGCCGCCGACGGTGCCGAAGGCGGCCGAGCCGCAGACCTCCTGGGTGAGCACGAGCAGGTGGCGGCCCGTCCCAGCCCAGCGGTACGACGCGAAGGAGCCCCCGAAGGCGGTCGTGTGCACGGTGTCGAGCACCGACGACGGGTCGCACGTGCTGCGGTTCAGCGAGGTGCGCTCGACGGCGTCCAGCCGCACGTCGACGGTGCCGCCCGACTCCGCCGCCCAGTAGTCGCGCAGCTGCGAGATGGCCGTCGCCACGGAGGCGTCGTCGGGGGCGGAGCGCTGGTCGTCCGCGGTCGAGGCGGTCACCGTGACGATGCTCACCGAGATGCGGTGCACCTCGACGGCGGTGGACGCGTCGGCCATGGGCGGGGTGGTGGCGTCGCTGGTGTCGGCGGCCCGGGCCTCGTCGGCGGGGGCGTCGGTGCCGGTGGAGTCGGTGCCGGTGGTGGACTCAGGGGCGCTCTCGCCGTCGGCACCGGCGTCGGTGTCCGCCCCGGCCAGGTCGTGGTCGTGGTCGTGCCCAGCCTCCGGCTCGCGCGCGGCGGTCTCGGCGGCGGCGGCCTGCAGGTGGGGGCGCGTGATCGGCGTGCTCGGCACCTCGATCATGTCGCCGGAGAGGTCGAGCGACTCGCCCTCGTCCGCACCGGCGACGGGCGTCGTGCCGGGGACGTCCGACGCGGCGCCGGCCGGGTCGACGATCGCGGCCGGCGACGTGGGGTCGAGGGCTGCGGCGTGGGCGGCCGGATCGGCGGCGAGGCCGGCGACGACGACGGCCGTGGCGATGACGAGGGCAGGGACACGGGTCCAGGCAGAGGTGGGCACAGCGAGCTCCAGTCGTGCGGCAGGGTGCTAGGCCGTCCGTGGCCATGCGCTCACCGCGAGGTCGATGGAACCACGGGTCCATCCCCCGGACGACCCCCCAGAACGGGCCGCGTGCGCCGCGCGGACAGGGCCGGCCGTCTCGCCGTGTCCCCCGATCGGGGACACCGGGCCCCC
Organism: Frigoribacterium faeni; assembly: GCF_011761235.1. GTDB lineage: Bacteria > Actinomycetota > Actinomycetes > Actinomycetales > Microbacteriaceae > Frigoribacterium > Frigoribacterium faeni_A. The sequence goes on from NZ_JAAOYW010000002.1 coordinate 790,598, forward strand.
GCCTCCTCGTCCTGTCGGACCGCGTCCGGACGCCTCCCTGACGCCTCCACGACCCCTCCGCGACGCACGAACGGACGAGCCGAGGAGGCGCGGCGCGCGTCCGCAGCAGCGGCTCGCGCACCGGCCCCCTCGGCTCGTCCGTCGAGGTGGGTCGTGCGGGGGGGCGCCCGGGCCGGGCGCCCCGTCGGGCTCAGTCGGCGTCGACCACGCCCCGGCGTCGGCGCGCCACGACCACGGCGCCCAGCCCCGCGAGGAGCAGCCCGGCCGCGGCGAGGGCTCCGCCGATCAGCTCGGCGCCGGTCCAGGCCAGGCCGTCTCGGGTGCCGCCGGCGGTCGCGGCGTCCGTGCCCGCGCCTCCTGCGGTTCCTGCTCCGGCGCCGGCGCCGGTGCCGGTGCCGGTGCTGCCGGTGCTGCCGGTGCCGGGGGCGGTGCCGTCGCCGGGGAGCGCGCCGCCGGTGCCCGGGGCGACGACCGGCGGGTCGGCCGGGTCGACGGGCTCGACCGCGGCGGCGAACCGGAACTCGACCGGGGCGGCCGAGCGCGTGCCGAGCGACTGGGTCGCCGTGGCGACGAGCTGCTCCGCGGCCGCGAGCGAGACGCCCGCCGCGTCGGCAGGGGCGCCCGCTGCGTCGGCAGCGAGCCCGGCGCCCGTGGGCACGACGCTCCACGTGCCGTCGGCCGCGACGACGGTCGAGCCGCCCAGCGCGCCGCCGAGCGTGACGGTGGCGCTGGCGAGCCCGGTGCCGCCGACGGCGACGACCGCGCCCGCCGCGTCGAGCACCGGCTCGCCGACGGTCAGGCCGGTGAGGTCGGCGCGGGCGGTGAGCCACTGCGACGCCTCGGTCGGGTGGTCGACCACGCGGGTCTCGCCGATGCAGCCGGCCCAGCCGTTGGTCGCCCGGTCGTCGACCCAGTCGCTGCCGAACAGCCAGGGCATGCCCTGCTGCACGGTCTGGCCGGCGGTGTCGACGGTGTTGCGCAGCACGGGAGCCCCGTCGACGTACATCGTCGTCGTCGCCGACGCGGGGTCGTTGACGAGGGCGACGTGCATCCAGCGGTCGAGCACGACCTCACCCGACCAGGCGGTGCGGTCGCCCTTCGCGGGGTCGGAGGGGATCTCGGTCCACTGCAGCTCCTTGAGGTTCGACAGGCCGAGGGCGGCGGGCGACGCCGTCCAGTCCCAGCGGGTCTCGGGCACGCCGATCTGCGAGCGGTTGCCGCTGCGGACGATCGCCTTGGCCCACCCGTTTGCGTCCTCCGACCAGTCGGCGTCGACCTTGAGGAACGTCTCGATCGTGTAGCCGTCCGCGAAGGCCGCGTCGTTGACCGGCGCACCCTCGTCGGTGGTCAGGTAGCTGAACCGGCCGGCCGACTTGTCGGAGTCGACGAAGCACATCGAGGCCCCGGCCGACGAGAGCGGGTCGGCGTCGGCGCTCGCGACGACGTCGCCCACCTGGGCGGTCGCCGAGCCGGACGGGGCGAGGGAGGCGCGGTGCAGGTCCTGCCCGCCGGCCACGTCGGCGACGGCCTCGCCCTCGCTGACCACGCCCTGCGCGGCGTCCGGGCGCCAGTGCGCGAGGGTCCCGTCGACGAGCGGGTAGTCGGCGACCGAGCCGGGCGCCTCCGTGGTCGCGGGCGGGGCGCCCTCGAAGCCGTCGAGCAGGATGCGGCGAGCCGCGTCCGACAAGGAGGAGCGGGTCGGCTCCCCCGCGGAGAATCCGGGAGCGAAGCCCGCGAACCGCTCGGCGAAGTCGACGTCGAGGACGAACTGCTGCTGCGGGCCCTCCTGGAACGGCTGGTCGAAGCTGGTCAGCGCCTCCTCGGGCTTCGAGACCACCCACGGCGACGCGGTCTGCACCTGGATGGTGCCCGCGGTCAGGTCGAACTCGAACAGGCCGAGGTAGCCGTTGCCGCCCTCGTAGGCCATCTGGTAGTCCATCAGCACCTGGGTTACGTCGTGGCCGGCGTCGTTGACGCGCACCTGCCGGGTCGCGCCGTGGAAGTGCCCGTTCAGCGTGAGGAACACCTGGTCGTTCGGGGCGATCAGGTCGCGCCAGAGGCGGTCGCCGTACTCGGTGTCCTTCGCGGTGACGCCGTCGTTGTCGACGTCGATGATCTGGTGCGACGTGAGGATCGTCGGCAGCGTCGGGTGCTCCGCGAGCACCTGGTCGGCCCAGGCGAGCGTCGCGTCCGACGAGCGCCAGCCCAGCGCCAGCACGAGGAACTGCTGCCCCTCGGCCTCGAACACCTGGAACTGGCTGAGGCCGGTCGGGTCGGTGCCGCTGTCGACCGACGCCTGCGACGTCGCCCGCGAGGCGGGGAAGTGCTGCAGGTACGGCTCGGCCGCGAGGTCGTAGCTCGTGTCGTAGCGGTCGTCGCTCGAGTCGAGCACGTCGTGGTTGCCGGGCAGGATCGAGTACGGCAGGCCCGCCTCCTCGAGGGTCGACATGGCGTCGTCGGCCACCGCCCACTGCGCCGGCACGCCGACCTGGTCGACGACGTCGCCGAGGTGGGCGACGAACGGCACGTTGAGCTCGTCGCGGTGCTCGGCCAGCCACTCCGTCTGCACGCGGTAGGGGTCGGTGCCGTAGCGGGGCACGAACTGCGCGTCGGAGTAGCGCGAGTAGAACTGCGTGTCGGGCAGCACCGCGAGGGTGAAGCGGGAGGCGAGGTCGGCGGCGGGGGCTGCTGCGGCGGGGGTGCCTGTCGGGGCGGCGGCGGGGTCGCCTGTCGGGGCGGCGGCGGCCTGGGCGCCCGCGGGGGCGACGAGGGCCGCCGGGGCGAGCAGCGCGCACGAGAGGGCGGCGACCGCCCCGAGCACGAGGGGACGGAGCCGTCGGGGACGACGACGAGGGGTGAGCGGCACGGGCATCCAGACGTACGGGCCGGCCCGGGGGCCGGCGAGGGAGGGAGACCCGCCCACCCTGTCGACCTCCGATGCACCGCCAGTGGACCGCCTGTGAACCACGCGCCGCCGCCCCGTGAACGGGGGGTGCGGCCGCGCGGGCCCGGGCGGCCGTCGCGGAGCCGGTGTCCCGACGGCCGGCCGTCGACCCGAGGACGCACGCCGCTCCTCCTCGGCTCTCCACAGCCGACCCGAGGAGGCGCCCCCGCTGTCGGACGTCCCACCTAGGCTCTCCCCATGGCTCGTCCCACCACCCCGCCCTTCCGCTGCACCGAGTGCGGCTGGACCAGCCTCAAGTGGGCCGGCCGCTGCGGCGAGTGCCAGCGGTGGGGCACCGTCGTCGACGTCACCTCGGCGCTCGTCAGCGCCCGCGGCACCGCGCCCGTCAGCGTCGGCGGCGACCGCGTCGCCCGCCCGATCACGCAGGTCGAGGCCGGTGCCGTCGCCTCGTGGCCGAGCGGCATCGCCGAGTTCGACCGGGTGCTCGGCGGCGGCATCGTGCCCGGCGCGGCCATCCTGCTCAGCGGCGAGCCCGGCGTCGGCAAGTCGACGCTGCTGCTCGAGGTCGCCTCCCGTGCCGCCGCGACCGGTGCGCGCGTGCTCTACGTCACCGCAGAAGAGAGCGCGCAGCAGGTCCGCATGCGCGCGCAGCGCACCGGGGCGATGCACGACAACTTGTTCCTCGCGGCCGAGGTCGACCTCGCCGTCATCCTCGGGCAGATCGAGCAGGTCGACCCGCAGCTGGTCATCGTCGACTCGGTGCAGACGGTCTCGTCGTCGTCGATCGACGGCATCGCGGGCGGCACCTCGCAGGTGCGCGAGGTGGCGTCGACGCTGATCCGCGTCAGCAAAGACCGGAACCTGCCGGTGCTGCTGGTGGGGCACGTCACGAAAGACGGCACGATCGCCGGGCCGCGCCTCCTCGAGCACCTGGTCGACGTCGTCTGCCAGTTCGAGGGCGACCGGCAGACGGCGCTGCGGTTCATCCGGGCGCACAAGAACCGCTTCGGGCCGACCGACGAGGTGGGCTGCTTCGAGATGACCGGCGACGGCATCGCCGAGGTCGCCGACCCCAGCGGCCTCTTCATGTCGCGCACCGGTGCCCCGGTCAGCGGCACCTGCATCATGATCGCGATGGAGGGGCGGCGTGCGCTGCCCGTCGAGGTCCAGGCCCTGATCGTCGCGAGCAGCACTCCTCAGCCCCGGCGGGTCGTCAACGGCGTCGACTCGTCGCGGGTCGCGATGCTGCTCGCGGTGCTCGAGCGGCGGGCCGGCATCCGCCTCGGCGACGCCGACGTCTACGTCTCGACCGTCGGCGGCATCAAGATCACCGAGCCCGGGGCCGACCTCGCGATCGCCCTCGCCCTCGCGAGCGCCAGCCGCGACGTCAGCTACCCGCACACGATGGCCGCCGTGGGCGAGATCAGCCTCGCGGGCGAGATCCGCCCCGTCTCGTCGTCGAAGCAGCGCGCCAGCGAGGCGCGGCGGCTCGGCTTCGGGCAGCTCGTCGACGCCGAGTCGGGCAACCTCCGCGAGGCGCTGCGCCGCGCCTTCAGCGCCGCCGCCACCCCCCGCGACCGCGAGCTCGACGGCGCCTTCTAGGGCGCGGCGGTCGGCGCGGCCGGCGCGGCGGTGCGCGGCGCGGCGCGGCGCGCCCGGCGCGGCGCGCTTGCGCCCGCGACTTGCGGCGAACGGGACGAGCTACCCGCGGGCCCCCGGGCAAGTCGTCCCATTCCCGTCTGTCAGGACGCGCGGCCCGGCCACCGCACCGCGCACGGGCGAGTTCGTCGCGGACGGGCCGCCGCGACCGCCCGCACCCGACGAACACGCCCGCCGAACGCCGCCCGCACGCCGCGCGCCCGACCTGCCCGGAAAGGAACGAGCTACCCACGGGCCCCCGGGCAAGCCGTCCCATCTCCGTCTGTCAGGACGCGCGGCCCGGCCGCCGCGGCGCCCGGGCGGGTTCGTCGCAGACGGGCCGCCGCGGGCGCCCGCACGCGACGAACACGCCCGCCGACCGCCGCCCGCACACCGCACCCCCGACCTACCCGGAAAGGGACGAGCTACCCGCGGGCCCCCGGGCAAGTCGTCCCATTCCTGTCTGTCAGGACGTGCGGCCCGGCCACCGCACCTCGCACGGGCGGGTTCGTCGCGGACGGGCCGCCGCGAGCGCCCGAACGCGACGAACACGCCCGCCGAACGGAGCTACGCCCGGGCCGGGCGGGCTACTTCAGGGCCTTGAGCAGGTCCTCGGGGGCGGCGGCCATCGTGTGGGGCCCGGCGATGTCGAAGAAGACCTGCTCGAGCACGTCGAGGTGCACCTCCATGAAGGCGCGCAGCGCGTCGGAGTCGTAGAGCATCACCTCGAGGTGCGGGTCGTCCGGCACCATCGCGGCGTACGCCTCCTTCGAGGAGAAGAGCAGCAGGATCCGCTTGTCGGTGTTCTCCCGCCCGAAGACCCGCACCTGCTCCGCCGCGCCGAAGACGGGGTCGGACGAGTCGCCGTCGCCCAGAGCCGCACCCGCACCGTCGCCGGCACCCGCACCCGCATCCGCGGCACCCGCACCCGGCGGCACCACCAGCTTGGGCACCACGACCACGTCGTGGCGCAGCGCGAACGCGACGGCGGCGACGTCCTGGCTGGCCAGGGCCAGCTCGAGCGCCTCGGAACGGGGGGAAGCAGCGTCGGTCATCGCTCAGTTCAGGATCATGGGGGCGGAGTCGGCGGACGTGACGTCGCCGACGCTGACGGTCAGACGGTAGGTGGCGCCCCCGCCCGGCACGGACTGACGCGAGTCGGCGTCGCAGGTGTCGGGGGTCGAGCGGGTGCGGTCCCAGGTGATCGCCGGGGTCGAGAGGGTCTTGCCGGCGGTGAGGGTCACGTCCTGGTCGGTGGGGTCGACCTGGCAGTCGGCGGACGACCACCACTGCTCCTCGCCGCTGGTGACGACGAGCTTCTGCTGGCCCGAGCCCAGGTTGACGACGCAGTCGGTCGAGCCGGTGTTGGTCACCGACATCGAGATCTGGGGCAGCTCGGTGGGCGCGAAGACCTGCTCGTCGACCACGGGGACGAGCTCGAGCGAGCCCGCCGCGCACCGTGCGCCGGCGGCGGCCGTGGCCTCGTCGCCGGGAGCGGCGGTCGCGTCGGCCGCGGGCGCCGTCGCGGCGGGGGTGGTCGCCGCGGGTGCCGGGTCGGCGGCCGGGGTGGTCGTGGCCGCCGCATCGGGCTCGTCGCCCGAGGCCCCGGGCCTCACCACGATGAGCACCACGACGACGACGGCGACGACCAGGCCGAGGAGCACGAGGGCCCGGCGACGCCAGTACACCGAGGGCGGCTGCGGCCCGGTCGGATTCGTGAACGTCGACATGCGCACAGGTTAAGTGCTGGCCACCGCCCTGCCCTGGACGCTGGCGGCGTGTGCGCCTGAGAAGTTCCGACGAGCACGAGGAGGCGCGGGTGCAGACCGCAGGACCGGCCGACGCGCCCTGTCCCCACCTCCCGGCCCGCGCCTCCTCGGCTACGCCGACGCGGCGGCTACGCCGTGAGCGGCGGCAGCGCCTTGAGCATCCGCGAGTTGCCGAGCGTGTTCGGCTTCACCCGCGCCAGGTCGAGGAACTCGGCCACGCCCTCGTCGGTCGAGCGGACCAGCTCGGCGTAGACCTCGGGCGGCACGAGCCCCTCGTCGCCGACGTTGAGGTACTCGTGCTTCTCGAAGAAGTCGACCTCGAAGGTGAGGCAGAACAGGCGGCCGATCTCGAGCCGACGGGCGGCGCCCTCCAGCGAGTCGAGGAGGCGGTGGCCGACTCCCTTGCGGATCCACGCGGGGTCGAGGGCGAGGGTGCGGATCTCGGCGAGGTCGTCCCACATGACGTGGAGCGCCCCGCACCCGACGGGGACGCCGTCGGGACCGACGGCGATCTGGAACTCCTGCACGTCGCCGTAGAGCGTGACGAGGTCCTTGCCGAGCAGGATGCGCTTCTGCACGAAGGGCTCGCAGAGCCGCTGGATGTGCGGCACGTCGCTGACGACGGCGTCGCGGACGGTGATGCCGTGCTGGTCCGCTGAGGTCATCCCCCGAGCCTACCCAGCCGGGCCGCACCCGCGGCGGGGTGCCTGCCCGGCCGACCCGCGCCTCCTTCGGTCGTGGCTCGCTCGGGGTCCCAGCAGCACAACCCGGCCCCCACACGCACCAGAGGGCGGCCCGGCCTCTCGGCCGGACCGCCCTCTCGGCGGATCACGCAGGTGCGAGCGCTCGCGCCGCCTAGCTCTCGATCTCGGGCACGTCGCCCACGAGCACCTCGTCGCGGCCCGGCTGGCGGGTCGTGGCGAAGGTGAACTCGCCGTCGACGTAGTCGACGACCACGTGGTCGCCGGCCGTGAGGTCGCCGGTCAGGATGCGCTCGGACAGGCGGTCCTCCACCTCGTGCTGGATCGCACGACGCAGGGGGCGGGCGCCCAGGGCCGGGTCGAACCCGACCTTGATGAGCTGCTCCTTGGCGGGGACGGTCAGCATCGCGGTCATGTCGCGGTCGAGCAGGCGCTCGCTCAGTCGCTTCACGAACAGGTCGACGATCTGCAGCAGCTCGGGGCCCGACAGCTGCGGGAACACGATGGTGTCGTCCACGCGGTTGAGGAACTCGGGCTTGAAGTGCTTCTTGAGCTCTTCGTTGACCTTGGCACGCATGCGGTCGTAGCCGGTCGCGGTGTCGCCCTCGATCTGGAACCCGACGGGACCGCCGGCGATGCCCTTCGACCCCAAGTTGGTCGTCATGATGATGACCGTGTTCTTGAAGTCGACGACACGGCCCTGACCGTCGGTCAGGCGCCCCTCCTCGAGCACCTGCAGCAGCGAGTTGAAGATGTCGGGGTGGGCCTTCTCGATCTCGTCGAAGAGCACGACCGAGAACGGCTTGCGGCGCACCTTCTCGGTGAGCTGGCCGCCCTCCTCGAAGCCGACGAACCCGGGAGGGGCACCGAAGAGGCGCGAGACCGTGTGCTTCTCGCCGAACTCCGACATGTCGAGGCTGATCAGCGCGCCCTCGTCGTCGAAGAGGAACTCGGCGAGCGCCTTGGCCAGCTCGGTCTTGCCGACGCCCGTGGGGCCGGCGAAGATGAACGACCCGGAGGGGCGGTTCGGGTCCTTGAGGCCGGCGCGCGTGCGACGGATGGTCTTTGACAGGGCCGCGATGGCTTCTTCCTGGCCGATGACGCGCTGGTGCAGGGCCTGCTCCATGAAGACGAGACGCGAGGTCTCCTCCTCGGTGAGCTTGAAGACGGGGATGCCCGTCGCCTGGGCCAGCACCTCGGCGATGATGCCCTCGTCGACGGTGCCGCCGGCGCCGGCCTCGCCCGAGCGCCACTGCTTCTCGAGGCGGAGGCGCTCACCGAGCAGCTTCTTCTCCTCGTCGCGCAGCGAGGCGGCCTTCTCGAAGTCCTGATCTTCGATGGCGCCCTCCTTCTGGGCGCGCACCCCGGCGATGCGCTCGTCGAACTCGCGCAGCTCCGGCGGCGCCGACAGGATCGACAGGCGCAGGCGGGCGCCGGCCTCGTCGATCAGGTCGATGGCCTTGTCGGGCAGGAACCGGTCGCTGACGTAGCGGTCGGCCAGGTTCGCGGCCGACACGATGGCGCCGTCGGTGATCGAGACCTTGTGGAACGCCTCGTACTTGTCGCGCAGCCCCTTGAGGATGTTGATCGTGTGCGGCAGCGACGGCTCGTTGACCTGCACCGACTGGAAGCGTCGCTCGAGGGCGGCGTCCTTCTCGAAGTGCTTGCGGTACTCGTCGAGCGTCGTGGCGCCGATGGTCTGCAGCTCGCCGCGGGCCAGCAGCGGCTTGAGGATCGACGCGGCGTCGATGGCGCCCTCGGCGGCCCCGGCGCCCACCAGCGTGTGGATCTCGTCGATGAAGACGATGATGTCGCCGCGGGTGCGGATCTCCTTGGTGACCTTCTTCAGGCGCTCCTCGAAGTCGCCGCGGTAGCGGCTGCCGGCGATGAGCGAGCCGAGGTCGAGCGAGTAGAGCTGCTTGTCCTTCAGCGTCTCGGGCACCTCGCCCTTGACGATGGCCTGGGCGAGGCCCTCGACGACGGCGGTCTTGCCGACGCCGGGCTCGCCGATCAGCACGGGGTTGTTCTTCGAGCGGCGGGAGAGGATCTGCATGACCCGCTCCATCTCCTTCTCGCGGCCGATGACCGGGTCGAGCTTGTTGTCGCGCGCGGCCTGCGTCAGGTTGCGCCCGAACTGGTCGAGCACCTGGCTGCCGCCCTGCGCGCCCTGCTGCTGCTCGCCTCCGACGGCCACCGCCTCCTTGCCCTGGTAGCCCGAGAGCAGCTGGATGACCTGCTGGCGGACGCGGTTGAGGTCGGCGCCGAGCTTCACGAGCACCTGGGCGGCGACGCCCTCGCCCTCGCGGATCAGGCCGAGCAGGATGTGCTCGGTGCCGATGTAGTTGTGGCCGAGCTGCAGCGCCTCGCGGAGGCTCAGCTCGAGGACCTTCTTCGCACGCGGCGTGAAGGGGATGTGGCCCGTGGGCTGCTGCTGGCCCTGGCCGATGATGTCCTGGACCTGCTCGCGGACGGCGTCGAGCGAGATGCCCAGAGACTCGAGGGCCTTGGCGGCGACGCCCTCGCCCTCGTGGATCAGCCCGAGCAGGATGTGCTCGGTGCCGATGTAGTTGTGGTTGAGCATCTTCGCCTCTTCTTGGGCGAGGACGACGACGCGACGGGCACGGTCGGTGAATCTCTCGAACATCTCTTGACTCCCTCGGTGGCGGGGTGGTTGAGCCACCTGTACGCGGTCGGTGCCTGGCGGCGGCACCGGTCTACGAGAGAGCGTAACCAGCGCCTCCCCCGCAGGTCATCCCTGTTCGCTGGGGGCGTGACACCCTGTGAACCAGGGGTACGACGAGGAGGCGCGGGCCGGGTCGGGCAGGCCCCGCCGAGGAGGCGCGGGCCGGGTCGGGCGGGCCCGGTCGAGGAGGCGCGGGCCGGGTCGGCAGCGTCAGCCGGGCGACAGCGCGGCGGGCTAGCCTCCCCTCATGGGCAGCATCGTCGTCGGTCTCGTGCCGCACCCCACCAAGTCGGTCCGCGACTCCGTCGACATCCTCTGTGCGTGGAAGGCGCGGGGCGACGAGGCAGGCGGCCACGTCCGGCTGGTCGCGCAGGAGGCGGACGCCTCCCGCGTGCAGGGCGGGGTCGACATCGTCGGCGAGGCCGAGTTCCGCGACACCGTCGACGTCGTGGTCGCCCTCGGCGGCGACGGCACGATGCTCGGCGCGATGCGGCTCGTCGCCGAGCGCCCGGTGCCGGTGCTCGGGGTCAACTACGGCAACGTGGGGTTCCTCGTCGAGGTCGAGCCGCACGAGCTGCCGGCGGCCCTCGAGCGGCTCGCCGCCGACGACTTCTCGCTCGAGCCGCACCACGCCGTCGAGGTCGTGCACACCGCCGCCGGCCTCGAGAACCGGTTCCTCGCGTTCAACGACGTCTCGATGGCGCGCCGGCCGGGCGAGGGCGTGGTCACCGCCGACCTCGTGCTCGACGGCACCCCCTACGGCTACTACAAGGCCGACGCCGTCGTCGTCTCGACGAGCGCCGGCTCCACCGCCTACAACTACGCGGCGGGCGGGCCGATCCTCTCGCCCGCGGTGGCCGCCACCCTGATCACGCCGGTGGCGCCCATGTCGGGCATCGACCGCTCGGTCGTGCTCGGGCCGCTCGAGCGGCTGCGGTTCCAGATCGGCAGCGGAACGCACTCGGCGGCGCTCGAGGTCGACGGCCGGGTCGTCGCCGACGTCAGCGACGGCTGCGTCGTGTCGATGTCGCTGCGGCCCGACGCCGGCCAGGTGATCCGGCTCGACGCGGGCCGCCACGCCACCAAGGGCCGGCTCAAGCTCAGCCTGCTCGACCTGCCGCTGCGCGAGGACCAGCTGCTCGAGCTCGTCCCGAGCGACGTGCGCGCCCGGGTCAAGGCCCGCACGGCGCACCGCCGCGCGGCCGCCACCCCCGACTGACCCCTGCCCCTGCCCTGCCGCGCGCCCGTGAGCCGTCACGAATGGTCCTTCATCCGCCGCTGAACAACCATTCGTGACGGTTCACGGGTCTCGGGCCAGTGGCTTTGGCACCTCCCCAGGTCCGAGGGCGGCGGTGTCTGTCCACAGGTGGCACTCGCGCGGGGTGCCGGTCGAGCCCGCCGGCCAGATGATCGGCTCATGCCTCGAGTCCCCTTGCCTCCCCCGGTGGCCGGCCGGCCCTTCTCGACGAGCCACGCTCGGCAGCTGGGGCTGGGCACGGGCCGCCTGAAGGGGCCCGACCTGGCGACGCCGTTCCACGGCGTGCGCATCCCGGCCGCGCAGTCCGTGCTCGACGTCCGCTCGCGCGCCCGGGCGCTCGCCCCGCTCCTCCGCGACGGCTGGTGCTTCACGCATCTGACCGCCGTGTCGCTCTGGGGTCTGCCGCTGGCGCTCTCGAGGTCGGGCGGAGCGGTGTCGGCGCTCCACGTCGGGGTCGTGGGTGGTCGCGCCCCGCGCCGACCGGGCGTCGTCGGTCACGACCTGGCTCCCGGGGTCGACATCAGGAGCGTCGACGGGCTCCCCGTGGTCAGCCCGCTCACGGCGTGGTGCCAGAGCGCCGCGCTCCTGGCGCTCGACGATCTCATCGCCGTCGGCGATGCCCTCGCGGGCACGTGGTCAGAGCACCCCGAGGCCGCGCGGCGACCGATGGAGGCGCTCACCGAGGCCGTCCGCAGCCGTGCCGGGACGCGAGGAGCCGCACGTCTGCGCGAGGCCCTCGGACTCGTGCGCCCCGGCGTCGAGTCGCCCAAGGAGACGGAGCTGCGCCTCCTCCTGCACCGGGCGGGCCTGCCCGAGCCCGAGATCAACACGAAGCGGTACGACCTCCGAGGCCGGTACCTCGGCAAGCCGGACCTGAGCTGGCCGGACCGACTGGTGTCGCTCGAGTACGAGGGCGACGAGCACCGACGTGACCCGCGACGGTGGCGCAGCGACATCGCACGAGCCGAGCGGTTCGCCGACGCGGGATGGCGGATGGTGCGCGCGACGCACGACGACCTCCGAGGCCGAGGCGCTGCGCGCCTCCTCACCCGCCTCCGGACCCTCCTCGACCCGTGAGACGACGAGAACGGCTGTTCACGAGGCCAGGAGCAGCCATTCGTGACGGCTCGCGAGGGGGGACCAGAGAGGGCCGCCTCCCCGGGAAGGGGGAGGCGGCCCTCAGGCTGCAGGGACGGGCCTACTGCAGGTAGAGCTGCAGGTCCTGGCTGACGGCCTTCGCGAACATGCGGAGGCGGGCACGGCTCTCGACGCGCGAGACGGCCTGGCGCGAGCTGTGCACGCGCTTGCTGATCTCGTCGAGGGTCATGGGCTGGTCGTCGTCCAGGCCGAAGCGCATGCGGATGACGCGAGCCTCGTCCTCGGGCAGGGTCGCCACGAGGGCGTGCATGTCGCGGTTCAGCAGCGAGTTCTCGGTGGCCGCCGTCGGGGACGGGGTCTCCTCGTCCTCGATGAAGTCGCCGAGCTCGCTGTCCTCGGCGTCGCCGACGACGGTGTGGATCGAGACGGGCTCGTGCGAGCGCGACTTGAGCTCGACGAGGTCGGCGACCTCCATGGCGACCTCCTCGGCCACCTCCTCGACGGTGGGCGCACGGCCCAGGTCGACGGTGAGGTCGCGCTCGGCCCGCGAGATGCGGTTGATGCGCTCCACCGTGTGCACGGGGATGCGGATGGCGCGCGCCTTGTCGGCGAGGCCGCGGGCGATGGCCTGACGGATCCACCAGGTGGCGTACGTCGAGAACTTGTAGCCCTGCGTGTAGTCGAACTTCTCGACGGCGCGGACGAGACCGAGGTTGCCCTCCTGGATGACGTCCATGAAGGGGAGGCCGCGCTGCGTGTAGCGCTTCGCGATGCTCACGACGAGGCGGAGGTTCGCGGTGATCATGCGGTCCTTCGCACGCTCGCCGTCGTGCTGCAGCCAGCGGAGGTCGCGCAGCATCTCGGCGTGCGCCTTCGTGCGGTTCTTCTTGACGGCGTCGGCGGCCTGGAGCTCCTTGAGCTTCTCGCCGGCGAAGAGGCCGACCTCGATGCGGCGGGCGATCTCGGTCTCCTCCTGCGCGTCGAGGAGGGGCATGCGACCGATGTGGCGGAGGTAGTCGCCGACCTGGTCGGTGGATGCTCCACGGACCTGGGACAGGACCTCGACCTCGGGCTCGTCGGTGGTGTCTGTGGTGGTGTTGCGCGTGGTGACGGACGTGATCGTCATCGTTCTCTCCCTGCTCGAGGTCTGACTGGTGTCATGTCGAATAGTTCGTGAAGCTCTTCGGCGTTGATACGAGTGTGGCGGTCGGGAGGGGTCGAGCACGAGCCGCTCCGGCCCATCGAAAGGCAGTTGTGTGCGTGCGCACAGGGTTTCGAGCCATTCGGGGGACGAAGACGGCCCAGCTTTGACGCGCGTCGTCATCGGGTGTAGGGCGCACATCGGCCCGACGGGGTACAGTGCACGCCTTCCGGCTCAGGTAGGCGCGCGGGCCGGGGTACAGCGCGGTCCCGGGCGCCCACAGAGCGCCCGAACCGGGGTACAGCGAACGCCCGCCGACAGTGTCGACGGGCGTCGGGGACGTGCAGGAGGCGCGGGTCGCGTCAGGAGGCGCGGGTCACGTCACCGGGCGCATGCGGCCTCAGGAGGCGCGGGTCGCCTCGGCGCCGGTGCGCTCGAGGGCCTCGGCCCGGGCGCGCTCCTCGGCCTCGATCTTCGCGTAGGCGGAGCGCTCGGTCCGGTCGGCCCGCAGCAGCGAGCGGACGACGAACCAGAAGATCAGGCCGACGACGATCGTCGGCGTGACGGCGAAGATCGCGGCTCCTAGGAAGGTCTCGGGCATGCCTCGATGGTAAGCGCTCCGAGCCGGGACGCGGCTGCGGGTTCGTCGAGACCGAACGACCTGCCCGGGCGACCGGACCGCAGCCGGCGACCCGCGCCTCCTACTTGACGAGGGGGAAGAGGATCGTCTCGCGGATGCCGAGGCCGGTGATGGCCATGAGCAGGCGGTCGATGCCCATGCCCATGCCGCCGCTCGGCGGCATGCCGTGCTCGAGGGCGCGGAGGAAGTCCTCGTCGAGGCGCATCGCCTCGGCGTCGCCGCGGGCCGACAGGGCGGCCTGCTCGACGAAGCGCTCGCGCTGCACGACGGGGTCGACGAGCTCGGAGTAGGCGGTGGCGAGCTCGAAGCCGCGCACGTAGAGGTCCCACTTCTCGACGACGCCGGGCTTCGACCGGTGCTGCCGCACGAGCGGGCTCGTGTCGACGGGGAAGTCGGTGACGAAGGTGGGCCGGTCGAGCGACGGCTTGACGAAGTGCTCCCAGAGCTCCTCGACGAGCTTGCCGTGGGTCTCGTGCGGCACGACCAGGTCGACCGTCTCGGCGAGCGCCTGCAGCTCGGACACGGTCGTCGAGGGCGTGACCTCGACGCCGGCGGCCGCGCTGAGCGACTCGTACATCGGCACGCGGTCCCACTCGCCGCCGAGGTCGTACTCGGTGCCGTCGGCGAGCGTGACGAGGTGGGTCCCCGCGACCGCGAGCGCCGCCTCCTGCACGAGCTGCTGCGTGAGGCGGGCCATCTGCTCGTAGTCGCCGTACGCCTGGTAGGCCTCGACCATCGCGAACTCGGGCGAGTGCGTCGAGTCGGCGCCCTCGTTGCGGAAGTTGCGGTTGATCTCGAAGACGCGGTCGATGCCGCCGACCACCGCGCGCTTGAGGAACAGCTCGGGCGCGATGCGGAGGAACAGCTCGGTATCGAACGCGTTGCTGTGCGTCTGGAACGGACGGGCCGCGGCGCCGCCGTGCATCGTCTGGAGCATCGGGGTCTCGACCTCGAGGTACTCGTGCTGGTCGAAGGTGCGGCGCAGCGACGAGACCGCGGCGGCCCGGGCACGCACGGTGGCGCGGGCCTGGTCGCGCACGATGAGGTCGAGGTAGCGCTGGCGCACCCGCGTCTCCTCGCTGAGCTCGCCGTGCAGGTTCGGCAGCGGCAGGATCGCCTTCGACGCGATCGTCCACTCGCTCACCATGATCGACAGCTCGCCGCGCCGCGACGAGATGACCTGGCCCTTGGCGAAGACGTGGTCGCCGAGGTCGACGAGGTCCTTCCACTCGGCGAGCGACTCGTCGCCCACCTCGGCGAGCGACACCATCGCCTGGATGCGCGAGCCGTCGCCGGCCTGCAGCGCCGCGAAGCAGAGCTTGCCCGTGTTGCGGGCGTGCACGACGCGACCGGCCAGGCCGACCACCTCGCCCGTCTCGGCACCGGCCTCGAGCTCGGCGTGACGGGCGCGCACCGCGGGGATCGTGTCGGTGACGGGCACCCCGACCGGGTACGCGTCCCGGCCCGACTCGAGCAGGCGGGCGCGCTTCTCGAGCCGCACCTGCTTCTGCTCGCTGGCCTCGCGAGCCGCCTCGGCCGCGGCGGCGGCCACGGCGGCCGCGTCGTCGGTGGGGGTGGTGGTCTCGGGGGCGTCGGTCATGTGCGGGGAGCTCCAGCGGGGGGTGGGGAGAGAAGGAGGAGGGGCGAGGGTCGCGAGGACCCGGTGCGGCGGTGCGTGGTGCGGTGCGGTGCGGTGCGGTCGTGCTCGGTTCAGCGCGGCGCCTCAGGCGCCGGTGCCGCCGAACGGCGACGGCGGGTCGTCGAACGCCGCCATGTCGATGGTACCGGGGCCGGTCGAGCCGCCGGCGACGCCGAGGGCGCGGTCCATCGCGGAGCGCACGAGGGGCGCGATCAGGCGTCCCGGCTCGGGCACGCCGAGCTCGGCGAGCATCGAGACCGACTGGGTGACGATCGCGGCCGAGAACTCCGTGGCGGTCGCGACGGCCTCGGCGTAGCGGGGCCGGTCGGCCTCGCTGACGATCACCGGCTCGGCGCCCATCTCGACGACGAGCGCCTGCCCGATCGGCTGCACGGGCACCGGCGCGGTGACCGCGCACCACGCCTCGCGGAGGCGGACGAGGTCGATCGTCGTGCCCGTGAAGGTGAGCGCGGGGTGGATCGCGAGCGGGATGGCCCCCGCGGCGAGCGCCGGCCGCAGCACCTCGAGGCCGTGCGCCGCCGAGGTGTGCACGACGAGCTGGCCCGGCTGCCAGACGCCGGTCGCGGCGAGGCCCTGGACGAGGTCGGCGAGCTGGTCGTCGGGCACCGCGAGCAGCACGAGCTCGCTGCGCTCGACGATCTGCGGCACGGTGAGCACGGGCACGCCCGGCAGGATCGCCTCGGCCCGGTCGAGGCTCCGCTCGGACACGGCCGAGATGCCGACGATCGCGTGGCCGGCGGCCGCGAGGGCGGCGCCGAGCACGGGCCCGACGTGGCCGGCGCCGACGATGCCGACGCCGAGGCGGCCGCTCTGCTGGGGACTCACGGGCGGGGTTCCTCTCGGTGCTGCGGTGCGGGTGCGGGGCCGGGTGCGGGTGCCACGTCGTGCTCGTGCTCGTGCTCGTGCTCTCGAATTTGAGAGCGATCCTGCCGCGGAGCCCCGTGCGGCGCCGTTCCCCCGTCGTCCTGACCCGGAATGCTCTCGCTTTCCGCGGCATGGGCAAGGGACGAGGAGGCGGGGGTCGCGTCGGCCGGGGCCGGCTGCGACGCGGCTGCGCCTGGCTCGTCCCGAGCCGGGATGCTCTCAAATTCGGATGCAGGCGCGGGGGCAGGGGCGGGGGACGAGGAGGCGGGGGTCGCGTCGACGGGAGCGGCGTCCGGCGAGGCGGCCCAGCGGTGGGTCCTGTCGGCCCGGGCGGCGGCGACGGCGTCGTGTGCGGCTCCCTCGAAGAAGCGCATCGCGTCGTCCTGGTCGAGCGCGCCGATCGTCGCGATGATCGGACCCTGGACGGTGTGCAGGTGCACGGCGGCGAGCCGCAGCCGACGCAGCAGCGGGCCCTGCGACAGCCCGACGCTCTGCATCCTCGGCAGCGGGACGACGACGAGCTCGCGCCAGATCGCGCCCTTGCGCAGCAGCAGCGCACCCGGTGCCGTGCGGAACCCGTTGCGCCGCCACGAGAACCAGCGCAGCACGGCGGCACGACGCGGCGACGTCGTGAAGCCGCCCTCGCTGCCGCGGGAGGTCAGGCCGTCCTCGACGAGCGAGAGGGTGTGCGACGCGTGGTCGTCCGCGGCGGCGCGCAGGGGCTCGGCAGGCACGCCCGAGTCGACCCGCGCCTCCTCGGCGGGCACGCCGGAGCCGACCCGCGACTCCTCGGCGGGCACGGCCGAGCCGACCCGCGCCTCCTCGGCCTGGACCTCGGCGGCCGCGAGGCCGACGAGCTCGGGCAGGACGAGCTCGAGCACGCGGCGGACGTCCGTCTCGTCGCCGACGGGCAGCAGCGTCGCACCGCTCTGCTGGCCGGAGCCGTTCGTCGACGACCGCGACGCCCGGTTGATGCTGATCTGCCACCAGCCGAACGGCCGCCACAGCAGCGGCTGGCTGACCTTGACCGAGTGGATTCGTCCGGGCGGGAGCGTCTCGTTCGTGGTCGAGAACAGCCCGTAGCCGATGCGGATGCCGTCGCTCGACGACGAGATGCTGTACCGCAGCGACTTCGTGACGCGGTTGACGTAGTACCCGCCCGAGCCGAGCACGGCCGGCAGCAGGGCGAACAGCAGGAAGAACTCGCCGGTCAGCCGCACGCTGACCACGACGGCCACGGCCGCCGCCACGATGAAGAGCGTGTAGCCGCTGAGCAGCACCGAGCCGACCAGGCGCCCGGCGTCGACCTTGACGACCGACCGGGGAGGCGCCTCCTGCGGGTCGGTGCCGTCGGAGAGGAACTCCTGGGCGCGCTGCTCGACGAGCCCGACGAAGCGCTGGCGGGCGTCGGCGGGCACCGCCTGGCCCGGCGCGCCCACGGCACCGGGCACACCGCCCGCACCGGGCACGCCGCCGGCACCGGGCACGCCCTGGCCCGGCACCGCGCGCACGCCGTCGACCGCCGACCGCTGCACCCCTGAGGCGCGCCGCAGGATCTCGCGGCGCAGGTCGTCCGCCGCGGCGGACCGCAGGTAGGCGAGCGAGACGTTCGCGTCGTCGCCGGCCTGGCTCACCTCGAGCTTCGCGGCGCCGAAGACGCGGGCGAGCACGGGACGCTGCACGTTGATGCCCTGCACACGGTCGAGCCGCGCCCGACGGTCGGTGCGGAACACGACTCCGCTGCGCACCTCGACGACCTCCTCGGTGACGCGGAACGTGTTCATGCGCCACGACAGCCAGAAGACGAGCACCAGCACCGCGACGACCGCCAGCACGCCGAGCAGGACGAACCCGAGCAGCCCGTGCTCGAGCACCCAGCCGAACGGGTCGCCCTCGGCGTCGCCGTCGGGACGACGACCGCCGGGCACGAGCAGGCCGATGACCCACTCACGGGCGTTGTTGAGCACGATGCCGAGCCCGACGATCAGCGCGATGCCGCCCTTGAGCAGAGGGGTCGCGGGGTGCAGGCGGTGCCACTCGCCGTCGGTGAGCTGCGCGACGGCGCCGGGCACGCCGGCGGCCGGCACGCCCACGCCGTCCACACCCTCAGGAGGCGGTGCCCCCTCCCCCGGCAGCCCCCCGCTCACAGCCCCGCCCGCCGCGACTCGGCGAGCCCGACCAGCCGGTCGCGCAGCGACTCCGCCTCGTCCGCCGGCAGCCCCGGGATGGTCACGCCGGACGACGCCGCCGCGGTCACGAACTTGAGGTCGCTGAGGCCGAGCGCCCGCACGACGGGGCCGCGGTTGATGTCGATGAGCTGCATGCGGCCGTAGGGCACGGCGACGAAGCGCAGGTACAGGATGCCGCGGCGCACGAGCAGGTCGTCCTCGCGCAGCTGGTACCGGATCGACCGGACGCGGCGCGGCACGAAGGCCATGACGACGAGCGTGACGACGACGACGGCGGCCGTGATCGCGTAGCACCACCAGGCGCCGATGAACCAGAGCGGGGTCGTGGCCGCGGCGGCGACGAGCCCGCTCACCAGCCAGCCGGCGAGCTCGGGCCAGACGTACTTGGGCGAGACGCCGTTCCAGGCGGGCTCCGCCACGTCGAGTCGGTCCATGGCGGGTACCTCCGGGTCGGCGTGCGGTCGGCGGCGGCCCGGGTCAGGCGGCCTGGGCTCCTGGTCCGCCCTCGTCGTCGCCGGGCGGGACCGTGCACATGTGCTCGGCGACCAGACCGCCCGCGAGGAGGCCGAGGCCCCCCACGACGGCCACGATCGTGGGCACCACGGAGCCTATCGCCACGTCCACGCCGCGCGTCGTCATGAAGGCGAGCACCCCTCCGGCGGCCCCGGCGAACAGGGAGCCGGCCAGGCTGCTGGCCTTCGCCAGCAACAGCACGCGGGTGGCGTAGTAGGGGTCGACGCGCTCCTTCTGCGTGCCCTTGGCGACCCGGCGGACGGGCAGCGCCATCGTCACGACGATCCCGCCGATGACGAGCAGCACCAGCCCCAGCACGATCGACGGCACGATCGACGGCTGCCCGGACGACACCAGCGCGGCGTCGACGACGAACCCGCCGACGACCGCCACCACGAACAGGCCGACGAGGGTCGCGGGGCGCGTGTGCCTCACGAGGCACCGCCCGCCCGCGCGGCAGCAGCGTCGTCAGCAGCAGCCCCAGCCGAGGAGGCGCGGGCCGGCTCGAGCAGGCCGGTCGCGCCGGGCACGGGCCGGGTGCGGTCGGGCAGCCCGGCCAGCAGGTCGGCGACGCGTCCCCGGGAGCCGAGGCGCGCCTCCTCGTCGACCTGCAGCCACGGCTCGAGCACGAAGGCGCGCTCCGCGGCACGGGGGTGCGGCAGCGTCAGGCGCTCGGTGTCGAGCTCGAGGTCGCCGAGGACGACGAGGTCGAGGTCGAGGGTGCGGTCGCCCCAGCGCTCGGCCCGCACGCGGCCGTGCGCGTGCTCGACGGCCAGCAGCACGTCGAGCAGCTCGTGGGCGTCGAGGGCCGTCTCGACGAGCGCGACGGCGTTGAGGTACGTCGGCTTGCTCTCGTCGGGGCCGTCGAGCGTCACGGCGACGGACGACACCGGCGAGGAGGCGGCGGTCACCGTCACCCCCGGGGTCGCGGCCAGGGCGGCGACGGCGTCGCGCAGCAGCTCGTCGCGGTCGCCCAGGTTCGAGCCCAGCGCGACCACGCCGCGGCGCACGGGGGCGTCGACGGCGGGGGCGTCAGCAGCGGCAGCAGCGGCGGCGCTCACGCGCGCTCCCGGACGACGGTGATCGACACGTCGCCGAACGGCACCGTGATCGGCGCGGTCGGCTTGTGCACGGTCAGCTCGACGCGGACGGCGGCCGGGTGGCTCAGCACGACGGCGGCGAGGCGCTCGGCGAGGGTCTCGACGAGGTCGACGGGGTCGCGCTCGACGGCCTCGACGAGCTCCTCGGCGAGCACCCCGTAGTGGACCGTCTGCTCGAGGTCGTCGTCGCCGGCGGCCCCGGAGGCGTCGAGGTGCACGACCGCGTCGACGACGAACTCCTGGCCGTCGCGGCGTTCGTGGTCGAAGACGCCGTGGTGGCCGGTGGCCCGCACCCCGAGCAGGCGCAGCACGTCGAGCCCGACGGGGACGGTGCGGACCGGGGCCGTGCCGGCCGCGCCCTCGGCAGCCGCGACGTGCGCGCCCGTCGTGCCGACCGCCTCCTCGGCGGTCACGCGTGCCTCGCCGAGCGTGCCGGGGCGGCGCCTCGCTGCCAGGCCTGCCAGACGTCGAGGGCGGCGCGGGTCGAGGCGGCGTCGTGCACGCGCACGGCCCAGACGCCGGCCTGGGCGGCGAGCACGCTGATCACCGCGGTCGCCGAGTCGCGGTCGCGGGGCTCGGCGCCGTCGGGCAGCAGCCCGCCGAGGAACCGCTTGCGCGACGCCCCGACGACCAGGGGGTGCCCGAGCCGGCCCAGTTCCTCGAGGCCGGCGAGCACCTGCCAGTTCTGGTCGGCGTCCTTCGAGAAGCCGAGCCCCGGGTCGAGCACGATCTGCTCGCGGTCGACGCCCGCGGACACGAGCTCGTCGACGCGGCGGCGCAGCTCGTCGCGCACCTGGCCGGCGACGTCGTCGCCCCGCATGCCCGTCGACGCGTCGGCGAGGTGGCCCCGCCAGTGCATCGCGACGAACGGCCGGCCGCTGTCGGCGGCGACCTGGGCCATGTAGCGGTCGGCGAGGCCGCCCGAGACGTCGTTGATGACGTCGGCGCCCGCGTCGACGGCGGCGTAGGCCGTGGCGGCGTTCATGGTGTCGATGCTGAGGCGCACGCCCTCGGCGGCGAGCTCGCGGATCACCGGCAGCACGCGCCGCTGCTCCTCGACGGGGTCGACCCGCCGGGCGCCCGGACGCGTCGACTCGCCGCCCACGTCGACGATGTCGGCGCCCGCGGCGACGAGCTCGCGGGCGTGGCGCAGCGCGTCGTCGAGGCCCACGAAGCGGCCGCCGTCGCTGAACGAGTCGGGCGTCACGTTGAGGATGCCCATGACGAGGGTGCGCGACACCGGGACGGCGCGCGCGTCGTCCCGTCGCGAGGCGCGAGGACGCACGGAGGCGGTGGCCTGCACGACGGGGATCGCCCGCGTCGCGAGGTCGGCCGGCCCGGCCTCCTCCACACGGCCGCGGGCGCGGCGGCGGGCCCTCGGGCCGGAGGCGGTGGTCGCCGAGCGCGTCGCGCGGCCGTTCGCGACGTCCTCGGCCTCGAGCGCGAGCAGCTCGGCGCGGTCCTCGGGCGGCGCCGCGTGCGAGGCGACCCGGGTGCGCTCGCGCGGGGCCGTGCCGGACGGGTCGGGCTCCCGGGTCGCGGCGTCGACGAGGCCGGCGGCGGCGTGCGAACCCGCGCGCGTGCGCGTCGCGTCGACGTCGGGCAGGGGCCCCTCGTAGCGTCCGCCGACGACCAGGCGCCGCCCGCCCAGGTGCCCGGACGCGGCCGCCGGAGCAGGCGTGGCCGACGTGCGGGGCGCGACGGCGGGAGGGACGCCGGGGCGGGCGCCCGTGGGCGGCGTCGGCACGGGCGGGTGCTCGCGTGTGGCCGACGGTGAGGCCTGCGCTGCGGGCGTCGGCGCTGATGGCGTCTGTGCTGCTGGTGTCTGCACGGCGGGCGTGCGCGCGCCAGGTGTCTGCTCGGCCGGCGTGCGCGCGGCGGGGCTCTGCGTGGCCGGCGTCTGCGTCGCGGGCGTGTGCGTCACCGGGGGCAGCTGGGCCGGGGGCCGCACGGCGGCGCGCTCGTCGAGCGAGAGGGCGAGGCGGCGCTCCGCCCCGGCGGCGGGGGCGCTGGCCGGAGGAGTCGCGTCGACGACGACCGGGTCGGGGTACCTCTCGCGACCCCGCGGGCGCTTCCAGACGTGCGGCTCGGACGGGGCGGCCGGGGAGCGGTGCGCTCCGTCGGGCGGCGAGTCGGTCACGAGGCAGTTCCTCCGGTCGGGGCCACGGGTCGAGAGGCAAGGCTACCGATCCGGGCGAGCACCGCGCGCCGCCCGGACCGGGGGGTGCGCCTACGCCGTGGCGATGCCGGGCGTGGTGCGCGGGGGACGCTGGCGCGTGGGCTTCTCCTCGGGCTCGGAGCCCACGCCGCCGTCGACCGCCGCGGCGTCGACGGGCGCCTTGGTCGGCATGGGGATGGCGGGACGGTCCGACACGGGGCGCCTGTCGCTCGACAGCCACTGCGGGCGCTCGGGCAGCTTCTTGACGTCCTTGAAGATCTCGGCCAGCTCGTCGTGGTCGAGGGTCTCTTTCTCCAGGAGCTCGGCGGCTAGGTGGTCGAGGATGTCGCGGTTGTCGTTGATGACGGCCCAGGCCTCGTCGTGCGCCTGCTCGAGCAGCACGCGCACCTCGGCGTCGACCGTCTCGGCGATGGTCTCGGAGTAGTCGCGCTGGCCCATGTCGCGGCCCATGAACTGCTCGCCCGAGCCCTGGCCCAGCTTGACCGAGCCGACCTTGTTGCTCATGCCGAACTCGGTGACCATCTTGCGGGCGGTGCCGGTGGCCTTCTCGATGTCGTTCGAGGCGCCCGTGGTCGGGTCGTGGAACACGAGCTCCTCCGCGACGCGGCCGCCCATGGCGTAGGTGAGCTGGTCGAGCAGCTCGTTGCGGGTGACCGAGTACTTGTCCTCGAGAGGGAGCACCATCGTGTAGCCGAGGGCGCGGCCACGGGGCAGGATCGTGATCTTCGTCACGGGGTCGGTGTGGCGCATCGCCGCCGCCGCGAGGGCGTGGCCGCCCTCGTGGTACGCGGTGATGAGCTTCTCGTGGTCGTTCATGATGCGGCTGCGGCGCTGGGGGCCGGCCATGACGCGGTCGACGGCCTCGTCGAGGGCCCGGTTGTCGATCAGCTGGGCGTTCGAGCGCGCCGTGAGCAGCGCGGCCTCGTTGAGCACGTTGGCCAGGTCGGCACCGGTGAAGCCGGGCGTCTTGCGGGCCAGCACGGCCAGGTCGACCGACGCGGAGAGGGGCTTGCCCTTGCCGTGCACCTCGAGGATCTGCTTGCGGCCGTCGAGGCCGGGGGCGTCGACGCCGATCTGGCGGTCGAAGCGACCGGGGCGCAGCAGCGCCGGGTCGAGCACGTCGGGACGGTTCGTCGCGGCGATGAGGATGACGTTGGTCTTGACGTCGAAGCCGTCCATCTCGACCAGCAGCTGGTTGAGGGTCTGCTCGCGCTCGTCGTTGCCGCCGCCGACGCCGGCGCCGCGGTGGCGGCCGACCGCGTCGATCTCGTCGACGAAGATGATGGCGGGCGAGTTCTGCTTGGCCTGCTCGAAGAGGTCGCGCACGCGGCTGGCGCCGACGCCGACGAACATCTCGACGAAGTCGGAGCCCGAGATGGAGAAGAACGGCACGCCCGCCTCGCCGGCGACGGCGCGCGCGAGCAGGGTCTTGCCGGTGCCGGGAGGGCCGTACAGCAGCACGCCCTTGGGGATGCGAGCGCCGACGGCCTGGAACTTCGCGGGCTCCTTGAGGAACTCCTTGATCTCCTCGAGCTCCTCGATGGCCTCGTCCGCGCCGGCGACGTCGGTGAACATCACCTGCGGCGTCTCCTTCGAGGCGAGCTTCGCCTTCGACTTGCCGAACTGCATGACCTTGCTGCCGCCTCCCTGCATGGACGACAGGAGGAACCAGAAGATGACGCCGATGATGAGGAAGGGCAGCAGCACGCTCAGCAGGGACACGAACCAACTGGTCTGCGTGACGGTGTCGTCGAAGTCC
This sequence comes from Frigoribacterium faeni, assembly GCF_011761235.1. Lineage (GTDB taxonomy): Bacteria > Actinomycetota > Actinomycetes > Actinomycetales > Microbacteriaceae > Frigoribacterium > Frigoribacterium faeni_A. Next base: position 814,695 of record NZ_JAAOYW010000002.1, read on the forward strand.
TTGAGGTTGGCGTCGTTCACCGCGGTGACGACCTCGTCGCCGCGGGGCGTCGAGTAGTAGAACTGCTCGTGCGCGTCGCCGTCCTTGAGGACGAGGTCGACGCGCTGCTCGTTGCTGAAGATCGTGGCCGACGCGACCTTGTCGTCGCTCAGGGCCTTCAGCCCCTCCTGCGTCGACACCTGGGTCGTGCCGGAGGCGCTGATGACGCTCCAGCCGATGCCGATGCCGATCACCGCGATCACGATGTAGATGATCGGTCCGCGGAAGAGTTTCTTGAAGTCCATGTCAGTACGGGCGACGCCCGGCACCTTTCTGCAGGAAGAACGTGAGCGAAAGGCTACAACGGGCCGCCTCGGGGCCCGGTGGGTGTTCGCTCATAGCGGGCTGCCCGCTCCCGTACTGGGGTGCCCCGGGGCCAGGCCAGGCCACGCCCGGCCCGGCAGCCCGGCCCAGGCCCGGCCAGGCCCGGCCCGGCCCGGCCCGGCTCAGCTGTACACGTGGGGCGCGAGCACCCCGACGCCGCGCAGGTTGCGGTACTTCTCGGCGAAGTCGAGGCCGTAGCCGACGACGAACTCGTTGGGGATCTCGAAGCCGACGTACTTGACGTCGACGTGCACCTTGGCGGCCTCGGGCTTGCGCAGCAGCGCGAAGATCTCGACGGAGGCGGCGCCCCGGCTCTTGAGGTTCTCGAGCAGCCACGAGAGCGTGAGCCCCGAGTCGATGATGTCCTCGACGATGATGACGTCGCGGCCGTGCAGGTCGGTATCGAGGTCCTTGAGGATGCGCACGACGCCCGACGACTTGGTGCCCGAGCCGTACGACGAGACGGCCATCCAGTCCATCTGCGCGTTGAGCTTGAGCTCGCGCGCGAAGTCGGCCATGACCATCACGGCGCCCTTGAGCACCCCGACCAGCAGCGGCTCGCGACCGGCGTAGTCGACCTCGACCCGACGGGCCACCTCGGCGATCGCGTCGTGGATCTGCTGCTCGGTGTACAGGACGCTGGTCAGGTCGCTCTCGATGTCGCTGAGTTCCATGGTCGGGCGTTCTCCAGTCGTGGGTGCAGGGTCGGGATGCGGGCCTCAGGAGGCGGCGGTCGCGGCGAAGTGCAGCGCGCCTCCGGTGCGCACAACTGTAACGCCCGGCAGGGACACCGCCCCCTGCCCGTGCCAGTCGGTGACGAGCCGTGCGACCTCGAGGGTCTGCGCCCGGCTGAGGGTCACGGCGAACTCGCTCTCGACGGCCAGGCGGATCAGCCGTTGCCGCAGCGCGGCGGGGTTCGACGCCAGCGACCGGACGTCGAGCGAGATGCCGGCCTCGGCGTGGTCGGCCACCTCCTCGGCCTGCTCCTCGGCGAAGTGGTCGAGCGCGGCCGAGTCCTCGCGCAGCTGCGCCGCGGTGCGGACGAGCGCCTCGGCGACGCCCGGCCCCAGCTCGCGCTCGAGCACGGGAAGCACCGTCGTGCGCACGCGCACCCGGGCATAGGAGGGGTCGTCGTTGTGCGGGTCGTCCCACGGCGTCAGGCCGAGGTCGGCGCAGGAGGCGCGGGTCGCCTCCCGCCGGACCACCAGCAGCGGCCGTCGCCACCGCCCCGACGCCGCGTCCATGCCCTGCAGGCTGGTGGGCCCGCTGCCCCGGGCGAGGCCGAGCAGCACCGTCTCGGCCTGGTCGTCGAGGGTGTGCCCGAGCAGCACGGCGACGGCGCCGGTCTCGGCGGCGACCGCCTCGAGGGCCGCGTAGCGGGCCGTGCGGGCCGCGGCCTCGGGCCCGCCGTCGACGCCCACCTCGACCCGGCGCACGACGACGGGGGCGAGCCCGAGCGCCGTGGCGGCCGCGGCTGCGGCGGCCGCGACGTCGGCCGACCCGGGCTGCAGGCCGTGGTCGACGACGACGGCCCCGGCGGTCAGCCCCGCCCGCGGCGCCTCGAAGGCCGTCGCGGCCGCGAGCGCCAGCGAGTCGGCGCCCCCGCTGAGCGCGACGAGCACGAGCTCGCCCTGCGCGAGGTCGGCGAGGGAGGCGCGGACGGCTCGGCGGACGTCGGCCACGGCAGGGGTCAGGCGCGGTCTCTCGGGCATCTTGTAACGTTACCGGCAGCCGCCGACCAGCCTGGTCGGCGTGCCCCCGAGACTGAACCAGGAGCAGCCATGGCCGCGTACGACGCCGTGATCGAGATCCCCAAGGGAAGCCGCAACAAGTACGAGGTCGACCACGAGACGGGCCGCGTCTACCTCGACCGCGTGCTCTTCACCGGCTTCGTCTACCCGACCGACTACGGCTTCTTCGAGAACACGCTGGGCCTCGACGGCGACCCCGTCGACGTGCTCGTGCTGCTCGACTACCCGCTGTTCCCGGGCGTCGGCGTCGAGGTCCGTCCCGTGGGCGTGTTCAACATGACCGACGACGGCGGCAGCGACGCCAAGGTCATCGCGGTCCCCGCGAAGGACCCGCGCTGGGAGCACATCCAGGACGTCACCGACGTGCCCGAGCACCTCCGCAAGGAGATCGAGCACTTCTTCGAGCACTACAAGGACCTCGAGCCCGGCAAGTGGGTCAAGACCGAGGGCTGGGGCGACGCCGCCGAGGCCGAGGCCATCGTCGAGGCCGGCATCCGCAAGCTCGCGGACGAGGGCCACTGACCCCCGCACCCCCGCATGACAGAGGGCCCGACGCACCAGCGTCGGGCCCTCTGTCGTCCGTCCCCTGCCCCCGGCTCCCCCAGCTCCCTCATTCAGGAACTCGTGTCCTGACCCGGCGCGACACAGGGACCCAGGTTCCTGAACCGTGCACCGTCCAGGAGAACCGACCGCCCGGTTCCTGAACGACGAGAGCACCGAAGGAGGCGCGGGCTGAGACCCGGGGAGGCGCAGGCACCCAGCCGGGCCCGCCCGCCGCGGCCGCCGGGCTGGCAGACGGGCTAGAGGCGGATGCCGCGCGCCGACATGAACGGCACCGGGTCGGTCGCGACCCCGCCCTGGCGGGTCTCGAAGTGCAGGTGGCACCCGGTCGAGTTGCCGGTCGAGCCGACGGTGCCGATGCGCTGGCCGACCTCGACGTGCTGGCCGACCGACACCATGATGCCGCCGTTGACCTGGTGCCCGTAGCCGGTGCTGACGCCGCCGCCGTGGTCGACCTGGACGAAGTTGCCGTAGCCGCCCATCCAGCCGGCGTAGGTCACGGTGCCCGAGGTCGCGGCGAAGATCGGCGTGCCGCAGGCCGCGGCGAGGTCCGTGCCCGCGTGCAGGATGTACACGTGCGTGACGGGGTTCACCCGCATGCCGAAGCCGCTGACGACGTTGCCTCCCGAGGGGCGGGTCCAGCCCGAGCTCGAGATGACGCCGGCGGGGGTGCCGTTCGTGGGGCTGCCGTACTTGGCCGCCTCGGCCGCGGCGGCTGCCTCGGCTGCCTTGCGCGCCTCCTCGCCGGCCTGGAACTCGGCCTCGGTGGTCTGCAGGTCCTGCTGCAGCACCGCGAGCTGCGCCTCCAGGCGGTTCTTGTTCTCCTCCTGCTCGGCGAGCGCGTCGGCGGCCGCCTGCGCGGCGTCGTTGGCCGCGGCCAGGGCGACGCGCGCCTGGTCGGCGAGCTCCTCGAGGGCGGCGGCGGCGACGGCCGCCTGGTCGCTGAGCGACTGGGCGGTGTTCCTGTCCTGCGTGGCCTGCGAGTAGATGCCGTCGGCCTGCTCGGTGAGCTTGCTCATCGCGCCGAGCTTGTAGAGCAGCTGCCCGGCGTCGCCCGGGTCGGCGATCAGGCTGCTGCTGATGCCGTCGTTGCCGCCCGAGCGGCCGAGCTGTGCGGCGAGCTGCCCCGCTCGCTCCTCGCTGGCGGCGGCGACCTTCGCGGCGTCGTCGGCCTGGGTCTGCAGCTGCGCGGTGCGGAACTGCGCGTCGTCGTAGGCGGTCTGCGCCGTCTGCAGGGCGTCGCCCTTCTGGCGGGCGTCCTCGTTCTTGGCGTCCAGGTCGGCGTCGAGCTGCGTGAGGAGAGCCTGCAGCGAGTCGATCTCGCCCTGCTTCGCCGTCGTGTTGCCCCGTGCCGCCTGCACGTCCGCCCACGACGGGTAGTCGGCGGCCTGCGCGGCCTGCGGCGACGCGACCCCGGCGGTCACCAGCAGGGCGACGGCGGCGAGGGCGGCCGCGAGCCGGCCGGCACGCGGGCCCGACGGCAGGGCGAGGGCCGAGGAGGCGCGGTCGCGGCGGGAGGTGCGGGTGGAGGTCATCGAGGTTCCGATTTCGTCGTGCACGAGGTCGAGCTCGCCCGGGAGGCCCGGGCCGTCCGTCCGGGGCGCCGATCTCGCGACCGACGAACCGTGGACTACAGGTCGAAGGTAGACGGCGCTGCGCCGACCCGCCAGCAGGTCGCGCGGTGCGGCGAGTCGCGGCGGCCGCCGCTCGGGACGCGGCCGCGGCGTCGGCCGCGCACGGGCCCGGCACGGGCCCGGCACGGAGCGGACGAGGACGTTTTGCGCGACGGGGCTCTCGTCTGTATGCTTGCTCCTCGGTTGCCTGTGGTCCTTCACGGATCACTCGGCCCCATCGTTTAGTGGCCTAGGACACCGCCCTTTCACGGCGGCAGCACGGGTTCGAATCCCGTTGGGGTCACGGTCCGACAGAGAAGCTCCGGTTTCTCCTTCGGCCCAGGTCCGGGTAGCATCACCAGCAACACAAGTTTGGCCCTGTAGCGCAGTTGGTTAGCGCGCCGCCCTGTCACGGCGGAGGTCGCCGGTTCAAGTCCGGTCAGGGTCGCCAAGGCGAGTCACTCGCCTGGAGGGCACGTCCCTTCGAGGGGTCAGCTCCGCGAGCTGGTCTCCACGGCTGGGTAGCTCAGTTGGTAGAGCGTTCGACTGAAAATCGAAAGGTCCGCGGATCGACGCCGCGTCCAGCCACGTTGAGAAGCCCCCGGGATCGAACCGGGGGCTTTCTTCTTTTCCCGGGCACCCGAGGGGCCTCGTGCGACTGAGCGTGCGCTGCGTCCCGCCCCGGGGCCTCCCGCCAGTCGCCTCCGGCTGCCCCAGGAGGACGCTCGGGACGATACGCTCTAGGCATCCGCCCCGGCACCACGACGTCCTCCGCCGTTCTGGCTGAATATCGAAAGGTCCACGGATCGATGCCGTGTCCAGCCACACAGTTCTCCACGACGGGGGGCCCCGCGCCGGCGGGGCCTGTGTTCTTTAAGGCACCGGCCGCCTCCGCCCCGACCGGCGAGGCCGCGTGAGCATCGGCCACGACCCGGCCGTCGCGCACCCGCGCAGCCGGTGGCTCGACCCCGTGCTCGCGGGCGTCGCGGCCCTCGTCGTCGGCCTCACGGCGGCGTGGGTGCCCTCGTACTGGAGCGACGAGGCCACCACCCTCCAGGCCGCGCGCCTCCCCCTGCCCGAGCTGCTCGCGTTCGTCGACCAGCGCGACCTCGTCCACGGCGCCTACTACCTCTTCATGCACCTCTGGACGGGCCTGCTCGGCGAGAGCACCTTCGTCACGCGCCTGCCGAGCGCCGTCGCCGTGGGGGTCTCCGCCGCGGGCGTGCTCGTGCTGGTGCGCATGCTCACCGACCGCCGCACGGCGCTGCTGGCCGCCGGCATCTCCGCCGTCCTGCCCCGCCTCACCCTCGAGGCGACGGAGGCGCGCCCCTACGCCCTGACGGCAGCGGTCGCCGTGTGGCTGACCGTCCTCGTCCTGGTCGCGTCGCGACGACACCAGAGGAGGTGGTGGGTCGGCTACGGGGCGGCCCTCGCCGCGGCGATCGTCACCTTCGTCCCCCTCGGCCTGATCGTCGTCGTCCACGGCACGTTCCTCGTGCTGGCGCCGGCGCAGCGCCGACGTCGGGGAGCCCGCCACCGCCTCCTCGGCTGGTCGATCTCGACCGGCGGCGCCCTGCTCGCGTCCGCGCCGGTGATCGGCACCGTGCTCGCCGAGCGCTCCCGACTGCTCACCGCCGACGACCCCTCGACCGGGTCGGAGGTGACCTGGTTCAGCGTGCTGGTCGAGCCGTGGTTCGCGACCTCGGTGGCCTGGGCGGTCGTGGCCGTCGTGCTGCTGATCCTGCTCGGCACGCGCCTCCGCGACCGGTCGCGCACGCCCGGCAGCGTCGTGCTGCTCGGCGCCCTCTGGGTGGCCCTGCCGACCGGGCTCATGCTCGTGCTCGGCGTCGTGCTGTCGCCGGTCTACCAGGCCCGCATCGTGACGTGGTCGTCGCCCGGCATGGCGCTGCTGCTCGCGGTGGCCGTCACGGGCTTCCGCCGACGCTGGGTGAGCCTCGCGCTCGTCGGGCTGCTCGTCGCGGCCTCCGCGCCGACCTGGGTGGCCCAGCGGCTGCCCGCGTCGAAGGGCGGCGGCGCCGACCTGGCACAGCTGTCGAGCTACGTCGAGAGCCAGGCCCGGCCCGGCGACGCGTTCCTGCTCGACGCCACGGGCACGGTGTCGACGCGGCCCCGTCAGGCGCTGTACGCCTACCCCCAGCGCTTCGACGACCTCGAGGACGTCGCGTTCGTCAGCAGCGGGATCCCCGACGGCCTCTTCACCGACTCGACCCTCGACCTCGAAGATCCGGACGACGCCGCCGCCCTGCGCGAGCGCCTGGCCGGCGTCGACCGCCTGTGGATCGCGCGCTTGCAGACCGACGCGCTCGACGACTCCGAGCGCACCACCCTCGGCGCCCTCGGCTTCACGAACGCGCAGGAGCACCGCACGGCGCGCAGCGTCGTCTACCTCTTCGTCACGCCCACCGGCCGCGGCTGAGCGGCGACGGCGACGGCGGCAGGGCCAGCACCGACACGGCCAGCCCCGGCACGGGCAGCGGCACCGGCACCGGGACCGCTCAGCCCCGCCGCAGGTCCGCGAGCACCGCGCCGAGCGTGCCGACCAGCTCGTCGACCTCGTCCTCGGTGATGACGATCGGGGGCGCGAGCCGGATGGTGGCGCCGTGGGTGTCCTTCGCGAGCACGCCGCGGCGCATGAGCTCCTCGCAGACCTCGCGCCCGGTGCCCACGGCGGGGTCGATGTCGACGCCCATCCAGAGGCCGGCCCCGCGCACGGTCACGATGCCGGAGCCCACCAGGGCCTCGAGGCCGTCACGGAGGCGGGCGCCGAGGCGCGACGCGCGCTCCTGCCACTCGCCGGTCGCGAGCATCCGCACCACCGCGAGTCCGACCGCGGCGGCGAGCGGGTTGCCGCCGAACGTCGAGCCGTGCTCGCCGGGGCGCAGCACCCCGAGCACGTCGCGGTCGCCGACGACGGCGCTGACGGGCACGATGCCGCCGCCGAGCGCCTTGCCGAGCAGGTAGAGGTCGGGCACGACCCCGACGAGGTCGCAGCTGACGGTGGCCCCGGTGCGGCCGAGCCCCGACTGGATCTCGTCCGCGATGAACAGCACGCCGCGCTCGCGCGTGATGCGCCGCACCTCGGGCAGGTACGACTCCGGCGGCACGACGACGCCGGCCTCGCCCTGGATCGGCTCGATCAGCACCGCGACCGTGTCGTCGTCGATCGCGGCCTCGAGCGCGTCGGCGTCGCCGTACGGCACCGTGACGAACCCGGGGGTGTAGGGACCGAAGTCGGCCCGCGCCTCCTCGTCGTCGGAGAAGCTGATGATGGTCGTCGTGCGCCCGTGGAAGTTGCCGGCCGCGACGACGATCTTCGCGGCGCCGGGCCGCACGCCCTTGACGCGGTAGCCCCAGGCCCGGGCGACCTTGATGCCCGACTCGACGGCCTCGGCGCCGGTGTTCATCGGCAGCACCATCTGCTTGCCGAGCAGCGCCGCGAGCTCGGCGGCGAAGGGCCCGAGCTGGTCGTTGTGGAACGCCCGGCTGGTCAGGGTGACCCGGTCGAGCTGCTCGCGCGCCGCCGCCACGAGCACGGGGTGCCCGTGGCCGAAGTTCACGGCCGAGTAGGCGGCGAGGCAGTCGAGGTACCGGCGCCCCTCGACGTCGGTGACCCAGGCGCCGTCGGCCGTCGAGACGACGACGGGCAGCGGGTGGTAGTTGTGCGCCAGCGAGGCGTCCTCGACGGCGATCGCCGCGTCGGTGGACGAGGAGGCGGTGGACGAGGAGGCGGTGGTCGTCGCGGTCGTCATCGTCGCAGCTCCAGGGTGCAGCACTTCACGCCGCCCCCGCCGAGCAGCAGCTCGGACAGGTCGACGCCGATCGGGTTGTAGCCGCGCTCGCGCAGCTGACGCTCGAAGCCGGTGGCGGCCGCGGCGATGACGACGTTGTACCCGTCGCTGTACGAGTTCAGGCCGAGGATGGAGGCGTCCTCCTGGCTGACGAGCACCGCGTCCGGGAACCGCTCGCGCAGCACGGCCAGCGACGGCTCGTCGAAGGCGCTCTCGAGGTAGGCGATGGTGTGCCGCCCGTCGACGGGCTCGGGGTCGAGCACGGCGATCGCCGTGTCGAGGTGGTAGAAGCTCGGGTCGACCAGGGTGAGGCCGACCACCTCGCGGCCGAACACCCGCGCCACCTCGGCGTGCGAGTCGGAGGCGCTGCGGAAGCCGGTGCCCGCGAGCACGACGTCGCCGACGAGCAGGAAGTCGCCCTCGCCCTCGTTGACCTCCTCGGGCACGACCACGTCGAAGCCGGCCTCGGCGAACCAGTCCATGTACGCCGGGCCCTCGGGCTGACGCTGCGGGTAGGTGAAGCTCGCCCCGTAGGCCTTGCCGTCGAGCACGAAGCCGCCGTTGGCCGAGTAGACCATGTCGGGCAGGCCGGGCAGCGGGTCGATCAGCTGCACGTCGAAGCCGAGCCCGAGGTAGGTCTCGTAGAGTGACTCCCACTGGGCGACGGCGCGCGACGTGTCGGTCGGCACCTGCGGGTCCATCCAGGGGTTGATGCGGTAGCTGACGGTGAAGTGGTCCGGTCGGCACATCAGCACGCTGCGGTGCGACGGGCGCCGGGTCGGCGGCTGGCTGCCCTCGGCAGAGGGCTGGACGGTCTCGGCGGCGATGCTCACGAGAGCCAGTGTCACACGCAGTCCACGCACCATGGGCGCTCTGTACGCAATGAATGTGCGCAGGAGGCGCCTCCTACGCAAGAATGTAGCGTAGAGTGCCCGATGTGGACAACCTCGACTACGGCATCATCGACCTGCTCCGGCAGAACGCCCGTGCGGGCTACGGCGACATCGGCTCGTCGGTCGGCCTGAGCGCCTCGGCGGTCAAGCGCCGCGTCGACCGCCTCGTCGCCGACGGGGTGATCAGGGGCTTCACCGTCCAGGTCGACCCCGCCGTCGAGGGCCTGGGCACCGAGGCGTTCGTCGAGCTGTTCTGCCGTGGCACGGTCTCGCCGGCCGAGCTGCAGCGCATCCTCAGCACCGTGCCCGAGGTCGTCGACGCCGGCACCGTGACCGGCAGCGCCGACGCCATCGTGCACATGCGCAGCCGCGACATCCCCTCCCTCGAAGAGGCGCTCGAGCGGGTGCGCAACGCCCCCAACGTCGACCACACCCGCAGCGCGATCGTCCTGTCCAAGCTGATCAGCCGCCGGACGGCCTGACGCCCGTCAGATCCGCAGGTCGCGCAGCTCGGGGTCGACCAGGCCCGAGCGGTGCACGGTCACGGCCACGCTCTGCTCGCGCACGAACGGCAGCAGCTCGACGCGCCCCTCGTCGGTGACGTCGCCCGCGTGCACGACCACGTCGACGCTGCCCCCGACCGCGCGGGCCAGGGCCCGGCGGTCGCCGCCGACGAGCCGCACGTGCAGGTCGCGGTAGCGCGCCACCGCGGCCTCGTCGGGAGCCGGCGCGGCGCCGTCGTCGTCGCCCTCGACCTGGGCGGCGGGGTCGGTCGAGCCCGTGGCGCGCGCCAGGAGGCTCAGGTCGTCGAGCTCGTGCCCGGCCTCGGCGGCCTGCAGCAGACCCGCGGAGGCGCGGGCCAGGAACGCCTGGTCGCTCTCGACCACGACGGCCCCCACCCGCATCGGCGACGCGGACGAGTGCAGCAGCTGCACGAGCGACGCGGGCACCGGGACGGCCGAGCTGATCGTGATCGGCGCCCGCACCCGGGCCGCGGCCACGACGAGGCGGACGAGGTCGGACAGGTCGGCGTCGGACGACAGCCGCAGCAGCACGGGCCGGGGCCGGTAGCGCAGCACGTCGCGCTCGACGCCGAGGTCGGAGTCGTCGTGCGCGACGCCCACGTGGGCCTGCCACGCGCGCTCGTCGCTCACGGCGCCCGCCCGGACCCGGTCGAACTGCTCGAACGAGAGGGCCGACCTCGCGGCCTCGATCACGGGCACCACGACGTCGGGCACGCCCGTCAGGCGCAGCGACGGGTGCGGCTCGCGGGGCAGCCGCCACCACGAGCCCTGCGCCAGCACGCCGTCGGGACCGCCGGGGGCGACCGCGGGCCCCACGACCGCCCGGCCCCACCCGGCGGCGGGACGGCGGCGGACCACCAGCGGCGACGTCGCGCGCCCCACGACCAGCGATCCGGCGCGCACGCGCCGCAGCCACGTGTCGACCTCGTCGACGTCGAGGCTGTGCAGCGCGGCCGAGCCGCCGGCGCACGACGAATCCTGCACGTCGACGGCGGCGTCGAGGTCGGCGACCTCGACGAGGCAGAGCACCGGCGCCGGCGCGGCGGCCGTGCGCGCGGCGGCCTCGGGCGTGACGCCGGCCTTGATGCCGGGCGACCAGAGCCCGCCGTCGTCGTCGAGGCGGCGCGGCTCGACGAGCCAGCTCTCGCCGGGCGCGAGGACGGTGAGCGCCTCGAGCACGGCGCCCTCGGCCGGGTCGACCAGCGGGCCGACCTGGGTCGTGGGGTCGTCGGGCCAGCCGGCCCGGAGGCTGGCGACGGCGTCGACGAGCTGGCGTCGGAACCGCTCGGAGCGCGCCACCGACCCGACGAGCACCGCGGTGCGCGAGGCGGACGGGGCCTGCCCCGCGAAGCGGAAGGCACCGGCGGCGAGGTCGGCGGCCGCGAGGTCGGCGTCGGCGCTCGGGGTCACGACCGCGACGGCGGCGACGGGCACGTCGGCGACGAGCTCGAGGTCGGGGCGCCACGAGCGCAGCTGCGTCGCCTGCCCGAGCGACCCCGTCAGGCGCACCCGGTCGACGGCCGGGTGCGTCACCAGCAGGCGGCCCGCGTCGGAGTCGAGGTCGAGGTCGGCGAGCACCAGCAGCGCCCGCGGCACGCCGGCGCCCCAGAGCACCTCGGCGAGCACGGCGGCGGTGCGGCGCGATTCTCGGGCGGGGGCGAGCACGACGGCGCTGCCCGCGGCGAGCGCCGCGAGGACGGGCTCGGCGGCCGAGACGAGCGGCGTGCGCCACGAGGGCAGGACGACGGTGAGCCGAGGAGGCGCGTGCCGGGCCCCGGTCACGCCGGCGACGCCGCGCGCGAGGCCGGCGTGGTGCCGCGCCGAGTCGACGACCGCGCTGACCTCGGGGTCGGCGTCGTCGAGCACGGCGCCGGTCTCGCTCACGAGCACCTCGATCAGCGTGGCCCGCTGCCGCGCGAGGCCGTCGGCCGCCAGCTCGAGCAGCTCGGCCCGCGTGGCGGGGTCTTCGCGGCCCCACGCGGCGCCGGCCTGGGCGGCCGCGGCGACGACGTCCTCGACCGCGCCGGGCCCGTCGAGCTCGGCCGCCTCGATCGTCTCGACGCCCGCGACGGAGCGCCGCGAGGCGGCCAGCACGCGGCGGGCCCACGCCCGGTTGCCCTCGAGCCCCGGGTCGGTGCCGGGCTCGTTGCGGAACGCGAGCGAGCCGTCGAGGTCGAGGTCGGCCGTCGCCAGGTGGGGCCGCGAGCGGTCCTGTCGTCGGGCCGGGGGCGGGACCTCGTCGTCGACGGCCGCCTCGGCGGCGGCGACCGCCTCGAGGTAGCGCTGGTGCTCACGGTCGAAGGCGGCCCCCTCGGGGGCGAGGTCGGCCGCGGCGGCGGTGGGCGACCCGGGGGCCGCGACCTCGGCGAGGTGGCGGACGACGTGGTCGGCGGCCGCCTCGAGGTCGCCGTGCCGCACGACGGGCGTGCGGACGACGAGGTCGCCGAGCTCGGCGCGCACGGCCCGCAGCAGCCCGCGGGGCGTGCCGAGCGGCATCTCGACCGTGAGGTGCTGCGTCACCTCGCGCCGCTTGGCCAGGGTCCAGGCGTGGGCCACGACGAACGGGTCGTCGGTGACGAGCCCGAGGTGGGCGAACTCGGCCGCGACGGGCCGCAGCGCCTCGTCGAGCACGCGCAGCAGCGCCGCGTCGGCCTCGGCCCGCGAGGCGTGGGCGGACACGGGCCAGTCGTGCACGACGCCGTCGACGACCTCGAGCGCGGCGCCGGCGCCGACCGTCAGCCGCACCCGGATCGGGGCGCCGCCGCGCGCGACGCGGCCGCGCGCCCAGTCGGTGAGCAGCTGCAGGGACGCCAGCGCGTCGGGCGTGTGCGCCTGGATCTCGATGCCGGCCTCGAGGTCGGCCAGGTGCGGCTGGTCGAGCAGCCGGGTGAAGACGTCGATGGCGAGGTCGAGGTGCCGGTGCTCGCCGACCTCGAGGTCGATCGTCTTCGGGGGGTCGGACGCGAGCGCCCGCTCGTAGAGCGGCGCGAGCGCCTCGACGGCCGCCGCGGCGCGCTCGTCGGCGCCCCACGCGGCGCCGGTGCCCACGACGGAGGCGACGGGGACGGACACGTGCGAGACGTCGGCCCGCTCGAGCAGCGCCTGCACCTCGGCGAGGCGGCGACGGGCGCCGGCCTCGCCGAGCACGGGCTCGCCGATCGGCACGAGGTCGAGGCGGGCGCCGTCGGCGGCGATCACGGCCAGGGCCGCGCCCAGCTTGTCGGGGGCTGCGTCGACGACGAGGTGCTGGACGAGACGGCGGAGCGCGCCGCGGGCGACGGGCACGACCGTGCGCGGCGCGAGCGGCCCGAAGCCGCCCCCGGCCGCGACGGCCGCCCGGAGGTGCCAGGGCAGCGAGGCGGGCATGTCGCGGCTGAGCCGGTCGAGCTGCCGGGCGGCGACCGCCGGGTCGTCGGGGCGCACCACGCGGTCGGCGAAGGCGACGGCGAAGGAGAGCCCGTCGGGGTCGCGCAGCAGGGCGGCGAAGCGCTCGGCCGCGGGGTCGGCCGGCACCGTCGAGGCGACGACGAGCCAGCGCCGCACCGTGTCGACGACCTGCGAGGTGAGATCGGCGGCGCGCACATCGGACATGCGTCGAGGATAGGCCGGACCCCCGTCCCTACACTGGGCGAATGGCCGAGCAGCTCTCCGACGACGAGTGGGCCGTCTGGGACGCCTTCTACTCGATGCGCCGTCGGCTCGACCGCGCCCTCGAGCTCCGCCTGCACGCCGACTCGGGCGTCTCGGCCCCCGAGTACGAGATCCTCGTGGGCCTCGGCCGCAGCGACGACCGCCGCCTCCGGGTGCGCGACATCGCCGAGCAGATCGGCTGGGAGAAGAGCCGCGTCAGCCACCAGGTCACCCGCATGGAGAAGCGCGGCCTCGTGCGCCGCACCGAGTGCGCCTCCGACGCGCGCGGCACCTGGGTCGAGCTCACCCCCGGCGGGCGCCGCGCGATGCTCTCGGCCACCCGGGGCCACACGGCCGCCATCCGCGGCTACTTCGTCGAGGCGCTGCAGGGCGACGCCGCGACGCTCGAGTCGTTCTCCCGACGCGTCCTCGACGCGATCGGCGACGACGCGTCGCCCGACCGAGCCGGGTCGGGCGCCCGCCCTGAGGTGACGACCCGCGCCTCCTAGGCAGGTCGTCGCGCGCCCTCGCCGGGCCGTCGCCGGCGGCTCAGTGCCGGCGGTGGTCCTGGATCGTCATGCGCGGCCCGAAGCGCGGCTTGGCGAACCCGCTGGCCGAGATGAGCCGGACGACCCGCTCCCGGTGGCCGCGATACGGCTCGAGCAGCTCGAGCATGCCGTCGTCGTCGACGGGGGCCCCGACGAGGGCCCACCCGACGAGCGCGGGGAGGTGGTAGTCGCCGACGCTCGGCGAGTCGGCGTCGCCGAGGGCGCGCTGCGTCGTCTCGGCGGCCGTCCACACGCCCACGCCGGGCACCGACCGCAGCCGGGCGTCGACCTCGGGCCCGCCCCGGCCCAGGCCGACCACGCGCTCGAGCGAGGAGGCGACGGCACAGACCCGCATGACGGTCGCCGACCGCTGCGGCCCCACCCCCGCCCGGTGCCACTCCCAGCTCGGGACGCGCCGCCAGGTCTCGGCCGACGGAGGGACGACCATCCCCGCGGGCGCGGGGCCCGGCGCGGGCTCGCCGTGGGCCCGGACCAGCTGGCGCCAGGCGCGCCACGCCTCGGTGCTCGTCACCTTCTGCTCGAGCACGGCGGGCACGAGCACCTGGACGACCTGTCGCGTGCGGGTGAGCCGGAGGCCCGGGGACCGTCGACGGGCCTCGCTCAGGAAGGGGCTGTCCGACACGTCGAGGCCGCTCCAGTCGTCGCCCTCGCCCAGCAGCTCGGGCACGCCGTCGACGAGCCACTCGGCGCCCGGGCCCCAGGCGGCGGCGCGCACCTCGGAGCGCCCGCCGACCAGGCAGAGGGTGCCGGCGCCGTGCGGGGTGCGCACGGCACGCCAGACGCGGTCGCCCTCGACCCGCCAGGCCGGGTCGCCCGTGCCGCGGGCCAGGGTGCGCAGGGTCGCCCGGACGTCGACGGGCCGCGCCGGTCGGTAGACGGTCTCGACCGGTCGCAGCGGGGGCGCGTCGACGGACGCCTCAGGGACCACCCGGCGATGGTAGCCCGCGCCTCCGACGCCCCCTGTCGCGCGCCTCCTCGGTGTGATATTTTGTGTGCTTCACATTGGAGGAGACATGCCCGTGCCGGTCTACGCCGCTCGCCACCCGCGACGGCTGCTCCGCGACCTGACCTTCGACACCATCCGCGACGCCATCGTCGACGGCACCCTGACCCCGGGCGAGCGCCTCTTCGAGGACGACCTCGCGACCTGGCTCGGCGTCTCGAAGACGCCCGTGAAAGAGGCCCTGGCGCGGCTGTCCTCGCACGACCTCGTGCAGATCGAGGCGAACCGGTACACCCGGGTGGCGACCGCCGACGTCCTCGACCTGCTCGACACGCTCGAGCTGATCGGCGTGCTCCACGCCGAGGCCGTCCGCACGCTGCCCCGGTCCGCCTCGGCGGGCGCCGGGGCCCGGGCCGACCGCCTGGCGTCGGTGCTCGACGCCGGCCCCACCTGCACGGGCATCGTCCGGGCGAGCGGCGCGTTCCTCGACCTGGCCCGCAACCCCCTCGTCCGGCGGGCCGCCGAGCCGCTCGACGTCCGCGCCGCGTTCCTGTGCCGCCACCTCAGCGTCGACTGGTCGCGCCCCTCGCTGGTGGCGAGGCTGGCCGGCCTGCGCGACGCGCTCGAGGCCCGCGACTGGCCCCGCACGGCCGACGCCCTGGCCGGCGCCCTGCGGCGCACCGCCCTGCAGGGCGCCGTCGAGGTGGTGCCGGCCGTGGCCGAGACGACGTCGCTGCTCTCGTACGACGGCTCCGCCTTCCGCGCCCGCGCCACCTCGGTGGCCCGATGACGGCCGCGCTGCCCACGACGGCCCGGCCGTCCGCCGTCGCGCCCGTCGACCACCGCGTCGCCCCGTCGCAGTCGGGCCGGCGCCACCGGGGCGACGCCCACCCGCCGCAGCACCTCGTCGAGGTCCCCGCCCGCGCCGCCGCGGCCCGCCGCGCCAAGCGGGTCGTCGACGTCTGCGTGTCGCTCGCGCTGCTGCTCGCCCTGTCGCCCCTCCTGCTCGTGACGGCCCTGGCCGTCCGGCTCGACAGCCGGGGCCCCGTGCTGTTCCGCCAGCAGCGCTGCGGCCTCGACGGCGACGAGTTCACGATGCTCAAGTTCCGCTCGATGAGCACCGGGGCACGCGACCCGCTCACCGACCGGCACGACGGCGCCGGCCCGCTCTTCAAGCTGCACGACGACCCTCGGGTGACCCGGGTCGGCCGGGTCATCCGTCGGTACTCCGTCGACGAGCTGCCCCAGCTGGTCAACGTGCTGCGCGGCGACATGAGCCTGGTCGGCCCGCGCCCGGCCCTGCCCCGCGAGGTCGCCCAGTACGACGAGGTGGCCCGTCGGCGCCTGCTCGTGCTGCCCGGGCTGACCGGGCCGTGGCAGGTCGGCGGGCGCTCCGACCTCGACTGGGAGACGAGCATCGCCCTCGACCTCGGCTACGTGCACCGGTGGACGCCCACGACCGATCCGCTGATCCTCGTCAAGACCGTCGGCGCCGTGCTGCGGCCCGTCGGCGCCTACTGACCGGCAGCCCGGTCCGGCCAGGAGCCGGGGCCCGCGTCGGCGGCCGTGCCGGACCCCGGGTCGGCGGCCGTGCCGCAGCCCGCACCGGAGGCGGTGGTCGCGGTCGCGACGACGCGGCGGGCGAGCTCGGCGACGGCCTCGCTCCACCCCACGGCGTCTCGAGCGCGCAGGGCCACCTCGGCTCGCGCGACGAAGGCGTCCCACGCGCCGAGCTCGACGCCGCAGCGCCGCGAGCGCAGCCCGTGGGCGAGCCGCAGCTCGGCCTCGTCGAGCGCGGATCGCAGCACGGCGCCGGGCGACCACGCGGCGAGGGCGCCGACGGCGGCCCCGACGCAGCGCAGCACGGCCGGCGACGCGGGCCCGGCCGCCGAGCGCGCCACCACGGGCCGCGTCGCCGCCAGCCGGGCGAGCACGGCGTCGACGCGGGCGTCGTCGAGCACCGGCAGGACGCCGGCCGCCGCCCGGTGCAGGCCCGCCGCCGCGGCCGCGCTGCCGACGAGCCACGCCTGGTCGGGCTCTCGCACCCTCGTGTACCGGTTCGCCGAGAGCTCGACGAGCCCGGCGTCGCACAGCCGGTCGAGGGCGCTCCGGATCGGGGTGCGCGAGACGCCGAGCCAGGCGACGAGCTCGTCGTCGTGCAGCCGCTCGCCCGGCTCGAGGGTGCCGTCGAGCACGGCGTCGCGCAGCACCCCGAACACGTCGTCGCTGAGCGACCGCCGCCCGGCGGCGCCCCCGTCGCTCACCTGCGCCACCACGGCGGTCGCGGCGCCTGCGGGGCACGGCGGACCACCGCGGTGCGCCGGGCGAGCCCGTCGAGGGCGCCCTGCAGAGCACGGGGGTCGCCGGTCGAGACGGCCGTGTCGACCTCGGCGAGGCAGACCGTCAACGAGCCCGTCTCGAGCCGACGCCCCAGCAGGGCGGCCTGGTGCCGCAGGCGCGCGCCCAGGTCGCCGAGCACGGCGCGGGTGACCGCGGGCAGGTCGTCGCCCTCGAAGTGGGCGACGCAGGCGAAGAACGCGTCGACGACCGCACGGGACTCGTCGACCCCGGGTCGCGGCGCCGCGCGGAACGACTCGATCGACGCCGAGCACCGGTCGAGCAGCCCGCGCACCTCGCGGGCGGACCCCGGCCGGAGCAGCCCCCGGCCCTCTCGGGGCAGGTCGCGCCAGATGGCGCAGAGCGCCGCGACGAGGTCGGGCACCACCGAGGGCCGGGGCCGGGCGACCCGCGTCCAGCGCTGGGGCACGGACTCGACGAGCCCCACCGTCTCGAGCCGCACCAGGGCGGTCCGGATGGGGGTGCGCGACACCCCGAGCCAGGCCTCGAGCTCGGCGTCGCGCAGCCTCGACCCGGGCGCGAGGTCGCCGCGCACGACGGCGGCGCGGATCTTCTCCTGCACCTCGTGCTTCTGCAGGCGGCGCGAGATGGCCGGCCGGCGGTCGTGCGGAACGGGCACCGCCCCTCCTCCCGTGTCTGACATCCACCATGTTAGGGCATGTGCGCCCGGGTGCCGTGAGCGTCGGGTGCGTGGTCACCGTGACCCGCGCCTCCGCTGCGGCGTACTCTCCGCGTCATGACTGAGACGAACGACATCGCCCGCGTGGCCGAGGTGCTCGACGCCGGCCGCATCGGCATCCTGACCACCCGGAGCGGCCACGGCCGCCTCGTGAGCCGCCCCCTCGCCCTCGTCGACCGGGCGTTCGACGGCAAGGTCTACTTCTTCACCCGCGACCCCTCCCCGAAGGTCGACGACATCAAGGCCCACTCGCAGGTCAACGTCGCGGTCGAGACCGGCAAGGGCTGGCTGTCGCTCGCCGGCGAGGCGTCGATCACGCGCGACGCGGCCCTGATCGACGACCTCTGGTCGACCGGCGCGGAGGCCTGGTTCGACGAGGGCCGCGACGACCCCACCGTCGCGCTGATCGAGGTCGACGTCGACACGGCCGAGTACTGGGTGAGCAACGAGCCCAAGGCCGTGACGCTCGTCAAGTACGCGAAGGCGGCGCTGACCGGCGGGCACCCGTCGAACGTGGCCGACACCGGCACCGTCCAGCTCTAGGCCCCGCTCCGGCGGGTGCCGGGCGCGGTGCGCCGGGCGTGGTGCGCTGCACCCGGCTCAGTCGCAGGTGACCTGGCGGCCGTCCGCGTCGGCGTACTCGCCCGGCCCGAGCTGGGCGCAGGTCGACGACAGCCGGACCGCGTAGTCGATCGCCGAGATGCCCCACACGAGGCCGGCGACGATCATGACGCCCGACACGACCATGCCCACGAGGGCCAGCGTCGGCGGGTGGCCGGCCCGGCGCGACCGGCCCGCCGACACGATCCCGAAGACGAGGCCGAGCGGGGCGGCGAAGACCCCGAACACGACCGAGGCGATCGCCAGGCCGCGGCCGGGGTCGTCGTCGCGGTCGGGACGGCTGTCCCAGAAGTCGTCGTCGTCGAGCGAGTCGAAGTACGAGCCCTGCCCGCTCGGGGCGGCACGACCGGCCCAGGAGGCGTCGGTCGCCCCGGCCGAGGTCGGCTGCGGCGCCCAGAGGGTCGCCTCGTCCGACGTGGCCGGAGCCGCGACGGGGGGCCAGGCCGCCTCGGGGCCGGAGCCGGCGTCCCAGCCGGCCCGCGCCTCCTGCCGGAGGGGCGGCGGAGGACCGACGACCGGCCGGCCGCGCTGCTCGCCGGGAGCGGGGCGGGCGAACCTGGCCCACGGCGACGGCGGCCGCGGCGCGGGATGGTCGGTCATGGGGACGAGGGTAGTACGCGGGTCCGTGCGCCATGATGGGACGCACCTCGGCCCGGCACCCGGGCCCGACATGCGACGGAGCGACACGATGCGGATAGGGATCCTCACCAGCGGCGGCGACTGCCCCGGACTCAACGCGGTCATCCGAGGGGCGGTGCTCAAGGGGACGCAGATCCACGGCCAGGAGTTCGTCGGGTTCCGCGACGGCTGGCGCGGCGTCGTCGACGGCGACGTGATGCCGCTCACCCGCAAGGAGATCCAGGGCATCGCCAAGCAGGGCGGCACCATCCTCGGGACGAGCCGCACCAACCCGTTCGAGGGCGCCGGCGGCGTCGACCGCATCAGCGAGAACCTCGAGCGCTTCGGCATCGACGCCATCATGGCGATCGGCGGCGAGGGCACCCTCGCGGCCGCGAAGCGCCTCACCGACGCCGGCCTCAAGATCGTCGGCGTGCCCAAGACGGTCGACAACGACCTCGGCGCCACCGACTACACCTTCGGCTTCGACACGGCCGTGCAGATCGCGACCGACGCCATGGACCGCCTGCGCACCACCGGCGACTCGCACAGCCGCTGCATGGTCGCCGAGGTCATGGGCCGCCACGTGGGCTGGATCGCCCTGCACTCGGGCATGGCCGCCGGCGCGCACGCGATCCTCATCCCCGAGCAGAAGACGAGCATGGACCAGATCGTGGCGTGGGTGCAGTCGGCCTACGACCGCGGACGCGCGCCCCTGGTCGTCGTCGCCGAGGGCTTCGTGCCCGACCACGAGAGCGACGCGCACTCCGAGCGGGGCCTCGACGCGTTCGGCCGGCCCCGCCTCGGCGGCATCGGCGAGCGCCTCGCCCCGATCATCGAGGAGCGCACGGGCATCGAGACCCGGGCGACGACCCTCGGGCACATCCAGCGGGGCGGCACCCCCACCTCCTACGACCGCGTGCTCGCGACGCGGCTCGGCATGGCGGCCAGCGACTCGGTGGTCGAGGGCCGCTGGGGGCGCATGGTCGCCCTGCGCGGCACCGACATCGTCCACGTGTCGTTCGAGGAGGCGCTGGACAGCTTGAAGACCGTGCCCCAGCAGCGCTTCGACGAGGCGGCGATCCTCTTCGGCTGAGCCCGCGGTCGTCCCTCCCCAGCCCGGCCGGGTCGTCGCCCGCGGCCTCGTCCGTCGCACAGCCGATGCGCCGCGCGCCGCGACCTGACAGGCTCGACCCATGATCACGTTCATCGTCGTGGGGGCGGTCGGGCTCGTCCTCCTCCTCGCCAGCATCGTCGTCGGCGACCTGCTCGACCTGTTCGACGTCGGCGACGGCCTCGTCTCGGGCGTCGCCCTCGGCGCCGCGCTGTCGATCTTCGGCCTGGCGGGGCTCGTGACCACCCAGGCCGGTCTCGACCCGGTGTGGACGTACGTGCTCTCCGTGGTCGTCGCGGCGGCGGCGCTCGTGCTCGTGCAGCTCTTCGTGCGCCGGGTCACCCGGCGCGAGAGCGGCGGCCACTGGTCGCCCGTCGGGTTCGTCGGAACGACGACCGAGGCGACGACGCCGAGCGGCGGCGAGGTCCGGCTCGACGACGTCCGCGAGCTCGAACGGCGCCTCGCCGTCAGCGACGAGCCGATCGCCCGCGGCGTCCGCGTGCGGGTGGTGGCCGAGGCCGGGCCGCGCGTGCGGGTCGAGGCCGTGGCGCCCGACGACGCCGAGGGCGACCGCCGCTGATCCTGCGCGGCCGGCCCGCGCCTCCTCGTCCCCCGCCCCTGCCGCGCGCGGCCCGCCGCCCGCCCCCTCGTCCCCTGCCCCGCACCGCCCCTCGAAAGGAAGCCCTGTGGACTTCATCTCCGGAAACACCAGCGTCGTCGCCGTGATCGTCGGCGTGGTCATCGTGCTCGCCCTGCTGTCGTTCGTCGCCAGCCGCGTGCGCCGCGTCCCGCCGAACGAGGCCCTGATCGTGGTCGGCCGCGGGGCAGAGCGCTCCGAGGGCGGCGGCATCTCGAGCCCGCAGAAGGTCATCATCGGCGGGCGCACGTTCGTCTGGCCGATCTTCCAAGAGGGCTTCGTGCTCAGCCTCGAGCAGTACCAGACCCCGGTCGAGGTGCAGGCGATCGACGCCAACTACATCCGCACCGCGGTCAAGGCCACGGTCAACTTCAAGGTGACCGGCACCGAGGACGGCGTGCGCCGGGCCGCCCAGCGCTACCTGCTGCAGCAGCAGCAGCTGCCCGTCATCGTGCAGCAGTCGCTCGAGGGGTCGATCCGCGGCCTGATCGGCGGCCAGCCCGTCGACGACCTCGTCAAGAACTTCTCGCGCCTCGCGGCCGACGCGGTCAACGAGACCAAGGGCGAGCTCGCCGAGCTCGGCCTGCAGATCGAGACCATGAACATCCGCGAGATCGAGACGCCGGGCAGCACCTACCTGGCCGACCGGGGTCGTGCGGAGGCGGCGGTCGCGAAGCAGAACGCCGACGTCGCCGAGGCGGAGGCGGAGCGCATCGCGGCCCTCGCGCGCATCGGCAACACCCAGCAGACGGCCGAGCGCCAGCTGCAGCTCGACGTGCGCCAGGCGCAGATCAAGGCCGAGACCGACCGGGCGAACGCCGAGGCGTCGGCCGCCGGCGAGCTGGCCCGGGCCACCCAGGACAAGCTCGTCGCCGAGCAGGAGAGCATCGCCGTCGCCGAGCAGGCGAAGGTGAACCAGGAACGCCTGAACATCGACGTGCGCCAGCCCGCCGAGGCCGCGGCCTACGCGGCCGTGCAGAACGCCGAGGCCGAGCGCGACGCCGCGAACGCGGCCGTCGAGGCCGAGGCGTTCCGCCGCACCCAGCTGGCCGACGCCGCCCGTGCGGCCGCCGAGAACGAGGCCGCCGCCGTCGAGGCCGCCGGTCGCGCCGAGGCCGCCGCGATCAAGGCCAAGGGCCTCGCCGAGGCCGAGGCGGTCGACGCCCTGGCCGAGGCGCAGGGCAAGTTCGGCCAGGCGGCGCTCATGTCGCAGGTCATCTCGCGCCTGCCCGACATCGCCCGCGAGATGGCCGCGCCGATGGGCAACATCGACGCCCTCACGGTCGTCTCGACCGAGGGCGCCGGCCAGCTCACCACCTCGGTCGCGAACAACATGACGCAGCTGCAGGAGGTCGTGAAGGCCACCACGGGGCTCGACCTCGTCAGCGCCCTGGGCGGGTTCCTCGGCGGTCAGGCCGGGGCGTCCGCCGTCACGCCGGGCCGCAGGACGGGCTCGACCGGGTCGACCGGCGCGGCGGGCGCGGCGGGCTCGGCGGGCTCGACCGGCTCGACCGGCGGCGCGACGGCCGACCAGGCCTGAGGCCGGCCGGCCCGCGGGGCCAGGAGCTCGGAGCCGGCAGCTCGGCGCCGGGAGCTCGGAGCCGGCGGCTAGCCCCGTGGAGCTCGAGGCTCGACGCTCGACCTGCGGGCCGCGTACCGTGACGGCATGCGTGCCGTCGTGGTCTCCGAGAAAGGTCGACCTGCTGTGATGCAGCAGGTCGACCGTGGCTTCCTGGGCGAGGGGGACGTCGTCGTCGACGTCGCCTGGTCCAGCCTGAACTACAAGGACGGGATGGCCCTGGCCGGCGACCCGGGCATCGTGCGGACCGCTCCGCTGGTGCCCGGCATCGACCTCGTCGGCACGGTCGCCGAGTCGTCCTCCGCGGACTGGTCGCCGGGCGACCAGGTCCTGCTGAACGGGGCGGGCATCGGCGAGAGCCGGCACGGCGGGTTCGCCGAGCAGGCCGTGGTCGACGGCGGGTCGCTCGTCGCCGTGCCCCCGGGCATCTCGCCCCGCCAGGCGGCCGCCGTCGGCACCGCGGGCTTCACCGCCATGCTCAGCGTGCTCCGGCTCGAGCGCGACGTGCGCCCCGGCGACGGCGAGGTCGTCGTGACGGGCGCGGCCGGCGGGGTCGGGTCGGTGGCGATCGCGCTGCTGAGCGGTCTCGGGTACTCGGTCACCGCCTCCTCGGGTCGTGCCGCCGAGCAGCGCGACTACCTGACCGGGCTCGGCGCCTCGACCGTCGTCGACCGCAACGAGCTGGCCGGGCCCGGCCGCCCGGTCCAGTCCGCCCGCTGGGCCGGGGGCGTCGACTCGGTCGGCAGCCACACCCTCGCCAACGTGCTGGCGCAGACGGCGTGGGGCGGCACGGTCGCCGCCTGCGGCCTCGCCCAGGGCAGCGACCTGCCGACGACCGTGCTGCCGTTCATCCTGCGGAACGTCACGCTCGCGGGCGTCAACTCGGTCGACGCGCCCGTCGAGCTGCGCCGCGAGGCGTGGCGCCGGCTCGCGTCCGACCTCGACCTCGACCTGCTCGACGGGCTGACCACCGAGATCGCGCTGGCCGACGTCGTCGAGCACGGACCGCGCATCGTCGAGGGCGCCGTGCGGGGTCGGGTCGTCGTCGACGTGCGCCGCTGACCCGGCCCGAGGGGCCCGACGCACCGACAGGTGTCGCCGACCGGCAGTCCGCCACGCGAACAGGGGGCATCCCGCACTGTGCCTGGACGAGCTGCCGCGCTAAGCTCACATGAAGTACCGGATACCCGATACGTCTTCGCACACGGTGGTGTGACAGCACCCGGCGCAGGGAGCCGAGCTGGCAGCACCCCGACCCGATATGGAGCAACCCGGATGCCGATCCCCACGTTGACCGACCAGCCCCCCACACCCCGTCGCCTGCTGCGCGACGTCGTCTACGACAAGGTCTTCGAGGCGATCATCGACGGCACGCTCGAGCTGGGCGAGCGGCTCAACGACGACCAGCTCGTCGCCTGGCTCGGCGTCTCCCGCACCCCCGTCCGCGAGGCGATCGCCAAGCTCGCCGACCAGGCGCTCGTCGACATCGAGGCGAACCGCTACACGCGGATCGTCGCGCCCAGCTACGACGAGTTCGTCGACACCGTCCGCACCGGCTACCAGATCTGGTCGCTGGTCGTCGAGCGCGGCGTCTCCGCCCTGTCCGGCGCCGAGCGCGACGAGGCCGTCGCCGTGCTCGACCGTCGCCTCGCCGCCCTCGCGGCCCACGAGCAGGAGCCCGTCGCCGACATCGGCCGTCTCGACGACCTGCTGGTCGAGGCCGCCGGCAGCGGCACCCTGCGCCGCGTCTGGGCGACGACGGGGCCGCTGCTGCAGCTCCTGTTCCGTCGCGCGGCCGTCGCGGGCGCCTTCCCGTACGACGAGTCGACGACCTTCACGACCGCCCTGCGCGACGCCCTCCGCGAGGGCGACGGCGAGCGCGCCGGCGAGCTCGTCCGCGAGCAGCCCGGCCGCTTCGACGGCTTCTTCGCGGAGGTCCGCGAGACGGGCATCTACCCCGCCTGACGGTCACGGTGACCGACGACGTGCAGACGCCCGTGGTCCTCGACGTCGACGGCGTCCGGGTCTCGCGGCGCGGACGTGACCTGCTCGACGACGTCTCGCTGCGCGTCCGCGCCGGCGAGCACTGGGCCCTGATCGGCCCGAACGGCGCCGGCAAGACGACCCTGCTCGCCCTCTGCGGCGCCCGTGCCCACCCGACCGCCGGCACCGTCGAGGTGCTCGGGCGGCGGCTGGGCCGCGTCGACCTGGCCGAGCTGCGACGGCAGATCGGCCACGTCGACCCGCGGCACCGCATGGTGGGCGACAACACCGTGCGCGAGGTGGTGCTGACCGGTGCGACGGGCAGCAGCGACCCCGTGGTGCGGTGGTCGCCCACTGCAGAGCAGGAGGCGCGCGCCGACCGGCTCACCGCCTCCGTGGGGATGGAGGCGCGGCGCGACAGCCGCTGGAGCGTCCTGTCGCAGGGCGAGCGCGGCCGGGCCCTCATCGCCCGCGCGTTGCTCGCCGAGCCTGCCCTGCTGCTGCTCGACGAACCGGCCACGGGCCTCGACGTCGCCGCCCGGGAGCACCTGCTCGACACCGTCGACGCGCTCCGCACGGCCCACCCCGAGGTCGCCTCCGTCACCGTGACGCACCACCTCGAAGACCTCCCAGCGAGCACCACCCACGCGGTGCTGCTGCGCGAGGGGCGCGTCACGGCCCGAGGCCCGGCCGACGAGGTGCTGACCTCGGAGCTCGTGTCGGCGGCGTTCGACCATCCGCTCGTCATCGACCGCGTCGACGGGCGCTGGGCGGCGCGCACGGCGCGGTCGGCTCGGTCAGCCGGCTAGTCGCCGTCGCCGGGGCCGCGCGCTGTCCCGGCCAGCCGCCCGGCCTGCCCCGCCCTAGGCGCCGGGCTCGGTCGCCGCGGCCGCCGCCCGGGCCGCCGCGGGCACGGCGTCGAGGATGCGCGACACGGTCGCGTCGTCGTGCGCCGCGGTGACGAACCAGGCCTCGTAGACCGACGGCGGCAGGGCCACGCCCGAGTCGAGCATCGAGTGGAAGAACGCGGGGTAGCGCCAGGTCTGCTGGGCCCGCACGTCGTCGTAGTCCCGCGGCGGGGTCGCCGAGAACGCGAACGAGAAGAGCGAGCCGGCGTGCTGCACCGAGTGCTCGACGCCCTCGGCCGACAGCGCCGCCGAGACCTCGCGCGACAGGGTGTCGGCGACGGCGTCGAGCCGGGCGTAGACGTCGGGCGTCGCGAGCCGCAGCGTGGTGATGCCGGCCGCGACGGCGACGGGGTTCCCGCTCAGCGTGCCGGCCTGGTACACCGGGCCCGTGGGCGCCAGGTGGTCCATGACGTCGGCGCGCCCGCCGAGGGCGGCGAGGGGCAGCCCGCCGCCGATGACCTTGCCGAAGGTGACGAGGTCGGGCTCCCAGCCCGCGCCGTCGGGCACGACCTTCGACGCCTCGAGGCCCCACCAGCCGGCGGGGCCGACGCGGAACCCGGTGAGGACCTCGTCGACGATCAGCAGCGCGCCGTGGCGGGTCGTGATCTCGGACAGGCTGCGGTTGAAGCCGCGCTGGGGCGGGACGACCCCCATGTTCGCGGCCGCCGCCTCCACGATGACGGCCGCGATGCGCGGCCCGTGCTCGTCGAACGCGGCGCGCACCGCGTCGAGGTCGTTGTAGGGCAGCACGAGCGTCTGCGCGGCGGTCTCGGCGGTGATGCCGGCCGAGCCGGGCATCGACAGGGTGGCGACGCCCGAGCCGGCCTCGGCCAGCAGCGAGTCGGAGTGGCCGTGGTAGTGACCGGCGAACTTCACGAGCAGGTCGCGGCCGGTGTAGCCGCGGGCCAGCCGGATGGCGGTCATGGTCGCCTCGGTGCCGGTCGACACCATGCGGATCTTGCCGATCGGGCGGGCGTCGCCGACGGCCACGCGCTCGCGCACCAGCTCGGCCAGCTCGGTCTCGGCCGGCGTCGAGGCGCCGAACGACAGCCCGCGGGCCGCCGCCTCCTGCACGGCGCGCACCACCTCGGGGTGCGCGTGCCCGAGGATCGCGGGGCCCCAGGAGGCGACGAGGTCGACGTACTCGCGGCCCTCGGCGTCGGTGACGTGCGGGCCCTTCGCCCCGACGAGGAACCTCGGCGTGCCCCCGACGCTGCCGTAGGCGCGCACGGGCGAGTTCACCCCGCCCGGGATCGACTGCTTGGCGCGGGTGAAGTAGTGCTCGTTGGCGTGGTCGTCCATCAGATGTCTCCCTTGCGCAGACGGGTGGCCAGCTCGGTGGCCCAGTAGGTGAGGATCGCGTCCGCACCGGCGCGCTTGATCGAGAGCACGCTCTCGTACGAGGCGGCGTCGAGGTCGATCCAGCCGTTCGCGGCGGCCGCGTGGATCATCGCGTACTCGCCGCTGATCTGGTAGGCCCAGACCGGCACGGGGCTCATGGCCGCGGTCTCGGCGAGCACGTCGAGGTAGCTCATCGCGGGCTTCACCATGACGATGTCGGCGCCCTCGGCCAGGTCGAGCTCGACCTCGCGGATGCCCTCGCGGCCGTTGGCGGCGTCCTGCTGGTAGGTGCGCCGGTCGCCCACGAGCGTCGACTGGACGGCCTCGCGGAACGGGCCGTAGAACGCCGACGCGTACTTCGCCGCGTAGGCGAGCAGGGCGGTGCCGCCGAAGCCGGCGTCGTCGAGGGCCTCGCGCGCCGACCCGATCTGGCCGTCCATCATGCCGCTCATGCCGATCAGCTGCGAGCCGGCCTCGGCCTGCACGACCGCCATCTCGTCGTAGCGCACGAGGGTGGCGTCGTTGTCGACCGAGCCGTCGGCGGCGAGCACGCCGCAGTGGCCGTGGTCGGTGAACTCGTCGAGGCAGAGGTCGGTCTGCACGACGAGCGCGCCCTGCGCGGCGTCGACCGCGACGCGGGTGCCGACGTTGAGGATGCCCTCGGGGTCGGTCGCCCCCGAGCCGACCGCGTCCTTCTCGAGCGGCACGCCGAAGAGCATGACGCCCCCGACCCCGGCCTCGGCGGCCTGCTCGACGGCCCGCGGCAGGCTCGACAGGCTGTGGTGCACGACGCCGGGCATCGAGCTGATCGCGACGGGCTCGTCGATCCCCTCGCGCACGAACATCGGCAGCACCAGGTCGGCCGGGTGCAGGCGCGTCTCGGCGGTCAGGCGGCGGAGGGCAGGGGTGGCGCGCAGCCGGCGGGGCCGCACGCGGGGGAACTGGGACATGGTCCTTCTCGGGTCGTCGATCTGGGGGCCCCGGCACGGTCGAGCCGAGGAGGCGCGGTGCGGGCACCGCGGGAGGGTCGCGTCAGCGACCCCCTCCGTACGCGTCGTCGGGGTCGGCCGAGCCGCCGGCGACGGCGTTCTCGACCACCGCCGCCACGAGCGCGGCGGCGGAGCGGGTCTCGGCGATCAGGTGGACGGGCAGGCCCGCGGCCCGCGCGTCGAAGGCGGTGCGGGGTCCGATGCAGGCGACGACGGTGCTCGCGGGCAGCGGCGCCAGCTGGGCGGCGATCTGGCGGGCGACGCTGCCCGAGGTGACGAGCAGCACGCTGATGTCGCCGGAGGCGACGTCGCGCACGACGTCGTCGGTGACGGGCACGCCGACGGTGCGGTAGGCCGAGACGAACTCGGCGTCGAAGCCCCGGGCCGAGAGTCCGGCGACCAGGGTCGGCTCGGCGATGTCGGACTGGGGCACGAGCACCCGCCCGGCGACGAGCTCCGAGGGCCACTCCTTGACGAGGCCGCGTGCCGAGTTGTCCCCCTCGGGGACGAAGTCGACGTGGTAGCCGGCGAGCGTCAGGGCCGCGGCGGTCGTCTCGCCCACCGCCGCGATCCGCGTCGCGGGGATGGGCCGGATGCCGTTGCCGACGAGCACGTCGACCGTCGTCGCGCTGGTCACGACGAGCCACTCGTAGACGCCGGCCTGCAGGCGGGCGAGGGCCGCGGCGAGCAGCTCTGGCGTCTCGGCGGGGGCGAAGTTGATGAGGGGCGCGATGACGGGCGCGGCGCCGTACGAGCGCAGCGACGCCGAGACGCCGTCGCCCCACTTGCCGCCGCGCGGCACGAGCACGCGCACGCCCTTCAGGGGCTTGGCCGGGGTCACGAGGCGCTCCCCAGCGGGTCCCCGCCGGAGGGCCCCTCGCCGAGCGGGGCGAGCTCGGCCGCGCCGAGCTCGAGCAGCTCGTCGACGACCCGGCCGGCCACCTCGTGGACGTCGGCGAGCTGGGCCGTGACGGGCCCCTCCTCGAGGGAGACGGCGTGCGACGAGCTCAGCCGCCGCGACCCGTCGGGGCTGTAGACCGTGGCGCTGAGCAGCAGCAGGCCGGCGTCGACCACCGCGGTGGCGCCGATCGGGGCAGAGCAGCCGGCCTCGAGGCCCGCGAGCACCTCACGCTCGGCGGTGACGACGAGACGGGTCTCGACGTGCTCGAGGGCGCGCAGGCCGCGGACGAGGTCGTCGCTCGGGTCGCCCTCGCGCACCTCGACGGCCAGGGCGCCCTGGCCGGGCGCGCTCGGCCACCAGCCGAGGCCCAGCAGGTCGGTGACGGCGGCGGCGCGGCCGAGCCGGCCCAGGCCGGCCGCGGAGAGCACGACGGCGTCGAGGTCGTCCTCGACGCGGCGGAGGCGGGTGTCGACGTTGCCGCGGATCGGCACGACCTCGAGGTCAGGGCGCCGCGCGAGCAGCTGGGCGACGCGGCGGGGCGAGCCGGTGCCGACCTTCGCGCCCTGCGGCAGCGTCTCGAGCGTGAGGCCGTCGCGGGCGCACAGGGCGTCGCGGGCGTCGGCGCGGCCGGGGATCGCCCCGATGTGCAGACCCGGGTGGGAGGCGGTGGGCAGGTCCTTGAGGGAGTGCACCAGCACGTCGCACTCGTCGGCGAGCAGCGCCTCGCGCAGCGCGCTGGCGAACACGCCCGTGCCGCCGAGCGAGAGCGACTCGCCCGTCGCCTGGGTGCGGTCGCCCTCGGTGTGCACGCGCACCAGCTCGACGTCGTGGCCCGTGGCGGCGGCGAGGCGCTCGGCCACGGTGGTCGACTGGGCGACGGCGAGCGCGCTCGCCCGGGTGCCTACTCGCAGTGTCGCCACGTCGCTACGGCACCAATCCCGAGACGGCGGGCTTGAACCCGAGGCGCACGTTCTCGCAGCAGCCGGGGCGGCAGACGTCGTACCAGGGACCGATGTCGGTGAGGTGCGGGCGGTCCTCCGCCGGCACGCCCTCGACGCGCTCGAGCACGAGGTCGACGAGGCCCGTCACGTAGTTCGGGTCGATGCCGGGGGTGGGGGTGCGGGTCGCCCAGAAGCCGTTCTTCTCGCTGGTCTCGAGCGCCTCCTCGTCGAGGTCCCACATGACCTCCATGTGGTCGCTGACGAAGCCGAGCGGCACGATGACGACGGCGCGCGTCGGGCCGCCGGCGAGGTCGTCGATGGCGTCGTTGATGTCGGGCTCGAGCCACGGCATCGAGGGCGGGCCGCTGCGCGACTGGTACACGAGCTGCCAGGGCACGGTCGTGCCGCCCTCGGCGGGGAGCTCGAGGCCGAGGGCCGCCTCGGCGGCGGCCATGACGACCTCGGCGACGGCCTTGTGCTGGGCGGCGTAGGCGCCCTCGTCGTCGAACCCGCGGGCCTCGGGGCCGCTGCGGGCCGCGTCGGTGGAGGGGATCGAGTGCGTGGCGAAGAGCACCTGCACCTCGGTCGCGAGGTCGAGGTCGGCGTTCTCGGCCTGCGCCTTGCGGAGGCCGTCGCGCACGCCGTCGATGAACGGCTGCACGAAGCCGGGGTGGTCGAAGAACTGACGCACCTTGTCGATCATGATCTTGCCCTCGAGGCCGGTGGCCTCGAGCGCCATCGCGAAGTCCTCGCGGTACTGGCGGCACGAGCTGTAGGACGAGTAGGCGCTGGTCGCGACCGCGATGAGCTTCGTGAAGCCGCGCTCGTCGGCCTCGCGCACCGCGTCGGCCATGTACGGGTCCCAGTTGCGGTTGCCCCAGATGACGGGCAGGTCGATGCCGCGGCGCGACAGCTCGCCCTCGAGGGCGGCCTTGAGCTCGCGGTTGTGCTCGTTGATCGGGCTGACGCCGCCGAAGTGGCGGTAGTGCGTGGCGACCTCCTCGAGGCGCTCCTCGGGGATGCCGCGACCACGCGTCACGTTCCGGAGGAACGGGATGACGTCGTCCTGGCCCTCGGGCCCGCCGAAGCCCGCGAGCAGGATCGCGTCGTAGTCGGTGGGCACGCTGACGTGCTCGGGCCCCTGGGCGGCCGCGGGGGTGGCCGCGCGGACGAGCTGGCCGTTGGTGATGCCGGTGGTGTCAGTCACGACAGGACCTCGATGATCTCGGTGGTGGTGATGCGACGGCCCGTGTAGAACGGCACCTCTTCGCGGACGTGTCGGCGGGCCTCGGTGTAGCGGAGGTCGCGCATGAGGTCGACGAGCTGCACGAGCTCGGGCGCCTCGAGGGCCAGGATCCACTCGTAGTCGCCGAGCGAGAAGCTGGCCACGGTGTTCGTGAGCACCGCACGGTGCTCGGACCCCTGCTT
Source organism: Frigoribacterium faeni (assembly GCF_011761235.1). Taxonomy (GTDB): domain Bacteria; phylum Actinomycetota; class Actinomycetes; order Actinomycetales; family Microbacteriaceae; genus Frigoribacterium; species Frigoribacterium faeni_A. The sequence continues at coordinate 845,448 of NZ_JAAOYW010000002.1, forward strand.
GCCGTGCTCGGCGAGCATCTGACGACGCTCGCCCTCGGGCAGCAGGTACCACTCGTAGCTGCGGACGAAGGGGTAGACGGTGAGCCAGGCCTCGGGCTCCTTGCCGCGCATGAAGGCGGGGCTGTGGTTGCGCGAGAACTCGGCGTCGCGGTGCATGCCCATCGCGTTCCAGGTGGGCAGCAGGCCGCCGAGCACGTCGGTGCGCAGCAGGCGGCGGTACGCCGACTGGATCGTCTCGGGCACCTCGCCGTGCAGCCAGATCATGACGTCGGCGTCGGCACGCAGCGCACTGACGTCGTAGAAGCCGCGCACGACGACGCCCTCGGCAGCCAGCGTCTCGACGAGCTCGTCGAGCTGTGCGACGTCGTCGAGCTCGGGCGCGTACGGGTTCTGCGGGTCGCGCCGCAGCACGGCCCAGAGCGTGTAGCCCAGGCGCTCGGCGGGTGCGTCGGCGGGGCTGGCAGCCTCCAAGGGACGGGACTCGGTGCTGTCGCCCGTGAGGGCAGCGGGGTGATCAGACGTCGGCAGCTCGGGAACTGGCGCGTCGGCGCTGTGACTCATGCCGCCATTCTCCTCCTGTGCGGGCTGGGAGCCCAACCAGGTAGCAGGCCCGTCGAGCGATCCTCGGGGCGACCCCGTCAGCGGCGCTTGACGGCCGCGACGACCACTCCCACGAGGGCCAGCGCGGCCACGCCCGCGCCCGCCGCCCACGGCACCGGGTCGCGCGAGATCGACGACTTCGCCCGGTGGCCGGCGATGCCGAGCTGCTTCGGGACGTTGAGCTTGTCCTCGAGCTCGTTGAGCGTCGCGGCGAGCTCGGCACGGGTGCGGTCGATGTGGGCCTGGATGTCGTTGCTGTCGCTCACGGGGTCTCCGATCGGTGCGTGCGGGGAAGGGGGCGCGAGCGGGGCTCGCAGGGCCTCGAGGAGGCGCCGGCTCAGACGTCGGTGACGTCGTGTCCCGGGATGGTGCCGACGCCCTTCACGGCCTTGAGGTCGCGCTTGAGGCTCGCGATGGTCTTCTCCGGCACGGCCGGGAGGCCCTTCTTGATGCTCTTGTAGCCGAGGAGAGCGAGCAGGGCCGCGACGAGCAGCAGCACGAAGGCGACGATGAGCGCCGACAGCCAGCCCGGCAGCCAGATCGCGATCAGCAGGACGATGCCGGTCAGCAGCACGCCGAGCATCGCGAAGACGAACACGAGGGCGCCGACGAGGAACCCCGCGCCGATGCCGAACGCCTTGAGCGTGCCGATGATCTCGTACTTGAGCAGCGCGAGCTCGCCCTTGACGAGATCGGTGACGAGGGTCGGGACGTCCTGCACGAGGGCGAAGAACGAGCGCGACCTCGTCCCCCGGCGCACCTTGTCGCTCCGCGTGGAGTCGGTCACTTCTTCTTCTTCCCGCCTCCGACGACCTTCACGGCCACCGTCTTCACGCCCTCGACGACGGCGTCGACCGCGTCGGCGGCGAGCCCGCCGGCGAAGTCCTCGGCCTTGACGACCTGGCGCTGCACGGCGCGGCTGTTCCACAGCTTCGACGAGTTCGCGGCGATCTGCTCGTAGCGGTCGTGGCCGGCGCGAGCGCCCAGCACGAATCCGACGGCTGCTCCGGCGACGAAGATCAGTTTGCCTCGCATGTCGCTCCATTCATGTGTGTGGGCACGGACCGGTGCCCGGCGCGCTGTCCCAATGTAGCCCGGTGCCGCCCGCCACCGCCCGGACGTGCCCGCACGTGTCCGTCCCGGGCGTCCACTTGCCCGAGATGGTCGTCCGCCGACCCCGCCGCCGACCGTTCGGGGCACATCGATCGGCCGCGCGGGGCGCGAGGGCGCGGGGCGGGGGGGGCGCGGGGCGCGGGTCAGCGGGCGACGAGCTCCGCCGCGACGCGACGCGCGTGGGCGATCACGGCGGCGAGCCCCCGACCGGCCACGGCGCCGCCGACGCGGACGACGCCGTCGGGCAGGGACGAGGAGGCGCCCGCCGCCTCCTGCGGGAGGGGCGCCGACCACTCCACCCGCGCCGCGTCCTCGACGGTGGCCGGGTCGAGCGTCAGCCCGAGCAGCACCGAGGCGTCGGCGAGCGCCGTCGAGCGCAGCTCGTCGTCGGTGGTGGCGCCCGTCACCGCCGGGGAGTCGTAGCTGAGCCGCAGCACGTGCCGCCCCGCGGCGCGCTCCGCGAGCCACGGCCACTTCGCGGTCGCGTGGGTGAGGGCCTTGGCGCGCACGCCGTCGGCGCCGGGCGCGACGAGCACGCCCGTGCCCCGGGGCGCGGCGTCGAGCCGCGGGTCGCGCAGCACGAGCGTGGCGAGGGTGATGAGCCCGGCGGCGTGGGCCGCCCGGCCGGTGAGGACGCGCCCGGCCCCGTCGCCGACGGCGAGCACGACGACGTCGGCCTCGAGGCGCTCGGGCGCACCCGACGTGCTCGACGTCGCCGCAGCACCCTGGCCGGCCGCGGCCGCGTCGCCGTTCAGCGTGACCGAGCGCCCGTCGAGCGCGGCCACGTGCGCGCCGAGCCTCACCTCGACGCCGAGGCGGTCGAGCTCGGCGACCAGCGCCTCCGCGAGGCTGGCCATGCCGCCGCGCAGCCCCGCGACCGCCGAGCCCGCCGGCGCCAGGGCCCGCACGCTGAGCACCGCGGCCGCCAGGGAGCCCTCGCGCCGCAGCGCCGCCCGCAGGCCGGGGGCGACCCGGTCGACGGAGAGCGCGTCGGGGTGGACGGAGTGGACTCCGCCGATGATCGGCGTGACGAGCCGGTCGAGCACGGCGTCGCCCATGCGCACGCGCACGAGGCCGCCGACCGAGGTCTCGTCGGCGCCGACGTCGCCCGGGGCCGCGTCGAGCCGGGCAGCCTCCGCCGTGCCGGCCGCGCCCACCACCGCGACGACGTCGTCGGCCGCGAGGTCGCCCGGGATGCCGAGCAGCCCGGTCCGCGGCAACGGGAACGCCTGGCCGCTGCCGTGCTGCACCCACGCCCCGCGCGGGTCGGGCAGCACGACGTCGTCGCCGAGGCCGAGCTCGTCGAGGTACGCCCGCACCGTGCCGCCGCGGGTGGCGAAGCTCTCGGCGCCCGCGTCGAGCGGCAGGCCGCCCACGACGTGGCGGCCGACCTCGCCGCCGAGGCGGTCGGAGGCCTCGACGAGCACCACGTCGACGCCCGCCGACGCGAGGTCGCGGGCGACGACGAGGCCGGCGACGCCGCCGCCCACCACGAGCGCGCGCCGCGTGGCCGCCCCGGAGGAGCGGGTCGCCTCGGTCACGGTCGCGCGCCTCCTACAGGGTGTGGGCGAGCGCCACGACGCGGGTCAGCACGTCGGGGTCGGTGTCGGGACCGACGCCGTGGCCCAGGTTGAGCACGTGGGCGGGGGCCGCACGGCCGCGACGGACGACCTCGCGGACGTGCGCCTCGAGCACCGGCCACGGCGCCTGCAGCATCGCGGGGTCGATGTTGCCCTGCACCGGGACGCCGCCGCCCAGGCGTCGCGACGCCTCGTCGAGGGGGATGCGCCAGTCGACGCCGACCGCGTCGACCCCGACGCCGTGCATCGCCGAGAGCACTTCGCCGCTGCCCACGCCGAAGTGGATGGTCGGCACGTCGAGGTCGGCCACGTGCGAGAGCGCCCGGGCCGAGAAGGGGGCGACGTGCTGCTCGTAGTCGGCGAGCGAGAGGCTGCCGACCCACGAGTCGAAGAGCTGGGCCGCGCTGGCGCCCGCGAGCACCTGCGCGCGGAGGAACGCCCCCGTGACGTCGGCGGCCCAGCCGAGCAGCGCCTGCCAGGTCTCGGGGTCGCTGTGCATGAGGGCGCGGGCGCGGATGTGGTCCTTCGAGGGGCCGCCCTCGACCAGGTACGCCGCCAGCGTGAAGGGCGCACCGGCGAAACCGATCAGGGGGGTGTCGCCCAGCTCGGCGACGGTGCGGGCGACCCCTTCGGCGATCGGGGCCAGCGCCTCCTGCTCGAGGGGCCGCAGCGCGGCGACGTCGGCGGGCGTGCGGATCGGCTGGTCGAGCACCGGGCCGCGGCCGGCGACGATGTCGACGCCCACCCCCGCGAGCTTGATCGGCACGACGATGTCGCTGAAGAAGATGCCGGCGTCGACGCCGTGCCGGCGGACCGGCTGCAGCGTGATCTCGCTCGACAGCGCCGGGTCGAGGCAGGCGTCGAGCATCGCGGTGCCGACGCGCAGCGCCCGGTACTCGGGCAACGAGCGGCCGGCCTGGCGCATGAACCAGACGGGCAGCACCTCGGGTCGGTCGCCGCGCAGGGCGCGGACGAGGGACGAGGAGGCGGTGCGGCCGGAGAGGAGCGGGTGCGTGTCGGGCAGGGTCACGTGCTCCATCCTCCCACCCGGCCGCTGGGCGCCCCCGGCGACCGCGGGGCGCCCCGGCGGACGGGCTCAGCCGACCTTGACCACCATCTTGCCGACGTTCTGCCCGCGCATCAGGCCGGTGAACGCGTCGAACGCCGAGTGGATGCCCTCGACGACGGTCTCGTCGTGCACGACGTCGCCGGCCGCGAGCCACGGGCCCATCTCGGCCTGGAACGCCGGGGCGACGTGGCGGTAGTTGCCGAGCGTGAAGCCCTTGAGCATGAGGCCGCGGGTCACGATGTTCGTCGTGCCCGTGATGCCGACGGGCTCGCCGGTCGCGTTGTAGCCGGCGATCGAGCCGCAGAGGGCCGCCCGGCCGCCGTCCTTGAAGGCGCCCAGCGCGGCCGACAGGTGGTCGCCTCCCACGTTGTCGAAGTACAGGTCGATGCCGTCGGGCGCGGCCTCGGCCAGCAGCTCGGCGACGTCGCCGTCCTTGTAGTTGAACGCCGCATCGAAGCCGTACTTCGAGGTGAGCAGCTCGACCTTCTCGGCGCTGCCCGCGCTGCCGACCACGCGCGACGCGCCCTTCAGCCGGGCGATCTGGCCGACCATCGTGCCGACGGCGCCCGCGGCGCCCGACACGAAGACGACGTCGCCCTCGCGGATGCCCGCGATCTCGGTCAGGCCGACGTACGCCGTCAGGCCGGTGAGGCCGAGCACGCCCAGGTAGGCGGAGAGCTCGACGCCGGGTGCGGGCTCCACGGCGCGGAACGACGAGGAGGCGCCCTGCGCGACGTCCCGCCAGCCCAGGTCGTGCTGCACCACCGTGCCGACCGGGAGGTCGTCGGCGGCGGACTCGACGACGCGGCCGATCGCGCCGCCGGTCATGGTCTCGCCCAGGGCGAAGGGCGGCACGTAGGACTTCACGTCGTTCATGCGGCCGCGCATGTACGGGTCGACCGAGAGGTACTCGTTCGCGACGCGGACCTCGCCGGCGCCGAGGGCGGGCAGCTCGACCTCGACCTCGCGGACGTCGTCGGTCGTCGGCTCGCCGTGCGGGCGGGCGACGAGCTGCCACTGGGTGCTGGTGGCGGTGGTGCCTTCGGTCATGGTGCTGCTCCTCGAGGTCGTGCGGGGCCCCGGTGATGCGGGGCCGTCCGCCAGCGTGTCACCGGGCCGCTGAACGTGCGCTCCGTGCACGGATCGACCGGGCACAGCCTCGACATCGAGGCAACCCCCGGGTTCGACTCGCACATGAGAGTTACCATTGACGCGTGCTCATCTGCCTCACGGCGTCCCACCGGAACGCCAGCTTCGACCTCCTCGAGAAGTTGAGCATCGGCGCACCCTCCGCGGCGAGCACGCTGGTCGACGCGAACGACTTCGTGGGCGGGGCCGTCGTGCTCGCGACCTGCAACCGGTTCGAGGCCTACGTCGACGTCGAGGAGCCCCTCACGGCCGCCGCCTCCGTCGCGGTCGAGGCCACGATCAGCACCATGAGCGCCGCCAGCGGCGTCGAGCCCGACGAGATGCGCGACAACGTCCGCGTCATCACCGGCGACGAGGTCGTCGAGCACCTGTTCGCGGTCAGCTCGGGCCTCGAGTCGGTCGTCGTCGGTGAGGACGAGATCTCCGGCCAGGTCCGCCGCGCCCTCGAGGCCGCCCGAACCAGCGGCACCACCTCGCGCGACCTCGAGCGCCTGTTCCAGAAGGCCTCCCAGACCTCCCGCGGCGTCAAGAACCGCACCAACGTCGGCGGTGCCGGGCGGTCGCTCGTCCGCCTCGCCCTCGAGCTCGCCTCGTCGCGCGTCACCGACTGGTCGCACGCCCGGGTGCTCATCGTCGGCACAGGGCAGTACGCCGCCACCACCGTCGCCGCCCTGCGCGACCGCGGCGCCGACGACCTGGCCGTCTTCTCGGCCTCGGGCCGCGCCTCCTGGTTCGGGCTCAAGCACGACCTGCGTCCCTTCGACGACCTGGCCGAGGCCATCTCGTGGAGCGACGTGCTCATCACCTGCACCTCGACGACCGAGCCCGTGGTCGTGCCCGAGGTCGTCGACGCGTCGCGCCGCCTCGTCATCGACCTGGGCCTGCCCCGCAACGTCGACCCGCTCGTCGCGCGCGTGCCCGGCGTCGAGCTGCTCGACCTCGAGACCATCAGCCTGCACGCGCCGATGGCCGAGCTCACCGCCGCCGACGACGCCCGCGCCCTCGTCTCGAGCGCGGCCGCCGAGTTCCACGCCGTCGCCGCCGAGCAGTCGCTCACCCCCGCCGTCGTCGCCCTGCGCCGCCACGTGTTCGACCTGCTCGACGCCGAGATCGAGCGCGCCCGCTCGCGTGGCGACTCGTCCGAGCGCACCGAGTCGGCGCTGCGGCACCTGGCGGGCGTGCTGCTGCACACCCCGTCGGTCCGCGCCCGCGAGCTCGCCCGCGAGGGCCGCGGCGAGGAGTTCCGCGACGGCCTCGACGCCCTCTTCGGCCTCACCGACACCCGCGCGGCCGTCGAGCCCGTGGCCCTGCGCCCGGCCGACGCCCCGCGCCGCAGCGACGTCGGCTAGCGCCCTCCCGTCTGGCTGACGGCGGCGCCCCGTGTGCGTCGACGTGAGCGTGCACGTCCTCTTCTACAAATGCCGACCGCGCGAGCTGCAATGCGGGAACATCCCCGTATTGCGCAGCCCCGCGCGACGATCTTGTCGGATCCTGCAGACGCGCCAGCCCCCGCGTGTACCTCAGTTTCAGCAAATGCCGACCTCGCGCGCTGCTGTACCTGCATTTCCCGTTGCTGAGCGTGCTCTCATGCGGATCTTGTCGGCATTTGCGGGGATGGCAGCTCAGAGGCGCGGAGGGCGTACGTGACGGGACCGGGCGGCGGGCGTGGGTGACGGGACCGCTCGGCGGGGACGGCAACCGGCGGCATGCCCGAGGATGGGGGCATGGACCCGATCGTCGTCAGCGCGCTCGTGCTGGTGCGTGACCGCCGCCTCCTCATGGTCACCGCCCGCGGACGCGACGTGCTCTACCTGCCCGGCGGCAAGCAGGAGGCGGGCGAGACCGGCGAGGACGCCCTCGTCCGCGAGACCCGCGAAGAGATCGGGCTCGAGCTCGACCGGTCGTCGCTGCGCGAGCTCGGCACCGTCCGGACCCAGGCCCACGGCGAGCCCGAGGGCCGCGAGGTGCACATGCGGCTCTGGTCGGCGTCGCCCGTCGACGACCGCGCCGAGCCCGCTCCCTCGGGCGAGATCGGCGAACTGCACTGGGTCACCTCGGCCGACGCCGACCGCTGCCCGCCCGCCGGCGTGGAGACGCTGCGCCTGGCGACCGCGCTCGGCCTCGTCGACTGAGCAGCCCGACGCTGGCCGCGCGCCTAGCGGACGTGCGCCAGCAGGTCCGCCCCGACCGCGTGCGCCGCGTCGAGCACGCGGAGGCGGTGGTCGAGGGTGAGGTCGTCGAACGCGATGGTCACGGCGTAGGCGACGCCCCCGCCCGGGCCGCGCAGCACGCCCAGCTCGGAGCGCACGCCGCGGTCGCTGCCCACGGCGTTGACGAGCTGCAGGTCGTGGTCGGTGCGGCGGTGCGAGACGGGGTCGAGCCCGAACGGAGCCGCGACGAGCGACAGGTCGACGCCGAGCGACAGCCAGCCGAGCACCCGACTGCTGACCGTCGACCCGACCACCTCGCCCTGGGCGAGCAGGGCGGTCAGCTGGGCCAGCTCGCGCGTCGTCCCGACCGCCAGCCCGGGGGCGTCGTCGGGCCCCCGCTCCGACCTGACCTCGTCGAGCAGCGCCGTGCGACGGAGGCCGAGGTCGTCGGCCCGGGCCCGGACGGCCTCGAGCCCGACCCGGCCGAGGAGCGCGTTGACGGCGGCCGGGTCGCGGAGGGCGCCCACGAGGGCGGCGGCGTCGGTGACCGCGAGCCGTCTCCGCTGCAGGTACGACCAGACTCCCCCGCCGCCCAGGGCCGAGCGGCTGCCGGGGCCGGCCGTGCGCTCGAGCTCGTCGAGCGCCCCGATCCGGCCCGACTCGATCTGCGCGCTGACCTCGATCAGCAGCAGCACCGCGCCGAGCTGCGCCACCGGCAGCACGACCTGGTCGTCGACGCCGAGCAGCTCCCTGCCGTCGTCGAGGTCGAACGCCGAGGCGGACACGCGCACCCCCTCGGCCGCGAGGTCGCCGAGCGCGACCAGCGACCGGCCGAGGCCGGCCCCCGTCGGCCGAGGCGCGTGCCGTCCGACGCGGCCGTCGTCGTCGTCCGATCGGCTGCTGTGCCTGCCGGTCCGCCCCTCGGGCACCTCGGCTACCAGATCGTGACGCGCTGCTCGGGCGGCAGCCAGAGGGCGTCCGACTCGGTCAGCTCGAAGGCGTCGTAGAAGTCGTCGATGTTGCGCACGATCTGGTTGCAGCGGAACTCGTTCGGCGAGTGCGGGTCGATCGACAGCAGCCGGATCGCCTCTTCGTCGCGGAGCTTGATCTGCCAGGCCTGGGCCCAGCTCAGGAAGAACCGCTGCGCGCCCGTCATGCCGTCGATCACGGGCGCCTCGGCGCCGTCGAGCGAGATGAGGTAGGCGTCGTAGGCGATCGAGAGGCCGCCGAGGTCGCCGATGTTCTCGCCGATGGTGAGCGCGCCGTTGACGTGGTGCTCGGGCACCTGCGCCGGGGCCAGCGCGTCGTACTGCGAGATCAGCGAGCTGGTGAGCTGCTCGAACGCCGCACGGTCGGCCGGGGTCCACCAGTCGGTGAGCTTGCCGTCGCCGTCGTACTTCGAGCCCTGGTCGTCGAAGCCGTGGCCGATCTCGTGGCCGATGACGGCGCCGATGGCGCCGTAGTTCGCGGCCGCGTCGCGGCTCGCGTCGAAGAACGGGAACTGCAGGATCGCCGCCGGGAACACGATCTCGTTGAAGCCGGGGTTGTAGTACGCGTTGATCGTCTGCGGGGTCATGAACCACTCGTCGCGGTCGATCGGCTGGCCGATCTTGCCGAGCTCGCGGTCGAAGCCGACGGCGGCCGAGGCGCGCACGTTGCCGACGAGGTCGCCGGCGTCGACCTCGAGGGCCGAGTAGTCGCGCCACTTCACGGGGAAGCCGATCTTGGGCGTGAACTTCTCGAGCTTGTCGAGGGCGCGGGCGCGGGTCTCGTCGGTCATCCACGAGAGGTCGGCGATGCTGCGGCGGTACGCCTCGACGAGGTTCTCGACCAGGACGTCCATCGCCTCCTTCGCCTCGGGCGCGAAGTGGCGCTCGACGTAGATGCGGCCGACGGCCTCGCCCATGGCGCCCTCGACGAGCGAGACGCCGCGCTTCCAGCGGGCGCGCTGCACGGGCGTGCCCGTCAGGGTGCGGCCGTAGAAGTCGAAGTTCGCCTCGACGAAGGGCGACGAGAGGTACGCCGCGAACGAGCGGACGACCTGCCAGCGCAGCCAGTCCTGCCAGGCGGGCAGGCGGTCGTCGGTCAGCAGGCCGGCCAGGCCGGTGACGAACGACGGCTCGCGCACGACGACCTCGTCGAAGACGCCGGCGGGCGCCTCGACGCCGTCGCGCCAGGCGTCGAGGTCGACGCCCTCGGCGAGCGCCGCGGCCTCGGACCAGGGCAGCAGGTTGTAGGTGGCGTCGCTGTCGCGGGTCGCGACGTTGTCCCAGTGGTGCGACGCGATCGCCGTCTCGAGCTGCATCACGCGGGCCGCGCGCTCGTCGGCGTCGTCGAGGCCGGCCAGGCCCAGCATGCGTGCGACGAAGGCGACGTAGGAGGCGCGGATCGCCTCGCTCTTCTCCTCGCGGTAGTAGGACTCGTCGGGCAGCCCGAGGCCGCCCTGCTCGACCTGCACGACGTAGCGCGTGGGGTCGCCCGGGTCGTTGTCGACGAAGAGCTGCACGAAGCTCGTGACGCCCTGCTTCTCGAAGGCGCCGACGAGGCGGAGCAGCCCGGGCACGTCGTCGACGGAGGCGACCGTCTCGAGCAGCGGGCGCAGCGGCTCGGCGCCCAGCGCCTCCACCCGGTCCTCGTCGGTGAAGCTCGTGAACAGGTCGCCGACCTTGCGGGCCTCGGTGCCCGGCTCGGCGGACTGCGACTCGTGCACGATGTCGCGCACCGCCGCCTCGGCCTCTTCGGCCAGCAGGTAGAAGGAGCCGTAGCGCGCCTTGTCGTCGGGGATCTCGGTCCGTTCGATCCACCGCCCGTTCACGTGGCGGAAGAGGTCGTCCTGCGGACGCACCCCCGGGTCGAGCTCGTCGGTGGTGATGCCAGAGGACAGCGCGTCGGTCGTCATGTCCGTCAGCCTAGGCGGGGCCGCCGACGCCGTGCCCAGGGCAGGCCGACCTGTGCAGACCGACCCGCTCCTCCCCAGGCGACGGGGAGGGACGAGCGGAAACGAGCGGGAAACAGGGCCCCGCTACAGTCGTGCCCATGGCACTCCCCTGGGCACTGCACGGCGACGGCAAGACGGTCGACTCCACCGAGATCGTCGCGCCGGAGGAGCGGCTCAGCTGGCCGCGCACCATCGGCCTGGGCGGTCAGCACGTCGTCGCCATGTTCGGCGCGACGTTCCTCGTGCCGATCATCACGGGGTTCCCGCCGAGCACCACCCTGCTCTTCTCGGGCATCGGCACGCTGCTGTTCCTCATCATCACGAAGAACAAGCTGCCGAGCTACCTCGGCTCGTCGTTCGCGTTCCTCGCCCCGATCGGCGCCGCGACCGACATCGGCGGCATCCCGCTCGCGCTCAGCGGCATCGTCGTCGTCGGGGCCCTGCTCGCGATCGTCGGCGTCGTCGTGCACCTCGCCGGCACCCGGTGGATCAACGCCCTGCTGCCCCCGGTGGTCAGCGGCGCGATCGTCGCCCTGATCGGCTTCAACCTCGCGCCCGCGGCACGGGACAACTTCGCGCTGGCGCCGCTCACCGCCGTCATCACGCTCGCCGCCGTCGTGCTGAGCGCCGTGCTGTTCAAGGGCCTGCTCGGCCGCCTGTCGATCTTCGTCGGCGTGGTCGTCGGCTACGTGGCCGCGGTGCTGCTCGGAGAGGTCTCGTTCGACGCGGTCGGCGACGCCGCCTGGGTCGGGCTGCCGACCTTCACCGCCCCTGCCTTCGACCCGGCGCAGCTGCCGATCTACCTCGGGTTCCTGCCCGTCGTGCTCGCCCTCATCGCCGAGAACGTCGGCCACGTGAAGGGCGTCGGCCAGCTCACCAAGCGCGACCTCGACCCCCTGACCGGCCGCGCCCTGTTCGCCGACGGCCTCAGCACCGTGCTCGCCGGCCTCGGCGGCGGCTCGGCGACCACGACCTACGGCGAGAACATCGGCGTGATGAGCGCCACGCGCGTCTTCTCGACCGCCGCCTACTGGGTCGCGGGCGTCGTGGCGATCCTGCTCGGCCTCTCGCCCAAGATCGGCGCCGTCATCTTCACCATCCCGCCGGGGGTGCTCGGCGGCGTGACGACCGCGCTCTACGGCCTGATCGGGGTCATCGGCATCCGGATCTGGGTCGAGAACAGGGTCGACTTCAGCCGCCCGAAGAACCAGCTGACGGCCGGCGTCGCCCTGATCATGGGGATCGCGAACTTCACCTTCGCAGTCGGCGGCGCGAGCTTCGGCGGCATCATCCTCGGCACCGTCGCGGCGATCGTCGTCTACCACCTGATGACCGCGGTCGGCCGCCTCCGCGGCACCGACTGAGCGTGCGCCTCCGGTCGCCCCTCGACCGCGAGATCCTCCGCCTGGCCGTGCCCGCGCTGGGCGCGCTCGTGGCCGAGCCGTTGTTCCTGCTCACCGACACCGCCCTCGTCGGCCACCTCGGGTCAGCGCCCCTCGCCGGGCTGGGCGTCGCGAGCGTGATCCTGCAGACGGCGCTGGGCCTGCTGATCTTCCTCGCCTACGCGACGACGCCGACCGTGGCGCGGCGCCTGGGAGCGGGCGACCGTCGCGGGGCGATCCGCGCCGGCGTCGACGGTCTCTGGTTCGCGCTCTTCGTCGGGGTCGCCCTCGCGGTCGTGGGGGCGTTCGCCGCCGGGCCTCTCGTCGGCCTGTTCGGGGTCGACGGCGAGGTGGCCCGGGCCGCGACCACCTACCTCTCCGTCTCGCTGCTCGGCCTGCCGGGCATGCTCGTCGTCATCGCGGCGACGGGCCTGCTCCGCGGCCTGCAGGACACCCGCACGCCCCTCATCGTCGCCGGCATCGGATTCGCGGCCAACGCCGCGCTCAACGCGCTCTTCCTCTACGCGTTCGGCTGGGGCATCGCCGGCTCGGCCGCGGGCACCGTCGTCGCCCAGTGGGGCATGGCCGCCGTCTACGTCGTCATCGCCGTCCGGGCCGCGCGCGCCGTCGGCGCCGACCTGCGGCCGGGTCTCGCCGGGGTCGGTCGGACCGCCCGCTCGGGCGCCTGGCTGCTGGTGCGGAACGCGGGTCTGCGTGCCGCGCTCGTCGCGACCGTCGCGGCCGCCGCCTCCTCGGGGGTCGCCGGGCTCGCCGTCATCCAGATCGCGCTGACCCTGTTCAGCACCCTCGCCTTCGCCCTCGACGCCCTCGCCATCGCGGGGCAGGCCATGGTCGGGCACGCGCTCGGCCAGGGCGACCGCGAGCGCGTGCGGGCGATCACCCGACGCCTCATGCTGTTCGGCGTCGGCGGCGGCGTGCTGCTCGGCGCCCTGCTCGCCGTGCTGGCCCCGGTGCTCGCGCCCGTCTTCAGCAGCGACGAAGCGGTGCGTGCACTGTTGCCGTCGGTGGTCGTCGCGATGGCGGTCGGCATCCCGCTGGCCGGGTTCGTGTTCGTGCTCGACGGGGTGCTGCTCGGCGCCGGCGACGCGCGCTACCTCGCGATCGCGAGCGTCGTCAGCGTGCTGGTCTACCTCGCGCTGCTGATCCCCGTGGAGGCGCGGGTCGGCCCCGGCACGACCGGTGCGGTCGCGCTCTGGCTCACGTTCGGCCTCGGGTACGTCGGGGCCCGGGCCGTGACGCTCGGCCTGCGGGCCCGGACCGACCGCTGGATGCTCGTCGGCGCGCGCTGACGGGTCGGCCTCCCCGGGCCGTGTCGCCCGCCCGCCCGCCCGGTCGCCCGCGCGGGCGGGGTCGCGCGCCCGTGGCGGGGTGACGATCTGCCCGAGATGGCCGGTCGGCGCCCCCGCGAGCAGCCGTTCGGGGCAGATCGATGCTCTCGCGGCAGCGTGGGGCACGCAGAGAGCGAGCGCGCGCGTGCACGAAGGCACGAGTGCACCCGCGTCAGGCGCGGGGCGGCCCCGTCGTCGAACCCGGCCGGAACACGCTCGTGAAGGTCGACCCCGTGGCGGCCTCGCCCGCGAGCAGCGCCAGCACGGCGCGCCCCGCCGCGCGGCCCTTCTCGACGGCGGGCTGCACCACCGTCGTGAGGTCGGCCGCGCGCGGGTCGTCGAGCCGCACGCCGTCGTAGCCGACGACGCTGAGGTCGCCGGGCACGCTCAGCCCGAGCTCGGCGGCCGCGGCGATGACGCCCGACGCGAGCAGGTCGCTCTGGGCGACGATCGCGGTCGGCCGCTCGGCCTCGGGCACGTCGAGCAGCTGCAGCCCGGCGCGGTGCCCCTCGCTCGTCCAGCTGCCGAGGGTCACGAGGCCGCCGGCGTCCGGGTAGACGAGGCGCGTGCCGCGCAGCCGCTCGAGGGCGGGCCAGGTGGTGCCCGCGGCGACGCGGGCGTCGGTGATCTCGCCCGTCTCGCGGCCCGGCCCGAGCTCGAGCGCGACGACGGCGACCCGTCGGTGGCCGAGATCGTGGAGGTGCTGGGCCAGCAGCCGGGACGCGCCCACGTTGTCCTCGCCGATGTCGAGCACGCCCTCCATGGGCGGGGCCTCGATCGAGACGAGCGGGATGCCCCGACGGCGCACGGTCGACACCGACTCGTCGAGGCGGGTGCTGCAGCCGAAGAGCACGAGCGCGTCGACGGGCGCGTCGAGCAGTCGGGTGTGCTCGCCCTCGGTCTCGGTGAGCAGCAGCAGGCTGTTGTCGGCCGGGCCGGTGACGTCGGCGATGCCGTCGAGCAGGGCGACGTTGATCGGGTCGCGGAACGCATTGCGCAGGGTGTCCTCGAGCACGGCGCCGACGATGCCCGAGCGGCCGCGGCGCAGCGAGCGCGCCCGGGGGTCCGGCCCGCCGTAGCCGAGCTCGGCGGCGACGGCCAGCACCCGGCTGCGCGTCTCGTCCGAGACGGGGCCGGCGCCGCTGAAGGCCAAGGAGGCGGTGCTCGCGCTGACCCCGGCGGCCCGCGCGACCGCGGCGAGGGTCGGCCTCGCGGCGACGTCGCCCTCTGCCCGGCTCATGGTGCCGCAGCCTATCCGACCGACCTCGACGCCCCCGGGGCCCGGCACGGCCGCCCGCCGACCCCACCCCACCCGGCCCAGCCCTACCCAGCCCGGCTGGCCCCGGCCCGGCCCGACCCCACCCGGCCCGTAGGATCGTCGGGTGCGTCTCGTCATTGCCCGCTGCTCGGTCGACTACGCCGGCCGGCTCAGCGCCCACCTCCCCCTCGCCACCCGCCTGCTCATGGTCAAGAGCGACGGCAGCCTGCTCGTCCACTCCGACGGCGGCAGCTACAAGCCGCTGAACTGGATGAGCCCGCCGTGCACGCTGAGCGTCCTCGAGCCCGACGCCGACCAGCAGGAGGCGGGGGTCGTCGAGCTCTGGAAGGTCACGCAGGCGAAGACCGCCGACATCCTCGTCGTGTCGATCCACGAGGTGCTGCACGACTCGTTGCACGAGATGGGCGTCGACCCCGGGCTCACCAAGGACGGCGTCGAGGCCGACCTGCAGAAGCTGCTCGCCGAGCAGATCGACCTGCTCGGCGAGGGCCACGTGCTCGTCCGACGCGAGTACATGACCGCGATCGGGCCGGTCGACATCCTCGCCCGCGACGCCTCGGGCGCGGCGGTGGCCGTCGAGCTCAAGCGCCGGGGCGACATCGACGGCGTCGAGCAGCTGACCCGCTACCTCGAGCTGATGAACCGCGACCCGCACCTGGCTCCCGTCACGGGCGTCTTCGCGGCGCAGGAGATCAAGCCCCAGGCCCGCACGCTCGCGCACGACCGCGGCATCCGAACCCTGCTGCTCGACTACGACGCGATGCGCGGCCTCGACGACTCGCACTCGCGGCTGTTCTGACGCCCGGCGGCCGGACGCCGCACCGTCGTCCCGACGGCCCGCGGCGTCCCTAAGCTGGAGCCGATGACTCCCACCTACACGGCCGTCCTGTTCGACCTCGACGGCACGATCGCCGACTCCGCACCGGCGATCACGGCCAGCCTCGCGCACACCATCGCCTCCCTCGGGCTCCCCGTGCCCGAGCACGCCGAGCTCATGGGCTGGGTCGGCCCGCCCCTGCCGCAGAGCTTCGAGGTCCGCCTCGGCCTGACCGGCGACCGCCTCGTCGAGGCGATGCGCACCTACCGCGCCCACTACCTGGCGAACGGCGCGCTCGAGGGCGAGATCTTCCCGGGCGTGCGCGACCTCCTGGCGAGCGTGCACGCGGCCGGGCTGCCGACCTCGACGGCGACGTCCAAGCCCGAGACGCCGGCGACGAAGATCCTCGAGGCGCACGACCTCGTGCGGTACCTGGACGTGATCACGGGCGCCTCCGACGACGAGGTGCGCAACACGAAGGCCGACGTCGTCGCCGAGGCCCTGCGCCGCCTCCGCGAGCGCGGCGCGGACGTCTCGCGGCCGGTGCTGATCGGCGACCGCCACCACGACGTCGAGGGCGCGGCCGAGCACGACGTGCCGACCATCCTCGTGACGTGGGGCTACGGCGAGCCGGCCGAGCACGTCGGAGCCGTCGCCGTCGCCTCCGACGTGCGCGAGGTGGCCGACCTGCTCGGGGTCGAGCTCGTGTCGGCGCCCCTGCGCGGCGCGGCGTGAGGCGGGCCGGCTCGGCGGCGGTCCGCTCCCCCGCGGCCTGGCTGCTGACCCTCGCGATCGTCCTCATCGCGCTGAACCTGCGCGGGCCCATCGTCGCCACGGCGCCGGTGCTCGGCCAGATGAGCAGCGACCTCGGGCTCAGCGCCGTGGTCGCCGGGCTGCTCACGAGCATCCCCGTGCTCTGCTTCGCCCTCGCCAGCCCGCTGGCCTCGAGCCTCATCGTCAAGGTCGGTGCCGAGCGCGCGGTCACGATCGGCCTGGCCGGCGTGCTGCTCGGCACGGTGCTGCGCGCCCTGGGCACGTCGTCGTGGCTCTACGTCGGCACGATCGTCATCGGCGTCGCCATCACCGTCGGCAACGTCGTGCTGCCCGTGATCATCCGCCGCGACTACACGCCCGACCGAGCCGGCTTCGTCACCGGCATCTACACGTCGGCGCTCAACGTCGGCTCGATGATCACGTCGCTCGCGACGGCGCCGATCGCCGCGGTCGTGGGCTGGCCGGTGGCCCTGCTCGGCTGGGGCCTGCTCGCCGTGCTCGCCGCCGTGGTCTGGGCCGTCGCCGTCGGGCCGCGGGTCGCGCTCGGCGTGGGGGCTCGTGCCGAGACCGCCGCGGTCGACGCAGGAGGCGCCTCCTCGGTGGACGTGATGACCGGCGGCATCGACGTGGTCGGGACCGCCGCCCACGAGGCGGACGCGGAGGCGCGGCGTCGGCCGCTGCTGCGCCGCTGGACCACCTGGGGCCTCACGCTCGCCTTCGCGGGCCAGGCCTTCGCCTACTACGGCCTGACGGCCTGGATGCCGACCCTGCTCGGCGACGAGGTGGGCCTCAGCCGCGGAGCCGCGGGGGCGAGCTCGTCGGTGTTCCAGGTCATGGCCGTCGTGGGCGCCCT
This sequence comes from Frigoribacterium faeni, assembly GCF_011761235.1. Classification (GTDB taxonomy): domain Bacteria; phylum Actinomycetota; class Actinomycetes; order Actinomycetales; family Microbacteriaceae; genus Frigoribacterium; species Frigoribacterium faeni_A. Next base: position 862,501 of record NZ_JAAOYW010000002.1, read on the forward strand.
CGGCGTCCCGCTGCTCGCGCTGCGCTGGCGGCCGTCGGCGGTGATCGCGCTGATCGGCGTGCTCTGGACGGCCATGCCGCTCGGCCTGTTCTTCGCCCCGGAGCACTGGCTGCTCTGGTCGATCTTCGGCGGCGCGGCCCAGGGCGGCGGCATCACGATCATCTTCATCGTCATCGTGCGGATGGCCACCAACGGCGACGACGCCCGGCGCCTCTCGGCCCTCGTGCAGGGCGGCGGGTACGCCATCGCCTCGCTCGGGCCGCTCGCCATCGGCGGGCTGCACGACGCCTCGGGCGGGTGGGAGCTGCCGATGGTCGGCATCTTCGTGTCGGTGCTCGTGCTCGGCGTCAGCGGCGTGCTGTCGTCGCGCCGCGTGCGCTGAGCCGGCGGGTCCCCGTCGCCGGCGGCGGGTCCGTGCGCTGAGCCGGCGGGTTCCCGTAGCCCGCGGCGGGTCCGTGCGCTGAGCGGGCGGGTTCCCGTAGCCCGTGGCGGGCGGGCGCCCACCCGCCGGGAGCTACGCGAACCCGCCGACCGGGCAGGACAGCGCGGCAGCACGGCCCGTAGGCCCGGCGCGGACCGCAGGCCCGGCGCGGACCGCAGGCCCCGCGCGGCCCGCGCGCCCCGCCCGGCCCTCAGGCCCCGCGCGGTCCGAAGAGCGTCTCGATCGTGAGCGGGTCGTGCCCGGTCAGGTCGCGCACCGCGGTCGACACCGCCGACACCTCGCCCGACGCGATCGACGTGTAGGTGCTGACCCACGCGTCGGCCTGCCAGGGCTCCGGCTGCCAGCGCTGCCGCGACGCGTACGCCTCGTCGAGGGTCTCGTCGACGAACGAGAACGGCCGCCCGAGCGCCGCGGCCAGGCGCGCGGCCGCCTCGTCGAGGGTCACCGCCTCCGAGCCCGTGAGCTCGTGCACGGCCCCGGCGTGCGCCTCGGGGTCGAGCAGCACCGCCACGGCGGCGTCCGCGACGTCGGCCCGGGCCACGGCGGCGACGCGTCCCGACCCCGCCGGCCCGCGCAGCACGCCCTGCGCGTCCGCGAACTCGGGCAGCACGTCGAGGTAGAACGAGTCGCGCAGGATCGTGACCTGCATGCCCGACGCACGCAGCGCCTCCTCGGTGGCCCAGTGGTCGCGGGCGAGCGTGAAGACGGCGTCGGGGGCCGCGCCCTGGAACGACGTGTAGACGACGTGGCCGACGCCGGCCTCGGCGGCCGAGGCGACGACGTCGAGGTGCTGGGCGCGGCGGTCGGGCGCCTCGGCGCCGGACACCATGAACAGCACGTCGACGCCCCGCAGCGCGGCGACGGTGGCCTCGTGGTCGCCGTAGCTCGCGACGGCGACCTCGGCGCCGGCCAGCTCGGGGGCCCGCGACGCGTCGCGCACGACGAGGCGCTGGGCCGCTCCGGCCTCGGCGAGCGCCGCGGCGACCCGCCCGCCCACGGCGCCGGTCGCGCCCGTGACGCCGATCAGCCGACGGCGGCCCGACGGCCCGGTCGCCCCCTCGCCGGCACCGGTCGAGGAGGGGCGGGGAGCGGAGGAGGCGCTGGTGTCGGTCATGAGGCAGCCAACGACCGCGGCGCCTCCTCTGTTCCCCCGCGGGGTGCGGCCGCGCAGTCGGGAACGATCCTCGTCATCGACTGGTCGCCGGACCTGTCGAGCGTCGGTCGCCGCCGGTAGGGTCGACGACGGCCTGCACCCGGCGGGCCGACCGGGGCGAGGCGAGGAGCGAGCGATGGGCCACGACCACGCGCACGGCCACATGGCCGCCGACGGCCGTCGGCTGCGGCTCGCCATCGGCGTCGTCGCGCTCGGCCTCGTCGCCCAGCTCGTGGGCGCCGCCCTCTCGGGCTCGCTCGCCCTGCTCGCAGACTCCGGCCACATGGCGTCCGACCTGGCCGGGCTGGTCATCGCCCTGCTGGCGACGATCGTGGCCGCGCGGCCGGCGAGCGGCCGCCAGACCTACGGCTACCGCCGCGCCGAGGTCTTCGCGGCGCTGATCAACGGGCTCGTGCTCGTCGCCGTCTCGCTGTCGGTGGCCGTCGCCGCCGTGAGCCGCCTGCTCGACCCCGAGCACCACGAGGTGCTGGGCGTGCCGATGCTCGTCGTCGGCCTCGTGGGCGGGGCGACGAACGTCGCGGCGCTGCTCGTGCTGCGCGGCGGCGCCTCCCACTCGATCAACATGCGCGGCGCTTACCTCGAGGTGCTCGGCGACCTGCTCGGCTCGGCGGCGGTCGTCGTCGCCTCGGTCGTCGTGCTGACCACCGGCTTCGCCCAGGCCGACTCGGTCGGCTCGCTGATCATCGCGGCCATGATCGTGCCGCGGGCCTGGTCGCTGCTGCGCGAGGCCGTGCGCGTGCTCTTCGGCTCGGCTCCGGGCGACATCGACCTCGCCGCGGTGCGGGCGCACATCACCGACACGGCGGGCGTGGTCTCCGCCCACGACGTGCACGCGTGGCAGATCACCAGCGGCGCGACCGTCTTCTCGGCGCACGTCGTCGTCGAGCGCGACGTCTTCTGCGACATGAAGGTCGACGAGACCCTCGACGCCCTCGACCGCTGCCTGGCGTCGCACTTCGAGGTCGAGCACGCGACGTTCCAGCTCGAGCCGGCCGACCACGCCGAGCACGAGCGCACGACGCACGACTGAGCGCGGGCGCGGCCGACGAGGGCAGGGCGGTCGACGGCGGGCGCGGCCGACGACGGCGGGCCGGGAGGGGCGACGAGCCCGAGGAGGCCCCCTACAGCTCGTCCTCCCACGGCAGCACCTGCGAGCGCGGCACGGGTGCGAGCGGCACGACGACCACCGGTCGCTTCTGACGGTGGCTGAGGTGCAGGGCGACGCTGCCGGCGAAGAACTCCCGCAGGCTGCCGCGCAGGCCCGCCTCCCGGCTGCCGACCACGATCATGGGAGCGTCGACGGTCTCGGCGAACGTCGCGAGACCTGTCGCGGGGTCGCCCGTGAGCGCGACGAACGCGGTCGGGACGTCGTGGTCGGCGAGCACGACCAGCAGCCGCTCGCGCAGGTCGGGCTCGAAGACGACCTCGTCGGCCCAGCTGTCGGGGTCGATCGGGTACGACAGCACCGTCCCGTCGATGCTCTCGGCGAAGGCCATCCGGTCGGGCTCGACGGCCACGCAGGCGAGGCCGGTGCCGAAGCGGCGGGCGAACTCCGCGGCCCGGGCGACGACGGGCTCGGCGGTGGCGGGGACGACGCCCACGACGACCCAGCCGTGCAGCTCCTCCTCGGGGCGTCCGACGTCTCCTGACCGGGCCATGGCGACCACCTCTCCCACACCGGGCGGCGGCGGCGCCGCTGCGCGTGAGCACAGTGAACCACCGCGGCGCCCCTCGGCGCGAGGGGCTTCCGCCGGTGCCGGCACGGGGCCGTCGCGGGTGCAGGTGCCGACGCGGGGGCGGGGTCCCGCTCTCCCGCTGTTCCGTCACGTGACGGAACAGGTCCGACACGTCCGAACCCGCCCGCTCTCCAGCTGATCCGTCACAAAACGGAACAGCCCACACACACATGGCGGAACCCGCCCCCAGCTGCTCCGTCACGAAACGGAACAGCCCCCACACACGGCCGACCCGCCTCCGGCTGCTCCGTCACGAAACGGAACAGCCCCACACACAACGGGACCCGCCGCCTGCCCCGCCCAGCCGATCCGTCACGAAACGGAACAGCCCCACACAGACGACGGAACCCACCTCCAGCTGATCCGTCACGAAACGGAACAGCCCCCACACACAACGGGACCCGCTGCCCCCGCCCCCGCCCATGCGTCGTGAAACGGAACAGCCCCCACACAGACGACGGGACCCGCTCCCTCAGCTGAGCGGGCACCCGGGGCGAGAGCATGCACCGACGCACCCGCGAGAGCAGACTGGCCCCCATGTGCGGCCGCTACGTCATCGCCACGGCGACCTCCGACCTGCTGCCCGAGCTGCTCGGAGGGCTCGGCGAACTGCCCGACGACTTCAACGTCGCCCCGACCATGGTGGTGCCCGTGGTGCGCGTCCGCCACGGCGAGCGCGAGCTGGCCCAGGCCCGATGGGGGCTGACGCCACCGTGGTACCCCGACCTCAAGAAGCGGCCGCAGCCGATCAACGCCCGCGTCGAGACGGTCGCGACGAGCGGCATGTTCCGACGCCCCTTCGCCCAGGCGCGGTGCATCGTGCCGGCCCTCGGCTACTACGAGTGGGTCGTGACCGAGACGGGCAAGCAGCCGCACTTCGTCCACCAGCCCGACGCCGGGCTCGCGATGGCGGGCGTGATGAGCGCCTGGCCCGACCCAGCCAAGGAGGACGACGACCCCTCGCGCTGGGTGCTGTCGATGTCGATCATCACCCGTGACGCACACGTCGCGCCCGGCGAGGTCCACGACCGCATGCCGTCGTGCCTCACGCCGGACGCCTACGACGACTGGCTGGGCGACCACCTCGACGCCGGCGAGCTGCTCTCGCTGCTCGACCGCACCTCCTTCGAGGTCGCCCACGACCTGGTCCACCACGAGGTGACGCGCGACGTCGGGTCGGTGCGGAACACGGGCCCGCGCCTCATCGAGCCGCTGCGCTGAGGACGGCGACGCCGACGCTCAGTCGACGGGGCCGTGACCGCGGTCGGGCGTCGCGGCGGGTCCAGGCCGAGGAGGCGGCGGTCCGGCGTCGAGGACCGGGCCGGACACCGGGCCGCGTGCCGGGACGTCGATCGTCGGGCTGACCGGGGCGCCGCCGGGCGCGGGCCGGCCCATGAGGAGGGCGAGGGCGGTCCGCGGGCTCGTGGCGAGGACGGCGAGCGCGGTGCCGCCCACCGTGGCCGCGGCGGTGAGGACGAGCGCCAGGGCGGGCACGCCGAGGGGGCCGGCGATCCCGGCCGTGCCGGCGGCGACGCCGACGGTGACAGCGGCCTGGACGGGTCCGCGCCAGAGGGCGTGGGCGGACGTCCGGTGCCAGACGTCGAACAGGACGCTCGTCACGGCGACCCCGCCGATCAGCGAGATGAGGATCGGCGCCGTGCGGCCCTCGTTCCCGGACCAGACGAGCCCGACGACGAAGGCGAGCACCACCACGACGGGCGCGGCGATCGCCTGCCAGGTCATCTGCCGCCGCAGCCGCTCCGTCTCGCTCATCAGAACAGGGAAGGGGCGGTCTCCGGAGCCGCGCCTTCCTCGTCTCGAGCCAGGAGCCGCAGGAACCGGCTGTTGACGAAGAGCCGTTCGCGGCCCGTCTTGACGTCCGTGAGGACGCCAGCCTCGACGAGGGTCTTCAACCAGCTCGTCGCCGTGGGGCGCGAGACGTCACACCGGCGCATCACGTCGCCGATGCGCGAGTAGGGCTGTTCGAAGAGCACGGCCAGGAAGTCCGCGTTGACGCCGGGCTTGAAGGCCGTTCGCAGGTCCGCGTGGAACTCCGCCTGCAGTTCGCGGATCGCATCGATCTTGGAGAGGGTCGACACCGCAGTGGCCCTGATGCCCTCGAGCATGAACAGGATCCAGGCCTCCCAGTCGCCGTCGCTCGTCACGCCCTGGAGGAGCGAGTAGTAGCTCGACTTGTTCTGGATGACGTAACGGGAGAGGTAGAGGATCGGCTGGCTGAGCAACCCCGCGTCGACCAGGACGAGAACGTTCAGCACCCTGCCTGTCCTCCCGTTCCCGTCGGCGAACGGGTGGATCGCCTCGAATTGGTAGTGCGAGACAGCCATCCGTACGAGCGGGTCCACGTCGGAGTCGTCGTTGAGGTACTGCTCCCAGTTCCTCAGCTTCTCCTCTATCACCGCTCTGCCCACGGGCGGCGTATAGACCGCCTCGTGCGTGACGGGGTTGCCGATGAAAGTTCCCGGTTCATCCCGGAGGGGCATGTCGCGCAGCTTGATCAGGGAGCAGACATCGTGCGCGATCCGAACGCCGACGGGCCTCGTCCGGACGAGCTCGAAACCGGTGTTCAGTGCCGTGCGGTAGCGCAGTGCCTCACGGGTAGCCGGATCGGCCGCTCCTGCGTCGTCGTGGGCGTACTTGAAGAGCTCGTCCGTCGTCGTGACGATGTTCTCGATCTCCGAGCTCGCCTGTGCCTCCAGGATCGGGATGCTGTTGATGAGCACGGTGGGGTTGGGGATGTTCCGCGCGGCTTGTTCGAGCGCTGCCAGGGCAGCCCGGGCCGCGATCGTGGCCTTCAGCACAGGCCGGGTCTCGAGCTCGTGCCGGGGCGGCAGAAGGGGGAGTTCGTTGAACGGCCTGTCGGCACTCCAGTCGGTCACGTCCCGAGCCTAGGGGACGTGTAAAGAAATCCGCGTTTTCTTTGCATGTCGCAACGACGTGCCAAGCGGCTTTGCACTGAACGTCGCCGCAGGAGCGGCGGCGCGACAAAAGAACACCGCGAACGAAGAAGGCCCTCCGACAGGAGGGCCTCTCGCCCCGTCGCGCCGCAGGGGCGGCGGCGCGACAGAAGAACACCGCGAACGAAAAAGGCCCTCCGATAGGAGGGCCTTTCGTTCGCGTGCGCGAGGGGGGACTTGAACCCCCACGCCCTTTCGAGCACTGGCACCTGAAGCCAGCGCGTCTGCCAATTCCGCCACTCGCGCGAACTCGAGAACATTATCATGTCCGAGCGCCTCGTCCGAGCACGGACGGGGGCCGTCCACGCCGTCCGGCTAAGATCGGGCGACCAGCGACCCCCGAACCTGGAGACCCATGGGACTGCTCGACAACTTCGAACGCGGGCTGGAGCGCGCCGTGAACGGCGCCTTCGCCAAGACGTTCCGTTCGAGCGTGCAGCCTCTCGAGATCACGAGCGCGCTGCGCCGCGAGCTCGACACGAAGGCCGCCGTGGTCTCTCGCGACCGCATCCTCGTGCCGAACGAGCTGCTCGTCCGGCTGTCGCCCGTCGACCACGAGGCGATGGCCGCGGTGGGCCCGGCGCTGATCGACGAGCTGACCCAGCTGACGCAGCGCCACGCGACGGCCCAGGGCTACCAGTTCGCCGGGCCGCTCCGGGTGCGCCTCCGCGAGGACGACTCGCTCAGCGTCGGCATCCTGGCGGTCGACTCCCGCAACGTGCAGGGCGACGTGAAGTGGCGCCCGTTCGTCGACGTCGACGGCACCCGTCACGCCATCACCGGTCAGCGCACGGTCATCGGCCGGGGCAGCGACGCCGACATCACCGTGCAGGACACGGGGACGAGCCGCAAGCACGTCGAGATCCTGTGGGACGGCCAGCGTGCCCAGGCCCGTGACCTCGGCTCGACGAACGGCTCGAAGCTGAACGGCCAGCCCCTGTCGAAGGCCCCCCTGCAGCCCGACTCGGTCATCGAGATCGGTCGTACGCGTATCGTGTTCCGCGTGCTCCCCCAGTCCGCGACGCCCGACCCCTTCGACGGGCCCGACGTCCGAGGGGGATCCTGGTGACCAGTGAGCTGACGCTCTTCGCCCTCCGGTTCGGCTTCCTGGCCGTGCTGTGGCTCTTCGTCTTCGCCGTCGTGTTCGCGCTGCGGTCCGACCTGTTCGGGCAGCGGCCGCGCAAGATGCCGGCCGACCAGCAGCCGGGGCAGTCCTCGGCGTCGGCCGCCGCGCCTCCTGCGCCCCGGCCCGCCCCCGCGGCGGCTCCCGCGCAGCAGCAGCGCCCCCCGGCGGCGCCCGCCTCCGACGGGGCGGCGACCCGCCTCGTCATCACGAAGGGCGCCAAGGCCGGCCTCGAGATGCCCCTGGGCGGCGGTCCGCTGACCATCGGCCGGTCCCAGGACAGCGCCCTGGTCATCCGGGACGACTACACCTCGACGCACCACGCCCGACTGATGCTCTGGAACGGACGCTGGGTCGTGCAGGACCTCGACTCCACGAACGGGACCTTCCTCGACGGCGAGCGCGTCACGGTCCCCACCCCGGTGCCGTCGGGCGCCACGGTGACGATCGGGCAGACGAGCTTCGAGCTGCGTCGGTAGCCGCCCATGACGACGCCCAAGAGTGCCGCCCTGTCCAACGTGGGCAAGATCCGGTCCAACAACCAGGACAGCGGCTATGCCGGTCAGCAGCTGTTCGTCGTCGCGGACGGCATGGGCGGGCACGCCGGCGGCGACGTCGCCTCGGCGATCGCGATCCGTCGCATCCGCGAGACCGACAAGCACTACACGTCGCCCGGCGACGCCGAGTTCGCCCTGCAGTCGTCGCTGATCGCGGCGAACCAGCTGCTCGCCGAGACGGTCTTCGAGCACCAGGAGCTCACGGGCATGGGCACGACCGTCAGCGCCATGCTGCGGGTCGGCGACAGCATGACGATCGCCCACATCGGCGACTCCCGCATCTACCTCTGGCGCGACGGCGAGCTGAGCCAGATCACGGCCGACCACACGTTCGTGCAGCGTCTCGTCGACAGCGGCCGGATCACCCCCGAGGAGGCGGCGGTCCACCCCCGCAGGAGCGTCCTGATGCGCGTCCTGGGCGACGTCGACGCGGCCCCCGAGATCGACACGGCGATCATCGGCACGCAGCCGGGCGACCGGTGGCTGATCTGCTCGGACGGCCTCAGCAGCTACCTCGCCGAGGACCGCATCGTGAAGGCCCTCGCGGCCGGGCTCGACGCCGAGCAGACGACCCAGCGGCTGGTCAAGGAGACGCTCGACCACGGCGCCCCCGACAACGTGACGGTGGTGGTGGTCGACGTCGACGACAGCGGCGACAGCGGCGTCGAGCCCGCGGTGACCGTCGGCTCGGCCTCCGCGCCGCTCACCTTCGAGGGCGAGGCGGGCCGCAAGTCGCTCCGTCTGCCGACGATCCTGCTGCACCCGCTCAAGGTCGCCTCGACGCCGGAGGACAGCCACTTCGAGCCCGAGTCCGACGAGTACCTCGCCGAGCTCATCGCCGAGGATCGTCGTCGTCGTCGTCGCCGTCGGGTGACGTGGCTGGTGGCCGTCGTGGTCGCCGTCGCGGCCCTCGTCACCGGCCTGTTCCTCGCCTACCAGTGGACGCAGGACCACTACTACGTCGGCGAGCGCAGCGGCACCGTCGTCATCTACAAGGGCGTGCAGCAGACCCTCGGGCCGATCTCGCTCAGCGAGGTGCACGAGGTGACCGACGTGCGCGTGGACGACCTGCCGAACTACACGCAGCAGACCGTCGAGGACACGATCAACGCCGACTCGCTCAGCGACGCCCGGGCCATCGTCGAGAGGCTGGCCGATGCCGTCGATCGATGACCAGCGGTCCTCCGACGAGGCCTCGACCGAGCTGATCGGCCGGCCCGCAGGAGGCGCGGGCGGGTCCCGCAGACCGCCGCGCGCCTCCTCGGACTCGCCCCAGAACCTGACGCAGGCGATCACGCTGCGCCTGCGCCAGCCGGCTCGGCTGCGCAACCTCGAGCTGCTCATGCTGTTCATCGCGGCGGGCATCTGCGCCGGCGCGATCGTGCTCGTGCAGCTCGGCGCGACGGGCGAGATCGACGCGTCGGTGCTCGTCGCCGGCTCGGCCGTGCTGGGCCTCGGGCTGATCTTCCACCTCGTGCTGCGCGTCGTCGCCCGCGAGGCCGACCCGTTCCTGCTGCCGATCGCCCTGACGCTGAACGGCATCGGCATCTCGATGATCTACCGCATCGACCTCGCCTACGGGCGCGACGGGTGGGCGGCCTTCGGCGTCAAGCAGATCGCGTGGACCGTCATGGCCATGACGATCGCGCTGGCGGCGCTGATCGTCATCCGCAACTACCGGGTGCTGTCGCGGTACCGCTACATCGCCATGTTCGTGTCGATCGCGCTGCTGCTGCTGCCGTTGATCCCCGGGCTCGGCCGCGACGGCCTCAACGCCCGCGTCTGGATCGACATCGGCCCGTTCTCGTTCCAGCCGGGCGAGATCGCCAAGATCACGCTGGCGATCTTCTTCGCCGGGTACCTCGTCACCGCCCGCGACAACCTGTCGCTGATGGGCCCGAAGATCCTGGGCATGCGGTTCCCGCGGGCCCGCGACCTCGGGCCGATCCTCGTCGTGTGGGTCGTGGCGATGGGCGTGCTGATCTTCCAGCGCGACCTCGGCACCTCGCTGCTCTACTTCGGCCTGTTCCTCGTGATGATCTACATCGGCACGGGGCGCGGCAGCTGGATCGTGCTCGGCCTCACGCTGTTCCTCGGCGGTGCCATCGTGGCCAGCACGTTCCTCGGCTACGTCCAGGGCCGCTTCCGCGCCTGGCTGAACCCGTTCGACCCGACCGAGTACAGCGCCGACGGCGGCTCGTACCAGCTCGTGACGGGCCTGTTCGGGTTCGCGAACGGCGGGCTCGTGGGCACCGGCCTCGGCCAGGGGCGTCCGCAGACGACGCCGCTCGCCGAGAGCGACTACATCTTCGCCTCGCTCGGCGAAGAACTCGGCCTGGCCGGCATCTTCGCCATCCTGGCGCTCTACCTGCTGCTCGTCTCGCGCGGGTTCCGCATCGGCTTCGTCGGACAGGACGACTTCGGGCGCATGCTCGGCGTCGGCGTCTCGTTCGTCATCGCCCTCCAGGTCTTCGTCGTGATGGGCGGCGTCACGCGCGTGATCCCGCTGACGGGCCTGACGGCTCCCTTCATGGCCGCGGGCGGCTCCTCCCTCGTGGCGAACTGGATCATCGTGGCGCTCCTGCTGCGGCTGTCCGACTCCGTCCGCGACCAACCGAGGCTGGTGATCGGCTGATGAACAAAGAACTGAAACGCGTGAGCCTCGTCGTGCTCGCCATGTTCGTGGCGCTCTTCGTCTCGAGCTCGTACATCACGACGATCCAGGCCGACTCGCTGCGGGCCGACGGCCGGAACTACCGTTCGCTGCTCGCCAGCTACTCGGCCCAGCGCGGCCCGATCCTCGTCGGCGGCCAGCCCGTCGCCCAGTCGGTCCCGGTCGACGACGTCTACGAGTTCCAGCGCACGTACCCGCAGCCCGACCTCTACGCCCCGGTGACGGGCTACTACACGCTCGGCCAGGGCTCGCGGGGCGTCGAGGACGCCATGAACGAGTACCTCACCGGCAACGCGAACTCGCAGTTCTTCGACCAGATCAACTCGCTGCTGACGGGGCAGGACCCGGAGGGCGCGACGGTGAACCTCACCCTCGACCCCGCCGTGCAGCAGGCCGCCTGGGACGCCCTCGGCGACAACACCGGCTCGGTCGTCGCGATGGACCCGGCCACGGGCCGCATCCTCGCGATGGTCTCGAAGGAGAGCTACGACCCGAACCCGCTGGCCTCGCACGACCCGGCCGCGGTCAAGAGCTCCTACGACGCCCTCGTCGCCGACCCGGGCGACCCCCTGCAGAACCGCGCCATCCAGGGCGACCTCTATGCCCCGGGCTCGACCTTCAAGCTCGTCACCGTGGCCGCGGCGCTCGAGAGCGGCGACTACACGCCCGACAGCGCGTTCCCGAACCCCGCGACCCTGCAGCTGCCCGGCTCGACGTTCAGCATCAACAACGCCGAGGGCGGCAGCTGCGGCGGCGGCGAGACGGCCACCATCGCGACCGCCCTGCGCCTGTCGTGCAACATCCCCATGGCCCAGCTCGGCCAGGCCCTCGGCGCCGACGCCCTGTCCGAGCAGGCCGAGGCCTTCGGGTTCGGCGACGACTCGATCGAGATCCCCCAGGCCGTGACGCCGAGCCGGTTCCCCACCGAGTCGGACGGCGAGCCGATCGACGACGCGACGCTCATGCTGCAGTCGTTCGGCCAGGGCTCGGACCGCGTGACGCCGCTGCAGATGGCCATGGTCTCGTCGGCCATCGCCAACGGCGGCACCCTCATGGACCCGACCCTGGTCGACAGCGTGCTCAACCCCGACCTCAGCCCTGTGGAGGACTTCTCCCCCAGCGAGTACGGGAAGCCCGTGAGCACGGCGACGGCCCAGACGATGACCGACATGATGGTCCAGGACGTCGCGGACGGCGCCGCGAGCGGTGCGAGAATCGCTGGTGTCGACGTCGCGGGCAAGACGGGGACGGCCGAGAACGGCACGGGCGATCCGTACACCCTGTGGTTCACCGGCTTCGCGCCGGCTGCGGACCCCGAGGTGGCCGTCTCGGTCGTGGTCGAGAACGGCGGCGGGCTCGGGCAGTCCGCGTTCGGGAACAGTGTCGCGTCACCAATCGCGAAGAAAGTACTAGAGGCGGTGCTGAACAAATGAGACCTTCCGGCGGAATCACCTTCGGTGGGCGATACCAGTTGTCGACCCGTGTCGCCATCGGCGGCATGGGCGAGGTCTGGGAAGCCACCGATCTCGTCATCGGCCGCACGGTCGCCATCAAGATCCTCAAGGACGAGTACCTGGGCGACCCCGGGTTCCTCGAGCGCTTCCGCGCCGAGGCGCGGCACGCCGCCCTCGTCAACCACGAGGGCATCGCGAACGTCTTCGACTACGGCGAAGAAGAGGGCAGCGCCTACCTGGTGATGGAGCTCGTCCCCGGCGAGGCCATGTCGACCGTGCTCGAGCGCGACCGGGTCCTGCCCACCGACAAGGTGCTCGACATCGTCGCCCAGACCGCGTCGGCCCTCCAGGCCGCGCACGCGGCCGGCCTCGTGCACCGCGACATCAAGCCGGGCAACCTGCTCGTCACGCCCGACGGCCGCGTCAAGATCACCGACTTCGGCATCGCGCGCATCGCCGACCAGGTCCCGCTCACCGCGACCGGCCAGGTCATGGGCACCGTGCAGTACCTCTCGCCCGAGCAGGCGAGCGGGCACCCGGCGTCGCCGAGCACGGACATCTACTCGCTCGGCATCGTCGCCTACGAGGCCCTCGCGGGCCGCCGTCCGTTCACGGGCGAGTCGCAGGTCGCGATCGCGATGGCGCAGATCAACGAGCAGCCGCCGGACCTCCCCTCGACGGTCTCGGAGCCCGTGCGACGCCTCGTGCTCTCGTGCATCGCGAAGAAGCCCGCCGACCGTCCGGCCAGCGCCTCGGCGCTCGCCCAGGCGGCCCGGGCCCTCCGCCGCGGCGACGTCGCGGCCGCGACCGTGGCCGTGCCGATGATCGGCGCGGCTGGGGCCGGCGACGCCGCCACGCAGGTCTTCTCCGCACAGGACGACCGCACGCAGGTCTACGACCCCGCCGGCACCGCCCAGCAGCCCGCGGCGGGCGCCGCCTGGATCCCCGGCGCCGCCGACCCGGACGCCCAGCGCCTCGACGACGAGGACGACGAGAAGAAGCCGCGCAGCCCGTGGTTCTGGCCCCTCATCGTCCTCGGCGTGCTCGTGCTCGTGGGCGCCGCCGCGCTGATCGCGTTCGCCGTCACCGCGGACGACCCGACGCCCGTGCCCACGACGACGTCGGCGACCCCGCCGCCTCCGTCGCCGTCGAGCACGAGCCCGGAGCCCGAGCCGACCCCGACGACGGTCGCCATCGACGAGAACGCCTACCTGGGGCTCACCGAGGACGAGGCCCGAGCGCAGCTCGTCGAGCTCGGACTCGACGTGACCGCCGTCGACGCGTCCACGCCCCCCGCCGACCAGGCGGCCGTCGGCACGGTCGCCGGGCTCGACCGCAGCGGCAACGTGCCCATCGGGGCGTCCATCACGATGTACATCTACCGTGCGGCGCCGACGCCCCCGCAGCCGACCGGGCCGACCGCCTCCGCCACCAGCGTGCTGGGCGACGGCCAGCAGACGGTCAACATCTCGTGGCAGGCCTACGGCAACTGCCCCGTGGGCTACACGCTGACCGGGTACACGTACTCGATCACCGGCGGCACCGACACGGCCGGCCAGACGGCCGGCCAACTCGGCACCAACGTGACGAGCGTCGCCGTGAAGTCGGCCACCCCCGGCAACCTGACCGTGCAGTACGTCGCGGTCTGCGGCCAGCTCAGCTCGGCGCCCTCCGCCGGCGTCACGGTCACCGTCACGGAGCCCGTGGCGACGGAGACCCCCGACCCGTCGGTCCCCCCGGGCGACGGGAACGAGGGAGGCACGGGCCGCGGCTAGCGAGCCGACAGCCTGAGAGCTCGAGAGAGGCTACGACCGTCCCCACGGTCGTGGCCTCTCTCGTCCCCGGGCGTCACGAACCGCTGACAATCATCCCTCGGGCGTAGGCCTGCACCCCGTCCGAGGGCCGGGGCCCGGATACACTGGGTGCGGTTCGGAAGGGTCGCGCAGCCGCGGGGTCCCAGAGGGGAGGCTGAGGCGCGTGGTCGAAGGTGTGAGAGAGGGAATCCACCTCCTCGCGAACCGGTACCAGATCGGCGAGCTGATCGGTCGGGGCGGCATGGCCGACGTGCACGTCGGCACCGACGCCCGGCTGGGCCGCAGGGTCGCGATCAAGCTGATGAAGCCGTCCCTCGCCACCGATCCCGCCTTCCGCACCCGCTTCCGCCAAGAGGCGCAGGCCGCCGCCCGCATGGCGCACCCCACGATCGTGCGCGTCTTCGACGCGGGCGAGGAGTCCACCCGCGACCGCAGCGGCCACGAGGTGCAGGTCCCCTTCATCGTCATGGAGTACGTCGAGGGCCGACTGCTCAAGGACATCGTCCGCGAGGGCCCGATGGACCCGGCCGAGGCCGTCCGCGTCACCGAGGGCATCCTCACCGCCCTCGAGTACTCGCACCGCGCCGGCGTCGTGCACCGCGACATCAAGCCCGGCAACGTGATGATCACGCACGCGGGCCAGGTGAAGGTGATGGACTTCGGCATCGCCCGCGCCATCTCCGACTCGTCCGCGACGGTCGCCCAGACCACGACGATCCTGGGCACGGCCCAGTACTTCAGCCCTGAGCAGGCCCGCGGCGAGACCGTCGACGCCCGGTCCGACCTCTACTCGACCGGCGTGCTCCTCTTCGAGCTGCTCACCGGCCGGGCGCCGTTCCGGGGCGACTCCCCCGTGGCGGTCGCCTACCAGCACGTCAGCGAGGCACCGGTGCCGCCGAGCACGGTGATCCCCGCCGTGTCGCCCGCCCTCGACGCGGTCGTGCTGCGAGCCCTCGCGAAAGATCGCTTCGAGCGCTTCCAGACCGCGGCCGACTTCCGGGACGACGTCCACGCGGCAGGCGAGGGGCGGGCTCCCGAACGCCGCCGGCCGCCCGTCGAGGCCGGCTCGACCCTCTTCGGCGTCGACCCGCACAGCCGGGCCGGCAGCGAGGCCGCCCTCAAAGAGCTCTCGTCCGACGACAACGACCGCCCGCAGCGCACCCAGACCCGGCCCCCCGTGGCGTGGATCTGGGCCGGCATCGTGCTGGTCGGCATCGTCATCGTCGCCGTCGTCTTCTGGGTGGCCAACCTCACGCCGCCCCAGATCGACAACGCGCAGACGTCGACCATCCCGCAGGTCGTCGGCACCACGTACGACGACGCGGCCGCCCAGCTCGGCGACCTCGACCTCACGGTCACCCGCACCGAGGTCCCGAGCGACACGGTCGACGAGGGCGTGGTCATCTCGACCGACCCCGAGCCCGGCATCTCCGTCCCCAAGAACACGACGGTCGCCGTCACCGTCTCGTCCGGGCCCGTCACGGTGGCCATGCCCTCGGTCGACGGGCAGTCCCTCGACGCCGCGTGGGCGGCGATCACCGCGGCCGGTCTGACCCAGGGGCAGCAGACCAGCGACTACTCGCCCGACGTGCCCGAGAACACCGTGCTCGAGTCCGACCCCGCCGGCGGCACCGAGCTCGACGAGGGCGCGACGGTCGACCTCGTCGTCAGCAACGGCAAGGTCAAGGTGCCCGACGTCACCCGTCAGACGCTCGCCCAGGCCGTCGCCGTCCTCGACGACCAGCTGGGCCTCACGGTGCAGTCGTACGTCGACCCCGGCTGCTCGGGCGGCAGCGTCTCGAACCAGTCGCTCCCGCCGGGCGACCAGCCGCAGGGCTCGACGATCGAGCTCGGCGTCTGCAGCGCGGGCTGAGCCCGCGGGGCGTCAGGCCGCGGGGCGTCAGGCCAGGTCGACCAACGGGCTCAGCCCACGGGCCGTGACCGCCGCCTCCGGCAGTCCGGCGACCCCCAGCCAGTTGCCGATCATCTGGTAACCGCCCTGGGTCAGCACCGACTCGGGGTGGAACTGCACGCCGTAGAGCGGCGCCGCCCGGTGCCGCAGGCCCATGATCACGCCGCCCGTGGTGCGCGACGTGACCTCGAGGTCGCCGGGGACGGTCTCGTCGACGACGGCCAGCGAGTGGTACCGCGTCGCCGTGAAGGGCTGCGGCACGTCGGCGTAGAAGGCGCTGTCATCGTGCTCGACGCGCGAGGTCTTGCCGTGCATGAGCTCGTCGGCGTGGGTGACGGTGGCGCCGAGCGCCTCGGCGATCGCCTGGTGGCCGAGGCAGACGCCGAGCAGGGGCTTGTCGACGGCCAGTGCGGCGTGCACGACGTCGACCGAGACGCCGGCGTCGGCGGGCGTGCCGGGACCGGGCGAGAGCAGCACGGCGTCGTACTCGGCGATGCGGTCGGCGATCTCGACGTGGCCGAACGCGTCGTTGCGCA
Source organism: Frigoribacterium faeni (assembly GCF_011761235.1). Classification (GTDB taxonomy): domain Bacteria; phylum Actinomycetota; class Actinomycetes; order Actinomycetales; family Microbacteriaceae; genus Frigoribacterium; species Frigoribacterium faeni_A. The sequence continues at coordinate 878,898 of NZ_JAAOYW010000002.1, forward strand.
CGACGTCGGTCTCGGCTCCGAGCTGCTGCAGGTACCCGTTCAGGGTGTAGACGAAGCTGTCGTAGTTGTCGACGACCAGGATGCGCGTCATGAGTCCTCCACGGTGACGTCGGGGGCGGGGATGAGCTCGTTGACGAGAGGGAACACCCACTCGACGAGCGCGTACAGCACCGCGGCGACGAGGACGAGCAGCACGAGCAGCCGCAGCCACCACGGTCCTGGGAGGATACGCCAGAGGGCTCCGTACACGGTCAGCCCCCGATCCCGGCGGCGGCCAGCGAGGCGGGCGGGCCGTCCGCGAGGGGCTGCCACGAGTCGAAGACGCCGTACGCGACGATGCGCTCGCGCGCCGAGAACATGGGGTTGCAGCTGGTGAGGGTGATGAGGCGCTCCCCGGAGGCGGCGGTCACGTCGGGCGCGTCCGGCACCGGCTGCAGCACCGAGACCTGGGTCGCCTGCACGTACTGGAGGTTGCGGAACCGGTAGGTGTACCAGCCGTCGGCGGTCTGGACGACGATCTCGTCGCCGGGCCGCAGGTCGGCCACGGCGTTGAACGGGGCGCCGTACGTCGTGCGGTGCGCGGCGATGCCGAAGTTGCCGACCTCGCCCGGCATCTGCGTCTCGTCGTAGTGCCCGATGCCGATCTTGTTGAGGGTGCGCACCGTGCTGGTGCCGCCGCCGATCGGCACGGCGTAGTCGGCCCCGAACCGGGGCACGTAGAGGTTGCCGAAGGCCTGGCCGTCGGCGGGCGCGGCCGTCACCGGCGGATCGCCGGCCGGGTCGGTCGTCGCGGGGGGCGCCTCCGCCGACTGCTGCTCGAGCTGCTGCGAGAGCTGCGACGCCTGGTCGCGGTGCTCGTCGGCGACGACGAGGTCGTTGAACCACTGCTGCCACGCGATGAAGAGCAGGACGAGCACGCCGGCCGTGATGAGCAGCTCGCCGAGCACCCCGACGACGGTCACCCGGGGGCGGCTGCGCCGACGGCGGCGGCGGGCGCCTGCCGGGGCGGGGCGCGCGTCGACGGTCATGGGTCGATCCTAACGGCGGCGCCCTCGGAGCCGGGCCCCGGCCGCCGACCCGTCGTGGGCCTGCACGGACCGTCTCCCCAGGCCCGTCACGGCCGCCACGGTAGGATGTGCGCCATGGCTGCTGACAAGAACCCCACCTCGAAGCCCGCCCGCGCCCGCGCGGACCGCTCCGCCGAGGCGCGCCCCGCGGCCGACGCCCCGAACCCGGTGTGGTTCAAGCCGGTCATGTTCGGCTTCATGCTGATCGGGCTCGCCTGGATCGTCGTCTTCTACGTCAGCCAGAGCGCCCTGCCCATCGGCACGCTCGGCTCCTGGAACATCTTGATCGGCTTCGGCATCATGTTCATCGGCTTCCTGATGACGACCCGCTGGCGCTGACCTCGGCTCGAACGGGTGTTCGCAGTTACACGGGTGTAAGTATCCCCAGTGTTGATAGACCTGTGGATAACTCGGTGGACAACCTCGGTCGGTGAGCCGGCGGTCTCATGACGAAGGAGGCGGCACCCAGGTGGGTGCCGCCTCCTTCGTCGTTCCTGCCCTGCGTCAGGCCAGCCCGAGGTACATCGCCGAGCGTCCGAGGACGATCAGCAGGCACACGAGGCCGATGGCGACGAGCGCTCCCATCTGCACGGCCGTCTTCGAGCGGTGCCGCGTCTTCGTGTAGACGAACGACACGAGCGCCCCGACGACGAGGCCGCCGAGGTGGGCCTGCCACGAGATGTTCGGCGAGATGAAGCCGATCGCGAGGTTGATGCCGAGCAGCACCAGCAGCTGCACGCCGTTCGAGCCGCCGAGGCTCCGCGCGATGACGAAGAACCCGGCCATGAGGCCGAAGATGGCGCCGGACGCGCCGACCACCGGGGTCAACGGCGACAAGAGCGTGACGGCGGCTGCCCCGCCCAGCCCGCTGATGAAGTACAGGGCCGCGTAGCGGGCACGCCCCAGGGTGCGCTCGAGCTGCGCCCCGAAGATGTACAGCGCGTACATGTTGAAGACGATGTGCCAGATGCTGCCGTGGGTGAACATCGACGTGACGATGCGCCACGGTTCGGTGAGGGCGTAGGGCGCGTAGTACGCGAACGCCGAGCTGACGACCCCGCCGGTGAGGACCTGCGCGAGGTAGACGAGCAGACTCACGCCGATGAGGCCGTAGGTGACGACGGGGGCCCCGCCGCGCGAGGCGCTGCGCACGGCGCCGAGGACGCGAGGCTGCACCCGGGGTGCGGCGTCGCGCGCCTCGCGCACGCACTCGGGGCAGTGGACGCCCACGGGTGCGGGCGTCTGGCACTGACCGCAGATGGTGCGACCGCAGCGCTGGCAGAGCACGAAGCTCTGCCGGTCGGGGTGGCGGTAGCAGTGGTTCGCTGCGTCGGCGGGGACCTGCGTCACCTAGACCTCGTCGATGGTGACGCTCTGGATGACGACGTCGTCGAGGGGCTTGTCGCGCGCGTCGGTGGGGACGCCCTCGATGGCGTCGACGACCTTCTTGGACTCGTCGTCGGCGACGACGCCGAAGATGGTGTGCTTGCCCTGCAGCCACGGGGTCGGCACGGTCGTGATGAAGAACTGCGAGCCGTTCGTGCCGCGGCCGCCCTGCTTGCCGGCGTTCGCCATGGCGAGCACGTAGGGCTCGGCGAAGGTCAGCTCGGGGTGGATCTCGTCGTCGAACTGGTAGCCGGGGCCGCCGATGCCCTGGCCGAGCGGGTCGCCGCCCTGGAGCATGAAGTCCTTGATGATGCGGTGGAACACGACGCCGTCGTAGAGCGGGTCGGTGCTGACCTTGCCCGTGGACGGGTGCGTCCACTCGATGGTGCCGGTGGCGAGGCCGGTGAAGTTGGCGACGGTCTTGGGTGCGTGGTCGCCGAACAGGTTCACGGTGATGGTGCCGTGGTTGGTCGTGATCGTGGCGACTGCGGTGTGCTTGGACATGGGCCCATTCTCCCACAGGGCCCTCGGAGCGTCAGGGAGCGCCCAGCGACCGCGGTGTTACCTGCCAGGAAGCCTCGTGCCAGGATGGGAGGCCAGCAATGAACTGACCCGTTGCCTACTAGTCGTTGGAGGAACACTGTGGCCCTGTCACGCAAGCAGAAGAAAGAACTGAAGAAGTTCAAGAAGCACGCGTTCGACGTGTGGTCGGAGCAGCGCGAGGTCGTCAGCCACGCGGGCAAGGTGCTCAGCGACGCCCGTGACCACGGTGTCACCTACGCCCAGAAGAACGTGACGCCGCGCATCAAGCACGCCGTCGACCAGAACGTGCGCCCCGCCGTCTCGCAGGGCCTGTCGGCCGGCAGCCACGCGGCGACCGTCGCTCAGGACCGCCTGAAGCACGACATCTACCCCGCCATCTCGTCGTACCTGAGCGGTCTCGACCTCGTCGACCAGAAGCAGGTCGCTAAGGCCGTCAAGAAGGCCAAGAAGCAGGGCGGCAAGTTCGCCTCGCAGGCGTCGAAGTACGCCCCCGCCGCGAAGAAGTCGGGCCCCGGCGTCGGCGGCGTGCTGCTGATCGGCCTCGGCGTCGTCGCCCTCGGCGGCCTCGTCTTCGCCGCCGTGCAGACGCTCCGTGCCGACGACGAGCTCTGGGTCGCCGACGACGACGCCGACACCAAGGCGTAGCCCCCGCCACACCCCGCACCCCCACGAAGGGCCCGCCTCCCCCCGGAGCCGGGCCCTCCGTGCACCCCCCGCCCGCGGCAACAAGCGAAGCGACGTTGCCCGCGGCGACGAGCGAAGCGACGTTGCCCGCGGCAACGAGCGAAGCGACGTTGCCCGCGGCGACGAGCGAAGCGATGTCGCCCCCGCGCACGACTCGCCCATCTGGGTCGGCGGAGCCGACGCGCTGCGCCGCAGGGGCGGCGGCGCAGCCAACGAGCACGAACGAGAAATCCCCGCGAGCCCACGCAGTGGGCGAGCAGGGAAAGGCCTATTTCTCGTGGAGCCTAGGAGAATCGAACTCCTGACATCCTGCTTGCAAAGCAGGCGCTCTACCAACTGAGCTAAGGCCCCGTGGTGGGGATGCACCCGCCGGGCGACCTACGGGAGTGGGGCTAACAGGACTTGAACCTGTGACCTCTTCGTTATCAGCGAAGCGCTCTAACCGCCTGAGCTATAGCCCCCGGACCGTCGTAAAGCCTACAGCACCACGACGGAGATGACGAATCGACCGTGAGGGTCGAGGCGTCCCGGATCAGTTGTTGGTGAAGCCGACCAGGAGGCCGCCGGTGACGCGGACGCTCAGGTTGTAGAGCACGGCCACGACGGCGCCGAGGACGGTGCCGACGACGACGTTGAGGACGGCGACGACCACGGAGAACAGCATGACCTGGCCGACGTTGAAGCTCTCCTGGATGGTGAAGTTCTGGTCGCCCAGGATGTCGCGCAGCACCTGGTCGAGGTCGTTGAAGATGCCGGTCTGGTTGAGGATCAGCCAGATCAGGAAGGTCGCGACGACGGTGACGATGCCGAGGGCGACGGCGATCAGGAACGACAGCTTCACGACGGACCAGAAGTCGATGTAGACGAGCTTCAGGCGCACCTGCTTGGTGCCGGACGGTCGAGCGGTCTTGCGCTGGAGCTTCTCCGCGACGCTACTCATTGATGGGTTCCTCTCCGGTGCTGCTGTCGTCGGCCGTGTCCGTGTCGGTCTCGGTGACGGGCTCGACGGCGTCGATCACGTCTCCGGGGGTGACTGCGGGCACGGCGTCGTTGTCGCCGACGGCGTCGATGACGGCCTCGTCGGACGGTGCCACGAGGTTGCGCTCGGTGTTGCGCGCCAGTGCGATGATGCGGTCGTCGGCGGCGAACCGGGCGAAGACGACACCCATGGTGTCACGTCCCTTCGCCGGTACCTCGGCCACCGCAGAACGTACCACCTTGCCGCTCGACAGCACGACGAGCACCTCGTCGTCGTCGCCGACGATGAGGGCGCCGGCGAGGTCGCCGCGCGCCTCGGCGAGCTTCGCGACCTTGATGCCCAGGCCGCCGCGGTTCTGCACCCGGTACTGGTCGGCGCCGGTGCGCTTGGCGTAGCCGCCCTCGGTGACGACGAAGACGTAGCCGGCGTCGTCGGCGACGGAGGCGGACAGCAGCGTGTCGCCCTCGCGGAACGTCATGCCCTTCACGCCCGAGGTCGAGCGGCCCATCGGGCGCAGCGAGTCGTTCGTCGCGGTGAAGCGCAGCGACATGCCGTGGCGCGAGACGAGCAGCAGGTCGTCGCTCTCGTCGACGAGCAGCGCCGAGACGAGCTCGTCGTCGTCGCGCAGGTTGATCGCGATGATGCCGCCGGTGCGGTTCGTGTCGTACTCGGTCAGGGCCGTCTTCTTGATCAGCCCGTCGCGGGTGGCGAGCACGAGGTACTGGGCGACCTCGTAGTCGCGGATGTCGAGCACCTGCGAGATGGACTCGTCGGGCTGCATGGCGAGCAGGTTGGCGACGTGCTGTCCCTTGGCGTCGCGCCCCGCCTCCTGCAGCTCGTAGGTCTTGGCGCGGTAGACGCGGCCCTTGTTCGTGAGGAACAGCAGCCAGTGGTGCGTCGTCGTCACGAAGAAGTGGTCGACGACGTCGTCGGCGCGCAGCTGGGCGCCGCGGACTCCCTTGCCGCCGCGGTGCTGGCTGCGGTAGTTGTCGCTGCGCGTGCGCTTGACGTAGCCGCCGCGGGTGATGGTGACGACCATCTCCTCTTCGGGGATGAGATCTTCGACGCTCATGTCGCCGTCGAAGCCGAACATGATCTCGGTGCGGCGGTCGTCGCCGTACTTGTCGGTGATCTCGCGCAGCTCGTCGCTGACGATCGTGCGCTGGCGCTCCGGCTTGGCGAGGATGTCCTTGTAGTCGGCGATCTCTCGCTCGAGCTTGTCGGCGTCGTCCTGGATCTTCTGGCGCTCGAGGGCGGCCAGGCGACGCAGCTGGAGGTTGAGGATGGCCGAGGCCTGGATCTCGTCGACGTCGAGCAGCTCCATGAGGCCGGCCCGCGCCTCCTCGACGGTGGGCGACCGACGGATGAGCGCGATGACCTCGTCGAGCGCGTCGAGCGCCTTGAGGTAGCCGCGGAGGATGTGGGCATCGGCCTCGGCCTTCTTGAGGCGGAACTGCGTGCGCCGGACGATGACGTCGATCTGGTGCGCGACCCACGCCGAGATGAAGCCGTCGAGCGCCAGCGTGCGCGGCACGCCGTCGACGATGGCGAGCATGTTGGCGCCGAAGTTCTCCTGCAGCGAGGTGTGCTTGTAGAGGTTGTTCAGGACGACCTTGGCGACGGCGTCGCGCTTGAGCACGATGACGAGGCGCTGGCCGGTGCGGCCCGAGGTCTCGTCGCGGATGTCGGCGATGCCGCCGATGCGGCCGTCCTTGACGAGCTCGGCGATCTTGATCGCGAGGTTGTCGGGGTTCACCTGGTACGGCAGCTCGGTGACGACGAGGCAGGAACGGCCCTGGATCTCTTCGACGTTGACGACGGCGCGCATCGTGATGGAGCCGCGGCCGGTGCGGTAGGCGTCCTGGATGCCCTTGACGCCGAGGATCTGGGCGCCGGTGGGGAAGTCGGGGCCCTTGATGCGCTGCATGAGCGCCTCGAGCAGCTCTTCGCGGGTGGCCTCGGGGTTCGACAGGTACCACTGCGCCCCGGAGGCGACCTCGCGCAGGTTGTGCGGCGGGATGTTGGTCGCCATGCCGACGGCGATGCCGACGGAGCCGTTGACGAGCAGGTTCGGGAACCGGGCCGGCAAGATGGCGGGCTCTTGCGTGCGGCCGTCGTAGTTGTCCTGGAAGTCGACGGTGTCCTCGTCGATGTCGCGCACCATCTCGAGCGCGAGCGGGGCCATCTTCGTCTCGGTGTACCGGGGCGCGGCGGCGCCGTCGTTGCCGGGCGAGCCGAAGTTGCCCTGGCCGAGCGCCAGGGGGTAGCGCAGGCTCCACGGCTGCACCAGCCGCACGAGCGCGTCGTAGATGGCCGTGTCGCCGTGCGGGTGGAACTGGCCCATGACGTCGCCGACGACGCGCGAGCACTTCGAGAACGCACGGTCGGGGCGGTAGCCGCCGTCGTACATCGCGTAGATCACGCGACGGTGCACCGGCTTGAGGCCGTCGCGCACCTCGGGCAGGGCGCGCCCGACGATGACGCTCATGGCGTAGTCGAGGTACGAGCGCTGCATCTCGAGCTGGAGGTCGACCTGCTCGATGCTGTCGCGCTTGATCGCCGCGGGGAACGCGGTGGTGCCCTCGGCGTCGGTGCCCTCGGGGGTGTCGTTCGGCTCGTCGGCCATGATTCTCCGTCTGTCGTGGTCTGCCCCGGTGTCCTCCGCGGGGCGCGGGCGTGCTCCGGCTCAGCCGGGGGCACGCGTCAGATGTCGAGGAAGCGGACGTCCTTCGCGTTCTGCTGGATGAAGTTGCGGCGCGACTCGACGTTCTCGCCCATGAGGGTGTCGAAGATCGTGTCGGCGGCGGCGGCGTCCTCGAGGGTCACCTGCAGCAGGGTGCGGGTCTCGGGGTCCATCGTGGTCTCCCAGAGCTCCTTGTAGTCCATCTCGCCGAGGCCCTTGTAGCGCTGGATCGCGTTCTCCTTGGGGATGCGCTTGCCGGCGGCCTTGCCCGAGACGAGCACGGCGTCGCGCTCGGCGTCGCTGTAGACGTACTCGTGCGCGGCGTTGCTCCACTTGAGCTTGTAGAGCGGCGGCTGGGCGAGGTAGACGTAGCCGAGGTCGATGAGCGGCCGCATGTAGCGGAACAGCAGCGTGAGCAGCAGCGTCGTGATGTGCTGGCCGTCGACGTCGGCGTCGGCCATCAGAACGATCTTGTGGTACCTGGCCTTCTCCGGGTCGAAGTCCTCGCCGATGTCGGCGCCGAAGGCCTTGATCATGGCCTGGACCTCGTTGTTGCCCAGGGCACGGTCGAGACGGGCCTTCTCGACGTTGAGGATCTTGCCGCGCAGGGGCAGGATCGCCTGCGTCTCGGGGTTGCGCCCCTGGACGGCCGAGCCGCCGGCCGAGTCGCCCTCGACGATGAAGATCTCGCTGAGCGACGGGTCTTTGCTCTGGCAGTCCTTGAGCTTGCCGGGCATGCCGTTCGACTCGAGCACGCCCTTGCGTCGCGTCTGCTCGCGCGCCTTGCGGGCGGCCATGCGCGCCTGCCCGGCGAGGATGCCCTTGCGGACGATCTCGGCGGCCTGCTTGGGGTTGCGGTCGAACCAGTCGGTGATCTGGTCGAAGGTGACCTTCTGCACGAACGACTTGGCCTCGGTGTTGCCGAGCTTCGTCTTCGTCTGCCCCTCGAACTGCGGCTCGCCCAGCTTGATCGAGATGACGGCGGTCAGGCCCTCGCGCACGTCGTCGCCGGTGAGGTTGTCGTCCTTCTCCTTGAGCAGGTTCTTCTCACGGGCGTAGCGGTTGATCAGGGTCGTCAGCGCGGCGCGGAAGCCCTCTTCGTGGGTGCCGCCCTCGTGCGTGTTGATCGTGTTCGCGTAGGTGTGGACGCTCTCCTGGTACGAGGTGTTCCACTGCATCGCGACCTCGAGCGAGATCTTCTTCTCGACGTCCTCCTGCTCGAAGGCGAGGATGTCGTCGTGCACCGTCTCGACCTTCTTGGTCGCGTTCAGGTACTGGACGTAGTCGACGAGGCCCTTCTCGTAGTGGAACACGTCGTGCCGCGGCTCGGCGTCGTCGGGCTGCGGACGCTCGTCGCTGAGCTCGATGCGCAGGCCCTTGTTGAGGAACGCCATCTGCTGGAACCGGGTGCGCAGGGTCTCGTAGTCGAACTCGACGGTCTCGAAGATCTCGGCGTTCGGCCAGAAGGTGATGGTCGTGCCCGTGGTGTCGTCGGCCTCGCCCTTGGCGAGCGGCGCGACGGGCACGCCGTCGGTGAAGCTCTGGCGGTAGACGTTGCCCTGACGGCGCACCTCGACGTCGAGCTCGCTCGACAGGGCGTTGACGACCGAGCTGCCGACGCCGTGCAGGCCGCCGGACACCGCGTAGCCGCCGCCGCCGAACTTGCCGCCGGCGTGCAGCACGGTGAGCACGACCTCGACGGTCGACCGGCCCTCGACCGGGTGGACGTCGACGGGGATGCCGCGGCCGTTGTCGACGACGCGCACCCCGCCGTCTTCGCGCATGGTGATCTCGATGTGGTCGCAGTGCCCCGCGAGGGCCTCGTCGACGGAGTTGTCGACGATCTCGTAGACGAGGTGGTGCAAGCCGCGGGGGCCCGTCGACCCGATGTACATGCCCGGTCGCTTGCGCACCGCCTCGAGCCCCTCGAGCACCTGGATCGCGCTGGCGCCGTAGGAGTCGTCGGGCTGGGCGTCGGCGGGGTTCGGTGTCATGTTCGCGGGGGCTCCTGGCGTCTGGGACGAGGGACGTCGACCGGTCAGGACCTGGTGAACACGGCCCACGGACGACCTTGAGAGTCTACCGCAGGCCTGTCCCCCACGGGGCGGATTCCGCCCTCAGAGGGATTTTCCCGAGCCCGGAGGACGATTCACTCTCCCTAGCCGTAGGTATCGCGAGGACCACGCCCTGGGACCGATCTGGGGCCGCGTTTCCAGGACGGGGCGTTGGGTGCCAGGAAACGCACCGACTGGATGCCGGCGTCGGGGTAGCGCTGCACGATCGTCGTCGTGACGGTGCCGCGCATGAGGCGCAGCTGCGTCGCCCAGGCCGTCGAGTCGCACTGCACCGTCAGGGTGCCGTCGTCGATCGAGACCGGGTGCGAGTGCGCCGACAGCTCGTCGCCGACCATGTCGGGCCACGCCGTCATGAGGTCGGACTGGGCGAGGGGCGAGTTCCAGCCCATCTCGGACGTCACGCCGGCGAGCACGTCGGCGATGCCGCGCGGCTCGCGTCCCGTGCCGAAGGGCTGGCTCGGCGAGCCGAGCTTGATCGCCTTGCGGCGCCGCCCGTCGCGCGACCGCCCGTTCGGGTCGCCGAAGACACGTCGGAACCGCAGGTAGACCCGCTGTGCCTCGTCGTCGGGCAGGGGCTCAGGAGGCGCGGGCGCGGCCGGGGGGACCGCGGACGTCCGCGGTCCGGTCGCCTGGTCGCGCGCCTCCTCGTCCTGCGGCCGGTCGCCGTCGCCCGCGCCGACGCCGTCGCTCACGCGGGCGCCGTCTCGTCGTCGACGATGGTGCCCGCCGAGATGCGGACGGTGTGGGCGGCGAGGCGCGGTGGTACGTCCTCCTCGACCGCGGCCGTGATGAGCACCTGCTCGTAGTCGGCGACCGCGTCGGCGAGACGTTCGCGGCGCGAGCCGTCGAGCTCGGCGAACACGTCGTCGAGCACGATCACCGGGTCGCCGGTGCTCGCGCCCGCCCGCACCACGGCCGCCGACGCGAGCTTGAGGGCGAGGGCGAACGACCACGACTCGCCGTGGCTCGCGTAGCCCCGGGCCGGCAGCCCGTTCAGCGAGAGGAACAGGTCGTCCCGGTGCGGGCCCACGAGGGTGAGGCCGCGCTCGAGCTCGCTCGGACGCACCCGGGCGAGCGCTCCGCGGAACACGTCGGCCACCTCTGCCGGCTCGACCTGCTCGGTCGGAGCCTCGGGTGCCGGTGCGTCGTCGTCGACCGACGCGCCCCGGATGCTCAGCACCGTCGAGAGCCGCGCGGCGTGGTCCTCGCCCGCGACGGCGGCGTACGCCCACGCGACCTCGGGGGCGAGGTCGGCGACGAGACGCTCACGGGCGACGACGATCTCGGTGCCCAGGGCCACGAGGCGCTCGTCCCAGATGTCGAGGGTGCCGAGTTGGCCGGCCTTGACCCCGGAGGCGCGGGCCGATTTGAGGAGCGTGTTCCGCTGCCGGAGCACCCGGTCGTAGTCGGCCTGGACGCCGGCGAAGCGCGGCGCCCGGGTCACGAGCAACTCGTCGAGGAACCGCCGCCGGCCCGACGGCTCGCCCCGGACGAGCGCCAGGTCCTCGGGAGCGAAGAGGACGCTGGTGAAGTACCGCGGCAGCTCGCGCGGCTTGATGGCGCTGCGGTTGACCTGGGCGCGGTTCGCGCCCGACCGGTTTATCTGCACCTCGGCGAGCAGCTCGCGGCCGTCGGCCTCGAGGCGCGCCCGGACGATCGCCGAGTCGGTGCCCTGCCGGATCATCGCTGCGTCGGACGAGACGCGGTGCGACCCGAGGGTCGCGAGGTAGCCGAGCGACTCGACCAGGTTCGTCTTGCCCTGGCCGTTGCGCCCGACGAAGAGGTTGGGCCCGCGCGCGAGTGCGACTTCGGCGGAAGCGTAGTTCCGGAAGTCGGTCAGGCTGAGATGGAGTACTCGCACGCGGGCCGGAGGCGACTAGGCCTTCTTGACCGCGTGGCCGCCGAACTGGTTGCGCAGAGCGGCGACGGCCTTCATCGTGGGCGAGCCCTCGCCCTGACGCGACACGAAGCGCGCGAAGATCGACGCGCTCAGGGCCGGCATCGGGACGGCGTGGGCGATGCCCTCCTCGAGGGTCCAGCGACCCTCGCCGCTGTCCTCGACGTAGCCCGAGAGGGCGTCGAGCTTCGGGTCGGCGTCGAGCGCCAGGACCATGAGCTCGAGCAGCCAGGAACGGACGACCGTGCCGCGCTGCCACGCCTTGAAGACCGCGGGGACGTCCTCGACGAGGCCCTTGGCCTCGAGGAGCTCGTAGCCCTCGCCGTACGCCTGCATGATCGCGTACTCGATGCCGTTGTGCACCATCTTCGCGTAGTGGCCGGCGCCGACGGCGCCCGCGTGGCTGAAGCCCTCTTCGCGGGGGCCCTCGGGGCGCAGCGCGTCGAAGACGGGCATCGCGCGCTCGACGTCGGCCGCGTCGCCGCCGACCATCAGGCCGTAGCCGTTCTCGAGGCCCCACACGCCGCCGGAGACGCCGGCGTCCATGTAGCGGATGCCCTTCGAGTCGAGGAGCTTCGCGTGCACCTCGTCGTCGAGCCACTTCGAGTTGCCGCCGTCGATGACGAGGTCGCCCGGCTCGAGGACCTCGCTGAGGTCGTTGATGACCGCGTCGGTGATCTGGCCGTGCGGGACCATGACCCAGACGAGGCGGGGGGACGGCAGCGCCTGGGCGAGGGCGCCCAGGTCGGCGACGTCGGAGACGGCGGGGTTGGCGTCGTAGCCGGTCACCTCGATGCCCGCGTTGCGCAGACGAGCGCGCATGTTGTTGCCCATTTTGCCGAGACCGACGAGGCCGATGTGCATGAGGTTCCTTTGTTCTGGGGAGGCGTCGCGGGCGGCGCCTTCGTCGTGTCGCGCTGTCAGCGCAGGAGGAGGTTGGGCTGCAGCAGGTAGCGGTAGCTGTCAGCCCCCGCCTGGTCCTTGGACGACTGACTGGTGATCAGCACAGGACCGGGCTTGTTCGGGTTCTCCGTCTTCGTGAAGGAGATCCGCACGAACTCGGAGTGGACGGCTCCGAGGCCGTCGAGGAGGAACTGGGGCTTCAGCGAGACCACCGTGTCCTCTCCCGTCAACAACGCGTCGATCGACTCTGATGCCTGCGCCTGCTCACTGCCGACCGCCTCGAGGGTGAGGCCGTCGATGGTGAAGGTGAACCTGAGGGCCGCCTCGCGCTCGAGCACGAGCGAGACGCGACGGACGGACTCGACGAGCTCGGCCGTGTTGATCACGGCGTAGTTCTCGACGGTCTCGGGGAAGAGCCGCTTGACCGGGGGGAAGTTGCCCTTGATCAGCAGCGACGTGACGGTCTTGTCGCCGGCCTGGAACGCGATGAGCTCGCGGTCGTCGCTGCCGGTGATCGACACGGAGACGGTGCTCGCGCTGCCGAAGGTCTTGCCGACCTCTTGCAGGGTGCGGGCGGGGACGAGGGCCGTGGTGGTCTCGGTGCTCGCGGCGGTGCCCGGGTCGAACTCGATGCCACGGACCGCCACGCGGTACCGGTCGGTGGCGACGAGCGACAGGGCGTTCTCGGTGACCTCGAGCTGCACGCCCGTGATGACGGGGGTCACGTCGTCGCGCGAGGCCGCGACGGCGACCTGCGAGATGGCGAGCGAGAAGGCGTCGCCGGGGACGACGCCGGAGCGGTCGCCGACGGTGGGCAGCGTCGGGTACTCCTCGACGGGCATGCTCAGCAGCGAGAAGTTGGCCGAGCCGCAGCTGACCGCGATGCGGTTCTCGTCGGTCGAGAAGGTCACGGGCGCGTTGGGGAGGCGGTTGGCGATGTCCGCGAGGAGGCGGCCGCTCACGAGGATCGTGCCCGGCTCGTCGACCTCGGCCGCGATGCTCGTCTGGGCCGAGACCTCGTAGTCGAACGACGACAGCGTGAGGCCGTCGGCGTCGGCCTCGATGAGCACTCCGCTGAGGATCGGCAGGGTCGTGCGCTGCGGGAGGAGCTTCACGGCGAAGGAGACGGCATCGCTGAAGACGTCGCGGTTGACCTGGAACTTCACGCGGGGACCCCTGTTCGACTACTCGCTCGTGGATTGCCCGCCAATACTGCCACAGCGCAGAGGCGAGCGGTCCCGGGCCCCGGGACGCCGGCCGGCTGTCCACAAGGTTGTCTCTCGATCGATTTCTTGTAATCCAGGATTAACAGTCTTAACCGTTGTGCACAGTGTGGATAACCTGTTTAAAACCCCGAGGCGACAGGGAACTACACCTTTGTGACTTGTGCACGGTGTGTGGACGCGGCGGGGTGGTCAGCGGGTCGCCGACCAGGCCGACGAGGTCGTCGCTCACAGGCCGAGGCGATCCGTGAACAGCGGACCCCCGAGTTGTCCACCTCTTTCCACAACTTATCCACACTGTGGGGTGGATGGCCGTCCTCAGGTGCCTTCCACCGCCTCCTGCGGGCCCCCGGACGCACGAACGGGCGCCGACACGAGGTCGACGCCCGTCGGGCGGTCACGGCGAGGAGGCGCGGGCTGGGCGCCTCGACTCGCCTACTTGTAGCGGGTGTCCTGCTTGATCCGGCTGGTCAGCTCGGTCACCTGGTTGTAGATCGAGCGGCGCTCCTTCATGAGCTCGCTGATCTTCTTGTTGGCGTACATCACCGTCGTGTGGTCGCGGTTGCCGAACAGCTGGCCGATCTTGGGGAGGGACAGGCTGGTGAGCTCGCGGCAGAGGTACATCGCGATCTGGCGGGACGTCGCGATGGCCTGCGACCGCGACGACCCGTAGAGGTCGTCGACCGAGAGCTTGAAGTAGTCCGCGGTGTGCTGGATGATGTCGACCGGCGCGATGACGTTGTCCTCGTCGAGGGTGATGAGGTCCTTCAGCACCGTCTGCACGAGGGCCATGTCGACCGCCGTGCGGTTGAGGCTCGCGAACGCCGTCACCCGGATGAGCGTGCCCTCGAGCTCGCGGATGTTGCTCGACACCTTCGTGGCGATGAACTCGAGCACCTCGTCGCGCACCTGCAGCTTCTCGCTCTGCGCCTTCTTGCGCAGGATGGCGATCCGCGTCTCGAGGTCGGGCGCCTGCACGTCGGTGATGAGGCCCCACTCGAAGCGCGAGCGCATCCTGTCCTCGAAGCCGGTCAGGTGCTTCGGGGGCAGGTCGCTCGTGATCACGAGCTGCTTGTCGTGGTCGTGCAGCGTGTTGAAGGTGTGGAAGAACGCCTCCTGGGTCGAGTCCTTGCCCTGCAGGAACTGGATGTCGTCGATCAGGAGGATGTCGATCTCGCGGTACCGCTGCTGGAACAGGTTCGAGCGGTTGTTGGCGATCGAGTTGATGAAGTCGTTCGTGAACTCCTCGCTGCTGACGTAGCGGACGCGGATGCCCGGGTACATCGTCTCGGCGTAGTGGCCGATGGCGTGGAGGAGGTGCGTCTTGCCGAGGCCGGACGAGCCGTAGATGAAGAGGGGGTTGTAGGCCTTGGCCGGGGCCTCGGCCACGGCGACCGCCGCGGCGTGGGCGAAGCGGTTCGAGGCCCCGATGACGAAGTTGTCGAAGCTGTACTTGGGGTTGAGGCGCGAGTCGTTGCGCTTGCCGGTCGAGGGCGACTCGACCGGGGCGGGGACGAACGGCGCCTCGATGTAGTGGGCCGGCTCGGACTCCTCAGGCTGCTGCGTGAGGGTGTCGGGCGTGATGTCCGGGTTGACGGTGATCGCGAAGCTCGCGACCGAGGTGTCGCCGAGGGCCGCGATGGACTCGAGCAGCGGGGTGCGGATGCGCTGCTCGAGCATGCCGCGGGTGAGGTCGTTCGGCACCTCGAGGTAGAGGGTGCCGCCCAGGACGCCCTTCGGCTCGACCAGGCTGATGAAGCCGTGCAGCTGCGGGGTGATGCGGTCGTCCGTCGTGAGCGACGCCAGCACGGAGCGCCAGAGGTCCTGGACCGGGTCGACGGTGTTCACCACGAGAGTCTCTTCCTACCTACTTATGCACAGCTTTCTCCACCGGCTGACGATCGTCGTCGAGGCCGGGAACACTGCTCCTTCCCCGGAACTACGCGGTTGCGGAGCGGGGGCTGCCCACTTTAGTTCGTCGGGGCACGGCTGCCACAACCGAAGTTGTCAACACTGTGGAAAACTCTCCGGAGGGGCGGCGTTTGACCACAGCACGGAACCCGCGTACTTTTAATCAGTTGAATCCCAGCCGACTCGGCTGTAGAAGACTTCTCGGATCACGGCACCAGGCCAGGTCCGCATCCCCTGGAGAGAACCCCCATGAGCAAGAGAACGTTCCAGCCGAACAACCGTCGCCGCGCCAAGAAGCACGGCTTCCGTGCCCGCATGCGCACCCGTGCGGGCCGCGCCATCCTGGCCCACCGCCGCGGCAAGGGCCGCACCGAGCTCTCCGCGTAGCAGCCTCCGTGTTGGCCCGGGCCAACCGGATCGTCCGCGCAGACGACTACCGCAACACCGTGCGCCGTGGCCGCAAGTCGGGCACGGCGCACTCGGTCGTCTACGTGCGTCGTCGTGACGACGACGCGGTCCGGTTCGGCTTCATCGTGGCCAAGACCGTCGGCAACGCCGTCGCGCGGAACACCGTCCGCCGTCGGCTCAAGCACGTCTGCCACGACCTGCTCCCCGGGGTGCCCCCGGGCACCGACGTCGTCATCCGCGCACTGCCAGGCAGCCTCGACGTTCCGTGGTCTACCCTGCTCAGGGACATCTCGGGGGTCGTCGACAAGGTCGTGGGTCAGTGAACACAGCGGTGCAGTTCGTCACGTTGCTTCCGCGCAACGTGTGCGTCGTGCTGCTCCGCGCGTACCGCGCCGTGATCTCGCCGCTCTACGGCGAGGTCTGTCGGTACCACCCGTCGTGCTCGCGCTACGCGCTCGAGGCCATCCAGCAGCACGGCGTCGTGCGCGGGTCGGCCATGGGCGCCTGGCGCATCGCACGGTGCAACCCCTGGGCCGCCGGCGGCATCGACGACGTGACGCCGCCCCGGCGACAGAGACACACCACCACGGCCTTCGGCTTCGTGGTCCCTCGATCCGACGTGGTCGTGCCCGCCCCGGGCGGACCGACCCGCCTCATCGTCCAGAGCCACGGAAAGGGCTGACCCGAACACCATGGACTTCATCGGAACAATCCTCTGGCCCCTCAGGTGGGTCGTCGAGGCGATCCTCGTGGGCTTCCACAACGTGCTCACGGCCCTCGGCATGGACACGGCGGCGGGCAGCACCTGGGTCCTGTCGATCGTCGGCCTCGTGCTCGTGGTCCGTGCGGCGCTCATCCCCATCTTCGTGCGGCAGATCAAGAGCCAGCGCCGCATGATGGAGATCGCCCCCCGCCTGAAGAAGATCCAGGACAAGTACAAGGGCAAGCGCGACCAGTTCAGCCGCGAGGCGATGTCGCGCGAGACCATGGCCCTGTACAAGGACACGGGCACCAACCCGCTCAGCTCGTGCCTGCCGCTGCTGATCCAGATGCCCATCTTCTTCAGCCTCTACACGGTGCTGCACAACGCCCAGCAGGACAAGGTCGGCATCGGCCTGCTCAACCAGGCGCTCTCCACCTCGTTCGGCGAGTCCGCCCTCTTCGGTGCCCCGCTGAAGGAGACCTTCCTCGGTGCCACGACGTGGGAGGTCCGGCTCATGGCCGGCATCATGGTCGTCGTCATGACCGCGTCGCAGTTCATCACGCAGCTGCAGATCGTCTCGAAGAACATGTCGCCCGAGACCAAGGCGAGCCCCATGTTCAAGCAGCAGCGCATGCTGCTCTACTTCCTCCCCCTCGTGTTCGTCTTCTCGGGCCTGTCGTTCCCCCTCGGCGTCATGTTCTACTGGCTGACCTCGAACATCTGGACGATGGCCCAGCAGTTCCTCGTCATCCGCAACATGCCGACCCCCGGCAGCGAGGCGGCCCTCGCCCGCGAGGAGCGCCTCGCCAAGAAGGCCCAGCGCAAGGGCCTCGGCCTCGGCGACATCACCGTCACCGAGATCGAGTCGGCCCCTGCCGTGGCCAAGCCGACCCAGCGGGTCCAGCCGGTGGGCAAGAACCGCGCCAAGAAGCAGAACGGCGCCAAGAAGTGACGCTCCGCTCCCCTGGCCTGCGGCCGGGGGAGCACGCTGGGCGCCCGACGCCGAGTGACCGATCTACCCGGAAGAGACGACGAGCATGAACGACATCGACAGCACCGGCAGCGACCTGCCCGACGAGGCCACGGCCACGACCGAGGAGGCGACGGTCGCGCCCGACGCGCCGCGCACCTCCTCCGAGTCCCCCGTCGGCACCGACGACGACGCTGTCGCCGGTGCGTCCGGGTCCGACCTCGACGAGGGCGACATTGCCGCCGACTACATCGAGGAGCTCCTCGACATCTGCGACTTCGACGGCGACATCGACATCGAGGTGCGCAGCGGACGCTCGTACATCTCGGTCGACGCAAACGGCGAAGGGTCGCTGCGGGTGCTGTCGAAGCCCGACACGGTCAACGCCTTGCAGGAGCTCACGCGCATCGCCGTGCAGACCAAGACCGGCGAGTTCTCGCGCCTGATCCTCGACATCGGCGGCTCGCGCCAGACCCGTGAGGCCGAGCTCGGCGCCATGGTCGACCGCGCGGTCGAGCGCCTCGAGGAGGGGGCCGAGGCGGCCTCTCTCCCGCCCATGTCGTCCTACGAGCGCAAGCTCGTCCACGACATCGTCGCCGCCCGCGGCTTCGTCTCGGAGTCCGAGGGCGAAGGCCGCGACCGGCACACGGTCATCAAGCGCGCCTGACGCCGACCGTGAGCACGGAACAGATCGACGCGCTCGAGGCAGAGCCCGCCGTCGCGCAGCAGATCTTCGGCGACCGGCTCGACGTCGTGCGCCAGTTCACCGCCGACCTGGCCCAGCACGGCGAGGAGCTCGGCCTGATCGGGCCCCTCGAGCTGCCCCGCCTCTGGACGCGGCACGTGGTGAACTCCGGCCTCGTGGCTCCGCTGCTCACGGCCGGCGGCCGGGTCGGCGACATCGGCTCGGGCGCCGGCCTGCCCGGGCTCGTGCTCGCGGCCGCCCGCCCGGACGTCACCCTCCTGCTCATCGAGCCCATGGAGCGACGCACCGACTGGCTCCAGGCCGAGGCCGACCGGCTCGGCCTCACGAACGTCGAGGTCGTCCGCGCGCGCGCCGAGGACGTCGAGCTCGACGCGTGGCTCGACCAGGCGACGGCCCGCGCCGTGTCCGCCCTGTCGAAGCTGATCCCGCTCACGGCCCGCCTCGTCAAGACGGGCGGCGAGCTGATCCTGATGAAGGGCGCGCGCGTCGACCAGGAGATCGAGGCCGCTCGCAAGGTCATCGCCCGCACGCACCTCGTCGACGTCGAGGTGCTCGAGCTCGGCGTGGGGCTCGTCGACCCGGCCGAGACGACACGGGTGTTCCGAGCCACGCTCGACTGAACACCGCAGGAGGCGCGATCCGGCTCCACAGGAAGCGATCTGAGCGCATCGCCCCGCTTCCGTCCTCGGGGCGGCGACTTCGGCGCTCTCAGATCGGCGTACAGGCAGCTCATTACGGCCAGGTGCCTCTGATCAGCACTTACTCTGCGATAGAGCCATCTGAGAGCCGTCAGTCTGACGTGGTGCCTCGTGCGCGCGTCCGATGCCGTCGAAACCGCCTGGAGGCGCCGCGGACGGTCGCCAGCGAGGTCTGAACATGGTTATGCACATGTTGGCGGGGCTGTGCACAAGGGGTCTTCGTCGCGGCTCGGGGTACGCGTGCCACGCGTGAGATGAGCATGGTTTCACGTGAAACGGGACCCGAACCACAAGGAGGTGTGCGCCCGAGCGGGTCCCTGTGGTGGGGATGTCGGAGGGTTGAAGATAGAGTAGAGACTCGGCCTGACGGACTCTCCCGCGGTCCACACCGGTGGAACCAGAGGCCGTTTCACGTGAAACACAGCGATGCGGAGACCACCCGGTGAGTTCATTCACGGAGTACGACGACAGCACTCCCCTGGCGCGTGAACTGGCGGACCTGAGACGCCGGCGCGAGGCCCTGTCGAAGGAACCGCTGCCCGCGCCTGCCAAGACGCGCATCCTCACGGTGTCCAACCAGAAGGGGGGCGTGGGCAAGACCACCACGACCGTCAACCTGGCTGCGGCCCTGGCCCGGAGCGGCGCACGAGTGCTGGTCATCGACCTCGACCCACAGGGGAACGCGTCGACGGCCCTCGGTGTCGAGCACCGGGCCGAGACGCCGAGCGTCTACGACGTGATCGTGAACGAGGGCGACATCGCCGACGTCGTCCAGCAGAGCCCCGAGTTCCCCGACCTGTTCTGCGTGCCCGCCACCATCCACCTCGCCGGTGCGGAGATCGAGCTCGTCTCGCTCGTCGCTCGGGAGCAGCGGCTGCGGACCCAGCTCGACGCCTACCTGTCGTCGACCGAGGCCGCAGGCGAGCGGTTCGACTACGTCTTCATCGACTGCCCGCCGTCGCTGGGGCTCCTCACGATCAACGCCTTCGTCGCCGCGGGTGAGGTGCTGATCCCGATCCAGTGCGAGTACTACGCGCTCGAGGGCCTGAGCCAGTTGCTGCGCAACATCCAGCTCATCGAGAAGCACCTCAACCCGAAGCTGCAGGTGTCCAGCATCCTGCTGACCATGTACGACGGCAGGACCAACCTCGCGCAGCAGGTCGTCGCCGACGTGAGGGAGCACTTCCCTGCGGAGGCGCTCCGGACGCTCATCCCCCGGTCGGTGCGCATCAGCGAGGCACCCGGCTACGGCCAGACCGTCATCAGCTACGACACCAACTCACCCGGCTCGATCTCGTACCTCGAGGCCGCAGCAGAACTAGCACGACGAGGAGCACCCCAGTAATGGCGACCAAGAGGACCGGCCTCGGCCGCGGCATCGGAGCGCTCATCCCCGTGGCGGAAGAAGGCCAGGACAGGCCGGTCGACGTCTTCTTCCCCACCGGTCAGCAGACCGCGGACGAGCTCGTCGCCGTACCGGGCGCGCGCCTCGCGAACCTCAACCCGCTCGACGTCGTGCCCAACGCACAGCAGCCCCGGGCGGAGTTCCGCGAGGAGGAGCTCGCCGAGCTCGTCACCAGCATCCGCGAGGTCGGTGTGCTCCAGCCGATCGTCGTACGGCCCCTCCCCCGTGCTGCCGGCACGACGGGGACAGCTGCGCCCCAGTACGAGCTCGTCATGGGCGAGCGCCGACTGCGCGCCACGAAGCAGCTCGGGCTCGCGACGATCCCCGCGATCGTCAAGGACACGGCCGACGAGGCCATGTTGCGGGACGCACTGCTCGAGAACCTGCACCGTGCGGAGCTGAACCCGCTGGAGGAGGCGTCGGCCTACCAGCAGCTCCTCGCCGACTTCGGCATCACCCAGGACGAGCTGGCATCGCGCATCGGTCGCAGCCGGCCCCAGATCTCGAACACCCTGCGCCTGCTCCGCCTGCCGGCCAGCGTGCAGCGTCGGGTGGCCTCCGGCGTGCTGTCCGCCGGCCACGCACGCGCCATCCTCTCTACGGGTGACTCGCTGCTCATGGAGCGGCTCGCGGACAAGATCGTCAACGAGGACCTGTCGGTGCGGGCCGCCGAGGCTGCCGCGGCGGGGACGGCCTCGAAGCCCCGCTCGACGCGTGGGGTCGTCGGCCGTCACCAGGCCCACCTCGACGAGGTGGCCGAGAACCTGGGAGATGCACTCGAGACCAAGGTCAAGGTGAAGATGGGCGCCCGCAAGGGCTCCATCGCGATCGACTTCGCCTCGCTGCAGGACCTGAACCGCATCCTGGCAGCGCTCGGACAGGATCCGTTCTCGCAGTAGGCCGTCATTGCGGGAGGGCAGGCGTTTCACGTGAAACGCCTGCCCTCCTTCATGTCCGGGTGACCGTGGGCGTTCCCGCTCGTAGTGCGCTGGCCCTGCATGCCGCAGCACCTGCCCGCCGCAGTGCCTGCCTGTCGCTGACTCGGCCTGTCGCTGACTCGGCCTGTCGCTGACTTTGCGTGTCGCTGACTTTGCGTGTCGCTGAGCCTGTGGGCCGCCGCCCCTGCGTTCCGCCGACTTCTGCGTGCCGCTGGCCCTGCGCGCCGCCCTTCCGTCCCGCCGGCCCTGCCTCCCGCCGGCTCTGCACGCCGCCCCTGCGGGCTGGCCCCAGATGCAAAAACGACTCGGGGGTGCGTCGCGCTTGTCGAGACTGACAGCTGGCCAACCCCTTGTCGGAGAGGCAGGGTTTCACGTGAAACGCATGTTGCCCTGGATTGCTGACACGATCACCGGGATGCTCGCTCCTGTCGATCAGGGGCAACACCGACCTACGGTCCGCTCAATGGCTAGAGAACGTCCGGTCCTGGTCAGGACGGTTTTCACTGGCTCCAGACCACTGAAGACATGGCCCGTTTCACGTGGAACATCTCAGCGGTGGTCGCGCACGGCCTTCTCTGCGAGGGCGGCGTAGACCATGCCCAGCTCGAAGCCAGCGGCGTCGAGGGCCATGGGGACGAGCGAGGTCTCGGTGAGCCCGGGGAGCACGTTCACCTCGAGGAACCACGGGGTGCCCGCCGCGTCGACGATGAGGTCGACCCGGGAGAGGTGGCGGAGGCCGAGCGCCCGGTGGACCGTGACCGCGGTCTCGGCCACCGCCTCCTGCGCCCCTGCCCCGAGCCGGGCCGGCGTGAAGAACGTCGTCTCGCCGGCGTTGTAGCGGGCCTCGAAGCCGTAGAAGCCGCTGCGGGGCACGATCTCGACGGCAGGGAGCGCCGAGGGGCCGTCACCGGTGTCGATGACGCCGACCGCCACCTCGGTGCCGGTGATCTTCTGCTCGACGATGACGTCGTCGCAGTACGTGTACGCGTCGACCATGGCCCGGGGCAGCTGGTCGACGGACTCGACCACGGTGACGCCCTGCGCGGAGCCGCCACGGGCCGGCTTCACGACGACGGGCACGGGGTGCTCGTCGGCGATGGCGGCGAGCACGCCGGCGGCGCCGAGCTCACGGAAGGCGTCGTGCGAGAGCGTGATGCCGCGCGGGGTGCGGACGCCGGCGCGGTGGGCCAGCTCCTTGGCCGTGGGCTTGTCCCAGGCGAGGCGGGCCGCTGCCGCGCTGCTGCCGACGAAGGGGATGTCGAGTGCCTCGAGCAGGCCCCTCAGCGCGCCGTCCTCGCCGCTGGCGCCGTGCAGGGCCGGCCACACCACGTCGGGGCGGGTGGCGGTGAGGTGCCCGAGAAGCGAGGCGTCCGGGTCGCGCAGGTCGACCTCGATGCCGTTGGCGACCAGGCTGTCGACCACGCGCCTCCCCGATCGGAGCGAGACGTCGCGTTCGTGCGAGATCCCGCCGGCCAGGACGGTGACCTTCTCCACGGCGCTGTCGGTCATCAGGTCTCTCTCTCGGGGCAGGGCACGACGCCGGTCGGTGTCGTGCGGAACAGGAAGAAGTGCTGGTCAGCTGAGGTTCGGGGGCGGCATCGACACGCCGGTGCGTACCGAGCGGGACGACCCGAGCCGTGCGCCCTGGAACGTCGACAGCAGGTCGAGCTCGCCGTTGACGACGGTGGCGAGCCGGGCGACGCCGGTGCGGATCGACTCGGACGTCGGGTAGCAGAACGAGAGGCGGATGTTCTGGCGCCCTCCCCCGTCGGCGAAGAACGCGGTGCCGGGCGTGTACGCGACGAGCTCCTTGACGGCCCGGGGCAGCATCGCCTTCGAGTCGAGCTCGTCGGGCAGGGTCACCCAGACGAAGAAGCCCCCGTCGGGGACGGTCCAGCTGAGCGAGGGCAGGTACTCGCCGAGGGCCGAGAGCATGGCGTCCCGACGCTCGCGGTAGAGGCCGCGGAACGACTCGATCTGGCCGCGCCAGTCGGCCTGGTCGAGGTACTCGGTGATGACGAACTGGCCGAACGAGTTGGGCGACAGGGTCGCCGACTCGTTGGCGAGGATGAGCTTCTCGCGGATGGCGTGCGGGGCGAGCGCCCAGCCCACGCGGAACCCGGGCGCCAGGGTCTTCGAGAACGACCCGAGGTAGATGACGCCCTCGTCGTCGACCGAGCGCATCGCCTGCGGGGCCGGCTGGTCGAAGTACAGCAGCCCGTAGGGGTTGTCCTCGAGCACGAGGATGCCCGCGTCGCGGCAGATCTCGAGGATCTCGAGGCGTCGCGCCCAGGTCAGCGTGACGCCGGCCGGGTTGTGGAAGTTCGGGATCGTGTAGAGGAACTTGATGGTGCGGCCCTGTGACCGGACCGCGGCGATCGTCTCACGCAGCGCCTCCGGCACGAGGCCCTCGCCGTCGGTCGCGACGTGCGCGACGTCAGCCTGGTAGGCCTTGAAGACGCCCAGGGCGCCCACGTAGCTGGGCGACTCGGCGAGGACGACGTCGCCGGGGTTCACGAACAGGCGCGTCACGAGGTCGAGGGCCTGCTGCGAGCCCGTGGTGACGACGACGTCGTCGGCGCTGCCGCGGATGCCCTCCATCGCCATGATCTGCATGATGTGCTCGCGGATCGCGGGCGTGCCCTGCCCCGAGCCGTACTGCAGCGCCATCGCGCCGCCGTCCTGCGACATCACGCGGTCGATGGCGCCGGTGACGAGCTCACGGGGCAGGGCGGAGACGAAGGGCATTCCGCCGGCCAGGGAGACCACCTCGGGGCGGCTGGCGACGGCGAACAGGGCTCGGACCTCGGAGGCGCTGAGGCCGGCCGTGCGGTCGGCGTACGAGTCGTACCACGGGTCGAGGTTGGTGCCCTTGTCGGTCATGTGCGTCCCTGTCGGTCAGAGGTGGTGCGGTTCAGGATATGCCCGGAGCCGTCCGGAGACGGCGAGAGCCCGCCCAGCGGGTGCTGGGCGGGCTCTCGGGCGGTGCGTCGACGCGGGGTCGACCTACGCGAGGAACTCCGCCAGGTCGGCCTCGAGGGCCGGCTTCGGCTTGGCGCCGATGACGGTCTTGACGACCTCGCCGCCGCGGTAGACCTTCATGGCCGGGATCGACGTGATCTGGTACTTCATGGCGGTCTGGGGGTTGTCGTCGACGTTGAGCTTGACGATCTCGATCTTGTCCGAGTTCTCGGCCGCGATCTGGTCGAGGATCGGCGAGACGGCGCGGCACGGACCGCACCACTCGGCCCAGAAGTCGACCAGGATCGTCTTGTCGGACGTGAGGACGTCGGCCTCGAAGGACGCGTCGGTGACTGCCTTGGTGCTGCTCATGGTGGTTCCTTTCGTCAGGGGGTTCGTGGGGCGGTGGGGCGTCCGTCGAGGTCGTCGACGGACGCCGGCGGCTAGGCGGAGACGGACTCGGGGGCCACCGACTCGGCGGTGTCGATGCCCTCGGCGGCGCCCTCGGTGTTCTCGGCTAGAAAGGACTGGTCGAGGCTCGCGAGGAAGTGCTCGGCGTCGAGGGCGGCGACGACGCCCGAGCCCGCGGCGGTGGCCGCCTGGCGGTAGGTGTCGTCGACGACGTCGCCGGCGGCGAACACGCCGCGCAGGTTGGTCTTCGAGCTGCGGCCCTCGACGGCGATCGTGCCGCTCGAGGTCAGGTCGACCTGGCCGTGCACGAGGTGCACGCGGGGGTCGTTGCCGATGGCGATGAAGAGGCCGTCGAGGTCGAGGTCGCGGGTGCTGCCGTCGACGGTGTCGGTGAGCTGCACGCCCGTGGCCTTCTCGTCGCCGAGGATCGCCGTCACCTGCTTGTTGAACAGGAACTCGATCTTCGGGTTGTCGAGCGCACGCTGCTGCATGATCTTCGACGCCCGCAGCGACTCGGAGCGGTGGATCACGTAGACCTTTGAGGCGAACCGCGTCAGGAACGTCGCCTCTTCCATGGCCGAGTCGCCGCCTCCGACGACCGCGATCTCCTTCTGCTTGAAGAAGAAGCCGTCGCAGGTGGCGCACCAGCTGACGCCACGGCCGCTCAGGCGCTCCTCGTCGGGGAGGCCGAGCTTGCGGTAGGCGCTGCCCGTCGCGAAGATCACGCTGACGGCCTCCTCGACGGCGCCGCTGCCGAGGGTGACCTTCTTCACGTCGCCGGTGAGGTCGACGCTCGTGACGTCGTCGAGCAGCACCTCGGCGCCGAACTTCTCGGCCTGCTCCTGCAGCTTGAACATGAGCTCGGGGCCCTGGATGCCGTCGGGGAACCCGGGGAAGTTCTCGACCTCGGTGGTCTTCATGAGCTCGCCGCCCGCCTCGACCGAGCTCGCCACGATGAGCGGCTCGAGACCGGCGCGCGCCGCGTAGATGCCCGCCGTGTAGCCGGCGGGGCCGGAGCCGATGATGATGATCTGGCGCATGGGCACCTTCCTCAGTGACGTTCGTGGATGACGGGAGAGGACGGCAGGCTGTCTGCCCGCCTCGCCCTCGCTCGACCGTCTGGTGGAACACATCCTAGGGTCGGCGCATTCCGCCGGTCCGGGGCTCGCAGGCCCCGCTCAGCGAGGCGGGACGCAGGAGGCGGCAGGCAGGACGCAGGAGGCGGGCGGCCGACGGGCGGACGCGCTCAGCGACGCAGGAGGCGGGCGGCCAGCGGGCGGACGCGCCGCAGCACCGGGGCGGTCAGCTCGGTCAGCTCGGGCAGGCGGATCAGCGCGAGCAGGCCGAAGTACACGACCGCCATGACGAACGCGGCCACGACGACCGTGGAGAGTCCGGCGATGCGGCCCGACTGCGCGAAGCCGTCGGGGCTGAAACCGCCCATGCCGGCGACGACGAAGAGCCCCACGACGCCGGCCAGCACGGCGAAGAAGGCGAACTGCAGGTAGCGGCGCAGCACCCAGCGGCCGTCGATGCCGCCGAGGCGGCGCTTCACGAGCACGAGGGCGACGATCGTCTGCGCGGAGCCGGCGATCGAGGTCGTCACGGCGATGGCCACGGCGATCGACTGGTCGGCCACGACGACCGACGCGATGAGCGTGCCGACGACGAAGATGCCCGACTGGACGATCTGCATGAAGAACGGGGTGCGCTGGTCGTGCAGCGCGAAGAACACGCGCTGCACGACGAACAGCACGCTGAAGAGGACGAGGCCGGGCATGAAGCCGAGGATGACCTGCGCCATCTGGCTCGCCCCGGTGAAGGTGCTCTCGAAGAAGCTCGCGAAGGGCCACGCGACGACGCACATCGCGACCGCCGCGAAGACCATGAACATGCCGATGGTGCGGAGCGACTGCGACAGGTCGATGCGCACCGCCGCCAGGTCGCCGCGCGAGGCGTGCCCGCTCATGCGCGTGAAGTACGCCGTCGCGATCGACACGGCCACGATGCCGTGCGGCAGCATGAACAGCAGCCACGAGTTCGCGAGCACGGCGTTGGAGGCGCCCGTGCCGCTGCCCTGCGAGGCGACGCGGCTCTGCACCAGGCCCGCGAGCTGCGTCACGAGCACCATGCCGAACAGCCAGCCGGCGGCCTTGCCGGTGGCGCCGAGGCCCACCCCGCGCCAGCGGAAGTCGGGACGGAACGAGAGGCCGGCCCGCCGCCAGAAGAGCAGCAGGAACCCGGCCTGCGCGAGCACGCCGAGGCTGGCCGTGCCCGCGAGGATCGTGATGCGGCCCGGCGTCCAGACGTCGACCACCGAGTTCTCGGCCGATCCCCCGAAGAGGACCATGAACGCGACGAGGCCGGCGATGGCGACGACGTTGTTGATGACCGGGGCCCAGGTGAACGGCCCGAAGACCTGCCGGGCGTTGAGCACCTCGCTGAGCAGCGAGTACATCGCGTAGAAGAAGATCTGCGGCAGGCACCAGTAGGCGAACGCCGTGGCCAGCGCGATCGAGTCCGAGGTGTAACCCCCCTGACCGGTCGCGTTCGCCTGCTGCGCGTAGAGCCGGACGAGGAGGGGCGCCAGCAGCGTGCCTGCCAGGCCGACCAGCGCGAACACCAGCGTGCCGAGCGTGACGACCTTGTTGATGAAGCGCTGGCCGCCGTCGTCGTCCTGCGTGGCGGCGCGCACGATCTGCGGCACGAGCACCGCGCTGAGCAGGCCGCCGGCGATCAGCGCGTAGATGTTGTTCGGCAGCTGGTTGGCGAGCGCGAACGAGTCGGCGGCACGGCTGGCGGACTGGCCGATGGCCGCCGCGAGGACGGCCGTCTTCACGAAGCCGAGCACGCGCGAGACCATCGTGCCCGAGGCGAGCAGGACGCTCGCGCGGCCGAGGCCGGCGCCCGGGGCGCTCACGAGGCCCCCCCGCGACCGGTGTAGACACCGGTCTGGCCGGTGTCCCTGCCGGAACCGGTCTGGGGGGTGTCGTCGCCCGGCTCACCCGGCGTGAGACCATCCGCGCCGCCGTCGGTGCTGTCGTCGGTGTCGTCGCCGCCGCCCGCCCGGGCGAGGCGCCGCTTGCGGAACGTCCGGTAGATGCCGCCGCCGAAGAGCAGGAGGAACCCGATCGCGAAGACCCACGTGATCGCGGTCTCCCAGCCGGCCTGCACCGAGATCGACACGGTGCCCGGGGTCGAGATGGCGACGCCGGCGGCGCTCACGAGGCTCAGCGAGACGTCGACCGTGCCGTTGGCCACGGACTGCACGGGCACGCGGACGCGCGCCTGCGAGTCGGGCGCGACGGTGACCTCGATGCGGTTCTGCTCGACCGACAGCAGCGAGTTCGACGGCTGCACGACGAGGTACACGGTGGCCGGCGACGAGGTCGAGTTCTGCACGTACAGCGGCAGCGAGGTGCGGTCGCCGAGGATCGACAGGTCGCTGCCCTGCACGATCGACACCAGGCCGGAGGTGGTGGTCGCGTCCGCGCCCGCGTCCGCGACCTCGGCGGCGAGGCCGTCGGGGTTGCTGCGCCAGGCGTTCGAGGCGAGGGCGAGGGTGCGCAGCCGGGCCGGGGCGGTCACCGTCTGCGGCTGCTCGAGGGCCGTGGAGAAGTCGGAGACGCGGCGGTCGGCGTCGACGAGGGCGCGCAGCTGGGTCACGCGGGCGGCGTCTTCAGGGGCGTCGACGACCGTGGCCGGCGTCGGGGTGCCGGCCACCGCCTCCTGCAGGCTGGTCGCCGTCGACCACGGCAGGTCGGCCAGGGCGGACAGGGTCTGCGTGGCGTAGGCGGCGTCGGCCGACCAGCCGCGGCCCAGCGTGGCCAGCAGCGTGCGCGCGTCGCTCGGCCGCTCGCGGGCGATCGTCGCGACGCTGGCGGAGAGCTCGGCCATGGCCGAGGCCCAGGAGGCGTCGTCGGAGGCGCCCACGGCCTCGACGAGCAGGTCGGAGAGGACGTCGTCGGAGACGAGGCCCGCGGTGTCGCCGAGCTGCGTCGCCGCGTTCTCGGTCGAACCCGTCGACACCTCGACGTTCGAGCTCGACAGGATCGTCGTCGTGTAGCCGGAGGCGGCGAGGACGGGCAGGTCGCCCGCGACGACCGAGTCGGCCACGGGCCAGGCGACGCCCGTGAGCGTCCAGGGCCAGCTGAGCAGGGACTCGGTGGTGGGCAGCGGGGGCGCGCTCGTCGGGTCGGAACTGCCGCCGCCCGTGCCGGGGTCTCCCCCGTCGGCCGGCGGCTGGGCCGACGACGGGTCGGAGGTGCCGGTCGCCGAGGGCTCGGGCGTGCTGCTCGGCGTCGCCTCGGCGAACAGCGTCGGGTCGACCAGGGCGTCGAACGAGACCGGGGCGGGGACGCTCGTCGCGCCTCCTTGTCGCACGCCCGCGACGTCGGCGTCGGCGTACGCCAGGGGGAAGGTCTCGAGGCCCGACCGGGACAGCTGGTCGAGCCAGTCGAGGGCCGAGGCCGGCGCCGCGGTGCCGAGCAGGCGGATGGACGCGATGATCATGGGGTCGACGGCCACGGCGGCCCGGGTGCCCTGCACGGCCCGCAGCTGGCGCGTCAGGGTGCCGTCGATCGACGTGTAGGCGGCGAGGGCGGTGGCGTCGAGCACGCCGTTCTCGGTCTCGGGCGTCGTGATCGGCACCGCGACCGCGACGCGCGTCGCCTGGAAGCTCTCGGCCGGGAACCACGCGACGCTGCTGCGCGCCTGCGCGAGCTGGTCGCCCGCGTCGTCGACGAGCCGGGCGCCGAGGGCGCGGGCGCCCCAGCCGTAGCCGTCGAGGGCCACGGACGCGGCCGGCACGGTGACCGACCCGACGGTGCGCGACTGGCCGGAGGGCACCTCGGGCACGTCGACGCGGGTCAGCGAGGCGCCGAGGAAGTCGCGGACCGACGTCGACGCGGGCGACAGCCAGCTCGCGAGCTTGCCGCGGGTCACGAACGCGTTGCGGTCGAGGTAGACCCGGGCGATCGAGGCAGGCAGGTCGTCGTCGGTCGTGTTCGTGACGACGACGTCGAGCACGAGGTCGCGACCCGGCACGAGCACGCCCGACTCGGCCGGCGCGAGCGTCAGCGTCACGGCGTCGTCGGCCACGGACGACGAGGCCGGGGCGGCGGAGGCCGAGGAGGCGCCCAGCAGGCCGCCCGCGTCGGGCCCGGCCACGGAGGGGACGCCCACGACCACGACGAACACCGCCGTCAGCGCGGCGAGGAGGGCGTGGAGTCGTCTCATAGGCAGGGTGCGGCCGGCGCAGGACGGCCGACGGGCATGCCGAGTCTAGGCAATCGAGTCCGTCCGCTCCCTGTCGCCGCCCCGGCACGGGCCCCGTGACGGCCGACCTCAGCCCTGGGGAGGAGGCGCCGCCGTCGTCGGCCGTCGGGCGCGCTGTGGCAAAGTGGTCCGTCATGGACACCGTCGCAGCAGCAGTCGAGCGACTGGGCCAGCTGGCCGCCACGCCCCGCGTCGCGAGGCTCGCGGACGCCTTCGCCGCCGCCGGCCACGAGCTCGCCCTCGTCGGCGGCCCGGTCCGCGACGCGTTCCTCGGCCGCCGGGTGAACGACCTCGACTTCACCACCGACGCCTCGCCCGACCAGATCCTCGAGATCGTCGTCCCCCTCGCCGAGGCGCACTGGGACGTCGGCCGGCAGTTCGGCACGATCGCCGCCCGCGTCGACGGCGAGGTCGTCGAGATCACGACCTACCGCAGCGACGTCTACGACGGCGAGACGCGCAAACCCGTCGTCGAGTTCGGCGACACCCTCGAGGGCGACCTGGTGCGCCGCGACTTCACCGTCAACGCGATGGCGCTGCGCCTTCCCGAGCGCGTGCTCGTCGACCCGTCGGGCGGCGTCGAAGACCTTCTCGCCGGCCGCCTCTCGACGCCGGGCAGCGCCGTCGACTCGTTCCGCGACGACCCGCTGCGCATGATGCGCGCCGCCCGCTTCGTCGCGCAGCTCGGCTTCGCCGTCTCGGACGAGGTCCGCGAGGCCGTCGCGGCCCGCGCCGCCACCCTCTCGATCGTCTCGGTCGAGCGCGTCGCCGACGAGCTCTCGAAGCTGCTGCGCACCTCCTCCCCCCGCGAGGGCGTGCGGCTGATGGTCGACACGGGCCTCGCCGACCACGTGCTGCCCGAGCTCGCCGCGATGCGCCTCGAGATCGACGAGCACCACCACCACAAGGACGTCTACGAGCACAGCCTCACCGTGCTCGACCAGGCGATCGGCTACGAGGCCGAGCGCCACCCGGGCGAGGCGCCCGACCTCGTGCTGCGCCTGGCCGCCCTGCTGCACGACTGCGGCAAGCCCGACACCCGGCGGCTCGAGCCCGGCGGGGTCGTGACGTTCCACCACCACGACGTGGTCGGGTCGAAGCTCGCCCGCAAGCGCCTCCGGGCCCTGCGGTTCGACAACGACACGGTCAAGTCGGTGTCGCGGCTGATCGAGCTGCACCTGCGCTTCTTCGGCTACACCGAGGGCGCCTGGACCGACTCGGCCGTGCGCCGCTACGTGCGCGACGCCGGCGACGAGCTCGAGCGCCTGCACATGCTCACCCGCGCCGACGTGACGACCCGCAACCGGCGCAAGGCCGACCGCCTCGGCTTCGCCTACGACGACCTCGAGGCCCGCATCGCCGACCTGCGCGAGCGCGAGGCGCTCGACTCGCTGCGTCCCGACCTCGACGGCGACGAGATCCAGCGCGTGCTGGGCATCGGGCCGAGCCGCGAGGTGGGCGAGGCGTACCGGTTCCTGCTCGAGCTGCGCACCGAGGAGGGGCCCCTGGGCACCGAGGTCGCGACCGAGCGGTTGCTGTCCTGGTGGGCCGCGCGCGCCTCCTAGGCCGTAGCCTTCGGTCGTGCGCTCCCGACCCAGCTCCGTCACCGTCGCCGTCGCGGTCTGCGTGGCCGTCGTCGCCGGCTCCGCCGCCGGCATCGCGGCCTACGGCGCCTCCCGCTCCCCCGAGACCGTCGCGGCCTCGCCCGGTCGGCACGGCGACGTCACGGTGACCGTGCGGCTCTGGGACGAGGCGGTGGCCGCCGGCTACGAGAAGTCGTTCGCCACCTTCGAGCGCGACAACCCGACCATCCACGTCGACGTCGAGGTGGTGCCGTACGCCGACTACGCCGCGGCCCTCGACGCCGACCTCGACGCGGGCGACGCCCCCGATGTCTACTGGCTGAACAGCGCGAGCTACGCCGACCGTGCCGAGGCCGGCGACCTGCTCGACGTCGACCAGGTGCTCGGCGCCTCGGCCCGCCGCGCCTGGAGCGCCCCCGTCACCGAGCAGTACACGGTCGACGGCCGGCTCTGGGGCGTGCCGCAGCTCAGCGACGGCGGCATCGCGCTCTACTACAACGCCGACCTGCTGGCCGCCGACGGCGTCGACCCCGCCGTGCTCGACGACCTGACCTGGGCGCCCGGCGGCGGCGAGGGCGACACCCTGCTGCCCGTGCTCGAGCAGCTCACCCGCGACGCCCAGGGCCGCACCGCCGCCGACCCCGCCTTCGACGGGACGCCGGTGCAGTACGGCTACAACGCCGGGCAGGACCTGCAGGCGATCTGGCTCGACTACCTGGGCTCGAACGGGGCGAGCCTCGAGGACGCGGCGGGCACCTCCTTCGAGCTGGACACGCCGGAGGCGCGCGAGGCCTTCCAGTACGTGGTCGACCTCGTGCAGCAGCACCGGGTCGCTCCCCCGGCCGCCCTGACGAACGCCGATCCCGACCACAGCCGCGAGCAGTTCACCTCGGGCCACATGGCGCTGTTCCAGTCGGGGCTGTACAGCCTGGCGCCGGTGGCCGCCGACGCCGACTTCTCGTGGGGGGTCGCGCACCTGCCCGCGGGGCCGGAGGGGCGCGTCAGCGTCTCGAACGGCATCGTGGCGTCGGGCAACGCCCACACGCCGCACCGCGACGCGACGGCCCGCGTGCTCGCCTGGCTCGGCTCGACCGACGGCTCGGAGTACATCGGCGCCGACGGCGCGGCCGTGCCCGCCGTGCTCGGCGCCCAGGCCGCCTACTACGAGCACTGGGCCGACCAGGGCGTCGACGTGTCGCCGTTCTTCGACGCCCTCGCGACGGGAGACACGATCCCGGCGCCGACCGGCATCTGGGGCGACGCCCAGCCCGTGGTCGACCCCGTGCTCGACGAGATGTTCCTCGGCACGGCGAGCGTCGAGGAGGCGCTGGCCCGGGCCCAGGAAGCGGCGACGGCCACCCTCGAGGACGGTCGCGGGACGCCTCGCTGAGGCGGCGCCTCCTTCGTGGTCCCTGGTCGCGACGCGACCCGGGCGTTGTGGTGCGAGGGGCGAGCGGCTACGCTGGGAAGGTTGCGTCTGCCCCTGGGTGGGCGCGACGTCATGAACACCCTCCTGCTGCAGAACGTCTGTAGCCGCGAAGTCCGAAGGAGGTGGGTTAGTCATGCACCAGTACGAACTGATGGTCATCCTGGACCCCGAGATCGATGAGCGCACCGTCGCCCCGAGCTTGGACAAGTTCCTCAACGTCATCCGCAACGACGGCGGCACGATCGACAACATCGACATCTGGGGTCGTCGTCGTCTCGCCTACGAGATCAACAAGAAGACCGAGGGCATCTACGCCGTCGTCAACATGACCTCGAACTCGGCCGCCACGGTCGAGCTCGACCGTCAGCTGGGTCTCTCCGAGGCCGTCCTCCGCACCAAGGTGCTGCGCGCCGAGGAGGCCATCGCGATGGTCGCCGAGGCCAAGAAGCTCTCGGACGAGAAGGCTGCCCGCAAGGCCGCCAAGGCCCCCGCCGCCCCGGCTGCCGCTCCGGCCTCCGCCGGCTCCGCGACGCCGGCCTCCACCGCGACTCCCGCCGCGCCGAAGGCTGCCGAGTAGCCGATGGCCGGAGAGACCGTCATCACAGTGGTGGGCAACCTCACCAGTGACCCCGAGCTGCGCTACACGCAGAACGGGCTCGCGGTCGCGAACTTCACCATCGCGTCGACCCCCCGCACGTTGGACCGCGCGTCCAACGAGTGGAAGGACGGCGAGGCGCTGTTCCTCCGTGCCAGCGTGTGGCGCGAGTTCGCCGAGCACGTGGCGTCGTCGCTGACGAAGGGCTCGCGCGTCATCGTGCAGGGCCGTCTGAAGCAGCGCAGCTACGAGACGAAGGAGGGCGAGAAGCGCACCAGCTTCGAGCTCGACGTCGACGAGATCGGCCCTTCGCTGCGCTACGCGACCGCTCAGGTCACCCGCGCCTCCTCGTCCCGCGAAGGCGGCGGCGGCGGCGGTGGCTCCTTCGGGGGCAATCGCGGCGGCGGCCAGCAGGGCCAGGTCGGCGGCGGACAGCAGTCCGAGCCGTGGGGCCAGCCCGCGCCCGCCCAGGGCGGAAGCCAGGGCGGCGACGTCTGGAACACCCCCGGCGGCGGCACCTACAACGACGAGACGCCCTTCTAGGCCTCGTCGCACCTCACTTCTTCTTCATCTGAACTCGAAAGCAGAAAAACAATGGCTGGAAAGAGCAGCGGCGACCGCCGCAAGCCCCTCCGCGGCAAGGGCGGCAAGAACGCCGCTCCCGCGAAGGCGATCCGCGTCGGCGTCATCGACTACAAGGACGTCGCGACCCTCCGCAAGTTCATCTCGGAGCGCGGCAAGATCCGTGCCCGTCGCATCACCGGCGTCTCCGTCCAGGAGCAGCGCCTCATCGCCCGTGCCGTGAAGAACGCCCGCGAGATGGCGCTCCTCCCCTACGCCGGCTCCGGCCGCTGATCAGCGGCGAACGGAAGAGAGAGCAACCATGTCCAAAGTGATCCTCACGCACGAGGTCTCCGGCCTCGGCTCCGCCGGTGACGTCGTCGACGTCAAGAACGGCTACGCCCGCAACTACCTCGTCCCCCAGGGCTTCGCCGTGGCGTGGTCGCGTGGTGGCGAGAAGCAGGTCGAGCAGATCCGCGCCGCCCGCGAGACCCGCGAGCTCAAGACCATCGAGGAGGCGCACGACCTCAAGGCCCGCCTCGAGGCCCAGAAGATCCGCCTCACCGTCAAGACCGGTGCCGACGGCCGCCTCTTCGGCTCCGTGCGTCCCGGCGACGTCGCGGACGCCGTCAGCGCCCAGGGCGTCGCCACCATCGACAAGCGCAAGGTCGAGATCCCCTCGGCCATCAAGCTCGTCGGCGAGCACGAGGCCACCCTGCGCCTGCGCGAGGACGTCATCGCCACGATCACCCTCACGGTGGTCAGCGCGAAGTAGTCCCTGCGCTGCGTCAGCAGCGAGCAGTGCCAGAGAGCGGCGGCCCCCTCGGGGGTCGCCGCTCTCTCGTGCGTGCGGGGTGCGTGCGGGGTGCGTGCGTGCGTGCGTGCGGCCGCTGTCGTCCGCTGTCGGCTCTGTGAACCCCGTTCCGTTCAAAGAACCACCGTGCATCGGGGTTCTTTGAACGGAACGGGGTTCTCCGCCGTGAGGGGGCGGGCTGCGCCGCGGCGGCAGGGGCGAAGGAGGCGGCAGACAGCCCCCGAACAGGGGGTTACGTGAAGCTGAACGCGGCCTGCGCTCGTACCGGGCGCCGCGCCTCCTTGTCAACTTCTCTGTGCACAGCCGGATGTCAAATCGGGAGTCTCAACCCCCGGTCTAAGGAAGTTTTCACACACACGCTGCGGAAAAATAAAGCCCAGGTCAGAGTGGCCTCCAGCCCGCGAAGTATCTTTTTCTCCACAGGACGATCCACAGTTGTCAACAACTCGCCCCGGCGTTTCTCACCGGTTCTCCCCAGAGTTATCCACAGGTGCATTTGCTGTGGAGAACTAGGTGTCCATAAGGTGTACCGCGCTCGCCAGACGGGTGCCGCGGGGGCCCGGCACGGGGATGTCGGCTGCTCGTTGTAGAACCGTCCTGGGCGGCGTCCGTCGCCGTCCGGCACGTCCCGAACACCCTGCAGGAGGTCCCATGTCGATCGCTCACCTCGGTCTCGCGAGCGGCACCTCCGGCGACCGCGACCAGCAGCGCGGCGAGCGTGGCGGCACCGGCATGGACAGGGTGCCCCCGCACGACCTGCTGGCCGAGCAGAGCACCATCGGCGGCATGCTGCTCAGCAAGGACGCCGTGGCCGACGTCATCGAGACGGTGCGCGGCATGGACTTCTACGTGCCGAAGCACGAGGTCATCTACGACGCGATCCTGGGGCTGTACTCGCACGGCGAGCCCACCGACGTCATCACGGTCAGCGACGAGCTGATGAAGTCGGGCGACCTGTCGAGGGCAGGAGGCGCAGAGTACCTCCACACGCTCACCGGCGTCGTGCCCACGGCCGCCAATGCCGGCTACTACGCGTCGATCGTCGCCGAGAAGGCGGTGCTGCGGCGCCTGGTCGAGGCCGGCACCCGCATCGTGCAGATGGGCTACGCGAGCGAGGGCGAGGTCGTCGACCTGGTCAACAACGCGCAGGCCGAGGTCTACAACGTCGCCGGCGGCGTGCAGACCGAGGACTACGTGCCCCTGAACGAGGCCGTGACGGTCGCGATCGACGAGATCGAGGCGGCCAAGGGCCGCGACGGGCAGATGACGGGCGTGCCGACCGGCTTCGCGCAGCTCGACGCCCTGACGAACGGGTTCCACCCCGGCCAGCTGATCATCGTGGCGGCGCGACCCGCGCTCGGAAAGTCGACGCTGGCGCTCGACCTGGCGCGGGCGGCGTCGATCAAGCACGGCCAGGCATCGGTGTTCTTCTCGCTCGAGATGGGGCGCAGCGAGATCGCGATGCGCCTGATGTCGGCCGAGTCGAGCGTGCCGCTGCAGAACATGCGCAAGGGCACCGTCGACGCCCGCGACTGGACGAACATCGCGCAGGTGCGCGGCCGCATCAACGACGCGCCCCTGTTCATCGACGACTCCCCCAACATGACGCTGGTCGAGATCCGGGCCAAGTGCCGCCGGCTCAAGCAGCAGCACAACCTCAAGCTCGTGGTCATCGACTACCTGCAGCTGATGACCTCGGGCAAGCGCGTCGAGAGCCGTCAGCAAGAGGTCTCGGAGTTCTCGCGCGCGCTGAAGCTCATGGCGAAAGAACTGCAGGTGCCCGTGATCGCGCTGTCGCAGCTGAACCGTGGCCCGGAGCAGCGTGCCGACAAGAAGCCCGCGATCAGCGACCTGCGAGAGTCCGGCTCGCTCGAGCAGGACGCCGACATGGTCATCCTGCTGCACCGCGAGTCCGCCTACGAGAAGGACAACCCCCGCCAGGGCGAGGCCGACTTCATCGTCGCCAAGCACCGCAACGGCCCGACGGACACCATCACCGTGGCGTTCCACGGCATGTTCTCGCGGTTCGTGGACATGCCGAGCTAGGTCGACGACACGCCCGGCGGGCGGCTCACACGGTCACGTGGGCGCTGCGAGGCGAGTCGGGCTCGGGGACGCACTGCAGCCCCGAGTTCGAGTTGGCAGTGAGCTCGAGGGCGTGGATCCACGCGGGGTTGACCTGCGGGGTCCGGGATCCGTAGTACTTGAACAGCAGCAGGACGGCCGGGTGCAGCCAGATGCTCGTGCGGCACCTGCCCACGGTCTGGTCCTCCCGCCACGAGAAGTAGAACGGTTCGCGCCGTCTCAGCTTGATGCCGATGACGATCTGGAAGTGCAGCAGCAGTCGGTCGTCGAACTCGACCGAGGCCACCTGGTCGTACGTGAGCCTGCCCATCGATCTCACCTCGGGGGAACTGGGCGGCGCGAGGCCCCAGCGGCCAGGCGTCGCAGCCCGAGCCCTGCACCAGCAGAGCTGGGTTGCCCCGAAACAATCACATCCGTCGGGATGCCACAAGGCCCTTGCACCCCGGCCGGTCCGTCTGGATCGTCGGCCGTCCGCCGGGGAGGCGCCACCGCCTCCTCGGGGTCAGCTCTGGGCGAGGTTCGTCACCAGGTTCAGGGTGGTGGCGATCAGCACGGTGCCGAAGAAGTACGAGAGCAGCGCGTGGGGGAGCGCCCGGCGCCGGGTCAGGGTGTCGTCGGGCTCGACGTCGGGGGCCGAGTACGACATGCCGATGGTGAAGGCCAGGTAGGCGAAGTCGCTGTACGTGGGGGGCGCCTCCTGCTTGACGTCGAAGCCGCCGCGGTCGTGGTCGACGTAGTAGACCCGGGCGTACTTGAGGGCCCAGACCGTGTTCACGAGGGCCCAGGCGACCATGGTGCCGACCACCCCGAGGACGACGGTCGCCACCGACACCGGGTCGCTGGCGTCTCGTGCCTGCACCAGGGCGAGGCCCATGGCCGCGACGCTGGCGAGGCACGCGACGACGACGGCGTCGTCGCTGAGGCGGGAGCTCGACTCCTCGCGGGCGAGGCGCTCGGTGCCCGCCGGGTCCTGCGGCCAGCAGGCCCGCCACACGTGCACCAGGGCGACGACGCCGGCCGTGCACCAGGCCGCGAGGGGCCCCAGCGTCGGGGCGCCGGCCAGGGCGACGGCCGCCCCGACGAGGACCCCGACGACCACGTACGCGACCGCTCGCCGGGGGGACAGGATGCGGTCGTGGATCGTGGTCACGTCGGGGTCCTCGCCGGTCGGGGTCAGCGGCCGGCCGGAGCGGTGTCGGGGTGCAGGACGACCTTGGTCCAGCCGTGGTCCCGACGGTCGAAGTGCTCGTACGCCTGGGGCGCCTCCTCGAGGGACAGCTCGTGGCTGACGATCCAGGAGGGCGTCGCCCTGCCGCTGACGATCAGGTCGCGGAGGGCCCGGTTGTACTTCTTGACCGGGCACTGCCCCGTGCCCATGGTCTGCCCGCGGAACCAGAACTGGCCGTAGTCGAACGGGACGACGCCCTGCTTCGCCAGCTCGTCCGGCCCGCCCGGGTCCTGTGGCACGTAGACGCCGACGACCCCGATGTGGCCGGTGAACCGGACGGACCGCACGAGCCGGTTCAGGGTCAGGTTCGGCTGCTCGGTGCCGTCGGGGTCGTGCGCCTGGTAGCCGACGCACTCGCAGCCGTTGTCGGCCCCGAGCCCCATGGTGAGGTCGAGGACGGCCTCGACCGGGTCGACGGCGGAGTCGTCGATCGGCACGGCTCCGATCTCCTCGATCTTGGCGAGGCGGTCGGGGTGCCGGTCGACCACCATCACCTTGCTCGCCCCCTTGAGGATCGCCGAGTAGGCCGCCATGGCGCCGACCGGGCCGGCCCCGTAGATGACGGTCTGGTCGCCGGGGGACACGTGGGCCATCTCGGTCGCGTGGTACCCGGTGGGGAAGATGTCGGCGAGCATCACGTAGTCGGTCTGCTTCTCCTCGGCGTCCTCGCCGAGGCGCAGGCAGTTGAAGTCGCCCCACGGCACCCGCAGCAGCTCGGCCTGCCCGCCCGGCCAGG
Organism: Frigoribacterium faeni; assembly: GCF_011761235.1. Classification (GTDB taxonomy): domain Bacteria; phylum Actinomycetota; class Actinomycetes; order Actinomycetales; family Microbacteriaceae; genus Frigoribacterium; species Frigoribacterium faeni_A. The sequence goes on from NZ_JAAOYW010000002.1 coordinate 917,757, forward strand.
GGCCCATGTCGGCGAAGCCGAACGCGGCGCCGGCCCACGCGAGCTCCGGCTGGGCGGTCAGGCAGTAGTTCGTCAGGCCGCGTTCGCAGTTCTTGCAGTGGCCACAGGCCACGTTGAACGGCAGCACGACCCAGTCGCCGACCTCGACCTCGTCGACGGCCGACCCGACCTCGACCACCTGGCCCAGGTTCTCGTGGCCGAACCAGCGGCCGGTCTCGAAGTCGGTCCGCCCTTCGTACATGTGCAGGTCGGAGCCGCAGATGTTGGTGCTGGTGATGCGCACCAGGACGTCGGTGGGCCGCTCGATGCGGGCGTCCGGGACGTCGGTCACGGTGACCTTCCTCGGGCCCTCGTAGACGACTGCTCTCATGGTGTCTTCCCTTCCTTCGTTGACGGGTGGTGGGGGAGGTGCGGTGCCGGATCCCGGTGGAGGTGCGGTGCCGGGACCCGGCGGAGGTGCGGTGCCGGACGGCAGGGCACCGTCAGGCACCGGGGCGGAAGACGGCGCGCACGCACCCGTCCTCCTTGTTCTTGAACATCTCGTAGCCCCGCGGCCCCTGGTCGAGCGGGAGCACGTGGGTGGCGAGGTGCTCGGTGCTGATCTCGCCGGCCGCGATGCGGTCGAGGATCATCGGGATGTACCGGTGGCCGTGCTGCTGGGCGCCCCGGAGGGTGAGCCCCTTGTTCATGACGGCCCCGAGCGGGAACTTGTCGACGAGCCCGGCGAAGACCCCGAGGGTGAAGACGCTGCCGCCCTTGCGGCAGGCGTAGATCGCCTCGCGGAGCGCCGTCGGCCGGTCGGTCTGCAGTCGCAGCTGCTGCTTGACCTGGTCGTAGAGGTGCTGGGCCCCGGTGCCGTCGGCCTCCATGCCGACCGCCTCGATGCAGACGTCGGGACCCCGGCCGCCGGTGCGCTCCTTCAGCTCGGCGAGGACGTCGTCCTCCTCGTAGTCCAGGGTCTCGGCGCCGATGTGGGTCCGCACCTGGCCGAGCCGTTCGGGCAGCGCGTCGATGACGACGACCTGCTCGGCCCCGAGCAGCACGGCGGCCCGGGCGGCCATCTGGCCCACGCCCCCGGCGCCCCAGACCGCGACCGTGTCGCCGGGCGTGATCCCGGCGAGGTCGGCACCGGTCCAGCCGGTCGGGGCGGCGTCAGAAGCGAAGAGGGCGGCCTGGTCGGAGACGCCGTCGGGCACGGTGAAGGCTCCCCGGTCGGCGTAGGGCACCCGGACGTACTCGGCGTGGCTGCCGGCGAAGCCGCCCAGGGCGTGGCTGTAGGCGAAGCACCCGCCGATCGGCGAGCCCCAGAGCGTCTCGGTGATCGCCGGGTTCGGGTTGCCGTTGTCGCACAGCGACCAGAGCTCGTGGGTGCAGTACCAGCACCGGCCGCAGGCGATGAACGAGCAGACGACCACCCGGTCGCCGACGCGGTGCCGGCGCACGGCCGACCCGACCTCGACGACCTCGCCCATGAACTCGTGCCCGAGGACGTCGCCCGACCGCATGGTGGGGACGTAGCCGCCGAGCAGGTGGAGGTCGGACCCGCAGGTCGTGCTCAGGCCGACCTTGACGATGACGTCCTGGTCGTTGAGCAGGGTCGGGTCGTCGACGGTCTCGACGGAGGTCTCGTTCACTCCGGTCCAGCAGAGGGCCTTCACAGCAGCCCCTCCTCGTCGGCTCGGTCGGTGGCCTCGTCGACGAGGGCACCGGTGGGGGTGTCCTTGCGCTCGCCGTGGGGGGTCGGGTCGACCCGCAGCACCTCGCCGGTCTCGATGACCTGCTTGGCACGCCGCAGCGCGACCCGGATCGTCTTGGCCGCCTCCTCGGCATCGCTCCCCGACGACGCAGGTCGGCGGAGGCGGGCGCGTAGTTCGCTGCCCTTGTCGGCGGGGGCGGGCCGCACCTCCACCTCGACGGTGTCGCGGAGCTCCTCGAAGAAGGGCGGGGTGTGGTCGGCCCCGAGGACCTCGTGCGGCTCGGCCAGGACGGTCACGGCCTGCCACCGTGAGCGGGACTCCTGCGGCGACCCGGCGCCCTCGTCGGGGCGGCGGCGGTGTCGCTGTACGACGGCGGCTGCGGTCGCCACCGCGGCCGCGCCGACCGCGCCGGCCCCGGCCAGTCGACCGGCCATCAGGCGGCCCTCCTCGGCCGCAGAGCGGGGATGACTCCCCTGTCGTTCGTGTCGTGCGTCATCACGTCCTCCTCGTCTCGTCGATGAGCGCTTGCCGGATGTGCGAGCGGGGCCCGGGGCGTCGTGATCGCCCCTGATGGCCGCGCGTTCGCCCTCAGTGTGCGCGGCCGGCCGCCGGGCCGCGAGACATGATGTTGGCTCTTGACATCGCACCCGGGGCCGAGAGCGAAGGAGGCGCAGGGCGGGTCGACGGGGTGGGTCGCGCGCACGAGGTGGGGTGGCGAGCGATCGCGGAGACCAGCCACTCCGCGAGGCAGCGGTGCTCAGGACGTCTCGGCAGGTCAGTGCGGAACGGATCTGTCTCGAGACCGCGCGGAGTCGCCCCCGCAGACCACGATTCCTACGTGTTCGACTCTCCGCCGGGCGGGCGACGCATGATGTCGGTCAGCGCGCGGCGGTAGGCCTGGCGCTCGAGGAGGCCGGCCTGCCACCTGGACTCGAGCTGGGCGAGGTCGCGCTGCTGGTCGGGCCGGGACGTGAACGCCTCGTAGGGCGGGTCACGCTCGAGCTTCTCGGCGTACGACTCGGGGTGGTCCGGGGGGAGTTCCGGGTACTGGGGCGGCGCCTCCTTGGGCTCGGGCAGCACCGGGTTGCTCGTCGCACCCGCCAGGATCGTGGCTCGCTGCTCCGACGTGAGGTGGCCCTCGGCGGTCGCCTGCTCGATCAGGGCGACCAGCTCGGGCGTGCCCGGCTGGTGCGCTAGCCGCCGACGGGCGTCCTCGCGCACTCCGGGGTCGTCGTCGCCGAGGCGGCTCACGATCCCGGCGACGTAGGCAGGCGTCTGGGCCAGCAGGTCGCCGATGAAGACGTCGGCACCGCCGTACCGGCCGCTCATCTGCTCGGCGAGGCGCTGGATGTGCAGCCGGCTGGGCCACGGCCCGCCCTCGTACATCATCGCCATGTTCTGCAGCAGGTCCCGGCGTCGGTCGGGCTCGAGGTCCTCGAGCAGGTCGGCACACCAGACGAGGACGTAGTCGGACAGCGACGACGGCACGCTCGGTGGGGGAGTCATCTCGGCACAGCTCTCTCTCGCTCTGCGCCTCACTCTGCCGACGCCGGCCCCGTCTCGCAAGCAGGCCGACTGTCGACCGAGACCCGGCGGGCGCCAGCCAGCCGGGCGACACCTGTCGCCCGGGCCTAGCCTGGACGGCATGACCGACCTCCCCGCCCGCACCCGCTACGCCACCGTCGACGCCGAGCGCTCGGTCGCCCTCGCCGAGGCCGACCTCGCGGCCCCCACCGGCCAGCAGGTCGTGGTGCGCATCCGCTACACCGGCGTCTGCGCCACGGACACGCACGGGTGGGCGTCCGGCGGGCTCATCCCCGCCGCGGTGTTCGGCCACGAGTGGACCGGCACCGTCGTCGCCGCCGGCGACCAGGTGACCACCGTCGCCGTGGGCGACCGCGTCGTCGCCAGCGTCGGACCGCCCTGCGGCACCTGCGCCATGTGCCGCGCCGGACACCCCGCCCACTGCGACACCGCGTTCGCCGAGGCCAACGGCGTCTCGCCCGACGCCCCGGAGCACGGCGCCTTCGCCCAGCACGTCACCGTCCACGAGCGCCGCGTCCAGCGCGCCCTCGACGGCCTCAGCGACGAACAGCTCGGCCTCGTCGAGCCCACCGCCGTCACGTTCCACGCGGTCCGCCGCGCCGGCCAGCGCCTCGGCTCCGTCGTCGTGGTCCAGGGCGCCGGCCCCATCGGCCTGCTCACCGCCCAGCACGCCCGCCACTCCGGCGCCGGAGCCGTCGTCATCGTCGAGCCCATGGAGGCGCGGCGCGAGACCGCGCGCCGCCTCGGCTTCACCGACGTCCACGCACCCGGAGACGCGTTCCGCGCCCGCGTCCTCGAGCTGACGGACGGGCTGGGGGCGGACGTCCTCTACGAGTGCACCGGCGCCTCCTCGTTGTTCCAGTCCAGCGCCGAGCTGGTCCGCCGCGGCGGCACGCTCGCCCTGCTCGGGTACCCGATGACCAGCTCCGAGGTGTCGTACGGAGACTGGCAGAGCCGCGAGCTCACCGTGATCGGCAGCCTCGCCTACACGCACTCGGACTTCGTCGGGGCGATGCGCGCGCTCGCCGACGGCTCCGTCGACGCGGCCCCGCTGATCACCGGCACCGTCGGCCTCGACGACCTGCCCGCCCTGCTCGCTGAGCTCGACAGCGGCGAGACCCGGCACGCCAAGGTGCTCGTCGCGCCCAACGGCTGACGCTGGGGCGCGGGCGCCGAGCGACCGACCCGGGGCGCCCCGGGTTGGTCGAGGGTCCAGGGGACGACGAGGCCCCCGCCGCTCGGGTGAGCGGCGGGGGCCTCGTCGTGTTCAGCTGCTGCTAGAGCGCACGCCGGCGGCGGCGGCTCCAGACCAGCGCCGCGGCGCCGAGGGCGAGCAGCAGGGCCGCCGCCGCCACGAACGCGGCGGTCTGGGCACCCGTGAACGCGAGGCTGCCGGCGGGGGAGGCGGCGCTCGCCGTGCCCGCGTCGGTGCCCGAGTCGGCGAGGCCGGTCGTGCCGCCCGCCGGGGTGCTGCCGGTCGCCGGCGTGGTGCCGCCGACCGGTGTCGTGCCGTCGGCGGGGCTCGTGCCGCCGCCGACCGGGGCGGTGCCGTCGGCGGGCGCGGTGCCGCCGCCGGGCGTCGTGCCCGGGTCGCCGGGCACGGCGGCCGCGACGACGGTCAGCACGCTCGCGGGCGAGGTGCTGCCCAGGTGGCGCTCGTCGCCCGAGTACACCGCGGTGATCGAGTGCTCGCCCACGGCCAGGTCGGCCGGGGTGGTGAGCACTGCGCGGCCGTCGACCAGCTCGGCCGTGCCCAGCGACACGGCGCCGTCGAGGAACTCGACGCTGCCCGTCGCCCCGTCGGCCTGCGACGAGACCTCGGCGGCGAGCTCGGTGGTCTCGCCCTCCGTGATCGAGGAGGCGGCGGCCACGACGGCCGTGGAGGTCTCGGCCGGCTGCGCGGGGACCCACGCGGCCAGGTAGCCGTTCACCTCGACGGTCCGCGTGCCCTGCACGGGCACGGTGAGGACGCCGTCGGCGTCGGTGGTCAGGGTCTCGCCGTGGTAGCCGAGGGCGTCGACGTACTCCTGGTCGGCGTGCTCGGCCCCCATCGCGACCTCGACGGTGGTGTCGAGGTCGGGCTGGTTGCCGACGACGACGCCGACACCCGTCTCGCGGTCGCTGCCGGCGCGGACGCTCGAGATGAGGTCCTGGCCGGGCGTGCTCGAGAGGTTCGACTCGTGCAGGGTGACCGTCTGCTCGCCCGAGACGTTCTGCTCACGCATCTGCAGCAGGGCCGTGATGGCGTCGTGGTACGGCGACTCGGTCGTCATGTACGAGGCGTCGGCCTCCCACATGTCGCCGTAGAACACGGTCGGGACGGTGTCCTGGTTCGTGAGCATCAGGGCGTACGACGCGGGCACGTTGTAGGGCGCGTGCTGCTTGTCGACCGTCGCGCGGTCGGCCGTGTAGATCTCGTACTGCGCGAGCTGGAACTCCTTGGTGCCGTACGGGAACCCGCCGGCCTGCTCGGCCGTGAGGGAGATCTTCGCCATGTCGTTGTGCTCGGTGTCGTGGTTCGTCACGAACGACCAGTTCGGGATGACCGTGTCGGTCGAGCCGGTGCCCGTGCGGTCCTTGTACGAGTTCGTCACGACCGTGCTCAGGGGCTTCGACGGGTCGCCCTCGCCGAGGGCGTCGAAGTAGGCGTAGTGCAGCTCGTCGTCGTAGGCGAGCTGGCCGTTGCCGGTGCCGTTCAGGAACGGCACCTGCTCGTCGACGTACGACTCGATGAAGTTGAGGTGGCTGAGCTGGTCGTCGCCGTAGCGCTCGGCGAACAGGTCGGCCGACTGCTCGAGGATCTCCTTGTTGTAGTGCCCGGCGGCGTCGAAGCGGAAGCCGTCGAAGCCGTACTCGTCGAGGAGGAACTCCTCCCAGTTGCGGTGCTCGGCCTGCACGGCGGCGGACGAGTTGTCGACGTCCTGGCCGAGCAGGAACTCGGACTGGATGAGGTTCTCGTTGACGCCGCTGGTGTCGTCGTCGAAGCGGAGGGCGGTGATGCCCTGCTCGGACCTCGACGAGTACCCCGGCTGGAGGCCGATGTAGTCGTTCGTCGCGTTCTGCGCCTCCGAGTCGGTGACGGCGACCAGAGCGGCACGCACCTCGTCGTCGGTGGCGTCCGGACCGCCTCCGTAGCCTCGCTCGCGCATGTAGTCGAGGTAGGTCTGCGTGATCGCGCCGGGCTGGTTCTCGGTGTAGCCGAGCAGCAGCGAGCGCCACACGGCGCCGCGGTCGTCGTGGGCGACGGCGTAGTAGCCGTCGACGGTCAGGTAGCCGTCGATGGCGTTGATCTCGCCGTAGCGCTGGGCGTCGGTGGCGGCGAGCCACTCGGGCAGGTAGTTGCGCTCGTCGTCGGCGCCGAAGTAGCGGTACGGCTCGCCCGCGGGGTCGAGCATGACCCGGTCGGTGCCGATGTCCTGCGTCGAGATGCCGTTGAGGTCGGCGCTGCTCCACTGCGGGAACGTGCCGTACTTCTGCTGGCCGGCCGCGCTGCCCTTCGTGTACACCTCGTAGAGCTTGTTCACGACCTTCGGGTTGTCGGGCGTGCCCCACTGGTTGACGGCGGTGACGCGCACGACCTCGCGGTCCTGGTAGTTGTAGATCTGGTTCGGCACGATGTCGGCCTGGACGCTCATCCCGGCGTCGTGCATCGCCGCGATCGCGGCCTTGAGCTCGTCGCTCGTGCCGTACTTCGTGGCCGTCGCTCCGCCGTGGCCGGCGGGGAACTCGCCGAGGTCGTAGCGGTCGGTGATCGCGTAGCCCTCTTCGTTGTAGGCGTTCAGCGCGCGGGACGCCGGGGCGGTCCACACGTCGGTGACGCCGAGGTCGGCGAGCTCCTCCGCACGCGCGGCGAGCGTCGTGTAGGTGTCGCTCTCGTAGGGCTGGTAGAAGCTGAAGTCCTGGAAGATGACTCGGCTGTCGAGGGCTTCGCCGGAGACGAAGGTGGGGCTCTCGACGCTGCCGGCAGCCTGGGCTGACGGGGCGGCGAGGGTGCCGACGAGGGCGACGAGCGCACAGGTCGACAGGGCGAACGGCAGGGGTCTGCGCACGGGATCCGATCGGGGTAGGGTCCGCCGCACGCCCGGGGCCGGGCGCACGGACAACCGGCACCACGGGGGGAGGGGTAAGCAGCTCCCGGGGTGTTCCGGCCCGGTCGACCCTAGGTGCCCGTCGGCGTGCCGGTCCCCGGAAAGGGGGACACGGGCCCAGGACCACCCCTTCTCCCACCCGTTCGGCGACACCTGCTGATCATCTCGGGTCGCGGGTGGGGCTCAGAGCGGGGCTGCCCCGGACAGGTCGGACCGTCGGACGTCCGTCCGGGTCGTGTCGAGGGGCTCGGTCGTGCTGCGGAGCCCGCCGTTGGAGTTCGCCAGGGCCGACAGCTGCTCGATCCACGCGGCGTTGAGGGACGGCATCCTGTTGCCGGCGAACTTGAAGCGCAGGGTCACCGTCGGGTGCAGCCAGATCGTGCTGCGGCCGGAGCCGGTGCTCGTGGGCTCGATCCACGAGAACGGGAAGGACTCGCCCCGCCTCAGCTTGTGCAGGATCACCATCTGGAGGTGCGCGAGGGCTCGGTCGTCGATCTCGACCGACGCGCTGTGGTCGCCGTAGTGCAGGTGTCCCATGAGGGCCTCGAGTCCCGGCGCGCCCCCAGGGGTCGGGTGCCGAGGTCGGGGGCGACCACGGGCCAAGCTAGGTGCCTTGTGCCCCTGCCGCAAGAGGCGAGGGTCAGGTCGTCAGTCTCAGCTCGCGGTCCCGGACTCGGACGGGGCGTCCGGGCGGGCGCCGCCCTCGAACCCGGCCGTCACCGTCGACAACAGCGTGACGACGCGCGCGCTCTCCCGGTCGGAGAGCGTCACGATCTGCCCGAGCGCGCCGAGCTCGCCGCCGCCGACCGCCTGTCGGATGCCGTCACGTGCCGCCGGGGTGAGGTGCAGCACCTGGCCGCGGCCGTCGACCGGGTCGAGGTGGCGCGTGACCGACCCGTGGGCCACGAGACGCGTCACGATCGTCGAGGCCCCGCCGCTCGTGAGCCCCAGGTGCCGGGCGATGTCGGACGGGTGGGCCGCCCCGCCGACGGTCTCGATCCGGGCGATCAGCTGCACGGCGCTGAGCTCGTTGGGACCGAGCCCCAGGACCGCCCGCAGCCGGGAGCGGAACAGGGCCTCCGCCTCCTGCAGGGCGTACACGGCGTCGAGCACCCTGCCCTGCGCGGACTCGGGGTCGTGGACGTAGGGCTCGGCGGCCGGGGGGACGGAGGAGGCGGAGGGGGAGGGGGCAGTGGGGTCGGGGACGCCCATGGGGGATCTCTCGGATCGGTGCGACCCTGCCCCGACCCCTCAGCTGTCGGAGCGGGCGAGACGGCGTCTGCGGACGGCGGACGCTACCACGAGGGTCGTGCCGGCCAGCAGCGCGAGGACCGCGCCCAGGGCGGGCAGCGTGTCGTCGGAGCCCGTGTAGGCGAGGTCGCCGCCGAGGCCGCGGCCCTGTCCGCCCGCGCGGTCCGCGGCGGGGACCACCGGGGTCGTCGAGCCGGGGGTCGTCGAGCCGGGGGGCACCGTGCCGCCGGGGGTCGTTCCGCCCGGTGTGGTGCCGCCGCCGTCGCCGGGCACGGGCACGACGGCTGCCGGCGTGACCGTGATCGTGTACGTCTCGCTGTCCGCCGGGGCGGTGCCGTTGTCGGCGGTGACGGTGAAGGTCGAGTCTCCCGGGGTGGTGGGCGTGCCGGAGACGACGCCCGTCTCGCCGTCGAGCACGAGGCCGGCGGGCAGCGTGCCCGCGGTCACCGAGAAGCCGATGTCGGGCGTGCCGCTCGCGGTGACGGTGAACGAGTAGCCGGTCCCCTGCGTGGCGGCGGGCGGGCTGCCCGAGGTGATGGTGGGCGCGACGGTCTCGGAGGGGGTGCCGACCGTGGGGCAGGGCGGCGGCACGGTGATCACGTTCGTGTCGAGGGTGACGGCGCCGGTGCGGGCCAGGAGGCGGCCGATGACGGTCGCGCCGGTCGTCGCCGTGACGGAGGTCTGCGCCAGGACGGTGCCGCGGAACTGTGCGCCGTCGAGGATGGTGGCCGAGCTGCCGACCTGCCAGAACACGTTGCACGCGCTGGCCCCGCCGGAGAAGGTCATCGTCGTGCCGCTGCCGATGGTGAGCGTGCTCGACGCCTGGATCACCCACACCGAGCGGTCGGACCCGGCGAAGGCCAGGTCGCCGTTCTCGGCGAGCTGGACGGCGTCGCCGCGGTAGACGCCGGGCGAGAGCGAGCGGCCGTCGAGGTCGATCACGCCCTCCTCCTGCGGGGTCAGGCTCGCGGCGACCCCGTAGGCCGTCGTGAGGTCGCCCTGAGCCAGCTGGGCCGACTCGTCGTCGACGTGCGTCTCGCCGCCGACGATGACGCCGGGACCGCCGTCGAAGCCGGTGATGTCCGTGCCCGGGCTGAGGCCGACGTCGCCGGTGACGACGCTGGTGCCGGTGTTGGTCACCGTGCTGGCGCCGAGCACGGCGTACGACGACGCGGTGCCGAGGTCGACGGGGCCGTCGATCACGGTGTCGGCGTGGGCCGGGACGGCGGAGGCCACGGCCAGGGCGGCGCTGACGCCCAGGACGAGGCCCGCGCGGGCGAAGAGGGCAGAGGACGTCGTGCGGGCCATGGCGGCACCTGACTGAGAAGAGGAGGCACCTGGCTGCACGTGTTCGGAACGTGCGGGTGATCCCCGTTAACTGAGGTATACGCGACGGGACGAGATAACTCAACGAATGAGCTACATACTGGCAATCCGCCCGGATCCGTGCGCATCGTGGACAAGTCGGCGGGGTCGTGCTCGGCGCCTGGCCGGCGCCGCGTCGGCGTGCGCCCGGGGCCGCTGCTTGGCCGGTGCTGGGGCCGCGTCAGCGGTCGGTGAGGACGCGCAGGGCGGCCTTGAGCGCGGCGTTGCCGGCGCGGAGCTCGGCGGCCTCCGCCTCGAGGGCGGCGATCTGCGGGGTGCGCGGGGTGGGGGTCTGCGGGGTGCGCGGGGCGGGTGTCGGCGCGACCGGGTGCGCGACCTCCTCGGCCGGGGCGGCGCGCGCCTCCTCGGGCTCTGCCGGCGGGGCGACTGGCTGGTCTGCGGGCGCCTCCGTGACGTCCTCGGGCTCGTCGGGCGCCGCCTCCTCGGCCTCGGGTGCGGGCGCGGCGGGCACCTCGTCGCGTTCGACGTGGGTCGTCACGACCCTCGAGAACTTGGGGCGGGCGGTCCGGGCGGGCGCCGCGGTCTCGGGCGCCGCCTCCTCGACCCAGGCACGCAGGGTCTGCTGGGGGATGCCGAACTCCTCGGCGACGACCGTGAACACGTGGCGGTCGCCCGGCTTCGTGGCCCGGCGCTGGAGGACCCGGGCGGTCGCCGCCTCGCGCGTCTCGTCGTCGTACCACTGGTCGAAGGGCATGCCCCGATCCTATTGAAGGCGCCGGTCGCTGCCCGCTGCCCGCCGGCCCTGCCCGCCGCGGGACGCTGCCCGCGGGACGCGTCAGGCGTCGATGTCGAAGACGACGATCCGCGCGGAGGAGTCGCCGAGGTAGCCCGCCACCGGCAGGTGCGCGGGGTGCGGCAGGTACGCCTCGAGGGAGGCGCGGTCGCGGAACCGCACGACGAGCATCCAGTCGAAGCCGGCCTCGAGGTGCTCGGTGCCGATGCTCGGGCCGCTCGAGACGGACAGGACGCCGTCGATCGTCGTCAGCTTCTCGTCGGAGAGCCGCGTCGCCTCGGCGGCGGCGTCGACGCCCTCGTTCCACTCGGCCAGCACCACGTGCAGCACCTCGGTCGTCTCGGCCATGTCGTGTTCCTCTCGTCGGCGACCGGGGAACGGCCGCAGGGACCAGCCTGGCCCTCGAGGAGGCGCGACGCGCGTCCGCGACGTCAGGTCACGAACCGACATCGGAGCCTCACAGGTCTTCCCAAGAGACCCGCCATCAGTGAGACTGTCTCACGACCTTCTCGGTGCGACGGAGCGCTCTCGTGTGCCGCCGCCGTGATGGGGGGATCACCGTTCTGCCGCTCCTCACCGAGGGCGGCTCACTCTGAGTAGAAGGATCACCTGTGAAGCAGTCCCGCATCTTCTCCGTCGCCGTGGCGTCCGCCGCGGTCGTCGGTTCGGTCGTCGCCGTCTCCGGCACGGCCAGCGCCGCGTTCGACCCCGAGGGCGCCTTCCGCGTCACCACCAACGCGGACCTCAGCCAGGAGACCCCCGGCCAGGCGTACCCGACGGACAGCGAGTCCGGCTGGTTCACGGGCGCCGTGGCGGCCCCGGCCGGCACGGTCACCTTCGACGGCGCCGGGCTCAACTCGGCCGGCGGCAACGTCCAGCTGCTGAACGCCTACACCGCCGACGCCAGCACCCTCACCGACCTCGTCGTCGACGCCGCGTTCGTCTCGGACGGCGACGCCACGTTCCAGGTGCCCCTCTACGCGAACGGCACCGGCACCGACACCGAGTTCACGACGCTGCGCCCCGCCGCGACCGGCGACGCCGGCTTCACCCCGGACAGCGACTGGGTCACCTCGCAGGCCTTCGGCACCTACGCCGCCGGCGACACCGCCACGCTCGCCGAGTTCCAGGCCGAGGTCACGGCGATCGACGCCGCCGGCGACCAGACCGCCCCGGCGACCATCCTCGGCTACGGCTTCATCACCCCCTCGCCGCTGACCTCGTCGGTCCAGGCCGTCGCGTTCGGTGACGAGAGCACCTGGTTCATCCCGGCTCCCACCGGCACCTACGTGCCCGCGACGCTCACCGTGACGCAGGTCAGCACGACCGGCATCACGGTCGACGGCGCCGGCTTCTTCCCGAACGAGACGCTCTCCGTGTTCTTCACGAGCGAGAACGCCCAGAGCTCCGGCGACCAGGACACCGTCCTCACCGCCGACGCCCAGGGCCGCATCGCGGGCACGGTCGTCATCCCCGCCGAGGACGTCCAGGGCCCCGGCACCTACAACATCGTCCTCGCCGGCAACGACTCGGGCGTGACCCTGGCGGGCGTCGTGACCGTCGTCGCCGACGACGCCGTCGTGCCGGTCCCGACCGCTCCGGTCGCGCCCGTCGCCACCCCGGTGCGCGCCAACGCCGCGTTCACGGGCTAGTCGCCACCAGCACCTGCACCTGCACCACGCGGAGGGCCGCTCGACGAGAGATCGTCGGGCGGCCCTCCGTCGCGTGCGGGGCCTGTGCGTGCGAGACGAGGAGGCGGGCGGAGCTCGTCGGGACCGGTCCGGGAGACGGGACCCGCACCTCTTGCGCTCGCTGCTCTGTGTCCGCAAATGCCGACCGCGGGGCTCGTAATACGGGGATATCCCGCTGTTGTAGAGCGCGATCGGGGCGTCCGGTCGGCATTTGCTGCGGGCTCGCGCTGCGTCTCCTGCGCTCGCCGCTTGGCCTCTCGCAAATGCCGACCGCGGGGCTCGCAATACGGGGATGTCCCGCTGTTGGAGGGCGCGATCGGGGCGCCAGGTCGGCATTTGCGAAGAACGCTTACGCCTGCACCTGCGCCTGGCCCTGCGCCTACGCCTGCGCCTGCGTCTACGCCTGGGCCTGCGCCGCCGGGCCCGGGCCCGCGGGGCGGACGTGGTGCCGCCCCAGCGGCAGCATCATCGGCGCGCCCGTCGTCGGGTCGTCGACGACCCGGCTGTCGAGGCCGAAGACGGCGCGGACGCACTCCTCGGTGAGCACCTCGCGCGGCGTCCCGGCGGCGTGGACCCGGCCGCCGGCCAGGGCGACGAGGTGGTCGGCGTAGCGCGCCGCCAGGTTGAGGTCGTGCAGCACCATCACGACGGTCGTGCCCCGGCTGCGGTTGAGGTCGGTGAGCAGGTCGAGCACCTCCACCTGGTGGCTCACGTCGAGGAACGTCGTCGGCTCGTCGAGCAGCAGCAGATCGGTCTGCTGCGCGAGCGCCATCGCGATCCACACCCGCTGGCGCTGGCCGCCCGAGAGCTCGTCGACGGGGCGGTCGGCCAGGGAGGTCGTCTCGGTCGCCTCCAGCGCCTCGGCGACGGCGAGGTCGTCGGCGTGGCTCCAGCGCGAGAGCAGGCCCTGGTGCGGGTGCCGGCCGCGGCCCACCAGGTCGGCGACCGTGATGCCCTCGGGCGCGACGGGCGACTGCGGCAGCAGGCCGAGGGTGCGGGCCAGCTGCCGGGCGGGGGTGCGGTGCACCTCGGCCCCGTCGAGCACGACCTGCCCGGCCCGCGGCTTCAGCAGGCGCGACATCGACCGCAGCAGCGTCGACTTGCCGCAGGCGTTCGCCCCCACGATCGCGGTCACCCGGCCGGGCGGCACGACCAGGTCGAGGTCGTCGACGACGACGCGGTCGCCGTAGCCGAGGGTGAGGCGCTCGACGACGAGCGAGTGGTCGGTGGTCACAGTGATCCTCCGGCGCGGTTGGTGCGGACGATGAGCCAGATCAGGTACGGGGCGCCGAGCACGCCGGTGACGACCCCGACGGGGAACCGCGTGCCCAGCGCGAACTGCCCGACGACGTCGGCGACGAGCACGAGCAGCGCCCCGACGAGCGCCGACGGCACGAGCATCGACCCGTGCGGGCCCACGATGCGCGCCGCGATCGGGCCCGACAGGAACGCCACGAACGCGATCGGCCCGCACGCCGCGGTGGCGAACGAGATCAGCCCGACCGCGGCGAGGATGACGACCAGCCTCGTGCGGTCGACCCGCACCCCGAGGGCCGCCGCGGCGTCGTCGCCGAGCTGCGTGGCCGCGAGGTCGCGCGAGCGCGACAGCAGCACGGGCGTCAGCACGACGAGCGCGACCAGCACCGGGACGACCTGCGGCCAGCTCGTGCCGTTGAGGCTCCCCGTCAACCAGCGCAGCGCCTCCTGCAGGTCCCACTGCGCCGCGCCCGACAGCACGTACGCCGTCAGGCTGTCGAGCATCGCGGCCACCCCGATGCCGACGAGCACGAGCCGGGTGCCGGCGACGCCGCCCCGCTTCGACAGCAGGTAGACGAGCACGGCGACGGCCAGGCCGGCCGCGATCGCGAACGCCGACACCTCGGCGTCGTCGAGCGACAGCGTCACGATCGCGAAGGCCGCCGCCGCGCTCGCGCCCGAGCTGATGCCGATGATGTCGGGGCTCGCCAGCGGGTTGCGCAGCATGGTCTGGAACGTCACGCCGCCCAGGCCGAAGCAGAGCCCGGCCGCGATCGCGAGCACGGCCCGCGGCAGCCGCAGGCGGCCGACGGTGAAGGAGGCGCCGGGCACGTCCTGCCCCAGGACCACGCCGAGCACGTCGCCGGGCCCGTAGAAGGTGCGGCCGACCATGAGGCTGAGCACGAAGACGAGCAGGACCGCGGCGGCGAGCAGGGCGATGACGGCACGCCGGCGGCGACCGCGGCGGGCGCGGCCGCGCGCGACGTCGGACGCGACGCCGGCGAGGCGGGCAGCGGCGGCGCGGGCTGCGGCGGTGCGGGCTGTGTCGGCGTGGGCAGCGGTGGCGCGGGCCGCGGCGGCATCGGCAGCGGTGTCGCGGGTGCTCGCGTCGTCGCGCGGACCCGAGGAGGCGCGCCCCGCCTCCCGCAGGTCGGCCGCGCTCACAGCGCCCTCAGCTTCGCGCGGCGGACGATCCAGATGAAGAACGGCGCCCCGATCAGCGCGGTGACGATCCCGACGTCGATCTCGGCCGGCCGCGCGACGACCCGCCCCACGACGTCGGCGGCCGTCAGCAGGACGGCGCCGCCGACGGCGGAGAACGGCAGCAGCCAGCGGTGGTCCACCCCGGTCAGCAGCCGGCAGGCGTGCGGCACGACGAGGCCGACGAAGCCGATCGGCCCCGTCACGGCCGTCGCCGCTCCGCAGAGCACGACCGCGCCGAGGGCCGAGAGCCCGCGCACCACGGCGACGCGCTCGCCGAGGCCGGCGGCCAGCTCGTCGCCCAGCGCGAGCGAGTTCAGCGCCTTCGCCGAGAGCAGGCACACGACGAGGCCGGCGATGAGGAACGGCAGCACCTGTCCCAGGCTGGCGAAGGTGCCGCCTCCCACGCCCCCGATCTGCCACGAGCGGATGTTCGCCGAGATGTCGCCGCGGGGCAGGGCGACGGCGGTGATGAACGAGGCGAGCGCGGCCGAGGTGGCGGCTCCGGCCAGGGCCAGCTTGAGGGGGGTGGCGCCTCCTCGTCCCAGCGATCCGACGGCGTAGACGAACAGGGCCGTCGCGGCCGCGCCCACGATGGCGACCCAGACGATGCTCGTCGCCGCGCTGAGGCCGAAGAACGCGAGGCCGCTGACGACCGCCAAGGAGGCGCCCGTCGTGACCCCGAGGATCCCCGGGTCGGCGAGCGGGTTGCGCGTCACCCCCTGCATCACGGCTCCGGCGACGGCGAGGGCCGCCCCCGCCGCGACGGCGAGCAGGGTGCGCGGGATGCGCTTCGCGACCGCGGCCCGGTCGAAGCCGTCGGCGGCGCCGCCGAGCGCGGCGAGCACGTCGTCGAGGGACACCGAGCGCGAGCCGACCGTCAACGACAGCACCGCGACGACGACGAGCACGCCGAGCAGGGCCAGCAGCCAGACAGCGCGGAGCCGCCTCGGACGGCGCACGGCGGCGACGTCCGAGGCGGCCCCGGGGGTGGTGGTGACGGTCACGGCGGACCCGGTCGGCGGGCCCGTCCTACTTCTGCGCCGCCTCGGAGAGCAGGTCGGCGTACTCGTCGAGGATCCACGAGATCGACAGGGGGGTCGGGTTCGCGGCGGTGCCCAGCGGGCCCGTGCTCGGCAGCGCGACGATCGCCTGGTTCGCCACGGCCGGCATCTGCGACAGCACCGGGTCGCCCTCGAGCGTCTGCACGAGCTCGTCGTCGCCGTAGGTCACGATGACGTCGACGTCGTCGAAGGTGTCCGCGGTCTCGGCGCTCTGCGTCAACGAGAACAGATCGGTGGTGTCGGATGCGTCCTGGATGCTCCCCGGCTGCTGCAGCCCCAGGTCGTCGAAGAACTGCACGCGGGTGTCGTGGGTCGTGTAGAAGCTGACCTCGCTGAGGTCGGTCGTGTCGACGTGGGTCAGGAACATGGCGGTCGAGCCGGCCAGCTCGGGGTGCGCGTCGGCGACCCCGGCGATCTCGCCCTCGAGGTCGGCGACGAGCTGCTCGCCCTCGGCGGCCATGCCCATGCCCTCGCTGTTGAACCGGATCATGTCGCGCCACGAGGTGCCCCACGCGGTCTCGGGGTAGGCCACGACGGGGGCGATCTCGCTGAGGGTGTCGTAGTCCTCCTGCGTCAGGCCCGAGTAGGCGGCGAGGATCACGTCGGGCTCCGTGTCGGCCACGGCCTCGAAGTCGATGCCGTCGGTCTCGTCGAAGAGCACGGGGGCGTCGCCGCCCAGCTCGTCGAGGGCCTCGCTGACCCACGGCAGGACGCCGTCGCCGTCGTCGTCGCCGAAGTCCGCACGCGCCATGCCGACGGGGACGACGCCCAGCGCGAGGGGCACCTCCTGGTTGGCCCAGTTCACCGTGGCGACCCGCTCGGGCTTCTCGTCGATCGTCGTGGTGCCGAGCGCGTGCTCGATGGTGATCGGGGTGAAGTCGCCGGAGGTGGCGCTGTTGCTGTTGCCGGCGTTGCCGGCGGTGCCGGTGCCGGCGTCGGTCGAGCAGGCGGTCAGGCCCAGGGCGAGGGCGGCTGCGGCGGCGGCGCTCGCGGTGAGCAGGCGCGCGGTGCGGGTGCGGGTGCGGGGCATGGGGGCCTTCCGGGGGTGGGGCGTGGGATGTGGGGTGCTGGTGCTGGTGCTGGTGCTGGTGCGGGGTGCCGGGTGCTGTGGCGCGGTGTTGCGGGGCGGTGGTGCGGGGTGCCTCGCGGGCTCGCCGCGGACGTGCCTCGGACACGACGGATCGCCGGGTGTCGGGAGGGCGGGCTGAGTGCGCGCCGCGTCGACGGACAGCCCCTCTGGCCTGCTGTTCCGGCCGCCGGGGCTCCCACGGGTGATCGCCGTGTTAGGTGTGCCTAACCTAACTGACGGCGACGAGTGTCGGCAACCCCCGGAGGCGGGTGCGGCCGGGGCGCGATGCTGCAAATGCCGACCGATCGCCGACGACACGCCGTGGGGAGAGGTGCATCCCGGGCGTGTCAGTCGGCATTTGCGGAAGGAGGAGCAGGACCAGGAGGCGCGGGCACGGGAAGCGCTGCCGGGCGCCGTGCAAAGTGAGAGCGATCCGCGGCCGGAGGTGCGCCGGCAGGCCGCCGCGCGGCCCGCCCTCGCCCGGATGCTCTCAAATTCGGAAGGGACAAGAAGGGACAAGAAGGGGTAGGAGGGGGAGAGGAGGGGGCGGGCGCGGCGCGCGCGGCCCGGGGGCCGCGCGGCCCTAGCGGGCGAGCACCTCGCGCGCGGCGGCGAGCACCGCGTCGTCGTCGACGCCGCGGAGTCGCAGCAGCTCCGGCCCCGAGCCGGACTCGCCGAACTCGTCGATGCCGATGCTGATCCCGTCGAGCCCCGCGAAGCGGCCCCACGGCTGACGCGACCCGGCCTCGACCGTGACCCGGGCCCGCAGCGTCGGCGGCAGCACCTCGTCGCGGTACTCCCGCGGCTGCTCGTCGAACCACTCGAGGCAGGGCATCGAGACGACCCGCACGGCGACGCCCTCGTCGGCGAGCAGCCGGGCGGTGCGCAGGGCCAGCTGGACCTCGCTGCCGGTCGCGATCAGGGCCAGGTCTCCACCGCCTCCTCGCTGCCAGAGGACGTAACCGCCTCGGGGCGTTCCCTCCCCGGTCGCGGAGCCGCCCTCGAGGTCGGGCAGGGCCTGCCTCGACAGGACGAGCGCCGTGGGCGGCGCAGACCGGTCCGAGCCCGCAGGGCGCCCAGCGGCGTCCCCGCCAGCGTCCCGGCCCGTCGTCGAGAGCAGTCGCCGCCACGCAGCCACCACCTCGCGCGAGTCGGCCGGCCGCACCACGTCGAGCCCGGGCACCGTGCGCAGCGAGGCGATCTGCTCCACGGGCTGGTGCGTCGGGCCGTCCTCGCCGACGGCGACCGAGTCGTGCGTGTAGACGTACAGCGCCGGCAGCCCCATCAGCGCCGCGAGCCGGATGCTCGGCCGCGCGTAGTCGCTGAACGCGAGGTACGTCGACCCGTACGGACGCCACAGCCCGTGCAGGGCCACCCCCGACAGCACCGCCGTCATCGCGTGCTCGCGGATCCCGAAGTGCACGAAGTCCCCGCCCGGCCGGTCGGCGCTGACGGCCACGCCCTCGATGGCGACGTTCGTCGACGACGACAGGTCGGCCGAGCCGCCCCAGAGTCGCGCGGCATCGTGCACCGCGCTCAGCACGGCCCCCGATGCGGTGCGGGTGGCGGCCCCGTCGTCGACGGGCACCGTGGCGAGGGCCGCGGCCACCGCCTCCTCGTCCGCACCGGCCGCGACCGAGTCGCGCCGCGCCGCGTGCTCGGGGTGCTCACGGCGCCAGGCGGCCTCGCGCTCGTCCCACTCGACGTGCAGCCGGGCGCCGCGGTCGCGGGCGCCCAGCGCCCAGTCGCGCACCTCGTCGGGCAGCAGGTCGGCCGAGGAGGCGCCCGGCGCGAACCCCAGGGAGGTCGCGACCGCCGCCACCTCCTCGTCGCCGAACCCTCCCGCGTGCGCCGCGGAGGTGCCGCCGCGCAGGGCCGAGGGCGCGCCGATCACGGAGCGCACGGCGACGAGCGTGGGCCGGCCGCCTCGTGCCGCACCGTCGTGTGCCGCGCCGCCTCGGGCCGCACCGTCTCGGGACGCGCCGTCCCGCACCTCGCCGCGCCGCGCCTCCTCGAGGGTCGCCCGCAGCGCCTCGCGGTCGGTGGCGTCGTCGACCTCGAGCACGCGCCAGCCGTAGGCGCGGTAGCGGGCGCGGACGTCCTCGCCGAAGGTGATGTCGGTGCGGCCGTCGATGGTGATTCCGTTGTCGTCCCAGATGACGACGAGGTCGTCGAGGCCGAGGGTGCCGGCGAGGCTCGAGGCCTCGCCCGAGACGCCCTCCTGCAGGCAGCCGTCTCCGGCGATCACCCAGGTCGTGGTGCCGAACAGCCCGGTGCCGGCGCCGTGCAGCGCCTCGTCGCGGCGGGCCGCCAGGGCGAGGCCGACCGCCGAGGCGAGGCCCTGGCCGAGGGGGCCGGTGCTCATCTCGACGCCCGGCGTGTGGTGCAGCTCGGGGTGCCCGGGCGTGCGCGAGCCGAGGGTGCGGCTGAGCGCGAGCTCGTCGAGCCCGAGGCCGTAGCCGGTCAGGGCGAGCTGCACGTAGAGCAGCAGGCTCGCGTGGCCGGCCGACAGGACGAGGCGGTCGCGGCCCGTCCACTCGGGGTCGGCGGGGTCGTGGCGCAGCACGTGCTGGAACAGCACGTGGGCCAGCGGGCCCAGCGCCATCGCGGTGCCGGCGTGGCCGTGCCCCTTCGCCTGCACCACCTGCGCGGGGATCATCACCGCGGCGGCGACCGCCCGGGCCTCGAGGGCGTCGGCCTCACGGCTAGTGTCTGTCGGGGGAGTCGAGGGGACGTCGTCGGCCATCACCCCACTTTCGTCTACACCTAGACTGAAGTCAAACGACGCCGGGTCGGCCGACGCCGGGTCGGCAGGCACAACGGCGGCAGGCACAGAGGAGCGCAGCGTGGCGATGACCCCGAGGACGCCCTCGACCGGCTCCGGCGTGGTGCTCGACCTGATCCGGCGGGGGGAGGCGACGACCCGCTCCGACCTCATCGAGCGGCTCGGCTGGTCGCGCGTCACCCTCGCCCGCCGCCTCGACGACCTGCTCGAGGCCGGCTTCATCGTGAGCGCGGGCCAGCTCAGCAGCAGCGGCGGCCGCCCGCCCGAGGAGTTCGCGGTCGACGCCGACGCCGGCGTGATCCTCGCCATCGACATCGGCGGCTCGCACACCCGCGTCGGCGTCACCGACCTCGTCTCGACCGTGCTCAGCGAGGACGAGGCCGACATCGGCCTGCACGACGGCCCCGATGAGATCTTCAGCTGGGCGGTGCAGGTCTTCGACTTCCTGCTCGCCGACCTCGGCCGCACCCGGGCCGACGTGCGCGCCATCGGCATCGGCGTGCCCGGCCCCGTCGACGCCGTCACCGGCCGCCTCGGCAGCCCGCAGCTCGACCCCCGGTGGGAGGAGGTGCGGGTCGACGACTACTTCACCGACTTCGACGCCGTGTTCGCCGTCGACCGCGACGTCAACATCCTCGCCGTGGGCGAGTCCCGCCTGAGCTGGCCCGAGTACGGGCACCTCACGGTCGTCAAGGTCGGCATGGGCGTCGGCTGCGCCTTCGTGCTCGACGGGCACGTGTACCGAGGGGCCCGAGGAGGCGCGGGTCAGCTGAGCGCGCCGCGCGCCTCCCACGAGCCCCTCCACCGTCTCGAGCTCGAGGCGAGCGGCGCGACCATCCGCAGCGCCCTGCGCGAGGCGGGCCGCGACGTGGCGACCAGCGCCGACATCGTCGCCGCCGCGCGGGCCCACGACCCCGTCGTGCTCGAGCAGCTGAATGCCGTGGGCACCCGGATCGGCGAGGCGCTCGCCGACGTCGTGGGGCTGCTCAACCCGCAGGCCGTCATCGTCGGCGGCAACCTGGCCGAGACGGGCGAGCGCCTCGTCGCAGGGATCCGCTCGGCGCTGCTCACGGGCACGCACGACTTCTCGCGGCGCGGGCTCGTCGTCGAGCGCGCCCGGCTCGGCGACAAGGCGGGCGTGCGCGGCGCCTCCCTGATGGCCCAGGACGAGCTCTTCGACGTCGCCCGGGTGAGCGCCGCGACGAGCCGGCGCAGGCCGTCCGCGTAGCCGGCGCAGGCCGTCCGCGTAGCCGGCGCAGGCTGTCCGTGTGGCGGTCGCCGGCCGTCCGCGTGGCCGTCGCGGTCCGGCCGCCTGTCCGCTCTCCGCGGGAACTTTCGAACACGAGTGGTCAAAAGGCGCTTTTCGGGCTACAGTCGGGGCCAGCCCGTCGACAGATGTCGGGCATCCCTGTTCTCGCGAGCAGTCACGCGCCGCCGCGGCGCCGAGCGAAGGAGCCCGCCCATGACCGTCGACCTGGCAGAAGAACTCTCCGTCGAGGCCGTGACGACCGCGGCCCGGCCCGCCGACTGGCGTGAGGCGGTCCGCCTCGCCGGCGACGGCCTCGTCGCCTCCGGCGCCACGACCGACGCCTACACCGACGAGATGATCGCGGCGGTCGACGAGCTCGGCCCCTACATCGTCATCGCCCCTGGCCTGGCGCTCGCGCACAGCCGCCCGTCGCCCGCCGTCAGCCGCACCGGGCTCTCGTGGGTCGGCCTCGCCGAGCCCGTCGCCTTCGGCCACAAGACCAACGACCCCGTCGACCTCGTCATCGGCCTCGCCGCCCTCGACCACGACGGCCACATCGAGGTCATGTCGGCGCTCGCCGGCGTGCTCGCCGACGACGAGGGACTCGCCCGCCTGCGCGCGGCGACGACGCCCGACGAGGTGCTCGCCACCCTGCACGAGCTGGCCGTCGCGGCCGCCTAGCGGACCCGGCCCTCCCCACCTGCTCCCGCCGCGCCTCCTCGAGGCCGGTCACCCCACGCAACCCGAATCCCCGGAAGGGACACGACCATGAAGATCATCACCGTCTGCGGCATGGGCATCGGCACGTCCGTGCTGCTCAAGATGAACGCCGAGAAGGCCCTCCGCGCACTCGACGTGGACGCCGACGTGGAGGCCGCCGACATCGGCACCGCCCGCGGCGCCGCCCGCACCGCCGAGCTCGTGCTCACGAGCGAGGACCTGGTCGAGGAGCTCGGCCAGGTGCCCGCCAAGGTCGTCGTCATCGACAACTTCACCAACGTCGCCGAGATCCAGCAGAAGATCCAGGACTCGATCGCCTGACCCCCGGTCAGACGAGCGAGAGAAAGAACTAAGGAGTCCCAATGGAGTGGCTGGTCGTCGTACTCGACTTCATCGGCAAGCAGATCCTCAACGTGCCTGCCTACCTGATCGGCATCATCACGGCGATCGGCCTGATCGCCCTGCGCCGCAACGCCGGACAGGTCGTGGGAGGCGCGCTCAAGGCGGCGATCGGCTTCCTGATCCTGGGGGCGGGCGCCACGGTCGTCACCGGGGCCCTCGACCCGCTGGGAACGCTGATCCTCGCGGTCACCGGCGCCCAGGGCGTCATCCCCACCAACGAGGTCATCGCGGCCGTCGCGCAGGAGCAGTACGGCGCGCAGAGCGCCTACGTGCTCGTGCTCGGGTTCCTCGTGATGCTGGCGCTGGCCCGCTTCACGCCGCTGAAGTACATCTTCCTCACCGGGCACCACATGGTGTTCATGTCGGTGCTGCTCACCGTGGTGCTCTCGGTCGGGCTCGGCAGCGGCCTCAGCTGGCTGACCGTCGTGCTCGGCGCCGTGCTGCTCGGCGTGATCATGGTCGTCATGCCGGCGTTCGCGCAGCCCTTCATGAAGAAGATCACCGGCGACGACTCGATCGCGATCGGCCACTTCGGCACCCTCGGCTACGTCGCGGCGGCCTCGGCCGGCATCGCGGTCGGCAGCAAGAGCAAGTCGACCGAGGAGATCAAGTTCCCCCAGGGGCTGAAGTTCCTGCGCGACTCGATGGTCGCCACGAGCCTCTCGATGGTGCTGATCTACCTGGTCTTCACCATCTGGGGCCTGATCAGCCTGCCGCAGGCCGAGGCGTTCGAGATCTTCGGCGTCACGGACGCGGGCGCGTTCATCATGGCCGGCTTCGCCCAGGCGCTGCAGTTCGGCGTCGGCGTCGCGATCATCCTCTACGGCGTGCGCACCGTGCTCGGCGAGCTCGTGCCCGCGTTCCAGGGCATCGCCGAGAAGGTCGTGCCGGGCGCCAAGCCCGCGCTCGACATCCCGCTGGTGTTCCCGTACGGCGCCAACGCCGTGCTCATCGGGTTCCTGTCGTCGTTCGCCGGCGGCCTCGTCGCCCTCGGCGTGCTCGCCGCGTGGCTCAACCCGGTCTTCGGCCTCGCGCTGATCCTGCCCGGCATGGTGCCGCACTTCTTCACCGGCGGCGGAGCAGGCGTCTTCGGCAACGCGACCGGCGGACGTCGCGGAGCGGTGGTCGGCGGCTTCGTCAACGGCCTCATCATCACGTTCCTGCCCGCGATCCTGCTGCTCGTGCTCGGCAACCTCGGGTTCGCGAACAGCACCTTCGGCGACGCCGACTTCGGCTGGTTCGGCACGCTCATCGGCGCCAGCTTCCTCGGCAGCCCGATGGTCGGCGTGGTGCTCAGCCTCGTCATCGGCGCGGCCCTCGTCATCGGCGCCTCGATCTACCAGATCAAGCTCGTCGACGGCGGCTGGGTGCCCGGCCTGAAGCGCGACGAGCGCCTCGCGGCCGAGAAGGCCGTGGCGGACGCCGAGGCGAAGCGCGCCAAGGAGGCGGCGGCCGCGTCGTCGACGACGCGCACGTCCGCGTCGTGAGCTGCGGCCCGCGCCGCTGCTCCTAGCCCTGCCCCGAACACCCCGAAGTGGACGAAGCACCCCGAAACGACGGGGTTCTTCGTCCACAACGGGGTGTTTCGCGCGAAGCGGGCCCGCGGGCTCGGGGGCGTGTGGCGCCGGCGCGCCAGTTCGCCAGCGAAGGAGGCGCGGTGTCGGTCGGACCGGCACCGCGCCTCCTTCGTGTGTGCGGGTGGTTGCGGGGCCGGGGCGCGCCGCCGCGCCAGCCCGCGCACCCCGAACACCCCGAAGCACCCCGAAGTGGACGGAACACCCCGAAACGACGGGGTGTTTCGTCCACAACGGGGTGTTTCCCGGGTGCTGGGCGGCAGTGGTGCGCGTCCAACCACGTTCCGTTCAAAGAACCACGGAGCACCGTGGTTCTTTGAACGGAACGTGGTTCTTCGCAGGAGGCGGGGCTGTCGGCGTCGTGGCGCGCGCGGCCCGCGTCGGGCGCACGTCCCGAACACCCCGAAGTGGACGAAGCACCCCGAAACGACGGGGTTCTTCGTCCACAACGGGGTGTTTCCCGTGAGGCGGGCTCGGGGCGCCAGCGCGTATGCAGTTCGCCAACGAAGGAGGCGCGGTGTCGGTCGGACCGGCACCGCGCCTCCTTCGTGTGTGCGGGTGGTTGCGGGGCGGGGCGCGTCGCTGCGCCAGCCCGCGCACCCCGAACACCCCGAAGCACCCCGAAGCACCCCGAAGTGGACGAAACACCCCGAAACGACGGGGTTCTTCTTCCACAACGGGGTGTTTCACGGGCGCCGGGCGGCCGCGGTGCGCGTCGAACCACGTTCCGTTCAAAGAACCACTGAGCACCGTGGTTCTTTGAACGGAACGGGGTTCTCCGCAGGAGGCGGGGCTGTCGGCGTCATGGCCCGCGCGGCCCGCGTGTGGCGCACGGCCCGAACACCCCGAAGTGGACGGAACACCCGGAAACGACGGGGTTCTTCGTCCACAACGGGGTTCTTCGGGGGCGGCGGGGCGGCAGGGGAGTTGCTCAGGCGGCGGCGCGGGAGGGGGTACGCGAGAGCGCCGCGGCCCCGGGGCGGGGACGCGGCGCTCGGCGGCGGCGGTGCTGCGGCTCGGCGGGCAGCGGCGGCGCTGCGGCAGCGGGCGGGTCAGTGCGCCCCGTTGTCGTCCTTCCGCGAGGCGGCAGAGGAGGAGGAGTCGTGTGCGTGCGTGATCGGCTCGCCCTCGACCGTCTCGCGCTTCTTCTTCTCGGCGTCCCCGCGGGTCTTCGCGAGGCTGGCGACGGTGGCGACGGTGATGGTCGCGCCGATGAAGAGCAGCGACAGCCAGATCGGGATCTCGGGCACCCAGAGCAGCGGCTCGCCGCCGTTGATGAAGGGCACCTCGTTGACGTGCAGGGCGTGGAACACCAGCTTCACGCCGATGAAGGCGAGGATGACCGCGAGCCCCTGCGACAGGTAGACGAGGCGCTCGAGCAGCCCGCCGATCAGGAAGTACAGCTGACGCAGCCCCATCAGCGCGAACGCGTTGGCGGTGAAGACGATGTACGCCTCGTTCGTGAGGCCGTAGATCGCGGGGATCGAGTCGAGCGCGAAGACCAGGTCGACGAAGCCGATCGCGATGACGCAGAGCAGCAGTGGCGTGACGAAGCGCTTGCCCTTGATCTTGGTCGTGAACTTGTCGCCGTCGAAGTCGTCGTGCACCGGCAGGATGCGCCGGGCGACCCGGACGAACATGTTGTCGGCCGCGTTGCCGCCGTGGTCGCCCTTGATCTGCTGGTAGGCGAGGACGAAGAGCAGCGCTCCGAAGATGTAGAAGACCCACGAGAAGTTCTCGATCAGGGCGGCGCCGGCGGCGATGAACCCGGCGCGCATGATCAGCGCGATGACGATGCCGATCATCAGCACCTTCTGCTGGTACATCCGCGGGATGGCGAACCCGGTCATGATCAGCAGGAACACGAAGAGGTTGTCGATCGACAGCGCCTTCTCGGTGAGGTAGCCGGCGAAGTACTCGCCGCCGAAGCCCCAGCCGCTCGTGAAGCCGATGCCGACGCCGAAGAGCAGCGCGAGCCCGATGTAGAAGGCGGACCAGCGGGCGGACTCGCCGATCGTGGGCTCGTGCGGCTTGCGCACGTGCGTGAAGAACTCGTACACGAAGAAGGCGATCGTCACACCGATGGTGATGAGCCAGGTGGTGAGGGTGATGTTCACGGGGGTCTCTCCGCAGAGGTCGGGCTGTGAGGCAGCGGGCCCTGCGCACGCACGGCGAAGGGGGTCTGATCGACCGTAGGTCGACCAGCGCTGTCAGCGTGCCCCCAAGCTGCCCCGACACTGCTGTGAAGCTGCGGCCCCTGCAAGCTTCAGGGGGTAGAAGCGGGCCCGAGAGCGGTCCCGGAGCCCTAGACCGCGGGAGCCTGACCCGGGGAGGCGGCGACCCTGTCGATCTCGGCGGTCACGCCCCCGAGTACCTTGGTCATGTACGGGCCCCAGAGCAGGCGCACGACGGCGCGCACCAGCAGCCCGCGACCGGGCTTCGCCTCGAACGAGTACTGCCA
This sequence comes from Frigoribacterium faeni, assembly GCF_011761235.1. Classification (GTDB taxonomy): domain Bacteria; phylum Actinomycetota; class Actinomycetes; order Actinomycetales; family Microbacteriaceae; genus Frigoribacterium; species Frigoribacterium faeni_A. Next base: position 943,929 of record NZ_JAAOYW010000002.1, read on the forward strand.
GCAGATGCGGGTGCCCGACCCCTCCTCGTCCTCGTGGTCGAGCGGCTCGTACCACCACTCGGCGCGGCCGCGGCCGACGAGGGCGCGAAGCGGGCCGCGGAAGTCGCTCAGCTCGTAGACGAACAGGGCCGGGCGCGCGACGGTGACGAGGGTCTCGACGAGCTGGCCTCCGCCGGAGAGCTCGAGGCGGCGGGTCTGGCCGGGGGAGTCCCACGCTCCGGTCTGGCCGTGCACGGCGACGACGGCGGGCAGCGGACCGGAGCGGGGGTAGAAGCCCACCGGTGTCATCGGCGTGCCGATCTCCCACGCCCGCCCGAGGGACGCCGTCGTCACACCCTCGCGGATCGCACTCGCTGTCGTGGTCATGACGATTGTTCGGAGTCACCCGTCCAGGGGACTGGTCGTTCTCTCCCGGCACTTTCTTGCCCACCGTTCAGGAAGCTCCGTCCTGAATGCCGCGCCCCCCTCTCGCCTCATTCAGGAACCTGCGTCCTGATCCTCGCGAGCGAAGGAGGCGCGTTCCTGAACCGTGCACAGTTCAGGAACCAGCGCGCTCGGCTTCCTGAATTGCGCCTGCCCGGGGCCGCGCCCGGCGTCCGCCGCAGCCTGCCCCGGGCATCCGCTCCGCACCCGCCCCGCACCCGCCCGGCACCCGCCCGGCACCCCGCGGCGTACCCTCGACGGCATGTCAGGGGAGCACGGCACCACGCCGCCGCCGAACGACCCGCGCGTCGCCGCCGCGCGCTACCGCGTCGAGGGCGAGCGCCCGCCCGACGACGCCCCCCGCGACACCCGCACCGCCGCCGAGATGCGCGCCTGGGCCCGCACCGCGATCGACCTCGCCGTGCAGCGCGGCGAGTTCGACGACCTGCCCCTCGCCGGCAAGCCGCTGCCCGGCCTCGCCGGCGGCACGGTCGACCCCGACTGGTGGATCAGGGGCCTGATCGAGAGGGAGGGGCTCACCGGCCTGGCGCCTCCTGCGCTCTCGCTCCGCACCGAGCACCAGCAGCTCGACGACACCCTCGACGCGCTCGGCACCGAGGCCGCCGTGCGCGCGCACCTCGACGACTTCAACGCCCGGATCGTGGAGGCGCGGCGCCAGCTGACCGGCGGACCTCCCGTCGTCACGCCCACGCGCGACGTCGACGACGAGCTCAGGAGGTGGCGCGGCCGCCGAGAGGAACGGCGTGCGGCCCGCGCCGCGGCCGTCGAGCCCACACCCCCGACCCGCCGAGAGCGACGGGCCCTGCGACGAGAGCTGAGGAGGCGCCGCCGCGACGGGTGAGAGCGCTCACCCGTCCGAGGTGACCCGGATGAACCTGGGAGCGCACTCGGTTCGGGGGACGGATCGCGATAGGGTCGAGCGTTCCCTCCAGACCGACCACCGTGACCGTGAGGACCGCCCGAGTGACGACCACCGCCTCCCCGAGCCCGTCGTCCGACGGCGCGCCGGGTCGAGGCGACGTCGAGGCCGGTCGCGGCCCCGGCGGCGGCGCTCTGCTGCGGCCCCGCGGCCGACGCCGGGCCGAGGCCGCGGTTCTGCCGCAGACCTGCCGGGCCTCGTTCGTGCAGCCAGAGGCGCTCGTCGACGCGTCCGTCGCCGCGGCCGAGGCCGCCGTCGTGACGGTCCCCGGGCTCAGCGGACGCCGGGCCGCCCGGGCCGCGCGCTCGTCCCGGGCCGAGGAGCGCCGCCTGGCCGGGCTGGTCCGCCGACCCGGGCTGCTCGCGCGCACCGCCCCGTCGGCAGCAGCAGCGGCCCCGGCCCACGTCCCGACCTCCCGCCGTCTCGCCGGCGTGCTCAAGCGGGTCTCCGTCGCCGCGGCGCTCGTCGGCTTCGCCGCGAGCGGCACGCTGCCCCTGATCGCGGGGGCCGGCCAGGAGGCCCAGGCCGTCGCCTCGGGCGCCGGCGGCTCGGCCGTGTCCGCCGCCGGGCAGCAGCACCTCTCGGTCGACGCGGACGTCGTCTCGGACGAGGTCTCCCGCGACGCGTACTCGGCCACGTCGATGATCGACGCCCAGACGCAGCTGCTCCGCAACCGCACCGCCGCGACCTCGACCGAGTGGGACGGCCGCACCACCGCCTCCTACCTGGCCGACCCGCTCTACGACACCTTCGACCGCAGCCAGGTGCTGTCGGTCGCGCTGCAGTACGTCGGCACGCCCTACGTGCACGGCGGCGAGGACCCGACGAAGTTCGACTGCTCGGGCCTCATCACGTTCGTCTACAGCCAGTTCGGCATCGAGCTGACCCACTACGTGCCCGCTCAGGACACCGAGGGCACGCGCGTCTCGGCCGAGGAGGCCGTGCCCGGCGACCTCGTCGTGTTCGACAACCTGGCGCACGACGGCATCTACGCGGGCGACGGGATGATCCTCGACGCTCCCAAGCCCGGCGGGTTCGTCAGCGTGCGGCCGATCTGGGACTCCCCGCACCACTTCGTGCGCATCGGCTCGTAGCGCGGGACGCGCCGGGCAGTCACTGCGCGCGGGACGCGCTGGCTGGCCACTGCGCGCGGGACGCGCCAGTGAGTCACTGCGCGCGGAACCGGCTGGCGGGCCCAGGCTGCCCGCCTCGGCCTCGGCCCTCGCCCTCAGCCGCCGAGCTGCCCGGTGAGGCGCCCGTGGAACGACCCGCTCCGCTCGTCGAGCCCGACGAACTCGACGGCGAGGCCGTGCGCGGCGAACTTCGTCTCGACCGAGTCGAGGGCGGCGACGCTCGAGGCGTCCCACACGGAGGCGCGGCTCAGGTCGACGAGGACGGTCGCCTCCGGACGGGACGTGACCCGCGCCTCCTCGGCTCGGGCGTGCGCGTCCGTGACGTCCGCGAGCTCCCCCTCCGCGAGGCTCTCAGCGCGGGTGTGCGCGCCCGCGACGCCCGCGGACTCGGCGTGCGCCGCGTCGTCGGCGTACGAGAAGTGCTCGACGAGGTCGTTGCTGCTGCCGAAGAACAGCGGGCCGACGACGTCGTAGCGGACCCGCCCCTCGACCGTGCGCGTGACGGTGATGACGTGCGCGATGCGGCGGGCGAAGAGCACCATCGCGAGCAGGACTCCCACGGCCACGCCGACGGCGAGGTTGTTCGTCGCGACGACCACCACGACGGTGACCACCATGACCAGTGTCTCGGGCACCGGCATCCGCTTGAGGGTCGACGGCCGCACGCTGTGCCAGTCGACCGTCGTGATCGCCACGACCATCATCACGGCCGCGAGGGCCACCATCGGGATCCGCGCCATGACCGAGCTGAGCCCCGTGACGAGCAGCAGCAGGAACAGCCCCGCCGCCAGCGTCGAGACGCGGGTGCGCGCCCGGCCGATCTTCACGTTGACGACGGTCTGGCCGATCATGGCGCAGCCCGCGATGCCTCCGTAGGCGCCCGCGGCGATGTTCGCGACGCCGAGGGCCCACGACTCCTTGCCCTTGTGCGAGGGCGTCTCGGTGATGTCGTCGACGAGCTTGGCGGTGAGCAGCGTCTCCATCAGGCCGACGAACGCGACGCTGAGGGCGGTCGGCAGGATGACGCCGAGGGTCTCGGGGCTGAACGGCACGAGCCACGGGGTGAGGCCCGGCAGGCCGCCTCCCATCGGCCCTTCGTCGCCGACGGTGTGCACGTCGGTGAGCCCGGCGGCCACGACGATCACGGTCACGACGACGATGGCGACCAGCGGCGCCGGCACGACCGTCGTGACCCGCGGCAGCAGCACGACGATCGCGATGGTCAGCGCGAAGAGCGGGTAGACGATCCACGGCACGTCGACCAGGTGCGGCACCTGCGCGACGAAGATGAGGATGCCCAGCGCGTTGACGAAGCCGATCATCACCGAGCGCGGGATGAACCGCATGAGGCGCGCGAGGCCGGCGGTGCCGAAGACGATCTGGATGACGCCGGCGAGCAGCACCGTGGGCAGGACGTACTCGACGCCGTGGGTCCGCACGAGCGGCGCGATGACGAGCGCGACCGAGCCGGCCGCGGCGGTGACCATCGCGGGGCGGCCGCCGAGCAGCGACATCACCACGGCCAGCACGACGGACGCGACCAGGCTGACCATCGGGTCGACGCCCGCGATCACCGAGAACGAGATGACCTCGGGCACGAGCGCGAGGGTGGTGACGATGCCGGCCAGCGCCTCCCGCGTGAGGAGGCGCGGTGAACGGAGGACGGCCCGCACGCTGTCGTCGGGACGGCCGGGCGCGACGGCGCGGGGCAGGGGTGAGGCGGCGGTCACGGTGTGCTCCGAGGGTGGGTGGTGGGAGGATCGGGGGACCGGCGACACTGCCGTGTGATCGACACTACCTTCACGTCAGGGTAGAGATGGGCCAGGGGACATGGCAGCCGCCGACGCACCGATGATGCAGATCGGCGAGCTCGCCGACCGCGCCGAGATGTCGCTGCGCACGATCCGGCACTACGACGAGGTGGGGCTGCTCACGCCGTCGGGCCGCAGCGAGGGCGGGTTCCGGCTCTACACCGAGGCCGACTTCTCGCGGCTCATGGTCATCCGGCGGATGAAGCCGCTCGGCTTCTCGCTCGACGAGATGGCCGAGCTGCTGAGCGTCGTCGACGCGCTCGAGGGCGGCGCGGGCGGCGAGGGCCGAGGAGGCGCGGGGGGCGACACGCGCGCCCGTCTCGACGCGTTCGTCGAGCAGGCCGTCGAGCGCCGCGCCCGGCTCGAGCGGCAGCTGGCGATGGCCGACGAGTTCCTGGAGCTGCTGCGCAGCCGCTGACGCGCTCTCGCGGTGCCGAGGCGCGCCTCCTCGGGTCGCCCGGCCTGTCTGCGGGCTGGCCCGCGCCTCCTCGGGTCGTCCGTGTGCGCGTTCGTGGTCCCCTCCTAATGTGAGAGAGATCGGCCTCGTTCGCCGCCCGGGACGGGCCAGGAACGGCTGCCGGCGCGCGGAATGCTCTCAAATTTGCACGGAGGGGCGGGGTGGGGGAGCCGGACGAGGAGGCGCCCGCAGGGTCGCGAGGACCGGCGGCGGCCCCGGCTACTCGCGGCGGCGCTCGACCAGTCCCTCGGCGTACGACGCCCACCACTCGCCGGCCGGGGGCCCGTCGTTGCAGGTGCCGTCGCTGATGCCCGGCGTCTTCACCCAGAGGAACGCGTCGAGCCCCTTCGAGCCGCCGGTGACGTGGGGGTCCTGGCCGAGGCCCGCTCCCTCGGGGTTGCACCAGGTGCCCCTCCAGCCCCGGCCGTTGCGCGACACGTCGATGACGTACCGGCTGTCGCCCGTCAGCTCGCTGACCCGCTCGGCGTAGGCGCGCTCGTCGTCGACCGGGTAGAAGCTCGCGACGTTCGTGTAGAAGCCGCGCGCCCGGTCGACGCCGGCCTGCTCGAGCCGGTCGGCCATCTCGCGGGCCGGCACCCAGTTCGAGTTGCCTCCGTCGAGGTAGGCCGGCACTCCGGCGTCGGCGAACGCGGCCACCGACTCGCGGATCAGCGGCAGCCGCTCGTCGGCCAGCTCCGGACAGCGCGAGAGCATGCCGAGCGAGTCGGGCTCGACGATCACGACCGCACGGTGGCCGCGGAGCGTGTCGGCGACGAGCTGGTTCCAGGCCGGGTAGTCGTCGGCGGCGAGGCCTCCCGCGGAGTAGTTGCCGCAGTCGCGGTCGGGGATCGCGTAGGTGACGAAGACCGGGGTCGCGTCCTGCAGCTCGGCGGCGACGAGGTAGTCGGTGATCTCGTCGACGAGCGCCGCGTCGTCGTGGCCGTCGCCCAGCCAGAGCGCGACCGGGCGCTCGGCGATCAGCTCGGCCGCCCGGGCAGCTCCGTCGCGGCCCTGGGCGGCGAGGCGCTCGGCGGCCCGCGCGGCGAGCGAGTTCGGCTCGACCGCGAGGCCGCCGTCGAAGACGAGGGTGTTCGGGGCGGAGCGGATCGTGTCCGGCGTGATCGCGCCGAAGGGGCGGGGCGCGGCGCCGGCGGTGGGGGTGCCGTCGGCGGGGGCGGACGGGGTATCGGTGTCGGTCGGGGTGCCGGTGCCGGTGCCGGTGTCGGTCGCGTCGCCGGTGTCGGGGGCGGCGTCGCTCGCGGGCGCGCTCGGGTCGGCGGGGCCGCCGTCGCCCGACGTGCAGCCGGCCACGCCGAGCACCGCGGCGACCAGGAGGCCGCCGAGGGCGACGCGGAGGAGGTGCGGCTGCGGCATCTGGCCCGTTCCCGGGCGCCGGGAGGAGGTGCCCCGACGATGGTGGACCTCCATGACAGCACGTGCGGTCGCCGGGCACAGGGGGCGCTTCGGGGGACACGCGCTGTCCCCGCGGGCGGTCGGCGGGCGCCCCTGCCGACCACGCGCGGGGTGACTGCCGCAAATGCCGACCGCGAGTCGTCCTGTACGGGGATATCCGGGTATTGCAGACGCGTCGAGGGGCAGATGGTCGGCATTTGCAGGTCCCCAGCGGGGAGACGGGACGGGACGGGACGGAGGCGGCGGCCGGGAGACGAGGAGGCGCGGGCCGGGCGGGCGGGACGCACCCGCCGTCGCTCCTCCACAGGGAGCGCGGCGCGCCCGGGGCGTCGTGTGCCGTGCACTGGGGGAGGGGCCGCGAGGAGGCGCTCGATAGGGTGGACGGACCGCCGCGCCCGAGCAGCGTGATCACGACCGGCCTCTCGCCGGTCCCGCCGCCGCCACACGACGAACCGAGAACCACGATGCACCGCCTTGCCCCCTCGCCCTCCTCGCTGCCCTCCGCAGGTCCCTCCCTCCGTGCCCGCGCCTCCCGCGCCGCCGTCGCCGCGCTGCTCGTGGCGGGCCTCGCGGCCGTGCCCGTGCTCGCCGCCCCGGCGCCCGCCCAGGCGGCCGGCCCGAGCTGGCAGCAGGTGCTCGACGCCCGCGGCTCGGAGCAGGCGAAGAAGCAGGCCCTGGCCGAGATCCAGACCGCGCTCGAGGCGGCCTCCACCCGTGCGGCCGACGCGCAGGCCGCCGCCGACGAGGCGGGTACCGCGCTGACGGAGGCGCAGCTCGCCCTCGACGAGGCCACCGGCGAGTACGAGACGGTGCAGCAGAAGGCCGCGACGGCCCGGGCCGACGCCGACTCGGCGCAGATCGTGGTCGGCCAGGCCGCAGCACTGCTCGCCCGGCCGGGCAGCGGCGGGCTGACCGGCGACCTGCTCTCGTCCGGCGCCGGCGCCGAGGACGTGCTGCGCGGGCTGAGCATGTCGACCAAGATCGGCGAGAACCTCAGCACCCTGCGCGAGCGGGCCGTCTCGGCCGAGAACCTGGCGACGTCGCTGGCCGACCAGGCCGCCGTCGCCCTGGCCGAGCGCGACGAGCTGGCCGACAAGGCCGCCGACGCGCTCGACGCGGCCGTCGCCGCGAGCGACGCCGCCCAGGACGACGTCGCGGCGGTCGACGACGAGAAGGCGACCCTGGCGGCCCAGGTCGCCCTGCTGCAGGACGACCGCCTCACCCTCGAGCAGGCCTACGCCTCGGCGCAGGCCCAGGCGGCCGCCGACGCGGCTGCCGCAGCGGCAGCCGCGCGTGCGGCCGCGGCGACGACCGCGCCCCCGCGCGGCGGCGGCGGATCGGTGCCCGCGGGCCCCGGCGCCCCCGGCACGACCACGCCCGACCCCGGCACCGGCTGGGTCTCGGCGATCCGCTCGTACTCGTCGTACCAGGCCTACGGCTACCGGGTGCACCCGATCACGGGCGAGTACAAGCTGCACGCCGGCGCCGACTTCGGCGCGAGCTGCGGCACGGCGATCTACTCGGTCGCGGCCGGCACCGTCACCTACGCGGGCATCGCCGGCGGCTACGGCAACCTGATCATCATCGACCACGGCAACGGCATCAGCAGCGCCTACGGCCACATGGAGCGCTCCGGCATCTACGTCGCCAACGGCCAGCAGGTCGCGGCGGGCCAGAACATCGCCGGCGTGGGCACGGCCGGCGGCTCGACGGGCTGCCACCTGCACCTCGAGATCCGCCGCGGCGGCATCGCGACCGACCCGGTCGCGTTCCTCGCCACGAAGGGCGTGCAGTAGCAGCGACGACGGGCGCGCACCGCGTCGGCGATGCGCGCCGCGTCGGCGACGCGCACCGGGTCGCCGGCGACGGCGTCCTGATCGCCCCGAGCCGCTTCCACCACGCAGGCTGACGGCGTAGCGTCGGCGCCAGCAGGTCCTCGACCTGCCGCGCCGGAGCCCCGTCCGGCGGAACGGCTCCCGACTCGTTTCCCGTGAGCCGGGGGCCACCCCTCGTCCCGGCCGCAGCGGCGCGGCCGGTCCCTCAGGAGGTGCGGCGCGCCTCCTCGGACGCCGCCTCGGTCGCCCTCGCCTCGGCCACGATCTCCGCGACCACCGTCTGCACGACCGGCCGGGCCGCCCGCTCCGGTCGCATCAGCGCCTCGACGTGCCGCCCGGCCCGCACGCTGTCGAGCGTCGCCAGGCGGAACCGCCCCGGGGCCCGACCGGCCGACGTGTGCCGCGGCACCAGGGCGACGCCGAGCCCGCCCGCGACCATCGCCTCGATCACCGGCAGGTGCACGGTGCGGTGCACGACCCGCGGCACGACCCCCGACTGCAGTGCCATCGCCACGAGCACGCGGTCGATCGGGTAGCCCTCGGGCACGCTGATCCACGGCTCGCGCACCACGTCGGCCACCGTGACCCGGTCGCGCCCGGCGAGCGGGTGGTCGAGCGGCAGCGCGACCTCGAGCGGCTCGCGCAGCAGCGGCACGACGGTGAGCCCGGGGTGCTCGACCGGGGAGGCGCCGTCGGAGCGGTGGCCGATGACGACGTCGACGTCGGCCGCGAGCGGCGCGAACTCGTCCTCGGAGACGTCGCGGTCGGCCACCTCGAGCTCGATGCCCTCGTGGTCGCGCATGCGACGCAGCAGCCCCGGCAGCAGCAGCTCGGCCGCCGACGGGAACACCGCCAGCCGCACCACGCCGACCCGGCCGCCGCGGTGCGCCTCGAGCGCGGCCTCGGCCTCGGCGACCGCCGTCGAGACGGCCACGGAGGCGCGGGCCAGCGCCTGCCCCGCGTCCGTCAGCAGCACCCCGCGTCCCGAGCGCCGCACGAGCTCGACGCCCAGCTGGCGCTGCAGCGTGCGGAGCTGCTGCGACACCGCGCTCGGCGACCGGTGCACGGCCGCGGCGACGGCGGTCACGCTGCCGCGGTCGGCGAGCTCGCGCAGCAGGTCGAGGTGCTGGATCTCCATGAAGGGACGCTACATCGTCGATGACGAGACCTGCGCTGGTCCTGCATCCGCACCTCCGGCAGGGTGGTCCCATGAGCCCTCGCGACCGCCTCCTCGCCCTGGTCGTCGTGGTCGCCTGGGGCGTCAACTTCCCGATGACGGCGCTGGCGCTCGAGCACTTCCCGCCGATCTTCCTCGTGGCGCTGCGGTTCGCGCTGCTCGCAGTGCCGACGCTGCTGTTCGTGCCGCGGCCGCCGATCCCGTGGTCGCGGCTGCTCGTGGTCGGCGTCGGGCTGGGCATCCTGCAGTTCGGGTTCCTCTACCTCGGCATGGCGGCGGGCATGCCGTCGGGGCTCGCGTCGCTCGTGCTGCAGGCCTCGGCCCCCGCGACCGTCGTCATCGCCGCGATCTGGCTGCGCGAGCGCATCACGCGCCGGCAGGCGATCGGCATCGGCGTGGCCGTGCTCGCCCTCGCCGTCATCGCGGCGCACCGGTCGCAGGTCGCGGCGCTGCTGCCCGTCGTGCTCACGCTCTGCGCGGCGGTCGGCTGGGGGCTCGGCAACGTCGCGGTGCGTCGGGCGGCCGCTCCCGACCCGCTGCGCCTGACCCTGTGGATGTCGGTCGTGCCGCCCGTGCCGATGCTCGCCCTGTCGCTCGTCGTCGAGGGGCCGCAGCGCATCGGCGACAGCCTGGTCGGCGCCTTCTCGCTCGCCGCCCTGCCGTCGGTCGTGGGGCTGCTCTACGTCGTGCTCGTCGCCACGGTGCTCGGCTACGGCCTCTGGACGAGGCTGCTCGCGGCGTACCCGTCGAGCACCGTCGCGCCGTTCTCGATGCTCGTGCCCGTCGTCGGCGTGCTCGCCTCGTGGGTCGCCTTCGACGAGGTGCCCGACCTGGTCGAGGTCGGCGCCGGCGTGGTCGTCGTCGCCGGGGTGCTGTACGCGAGCCGGGCGCCGCGTGCGCTCGCCGCCGAGCCGCGCGTGCCCGCTGGCGAGCCGCGCGTGCCCGCCGAGCCGCACGTGGCTGCCGAGCCGCGCGTGCCGGCCGCCGAGACGCCCGCACCCGCCGAGCCGCGCGTGCCCGCCGAGCCGCATGTGCCCGCCGAGCCGCGCGTGCCCGCCGCCGAATCGGGCCCGACACCGCCGAGTGGACGGAACACCGTCCACTGAGGCGGTGTTCCGTTCACTCGGCGGTGTCGCGGCGGGCTGTCGGCGCGACGGCGCGGGGCAGCCCGCCGCCCGTCACGCCGTGGCTGCTGCGGCGGCGGGGCCGACCGGCTTGCGCATCTGCAGCGACGTCGTCTCGTAGCCGAGCGACTCGTAGAGCCGGCGGGCGGCGTCGTTGTAGCCGAAGACGTTGAGGCCGAGGGTCACGGCGCCGTGCCGTGCCGCCTCCTGCTCGGCCAGCTGCATCGCCGCACGACCGTGCCCGGCGCCGCGGTGCTGCTCGTCGATCTCGACGTCCCAGACCCACCACGCGTCGCTGCCCTCGGCGGAGGGGCCGATCCAGATCCAGCCGACGACCTCACCGTCGGCGCCCGGCCCGGCACCGTCGTCACCCGCACCCGCACCCGCACCCACCGCGCCCGCACCCGCCGCCCCCGCCGACACCGCGACGACCTCGTGCACCAGGTGCCCCGTCGCGGGCCGCCCTCCGGGGAAGTTCCGCTCGAACGAGGCCCGGGCGTTCTCCGCCGCGACCGCGGGGGACTCGCCCGACCGCAGCCGCGCCTCCTCGTAGTCGGCCCGGGACCGGGCGATCCAGGGGCCGAGGCGGTCGTCGGGCATGAGGCGCAGCGCGGTGGTCATGTCGAGACGGTACCGGCGCGGCCCTACCCTGGGGACATCGTCGTCCCGCCCGCCGCCGACCGGCCCGCGGCGACGACCGGACGAGGAGGCGACGGTGGCTCAGCAGCGCAGGGCTCGCGAGACGCGGGCGGCCATCTTGCAGGGCGCCTCCGCGGTGTTCCTCGCCCGGGGCTACGCCGAGACCTCGCTCGACCAGGTCACGGACGCGGCGGGCGTCACGAAGGGCGCGCTGTACTTCCACTTCCGGTCGAAGGCCGACCTCGCCGGGACGGTCGTCGCCGAGCAGCAGCGCCTGTCGCGCGCCTGGAACGACCTCGCGGTCGCCGACGCCCGGTCCGCGGCGGAGGCGCTGATGCTCGCGTGCGCGTCGTCGGCGACGCAGCTGTCGACCGAGCCCATGGTCGCGGCCGGGCTGCGCCTCTCGACCGAGTCGATCGGCGAGGTGCCGACCCGGGGCCCCGCCGCGCTCGAGTGGGTGGCCGAGACCGCCGGCCACGTGGGCCGCGCCGTCGAGGAGGGGACGTTCCGTGCCGACCTCGACGTCGACCGCGCCGCGCGCTTCGTCGTCGGCTGCTTCGGCGGGGTGCAGACCTTCTCGGCCCTCACCACGGACAACGCCGACGTCTTCGAGCGGCTGCGCGACATGATGCAGTTCGTGTTGCCGTCGTTCTTGTCGATGCGGTCCGCCGGCCTCGTCGGCGAGCTCGCCGCGGTGATCAGGCCGACGGACCGTCCCCCGATCGACTGACTCCCGCCGTCTGATCGGCGGGAGCCACGCCCCGTCAGTGTTCCTCTGTGCCCCATCATGCATACTCTGCAGTCCGTTTCGGAACCCCCGTGGGAGGGGGCGCCGCCTCAGCCGCGAGACGGACCCGCAGGAGGCGGTGCGCGCCTCCCCGAGGCCGGACCCGCAGGAGGCGGTGCGCGCCTCCCCGAGGCCGGACCCGCAGGAGGCGGTGCGCGCCTCCCCGAGGCCGGTCCCGCGGGAGCCGGTCGCGCCTCCTCGAGGGAGCCCCGTCAGGCCCCGACGGGCGCGGCGCCTCAGAGCCGGCTCGGCCGCTCCGGCCCGAGCCGCTCGATGGTCCGGTCGACCAGCTGCTGCGCCGCGACGATCGGGCCGGTGTCGATCTGCGCCAGGCGCTCGCCGAAGTCGTGGGGCACGGTGAGCTGCTCCTGCCACTCGGCCTCGTAGAGGGCGTCGAGGTAGCCCGACGTCTCCCGGCAGCCCGCGTCGGTCTCGGCGAGGTCGCGCTCGTCGTCGCCGACGGCGGTCGTCGGGTCGTACGAGGCGAAGGCCTCGGCCATCGCCGTCGTCGGCATGTCGGCGGGGTCGTCGGGCAGGTCGCCGCCCCACGGGCCGGCGCCGACGCCCTCGTCGAGCATGCAGGCGTGCCACGCGTCGGCCGCGCGGCGCACGGAGGAGTCCTGACGGGCCTCGAGGAACGCGGCGTTGCTGAGCCGGATCGCGATGTCGCCGACCGAGCCCGTGCTCGACGACGCCGACGCGCCCGTGAGCAGCTCGGGGTGCTGCCGGTACGCCTGGTCGAGGCAGGACGAGCGGTCGGCCGTCTCGGCCTGGGACGTCTCGCGGTACTCGAAGGCACGCCAGTCGTCGGCGCCCGCGTCGACCGTGGGCGGCACGTGGTAGCCGCGGCGCTCGGCGGCGGCCAGGTCGAAGGCGCGGAGCGGCTGCCGCTCGGTCGCGTTCGTCGCCGCGTCGACGTCGCGCCACGGCACGACCGCGTCGTCGTGGCCGGCCTCGACCATGCAGTCCTGGATGAGCAGCTCGGTCGCGTAGTTGAGGCGCACGACGCCGACGCCGACGTACTGGTCGAGCGGCATCGTCCACGACGCCCTGTCCTTCTCGGGCAGGTCGGGCACCGTCCAGGCGACGTTCGCGGGGATGCCGAACGCCACCACCGCGGCGACGAGGGCGACCACGGCGGCGACGGTGGCCCGCTTCGCGACGCGCTCCCGTCCGCCGCTCACCGGCCGGCCCCCGACCGTGCGGCCCCCAGCGGCGCGGACCGTGCGGCCTCCGACCGTGCGGCCCTCGGCGGCGCGGCCGTCACCGGCGCGGCCTCGACGCCGCGTCCGACGCGGGAACCAGCCCGTTCTCGTAGGCGAAGACGACGATCTGCACCCGGTTGCGCATGCCGAGCTTCTGCAGCACCGAGCGCACGTGGCTCTTCACGGTGGCCTCGCTGAGGTACGCCTCGCCGGCGATCTCGATGTTGCTGAGGCCCTTGGCGACGAGGGTGAACATCTCGCGCTCGCGCGGCGACAGCGGCTCGAGCGGGTCGACCCGCGGCGCCGGGGCGGTGGGCACCGCGAACTCGTGCACGACGTCGAGCGCCGCCGCGGCCGTCGGCACGGGGTCGCCCGCCCACGCCGCCCGGATCGTCGTGAGCACCTCGTCGGGCGTCGCGTCCTTCGTGAGGAACGCGTAGGCCCCGGCCTTGAGGGCGCCGAACACCGCCTCGTCGCGCTGGATCGTGGTCAACGCGACGACCCGCGGCAGGTCGTCGGGCGAGACCCCGTCGAGGATGCGCGCCGTCGCCTCCAGCCCGTTCATCACGGGCATGCGGAGGTCCATGAGCACGACGTCGGGCTGCTCGCGCTCGACCAGCGCGAGCGCCTCGCGCCCGTCGACGGCGGTGCCGACGCAGCGCAGGTCGGGCTGCGCCTCGATCAGCATGCGCAGGCCCGACGCGAACAGCGGCTGGTCGTCGACGACGGCGACGGTGATGACGGGCGCGGCGTCGGCGGCGGGCTCGGCGGGGGTGGCGTCGGTCATGAGGGGCTTCTCTCGGTGGAGGCGGACGAGGAGGCGGCGGTCACGCCGGCGATCGAGGAGGCGGTCGACGAGGCGCCGGCCGAGGAGGCGCCCGAGTCGGAGGACACGTCGCCGCCCACGGCCGAGCCGCTCACAGCAGAGCCGCCCCCGGCCGAGCCGCTCACGGCCGAGCCGCCCGCGGCCGAGCCGCTCACGGCCGAGCCGCCCGCGGTCGGCACGAACGCCGTGACCTCGAACGAGGTGCCGTCGGCCGACGGCTGGGCGGTCAGCCACCCGCCGGCGAGGCGGGCGCGCTCGGTCATGCCGCGCACGCCGGCCCCGCGGTCGGCGCCGGTGCGGGCGGCGACGAGCGGGGCCCCGCGGCCGCGCGAGGTGACCTGCAGCGTGAGGCCGCGCCCGCGCCAGTCGAGCCGGACGGCGACGCGGCTCGACGTGCCGGCGTGCTTGAGCGCGTTCGTGAGGCTCTCCTGCACGATGCGGTAGACGGCGAGCTCCTGTGAGGGGGCGAGGGCGCCCGGGGGGCCCTGGGGCTCGGACGCTCCCTCGACGGCGACCTCCACCTCCATCCCGACCTCGCGCATCGCCGTGACGAGCCCGGCGACGTCGGCGAGGGTCTCGCGGGGCGCGGTCACGTCGTCGTCCTGCGTGATGCGCTCGACGAGGCGGCGCACGTCGAGCAGGGCGGTGCGGCCGACGTCGGCGATGGTGCGCAGCGACTCCTCGGCGACCTCGGGGCGGGTGGCCTGCAGCGCGAGCCCGCCCTGCGCCTGCGAGACGACCACCGCGAGGGAGTGGGCGAGCGCGTCGTGGACGTCGCGCGAGATGCGCGCCCTGTCCTGGGCGAGGCGCAGCTCGAGGTCGGCGGCCTCGAACCGCGTCTCGGTGGCCTCGAGCGCCTGCCGGATGACGAGCACCCGCCGGATGCTGGCGAACGCGACCCCGATCGCCCAGGCGCCGGCGAACACGCCGAACAACGCGGCCGTGAGCAGCGAGAACTCGATGCGGAGCCCGGTCGTGCCCGCCCCGACCCAGGTGCTCCAGCTCTGCGGCCGGGTCAGCGTGGGCACGGCGAGCAGCCACGCGGCGAGGCCGGCGGCGACCGCGGCGACGACGAGGGCGACGAGCCGCAGCCAGGGCGACGGCTTGAGCGCGACGAAGAACATGACGAGCGCGATGGCGACGTAGGCCATCCAGGTGTTCTGCGAGGGAGCCTCGGCCAGCCCGAGCAGCTGCAGCACCGGGACGACGACGACGAGCGCGAGCGACGTGGTGGGGATCCAGTACGCGAGCGCGACGGCGACCGCGAAGAGGCCGAACACGACGGTGTTGTCGGCCACGCCGCCGCGGCCCCACGCGCTGGCGACCCAGAAGACGAAGTAGACGAGCGCGGCCGCGGGCGCGACCACGTGCCGCCCCCACCGTCTCGCGTCCGCCATGTGCGCCAGGTTAGGTGCAGCGGCCGACAGGACGCGCCTCCTGACCGGCTTTTCATCCCGAGGTCGCAGCCGCCCGTGCCGCTCCCCGGGTCCCGGCCCGCGCCTCCTCGGCCCCTCTGCCCTTCTGCCTCTCCCTCGTTCAGGAACGTGCGTCCTGATCGTCGCGAGGGGAGGAGGCGCGTTCCTGATCCGTGCACCGATCAGGAACTCGGGCCGGCGCGTTCCTGAACGGTGCCCCGCCGCGCACCACGACCGCAGACGCAGAGGAGGCGCGGTGCAGGGGATCCCGCACCGCGCCTCCCCGAGGGGCCGACCGCTAGAAGGTCAGCAGGCCCTGGGTCTTCGTGGTCGCCGCGGCGTAGCGCTGGCCGACGTTGTCCCAGTTCACGATGTTCCAGAAAGCCTTGACGTAGTCGGCGCGCACGTTCTGGTAGTCGAGGTAGTAGGCGTGCTCCCAGACGTCGAGCATGAGCAGCGGGACGAGGCCGAACGGCACGTTGCCCTGCTGGTCGAAGAGCTGGAACACGCTGAGGCGCTGCCCGATGACGTCGTAGGCGAGCACCGACCAGCCGGAGCCCTGCACGCCGAGCGCGGTGGCCGTGAAGTGCGCCTTGAACTTCTCGAGGTCGCCGAAGTCGCGGCCGATGGCCTCGAGCAGGTCGCCGGTGGGCTCGCCGGTCTCGGGGGTCAGGTTGGTCCAGAAGATGGAGTGGTTGACGTGGCCGCCGAGGTTGAACGCGAGGTCCTTCTCGAGCTTGTTCACGTTCGCCAGGTTGCCGGTCTCGCGGGCCTCGACGAGGGCGGCGTTGGCCGTGTTCGCGCCGGTGACGTAGGTGTTGTGGTGCTTGGAGTGGTGCAGCTCCATGATCTGCGCGCTGATGTGCGGCGCTAGGGCGCTGTAGTCGTAGGGGAGATCGGGGAGGGTGTACTCAGCCATGTGGGAGTCCTTTCGCAGTTGACCTCCGTCCACCGTACGACTCCTGCCGGGGTGCGTGTCGAACAACTCCCAGCCGGGACGCAGGCGCGGGCTCAGGTGCGTGCGCGGGCGTGGGCGCGGGGAGGGCGCGCTCGGGATGGGGGGCGAGGGCCCCGACATGAGGCCCGCGTGCACGGTCTGCAAAGATGGGCACCATGTCGACCGCGATCACCCGCGTCGAGGTCTTCGACGCCGCCCGTCGGCGACACCTCCCGATCAACGTGCCCCTCGACCCGTGGCGGTCCGCGCTGCGGCGAGAGCTGGGCACGCAGGGCTTCGGCCTCTGGTTCACCGTCGCGATGCTCGGCGTGCTGCCCGCGGTGCTGGGGGTCGGCATCCTGGCGACGTCGTCCTCCGCGAGCCGGGCGCTCGGCGACCTCGTGCCGCTCGTCCTGTTCTGGTCGGTGGCCGTCCTCGTCGTGCGCCTGATGGGTCGACGTCGCCGCGACATGCGGGCCCTGCTCGCCGTGCTCGACCACCCGCCCGTCCTGAGGCCGCGCGTCGAGGGGCGACTGTCCGACCAGGAGCGGCACCTCGTCCGCAGCCTGCCCGACCCGATCCCCGCCGCCGACTTCCTGTTCTGGTTCGGCGCCCCCGACGGGCGCGACCTGGGTCTCGAGCTGCTGGACGAGGTCCTGCGGTCGGAGGTCGCCGACGACGCGTGGGCGGCGTTGCGCGTCTCCGCCGTCTTCGGCCTCGACGAGGCGCACGTGCCCCTGCTCGCCGCGCTCTGGGACGCCCCCTGGCACGACGATCACCTCGACGTCGTCGTGGCGCTGGGCCTCACGGGTGCGCCCTCGGCGGTGCCGGTGCTGCTCGGCGTCGTCGACGACGTGCCGCTGCACCTCGAGGGGGACGACGCCTGGCGTGTGCCCGTCACCGTCGTCGACGCACTGTGCATGATCGACGGCGACGAGCGCGAGCTGGCGCTCGCCGAGCTGACGGGGCACGTCGACCGTGCCGTGGCGGGATATGCCTGGGTGCGCATGACCGCCCTGCACCCGGACTGGTGGCAGGAGATGCCCGCGTTCCGCGAGACGGCCGACCCCTCGCCCGGCAGCTGAGCACGTGCCCGGTGCCTGAGCGCGCGCCCGGCACCTGAGCACGTGCCCGGTGCCTGAGTGCGTGCCCGGCACCCGAGTGCGTCCCGCTCCGGTCACCGAAGGAGGCGCCTGGCTGTCGGCGGCCCCTGTCACCATGGGTGCATGGCCGAGACGACCCACCACCGACGACCAGCCGCCGCCCGCACCGTCCGCACCGCTCTCGTGGCCGTGGCGGCGACGCTCCTCCTGGGCGCGTGCGCGCAGACGGCACCGGGCAGTGCGCCCGACGCAGGGGCGGCGCCGACCGGGTCGGCGACGTCCTCGTCCCCTCCCGTCGAGGGCGACGGCGCGGGCGACGACGCGCCTGCCGACGACCTCGGCCCGTCGGTCGCGTGGGTCGACGAGGGGCGCACCTTCTCGCTGACGCTCTACGGCAGCTCGAGCTGCCCCCCGGCCGTCGACGCCGTCGAGGCCGCCGGCACGGACGCCGTGACGGTGCGGCTCGCGCCGGTCGACCCCGGTCCGTGCACCTTCGACTACGTGCCGACCGCCTCCGAGCACGAGCTGCCG
This sequence comes from Frigoribacterium faeni, assembly GCF_011761235.1. GTDB lineage: Bacteria > Actinomycetota > Actinomycetes > Actinomycetales > Microbacteriaceae > Frigoribacterium > Frigoribacterium faeni_A. The sequence continues at coordinate 961,685 of NZ_JAAOYW010000002.1, forward strand.
GCGGGCGTCGACGGGCGACCGGTCTCGGTCGAGGTCGTGTCGGCGGCCGAGGGCGTCGAGCCGGTGTCGCTCGAGCTGCCCTAGGGCGGGTCGCGCGGCGTACCGCCGGGGGCGGGGCCTGGCCGGACGCAGCTGGTCGGGCTCGAGCTCCGGTCCCACAGCCCTGACCGGGGCGCACACCACGCCCCGGCTGGGTAGCCTGGCGACGCGATCGCCGGGCGATCACCACGAGGAGGCGCACCATGGCAGGTTTCACGGGCTTCGGCCGACGTCGCGAGGTCGACCCGCGCCTCCCACCGGGTCAGCACCTCGAGAAGGGGTTCCCCGTGCTGTCGGCCGGGCCGACCCCGAACATCAAGCGCTGGGAGCTCCAGATCGGCACCGAGCAGGGCACCCGCTCGCTCACCTGGGCCGACTTCCAGGCGCTGCCGCACGAGCAGATCGAGACCGACATCCACTGCGTCACGAGCTGGTCGAAGCTCGGCACGCACTGGGCCGGCGTCTCGCTCGACACGCTCTTCGAGGGGCTCGAGACGACGCACGAGCACGTCATGACGACGAGCTACGGCGGCTACACGACGAACCTCCCGCTGAGCGAGCTGCTCGGCGGCAAGGCCTGGGTGGTCGACACCTACGAGGGCGAGCCCCTGCACGCCGAGCACGGCGGACCGGCGCGGCTCTTCGTGCCCGGCCTCTACTTCTGGAAGAGCGCGAAGTGGGTGCAGGGCATCCAGACGATGCCGACCGACCGGCGCGGCTTCTGGGAGAGCATGGGCTACCACCCGCTCGGCGACCCCTGGCGCGAGGAGCGCTACGCGTGAGCACCGAGGGCGTTGACGCCCTCGCGGACGGTGCTGCAGCTGATGGTGGCAAGACCGGTGACCCCTTCAGGTGGTTGCCGGCGACCGTCTCCGGCGAGACGCGGCAGACCCCGACCGGCCGCTCGATCGTGCTCGACGTGCCCGGCCTGCGGCCCGCCCGCGCCGGGCAGCACGTCGACCTGCGGCTGACCGCCGACGACGGCTACCAGGCCGTCCGCTCGTACTCCCTGTCGGACGTGCGGGCGAGCGCAGGAGGCGCGGGCCGGCTCCCCGGGGGAGCGACCGCAGGAGGCGCGGGCCGCGTCCCGCAGATCGAGCTCACGGTCGAGGAGCTCCCCGACGGCGAGGTCTCGCCCTACCTCGTCTCGTACGCCGAGATCGGCGACCCGGTCGAGGTGCGCGGCCCCATCGGCGGCTGGTTCGTCTGGCCGCCGACCGAGTTCGACCCCGACTCGGCCGTGCACGCCGTGCTCCCCGAGCCCGACGGGGCGCCGGCCCCGAGCCGGTCGCCCGTGCAGCTCGTCGGGGGCGGGTCGGGCATCGCCCCGCTCGTCGCGATGGTGCGGGCCCGGGCCGCGGGTGCGGCCGGTGCCGGTGTTGCGGGTGCGGGTGCTGCGGGTGGCGGGGGTGCGGCGGCCGCTGTCGCACTCGCGCCGCCGATGCGCCTGCTCTGCTCGGTGCGGACGCCGGCCGACCGCTGGTTCGACGCCGAGCTGGCGGCGCTCGCCGCCGACCCCGACGACGGGCTGCGGGTCGACTGGGTCCACACGCGGGAGGCTCCTGCGGGGTCGACCCGCGCCTCCGGCAGGCTCACCCGTGACGAGCTGCTCGACCTCGTGCTGCCGGCCGCCGACCACCCGCTCGTCTACGTCTGCGGCACGAACTCGTTCGTCGAGACGGTCGCGGGCTGGCTCGTGGACGCCGGGCACGACCCCACCCGTGTGCGCACGGAGCGCTTCGGCGGGGTCTGAGCCGCCCGCCCCTGCCGACTGGTCACATACGGCTCTTCCCATCCCGGGGAAGAACCCTTTGCGACCACTCGTAATGATCCGTCTCGAGACGGAGTGTGAACCCGGGCCGACCGGTCAGGCCCGGCCCTCGCGAGAGGCCACGAACGGTCCTTCTCGTTCCGGGGAAGAACCCTTTGCGACCACTCGGAATGATCCGTCTCGAGACGGAGCACGAACCCGGGGTGGCAGACCGGGCCTGGCCCTCGCGAGAGGCCACGAACGGTCCTCCCCGTCCCGGCGAAGAACACCTTCCGACCACTCGGCATGATCCGTCTCGAGACGGAGCACGAGCCCCGAGTGGTGGGCCGGGCCTGGCCTTGGCGAGAGGCCCCGAACGGTCCTCCTCGTCCCGACGAAGAACAGTTTCCGGCCTCTCGGCGCGAGCCCGAGGAGGCGGGGGCCGGCTCAGGCGCGCGGGTCGCCCTCGTCGAGCCACGAGGGCGGAGACGGCCGCGGGTGCCGGAACGTCTGCACGATCCCGACCAGGCAGAACACGAACACGAGAGCCACCAGCACGGCGAACACGATGCGGAGCGGCGTCAGCTCCTCGCCGCGGCTCACCGACACGCCGACCGTGACGAGGTCGAGCAGCAGCGGGAACGCGAGCACTCCCCAGAGGAACGGCGCCCCGGTGAAGGTGGGCCACTGCAGGCGCCGACGGCCCCCTCGGCCCGGCTCGGATCGTCGGTCCCGGTCGTCGTGCCCGGTGTCGTGGTCGCTCATGGTGACCCCCTCGTGGTCGTCGTCGACCCGTCCACAGTACGCCGCGCCTCCTTCGTCCACAGGGGGAGGCGGCAGGGCGTCCGTCCGCAGGCCCGGCACCCGAGGAGGCGGCGTCCAGGCCGGGACTGCGAGCATGGAGGCCCCTCGACCCCTCACCAGGAGCCGCCCGTGTCGCCTCGCACCTTCTTCCGTTCGTTCGCCGTCGCCGAGGTCGTGACCTGGGCCCTGCTGATCGGCGGCATGCTGCTCAAGTACGTGGCGAAGGTGGGCGACTGGCCGGTCAGCGTCGCGGGGCCGATCCACGGCTTCGTGTTCCTGGCGTACCTGGTGGCCGGCGTCGTCGTGGCCGTGAACCAGCGCTGGTCGGTCGGCGTCACGGCGCTCGCGCTCGCCAGCGCCGTCGTGCCGTTCGCGTCGCTGCCGGTCGAGCGCTCGATCGATCGTCGCGGCGGCCTCACCGGCGACTGGCGCCGGACGGCGACCGACGACCCGCGCGACCGGCTGCTGCGGTGGGTGCTCGGCCACCTCGCGCTCGCGGTCGTGCTGCTGGTGGCGGCCGTCGTGGTCGTCTTCGTGCTGCTGTTGATCGTCGGGCCGCCGGTCGGCGGCTGATGCCCGAGGAGGCGGCAGCTGCCAGACCTGGACGCCCGCCCCGATACCCCCCTAGGGTATCTCCATGAGCACCTCGCACGACCACCCTGCCCCCGGCGACGACCCGCAGCCCGGGGCCGACCACTCGGGCCTGGCCACGGCCGCCCACGGGCAGGAGGCCGCCGCGGCGGGGGAGGCGCACGCCGCGGGTGCCGAGCACGACGCGCACACCGCGGGTGCCGGGCACGCCGGGCACGCGGGCCAGCACGGCCACGCGGAGCACGACGCCCACGCCGCCCACGCCGCCCACGCCGCCCACGCCGGCCACGACGCGCACGCAGGCCACGCCGGCCACCACGGCCACGGCGACCACGCCGCGCAGTTCCGCGACAAGTTCTGGGTGAGCTTGGTCGTCGCCGTGCCGGTCGTCGTCTTCAGCTCGATGTTCGCGGGCCTGCTCGGCTACGAGGTGCCGTCGTTCCCGGGCGCCGAGTGGATCTCGCCCGTGCTCGGCACGTTCCTCTTCGCCTGGGGAGGCTGGCCTTTCCTCAGCGGAGGCGTCTCCGAGGCACGGTCGCGGCAGCCCGGCATGATGCTGCTCATCGCCCTGGCGATCACGGTCGCGTTCGTCGCGAGCTGGGCGACGACGCTCGGCATCGGCGGCCTCGACCTCGACTTCTGGTGGGAGCTCGCCCTCCTCGTCGTCATCATGCTGCTCGGCCACTGGATCGAGATGCGCGCCCTGGGCGCCGCCTCCGGAGCCCTCGACGCGCTCGCCGCGCTGCTCCCCGACACGGCCGACCGGGTCGACGGCGACACGGCCCGCGACGGCACCGCAGCCGACGCCGCCCGCGACGGCACCGCCGGTGACTCGGCCGCCGACGGCACCACGACCGAGGTCCCCCTCGCCGACCTGGTCTCGGGCGACGTCGTGCTCGTCCGCTCGGGCGCGCGGGTGCCCGCCGACGGGGTGGTCGTGGTCGGCTCCGCCGAGATGGACGAGTCGATGGTCACGGGGGAGTCGCGCACCGTCTCGCGCGGCGAGGGCGACCGCGTGGTCGCCGGCACCGTCGCGACCGACGGCGCGCTGCGCGTCCGGGTCACGGCGGTCGGCGACGACACGGCGCTCGCCGGCATCCGGCGCCTCGTGGCCGAGGCCCAGGCGTCGTCGTCGCGCGCCCAGGCCCTCGCCGACCGGGCGGCCGCGCTGCTCTTCTGGTTCGCCTCGGGTGCCGGGGTGGTCACCTTCGTCGTGTGGCTCCTCCTCGGCGACGTCGACCAGGCGATCACGCGGACGGTGACCGTCCTCGTCATCGCCTGCCCGCACGCCCTCGGCCTGGCGATCCCGCTCGTCATCGCCATCTCGACCGAGCGTGCGGCGCGCGCCGGGGTCCTCGTCAAGGACAGGCTCGCGCTCGAGCGCATGCGCACCGTCGACACCGTGCTCTTCGACAAGACCGGCACCCTCACCCGGGGCGAGCCCGGCCTCACGGACGTGGCCGTCGCCTCCTCGTCCGACGCTCCGACGCGCGACGAGGCGCTGCGCCTGGCCGCGGCGGCCGAGCGCGACAGCGAGCACCCCGTCGCCCGCGCGCTGGTGCGTGCCGCGGCCGAGGGCGGAGCGCAGGAGGCGCGGGTCGAGTCGTTCCGGTCGCTCACCGGCAGCGGCGTCAGAGCCCGGGTCGACGGGGTCGACGTGAGCGTCGGAGGCCCGGGCCTGCTCCGCGACCACGAGCTCGAGGTGCCCGCCGACCTGGCGGCCGCCGCCGAGCCGTGGCGGGCCGACGGCGCCGCCGTGCTCTGGCTCGTCCGGTCGGGAGTCGTCGTCGCCGCCTTCGCGCTGCGCGACGAGGTGCGCCCGGAGTCGGCGGAGGCGGTGCGCCGGCTGCACGACGCGGGGGTGCGGGTCGCCATGGTGACGGGCGACGCACAGCAGGTCGCCGACTCGGTCGCCCGGCAGCTGGGCCTCGACGAGGTGTTCGCCGAGGTGCGCCCCGACGAGAAGGACGCCCGCGTCGCCGAGCTGCAGCAGCGCGGCCAGCGCGTGGCGATGGTGGGCGACGGTGTCAACGACGCCCCGGCCCTGGCCCGGGCCGACGTCGGCATCGCGATCGGCGCCGGCACCGACGTCGCCGTGGAGTCCGCCGGGGTCGTGCTCGCATCGGACGACCCGCGCGCCGTGCTCTCGGTCATCTCGCTGTCGCGGGTCGGCTACCGCAAGATGATCCAGAACCTCGTCTGGGGAGCGGGCTACAACGTGCTCTCGGTGCCGCTCGCCGCCGGGGTCCTCGCCCCCGTCGGCTTCGTGCTCTCGCCCGCCGCCGGGGCGGTGCTCATGAGCCTCTCGACCGTCATCGTCGCGCTCAACGCACAGCTGCTCCGCCGCTGGCGCCCCGCCGCCTGACCCGCGCCTCCGGCTCCGCCGGCTCCGCGCGCCTACGCGCCCGCCCCGACCCGCGCCGCCGGCTCCGCCGGCTCCGCGCGCCTACGCGCCCGCCCCGCCCCGCTCGCCGCCTCGCCGCCGCCCGACCTGTCCCCGCCCGGCGTCGCAAATGCCGACCGCGAGATCTGCAACACCGGGAAATCCGGTTGTTGCATCCCCCGCGCCGCCCGATCGGTCGGCATTTGCGGCCCTGGAACCGTCACCGTAAGGCGGGCGGAAGGCGACATGGAGGCGCCCCTCCCCGAGCCACCCTGCTGATCCGTGCGTCCGTGCGGCCGCCCCGCCCACCGCGTGCGTGCGCCCGCGCCCCGAACACCCCGGAGTGGGGGGGGGGCCCCCCCCCCCCCCGGGGGGGGGCCCCCCGGGGGGGGGGGGGGGGGGGGGGGGGGGGGGGGCGGGGCGGGCGGGGGGGGGGGGGGCGGGCGGGCGGGGGGGGCCCCCCCCCCCCCGGGGGGGGGGCGCCCCCCCCCCCCCCCCCCGGGGGGGCCCCCCCCCCCCCCACCCGCGGGGGTCCCCCCCCCACTTCGGGGTGCGGGGGCGGCGGCAGCGCGGAGACGGCGCGTGCGAGTGCGGAGGCGGCGGCGGCGAGGAGGCGGCGCGTGCGGGGTGCGGGGGCGGCGGCAGCGCGGAGGCGGTGCCTGCGCCGCGGGCACGGCTGACAGTTCGCTGATGATTCAGTTGCTAAGAGATCTCGTGGGGTTAGCGTCGCCCGCATGAGCACAGCAGCGACCCGTCCCGCCACCTCCACCGCACCTCCTGCGTCCGCCGACGTCGTCCGGCAGGTCGTCGTCGTGGTGGGCGCGGTGCTCGCGATCGTCCTCGCCGCGGTCGGCTCCGGGGCGTTCGGGGGCACCTCCGTGTCGGGCGCCTCGGGCGGCGCGCTCAGCGCCGACGCGACCCCGATCGCCCCCGCGACCACCGCCTTCTCGATCTGGTCGGTCATCTACGCGGGACTCGTCGCGTACACCGTCTACCAGGCGCTCCCCGGTCAGCGGGCCGTCGACCGGCACCGCCGCCTCGGGTACTGGGTCGCCGCCTCCATGCTGCTGAACGCCGCGTGGCTCTTCGCGGCCGTCCAGCTCGGACAGGTCTGGCTCAGCGTCGTCGTGATCGTGGCGCTGCTCGCGGTGCTGGTGCGGATCTTCCTGCTCGTCGTCCACACCCCCACCCGCAGCCGGGTCGACGCCGTCGTCACCGACGGCACGATGGGCCTCTACCTCGGCTGGGTCTCGGTCGCGACCGCGGCGAACATCGCGGCAGCCCTGGTCGAGTCGGGCTTCGACGGCCTCGGCCTGCCGAGCAGCGCGTGGTCGAGCGTCGTGCTCACCGTCGCCGGGCTCTCGGGCGTCGCGGTCGCCGTCGCGGGCCGTGGACGCGTGGCCCCGATGCTCTCGCTGGTCTGGGGCCTCGCCTGGGTCGCCGTCGGCCGGTTCGCGGGCCAGCCGCTCGACGTGGCCGCGGGGATCACCGCGCTCGTCGCGGCGGCCGTGGTGCTCGTCGCTGTGGTGGTGCTGCGGCTGCGTGCCGAGCGCGACCGGGGCGCCTCGCGACTCCGCGCCTCCTGAGCCGCGGGCTGGCCTGGCCGAGCGCCGCGCACGCCCGAGCAAGCTCGAGGGCGGGTCTTCCGGGCCGAGGGCGGGTCGCGACGGACCCGCCCTCGAGCCGGAAGACCCGCCCTCGACGTCAGGGGCGGCAGCCCGCACGAGCAACTCGCACGGGCAGGGGCAGCCCTACCGCCCGCCGACGAGCTTCCGCCCGCGCTGCGCCACGCCGGCCACCCCGTACGGGTAGTCGTCGACGCGGGGCGTGCTGGCCGTGTCCAGGCGGGCGAGCTCGTCGTCGGTGAGCTCCCGCGCGAGGTCGGAGGCGCCGAGGTTGTCGTCGAGCTGAGCGACCGTCCGCGCCCCGAGGATCACCGACGTCACGGCCGGCTGCCGCAGCAGCCACGCGAGCGAGACCTGCGACGAGGAGGCGCCGTGCGCGTCCGCGACGGAGGCGACCGCCTCGACGGCGGCCCAGGTCCTCGGGTCCGCGTTGCGCGCCTCCCAGGCCTCCATGCCGCGTGTCGGGTCCTCGCCCAGGCGGGTCGCGCCGGTGGGGGCCTCGTCGCGGCGGTACTTACCGCTCAGCCAGCCGCCGGCCAGCGGCGACCAGGGCAGCAGGCCGATTCCGGCGTCGAGCGAGGCCGGCACGATCTCGTGCTCGATGTCGCGCACGAGCAGGTTGTACTGCGGCTGCAGGGTGACGGGCGGGGCGAAGCCGAGCGCCTGGGCGCGGGCGACGGCCTTGGTGAGCTGCCAGCCGAGGTAGTTCGAGAAGCCGTAGTAGCCGATCTTGCCGGCGCTGATCGCGTCGTCGAGGAACCGCAGGGTCTCGTCGATCGGCGTGAAGGAGTCCCAGGCGTGCATCTGGTACAGGTCGACGTGCTCGACGCCGAGCCTCGTCAGCGACGCGTCGAGCGCCGTGGCGAGGTGGCGGCGCGAGAGGCCGACGTCGTTGGGGCCGTCGCCCATCGGGAACCGGCCCTTCGTCGCGAGGACGACCTGGGCGGCCTCCGTGGGGTGCGACGCGAGCCAGCGCCCGATGATCTGCTCGGAGGTGCCCGCCGAGTACACGTCGGCGGTGTCGACGAGCGTGCCGCCGGCCGCGACGAAGGCGCCGAGCATCTGGTGGGAGGTGGTCTCGTCGGCTTCGGCGCCGAACGTCATGGTGCCCAGTGTCAGCTCCGACACGGAGGCACCGCTGTTCCCGAGGGTCCTGTAGTCCATGGCCCGACGCTACGCCGTGCGCCCGACCGGGGCCGAGTGCGGGCCGACCCGAGGAGGCGCGGGTCGACTCCCCGGGACCCGCTTCGATACCAGGCGGTCGGGGGAGAGTCGCCCGCCGCGCCGCCTCGGGCTACCATCACGCCATCGGCGGATCAGGCCGATGCGACCCGAGGTCCTCACCGTCACCGCCGCGGTCGCCCACGGGGCCCCCTGCCTCGCCGGACGGACGGGAGGGACGCATGGGCACGCCGGGCTGGTCCTCCTCGCCGGGCGCAGCCGACCCGCACCGCGCAGCCGACCCGCACCGCGCGGCCGACCCGCACCGCGCGGCCGACCCGCACCGCGCGTCCGACCCGCACCGCGCAGCTCCCTCGCGTCCCGCCTCCGGCAGCTCGATCGCCCCCTCGTGGCTCGTCGCCGACGGCCGCCGCCCCGACCTCGACGACCCGCGGGTGCGCGGCATCGAGACGCACGACCCCGCGGTCGCGCACGCGGCCATCGGGCGTCTCTACCGGATCCGCGACCTCGCGCCGGCGACGGGGCCCGACTTCCGCTTCGGCCGGGCCGTGTCGGGCGACGAGCGGTTCGCCATGGGCGACATCCACTACCGGGGCCGGCTGCACGCGGTGAGCGAGCCGCAGCCCGAGTCCTTCTGCGTCAGCCGGGTGCTCGCGGGCCGCTACGGGCTGTCGGACGGGCGCGACGAGATCCGGGCGGCGCCCGGCGACCGCTTCGTGTTCCCCAGCGACCGCGTCAAGGAGCACCACTGGGACGACATGCACCTCGGCCAGGTGATGCTCGACCGCGCCGCCGTCGAGCGCGAGCTCGCGGGGCTGTCGCTGACGACGCCGCCCGAGGGGCTGCAGACGCTCTCGATGGAGCCCGTCTCGGACGCGCTCGGCGAGCACTGGGCCAGCACGACCCGGCACCTGCTCGACGGGGTGCTCTCGAACGACGCGGCGATGGCCAGCCCGCTGGTGCGGTCGGCGGCGTTCCGCTCGCTCGTGACGGCCTTCGTCGAGGCCTTCGAGACGACCGCCGTGGGCACGGCCAGGCCCGCCGACGCCGGGGCGCTGCCCTCGACGGTGCGGCGTGCGCTCGCCTTCGTCGAGGAGCACGCCCACGACGACATCGGCGTCGTCGAGATCGCGGAGGCGGCCCGCCTGACCCCGAGGGGGCTCCAGCTGGCCTTCCGTCGCCACCTCGACACCACCCCGACCGCCGCCCTGCGCGCGGCCCGACTACGCGGCGCCCACGCCGACCTCGAGGTCGGCGACCCCACCCGCGGGCACACGGTCGCGGGCATCGCCCTCAGCTGGGGCTTCGCGAACCCCGGGCGCTTCGCGGCGATGTACGCGGCGCAGTTCGGCCGCACCCCGCGGGAGACGCTCGAGGCCTGACCGGCCGGGCGCGCCGGGCCGGCCTGACCGGCCGAGCGGGCCGGGCGCGGGCGCGCGCGCAGGAGGCGGTGCGCACCTGTCGCAGGAGGGTCCCGGATCCGATCCCGCGCCTCCTTCGCTCGGTGTCCTGTCGCTTCGTTCCGTGACCACCTGGTGGTCACGCTCGCGATCGAGGTCGCAGAATGAGTGTGCCTCGCGATTTGGGTTCAGGATCGCGAGTCGCAGCGGAACGCGCGGGGGCGTCGGGTCCCCGGCCGGACCGCTGGGGTGCGGGTGAGGGCGTCGGGTCCCCGCCCGCACCCCCTTCTCTTCCCCCTGCGGCAGAGCATGTGAATGTCACCCGCCGGTCCGCATATCGTGTCGGCATGGAGCTCCTTCGTCGAACGTCGTCCCTCGTCATCGCTGCCTGCGTCGTGTCGTCGCTGGCGTCGTGCGCCGGCAGCCAGGACGCGTCGTCCTCCCTCGGCACCGCCCCGAGCGCGACCCCGGGCGCCGTCTCCAGCTCGGACCCGTCGCTGGTCGCGGCCGTGGACGCCGTGGTCGGGCTCGTGGTCGACCGGCTCGAGACGGCGCCCGACGTGGCGGCGGCGAAGTACCTCTCCGGCCAGCCGATCGGGGATCCGGTCCGCGAGGGCGTCGTCCTCGACGCGGTGACGGCAGAGGCCGAGGAGGCGGGGGCCGACTCGAGCTGGGTCCGTTCCGTCTTCGAGGACCAGGTCGAGGCGAACAAGCAGGTGCAGCAGGCGCTGCACGCCGGGTGGGGAGCAGGCGCGGCTCAGGCGCCCGCCAGCGCCCCCGACCTCGCGACCGGCGTCCGGCCGACGCTCGACGCGATCACGCCCGAGCTCGTCGAGGCGCTCGCGGAGCTGGGGCGGCACCGGTCGGCGCCGGCGTCGGCGTCGGCGTGCCGCTCCGTGCTCGCCGAGCGGACGGCGGCCGTCGTGTCGACCCCGGAGGTCGTTGCGGCACTGCCCACGGCGTCGGCCGACCTCTGCCGCTGACGGCGGCGCCCACCGCTCGGGCAGCCGGTGCGGCCTAGTCGCGCGCCGAGACGTCGGTGTGCACGAAGTTCGTCGCCGAGCGGCTCGCGGTCGGCCCCCGCTGGCCCTGGTAGCGCGAGCCGTACTCGCCCGAGCCGTAGGGGTGGTCGGCCGGCGAGCTGAGCCGGAAGAAGCAGAGCTGCCCGATCTTCATGCCCGGCCACAGCTTGATCGGCAGCGTCGCGACGTTCGACAGCTCGAGGGTGACGTGGCCGGTGAAGCCGGGGTCGATGAACCCGGCCGTCGAGTGGGTGAGCAGGCCGAGGCGGCCGAGCGAGCTCTTGCCCTCGAGGCGGGCGGCGACGTCGTCGGGCAGCGTGACGCGCTCGTAGGTGCTGCCGAGCACGAACTCGCCGGGGTGCAGGATGAACGGCTCGTCGGCGGGCGTCTCGACCAGGCGCGTCAGCTCGGGCTGCTCGGCGGCCGGGTCGATGAACGGGTACTTGTGGTTGTCGAACAGCCGGAACAGGCGGTCGAGCCGCACGTCGATGCTCGACGGCTGGATCAGCGAGGGGTCGTAGGGGTCGAGGCCGATGCGTCCGGCGTCGAGCTCGAGCTTGATGTCGTGGTCGGAGAGCAGCACGCGGTCAGCCTAGGGGGTCGCCGAACTCAGGATCGCGGGCCGGCCGGGTCCTGAGACGTGCACGGGGAAGGACGCACGATCCTGAGTCGTGCGAAGTCAGGAGGCGCGTTCCTGAACGAGGGAGAGGCGAGCGAGGAGTCAGGAGGCGCGGTCCTGAACGAGGGAGGGGCAGCCCGGGGTTCAGGAGGCGCGCTCCTGGACGGAGGAGGATGGAGCCATGCGTGCCGTCACCGTCCCCGTGCCCGGAGGGCCCTCCGCCCTCGTCGTCAGCGAAGTCCCCGAGCCCGTCGCGGGCCCCCACGAGGTCGTCGTCGACGTCGCGGCCGCCGGCGTCAACCGCGCCGACGTCTCGCAGCGCGAGGGCCACTACCCGTCGCCCGCGGGCGCGCCCGCCTGGCCGGGGCTCGAGGTGAGCGGCACGGTCGTGAGCGTGGGCAGCGAGGTGACGGGCACCTCCCTGGGCGACTACGTCCTCGCGCTGCTGCCCGGCGGCGGCTACGCCGACCGCGTCGCCGTCGACGAGGGGCTGCTGCTGCCCTACGTGAAGGGGCTCGACCTGGTCGAGGCGGCCGGGCTGCCCGAGGCCGTGGCGACCGTGTGGTCGAACGTGTTCATGTCGGCGCGGCTGCAGCCCGGCGAGACGCTGCTGGTGCACGGCGGGTCGAGCGGGGTGGGGTCGATCGCGATCCAGCTCGCCACCGCCCTGGGCGCGACCGTCTACGCCACGGCCGGCTCGCCCGAGAAGACGGCGTTCTGCGAGCAGCTCGGCGCCGCCCGCGGCATCGACTACAAGCAGGAGGACTTCGTCGAGGTCGTCCGCGAGCTGACCGACGGACGCGGTGTCGACGTCGTGCTCGACCTCGTCGGCGGCGACTACCTCGCCCGCGACGTCGAGGCGGTGGCCCCCGGCGGCCGCGTCATGGTGATCGCGACGCAGGGCGGCACGTCCGCCACGATCGACGTGGGGCGCCTGATGGCCAAGCGTGCGCGCATCTGGGGCACGACGCTGCGCGCCCGTCCCCTCGAGGAGCGCCGCGCGATCATGGCCGAGGTGCGCGAGCACGTCTGGCCGCTCGTCGCGGCCGGCACGGTCCGCCCCGTGCTCGACAGCGTCTACCCGCTCGAGTTCGCGGCCACCGCGCACGCCCGCATGGAGTCGGGGCAGCACCTCGGCAAGATCGTGCTCGCGGTGCGCTGAGCCGCGGCGGCCGACGCACGGCCCGCAGGAGGTGCGGTGCAGGAGGTCCCGCACCGCGCCTCCTGCAGGCGGCCCGGTCAGAGGCCGGCGTCGTCCTCGTCGTCGTCGCCGGGCACGTGCACGTCGGCGACGGCCACGTTCACCTCGGCCACGTCCATGCCGACGAGCTGCTCGATCGCCGTCGCCACGGCCTCGCGCACCGCGTCGGCCACCTGGGTCACGGCGACCGGGTACTCGACGACGATCGTGACGTCGGCGGCGACCTGGGTCTCGCCGACCTCGACGCGCACGCCCTGGCCGAGGTCGGTGCTGCCGACGACGTCGCGGAGCGCGCCGAAGGCACGGGCCGCGCCGCCGCCGAGGGCGTGGACGCCGGCGACCTCGCGGGCCGCGATGCCCGCGACCTTCGCGACGACGGCGTCCGCGACGACCGTGCGGCCGGGCGTGAGGTCGTCGTCGAGCAGCCCCGACGGGGTGCCCGTGACGCCGGCGTCGACCGACCCGGCCGAGACGGGGACGGGGCTGGCCGTCGCGACGTCGGCGGGGGTGGGCTGTGCGTTCGCGGTCATGGTCGATCCGTTCTCTCGTCGTCTGGTGTAGTCATGATGGGACGCGTCCCGAGACCAGATCGTCACGGATCGCGTCCCGTCCACACCGAGTCAACAGCCCTCACGGGCCCGCCGCACAGAGGAGGCGCCATGCCGGCCGACCTGTCGGACGCCTCCGACGGCACCCTCGCCTCGCGGGCCGCCGAGGGCGACGAGCGCGCGTTCGAGGTGCTGCTGCGACGCCACCTCGGGTTGATGACCGCCTACGCGACGCGGCTGACGGGATCCCGTGCCGACGCCTCCGATGCCGTGCAGGAGGCGTCGATCACCGTCTGGCGGGAGCTCCCGACCCTGCAGGCCCCCGACGCCGTGCGCGGCTGGATGATGACGATCGTCTCGCGCAAGTCGTTCGACCTGATCCGCCGTCGCCGCCCTGCCTCGGACGTCGACGAGCTCGAGGTGCCCTCGACCGACGGCGCCCACGACGACCCCGAGCGCCGGGCGCAGTCCTCCGACGCGATGACCGCGCTGCGCGTCGCCCTGAGCCGGCTGCCCGCCGCCCAGCGGCGCGTCTGGACCATGCGCGAGGTCGGCGGCGAGTCGTACGCTGACATCGCCGAGAAGACCGGCTCGACCGCGACCGCGGTGAGGGGCCAGCTCGCCCGTGCCCGAGAGTCCCTGACCCGAGAGATGGAGGCCTGGCGATGAGCGACCCGACGCACTTCTCGCCTGCCGCGCGCGCGACCGGCCCCGAGTCGACGGCCCCTGCCGTGCCGCCGGTCGACGTCGAGCCCGACGACTCCGGGGTCTCGACCGAACGGCTGTCGGACTACCTCGACTCGGGACGCGAGCCCTACGACCCCCTCATCGAGGACGACCCGGCCTGCCTCGCGCAGCTGCTCGCCCTGCAGCGGCTGCGCTCGCTGTCGGTCGGGCTGGTCGAGAGCGACGTCGCCGCCTCGCCCGCGCCCGACCCGTCGTGGATCGCCGGCGTGATGGACCGCGTGCGTCGCGAGTCCCGCACCGGCCGCGACATCCCGCTCGCGTCGCCCGACGCCCGCAGCACCCTGCACATCACCGAGGGCGCCGTCCGCTCGCTCGTCCGCGAGGCCGGCGACGCCGTGCCGGGCGCCGTCGTGGTCTCGTGCGGCCTGGCCGGCGACGTGGGCGTGGCCGACGCGCCCGTGCGCGTCGACGTCGCCGTGAGCGTGGTCTACGGCGCCGACGTCAGGCAGGTCGCCGACCGCGTGCGCGCCGCCGTGGCCGCGGCCCTGACCCGGCAGACCGAGCTCGTCGTCGAGGCGCTCGACGTGACCGTGCGCGACGTCCACCTCGGCGCCCGAGACGGAGGACGCTGATGGACCCCTCGACCACCGACGGGCTGCCCGGCGACGCCGCGCCCGGGACCGACGTCCTCGCGCACGAGCTCGGGGCGCTCGCCGCGGGCACGGACGGCGTGACCCGCGTGCAGGCCCGGCCCGGCGCGGTCGAGATCGCCCGCCAGGCGATCGACGGCATCGCGTCGGCCGTCGCGACGGTGACCGGGCGCGGGGAGGCGGCCGTCGCCGTGCCCGCCGGTCCGGACGGGCGTCCGCAGCCCCTCGTCACCCTCGTCGTCACCGACGACGAGACCCGTGTCGTGCTCGACCTGGCCGTGGACGAGACCGCCTCGGCGCCGGCGGTGGCCCGTGCGGTCTCGGCGCGCCTCCTCGATCACCTCGCCGCCCGGGGGCTGCCCGAGCCGACGATCGACGTGCGCGTGGTCGGCGTCTCGTCCTAGGGCCGCCCGCCTGACGGACGGCGCCCCGGGCGTCGTCGGGCGCTGTCGTGCGCCCGGAAACAGACAGAACGTTGCGTACCGAGTTCTTCGTGTGACATATTGCCGTCATGCCACGTTCACTGCTCTCCTCAGACCCCCGCCGCGTCGCGGTCGTCGCCGTCGGCGCGCTGTGCGCCGCGGTCGCGCTGCCGACGGCGGCCCTCGCCCTCACGGCGCCCGCCTCCGGCTCCCTCTCGGCCGAGCTCGAGCTCTCGACCTCGAGCACCTGGTACGGCGGCGGCCAGTTCGTCGTCCGCAACGGCACGGACGCTCCCCGCGACTGGACGCTCTCGTTCACCGTCCCGCACGGCACGTTCACGAACGACGCCTCGTGGGCCACCGACGCCGAGGTGCACGGCGACCACGTCGTCGTGACGCCGAAGTCGCCTCTCGCCCCCGGGGCGACCGCGCACGTCGCGTTCGGCATCCAGGGCGACGGCACGGCGGGCCTCGCGCCCGAGGCGTGCGACGTCGACGGCGCCGCGGTCACGGGCTGTGCCCCCGGCGCCGGTGACGGCGGCGGTGCCCCTGCCCCGGGCGAGGACGTCGAGAAGCCGTCGACGGTCACCGACCTCACCACGGACTTCTCGCACGACGACCGGGTCCACGTCATGTGGGCGCACGCCGTCGACGACGTCGGCGTCGACCGCTACGAGCTCGAACGCGACGGCGAGCACCTGATGTACGTCGAGGGCTCCCGGCGCATGCTCGACGTCCCCGGCCACGAGCCCGGGGCCACCTACGAGTACCGGGTGCGCGCCCTGGACGCCGCCGGCAACGAGGGCGACTGGTCGGCCGCCAGCTCCGTCACCCTGCCGGGTGCGCCGGTCGACGACACCTCGGCGCCGACGGTGCCGGGCGGGCTGCGCGTCGCCGACGTCACCGCCTCCACGGCGAGCGTCTCGTGGGACGCGTCCCGCGACGACGTCGGGGTCGCCGGCTACACGGCCGTCCTCGAGGGCGACGGCACGCGGGTCGAGCGCCGGACGGACGGCACGTCGACCACCTTCACGGGCCTGCGACCGGGCCGCGGGTACACGGTCGGCGTCGTGGCCCGGGACGCCGCGGGCAACGAGTCCGACGCCGCCGTCGTCGACGTGACGACCGCCGACGAGGCGCCCGCCCTGCCCGGCGCGGGCACGCCTGCCGACGTCGCCGCCGTGGCCGGCTCCTACCAGGACGGCACGCTCACGATGCACCGCGTCGCGCTGAGCTGGACGCCCCGCGACGGCGCGTTCCGGCGCTACGAGATCCTGCTCGACGGCGAGGGCGTCCAGACCCTGCTCGTCGGCGACCAGGAGTCGGCCGCCGTGCAGCAGGGCCGCCAGACCCGGCACCTCGCGCTCGGCCCGGGCACTCCGGCCGCGGGCCACACCGTCCAGGTGCGCGCGCAGCTGCCCGACGGCAGCTGGTCGGAGCCCACCGCACCCGTCACCGTCCGCTGACCCGCACGACCCCCGAGAGAGACCACCCATGAAGACCACGAAACGCACGCAGCTCGCCGCCGCGGCCGGTGTCGCCGCCCTCGTCGTCGTCGGCCTCGCGACCCCCGCGTCGGCCCACGGCACCTCCGACTTCCCGAAGAGCCGGGCGCTCGCCTGCAAGGAGCTCGGGGTCGCCGACTGGCCCACCGGGCAGACCGGCTACGAGGGCTGCGACACCGCGTTCGCCGTCAGCGGCGAGCACCCGTTCAGCAACTGGAACCAGATCGTCGTCGGCGACACCCGCCAGGGCGCCGCCGAGCCGCAGTACCGCTCGCTCATCGACGACGGCGCCCTCTGCGCCGCGGGCAACCCCGCCGACGCCGGCCTCGACGCCGTGGGCGCGTTCCCGACGACCGCGCTCCGTGCCGGCTCCGAGACCACCCTGCGGTTCCGCGCGACGGCCGTGCACAACCCCTACACGTTCACGCACTGGGTCACGAAGGACGGCTGGGACGACTCGCAGCCCCTGACCTGGGACGCCCTCGAGCCGACGCCGTTCCTCGTCGCCGACTCGGTCGAGCCGGCGACGACCAGCGGCCGAGGCGGCGAGTTCGAGCTGCCGGTCGCCCTGCCCGAGGGCAAGACCGGCCACCACGTCGTCTACACGGTCTGGCAAGGCAACATCAAGGCCGACGGATCCGTGCAGTCGAACGAGGCGTTCTTCTCCTGCTCGGACGTCGACTTCTCGTAGGGGCGGCAGGGCTCGGGCTCGGGCCGGTCCCGGGCCGGCTCGGCGTCGTTCGGGCCGGCCCGGCCCGGCTCGGCCTGTCAGCGCGTCATGCGGTCGAGCGACCACTCCGGCGAGGCGTAGGGGCCGCCCTGCGGGCCGGCCGGGCCGGCCGGGCCGGCCGGGCCGGAGGGGGCGGCCGGGGCCGTGCCGTCCGGCTCGGGCAGCGACGCGGCCCCGGCGACGGCGGAGGCGTCGTCCTGCGGCGAGAACCCGAGCGCCTCGCCCGCGGCGAGGTCCCACCAGCCGTCGCGGTTCGCCGAGACGGCGTAGAACACGGCGACGTGGACGTCGGTGGTCATCGCGGCGACGAACGCCCGGACGGCGTCCGCGCGGCTGAGCCAGGTGTGCAGCTGCCGGGTGTCCTCCGGGGCGTCGCCGTAGCTGCCGATGCGGATCGCGATCGTGCTGAGGCCGAACTTGTCGGAGTAGAGGCGGCAGAGCGCCTCGCCCGCGACCTTCGAGACCCCGTAGAAGCCGTCGGGCCGCGGCGGCATGTCGACGTCGACGGTCGTCTCGGTGTCGTACGAGCCGGTGAGGCGGTTGCTGCTCGCGAAGACGACGCGTCCGACGCCCGCCCGCCGGGCTGCCTCGAGCACGTGGTACGTGCCCACGACGTTCACGGTCGCCAGGTCGTGGAAGTCGGCCTCGTCGCTGATGCCGCCGAGGTGCAGGACCCCGTCGCAGCCGGCGAAGAGCGCCGTGAGGGCCTCGAGGTCGGCCACGTCGACGACCTCGCGCTGCTCGGCGGCCGCGGCGGCGTCTGCGGTCGCGTCTGCGTCTGCGGTCGCATCGGCGTCTGCCCCGGCGCCTGACCCGACCGGCGGGACCTCGACGACGTCGGTCGACACGAGCACGACGCCGAGGTCGTGCAGCGCCGCCCGGAGGTGCACGCCGATCTGCCCCGCGGCCCCGGTGACGACCCACCGCGCTCCTCTGAGCCGATCGGAGGCGGACACGGCTGCGGACTCGGCGACGTCGCTCATCCCCCCACCGTAGAGCCCGCCCCGGGCCCCGACGGCCCCTGACCCCGAGTGAGCCCTGGCGCCCAAGCGCCCCCGCACCTCCGGCGCTCGCCCTGCTCGCCCGCGCCGCGCCTCCTGCGGTCTTCCTGCTCGCTCGCGCCGCGCCTCCTGCGGTCTTCCTGCTCGCTCGCGCCGCGCCTCCGGCGGTCTGCCCGTTCGCAGTCGCCGGCCTCCCGTCGCAAATGCCGACAATTCGGCGACTTCGGGCCCTGCAACCACCGGAAATCCGGGTATTGCGGGACGACTGGTCGGCATTTGCGGCCGCAGGTCCGCGGCGACCGGTACCGCGATCGTGCCCCTGCTGCGCGAACCGCAAATGCCGACAACGGGGCGGTCTTGGGCCCTGCAACCACCGGGAATCCCGGTATTGCGGGACGACTGGTCGGCATTTGCGGCCGCAGGTCCGCGGCGACCGGTACCGCGATCGTGCCCCTGCTGCGCGAACCGCAAATGCCGACAACGGGGCGGTCTTGGGCCCTGCAACCACCAGAAATCCGGGTATCGCGGGATGACTGTTCGGCATTTGCGGCCGCAGGTCCGCGGCGACCGGTTCCGCGATCGTGCCCCTGCCGCACATGCCGACAACGGGGCGACCTCGGGCCCTGCAACCACCGGGAATCCCCGAATTGCGGGTCCCCTGGTCGGCATCTGCAGAGCGTCACGAGCACTCCGTGTGCACGGGCCCGCACCGCACACACCCCGGGCAGCAGTCGAGCCCGGCACCCCTGGGGGGAGCCGGGCTCGGACTGGGCGGGCACACGGACTGCGAGAGCCCGGTGCCCCGGTGGATCAGTGCTGGTCGCCGTCCTTGGCGCGCTCGGTGGCGAGGCGGTCCTCGCTCATCGACTTGTCCTTCTGGCCCTGCGCGGTGAGCTCGGCGTCGTCGGTCTTCTTGCCGACGGCCTCCTCGACGTGTCCGGCTGCCTTCTGCACTGCGTCCTTGGCCTTGTCTCCGATGGACATGCGGTTCCTCCTCCTGCTGAGTCCCGGGATGTCCCGGCTGTGCCGTGGACGGTAGCCCCGCCCGACCGGGTGCGACCGCCGTCCGGCAGACACACAGGGAAGACACAACGACCCAGGAGGCGGTCGGCCCGTCGCCGGCAGACGGCCCGGTCGGGTCGAGTGGTCGGCCCCGGTCTCGGGGAACGGCCCCGGGGACCGATGGTGACCACTCGGCTCCTCCGGCCGCGGCGGCCTAGGCCCCGCGGCCCGCCGGCATCTGCGTCTTGCGCGGGTCGGTCTCTGCCAGTCCCGAGAAGACCGCCTCGATCTTCGCGAGCACGTCGGCCTCGAGCACCACGCCCGACGCCGCCGCGTTCGACTCCACCTGCTCGGGCCGGGAGGCGCCGATGATCGCCGACGCGACGTTCTCGTTCGACAGCACCCACGCCAGCGAGAGCTGCGCCTGCGTGAGGCCGAGGTCGTCCGCGATCGGCCGCAGCTGGGCGACGGCGTCGAGCACGTCGTCGCGCAGCCAGCGCTCGATCATCGAGGCGCCGCCCTTCTGGTCGGTGGCGCGGCTGCCCGCGGGCAGCTCGGCCCCCTTCGTGTACTTGCCGGTCAGCACGCCCTGGGCGACGGGGGACCAGACGATCTGCGAGATGCCCAGCTCCTTCGAGGTCGGGACCACCTCCTCCTCGATGACCCGCCAGAGCAGCGAGTACTCGGGCTGGTTCGAGACCAGCTGGACGCCGAGGTCGCGGGCGAGCGCGTGGGCGTCGCGAAGCTGCTCGGCGTTCCACTCGGAGACCCCGACGTAGAGCACCTTGCCCTGGCGGACCAGGTCGGCGAACGCCTGCATCGTCTCCTCGAGGGGGGTCTCGACGTCGTAGCGGTGCGCCTGGTAGAGGTCGACGTAGTCGGTCTGCAGCCGCCTCAGCGAGCCGTTGATCGACTCGGTGATGTGCTTGCGGCTGAGGCCGGTGTCGTTGTGGCCCTTGGGGCCGGTCGGGCCGTAGACCTTGGTGGCGATCTCGAGCGACTCGCGGCGCTCGCCCTTCAGGGCCTCGCCGAGGACGGTCTCGGCCTGGGTGTTCGCGTAGACGTCGGCCGTGTCGAAGGTCGAGATGCCGACGTCGAGGGCGGCGCGCACGCAGGCGGTCGCCGTGTCGTTCTCGACCTGCGAGCCGTGCGTGAGCCAGTTGCCGAACGTGAGCTCGGAGACCTTGAGGCCCGAGTTGCCGAGGTACCTGAATTCCATGGGTGCGCTCCTGTCGAGGCGCGCAGCGGCGCGCGCCGCACCCGACGGTACGCCCCGCCGGCGCCGGCCCGGCCCTGGCCCCGGCCCTGGACGGCGAGAGGCCCCGATCCGACCCCCGCGGGTGCGGGGACGTCGGATCGGGGCCTCTCGGAGAGTGCGAGGGAGCCGGGTCAGGCCTTGTCGGCGTCCGAGTCCTTGTCGTCGTCGACGAGGCCGGGCTTCGACCCGTCGGCGAGCTCCTCCGTGTGCTGGGCCTGCTCGTCGGTGATGTCCGTGGAGCCGTCGGGGGCGGTGTCCGGTGTGGTGTCGTCGTGATCGCTCATGCGGGCGACGATACGCCGCCCGGCGGCGGGCAGCCCGGCAGGCCCGGCCCAGCCCGGCCCGGCTGCTCCGCGCCTCCTCCGCGATCGCGTGGTTCGCTGGGGGAGCGCGTCCCGACGTCGCGCCCAGCCTGCGCCCACCGCCCCCGGAGGACCGATGAACGCCCTGCCGTACGTGCTCGTCGTGATCGGGTTCGCGGGCTTCCTCAGCGGCATCGTCTACGAGCTGGTGCACCACGAGCGCGACGGCGGCCCCGTCTACCAGGGCCGCAAGCACATCGTGTTCCCGTGGGTCATCGCGTCGTGGCTCGTCTTCGGCGTCGGGTTCGCGATGCTGGCGATCGAACGAGCGTAGGAGGACACGATGGACACAGGGCGATCACGGATGCCCGAGGCGCCCGGCGGCGTCGTCGGGGCGTGGTTCAACGTGCTGGTCTGCACGGCGATCGTGGTCGCGGCCCCGATCTACGCGGTCACGACGGGCGTGTCCGGCGCCGACCTCGTGATCGCGCTGGGCGTCGTGGCGGTCGGCATCGGGCTCGAGGTCTACTTCGTCCGGGCACTGCTGAGTCAGCTGAGGAGGCGCCGCGAGCGTCGCGAGTGACGGTCACGTGAGCTCGCCCCCGCGTCAGACGGGCGCGAGCGCCGAGTCGAGCACGACGACGTCGGCCCCGTAGAGCTCGTCGGCCCGCCGCTGCAGGGAGCCGTCGTCGAACACGACGCCCACGTGCACCCGGCCGGCCTCCTCGCCGACCGTGAGCACCGCCTCCTCGGTGTCGGCGTCGGCCACGTAGTCCTGCAGGGCCCGGTCGACGGCCGGGGCGTTCGCGGGGTCGGCCGGCGGGAGGGCGATCGGCGCGTCGACGACCCTGTCGGGGTCGGCCGCGACCGGGGTGCGGGTCAGGGTCAGTGCGCTGCCGTCCCAGGTGCCGACGACGTCGAAGTCGCCCCAGGTGACGCCGCCGGAGGTCTGCGCCCCCTCGACGGCGGACCAGTCCCAGCCCTCGACCGCCGGCCCGCCGCAGGTGGGCGGGTACGACTCTCCGACGGCGCCGAGGCACAGCGCCGGCTGGTCGCCCCGGTCGAGGACCGTCGTGGTCGCCGCGAGCTCGCCGACGGAGCCAGGCGAGGCGGGTGGGGCGGACGATCCGGGTGAGACGGGCGTGGCGGTCGCCCCGGGCGTCGAGGGAGCCGCGAGCGGTGCGCCCTGGGCGGCGCATCCTGTGAGGGCGAGGACGCCTGCGGCTGCGACCGCCGCCGCCCTGTGACCGATGCTCATGCACCGATGGTGCCGGGGCCGGGGCTCGCCGGTCAACCACCGTCCTTGACGCGCGGGCCGGGGTCGTGGTCAGCTGCCCCCATGCGCGAGACGGCGAGCGTCGGCACGAGGGCGGGCACGGCACGTGCCCGGGCCCGGGCGCTCGCCGGTGCGTTCTCGCTCCTGCTCGTGGCGACGGCGGCCGGCTGCAGCTCCGTCGACGGGGGAGGCGCGGCCGCCTCGTGCGCCGTGAAGGAGATCGTGCTCGGCGACTCCGACCTCCGACCCGGCGGGCACGTGCAGCTCAGCGTCGACTGGATGACCGCTCGCTGCGAGGACACCGGGGGCACGAACCAGGCCGCCGAGGACGTCGACGTCACCCTCACGTCGACCGCCGGCGCGCAGCGGTACCTGCTCGGCACGGTCGAGGCCGCGAGCGGCTCCCGCTTCACCGTCGAGGGCACCTTCGACCTGCCCGACGACCTGGCCCCAGGAGGCGCCGTCCTCGTCGTCCGGTCCGGCACCGGCGAGCAGACGGGCGCCGAGCTGCCGATCGAGGTCGCGGCGGGCTGACCGGCTCACAGCATGCCGACCGGCTCACGGCAGGATGGTGCTCGTGCCCAGCTCGCCCACGCCTTCGCCCACGACCACGGAGCGCCTGACGCTCACCCGCCCCACGCCCCGGGACCTGCCCGAGCTCCACGACCTGCACTCCGACCCCGAGACGTGGCGGCACCTCCCGTCCGCGCGCCACACCACGCTCGCGCAGACGCAGGAGCTCGTCGAGGGCTACCTCGCCGGGTGGGAGGCGAAGGGCCTGGACGTCTGGGTGCTCCGTGACACGGCCACCGGCGCGCTGGTCGGCATGGGCGGTCCGAGCCTGCGCGGCGGGCTCGCCTGGAACCTCTACTACCGGCTGACGCCGTCGGCGTGGGGGCACGGCTACGCCCAGGAGCTCGTCGCGGCCACACGCGCCGCCCTCTCGGAGACGGGACGCGACCTGCCCCTGGTGGCGCGCCTCCTCGAGCACAACGAGGGGTCGCGTCGCACGGCCGAGCGTGCCGGCCTCGAGGTCGTCTGGCGCGGCCACGACGCCGGCAACCCCGACCCGGACGCGGTCCGGCTCGTGTTCGCCGACCGCCCGCTGAGCGAGGCGGCGCTGCGGGTGTTCAGCAGCTAGGCCGGGCCGGGCCGGGCCGGGCCGACGCGCAGGTTCGCCTGCCCGGCCCGCGCGCTCGCCGCGCAGGCTCGCCCGCCCGCCCGTCAGGACAGGCCGAGGCAGGACGCCAGGACCGCCTGCTGCACCGGCAGCAGACCCGCCTTGCCCCCGTGGCCGACGAACGCCGGGTGCGCGAGGGCGTCCGCGCTCACCTCGCGCCCGCGGACGAAGGGCGGACACGGGGTGAAGCGCACCCCCTCCGGGGCCGTGTCGAGCAGGGCCGCCGTGATCCGGTAGGGAGCGAGCAGCTGTTCGTGCCGGCCCGGCCCGTCCGTTACGACGACGTCGGCGGAGCGGATCGCCGTCGCGAGGTCGTCGGTGGTCCGGGCGCCGGGGGTCTCGAGCCCAGCCGGGCAGCACTGCACGAGGTCGAGCCCGAGCGCCCGGGCGGCCTCCTGCCAGGCCCGCGAGATGTTGCCGTCGGCTCCGACGAACAGGTACCGCAACGACTCGAGCTCGCTGCCGCGCCGCAGCGACCAGAGGTCGGAGAGCACCTCGCAGGGGTGGTTCTCGGCGGTCATGGCGTTGACGACCGGGACGGCCTCGGCGGCGGCGAGCCCCGCCAGGACGGCCAGGTCGGGGTGCCGCGCGACGACGACGTCGGCCCAGACGCCGAGGTACCCGGCGACGTCGCCGAGGGCCTCGGACTTGTCGAGGGTCGTCTCGGGCAGCACGATCGGCTGCATCCCCATCAGCGAGGCGCCCCGCTCGAACGTCACGCGCGTGCGCAGGCTGGTCGGCGGGAAGAACATCACGGCGCACCCGCTCGTCACCGGCCCCCGACCGTCGCCGTACGCGTCGGCGAGGGCGAAGACGTGGGCGATGTCCGAGGCCGACCAGTCGTCGAGCCGGATGAGGGAACGCATCGTGCCACCGTAGGAGGTGCGGCGCGGCCTGGGTGCGCCCGACACGTCCCGCGGGCCCGCGGCCTGGGCGCCCGCGGCCGACGAACGCCGGGTGCGCGAGGGCGTCCGAGCTGACGTCGCGTCGGCGATCGGCGGTCTGCGGCTACGGCATCCCCGGCCAGCCGTCGGGCGTGATCCAGACGAGGGACGAGACGACCCCGCGCCCGCTCGCGACCGCGTTGCGCAGCGACGGGGCGTTGTCGGGGTGGACGTGGCCCCAGAGCACGTCCGAGGCGCTGGCCGGGAGCCGCCGCGCCAGGTGCCGGAGGACGGCGGGGCCGTACCCGCGCCCTCGGTGTTCCGCGTCGAGGGCGATCTCCTCGACCACGAACCCGGTCGAGCCGTAGGCGTCCTCGCGCACGGACGCGACGACGCCTGCGGCCCGGCCGTCGACGACGACGTCGAACAGCGGGTCCTCGTCGTCGGCGTCCTCGAGCTGGTCGGCGTCGGCGGGTGTCGCCCAGTCGGCCAGGCGCGGAGTCGTGCGCCGCGCCTCCTCGTAGATCTGCGCGACGCGCTCCGCGGCCTCGTCCGGCGTGGTGCGGACGAGCTGCACCGCGTCGGACCGGGGGCCGGGCTCGTGCTCGGTCATCCGGGCGACCGGGCCGGCGACGACGAGCTGGTCGGTCACGGCGGTGAAGGGGCCGGCGAGGGCGGCGGACCGGGCGTCGCCCGGCAGGTGCACCCTCAGGCACAGCGGCGCGAAAGGCTCGTAGTGCGGCAGGACCCCGGCGAGCTCGGCGATGCCCTCCGCGTCGGGGCCGACGTCCGTCGCGATGACGTCGACGAAGGGCGCGGCCACGTCCCGGCCGCGGAACCGGATGCCCGTGACCGCCCACCTGCCGGACTCGAGCTCGATGCGGCGGTTCGCCCAGAGCAACGGGTCGGCGACCGGGAGCCCCACCGCGTCGCGCACCCGCCCGCCCCACGCGGCGTCGCCGACGAGCGCGAGGCTCGGCTCCGCCCACCTCGCCAGGTCGTCCCGCCAGGACGGGTTCACCGTGGCGACCCGCGGGGGCGTCCACGTCTCGAGTGCGGCCAGGATCTCTGCGTCGATCATCCCCGCCGACGCTAGGGGCAGCGGCCGAGCGAGCGCAACGGCCCGGGGTCGGGGCGGCCGGGCGCCGGGAGTCGCCGGGGCGGGCGCGACGGCGGCGCCGCGCGTCGCCCGCGGATCGGTGTCAGGATGCCCCCGTGCAGTCCCCCGCAGCTCGGAGACGCCGACGCCTGGCCGTCGGCCTCGTCGTCGCCGGCATGGTGACGATCGCCGCTCCGGTGCTCGTGGCCTCCGTCGCGCCGGGGATCGGATGGGCGGCGTGGATCGCCCGCTCCCTCCCGACGATTCTCATCGTGGCCGGGATCGTGGTCTGGTACCGCGCCGACAGTGTCTTCGACCGCGGCTTCGACCCCGATCAGCGGAGCCACGGCGACGACGACGGCGACGCCCCGCACGCCCGCTGACGGGTGCCGGACGCCGGGTGCCGGGCCCCGGCCGCGGCGATCCACGCTGGCGCCGGAGCACCCCGTCGGGCATGCTCCTCTCATGAGCGACCACGAGGCACTCCCGCACGCGCGCCCCGTCGAGGCCCGTGTCGTGGTCGAGCGTCCGTCGCCGTGGCTGCCCGTCCGGTCGATCCTGGTGAACCTGGTGCTGATCGGCGTCGGCGGCGGCCTGTTCTGGTTCGTCGTCGACCGGCTCTAGGCGAGCTCGTCGACCGGCTCTAGGCGAGCTCGGCGTCCGGCTCAGGCGCACTCGCCGCCCGGGCTCACCGGGGCAGGTACACCCAGGCGTCGCGCCCCGACACCAAGGAGGCGGCGGCCCGGCGGTAGGACACGCGCTCGTAGTGGTCGGCGGCTGCCAGCTCGTCCGGCGTGAGGTCGAGCGCGACGCCCTGCACCACGTCGTCGTCGGCCCCGGGACGGAGCGCAGGGTGCACCTCCTTGCCGCTCGTCGCGATCACCTCGGGGTCGACGATCCGCAGCTCGCCCACGACCCAGCCCGCGAGGGCGTCGGGGACGGTCGGGACGACCCGGCCGAAGAGGGCCCGCTGCACCTCGGGCAGCTGCAGGGTCCCGAACGAGAAGACGACGTCTGACATGCACCACACCGTAGCCAAGGAGGCGCTGGTGCCGTCACCCTGGACGGCCGGCCACGACCGTGCGCACGTCGCGTCAGGGCCGCGCCCCGCGGACCAGCGAGTCCCTACCGCGCCGAGGAGGTCGGCGTCGACCCGAACGCGAGCTTGCCGTTCCAGACGTCGATGCCCAGGGCGAACAGGGTGAACAGCACCTTCACGATGACCGGCTGGTCGAAGGCCACCCAGAAGGTCACGACGAGGGCCACGCTGGCGACGACGCTGAGCACGTAGACGACCCGACCGACGGGCGTGTTCAGCTTCATCCGTCGATCATGCCCGCGGGAGGCGCCCCGCGCTCGGTCGTTCGCCGGCGGAACACCTCGTTCGCCGCACTGCACCCCGTTCCATCGGGGTGTAGTGCGGCGAACGGGGTGCAGCGGCGACGGCTCGGGAACGCCTGGCGATACGGTCGGCGCATGACCTTCGACGAGACCCCCTTCCCGGTGATCGACGGGCACAACGACCTCCCCTGGGAGCGCCGGGAGGCCTACGGGTCGGGGGTCGAGGGCATCGACGCCGAGACCGGCACCCTCCACACCGACATCCCGAAGCTGCGCGCGGGCGGCGTCGTCGGCCAGTTCTGGTCGGTGTTCGTGCCGGCCGACGAGCCCGACCCCGTCCGGACGACCCTGCAGCAGATCGACCTGGCGCACCGCATCGTCGACCGGTACCCGGACGACCTCGCCTTCGCCCGGACCGCCGCCGACGTGCGCTCGGCCGTGGCGTCCGGCCGCATCGCGTCGCTGCTCGGGGCCGAGGGCGGGCACTCGATCGGCGACGACCTGGCGGTGCTCCGCGTCCTCGCCCGGCTCGGGGTCCGCTACATGACCCTGACGCACAACGACGACACTCCCTGGGCGGACTCGGCGACCGGGGCGCACCCGCACGGCGGCCTGACCGACCGCGGTCGCGAGGTCGTCGCCGAGATGGAGCGCATCGGCATGCTCGTCGACCTCTCGCACACCTCGCCGGCCACGATGCGCGACGCCCTCGACGTCGCCACGCAGCCCGTCGTCTTCAGCCACTCCTCGACGGTCGCCGTCGCCGACCACCCCCGCAACGTCCCGGACGACGTCCTCCGCCGGCTGCCCGACAACGGCGGCGTCGTGATGATCACCTTCGTGCCCCAGTTCGTCTCGCGCGACTACGCGGACTGGCTCGAGGCAGGGTCCACCGAGGAGGCGCCTCCCGTGTCGGTCTCGGACGTCGCCGACCACGTCGACCACGCCCGCGACGTCGCCGGTGCGGCGCACCTCGGCCTCGGCGGCGACTACGACGGCACCCCCGTGCTGCCGCCGGACCTGCGCGACGTGTCGCGCTACCCCGTCCTGGCCGCCGAGCTGCGCCGGCGCGGGTGGAGCGCCGACGACCTGCGCGCACTGGCCGGGGGCAACGTGCTCCGCGTGCTGGAGGCGACGGACGCGCGCTTCACCGCGGCGGCGCCGTCAGCGCCGGCCCGCTGAGACGGCGACACCCCGTTCGCCGCACCACACCCCGATCTTTCGAGGCGTGGTGCGGAAAAGGGGGTGTAGCGCGGGCGGCGCGGCGCGGCGCGGCAGCGCGCGCAGCGCGCCTCAGCCGGCGTTCGGCAGGCGCACCTCGACGGCCCCGTCGACGACGCGCGTGTCGAACACGGGCTGCGGCGAGGTCGCCGGGCCGTGCACGACCTGGCCGGTGCGCATCGAGAAGACGCTGTCGTGCCACGGGCACGAGACGCAGGCCTCGCCCGGACGCCCCGCGTCGAGCACGACCTCGCCCTGGGAGAGCGGCCCCGACAGGTGGCTGCAGACGCTCGAGAGCACGTCGACCTCGTCGCCGCGGCGCAGCGCGACCAGGGGCTCGCCGTCGACCTCGAGCGCGGTGAGCTCGCCCTCGGGCAGCGCGTCGAGCCGCGTCACGGCGTGCCAGCCGGGGCTCACGAGGTGCGGGACGTCCTCGGCGTGGTTCGCCCCGAGCGCCTGCCGGTAGGCGAGGTGCCCGCCGATGAACCCTCCGAGCCCGACGGCCCCGAGCCCCGCCAGCCCGAGCAGCTTCGCGCTCGCCTGTCGGCCCCGCACTCGCTGCAGGTACGAGGCCCCGTAGAGCCCCGTCGCCACGAGGTTCGCGACGGAGTGCACCAGGCCGGTGCGCTTCTGCTGCTCGTGCGCCGCGGCCCAGTCGACGAAGCCGGCGAGGGCGGCGGGCGCCACGGCGAGCACCCCCACCCCGACCAGCGCCTGCGACGCCTTCTCCTGCCCGGGCATGAAGTCGAGCACGGCCGAGCTGATCCACGCGCCCGTCGGCACGAGGACGAGCACCGGGTGCAGGGGGTGGCCGGCCGGGACGCCGTGCAGCAGGTCCTTGAGGCCGCGCGGCCTGACGACCGCGTCGACGACGCCGGCGACCCTGTCGATCAGCGGGTCGAGCCCGGACGCGTTCTCGACGGCGGTCAGCGCCTCGACGATGCTGAGTTCTCGCATGGCTGCTCCTCTGGCGCGGGCTCCCGTGCCCGCCCGCGGTCGTGGTCGCGGTGATCTGCCGAGTGTCGTCCGCGGGAGCACGTGCGGGCCGTTCCGCACCAGGGGGTTGCGCACGGGGTGCGCGACGTGTGAAGCAGGAGGCGCGGGTCGGCCTGCGAGGACCGGCCCGCGCCTCCTTCGCTCGCTAGCGGGCGGTCTCGCCGGCGTCCGCGATGCAGCTGAGGGCCTGCTGGCCGGCGTCGGACTCCTCGGCGGTGGACGCGTCGGACGCGACGGGCCACGTCGACGACGACTGCGCGTCGTCGTTGACCGACTCGAAGGTGCCGTCGAACTCGTCGGACTCGACGTCGCCGGTGGTGGTCCACAGGCCCACCGTGTCGCTGAGGACGTTGTTCTCGCCGACCGGCGCCGCGACGTACCAGGTGCCGTCGTCCTCGCGGGCGTAGGCGAGCAGCACGTCGTCGTCGACCTCGTCGCCGAGGGCGTTCAGGGCGCTGTCGAGCACGCGGGTGCAGTCGACCTGGTTGGCCTGGGCGGGGCTGGTCGCCGTCTTCTGGTCGCCGGGCACGTCGCCGGCCGGGTCGACGACCTGGGCGCCGCCCGTGCACCCCGTCAGCGGCAGCAGCATGAGGGCGGCGAGGGGGAGCAGCGTCTTCTTCGTGATCATGGGGCGACCGTACGGCGAGGGGAGCCGGGCCGTCCGCATTCACAGCAGGTCGTGCCCTGCGGCCGCCTGACCGGGGTCGGCGGGCGGGCGGAGACCCGGTGAAGAGGACCGGACGAGGAGGTGCGGGTCGCTATAGTGGGGACGTCCCGCTCTCGAGCGGACCGGCCGCCTGGCGGCTGCGCGAGTGTAGTTCAATGGTAGAACTCCAGCTTCCCAAGCTGGTAGCGCGGGTTCGATTCCCGTCACTCGCTCCCCGTGACGACATCACCTGCCGCCGACAGCGGCCCAGCGACAGACCGCGCCCGACACGACGACAGTGCCGCGCGCCGCCCCGCCCTGCCCGCGCTCACCCGCGGCCCGCACAGCCGCCGCCTGGGCCGCGTCGCGATCGTCGCCACCTTCGGCGGCCTGCTCTTCGGCTACGACACCGGAGTCGTCAACGGCGCCCTCGACTCGCTCGAGCAGGGCCTCGGCCTGACGCCGGCCACCGAGGGCGTCGTGGTCTCGGCGATCCTCGTCGGCGCGGCCGTGGGCGCGTTCTTCGTCGGGCGCGTCTCCGACGCGATCGGCCGCCGCCCGACCATCCGGGCGCTCGCCGTCCTCTTCTTCGTCGCCGCCCTGGCCTGCGTGGTCTCGCCGACGTGGGAGTTCCTCGCGGCTGCCCGCTGCCTCCTCGGCGTCGCCGTCGGCGGGGCCTCGGTGACGGTGCCGGTGTTCCTCGCCGAGCTGGCGCCCACCGAGCAGCGCGGCGGCCTCGTCAGCCGCAACGAGCTGATGATCGTCTCGGGGCAGCTCGCCGCGTTCACCATCAACGCCGTGATCGGCAGCGTCTGGGGCCAGCACGACGAGGTCTGGCGGTTCATGCTCGCCGTCGCCGCGCTGCCCGCGATCGCCCTCTTCGTCGGCATGCTGCGCGTGCCCGAGAGCCCCCGCTGGCTCATCTCCAAGGGCCGCGACGACGAGGCGCTCGCCGTGCTGCGGCAGATCCGCGCCCACGACCGGGCCGACGCCGAGATGGCCGAGGTGCGTCAGCTCGCGGCCCAGGGCCAGGAGGCGGCACGGGCCCGCCTGCGCGACCTCGTCGCCGCGCCGTGGCTGCGGAGGGTGCTCGTGGTCGGCGTCGGACTGGCGATCGCCCAGCAGCTCACCGGCATCAACTCGATCATGTACTACGGCACGCAGGTGCTGCAGCAGTCCGGCTTCTCGCAGTCGGGCGCGCTCGTCGCCAACGTCGGGGCCGGCGTCGTCGCCGTCGCGGCCATGCTCGTCGCCCTGCGGGTCATCGACCGCGTGGGCCGCCGCACGATGCTCATCGTCGGCTTCGCGGGCATCGCCGTGTTCCACCTGCTGATCGGGCTGTCGTCGGTGCTCGTGCCCGAGGGCACCGCCCGGGCCGTCGTCGTGCTGGTGTTCGTGATCTGCTTCGTCGGCACCATGCAGGGCACCATCGGCCCGCTCGTCTGGCTGATGCTGTCCGAGATCTTCCCGCTGCGACTGCGCGGCGTCGGCACGGGGGTCACCGTGCTCGTGCTCTGGTCGACGAACTTCCTCGTCAGCCTCACGTTCCCGATGCTGGTCGCCGGCATCGGCATCTCGACGACCTTCTTCGTCTTCGCGGTGCTGAACGCGGCCTCGCTCGTCTTCGCGATCACGCGCGTGCCCGAGACGCGCGGCCGCTCGCTCGAGCAGCTCGAGGAGGAGCTGCGCGGCTGAGGCGCGGCGCTGCGGGCTGTTGCCGCCTGCTGCCGCCTGCTCGAGGGCGGGTGTTCCGGGCCGAGGGCGGGTCGGCGGCGACCCGCCCTCGGCCCGGAAGACCCGCCCTCGGCTCGGCTCGGGCCCTTGCCCGACCCGCACGGGGCTCGTAGGTTCAGGGCAGGCCGTCGGCGTCCTCGGGCGCGGCGGACGGACCTGCCCGCCCCCTGGAAGGACCCTCGATGGACATCCTCTTCGTGCACGGCGCCCTGGTGCGCGACGGCCAGTGGTGGTGGCGGCCGACCGCCGAGCTGATGGAGGCGCAGACCGGCGTCCGCAGCCGCTCCCTGGCCCTGCCCTCGTGCGGCGAGCGACCGGCCGACGGCCGCCGCGACACGAGCATCGGCGCGGGCGCGGGCGCGGGCGCGGTCGCGGGCGCGGACACCGCCCCCGACGCACCCGCGACGGGCCTCGTCGCCGACGCCGCCGCCCTGCGCCGGCTCCTCGACGAGACCGACGAGGCGATCGTGGTCGCGCACTCCTACGGCGGCACCGTCCTGGCCGAGGCCGGTGCGCACCCGGCCGTGGCGCACCTCCTGCTCGTCTCGTCGTACCTGCCCGAGGTGGGGCTCTCGCAGGGAGCGGTCATGGGCGGCGAGGCCGATCCCGTGCGCATCGCCGACGCGGGCGACGGACGCCTCGGCGTCGCGGGCTACGACGCGGACTCGTTCGGGGCGCGGTTCCTGCAGGACGGCACGCCCGAGCAGCAGCGCGAGGCCTTCCGCCGCGTGACGACGCAGGACGCCGCCTCGTTCGGGACGCCCACCACCCGGGCCGGCTGGCAGGGCGTCGACTCCACCTACCTCGTCTGCGTCGACGACCGCAGCACCTCCGTCGCCCTGCAGCGCGAGCACGCCGCGCGTGCCACGCGCTCGGTCGACCTGCCCACCGGGCACCACCCCTTCGTCACCCGGCCCGACCTCGTCGTCGAGCAGCTGAGGGCGTTCGTGTGAGCGCGGCGGACCGCGGCCGCCCGACCGACGGGCGGCGCGCGAGGACCGAGGCCGAGGAGGCGGGCGCCGGCCGGGCGGGGACGTCCGGCCCCCAGGGCCCGCCGACTCCGCAGGCTCCGCTGGCCCCGGAGGCTCCGCTGACGCCGGCCCCGGCCCCGGCCCTGACCCCGATGTCGGGGTCGACCCGCACGACGCTGGTCGCCGGCGTGCTCGTGGGGCTGTCGGCGGTGCTCGCCCTCGTCGGCCTGGCCGCCGCCTCCTCGCTGCTGCACACCGCCGGGCCCCTGCTCGCGCTCGCGGGAGCGGTGCTGCTCGTCGTGGGCGTCCGGGGCGAGACCGGGCTCGGGCGGGTCTCCGCGCTCGCGTCGGCGGGGATCGTGCTGCTCTTCGTGCCCGACGTCGTCGGACAGGCGCTGTCGTCGACCGTGCGGGAGCTCGGGCCCGACGGCGGTGCCCAGGTGCTGCTCACGGCGCTCGCCGTGCTGCGTCTCGCGTCGCTCGCGGTCGCCCTCGCGGCGGTCGTCGTGGTGCTGCGCCGACGGCTCCTCGAGCCCTGGGCACGGCGGGCCCTGGTCGCGGTGGTCGCCGTCCGGGCGTTCTTCGCCGTGCTCTCGTTCGTGCCGTCGGTCACGCTGGAGCTCGCGGTCGTCACGGCGCGCGTGGACCTGCTCGTCCCCGTGCTGCTGCTGGCGCTGGGCGTCGCCCTGGCGCTGCACGGACGGGGCGACCGGGTGCGCGCGCGGACCGGTCGCGGGCTCGAGGCGTGGCGGTCGAGCACGGACGTCGTGCGCCGCTGACCGCGGTCGCCGAGCTACGGCCGACGCGACGCGGCAGGGCCCGCGCAGTGCGGCCCGTGCGGCAGGGCCCGTGCGGCAGGCCCCGTGCGGCAGGCCCCGTGCGGCTCGGGCCGCCCGGCGGGACCCGGTCTGCGACGATGTCGTGAGAGCGAGAGGACCCGCATGACCTGGCAGATCGAGGTCGTCCCGTACGACCACCCGGAGGCCGACGAGCTGCGCCGGGCGCAGCGCCGCGAGCTGGACGACCGCTACGGCAGCGACGACCACGAGCCGGGCACGCCGCCCAGTGCCGACGACGTGCCCGTCTTCGTGGTCGCGAGGACCGCCTCCGGCGCCGCGGTCGCGTGCGGGGGGCTCCGTCCGCTGCCGGACGAGGTCGCCGGACCCGGCTCCGTCGAGGTCAAGCGCATGTTCGTCGACCCCTCCGCCCGCGGCTCGGGGGTCGCCGCCGCGGTGCTCCGAGCCCTCGAGGAGGAGGCGCGCGGCCTGGGCGCGCACCGCGTCGTCCTCGAGACGGGCACCCTGCAGCCCGACGCGATCCGGTTCTACGCCCGGGAGGGGTACGAGCAGGTGCCGCTGTTCGGGGCGTACGTCGGGAGCGGCAACTCGGTCTGCTTCGGGCGCGAGCTGTAGCCCCGGCTCGAGGGCGGGTGTTCCGGGCCGAGGGCGGGTCGGCGGCGACCCGCCCTCGGCCCGGAAGACCCGCCGTCGGCGGCTCGAGCGCGCGTGTGCGTGCGAGCGACCGCGTGCTGCCCGGCGGGCGCGGCGTCCGGGCCGGCCGCTACTCTGGGCAGGTCGCGAGGGGCGACGGATCGAGGGGGACGACATGACCGACGCACGAGACCACGAGCAGCACGGCGACGCGGGGCAGCAGCCGCCGGCGGGGGCTCCGCCGTACGGGCAGGCGCCGGACGGGCAGGCGCCGTACGGGCAGCAGGCTCCGGGGCAGTCCCCGTACGGGCAGTCTCTCTCCGGGCAGGCGCCGGACAGACACGCCCCTCACGGGCAGGCGCCGGACGAGCAGTCCCCGTACGGGCAGCCGGCCTTCGGCCAGTCTCCCTCCGGCCAGGCGCCCTCCGGCCAGGCTCCGTACGGGCAAGCGCCGTATGGGCAAGCGCCGTATGGGCAGGCGCCGTACGGCCAGGCGCCCTATGGGCAGGCGCCCTACGGCCAGGCGCCGTACGGCCAGCCTGCCTACGGCCAGCCGCAGCAGCCCTGGGCGACGCAGTCCGCCGGGCTGCCGCCGGGGGTGTCCCCGCGTCTCGCGGACGGGAGGGTCCCGCTGTGGGCCCCGCTCTACGACGCCGGACTCGTCGAGTCGGTCAAGCGCTACGTGCGCAAGTACGCGGACTTCACCGGCCGCGCCAGCCGGAGCGAGTACTGGTGGGTCGCACTCGCCTCGACCGTCGTGTACCTCGGGCTGGGCCTCGTCGGGGCGATCGCCGGCATCCCCGGTGCGACCGTGCACGCCGACGGCTCGTCGGATCCCGGCCCCGGCTTCTTCCCGTTCACCATCCTGCTGGCGCTGATCTTCTTCGCCACGATCGTGCCGAACCTCTCCCTCGGGGCGCGGCGGCTCCATGACGTGGGCCTGAGCGGGTGGCTGCTGCTGCTCGCCATCGTCCCGTACCTCGGCAGCCTCGCGCTCTTCGTGCTGTCGCTGCTCGGCCCGAAGGCCGTCGGCGCCGACTACGACCGACCCCGCCCGTAGCGCCGGCGCCGGCGCGGCCGCGCCGCGCCCCCGCTCGAGGGCGGGTGTTCCGGGCCGAGGGCGGGTCGGCGGCGACCCGCCCTCGACCCGGAAGACCCGCCGTCGGCGGGTGAGCTGCCGCGCAGGCCGGGTCAGCGCGGCAGCGTGAGCCGGAACACGGCTCCGCCCCCGGCAGGCGGCTCCTCGCACACGAGGTCGCCGCCGTGCGCCCGCGCGATGCCGCGGGCGATGGGCAGGCCCAGGCCCGCGCCTCCGTCGCCGGTCCGCCGGGCCTCGTCGAGCCGCACCAGCCGGTCGAAGACGCGCTCGCGGTCGGCCTCCGGCACCCCGGGACCGTCGTCGGCGACGAGCACCGCCACCTCGTCCGGCGCGGAGCCGTCGATCGTCAGCAGCACCGAGCCCGTGCCGCCCGTGGCCCGGGCCGCGTTGTCGACCAGGTTTCCGAGCACCTGGGCGAGCCGCCCGGCGTCCCCGCGCACGACGACCGCACCGGCACCGCCCGCACCCGCGCCGCCCGGCGCACGAGCACCGGCACCGGCACCGCCCGCACCCGCACCTGCCCCGCGCCCCGCCACCCGCAGCGCGAGCCCCGGCCGGCGCAGCCGCTGGCCCTCCACGACCGAGGCGACCAGCGCCTCCACGTCCACGGGCGCCACGTCGAGCTCGAGCCCGCGGTCGACGCGGGCCATCAGCAGCATGTCGTCGATGAGGCGCGAGGCCCGGGCCGCCTCCCGCACGACGTGCACGGCGAGGCGCTCGCGCTCGCCGGGGTCGACGTCGCCCGCAGACCGGACGAGCGTGTCGGCCGCGGCGCGCATCCCGGCCACGGGCGTGCGCAGCTCGTGCGCCGCGTCGGACACGAACGCCCGCACCCGCTGCTCGGCCTCGAGCGCGGTCCGCTCGGCGGCCAGGGCCGTCCGCTCGGCGTCGAGCGCGATCCGCTCGGCCTCGAGCGCGGCCCGTTCGGCCCCCTCGACCCCGTCGAGCATCTCGTCGAACGCGACGGCGACGCGGCCGATCTCGGTCGACTCGTTCGCCGGCCGCAGCCGCCGCCCCCGGTCGCCGCTCGCGATGGAGCGCGCCACCGACGTCATCCGGTCGAGCGGCCGCAGCGTCGCCCGCACGACGAGCACGAGCCCCGCCGCCGCCGCCACGAGGAACACCGCCGACGCTGCCACCATCACCCAGCGCAGCTGCGTCAGCGTCTGCCCGACCGAGCTCGAGTCGGCCGTCAGGGTGATCGTCGACCCGTCGCTGAGCTCGCTCACGAGCGTGGTCACCTCGTCGTCGGCGGTCACGCTCGACGAGGTGACGGTGACGTCCGAGGAGGCGCCCGCCGCGTCCTGCCCCGGGGTCGGGGCATCTGCGGTGGCGTCGCCGGTCGCGGCGTCGGTGCCCGCGCCTCCTGCGCCCCGGCCCGGTCCGGCCGGCAGGCCGTCGCCGAGGGCGGGCGGCCCCGCGCGCAGCTCGTCGGGGGAGGGGCCGGCCACGATCGCCCCGCCGTCGGCGTCGCGGATCACGACCGAGAGGCCCTGCGCCGAGAGCCGGTCGGCCAGGTCGTCGCCGTCGACGGTGCCGACGAGCGCCGCCGCGGCGGAGGCCCGGTCGCGGAGGCGGTCCTCGACCTGGGCGCGGAGCCGCTGGCCCAGCGTCGCCTCGACCGCGACGGCCAGCCCCGCCAGCAGCAGGGCGAGCAGCACGAGCACGGCGACGACGGTCCGGGCGCGCAGCGAGCCCGTGCGGAGGCGCGGCGCCGCCGGGTCGGGACCGGTCTCGGGTGCCCGGCCCGCGCCTCCTCGGCTCGGCCCGACCGCGTCGCTCACGCGCTCATCCGGTAGCCGAGGCCGCGCACCGTGTGGATCAGCCGCGGGCCCTCACGCTCCATCTTCTTGCGGAGCGAGCTGAGGTGCACCTCGACGAGGTTGGGGTCGTAGTCGTCGTAGCCCCACACCTGCGTCAGGATCTGCGTCTTCGAGACCGTCCGCCCCCGGCTCTCGGCGAGGAACGTGAGCAGGCGCTGCTCGGTCGCGGTGAGGTCGAGCGCGACCCCAGAGCGGGTGGTGACCGCCGCCTCCGGGTCGACGACCAGGTCGGCCACCTCGATGACGGCGGGCACGCGGCCGCGGCGGCGCAGCACGGCGGTGATCCGGGCCAGCAGCTCGGCGACCGAGAACGGCTTGACGACGTAGTCGTCGACGCCCTCGGCGAAGCCCCGGAGGCGGTCGTCCAGCTCGTCACGCGCCGTCAGCATGACGACGGCCGCGTCGCTGCTCGTGCGGACGGTCGCCGCGAGGCGGATGCCGCTCGCCCCGGGCAGCATCCAGTCGAGCACGACGAGGTCGGGGACGAACGCGCGGAGCGCCTCCGGCAGCTCGGAGCCGTCGGGGAGGCCGCGGACGGCGAAGCCCTCCGCGCCGAGGGCGGCGACGACGGACGAGAGCAGGGCAGGGTCGTCGTCGATCACGAGGACGCGGGCAGGGGAGATCACCGCCAGGACGGTACGGGGCCGAGATGCGCCGCCGCCGCCGGTCGCCTATGGAACCGCTGGGTGCCCCGGCGACTTAAGCGCTGCTTCAGGTGCGCTGCCGAGGTTGATCACAGCGGCGGACGAACGATCCGCACCACCTCCACCCCTCATCCCACTCGTCAGGAGACGACATGAACGACCAGCAGAACCCCTACGACGGCAGCGGCACGGGAGCCGGCGACGGCGACCGGCACCGCGACGGGCGCGACGGACGCGACGCGTCCGGGGCACGGGACGCCTTCGGGGCGCCCCGTCAGGACGACCCGACCCGCGAGCTGCCCGTCGCGTCCGGCGTCGCGCCCGGCGTCGCTGCGCAGCAGGAGGCGCCCGTCTCGGGTCGCCGTCGGGTCTCGAAGCGACTGGCGCTCGGCCTCGGAGTGGCCGCGGCGGGGCTCGCCCTCGTCGGCGGCACCGCGGCCGTGGCGTCGTCCGGCGGCGGCGCGAGCACGCCCGTCGCGGCGACGTCGAGCGCGTCGCCCAGCGCCGGGGCGGACTCGGGCTCGGGCTCGGGGTCGGACGAAGGAGGCGCGGGAGACTCCCCCAAGGAGGCCGCCCCCACGCCCCCCGGCTCCGACTCCTCGGGGTCGCCGTCGACGGATGCGCCCGCGGCTCCCGCCGCCCCCGGCGACGAGGCCGACGGCGACGCCCCCGCCGGTCCGCTCGCGGGCGGCCCCGGCTGCGCCCCCGGCGCCGCCGGCGACGCCCCCGCGCCCGGCGACGCCCCCGCGCCCGGCGACGCCCCCGCGCCGGGCGCGGACGGCGCCGACGGCGCCGACCGCCCCACGCCGCCGGCCCCGCCGGCCGGCGCCCCCGCGCCCGGCGAGGACGGCGCCGACCGCCCCACGCCCCCGACCGACGCGCCCACCCCGCCGACGGACGCCCCGTCCGCGCCCGCCGACGAGTCCGCCACCGGCAGCTGACGCCGCCGGCGCCGCCGCCCCGCTCCCCAAGAACCCCGGAGTGGGGGGGGGGACCCCCCGCGGGGGGGGGGGGGGGGGGGGGGGGGGGGGGGGGGGGGGGGGGGGGGGGGCCCCGCCCGGGCCCCCCCCCCCCCCCCCCCCCCCCCCCGGGGCGCCCCCCCCCCCCCCGGGTGGGGGGGGGCCCCCCCCCCCACTCCGGGGTGTTCGGCCGTGCGGCCGCCGCCGCGCCGGGCCGCCCCCGGCGCCGCACCGCCCCGAGACACCGGCGAGTGAACGGGACACCGCCCACTGACTCGGTGTTCCGTTCACTCGGCGGTGCCCGGCGGCGGGGCGGAGGGTGCGGCGGTGCCCGGCGGCGGCGGGGGCGGAGGGCGCGGGCGTGTGCCTCCTCCTGGGACTGGGGGAGCCGACCCGCGCCTCCTACGCTCCAGACGTGTACGCCGAATTCGCTCCCCTGTCGCCCATCTACTCGGTGGCCGACGTCCTGGTCGTCCTGATCTGGCTCGCCGTCGTGGTCCTGAACGTCTGGGCGGCCGTGCTGGTCATCAGGGTCTGCCGGCGGTACCTGGCGCGGACCGATCCGCGATCCGAAGGGGTGCTCGGCCGACAGCCGCTGCCGAACGCTGCGCCGCTCGTCGGCGGCACCTGGGCGCGGGTCGGCGCAGGCGTGGTCGTCCCCGCTCTCGGCATCGGCGCGATCGGGGTCGCGCTGACGCTGCTCGCGATGCTCTGAGCCGCATCGCCGCCGCCGTCGCTGCCGGTGCGCCGCGCTGCCGCACCCTTCCCCCTCCGACACCGCCGAGTGGACCATCCACCGCCGTAGTGGGCGGTGTTCCGTTCACTCGGCGGTGTCGGACGGCGGGGGAGGCGCGGGCCGGGCAAGCAGGCGCGCGTGCCGGGCGGGTGCACGGCAGGCGCCGAGCACGCAGACAGGTCCGTCTGTCCGCAACGCGAGTGCTCGCCCGCCGAGCCTCGACACCTGCATGCGGGCGCATGTACCGTCGGGATGCGCCACCGCGCCACCGCCCGGGACGGAACCCGGCCCAGCACAAGCCAGGACGGCCCATGCCCACGCTCCGAGCCCGCACCGCAGAGACCCTGCTCGCGGTCGCCCGCCCCTACCTCGCCGTGCACCTCGGGGTGCTCGGCCTCAAGATCCGCCGCGCGCCGTTCCCCCGGGACGCCGTCGTCGCGACCGTCCCCGGCCCGGCCGCCGCGCGCCTCCTCGTCGTCGGCGACCTCGCCGCGTCCGGCTACGGCGTGCTGCTGCACGGCATGGCGTTCCCCGCCCAGCTCGCCGGAGCCTGGTCGAGCCGCACCGGCCGCGGCTGCAGCTGGCAGACGATCGCCGACCCCCTGATGACCGTGCGCCGGGCGGCCCACCACCCCGACCTGCGCCGCTCAGCCGAGGGCGTCGACGCCGTGGTGGTCGCGCTCGGCGTGCCGGACGTGCTGCAGCTGACCTCCGGCGACGACGTCGAGGGCTCCGTCGCGCGTCTGGTCGCCCGGGTCCGCGCAGCCGCGGGCCGCGACGTGCCGGTGCTGCTGGCAGGGGTGCCGCCGATGACGAAGTTCCAGGGGCTGCCGCCGGCCGCCTCCCGCCTGATCGGATCGCAGATGCGTCGTGTCGACGACGCCCTGCGCCGGGTCGCCGCGCAGCACGACGGCGTCGACTTCGTGGCGTTCCCCCCGTGGAGCGTCGACGGCACCCTCCGCCGCGCCTTCTCGTTCCGCGCGATGCACCGCGGCTGGGCGCTCGGCGTCGCCGCCCGGCTCGAGCTGCCGCTGACCGGCCCGGGACCCGAACCGACCCCGGGGGTCGTGCCGCAGGCGGAGCAGGTCGCGAAGGAGGCGGCGGTCCCGCCCGACGCGACCGGCGCCTCCCTGACGCTGGCCGCCTAGACCCCCTCGGCCCCGGCTGGCCTCGGCGGCCCCGACCGGCCCCGGGCTCGGCGGGGCCCCGCCGCGCCCTGCCCGGCTCGGCTCGGCTCGCGCTCAGCCGGCCCGGCCCGCGCTCAGCCGACCTGGTGCACCGCGTAGCTCGCGACGAAGCCGAGCACCGTGACGAGGCCGGTGAGCGTCTGCGCCTTGCGGAACGCCTCCGGGATCATCGTGTCGCAGATCATCGCGAGGATCGCCCCGGCGGCGAACGCCATGACGAACGACTGGGCCCCCTCGGGCACGCCGCCGAGCAGCGCGTAGCCGCCGAGCGCCGACAGCGCGCACACCACCGCGATGCCCGACCAGAGGCCGAACACGTAGCCGGCGCCCCGGCCGGACTGCTTCAGGTCGGCGGTGCTCGACATCCCCTCCGGGAAGTTCGAGATGATCACGGCGACGAGCACGGCCACGCTCAGCGAGCCGCCTCCGGTCAGGCTGACGCCCTGCACCGCCGTCTCGGGCACGCCGTCGAGCAGGGCTCCGAGGGCGATGCCCAGGCCGGTGCCGCTGGCGGCGGCGGCCGCCCCGGCTCCCGAGCTGCCGCCTCCTCGGCTCTCGGTCCCGGTCCCGGGGTTCTTGCTGTCGCTGCCGTGGGCGTGCGCGTCCGCCCCCTGCCCGTGCCGGCGGTGCCGCTTGTGCCGGAAGCCGCCGTGCTCGAGCAGCTGGTCGAGCGCGACGTAGACGAGCGCGCCGGCGACGAAGCCCGAGATGGTCGGCACGAAGCCCCCGCTGCTCGTCGCCTCGTCGACGAGGTCGAAGGCCAGTGCCGAGATGAGCACGCCGGCGCCGAACGCCATCACGAGGGCGACGACCTCGCGCGGCACCTTCACGAACCATGCCACGAGGGAGCCGACGACGAGCGAGAGGCCGGACAGCAGACCGGCGAGGCCGGCGAGGAGGAGCGGTGAGGTCACGCGGTCCGGTGTACTCCCCGAGGGGCGCGATCCGTACCCCGATCCGGGCAGATCGGGGGCCGCCCGGCAATACAGCACCCCCCGTTCGGGGCGCAACCCCCTGGCCGAGATGCGTCCCGGTGCCTAACCTCATGAGCGACCGAGCGGTCCCCACCTCGAGGAAGGAACCGACGATGAGCGTCTACGAATCGGACCCCCGCATCGCCCCGGCCTC
Source organism: Frigoribacterium faeni (assembly GCF_011761235.1). Classification (GTDB taxonomy): domain Bacteria; phylum Actinomycetota; class Actinomycetes; order Actinomycetales; family Microbacteriaceae; genus Frigoribacterium; species Frigoribacterium faeni_A. Next base: position 1,002,760 of record NZ_JAAOYW010000002.1, read on the forward strand.
CATCGGGACCTACCCGAAGCGCCGTCGCCCGGTGACCGTGCTGCCGCCGCTGCAGCCGCGGCCCGTCGAGGCCCGCTACGTCGACTTCTTCGAGGGCGAGGGGCGCACCCCGGTCGGGCTGCCGACGGCGCTCGAGGACGAATCGTCCGTCGCCGCGTTCTCGTCGGCTCGCTGAGGTCGGCGGCTCGGCTCGTCGCGGTCGGCCGTCCGCCGAGCTGGTCCGCCCCCGCTGACCCGGACCCTCAGCTCGACCGCGACCGCGACCGCACCGCCAGCTGCACCGCCAGGCCGACGCCGACGAACGCCGTCATCAGCCCGCCCATCACGAGGGCGGTGCCGCCGAGCGCCCCCGCGAGCGGCGTCGCCAACCCGCCGAGCCCGAACTGCAGCCCGCCCTGCAGCGCCGCGGCGGAGCCCGGCCAGCGGTGCCCGAGCGCCTGGGTCAGGGTGATCGACCCGGGGATGACGAACCCCCAGCCGGCCGTCACCAGGGCGAGCGCGGGCCAGACGAGCGCCGGGCCGACGCCGGTCGCGGCGCCGACGAGCACGAGCGCCGACCCCGTCGTGCAGGTGACGAGCCCGACCGTGTAGAGGGAGTCCTCGGCGAACCGCCCCACCAGCCGGCGGAACAGCAGGGTCGACAGGATCATGCACGACGCGTTCGACGCGAACACGAGGGTGTAGCGGAGCTCGCTGAAGCCGTACTGCTCCTGGAACACGAACGACGACGTCGAGATGTACGAGAAGAACCCGATCGTGGCGGCGCACCCCGTGACGAGGTACCAGCGGAACCGCGGGATCCGCAGCAGCTCGCCCATCCGGCGACCGGCGGCGCCCAGCGACGCCCCGGACCTGGAGGCGGCGGGCAGCGTCTCCGGGAACCGCACCGCCGACAGCAGCGTCAGCAGCAGGCCGAAGACCGCGAGCACGACGAACAGCGAGCGCCAGGCGGCGACGGTGAGCACGACCCCGCCGACGAGCGGGGCGACGACGGGCCCGAGCGAGTTGACGACCGCGAGCGACGCGAAGAGCCGGCTGCGGCGGGTGCCCGTGGTGCTGTCGCCGACCATGGCGCGTCCGGCGATGCTGCCCGCGGCGCCGCCGAGGCCCTGCAGCACGCGGGCGACGACGAAGGTGGTCGCGTCGGGCGACAGGGCGCAGGCCACGGAGGCGACGGTGAAGAGGGCCGTGCCGAGCAGCAGCACCCGGCGTCGGCCGATGCCGTCGCTGAGCGGGCCGATCACGAACTGGCCCAGCGCGAAGCTGACGAGGAACGCCGTCAGGCTGAGCTGCGCGACCGCCGTCGACGTGTCGAGGTCGCGGGCGATGGCCGGCAGGGCCGGGACGTACATGTCGGTCGCGAACGGGGAGATGCCGACGACGAGGGCGAGGAGCGTGACCGACGACCGTCGGCGGGTCCACGAGGAGGCAGGGGTCGCGTCGTCGTCGTCCACCTGACCGACGCTAGTCGTCCGACGGGCCGGCCCGCGCCTCCTGCGTTCTCGCCCGGGTGCGTCCTCTCGTCGTTCAGGACGCATGCTCCTGAATGAGGAAGATGCCTCTCGCGATTCAGGAACGCGGCGCGGGCCGCTCCTGGACCGTGCACGGTCCAGGACTCGCAGTCCCCGCGTCGCGCGGATCAGGACTCATGTTCCTGAATGAGGGAGGGAGGATGGAGGCGTGACGACGACCGCGCGCCCTGTCCCGATCCGCACCGACCGCCTCCTGCTCCGGGCGTTCGAGCTGGCCGACGGCCCGGCCCGGCTCGCCTGGCAGAGCCGCCCCGACGTGGCCCGCTGGCTGATGCGCGACCCGCTGGACGCGGTGAGCGTGCTCGTCGGCATCCGGCGCGGACAGGAGGGGCGGCTCGCCGAGGCGGACGACCGCCTCCTGTTGGCCGTCGCCCGGCTCGACGACGGCGTGCTCGTCGGCGAGGTGAGCGCCCGGCTCGACGACGTCGGCTCGGGCCAGGTCGAGGTCGGCTGGGTCTTCGACCCCGTGCACTCCGGCCGGGGGTACGCGACGGAGGCGGCGGCCGCGCTGGTCGAGGAGCTCTTCTCCCGGCACGGCGCGCACCGCGTCTTCGCCCGCCTGCTCGAGGGGAACGACGCCTCCGAACGGCTCTGCCGGCGGCTGGGCATGCGGCGCGAGGCGCACCTGCGCGAGAACGAGCTCTGGCGCGGCGAGTGGACGTCCGAGCTGGTCTACGCCCGGCTCGCCTCCGACCCGGTGCTCGGTGGGGCCGCCGGCGCGACGACCGCTGCCGCGGTCCCCGGCGCGACGACCGGTGCGGGGGCGGGCGAGTCCGTCGCGGACGGGCCGGCGTGACGGACCGCCGACGACGGACCCGCCCGCCCAGCCGCTGAGGCGGCCGCCCGCCTAGGCGCGGCGCCGGCCGCCCGCCCAGCCGCGGTGCCGGCCGCCGGCGCGCAGGCCGCAGCCGCCCAGGTCAGGCGGCCCGGGCGCGCTGACGCGCCCGCACGGTCAGCACCGCGGCGCCGATCAGCGCCGACACCAGCGAGCCGACGAGCACGCCGACCTTGACGACGTCGTCCTGCTCGCTGCCGGCGCCGAAGGCGAGCTCGCCCACGAGCAGCGACACGGTGAACCCGATGCCCGCGACGAACGAGAGGCCGACGACGTCGGGCCAGCGCAGGCTCGGGTCGAGCCGGATCCCGGGGAGGCGCGTCACCAGCAGCGACGACACGGTGATGCCGATCGACTTGCCGAGCACGAGCGCGAGGACGATCCCGAGCGCGACGCTGTCGGTCAGCGCGTCGCGCAGCCCGGAGAGGCCGCCGACCGTGACCCCGGCCGAGAAGAACGCGAACACGGGGACGGCGAGGCCCGACGAGATCGGGCTCCAGCGCTCGGCGAAGTGGTGCGTGAGGGCGTGCCGCTCGACGTGGCCGTCCGCGCCGACGTGGTCGACGCCCGCCCGGCGGGTCGCGATCGCGGGCACGAGCAGGCCCAGCACCACGCCGGCGATCGTCGCGTGGACGCCGGACGCGTGCACGAGCGCCCACGCCACGACCCCGAGCGGGATCAGCAGCCACCACGAGCGCACCCCGCGGCGCACGAGCAGGGCGAAGGCCGCGAACGGCACGAGCGCGGCCAGCAGCGGCAGGAAAAGGATGCCGGAGGTGTAGAACACCGCGATGATCGTGATGGCGAGCAGGTCGTCGACGACGGCCAGGGTCAGCAGGAACGTGCGGAGCGCCGGCGGCAGCCGCTTGCCCACCACCGCGACGACGGCCACGGCGAACGCGATGTCCGTCGCGGCGGGGATCGCCCAGCCCTGCAGGGCGTCGCCGCCGGCGTCGAGGTTGACGAGCGTGTAGATGACGGCGGGCAGGGCGACCCCGCCGAACGCGGCCGCGATGGGCAGCGCCGCGGCGCGCGGGTCGCGGAGCGAGCCGGCCACGAACTCCTGCTTGAGCTCGAGCCCGACGACGAAGAAGAAGATCGCGAGCAGGCCGTCTGCTGCCCAGGCTCCGACGCTGAGGTCGAGGTGCAGCGCCGCGGGCCCGAAGGTCGTGTCGCGCACGGCGCCGTACCAGTCGGCGGCGGGGGTGTTCGCGAGCACCAGCGCGAGCACCGTGGCGGCGAGCAGCAGCAGCCCGCCGGTGGTGTCGCGGCTGACGAAGCGGGCCAGGCGGGCGCCGCGGCCGACCGGGCCGGGCGCGCGGGCCGGGGGCGGCGGGGCAGCCGAGGAGGCGCGGGTCGGGTCGGCAGGGGAGCCCGCAGCAGCCGAGGAGGCGCGGGTCGGGTCGGCGGGGGACGCGGAGGCGTCGGGGACGGCAGGGGACACGGGTCGCTCTCAGAGGGGGTCGCGGGACGGCGGGCACGGGTGTGCACCCGGGTCGACGACGACTCCGGGTGCGGTCACTCCGTCGGCGGCGGGCATCCTGCGATCTCACCGTGGGCGTTGCTGCCCCAGAGGCTCATCCAGCCGTTGGTGCCGCACGTGCGCTTGGTCAGCACGAGGCGGTTCGGGAACGCCTGCGCCGCGACGCGACGGCGTCGGTCGGTGCGGGAGTCCGGGAGGCTGGTCACGCCCTCGATGGTACCCGCGTGGGCTCCGCGCCTCCCCGACCCGCGCCTCCTCGTGCCCGCCCCCGCGCCGCCCCTCGGCTTCAACGCAAATGCCGACCACGGGCGCCGCAATACGGGGATATCGAGTCGTTGTAGAGCGCACCCAGCGCAGATGGTCGGCATTTGCAGGAGAACACCGCGCGAGCAGGGCCCCGCGCGCGAGGAATCCGCGCAGGTCGCAAATGCCGACCGAGGACGCTGCAATACGGGGATATCGCGGTGTTGCAGAGCGCATCCGTTGGACACGGTCGGCATTTGCAGAGGAGGGACCCGCGCGGGAGGAACGGTGCGCCCGAACACGAGCCCGCGCCGGCTGGCCGGCCGCCCCGCCCGGCCCCGCGTCAGCGCGCCGCGAGCCGCAGGTCGACGCCTGCGTCGCGCAGCGCGGCCGCCGCGTCGTCGCCGAGCGCGTCGTCGGTGATCACGCCGTCGAGCTCGTCGAGCCGCAGCGCCCGGTACTTGCCGAAGCGTCCGTACTTCGAGCTCGCGGCGACGAGCACGGTGCGCTCGGCGACCGCGAGGGCCGCCCGCTTCGCCTCGATCTTCGCCTCGACGGGGGTGGTGACGCCGTGGGCGAGGTCCCACGAGCTCGACGAGACGAAGGCGAGGTCGAGCGACAGCTCGGCCAGCGCGACCCGGGTGAGCCGGCCCATCGTCGACTGGTTGGCGCGGTCGACCCGCCCGCCGATGCAGATCAGGTCGACAGTCGGGTGGTCGAGGAAAGCCTGCACCGTCGCGAGGTCGTTCGTCACGACGGTGAGCCCGGCGACGTCGTCGAGGTGCCGGCGCATGGCCTGCACCGTGGTGCCCGCGTCGAGGTAGACGGTCATGTGGTCACGGACCAGGCCGGCCGCCTCGCGGGCGATCGCCTCCTTCTCGGCGACGTCCGCCTCCTGCTTGACGGCCCGGCTCGGCTCCTCGATCAGGCGGGAGGCGAGCTTGGCGCCGCCGGCGGTCGCGCTGACGCGGCCGGCGTCCTCGAGGGCGGCGACGTCGCGGCGGATCGTCATCTGGCTGACGCCGAGCAGCTCGGTGAGCTGCCGGTAGCTGAGCACCCGGTCGCGCTGCAGGTGCTCGACGATCGACTCGCGGCGCTGCTCGGGGATCAGGGGGGTCGACACGGCCGCCAGCCTAGTTCGCGGCGTCCTCGCCCGGCAGCGGGCCCGAGCCACCAGCCCCGGCAGCCCCGGCACCCGCAGCCGCGCTATCAGCACCAGCGGCCGAGCCGGCAGCCCCGACCCCCGAGGAGGCGCCCCCCTCGTCCGCAGGACCGGTCCACGGCATGCCCCACGCGTCGGTGATCGCCCGCACCTGCTCCGGCGCGATGAGCCGGCGCGCGGCGCCCTGGGTGAGCAGGGCGATGCGGCACGCCTCCTCGAGCTCGATGGTGCTCTGGACGGCGCGGTCGAGGTCCTCGCCGCTGACGACGGCGCCGTGGTTCGACAGCAGCGCCGCCCGGAACGGCAGCGGGCTCTCGCTCACGAGCGCCCCCATGGCCGGGTCGCCGGGGGCGACGAACGGCAGCAGCGGCACCTGGCCGACCCGCATCAGCGAGTACGGGGTGAGCGGCGGGACGGCGCTGTGCGCGGACCACGGCTCGAGGCACGACAGCGCGACGGCCGACGGCGAGTGCACGTGGACGACGGCCGTGTGCGAGGAGTCCTTGGCGTACATCGCCAGGTGCAGCGCCACCTCCTTCGACGGGGCCGGACCGCCGAGGTGGGCCCCTGCGAGGTCGAGCACCGAGAGGTCGTCGAGGGCGAGGTCACCGAGCTGCGTGCCGGTGCCGGTCATGAGCAGCCGGTCGCCGACGCGGACGCTGACGTTGCCCGAGCTGCCGGGGCTGAGGCCCGCCGCGACGAGGGCGCGGCCGGCGGCCACGAGGAGGCGGCCCGCCGTCGCGTGCTCCGCCGCGGTCTCGAGGCGGTCGCCTCCCGCGGCCGGGGCCGCAGCCGCAGCCGGGGCCGCAGCCGAATCCGGAGCCGCAGCCGCAGCCGCAGCCGGGGTCATCGGGGCGTCGGTGCCGCTCATGCGAGTGCCTCCCAGGCGGTCGAGAACAGGTCGACCGAGCCGAAGTTGCCGCTCTTGAGGACGAGCGCCACCTCCCGGCCGGCGTCGGTGACGGCGGCGCTCCAGCAGACGCCGGGCGCGAGCAGGGGGCCGATCTCGAGCAGGCCGACGCCGAGCGCGCCGACGACGGCGCCGCTCGTCTCGCCCCCGGCGACGACGACCTGGTCGACGGTGCCGTCGGCGACGAGCTCGAGCACGAGGCCCGACAGCACCGCCTCGACGGCGCCGGCGGCGGTCCCGGCCGGGCCCGCGCCTCCTGTGCCTGGGTCACTTGTGCCTGGGTCTCCTGCTCCGGGTGCGTCGACAGCGGGCGCCGCGGCGGCCGGCGCCTGCCGTACGTCCGACGGGTCGCCCACCGAGTAGACGACCGGCACCGAGCCGGCGTCGAGCCCTCGCACCCAGGCGGCGAGCGAGGCGGTCTCGGCCTCGGGGTCGGCCAGCGCGGCCGAGACATCGACCTTGCGCGTCGGGTGCCCGGCGGCGACGGCGGCGGCGACCTGCGCCTGGGTCGTCGTCGAGGCCGAGCCGCAGACGACGAGGCGACGGCGCGTGAAGGCGGGGAACGGCAGCTCGGCCCCGTGCCCGCCGGCGGGCTCCAGCCCGAGCGCGAGGCCGGCCCCGCCGCTGACGAGCCGGTGCCCGGCCGTCGCCCGGGCGATGGTGCCCAGGTCGTCGTCGTCGACCGCGTCGACCGCGAGGTAACCCGCAGGAGCGGTGTCGAGCGCCGTGCGCAGCGCCTCGGCCCCCTGCCGCACCACGTCGAGCCCGACCTCGGTCACCTCGGCGTCGGTCTGCGGGGCGAGCAGGTCGCGCAGCCGCGAGCGCGTCATGGGGGTGAGCGGGTGGTGCCGCATCGACGAGTGCTCGAGCAGGTCGTCGCCGACCCACAGCGATCCGTCGCGCACGGTGCGGCCGTTCGCCGGGAACGCGGGCACGACGACGCTGCGGTCGGTGCCGAGGCGCTCGCGCAGGGCGTCGAGCACCGGCCCGATGTTGCCCTCGTCGGTCGAGTCGAAGGTCGAGCAGTACTTGAGGTAGAAGCGGTCGGCACCCCAGCCGAGGAGGCGGTCGGCGGCCTCCAGGGACGCGCCCACCGCCTCCTGCACCGGTGCGGTGCGCGACTTGAGGGCGACGACGACAGCGTCGAGGCCGGCGACCCGCTCGTCGGGCACGGGGCGGTCGCCGACGACGACGGCGGCGCGCAGCCCGCGGGAGCGGAACGCGGCGGCGAGGTCGGTGGCCCCTGTGAAGTCGTCGGCGACGGCACCTGTGAGCATGGGGACCTTCCGGTGGAGACGTGCGTCCGTCGTCGGACGCGGTGGTGTCATCCCAGCATATGTGACGATTTGGTGCGATCTTTGACAATCTGTGAAGTCACGCTACGGTGGGCCACGAAGCCCCTGGCCGACCGACCCCTCCCGGGCGACGGCCGCCTCTGAACGAACGGGAACAACGGTGATCCTCCACTCGACGTCGCGCCGCGCGACCCCTGTCCGCGTGCTCCTCACCGGAGCGAACGGCGGGTACGGCCGCACGCTGCTCGACCAGCTCCGTCGTCTCGACGACATGGTCGCGACCCAGCTCGTCGACCCCGACGTCGCCGGCACCACCCGCATGCTCGACGAGCTCGGCGTGCCCGCCGACCGCGTCGCCACCCCCGGCACCGTCGCCGAGACCGCCGCGGCGCTCGCCGCCGGCAAGGTCGCCGTGATCGCCGACGGCGCGGCCGTCGACTGGAGCGGCGCCGACGTGCTCGTCGAGGCCACCGGACGCATCGAGGCCGGCCACGGCTACGCCGACGCCGCCCTCGACCACGGCGTGCACGTCGTCATGGTCAGCAAGGAGATCGAGTCGGTCGCGGGCGTCGCGCTCAGCGCCAAGGCCCGCGCGGCCGGCCTGCGCTACCTGCCCGGCGACGGCGACCAGCCCGCCAACCTGCTGCGCCTCGTCGCGTGGGTGCTCGACTGCGGCTTCGACATCGTCGCCCTCGGCAAGTCGAGCGAGTACGACCTCGCCTTCGACCCGGCCACCGGCGTCGTCGACCAGGCCGGCACGACCGTCGACGCCCCCGGGCTCGCCGACCTGCTCGAGCTCGGCGACCGCCCCCTCGAGACGGCGGAGGCGCGGGCCGGCCTCGTCGCGCAGCTGAAGCGCAGCGCCGCGGCCGACCACTGCGAGATGAACGTGGTGTCGCTCTACACCGGCGCGCACGCCGACGTCGAGGGCATGCACTACCCCGTCGCCCGTCCGCACGAGCTCGCCGACCTCTACTCGGCGCGCGAGCACGGCGGCCTCATCGGCCGCACCGGCAGCGTCGACGTGTTCTCGATGCTGCGGCTGCCGGGCGAGGCCAGCTTCGCCGGCGGCGTGTTCGTCGTCGTCCGCACCGGCGACCCCGTCACGTGGGCCACGCTGCGCGGCAAGGGCCACGTCGTCAGCCGCGACGGCCGCTACGCCTGCATCTACTGGCCGTACCACTTCATGGGCGTCGAGACGCCGCTGACCATCGCGGCCGCCGTCGACGGCACCTCGTCCGTCGCCGAGCCCCGCCAGCACACCGTGCTCGCGGCTCGCTCGGCCGAGGCGCTCACGGCGGGCACGACGTTCCGCGTCGAGGGCCACCACCACGAGATCGCCGGCGTCTCGCCCGTCATCGTCGACCCCGACGACCACGGCGTCGCCCCGTACTACCTGCTCAGCGGCGCGCGGCTCGTGGCCGACGTCGCGCCGGGCGAGCTCGTGCGCCTCGACGACCTCGCCGACGTGCCCGCCGCCGCGCTGGCCGCCTACCGGACGGGCCTGGCCCTCGGGGCCTGACCCGCGCCTCCTGCTCTCCCACCCACAGCCCGCCCCCACCCGCACAGGAGATCGACGACGATGCCCCTCAGCCCGACACCGCCCGCCCCCGCCCCGATGGAGGTGCTCTCGTGAGCGTCGAGATCATCGCCCTGATCGTGTTGGTCGCGGTCTTCACCATCTCGGCGGTGAGGAACATCCACATGGGCGCGCTCGCGCTCGTGGCGGCCCTCGCCGTCGGCGTGCTCGTCGTCGGCGAGAGCCTCGACGACGTGCTCGGCGGGTTCCCCGTCGACGCCCTGCTCATCCTGCTCGGCATCACGTACCTGTTCGGCATCGCCCGGGTCACCGGCGTCATCGACTGGCTCGTCGACCGCTCGGTGCGCCTGATCGGCGACCGCGTCGCGCTCATCCCGTGGGCGATGTTCGTCATCGGCACGCTCGTCGCCTGCCTCGGCACCTCGCACGCCGCGTTCACCATCGTGCCGATCGCGATGAGCCTGGCCCACAAGCACAAGATCCACTCGACGATGATGGGCATCGTCATGAGCTCCGCCATCGTCGGCGGCGCCCTCGCCCCGACCAGCATCAACGGCATCACGGTGATGACCGTGGCGCGCACCGCGGGCATCCCCTACAACCCCGCCCTCATGTTCGGCCTGTCGGTCGGCATCAACACGCTCGTCGTGCTCGTCGCGTTCTTCATGTTCGGCGGCCGCGAGCTGATCGCCCGCACCCGCGCCGCGGGGGCTGCCTCGGCGGGTCGCTCGGGCTCCGGCTCGGGCTCGGCGCGTCGTCGGGCCGGCGGCTCGGGCATCGGCGGCTCCGGCATCGCCGCGACCGTCGCCACGAGCGAGGGCGCCGTGGGCACCCCCGCGACCGGTGCGGAGCGGGCCCAGGCCGGCGCCGCCGCGACCTCGACGGCCACCGCGACCGCCGCCTCCTCAGCGGGCTCCGCCGCCGTGGACGCCGCGCCGCCCGCGAAGCTCAGCGGCTACCAGCTGCTCGTGCTCGTCTCGATCCCGGTGCTGATCGTCGGCTTCTTCACGATCACGCTGCTCGACGTCGACCTGAACCTCGGCGCCGTGGCGCTGACGCTCGCCGTGCTGCTCGCCTTCGTCAACCCGGACGTCGGGCGCCAGGCGCTCGGCCGCATCGACTGGGGCACGATCCTGCTGCTCGGCGGGATCATCACCTACGTCGGCGTGCTGACCCGCCTCGGCGCGATCGACCAGCTCGGCGAGGCCGCGCGCTCGGTCGACTCGCCGCTGCTCGCCGCGCTCGTCATCTGCGTGATCGCCGGCCTCGTCTCGGCGTTCGCGTCGACGATCGGCATCCTCGGGGCGCTCATCCCGCTCGCCGTGCCCCTGCTGATCCCCGGCGGCGGCCTCGAGATGACCGGCTTCATCTACGCGCTCGCCATCTCGGCCTCGCTGGTCGACTGCGCGCCCTTCGGCACGACGGGAGCGACGATCGTCGCCTCCGGCGTCGAGGAGGAGCGTCCGCGCCTCTACCGCCACCTCATGCTGTGGGGCCTCTCGATGGTCGTCATCGGGCCGGTCGTGACGCTGCTGCTGTTCGTGGTGCCGTTCCTCTGGGCGTAGGCGCACGTGTAGGCGGCGTCCGCGTCCGCCGGCTCCGGCCGGCGTGACGCGGCGCACGCCACATCATCATCGAGGGCGGGTCTTCCGGCCCGAGGGCGGGTCCGCGACGACCCGCCCTCGGCCCGGAACACCCGCCCTCGGCGTTCGTCACGGCACGAGCCGCTGCACGATCCGCCCTGCCCCGCCCGACAGCGTCACCTCGGCGAGGGCGCCGTTCACGAGCGGCAGCTGCGGAGGCACGTGCCCTGCATCCACGTCGAGCAGCACGGGCACCCCGAGGTCGCCGAGCACCCTCTCGACGGCGTCGCGCTGCGTGGACCCGGCGACGTCGGGCGCCGTCGTCCGGCCGACCAGCACGCCGTTCGCCCGCCGGAACCAGCCCGCGAGCCGCAGCGACCGCAGGAGGCGCGCGACCGACACAGCGTCGGCCTGCGCCGCCTCGAGGTAGACGAGCGTCCCCTCCGGAGCGTGCCGCCGCGCGAACCCGTCGACGTCGCCCGCGGGGGAGCCGGCCAGGAGGGCGACCGTCTCGAGGCAGCCGCCGATCAGGCGTCCCTCGACCCGCACCTCCTCGGCTCCGTCCAGCGCCTGCCAGCGCGTCGGGGCGGTGTAGGCGGCGTCACGGCCGAGCGGCTCGTCGGCCCAGGGGCCCCACTCGCGCTCGCGGCGGCGGGGCGCCGCGGCCTGGTCGACGACGGCGCCCTCGCAGGCCGCGGCGACGTCGGTCCAGTGGGTGAACTCGCGCGGGAGCTCCCACGGCTCGTCCATGAGGTTCGCCCCGTGCAGGGTCGCGACGCCCGTGAGGACCGTCAGCGGGAGCATCAGCGTCGACAGGTCGGACCAGCCGACGAGCCAGGAGGGGTCGACCGCGAGGGCCTCCCAGTCGAGCAGATCGACGAGGTCGATCGCGAGGTCTCCGCCCCAAGGCGGCAGCACGGCGCGCACGTCGGGGCGGGTCATCGCCGCGGTGAGCTCGGCGGCACGCTCGGCGGCGGTGCCCGACACGAGTCCGCCGCGACGGGCGAGATCGCCGACCTCGACGCGGAGACCGCGCGCGACGAGGGCGGCGACACCGGCGTCGAGCCGTTCGTGCAGGGCCTCGGGCACGCCGGAGGAGGGGGCCGGGACGGCCACCGTGCCCCCGGTCTCGAGGGGGCGCGGGTACCGGATGCCGACCATCCTGCGAGCGTACCGACCGCGTCCCCGCCGACTGGTGCGCCCCGTCGTGCCCGCCGAGCGGTCGGAAGGGGTCGTCGCGGGAGGCCCGGGGAGCCGGAGCCGACCACTCGGACCCGGGGCGGGGACCTAGGAGGGGGAGCCGCCGGTCGCCGGGCGCAGCAGCGCGGCGACGACGTCACCCATGAGGTCGCCGGGCGCGACCTCGCCGGTGGCCGGCGCGTCGAAGGCGGAGCCGACCGAGACGGTGATGAGGAGGCGCGCGAGCCGATCCGAGGACAGTCCCGTCGCCTCCTCGGTCCTCTCGTCGAAGACCTGGTCGACGAGTCCGCGGAGCGTGTCGAGCACGGCCCGGCGCTGCTCGACGAAGACCGCCATGACCTGGGGGTCGGCGAGGGCCTGTGAGCGGAGCTCGGACATCAGGCTGAAGTCGTCGGCCGTGCCCTGTGCGTAGGGCGCGAAGGCGGCGCTGATGACGCCGGGCAGGTCGCGCAGGTCGGTGCCCGGGATCTCCATGGCGTGCAGGGCGCGGAGCGCGCCGTCCGTCTCCTGCCGCAGCAGGGTCGCGACGAGGTCGGCCTTGGAGTCGAAGTTCGAGTAGACGGCGCCCTTGCTGAAGCCGGCGGCGTGCGCCACGTCGTCGAGGGTGGTCGCGTGCACGCCGCGGAGGGCGAAGAGCCGGCCCGCCGCGGCGATCAGCCGCTCCCGGACCTCGGCCCGGGGCGGGCGCTTGGCCGGGGCGCCTCCTGTCGTGGACATGCGGCAACCCTAACGGCCGTACGACGGCTGTCGCCCTCGGCGACGCCGGGCGTCCAGGACCTGTTCACGGTGGCGATCCACGCCCTTCCGGCGGCGTGGACGGCCGCTGCCCACAGGGGGCCGACTTATCCACAGGCGGTGTCTGACGAAAAGTGCTGGTCAGGGCTTTTCCGGCGAGTTACACCGGTGTAATTTCCACACCGTCATCCACAGTTGTCCCCAGTTATCCCCGGTTTCTCCTCCGCCCGACACAGGGTTGTGCACATGGTTCTCCACAGGCTGTGGGTGACTCGACGGACAGGGCGAGGACGACCCCCGATCGCGTGCTCGCGGGCGACACGCGCCGGTCGCTATGCTCCCGACCGTGTACGTCCTCTTCACCGTGGCGATGTTCGCCGTCAGCCTCGTCGCCCTCGTCGACATCGTGTCCCGTGACGACTCGCAGGTGCGCGGCCTGCCCAAGCTCGTGTGGGTGCTGCTCGTCGTGTTCCTGCCCCTGCTGGGCAGCGCGCTGTGGTTCATCGTCGGCCACGACTGGAGCGTCGCCCGCGAGAACGTCTCGTTCGGCGACCCGCGCCGAGCGGAGCGGGCCGGCTTCGGGGGCCCGAGCCGCGCCTCCTCGTGGTCGGCGCAGCCGGTCGCCCCGCGGCAGAAGAGCACCGAGGAGCAGCTCGCCGACCTCGACCGCGAGATCGAGTTCCACGAGCAGCAGGCCCGCCTGCGCGCCCTCGAGATCGAGGTCGAGCGGCGCAGGCGCGCCGAGTGAGGCCGCGGGGCCGGGCCGACGCCCGCCCCGGGGCCGCCCCGGCGTCGACGTGCGGGCCTGCCCGGTCGTCGCTGTGCGGGCCTGCCCTCTCGTCTAGATGCGGGGCCGCCCCGTCGCCGCCGCGCGGGCCTGCTCAGTCGTAGACGCGCCCGAGCACCCACTGCCCGGCGCCGTCGCGCAGCACCTCGAACATGTGCGTCGTGCCGTCGCCGTCGGTCGCCTGGAACCGCCAGCCCACGAACTGCTGGGGCGGGTGCGTGATCAGCGCCGGGACGAAGGCCGGCTCGTGCCACATCTCGGTCGGGGTGTCGGTGACGCGCCAGCGTGCGCCGTCGTGCACGAGCCGGTCGGGCGCGCCGTCGACGAACCAGAGCGCGACGGCCGATCGGGTGGTGGAGATGTTCATCGGGGTCGCCTCTCTCTCGAACACGTGTTCGACTGGAGGCGAGTGTAAGCAGCCCCGAGCGGCCTCCGCAACCGCTCCGGCGTGTCGCCCGAGCACCCCTCCGCACCGCCGAAGAACCACGTTCCGTTCAAAGAACCACCGTGCTTCGTGGTTCTTTGAACGGAACGTGGTTCGAAGCCGGGCGGGCGCGGGGCGGGCACCCGCGCGGCGCGGGGCGGGCACCCGGGCGGGCGCGCGGCGGGCACCCCGCGCGGGCGCGTCAGCGCGCGGCGGGCACCGCCCCGAGCGGCATCCCCAGCGCGGACGCGACGCCCGCGGCCACGACCTGCCCCGCGACGACGTTGAGCCCGGAGGCGAGCGCCGGGTCCGCGGCGGTGGCCGCCTGCCAGCCCCGGTCGGCCAGGGCGGCGACGTACGGCAGCGTCGCGTTGGTCAGCGCGCGGGTCGACGTCTCGGGCACGGCGCCCGGCATGTTGGCGACGCAGTAGTAGACGGTGTCGTGCACGGCGAAGGTGGGGTCGTCGTGCGTGGTGGGCCGCGACCCCTCGAAGCAGCCGCCCTGGTCGATCGCGATGTCGACGAGCACCGCGCCGGGCTTCATCGTCGCCACCATCTCGTCGGTGACGAGCTTCGGCGCCGCCGCCCCGGGGATGAGCACCGAGCCGATCACGAGGTCGGCGTCGCGCACCTGGCCGGCGATCTCGAACGGCGACGAGTGCCGCGTCGCGACCCGGCCGTCGAAGCGCGCCTCGAGCGCACGGAGGCGCGGCAGCGACAGGTCGACCACGGTCACGTCGGCGCCCAGGCCGAGCGCGTTCGCGGCGGCGTGCTCGCCGGCGACCCCGCCGCCGATGACGACGACCTTCGCGGCGGGCGTGCCCGGCACCCCGCCGAGCAGCGTGCCCCGACCGCCGGAGGCGCGCATCAGGTGGTACGCCCCGACCGTGATCGACAGGCGCCCTGCCACCTCGCTCATCGGCTGCAGCAGCGGCAGCGAACGGTCGGGCAGCTGCACCGTCTCGTAGGCGATCGCGGTCGTGCCCGAGGCGACCAGCGCCTCCGTCAGCTCGCGGTCGGCGGCGAGGTGCAGGTAGGTGAAGACGACCTGGTCGGCGCGCAGGCGGCGGTGCTCGGAGCGGACGGGCTCCTTGACCTTGAGCAGCAGGTCGGCGGCGGCCCAGACCTCGTCGGCCGTGTCGACCACCACGGCGCCCACGGCGCGGAAGTCGTCGTCGTGGATGCGCGAGCCGAGACCGGCCCCCGCCTGCACGAGCACCTCGTGGCCGCGGCGCACGAGGGCGTCCGCGCCGGCGGGCGTGAGGGCCACCCGGTTCTCGTTGTTCTTGATCTCGGTGGGGACTCCGACGCGCATGGCGGCTCCGATCGTCGTCAGGGGTGCTCCGTCGCGTCCCTGCTGTGGACAGTGTGCTCCGATGGTGGCGATCGTTCGTTACGCGCCTGTTTCCGCCGAACGATCTTCTGTCACACTGCGGTGACGCACCCATCCGGACCGGGAGGACGCCCACCGTGAGCCCTGAACCGAACGATCTTCGCGCCTCCGGGCCGCTCGACGACCTCGACCTGCGCCTCCTCGAGATGCTGAAGACCGACGGGCGCATCTCGAACGCGGCGCTCGCCGAGGCCGTCGGCGTGGCGCCCTCGACGGCGCACGTGCGGCTGCGGTCGCTGATCGACCGCGGCGTCGTGACGGGGTTCCTCACGAGCGTCGACCAGCGCAGCCTCGGCCTGCCGCTGCAGGCGATCGTCGGCGTGACGCTGCGGCCGGGGTCGCGGCAGGCGGCGATCACCGCGTTCTCCGAGGCCGTGCGGAGCCTGCCGCAGGTGCTGCAGGTGTTCTTCCTCGGCGGCCACGACGACTTCATCGTGCACATCGCGGTGGCCGACTCGAGCGAGATCCGCACCTTCGTCGTCGACCACCTCTCGGCCCAGCCGTCGGTCGCCTCGACGCGCACGAGCATCGTCTTCGACTACCACCGCAACGGGGTCGCGGCCTCGTTCCGCTGACCGGCGCCGCGGCGTGTGCGGTGCCGCGGTGCCGCGTGTCGCGGGGTGCGGCGGGTCGCCGTGCTCCCGGGCGGGTGGGCGCGGACCCGCCGCCGACGACGGCGACCCGCCGACACCTACACGAGGAGGCGCGGGTCGGGCCCCCGAGGAGGCGCGGGTCACGGTCCCCTGGGAGTGGCGGTCGGCCTCGACAGCCGTCGCCTATCGTCCGGGGCATGCGCACGACACGAGACGTCCTCACCGAACCGATCGCCCGCAGCAGCGCCACCGGCCGTGGCCCGTCCCGCCCGGCCCTCGCCGCCGCCGCCCTCGCGGCCGTCGCCGTGCTCGGCCTCACGACGGGCTGCACCGCCGACGCCGAGGGCGCGGCCCCGACCGTCACGATCACCCCCGCGCCCGGCTCCGTCGCCACCGGCTCGGCCTCGGCGGAGCCCGCCGAGACCCCCTACGCCTCGCCGGCGGTCGCGCTCGTCCGGCAGTACCTCGACGCCGCCGCGGCGGGCGACGCGGCCGCCGCCTGGCCGCTGCTGAGCCCGGAGTCGCAGGCGGCCTACCCGTCCGAGCAGCAGTTCGCGTCCGCCTTCGGCCGCGACGGCACGGTCACCGCCGAGGCGGCGGGCCAGCTCCTCGCCGCGCCCTTCACCGAGGCGACCGCCGCGGAGGGCGTCGTCACCGTGGTCAGCGCCACCACCGAGGCCGAGGCCGACGCGTGGCTCGTCCGCGAGTCGTCGGCGGGCCTCCGCATCGACGACGCCGGGGTGCCCTCGACGGGCGACTCCGTCTACGAGTGGACCAACCCCGCCGTGGGCCCCGAGGACGCGGCCGTCGACGCAGGTGCCGCTCCCTTCGACGACTCGGCCCCCGCCTCCGTGTCGTTCGCCTCGCCGGCCTCGGCCGACGCGGAGGGACCGTCGACCGTCGGCTACCCGAACGGCCTGTCCGCGTGGGTGGACGGCGTCGAGATCCCGGTCGACGAGCCAGTCTCGGCGGGCTCGGGACGTGAGTTCACGATCCCCGTCGGCTCGGCCCCGACCGACGGCGCCCCGCGCGGGCTCACCGTCATGTGGCAGGTCGGCACCGACCCGACGCACTTCCGCAGCAGCACCGTGCTGCTCTGACCGTCGTCACAGATCACCGGCCGACGCCGGCGGGACGTAGATTCAGGAGCATGTACCTCTTCCACGAGGTCGACGCCTCCTCGGCCACGGCCGTCGTCCGCGCTCGTCTCCCGCGATCCGTCGCGGACTCCCTCCTCCTCGCCGCCGACCTGACCGGCCCAGGAGGCGCGGCGCCCGTCCCCGGGGCAGGCTCCACCGCAGACCTGTGGCGGGCCCTCGCGACGCTCGCGGCGCACGACGTCGGGGCGGCCCGGGCCGTCGAGCCGCACCTCGACGCGGTGGCGATCCTCGACCAGGCGCGGGAGGCAGGCGAGGTCGCGCTGCCGGCCCGCGCCTCCTCGTCCGGACGGTTCACCTGGGGGGTGTTCGCCGCCGAGGGGCCGGGCGCGCGGCTCGTCGCGGAGCCGGTCGCGGCCGACACGCCCGACGCGGGCGCTGGGCCCGACACGCCCGAAGCGAGCCCCGCGCCCGACGCGACCGCTGCGCCCGACGCGCCGGGCGCCTCCTGGGCCCTCAGCGGCACCAAGCCGTGGTGCTCGCTCGCCGACGTGCTCGACGGCGCCCTCGTGACGGCGTGGGTCGGCGACGAGCGTCGCCTCTTCGCGGTCGACCTGCGCCAGCCCGGCGTGGAGGTCGTGCCCGGCGCCTGGCACGCGCGCGGACTCGCCGAGATCCCCTCGGGCCCGGTCGTCTTCGACGGCGTGCCCGCCACGCCCGTCGGCGAGCCCGGCTGGTACCTGCGCCGCCCCGGCTTCGAGTGGGGCGGCATCGCCGTCGCGGCCTGCTGGTACGGCGGGGCCGTCGGCGTGGCCGGCGCCCTGCTGCACGCCGCCGTCGCCCGTGACCCCGACCCCTGGCTGCTGCGCGCGCTCGGCGTCGTCGACGAGCGTCTCGCCGACGCCCGCCGGGCCCTCGAGGAGGCGGCGGTCGCGGTCGATGCCGGACGCGCCGTCGGGCAGGAGGCGCGGCTCCTGGCCAAGAGGACGCGCGCCACGGTCGCCCACGCCGCCGAGGACGTCCTCGCGGCCGTCGGCGGCGCCCTCGGCCCCGGCCCGCTCGCCTCCGACCCGGCGCACGCCAAGCGCGTCGCCGACCTCGAGCTGTACCTGCGGCAGCGGCACGCCGAGAAGGACGACGCCTCGCTCGGGGGAGCCGTGCGCGACGCGGCGCTCGCCGCCGCCGACACTGCGCCTGCCGCCGCCGACACTGCGCCTGCCGCCGCCGGTGCGCCCGCGCCCGCCCCCGCCGCGGGGCCCGCCTCGTGGTGAGCTTCGACGCGCGCGAGCCCGGCACCCCCGTGGCGACGTGGCGCTCCGACCCGCGCTGGGCCGCGCTGCCCGCCCCGCGACCGCTCGACCCCGCGACCGCGCCCGAGGCCGCCGAGCCCGACGCGCCCGGTCCCGTCGACCTGGTGGGCGCCTCCGGGCCGGTCGTCGTGCTCGCCGCGCACGCCGACGACGAGACCCTCGGCGCCGGATCGCTCGTGGCGCAGCTCGTGCGCCACGGCCGACCCGTGACGGTCGTCGTGGTGACCGACGGCGCCGCCTCGCACCCCCGCTCGACGACGACCTCGGCCGGGTCGCTCCGCGAGCTGCGGCTGGTCGAGGCCCGCCGGGCCCTCGACGAGCTCGGCACCGGGATCGAGCTCGTCGCCCTCGGCGTCGCCGACGGCGCGGTCCGCGAGGCCCGCGACGAGGTCCGCGGCCGTGTGGCGGCGCTGCTCGCCGAGCGGGCTCCCGTGCTCGTCGTGGCCCCGTGGCGCGGCGACGGCCACCGCGACCACCGGGTGCTCGGCGAGGTGGCCGCGGAGCTCGTGGGAGGCGCCGGGTCCGTCCTGCCGGACGCCCGCCTCCTCGAGTACCCGATCTGGATGTGGCACTGGGGCTCGCCCGACCACGCCGACGTGCCCTGGCCGACGCTCGTGCGCGTCGCCGGGGACGAGGAGGCGGGCCTCGCGAAGCAGCGCGCGCTCGCGCGGTACGCCTCCCAGGTGCAGCCGCTCGGCGACGGGCCGGGCGACGAGGCCGTGCTGCGGCCGGACTTCGTCGAGCACTTCGTCGGCGGCGACGAGGTCTTCGTCGAGGCGCCCGCCGCCGCCGCCCTCGCCGAGGGCGGGTCTTCCGGCTCGACGGCGGGTCGCGCCGGACCCGCCCTCGACCCGGAAGACCCGCCGTCGAGGGAGCCGGAGCGCGAGCTCGCCTCGGAGCCCGCGCTCGCGCCCGCCTTCGACGCGACGCACGCCCGCCGCGACGACCCGTGGGGCGTCACCACCCGCTGGTACGAGCGGCGCAAGCGCGCGCTCGTGCTCGCCGCGCTGCCCGACGAGCGGCTCGGCCGCGTGCTCGAGATCGGCTGCTCGATCGGCGTCGTCACCGAGCAGCTCGCGGGGCGGGCCGACTCCGTGCTCGCCCTCGACGTCTCGTCGGTCGCGGTCGAGCGCGCCCGCGAGCGGCTGGCCGACCGTCCGCACGTCCGCGTCGAGGTCGCCGACGTCTCGGCCGGGCTGCCCGACGGCGAGCAGGACCTGGTCGTGCTCGGCGAGGTCGGCTACTACCTGTCGCCCGCGGCCCTCGGGCAGCTGCTCGCCGACGTCGACCGGCGGCTCGCCCCGGGCGGGTCCCTCGTGGCCTGCCACTGGCGGCACGGCGCCGACGACTTCGCGCAGGACGGCGACGAGGTGCACGAGGCGCTCGCCGCCTGGGCCCGCACGGCCGGGCTGACCCGCGTCGTCGGCCACGTCGAGGAGGACTTCCTGCTCGACGTCTGGTCGCGCGACCCGCGCTCGGTCGCGACGCGGACGGGCCTGCGGTGACGCGCCCGATCGCCGGCGTCGCCGTGGTCGTCCCCGCACGCGACGAGGCCGCCCTGATCGCCCGGTGCCTGGCCTCGGTGCGCGAGGCGCGCCTCCTGCTGGCCGGTCGGGCCCCCGACGGGCCCGGTCGAGCCGAGGAGGTGCGGGTCGTCACCGTCGTCGTGGCCGACGACTGCTCGGACGACACGGCCGCGATCGCGGCCGCCGCCCCGGACGTCACCGTGGTCGAGACCCGCCTCCGCTCCGTCGGCGCCGCTCGCTCGGAGGGCGCCCGGATCGCCGTCGAGAGGCTCGCGGAGCTCGGCGTGCCGCTCGACGCGGTCTGGCTGGCGAACACCGACGCGGACTCCGCCGTGCCGCCCGCGTGGCTCACCTCGCAGCTCGACCTGGCCGACCACGAGGGCGCCGACCTCGTCGTGGGCACCGTGCGGCCGGACTTCGCCGACCTCTCGGACGCCCAGGTCGCGGCCTGGCTGTCGCGGCACACGCCGGGCCGGCCGAACGGCCACGTGCACGGGGCCAACCTGGGCCTGCGCGCGTCGGTCTACGTCGCCGCCGGGGGCTTCGGCGAGCTCGACCTGCACGAGGACGTCGAGCTCGTCGCCCGCGCGAAGGCCGCCGGGGCGGTCGCCGTCGCGTCGGAGGCGGGCGAGGTGCTCACGTCGGGCCGCCAGGTGGGCCGCACTCGCGGCGGCTACGCGGGGTACCTCGCGAACGACCTGCTCGCCTGAGCCGGGGGCCCCGCGGGGACGGGGCGTCAGCCCGAGATCCGGCCGAGCGGCCACGTCGCGACGGCGGAGAGCGGGGGCGGCGCTGCACGACGGGGGGCCGTGGCGACCTCGGCCCGGGCGGGACACGGGCTCGGGCCCGGGACCGCGCCCGGGCCCGGGGTGGCCGAGGTCGCCGGGGTCGCGGCCGCGTCGCCGTCGCGCAGGCGCGAGCGCAGGCTGCGGTAGATCGGTGTGGTCTCGGCGCTCTGGGCGACGAGCGAGTCGTAGATGCTGCTCACGGGCGCGTCCTCTCGGGTCGCCTCCCAGCATAAACGTGACATATCGCCCGCGGTCTGGGAGTCCGCTGCGTCGCGGCTCGCGACCCGCCCGCGCCGACGCCCGTCGGCGGCTCAGCCCCGGGGCAGGGCCGCCTCGATCACGTCGACGATCGCCGGGTCGTCCGGCTCGGTCGTCGGGCGGAACCGGTGCACCTCGCCCGACGGCGTCACGACGAACTTCTCGAAGTTCCACTTCACCTTGCCGGCCTTGCCCGCCGCGTCGGGGGTCTTCTTCAGCTCCGTGTACAGGGGGTGCTCCGACTTCCCGTTGACGCGCACCTTCTCCATCATCGGGAACGTCACGCCCCAGGTCGCCGAGCAGTACTCGTCGATGGCCTCCGACGACCCCAGCTCCTGCAGGAACTGGTTGCTCGGGAACCCCACGACCGTGAAGCCGCGCTCGCCGTAGGTGCGCTGCAGCTGCTCGAGCTTCTCGTACTGCGGGGCGAGCCCGCAGCGCGAGGCGACGTTGACGACGAGCACCACCTTGTCGGCAAAGGCGCCGAACCGGGTGTGCTCGCCGCGGAGGGTGGTCAGGTCGATGTCGTCGAGGGCGCTCATGCGCGCGACGCTACTCGCCGGGCGCGGCGGGCACCTGCGCGCGGCCCCGCACAGCCCCGC
This sequence comes from Frigoribacterium faeni, assembly GCF_011761235.1. Classification (GTDB taxonomy): domain Bacteria; phylum Actinomycetota; class Actinomycetes; order Actinomycetales; family Microbacteriaceae; genus Frigoribacterium; species Frigoribacterium faeni_A. Next base: position 1,024,056 of record NZ_JAAOYW010000002.1, read on the forward strand.
CCGGGTCGCTCGCGCCGTCCCCGCGACCGACGCGCACGAAGCACGTGGCGCCTCCTCCGTCAAGCCCCCTCGACCGACTTGTCCTCCGCCGCCCCGCCCGCCAAGATCGGAGGGATGTCCGACGACCCCCGACGCCGTATCCGGGTCGAGGCGCACGGTGAGGACGTCGAGGGCGCGGCCCGGTTCTTCGGGGCGGGCTACGGCGAGGTCGGCGGCCTCCGCTTCGTCGCGAGCGACGAGCCCTTCACGTGGCGGCACACGACGCGCGGCGACGGCGAGCTGACGCTCCGCACGACGCACTTCTCGGGCGACGTCACGGGCACCATCCAGCCGCGCGGCGAGCGGATCGTGCAGTGGATCGGCCGCGGCAGCGCCGTGATGGACATCGGCCGCGACGAGGTGTCGCCCGAGCTCGGGCACCCCGTTCCCTTCCCCTACGGGCGGCCGTTCTCGTTCCGCGTCACCGACGTCGAGCAGAACCTGCTGCACGTCGCCGACAGCGTCGTCGACGAGGTCGCGTCCGAGCGCGAGGACGCCTACCCCGGCTCGGTGCGCTTCGACCACACCGCGGTGCTCGGCGACGAGGCCCGCGGCCGCTTCAACGTCGCCCTGCGCCGGATCGCGCGCACGTACCTCGACGACGACGCCGACGACGCCGCCCGCGCCGAGACGGCGCGGTACGCGGCGGGGGTGCTGCTCGACACGTTCCCGCACACGTCGCGCCGCCTGCCCGACGAGGTGCTCGCGCCGCGCAACGCGTCGCTGCGGCTGGCGATCGAGCACGTGCACGGCCGCGCCCACGAGCCGATCACGCCGAGCGACGTGGCCCGGCACGCCGGCCTCACGCCCCGGGGGCTGCAGCAGGCGTTCAGTCGGCACCTCGACACGACGCCCTCCGAGTACCTGCGCGCCGTGCGGCTCGACCGCGTGCGGGAGGAGCTCGTCGAGGGCAGGCCCGACACCGTGACGGTGGCCGAGGTGGCCACGCGCTGGGCGTTCGCGCACCTGGGTCGGTTCTCCGCCTCCTACGTGCACCGCTTCGACGAGTACCCGCGCGAGACCCTGCAGCGGGTCTGACCGACCGGGCCCTCCAGGCCGCAGGAGGCGGCGGGCGCGTACCGTGGACCACCTCGCCCACCAGCCCCAGGAGCCGTCGTGAAGCGCATCAGCTACGCCGAGGACCACGTCGTCACCGGCGACGCCATCGCCGACGCGGTGATGGCCTACGCGCAGGCGCTGGCCATGTGCGGCCGGTCGGACACCATCGACCTGCCGGGGCTCGACGCCCACGGGGTCCGTCGGCGGTTCCGCATCCTCGTCGGCCCGGCCAGCCAGATGCTGACGAGCGACGTGCGTCCCGAGGACGACGACGCGGGCGACGGCGACATCACGGACGACGCCCTGGTCGACGACCTGCTGGCCCGCACCCGCGACGTGGCCGGCGCGTCGCCGCAGCCCGTGGCGGTGGGCGACGAGGTCGTCGTCGACCTCGACGGCGAGCAGTTCCGCCCCGCGCAGTTCGACGAGGACGCGCTCGGGGCCTGACCCGCCGCCCCTGCCGTTCACCCGGCGGCCACCTCGGCGGCACCTGTCGTGCATACGGTCGTGACGACCCGTCACCCGACCGCACCAGAGAGAGCTCCCGCATGCGCGAACGCCGCCCGGCCTCCCGTCCCACGCCCGCCCGTTCCCGCCGCCCGCTCGGCGCGGTGGCCCTGAGCGGCACCGCGGCCCTCGCGGCCGCCGGCCTGCTCGGCCTCGCGTCGCCCGCCGGCGCGGCCGTCGTCGTCGCCCCCGTCGAGGTCTTCGCCGACCAGGAGGCCTTCGACCTGCAGCCCGTCGGCTCGTACGAGACCGGAACTTTCGACGCCAGCGCCGCCGAGATCGTCGAGCACTGGACCGGCCCGAGCCGTGGCGTCCCCGGCCAGCTGCTGCACCGCCTCCTCGTGGTCAACGCGGCGGAGGCGATCGTCGAGGTCCTCGACGTCGGCACGCCCTCGGCGCCGCGGTCGGCCGGCTTCACGGTGCAGACCACGGGCGTCGTGGCCGCCGACGGCTCGGTCGTGCCCGCCGGCGCGGTCGCCAACTCGGTGTCGGTGCGCGCCGACGGGCTCGGCGCGGTCGCGGTCGAGAGCGACGTCAAGACCGACCTCGGCTGGGTCGTCTTCTTCGACGCGGCGGGCGACGGGACGGCGCTGGGCGCCGTGCGCGTCGGCTCGCTGCCCGACATGCTCGCCTTCAGCCCCGACGGCACGCGGGTGATCGTCGCGAACGAGGGCGAGCCGGCCGAGGACTACTCGGTCGACCCCGAGGGCACGATCAGCGTCGTGGCCGCCCCCGCCACCGTGTCCGCGCCGGCGCAGTCGGCCGTGCGCACGGCCGGCTTCCGGGCCTTCGAGGCGGGCGGCAGCTCGGTGCTCGACCCCGAGGTGCGGATCTTCGGCGGCCGCGCTGACGCGGGCACCGTCACCGACGCGTCACCGCTGCTGTACCCGGTGTCCGAGAACCTCGAGCCCGAGTACGCGACCTTCTCGGCCGACGGCGCCACGGCGTGGGTCTCGCTGCAGGAGGCGAACGCCCTCGCGATCGTCGACGTCGCCTCGGCCGCCGTCACCGACGTCGTGCCGCTCGGCAGCGTCGACCGCTCGGTCGTGCCCTTCGACCCCTCCGACCGCGACGGCGCCGACGGCGGCCCCGCGATCGCGATCGACACGTGGGCGGGCGTGCGCGGCTACCTCATGCCCGACACCATCGCCAGCTACGAGGTCGACGGCTCGACCTACGTCGTCACCGCGAACGAGGGCGACTCGCGCGACTGGGACGGCTACAGCGAGGTGTCGCGCGTCAGCGCCCTCGGCCGCAACGGCGTCGCGCCGGTCTGCGCCACGGCGCCCGCGGCGGGGTCGCTGGGCGCCGCCGCGCTAGGCCGCCTGAACGTGACGACCGCGAACGGCCTCAGCGCCGACGGCTCGTGCTACGAGACGCTCTACACCTTCGGGTCGCGGTCGTTCAGCATCCTCGACGCGGCCGGCCGGCAGGTCTTCGACTCGGGCTCCGACTTCGAGGAGGTCACGGCGGCCGCCGCCCCCGAGTTCTTCAACTCGAACCACACCGAGTCCGGCCTCGACGGCCGCAGCGACGACAAGGGCCCCGAGCCCGAGGGCGTGGCCCTGGGCGAGATCGACGGGCGCACCTACGCGTTCATCGGCTTCGAGCGCGTGGGCGGGATCGCCGTCTACGACGTGACCGTGCCGACCGCCGCCTCCTTCGTGGCCTACGTGAACAACCGGGACTTCTCGGTGTCGGGCGAGGACGCGGCCGACGCGGCCGACCCCGCGGCGGTGCTGTCGGCCGCCGGCGACCTCGGGCCCGAGGGCCTGGCGTTCATCCCGGCCGCCGACTCGGCGACCGGCGAGCCGATGCTCGCCGTCGGCAACGAGGTGTCGGGCACGACGACGCTCTTCGCGATCTCGGTGCCGGCCGCGGTCGAGCCGGTCGAGCCGCCCGTCGTCGTGGACCCGCCCGTCGTGGTCGACCCGCCGGTGGCGGTCGACCCGCCGGTCGTCGCCCCGGGCGACGGCGCCGGTGCGCCGGGTGCGGGCGCCGGTGCCGGTGCGGGCGCAGGTGCGGGTGCGGACGGCGCAGGAGGCGCGGGCACGTCGACCGCGGCCGGGTCGTCGCGCGACGACCTCGCCTACACCGGTGCGGAGCTGGCGTCCTGGGCCCTGCCCCTCGCCGCCGGACTCGTCGCCGCAGGAGTCGCGCTGCTCGTCCGGGCGCGCCGTCGGGCTGCTCGCCTGCGGGGCTGACGCCTCCCCTCGAGGCCCGGCCCGCGCCTCCTCGGCTCGCCTGCCCCTCTCGTGCCTCCTCGTGCCGCGCGCTGGCACCGGCTGCCGCACGGCGAGAGAGACGAGTTGCCCCGAATGGTCGCTCCCTGACGCGCGGGGCGACCATCCGGGGCAACTCGATGCTCGGCCGGGCCGGGCGATCGGCGCGGGGTCAGGCCTTCAGGGCAGCGGCGGCGGGCGCGAGCACGTGCAGGACCCCGGGCGCGACCTCGACCGTGACCGGCAGCGACCCGACTCGCTCGCCGTCGGCGTAGGCCACGACGTCGTCGGAGTCGATCACGACCTTCCGCACGCGGTGCACGTGCACCCGCGGGTCGGCGAGGTGGGTGCCGCGCGCGACCTTGAGGAACAGCCCGACGAACTGCAGGCGCCCCAGGGGCTCCACGATCAGCACGTCGAGCAGCCCGTCGTCGAGGCGGGCGTCGGGCAGCACGGTCGTGCCTCCGCCGAACGATCGCCCGTTGCCGACGGTCACGAGGGTGCCCTCGACCTCGCGCGCGACCCCGTCGAGCTCGAGCCGGTACGAGAGCGGCCGCAGGCGTGCCAGCTCGATCAGCAGGGCTAGGTCGTAGCGGCGACGTCCCGCGGGCCAGCGCAGCCGGTTGGTGCGCTCGTTGACGACGGCGTCGAAGCCGGCCGACAACACGCAGCCGAACCACGAGGTCTCGCCGTCACGGGTCACCTTGCCGGCGTCGACGACGAGGGGCGGACGCTCCAGCAGCGACACGAGGAGGCGCGTGGCCGCCTCGGGGTCGTCGTGCGGCAGCCCGAGGGTGCGGGCCATGTCGTTGCCGGTGCCCGTCGGCACGATCCCCAGCGCGACCGGCACCCCGACGACGAGCTGGACCCCGAGGTTGACGACGCCGTCGCCGCCGACCACGACGAGCGCGTGGGGGAGCGTCAGCACCTGGGCGCGGGCGGCCGCGGCGAGGGCCTCGACGGTCGGCTCGCGGAGCGGCACCACGTCGTGGCCCGCCGCCCGCAGGGCGTCGACGACGGCGTCGCCGACCTCGCGTCCGCGGCCGGACGAGGCGGACGGGTTGATCGCGACGACGACGCGGCGGCGGGGAGTCGGGTCCATCCCCCGATCATGTCAGCGCGGAGGCTCCGCCGCCCCGCCGTCCGGCGTCAGCGTGGGCGCGGCCTCAGCGGCGGCGGCGCTCCGCACCGATCGCGGTGAGCAGCAGGATGCCGCCGGCGACGAGGTGCACGATGTCGTCGCCGAGGTTCAGCGCGAGGAGGTTGGCCTCGGTGTCGCGCACGAGGAACCCGGCGACGCCGAGCACCACGAAGAGCAGGCCGACGACCGTGGCGATGCTGCGGGCCGGTCCGCGGCCGGAGGCGCCCGCGATGATCAGGCCGGCGCCCGAGAGCACCCAGATGACGACGAGGGCGGGGGTGACGTTGAGGAACCCGAGCGCCGCCCCGGTCGTGCCGAAGAACGGGCCCATGTTCTCGGCCAGGAAGCCGCAGGCACCGACCAGCAGGACGATCGTGCCGATCGTGAGGGCGGCCGCGCGGTTCGGCGACTCGCGGATCGTGGGCTCGTAGGCGGCAGGGGTCGTCGAGGTCATCCCCCGATCATGCCAGAGCACCCCCGCAGGAGGTGCGGTGCACCCCTGCAGGACGCCCCGGTGCCCGAGACACGCCCGGTGCCCCGCTGCTCCTCACCCCGCCGCGCCCGCACCGGCAGCACCCGCGCCGTCCCCGTCCGCGGCCGCCGCCGCGTCCTCCGCCGCCCGGATCGCCGGCACCCGCGTCGCCTGGCTCATGAACCGCCGCACGTCGAGGTCGACGATGATGTCGGCGGGCCGCAGGGGCCGCGTGAGGTAGAGCCCGTCGAGGGCGGTGATGCGGCTCAGCGCGACGTAGGTCTGCCCGGCGCTGAACACCCGGCTGCCGAGGTCGACGATCGCGCTGTCGTAGGTCTTGCCCTGCGACTTGTGGATGGTCACGGCCCAGGCCAGCCGCAGCGGGAACTGCGTGAACTCGGCGACGACGTCCTTGCGCAGCTGCTTGGTCGAGGCCGACCACGAGTACGCGAACTTCTCCCACACGGCGGGCTGCACCTCGTGCTCCTCGCCGTCGACCTCGACGAAGACCGTGTCGCGCACCTTCGTCACCGTGCCCGTGGTGCCGTTCACCCAGCGCTGGTCCTGGTCGTTGCGCAGGAACATCACGCGCGCGCCGCGCTTGAGCTCGAGGGCCTCGTCGGCGGGGAACGCCCGCCCGCCGAACTCGCCGCTGACCTCGGCCTTGGCCGTGAGCACGCGCCCCGGCAGCCGTTCGAGCTCGACCTTGTTGATGCGGGTCACGGTGTCGTTGCGGGTCGCGAGCGTGATGGCCGTGCCGTCGGTCGGGGCGGGCCGTGCGCCGGCGCCGTTGAGGGCCCCGGCGATCTCGGCGGTGACGCGGCCGTGGCGCACGGCGTTCAGCATCTCCTTGAAGTCGCCCTCGGTCTGCCGGTGGATGAAGGCCAGCTCGTAGATGCGCAGCGCGGCCTCTTGCCAGACGTGCGCGTCGAAGAACCACATCGACCGGTAGTTGTCGCGGAAGTACGCCCGCTCCTCGGCGTCGCCGGGCACCGGCGGCAGCTGGTACGGGTCGCCGAACAGCACGACCTGCACGCCGCCGAACGGCTCGGACCGTCGCTGCCGGGCCTGCCGCAGCGACCGGTCGATCGCGTCCATCAGGTCGGCGTTCACCATCGACACCTCGTCGATGACGAGCGTGTCGATCGTGTTGAGCAGCTTGCGCAGCTCGCTGTTCTGGTCGATGTCGTGGTCGGCGATGAGGCCGATCGAGAGGCGGAACAGCGAGTGGATCGTCTGCCCGCCGACGTTCAGCGCCGCGACGCCGGTGGGGGCGCAGATGACGACCTGCTTCGAGGTGTTCCACGACAGGTGGTTCAGCAGCGTCGACTTGCCGGTGCCGGCGCGGCCGGTGACGAAGATGTGCTCGCGGGTGTCCTCGATGGCGTCGAACACGGCCTGCTGCTCGGCGGAGAGGGCGACGGACACGGTCGGCACGGGCCTTTCGACGGAGGTGGGGGCCGGCACCGAGGAGGCGCGGCGAGGGTCCCAATCTACCCGCGCCTCCTCGGCTGCACGGCTGTCCGTGACCTCCGCCGACCTATGCTGTGGACATGTCTTCGTCCGTGGGGGAGAGGAGGCGCGCGTCGTCGTGGTGGCCCTTCGTCGCCATCTGGGGCGGCGCGGCGCTCTTCGTGCTGATCGGGTTCGCCGTGACCGTCGTGGCGCTCAACGCGACCGTCTACAGCGCCGGCGGCTTCGCCCGCGGCTACCTCGACGCCGTCGACCGCGGCGACACGGCCAGCGCCCTCACCCTCGCGGGCATCGAGCCGACCGACGAGCTGGAGGACAGCCTCCTCACCGTCCCGTCGCTCGGCGGCCTCGCCGACGTGCGCGAGGAGTCCGAGCTCCAGCTCGCCGACGGCACCCGCACCGTGACGATGACGTACACGCTCGACGGCACCCCGGGGCGGTCGCAGTTCGTCGTGCAGCGGGCCGGCACCCGCTTCGGCGTGTTCCAGGCCTGGAGCTTCGCGCAGGCACCGACCGCGACCCTCGACGTCACGCCGCAGAACGACCCGCGGTTCACCGTCGACGGCCGCCAGGTGACCACCGAGAGCGGCGACGTCGCGACGCGCTTCGAGGTGCTGGCGCCCTCGCGGTTCACCCTCTCGCACGAGAGCGCCTACCTCGAGGCGCCGCCCGTGACGGTGGCCGTGATCAGCGCGGGGGGCACGTCGTCGGCCAGCGTCGCGACCGTGGCCCGCGCCTCCTTCTCGCAGACCCTGCAGGAGCAGCTCGACGCGATGCTCGACACCGACTGCGTCACGCAGGCCGTGCTGCTTCCCGCGGGCTGCCCCTTCGGCAGGCAGGTCGACGACCGCGTCACGGGCGACCCGGCGTGGAGCATCGTCGCCTACCCGGCGCTCTCGGTGCAGCCCGGCACGGTCTCGGGCCAGTGGCTCGTCACCGAGGCCGCGGGCACGGCGCACCTCGTCGTCGACGCGCAGGCGCTCTTCGACGGGCGCCGCTACACGATCGACGAGGACGTCCCCTTCACCGTCAGCTACACGATGACGATCGACACGGGCGACCTCCTCACCTTCCAGTAGCCCGCCGGGCGGTGAGCCGTCACGAACGGCTCTTCCCGGGGCAGGGAAGAGCCGTTCGTGACGGCTCACGAGGCACGGGCCAGGGGCAGGCAGCCCCAGGACAGAAGGAGGCGGCCCCCGCCCCGGTGGGGGAGGGGGCCGCCTGCTGCAGCACCGGTCGGGCGCCCGCGGGGGTCGCCCTACCGCGCGGCGACCTCGTGACGGCGACGGCGGCGCCGGGCCGCCTCGAGGGCGAGCACCAGCCCGCCGGCGGCGAGCAGCACGCCGCCGACCAGCCCGGCGTCGACGGCCTGGTCGCGGTCGCCGCCCGTGTAGGCGAGCGAGCCGTCGTACGAGCCGGGCCGCAGCGGGGCGCGCCCCGCGTCGGCCGGGGCCGTGTCGACCACCTCGAACGCGGCGCGCACGGCCACCTGCGACGTCGCGCCCAGGGCCTCGACCTCGTGGGCGCCGGTCGTGGCGTCGGCGGGCACCGTGAACGACCCGCGGACGATGCCGTCCGCGTCGGCGGTCAGCGTGCCGAGCGCGATCGGGTCGCTGAACAGCGTCAGCGTCACCTGCTCGCCCGGGGCGAAGCCGTTCCCGTCGACGGGGACGACCGTGCCCCGCGTCGCCGAGTCGGCGAGCACCGAGATCGACGGCGTCCACACCGTGCCGGGGTCGCCCGGCGTGCCCGGCTGACCCGGGGTGCCCGGCTGGCCCGGCGTGCCCGGGGTGCCCGGCTGGCCCGGCGTGCCCGGGTCGCCCGGGGTGCCGGGTCCGGGGCCCGGGTCGACCGGTGCCGCCGCGATCACGGCGGTCGTGGTCGCCGCCGCGCTCGAGCGTCCGTCGTCGACCGTCACGGTCACCGTGTAGCTGCCCGCGAGCGCGTAGGTGTGCGCCCCCGAGACGACGCCGTCGACGATCGTGCCCGGCGTGAGGGCCGTGCCGTCGCCCCAGTTGACGAGCGCCGAGACGCCCGGGCCGGCAGCGTCGCCCGAGCCCGCGGCGTCGCCGACCCCGCCGGTCACGGTCGCCAGCGCGCCCGAGACCTCGGTGCCGGCGGTCCCGGCCAGGCCGGCCTCCGCGCCCGTGGCGACCAGCGCCTCCGGCGGTGCGAGGCGCGTGCCGTCGGTCGCGATCGCGAACACGTGGATCCGACCGGCCGACCGCGGGTCGCCCGTCTGCGTCGGCAGGGTGAGCGACACCGCTCGCTTGCCCTCGGGCAGCGTCACCGGCGCGGTCGAGTACACGCCCGCGACGGTCGTGTCGGAGCCGTTCGCGCCCCGCGTGCGCCCGTCCGACGTCGCGACCACGATGTTGCCGAACGACGGCGTGGTCACCCCGCCGGTCCAGTCGCCGAACTCGATGGGCAGCTGCTGCGTCGTGCCGTCGTCGAAGGTCAGCGTGCCGACCGTCTGCTGCGGCTTCTCGGTCGCGGTGCCGATCACCGACAGCTGCGTCACGTCGTCGCCGAGGTCGAGCGGCAGCACCTGGCCCTGGCCGGTCGCGTTGTCGGGCTCGCCGGCGGGCACCGCCGGCAGGTCGAACGACAGCGCGGTGCCGGGCACCTCGACCGTCTCGCCCTGCACGAAGCCCTTGCCCGCCAGCGACGGCCGCGAGAACCCGGCGTCGAGGTAGTCGCAGTTCGCGGCCTGCCCGGGCTCGCCGAGGCAGACGCTGTCGAAGGCGTCGGTGGACGAGGGAGCCGTCCGCGACACGACCACCGAGGCCGTCGTCGTCGCGGAGTCGGTGCCGTCCTGCGCCGTGACGATCGCCGTGTACGTCGCCGGGGCGTCGAACACCCGGGCCGGGGCCGTGACGTCCCAGCCGCCGAGGGCGGTGGGCGTCAGCGTCGCCGGCTGCGGGCCGTCGCCGTCGAGCCAGTCGACCGTCGCCGTCAGCCCCTCGGGAACGGCGCCGGCGTCCGTGCCGTCCGTCCCGTCCGCCGAGGAGGCGCGGGTCAGCGTGGCCACGGCGCTCTCGAACGAGGCGCCCGCCTCGCTCGTCAGGCCCGGCTTGCCGGTCAGCGTGAAGGCGCCGGCCGGTGCCGTCGGGTCGGCCATCAGCTCGATCTCGCTGAGGGTCGCCGCGCGGCCGTCGCCGGTGCCGGTCGTCGCGATCCGGTACCAGGTGAAGGGCCGCGGGTCGGTGACGGTGAACGGCCGCGTCTGCAGCGCCGACGGGAACGTCTGCGCCGTGCGCTCGTCGAGCGGCAGCCACGTGGTGCCGTCCGTCGAGCCCTCGAGCGTCCAGCCGGTGGGCGACGAGGTGCCCTGCGCGCCGTTGGTCAGCGTGTACCGCGACACGGTCACCGGCCCGGAGGCCGAGCGCCACGTGACGTCGGCGTCGGGCAGGTCGAACGTGGCCGAGGTGCTCGCCGAGTCGTCGGCGAGGCGGGCGACGTCCGTGACGTCGCTCGCGCTGAGCACGCCCTGGCCGGCGGTGGTGGCGTCGACCAGCGTCGCCGCCGGGTCGGCGGCCTCGGGGGCGTGGGCCGCCCATCCGCTCGGCTGCTCGCCCATCCGGAACGTCAGCTCGCCTCCTCGGTTGATGCTCTGCTGGCTCAGCGAGGCGGTGTCGAGCGCCTCGCCGTCGAGCGTCGCCGACTGCACGTAGACGGCGTCGTTCGAGTTGCCCTCGGCGCGGACGGTGAAGTCCTTGCCGTTCTCGAGGTGGATGGTCGCCGCGTCGAAGAGCGGCGAGCCGATCGTGTACGAGTCGGTGCCCATGGCGAGCGGGTAGAAGCCGAGCGCCGAGAACAGGAACCACGACGACATCTCGCCGTTGTCCTCGTCGCCGGGGTAGCCCTGGCCGATCTCGCTGCCCACGAAGAGGCGCTGGGTGATCTCGCGGACGACCTCCTGCGTCGTCGCCGGGTCGCCGTTCGCGGCCGAGATGTACGGGATGTGGTGCGAGACCTGGTTGCTCATGCCGAGCTGGCCGATCCGCACGTCGCGGGCCTCGACCATCTCGTGGATGACGCCGCCGTAGCCGCCCGGCTTGTCCGCCTCCTCGGGGGTGCCGTAGAACTCGGCGAGCTTGGCGTCGAGGCCCTCGGACCCGCCGTAGAGCGCGGCGAGGCCGGGCACGTCGAACGGGGCGTGGAACGCGAAGTTCCAGCCGTTCGTCTCGGTGTAGGCGCCGCCCCACGACTCGGGGTCGTAGGTGTCGGCCGGCTCGGCGAAGGCGCCGTCGGCGTCGCGCGCCTGGAAGAAGCCGGTCGCCGGGTCGAACAGCGTGCCGTAGTCGCGGGCGCGGTCGAGCAGCCAGGCCGACTCCTCCCTCAGCTGCCCGCGCCGCGCCTCCGGGGTCGCGGGGTCGTCGGCGAGCTTCGCCGCCATCTGCCCGAGGCCGAAGTCGTTGATGTGGCCTTCGAGGCCCCACGAGACGCTCTCGCCGGTGCTCGACGGCGTCCAGCCGAGGAACAGCGACTGGTCGAGGCCCTTGCGCCCGACGCCGCTCTGGGTCGGCTGCACGCTCGCGTTCTTGAGCGCCGCGTCGTACGCCTCGAGCGCGAGGTCGCCGTCGACGGCGCCCTTCACGTAGGCGTCGGCGAACGCGACGTCCGAGCTCGTGCCCGTCATCAGGTCGGCGTAGCCGGGGCTCGACCAGCGCGCGATCCAGCCGGCGTCGCGGTACTGCTGCACGAAGCCGTCCATGAGGCGGCTCGCCACCTCGGGGTAGAGCAGCGAGTAGGCGGGCCAGACGGTGCGGTAGGTGTCCCAGAAGCCGTTGTTGACGTAGACCTCGCCGTCCATCACCTGCGCGTTGGTCGTCGTGTCCGTCGCGGCGCCCTGGGTCGGGGCGACCGGGCTCGCGTACCGGTTGACCGGCGCGGCGGCGGTGCCCGTGTTCTCGAACTGCGAGTTCGGGAACATGTTCAGGCGGTACAGGCTGCCGTAGAGCGTCGCGAGCTGGTCGTCGCGGGCGCCCTCGACCGTGACCACGCCGAGGCGGTCGTTCCACTGGCGCTCGGCCGCCTCGCGCACCTCGTCGAAGCTGCGGCCGGTCACCTCGAGGTCGAGGTTGCGGGTCGCCTGCTCGGACGAGATGAACGAGGTCGCCAGCCGCAGCTCGACCACGCCCGCGGGGCTGCCCGCGCTCGCCGCGGAGGCGTCGAACGAGGCGTACTGCGCGCCTGCCCGGTCGCCGGCGGCGGCGCCCACGGAGGTGGGCGTGCGGTCGAACCGACCGCTCACGAACATGCGGGTCGCCCCGACCGAGAGGCCGGAGCCGCCCTCGACCCAGCCGGAGACCCGGCCGTCGGCCGAGACGCTCAGGCCCGAGGTGCCCGCGACGCGGTCGACGAGCACGCTGCCGGTGCGCGCGTCGGGGTCCGTGCCCTTAGGGAAGGCGAACCGCAGCACGGCGCCGTGGTCGGTCGGCGTGACGGCGGCCTCGAGGCCGCTGGTGGTCGCCACGCTGTAGAGGTCGGGGCGCGCGATCTCGGCCCCGTGGTCGAACTGGAGGGCCCGGGTGGTGAGCGAGGCGTCGGGCGCACCCGCGCCTCCTGCGGTCGCGGCCGTCGTCGACGGCAGGATCGCGAGCTGGTTCCGGTCGCCCATCCACGGGCTCGGCTCGTGCGAGACGCCGATGCCCTGCAGGCGGGGCAGGTTCGCGTCGTCGTTGCCGCGCTGGTAGTCGTACAGCCAGCTCTGGCTCGACGCGTTCGTCATCGGGGTCCAGAAGTTGAAGCCGTTCGGCACCGTGGCCGCCGGCACGTTGTTGCCGCGGCTGAAGCCGCCGGTCGAGTTCGTGCCCCGCCGGGTGTCGACGTAGTTCACGAGGCTCGAGCCGTCGACCCGCGCGGGGGCGGGGTCGAGGTCGAGGTCGTCGACCCAGCCCTGGAACCGGGTGCCGACCGCGCCGCCGGCGTTGTCGTAGTCGAACAGGACGCGCGTCACGGTCTCGCCGGCGAGGTCGCCGAGGGGCACCCGCACCGAGTTCCACTGGTCGGCGTAGAGGATCTTCGAGCTGCCGCGGTCGGCGGCCGAGGCGCCCTCGCCGTGGGAGTCGACGATGCCCTCGACGCCGTTCACCGTGCGGCCGCTGGCCAGCTCGAGGTCGATCGCGGCGTAGGTGGCGGGGTACTGCAGGTCGCCGCCCAGCTCGGGGAAGATCTTGTACGAGAACTCGGTGTCGTCGCCGATCTCGAGCTCGAGGTCCTCGAACAGCACGTTCGTGGCCCGGCCCTCCGCGGCCGTGTGCTCGCCCGCGTAGCGCAGCGACTTGGTGCCGCTGAAGCCCGCGCCGGGCTTCATGTTCGGGCCGCTGACCGGGCCGCCGCCGACCACGGTCACCATCGGGCCGGCCTCGGGCACGGCGTCGGTGCCGTCGCCGAGCGACCAGTCGGCGAGCTGGGTGAGGCTCCCGCCCGCGTTGGCGGTGATGTCGAGGCGGTAGGCGTCGTAGGCCGCCGGCGCCGCGACGGCGTACTCGTTCGTCGCGCCGCGGCCCGTGAAGGCGACCGCGGGCTGCACGTCGAGGTCGACCCAGTTGACGCCGCCGTCCGCGGAGCCCTGCAGGGTCACCGCGCGGGGGTCGCGCTCGGGGGCGTCGTTGCCGCTGGTGAGCGACCACTCGGTCGCCCTCTGGGGCGAGTCGAGCAGGTAGGTGATCGTCGCGGTGCGCTGGAACGCGAGCCACTTGCTCGCCGGGTTGCCGTCGGTGAGGTTGACGGCGATCTCGCCGGGGGCGTTCTCCGCGCTCGCGGAGGCCTTCGTCACGTGGCCGAGCAGGCTGCCCGGCGGCAGGCCGTTCGAGGCCTTCACGGTGCCGAGGTCGTCAGGGGTGGCGGGCGTGCTCGCGAGGGGCTGCGCGTCGTCCGCCTCGAAGCTGGTGCGCCAGTCGTCGCCGAGCACGGCCGCCGCGCGGGCGTCGCCGGAGCCGGCGCGCCCGGCTGAGCCAGCGGCGCCGGCCGAGCCGGCCGCGTTCGCCGGGGAGACGCCGACGAGGGCGCCGGTCGCCGCCAGGGCGGTCGCGGTCAGGATCACCCCCGCCCGCTGTGTCCGATCCCTCCAGCGAGCTGAGGCTCGCTGCTGTCGTTCGGCCTGGTGGGGTCGAGCTGACGCCATCGTCGTTCTCCTGCGGGTGATCCCGTGATCTGGGTGGGGCCGCTCAGTAGCGGCCGCGCATGACGGGGTACACGTGTCGTCGATGACAGCGCCGTCAGCTCGTCATTCCTATCGGCAGCGTGGCCCCCGGTCAAGGGGCATCCACTGGTCGCGGGGTACAGGTGACGGGTCTCGGCTGCGGGCTGCCGCCTCCTCGTCTGCCCTCCTCGCCGTCGCGCGGACCGTCGCGCGAGCCGTCACGAACGGCTGCTCAGGGCGTCGCGAGCAGCCGTTCGTGACGGTTCACCGGGCGGGCCCGGGGCAGGGCAGGGCAGGGCAGGGCAGGGCAGGGGAGGACAGGGGTCAGGGGCCTGCCGACGGGACTCGCCACGATTCAGGAATCACGGCGCGGGCTGTCCTGATCCGTGCACGGTTCAGGACGCCCGCTCCCCCCGCGACGCGATGCAGGACTCATGTTCCTGAATGAGGAGAGGCAGGGTAGGTCAGGCCTGGGAGGCGACGTGCGCGGCGAGCACGTCGCGGGTGGTCGTCCAGCGTCGGCCCTCGCCCCAGCGCTCGTTGTCGACGCGGCGCAGCTGGCCGTCGCCGCTGTACATGCTCACGAGGTACTGCATGCCCTGCCAGGCGGGGAACGCCTCGTCGGTCTCGCGCGAGAACCGCCGCATGCCCTTGCTCATCGCCGAGAGCAGTCCGGTCGTGCCGGCCCACTGCGCGCGGAACGGCTCGCCCGTCAGCGACGACATGGTGCGGGCGAGCTCGCGGGCGGTGACGCGGTCGCCGGCGACCTCGACGTAGCGCGGGGCGGCCGGGTCGAGGGCGGCGGCGGCGGCGACGGCGGCGGTGTCGTCCTTCGAGGTGAAGTCGAGCACCTGGTCGGCGTCCGACCAGAACAGCACGAGCTTGCGGTCGGCCAGCACGATGGGGGCCTGGCCGGTGAGCATGTCGGCGAACGCGCCGTTGAGCACCGACGTCGCCCGGATCGGCGACGCGTCGACCACCCCGGCGAACTCGCGCCGGAACTCGAGGTTGCGGTTCGACCGCGGCGGCAGGTACCGGTAGTCGGCCGAGTAGTCGCTCGGCACGAAGCGCGGCACGCCCTCGGCGACCGCGGCCTCGAGCAAGGCGGTCTGTGCGTCGACGATCACGTCGCGCACCCCGCTGACCGTCGACACGACGACGTCGGCCCCGCGGACCGCGTCGCGCAGCGCCGCCGGGGCGTCGTAGGAGGCGCGGGTCACGACCACGCCCTCGGTCCCGCCGAACAGGCGGTCGGCCGCACCGCTCTCGGGGCGGGTGAGCACGCGGACGTCGGCGCCCCGGGCGAGCAGCTCGCGGACGACGCGGCGACCGAGGTCGCCCGTCGCTCCGGCGACGATGGCTGTGGGCATGGGGGGCTCCTGACGTGGGTCCTCCATCAGTACGCGCTCGGCGCCTCCTGCGTCCCCTCCCGGCCCCGACCCCCGGCCCCTCGGCCGACGAACCGACGAGAAAGGCTCCTCACGCACGCGTGAGGAGCCTTTCGCGTCGGTTCACGGCCCCTGAGGGCCGGGGCGGGTCAGTCGGCGTCGATGACGACCGTCGTGATGACGGGCGTGCGGCGGTGGCGACGGAAGAACCAGCGGCTGAGGCCGTCCTCGATGGCGCGCTCGGCGGCCTCGCCGTCGACGTGGCCCCGTGCGGTGGCCTGCTCGAGGGCCTTGGCCGCGACGTCCTCGGCCTGGTCCTCCCAGCCGACGGCCTCGACGAAGCCGCGCGGGATGAACTCGACGGGCTCGACGAGCTTCTGCGTGGCGAGGTCGTAGATGCCGAGCACGGTGATGTGGCCCTCCTCGGCGAGCGAGAGGCGGTCCTTGAGGGCGTCCTCGGTGGCGACGCCGATGGTGGCGCCGTCGACGAAGACGTAGGGCGCGGGGATGCGCCCGGCGATGCTGGCGCGGCCGCGGTCGAGGTCGACGACGACGCCGTCCTCGACGACGAGCACCCTGTCCTCGGCGACGCCGGTGGCGATCGCGAGGTCGGCGTTGGCCGTGAGGTGGCGCCACTCGCCGTGCACCGGCAGCACGTTCTTCGGCTTGACGATGTTGTAGCAGTAGGTCAGCTCGCCGGCGCTGGCGTGGCCCGAGACGTGCACCTTGGCGTTGCCCTTGTGGACGACGGTCGCGCCCCAGCGGATCAGGCTGTTGATGACGCCGTAGATGGCGTTCTCGTTGCCGGGGATGAGCGAGCTCGCGAGCAGGATGGTGTCGCCCTCGCCCACCTTGATGATGTGTTCGCGGTTGGCCATGCGCGAGAGCGCCGCCATCGGCTCGCCCTGCGAGCCCGTGCAGATCAGGACGATCTTGTTGTCCTGCATCTTGCTGAGCTGCTTGAGGTCGACGACCAGGCCCTTGGGGATGTTCAGGTACCCGAGGTCGGAGGCGATGCCCATGTTGCGCACCATCGACCGGCCGACGAACGCGACCTTGCGGCCGTGCTTGTGGGCCGTGTCGAGCACCTGCTGGATGCGGTGCACGTGGCTGGCGAAGCTCGAGACGACGATGCGCTTGGGCGCCTCGCGGAACACGCGGTCGATCGCGGCGCCGAGGTCCTTCTCGGCGGTCGTGAAGCCGGGCACCTCGGCGTTGGTCGAGTCGGTCATGAACAGGTCGACGCCCTCGTCGCCCAGGCGGGCGAAGTGGTTGAGGTCGGTGATCCGCTTGTCCATCGGGAACTGGTCCATCTTGAAGTCGCCCGTGTGCAGCACGAGACCGGCGCTCGTGCGGAGCGCGACGGCGAGGCCGTCGGGGATGGAGTGGTTCACGGCCACGAACTCGAGGTCGAACGGGCCGGCCTGGTGGTGGTCGCCCGCGGCGACCTCGTGGGTGATCGGCGTGATCTTGTGCTCCTGCAGCTTCGCCGTGATGAAGGCGAGCGTGAGCTTCGAGCCGACCAGGGGGATGTCGGGGCGCTCCTTGAGGAGGTAGGGCACGCCTCCGATGTGGTCCTCGTGGCCGTGCGTCAGCACGATGGCCTCGACGTCCGCGAGGCGGTCGCGCAGCGGCGTGAAGTCGGGCAGGATCACGTCGATGCCGGGCTGGGTCTCTTCGGGGAAGAGCACGCCGCAGTCGACGACGACGAGCTTGCCCTTGTGCTCGAAGAGGGTCATGTTCCGGCCGACGTCGCCGAGGCCGCCGAGCGGGGTGACGCGCAGGGCGCCGCGCTTCAGGGGCTGGGGCTTCTTGAGGTCGAGGGAGTGCTTGGTCGCGATGTTCGGCATGCTGGCCGCTTTCTGTGGAGGATCGCGCGAGGTGTGCCCGCACGGAGGTGTCGGTGTTCTGCCGGGGTCCCGCCCGGCTCGGAAGGCTGTCCGGCTGCTCGCGGTGCGGCCGGCGAAGGAGGCGCTGGTCGCGTCGTCGGCATCGCTGTCGAGCACCGCGGTGGGCGACCACGAGGCGATCCGCCTCGCCGCCCGTCGGGGTTTCGGCTGAGACGTTCGTTCATCCACGGTGTGATCGCGTCGACCACCAGGAGCGTGGTCCGTCGAACTGTCGACCCCAGTGTAAGCCCCCCGGCCCGGGTGCACGGCGACCCCGCGGGTCGGAGGTGGGCGTCGAGCGGTCAGTTCGGGTCGCTCGGGCCGCCGGGGACGACCCGAACCGACCACTCGGCGCACCGACCCCGACCCTGGGTGCCAGCCCCGCTCTTGCCTCTCCTCGTTCAGGAAGCTCGGTCCTGATCCGCGCGGCGGGGAGACCCGCAGTCCTGAGTCGTGCACGGTTCAGGAACTGTGCCCCGTGCCCTCCTGAGCCGGCGCAGTCAGCCGACGGAGGCGTCGGTCCCGTCGGCGGGGCCAGGCCCGTCAGCCGGGCGTGACGGCGCGCAGGTCACGCTCGTACGTGCGCATCGGGCGACCGAGCAGGGAGTGCTCGAACGGCTCGCCGATCGCCTCCCAGCCCTCGCTCTCGGAGAGGTGCAGGGCCGCGGCGTCGTCGAGCAGTGCGTGCAGGACGACCCGCGTGTGACCGAGCTCGGCGAGCCGATCCGTCACGTGACGGATCAGCGCTCGCGCGAGACCCCGCCCCTGCGCGGCCGGCGCGACGGCGAGCAGCCCCAGGACGGCAGCGTCCGTCGGGTCGGACGTCGTCCACGTGTCGATCCTGCCGGGCGGAGGCCGGGAAGCGGTGGGCGTCGGGCGTCGAGTGGTCAGTTCCGGTCGCTCGGGCCGCCGGGGACGACCGGAACCGACCACTCGGCACACCGGCTCCGACCACTCGGGGCACCGACACCGACCCTGGGTGCCAGCCCCGCTCGCGCCGGGGCCCGAGGTATATCGTTCGGGCATCGCTCGACCCTCGACAGGAGATCATCATGGGCACCTCACGCAACCCCGGCACCTTCGGCGTCGACCTCGAGGGGATGTGGCAGGCGATGGATCAGCTCCGCTCGACCTTCGACCGTCGCGACGGTGCCCGCGCCCCCCGCGGCGAGGTCCGCGCGGCGATCCTCGCCCTGCTCGGCGAGCGGCCGATGCACGGGTACCAGATCATCCACGAGATCGACGAGCGCACCGGCGGCGACTGGAAGCCCAGCGCCGGCTCCGTCTACCCGACCCTGCAGCTGCTCGCCGACGAGGGCCTGATCGAGGCGGAGGAGACCGACGGCCGCAAGGTCTGGTCGCTCACCGATTCCGGCCGGGCCGCCGCGGGCGTCGACGAGACCGACCCGTGGGCGCCGCAGCGCGCCTCCGGCGACCGCCGCACCGCCCTGCCCAAGGCGGGCGTCGAGCTCGCCCGGGCGACCGCCCAGGTCGGCCGCACCGGCACCCCCGCCCAGGTCGACGAGGCGGTGGCGGTGCTCGACGAGGCCCGTCGGCGCATCTACTCGATCCTCGCCCGAGACTGACCGGGGTGGCGTCGCCCCGTCCCGACGAGGCAGGCCCCGCGGTGCGCGACCGGGCCGGTCGCGCGCGGTACCGCCGCATCCTGCGGTTCGCGTCCCGGCACCTCGCCGTGACCTGGTGGTTCGAGCTGGTGCTGCCGCGCCTCGGCCTGCGCTGGCTCGCCGACCGCACCCGGCCGCGGCGGATGCAGCGCTTCGCCCGCGGCTTCCACGTGCTCGCCCTCGACCTCGGCGGCCTGATGATCAAGGTCGGCCAGTACCTGTCGTCGCGCCTCGACGTGCTCCCGCCCGAGATCACCAAGGAGCTCGAAGGGCTTCAGGACGAGGTCACCCCCGTGCCGTTCCCCGAGATCAGGGCGCTCGCCGAGGCCGAGCTGGGCGTGCCCCTCGACCGGGTCTTCGCCTCCGTGTCGCCCGACCCGATCGCCGCCGCCTCGCTCGGGCAGGCGCACCGCGCCGTCCTCGGCCCGGTCGACGCGGCCGACACCGGCCTGGTCGACGTCGTGCTCAAGGTGCAGCGTCCCGGCATCGACCGCATCGTCGACGTCGACCTCGCCGCGCTCCGCAAGGTGGGCGGCTGGCTCAGCCACGTCCGGCTCGTGTACGACCGGGTCGACGCGCCCGCCCTCGTCGAGGAGTTCGCCCGCACCAGCCTCGAGGAGATCGACTACCTGCACGAGGCCGCGAACTCGGCCCGCTTCGCCGCGGACTTCGCCGACGACGACCGCGTGGGCGTGCCCGACGTCGTGTGGGAGCGGTCCACCCGCCGCGTGCTCGTGCTCGAGGACGTCTCGGCGATCAAGATCACCGACGCCGCCGGGCTGCGCGCCGCCGGCATCGACCCCGTCGAGGTCGCCCCCGTCTTCGCGGCCGTCATGTTCGACCAGCTCTTCGGCAACGGCTTCTTCCACGCCGACCCGCACCCGGGCAACATCTTCGTCACCCCGGTCGAGGCGGCCGAGGGCGAGCGGCCGTGGCGCCTCACCTTCATCGACTTCGGGATGATGGGGGAGGTGCCCACCGGCACCCGGAACGGCCTGCGTCAGCTGCTCATCGCGGCCGCGTCGCGCGACGGCAGCGGCATGGTCGGCGCCATGCGCGACCTCGGGGTGCTGCTGCCCACCGCCGACACGATCGAGCTCGAGCGGGCCGTCACGGCCACGTTCGCCCGGTTCGGCGGCATGGGCTTCGCCGAGCTGCGCGAGGTCGACCCGCGCGAGTACCGCGAGTTCGCCGGGCAGTTCGGCGACCTGATCCGGTCGCTGCCGTTCCAGCTGCCCGAGGACTTCCTGCTCGTCCTGCGGGCGGTGACCCTCACCTCCGGCGTGGCCAGCGCCCTCGACCCGGTCTTCAACCTGTGGGACTCGGTCGAGCCCTACGCCGCCCGCCTCGTCCGCGACGAGCGCGGCAACGCGGTGCAGGACGTGGCCCGCCGCGCGGCCGACGCGGTCGGCGTCGCCGCTCGGCTGCCGGGCCGCCTCGACCACCTCGTCGGCCGCCTCGAGGACGGCACGCTCGAGGTCGGCAGCCCCCGCATCGAGCGGCAGCTCGGCCGGATCGAGCGCACGGCCCGCCGCGTGCTGGCCGCCGTCCTGTTCGGCGCGCTGCTCATCGCGGGGGCGGTGCTGAGGGCCGACGGCGACGGGCTCGGGACGGCCCTGATGGCCGTCTCGGCGGCGCCGCTGCTGTACGCGCTGTTCGCCGGTCGCCTCCCGGGCTGAGGGCGGCGCGGGCCGCGCGGCCCGAGCGACAGCCGCTCACGCGCGCGCCGTCTCGTGCAGCACCCGTCGGGCGACGACGTTGCCGAGCAGCTGCGCGGCCTGCACGAGCACGATGACGATGATGATCACCGTCACCATCACGACCGTGTCGAAGCGCTGGTAGCCGTAGGTGATGGCGAGGTTGCCGAGCCCGCCGCCGCCGACCAGCCCCGCGACGGCGGTCGCGTCGACGAGCGCCACGAAGATGTAGGTGAGGCCCAGCACCAACGGGCCGAGCGCCTCCGGCACGACGATGGTGACGAGCACCCGCAGGGGCGATGCGCCCATCGCGGCCCCCGCCTCCACCGATCCGCGGTCGACGGCGACGAGGTTCGTCTCGGCGATGCGCGCGATCGAGAAGGTCGCCACGATGGTGAGGGCGAAGATCGCCGCGCCGGTGCCGATGCTCGTGCCGATGACGACCCGGGTGAGGGGCGAGATCGCGACGATCAAGATGATGAACGGGATGGGGCGGATCACGTTGATGACCGCGTTCAGCGTCGTCGAGACGACCGCGTTCTGCAGCAGGGCGCCGCGTCGGGTCGAGTAGAGCACCAGACCCAGCACGACGCCGAGCACCGTCGCGAGGACGAACGACACGGTCACCATCTGGAGCGTCTGCAGCAGGGCCGTCCAGATCTTGGGCCAGAGCACGGCGGGGTCGATGTCACGCACCGGCGACCACCTCCGTCACGGTCGTGGTGCGCCGGAGGTCGACGATCGCGGCGTCGACGGCGGGGTCGTCGCCGAGCAGCTCGACCGTGAGGTCGCCGAAGAGCCGTGACTGCAGCTCGCTCACGCCGCCGTAGACGACGTTGAAGTCGACGCCGTGGGTGCGCGCCACGCGCGACAGGAACGGGTCGTTCGACTCGCGGTCCTCGACGTGGAGGCGCACGATGCGTCCCGTGTGGACCTCGCGGATGCGTCGCAGGGCCCCGGGGGTCGCCTGGTGGTGCAGCACCGACGAGACGAACCGCCGCGACGTGGGGTGCTGCGGGTCGGCGAACAGGTCGTAGGCCGACCCGGTCTCGACGACCTCGCCGCCCTGCATCACGGCGACGCTGTCGGCGAGCTCGCGGATCACCTCCATCTCGTGCGTCACGAGCAGCACGGTGAGCCCCTGCTCTTCGTTGACCCGGCGCAGCAGGTCGAGCACCTCGCCCGTGGTCTGGGGGTCGAGGGCGCTCGTCGCCTCGTCCGAGATGAGCACGTCGGGGCGGTTCGCCAGCGCCCGGGCGATGCCGACGCGCTGCTTCTGGCCGCCCGAGAGGCGCGACGGGTACTCGAGCGCCTTCTCGCTGAGCCCGACGAACTCGAGCAGCTCCTCGACGCGGTCGACGGTCTCGTCGCGGGACAGCCCGGACAGCCTCAGCGGGTACGCGACGTTGCCGTAGACGGTGCGCGACGACAACAGGTTGAACTGCTGGAACACCATGCCGATGCGGCGACGGGCGGCGTACAGCTCCCGGCCCCGCAGCGCCGACACCTCGCGTCCGTCGACGACCACCCGGCCGCTCGTCGGCCGCTCCAGGGCGTTCACGGTGCGCAGCAGCGTCGACTTGCCCGCGCCCGAGTAGCCGACGATGCCGAACACCTCGCCGCGGCGCACCTCCAGGCTGACGTCGCGCAGGGCGTCGAACCGGCGCCCCTGCACCGTGTACGACTTCGAGACGTGCTCGAACGAGACGACCGGGGCCGCCGTCACGAGGTCAGCTCGCGGGCGGCGGTCTCGAGCTCGGCCAGGGTGCTGCGCAGGTCGGCGACCGGCACGTCGACGAGCACGGTGGCGCCGAACGACTCCTCCTCGAGCGCGGCCGCGACGCGCGGGTCGGCGTAGGCGTCCGCCAACTTGGTCCACGCCTCGTCGTCCGCGTCGTCCGCCCGGGTCACGACGGCGTTGACGTAGGGGCGCGACTCCTCGCTGAGCGAGTCGTCGAGGTAGAGCGCGTCCTCGGCGTCGACCTGCTGCGACGGGTCGAAGTACGAGGTGCCGACCACGACGGCGTCGAGGCTCGGGTCGTCGAACTGGGTGGGGATGGTCGTCGCGCCGATCGGCACGAACTCGAGGCCGAGGTCGTTCGTCACGACGTCGTCGACGGTCGGGTACAGGCCGACGTCCGGGCCGAGCTCGATCAGCCCGGCCGCCTGCAGGATGAACAGCGCCCGGGCGCCGTTCGACGCGTCGTCGGGGATCGCGATGCGCGCGCCCTGCCCGAGCTGGTCGAGGTCGTCGATCGTCGCGGAGAAGACGCCCCACTGCGTGATGGTGGTCGAGAACACCGGCGTCAGGTCGGTGTCGTGGGCGACGTTGTAGGCGCTCAGGAACGCCGTGTGCTGGAACGCGTTGGCGTCGACCTCGCCGGCGACGAGCGCCGAGTTCGGCAGCGTCCAGTCGTCGAAGTTGACCCAGGTCACGTCGAGGCCCTCCTCGGCCGCGACGGTCTTCACCGCGTCCTGCAGGTCGCTCTCGCCGCTGCCGGCGATCTTCACGCTGATCCGGTCGCCGCCCCCTGCGCCGCCGCCGGTCGCGGCCTGGGCGCCGTCGCCGGACCCCGCGGTGGCCGACCCGGCCCAGAAGCCGCCGCCGACGAGGGCCGCGGCGACGACGACGCCGAGCCCGGTCAGCAGGCCGCGTCGCCGCCGACGGCGCGACCGGTCGAGGGAGGTGCGGAGCCCGACGGGCGGGTCGGCGGCGGGCGTGGACTGCGGTGCGTCGTGATCGGACACGGTGACTCCTCGGTGTGGGGGGACGGGCGGTCGGCGTCGGGGCGGGGTGCGCCGCGGGAGGGCCGACCGGCTGGTGGCTGCCGACCCTGCCACGGCCGTCGCCCCCGCCGCGACGACTCTTGCGACATGTGTCGTGACGTTTCGTCATGTGTCGCCGGGCCTGTCGCAGGAGGCGCGGGCATGACACAAAGGAGCGCATGACCGACAGCACGAGCGCCCCCGACCCCCGCCTCCTCGACGACCGCATCGAGGCGGTCTTCGGGCCCCTGGTCGACGACGTCGCGGCCGGCGCCGTCGCCCGCGAACGGGACCGCCGCCTGCCCGTGGACGAGGTCGACCGGCTGCGCCGGGCCGGCTTCGGGGCCCTGCGGGTGCCGGCCGAGCACGGCGGCTGGGGCGCGTCCCTGGAGCAGGAGTTCCGTCTCCTCGTCCGGCTCGGCGCGGCCGACTCGAACCTGCCGCAGCTGCTGCGGGGGCACGTGGCGTTCGTCGAGACGCAGCGGGCCCAGCCCGACGGGCCGCTCCGCACCGAGTGGCTGACGCGGCTCGCGGCCGGCGACGTGCTCGTCGGCAACGCGCAGGCCGAGCGGGGCGACGCGACCGCCGTCACGACCCGGCTGACCGAGGTCGACGGCCGCCTGCGCCTCGACGGCCGCAAGTTCTACAGCACGGGCACCCTCTACGCCGACTGGATCTGGGTCGGGGCGCTGCGCGGCGACGAGCCCGTCGCGCTCGCGGTGCGCGCCGACGCCCCGGGCGTCACCCGCGTCGACGACTGGGGCGGCTTCGGGCAGCGGCTCACCGGCAGCGGCACGACCGTCTTCGACGACGTCGAGGTCGACCCGCGCCAGGTGCTGCCGTGGAGCGACAACGCCGAGCGCCGCCCCCTCGCCTACACGCAGGCGCTCTACCAGCTCGTCCTGCTCGCGACGCAGAGCGGCATCGCCCGGGCCGTGCTGCGCGACGCCGTCGACTTCGTCCGGCCGCGCACCCGCACCTTCGGCGTCGCCGGCGTCTCGCTGCCCCGGGAGGACCCGCTCGTGCAGGGCGTCGTCGGCCGGCTGTCGAGCATCGCGTCGGCGGTCGAGGCGGTCACGCTGTCGGCGGTGCGGGCGCTGGAGGCGGCGGACCGGCGGGCGGGGGAGGCGGCGGACGCCGTGGGCGGTGCGGGAGCCCTGGGTGCGGCGGGCGCGTCGGGTACTGGGGATCCCGACGAGGGGTACCAGGAGGCGCTCGCCACGGTCTTCGAGGCGCAGCAGGTCGTCCTGCCGCTCGTGCTCGAGGCGGCGACCGCCCTGTTCGAGGTGGGAGGCGCCTCCGCGGTGGACTCGGACCGGGCCCTCGACCGGCACTGGCGGAACGCCCGGACCATCGCGTCGCACAACCCCGCCGTGCACCGCGAGCGGGCGCTGGGCGACCGGCGCCTCAACGGCACCCCCTTCCGCACCGGCCCCGTGAGCCGTCACGAACGGCTCCTCCTGCCGTCGTGACCAGCCGTTCGTGACGGCTCACCGACGCGCGGCGCCGGTGCCGCGGGCCTCGACGGCGAGCTCGGGCGCCGGTAGCGTGGCGGGACGTCACCGAGGGGGTACACCGTGAACACCGCGACCGTCGTCATCGTCCTGTTCCTGCTCGCCATCGCCGCGGCCACCGTCGCGATCATGCTGCGCGACCGGCGGGACCGGGCGCTCGCCGCGAAGCTCGACGACGCCGACCCGGGGGCCGGGGTCCGGGCGCAAGCCGACGCCGAGCGCGGACAGGCCGGAGCCCGGGGCCAGGCCGGCGGCGCGTCGTGGTCGGGCGCCGACCAGAACTCGGCCTGACCCGACCTCCTGACCCGACCTCTCGTGGCCGGGCCCGGTCTCACCGGCCCGACCCGCGCCTCCTCGGCCTGGGCAGGCGGTCGAGTGGTCGGCCCCGGCCCCTCCCGGCCCCGCCGACCGCGCATCCTGACCACTCGGCGCCCGCGCCGGCACCCGCGCCCACACCGGCACACCCACCCTGCACGCACTGCACAATTCGCCTGCTGTTCACCGACGCGGCCACGCTCCCGGCCTAGCGTCGCCCGTGCAGGAGCGCGCCCGTCACCGTGACGGCCCCCGGGCCCCCGCAGAGCTGAGGGGCAACGACGATGGACGTCTTCGTCACGGTCACGCTCGTGATCGTCGTGGCGCTCGTGTTCGACTTCACGAACGGGTTCCACGACACGGCCAACGCGATGGCCACCTCCGTCGCGACCGGGGCGCTGAAGCCGAAGGTGGCGGTGCTCATCTCGGCGGTGCTCAACCTCGTCGGCGCGTTCCTGTCGACCGAGGTCGCGAGCACGGTGTCGAACGGGATCATCCGCGAGGGCGAGGGAGGGGTGCAGGTCACCCCGACGATGATCTTCGCCGGCCTCGTCGGCGCCGTCATCTGGAACCTCGCCACCTGGTACCTGGGCCTGCCCTCGAGCTCGTCGCACGCCCTCTTCGGCGGGCTGATCGGCGCGGCCGTGATCGGCGCGGGGGTCGGCTCGGTCGACTTCGCGGTGGTCCTCTCGAAGGTGGTGCTGCCCGCGCTCATCTCGCCCCTCGTCGCCGGGGCCGTCGCCCTCGTCGCGACCTACGCCGCGTACCGGATCACGAAGCAGGCGACGCTGCGCGGCTCGACCGCCGGGTTCCGCCACGGCCAGACGGTCAGCGCCTCGCTCGTCTCGCTCGCGCACGGCACGAACGACGCGCAGAAGACGATGGGCGTCATCACGCTCACCCTGATCGCCGCCGGCTACCAGGGAGCCGGCACCACCCCGCAGCTCTGGGTCGTCCTCGCGTGCGGCCTCGCGATCGCGCTCGGCACCTACCTCGGCGGCTGGCGCATCATGCGCACCGTCGGCAAGCGCATCACCGACGTGCAGGCCCCTCAGGGCTTCGCGGCCGAGACGAGCTCGGCGGCGACGATCCTCATCTCGTCGCACCTCGGCTTCGCGCTGTCGACGACGCAGGTGACGTCGGGCTCCATCGTCGGGGCGGGCCTCGGCAAGAAGCTCGCGACCGTGCACTGGGGCGTCGTCGGCAAGATCGCCTCGGCCTGGGTGATCACGCTGCCCGCGGCCGCCCTCGTCGGCGGGGTGAGCGCCTGGATCGCCAGCACGAGCACCCTCGGGCTCGTCGTCGTGGCCGTGCTCGCGCTGGCCGGCGGCTCCGCCCTCGTGCTGCTCGCGCGTCGCCACCCGGTGACCCACGAGACCGTCAACGACAGCGAGGAGGCGCCCGCCGCGACCCAGCCGGCCGGCGCCTCCCGCGGACAGGGAGAGTGACCGTGTTCCTCGGAGTGGACTGGGGCGCCTTCGTGGTCGTCTTCGTGGTGGCCCTCGCCGCCACCGCCGTCATCGTCACGGCCTTCGCGCTCGGCATCCGCCTGTTCGCCGCCGGGGCGACCGAGCCCGTCGCCGCGGTCGCGGGCGCTGGTGCTGGTGCTGACGCGGGATCGCTCGCTCGGGGTGCCGCCGCCGGTGCCGGCTCGTCGGACGGCGCGGCCCGGAGCGCAGGAGGCGCCGGTCGCGTCCCGACGGACCCTCGCGCCCCGCGCTCCCTCGCCGCGACCGTCGGAGGTGCGGCCTGCTTCGGGGTCGGCGTCGCCGCGGTGCTCTTCGGCCTGTGGATGATCGTTCCCCAGTTCCACTGACGCCGGTCTCGGCGGGCCGACCCGCACCTCCTCGGCTCTCCCGGGCTACTCGCGAGGGGTCGAGTGGTCGGTTCCGGCTCGTGCCGGGCCCTCCAAGAGCCGGGACCGACCACTCGACGCCCGGCCCGAGGGCCAGGGGCCGGGGGCCGGGCTACGCGGCCTCGCCGGCCTCCGCACCGCGGAACGCGGCCCGGTACGCCCGCGGCGTCGTGCCGAGCACCCGCGTGAAGTGGTGCCGCAGCACCGCGGCCGACCCGAACCCGGCCTGGCCGGCGACGACGTCGAGCCCGAGGCCCGTCACCTCGAGCAGGTGCTGTGCCCGGAGGAGGCGCTGCCTCGTCAGCCAGGCCCCCGGCGTCGTGCCCAGCTCGGCCTTGAACCGCCGGGCGAAGGTGCGGGGCGACATGTGGGCCCGTGCGGCGAGGGCCTCGACGGGCTGATCCTCGTCGAGGTGCGCGAGCATCCAGTCGGTGAGCGGGGCCAGGGAGGTGTCGGCCTCCGCGGGCAGGGGCGTCGCGACGAACTGGCTCTGGCCGCCGTCGCGGTGCGCGGGCACGACCATGCGGCGGGCGACGACGTTCGCGGCGGCCGCCCCGGCGACCCGGCGGACGAAGTGCAGGCAGGCGTCGATGCCGGCGGCGGTGCCGGCGCTCGTGATGACCTTCCTGTCCTCGACGAAGAGCACGTCGGGGTCGACGGTGACGCCCGGGTGCTGACGCTGCAGGCGCTCGGCGTGCAGCCAGTGGGTGGTCGCGCGGCGTCCCTCGAGCACCCCCGCGTCGGCCAGCACGAAGGCCCCGCTGCAGACGCTGATCAGCCAGGCTCCCCGCGCCTCGGCAGCGACGAGCAGCTCGCGGACGGCGGGCGAGAGCGTGCCGTCGGCGCCGTAGCTGCCCAGCGCGGGGACGCACACCACGTCGGCGTCCGCGGCCGCCGAGAGGTCGTCGGCGACGGTGATGCCGAAGCCCTGGTTCGTGCGGACGACGCCCGGGTGCTCGGTGACGATCCGGTGCTCGAACGACGGGCCGCCGTCGGCGCTGCGGTCGAGGCCGAAGACCTCGCAGAGCACGCCGAACTCGAAGGGGGCGACCCCGTCGGCGACGAGGGTGGTGACGATCATGCGGTCCACGGGGCCTCCCGGCTGTTGGCAGTCCTGGTGCTGTCGGTGGCGATCCTGCCACTGGTCGGGCGCGGCGTCCACTCGTAGGTTCGGGGGCATGTCGTCCGACGCTGCTGCCCCTGCCTCCTCGCCTGCCGCTGCCGCTCCCGCGCCTGCCGCTCCCGCGGCCGCTGCCGCTCCCGCCCTCGCGACCGCCGCCTCCTCGGCCGCGGTCGCGCGCCTCCTCGTCCCGCCCACCGCCGTCGCCGCCCGTGCCCGAGAGGTCACCGCGACCCACGCGAGCGAGGCTCTGCTCGGTCACAGCGAGAGGTCGTGGGCGCTCGCCGCCGAGCTCGGCCGCCGGGAGTCCGTCGCCGTCGACGCCGAGCTGCTCTACGTCGCGGCGCTGCTGCACGACCTCGGCCTGGTGCCCCCGTTCGACGCCCACGCCGTCGACTTCGAGCAGGCCGGCGGAGCCGTCGCCCGCGTCTTCGCCGCCGGGGCGGGCTGGTCCGAGCCGCGGCAGCGCCGGCTCGCCGAGATCGTCGAGCGGCACATGTGGCCGTCGGTCGACGTCGCGCTCGACCCCGAGGCGCACCTGCTCGAGCGGGCGACCAGCCTCGACGTCAGCGGCACAGGAGGCGCGGACTGGGACGACGCGTTCGTCGCCTCCCTGGTCGCGGCCGTCCCGCGGCTCGGCTTCGCCGCCGAGTTCTCACGCTCGATCGGCGACCAGGCCGCGCGCAAGCCCGAGGGGCAGGCGGGCCGCACGGTGCGTGGCGGCATGCCCGAGCGCATCGCGGCGAACCCGCTCGACCGCCACGCGCCAGGAATGCTCAGCCCCCGCCCCAGGTTCACCCCGTAGAATCATGCACACGCATGAAACGCAGCGGATCGGAGCGCACCCCATGGCACACCCCCTCGAGTTCGGACTCGACACCTTCGGCGACGTCACCGAGCGCCCGGCCGGCGTCGACGGCGCGGGCGAGCTCATCTCGCACGCCCAGTCGATCCGCGACCTCGTCGAGCAGGCCGTGCTCGCCGACCAGGTCGGGCTCGACTTCATCGGCGTCGGCGAGCACCACCGCGTCGACTTCGCGGTGAGCGCCCCCGAGGTCGTCCTCGCGGCGATCGCGGCGCGCACCGAGAAGATCCGCATGGGCTCGGCCGTGACCGTGCTCAGCTCCGACGACCCGGTCCGCGTCTACGAGCGCTTCGCGACGGTCGACGCCCTGTCGAACGGCCGTGCCGAGGTCATCCTGGGCCGCGGCTCGTTCACCGAGTCGTTCCCCCTCTTCGGCCTCGACCTGCAGGACTACGAGGTGCTCTTCGAGGAGAAGATCCAGCTCTTCGCCGAGCTCCTCAAGGACGAGCCCGTCACCTGGCAGGGCACCAAGCGCGGCGCCCTCAGCGACCAGTGGGTCTACCCGCGGCCCGAGAGCGGCACGCTGAAGACCTGGGTCGGCGTCGGCGGCTCGCCGCAGTCCGTCATCCGGGCCGCGCACTACGGCCTCCCGCTGTTCCTCGCGATCATCGGCGGCCAGCCCGCCCAGTTCGCGCCCTACGCCGACCTCTACCGCCGCGCCCTCGGCGAGTTCGGCAAGGAGTCGCAGCCCATCGCGATGCACTCGCCCGGCTTCGTGCTCGAGACCGACGACGAGGCGAAGGAGGTGCTGTTCCCGTACCAGGAGGCACAGACGAACCAGCTCGGTCGCGAGCGCGGCTGGCCGCCCTACTCGCGCGCGCAGTACGAGGCCAGCGCGGGCCCCGAGGGCGCCCTCTACGTCGGGTCGCCCGAGACGGTCGCCGCCAAGATCGCCAAGAACATGGCGCTGCTCGGCGCCACCCGCTTCGACATGCGCTACAGCATGGGCCGTCTGCCGCACGCGTCGATGATGCGCAGCATCGAGCTCTACGGCACGAAGGTGGTGCCCCTGGTGCGCGAGATGCTGGCCTAGCGGCTCCGCGCCTCCTCGGCTCGCGCCCCCTCGGTCCGCGCCCCCTCGGCCCCGACGGCGCCGACCCGCAGGAAGTCGAGGGCGGCGGCCGCCGGGCTGCCCTCGGCGGCGGTGTACGCGACGATCCGCAGCTCGCTGCCCGGCACGGTGAACACGTCGCAGTCGAGCTCGAGCGGGCCGACGAGCGGGTGGTCCATCACCTTGCGCGCCGACTCGTGCACGCCGACGGCGCCGCGGGCCCACAGCTCGGCGAACTCCGGCTCGGAGGCGAGCAGCCCGTCGACGAGGCCCCGGAGGCGCGGGTCGTCCGGGTGGTCCACGAGCGTCCGCCTCAGGTCGGACACGAGCGCGGCCCGGAACCGGGCGCCGCCCGCCCCGTCGAGGTGACGGGTCTGCACGGCCGTGCCGCCGCCTCCTCGGCCCGTCGCCGTCGGGTCCGTCGCCGTGGGGTCTGCCTGTCGGCGGGCGTCGCGGAACGCCCGCACGACGATGTTCCGCTCGCCGGCGGGCCAGCCGTCGGGGTCGCCGAGCAGGCTGCCCCAGAGCGGGCTCCAGGTGAGCAGGTCCCAGGAGGCGGTGAAGACCGCCACGGGAGTCTCGCGCAGCCGCCCCACCAGCCTCTGCACCCCGGGCGGGATGTGCCGCGACACGACCGCCGCCGTCGGGGGCAGCAGGCCGGCGCTGCGGAACAGGTGGTCGCGCTCGGAGTCGTCGAGCTGCAGGGCCCGGGCGAGCGCCGTCGCGACCTGGTCGGAGGGGTGCTGGGCGCGGCCCTGCTCGAGGCGCACGACGTAGTCGACCGAGAGGCCCGCGAGGGCGGCCAGCTCCTCGCGCCGCAGCCCGAGGGCACGGCGCCGGCCGCCGGCGGGCAGGCCGGCGTCACCGGGAGCGAGGCGGGCTCGCCAGGTCTTCAGCAGCCAGCCGAGCTGGTCGTCCTGTGCAGGCATGAGCTCATCCTCTCCTCCCCCGGGGGCGGCTGCCTGGTACTGGCAGTCCTCCCGCCGGGCCGGGCCACGCGCCCGTCGGCGCGGGCGCGCAGACTCGGGTCATGACCACGACACTCATCACCGGATCCAACAAGGGCCTCGGCCTCGAGACCGCCCGCCGCCTGCTCGCCGAGGGCCACACCGTCTGGATGGCGGCCCGCGACACCGCCCGCGGGCAGCAGGCCGCCGACGAGCTCGGCGCCCGCTTCGTGCAGCTCGACGTCACCGACGACGCGTCGGTCGCGGCGGCCGCCGAGCTCGTCGCCGCCGAGGGCGGGCTCGACGTCCTCATCAACAACGCGGGCATCACGGGGTCGCACGCCGACCCGGCCGACCTGACGGGCGCCGACGCGCTGCTCGTCCTCGACACCAACGTGGCCGGCATCGTGCGCACGACGCACGCGTTCCTGCCGCTGCTGCGCGCCTCCTCGGCACCGGCGATCGTCAACGTGACCAGCGGGCTCGGCTCGTTCACCGCGGTGCACGACGCCGACCGTGTCGAGTCGACCGTGGTGGCGCCGCTCTACACGGCGTCGAAGTCGGCCGTGACGATGCTCACGGTGCAGTACGCCAAGGCCCTGCCCGGCATCCGCGTCAACGCGGCCGACCCCGGCTACACGGCGACCGACCTCAACGGCCACTCCGGGCCGCAGACGGTGACCGAGGGCACCGACGCGGTCGTCGAGCTGGCGACCCAGGGGTCCGACGGCCCGACGGGCACGTTCATCGACCGCGACGGGGTGGCGCCCTTCTAGCGGGTGGTGCCGGCCGCGGGGGCGGCGTCGCTCGGCTGCCGGCTCTGCTCCTGCTGCTGGGGCGCCGGGGAGTGGGCCGTGCTCTCGTGGGGCAGCGCCCCGCCGAAGAGGGTGGCCGCCGCGATGCCGAGCACGACGACCCCGAGCTGGGTTCTCACGATGGGGCTCGCCACGGGGGTCCTCTCGGTCGTCGGCGTCGGTCGACGTCGGGTTCCGATCCAAGCCGCACCGCGCCTCCGGCACGACCCCCAGAGCGAGCGGCCCCCGCACGGGGTGCACGTCGGCGCGGGCTACACCCCGAATGCCGCACCACACCTCGAATAAACGGGGTGTCGTGCGGCATTCGGGGTGTGACGCCGGCAGCTGCCGCGCACGAGCGCACGAGCGCAGCCGCGCACGAGCGCACGCGCGCCGCGGGCTCAGCGACCGCTGCGGGCCAGCGCCTCAAGCTGCTCGTTGTACGCCGTCAGCTCGGCGTCGCCGTCGCGGTCGGCCTGGCGGTCCTTGCGCTTGGCCTCGCGGCCGTCGCTGCGGCTCCACATGATCGCGACGACGATGGCCATGGCCACGGTCGGGATCTCGCCGACGCTCCAGGCGATGCCGCCCGCCGCGTACTGGTCCTGCATCGGGGTGACGCCCCAGGTGCGGCCCATGGCGCCGTACCAGTCGGCGAGGAACAGCCCGGTCGCCGTCATGATGCCGATGCCGAAGAACGCGTGGAACCCCATGGTCGCCAGCAGCACGACGATGCGCAGCGGGTACGGCAGGCGGCCCTTGACCGGATCGATGCCGATCATCGACTGCACGAAGAGGTACCCGACGATCAGGAAGTGCACGATCATCCAGTAGTGGCCGAGGTGCGTCGTCGTCGCCCAGCTGAAGAGCGACGTGTAGTAGAAGACGAAGAGCGACCCGGCGAAGAGCACGGCGGCGACGATCGGGTTGCTGATCACGTGGGCGTACCGCGAGTGCACGAGGATCATGATCCACTCGCGCGGCCCGCGGGTGCCGTCGGCCCGCTTGCGGATCGCCCGCAGCGCCAGGGTGACCGGGGCGCCGGGCACGAGCAGCACGGGGATCACCATGCCGAGCACCATGTGCGACAGCATGTGCGCGCTGAACAGGTACGGCTCGTAGACGTTCGGGGCGCCGTTCGTCACGTAGAACAGCACGAGCATGCCGGCGACCCACGACACCGTGCGGCCGAGCGACCACCCGTCGCCGCGGCGGTGCAGGCGCACGACACCGGCCACGTAGAAGAAGATCCCGAAGGCACAGACGAGCGCCCAGAGCAGGTCGACGTTCCACTCCGTCAGGTACCGGATCGGTGTCAGCTCCGGAGGCAGCGCCTCCTCGGTCAGGATCTCTGCCGCGGTCGGGGCGGCCAGGTCGGTCGTCGCGACCTCCTCGACCGGGGTGGCCGTGCGGGCGAGCGCCGACGCGACGCCCGAGGCGAGTCCCATGAAGGCGAGCTCGGCGGCGACGAACCACCAGAAGAAGCGTGCGGTCGCGGTCGGGTGGGTGTCCATGCGCCGCACCAGGTACTGACGCTGCACGACGCCGAACAGGCCGAGCGCGACGAGGGCGAAGGTCTTGACCAGCACGAGCACGCCGTAGCCCGTCGACAGGGCGGCCCAGTCGCCGATCCGCAGCGCCGCGCTGCCGACTCCCGAGACGGCGACGACGACGAAGCAGATGATCGCGACGGTCGAGTAGCGCGCGAGGACGACGCCGATGCGGCCCTTCTCGAGGGTGCTCCGCAGCAGCACGAGCGCGACGAGCCCGCCCAGCCAGACCGACGCGCCCTCGAGGTGCAGCGCGAGGTCGGTGACGGCGGCGTCGTGTCCGCTCGAGCCGGCGGCGTGGCCCTGCTGCGCCAGGGGGATGAGCCCGCCCCCGGCGAGCACGGTCAGGGCGACCAGGGCCCAGATGTTCCGCAGCACGAAGCTCAGCACCGTGACGACGGCGGCGATCAGCGTCGTGGTGAGCCAGGCACGGCCGAGTTCGGTGTCGGTGAGGAAGAACGCCAGCGTGCGGCCGAACTGCTCGTCGAGGGTGACGGGCACGTTGGCGACGCTGAGGAACGTGAAGAAGCTGGTGGCCGCGGAGGCGACGGTCCAGAACCCGGCGGCGCCGGCGGCGATGTCCATGGCGCGCTCGAACTCGGGCCGGTCGCGCGACAGGGCGAAGCAGGTGAGGAACAACGTGCCGATGGTGACCGCGGCGCCGATGTTGCCGAGCATCTTGGCCATGGGCAGCCCGTAGCGCACGACCTGGCCGGGGTCGACGACGAGCGGCGCGTCGGCCGCGCCGCCGAACTTGAGGGCGGCGACGAGGGCCGCGAACGCGACGACCACGAGCAGTGCGGGCCCGGCCGTGCGAGAGAGTCTGGGCATCGCTCCCATGCTAGGTCGCCCCGACCGTGAGCGGGAGCGCTCCGCTCGCCGCCGAGCGATCTCCCGCCGCCCCGCCCGCCCGTTCGTGCAACACCCCCTGGACGCACGAAAGAGGGCGGCGACCGAAGTCGCCGCCCTCTCGCGGGTGCTCCCTGAGGAGCGGAGGACTACTTGACCGCAGCCTTGAGCTTGCTGCCGGCGCTGACCTTGACCGAGTCGCTCGCGGCGATCTCGAGGGCCTCACCCGTCTGCGGGTTGCGACCCGTGCGGGCGGCGCGGTGCGTCTTCTCGAAGGCGATCCACCCGGGGATGGTGACCTTCGTGCCGTCGGCGACCGACTGCGAGACGACGGAGAAGAACGCGTCGACGACGCTGCCGACGGCAGCCTGGCTCTGGCCGGACTCGGAAGCGACAGCTGCGACGAGCTCGGTGCGGTTCAGTGACTTGTCAGCCATGTGGTGTCCTCCTCGGACTTCGTTCGGTGAGACATGACACGGCGTTCACCGTGCCTGTTCGGATCAGGCTGCAGAGCCGAGGGCCCTGCTCCCGTGTGGTTCAGTTGCCGACGCCGAGGCGCCGGGCGGGTCGCTCCCCGGAGCCGAGGCTCCGGGAAACGGCTCGAACCTACCAGGAAGACTTCGTGATGCCCGGAAGCTCACCACGGTGCGCCATGTCACGGAAGCGCACACGGCTGATGCCGTACTCCTTGAGGTGACCGCGGGGGCGACCGTCGATCGCGTCGCGGTTGCGGAGGCGGACCGGCGACGCGTCGCGCGGCAGCTTCTGCAGGCCGAGGCGGGCGGCCTCACGGCTCTCGTCGGTGCCGGCCGGGTCGACCAGGGCCTTCTTCAGCTCGAGGCGCTTCTCCGCGTAGCGGGCGACGATGACGGCGCGCTGGTCGTTCTTGGCGATCTTGCTCTTCTTGGCCATGCTTAGCGCTCCTCGCGGAATTCGACGTGCTTGCGGATCACGGGGTCGTACTTCTTGAGCACGAGGCGATCGGGGTTGTTGCGACGGTTCTTCTTGGTCACGTACGTGAAACCGGTGCCCGCCGTCGAACGGAGCTTGATGATGGGACGGACGTCCTGCTGACGAGCCATTAGATCTTCTCCCCACGAGCGAGCAGGTCCTTGACGACCGACTCGATGCCACGAGCGTCGATGACCTTGATCCCCTTGGCGCTGAGCTGCAGGGTCACGTTACGACGAAGCGACGGCACGTAGTACGTCTTCTTCTGGATGTTCGGGTCGAAACGACGCTTGGTGCGTCGGTGCGAGTGCGAGATGTTGTGTCCGAAGCCGGGAACGGCTCCGGTCACCTGGCAGGTTGCTGCCATGATTTTCCTCCGTAGGTACCGTAGGGAGCGCCGCCCGGAGGCGATCGACCCCTACCCAAGGTCACTTGTCGGCGCGCGTCACCCCGCTCGGCCCGCGTGACGGGCCGTGGTGCTCGAGGATCGGTGCACATGGGCGCAGAGAGCGCCCAACCAAAGGGAGAGCCTACGCGACACGCCCGAGGCCACGCAACCCGTCGTCATCCCGGCGACCGCGGCCCGTCGGCTGAGCTGAGACCCCGACCCTTCGACGGCTGGTCCCGGGCCGCCGCCTCAGCTCGGCGCCGCCGCGGTCCGCACGTTCGCGCCGGACGCGAACCGGCACGCGTCGTCGTCGGGGCAGGCGACCGAGAACGTCAGCACTCCGCTGCCCTCGGGCACGAGCAGGCTCGCGTCGGCCACGTCGGCCGCGTGCTGCAGGCTCCACTCGGCCTGGACGACCCGCACGCCCTCGACCTCGACCACGTGGGAGGCGTCGACCACGAGCTCGGCCCCGTCGAGGCGGCTCGCGAAGGCGACGGCGTGGCCGCTCTCGATGCCGTCACGGCCCGACATGCGCGAGCCGTAGATGTTCACGAACTCGGCGTCGTCGGCGAAGGTGCGGGCGAGGGCCGGGGCGTCGCCGGCGTTGAACGCGTCGACGAAGTCGTCGACGAGCGCCAGGGCGGCGTCGTCCTGGGCGGCCGAGGCCGTCGATCCGGGCGCCGTCGAGCCGGGCGCGGTCGAGCCGGGCGACGTCGACGACGACGAGGGCGCCCCCGACGTCGAGCAGCCCGCGAGGGCGAGGACCGTGACGGCGGCGCCGGCGAGACGGATCGAGAGGGGGGTGCGACGCAGGTCGAGGTGGTTCATCCGTGGCTCCAGGTGGTGTCGTGCGAAATGTCGCACGACACCATATCGGGCCGCGGCGGGTGAGCCGAGGAGGCGCCCCTCTAGCCGACGGCGCCGCCTCGCGTCACGGCAGGGTCGCGCCCCGCGGCCTTCTCCGCCGTGCAGGCGGCGCAGGTGCCGAAGACGTCGACCACGTGCTGGGCCTCGGTGAACCCGTGCTGGGCCGCCACCTGGCGCGCCCAGGTCTCGACGGCGTCGGCCTCGATCTCGACCGTGGTGCCGCAGGTGCGGCAGATGAGGTGGTGGTGGTGCGTGCCCGGCGTGCAGGCGCGGTAGAGGCTCTCGCCCTCCTGCTGCAGCGAGTCGGCGGCTCCGTCGGAGGCGAGGTCCGAGAGGGCGCGGTAGACCGTCGCGAGCCCGATCGGCGAGCCCGTGTCGCGCAGCTGGCCGTGCAGCGACTGGGCGCTGACGAAGCCCTCGCTGCGGCCGAGCGCCTCGCGCACGGCCTCGCGCTGCCAGGTGTTCCGACGCGTCACCACCGCGCACCGCCGACCGTGTCGCCGGGCCGGCTGCCGCCGCCCGCGCCGCCGGGCCGCGCACCGCCGACCGCGTCGCTCACCGTTCGTGCACCGTCCACCACGTCAGGCCTCCTTCGTCGTCGTCGAGGGTAGCGGGGCGTCCTGGGGTCGCCTGGGGGCGCCTCCTCGGCTCTCGCGCCGGCCGCCGACGATGCGGCAGACGAGCCAGATCAGGAACGAGATCGTCGTGACGTAGGGGCTGATCGGCAGGCCGCCGCCGAGCGCGAGCAGGATGCCGCCGACGACCGAGACGACGGCGAAGCCGACGCTGAGCAGCGGCACGAGGCGCGGGTCGACCGTGAGCCGCAGCGCCGCGGCGGCGGGCGTCACGAGCAGGGCGAGCACGAGCAGGGCGCCGACGATCTGCACCGAGACCGCCACGGCGAGGCCGAGCACGAGCATGAAGACGAGGCCGAGCGCGCGCACCGGGATGCCGGCCGCGGCCGCGACGTCGGGGTCGACGCTGGCGAAGGTCAGCGGGCGCCAGATCACGAGCAGCACCACGATCACGACGGCCGAGATCGCGACGAGCCAGCCCAGCTGGGGGTTGTCGACCGACACGATCTGGCCGGTGAGCAGGCCGAACTTGTTCGCCGAGCGTCCGCGGTACAGCGCCAGGAACAGTATGCCGAGGCCCAGGCCGGCGGGCATGAGCACGGCGATGATCGAGTTGCGCTCGCGGGCGCGCGAGCCGAGCAGCCCGATCAGCAGGGCCGCCACGACGCTGCCGACGACCGAGCCGCCGACCACGTTCGCCCCGATCAGCAGCGCGGCCGACGCCCCGGCGAACGACAGCTCGCTGATGCCGTGCACGGCGAACGGCAGGTTGCGGGTGATCACGAACGGGCCGATCAGCCCGCCCACGAGGCCGAGCACGGCGCCCGCGATGATCGAGTTGCGCACCAGGACGACGAGCTCGCCGAAGTCCTGGAACGAGAACAGCTGGGTCCAGAGATCGGTCACCGCACGAGTCCTTCGTCGTCGTCGTGGTCGTCGACGTGGTGGTCGTCGTGCCCCTGGCCGCCGACGATGACGATGCGGCCCATGGTCCGCACCACGTCGACGGGCGTGCCGTAGAGCTCGCTGAGCACGGGCGCCTGCAGCACCTCGTCGGGCGTGCCGATGCGGAACCGCCCGCCCGCCAGGTAGAGCACCCGGTCGACGACGTCGAGGATCGGGTTGACGTCGTGCGTCACGAACACGACGGCGGCGCCGCGGGCGCGCCGCTGCCGGTCGATGAGCTCGGTGACGCCGCGCTGGTGGCGCAGGTCGAGCGAGATCAGCGGCTCGTCGCAGAGCAGCAGGGCGGGCTCGGCAGCGAGGGCCTGGCCGACCCGTGCGCGCTGCTGCTCGCCGCCGGACAGGCTCGCGACCGGGGCGGAGGCGAACGAGGAGGCGCCCACCTCGTCCACGAGGGCGTCGATCGTCGCGCGCTCGGCGGCCGACTCGCGGCGCAGGCCCCAGCGGTGCCCGGTGACGCCGAGCGCGATCATGTCGCGGGTGCGGAGCGGGGTGCCGGCCTCCATGAGGCGCTGTTGCGGCACGTAGCCGATGCGCCGGTGGCCCCGGCCGACCGGCTCGCCGAGGAACTCGAGCGTGCCCTCGGTGAGCTGCTGCTGGCCGAGCACGGCGCGCAGCAGCGTCGTCTTGCCCGCGCCGTTCGGGCCGAGCACGGCGATGAACTCGCCGGGCGCGACGTCGAGGTCGAGCCCCGACCAGAGCGTGCGGTCGCCGAACGAGACGCCGGCGCCGCGCAGGCGCAGCACGGCGTCGCCGCCGCCGCCGGCCGAGGAGGCGCGGGCGGCGGCGGCGGGGGAGGGACCGGCCGTGCCCGGGGTCACTTCTCGAGCGCCGCCGTGATGCTGTCGATGTTGCTCTGCTGCCACGAGACGTAATCATCCCCCTCGGGGAGCAGTTCCGTGACCGGGACGATCGCGACGCCGGCGTCGGTGGCCGCCTGCTCGACCTGCTCGGTCTCGGGGCTCGAGGTCTGCTCGTTGTAGGCCAGCAGGTCGACCGAGCCGTCGGAGAAGAGCTTGAGCGTCTCGTTCAGCGCGGCGGGCGACACGTCGTCGCCCTGCTCGATGGCCTCCGAGAAGTCGGCCGGGGTGACGTTGACGAGGCCCATGGCGTCGAAGAGGTAGCCGGGCACGGGCTCGGTGTAGGCGACCGACTCGCCGCCGTGGGCTGCCTCGACGTCCGCGGCCTGCGCCTCCAGGTCGGCGATCTGCTCGCCGAACGCCTCGGCGTTCGCGGTGAACGTGTCGGCCTGCGCGGCGTCGACGGCGCCGAGCTCGTCGGCGATCGCGGTGGCCAGCGCGGCCATCGAGGGCAGGCTGTAGAAGACGTGCTCGTTGAACTCGCCGTGGTCGTGCTCGTGCTCGTCGGCGCCGGCGGCGGCGCCGGCCTCGCCGGTCTCGTCGGCGTGCGCCTCGTCGCCGTGGTCGTCCGAGCCGTGGTCGTCGGCGCCGTGCCCGTCGTCGAGCCCGCTCACCTCGACGGCGTCGACGACGGCCGCCTCCGAGCCGCTCGCGTCGAGCAGCGTGTGCATGAACTCGTCGTAGCCGCCGCCGTTCTGGACGACGACGTCGGCGCGCGAGACGGCGAGCTGCGTGCGGGCGTCGGCCTCATACGAGTGCGGGTCCTGCGAGGGGTCGCTGATCACGCTGGTGACGTCGACGGCGTCGCCGCCGACCGTCTTCGCGATGTCGCCGTAGACGTTCGTCGACGCGACGACGGCGATGGCGCCTCCGTCGTCGGACGACGAGCCGGCCGCGCCCGAACCGTCGCCGGAGGCGCAGCCGCTCAGCACGAGCACGGCGGCGGCGGGCAGGGCGAGGAGCGGCAGGGCGCGCGATGTCTTCATGCCGCCACGCTATTGCTACTGATAATGATTGTCAAAACGGACTGGCGGGGCAGCCCGAGGAGGCGCGGGCTCAGTCGAGCAGGAGCGCCGGCTCCTCGAGCACGCTCGCCACGTCGGCGACGAACCGGCTCGCGACGTCGCCGTCGACCACGCGGTGGTCGAAGCTCGCCCCGATCGTCGTCACCATGCGCGACCGCACCTCGCCGTCGACGACCCACGGCTTCGGCTTGATCGTGCCGAGGGCGACGATGGCGACCTCGCCGGGGTTGAGGATCGGCGTGCCCGTGTCCATGCCGAAGACGCCGATGTTGGTGATCGTGATGGTGCCGTCGCGCATGTCGGCGGGGCTCGTCTTGCCGTCGCGGGCGGTCAGCGTCAGCTGCTCGAGCGCCTGGGCGAGCTCGAGCAGGCTCATCGACTGGGCCTCTTTGACGTTCGGCACGATCAGCCCGCGGGGCGTCGCGGCGGCGATGCCGAGGTTGACGAAGTGGTGCACGAGGATCTCGCGGTCGGTCCACGCCGAGTTCACCATCGGGTTGCGGCGCACCGCCCAGATGATGGCCTTCGCCATGATCAGCAGCGGCGAGACCTTGACGCCGGCGAACTGCGGCGAGGCCTTGAGGCGCTTGACGAACTCCATGGTGCGGGTCGCGTCGACGTCGACGAAGAGGCTGACGTGCGGCGCGGTGAACGCCGACGAGGTCATCGCGGCGGCGATGGCCTTGCGCACGCCCTTGACGGGGATGCGCTCGACCCTCTCTTCGCTCCACTCGGGCGTCTCGATGTTGCGGAAGACGCTGGCCTGCTGCGCGTGCCGGATGACGTCGTCGCGGGTGACCTCGCCGGCGAGGCCGGTCGGCTGCACGGTGGTCAGGTCGACCTCGAGGTCCTTCGCGAGCTTGCGGATCGGCGGCTTCGCGATGATCGGCAGGGCCAGCGCGGCGGGCACCGAGGTCGTCGGGCGACGGCGGGCCTGCTCGGCGACGCGCAGCTGCCGCGCGTCGACCTCGCCCTGCGACACCTTGCGGCGGCGGGTCTGGCCGTGGCCGCCGGCGGCGCCGTAGCCCACGAGCACGGCGCCCGAGCCCGACGCGGGCTCGGCGGGCGCGGACGGCTCGGCGGGCGCGGACGGCACGGTGCCCGTGCTGCCCGACGCGGCCACCTCGTCGGCCGAGGGCGCAGGAGGCGCGGGCGCGGCAGCCGGGGCCGGCGCGGCCTGGCGAGCGCGCTGCTCGGACAGGGCCGACTCCTCCTGGGCGATGATCTGGGCCGTGCGGGCCATCGCGCCGGTCTC
The DNA here is from genome assembly GCF_011761235.1 of Frigoribacterium faeni. GTDB lineage: Bacteria > Actinomycetota > Actinomycetes > Actinomycetales > Microbacteriaceae > Frigoribacterium > Frigoribacterium faeni_A. The sequence continues at coordinate 1,065,225 of NZ_JAAOYW010000002.1, forward strand.
GGCCGACTCGGCCCGGGCCGCGCGGTCGGCCGGGGTGACCGGGCCGTCGCCGTCGGCGATGGTGATGATCGGGGTGCCCACGTCGACGGTCTCGCCGCTGGCGACGAGCACGCTCTCGACGACGCCCGCGTAGGGCGACGGCAGCTCGACGAGCGACTTGGCCGTCTCGATCTCGACCAGCACCTGGTTGATCTGGACGGTGTCGCCGGGCGCGACCTTCCACTCGACGATCTCGGCCTCGGTCAGGCCCTCGCCGACGTCGGGCAGGCTGAACTCACTGGTCACGGAGGTGTTCCTCTCAGTACGCGAGAGCGCGGTCGACGGCCTCGAGCACGCGGTCGGCGTCGGGCAGGTAGAGCGTCTCGAGCTTGGCGGGCGGGAACGGCGTGTCGAAGCCGCTCACGCGGAGCACCGGGGCCTCGAGCGAGTAGAACGCCTTCTCGGCGACGGTCGCGGCGATCTCGGAGCCGACGCTGACGAAGCCGGGCGCCTCCTGTGCGACGACGAGCCGGCCGGTTTTGCGGACCGACTCGAGGATGGGCGCGTAGTCGATCGGCGACAGCGACCGCAGGTCGACGACCTCGGCCGAGATGCCCTCGGCGGCGGCGATCTCGGCGGCCTGCAGCAGCACGCTGACCATGGCGCCGTGCCCGAGCAGGGTGACCTCGGTGCCGGTGCGCACGACGCGGCTGGCGTGCAGCGGCGCGTGCGGCTCGGCGAGGTCGACCTCGCCCTTGGGCCAGTAGCGGCTCTTGGGCTCGAAGAACATGACCGGGTCGTTCGACGCGATCGCCTCCTGGATCATCCAGTAGGCGTCGTGCGGCGTGCTCGGGCTGACCACGCGCAGGCCGGCCGTGTGCGCGAAGTACGCCTCGGGGCTCTCCTGGTGGTGCTCGACGGCGCCGATGTGCCCGCCGTAGGGCACGCGGATGACGACGGGCATCGTGAGCGAGCCCTCGTGGCGGTTCGTCATCTTGGCGAGCTGCGACACGATCTGGTCGAAGCCGGGGTAGATGAAGCCGTCGAACTGGATCTCGACGACGGGTCGGAAGCCGCCCATCGCGAGGCCGATGGCGGTGCCGACGATGCCCGACTCGGCCAGGGGCGTGTCGATGACGCGGCCCTCGCCGAACTCGGCCTGCAGCCCCTCGGTGACGCGGAAGACGCCGCCGAGCGTGCCGATGTCCTCGCCCATGAGCAGCACGCGCGGGTCGTCGGCCATCGCGCGGCGCAGGCCGGCGTTGATGGCCTTGCCGAGCGGCATGGTCTCCAAGGAGGCGCGGGTCGGCTCGACCGCGTCGGCGCCGCTCCCTGCGCCCTCGGCCGGGGCCGCGGCGGTGGTGGTCGTCACGTCGCTCATGCGCGTCCTCCTGCGGTGTCGGCGTCGGCGCCGCCGCCGAGGCCCTGTTCGTAGTGGGTGAGCCACTCGTGCTGCTCGCGCATCAGCGGGTGCGGCTCGCTGTAGACGTTCTCGAACATCAGCGACGGGTCGGGCGACGGCAGCGACGTGGTGCGGGTGCGCACGTCGTGGCCGAGGTCGTCGCCCTCGGCCTCGAGCTCGGCGAAGAACGCGTCGCCCTCGCCGCGCGAGCGGAGGAACGCCGCGAAGCGGTCGATCGGGTCGCGGGCGATCCAGCCCTGCAGCTCGTCGTCGGTGCGGTACTTGGTCGGGTCGTCGGACGAGGTGTGCGCGCCGATGCGGTACGTCATGGCCTCGATGAAGCGGGGCCCCGAGCCCGAGCGGGCCGCGTCGAGGTCGCGGCGGCTGACGGCGTAGCTCGCGAGCACGTCGTTGCCGTCGATCTGGGTCGCGGGCAGGCCGAAGCCGGCCGCGCGGTCGACGAGGGGGGTGCGCGACTGGCGCGACACCGGCACGCTGATCGCCCACTGGTTGTTCTGCAGGAAGAACAGCTCGGGGGTCTGGAAGCTCGTCGCGAAGATCATGGCCTCGTTGACGTCGCCCTGGCTGGTGGCGCCGTCGCCGAAGAAGGTGACGACGGCCTCGTCGACCTCGGGGTCGCCCGTGCCGCTCTTGCCGTCGAGCCCGAGGCCCATGGCGAAGCCCGTGGCGTGCAGGGTCTGCGAGCCGATCACGAGCGTGTAGACGTGGAAGTTGCCGTGGTCGGCCGGCACCCAGCCGCCGTGCGTGTGGCCGCGCAGCAGGCGCAGCACGTCGACCGGGTCGACACCGCGCGCCAGGGCGACGGCGTGCTCGCGGTACGAGGGGAACAGGTGGTCCTGAGGGCGGGTGGCGTGGGCCAGCCCGACCTGGGCGCCCTCCTGCCCGTGGCTCGGCACCCAGAGCGCCAGCTGGCCCTGGCGGGCGAGGGCCGCGGCCTCGCGGTCGAACCGCCGCGTCAGCACCATGTCGCGGTGCATGGCGCGCAGCTGGTCGTCGCTCAGGGCGTCGACCCAGGGCAGGAACTCGGCCGTGGCGTCGGTGCGGACCAGCTCGCCCGTGGGCGTCAGCAGCTGGACCGTGCCGGCCCGCTGGCCCGCTTCGCTCGGAGACATGGGGACCAATCTACTAGGGCACACATGCCCTCACGAGGATGTGTTGCTGAGCACTTCCTGGGCCGCGCGCAACAGTCGGTCGACCGAGGCGGGCTCGCCGATCGTGACGCGCAGGCCCTCGGGCGCGAAGGCGCGGACCACCAGGCCGTGGGCCGCGAACACCTCGGCCGCGTGGGCGGTGTGCTCGCCCGTCGGCAGCCAGACGAAGTTGCCCTGCGCCAGCGGCGGCTCCCAGCCCTGGTCGACGAGGGCGCGCCAGACCTGGTCGCGCAGCACCGCGATGCGGTCCACCCGCGCGAGCAGCTCCTCCTCGTGCGCCATCGAGGCCAGGGCGGCCGCCTGGCCCTGCGCGGTGACGGCGAGAGGGATCGCGGTCGAGCGCGCGGCGTCGAGCACCGAGGAGGCGCCGATCGCGTACCCGACGCGCAGCGCGGCCAGCCCGTGCGCCTTCGAGAAGGTGCGCAGCACGACGAGGTTCGGGTGCCGCTCGGTCAGCGAGGGCCCGTCGACGGCGTGCTCGTCGGTGACGAACTCGGCGTACGCCTCGTCGAGCACGACGAGCAGGTCGTCGGGCACGGCGGCCATGAACGCCTCGAACTCGGCGGTCGTGACGACGGTGCCCGTCGGGTTGTTGGGGGAGCAGACGATCACGAGGCGGGTGCGCTCGCCGACGGCCGCGGCCATCGCGACGAGGTCGTGGCTGCCGTCCTCGCGGAGCGGCACCTGCACGCTCGTCGCGCCGCTGACCGTGACGAGCCCCGGGTAGGCCTCGAACGAGCGCCACGCGTAGACGACCTCGTCGCCGGGCGCCGCGGCGGCCAGCACGAGCTGCTGCAGCAGCGAGACGCTGCCGGCGCCCACGTGCACCTCGTCGGTCGTGACGCCGAACTTGTCGGCGAGGGCGGCGCGCAGGTCGGCCGCGGTGGCGTCGGGGTACCGGTTCACCGCTACCGCGTCGCGCAGGGCCTCGACGACGGCGGGCAACGGCTCGAACGGGTTCTCGTTCGACGACAGCTTGAACGCGTCGGGCGCGGCCTGCCTCCCCTGGCGGTAGGCGGGCAGGGCGGCGATCTCGGGACGGAGCCTGACGGGAGCGTTCACCCGGCCACCTTAGGACGTGCCCCTCCTCCACAGCGGGCCCGCGCCTCCTCGTGTCCGCTCCCGGGTCGCGCACGACTACCGCGAGGAGGCGGCGGGTCGGCATGATGGACCCATGCGATTCATCGTGCGGCTGCTCATCAACGCCCTCGCGCTCTGGGCCACCACGTCCGTCGTGGCCGGCGTGCGGGTCGACCCCTACGGCGACGGCGGCACGACCGAGACGGTGCTCACCTACCTGCTCGTCGCGCTGATCTTCGGCCTCGTCAACGGCATCGTCGGCACCGCGATCCGCGTCGTGGCGTTCCCGCTGTACGTGCTCACGCTCGGGCTGCTCGCGCTGATCGTCAACGGGCTGCTGCTCGGCATCGTCGCCTGGATCTCGGGGCAGATCGGCTTCGGGCTCGTCGTCGACGGCTTCTGGTGGGGCGTGCTCGGCGCGCTCGTGCTCGCCGTCGTCGCCTGGCTGATCGGCATCGTGGTGCGCCCGGTCGTCGAGTCCGGCGACCGCCGCCGGTGAGCCGCTTCAGCGTCGTCTTCGTCTGCACCGGCAACATCTGCCGGTCGCCCATGGCCGAGGTGGTCCTGCGCGAGCTCGCCGCACGGGCCGGCCACGCCGACTCGCTCGTCGTCTCGTCGTCGGGCACCGGCGACTGGCACGTCGGCGAGGGGGCCGACCCGCGCACCGTCCAGGCGCTGCAGGCCCGTGGCTACGATGGCTCCCGGCACCGCGCCTCCCAGTTCTCGACCGCCGACTTCGCCCGGCACGACCTCGTGGTCGCGCTCGACCGGGGCCACGAACGGGTGCTGAGGTCGTGGGCCGAGAACGAGGCCGACCGCTCGAAGGTGCAGCTGCTGATGTCGTTCGACCCCGAGGGCACGACCCGGCGCGGCCCCGACGTGCCCGACCCCTACTACTCGGACGCAGCCGCCTTCGACGACGTGCTCGCCATGGTCGAGCGAGCCTGCACCGCCCTCTTCCGCCAGATCGAACCCGCACTCCGCAAGGGACCCTTATGACGTTGCCTCCTCAGCCCCTCAGCCCGCTCGACGGCCGCTACCGCACCTCCGTGGGCGCGCTCGGCGACCACCTCAGCGAGGCCGGCCTCAACCGGGCGCGCGTGCACGTCGAGGTCGAGTGGCTGATCGCCCAGACCGACCGCGGGGCGTTCGGCTCGCAGGCGCTCGCCGCCGACCAGAAGGAGGCGCTGCGAGCGATCGTCGCCGACTTCGGCCAGGACGCGATCGACGAGCTCGCGGGGCTCGAGGCCACGACCCGTCACGACGTCAAGGCGGTCGAGTACTACGTGCGCGCCCGGCTGTCCGAGCTGGGCCTCGACGCGATCGCCGAGCTGACGCACTTCGCCTGCACCAGCGAGGACATCAACAACCTGTCGTACGCGGTCACCGTGAAGGCCGCCGTGGCCGAGGTGTGGCTGCCCGCCTTCGACGCCGTCGTCGAGGCCCTGCAGCGCTGGGCGGTCGACGCCCGCGACGTGCCGATGCTCGCGCACACGCACGGCCAGCCCGCGACCCCGACGACCGTCGGCAAGGAGTTCGCGGTGTTCGTGCACCGCCTCCAGCGCCTCCGCGCCCAGATCGAGGGCACCGAGTACCTCGGCAAGTTCAGCGGCGCGACGGGCACCTTCTCGGCGCACGTCGTGGCCGACCCGGGCGCCGACTGGCCCGAGATCTCGCGCTCGTTCGTCGAGGACGCGCTCGGCCTCACCTGGAACCCCCTCACGACCCAGATCGAGTCGCACGACTGGCAGGCCGAGCTCTACTCGCGCGTCGCCCACGCCAACCGCGTGCTGCACAACCTCGCGACCGACGTGTGGTCGTACATCTCGATGGGCTACTTCACGCAGATCCCGCAGGTCGGCGCGACGGGCTCGTCGACGATGCCGCACAAGATCAACCCGATCCGCTTCGAGAACGCCGAGGCCAACCTCGAGCTGTCGTGCGCCCTGCTCGACTCGCTCGCCGCCACGCTCGTCACCTCGCGCCAGCAGCGCGACCTCACCGACTCGTCGACCCAGCGCAACATCGGCGTGGCCCTAGGGCACTCGATGCTCGCGCTCGACAACCTGCGGCGGGGCCTCGGCGAGATCGCCGTCGGCACCGCGGCGCTCGAGGCCGACCTCGACGGCAACTGGGAGGTGCTCGGCGAGGCGATCCAGACGGTGATCCGCGCCGAGGTCGTCGCCGGTCGCTCGTCGATCGCCGACCCCTACGCCCTGCTCAAGGAGCTCACCCGCGGCAAGCGCGTCTCGCAGGCCGACCTCGTCGCCTTCGTCGAGGGTCTCGACATCGGCGCCGACGCGAAGGCCCGCCTCGTCGCCCTCACCCCCGCGACCTACACGGGCCTCGCCTCGGAGCTCGTCGCCCGCCTGGGGTAGTGCGCGGCTGCGCCTAGACCCCTCTCGTCGATCTGCAGCAAATGCCGACCGCCGCGTCCGCAACACCGGGAAATCCCGTCATTGTGGGCCGTCCCAGGGGCGGATGGTCGGCATTTGCTGAGACCTGGGGGCTCGAGCTCCAGTGACGCCGGGTGGTCCACTCGGCTCAGCCGCAAATGCCGACCGCGCACTCTGCAAAAGAGGGATATCCGGGTGTTCTGAGGCTCTGGGAGGGGCAACCGTCGGCATTTGCGACGGGCACGGCGGCGCCGCGGGTCAGTGGCCCTTGGGGCGGTCCGACTCGTCGATCTCGTGGCGCTCGTCCTCGTTGGGCTTGGCGGCGAGGGCGAGCATCGCGATGAGCACGAGCGCGACGATGAACGCGATGCAGAGGAAGATCAGCGCGAGCTCGAGCTGACGCGTCGTCATCAGCACGACGAGCCCGACGAAGAGGGCGAAGACGGCGCTGAGGCCGAGGAACTCGGCGGGTCGGACGCGCTCGCGCCAGCTGGGTGTGGTCATGCGTGGTGTCCCTCGTCGAGTGTCGGATCGGTGCCCGGGCGGTGCCCGTGCGCCGTGTCGGTCTGCCACCGGAGCGAGAGCCCGGCGATGACGAGGAACACCCCGACGACCGCGGCCCACGCGCCGAGCACGCCGACGAGCACCGTCGACGAGGTGAGCTCGCCCTGGATCTCTTCGACGCCCCCGAGCGGCTGCGCGTAGTCGAGCGGCACGGCGAGGAACACGACGGCCAGGGCGATCGTGAGCACGGCCACGCTGACCCAGTCGCGGGCGAGGGGGGACCGGCCGCGACGACGCAGCCCGGTGACGAGCTCGAGGGCGCCGGCGACGAGGGCCCAGCCCGAGACGAGGGCGACGAAGAAGGCGAGCCCGGCCGACGAGGCGGCGAGGGCCACGACGCCCGCGACGGCGGTCGTGACGCCCTGGACGACCTGCAGCGTGCGGCTGCTGCGGTCGTCGAGGCGCAGCAGCGCGCCGACGGCGAGCAGCAGACCGCCCACGGCGGCGGCGGCCCCGAAGCCCACGAGGCCGACGAACGGCGAGTGGTCGGGCGAGAAGGTCACCACGGCGGCCGTCACGAGGAGGGGCGCCGCACGCACCAGGGGCACGGGCCAGTAGCGAGACGCGTCGTGCCCGACCGAGGCGTCGCCCCGACCGGCGGTGCGGCCGCCGGCGGCCGTGTCGTCGCCGGACGGCACGAGAGGCGCGGAGGCAGACGGCACGGTACTTCTTCCTTGGCGGGGCGGACCCGAGGAGTTTACCGCCCCCTCCTGGCAGCTCCCGCGCCGAGCGGCCCGGGTCGCTCGCCGCCGAGAGAGCCGCCGCGACAGCCGCGCGGAGAGCCGCCGCGACAGCCGCCGAGACGGCTTCTCGCGCGCACCAGCGCGCCCTCCCGCGCCCGCGCGCGGAGCAACGCCCCCACCTGTGCATCCGCCCGGCTTCCCTGTGCATCGCGGCGAGCACTGGCGCTGCCCCCGCTCCTGCCCCTAGCGTCAGGAGCATCCGGGCACATCGCTCACGTCACGCGGCTGGGAAGTCGAACTATCCCCGCGGGAGCACCCATGTCCGTCATCGCACCCCCGACCGCCGCCTCCGGCCCGGTCTCGTCCGGCTTCCGCCCGACCGTCGCCGGTCGCGCCAGCCGCCCCACCAGCACCTACTCGGCCCTGCTCGCCAGCGTCCGCGAGGCCGGCCTGCTGCGTCGCCGCACCGGCTTCTACGTCACCGTCTTCGTGATCCTCGTGGCCTGCCTCGGCGGCGCCGCGACCGGCTTCGTGCTGCTCGGCTCGAGCTGGTTCCAGCTGCTCATCGCCGCGGCGCTCGGCGTCATCCTCACCCAGTTCGCGTTCCTCACCCACGAGGCGGCGCACCGTCAGGTCTTCGACTCGGGCACCCGCAACGACGCGGTGGGCCGTGTGCTCGCCGCCGGCGTCGTCGGCATGAGCTACGCGTGGTGGATGTCGAAGCACACCCGCCACCACGCCAACCCGAACACCAAGGGCAAGGACCCGGACATCGCGTTCGACACCGTGTCGTTCCTCGAGGAGGACGCGGCGAAGCAGACCGGCCTCATGAAGCACCTGACGCGTCGTCAGGGCTACTTCTTCTTCCCGCTGCTGCTCGGCGAGGGCGTCAACCTGCACGTGCACTCGTTCAAGGTGCTGCTCACGAAGGAGAAGATCGAGGGCCGCGCGCTCGAGATCTCGCTGATCGCCACCCGCATGGTGCTCTACTTCGGCGCCGTGTTCTTCTTCCTGCCCGTCGGCATGGCCTTCGCCTTCATCGGCGTGCAGATGGCCGTCTTCGGCCTCTACATGGGCTCGTCGTTCGCGCCGAACCACAAGGGCATGCCGATCATCCCCGAGGGCGCCAAGGTCGACTTCCTCAGCAAGCAGGTGCTCACCTCGCGCAACATCACGGGTCGCTTCTCGACCGCGTTCATGGGCGGGCTGAACTACCAGATCGAGCACCACCTGTTCCCGAGCATGGCCAGGCCGCACCTGCGTGCCGCGTCGAAGCTGGTCAAGGCGCACTGCGCCGAGCACGAGATCCCCTACCAGGAGACGACGGCCGTCAAGTCGTACGGCATCGTCATCCGCTACCTGAACCGCGTCGGCCTCGCCGCCGGCGGCGACCCGTTCGACTGCCCGGCCGCGGCGCAGCTGCGCCCCCGCTGACCCCCGAGGAGGCGCGGGCCGGGTCGACGACGACGGCCGCGTCCCCCGAGGTGCTCACCACGACGGCCGCCCCGACCTCGGTCGGGGCGGCCGTCGTCGTCCGGGGCCTGCCCCTGTCGGCGCGCGTCGGCGCCCGCGCGCCCGGCGGCACTCAGCCCTGCGGCGTCGGCCACGCCTCGAGCTGCCAGCCGAGCCACGGGCTGAAGGCGAACGGCGTCGCGGCGACCGCGTCGCGCAGCGCCTGCGGGTCGGTCCAGGCCCACTCGGCGACCTCGTCGGGCGAGGGGTCGGGCACGCCGACCGCGCGAGCGGTGAAGACGGGGCAGATCTCGTTCTCGACCACGCCGGAGGCGTCGGTCGCGAGGTACCGGAAGTCCGGCAGCACGCTGGTCACCTCGGCGACCTCGATGCCGAGCTCCTGCGACGCTCGCCGGGCCACCGCCTCCTCGGGGGTCTCGCCGGGCGCCGGGTGCCCGCAGAACGAGTTCGTCCAGACGCCGGGCCAGGTCTTCTTCGACAGGGCGCGGCGGGTGACGAGCACGCGGCCGCGGTCGTCGAGCACGTGGCAGCTGAAGGCGAGGTGCAGCGGCGTCGTCGCCGTGTGCACCGTGGCCTTGAGGTGCGTGCCGCAGGGCTCGCCCGACTCGTCGAGCAGTACCACGAGCTCGTCGCCGCTGCTCGTGACGGGGCTGCGGAGCGCCTGGGGATGCACGGAGGTCTCGGGTGTCATGAGAGGTAGTCTGCCCTGGTGAGCGCTGAACACCAGCGTGCGGGGACGCACGACCGGCAGGGCCGTGTCGGCGGCGACCTCGTCGACCGTGACGCGCGCGACCAGGCCCGGGTCGACGCCGTGCTCGACGACTTCTTCCGCCTCGCCCAGCGCCGGGCCGAGTCGGTCGGCTACCGCTACGTCGACCTCTGGAAGGTCCTCGAGCGCAACACCAGCGGCGGCAAGCGGTTCCGGCCGCGCATGGTCTTCACCACCTACACGGCGCTCGGCGGCCACGACGACGAGGCCGCGGCCAAGGTCGGCGCCGCCTTCGAGCTGCTGCACACCGCGCTGATCGTGCACGACGACGTGATCGACCGCGACTTCTCGCGCCGCGGCATCCCGAACGTCTCGGGCAGCTACCGCGACGAGGCGACCACGGCGGGCGTCCCCACGCCCACCGCCGAGCACCGCGGCATGTCGGCCGCCGTGATCGCGGGCGACCTGGCGCTGACGGGCGCGAGCCGCCTCCTGCTGCAGGTGCCCTGCGACGGCCCGGTGCAGGCGCGCCTCCTCGACCTGCTCGACGAGGCCGTGTTCGTCAGCGCGGGCGGCGAGATGATCGACGTCGAGCTCTCGCTCTCGGACGACCTGCCGACCGTCGACGAGATCCTCGCGATGGAGCGCGCCAAGACCGCCGTCTACTCGTTCGAGGCGCCGCTGCAGGCCGGCGCGGTGCTGGCCCAGGCGCCGGAGGCGGTGGTCAGGGCCCTGGGCGAGTTCGGCCGCGAGGTCGGGGTCGCGTACCAGGTGGTCGACGACCTGCTCGGCGTCTTCGGCACCCAGACCGACACCGGCAAGACCACCCTCGGCGACCTGCGCGAGGGCAAGCGCACGGTGCTCGTGGCGCACGCGGCGACGACGGACGACTGGTTCGGCATCCGCCCGTTCATCGGCAAGGCCGACCTGACCGAGGCCGAGGCCGACGTCGTGCGCGGCCGGCTCGAGGCCTGCGGGGCCCGGCGCTTCGCCGAGCAGCTCGTCGAGGAGCACGCCCGCCGCGCGCTCGACGTGCTCGACGGCCCCGAGATCGGCGCCGCACTGCGCGACGCGCTCGCCCCGCTCGTCCAGGTCGTGCTGGAGCGCGTGCGGTGACCGGCCTCGCGCTCTACGACGACGCGGCCGACGGCACGGCGTCCGGCGTCATCCGTCGCTACTCGACGTCGTTCGGCCTCGCGTCGCGGCTGCTCGGCCCGGCCGTGCGGCAGCACGTCGAGAACGTCTACGCGCTGGTGCGCGTCGCCGACGAGGTCGTCGACGGACCGGCCACGGAGGCGGGCCTGACGGTCGACGAGTCCCGTCGCTGCCTCGACGAGCTCGAGTCCGAGACCGAGCGGGCGATGCAGCAGGGCTTCAGCGCCAACCTCGTCGTGCACGCCTTCGCGCGGACCGCGCGGGCGACGGGCTTCGGCCCCGAGCTGACCCGGCCGTTCTTCGAGTCGATGCGCGCCGACCTCAGCGCGACCGAGCACGACCAAGAGTCGTTCGACCGCTACGTGCACGGCTCCGCCGAGGTCGTCGGGCTGATGTGCCTGCGGGCGTTCCTCGCCGGGCACGCCTACCCCGACTCGACGCGGGCGCTGCTCGACGAGGGCGCGACGCGTCTCGGCGCGGCCTTCCAGAAGGTGAACTTCCTCCGCGACCTCGCGGCCGACTTCGAGCACCTCGGGCGCAGCTACTTCCCCGGGGTCGACGTGACGACCTTCGACGAGGCCACGAAGCAGCGCCTGGTCGCCGACATCGACGACGACCTGCGCGTCTCGGGCGAGGTGATCCCCGTGCTCCCCGCCTCGTCGCGCCGCGCGGTGGCGCTCGCCCACGGCCTGTTCGCCGAGCTGAACCGACGTCTCGAGGCGACCCCCGCCTCCTCGCTCATCCGGACGCGCGTGCGCGTGCCCGACCCCGTCAAGGTGCGGATCGCGCTGCGGGCCGCCGCCGGCCGCGTCGCCTCCGTGCCCGACCACCGACCCCCTGGAGCCTCCCTGTGACGACCCCCTGGCTGAAGCGCGCCACCGGCGACACGAGCATCGAGCGGCACGGCCGCCGGGTGGTCGTGATCGGCGGGGGCATCTCCGGCCTCGCCAGCGCCGCGCTGCTGGCCCGCGAGGGCCACGAGGTCACCGTGCTCGAGAAGAACGACCAGGTCGGCGGCCGCGCCGGCACGTGGGAGCAGGACGGCTTCCGCTTCGACCTGGGGCCGAGCTGGTACCTCATGCCCGAGGTGTTCGACCACTTCTTCAAGATGATGGGCACGTCGTCCGACGAGCAGCTCGACCTCGTGCCGCTCGACCCCGGCTACCGCGTGCTGTTCGAGCCCGACGCCGACGGCACCCGCGCCGAGCCGATCGTCGTGCCGCGCGGCCTCGAGGAGAACATCGCCCTGTTCGACAGCGTCGAGCCCGGCAGCGGCGACCGCATGCGCGGCTACCTGCGGTCGGCGCGCGACACGTACGAGCTCGCGAAGCAGAGGTTCCTCTACACGAGCTTCGAGACGGTCGGGCCGCTGCTGCGCGGCGACGTCGTGGTGCGGCTGCCGAAGCTCGGCCGACTGCTGCTGCAGGATCTCGACGCGTTCGCCTCGCGGGCCGTGAAGGAGCCGCGGCTGCGGCAGATCCTCGGCTACCCGGCCGTGTTCCTCGGGTCGTCGCCGTTCGCGACGCCGAGCATGTACCACCTGATGAGCACGCTCGACCTCGACGACGGCGTGCTCTACCCGCAGGGCGGCCTGACGACCGTGATCCAGCGGATCGCGGCGGTGGCCGAGGAGGCGGGGGTGCGGATCGTCACGGAGGCGCCGGTCACGCGCGTCCTCACCGAGCCGGGGCCCGGGCGCACCGCGGTCGTGCGCGGCGTCGAGCACGGCGACGCCGACGGCGGCCACCACCGCCTCGAGGCCGACGTGGTCGTCGGCGCGGCCGACCTCGAGCACCTCGAGACGACGCTGCTGCCCGAGGGGCTGCGCACCTACGACTCCGACTACTGGGCGACGCGCGACCCGGGGCCGAGCGCCCTGCTGCTCTACCTCGGCGTCGAGGGCGAGGTGCCCGAGCTCGAGCACCACACGCTGTTCTTCGCGCGCGACTGGCACGAGAACTTCGAGCGCATCTTCGGCGACGACAAGCGCATCCCCGACCCGCCCTCGCTGTACGTCTGCAAGCCGAGCACGGTCGACCCGTCGACGGCGCCCGCCGGGCACACGAACCTGTTCGTGCTCGTGCCGCTGCCCGCCGACCCGGCGCTCGGCGGCGGCGACGTGGCCGGCGACGGCGACCCGCTGATCGAGCGGCTCGCCGACCAGGTCATCGAGCAGATCGCCGACTGGGCCGAGATCCCCGACCTCGCGTCGCGCGTCGTGCTGCGTCGCACCCGCGGCCCGCGCGACTTCGTCGACGACGTCAACGCGTGGAGCGGCAGCATGCTCGGCCCGGCGCACACGCTCTCGCAGAGCGCGATGTTCCGCGCGGGCAACACCTCCGAGCACGTGCAGGGCCTGTTCTACGCCGGCGGCTCGGTGCGGCCGGGCATCGGCCTGCCGATGTGCCTGATCAGCGCCGAGATCCTGCTCAAGAACATGCGGGGCGACACGAGCACCGGTCCGCTGCCCGAGCCCGGCGCCGCCTGATGGGCTTCGCGTACCTGATCGCCCTGCTGATCTCGATCTTCGGCATGGCGATGCTCGACCGACGGTTCGGCCTGTTCTTCTGGCGCGACGGCTGGCGGGCGTTCGTCACGCTGCTGGTCGGCGTCGTGTTCTTCCTCATCTGGGACATCGTCGGCATCGACGCCGGAGTGTTCTTCCGGGGCGAGACCTCGTTCATGACGGGCGTGCAGCTGGCGCCCGAGCTGCCCCTCGAGGAGGTCTTCTTCCTCGTGCTGCTCTGCTGGCTGACGATGGACCTGCTCGCCGGCTCGCGGCTCGTGCTCGACGCCCGGGCCCAGCGGCGGGCCGCCTCGGCGCGCCTGTCGACGGGCGAGCCGGTCGTGCCGGGCGGGTCTGCCGGTGCCGCCGGGTCGGCGAGCTCCTCCGACGCGCCGACGGACGGCGGCCGCGCATGACCTACTGGGCGATCAACGCCGTGTTCCTCGGGCTCGTGGCCGTGACGGCGGGAGCCGCGCTGCTGCTGCGCTGGGTGCGCACCCGGGCGACCCGCGCCTCCTCGGCTCCCGGGTCGCTCGCGCCCGTGGTGCGCGCGGCGGGCCTGGCCACGGCCGTGCTGCTCGTGATGACCGCGGTCTTCGACAACGTCATGATCGGCGTCGGGCTGGTCGGCTACGACGAGTCGCGGATCAGCGGCGCCTTCGTCGGCATCGCCCCGCTCGAGGACTTCGCGTACGCGGTCGCGGCGCTCGTGCTGCTGCCGAGCGTGTGGACCCTGCTCGGCTCGAAGAGCGAGACCGAGGCGGCGAAGGCCGCGACCGCGGCGCGTCGTGCGGCCCGGGCCGGCGGCGCGGGGACGAAGGCCGAGGAGGCGCGGTGACGGCGACCCTGAAGGCCCTGTTCTGGTCGTCCCGGCCCCTCAGCTGGATCAACACGGCGTTCCCGTTCGCGGCGGCGTACATCCTGACGGCGGCGAGTGCGCCGCGACCCGAGAGCGAGGGCGCCTACGTCTCCGAGACGGTCGCCCGCCAGATCGCAGACGGCACGGCGGCCGTCGTCCTCTCGACCGGCCCGAGCCCCGCCTTCGACTTCTCGCAGGTGAACTGGCTGGTCGCGGTCGTGGGCATCCTGTTCTTCCTCGTGCCGTACAACCTGGCGATGTACGGCATCAACGACGTCTTCGACTACGAGAGCGACCTGCGCAACCCGCGCAAGGGCGGCGTCGAGGGCGCGCTGCTCGACCGCAGCATGCACCGCACGACGCTCTGGGCGGCGGTGCTGTCGTGCGTGCCGTTCGTGCTGTTCCTCGTCGCGGTGGGCAGCCCGCTCAGCTGGCTGGTGCTGGCCGTGAGCCTGTTCGCCGTGGTGGCGTACTCGGCGAAGGGCCTGCGCTTCAAGGAGCGCCCGGTGGTCGACTCCGTCACGTCGAGCACGCACTTCGTCAGCCCGGCCGTCTACGGGCTGGTGCTCGCGGGGGCGACGTTCACGCCGCAGCTGTGGGCGCTGCTCGGGGCGTTCTTCCTCTGGGGGGCGGCGAGCCACGCGTTCGGCGCCGTGCAGGACGTCCTCGCCGACCGCGAGGGAGGCATCGCCTCGATCGCGACCGTCTTCGGGGCGCGCACCACCGTGCGCCTCGCGGTCGTCGCCTACCTGCTCTCGGGCGTCCTGCTCACGTTCACCGACGCCCCCGGCCCGTTCGCCGCGGTGATCCCGGTCGCGTACGCGCTGAACTGCGCCCCGTGGTGGAACGTCACCGACGCGGAGGCGGAGGGCGCGAACAAGGGCTGGAAGCGGTTCCTCTGGCTCAACTTCGTGGCGGGGTTCATCACCACGATGCTGCTGATCGCGTGGGTGGCGCTGCGCTGAGGTCAGGCTCGCGCTGATGGCGGGCGCGGCCCTGAGGGGCGGCGCCTGCTGCGGTTCTGCGGTGCCCGTCAGCCGGTCGTTCATCGGGACACCTTCTCGAGCCAGTTTCGGCCGGCAGAGGTCAAGTGGCGTCTGGCCTGCGGATTCGCGTATGCCTGTCCCGCAAAAGTGCCCGGTGACGGGGGCTTGAACGCTACGGCCGTTCGGGCTCATCGGATGCGCGCGCGTCTCGACCTCGGGACAGAATTTCACAGCACAGCGGGACGGTCTTGCAGCACTGGGTGTTGACGATCAACACGTGCATGTTGACCACGGCTTGTCGGGCACGACTCGAGCCCGGCCGGGTCTTCGCGGGGCGTTGGCCGCGTGCCGCGCCGGCGACGTCCTCGTCGTCACCAAGCTCGACCGTCTTGCTCGATGGCTGCGGGACGCGACCGACATCGCGGACGAGCCAACGAAGAAGGGCGTCGCCTTGAACCTCGGGGGAGCGGTCTGCGACCCCACCGACCATGTCGGCCGGCTCCTCTTCAACGTCCTCGGCATGGTGGCCGAGTTCGAAGCCGACCTCATCCGTGCCCGAACCCGCGAGGGCATGGCCATCGCGAAGGCCGCTAACAAGCTCCGAGGCCGCAAGCCCAAGCTCACCTCCTCGCAGGAGAAGCACCTCGTGCAGCTGCACCGCACCGGCGCCCACACGACGAGCGAGATCGCCGAGCTGTTCGGCGGCGCCCGCTCAACGGTCTACCGTGCGATTCAACGAGGGGAACAGTCCTGATGTGGTTCCACAAGCGAGTCAAGGCGAGGACGAGACCTTTGGTCGCAGAAGACAATGCTGCCGTCGACCATGGCGGATTTGTGCAAACTGAGGTGACTGAATGGGACGTGATCGCGATCCCGCTGCTCGTCGCGCTCACTCGAGAGGCCGATGAATGGTGCGGCCCTGAGCTTGCCGTCGCTTGGTTGATGGCGGGCCATGACAGCTTGAACATTCGCCTTCTTGCTGGCGAGTCCAAGAGCCTGCCTGCAAACGAGAATCTTCGGTACCTCCTCGCGATCGGCACCGATCTAGGGTTGACCACCGACGCAGACGAGGCTGGCCGACGAACTCTCATTGTCGAGAGTCTGCGCTTGATCGCTGGTCGCAACGACAGGTCTCTGCAGCTCTCGGAAGCCTTGCGAGAATTCAGTTTCAAATTCAGGGATGACACGTGGGTGCCTGCGGTCGAGGCCTTGCTGATCATGAGCCGTGTCGACGAGCTGCCACGGGAACAGTTGTCGGATCTCATCGCCATCGAGGCTGCCGACTTGCTTGCCGCGCCCGGGCCCCTGCGTGGGTAGCACCAGGAGTCCAGGCACGCGCAGAGGAGGAAAGGGCGGCTTTGGTGTGTCGCAGTAGACGATGGTCTTTCGGCACGACTCGAGCACGGCCGGGGCTCCTTGAGGCGCTGGCGGCGTGCCGTGCCGGCGACGTCTTGGTCGTCACCAAGCTCGATCGTCCAGCTCGGTCACTGCGGGACACGACCGACATCGCGGACGAGCTGACGAAGAAGGGCGTCGCTCTCAATCTCGGGGGAGCGGTCTACGACCCCACCGACCCCATCGGCCGGCTGCTGCTCAACGTCCTCGGCATGGTTGCCGAGTTCGAGGGCGAACTCATCCGTGCCCGGACGCGGGAGGGCATGGCTGTCGCGAAGGCCGCCGGTAAGCTCCGTGGCCGCAGACCCGAGCTCACTGCCTCGCAGGAGAAGCGCCTCGTGCAGCTGCACCGCACCGGTGCCCACACCGCCGGCGAGATCGCCGAGCTGTTCGGCGTCGCCCGGTCGACGGTGTATCGCTCGATCCAACGGGCCGAGCAGGCGTGACCGCCCTGCGGCCACGCCTCGCTCGACCCTGACCGTGTCTGTGGCTGAAGCGGGGGCGGTCCGGTGCGCTCAGGCCTGGTCTGCGAGCCAGTCCCTGATCGTGCCGGCGACCTCGTCCAGGTGCGACTCGAGGAGGAAGTGCCCGCCGTCGACGAGCTCCACCCGAGCCTCGGGGGAGTCCTCGAGGAACGCGCTCGCGCCGGCGGCGGCGAAGATCTCGTCGTTGCGTCCCCAGATGGCCAGGACGGGGACGCCGGAGGTGCGGAGCCAGTCGTGCACCGCCGGGTACAGGGCGCGGTTGGTCGCGTAGTCGCGGAAGAGGGCGAGCTGGACGTCGTCCTGTCCGGGGCGGGCGAGGAGGGCGAGGTCGTGCTCCCAGGCGTCGGGGTCGACGGTCGTGGGGTCGGGCACGCCGTGGGTGTACTGCCACTCGACGGCCTCCCGTCCGAGCGCGGGGCGGAGCGCGTCGCGGGTCTCGGCGGTCCGCTCGGCGGCGTCGGCCCAGATGCCGTCCCAGAAGCTCGGCACGAAGCCGTCCTCGTAGGCGTTGCCGTTCTGGGTGATGACGCCGGTGATCGCCGCAGGGTCGGCGAGGGCGAGACGCCAGCCGATCGGGGCGCCGTAGTCCTGGACGTAGACCGTGTACCGCTCGATCCCGAGCGACGAGAGGAATCGCCCGGTCACGGCGGCGAGGGCCTCGAAGGTGTAGTCGAACTCGTCGGTCGACGGGGCGGACGAGCGGCCGAAGCCGAGGTGGTCGGGTGCCACCACGCGGTAGCGGTCGGCCAGCATCGGGATGAGGTGGCGGAACATGTGGGAGCTCGACGGGTAGCCGTGCAGCAGGAGCAGCACGGGGGCGTCGGCGGGCCCGGCCTCCCGGTAGAACACGTCGTGCCCGTCGACGGAGACGGTGCGGTGGTGGACGGCGACCATGCGTAACCCCTTTGGATTGTTTTACTGGTTAGGTGGACGGTAGCATGGGTCAGATCGCGCCGGACAGGTGCGAGGAGACGAGGACCGATGCTGACGGACGAAGAGCTGCTGCTGGCCGTGCTCAACAGCGCCCCGGTGGTGGACGGTCACCCGACGGACGCCCTCGAGGGCGACCACGGTCGCCAGCTGGCCCGGAGCTGGGGCGGCGTCGGCTCGGTCGACGAGGCCGCTCAGCTCCGCCGGGCTCGCGCGGCCCTCCAGGCCGTGATCCGCGGGGCCGGGCCGGAGGCGGTCGACGAGCTCGCGCGTGTGGTCGAGGGGGCGGTGCGCACGCCTCGCGTCACGTCCGAGGGCGTGGCCTGGGACCTCGTCGCGGCGGACGACGACCGCCTCGCGACCACGGCCGTCCTGGCGTGGTCACGCGTCGCCGAGCAGTTCCCGGGTCGCGTCCGCGCCTGCGCGAACGCCGAGTGCAACCTGTTCCTCATCGACCACAGCCGCCCCGGCACCGCGAAGTGGTGCTCCATGGCGACCTGCGGCAACAGGGCGAAAGCACGCACGCACGCGCGCCGGCCCAAGATCAGCTGAACGCCGCCCTGGTCTGCAGTCTGCTTGCGGTGCGGCCCCCATGGTCGATCAGGTCCGGGTGGATCGGTGATCGGTGCTCGGTGCTCACAGGTGCTTTTCCATGCAGTAGCTCAGCGGGTCCTCGGTGTACTCGCCGAAGCGAGGGATCTGGCAGTAGCCCAGCCTCTCATAGAGGGCGATCGCGGCGAATTGTGGGACCCCTGTCTCAAGTTGCAGGGTCGAGATGCCCGTGCCCAGCGCGTGGGCCTCGAGCGTTTCGACGAGGCCACGTCCGATCCCACGTCCGCGGGCCGTGTCCTTGACGAACATCCTCTTGATCTCAGCTGACCTGTCGCCGCGGTCCACGAGTGCCGCCGTGCCGAGCGCTGCACCGTCATCACGAGCGACGAAGAGCGTCACGCCGTCCGCTGCAAGAGCCTCGACGTCGAGGCCGTGGTAGTTCTCGGCGGGGTACAACGCCAACGCGAATGCATCGCCCTCGCGGAGCAGATCGAGCACATCGTCTGCGCGTGCCGATTCCGTTCCGATGATGACCATGAGCCACCCTACGAAGAGCGCTCCAGCTTCGCTCTGATAGCCGGCCGGCTGTCGCGGATGCCGAAGGCGGTCAGGCGGTGGTGAACACCAGGGACGCGTTCTGCCCGCCGAACCCGAACGAGTTGTTCAGCGCCGCTCGCAACGGAGCGCTCCGAACCGTCCCGGTGACGACGTCCAAGTCCACCGCTGGGTCGAGCTGTTCGAGGTTCCTCGTTGGCGGGACCGTCCCGGTTTCCAGCGCCCGGATCGTCAGGATCGCCTCCACAGCCCCGGCTGCGCCGAACATGTGGCCGATGGAACTCTTCGGCGCGGTCACGAGCGCATGCGGCCCGACAGTTCGACGGATTGCAGCCGCTTCGCCGATGTCCCCCAAGAGGGTGCCCGTTGCGTGCGCGTTGACGTGGTCGACGTCGCCACCGGTGAGCCCGGCCATCCGGATGGCCGCGGTCATCGCTCGTTCCTGTTCACTGCCGTCTTCGAGAGGTGCGGTGATGTGATGCGCGTCGGAGGTGATGCCCCAACCGGCAAGCGTCGCATGTGATCGCTGGCGACGTGCCGCTGCGTGCTCGGCGCGTTCGAGGACGACGAAACCTGCCCCTTCACCTAACACGAAGCCTCGGCGCCGGACGTCGAACGGGCGAGAGAGTGTCGCGGGGTCGTCGCCGTCGGGCTTCGCCAGTGCCTGTGACTGGGCGAACGAAGCCATGGTCACCGGGGTCACCGCAGCCTCTGCCCCGCCGGCGATCACGACGTCAGCCTCGCCCGTCACGATGAGTCGTGCGGCGACGGCGATCGCCTCGGCTCCGGATGCGCACGCGGACACCGTCGTGTAGGCACCACCGCGGGCGCCGTACTCGATGCTGATCTGGGCGGCGGCAGCGTTGGCCATGAGCATCGGCACCGTGCGCGGTGACACCCGGCGGGCACCGCTGGCTCCGAGGGTGTCGTGTGCGTCGAGCAGGGTCTCGATGCCGCCGACGCCGGTCCCGACGACCACAGCGAGCCGATCGCCGGCAACGGCCGGCGCTCCTGCGTCGGACCATGCCTCGGCCGCGGCCACGAGTGCGAGCTGCTGGCTTCGGTCCAGCCGGTTCGCGCGGACCCGGCCGAGCAAGCCGTCGGCGTCGAGCGCTGCGGGCGCTCCGACACGGATCGGCACCTGCTCCCACAGAGCACCATCGCGGTCGAGCTGGCGAACACCGGAAGAACCCGCCAGGAGTGCGTCCCACAGCGGGTCGACGCCGTGTCCGAAGGGTGAGACCGCGCCGTAGCCAGTAACTGAGATGTCCACGATGCTCCTTCTTGTACGACGAACAAGTCAAGTTGTATCACGTACAATTGAGCTATGGCAAGCGCAACAGGCAGCGGCACGGCACGGGGCGCGGCGACACGTGCCCGCATTCTCGCTGCGACGGCCGGGCTCCTGAGCGCGAGCGAACCGCGCGGCATCACAGTCAGTGAGATCGCCCGTGCGGCTGGGGCGTACCCGAACCAAATCACGCACCACTTTGGGTCGAAGGACCGACTGGTGCTCGATGCCGCCTTCGCGCTGCTCCTCAGGGACACCACGCGGCTGCAAGCCGCCGGCCGCCGAGCTACAGACGTTGGACAGTTCCGCGAGGTCCTGGCCCGCACCGCGTTGGCCATGCCGGCCACGGTCATCGTCGTGCAGGCGCTGGCTCGTGCCGGGGATGACGCACCGCAACGCGAGCGCGTCAGGCTGTTGCTCGCTGTCCTCTTCCGACAGTCAGAGCGCTACCTGGAGCGCGTGACCCGAGAGCGCGACTGGACGAGCGCGAGCGGTGTCGGCAGGGACGCCCGAACCTTCTGGAGCGCGGTCTTCGGAGCAACCCTCCTCGCGTCCGCGGGCGTCACCGGCGGTCCTAGCGACCTCGATCTCGCCGCGACGCTCTCGATTGCTGACCCGTCATGACGCGGATGTCATCGGCAGGTTGCCGCTGGCGGCAGCCTGTTAGCGATCGTTCCTGATCGCCCGTTAGGGGATGGGTTGTCGGTCACTACTTCGGTCGCAATCGCGCTAAGAATCCCTCCGCCGCAGACGGGTCGGGGACTTGCTCGCATGGTCCCTATTTAGCGGTCGGCTCCGCGGCTCGTCGGCGGCGGGTGGTCACAGTGAGGGCGACGCCGGCTGCTGTGAGCAGTGCGCCGAAACTAGCGAGGCCTGTAGTTTTCGAGCCTGTGAAGGCGAGCCCTTTCGGTGCACCCGCATTCGGTGTGCCTACCGCAGGGGTGGGGGAGGTTGGTGTCGATGCGGCGGGGACCACGGCTGCGGTGACGCTGTAGGTGACGGACACGGAAGCGGGCGAGCTGCCCGTCACGCTCCAGTTCGCATCGCGAAGGAACTGGACCGCGAAGGTCGTGTAGTCGCCTGGAGTGACTGTGACAATCCGTGACCAGGTTCCATCGGCGGAGACCTGAATTGGGTCGGCGGCGGCAAAGGCGGCCTCGATTGGTCCGGAGGACTGCGGGGGGATTTCACCCTCGTAGGTCACCAATGCGATGTATGCCCCTGGGGTGCCCGTGCCGCTGTAGGTCACGCTGCCCGTGATGGTCTGGTCGGGGGTGGGGCTTGTGATGATCGGTGCGGGGAGCCGATCAGGGGCGGGCACAACTACTGGGGACACCGTGATGGTGACTGGTGTTGTCGACGCCACTGGGGCGACGCCGTTGGTAGCGGTCACGGTGAAGGTGCTCGAGGAGACGGTGGTCGGGATGCCGGACAGGACTCCAGCGGCATCGAGCTCGAGTCCTGCGGGCAGGGCGCCTGATGTCACGGCGAACGTCGGCGCGGGATTTCCGGTTGCGGTGAAGGTGTACATGTACGTTTGGCCGACGGTCACGGAGGCGGGCGGAGTCGCGGCCGTGAAGGTGGGTGCTGTAGGGGCGGCGGCCACCGTGATCGTGATCGCTTCCGTCGTCGCGTCAGGGGCGACGCCGTTGGTCGCGGTCACGGTGAAGGTGCTCGAGGAGGCGGTAGTCGGGATGCCGGACAGGACGCCAGCGGCGTCGAGTTCGAGTCCGGCGGGCAGGGTGCCTGATGTCACGGCGAAGGTCGGTGCCGGGTTTCCGGTTGCGGTGAAGGTGTACGAGTACGACTGCCCTGCGATTGCCGTCGCGGGCGGTGCCGCGCTGGTGAAGACGGGAGCGGCGACCGCCGCCTCTACGGTGATGGTCAGAGGGTCCGTGGTTACATCGGGTGCGATCCCGTTGGTCGCGGTGACCGTGAAGGTGACCGCCCCGGCGGTCGTGGGGGTGCCGGAGAGCAAGCCGCCAGCGGTGAGCGTGAGCCCGCCGGGCAAGGTTCCTGATGACACCGTGAAGGTCGGCGCGGGGGTGCCGTCAGCACTGAAGGTGTACGAGTACGGCTGTCCGACCGTCGCAGTCGCCGGCGGCGTGGTGTCGATCAGAACCGGCGACCGGTCGAAGGACACCGCGACCACGCTATTTCCGCTGCGGGTCGATGCATAGATCGAGCCAGAGGGGGAAAAAGCGACGGCGTAGGCGTTCGCGACGGCGACGGTCTGGACAACTGTGTTCGTGGTCACATCGATAATTTGGACCCCACCGGCCGCCCCCCGATTGGTGATCGCCACGAACCGGCCATCGTGGCTCGCAGCCACGTCGTAGGCTCTTGTCCCCGGAATGGTCCGCACGACGTTGAAGGTCGCGGTGTTGATCACCGAGGTGGCGTTGCCGCGTTCCGTCGGGGCGTACAGCGCGGTCCCGTCCGTGCTCGTAACGAGGAAGCGGGGCGTGTCGGTGACGCTGGCGAACCGTCCTGCGATTCCGGTTGCGGCGTCGATCTCGAAGACGACCCTCGAACTTGGCAGCGACCCATAGAGCGTCCTGCTGTCCGGGCTGACGGTCAGCGATATCACGCCCTCCCGGAGTCCGGGGTCGATCGTGCGGACGACTGCACCGGTCGTCGCATTGAGCACGGCGATGGTCCCGGCGTTGTAGAGAGGTGCGTAGACGACTGAGCCATCCGGGCTGACTGTGATGTCAGACGCCGACGCGGCTAGAGGCACTGCCTGCTCGATCGTGCCGGTGGTGGTGTCCAGGAACAGCACGGAGTCGAAGGCGGAGACGAAGAGGGTAGATCCGTTGGGGCTTAGCGCTAATGCGCCCGGCAACGTGGTGAGGGGCCAGGTCGCCCGGACGGTGTTCGTCGCGGTGTCGACCACGGAGATGGTCCGGTCTCCCGAGTTCATGACGTAAACCGTCGCGCCGTCAGGTGCGGCCACGACGTCGTCGGCGAGGGCTCCGGTCGGGATCGTCGTGGTGATGGTGGCAGCGAACGCGGCGGGGGCCCACAGGAGGCACACCGCCAGTATCGTCGTCGCGACGGCGGCGATCAGGGCGCGCATGGTCAGTCCCGTCTTTCAGCTGCGCCGAGCAGGGTGGTCGCGCTCGTGCATGTCGTCCGCCACAGAATCCAGTTCGTTCGAGCGAAGGCTCGGCCACCCCCCGGGGGGTTCTGTGCAGGCACGCTGAGCGGCCCTCGTCGATCCTAGGGAGTATCCAGCCGACAAGCCACAACATCGGAGCTCTGCGCGGGCAGCCCGCTCGTAGTCGATCCTCGATGTCAGTCGATCGATCAGGTAGGACCGTGTTCCGCCGTCTCAATGGACAGGGAGAGTGTCCAGGCCCGTTGCTGTCGCGCTAGCCGGGTGTCCCGTTGGACCATCCGCTACCGGGCCTGCGGCCCTCGACTGCGGGCTAGGCAGAGTTGCCTTTCACCGCCACTGTGGATCTAATGAGCGCTGAGCGGCTGGTTTGGATGGCTCTGCCGGTTCAGATGGTGGTCTGCGGTGCCTTGCTGTTCGTAGACGGTTTGGCCGCATTCTCGAGTGTCGCCACCGCGGGGGCGTTCACGGCGTCAGCAGTAGCCGTCATCGCGGCCGTCACGACGATCGCGGCTTTGATCGTTGGGCTCCCGCTTCGTCTCGTGCCGGGGCTGCGCCGCGTGTGGCTTCGGCATCCCTTGGTCACGGTGGTCGCCGTAGGAGCGTCGATCGTCGTTGCCGTGACTGCCTGGTTCATTGGGGAGGCGGGGATGCAACACTTCACTTCGTTCCAGGGAATGCCTGCCTACGAGGCCTATGTGCCTGACTGGCCGGTCGCGGTGACGGGCTGGTTCTTGCTCGCCGTGACCAGCGCGCATGCCTGGTGGCCTCATGCCCGTTTGGAAGAAGCAGCCTCTATGCCGATCGCCCGCTGACGACGTCCCGATGGACGACCGCTCAGCGGCCGATAGGTCCTCCGGGGATCACGTCGGGCCGGGAGCCCGTTCTTCAGGGCCCCGCTATGAGGGTGACGAGCACGAAGAGTGCCGGCACACAGACGAGCCCGAAGAGGGCAGAGCCCACGGCCCAGAGGGCCTTGCTGTTCACGCCGACCTCCCGGTCGAGAATTGCTGCGATCGTGCCCCCGAAAGCCAGGAGGGGAGGGAGGGGCAGGAGGAACAACGCGAGTCGCGCGCCGCCCCAGACGTAGGGGCTGGGCAGCAGAGGGAGCAAGACGAGGAGTACGAAAGCTGCTGCGAGAAGGACAGCAGCGATGCGAGGGACCCGTCGCTGGTGCAGGCGAGACGCGATGCCGTCGTCGTAGGACATGACTCATTGTCTCCCTGGATCGGTGACGGCTAGGTTCCGTGGACCTGGTCTGCCCGTCAGGGGATCGCCTACCGGAGATCAATTCGGAAACTAGGTTCGTCACATGGCTGACGATTCCTGGCACGCTAGCGGGAAGATCCACGCGCCCCGATCGCGTCCGGGGCGTCCGTCTACGCCCTCGCCCTGGGTCGCGGTCAGTGACGACAGGGTGTGGGCATGGGACCCGACAGTCGGTCTGCTCGCCCTGGCCCCGATCGAGCCCGACGCGCACACCCTCCTCTTTCACTCACCACTTGCCCCAGACGGTCGAACGATCACCTACCTCCGCTACTACGAGGGAAGCCGGAACCCCGACGTGCCGGCCGAGCGCCGGTTCGTCCGGTGGGACTTGGTGTCGGACGAACGATCCGACGGGCCCCTGCTCGAGAGATGGCCGTCCTTCGAGGAGCAGGTCTACCCGGCCCCCGACGGGCGTCGACTCAGCATCGAGTTCACGCACCCTACGGTCGACGGCCCTCGTCACGGGCGCTACGTACTGGCAGGCGAGGGAGAAGAGGAGGTCCTACCTCTCGCCGACCCCCTCCGGTTCAACTTTCACGGGCCCTCGGCCCACTTCTCAGCCGACGGCCGATTCCTCGCCCTGGGGCACCGCGCCGTCGACGGTCCCGAGAACGACTGGCTGAGCATCACGGATCTCACGACCGGCGATCAGCGTCGCCATCTAGGACTGTGCCCGGCCGGGTCGGGAGCATGGAGCCCGGACGGCTCCCGCCTCCTCGTCAGGGCCGACCCGCACTCCCAGTTCGCCATCCTCGACGTCGCGTCGGGAACCGCCACTCCTCTCCGATCGCTCGAGATGCGGAACCGCAGCCGAGGCGCGTCGTTCTGGGAGGAAGCCATCGGATGGGCGGACAACAGCCGGGTCATCGCCTACGGAAGCGGCGGTTCGGGGCGCCTCGTGCTCAGCGTGCTCGACATCGACCGTGGTGAACAGCACGACGTCCTCGACCTCCCCGTGCCGGGCGGAGGGGGCCAGGGTTTCCGGGGCATCTTCATGACACCCGCGGTGGTGCAGGCAGACCCGTCATCGATCACTCATCGCCGTTGAGGTGCCGTCTCCACAGCGGATCGGGAACCGAGACGCTTGGCCAAGGGGCGGGGCAGGAGCACACTGAGGCGGTGATCTACTACGTCGCGCCTCTAGTGCTCGGGGCATCGTTCGTGGGGCTTTGCCTTGTTCTGCGCGGAGAGCAGCGGGCTCGTCGGCGCAAGTAGATCCTCCGCCCGGCGCCCGAGGCCCATCGTCTCTCGACCAGGCTCTGGCTGAGCATCAAGACGTAGAAGGCATCAGGGGCTCGGTGCTGTTTCGACCGCTGCTCGGGCAGACCGCCGAACCCTCACCGTGCGTGAGGAGAACGTCATCGGCCGGTGTCCGGTTCGTGAAGCAACTCGACTAGCAGGCGTGATGCCGTTGATTCGAGATCTTCGTGGGTCCGTCCCCACGTTCCCGGGTCTTCCCACTCGTCATCGAGGCCGATGAATTCTTCGAGCCACATGTCGAGACCGAGATTCGTGATGGCCAATTGCGAAAGGGTGTTGACGGCGTGTCTCGTGTTGCCGTGTCGGAGCCAGCTCCTGGCGACCCATTCGACGGCCATGGCTCTGCGGTCCGCTGTCGCCAGTGGGACGGATGGGCCGAGCTCGTCGATGGTTGCCGCGAGGAGAGCTCCAACAGTCCAGGCGTCGTGGGGGTTCTGTCCTGCTAGAGAACGCACTGCAGGCGAGTTGGCCATCTCGGCTGCGAGCCAGCGCGCTGCTATTCCGGGAAGGGCGTCAGACAAGATCAAGCGGAACTCGTGAAGGACCATCGCCTCGGTCGGCGTGGGCAGTACGTCTCCATCCCAACGCATGTGGCCATCGTCCCACGGGCGCAGTGTCGGGCAAGTCAGCTGGGGCCATCCAGCGTGCTCGGAGGGAGTTCCTCAGCGCACCGTCAGCTCTCCCGAGCCCTCGGTGGTGTTCTGACCTCGACCCATGGGCACCGCGGCTGGGCGACGCACAGGACGTTGCCCCCCAGCGGAGCAGAAGACCCACAACACCAGTAGCGATGCCGGCGACGATGACATGCACTCCGACCAGCAGGGCTGCCCCGGACTCATCGCGCCAGCTCGCGATGACGAGAAAGCACAGAGGCAGCATCAGGGCCCCACGATGAGATTTACTCGTGGCATGGGCAGTCACTCCGGCATTCCGGCACCAGGCGAGCAACGCGTTCCGATCGATCAGGCTCTGACGGGCTTGGAGGTCCATGCGTTGGAGGCAGGCGAGACGGCCATCGAGGCCTTCGTGCTCGTGAAGACGCTGGATGCCGAAGGCGAGACGACCTGGGCCTACAGAACGACGAACAGGCTAAACCGCGAAGAACTACTCGGAGCTCTGACGGTTCAGGTCGCGGTGCTGACCAAAGAATTGCGCGACGAATGGGACGACGACTGAGTCCGTCTCGGACGAAGCTGGCTCGACCCTCGTCAGGGTGCCCGGTAGGGGAGCGGCTGCCGGACAGTGCGACTCACGCGAAGACATCGCGGAAGGGCGTCCCCGCCAGGAGACGACTGCGCTGCATCCGCTCGACGATCTCGTCGCGTCGACCGCGGAAGGCCTTGGGGACCACGCGGTCCCAGTCCTCGGATCGTCGATCGTGGGATCGGGGCGCACACTGATGGCATGAAGCTCCTGCCCCGAGAAGAGCGCCGATGGTTCGTCGTCGCCGTGGCTCTCGTCCTGGCGGGGGCCGCGATCCTCCTTCAGCCGTTCGACACGATCCCCGTCCTGGGTGATGCGTCCTTCGCCGGCCGCATCATCATCGCGATGGGCCTCGGAACCGTCCTCCGCATCCTCGTGCTCCTCTTCCGAGCGCGGAGGCGGTCACGCCGGCGGGCCGACCGGGATCCAGAGACCCGATAGGGGTCGGCTACGGGGCGGGGCGCTCGGGCGGCCGAGGATCGCGCAGAAGTGGCGGAGACCACCCGGTTCACTCGGTCGTCGCGGCCGCCGTCTCGATGAGTGCTCGGAGGATCGAAGGATCGACGGCCCCTAAGACCCGCGCGCTCACGCGCCCGTCCGGGTCGAGGACGAACGTCGCCGGGGTCGCATTGGGGGCCGTCTCGCCGGCGAACGCGAGTTGGACGCTTCCGGAGTCCACGTCCATGGCGGTGGGGTAGGTGACGCCGAAGCGTCGGGTGAAGGCGTCAGCGGTGTCGGGCTGGTCCCGGACGTTGACGCCCAGGAACGCGGCGTCGTCGGCCGTGTCCTCGCTCACCGCTTGGAGATCGGCCGCTTCCGTTCGGCAGGGGACGCACCCGGCGAACCAGAAGTTCAGGACGGCGACCTTGCCCTGGTAGTCCGCCGCGGTGATCTTCGTGCCGTCGCTGAGCTCGGAGTCGAACTCGATCGGATCGCCGCGGTCCTCGGGAGCGACCTCGGTCACGAGCTGGTCGGCTGAGAGATACCCCTTGCCGTCACCCCACTGCTGTTCGATCCCCGCTGATGAGGTGCACCCCGCCACGGCCGCGCCGGTGGCCAGGAGAAGGGCCGGGAGAACCAGGATTCGTCGTGTCCGCACGCGTGAGGATAACTCGGCCCGCCTGCACGCGGGCAGCGTCGCATCCGGGGCGATCCCGTCGACACCGTCGGGCCCGCCTCTGGGGCGGCGCTCGGTTCGGGCCGTCATCGTCTCGGCTCCGTCAGAGCTCCTGATGCGGTGCGCGATGACCGGCGACCGAGGGCTGGACGCCTCCTAGTGGCCGGTCGCCTCGAGCGGCGCCGTGAGCAGGTCGCGGACGGAGCGGGGCTCGCGCCCGAGGATCTCGCCCAGCAGGGGGTCGGTGCCGGCGAAGAACCCGCCGGCGGCGGCGTGGTACATCCCGAGCATGAACCGCGCCATGGGCTCCGGCTGCCCCGCCGACACCTGATGTGCGATCCACTCGTCGTCGCCGAGCACCACGGTCTCGACCGGCCGGCCCGCGACGTCGGCGGCGATCGCCGCGACCTCGGCGAACGTGGGAGCCGCGGGCGCGGTCAGGGTGACGGGCCCGTCGTGCGCCCCGTCGGCCAGCAGGATGCGCGCGGCGGCCTCGGCGGCGTCCTCTCGAGCCGTCCACGACACCGGCCCGTCGGCCGGCACCGTCACGACGCCCGTCTCGCGCCAGTCTCCGAGGAACCAGGTCAGGCTGTGCGCGTAGAAGCCGTTGCGCAACGACGTCCAGGCGAGTCCCGACTCGGCGAGGAGGCGCTCGGTCGCTTCGTGGTCGCGCCCCGGCCCGAAGGGCGTGTCCCGCGCCGCCCCCTGGTGGCTCGTGTAGAGCACCCGGCCGACGCCCGCCTCCACCGCGGCCTCGACCGCGTTCCGGTGCAGCGCGAGGGCGTCGGCCTGCGGGTCGTTGGACGAGACGAGGAGGAGCTGGTCGGCTCCCGCGAACGCGGCCGGCAACGACGTGGGGTCGGCGTAGTCACCCGTCCGCACCTCGACTCCGCGGTCCGCGAAGTGGGCGGCCTTCGCAGAGTCGCGGGCGACGACGGCGACGTCGGAGGCCGGCATGGTCTCGAGGAGGTGCGCGACGGTGGAGCCGTTGAGGGCGCCGGTGGCGCCGGTGACGATGATCATGGGTGAGGCCTCTCGTCGGAACGCAGATGGAGTATCCGCGGAACTCTCAGGATGCTATCGCTGGAAACGCAGCGATGACAAGGGGGCGTTATCGTTGATCTCGTGACCGTCGAACCAGTGCCCGCCGACACCCGGACGCGCATCGTCGAGGTCGCCGCCCGGTTCCTCCGGGAGGAGGGGCCCGGCGCCGTCACGACACGAGGGGTCGCCCAGGCCGCCGGTGTCCAGGCGCCCGCGATCTACCGGCTGTTCGGCGACAAGGACGGCCTGCTCGAGGCCGTCGCCGAGCACGTCATGTCGTCGTTCGTCGCGCACAAGGCCTCGACGGTGGCCGCCGCCGCCGAGGCGGACCTCGACCCCGTGGAGGAGCTCGGCGACGGGTGGCGTCGTCAGATCGAGTTCGGTCTCGAGAACCCGGCTCTCTTCGCCCTGCTCAGCGACCCGCGTCGCGTCGCGGGCTCGCCCGCCGCTCGCCTGGGCAAGGACGTCCTCGCGGCTCGTGTCCGTCGGGTCGCCGCGGCCGGGCGCCTCGCGGTCCCGGAGGCGCGGGCGATCGGGCTCATCCAGTCGGCGGGCGTCGGGGTCATCACGACGATCCTCGCGACTCCGCCCGCCGAGCGCGATCCCGGACTGGCGGATGCCGTCTTCGAGGGCCTCCTGGCGCAGATCCTCACGGACGCCCCCGCCACGGCCGGGTCCGGTCACCTGACCGCGGCCGTCGCGTTCCGTGCCGTCGCCCCCGAGCTCGAGCACCTCAGCGACCCCGAGCGCCGCCTCCTCGTCGAGTGGCTCGACCGGATCGTCTCCTCGCCGTCCGCACGGTAGGGGAGGGGCGGCGTCGACGCCGGACGCCCGACGTTCACCTCGTCGAAAGGTGCGCGCCCTAGCGTCCGGGGGGTGAGCTCGCCCACCGACCGGACCAGCGCCTCCTCGACTCCACGGCCCCCGCTGCCCCGACGGTCGCGCTCGCCGCACGGGCCGCTCGCCGCCCGCGCCGGGCGGGGCGTGCGGCACCTGCGTGACGTCTGGCGCCTGTTCCGCCGGCAGCCGCGCGCGATCTGGTGGACCTTCGCCGCCCTGCACGCCGCCGTCTTCGTCGCCCTCGGGCCGCTGATGCTCCGAGGAGGCGCGGAGGGCGACCTGCCCCTGTACCGCACCTGGGCCACCGGCGCCCTGAGCGAGGGCCGCTGGCCCGTCATGGACTTCGCCTGGGTCTACCCGGCGGGCGCCCTGCTGCCCGTCGTGCTGCCGAACGTGCTGGGCGAGTCGCTCTACCAGCTCGTCTGGCTCGTGCTCGTGACGGCCGCGAACGCCGCGTCGCTCTGGCTGCTCACCGACCGCGGCCGGCGCACCGTCGACGCGCCCGCCGCGTGGTGGTGGCTGCTCGCGCTGTTCCTGCTCAGCCCGGTCGCGTTCCTGCGGCTCGAGGCGTTCAGCGCGCCCGCCGTCGTCGCCGCCCTGCTGCTGCTCGGCACCCGCCCGCGGGTAGCCGGAGCGCTGCTCGCCGCGGCCACGTGGGTCAAGGTGTGGCCGGCCGCGGTGATCGCCGCGGCCGTGGTCGCGAGCCGGGGCCGCGGGGCCGTCGTGCGGTCGTGCCTGTGGGTGACGCTCGTCGTCGTCGGGGCGGTCGCCCTCGGCGGCGGGCTGTCGAACGTCGACAGCTTCGTCACCATGCAGTCCGACCGGGCGCTGCAGCTCGAGGCCCCGCTGGCGACCCCGTGGCTGTGGATGGCGATGCTGGGGGTGCGGGGCGCCTCCGTCTACGAGAACGTCGGCCTCGCCACCCGCGAGGTCATGGGTCCGGGCGACTCGTGGGCGGTGCACGGCAGCACGCAGACGATGGGCGTCGTCATGGTCGTGCTGGTCGGCCTGCTCGCCGTCGCGGCGGCCGGGCGGGCGCGGGCCGGGCGGGCGCAGGCCGGGCGGGCGCAGGCCGGTCGCGACGGGCGGGTCGTCGCGACGGCCGGCGCCGCGCACGAGCCGCGCCTGGTGCTGCTCGGCGCCCTCACGCTCACCGTCACCCTGATCGTGTTCAACAAGGTCGGGTCGCCCCAGTACGTGCTGTGGATCGCGCCCGTCGTGGCGGCCGGCCTGTGGACGAGCCCCGCCGTGTTCCGCACGCCGGCGACGATCACGGCGTGGGCCGCAGGGCTCACGACGCTCGTGTTCCCGGTGCTCTACCTGCCCCTGATCGACCTCCACCCCGTCGCCGTGGTCGTGCTCGGCCTGCGCAACGCGCTGCTGGTCGCCCTCTTCGGCTGGTGCGTGCTGCGCCTCGTCGAGGAGGCGCTCGCCGCGTGGGGCCGACGGCTCGAGCCCCGCAGATGGGCACGACGCGCGTGGGCCGGGAGCCTCGCCGGCCTCGGGGGCGTGCGCACCGCCTCCTCGGCTCCCCTCGGGTCGGTCTCGACCGGCGCGCCGCTCGGCACGGCCGTCGACCAGGCGGGCGTCCACAGCGAGGCAGATCGTCGCCCCTCCTGAGCGGCGCGCGGTGTACCCCTGGGCGGTCGACCGCCCTGGGAATCTGGCCTGTGCGCCGGGGTTCGTGCCAGCGTTGACGATCAGGGCCGCTGGGGCCCGCTCGACCTCGAACTGAATGGAGCACTCATGAAGGGCAAGATCCTCTTCGTCGCCGGAGCAGCCGTGGGCTACGTCCTGGGCGCACGCGCCGGGCGCGGTGCCTACGTCAAGATCAAGTCGCAGGCCGAGAGCCTGTGGGAGAACCCGTCGGTGCAGAAGACCGTCCACCAGGCGGAGGACTTCGTCAAGGAGAACGCTCCCGCCGTCGGCAAGAAGCTGCAGTCCGCCGCGGGCGACGCGGCCTCCGCCGCCGGCTCGAAGGCCAAGTCGGTCGCCTCGAAGGCCACCGACAAGAAGGGCTCGGGCTCCGACGCCTCGACCACGGGCGCGAGCTCCGACAGCGAGGGCGCCGCCAAGCTGCCCGGGGTGAACGTCGGTGAGTGACCTCAAGGCACCGGAACAGAGCACCAAGAAGTCGCTCGGCTCGCTGCTCGGCAGCCTGCCCGAGCTCATCTCTCGCCTCATCAGGGGCGAGATCCAGCTCGCGAAGACCGAGCTCGTCACCAAGCTGAAGGAGGCGGGGGTCGGCGCAGGATTCCTGGTCGGCGCCGCACTCTTCGGCTTCTTCCTGCTCGCCGTGCTGATCACCGCCGGGGTGCTGGGGCTCGCCACCGTGGTGGCGCCGTGGCTGGCCGCCCTGATCGTGGCGGCCGTGCTGCTGGTCATCACCGGCGTGCTCGCGCTGCTGGGCGTCAAGGCGCTCAAGAAGGGCGTGCCGCCCGTGCCGAAGCAGGCCGTCGACAGCGTGAAGGCCGACGTCGCCGCGCTCAAGGGCACCAGCACGCCGAGCACCACCACCGAGGGGACGACGCGATGAGCGACGAGAACGAGCAGAAGCCCGGGCCCCGCGAGGGCGCGAGCATCCCCGAGATCGAGCTGGACATCGCCCGCACCCGCGAGCAGTTCCGCGAGACCCTCGACGCCATCGAGGACAAGCTGAGCGTGCCGGCGCACGCCCGGCGCCTCAAGGCGAGCGTCAAGCGCCGCCTCGACGACGACCCGGCTCCCGTGGTCGCCGCAGCGGCCGCCGGCGTGGCCGGCGTGGCCGCGGTCGTCGCGGGCGTCGTGAAGATCGCCCGCCGCTGACGGTCCGGGCCGGGTGACGGGGGCACGCCCCCGTCGCCCGGCCCTCAGCACCTCGGCCGACACCGCCTCTCGGCCCCCGACACCTCGGGCCGCCACCACCTGCGGCCCCGCAGCACCCCAGGCCGGCGCCACCCGCCGGCCCCGCAGCACCCCAGGACAGGAAGACCACGACCATGGCGCAGAGCAGCACCGCGCGTGACCAGACCGCACCGGACCCCGACGACGCGCGCAAGCCCGACAGCCCCGACGACCTGCACAAGCGGTCGTGGGGCTACGTGCTGAAGAAGACCCTGCGCGAGTTCGGCTCCGACCAGTGCACCGACCTGGCCGCGTCGCTCACCTACTACGCCGTGCTCGCGATCTTCCCCGGTCTGCTGGCCGTCGTCTCGTTGCTCGGCATCTTCGGCCAGGCCGAGGCCACGACGAAGGCGATGCTCGACCTGCTCACACAGCTCGGCAGCTCGTCGATCGCCGACACCCTGCGCGGCCCGATCGAGGAGCTGACGCAGTCGCGCGCGGCCGGCGTCGCGTTCGTCGTCGGCGTGCTCGGCGCCCTCTGGTCGGCGTCGGGCTACGTCGGCGGCTTCGGCCGGGCGATGAACCGCGTCTACAACATCGACGAGGGGCGCCCCATCTGGAAGCTCCGCCCGACGATGCTCGCCATCACGGCCTTCACCGTCGTGCTGATCGTGATCGCCGGCCTCATCCTCGTGCTGAGCGGCGACGTCGCCCAGACCGTCGGCGACCTGATCGGCCTCGGCTCGACCGCGGTCTTCGTCTGGGGCATCGTCAAGTGGCCCGTGCTGCTGCTGATCGTCGTGGTCGTCGTCGCCGTGCTGTTCTACTTCGCTCCGAACGTGAAGCAGCCGAAGTTCCGCTGGATGAGCATGGGCTCGCTGCTCGCCATCCTCATCTGGGGGCTCGCCAGCGTCGGCTTCGGCTTCTACGTCGCGAACTTCTCGAACTACAACAAGACGTACGGCTCGCTCGGTGCCGTCATCGTGTTCCTGCTGTGGCTCTGGATCACCAACCTCGCGCTGCTCTTCGGCGCCGAGTTCGACGCCGAGATCGAGCGCGGCCGCGAGCTGCAGGCCGGCATGAAGGCCGAGAAGGACATCCTGCTGCCGCCGCGCGACACCGCGCAGAGCGACAAGAAGCAGGCCAAGGCCGCCCAGGACGAGCTCGACGGCATGCGCCTGCGCCAGGCGGCCGCCGAGTCGATCGCCCGACAGGAGGCCGAGGAGGAGCGGGCCGGCCACGGCCGCGAGGGCGACGACCACGCCGACGCCGACTCGGGCGACCTCGAGCGCGACCGCGGGCGGGGCAGGGACTGACGCCGCGCCTCCTCGGGGCACGACGAAGGCCCCCGCGACCGGTGTCGCGGGGGCCTTCGTCATGTGCGGCCCTGCCTGACGGCAGGGCCGGCGGCGACTGCGGGCGAGTCCGACGAGCACGGGCCGTCGTGACGGCCCGACGACGACGAACTCGCCCGGGGACGCGCGGCGGCGGCGGCGCGCGCCGTGCCGCCGGCGGCGCCTAGAAGCTGAAGCCGAGCTCGCGCGGGTACTCGCCCCGAGCGGTGAGCTGCTCGGCGGCGTCGCGCAGGTGCGACAGCGTGAGGCCCATCGTCATCGGCCCGAAGCTGACGCGCGAGACGCCCAGCTCGGCGAGGCGGGCGAGCGGCACCGAGTCCGGGCCCGAGATGACGCTCACCTTGCCGTGGATCTCGTCGAGCGCGCGCTTCACGAGGTCTTCGGTGCCGAGGCCGAGCACGAAGGCGCAGTCGGCGCCGGCGTCGAGGTACGCGTTGGCGCGGCGGACGGCGTCGTCGAACAGGTCGGGGTCGCCGGCCAGCGCGTCGACGCGGGCGTTGATGACGATCGGCACGCCGGCGCGGTCGCCGGCCTGGCGGGCCGCCGCGATCTTCGACACCTGCGTGTCGACGTCGTAGAGCTCGGCCTTCGACTGGCCGACGCTGTCCTCGAGGTTGAGGCCGGCGGCGCCCTCCTCGATGAGGCGCCAGACGTTGTCGAGCGTGCCGGCGGCGTCGGTGGCGTAGGCCTTCTCGAAGTCGACGGAGACGGGCAGATCGACCGAGCGGATGACGAGGCGCACCGCGTCGAGCATCTGGTCGACGTCGAGCCCCTCGCCGTCCTCGACGCCGTGGGCCTCGCTGATCGAGTGCGAGGCGGTGGCCAGAGCCTTCACGCCCGGGGCGCCGGCGACGACGCGGGCGGTGATGCTGTCCCACACGTTGGTGACCACGAGCGGGTCGCCGGGCACGTGCAGCGAGCGGAGCAGGTCGGCCTTCGCGGCCGTGGAGGAGATCGACATGGGTCCAGCCAACCGCACCCGCGCCTCCTTGGCCAGCAGGGGGCCGAGGAGGCGCGGGTGCCGCGGGCGGGTCGGCCCGGTCAGCGGTCGGTCCAGTCCCAGGTCGTGAGCAGGCTGTCGACAACGCGCTCGGTCGCGGCGGCGCGGGAGGCGGCGACG
Source organism: Frigoribacterium faeni (assembly GCF_011761235.1). GTDB lineage: Bacteria > Actinomycetota > Actinomycetes > Actinomycetales > Microbacteriaceae > Frigoribacterium > Frigoribacterium faeni_A. The sequence goes on from NZ_JAAOYW010000002.1 coordinate 1,100,546, forward strand.
TCGGCGGCCCAGGCCGCGTCGTCGCCCCAGCCGGTGTCGGTGCCCGTGTCGCCGTCGACCTCGTAGCCGTCGCCGTCCTGGGAGACCGTCACGAGCGTCAGGGCGGAGGCGCCGCTCGCGTCGGCGGGCGACCAGGCCACGACGACCGCGGCGGGGGCGCTCAGGTCGGTGCCGGTCGCGAGGCGGACGAGCGCGGCGGGGCGGCCGTCGAGCTCGACCTGCTCGGGGCCGCCGACGACGGTGCCGACGGCGGGCAGCCAGCTGGTGCGGAGGGCCTCGACGGCGGCGACCGGGTCGTTGCCGGCGGCGGGGACCAGCGTGGCGGCGGTCGCGGCGGGGACGGTCACGACGTCGATCCAGGACGGCGACCCGTCGTCGACCTCGAGCGAGGCGCGGCAGGTGACGTCGTCGGAGTCCTGGCCGACCGCCCACGTGTCGGCGGGCAGCCGGAACGTCCAGCACGAGGTCGCGACGTCGCCGAGGGCGTCCGTGTCGGCGTCGTCGACGGAGGCCGGCTGCCCGCGGTCGTACCAGGTGCTCGCCGCCTCGTCGACGAGACGAGCCGCGATCGGGGTCGCCACGACGAGCACGGCGACGACGGCGACGTTGGTCGCCGCCGCCAGGCCCGAGAGGACGAGGCCGGTGACGCCGAGCCCCAGGCCGGACCGGGCCCGGCGGCGCACGAGCGCGACGACGCCGAGGGCGACGCCGACGAGGGCGGCGACCAGGCCGACCCCGGGCACGAGGCCGAGGAGGAACGCGGCGACGCCGACGACGAGCGCCGCGATCGCCCAGCCGCCGGGGCCGCCGAGGGCCGGGGCGGGGTGCCCGGGGCGGGTCGGTGCGGCGGGGCCGGTCGGCGCGGCGGCTGTCGCCTGCGCGGGGGAGGGGGTCATGGGGGTCGAGGCGGGCGAGGCGGGTGCGCCGGCAGGTGCGGCGGATGCGGCGGGCGTCTCGGTGCCCGGTGCCTCGGTGGCGGCCGCGTCGGCTGCCTCGGCGGCGTCGCCGTGGGCACCGCCTCCGGCTCCGGCGGCGGGCTGTGCGTCGCCGGCTCCGGCGCCGGGCTGGGCAGCGCCGGGCTCGTCGCCGGCGCGCTGGTCGGCCGGGGTGCGGTCGGCGGGGTCGCCGTCGGCGGGGGTGCGGTCGTCGGTCACGAGGGTCTCCTTCGGTGCGGCGAGCAGAGGTCGTCGGCTCGCCATCGACGCTACGGACCGGCCGCGCACCGGTCGTCCGCCCGCGGTGTCGCGGGTGCGGTCCTCGCGGATGACCCGCGCCTCCTCGGCTCTCACCCCAGGGAATGACCCCGCCCCGGACGCACGAGAGGCCGCGGACCGACCCCCGCGGTGCGGGGAAGATCGATCTGCGGCCTCTCGAGGCGGCGACGGAGGGGGCTAGTCGCGGTGGAGGACCAGCTCGGTGAGGGGCAGGCGGGTGCGCGGCGCGGTCTCGCGCTCGGCCAGGGCCTCGATCAGCTTGTCGGCGGTGTCGACGACGCCCACCGCGGTGATCGTGACCGGCTTGAGGTTGTCGGTCAGGCCGAACGCCGCGACGATCTTGTCCCACTCGACCCCGGCCATCTGGTGCGTGTGGAAGCCCTCGGCGTGCGCCTGCACGCTGAGGTGGGCGACGGCCTGGCCGAGGTCGTACTCGGCGGTGGGGCGCTCGTCGCCCTCGACCGTCGAGGTCTCGGCGATGGCGATGACGAGCGCCGAGGCGTTGCCGGCCCACATGGCGTTGAAGCTGAGCAGGGCGCCGACGATCGTGTCGAACGACTCGCTGCCGCGGCGGGCCACGACGAACCGGCGGGCCTGGTGGTTCTGCGCCGACGGCGCCCAACGGGCGGCCTCGAGCAGCGCGTCGAGCTGGCGGTCGCTGATCGTCGCGGTCGGGTCGAAGGAGCGGGGGCTCCAGCGCTCGTCGAGCAGGTCGACGATCGGCACGCTCGTCTCGGCGGTGCGGACGGTGGAGGGGGCAGTGGACTCGGAGATCGACATGGAGCACCGGCTTTCGTGGTCAGGGAACGGGTCGGCACCTCGTCGGGCCAGCGGGGTCAACCGAGCACCCGGGCGCACGATTCCCGCCACGGGGGTGGTCGTCGATGTCGAGTGGTCAGGAGGTGTCCTCCGAGGGGGCGGGAGGAGCCTCTTCCGACCGCTCGAGGGGGCGAGGAGGGGGAAGAGGGGAGGGGCCGGGGGCCGGCCGGGGCAGGCAGTGCCTAGGAGGCGCCCCGCACCTCCGCGAGGACGGCCGCGATCCGCCCCGGCACCGTGGCGTCCTGCAGGCTGGTCGTGTCGCCGAGCTCACGCCCGTCCGAGATGTCGCCGAGCAGCCGCCGCATGATCTTGCCCGAGCGCGTCTTCGGCAGGTCGGGCACGACGAGCACCGTCGCGGGCCGGGCCACGGGGCCGATCTGGTCGGCGACGTGGGCCCGCAGCGCGGGCGACAGCGACCCCGAGAGCGGGGCCCACACCTGCGGTTCGGAGGCGTCGCCGGCGTCGCGCACCGCGCCTCCTGCCGGTCTGCTCGCGGGGACGACGAAGGCGGCGATCGCCTGGCCGGTGCGGTCGTCCGAGACGCCCACCACGGCCGCCTCGGCGACGAGGGGGTGCGCGACGAGCGACGACTCGATCTCGATCGTCGAGAGCCGGTGGCCCGACACGTTGATGACGTCGTCGACGCGGCCGAGCAGCCAGATGTCGCCGTCGTCGTCGTACTTGGCGCCGTCGCCCGAGAAGAACCAGCCCTGGTGCCGGTACTTCGTCCAGTAGCTGTCGCGGTAGCGCTCGGGGTCGCCCCAGACGGTGCGGGCCAGCGACGGGGGCGTCCGCTGCACGACGAGGTAGCCGCCCGACCCGTTGGGCACGCGCTCGCCGTGCTCGTCGACGACCGCGGTCGACACCCCGGGCAGCGCGCGCAGCGACGACCCGGGCTTGAGCACGTCGGCCCCGGGCAGCGGGGCCATGACGGCCGCGCCCGTCTCGGACTGCCACCACGTGTCGACGATCGGCAGCTCGCCCCGGCCGAGCTGCTCGCGGAACCAGACCCACGCCTCCGGGTTGATCGCCTCGCCGACGCTGCCGAGCAGGCGCAGCGAGCTGAGGTCGTGGTCGGTCGGCAGCCCGTCGGGGAACCACGACGCCAGCGTGCGCACCAGCGTGGGGGCCGTGTAGTACGTGGTCACGCCGTAGCGCTCGATGACCTCGAGGTGCCGGGCCGGGTGCGGGGTGTCGGGCGTGCCCTCGTAGATCACCTGCGTCAGGCCGTTCGACAGCGGCCCGTAGATCTCGTAGGTGTGCGCCGTGACCCAGGCGAGGTCGGCGGTGCACCAGTGCACGTCGTCCGGCTTCGCGTCGAACACCGCCCAGTGCGTCCAGCTCGCGGCCGTGAGGTAGCCGCCGCTCGTGTGCACGAGGCCCTTCGGCTTCCCGGTGGTGCCGCTCGTGTACATGATGAACAGCGGCGTCTCGGCGTCGAACGCCTCGGGCTCGTCGGTGTCGGGCTGCGGGTCGACGACGTCGTGCCACCAGAGGTCGCGGCCCTCCGTCCACGGCACGTCGGGGGTGAGGTCGCCGGTGCGCCGCACGACGAGCACGTGCTCGACCTGGTTCTCGCCGCTCACCGCGTGGTCGGCGTTCGCCTTGACCGGCACCGCGGCGCCGCGGCGGAACTGCCCGTCGGTGGTGACGAGCAGCTTCGCGCCCGTGTCCTCGACGCGGAACTTGAGGGCCTCGCCCGAGAACCCGCCGAAGACGAGCGAGTGGATCGCCCCGAGGCGCGCGATCGCGAGCGTCACGACGATCGTCTCGGCGATGACGGGCAGGTAGACGACCACCCGGTCGCCCTTCCCGACGCCGAGGCTGCGCAGTCCGTTGGCCGCCTTGACGACCTCTCGCTGCAGCTGCGCGTAGGTGACGTCGCGCCGGTCGCCGGGCTCGCCCTCGACGTGCAGCGCCACCTTGTCGCCCCGGCCCGCCGCGACGTGCCGGTCGACGCAGTTGACGGCGACGTTGAGGCGGCCGCCCGCGAACCAGGTCGCCTCGGGCACCGTGAGGCTGCCGTCGGCGAGCTCGCGGACCGGCTCCCACGTGTGCGCCGTGTGCCACGGGGTCTCCCAGTCGAGGCGCCGGGCCTGCTCCTCCCAGAAGGCGACGGGGTCGGCGGCGGCACGCTCGTGCTCGGCGCTCGTCACGTTCGCGTGGTCGGCGAGGACACGAGGAGGCGGGAACCGCCTGGTCTCGTCGAGCAGGTTCGAGATGGTGCCGTCGCTCGTCATGGCCGGTGCGCGCCTCCTGTGCCGGGCCCCTCGTGGGTCCGTGGCCGTCGACCCTACGGGCTGCGGGGCGGGTCGAGCGGGCGGGGCGACACACGTCGTCATCTGGGCCGGGTCGGGCGGACGCATCGGCCCGTGCACCGGCGGCAGGCGTCGTGTCCGACCTAGGGCCTTTGCCAGCATCCCGCATCTGACATACCATGCTGCATCCGCGATCGTCTTGTTCCTCCCGTCCCCGCCTCTCCCGACCACCGAGACCGAGGTCCCGTCACCGTGCCTGACTCGCCTGCTGCCGTCACTGCCGCCCCCGCCCCCGCCGTCGTGCCTGCCCGTGGTGCTGCCGCACCCGCGCCGGCCGCTGCCGTCCGGGCTTCGCCGATGCGCTTCCGGGCCGACGTCCAGGGCCTGCGCGCGCTCGCCGTCACGGCGGTCGTGGTCGACCACGTGTCGGGCGTCCCGGGCGGCGGCTTCGTCGGCGTCGACGTGTTCTTCGTGCTGTCGGGCTACCTGATCACGGGCCTCCTGCTGCGGGAGCACGCGCGGAACGGTCGCATCTCGATGGCGGGGTTCTGGCGGCGTCGCGCCCGGCGCCTCCTGCCGTCCCTGGTCGTCGTCGTCGGCATCACGCTGTTCGCCGTCTGGCGGCTGCTGCCCGAGCGCCGGCTGGCGACGACCCTCGTCGACACCGCCTGGTCGGCCGTCCTCGCCGCCAACTGGCGCTTCGCCGCCGTCGGCACCGACTACTTCGGCTCGACCGCGCCCCCGTCGCCGTTGCAGCACCTGTGGTCGCTCGCCGTCGAGGAGCAGTTCTACCTGCTGTGGCCGGTGCTCGTGATCGCGGTGCTCTGGCTGGCCGGACGTCGGTCGGCCGGTGCCCGGGGCGCGACCGCGCTCACCGTCGTGCTCGGCGTCATCGCGGTCGCGTCGTTCGCGTGGTCGCTGCACGAGACGGCCGACAGCCCGACGACGGCCTACTTCTCGACCCTCAGCCGCGCGTGGGAACTCGCCGTCGGGGGTCTCGTCGCCCTGACCGCCTCGTGGTGGCGACGCGTGCCGGCGGGCGTGGGCACCGTGGCGGCGTGGGCCGGGGTCGCGCTGGTCGTGGCCTCGTTCTGGGTCGTCGACGAGACGAGCGCGTTCCCCGGCCCCTGGGCGCTGCTGCCCGTCCTCGCGACGGCCCTCGTGATCGTCGCGGGCGAGGCCGGCACCTCGAGGCCGCCCGTGGTGCTCACCAACCCGGTCAGCCGGTACGTCGGCGCGATCAGCTACTCGCTGTACCTCTGGCACTTCCCGGTGCTGGTCGTCGTGCAGGCCGTCGAGCCCGGCGCCGCCTGGCTGACGTACCCGCTGGCGCTCGGCTGCTCCGTGGTCGCGCACCACCTCGTCGAGGTGCCGCTGATGCAGGCCCCGGCGCTGTTCGGCCACGGAACGCGGCAGCGGCGGGTGCACGCCTGGGCGCACTGGGCGGCCGAGCGCTCGACGACGCTGCGCAACGCGTCCCTCGGTGCGCTGCTCATGGTGTCCGTCGTCCTGGCGCCGCTCGTGGTGCACGAACGGCAGCCCCCCACGGCGCCGCCCGTGTTCGCGGCGGACGGTGCCGACGTCGGCGCCGCCGGCACGGAGGACGCCGCGGCCTCGCCCGACCAGGCCGAGGTCACGGCGGCGGGTCCCGCCGTGCAGGCCCTGCAGGCGCAGGTGCAGTCGGCGCTCGCCGCCACGAGCTGGCCGGCCCTCGACCCCGACCCGGGGCACGAGATCCCCGGCGGCGACTCGCTCGCCTGCGGCTCCCTGACGAACGCCGCGGCGTGGTCGGCGGCCTGCACCTTCGGCTCGCCGACGGCCCCGCACACGGCGGTGCTCGTGGGCGACTCGACCGGGGTGCACGAGCTCGACGCGCTCGTCGACCTCGTCGAGCAGCCCGACAGCGGGTGGCGGCTGATCGCGCGGGCACGCTTCGGCTGCCCGTTCCTCGACCTGCGCACGACGAACGCGGTCGCCGACCAGTGCGCCGAGCACATCAGCAGGACCATCGACGAGATCCAGACGGTGCAGCCCGACGCCCTCATCGTGACCGACACCTTCGACGCGTTCGACGACGCGGCCACGGGGGCGGTCGTGACGCCCGCCGACTTCGCGTCCGGCCTCGAGCGGCTGCTGGCCCAGGTCGACGACTCCGTCGGGCAGCTCGTGTTCCTCACCTCGCCCCCGCCCGGCGGCGACCTGCAGACGTGCTACCGGCCCGGGGGCACGCCTGCCGACTGCGTGAGCCGGGTCAGCGCGCGCCACGGGGCCGTGCTCTTCGAGCTCGGCAAGGACGCCGAGGCTCGACCGATGACGATCGTCGACGTGGGCGACCTCGTCTGCTTCCGGGGCGTCTGCCCGTCGTTCGTCGGCACCGTGCCGATGAAGATCGACCACGTGCACTTCTCGGGCGCCTTCGCGGCGGTGCTGTCGCCCGCGCTCGGCGAGCTGCTGCGGTCGAAGGGCGTGCTGGTGCCCGGCGTCTGACGCCGCCCGGCCTGCGGCCCGGGTCGGGATGCGCACTCGACACCCGTCGCGGACTCGCGCCCCCTACTCTGGGGGAGACCGGTCCCGAGGGCCGCTCGACCAGGGGGTCGGGCGACCACGTCCTCGTGGCTCGCGCCCGTCGCCGTGCGCCCGACATCAGGAGTCACCCCGTGATCACACCCACCCGCCGCCGGGGAGCGCGCTACGCGACCGCCCTCGCCCTCGCGAGCGCCCTCGTGCTCGCTCCCACCGCCGCCTTCGCCGCCGACGGCGACGGGGTCGCGACCGAGGTGCCGACGACGGCCGACGCGAGCGCGACGCCGGTCGCCGACGCTCCCGTCGAGACCGCCCCGGCGGACGCCGCTGCGGGCGACGCGGCCACGGCCGAGACCGCCCCGGCCGCGGACGCCGCCGGAGCCGACGCCTCGGCGCCCGACGTCGCGGCGCCCGGTTCCGCGGAGGCGCCCGCGCCGGCCGCCGGCGAGCCCGGAGCCGAGGAGGCGCCGGTCGCCGCCGAGCCCGTCGCCGACGCCGCCGACCAGTCCGACGCCGTCTCGGCCGAGCTGCCGGCGGCGTCCGCCCGCGTGGCCGACGGCGTCGTCATGAACTACGTGGTCAACACCGTCGTGCGCGACGACGCCGCCGTCGACTCCGTGCGCACGGCCGTCGAGGCTGCCGGCGGCGTCGTGCTGTCCGCCTACCCCGAGATCGGCGTCGTCACGGCGCAGTCGCGGGACGGCGAGTTCCTCGCCACGATGCGCGAGACGCCCGGCGTCGAGTCGGCCGGGCCGACCCGCACGGCCGCGGTCGTCGGCCCCGAGGTCGCGCTCCCCGCCGAGGCGCCCGCCGCCGTCGACCGGTCGGCCGCCGGCGCGACCGGTTCCGACTCCGGCGAGGGCTCCGGCACGCAGTCCATCGAGCAGCCGCTCGACGCGCAGGCCGCCCCCGTCGACCCGCTCGAGGGCGACCAGTGGGACATGGCGGCCATCGGAGCCCCCGAGGCCCACGAGGTCGAGACCGGCGACGGCGTCGTCGTGGGCGTGCTCGACAGCGGCATCGACGTGGCGCACCCCGACCTCGTCGACCGGATCGACGCCTCCTCGTCCGTGGGCTGCGCCGTGAACGGCCAGCCGGACCGCGACCAGGCCGCCTGGGTGCCCACCACGAGCGACCACGGCACGCACGTCGCGGGCACCATCGCGGCCTCCGACAACGGCGTCGGCATCGTCGGCGTCGCGCCGGGCGCCACGCTCGCCAGCGTCAAGGTCGTCAACGACGGCGGCTTCATCTACCCCGAGTACGCCCTCTGCGGCTTCATGTGGGCCGCCGACCAGGGCTTCGACGTGACCAACAACAGCTACTACGTCGACCCGTGGGAGTTCTGGTGCACGACCGAGGCCGACCAGGCCCCGGCCCTCGAGTCCGTCACGCGCGCCGTCGAGTACTCGGAGCAGGAGGGCGTGCTCAACGTGGCCGCCGCCGGCAACTCCGACTACGACCTGGCGAACAAGACGCGCAGCGCCTCCAGCCCGAACGACACGGTGAAGGTCGACCGGGACGTCTCGACGGGGTGCGCCGACATCCCCACCGAGATCGACGGCGTGGTCACGGTCGCGTCGCTCGAGCAGCAGGCCGACGGCTCGCTCGTGAAGTCGTCGTTCTCGAACTACGGCGAGGGCGTCGTCGACGTCGCCGCCCCCGGTTCGTCGATCCTCAGCACCGTCCCCGGCGGGTACGGCCTGAAGAGCGGCACGTCGATGGCCTCGCCGCACGTCGCCGGCGTCGCCGCGCTGCTCGCCGCGACCCACCCCGGCGCCTCGCCGGCCGAGCTGCAGGCGCTGCTCAAGGCCCAGGCCACGCCGGTCGCCGGCGCGGGCGAGCTGACGGGCACGCGCTACTTCGGCGCGGGCCTCGTCAACGCGTTCGCCGCGGTCACCGAGGACGTCGTCCCCGCCGTCGGCCCGATCGCGGCCGTCGCCGACGGCACCGTGCAGGCCGGGCGGCCGTTCCGCGTGCTCGGCGCGAACTTCGCGCCCGACGAGACCGTGACGGTCACCGGCCCCGACGGGCTGCCCCTCGAGGGCGAGTCCGTCGCGGACGCCGACGGCCGCATCGCGGACGTGGCCGTGCTGAGCCCGCTCGTTCCCGCGGGCGTGAGCACGCTCGTGCTCACCGGCGACGCCGGCAGCGAGTTCGAGCTGACCCTGCTGGTCGAGGAGGCGGTGGCCGGTCCGCGCATCGACGCTCCCGTCGCCGGGCAGGTCGTCCAGCCCGGCACCGTCACGGTGACCGGCGTCGCCCAGCCGGGTGCGCTCGTGACCGTGCTGCTGGGCGAGGCCGCCCAGGCCGCCGGGCTCGACGAGCTCGGCGAGCCCCGCTCGGCCCAGGCGCGCGCACTCGACGTGGACGCCGAGCCGGTCCCGTACGACGCCGAGGTCGGCTTCGCGCTCGCGACGGTGCAGACCGACTCGACCGGCACGTTCTCCGTGCCGTTCACGGGCGTCCCCGAGGGCGACTTCGTCGTGACCGCGGTGCAGCTCCTCACCGACGGCACGACGTCGGCCGCCACCGAGCCGGTGCCGTTCAGCGTCGTCGCCGTCGTGGCGCCGGTCGAGCCGCCCGTCACGGTGCCGGGCGGCACGGTGCCCGGCACCGCTCCCGTGGCGGTGCCCGCGGGCTCCGGCCTCGTGCCGGTCGCCGCGGCCCCGGCCGGAGCGCTCGCCTACACCGGCTCCGAGCCGACCGTGCCCCTGGTGGCCGCGGCGCTCCTCCTGGTTGTCGGTGCGGGCACGGTGGTCACGGCCGGGCGACTGCGTCGCCGGGCCGCCGTCCGGGCTGACCGCTAGGCGGCTGGTCCGCACCGCGGGCCCTGCTGCACACGGCGCCGCTCGTCCTCCGGGACGGGCGGCGCCGTCGTCGTGCCGGGCGTGCCGGGCGTGCGGGGCGTGCGGGCGTGCGGGCGTGCGGGCGTGCGGGGCGCTCCGGGCGTGCCGGCCGCGCCGGGCGCTGACCCGTCCGTGATCCAGGAACCCGGTGGTCGCCGTTCCTGATCCGTGCACCGTTCAGGATCCACGGTCCCACCGCAGCGCGGATCAGGACGCATGTTCCTGAACGAGGGAGGGGTCAGTCGATGGCGCGCTGCACGGCCTTGACGGGGAGCATGAGCACCAGCCCGGCGAGCAGCACGAGCGCGATGCCGACGATGCCGAACCGGGTGTCGCCCGTCGCGCTCACGAACAGCGTGAAGAGCCCCGGCGCGAGGAAGCTCACGGCGCGGCCCGTGGTCGCGTACAGCCCGAAGATCTCGCCCTCGCGTCCGGGCGGCGTCACCCGGGCCAGGAACGAGCGGCTGGCCGACTGGATCGGCCCGACGAACAGGGCGAGGGCCAGGCCGAAGACCCAGAACAGGTTCGTCGCGGTGCCGATGGCGAGCACCGCGAATGCTGCGACGACCAGCCCGGCCAGCGCGCCCACGATGATCGTCTTGGCGCCGACCTTGTCGTCGAGCCAGCCCCCGACGAAGGTGCCGATGCCGGCGACGAGGTTCGCCCCGACGGCGAAGTAGATCACCATGCTCGGCGTGAAGCCGAACACCTGCGCCGCGATGATCGCGCCGAAGGTGAAGACCGCGGCCAGCCCGTCGCGGAACACCGCGCTGGCGAGCAGGAACAGCAGCACCTGCCGGTTGGTGCGCCACAGCTTCGCGATCGTCGAGCCGAGGAGGCGGTACGAGCCCAGCAGCCCGACCCGGGGTCGTCCCGGCGCGGCGGGCAGCTCGGGCACGCTGAGCAGCACCGGCACCGCGAAGACGGCGAACCACACGGCGGAGACGACGATGGACAGCCGGACGTCCCACGAGCCGCCCTCGGCGCCCGTCGCGACGCCGAGCAGCCCGCCGCGCCCCTCGACGCCGAAGCTCTGCAGGAAGGCCACGAGCAACAGCAGCAACAGCACGATGCCGCCGACGTAGCCGAGGCCCCAGCCGAAGCCGGACACCTTGCCGATGGTGCGCGGGGTCGAGACCTGCACGAGCATCGCGTTGTAGTTGACGCTCGCGAACTCGAAGAAGAGGTTGCCGACGGCGAGCAGGGCGGCGCCGAAGACGAGGTAGCCGGGGGCCGGCGCGACGAACACCATGGCGAGCATCGCGACGACGACCAGCCCGGTGTTGACGGCGAGCCAGAGCTTGCGTCGTCCCGAGCCGTCGCTGCGCTGGCCGAGCGCCGGCGCGAGCAGGGCGATGAGCACGCCGGCGATCGTCAGCGCGGTCGAGATCACGGTGGCGTTGTCGGCCAGCGCCCTGGTCTCGCCGGACGCGTCGACGACGGCGGGGTCGACGAAGGCCCCGCTCGCGAGGTAGGTGCTGAAGACGAACGAGGTGACCACGGCGTTGAACGCGGCCGAGCCCCAGTCCCACAGGGCCCACGAGACGACCCGGCGGCGCGGGATCGGGGCGGCGTCGGCGAGCGTCTGCGCTGCGGTCATGGGGGTCAACCTAGTGGTCGCGGGTGACGGCGAGGAGGCGGCGCCCCTCTCTGGGGGCACGCCCGCCCTGCCGGGCTGCACCGCGCCTCCTCAGACTGCACCGCGCCTCCTCAGGCCGCACCGCGCCTCCTTGAGTCGCTCTGGCTCAACTTTCAGGTTCACAGCTTGACTCCGGGTCGAGCGTGAGTAAAGTTGATGCCAGCGGACTCAAGGTCCGCGGCAGTCTTCCCGGTCCGCCGGGCACCGCATCGAACGCAGCACCAGAATCGAAGGAGCGCCACACATGGCACGTGCAGTAGGAATCGACCTCGGAACCACCAACTCGGTCGTCAGCGTCCTCGAGGGCGGCGAGCCCACCGTCATCGCGAACGCCGAGGGCCTGCGCACGACCCCGTCGGTCGTCGCCTTCACGAAGGACGGCGAGGTGCTGGTCGGCGAGACCGCGAAGCGCCAGGCCGTCACCAACGTCGACCGCACCATCGCGAGCGTCAAGCGCCACGTCGGCACCGACTGGAAGGTCGAGATCGACGACAAGAAGTACACCCCGCAAGAGATCAGCGCCCGCATCCTCGGCAAGCTGAAGCGCGACGCCGAGCAGTACCTCGGCGAGGACGTCACCGACGCGGTCATCACCGTGCCCGCGTACTTCAACGACTCCGAGCGCCAGGCCACGAAGGAGGCCGGCGAGATCGCGGGCCTCAACGTGCTCCGCATCATCAACGAGCCCACCGCGGCGGCCCTCGCCTACGGCCTCGACAAGGGCAAGGAGGACGAGCTCATCCTCGTCTTCGACCTCGGCGGCGGCACGTTCGACGTCAGCCTGCTCGAGGTGGGCAAGGACGACGACTTCTCGACGATCCAGGTCCGCAGCACCTCCGGCGACAACCGCCTCGGCGGCGACGACTGGGACAACCGCATCGTCGAGCACCTCATCGAGAAGTTCAAGAGCCAGAACGGCGTCGACCTCTCGACCGACAAGATCGCGAAGCAGCGCCTGAAGGAGGCGGCCGAGCAGGCCAAGAAGGAGCTCTCGTCGAGCACCTCCACCAGCATCCAGCTGCCCTACCTGACGCTCACCGCCGACGGCCCGCTCAACCTCGACGAGACCATCTCGCGCTCGCAGTTCGAGCAGTGGACCTCCGACCTGCTCGACCGCACCAAGAAGCCCTTCAACGACGTCATCAAGGAGGCGGGGGTCGCGGTCTCCGACATCGCGCACGTCGTGCTCGTCGGCGGCTCCACCCGCATGCCCGCCGTCACCGAGGTCGTCAAGTCGCTGACCGGCGGCCAGGAGCCCAACAAGGGCGTCAACCCCGACGAGGTCGTGGCCGTCGGCGCCGCCCTGCAGGCCGGCGTGCTGAAGGGCGAGCGCAAGGACGTCCTGCTCATCGACGTCACCCCCCTGAGCCTCGGCATCGAGACCAAGGGCGGCGCGATGACCAAGCTCATCGAGCGCAACACGGCCATCCCGACCAAGCGCAGCGAGACCTTCACGACGGCCGACGACAACCAGCCGTCCGTCGCCATCCAGGTGTTCCAGGGCGAGCGCGAGTTCACCCGCGACAACAAGAACCTCGGCACCTTCGAGCTCACCGGCATCGCCCCGGCCCCCCGCGGCGTCCCGCAGATCGAGGTCACCTTCGACATCGACGCCAACGGCATCGTGCACGTGTCCGCGAAGGACAAGGGCACCGGCAAGGAGCAGTCGATGGTCATCTCGGGCGGCTCGTCGCTCTCGAAGGACGACATCGACCGCATGGTCCGCGAGGCCGAGGAGCACGCGGCCGAGGACAAGGCGCGTCGCGAGGCCAACGAGGTCCGCAACAACGCCGAGCAGCTCGTCTACTCGATCGAGAAGCTGATCAAGGAGAACGACGACAAGCTGCCCGACGACGTCAAGTCCGAGGTCCAGGCCGACGTCGACGCGCTCAAGACGGCCCTCGCCGGCGACGACGAGGCCGCGATCAAGCCCGCCTTCGACAAGCTCAACGAGAGCCAGTCGAAGCTCGGCCAGGCCATCTACTCGCAGGGCCAGGCCGACCAGGCCGGCGCCGCGGGCGCGGCCGGTGCCGACGGCGCCCCCGCCGACGGCCAGGCCCAGGGCGACGACGAGGACATCGTCGACGCCGAGGTCGTGGACGACGACGACAACGACAAGAAGTAGGGACACCTCATGGCAGACGAGAGAGACGGCACGCCTGACGAGCCCGTGGTGAACGACAAGCGCCGCATCGACCCCGAGACGGGCGAGCTGCGTGCCGAGCCGGCCGCTCCGTCCGAGGACGGCGGCACGGCCGCGGTGACCGACCCCGACGAGCTCGTCGACGCCGAGGCCCCCGACGTCGAGGTGCCCGCGGGCGCCGAGGCGCCGGAGGGCGCGGCCGCCGCCGCGGCCGAGATGGCCGCCGAGGCCGAGGGCGCCGAGTCGCTGAGCGCCGACGACGAGGCCATCCTCGACGAGGCCAGCCGCGACCTCGTGGCCGACATGCGCCAGGACATGCTCCGGGCGCAGGCCGAGCTGGTCAACTTCCGGAGGCGCGTCGAGCGCGACCGCGAGGCGAACCGCGAGGCCGTGGTCGCCGAGGTCGTCCGGTCGCTGCTCCCCGCCCTCGACGACCTGGCCCGGGCCGAGCAGCACGGCGACCTGACCGAGGGCCCGATGGTGATCGTCGCGCAGAAGATCCGCGGCGGGCTCGACAAGTTCGGGCTCGTGCAGGTCGGCGAGAAGGGCGAGGTCTTCGACCCCACCATGCACGACGCCCTGGTCCAGCTGCCGAGCGCCGACGTCACGGTCAACACCGTGGCCGACGTGATCGAGCCGGGCTACAAGATCGGCGAGCGGGTCATCCGCGCCGCCAAGGTCGCGGTGCACACGCCGCAGTAGCGGCATCCGCGACGCGAGTCGCGACGGGCGGTGGGCTCCTCGAGAAGGGGCCCACCGCCTCCCCCGTTCCCCGGTCCGCCCCCGTCAGGGCGGCGGCCCAGAAGAAAGAGAGGAGGTGCCGCATGGCAAGCCAGGACTGGTTCGACAAGGACTTCTACGCGATCCTCGGTGTCTCCAAGGACGTCACGCCGGCCGAGCTGAAGAAGGTCTACCGCAAGCTCGCCCGCAAGTACCACCCCGACTCGAACCCGGGCGACGCCGCCTCCGAGGCGAAGTTCAAGGAGGTCAGCGAGGCGCACTCGGTGCTCTCCGACCCCGAGCAGCGCCGCGAGTACGACCAGATCCGGGCCATGGGCTCGGGCGCGCGCTTCACGGCGGGCAGCGGCGGCCCCGGCGGCGGCGCAGGCGGCTTCGAGGACGTCTTCGGCGGCATGTTCGGCGGCGGCGGCCAGCCCGGCGGCGGCCGCACGCAGTACCGCCAGCAGGGCGGCGGCGGCTTCGACGACATCTTCGGCGGCATGTTCGGCGGCGGCGGCTTCGGCCAGACGAGCGGCGGCTACCGCGGCTTCGGCGGCCCGCAGAAGGGCCGCGACATGACGGCCACGACGACGCTCGACTTCCAGACCGCCGTCGTCGGCGAGACCATCTCGCTGCAGGGCGCGAACGGCCGCCCGATGAAGGTCCGCATCCCCGCGGGCGTGCACGACGGCCAGAAGATCCGGCTGCGCGGCAAGGGCGAGCCCAGCCCCGACGGCGGCGACGCCGGCGACATGGTGCTGACCATCGCCGTGCGCAAGCACCCCGTCTTCGAGCTCGACGGCCAGAACCTCCGGCTCGACGTGCCCGTCACCTTCGCCGAGGCCGCTCTCGGCGCGACGATCGAGGTGCCCACGCTCGGCGGCGAGCCCGTGCGGCTGCGCGTCGCGCCCGGCACCCCGTCCGGTCGCGTGCTGCGGGTCAAGGGCCGCGGCGTCGCGACGAAGTCGGGCACCGGCGACCTGCTCGCCACCGTGCAGGTGGCCGTGCCGTCGCACCTCAGCGACAAGGCCAAGGAGGCGGTCGAGGCCCTGGCCGCGGCGCTCCCGGCCGAGAACCCCCGCGACGACCTCATCGTGCGGGCCCGCGCGCAGGCGTGACCCCGATGGACGAGAACTCGCCGCTCTTCGCGATCGCGACGGCCGCCGAGCTCGCGGGCATGCACGCCCAGACGCTGCGGCAGTACGACCGGCTCGGCCTCGTCGTGCCGCAGCGCACGGCGGGCAAGTCGCGCCGGTACTCGATGCGCGACGTGGTGCAGCTGCGCGAGATCGCGCGGCTCGGCGGCGAGGGGGTCTCGCTCGAGGGGGTCAAGCGCATCCTCGAGCTCGAGAACCAGGTCACGGCGCTGCAGTCGCGGGTGCGCGAGCTCGAGCGGGCGCTGGCCGACGAGATGGTCAACCGCCCCGGGTCGCGCGTCTTCGCCGCGGGCGAGAGCGGGGTCGTGCCGCTGCGGCACGGCACGCGCCCGTCGCGGCAGACGTCGGTCGTCGTCTGGCGGCCGCTGCGCTGAGGCCCGGGCCGCCGCGCAGGGGCGCCGGTGCCCGCTCCGCCGGCGGCCGGGGGCGGCTGCGCGCGGTGGCTGCTCCGCCGGAGGCCGCCGGCGTGGTGCCCGCCGGGCGCTAGCGTGGGCAGGTGATCGACTTCGCGCAGCTCCGCCGGTGGCCCGACATCGAGGCCCCCGAGCTCGTGGCGCACGACGCGACCGACCGCCTCCTGCTCGACACCGCGGCCGAGGTCGCGGCCGACGTGCTGACCGGCCACCCCGGCGACGTCGTCGTGGTCGGCGACCGGCACGGCGCGCTGACCCTCGGCGCCGCCGAGCTGGTGCGGGCGTCCGGCGGCGCGGCCGCCGCCGCCGACCCCGTCGTGCGCGTGCACCAGGACTCCCTGGCCGGCGAGCTCGCCCTCGCCGCCAACGCCGCGCGCCTCGTGCCCGCCGCCCGCTGGGCCGGGCACGACCTCGAGCCCGCGCTGGTCGCCGGCGCCCGTCTCGTGCTGCTGCAGCTGCCGCGCGGGCTCGACGCCCTCGACGAGATCGCCGAGCTCGTCGCCGAGCACGCCCACCCCGACGTCGTCGTGCTGGCGGGCGGCCGCGTCAAGCACATGACCCGCGCCATGAACGACGTGCTCGCCCGCCGCTTCGACGCGGTGTCGGCGGGGCTGGCGCGCCAGAAGTCGCGGGTGCTGACCGCGCGCGGTCCCCGTCGAGGAGGCGGCGCCTCCTGGCCTCGCACGTCGCGCCACGGCGACCTGGTCGTCGCCGCGCACGGTGCGGCGTTCGCCGGCTCGACGATCGACATCGGCACCCGGGCCCTGCTGGCCGAGCTCGGCGGGGTCGCGCCCGAGGCCCGCGAGGTCGTCGACCTCGGCTGCGGCACGGGCGTGCTCGCGGTGTCGTTCGCCCTCGCGCGGCCGGGGGCGCACGTCGTCGCCACCGACCAGTCCGCCGCCGCCGTCGCGTCGGCCCGCCTCACCGCCGAGGCGAACGGCGTGGCCGACCGGGTCGACGTCGTCCGCGACGACGCGGCGGCGTCGCTGCCGGCGGGGTCGGTCGACGTGGTGCTGCTCAACCCGCCGTTCCACGTCGGGGCGACGGTGCACACCGCCATCGCGCACAAGCTGTTCGAGGCCGCGGCCCGCGTGCTGCGGCCGGGCGGCGAGCTGTGGTGCGTGTGGAACTCGTCGCTCGGCTACCGCCCCGAGCTGTCCCGCGTCGTGGGCCCCACGACCCAGGTGTCCCGCACCGCGAAGTTCACGGTGACGCGGTCCGTGCGCCGCTGACCGGACCTGCCCGCGCCGGCGGGCCCGCCGGCCCGTCCCCGGCTCAGGCGTCGTCGAGCGTCAGGGTCGGCTCGGCCTCGTCGAGCCGCAGCGAGCTGTCGACGTAGTGCAGCAGGGCGAGGGCGTACGCGTCCTCCGCCTCGGGGGCCGCGAAGCGCTCCTCGGCGCCGCCGACGACGACCAGCACCTCGTGCTCGTCTCCCTGCCGACTCAGCGACCGGAACGACCCGGCCAGCAGGAGGCGCAGCTGGTCCTCCCGAGGCAGCCAGAGCGAGTCGTCGGCCGCGACCGAGTCGAGGGCCCACTCCGTCGTGCCGTTGAAGCCGAGCACGGTGCCCGTCGGGTGGTCGTGGGCCTCGATCGTCATGTCGCTGAGCGTGAACACGTCGTCGGCGAAGGCGGGGGTGTCGATGACGAATCGGTCGCCCGGTGCCGGCCGCCAGCGCAGGCCGGCGTCGTGCAGGCGGCGGGCGAGGTCGACGCTGATCATGCCCCCATGATGCGCCGCCGGGCCTCCGCGGCGCCCGAGCCGTCAGCCGGGCGGCGGCGTGGTCGGGAGACGGGCGAGGCCCCGACCGTGTGGTCGGGGCCTCGTGGGGCGGTGCGTGGCGTGGGGTCAGCCGGCGGTGACGGTGTTGTTCTCGCCGCCGAGGATCTCGGGGGCGTCGCCGGTGTAGGTGACGGTGTTGCCGATGCCCTCGAAGGCGAGCTTCGTGGTGGGCCCGATCTCGATGGTGGTGTCGTCGACGAGGACGTAGACGTTCTCGCAGCCGTCGGGCAGTGTCGCCTTGCCGTCCTCGACCTCGTTGCCGGTGATGAGGGCCTGGCCGTCGGTGCAGGTGCCCGTGGGCGGAGCCTCGGTGCTGTCGGCGGCCGCGGCGTCGCCGTCGGCGGTGGCGCCGTCGGTGGGTGCGGCGGCGGACGACGACGCGGAGGGGGACTTCGTCGCCGTCGCGTCGTCGGCGGCGTTCGTGCAGCCGGCGAGGGCGGCGACGAGGGCGATGCCGGCGAGGGGGAGCAAGAGCTTCTTCATGATCGGGGTCTCTCGTGTCGGTGTTCTGAGGAGGCGGGGGCTGGTGGAGCCAGCCCCCGCCGGGGTGGTGCGGGTGCTACGTCCGGGTGCCGGGCGTGGCGGTGACGCGGGTCACGCGCCGGGCGCGACGGTGACGGTGTGGGTGGTGGTGACGGGGTCGCCGTCCTTGGGGGTGTAGGTGACGTCGAGGGTGTAGCGCTGGTGGTTGAGGTCGCCGGTGGCGGTCCAGGTGCCGTCGTCGCGGACGGTGGTCTTGATGACCTGGCGGCCGTTGCCGGCCTTCATCTCGACGGTGGCTCCGGTGGTGCCGGTGCCGCTGAAGGTCACGCGGTAGTCCGGGGCGGTGACCGTCGAGCCGTCGGCGGGGGTCGTGATGGCGAAGGGCTTCTCCACGCCGGCGCTGTTCTGCACGACGACGGTGGTGGTGCCGGTCACCGGGGTGCCGCCGGGCACGGTGTAGCTGGTGGCGAGGTCGTACCGCTGGGCGGTCAGGTAGCTCGTGCCGCTCCAGGTGCCGTCGGCGCCGACGAGGGTGTCGACGACACGGCGGCCGCTGCCGGCCGTGAGGACCACGCGGGCGCCGGTGGTGCCCGTGCCGGTGAAGGTGACCTGGCCGTCGGGTGCGACGACCGTGGCGCCGTTCGCCGGCGCGGTGATGGCGAAGGGCTTCTCGACGCCGGCGGTCTTCTTCACGATGACGGTGAAGGGGTTGTCCGTGACGGCGCCCTGGTGGGTCACGACGGCGTTGAGGTTCTGCGTGCCGAACCCGACGGAGCCGCTGGCCGACCAGGTGCCGGTGTCGCCGACGGTCGCGGTGTCGATGACGCGGGCGTTGTAGGTGTTCACGATCTGGACGGTGTCGCCGGTGGTGCCGCGTCCGGTGAAGGTGACCTTGTTCGTCGGCGCGATGATCGTCTGGCCGTTGGTGGGGCTGACGAGGGCGAAGGGCTGCTCGACGCCGGCGTTCTTGCGGACGACGATGTCGATGTAGTTGTTCTCGATCGTGCCGTTGAGGTCGACCTTGGCGCGGATCTTCTGGTTGCCGGAGCCGACGGAGCCGGTGGTGGACCAGGTGCCGTCCTCGCCGATCGTGGCGGTGCCGATGACGCGGCTGTTGAACGCGTTCATGATCTCGACCACGGCGCCGGTGGTGCCGCGACCGGTGAAGGTCACCTCGTACTTCGGCGCGATGACCGTCTCGCCGTTCGACGGGCTCGTGAAGGCGAAGGGCTGTGTGACGCCGGTGCCGTCGGGGTTGATGGTCACGGTGGCGACGGTGGTGTTGGCGCCCTTGCCGGCCTGGGTCACCTCGAGCACGTGACGCTTGTTGTCCAGCTGCGTGGTCGTGGTCAGGTGCCAGGTGCCGTTCGCGATGACGGTGGCGGTGCCGATGACGTTCTGCGTGCCCTGCTCGCGGACGGTGATGGCGGCGCCGGACTCGCCGCGACCGTCCATCGGGAGGCGGCCGCCGTCGTGGGCGAGGCCCTCCACGGGGGTCGTGATGGTGACGGCGGCGCCGTAGGGCACGGTGGCGGAGACCTGGCCGGCGACGTCTCCGCCGACTTCCTGACGGACCCGCACGGGGTAGTCGCCGCCGGCCTTCGGGGCGGGGATGCTGGTCGACCACGCGCCGGAGCCGGTCAGGGCCGTGGTGCGGGCGAGCTCGGTGCCCGCGGCGTCGGTGACGACGACGGTCGCGCCGGGCTGGGCGGCACCGCTGAGCACGGCGTTCTGGGCACGGTCGGCCGGGAAGGACGCGGTCGCGGTCAAGGTCGCGACGGGCAGGTTGACCTGCACCGTCGTCGTCCCGGTCTTCACGCTGTTCTCGTACTGCTCGAGGGTCACGGTGTTCGACCCCAACGCGAGACCGGTCAGCGTGTACGACCACGCGCCGGTGCTCGAGGCCTGGACCTGCTCGCGGCCGTTGATGACGACGTAGGCGCCGGGTGCGGCGTTGCCGGAGATCTGTGCGGTCCGCGCCGAGACGTCGACCGAGTCGACACCGCCCGTGAAGATCGCCTTGAGCAACGTGGTGTCGATGAGAGTCGCCTGCGACGAGTTCCTCCACGTGACGTACGTGCCGTTCGGGCTCTCCAGCATCCACGTCCGAGGGGTGACGAGGGGCGCGATCGTCAAGCCCCCGTTCGCGCGCCACCAGGAGAACGTCTGGTTGGCGCCGCCACTGCAGGTCTGGGGCTGGATGGGCGTCTCGCTCGGATCCGCACCGATCTGCAGGCACACGTTCGATGCCGCGCCGGTCCCTCGCACCGGGCCTGACGAGCCGACCCTGGGGAAGGTCCAGATCGCGGGGTCGGGCGTCTTGGCGGCGTCCGTCCAGAGCAGGTTCCGTGCGGGGACCCCCGTGCTCACGGCGTAGCGCTTCGCGTCACCGGGGTGGTAGGTGATGAACGGTCCCCTGAGCTCGGCGGGCGCGGCAGTGGTGGAGCTGGTCTCGTCCGTGACGGCAGTGGCGGCGGGGCCGTCAGGGGCGGCGGGGGCGGCCATGGCGGCCTCCGTGCCGAAGCTGAGCCCCGTGACGATCGTGGCTGCGGCGAGCCCGACCGCGCCGGCGCGCTTGAGTGTGGTCTTCATGGGAGTGATCTTCCTGTCGTGGCAGTCGGACTGCCGATCGTTGAGATGCCAAAATGTTAGACGCCACACGCAAGATGCACAACAAGGCGGTGCACCCGGTGATGGGGGATCCGGCCGAGCGACCGCCGAGCGCACGACGAGGCCCCGACCGTGGGGTCGGGGCCTCGTGGGGTGGCGCGAGCGTTCTGGGACTCGACGGGCGAAGGCGGAACGGAGCGCGTCAGGTGCCGGCTGCGCCGGGCTGGACCGTGATGGTGTAGGTGGTCGTGACGGGCGTGCCTCCCGCCGGGGTGTAGATGACGTCGAGGGTGTAGCGCTGGTGGCCGAGCTCGCCGACGGCGGTCCAGCTGCCGTCGTCCCGGACGGTCGTCTTCATCACCTGGCGGCCGTTGCCGGCCTTCATCTCGACGGTGGCCCCGGTGCTGCCGGTGCCGGTGAAGGTGACGTGGTAGTCCGGTGCGATGACCAACGAGCCGTCCGCCGGTGCGGTGATGGCGAAGGGCTCGTCCGCCCCGGGCGTGCTCCGCACGATGATCGTGAAGGGGTTGTCCGTGACGGTGCCCCGGTGGGTGACGAGGGCGGTCAGGTTCTGCACGCCGGGCCCCACCGACCCGCGGGCGGACCAGGTGCCGTCGGAACGGACAGTGGCGGTGTCGATGACACGGCCGTTGTAGGTGTTCACGATCTGGACGGTGTCGCCGGTGGTGCCGCGGCCCGTGAAGGCGACCTCGTCGTTCGGCGCGACGACCGTCTGGCCGTTCGTCGGGCTCACGAGGGCGAACGGCTGGCTGACGCCGTCGTCGTCGGGGTTGATGGTGACCGTTGCCCGGGTGACGTTCGCGCCCTTGCCGGTCTGGGTGGCCTCGAGCACGTGCTTGCGGTCGTCGAGGGTGACGGTGGTGTTCCAGGCGCCGCTGGCGAGGACGGTGGCGGTGCCGATGACGTTCTGCGTGCCCTGCTCGCGGACGGCGACGGTGGCGCCGGCCTCGCCGCGGCCGCTCGTCGGCAGGCGTCCGCCGTCGTGGCCGAGGTCGGGGACTGGGGAGGTGATGCTGACGGCGGCGCCGTAGGGCACGGTCACCGAGATCTGGCCGTTCGGCTCTCCGTCGAGCTCTTGGTGGACGAGCACGGTACGGTCGCCGCCTGCCCCGGGCGCGGGGATGCCGGTCGACCACCGGCCGGAGCCGGTCAGGGCCGTGGTGCGGGCGAGCTCGGTGCCCGCGGCGTCGGTGACGACGACCGTGGCGCCGGGCTGTGCGCCGCCGCTCAGCACGGCGTCCTGGTTCCTGTCGCCGGGGAAGGAGGCGGTCGCGGTCACGCCGGCGACCTCGAGCGCGACCGCGAGGGCCGTCTCGGCGCTCTTGACGCCGTTCTCCCATTGTTCGAGCGGCACCCTGTTCGAGCCGAGAGCGAGGCCGGTGAGGTGGTAGTTCCACGTGCCGGCGGGCGAGACCTGGACCTGGTCGCGGCCGTCCACGACGATGTACGACCCGGGCTTGCCGCTCCCCGAGATGCGGGCGGAGCGGGCGGCGACGTCGACGGAGTCGACCCTCGCGGTCAGGGTCAGCAGGGCTGAGGCGTCGGTCTGCAGCGGGAACGAGTTCGTCGACGAGAACGCGAGGTAGACCTGCCGCGGCGGTCCCTCCTGGACGGCGCCGATCTGCTGCGTCGGCACGGCCGCGTTCCGCAGCGTCGTGCCGTCGTAGTACCACTGCGAGGCGATCCCCGGCTTGGCGCAGACCTCCTCGGTCATCGAGTACCAGTTCACGCGGAAGCCCTCCGCCGTCATCGACCAGCACGAGTCGGTGCCCAGCGAGCTCACGCCGGTGAGCTGGAAGTACCCGTTGCTCAGCTTGATCGGG
Organism: Frigoribacterium faeni; assembly: GCF_011761235.1. GTDB lineage: Bacteria > Actinomycetota > Actinomycetes > Actinomycetales > Microbacteriaceae > Frigoribacterium > Frigoribacterium faeni_A. The sequence goes on from NZ_JAAOYW010000002.1 coordinate 1,123,000, forward strand.
GTCAACGCGACGGCGCCGGCCTGGGCCTCCGCGAGGGTCGGGTAGGGCGTCTGGCCTCGACCGTACGAGCCGTCGACGGCGCGGTACTGGGCGCCGTCCTTGAACACGAGCTTGATGGTCGCGGACGGGCTCGTGGGCGGGGCGTCCACGGCGGACGCCGGCGACGTGCCGACGGTGAGCCCGGTGACGATCGTGGCGGCGGCGAGCCCGAGCGCACCGGCGCGTCTCAGGGTGGTCTTCATGGAGTCGTTCCTTCCTCTCGTGGTGTGGGGTCAGCCGGCGGTGACGGTGTTGTTCTCGCCGCCGAGGATCTCGGGGGCGTCGCCGGTGTAGGTGACGGTGTTGCCGGTGCCCTCGAAGGCGAGCTTGGTGGTGGGCCCGATCTCGATGGTGGTGTCGTCGACGAGGACGTAGACGTTCTCGCAGCCGTCGGGGAGCGTCGCCTTGCCGTCCTCGACCTCGTTGCCGGTGATGAGGGCCTGGCCGTCGGTGCAGGTGCCCGTGGGCGGAGCCTCGGTGTCGTTCGCGGCGGCAGACGAGGACGCGGTGGGCGACGCCGTCGCCGTCGCGTCGTCGGCGGCGTTCGTGCAGCCGGCGAGGGCGGCGACGAGGGCGATTCCGGTGAGGGGGAGCAGGAGCTTGTTCATGGTCGATCTCTCTCGGTGGGGTGTTCGGGGGAGGCGGCGCTGGTGCGCCCGGGGGTCATCGGTCGTCGGGCTGGACGGTGAGGGTGATGCTGCCGACGGCGGTGGCTCCTCCGGGGATCGCGTGGCTGGTGGTGAGGGTGTACGTCATGAAGTACAGGTAGCCGATGCCGCTCCAGGTGCCGTCGTGACGCACGACGGTCTTGACGACCTCCCGGCCGTTCCCGGCTCGGACGACGACCGTGGCGCCCGCGGTGCCGGTCCCGCTGAACAGGAGGGCTCCCTGGGGCGCGGTCACGGTGGAGCCGTCGGCGGGCGTGGTGACGGCGAAGGGCTTGTCCGTGCCGGTGCTGGTCTTGAGGACGACGGTGAAGGGGTGGTGCGTGGTGGTGCCGCGGTGGGTGACGGCGGCGTCGAGGTTCTGGGTGCCGGCGCCGACGGTGCCGTGGGCGGTCCACGTGCCTGCCTGGCCGATGGTGGTGGTGTCGATGACGCGCCCGTTGTACGTGTTCGTGATCTGGACGGTGTCGCCGGTGGTGCCGCGTCCGGCGAACGTGACCTGGTTGCCCGGGGCGATGATCGTCTGGCCGTCGGCAGGGCTGTCGAGGATGAAGGGCTGGCTGACGCCGCCCTCGTCGTCGGGGTTGATGGTGGTCGTGGCGACGGTGACGTTGTCGCCCTTGCCCGTCTGGGTCGTCTCGAGGGTGTGGCGTCGGTCGTCGAGGGTGGTGGTGGTGAGGTTCCAGGCGCCGCTGGCGAGGACGGTGGCGGTGCCGATGACGTTCTGGGTGCCCTGGACGCGGACGACGATGGTCGCTCCGTGTTCGCCGCGGCCGGTCATGGCGAGGCGTCCGCCGCCGTGGGCTTGGCCGTCGACGGGGCTGGTGACCGTGACGGCGGCGCCGTAGCGGACGGTGACGGCGATCTCGCCGTTCTTCTCGCCGTCGATCTCTTGGAACACGCGGACCGGGCGGTCGCCGCCGGCACCGGGGGCGGGGATGCTGGTGGACCAGCTGCCGGAGCCGAGGAGGGCGGTGGTGCGGGCGAGCTCGGCGCCGGCGGCGTCGGCGACCACGACGGTGGCGCCGGGCTGGGCGCCGCCGCTGAGCACGGCCTCCTGGCGGGGGTCGGCCGGGAACGACACGGAGGCGGTGACCGCCGCCACGGGAAGGGTCACCGTCACCGTCGTCTCGCCGGTCTTGGCGCCGTTCTCCCATTGCTCGAGCCCCACCGTGCTGGTGCCGAGGGCCAAGCCGGTGAGCTGGTGGGCCCATCTGCCCGTGCCGTCGACGAGGACCTCCTCACGGCCGTTCACCACGACGTACGACCCCGGCACGGCGCTCCCCGACAAGCGGGCGGTGCGGGAGGCGACGTCGACGGAGTCGACCCTGGCCGAGAACTGGCCCGCGAGCAGGTCCGTCCTGACGAGCTGCGCCTGGGATGCCTGATTCGTCGTGTTGTAGAAGTTGCTGACGGCGCTCGTCGTCATGTACGTCGTCGGAGCGGCCGCCGACGTGAGGGTCTTGCCGCCCCTGAGGTCGACCCATGAGAACTGCTGGCTCGGCGTGTCCTGACAGATCTGCGGGAGGACGTGCGAGCCGTTCGGGGTCGCGGTGATCTGCAGGCACGTGTTCGAGGACGAGCCGGTGCCCCGGACCTGCCCGGTCGAGCCGATCGCCGGGAACGTCCAGACCGAGGCGGCGGCGCTCGCCTGGGCGAGACCCTCGTGGGCGGAGTAGCTGAGCCTCCCCGCGGGGACGGGCGTCCCCACTGCCGAGAACCGCGAGTCGGGCATCACGGTCACGAACGGGCCCGTGAGGCCGTCCGCGGTCGCGGTGGTCGTCGGCTCGCCCGGGGCGCCGGGTGTCTCGGCCACGGCGGCCCCGGAGCCGAGGCCGGTGCCGGTGAGGACGACGGCCGTGGCCAGCGCGATCGCTGCTGCGCGGTTGCGTGCTGATGTCATGGGTGGTGCTCCTTGTCCCGGCGGCGATCGCCGCCGGTCGAGATGGGGGAGGGGCAGGGCCGACCGGGTCGGACCTGCCCCTCCGGGCCGGTGCTGGCGGCGTGCGGCCGCCGGTGCGTGGGGTCTTCTCAGAGGTCGCCGGGCTGCACGGTCACGGTGTGGGTGCCTCGCACCGGCGCGCTGCCGGGCACGGTGTAGGTGGTGTCGAGCACGTAGGTCTGGTACGCGAGCTGACCCAGGTAGCTCCACGTGCCGTCCTCCCGCACGACCGTCTTCACGACCTCGCGGCCGTTGCCGGCGGTGAGCACGACCTGGGCGCCCGTCGTGCCGGTGCCGCTGAAGCGCACCTGCCTGTCCGGGGCGATGACGACCGAGCCGTCGGCGGGGGTGGTCACGGCGAACGGCTTCTCGACGCCGGGGGTCTGGACGACGGTCAGGCTCATCGTGCCCGTCACGGGCGCGCTGCCGGGCACGGTGTAGATCGTGTCGAGGACGTAGAACTGCCAGTTGAGCCCGCCGGTGTAGCTCCACGTGCCGTCCTCGCGGACGACGGTGTCGACCACGGTCCGGCCCGAGCCGGCCTTGAGCACGACCTGGGCGCCCGTGGTGCCGGTGCCGCTGAAGGTGACGCGCTGCTGCGGGGCGACGACGGTCGAGCCGTCCGCGGGGTCGGTCACGGCGAAGGGACGCTCGACCCCGGCGGACTTGCGCACGGTGATGGTGAAGGGGTGGTGGGTGCTCGTGCCCCCGTGGGTGACGACGGCCTCGAGGTGCTGCGTGCCGTTGCCGACCTGACCACGGGCGGACCAGGTGCCGGACTCGTCGACCGTGGCCGAGGTGACCAGCCGGTCGTTCCAGGTGTTGCGGATCTGCACGGTGTCGCCGGTGGTGCCGAGACCCGTGAAGTCGACGTCGTTCGTCGGCGCGACGACCGTGTCGCCGTCCTTCGGCGAGGTCAGCTCGAAGGGCTGCTCGACGCCGGTGCCGTCCGGGTTGATCGTCACTCTCGCGACGGTGGTGTTGGCGCCCCTGCCGGCCTGGGCGGCCTCGAGCACGTGGCGCCGGCTGTCCAGGCTGGTGAGGGTGGCGTTCCAGTTGCCGCTCACGAGCACCGTGGCGGTGCCGATCACGTCGTCGCTGCCCTGTTCGCGGATCGTGACCGACGCGCCCGCCTCGCCTCGCCCGCTCATGCGGAGCCGGCCGCCGTCGTGGGCGGCGCCGTCGGCCGGGCTCGTGACCGAGACGCCGGCGCCGTAGGCCACCGTGACGCCGATCTCGCCGTTCTTCTCGCCGTCGACGAGCTGGAACACGCGGACGGGGCGGTCGCCGCCGGTGCCGGGGGCAGGGAGGGCCGCCGACCAGCTGCCGGAGCCGGTCTGGGCGGTGGTGCGGGCGAGCTCCGCGCCCGCGGCGTCGGTGACGACGACCTCGGCGCCCGGCTGGGCGCCGCCGCTGACGACCGCGGGCTTCGACGTGTCGGTCGGGAAGCGGACGGAGGCGGTGACGGACGCCACGGGGAGGGTCACGTCGAGCGTGACCTCGCCTGTCTTGGTGGTGCCCTCCCACTGCTCGAGGCCGATCGAGGTCACGCCGAGCGACAGGTCGGTGAGCCGGTAGTGCCACGTGCCGTCGTCGGCGGCCTGGACCTGGTCGCGCCCGTCGACGAGGACGTAGGCGCCGGGCACGGCCCGCCCGGAGATGTCGGCGGTGCGCGCCGCGACGTCGACCGCGTCGACGGCGGCGGTGAAGGGGCGCGTGAGCTCGTCCGTGCGGAACGTGAGGGCCCGGGACGCCGAGCGGTGCAGGACGAAGGTGCCCGTGGCGCTGCTCGTCGAGAGGTAGGTGCGCGGCGCGGCCGCCGAGACCAGGGTCTTGCCGCCGTCGACATCGACCCAGGAGAACTTCTGCGAGGGGCGGTCGGCGCAGGTCTGGGGCACGAGGACGGTCTCGTCGACGGCCGGGCTCACCTGGAGGCAGACGTTCGAGGCCGCGCCCGTCCCGCGCACCTGGCCGGTCTTGGCCAGCCCCGGGAACGTCCACGTCGCGGCCGCGGCGCGCGCGGCGTCGAGATCTTGGTAGACGGCGCGCTCGAGGCCGGCCCCTGCGGTGGGCTCGCCGGCGACCACGAAGTTGGACGCCTGCCACGAGTCGGCGAGGAACGGGCCCGCGAGGACGTCGCCGACGGCGTCGACGGCGGCGTCGCTCGCCGCGGCGTGCACGGCGGCTCCGGGCGTGAAGCTCAGGCCGGTGACGATCGCGACCGTCGCCGCTCCGGTCGCGCACGAGCGCAAGGACAACTTCTTCATGAGGGGTGCTCTCTCTCGTCGAGGCAGCGTCGCTGCCGGTCGTACTGCACTGGAATGTTACGTGTAGAACAGAGCATGGCACAACGACCGGTGGCACAACGACCGTCGGGGTTTCGTCCGGGCCCGGCACGGCGTAAACTTGAGTCAGCTCCACTCAGGTTCTTGAGAAAGGCACACCCATGGCGAACATGCAGGGCGCTCCGGCCACCGGCGAGAAGCAGAAGAGCGCGCTCGAGAAGTACGGCGTCGACCTCACGGCGATCGCCCGCAGCGGCGCGCTCGACCCCGTGATCGGTCGGGACGCCGAGATCCGGCGCATCAGCCAGGTGCTCACGCGCCGCACCAAGAACAACCCCGTGCTGATCGGCGAGCCCGGCGTCGGCAAGACCGCCGTCGTCGAGGGCCTCGCCCAGCGCATCGTCGAGGGCGACGTCGCCGACAGCCTGAAGGACAAGCGCCTCATCAGCCTCGACCTCGCGGCCCTCGTCGCCGGCGCGAAGTACCGCGGCGAGTTCGAGGAGCGCCTGAAGGACGTCCTGAAGGAGATCACCGCGAGCGACGGCCAGGTCATCACCTTCATCGACGAGCTGCACACCCTCATGGGCGCAGGCGGGGGAGAGGGCTCGGTGGCCGCCTCCAACATGCTCAAGCCGATGCTCGCCCGCGGCGAGCTGCGGCTGATCGGCGCCACCACCCTCGACGAGTACCGGCAGTACGTCGAGAAGGACGCCGCCCTCGAACGGCGGTTCCAGCAGGTGTACGTGGGCGAGCCCACCGTGGAGGACACGGTGGCGATCCTCCGGGGCCTGAAGGAGAGGTACGAGGCGCACCACGGCGTGACCATCACCGACGGTGCCCTCGTGGCCGCCGCCTCCTTGTCGAACCGGTACATCCCGAGCCGCCAGCTGCCCGACAAGGCCATCGACCTCGTCGACGAGGCAGGGTCGCGGCTCAAGATGGAGATCGACTCGTCGCCCGTCGAGCTCGACCAGCTCTACCGCGGCCTCGTGCGCCTGCAGATCGAAGAACTCGCGCTCAAGAAGGAGAAGGACGAGGCCTCGCAGGCCCGCCTCGCCACGCTGCGCGAGACGATCGCCGAGCGGCAGGCGGCCTACGACGACCTGAACGCGCGGTGGCAGGCCGAGAAGGCCGCGCTGCAGGGCGTCGGCACGCTCCGCAGCGACCTCAACGAGGCCCGCATCGACGCCGACCGCGCCCTGCGCGAGGGCCGCTACGAGGACGCGGCGCGCATCAGCTACGAGCGCATCCCCGACATCGAGCGGCGCCTCGCCGACGCCGAGTCGTTCGAGCAGTCCGACGACCGGCTGGTCAGCGACAGCGTGACCGACTCCGACATCGCCGAGGTCGTCGCCGCGTGGACGGGCATCCCCGTCGGCCGGCTGCTCAGCGGCGAGACCGAGAAGCTGCTGCACCTCGAGAGCGAGCTCGGGAGGCGCCTCATCGGCCAGAAGAAGGCGGTCGCCGCGGTCAGCGAGGCCGTCCGCCGCACCCGCGCGGGCATCAGCGACCCGGACCGCCCGACCGGCTCGTTCCTGTTCCTCGGCCCGACCGGCGTCGGCAAGACCGAGCTGGCCAAGGCCCTCGCCGACTTCCTGTTCGACGACGAGAAGGCCCTCGTCCGCATCGACATGAGCGAGTACGGCGAGAAGCACAGCGTGTCCCGCCTCGTGGGCGCGCCTCCCGGCTACGTCGGCTACGAGGCCGGCGGGCAGCTCACCGAGGCGGTGCGGAGGCGCCCCTACAGCGTCGTGCTGATGGACGAGGTCGAGAAGGCCCACCCCGAGGTGTTCGACGTGCTGCTGCAGGTGCTCGACGACGGCCGGCTCACCGACGGCCAGGGCCGCACGGTCGACTTCCGCAACACGATCCTGGTGCTGACGTCGAACCTCGGCTCACAGGTCATCACCGACCCCGGCCTGGGCGACCCCGAGAAGGAGGAGCTCGTGCAGGGGCTCGTGCGCCAGGCGTTCAAGCCCGAGTTCGTCAACCGCCTCGACGACATCGTCGTGTTCTCGACGCTCTCGGCCGACGACCTGGGCCAGATCGTCTCGCTCTACGTCGACCGGCTCGGCCGCCGGCTCGCCGACCGCCGGCTGTCGCTCGCGGTGACTCCTGACGCGCGCGCGTGGCTGGCCGAGCGCGGCTACGACCCGATCTACGGGGCACGGCCGCTGCGCCGGCTGATGCAGCGGCAGATCGACGACCAGCTCGCCATGGCGCTGCTCGGCGGCTCCGTCGAGGACGGCGACACCGTGCTCGTCGACGTGGCCGCCGACGGGCAGGCGCTGACGGTCGTGCGGCAGGACGCGGTCGAGCCCACCGCCGACGAGCTCGACGACCTCGACTGAGCGGACGCCTGCCGGGCGGCGGGCAGACTGGACGCATGCGCACCTGGGTGAAGATCTGCGGCCTGTCCACGCCCGAGACGGTCGACGCGGCCGTGGCCGCCGGGGCCGACGCGGTGGGCTTCGTCCTGGCGCCGGGCAGTCCGCGCACCGTCGGCCCCGCGACCGTACGCGAGCTGCGGGCGCGCGTGCCCGAGGGCATCGAGACGGTCGGCGTGTTCCGCGGCCAGGGCGTGGGGGAGGTGCTCGACCTGGCCCGCGCCTCCTCGATCTCGACGGTGCAGCTGCACGGCGACGAGTCGCTCGACGACGTCGCGGCCGTGCAGGCGGCGGGGTTCCGGGTGATCCGCGCCGTGAGCGCTGCGCGCTACGCCGGCGAGGCCGAGGAGGCGCGGGCCGCGTTCCGTGAGGACGCCCTGCTGCTCGACGCGGTCGAGCCCGGTGCCGGGGCCGTGTTCGACGCCCGGCCGCTGCTCGCCGCCCCGCCCGCCCGGGACTGGCTGCTCGCGGGCGGGCTCACCCCCGACACCGTCGGGGAGCTGCTCGCCTCGCTGCGGTCCGTCGGCGCGGTCGGCGTCGACGTGAGCTCGGGGGTCGAGTCGTCGCGGGGCGTCAAGGACGTCGGGCTGATCGCCGAGTTCGTCGCCGCCGCGCGACGGGACGTGCCCGCGGCCTGACCGACGCGCGGCACCCCGGAGTGGACGATGCACCCCGTCGTTCGGGGGTGTTCCGTCCACTCCGGGGTGCGGGGGCGATGCGCCGCCGGGGCGCCGGGGCGCCGGGGTGCGGGGGCGCCGGGGCGCCGTGCGTCAGGTCGCGGCCAGCGCCGACGTCGGCGGGATGCGCGCCGCCCGCGACGCCGGGTACAGCCCGCTGACGCCGCCGATCAGCACGGTGGCGGCGAGCCCGCCGGCCGCCGCCCAGAGCGGGATGCTCACCGGCCAGCCCTGCGAGACGGCGAACACGACCGTCACGACGACCCCGATCGCGACGCCCGCCGCACCTCCCAGGGACGACAGCATCAGCGACTCGACGAGGAACTGGTCGCGCACGTGCCGTCGGCGGGCGCCGAGCGCGCGCCGCACGCCGACCTCCGCCCGGCGCTCGAGCACCGTGATGACCATGGTGTTCGCCACGCCGATGCCCCCGACGAGCAGGGCGACGCCGCCGATGCCGAGCAGCAGGCCGGTGAAGGAGTCCTCGGTGGCCTGCTGGGCGGCCAGCGCGTCCGAGGGGCGGGCCACCGAGACGTCCGACGGGGCGGACGGGGAGACCGTCGCGGCGATGAGGTCGCGGACCGCGGTGACGGAGTCGGGCGCCGCCCGCACGAAGAGCTGCGTCGGGTGCCCGTCGAAGCCGAACTGCCGGTCGGCGCCCGCCGCGGGCACCAGGGCCGACGAGTCGAGGTCGGGCGCGAGCGGCAGGGGCTCGAGGATGCCCGCCACGGCGACCCAGCGGCCGCCGATCCAGATGCGGGTGTCGCCGTCGACGTGGTCGAGGCCGAGGGTGGCCGCGGCGACGGCCCCGAGCACGACCTGCGGCAGCTGGTCCGCCGCCGGGCCGAACCAGCAGCCCGAGGCGAGCTCGGCCCCCAGGGCGCCCTGCAGGTCGCCCTGCACGACGTCGAGGCCGATGCCGCCGGAGGCCGCCGCCGGCACCCGGTCGGTGCGGTAGACCTTCTGGTCGCCGACGCGGCCCACGCCCGCCGCCGTCTCGACGTCGTCGCGGCGGTCGAGCATCTCGACCGACTCCGCGGGCAGGGGCACCGCGTCGCCGCTGTACGACTCGCCCGGGGACGCCCGGAGCAGGTTCGTCCCGAGCCCGTCGAGCACCCGGTCGAGCGCGGCCTGGCTCGACGACGAGATGCCGACGACCGCGATCATCGCGGCGATGCCGATCGCGATGCCGAGGGCCGACAGGACGACCCGCGTGGGGCGCGTGCGCAGGCCGAAGAACCCCAGGCGCAGCAGGTCGCCGGCCGAGACGTGGCCGGTCCGGCCCGACGTCTCGGCGCCTCGGGCGGTCACGAGGCCACCCCCGCGAACGCCGACGACCCCGGCATCGCGGCGGCGAGGCCCGCCGCGTCGAGCCCCGAGACGTCGTCGACGAGGCCGTCGCGCATCCGCACCTGGCGGGGCAGGCTCGCGGCCAGCGCCAGGTCGTGCGTGATGACGACGATGGTCGTGCCCGGGTCGTTGAGGTCGCGGAGCAGGCGGAGGATCGCCGCGCCCGACGACGAGTCGAGCGCTCCGGTCGGCTCGTCGGCCAGCAGCAGCGTGGGGTCGCCGACGATCGCGCGCGCGACGGCGACCCGCTGCTTCTCGCCGCCCGACAGCTCGTGCGGCCGGTGCCCGGCGCGCTCGGCCAGGCCGACGCGGGCGAGCGCCTCGCGCGCCCGCTCCGCCCGGCGTCGGCGCGGCACCCCCGCGTAGAGCAGCCCGTCGGCGACGTTCTCCGTCGCCGTGGCGCCCGGGGCGAGGTGGAAGTGCTGGAACACGAAGCCGATGTGGTCGGCCCGCAGCCGCGAGACGGCGTCGTCGCTCAGCTCGCCGATCTCGTGCCCCGCGACGCGCACGGAGCCCGAGGTCGGGCGGTCGAGCGTGCCCATCACGTTGAGCATCGTCGACTTGCCCGAGCCGCTCGGCCCGACCACGGCGACGAACTCGCCCTGGCGGACGGTCAGGTCGACGCCGCCGAGGGCGGCCAGGTCGCCGTAGGTCTTCGTCACGCCGGTCAGCTCGAGCACGGCCGGGGCCACGGCCGAGGAGGCGGGGGTCCTGACCCCGGTGCCCGCGCCGGTCACGAGGGCACCACGACCTCGTCGCCCTCGGCGAGCTCGCCGCCGACGACCTCGACGCGGCCCTGGGCGAAGAACCCGAGCTCGACGGGGACGCGCTCGACCGTTCCGCCGACCCGCTTCTCGACGGCGTAGCCGTCGGCGCTCGCGAGCAGGGCCGTCACGGGCACGCTCAGCACGCCCTCCCGCTTCTCGCCGTCGACGAGGAGGTCGACCGCGGCCGTCGTCGAGGTGCCCTCGGGCAGGGGCCCGTCGAGCCGCACGACGACGGTCTTCTTCTCCCCGCCGGCGCCGCCGCCGCCTCCTTTTCCGCCTCCGTCGTCGGACGAGGCGTCGTCGACGCCCTGGACCGTCCCCGGCACCGTCGTGCCGCCGGGCAGGCCCACCTGGACGGCCGCGCCGCCCGGGAACCGCGCCGCGTCGGCCGCCGAGACCGAGGCCGAGGCCACGAGGGAGGCGGGCGTCCAGCCCCAGAGGACCTCCCCCGCGGCGTCGCCCACCCGCCCCTGCAGCTCGCCGACCCGCACGTCGCCCGGCACGAAGGCGACGTCGGACGCCGTCAGCGTGCCCGTCCGCTCGAGGCCGCGGTCCTTCTGCCAGCGGACGACCGCGGCGCGGGTGCGGCCGTCGAAGACGTCGTCGTCGGCCACGTCGTAGCCGAGGGCCCGCAGGCTGTCCTTGAGCTGCCCCACGTCGGCGCCGCGCAGGCCCTGCTCGAGCGTGCGCCACAGCGGCACGGTGCCGTGCAGCGCCCGCACCGGCTTCTCGTCGACCGAGTAGAGGACGCCGTCGAGGCCGATCACGTCGCCGACGGCGGGCAGGCCCGTGACGGTGCCGCCCGCCGCCGAGCGGAGCGGCGTGGCCGGGCCGTAGCCCAGCGTGCCGGGGAACTTCTTACCGTCGACCAGGTCGCCGCGCACGACCGGCGTGGTGGGGCGGCCGGCCGTCGCCGCGGCGGCGCTCGACGACGGGTCCGGCGAGGCCGCCGCGCCGTCGAGCAGGGCGCAGCCGCTCAGCGACATCGCGCAGGCGGCGCCGGCGGCGAGCGCGACCCACAGGCGCGTCGTCCGCCGAGGGCCGGCCCGCCCCGACGTGCCGGACGCCGCCCCGCTCGGCGCAGCCTCCACCGTCGGCATCATCCCTCTGCTCCCTCGGCGTTCGAGCCGTGCTCGTCCGAGCAGTCGAGGAACGCCCGGGTCAGCGGGTCGTCGTCGCTGGTGCTCATGGCCGCGCTCCACTCGCCGTCGACGGGGTCGGCGAAGTCGGGGAACCCGGCGTCGCGGACGCACTGCGCGACCCTGAGGTTCGCCTCCTGCCAGGCGGCGAGATCCTCGGCGGACGGCTCCTGGTCGCCCCCGCCGATCGCCTCGGGCAGCGCCGAGCGGCAGGTCTCCCAGTCGCTCGCGTACGTGTCGACGTCGACCCCGTCCGGCGGCGCGACGACGCCCTCGACGAGGTCGGAGTCGGCCACGTCGTAGCCCTGCGCCCGCAGGCAGGAGCCCATGGCGGACGACCAGCTGCCGGACGCGGCCGTCGTCGCGGGGGCCGGGTCGGCGTCCGAGGAGCAGGCGGACAGGGTCAGCGGGGCGGCGAGGAGCGCGAGGGCAGCCAGCAGGGGCGCCGTCGTCGACCGGCGGCTCATCGGCCCACCACCTCCAGCCCGCTCGAGCAGGTCTCGGAGGCGGCGTCGTACGCCGGGTCGCCGAGGTACTGCTCGGGACTCTGCCAGACGCCGTCGACCGGATCCTCGACGGCGTCGAAGCCGGCGTCGCGGAGGCACTGGGCCATCTCCCGCAGCTGCTGGTCGAACTCCCGGGTCTGCTCGTCGGTGAAGTGCGGCGTGCCCGACCCGACCGACTCCTGGCAGGTCTCGACCGCCTCGAGGTAGCGGTCGGCGTCGGCGGAGCCGCCGTCGACGCCGTCGGGCAGCGGCGCGACGCCCTGCCGGCCGAGGTCGGCGTCGTCGACGTCCCAGCCCGCGTCGCGGACGCAGGCGCCGAGGGCGGCGGCGTCGGACGCGGCGACGCGGTCGGCGGCGGTCGTCGCGGCGGGAGCGCCGGAGGCGTCGGTCGAGCACGCGGCGAGCAGGCCCGGCAGCAGCGTGGCCGCGGCCAGCAGCGCGACGGTCCGTCGGCGCGCGGCGCCCGGGGCGGCGGCCCGGCAGGGGGCAGGAGGGGCGGTGGGGGTCACGAGGACTCCTTTCGTCGGTGGTGTGCGCCCAGTCCACGACGAGCCGCGTTTCGTCGGCGGGGCGGCCGACGTTATGTCGGTGAAACACCACCGTCCTAATGTCGGTGCAGGGTGCGCCGGCCGGCGCACGTCGACTCGAGGCCGGTCTCCGGCAGGACGGAGGGGCCGTGCGGGTCCTGGTGGTGGACGACGAGCAGACCCTGGCCGACCTCGTCGCGGCCGGCCTCGCCCGGCAGGCGATGGCCGTCGACGTCGCGTACCGCGGCGACGACGCGGACGAGCTGCTCGCCGTGAACGACTACGACGTGGTCGTGCTCGACCGCGACCTGCCGGGCGTGCACGGCGACGTCGTCGCCCGTCGGCTGGCCGAGCGGGGCTCGTCGACCCGCATCCTCATGCTCACGGCGGCCGGGGGCCTCGGCGACCGGGTCGGCGGCCTCGAGCTCGGGGCCGACGACTACCTCGCGAAGCCCTTCGAGTATCCCGAGCTGGTCGCCCGGGTCAGGGCGCTCGGCCGACGACCCGGAACGTCGGCGCCGCCCGTCCTCCGGCGCGGCGACCTCGTGCTCGACGTCTCCCGCCACATGGCGACCCGGTCGGGCCGCGACCTGGCGCTGTCGACCAAGGAGCTGATGGTGCTCGAGGCGCTCCTCGCGGCCGACGGCAGGGTCGTGAGCGCGGAGGAGCTGCTCGAGAAGGTCTGGGACGTCAACGTCGACCCCTTCACCAACGCCGTCCGCGTCACGATGAGCAAGCTGCGGCGCAAGCTGGGCCCGCCCGACCCGATCCGGACCCTGCCGGGGCGGGGGTACCAGCTGTGAGCGCGCGCACGGGCGGCCGGGCGGCCGGCGGCCGGACCGGCGGGCTGGGGATGCTGTCGCCGCGCCGGTGGAGCATCCGGGCCCGCACCTCCGTGGCCTTCGGCGGCGCCTTCGCGCTGCTGGCCGGGATCGTGCTGGTGGGCGTGGCCGCGGGCACGTCGCAGGGCGTCGCGGTCTCGTTGGCGGCCGTGGACGGAGGCGTCGCCGAGGCTCCGGCGACGACCTCGATCGACCCCGACGTCGGGGCGTCGGCGCCGACCCCGGGCGTCGCCACGGCGTGCCTCGGCCGCGGGTGCCCCGTCGTCGAGGAGGTCGACGCGTCCGCGGTGCTCGTGACCGACCTGCTGCACCGCCAGCAGGTGCTGTGGTCCGGGCTCGGCGTCGCCGTCGCCTCGCTGCTCGCGGCCGGGGTGGGCTGGTTCGTCAGCGGCCGGATGCTGCGGCCGCTCGACGACGTCGTCGCGACGGCGCGCGGCATCACCGCGAGCACCCTGCACGAGCGCATCGGGCTGACGGGGCCGCGCGACGAGGTGGCGCAGGTGGCCGAGACCATCGACGAGCTGCTCGACCGGCTCGAGGCCTCGTTCGAGGCCCAGCGCCGGTTCGTCGCCTACGCCTCGCACGAGCTGCGCACCCCGCTCGCGGTGCAGCGGGCCGCCCTGCAGATCGGGCTCGACGACCCGTCGCCCGACGCCGTCGCGGCCACTCGCGACCAGCTGCTCGAGGTGAACCGACAGAGCGAGCACCTGATCGAGAGCCTGCTGACGCTCGCGACGGCCGACCGCGGGGTCGCGGGCGACGCCCACGTCGACGTGCACCTCGGCGACGTCGTGGCCGAGGTCGTCGGGTCGCTGCTGCCGAGGGCGGACGAGCGAGACGTCGAGGTCGTCGTCGGCCGCGGGTCGTTCCCGCGGGTGTGCGGCGACCCGGTGCTGCTCGGGCAGCTCGTGCGGAACCTCGTCGCGAACGCCGTCGAGCACAACGTGCCGCGCGGGTGGCTCCGCGTCCACGGCGGGCCGGGGCTCGTGCTCGTCGTCGAGAACACCGGCGCGGTCGTCCCGGCCGACGTCGCGCCGACGCTCACGCAGCCCTTCACGCGGGCGGCCGGCGCGGCCCGCACGGCCGCCCCCGCGCCGACGGGAGCCGACGAGCCCCGGCACAGCGGCCTCGGCCTGGCGATCGTCGCCTCCGTGGCCCGGGCGCACGGCTGGACGGTCGACGTCGAGCCGCGGCCCGACGGCGGCCTGCGCGTGGTCGTCCGCTGAGCCCGGGTCAGCCGAGCAGGGCCCGGAGGTCGGCCACGAGCCGGTCGACGTGCTCCTCGGTGGTGTCGAACGAGCACATCAGCCGCACCTCGCCGGTCTGGCGGTCCCAGTCGTAGAAGTGGTGCGTCGCCCGCAGGGGCTCGACGGCGGCGGCCGGCAGCACGACGAAGACGGCGTTGGCGTCGACCGGCTGGGTGACCACGACGCCCGGCAGCACGGCGAGCGCGCCGGCGAGCCGCGTGGCCATCGCGTTGGCCTGCGTGGCCGAGCGCAGCCACAGGTCGCCCTCGAACATCGCGAGGAACTGCGCGGACGTGAAGCGCATCTTCGAGACCAGCTGCGCGTCCATCTTGCGCAGGAAGACCAGGCCGGCCCGCGCCTCCTCGGTGAAGGTCACGACCGACTCGCCCAGCACGAGGCCGTTCTTCGTGCCGCCGAGCGAGACGGAGTCGACGCCCGCGTCGCGGGTGATCGCCCGGAGCGACACCCCCAGCGAGGCGGCGGCGTTCGCCAGCCGCGCGCCGTCGAGGTGCACGGACATGCCGTGGGCGTGGGCGTGGTCGGTGACGGCGCGCAGCTCGTCCGGCGTGTAGACGGTGCCGAGCTCGGTGCTCTGGGTGACGGTGACCGCGAGCGGCTGCGGGCGCTGCTGGTCGCCCCAGCCGTGGGCCTGCCGGTCGATCAGCTCGGGCGTGAGCTTGCCGTCGGGCGTCGGCACGGTGAGCAGCTTGATGCCGCCGAGGCGCTCGGGCGCCCCGCCTTCGTCGGTGTAGACGTGGGCGCTGGCCGCGCACACGACGGCGCCCCAGCGGGGCACCAGGGCCTGCAGGGCCGACACGTTCGCCCCGGTGCCCGTGAGCACGGGGTCGATCGACGCGCCCTCGCCGAAGACGTCGCGCACGACCTCGTCGAGGCGCCGCGTGTACGGGTCGGCGCCGTACGAGCCCACGTGGCCGCCGTTCGCCTCGACCATGGCCTGGAGGACCTCGGGGTGGGCGCCGGAGTAGTTGTCGGAGGCGAACGAGTGGGCGGAGGGGTCGTGGAGTCGCGTCACCACCCCATCTTGCACGGCTCGGAGCCGCGCATTTTCGCGTATCGGCCAGAACACCTCGAATGTTTATGTCCCACACATCACCGGGGGTAGCGTGGGCCCACCTGTCGGCGCTGGGCTGGCAGTGGTTCGTGAGGGGTCCGTCCATGTACTTCGTCCACTCTCCCAAGCTCGCGCTGGTGGGCTCGTGGTCCTGGGCCGCGCCGGCCGCCGACCGTGCGGCGGCTCTCGGTGCGGAGGTCGTGGCGGTCGAGCTCGACGAGCAGGCCGAGGTGGCGGTCGCCGACCTCGACGGGTTCGACGTGGCCGCGGTGTTCGGCGCCGACCGGGCGCAGCCCTGCGCCGCCGTGCTCGGCCGCGCGGCCGACCTGCTCGCGCCCGCGCTGTGCCGCGGCGCGCTCGTCGTGATCTGCGAGTCGCCGACCCTCGACGACGACGGCCGGCGGTTCGTCGACAGCCTCGCCGAGCGCTCCGGGCTCGAGGCAGGGGTCGAGTTCGACGTCGTGGCGGCCGCGGGCGACGAGGTCGTGTGGTCCACGAGCGACGAGGCCGCCGAGACCGTGCTCTACCTGATGGCCACGCTGCGGGCGGCGGCACCGGGCTCGGCGGCCGCCCGCGTGCCGGCGCCGGCCCGCCGGGGCTGACCGACGCCGGCCCGGAGGGGCTGACCGATGCCGGCCCGCCGGGGCTGACCGATGCCGGCCCGCCGGGGCTGAGCCCCGCCTCCGACGCTGACCGTCGGCGGTCTGCGCCAGGATGGGTGCATGGGCGGAGTGCTGATCGGGTTCGGCATCATCGGCGTGGTCATCGCCGCGGGCTGGGTGGTGGGGCGCGTCGACCTGCTCGGCCCGGGCGCCCACCAGGTGCTCTCGCGGCTCGTCTTCTTCGTGCTGACGCCCTGCCTGCTCTTCTCCACCATCTCGCGGGCCGACGTGCACGTCCTCTTCTCCGAGCTGCTCGTCGTGTCCGCCCTGGCCTCGCTGGCCGCCGCGGTCCTCTCGGTCGTGCTGCTCCGGTTCGTCCTCCGGCGCACGGCGGCCGAGACGACGATGGGCACGATGGGCGGCGCGTACGTCAACGCGAACAACATCGGGCTGCCGGTCGCCACCTACGTGCTCGGCAGCGCGACGTTCGTGGCCCCGGTGCTGCTCTACCAGCTGCTCGTCGTCACGCCCGTCGTGCTCTCGGTGATGGACACGGTCACCAACCGCGGCAGCAGCCTCGGCCGTGCGATCGTCCGGCCTCTGACGAACCCCCTGCTCATCGCGTCGGCGCTCGGGGTGCTGCTGGCCGTGCTCGACGTCGAGCTGCCCGACCCCGTCATGCAGCCGCTGTTGCTCGTCGGCGCGGCCGCCGTGCCCGTCGTGCTCCTCTCGTTCGGCATGTCGCTCTCGGGCTCGAAGCCGCTGCAGGCGCGCGAGGGGCGCGCCGACATCGCCGTGGCGACCGTGCTCAAGCTCGTCGTGATGCCGCTCGTCGCCTGGCTGCTGGGCGCCTTCGTCTTCGACCTCGACCACGACCAGCTCTTCGTGGCGGTCGTGCTCGCCGGCCTGCCGAGCGCCCAGAACGTGTTCAACTACGCCCAGCGCTACCAGACGGGGGTGGTGGTGGCCCGCGACACGGTGCTCGTCACGACCATCGGGTCCGTGCCCCTGCTGGTGCTGGTGGCGGCGCTGTTGAAGTAGGAGGCGCCTCCTCGGTCGTGAGGGCCGCCCGCTAGAAGATCATGGGGCGGTCGTCGTCGAGCTCGGTCTCGAGGTCGAGGTCGACGACCACGGGCACGTGGTCGCTCGGGGCGTCGCCCTTGCGCTCGTCGCGGTGGATCGCCGCGTCGGTGACGAGGTCGGCGAAGGCCTGCGAGCCCATGATGAAGTCGATGCGCATGCCCTCGTTCTTCGGGAACCGCAGCTGCTTGTAGTCCCAGTAGGTGTAGCCCTCGGGCAGGCGCGGACGCACGACGTCGGCCAGGCCGGCCGCCTCGAAGGCGGCGAAGGCGTCGCGCTCCGGCTGGCTGACGTGCGTGTGGCCCTCGAAGACCGAGACGTCCCACACGTCGGTGTCGAGCGGGGCGACGTTCCAGTCGCCCATCAGGGCCAGCGGCTGGTCGGGGCGCTCGGCGAGCCAGCCCCGGGTCTCGGCGGCGAGGGCGGCGAGCCAGTCGAGCTTGTAGTCGTAGTGCGGGTCGCCCAGCTCGCGCCCGTTCGGCACGTAGAGCGACCAGAGGCGGACGCCCTCGACCGTGACGCCGATCGCGCGCGCCTCCTTGGGCTGGTCGGGCCCCTCCTGCCCCTTCGCGAAGCCGGGCTGGGTCGGGAACGTGATCGTCACGTCGTCCATCGGCAGGCGGCTCGCGAACGCGACGCCGTTCCACTGGCTGAGGCCGTGCAGCTCGACCTCGTAGCCGGCCTCGCGGAACGCGTCGTACGGGAACTGCTCGGGCTTGCACTTGATCTCCTGCAGGCCGACGACGTCGACGTCCTCCCGGACGAGCCAGTCGACCACCCGGCCGACTCGGGCACGGACGGAGTTGACGTTCCAGGTCGCGACGCGCATGCCCACCACGCTACCGGCAGGAGGCGCACCCGGCCTGGGCGGGAGGCGCACCCGGCCTGGGCAGGGTCGCCTGCTCTACCATGGGCAACCGTGACCGACGCACGAACGCAGCTCATCGACTACATCCGCTCCGAGGCCGTCTTCCACGGCGACTTCACGCTCACGAGCGGCAAGAAGGCGAGCTACTACATCGACCTGCGCAAGGTCAGCCTCGATCACCGCGTCGCGCCCCTGATCGGCCGCGTCATGGTCGACCTCATCTCCGACGTGCCCGACGTCTTCGCCGTCGGCGGCCTCACGATGGGCGCCGACCCGATCGCCTCGGCCGTGCTGCACCAGGGCGTCGCCCTCGGCCGCGACTACGACGCCTTCGTGGTCCGCAAGGAGCCGAAGGACCACGGCCGCGGCAAGCAGGTCGAGGGCCCCGACCTCGAGGGCCGCCGCGTCGTCGTGCTCGAGGACACCTCGACCACCGGCGGCTCGCCCCTGACCGCCGCGAAGGCGCTCGAGGCCGTCGGCGCCGAGATCGCCGCCGTCGCCGTCGTCGTCGACCGCAGCACCGGCGCCCGCGAGGTCATCGAGGCCGCCGGGTACCCCTACTACGCGGCCATCGGGCTGGACGATCTCGGGCTGCAGCCGTGAGCGACGAGCGCGAGGGGCGTCGCCCGGGCGACGACGACGAGACGGGACGCGAGCCCGCCGCCGACACCACCGGCCTCGACGCCGGGGACTGGCTCGCCGCGCAGTTCGAGGACGACGAGGCGGAGTCGGAGCCCGACGCGGGCTCGGACGCGGACGCCGGCTCGCGCTCGGACGCTGGCTCGCGCTCGGACGCCGGGGCGCGCTCGGACGCCGGGGCGGTCGACGACGCGTTCCCGTCCGCCGCACGCCCGGCCGAGGAGCCTCCCGCCGCTGCGGGGACGGCCGAGACCCCTGTCTCGCCTCCGCCGTTCACCGTGCCGCCCGCCCCGACCGCCGAGTCCGACGTCGTGAAGAGCTCGGGCCACCCCCTCGCGCTCGACCTCTCGGCGCTCGCCGGAGCCGTGCCGCCCCCTGCCCCGGTGTCGTCCGCCGACTCCGAGACCGGCGCCGCCGACACTGAGACCGGCGACGTCGCCTCGCGCGCCGACGACGCCGCGTCGGCCGACGACCACGCCGCGTCGGGCGACGACCCTGCCGACTCGGCGCCCCTGGCCGAGCCGCTCGTGCCCCGCCGCTACGAGGTCCCGCCGGCCGTGGCCCCGCGCCCGGCCGTCGTGCCTGCCCCGGCGCCCGCAGCCGCGCCGCCTGCCGACGAGACCGGGCACGCCGACGTCGCCCGGACGGCTGCGGAGGCCGACGAGCCCGCGCCCGCCGACGTCTCGCCCACGGACGCGGCTCCCGCCGACGAGCCCGGCCCCTTCACCGCCCTCATCACGCCCCCGGCGGAGCCCGCCCCGGTCTTCCCCTCAACCTTCGACTGGGGCACGCCCACGACGCGCGACGCCGACGACGACGCCGACGCCGTCCGTCCGTCGGACGGACCTGCCGCCGCCGACGAGCCCGAGGAGGCGAGGGTCGAGACCCCCGACGAGGCGCGGCCCCACGAGGCGGTCGCCCCGTCCGGGCATCCCGTCGACGACGACGACGACGCCGCGACGCGGGCCCTCGACGTGGTCGCCGAGGAGCCGGCGCCTGAAGAGGCGGTCGCCCCGAGCGGTGACCCCGCCGTCGACGCCGCGACGCGCGCCCTCGACCTCCCCGTGACGGTCGACGACCCGGCGGCGCCCGAGGCCACGGCCGAGGACGCGACGCCTGGGGACGCAACACCCGAGGGCGCCCCGACCCGGGCGCTCGACCTGCCCGTCACGGCCGAGGACGACCCGGCTGACGATGTGACGGGGCTGCCTGCCCGCCCGAGCGACGACGCCTCCGGGCAGGCCTCCGACTTGCCCGTCAGGGCCGCGGTCGGTGACGAGGCCGGTCGCGTCGAGTCGGACGACCTCGCCCCCGGCCCCGACCTCGCCCGTGAGCCCGACCTCGTCCCGGACGACGACCGTGGCGGTCTCGACCACGGCGCCGCCACGACCGAGGGGCAGTCCGAGGTCGGCGACACCGAGGTCGACGAGACCGAGGGCACCGAGACCGAGGGCACCGACCCGCAGGGCGCCGACACCGAGGGCACCGACTCCGCCGACGTCGCCGAGGCCGGCGACTCCGACGTCGCCGGCGAGACTCCCGCCGCGGAGCCGTGGTGGGTGGCCGAGCACCACGAGATGACCCGACGCGAGCGCCGCGAGGCCGAGGCCGCCGGCGTCGTAGTGCCGCCCGCCGTGGCGGCGGGCGCCGAGGGGACGGCCTCGTCCGACGACCTCGACCCCGCTGCCGCAGCCGGCCCCGCCGCCTCGGCGGGCGCTGCCGGGTCGTTCGCCGCGCCTCCTTCGGGAGGGTCTGCGGCACCGACCGCCGGCGCGGACGCTCCCGGGCGCGCGGACGAGCCGACCTTCACGGAGCTGCTCGGCATCGTGCGTCCGTCGGCCGACGACCCCGAGACCCTCGAGGACGTCCCGGGCGACCCGTCCGCCGACGCCGGCCGCAGCGACCTCGTCGACCCGGGGCCGCTGGCGTCGGGCGGCTCCTGGGCGCTCAGCGACGACGTGCCCGAGGACGACGTTCCCCGGGGCGACCTGCACTCCGGCGAGCCCGCGGAGGAGCTGCGGCCGTCGACGGCCGAGACCGACGACGACCCGACCACCGAGGGCGACGCGCTCGCCGCGGCCCTGGCCGCGCTCGAGCTCCAGCCCGAGCCCGACGCCGACGCCGACGCCGATGCCGCGGCCTCGGACGACCCGCCGACCCGCGCCCTCGACCTCGGCCTGGACCGAGACGACCAGGCCCCTGCCGGTGCGGACCTCGCGACCTCGGTGCTGCCCGTCCCGCCGGCTGGCCCGACGGGGCTCGCCGCCGCGTCGGCGCCCACCTCGCCGGAGCCGACCGCGCAGGCGCCGACCTCGTCCGCGGGGGAGCGCCCGCGCTCGGTGTCGCACGGCGACGCCGAGCTGCCCGGCCTCACCGTCGCGGGCGGGGCAGGGGCCGGGCCGACCCGCGCCTCCTCGTCCGTGCCTCCGCTGGTGCCGCGAGGAGCGGCGACCGGGGCGGGCTCGACGCCTCCGGCCGGCGGCTCCGCGGCGGGCTCGGGCGGCGGCATCGGCTCGTGGCCGCGCAGCCGGTGGGTGCTGCTCGGGGTCGGCGCCGCCGTCGTGATCGTCCTCGCGCTCGCGGCCCTGTTCGTGCTCAGCCGGTCGCTCTTCGCCGGCACGCCGCAGCCGACCGAGCCGCCCGCGGCGGCCGCGGCCACGCGGACCGTCACCGCGACGCCCGCGCAGCTCGCCCCCGAGGCGGCGACGGGCCCACTGGGCACCGGCTCGCACCCGTGGAGCGACCTGCAGGGCGGCGAGTGCCTCTCGACGTTCGTCGACGCGTGGCAGCAGGACTACGACGTCGTCGACTGCGCCCAGCCGCACGTCGCGCAGCTCGCGTCGATCGGCGCCCTCGACGCCGACCCTGCCGCCGCGTACCCGGGGAGCGACGCGCTCCAGTCGCAGATGTCGGTGCTCTGCACCGGCGCGGACGCCCTCGACCTCGCGGCCGCGTCCACCTACCCCGACGCGCAGTTCAGCGCGAGCTGGCCGGCGACCGACGCGGAGTGGGCCGCCGGGGTGCGGTCGTACTGGTGCTTCGTCGACCGGGCGGGCGGCGAGCCGATGACGACCAGCGTCGCGCCGGCCGCGGCCTGACCGGGCCGACCCGCGCCTCCAGCGCCCTGCCCTGCCCGGCGCCGCCCGGCTTCTGCAGCAAATGCCGACCGGCGCTCCTGCAATGACGGGATTTCCGAGTACCAGGCGGTCGCGTGGGCCGTGATGGTCGGCATTTGCGGACAGCAGGTGGCACGCAGCACGCAGCACGCAGCCGGCGCCGGGCAGCGTGCAGCGGGCCCGCACGCGGACCGGGCGGGCTAGAGCTCGCTCGGCACCACGTCGGTCTCGAGGGGCTCGGCGCGGACGAGCTCGTGCACCCCGCTCAGCACCTCGTTCGGACGGAACGGGTAGCGGTCGATCTCGGCCTGGTCGCTGATGCCCGTCATCACGAGGATCGTGTGCAGCCCGGCCTCGATGCCGGCGACGACGTCGGTGTCCATGCGGTCGCCGATCATCGCGGTGTTCTCGCTGTGCGCGCCGATGCGGTTCATCGCCGAGCGGAACATCATCGGGTTCGGCTTGCCGACGACGTAGGGCTGCTTGTTCGTCGCGGCGGTGATCATGGCCGCGATGGCGCCCGTCGCCGGCATGGGCCCGTCGGCGCTCGGGCCGGTCGTGTCGGGGTTCGTGACGATGAAGCGGGCGCCGCCGAGGATCAGCCGCACCGCCTTCGTGATGGCGTCGAACGAGTAGTTGCGGGTCTCGCCGACCACCACGTAGTCGGGGTCGGTCTCGGTCATGATGAACCCGGCCTCGTGCAGCGCGGTGGTCATGCCGGCCTCGCCGATGACGAACGCCGAGCCCCCGGGCATCTGCGAGCGGCAGAAGTCGGCGGTGGCGAGCGCGCTCGTCCAGATCCGCTCCTCGGGCACGTGCAGCCCCGACGCGCGGAGGCGGGCGCTGAGGTCGCGCGGCGTGAAGATCGAGTTGTTGGTGAGCACGAGGTACGGGGTGCCCTCGTCCTGCCACTGCTGGATCAGCGCCGCGGCGCCCGGCAGCGCCTGGTTCTCGTGCACCAGGACGCCGTCCATGTCGGTGAGCCAGCATTCGACCTCGTCGCGAGTACCCATGCGCACACCTTACTGACGGCGGCGGAGCGCAGGAGGTGCGGTGCCGGTCGTCCGGGCACCCTACGCTGGCCGTCGTGACCGACCGCGACCCCCTCGACCCCGCGCCCGCCGATCCCGGCCACGACGGCGGGCCCGCGGCGGCGGCGGCGGACCCGGTCGTCGCCCACGGCGTCGGCCCCTGGCCCGGCGGCGAGGCCGCGTGGCCCGAGGGCGACCACTGGGACGCCGAGCTGCTGCGCGACGGCGACTCCCGCAACGTCGTCGACCGCTACCGGTACTGGTCGCTCGAGGCGATCGTCGCCGACCTCGACCTCGTGCGCCACCCGTTCCACGTCGCGATCGAGAACTGGCAGCACGACATGAACATCGGCTCCGTCGTGCGCAGCGCGAACGCGTTCGCGGCCGAGGCCGTGCACATCGTCGGTCGGCGTCGCTGGAACAAGCGGGGCGCCATGGTGACCGACCGCTACCAGCACGTCGTGCACCATCCGGACGTCGCCTCCTTCGTGGCCTGGGCCCGGGGGGAGGGGCTCGTCGTGGTCGCCGTCGACAACGTCGCCGGGTCGGTGCCCCTCGAGCGCACCGCGCTGCCCGAGCGCTGCGTGCTCGTCTTCGGGCAGGAGGGGCCGGGCCTCAGCGACGAGGTCGTCGACGCCGCCGAGATGGTGGTCGAGATCACGCAGTTCGGCTCGACCCGCAGCATCAACGCCTCGGCCGCGGGCGCGGTCGTGATGTGGGAGTGGGTGCGACAGCACCGCTCCTAGGGGCTCGCGGTCGAGGTCGAGCCCAGGAGGCGGTCGCCCAGCAGGTCGCGGAGGGCCAGCGACGTGGCCTCGGTGAGGTGCGAGCGGTCCTGGCGGACGAGCCGGCCGCCCAGCGTGGCGGGGCACCGGTCGTCGGCGCAGAACCAGTCCGTCACGTCGACGTGCTCGGCGGCGGGACCGGCGGCGGCCGCCGCCTCCGCCTCGGCGACGACCTGGGCCCGCTGCGCCGGGGTGATGGTCGAGAGGCAGTCGTCGGGGTCGCCCGGCCGCACGAAGCAGTCCTGGATCGCCGGCCCCGCCGGCGGCGCCCCGAGCAGGACGACCCGGGGCGCGGCGGCGGTGAGCCGGGCGAGCGTCGACTCGGCCGCAGTGCGCCACTCGTCGCGGGCGGCCTCGACCCCGACGGCGTCGACGCGCCGTGCGAGCACGTTGACGCCGCCGGACACCACCACGAGGTCGGCGTCCTCGGCCGCGGGCAGGGCGAGCATCGCCTCGCGGTCGACCTCGCAGGCGCGCTCGAAGGCAGGGTCGGCGTAGCGGGCGTCGGGCGGCAGGTCGATCGGCGTGCAGCCGGCGAAGGCGAGGGCGACGACGGCCCAGCCCTGGGGGACGAGCGCGGCGGCGACGGCGCTCGTCCAGCTGGCGGCCACGGAGTCGCCGATCACGACCGCGGTGTGCTCGGCGTCGGCGGGGCCCCACCGGCAGGTCCGGCCCGCGGCCGGGTCGGGCGTCGGGTCGTTGCGGCAGCCCGTGTGCACGTCCATCGCAGGGGTCAGCCACTCCCGGTAGGCGGCGTCGATCTCGGCGCGCTGGGCGGGGGTCCAGGCGTCGGCCTCGAGGGCGGCCAGCACCGTCTGCCGCGGCTCGACCACGGGCAGGGGCGGCACCTCGTCGAGGCCGGGCGGGCGGGAGGAGAGGCCGACGAGCGCGGCGAGGGCGGAGGGGTCGCCGAGCTTGGTGGGGGACCTCGTCTGCGCCGCGGAGGCCGTCACGACCACGAGCGTCACCACGGCCGCGACGGCGATGCCCCGGTGCCCGGGAGCCGTCGTCCGCTCCGAGGGCGACACCTGGCGCCGTCGCCGACGGGCGGGCACCTCGACGACGCGGTAGGTGACGGCGCTCAGCGCGAGCGTGAGGACGATCGAGGCCGGCACGCGCCACCAGGCGTCGACGAGGGCGGTGCCGAGCACGGTCACGGGGAAGTGCCAGAGGTAGATCGAGTACGACCGGCGTCCCGCCCAGAGGAGGGGCCGCCAGGTCAGCACCCGGGGCAGCCCGGGCATCGTGCCCGACCCGAGCGACACGATCAGGGCCGCGCCGAGGACGGCCGGCAGCGCCCCGGGCCACGGGAAGCCCGACGTGGGGTCGACGCCCACGGCCGTGACGGCGACCAGCACCACCCCGAGGCTCGTCAGGCGTCGTCGCCAGGTGTCGGACGGCAGGGCGACGAGGGGGACGAGGGCGCCGCACGCGGCACCCGCGCCCAGCTCCCACGCCCGGCCGAAGGGCTCGAAGTAGGCGGTCTCGACGGCGGTCGCCGAGAGGTGCCACGACCAGAGGGCCGAGGCGGCCGTGGCGACGACGGCGACGCAGCCGACCAGCGCGCGCCTCCTCGTGGGCCCCTGCCGCCGGGCCGCCGCCAGCACCGCGACGGCCACCAGGGGCCAGACGACGTAGAACTGCTCCTCGACGGCCAGCGACCAGAAGTGCTGCAGGGGCGAGACCGGGCCGTCGTGCTGGAGGTAGTCGGTGCCCGCGGCGATCAGGTGCCAGTTCTCGCTCGAGCTGGCGGCGGCGACCGCGTCGAGCAGCACGTCGAGGGCGCGCGGCGTCGACCAGACCAGCCAGGCCGCCGCGACCGTGGCCGACAGCACGACGGCCGCCGCCGGCAGCAGGCGACGGGCTCGGCGCAGGTAGAAGGCGCGGAGGTCGACGCCGCCCGCACGGTCGTGCTCGTCGAGCAGCAGCCGGGTGATGAGGTAGCCCGAGATGACGAAGAAGACGTCGACCCCGACGACGCCGCCGAGCGGCACGAGCGTGAGGTGGTAGGCGACGACCACGGCGACCGCCACCGCCCGGAGCCCCTCGAGGTCGGCTCGCGGCGTGAGGGGGACGACCGGGGTCCGGGAGAGGTCCATGAGGCATATATACCCGGTAGAGCGACATTCTGCAATGTGGTGTACCGGTACTAGAGTATCGGGGTGACCGCAGTACGCCCGGCCTTCCGCCCCGACATCGAGGGGCTCCGGGCCGTCGCCGTCGCCGTGGTGGTCGCCGAGCACCTCGTCGGCCTGCCCGCGGGCGGGTTCGCGGGCGTCGACGTCTTCTTCGTGATCTCCGGCTTCGTCATCACCACCGGGCTGCTCGGCGAGCTCGACGCCACCGGCACCGTCTCGCTGACGGCGTTCTACGCACGGCGGGCCCGGCGCATCCTGCCGGCCGCCGGGCTCGTCGTCGCGACCGTCGTCGTCGTCGCGTCGCTGCTGTGGCTCGCGCCCCGTGCCTGGGCGACGGGGCTCGACGCCCTCGCCTCGCTCCTCTTCGTCGAGAAATGGCACCTCGTGGCCCTCGGCACCGACTACCTGGCGGCCGACGGGGCCGTCTCGCCCCTGCAGCACTACTGGTCGCTCGCCGTCGAGGAGCAGTTCTACCTCCTGTGGCCGGTGCTCGTGCTCGCCGTGGGCCTCGTCGTGCGGCTCGCCCGCCGCGGCCCCGCGGCGTCCCGGCGGCTGCTCGCCGCGGCGTTCTCGGGCGTCCTCCTGCTGTCGGTCGCCTGGTGCGCGTGGCGCACCGGCGCGGCACCGGCGGCCGCCTACTTCGACTCCGTCGGCCGCACGTGGGAGCTCGCGGCCGGCGGGCTCGCGGCGCTCGCCGCCCCGTCGGCCCACGCCCTGCCCGTCGCCGTGCGTCGGGCCGTCACCCTGGTCGGCCAGGGCCTCGTCGTCGCCTCGGCGCTGCTGCTCGGCCCCGCGCTGGCCGGCGACGTCGTGGCCTTCCCGTGGCCGTGGGCGGTGCTGCCCGTGGCGGGCGCCGTGCTCGTGGTCGGCGCGGGGACGGGCTCGCTCGGCCCGGTCGAGGCGGTGCTCGTCTCCCGGCCCGCCCGGTGGATCGGCCGCCGGTCGTACTCGCTGTACCTCTGGCACTTCCCCGTGGTCGTGTTCGCCGCCTCCCTGGGCCTCGTCGGGCCGGGCTGGCTCGCGCTGCAGCTGGGCGCGGTGCTGGTGCTCTCCGCCGCCTCCTACCGGTTCGTCGAGCGAGGCGTGCAGCGCTCCGGCTGGCTGCGGGCCGCGGCACGGCACCCGACGGCACCTCCGGGGGCGACGGCGAGAGGGCGCGCGGCGCGGCGACCCGCGGCCCAGGTCGCGCTGGCCGCGCTGGTCGGCGTGGTGCTGGTCGGCACGTCCGCCGCGCAGCTGAGGGGGCCGTCGTGGCTGGTCGACCCGGCCGCGGCCCGGTCCGGCCTCGCCGCCGTCGCGGGCGTTGCCCCGTCCGACGCCTCCGCCTCGTCCGCCCCCGACGGCCCCACCTGGGACGAGGCCTCGCTCCGCTCGGCGCTCGACGCCGCGGTCGCCGGGGCCGACGAGGTGCCCTCGGGCCTGCTCGGCGAGGCCTTCTCCTCCGCCTCGGCACCGCAGATCGGCCCGGGCGGCTGCCGGTTCGACGTCGGCACCGAGGCCCGGTCGCTGCGGCCGTGCGTGGCGGGGCCGGCGTCGTCCGAGCACGTCGCCGTCGTGGTCGGCGACTCGATCGCGCTGAGCTGGATGCCGGCCGTCGTCGACGCCCTCGGGCCTGGCTGGCGCGTCCTGGGGCTCGGCATCGGCAGCTGCTCGGTCATCGAGGCCCGCTACGGCAGCGGCGGAGGCGACGACGGGTTCCCCGAGGCCTGCGCGCGGAGCCGGCAGGACCTCGACGACTTCGTCGACCGGACGGCGCCCGAGCTCGTGGTGACGTCGTCGAGCGCGGCCGGCATCGAGCGGCTGACGAGCGGGGCGACCGGGGTCGCGGCCGAGGCCGAGTGGCGCCGGGGCACGGCGGCGGCCGTGGAACGGCTGTCCGGCGGGGCGGCCGGTGCCGCTGCCGGTGCGGAGGCGGGTGACGGAACCCGGGCGGGTGCTCGGGCGGGGGCTCGGGTGGTGCTGCTGGGCGCTCCTCCGCGGGGCGCCTCGCCCGCCGCCTGCGCGACGAGACCCACCCGGGCCGCTCTCTGCTCGACGTCGCTCGAGCCGCGGGCGGCGGCGACCGCGCGGGCGGAGGCCGCCGGGGTCGCCGACGCCGTCGCGGCCGGGGCGGACGCCGTCCGGGTCGACGTCACGCCCTGGTTCACGACGTCGGGCGGGCTCGTGCCCGTCACGGCAGGGCCGTTGCTGGTGCGGTCGGACACCCAGCACCTGACGGCGCGGATGTCGCGGTCGCTGGCCGGCCTGGTCGGGCCGCACCTGCGGGACGGGCCCGCCCCGGGCTGAGGTCGGGCCGGGTCCGGCCCGGCCGGGTCCAGCCCGGTCGGGTCCAGCCCGGTCGGGCACCCGCCCCGTCGCCAGCACCGGGAACCGGCGCCGGGCACCGGGACCGGCACCGGCGCCGCGCCCGCGGGCACCGCTCGTCAGAGGGGCCGGGCGGCGCGCCGACCTCGTCGACGGCTCGGGTCCCTGTCGGCGACCGGCGGCGTCGCGGTGGTCGGGCGCGAGGTCGGTCGGTCCCCGGCGGCGTCGACGCCCTCGCCGCCGCCTTCCGGCCCCGGGGCCGACCCGACCGACGCCGGGACGCCCTCGCCGCCGCCCTCCGGCCCCGCGGCCGCCCCGACGACCGCGGCGACCGATGCCGGGACGCCCTCGTGGCGTCGAGAGGGCGCCTCCCGACGCGCCGTCCCGCCGCCGCGAGCGCCGTCGACTCCTCGCGCTCGACCCGGCCCGGACCCCGGCTCCGGCCCCGGCCCGGGCTCGTCGCGTGCCCAGACCGGGTCGGCGAGGCACACCACGACGGTGAGGAGCAGCACCATCGTGGTCATCTTGAAGAAGTCGAAGGTCATCAGGGCCGAGGTCATGACGAGGACGCTGGCCCGTGCGTCCCGGCCCCCGCGGACGGCGGACGCGACGTAGACGGCGACGACCAGGCCCGCCCCGAGCAGCCCCTGGGTCCCGAGCGACGACAGCAGCTGGTTGTCGACGACGTTGAAGCCCGTCCCGTAGAAGTAGCCCCGGGCGAAGAGGCGTGCCTCGCTGGACTCCCCGCTGCCGAAGAAGGCCTCGAGGGCGGGACGACCGAGGAGGCGCGGCACGGCCTGCAGGTGACCGGCTCGGTTGAGGTACGACCCGGAGTCGAGCAGGGCGTCCGCCGTGCTGGACACGGTCGTCCACGAGAGGAGCACCATCGCGGCCGCGGCGGCGGCGAGGACCGACCCGCGCTGCCAGGTCGCCGCACGGCGCGAGCTGGCGAGCAGGTAGGCCGCCGCCACCACGACGCCGACCACGGCGCTGCGGGAGCCGGAGAGAGTGATGCAGGTCAGGAGGAGCAGGAGCGCCGACCAGCGGGCGACCGGGGCGCGCCGCCGCCACGTGCAGAGCAGCAGCACGAGTCCGACCATCAGGAGGGTGCCGTAGGGGAGGGCGTGCGACATCGTGCCCTGGACCCGGACGAGGCCGCCGCCGAGCAGGTGGTTCTCGTTCCAGAGGCCGCGTCCCGTCGTGTAGACCTTGTAGCCCCAGAGCAGGGGCTCGCCGCGGACGAACTCGACGAGGCCGGCCAGGCACTGCAGCAGCGCGACGACGACGACGCCGTCGACGACCCGGCGGCGGTCGGCCGCGCTCGCCTGCGACAGCACGGCCACGACGAGGCCGCAGAGCAGGGCCATGCGGGCCACGAGGCCGAGCCCCGGCGGGTACGCGACGGCCGTGACGAGGCACGCGCAGCCGAAGAGCACCACCAGCAGCAGCTGCGCGACGTCGACGTGCGGGCGTGCTGTCGGGCGGGGCCGGGGCGAGGCCCAGGTCAGCACCAGGAGCACGAGGCTGGCGACGACGACCGCGTCGCAGATCGCCTGGGGCACGAGCGGCGACCAGGCGAAGCAGTGCAGGCCGAGCAGCACGGCGACGACGGTGCCGCGGAGCGTCTCGCGACGCACCGTCGCGGAGAGGACGACGAACGCCCCCACCGCGAGCACGGCCGCCACGGCTGCCGCGATCACGGCGCCGTCCGCGGCCGGACCGTCGCCGGGGGGCACGCTCCCGACGGGTCGCCGAGCCCGGCCCCGGCCCCGGCCTGGGCCGCCGCCTGGGCCTGAACCTGGGCCGGTACCTGGCCCTCGGCCCGCACCCGCCGGCGCAGCACCCGGCCGAGGCACGCGAACTGCACGGCGCAGCCGACCGCCTCGGCCAGCACGAGCGCGAGCACGGTGCCCAGGGCGCCCCCGGTCGCGCCCCCGACCACCAGGGCGGGCAGGCCGACGGCGGCCGCGGCGGTGACGGCGGTCGTGATGCGCGGCGCCTCGCCGACGGAGACCAGGCCGAGGGCGCCTCCCCGCGAGACCGACATGACGAGCAGCAGCCCGGCGACGGCCACGAGCAGGTCGGTCGGGAGCTCGACCGCGCCGCTCAGCAGGACGGGGGCGACGACGGGCATCGCGACGACGAAGCCGACGGCCGCGACGGCGCCGGCGGCCGTGTTCAGCGCCACGGCGATCGCGATGCGACGGGCCCGGTCGGGGGCGGGGGCCGAGCCGAGCCAGTTCTGCAGGCGGGCGGGCAGCGCCCCGAGCACGGCGAAGCCCATGCGCATGGGGCGGTCGGCCCCCGAGAAGGCGGCGACGGCGCCCGGCGAGACCACGCCCAGCACGGCGGCCGGCAGCATCGTGTAGACCGTGCTCACGGCGCGGCCCCGGACGATCACCGCCCGTCGGCGGACGAGCTGCGGGGCCTCGCGGAGCGCCCGCCACGACGGCAGCCAGGCCAGCCGCCCGACCGCGGCCGCCGTGCCGACGCTCGCGACGGGCACGAGCAGCAGGACGACGCCGTAGACGACGAGGTCGGCGCCCGCCGTCATCGCCGCCGCGGCGACGAGCAGCAGCAGCACCCGCGGCAGCGCGTCCGAGACGAGCGCCGCCCCGGGCCGGCCGGCGCCGACGAAGAACCAGGACGGGGAGGCGGCACCCGTGACCACGGTGCCGGCGGCGACCAGCGCGGCCGCGAGGCCGTGGTCGGCCACGACGAGGCAGGCGACCAGGGCGCAGACGGGGGCGACGACGGAGGCGGCCGCGAGCTTGGCGGCGAGGCCCGCGTCCCACAGGCGCCGGCGTTCGTCGTCGTCGGCCCGGGCGACCGCCTGCACCTGGTCGAGCGACCAGCCGAGCTCGGCGACCACCTGGCCGGCGCCACCGACGGCCAGCGCGACGGCCACGGCGGCCCAGCCGGAGGCGCCCGAGCTCGACGTGACGGCCGGGACGACGAGCACGGGCGCCACGGCCGCGACGAGCGGCGCGAGCACGAACAGGCCGAGGTGCCGCGTCTGCCGGGCGAGGTGCCGGGACCGTCGGGCGAGGCCGCTCACGAGGTCGCCCCGATCGCGAGCGCGGCCCAGCCGCGCCGGACGACCTCGTCCAGCCGCACGTCGACGTCGGGCACCGCGAGCGCCGCGGCGCGGGGATCGACCGTGCACAGCGCGTCGGCCAGCGAGGCCGCCGAGCCCGGCTCGGTCGTGACGAGCAGCGGCCCGGCGGCCTCGGCGATCTCGTCGAGGGCGGGCGAGTCGGCGGTGACGACGACGCGCCCCGAGGCGAGGCCCTGCCACACCTTGTTCGCGATCACCGAGCGCGCCTTCTCGGACGAGCCGAAGATGCCGAGCGACACGTCGGCGGACGAGATCAGGCCGGCCAGCGCCTCTTCCGGGACAGGGCCGCGGAACGTGCACAGGTCGTCGACGCCGAGCCGCCGCACGGCCCGTTCGGTGGCGGCCCGCGTGCCGCCGTCGCCGACGAGGGTGAGGTGGACGCGCCGCCGCCCCCGGGCCCGGGCCAGCGCCTCGACGACGACGTCGAGGCCGTGCAGGGGGATGTAGTTGCCGTACCAGAGCACCTCGAGCACGTCGCCGGGCGCTCGGGGCGGGGTGGGCACGGCCCAGGCGGGCGCGCCGACGGGCAGGGAGACCACGCGGGTGCGCCGCGCTGCCCGGGTGGCCGCCACTCGACGCGCCCGCACCTCGGTGTCGACGAGGTAGACGTGGGCGGCGCGGACGGCGAGGTCGTCTTGCAGACGGTAGAGCCGGGCGCGCAGGGAGCCCGGCGCGACGCGGCCCCAGTCGCCCACCTCGGTCTCGTGCAGACCGACGAAGCCGTCGACGACCACGGTCGACCGGGTGAGCCGGCCGACGAGGCCGACGTAGGGCGCGTGCGCGAGGCGCAGCTCGCTGAGCACGACGACGTCGTGGTCGGCCGAGGCGCGCACGAGGGCGACGAGGTCGCGCAGGAGGCGCACCGCACGGGGACCGCGCCGGCTCGCCTCCAGCACGGTCACCTCGCAGCCTGCGGCGCGCAGGTGCTCGCGCAGCCTGCGGTTGCGCGGGTACGACGGGTCGTGCACGCGGTACTGCAGCACGCGCGACGGGCCGGTCACCGCACGCCCGCCGAGCGGTGCAGCCAGTGCGAGACCGTGTCGACCGCGCCCACGATCTGGGTCACCGCGACGGCGTGGGCCCGGTCGTCGCGGCCCCAGGGATCGGGCACGTCGTCGAGCTCGGGCGCCGCCGGGGGCAGCGTGGCCCCCCGCTCGGCGACGGCGAGCCGGACCGCCTCGCGCAGCCGGCTCGCGGCGTCGGGGCCCGCGGCCCGTGCCTCGACCGCGAGGTCGGCGCCCTTCTGCTCGACCACGCGCACGAGCTCGAGCAGGGTCATCGCGCGGCGCACGACGCGGGGGTGCAGCTCGATCGCGGCCCGGCGGTGCTCGCGGGCGAGGCCGAGCACGAGATCCGCGTCGGCGAGGTGCTCGCGCACCAGCTGGACTGCCGAGTGGGCAGGGTCGAGGCCGCGCGCGGCGACGCTGGCCGCGACGGGCGGGGCCATCGGCTCGCCCACGACGGCCCGGGTGCCGGCGCTCCGGACGGTGACGGGGAGGTCGGCCAGCCGGTCGCGCAGCAGGACCTCGGCGAGGGGCGACCGGCAGATGTTGCCGGTGCAGAGCACGACGAGGGCGAGGGGCGGCGTCACCGCGGGGCCACCGGGCCGGCCGCCGGCGACCGGTCGGGCACGTCGAGGGGCTCGGGGACGACCGGGTCGGCGGCCTCGTCGCCGTCGGCGTAGTAGGACGAGTAGACCGAGTAGCCGTAGGCGTCGGCGCCCTTGACGGGCACCATCGTCGCCACGACGCCGAGCACCCGGCTGCCGATGCGCTCGAGGACGTCGAGCGCCTGGCGGAGCTGGCCCCGGGTCGCGCGGCCGGCGCCCACGACGAGGATCGCGCCCGAGGTCATCGTGCTGATGACGGCCGCGTCGGTCACGGGCAGCAGGGGAGGCGCGTCGACGATGACGTGGTCGAAGGTGGCGGTCAGCTCGTCGATCAGAGCCGCCATCGCCCGCGAGCCGAGCAGCTCGCTCGGGTTCGGCGGCGTCGTGCCCGCGGCCAGCACGACGAGGCCGCCCCGGCCCCAGGGCTGCAGCACGTCGGTCAGCTCGGCCCGCCCGATCAGCACGTCGGTGAGGCCCACCGTGCCGTCGAGGCCCATGATGTCGGCGAGGCGCGGGCGCCGCAGGTCGCCGTCGACGACGGCCACGCTCGCGCCGGTCTCGGCGATGGCGATGGCGAGGTTGGCGCTCGTCGTCGACTTGCCCTCGGCAGGCAGGGCGGAGGTCAGCACGAAGCTGCGCCCGGCCGTGTCGACGTCGAGGAACTGCAGGTTCGTGCGCAGGCTGCGGAACGCCTCGGCGCGGGGGCTGCGCGGGTCGGTGTGCACGAACAGCGGCCGGGTCTTGACGGTCGCGTCGAAGCCGACGGCGCCGATCACGGCCGTGTCGGTGACCTGGTGCACGTCGGCGAGGCCGCGCACCCTGGTGTCGAGCACGGCCCGCAGCGCGGCGGCGCCCGTGCCGAGCACGAACCCGGCGAGCAGGCCGAGGCCCAGGGTGGTGGCGAGCCTCGGGCTGGCCGGCGACGTCGGCGACGAGGCGGGCTCGATCGTCTCGACGCGCACGGGCGTGGGACCGCCCCCGACGGGCAGCTCGATCTCGTCGGCCACGACCTTCGTGAAGCTGGTGCCGACGGCCGCCGCGATGCGGCGGGCGACCCCGGGGTCGTGGTCACGGGCCGAGATCGAGATGATGACCGTGTTGGCGGGGGACGTGGCCGTGACGCGCTCGGCGAGCTCGGTGGTCGTCGTGTCGAGCCGCAGCTCGTCGACGACCGGCTGGAGCACTCGGCTGCTGGTGGCCACCGACAGGTACGAGGTGACCTTCTGCTGCGCCGCGCTGCTGCCCTGGACGATGTCCTGGGCGCTGGACTGGTCGATGCCCTGCACCGAGACGAAGACGCGGGTCGTCGAGACGTACGACGGCGGGATGACGAGGAGGGCCAGGACGCCGAGGCCGAGGCCGAGCGCGAGGCCGCCCACGATGAGGGCCCAGCCCTTCCGCGCGATGCGGACGTAGTCGGAGAGCTCCATGTGATCCTCGCTGGCGGGCGACGTGCCGGACGACGGCGGTCGCACGGCGCACTGTGCGTGCGGGGATCAATGTAACATTTCGGACGAGGGATGGCGAACATCACTCGTCGGGCCTCTCTCGGCGACCACCTCAGCGGCGCGACGACCGCCTCGACGACCGCCTCGGCGACCGCCTCAGCGGCGCAGCGACCGCCTCAGCGCCGCCTCGTACGCGTCGCACACCGACTGCCAGGTGTAGGCCTCCTCCGCCCGTCGCGTCGCCGCCTCCCGCAGCCTCTGCTGCTCGGCCGGGTCGTCGAGCAGCGCCGTGACGGCGTCGGCGACGGCGTCCGGCTCGGGCGGCACGAAGACGCCGGCGTCGGCGAGCACCTCGCGGTTGTAGACGGTGTCGCGGGCCACGACCGGGGCGCCGGTGAACATGGCCTGCACCAGGGCGGGGTTCGTGCCCCCGACGCTGTGGCCGTGGAAGTACGCGCCCGCGTGCTGCCAGAGCGCGAAGAGGCGGTCGTCGTCGCTGACGTGCCCGAGCCAGCGCACCCGCTCTTCGTCGGCCGCGAGGTCGCGGACGAGGTCGTCGAGCTCGCCCCCGTACCCCGTCGACCCGACGATGACGACGTCGTGGCGGCGCGCGATGCGACGGGCGGCCTCGACGAACTCGACGATCGAGTTCTCGGGGACGAACCGGGCGACGACGAGCGCGTAGCCGCCGTGCGTCAGGCCGGGCTCGACCGGCAGCTCGGGCACGGGATCGCCGCCGTAGGGGATGAACGTGCCCTCGACGCCGAACTCCTCGCGCCAGCGGCGGACGATCTCGACCGCGTCGCAGACGAGGGCGTCGGCGAACCGGGCGGAGGCGCGGGCGCCGAGCTTGAACACGGCCTTGGCCGCCCGGCCCCACTTGGCGCGCTCCCACTCGATGCCGTCGACGTTGATGAGCACGGGCACGCCCCGGAGGCGCAGCAGCGGCAGCCAGAAGCCGTTGGCGACGTTCATCATCAGCACGGCGTCGGGTCGGCGCACGACCGCGTCGAGCACGGCGGTCAGGCCGTAGCTCAGGGTGCTCAGCGACCGGCTCTCGACGCCGCGCGTCGTGCGGGTGCGCACCCGCGGGTCGCGGGCGGGGTCGTCCTCGCGGACGGCGCCGTGCCGGCCGTAGACCGTGACGTCCCACCCGGCGTCGACGAGCGCGGGCGCGATGCGCCGCACCGCCGTCTCGAAGCCCCCGTAGTAGCTGGGGTAGCCCCGCGTGCCGATCACGGCCACCGAGGGCCGGCGACCGCCGGCGGCGGCGGAGGAGGGGCGGGTGCGAGGCGGCATGGGAGATCCGTTCCGGGAGGGGGCGCGAGGCCGCCCCACGGTACCGCAGCACGCGTCGTCGACGACGGGGACCCCCCGAGCGAGGGGGATGGTACAGGCGTGTCCCCCCTTGCGCGGACACCGTGGGGTGAAACGCGGGGTGAATTGGGTGACGGGAGATGGTCGGGGTACACCTGCCCCCCCGAGACTGGGAGCGGGCCGCCTACTGGGACGGCAGCCCCGCAGCGGCGTCCGCCCGGATCACCAGGGGGCGGGAGGCCGTCGATCGCCGTGCGCGATCGTCCGCTCGACACTGAGGATCAGCCGTGCCCGCACTCTCCGACGCCCCGACGCGTCGCGCCCGCTCCGCCCGCCGACGACCCCGCCACCGCGCGGGCGGGAGCGCCTGGCCGCTGCCCCTGCGCGCCGTCGCCGTGCTGCTCGCCGTCGTCGTGCCCGTCACGGGCCTGTCGCTCGTCGACCCGGCCGAGCGCGCCGAGGCCGCCGTCGTGCAGTGGGGTACAGCCGGGGGCACCGCCCCCTCGTGGCAGGACACCGTGAACGGCGACTTCCTCCAGGTCGGCAACGGCGTGCTCGCCTGCGGCGCCGCCGTCGTCGCGAACGCCGGCACCTGCGCGAACCTGCACGCCGGCACGACCACGGTCACGAACAACGTCAACGACTACTTCTCGATGCAGGCCTCGAACACGGTCTCGGGCTTCACCACGAACTCGAGCTCGGCGACCGTCACCATCCCCTCGGGCGCCACCGTGGCGAAGGCGTTCCTCAGCTGGAGCGCCAACACCGGCGTCTTCGCGGGCCGCACCGGCACCGACGCGTTCCGCTGCGGCGGCCTGGCGCAGAACCAGGTCGTCAGCGGGCAGACCCCCTACGCCACCCGCCCCGACAGCTCGGCGGGGTACCGCACGCAGGCGGCGAAGCTCAAGGTCGGCTCGGCCGCCGTTCGCAGCGTCCCGGCCTCGGGCGTGCTCGAGGACACGGCCACGACGGCGCCCGGCACGGCGCTGTACTACAGCGCGGGGGCCGACGTCACGGCCGCCTTCGCGGGCGCGGCCACGGGCAGCGCCCTCACCGTCTCGGCCGGCGACATCTGGGCTCCCGTCGGCGCCGGCTGCTACGCCGGCTGGTCGCTCACCGTGGTCTACGACTACGGCACCTACGTCGCGGGCAACACCGCGTCCGAGCCGCACAGCGTCATCTACTACGAGGGCCACGTGCGCGAGGGCTCGGCCGACCCCGACCTCACCGTCGCGTTCTCGGGCTTCTCGTCGCTCGGCGCCGCCCGCTTCGGCTACACGCTGTTCGAGGGCGACCGCGGCATCACCGGCGACTACATGCGCTACAACCGCCAGGCCGGGGCCTACGCGGAGATCCCCAACGCCGCCGGCGACCTGAACAACATCGGCATCAGCCGGGCCGACGGCTCGACGCGCTACACGCAGACCGGCGCCTCGGCGACCCCCGTCTTCACGAACGCGAGCGTCGACGCCGCGACGACGACGCTGTCGGGCGTGCAGGCGGGCGACACCTCGATCAACCTGCAGATCGGCACCAGCGGCGACTCGTACCTGCTGCGCAGCGCCGTGCTCAGCGTGCCCACCGCCTCCTTGACCATCGCGAAGAGCCTCGACGGCACGATCGGCGACCAGTACCGCGTCGCCACCGAGAACACGAGGTTCCAGATCACGGTGTCGAACACCGGCTCCGTGGCCCTGACGAACGTCGTCGTGACCGACCCGGACAACCCGGACTGCCGGCGGACGATCGGCACCCTCGCCGTCGGGGCCGTCGTCACCTTCAACTGCACCGGCCCCCCGCCCACGCAGGCCAACCAGGTCAGCTCGGCCACCGCGACCGGCACCGCCGCCGGCAACAGCGCGGTCAGCGTCACCAGCACCGGCACGACGAACGTGCACCTCAGCGCGATCGCGCTCACCAAGACGGGCGCGCTCCCCTCCGGCTCGACCGGGGCCGTGGGCGACGTCGTCACCTACACCTTCACCGCCCGCAACACCGGCGGGGGCACCCTCACGGGCGTCAGCATCACGGACACGAGCCTCCCCGGCCTCTCCGGCCTCACCTACGGCGCCTGGCCCAGCGGCACCGCCGGCACCCTCGGCGAGGGGCAGTCGGTCACCGCCACCGCCACCTTCGCCCTCACGCAGGCGGTCATCGACGCCGCCTCGATCTCGAACACGGCCCAGGTCGTCGGCACCGACGCCGACGGCGGCCCCCAGCCCACCGCCTCCGCGACCGCCCGCACCGCCGTGCCGGCGAACCCCGCCCTCGCGCTCACCAAGACGGGCGCCCTGCCCGCCGGCAGCACCGGACGGGCCGGCGACGTCGTCGGCTTCTCGTTCGTGCTGCGCAACAGCGGCAACCAGACGATCACCGGCGCGACGATCACCGACGCCGTGGCCGGCGTCAGCGCGATCTCGTACGGCACCTGGCCGAGCGGCACCGCCGGCCGCCTCGCCCCCGGGCAGCAGGTCACCGCGACCGCCACGTACACGCTCACCCAGGCCGACGTCGACCGCGGCACCGTGCCGAACACCGCCACCGCCCGCGGCTCGTCGCCGAGCGGCGCCGCCGTCACGTCGAACACCGCCTCGACCACGGTCGCCGTCGCGGCCGCGCCCGCCCTCGCGACGACGAAGCGCGCGGCCCTGCCCGCGGGCGCCGCCGGCGTCGCGGGCGACGTCGTGACCTACACGGTCACGCTGTCGAACACCGGCAACCAGACCCTCACCGGCGTCGCCGCCTCCGACCCGCTGGCCGGCCTCTCGGCCTTCCGCTACGGCACCTGGCCGAGCGGCACCGCCGGCACCCTGCGCCCCGGCGACCAGGTGACCGTGACGGCCACCTACACGGTCACGCAGAGCGACGTCGACGCCGGCTCCGTCGTGAACCGCGCCAGCGGCACCGGCACGCCCCCGAGCGGCGCGTCCGTGTCGTCGGCCGGCACCGCCACGCTGCCGCTGTCGACCGGCTCGTCCCTCTCGCTGACGAAGACCGGCGCGCTCGCCGCCGGCGCGACCGGCCGGGCCGGCGACGTCGTCACCTGGACCTTCACCGCCGCCAACACCGGCGCCGTGACGCTTCGCGGCGTCACGATCACCGACGACGTCGCCGGCGTCGGCCCGATCACGTACGGCACCTGGCCGAACGGCACCACCGGCACCCTCGCCCCCGGCCAGCGCGTCACCGCGACGGCGCCGTACACGCTGACCCAGGCCGACGTCGACGCGGCCCGCGTGCAGAACACCGCCTCGGTGCAGGGCACCCCGCCGTCCGGCCCCGCCGTGCGGCAGACGGCGACCGGCACGGTCGACGTGGCCGCCGCGAGCAACGTCTCGCTGACGAAGTCGGGCGCGCTCGCCCAGGGCGCCACCGGCCGGGTCGGCGACGTCGTCACCTGGTCGTTCACCGTGCGGAACACCGGCGCCTCGACGCTCGACGCCGTGACGATCACTGACCCGCTGGTCGCCGACCGCGTCACCTTCGGCACCTGGCCGTCGGGCACCTCCGGACGCCTCGCGCCCGGCCAGCAGGTCACCGCGACCGCCAGCTACGCGCTCACCCAGGCCGACGTCGACGCCGGCTCGGTCGTCAACACGGCGACGGCGACCGGCACCCCGGCGAACGGCCAGCGCGCCAGCTCGAACGCCGCGGCGACCGTGCCCGTGGCCTCGTCGCCCGCGCTCTCCGTCGCGAAGTCGGGCGTGCTCGCCTCCGGCGCCCAGGGCCGGGCCGGCGACCGCGTCGACTACTCGTTCACCGTGCGCAACTCGGGCAACGTCAGCCTCACCGGCGTCGCCCTGACCGACCCGCTGCCCGGGCTCTCGGCCGTCGCCTACGGCACCTGGCCGAGCGGCACCTCCGGCACGCTCGCACCGGGCCAGCAGGTCACGGCGACCGCGCGCTACGCGCTGACCCAGGCCGACGTCGACCGGGGCAGCGTGGCGAACACGGCCACCGCCTCCGGCACCCCGCCCACAGGAGGCGCGGTGCGCGCCAGCGGGTCCGCCCTCGTCACCGTCGCCCCGGCTCCCGCGGTCGCGCTGACCAAGTCGGTCGCGGGCACCGCGGCCCGCGCGGGCGACGTGCTCACCTACACGTTCACCGCGACGAACACGGGCAACCAGACCCTCACCTCGGTGTCGGTCGCCGACCCGCTGCCCGGCCTCTCGGCCCCGGCGTACGGCACGTGGCCGAGCGGCACCGCGGGCACCCTCGCCCCGGGCCAGCGCGTCACGGCCACCGCGACCTACGCGGTGACGCAGGCGGACGTCGACGCGGGCAGTGTCGTGAACACGGCCACCGCCTCCGGCCGGACCCCGGCGCTCGGCACCGTCCAGGGTCAGGGCTCCGCCACGGCCCCGATCAGCGCGCCCGGCTCGCTCGGCGTGACGAAGACCGGCACGCTCGCGGCAGGCGCGACGGGCGCCGCCGGCGACGTCGTCACCTACTCGTTCCGCGTCGTCAACACCGGCGCCGTGACGCTGCGCGGCGTCGCCGTGTCCGACCCGCTGGCCGGTCTCTCGGCCGTCTCGTACGGCAGCTGGGCCAGCGGCACCGCCGGCACCCTCGCGCCCGGCCAGGCGGTCACCGCCACGGCCACCTACCGCCTGACGCAGGCGGACGCCGACCGGGGCAGCGTCGTGAACACGGCCACCGCCTCCGGCCGGACGCCCCAGAACGCGCTCGTGACGCAGGGCGCGACGGCCACCACCGCCGTGCCGCAGACCGCCGGGCTCGCCGTCGCGAAGAGCGGCGCCCTGCGCGCCGGCTCGACCGGCGCCGCCGGCGACGTCGCCGACTTCACCATCCGCGTGACGAACACCGGCACGGTCACGGTCGGCTCCGTGACCCTCAGCGACTCGCTCGCGGGCCTCAGCGACCCCGTGCTGACCTGGCCGGGCACCCCCGGCCAGCTCGCACCGGGCCAGACCCTCGTCGCCCGCGCCTCGGCCGCCCTGACGCAGGCCGACGTCGACGCCGGCTCGGTCGTCAACACGGCGACGGCCCGCGGCACCGCGCCGGGGGGCCAGGCGACCACCGCCTCCGGCGCCGCGACGGTGCCGATCACCTCGTCGCCCGCCCTCGCGCTGACCAAGCAGGTCGCGCCCGTCGCGGGCGGCTCGGCCGGCCGCGCCGGCGACGCCCTCGAGTACCGCTTCTCGGCGACCAACCGCGGCACCGTGACGCTGACCGGCGTCGCCGTCACCGACCCGCTGGCCGGCCTCGGCGCCCTCAGCTACACCTGGCCCGGAGCCGCCGGTCGCCTCGCCCCCGGCGAGACCGTCACCGCGACGGCCCGCTACGTCGTGACGCAGGCCGACGCCGACGCCGGCAGCGTCGCCAACCGGGCGACCGTCCGGGGCACGACGCCGCAGGGCGTGCAGACGTCGGCCGAGGCGACGGCCGTGCAGCCGATCGCCTCCGCCCCGGCGATCGCGCTCGACAAGACGGCCGTCGTGGCCGGCTCGGGCTCCGTCGGCAGCCGCGTCACCTACCGCTTCGACGTGACGAACACGGGCTCTCAGACCGTCTCGGGCGTCACCGTCGAGGACCGCCTGCCCGGCCTCTCGGCCATCTCGTACGGCACCTGGCCCGGCGCGGTGAGCGGCCAGCTCGCCCCCGGCCAGACCGTGCGCGCCACGGCGACCTACGTGCTGACCCAGGCCGACGTCGACGCGGGCAGCGTCGCGAACAGGGCCACCGCCTCCTCGACCGGCCCGTCCGGCACGGCCGCGACGGCCTCCGACGCCGAGACGGTGCGCACGGCCGTGGGCACCCAGGCCATCGGCCTGACCAAGACCGAGACGCTGCGCGGCACGGCCGCCGGCGACGTGGGCGACACCGTCGACCTCGGGTACGTCATCACCAACACGGGCACGACCACCCTCACGGGCGTCTCGGTCAGCGACCAGCAGCCCCGCGCCACGGCCGTCGTCTACGGCGCCTGGCCGGGCGGCACCGCCGGCACCCTGGCCCCCGGCCAGTCGGTGACGGCGAGCTCGAG
This sequence comes from Frigoribacterium faeni, assembly GCF_011761235.1. Taxonomy (GTDB): domain Bacteria; phylum Actinomycetota; class Actinomycetes; order Actinomycetales; family Microbacteriaceae; genus Frigoribacterium; species Frigoribacterium faeni_A. The sequence goes on from NZ_JAAOYW010000002.1 coordinate 1,164,507, forward strand.
CTTCACCCTGGTGCAGGCCGACGTCGACGCCGGCCAGGTCGGCTCGCGGGCCACGGCCGTGGGCACGTCGCCGCGCGGCGCCGTCGTGCGGGCCGACGCCGACGGACAGGTCACGACCCGGCAGGCGCCGGGCGTCCAGCTGACGAAGACCGGGGCGGTGGCCGCAGGAGGCGCCGGTGCGGTCGGCGACACGGTCGAGTGGCGCTTCGTGCTCGAGAACACCGGCACGGTGACGCTGTCCGGCGCGGCGATCACCGACGCCCTGCCCGGCATCACGACGCCCGTCGTCACCTGGCCCGGCGAGCCCGGGGCCCTCGCCCCCGGGGCCCGGGCCACCGCCACGGCGCAGTCCGTGCTGACCCAGGCCGACGTCGACGCGGGCAGCGTCGTCAACACGGCGCGCGCCACGGCGACCGCGCCCGCGCCCGGCAGCCAGACCGTCACGGCCACCGCGGCCGCGACCGTGGCCACGGCCACGAGCGCCCCCCGCCTCGAGCTGACCAAGACCGAGACCGTCACGCCGCCGGCCTCGGGCCCCACGACGGCCAACGACGGCGCGGTCTTCACCTACGTCGTCACCAACACCGGCAACGTGACCGTCTCGGGCATCTCGATCCTCGACGAGCAGGCCCGCCTCTCGGCGGTGACCTGGGGCTCGGGCACCTCGACGACCGTGACGCTGCGCCCGGGCGAGAGCGCCACGGCGACGGGCGCCTACCGCCTGACCCAGGCCGACGTCGACGCGGGCCGCATCGGCTCGGCGGCGACGGCCTCCGGCACGGCGTCCGACGGCCGGCCCGTCCAGGCGACCGCCGCGGCGGAGGCGCCCGTCACCCGGGCGCCCGCGCTCGCGCTGGCCAAGACGGCCGCGTTCGACGCCTCGACGACCAACGGCCAGCAGACCGACGTCGGCGAGACGGTCGTGTACTCGTTCCTCGTGACCAACCGGGGCAACACGACGCTCACCGGCGTGGGCGTGGCCGACGACATGGCCGGCGTGACCGTGCAGCTCGGGCCGTGGCCCGCCGCCGCCGGCACCCTGCTGCCGGGGGAGTCCGTCAAGGGCACCGGCCGTCACGTGGTGACCCAGGCCGACGTCGACGCGAACGACGGCCTCCTCGTCAACCGGGCCACCGCCTCCGCGTCCGCCCCCGACGGCACGACCCCGACCGCCGCCGCGAGCGCGTCGATCCAGCTCGACGCCGACGCGCAGATCGGCCTGGTCAAGACCGAGGTGTTCGCCGACCCCGGCGCCGCCGTGCACCGTGCCGGCGACCGCGTGTCGCTCACCTTCGCCGTGACGAACACCGGCGCCTCGACGCTCACCGACGTCGTCGTGACCGACGACCAGGCCCGCCTCGGCACGATCGGCCTCGCCGACGGGGGCACCTGGACGAGCGAGAGCCGCATCGCCCCCGGCGAGACCGTGACCTTCGCCGCGTCGTACGTGCTGACCCAGGCCGACGTCGACGCCGGCCGCGTCCGGAGCACCGCCTCCGTGACGGCACGCTCGGTCGACGCCGCGGGCGACCGCGTCGAGGCGAGCGACGTGCGCAGCCTGCTCGTCGCCGCCGCGCCCGGCTACTCGTTCGAGAAGACCGGCGCCTTCGCCGGCGGCGCGGCCGGTCGCCTCGGCGACCGCGTCGACTACGCCTTCGACATCGTCAACACCGGCAACGTGACCCTCTACCTGATCGAGGTCAGCGACCCGCTGCCCGGCATCGGCGCCATCACGTACACGGGCCTCGGCGAGGGCCGTTCGCTCGCGCCCGGCAGCGCGGCCCGGGGCACCACCTCGTACCAGGTGACCCAGGCCGACGTCGACCGCGGCCTCGTCGAGAACACGGCGACGGCCATCGCGAACCCGCCCGCCGGCGACGCGATCACGTCGACCCGCTCGTTCACGCTCGCGACGGCCGCCCAGGCGCCGTCGATCACGCTCGACAAGCAGGAACTGCTCGAAGGAGGCGCCCGCGGCGTCGCCGGGGACGAGGTCCGGTTCTCGTACACGGTCACCAACACCGGCGACACGACGCTCCGCGACGTGGCGCTCGCCGACGGCCAGCCGGGTCTCTCGGCGATCGCGTTCGGCCCGTGGCCGGGCGCCGAGCGCACCCTCGCGCCCGGGCAATCCGTCACCGCGACCGCGACCTACCGCCTGACGCAGGCCGACGTCGACGACGGGGGCATCGCCTCCTCGGCCACCGTCTCGGGCACGGCGCCCGGTGCCCAGGGCGCCACCGTCTCGGACGACGCCGACGGCTCGGTCGCGAGCGTCCGCGAGAACGCGCTCGTGCTCGACAAGCGCGCCACCGCGACCGACGGCTCGGCCGTCGAGTCGGCGCAGCTCGGCGACACGCTGCGCTACGTCATCACGGCCCGCAACACCGGCACGACGACCCTGACGGGCGTCGCGATCGTCGAGGCCCTGGCCGACGCGACCCCGCTGCAGTACGGCACCTGGCCGACGGCCGAGGGCACGCTGCTGCCCGGCGAGGCCGTCACGGCGACCACCGACCGCGTCGTCACGCAGGCCGACGTCGACTCGGGCTCGGCCGTCAACACGGCCACCGTGTCGGGCACGCCGCCCGCGGACTCGGGCGACGCCCCGACCGCCCGTGCCTCGGCGAGCGTGGTCACCACCTCGGCCGCGCCCTCGATCCGCATCGAGAAGACGCAGGCGCTCGCGCCCGACGCCGCCGGCGTGGCCGGCGACACCGTGCGGTACTCGTACGTCGTCACGAACACCGGCGGCGTCACGCTGACCGGCGTCACCGTGCGCGACGGCCAGGCGCGCATCACCGACGCCGTGTTCGGCCCCTGGCCGGGCGGCGCCGCGGGCACCCTCGCCCCCGGCCAGTCGGTCACCGCGACCGCGACCCACGTGCTCAGCCAGGCCGAGGTCGACGCGGGCGGCGTGTCGAGCACCGCCACCACGCGCGGCACCCCGCCGAGCGGCGCCCGCGTCGCGGGCACCGCCGACGCGCGCACCGAGGTCGCCGAGCGGCCCGACGTCGCTGTCACGAAGACCGGCGCGCTCGCCGACGGCGCGCGCGGCGTGGTCGGCGACCGCATCGACTACGAGTTCGTCGTCGTCAACCGCGGCAACGTGACCCTGAACCTGCTGACGGTGCGCGACGCCCTCGCCGGCGTCGGCGACGTCCGCTTCGGCGAGTGGCCCGGCCCGGTGGGCCAGGTCGGCCCGGGCGAGCAGGTCCGCGCCACCGCGTCGTACACGGTCACCCAGGGCGACGTCGACGCCGGCTCGGTCGTGAACCAGGCCCTCGCGACGGCGACCCCGCCGTCGGGCGAGCCGGTCACCGGCACGGGCGTGGCCACGGTCGCGCTCGCCCCGACGACGCCCGCGATCGCGGTCGCGAAGACGCAGTCCCTGCCCGCCGGCTCGGCCGGCGTCGCCGGCGACGTCGTCACCTACTCGTTCACCGTGACGAACACGGGCACGGCGACGCTGACCGGCGTCTCGCTGTCCGACGCCCAGCCGGGCCTGTCCGACCTCGTCGTCGGCCGCTGGCCGTCGACGGACGGCGTGCTCGCGCCCGGCCAGTCGGTCTCGGCGACCGCCCGCTACGTGCTGACCCAGGCCGACGTCGACGCCGGCGTGCTGTCGTCGCCCGTCACCGCGTCGGGCACCCCGCCGCAGGGCGACCCCGTCGCCGGGCGGGCCTCCGCGTCGACGCCGCTCACCGCGGCCGCGGCCGTGTCGCTCGACAAGTCCGTCGCGTACGCCGACGGCGGCTCCGGCGCCGTGGGCGACGCCGCCGTCTACTCGTTCACCGTCGTCAACACCGGCGCCGTGACGCTCTCGGGCGTCGACGTGGCCGACGCCCTGCCGGGCCTCGGCACGATCGCCTGGCAGTGGCCGGGCGCCGCGGGCGTGCTCGCGCCGGGCGAGACGGCCGCGGGCACCGCCTCCTACGCCGTCACGCAGCAGGACGTCGACGCCGGCTCCGTCGCGAACCGCGCCACCGCCTCGGCCCAGCCGGCCCGCGGCGAGACCGTCCGGGCCTCGGACGCCGCGACGCTCGCGACGACCTCGGGCCGCCCCGCCCTCGCGCTGACGAAGACCGAGGCGCTCGCGCCCGGCGCGCGCGGCGTCGCCGGCGACACGGTCCAGCTCAGCTGGGTCGTCACCAACCCCGGCAACCAGACCGTCTCGGGCATCCAGCTCGCCGACGACCAGGTCGGGGCCACCGCTCCCGTCTTCGGCGCCTGGCCCGGCGGCACCGCCGGCCGCCTCGCGCCCGGCCAGAGCGTCACCGCGACGACGACGTACACGCTCACCCAGGCCGACGTCGACGCCGGGGGCGTGACCAGCGCCTCCCACGTGACCGGCACCGGCCCCGGCGGCACGCCCGTGCGCGCCGACGCGACGGCCGGCGTCACGGTCGACCAGGTCTCGACCATGTCGTTCACCAAGGCAGGGCGCCTCGCCGCCGGCACCACCGGCCAGGTGGGCCAGGGCGTCGACTACACGTTCCAGGTGCGCAACACCGGCACGGTCACGCTGAGCCTGCTCGACATCGTCGACGACATGCCGGGCCTCAGCGACGTCACCTTCGACCGCTGGCCGGGCGCCGTCGGCGTGCTCGCCCCGGGCGAGCGCGTCATGGGCCGCGCCTCGTACACGATCCGCCAGAGCGACGTCGACGCCGGCGGCGCGATCACGAACACGGCCACGGCCCTCGCGACCGCGCCCGACGGCACCGTCGTGCGCCGGCCCGCGTCGGCCACCGTGCAGGCGGCGCCCCAGGGGCCGGTCGTCGGCCTCGCCAAGGAGGCGCAGCTCGCCGAGGGCGCGACCGGTCGCGCCGGCGACCGGGTCGAGTACTCGTTCGTCGTCACCAACCAGGGCAACACGACGCTGACCGGCGTCGTGCTGGCCGACGCCCAGCCGGGCCTCGGCCCGATCACGGCCGGCCCCTGGCCCGGCGGCACGGCCGGCACGCTCGCGCCGGGCGAGTCCGTCCGGGCGACGGCCGTCTACGTGCTGACGCAGGCCGACGTCGACCGCGGCTCGGTGTCGTCCGTCGCGACGACCTCCGGCCGCTCGTCGGCGCCCGCGCAGACGGTGACCGCCAGCGACGAGAAGACCGTCGTGGTGCCGCCCCAGCCCGCGCTGGAGTTCGCCAAGACCGTCGCGCCCGCCACGGGCACGGCGCCCGGCGACGCGCTGACGTACACCTTCACCGCCTCGAACACCGGCACGGTCACCCTCGACGGCGTCGTGTTCGACGACCGCCTCGTCGGCCTCTCGCCGGTCGTCGTCGCGTCGTGGCCGAGCGGCACCGCCGGGCGCCTCGCCCCCGGCCAGACCGTCACGGGCACGGCGACCTACCGGGTCACCCAGGCCGACGCCGACGCCGGCTCGGTCGTCAACGCGGCCAGCGTCGTCGCGAGCCCGCCCACCGGCTCGCCGCTCACGGCCACGAGCTCGGCGACGGCCGCCACCGCGCCCACCGCCGCCGCGATCGGGATCTCGAAGACCGCCGCCCTCGCGACGGGAGCCGCCGGCGTGGCCGGCGACACGGTCGAGTTCTCGTACGTCGTCACGAACACCGGCACGGCCACCCTCACGGGCGTGACCCTGACGGACGCCCTGACCGGCGCCTCCCCGGTGGTCTTCGGCCCCTGGCCCAGCCCGACGAACCGGCTGCTGCCGGGCGAGAGCGTCACCGCGACGGCGCGCTACGTGCTGACGCAGGCCGACGTCGACGCGGGCGGCGTGAGCTCGTCGGCGCGCACGACGGGCACGACGCCCTCGGGCTCGGTCGTCGTCGCCGACGCGACCGCCGGCGTCGAGGTCTCGCGCACGGCCTCGGCCGCGCTCGTCAAGACCGCGGCCTGGACCGCAGGAGGCGCGGGCCGGGTCGGCGACGTCGCCCGCTTCACGATCTCGGTCGCGAACACCGGCACGACCACGCTCACGGACGTCGTGGTCACCGACCCGATGGCTGCGTCGGACGCGAACCCGGACGGCGTCGTGACGCCCGCGAGCTGGCCCGGCACGCCGGGGACGCTCGCCCCCGGCCAGCGCGTCGTCGCGACCGTCGACCGGGTCGTCGCCCAGGCGGACGTCGACGCCGGCGCCCTCGTCAACGTCGCGACGCTGACCGCCGCCGGCCCGGCCGGCGGGGGCGACCCGATCGTCGTGCGCGACGGTGCGTCGCTCGCCACGGCCGCGACCTCGCCCGCCGTCTCGATCGTCAAGACCGCGGCCCTCGAGCCCGGCGCCGCCGGCGTGGCCGGCGACGTCGTCCGCTTCGAGTACCTCGTCACGAACACGGGCGACGCGACCCTCTCGTCGGTCGTCGTGACCGACGACCAGGCCCGCTCCTCCGTCGTCTCGTACGGCGCGTGGCCCGGCGCGACCGGGGTGCTCGCCCCCGGGCAGACGGTCTCGGCCACGGCCAGCTACGTGCTGACGCAGGCCGACGTCGACCGCGGCGTCGTCGCCTCGCGCGGCAGCGTCGTCGGCACGCCGCCGAGCGGCCCGGCAGTCCGGGCCTCGGAGGTGCAGGAGGTGCCCCTCGCCGGCGCCGCCTCGCTCGCGCTGACGAAGACGGGCGCGCTGACCGCCGGGCCCTCGGGCACCACCGGCCGCGTCGGCGACGGCGTCTCGTTCGCCTTCACCATCACGAACACGGGCGCGGTCACCGTCTCGGGCATCGCGGTCGACGACCGCCTGAACGGCGTCTCCGCCGTCGAGCTCGGCCCCTGGCCGGGCGCGGCGGGCGTGCTCGCGCCCCGCCAGGTGGTCACCGGCACGGCGACCTACGCGGTCGTCCAGGCCGACGTCGACCGCGGCGCCGTGGTCAACGCGGCCACCGCCTCCGGCACCGCCCCGTCGGGCGCCGCCGTGCTGGCCGACGCCCGCACCACCGTGCCGCTCACGGCCGACGGCCCGCGCCTCGGCCTCGTCAAGCAGGTCGCCCTGGCGCCCGGCGCGACGGGCCGGGCCGGCGACGAGGTCGTCTACACCTGGGTCGTCACCTCGACCGGCGACGTCACCGTGCGCGACGTGGCCGTGACCGACGCCCAGCCCGGCCTCACGACGCCGACGCTCGCCTCGTGGACGGGCACCGGCGCCTACGCCGGCGTCCTCGCCCCCGGCGCCGCCGCCACCTACACGGCGCGGCACGTGCTCACCCAGGCCGAGGTCGACGCCGGGGTGCTCGCCACCCAGGCGCGGGCCACCGGCACCGGCGACGACGCCGCCGCGACCCCGGTCGAGGCGACGGACTCCGCGCCGCTCGTGCTGCCCGCCTCGCCGGCCCTCGCGGTCGCGAAGACGGCGCGCTGGGCGGACGGCGGCTCGGGCCGCGTCGGCGACGTGGTCGAGTACCGCGTCTCCGTGCTCAACACCGGCTCGGTGACGCTGACCGGCGTCGCCGTCAGCGACCCGCTGCCCGGGCTCTCGGCCGTGTCGTACGAGGCCTGGCCCGGCGAGGCCGGCGTGCTGGCCCCCGGCGAGACGGTCGTGGCCACGGCCCGGTACGCGGTGACGCAGGCCGACGTGGACGCGGGCTCCGTGGTGAACCGGGCCACCGCCTCCGGCGTGCCGCCCACCGGCGCCGAGGCCGTCGCGAGCGACTCCGCGACCGTCCCCACGGCCGCCGCCGCCCCGCGGATCGCCGTCGCCAAGACGCAGGCGCTGCCCGCGGGCACGGCCGGCGTCGCGGGCGACACCGTGCCGTTCGCCTTCACCGTCACGAACACCGGCACGGTCACGCTGACCGGCGTCCGGCTCGCCGACGGCCAGGCCGGCCTCGGCCCCGTGGTCTTCGGCCCCTGGCCGGGCCCCGTCGGCTCGCTGGCCCCCGGCCAGAGCGTGACCGCCACCGCGGGCTACGTGCTGACCCAGGCCGACGTCGACGCCGGCGCGATCGCGTCGACCGTCACCGCGGTCGGCACCCCGGTGCGCGGCCCCGGCGGCCCCGCCGACGTGTCGGCCACGGCCGACGGCCGCACGCCGCTCGCCGCCGACGCCGCGCTCGTCCTCGTCAAGACCGGGGCCGTGCAGGGCCGGGGCGTCGCCGGCGACCTCGTCGAGTGGACCCTCACCGTCCGCAACGAGGGCAGGGTCACCCTGTCCGACGTGCGGGTCACGGACCCGCTGCCCGGCCTGAGCCCCCTGCGGTTCGGCGCCTGGCCGACCGCCGAGGGCCGGCTCGCCCCGGGCGAGGCCGTCACGGCCGTCGCCACGTCGCGGCTGACCCAGGCCGACGTCGACGCGGGCGCGGTGACCAACACGGCCACCGCCTCCTCGACCCGGCCCGGCGGCGAGCAGCTGACGGCGGCCGCCCAGGCGACCGTCCGCACCGCCCCCGCCGCCGCGGCCCTCGGGGTCACGAAGACGCAGACGCTCGCCGACGGCGCCACCGGCAAGGCCGGCGACGTGGTGCGCTTCGGCTACGTCGTGACGAACACCGGCACCGTCACCCTGCGCGACGTCGTGCTCGTCGACGGCCAGCCCGGCATCTCGCGGATCGTCTTCGGCACCTGGCCGGGCGAGCCCGGCGTGCTCGAGCCCGGGCAGAGCGTCACGGCGACCGCCGAGTACGTGCTCACCCAGGCCGACGTCGACGCGGGCCTCGTCGCCAGCGAGGTCACGGCCACCGGCACGGCCCCCGGCGGCGCCGAGGTCGACGACGTCGACGACGGCTCGGTCGTGCTGCCCGGCTCGTCGAGCGTCTCGCTGACGAAGACCGGCGTGCTCGTCGGCGAGGGAGCGGCCGGCGAGGTCGTCCGCTTCGGCTTCGAGGTCGTCAACACCGGCGACGAGACGCTGGCCGGCATCGCGCTGACCGACGAGCTGCCCGGCCTCGGCCAGGTCGTCTTCGGCGCCTGGCCCGGCGCCCCGGGCGTGCTCGCCCCGCAGCAGGGCGTCACCGCGACGGCCGACTACGTGCTCACCCAGGCCGACGTCGACGCCGGGCTGGTGCGCAACACCGCCTCGGTCGTCGGCACGACCCCGGGAGGCGCCCAGCGCGCCGACCAGGACACCGCCGTCGTCACGGTGGTGCCGCGGGCGGCCCTCGAGCTCACCAAGACCGTGGCCTACGCGCCGGGCAGCACCGGCCGCGTCGGCGAGCGGCTCGACTACGCGTTCGTCGTCGTCAACACCGGCACGGTGACCATGACCGGCGTCGGCGTGGAGGACGAGATGCCCGGCCTCGGCGACGTACGGTACGGGGAGTGGCCCGGCCCCGAGGGCGTGCTCGCACCCGGCGAGTCCGTCACCGCCACCGCCTCGTACACCGTGACGGCAGCCGACGTGGCGGCCGGCGAGGTGGCGAACACGGCGACCGCGATCGGCACGGGCACCGACCCCGACGGGACGGTCCCGCCCGGGACCACCCCGACCCGCGACGACGACACCGTCGTCGTGACCACCCACGACCCGATGCTCGCCTTCACCGGCGACGAGGCGGCCACGTCGGCGCTCCTCGCCCTGGTGCTGCTGGTGGCCGGGCTCGGCCTGGCCCTCACCGGCCGCCGCCGGGACAACCCCCGGCACGCCGCCCGAACGAGAGGACACTCATGACCACCCGACCCTCCCTCCTCCGCTCCTCCCTCGCCCTGCTCGGCACGGCGGCCCTGGTGACGACCCTGGCCGGCTGCACCGGCGGGGGCGACGGCGACGGCGACGCCAGCCCGACGCCCACGACGACGAGCGCGGCCGCCGCGCCCGCCGTCACCGACATCACCGACGACCCGGGCACGGCCCCCGACTTCGTCGGCGCCCTGCAGGACGTGCAGCAGACCGCGTGCGAGCAGGACGGAGGCGCCTGGAACGTCACCGGCACCGCCGCGAACCCGACGGACGCGGCCCAGCACTACCGCATCTACGTCTCGCTGCTCGACGGCGACCAGGCCACCCTCGGCCTCACCCAGGTCGACCTCGACTCGGTCGGCGCGGGCGAGACCGCCGACTGGCAGGCGCAGGTCGCCGTCGACGCCCCCGACCTCAGCTGCGTGCTGCGCGTGGAGCGCTTCGCCGCGTGACCGCCCCGGGCGACGCGCCTCGTCAGCACGGCACGGGCCACCGTGCCGGTCTGCTGACCGGCGTGCCGCGACTGCCGGCCGCGACGGTCAGCCGTCCCCGTCTGCTGCGCGTGCTCGACGAGGCGACGGGGTCGCCCGTCGTCGTGCTGCGCGGGCCGGCCGGCAGCGGCAAGAGCGTGCTGCTGGCCGACTGGGTGCGCCGGCACCGCCACGACGACGAGCGCGTGCTCTGGCTCGGGCTGGCGGACGTGCTCGACCGGCCGGCGGGGGCCGGGGGCGGGGACGGCGACGGCGCCGGCGGCGACCAGCGGCACCTCCTCTGGGCGGCCGTGGGGCACGCCCTGCGCAGCTCGGGACGGTCCTCGACGAGCCTCGCGCGCCTCCTCGGCGACGACCTCGTCACGGCGCCCGCCCGGTGGGCGCTCGTGCAGGCGGCGGCCGCCCTCGACCGGCCCCTCGTGCTGGTGCTCGACGACCTCGACCACCTCGACGACGACGCGGCGCGGGCCGACCTGGAGGCGGTGCTCGCCTCGGGCGGCCGGGTGCGGCTCGTCGCGGCCGGCCGGTCGCGCAGCTGGCTCGAGCGGGGCGACGTCGCGGCGGCCCTCGACACCGTCGTCGTCGGTCCGGACGCGCTCGCGCTGTCGCCCCAGGAGGCGGCCGTCATCGTCACCGGCGTGCTGCGGCGCCCGGTCGACGCCTCGCGCACCGCGGTGCTCGACGCCGCCGTCGGCGGGCACGCCGGGGCCGTCGTCGCGTCGGCCCGGGCGGTCGCCGCGCTCGTCGAGGCCGACCGCACCCTGCTCGTCGACCGGGGCGGCCGGTCGTTCGAGGAGGCGCTGGGCGAGTGCGCCCTCGACCACGTCCGGGCCTCGGTGGCCCGCCAGCTGCACGACGGGGCCGTCACCGAGCTGCTGCTGCGCACCTCCGTCGTCGGCTCGCTGCCGATCCCGCTCGCCGTGCGCCTCACCGGCCTGCCCGACGCCGCCGCCGCGACCGAGCTGCTCGACGGGGCGGCCGAGCAGGGGCTCGGCGCCTGGCGCACCCAGAGCACGGGCGTGCACGGCGAGTTCGCCTGGTACGACGCCGTGCGCGGGGCGCTCCGCAGCGAGCTCGACGCCCGCCGGCCCGACGACGCGCGGGGCCTGCTGCAGGAGGCGGTCGAGTGGGCCCTCGACGACGACAGGCCGATGATCGCGGCCCGGGCCGCGGCGGCCCTGCTCGACATGCCGCTGCTGTCGCGGGTGCTGCAGCGCTCGTGGCCGTCGTTCGTGCTGCGGCACCCGACCGAGCTGGTCGAGGTGCTCGGCGCCCTGCCCGCGCGGCGCACCGCCCGCCACCCCGTCGTGCTCGCCATGACCGCCATCGCGTTCTCGGCGGTGAGCATGCACCACGCCCGCGTCGCCCAGGCGCTGCAGGCGACCGTGTCCGCCGTCGAGGCGCGGGTCGGGTCGGTCCCGCCGCCGGACCAGGCGTTCCTGCTCGCCCTCGAGTCGCAGGCGCGGCGCATGCTCGGCGACGTCCCCCGCGCCCGCGAGGCCGCCGTGCTCGCCGACGAGGTGATGGCGACCCTCTCGCCGGCCGAGCGGGACGCGATGGCGCCCGTCGCCTCCTTCGTGCACCAGCAGCTCGGCGTGACCGCGCTGCTCGACGGCTCGCCCGAGACCGCCCTGCGCTCGTTCGGCCAGGCGTTCGACGCGGCCTCGGGCCCGGAGGACGCCGCCCAGCAGGCGTCGTCCCTCGCGGCCAGCTCGTTCGTGCACCTGCTCATCGGCGAGGTCTCGACCGGCCGCGCGCTGCTCGCGCAGGTCGGCGACGACCGCACGGGGCCCGCGGGGCTCGCCCGCGCCGTGCTCGCCCTCGAGGACTTCCGACCGCACGAGGCCCTCGGGCTCGTGCCCGACGTCGAGCCCTTGCTGGGCCTCGGCTCGTCGGAGCACTGGCCGATCGTGCTCGCCCTGCGCGCCTCCGCGATGATCTCGCTCGGCCAGACCGCGGCCGCCGGCTACCTCGTCGACCTCGACGCGCAGGCCGCCCGCTGGACCCTCCGCTCGCCCGTCACGGGGGCGACGGCCGTGGTGCTCGCGATGACCCGGGTGCGGCTGCTGCTCGCGGTGGGGCGCGTCAGCCGGGCCGAGGCCGAGCTCGAGCACCTGCCCGCCGGCGACCCTGCGGTCGTGCTGCGGCGCGGGGCGGCGCACCTGCTGCGCGCCGACGCCCGCCGGGCCGCCGACACGGTCTCGGGCGCCCTGCTCGCCGGGGTCCCCGACCAGCGGGTGCGGGCGCAGCTGCTGCTGCTGCGCTCGGTCGCCGAGCTGCGGCTGGGCCGCGACGCGGTGGCGCTGGCCACCTTCACGGCCGTCGTCGACGCGCTCGCCCACACGGGCATGCGCACGGTGCTGCTCACCGCCCCGCGCGAGGACCTCGAGCAGCTGGCCGAGGCGGCCGCCGAGGCCGGCGACCCCCGTGCGGCGGACATGCTGCGGCAGGGCCTGCCGGCTGCGAGCGACCTGCCCGCCGACGCCATCGGCAGCTCACTGTCCGAGCGCGAGGCCGTCGTGCTGCGCAGCCTCGCGACCGAGCGCAGCCTGCCGTCGGTCGCCGCCGAGCTGCACGTCTCGGTCAACACCGTCAAGACGCAGCTGCGGAGCGTCTACCGCAAGCTCGGCGTCTCCGGCCGGCGCGAGGCCGTCGAGGCCGCCACGCAGCGCGGCCTCATCGGCGGCTGACCCCCCCCGCTCTTCTCTCGCTTCATTCAGGAACCTGGCTCCTGAGTCGCGGAAAGCAGGAGGCGCGGGTCCTGATCCGTGCACGGCTCAGGAACCCGGGCACCCGGCTTCCTGAGTGACGCAGCGGGGCCGAGCGCGAGAGGATGGGCGCATGCCCTCCCAGAACCTGCTCGGCGTGCCCGAGACCCTGCTGCCCGCCGACCCCGCCGTGACCGCCGACCTCGACACGCTCCCGCTCGCCGAGGTCGTCGTCGCCCACCCGACGTCGTCGCTCGCCTGGGCCCTGCTCAGCGACGAGGCCGCCGCGCGCGGCGCCGACCTCGAGGCCTACGCCTACGCGCGGGTCGGCTACCACCGCGGGCTCGACGCCCTGCGCGGGGCCGGCTGGCGCGGCCAGGGCCCCGTGCCGTGGTCGCACGAGCCGAACCGCGGCGTGCTGCGGTCGCTGTTCGCCCTGCGTCGCGGAGCCGCCGCCATCGGCGAGACCACCGAGGTCGAGCGGCTCGGCACGTTCCTCGCCGACGCCGACCCCGCGGCCGGCCCGGCGATCGAGGCCGAGGAGGCGGCGCGACGCTGACGACGCAGGTCGCGCCTCCTGCGCCCTAGCCGATCAGCGACGGCCGCAGGTCGCGCAGCGTCCGGCGCCGGGTCATCCGTGCGGTCGCGACGAGCGACACGAGCAGCGCCCCGAACAGCCAGCAGGCGAGCACGCCCGCGTCGCCCCAGGCGGTGGCCGTGCTGCCGCCGTACATCACCTGGCGCAGCCCGTCGGTGGCGTAGCTCATCGGCAGCGCGAAGTGCAGCGCGGCGAGCGGCCCGGGCAGCGTCTGCCACGGGAACGTGCCGCCGGCCGTCACGAGCTGCACCACCATCAGCACCAGCCCGAGGAACTGCCCGACGCTGCCGAGCAGCACGTTGAGCGTCATGATGATCGCGGCGAAGGTCGCGCTCGCCAGGGCCATCAGCCCGATCATGCCCCAGGTGTGCACGACCTCGAACCCGAGGGCGCCCCGCACGATCGCGAACAGCGCGACCATCTGCACGGCGCCGAGCATCGCGGGCGTCAGCCACCCCGCGACGACGACCCGCGCGGGCGCGGCGGAGGCCGTGATGGCCCGCTTCGACACCGGCTTGACGATGAGGAACAGCGCGTAGATGCCGATCCACGCCGCGAGGCTGATGAAGAACGGCGCGAGTCCCGCGCCGTAGGTGCCGGCGCTGGTGAGCGGCTGGTCGGCGACGTCGACGGGGTCGCTGATCGCCGACGCCTGGTCGTCGCGGCTCTGCTCGGTGCTCGCGGGGATCTCGCCCAGGCCGCTCTGCAGCCCGTCGCGCAGCTGCACGGCGCCGTCGTCGAGCGACACGAGCCCGTCGTGCAGGCTGACCGTGCCCGTGCTGAGCGTGTCGAGTCCGCTCGACAATGCGGCCGAGCCCGTCTCGAGCTCGTCGAGGCCGGTCGACAACGAGGAGGCGCCCGAGGCCGCCGAGGACGCCCCCGTCGCCAGCGTCGAGGCCCCGTCGGCCGCGTCGGAGATGCCGCCCGTCAGGGCCGGGGTCGCCGCGGCGAGGGCGGCGGCGCCGGTCGAGACCTGGTCCGCGCCGCTCGCGAGCGTGCCGACCTGCCCGTTCAGCTGCTGCACCTGCGCGTTCGCGTCGGCCAGGCCGTCGGTGACGGGGGCGAAGTAGGTCGCGACCTCGCCGGCGGAGGCGACCGCCTCCTCCTGCGTCTGTCCCTGGGAGACGAAGAAGGCGACCAGCTGCCGCCCGATCTCGGCCTGGGTCGCGGGGGCGGCGTCGGCCGCCGCCTGGCTCGTCGCGGCGGCCTCGCCGACGGCGGTCGCGAGCCGGTCGTTGCCCTCGGCCACGCGGGCGGCGCCGTCGGCGAGCTGCTGCGTGCTCGCGGGCAGGCCGGCGGTCTGGTCGCGCAGCTGGTCGAGCCCGGTCGACAGGGCCGTCGCGCCGGTGCTCAGCTGTGAGGTGCCGGCGGCGAGCGACCGTGCCCCCGTCGCCGCGCTCGACGCCCCGGTCGCCAGCTGGTCGGCCCCCGAGGAGGCGTCGGCCGCGCCGGTGCTGAGCTGCTCGGCCCCCGAGACGGCCGAGCCGGCACCGTCGACGAGCTGGCCGGCGCCGTCGACGGCGCTGCCGAGGCTCGTGCGGATGTCGGCGAGGCCGACGAGCAGGGTGGACGCCGCCTCCTTGCCGACCTTCTCGGCGACCGAGGCGCGGATCGTCTTGCCGGCCTGCTCGGCGATCGTCGTCGACAGGTAGCTGTTCGTGTCGTTGGTCGCGAGCACGATCTCGGCGCGCTGCGGGTCGTCGGAGCTCGCCGACGACAGGTCGGCGCTGAAGTCGCGGGGGAGGGTGAACGTGAAGTCGTAGGTCCCGTCGCGCAGGCCCGCCGCGGCCTCGGCCGACGACACGGCGTGCCAGTCGAAGTCGCCGCCGTCGACGACCTCGTCGGCGACCTGGTCGCCGTAGTTCGTGGCGGTCCCGTCGACGACGGCGCCCCGGTCGTCGTTCACCAGCGCGGCGGGCACCTGGTCGAGCTTCGCGTACGGGTCCTGGTTGGCCCAGAGGTAGAGGCCGCCGTAGAGCAGCGGGACGGTCATCAGGGCGACGAGCGCGAGGCGCGCGAGGCCGGTGGAGGTGAGCCGCTGCAGCTCGGCTCGGACGACGGCGACGATCTTCACGGTCGGGGGTCCTCTCGTGTCGGGGCGACCGCGCTGTCGTCGGGGGTGGGGGTGGGATCGGGGGTGGTGGTGGTGGTGGGGTCGGAGACGGGAGCGGGGCCGGCGGGGACCTCGTCCCCGACGTGCTCGTCGAGGCCGGAGAAGTCGGGCGCCGGCAGCGCCTCGACCGCGGCCAGCGCGGCGAACCCGGTGACGGTCAGCACCGTGACGCCCCGGGCGACGAGGTCGTGCACGACGGCGAGCCACGCGGCGACGTCGCCGCCGTGCCGCTCGGGCGAGGTGAGCACGAGGCCCTGCACGCCCTCGCGCAGCACGGCGAGCTCGCAGAGCAGGCGCACGCGCAGCTCGGTCGGCAGCGCCTGCAGGCGGGTGCGGCGGTGCTCGGCGAGGCCGATCTCGTCGAGCAGCAGGGCCGTCGAGGCGCGGTCGCTGCGCAGGTCGGCCAGCGCGAGCTCCTCGCGGGCGACCTGCGCGACGGTCAGCGACCCGAACGGCTCGGCCACCGACGGGGTGTCGACCAGGGCGAAGGAGGCGCGGATCGCGGCCGCGTCGTCGCTCCCGTCGAGCGTCACCCGGCCCTGCGTCGGCGCCATCCGCCCGCCCGCGACGAGGGAGGCCAGCACGGGGGCGTCCACCGTCTCGACGGCGACGAAGCCGGGCCGGCCGCGGTCGGCGACGACCGTGAGCTCGGGCAGCGGGGCGCCGGGCCCCTCGCCGACGGCGACGTGGTCGAGCTCGAGCCTCACGGGCGGTCCTCCCCGTCGTGGCCGGCGCGGTCGCCCGCCTCGGTCGCGACCGGGAGCGCCAGGGCCGGCGTGCTGCGGATCAGCTCGCCCGCCTCCTGCCAGCCCAGCCCGACCATGCCGAGCACGGCGAGCATGACGAGCCGGTGGCCCTCGGCGCGGTCGAGGTCGCGCACCGTCGCCTCGTCGAGCACCGCGAGCGCGGAGCCCTCGACGAGGTGGGCCAGCGTCTCGACGCGGACGTCGTCGCGCATGCGCCCCTCGGCGACGCCGCGGCGCACCGTCTCGAGCAGGAACGCCCTGACCGGGGCGAGCGCCGTGCCGACCTCGCGCATCAGCGGGCCGCGCACGGTCAGCTGCGCCATGACGCGCACGTGCTCGACCTCGGACCAGAGCCGGGCGCCGAGCTCGGCGAGCTGCACGGCCGGGTCGTCGGAGGGGGCGGGCATCGCCGCGGCACCGATGCGGGCGGCGCCGCGCAGGCTGACCTCGCGGACGAGGTCGTCGCGGGTGGCGAAGTGCCCGTAGACGCTGCGCCGCGAGAGGCCGGCCTCGGAGGCGATCGCCTCGAGCGACACGGCCGGGTCGACGTTGAGCAGCCGCACCGCGGCGGCCATCAGGGCCTCGCGGTTCGCGGCGGCGTCGCGCCGTGGTGCACGGGTGGAGGAGGGGTGCGTGGTCACGGTCCCGATCTTACGATCTTGCACACCGGTGTGCAAGATCAGAGGCCGTGTTGCCGGTCCACAGGGCCATCCTCCCGCAGGAGGCGTGGGTAGGGTCGGGCGATGACGCTCGCGGAGGCCGCCCGGCAGCTCTACGCCCTCCCGCCCAAGGAGTTCGTCGCCGCGCGCGACGCCCGGGCCGCCGAGGCGAGGTCGGACGGGGACGCCGCCCTCGCGACCTCCCTGCGGGCGCTGCGCCGCGCCTCCTCGTCCGCCTGGGCCGTCGACCTGCTCGCCCGCGACGCCGCCGACGCCGTCGCCGCGCTCGACGACCTCGGCGAGCGGTTCCGCACCGCCCAGTCCGACGGCGACCGCGCCGCCCTCGCCGCACTCGCCCGGGACCGCAAGGAGGCGCTGGCCGGCCTCGTCGCCCGGGCCCGCGACCTGGCCGTCGACGCGGGTCAGCCGCTCTCCGCCGCGGCGCTCGCCGAGGTCGAGCAGACCCTCCGGGCCGCCGTGGCCGACCCGGCCGCGGCCGCCGCCGTGCGCAGCGGTCGCCTCGTGCGGGCGCTCGCCGCCGACGGCCTCGAGGAGGCGGACCTCGCCGACGCCGTCGCCGGCCCTGCCCCCGAGGGCGTCGCCCCGGCGCGGCTCCGGGCGGCGGGGCGGGCGGGGTCGGGGTCCGGTGACGGGTCCGGCGACGACGGCGACGGTGACGGCGGATCGGCGGGCCCGGGTTCACGTTCTCGGTCGGGCGCGCGGGAGGCCGCCCGGCGGGCCGCCGAGCGTGCGGCCGCCGACGCGGAGCGCGAGGCCGACGAGGCGGAGGCGGCGCTCGCCGAGGTCGACGAGCGCGCCGCCCGGCTGGCCGCCGACCGTGACGAGGTGCTCGGGCAGCTGCGCCGTCTCCGCGAGGAGTTCTCCGCCGCCGAGCGCCGCAGCGGCGAGCTCGACGACCGCGAGAAGTTCCTCACGCGGGAGCGTCGCCGTGCCGTCGCCGACGCCGGAGCCGCCCGCCAGGCCGCCGACCGCGCCCGCGCCGCCCTCGCCCCCCGCCCCTGACCCGCGCCCCGCGCCCTCCCCGCACGTCGCGGCGCCCTCCCCGCACGCCGAAGAACCCCGTTGTGGACGATGCACCCCGAAACGACGGGGTGCATCGTCCACAACCGGGTGTGGGGGGGGGGGGGCTGGGGGGGGGGGGCCGGCGCGGGGGGGCGCGGGGGGGGGGGGGGCGCCCGGGCGCCCCCCCCCCCCCCCCCCGCTTGGGGCCCCCCCCCCCCCCCCCCGCGGGGGCCCCCCCCCCACAACGGGGTTCTCGGCGGCGGCGCATCAGTCGCGTGCCCCTCCGCGCTGCTCCTCTCTGCGCTCCACCCCGCCCCACCCGGCCCCGCGCCGCGCCCCGCACCCTGCCCGCGCCTCACGCGAGCACCGCGTCGTGAACGGAACACCGCGTTGTTGGGCGGTGCTTCGTTCACAACGCGGTGTCGCGCCGACCGCGGCCCCGCGCGCCCCGTTCTGCTGGAGGAGCGAGCACCGCCCCCGCACGCGGAAACACCCCGTTGTGGACGATGCACCCCGAAACGACGGGGTGTTCGGTCCACAACGGGGTGTTTCGGCAGTGATGCGTCAGCCGCCTGCGGGCTGTGCCGCACCCTGCCCCCGCCGCACCCCGCCCCGCGCCCAGCGCCGCACCCCGTCCCCGCCGAACGCGAACACCGCGTTGTGAACGGAACACCGCGTCGTTCGGCGGTGCTCCGTCCACAACGCGGTGTCAGGGCGTGCGAGGCGCGTCAGCCCTAGCTGCGAGCGCCCATCAGGTGCTCGAGGGCGAGCTGCTGCAGGCGGACGAAGCCGTAGCCGTGGCCGCCGAAGTGCTGGCCCGCGTCGTAGTCCTCGTACGCGGCGCGGTCGGCCAGCAGCTGCTCGTATCCCTCGCCGTCGCCGAGGGTCGGGGTCGACAGCTCCGCGACCTGGGAGGCGGCCAGCGCCTCCTGCACCTCGGGGTCGGCGCGGAACGCCTGCGCGCGCTCCTTGAGCAGCAGGTACATGCGCATGTTGGCGGCGGCCGAGTCCCAGACGCCCGAGATGTCCTCGGTGCGCGACGGCTTGTAGTCGAAGTGGCGGGGGCCGTCGTACGAGGGGCCGCCCTGGGGCGAGCCGTGCTCGAGCAGGTCGACGAGCGAGAACGCGTTCTGCAGGTCGCCGTGGCCGAAGACGAGGTCCTGGTCGTACTTGATGCCGCGCTGGCCGTTGAGGTCGATGTGGAACAGCTTGCCCTGGTACAGCGCCTGGGCGATGCCGGCCGTGAAGTTCAGGCCCGCCATCTGCTCGTGGCCGACCTCGGGGTTCACGCCCGCCATCTCGGGGTGCTCGAGCGTCTCGATGAACGCGATCGCGTGGCCGAGCGTCGGCAGCAGGATGTCGCCGCGGGGCTCGTTCGGCTTGGGCTCGATCGCGAAGCGCAGGTCGTAGCCCTTGTCGAGCACGTACTGCGAGAGCATGTCGACGCCCTCCTTGTAGCGCGAGAGCGCCGCCTGGACGTCCTTCGCCGCGTCGTACTCGGCGCCTTCGCGGCCGCCCCACATGACGAAGGTCTTGGCGCCCAGCTCGGCGGCCAGGTCGATGTTGCGCAGCACCTTGCGCAGGGCGAAGCGGCGGACGCCCCGGTCGTTGGAGGTGAAGCCGCCGTCCTTGAAGACGGGTGCGCTGAAGAGGTTGGTCGTCACCATCGGGACGACGATGCCGGTCGCGTCGAGGGCGCCCTTGAGGCGGTCGATCTGCTTCTGGCGCTCCGCGTCGGTCGAGCCGAACGCGAAGAGGTCGTCGTCGTGGAACGTCAGGCCGTAGGCGCCGAGGCGGTCGAGGTTCTCGACGGCCTCGACGACGTCGAGGTCGGGGCGGGTCGGGCCGCCGAACGGGTCGGCGCCGGTGTAGCCGATCGTCCAGAGTCCGAAGGAGAACTTGTCGTCGCGCGTGGGGGTGGTGGACATCGGTGTCCCTTTCCGAGAGTGGTCACGAGGCGGTCCGTCCACCGGGCGAGGTCGCCACGGTGAATGTTGTGCGACTCAACATATCCCGCCCGAGCCTCGTGCGACAGTCCCCCGGCGCGATTCGTCGGAGAGGAGCCGGCGAGGAGTCGGAGAGGAGTCGGCGAGGAGCCGGAGGGTCGGCGAGGCGGCCGAGCGGCCCGGGCTCGTTGCGGGCCGGGCGTCCCCGGCCTAGTTTGTGGTGCAGCGCAACGAACCAGCGGACGACGACGAAGGAGTCACCATGTCCCCCGAGAACGACGACTCGGCCGACCCCCGGGGCGACCTCGGAGTCGCCCTCATCGGCCACGGCTTCATGGGAGCGGCCCACTCCCAGGCCTGGCGCACCGCTCCCGCGTTCTTCGACCTGCCGCTCAGGCCGCGCACGGCCGTGCTCGTCGGGCGCGACGTCGAGGCGACCCGGTCGGCGGCGGCGCGCTGGGGCTGGCGGCGGACCGAGTCCGACTGGAGGCGCGTGGTCGAGAGCGACGACGTCCAGCTCGTCGACATCTGCTCGCCCGGCTCGACGCACGTCGAGATCGCGGTCGCCGCCCTCGAGGCCGGCAAGCACGTGCTCTGCGAGAAGCCCCTCGCGAACACCGTCGCCGAGGCGGAGCGCATGGCCGAGGCCGCCGCCGCCGCGGCGGAGCGCGGCGTGCTGGCGATGGTGGGCTTCAGCTACCGGCGCGTGCCGGCGATCACCTTCGCCCGCGACCTCGTGGCCCGGGGCGCGATAGGCGAGCTGCGCCAGGTGCGCGCCCTCTACCTGCAGGACTGGCTCGTCGACCCCGAGGGCCCGATGACCTGGCGCCTCGACAAGGCCGCCGCGGGCTCCGGCTCGCTCGGCGACATCGGCGCGCACCTCGTCGACGCCGTGCAGTTCGTCACCGGCCGCGCCCTCACCGACGTGAGCGGCCTGCTGCACACGTTCACGACCGAGCGGCCCCTGCTGGGCGAGGTCCGCGGTCTCGGCGGCACCGCCTCCTCGGAGCGCGGGCAGGTCACCGTCGACGACGCGGCGATCTTCACGGCCTGCATCGAGGGAGGCGCGCTCGGCACCTTCGAGGCGACCCGCGTCGCGACCGGCCGCAAGAACGCCCTGCGGCTCGAGTTCAGCGGCACGGGCGGCGCCGTCGCGATCGACCTCGAGCGCATGAACGAGATCGAGGTCTACGACGCCGGCGCGCCCGTCGACCAGCTCGGCTTCCGCACGATCTACGTCACGGAGCCCGAGCACCCCTACGCCGCGTCGTGGTGGCCGACCGGGCACGGCCTCGGCTACGAGCACGCCTTCAGCCACCAGGTGCGCGACCTCGTCGTCGCGCTCGCGGCCGGCGAGCAGCCGACCCCGTCGTTCGCGGAGGGGCTCCAGGTGCAGCGCGTCCTCGAGGCGGTCGAGCGCAGCGCCGCCGACGGCAGCCGCTGGACGCCGACCGCGCCCGCGAGCGCCTTCACCAGGCCCGCGAGCGAACCCCCCGCGACGACCTCCCCCGCGACTGCGGCGGCCGCCTCGTGACCCGCCGCGCGCTCGTCGTCCGCGGCGGCTGGGACGGCCACGACCCCGTCGGCACCACCGACTCGTTCGTGCCGTTCCTCGAGCGGTCGGGCTTCGAGGTCAGCGTGCACGACGGCCCGGCGGTCTACGCCGACGCCGACGTGATGAGCGGCGCCGACCTCGTGCTGCAGAACGTCACCATGTCGACGATCGAGGGGGCGCAGACGGCGGGCCTGCGGGCGGCCGTCGAGGCCGGCACCGGGCTGGCCGGCTGGCACGGCGGCATCGCCGACTCGTTCCGCGGCGACGCCGACTACCTGCACCTGGTCGGCGGCCAGTTCGCCTCGCACCCGGGCAAGCCCGCGGCCGACCGGGTCGGCGACGGGACCGACGCGTTCGTCCGGCACACGATCCGCTTCACGGAGGCGGCGGCGACGCACCCGGTCACCGAGGGGCTCGACGACTTCGAGCTCGACAGCGAGCAGTACTGGCTGCTGCACGACGACTACCTCGACGTGCTCGCGACGACCACGCAGGAGGCGCGGGTCGGCGACCCCTGGACGCGCCCGGTGACCTCCCCCGCCGTCTGGACCCGGCAGTGGGGCCTCGGCCGCATCGCCGTCGTCACGCCCGGGCACTCGCAGGACGTGCTCGACCACCCGACCGTGCGCACGCTCGTCGAGCGCGGCCTGCTGTGGGCGTCGCGATGAGCGGCGTGAGCGGCACGGGCCGCACGGGCCCCACCGGCGCCGCAGCCGGCCGCGCCCCGGCCCCGATGCGCGTCGGCGTCGTCGGCGTCGGGGTGATCAGCGAGCAGTACTTCGCGACGTTCGAGCGGCTGCCCGGTCTCGCCCTCGAGGCCGTGGCCGACCTCGACGGCGAGCGTGCCGCCTCCGTGGCCTCGCGTCTCGGCGTGCGGGCCCTGACCGTCGACGAGCTGCTCGCCGACGACCGGGTCGACGTCGTGCTGAACCTCACGATCCCGGCCGCGCACGCCGAGATCGCGCTGCGGGCGATCGCCGCCGGCAAGCACGTCTACGGCGAGAAGCCGCTCGCGCTGACGGTCGCCGACGGCACGGCGGTGCTCGAGGCGGCCCGCGTCGCCGGGGTGCGGGTCGGGTCGGCGCCCGACACGGTGCTCGGCACGGGCGTCCAGACCGCGGCGCAGCTCGTCGCGTCGGGGGTCGTCGGCGACCCCGTCGGCGCGGCCGTCTCGTGGACGGCGTCCGGGCACGAGGCGTGGCACCCGGCTCCCGACTTCTACTACCGCCCGGGCGGCGGCCCCCTGTTCGACATGGGGCCGTACTACCTGACGACGCTCGTGCACCTGCTGGGCCCCGTCGAGAGCGTGTCCGGCCTGGTCTCGCGCTCGGCCCGCCGCCGGACGATCGGCACGGGGCCGCGCGCCGGCCAGCCGCTCGAGGTCGAGGTCGACACCCACGCGAGCGCCCTGCTGAGGCACGTCTCGGGAGCCGTCTCGACCGTGACGGTGAGCTTCGAGGTGTGGGGCTCCCGGGCGCCGATCACCGAGTTCTTCGGCACGCGGGGCACGATCGCCGTGCCCGACGCGAACATGTTCGGCGACCCCGTCGAGCTGCTCACCGCCGACGACCGCACCTGGCGCGGCGTCGAGCCGACCGCGGGCTACCTGGACGCCGGACGCGGCGTCGGGCTCGCCGACCTCGCCAGGGCGGTCTCCGTGGGGGAGCCGCACCGCGCCTCCGGCGACGTCGCCCTGCACGTGCTCGAGATCACGGAGGCGGTGGCCGCGTCGAGCGCGTCCGGCGCGGTCGTGTCGCTGGTCTCCCGGCCCGACGTCCCGCCGCTCGTCCCGCTCGGCGCCGAGCCGCACGAGGCGTGAGCGGTCGCGCGGTGCAGCGGGGTGCGGCTGCGTCGTGCGGGGCGAGGCGTGGCGTGCGGGTCGCAGCACGACCTCGCCGGGGGCACGGCCCGCGTCCGTGCGGACGATAACCTCGTGAGCGAGGGAGGCCGCGGTGCGAGACGAGACGAGTGAGGCCCAGGACGGCGCGGCGACGCCGTCCGTGCCGGCGACGTCGCCCGACTCCGCGCCCCGGCCCGAGTCCGCAGCCCGGCCCGAGCCCGCAGCCCGAGCGCGGCGGGCGACCGCGGTCCCGGCCGCCCCTCCTGCGGGACGCGCCCGCCCCCTCCTCGACCGCCCCCGGGGCTCGAACCTCGCGACCGTCCTCGGCATCGTCCACGGCGACGGTCCGACCTCGCGGAGCGAGCTGACCCGCCTCACCGGCCTGAACCGCTCCACCATCGCCGCCCTCGTGGGCGAGCTCGTCGAGCGCGGCCTGGCCGTCGAGTCGGAGCCGGTCTCGGCCAACCGCGTCGGCCGGCCGAGCCCGGTCGTCAGCGCCTCGCCCGACGTCGTCGCCTTCGCCGTGAACCCCGAGATCGACGCCGTCACGGTCGGCCGCGTCGGGCTCGACGGGGTCGTGCAGCGGCGCGTGCGGCACGAGACCGACGGCGTCCCGACGGCCGCCGAGGCCGCCGACCTCGCGGCCCGCCTCGTCGCGGAGCTCGCCGGCGAGGTGCCCGGCGCCCGCGTCGTCGGGGTGGGCGCCGCCGTTCCCGGGCTCGTGCACGCCGACGGCGGGCTCGTGCGCCTCGCGCCGCACCTCGGCTGGGTCGACGAGCCCTTCGCCCGCCTCCTCGCCGAGGCCACCGGCCTGCCCGCCCGTGCCGCCAACGACGCGTCCACCGCCGTCGTCGCCGAGGGCCTCTTCGGCGCCGGCGCGGACGCCCTCGACCTCGTGTTCCTCAACGGAGGCGCCAGCGGCGTGGGCGGGGGCGTCGTCGTCGACGGCCGGCCCCTGCGCGGGCGGGACGGCTTCGCCGGCGAGATCGGGCACACCCTCGTCGAGTCGGCCGGGGTGCTCTGCCACTGCGGCGCCGTCGGCTGCCTCGAGACCGAGGTCGGCCAAGCGGCGCTGCTCGCCGTCACCGGGCTGAGCCGGGCCCAGGCCGACGAGCTCGACGCCGCGCTGGCGACGGCGCTCGCCGAGGGCGACGCCGACGTGCGGCGCGAGGTCGAGCGGCAGGTCGACTACGTGGCCGTGGCGCTGCGCAACGTCGTGAACGCCTTCAACCCGTCGGTGATCGTGCTCGGCGGGTTCCTGGGGTCGCTGCAGGCCGCCGCGCCCGACCGGCTGCTCGACCGCGTGACCGCGCAGGCGCTGCCCGGCCCGCGCGACGACCTGCACGTGCGCCGTGCCGCCCTCGGCGCCGACCGGCTGATGATCGGGGCCGCCGAGCTGGCCTTCGCCGACCTCCTGGCCGACCCGGCCGGCGTCGCCCCCTGACCCGCGCCTCCTGCCCCCCCCGCCTCCTGCTGCTGCCCGCCCGGCCCCGTGCCGCCCGCCGCCCGGCCCGGCCCCGCGCTGCCCTGCCGCCCTGCCAGCCCAGTGCTGCCCGCCGCCCCGACCCGCACCCCCGACACCGCCGAGTGAACGGAACACCGCCGCAGTGGGCGGTGTTCGGTTCACTCGGCGGTGCCAGGAGAGAGCAGTACCGCGCGCGGAAGCCCCGAGCGACACGACGCGCGGCAGTGCCGAGCAGCACGGCGCGCGGCAGCCCCCGAGCGCGAGCCCGCGCCGAGCGCCGCTCAGGCGGACGCGGCCGCCGCGTGCCCGTGCTCGTCGCGCGTCGCCCACACGGCGCCGGCGGCGGGCCCGGCGAGGTCGACGGTGCCGTCGTCCAGCTCGACGCGCAGCGACCCGGCGTAGTCGCGGCGCTCGGCGACCCGCACGTGCGCGCCGACGTGCAGCTGCAGCGAGCCGAGGTAGCGCAGCAGCTCGGGCTCGTCGTCCGAGACGCGGACGACGTGGCCGCACTCGCCCTCGACGAACTCCTGCAGAGTGTGGGCGACGGGCCGCTCGACCGTGCCGTCGGCGGCGGGGATCGGGTCGCCGTGCGGGTCGGCCGTGGGGTGCCCGAGCTCGACGTCGAACGCCTCGAGCAGCCGGTCGCTGACGGCGTGCTCGAGCACCTCGGCCTCGACGTGCACCTCGTCCCACGAGTAGCCGAGCCGCTCGACCAGGTAGGTCTCGATCAGCCGGTGGCGTCGCACCATGCCGACCGCGACGCGACGGCCGAGGTCACTGAGGGCGATGCGCCGGTACGGCTCGTAGTCGAGGTAGCCGTCGCGCTCCAGCTTGCGGAGGTTGCCCGACACCGTCGAGGCCCCCACCCCGAGCGTCGCGGCGATCTCGTTCGTCGTGATGCCCGCCGACCCCTCGGCGGCCCACTCCTCGGCCTTCCAGATGACCTTGAGGTAGTCCTCCGCCATCGTCGAGCGGGTGGGTCCCGGTTCCGGTGCCATGTGCCGATCCTAGGTCCCGCCGCCGCGCCTCCTCGTCCCGGCGCCGCGCCTCCCAGTTCTCAGGTCGAGGGCGGGTGTTCCGGCTCGAGGGCGGGTCCCCGCCGACCCGCCCTCGGCCCGGAAGACCCGCCCTCGGCCCAGGAAGCCCCGAGCAGGCGCGAGCAGCTCAGCGCGGCAGCGACCCCAGCGCCTGCGCCGCGCGGTAGCGCTCGCCGATCGCGGGCACGAGGTCCGGCTCCGAGGAGGCGCGGGTCGACACGGTCCACCCCGGTCGCGTCCCCGAGAGGGCCCACGCCGCCTGCCGTGCCGCACCGTCGGCGACGTACTCGCCCGGCGCGGGCACCGTGACCGGCACGTCGAGCACCTGGGCGGCGACGGCCTGCACGGCGGGGTTGAGCGCGGCGCCGCCGATCAGCAGCACGCGTCGCACCTCGACCCCCTGGTCGCGTACCGCGGCGGCGCCGTCGGCGAGCGCCGACAGCATGCCCTCGACGGCCGCCCTGGCGAGGTTCTCCCGCGTGGTCGAGGCGAGGGTCAGCCCCGAGATCGTGGCCGTGGCGTCGGGCAGGTCGGGGGTTCGCTCGCCCTCGAAGTAGGGCACCAGCGAGACCCCGCCGGCGCCGGGCTCGGCGGCGAGCGCCAGGCGGGCCAGCTCGTCGTGGTCGACGGCGAGCAGCGCGCCGATCGACGAGAGCACCCGGGCGGCGTTGAGCGTGGCGACGAGCGGCAGGAACCCGCCCGCGGCGTCCGCGAACCCGGCGACCGTGCCGCTGCCGTCGGCGGTGGGGGAGTCGGTCACGGCGAACGCCGTGCCGCTCGTGCCGATGCTGACGACGAGGTCGCCGACCCCGGCGTCGAGCCCGAGGGCCGCGCCGGCGTTGTCGCCGGCGCCCGCGCCCACGACGATCCCCTCGGGGACGGGCCCGTGCGCGACCGTCGTGCCCGCCGCCTCCGACGGTCCGAGCACGCGCGGCAGCACGACGGCCGAGTCGTCCGAGCCGTCCGGGCCGTCCGGGCCGGCCCCGGCGCCCGAGCCGTCCGAGCCGTCCCCCGCGCCAGAACCCTCGCTCCGCCCCGCGGCGACCCGCCCGGCCCGCCCGAGCGCCCGCTCGAACAGCTCGAGGTCGTACGCCTCGTCGCCGGGGCTCCAGTACGAGGTGCCGCTGGCGTCGCTGCGGTCGGTGACGAGGGCGTCGAGGTCGGGGCCGAGGGGCGAGGAGGCGGCCGGCCCGTGCCCGAGGAGCCGCCAGGTCAGCCAGTCGTGCGGCAGGGCGACCGCGGCGACGCGCGCGGCGTTCTCGGGCTCGGCGTCGCGCAGCCAGCGCAGCTTGGTGGCCGTGAAGGAGGCGACGGGCACCGAGCCGGTGCGTCGCGCCCACTCCTCGGCCCCGAGCTCGGCGGTCAGCTCGCGGGCGGCGGGGGCGCTGCGGGTGTCGTTCCAGAGCAGGGCGTCGCGGACGACCTCGCCGTCGGCGTCGAGGGCGACCATGCCGTGCTGCTGCCCGGCGACCGAGATCGCGGCGACGTCGTCGAGGCCGCCGGCGGCGGCGATCGCCTCGGCGAGCGCGTCCCACCAGGCGTCGGGCGGCACCTCAGTGCCCTCCGGGTGCCGGGCGGTGCCCTGGCGCACCAGGGCTCCGGTGACGGTGTCGCGGATCACGACCTTGCAACTCTGGGTCGAGGAGTCGACCCCGGCGACGAGACTCATGGCCGTAGTTTGTCGTATCGCGCAACGAATTCCTAGAGCGGTCCCGGGCGGCGTGGCGCGCCTCCTCGTCGGTAGACTCGAGTGCACCCGATCACGGTGCAGCCGCGCCCCACCCGGCGCGACCGCCGACCGCGAGGAGACGACCATGCCCGCAGTAGTCATCATCGGAGCCCAGTGGGGCGACGAAGGCAAGGGCAAGGCCACCGACCTGCTCGGCAGCCGCATCGACTACGTCGTCAAGTTCAACGGCGGCAACAACGCGGGCCACACGGTCGTCATCGGCGACCAGAAGTACGCCCTGCACCTGCTGCCCTCGGGCATCCTGTCGCCCGGCGTCACGCCCGTGATCGGCAACGGCGTCGTCGTCGACATCGAGGTGCTCTTCGACGAGCTCGACGCCCTGATCGCCCGGGGCGTCGACGTCTCGCGGCTCAAGGTGAGCGCCAACGCGCACGTCATCACGCACTACCACCGCACCCTCGACAAGGTGACCGAGCGGTTCCTCGGCAAGCGGCAGATCGGCACCACGGGCCGCGGCATCGGCCCGACCTACGCCGACAAGATCAACCGCGTCGGCATCCGTGTGCAGGACATCTTCGACGAGGGCATCCTGCGCCAGAAGGTCGAGGCGGCCCTCGACCAGAAGAACCACCTGCTCGTCAAGATCTACAACCGCCGCGCGATCGAGGCCGACGAGATCGTCGAGTCGCTGCTCTCGTTCGCCGAGCGGCTGAAGCCGATGGTCGCCGACACGGCCCTCGAGATCCACCAGGCGCTCGAGGCCGACAAGACCGTCCTCTTCGAGGCCGGCCAGGCCACGATGCTCGACGTCGACCACGGCACCTACCCCTTCGTCACGTCGTCCTCGGCGACCGCAGGAGGCGCCTCCACCGGCTCCGGCATCGGCCCGGGCCGCATCGAGCGCGTCATCGGCATCGTCAAGGCGTACACGACCCGTGTCGGCGCCGGGCCCTTCCCGACCGAGCTGTTCGACGCCTCCGGCGAGTTCCTCCGGGCCAACGGCTTCGAGTTCGGCACGACCACCGGCCGCCCGCGTCGCTGCGGCTGGTACGACGCCCCGATCGCTCGCTACTCGGCGCGCATCAACGGCGTGACCGACTTCGTGCTGACGAAGCTCGACGTGCTCACCGGCCTCGAGACCATCCCGGTCTGCGTCGCGTACGAGGTCGACGGGGTCCGCCACGACGAGGTCCCGGTGTCGCAGAGCGACTTCCACCACGCCGTGCCGATCTACGAAGAGCTCCCCGGCTGGAGCGAGGACATCACCGGGGCCCGCGAGTTCTCCGACCTGCCCGAGGCGGCGCAGCAGTACGTCCTGGCCGTCGAGGCGATGAGCGGCGCCCGCATCTCGGCGATCGGCGTCGGCCCCGGCCGCGACGCCATCGTCGTGCGCCACGACCTCCTCGGCTGACCGCCCCGCCCCTCCCGCGCCCGTCCTCTCCTCATTCAGGAACGCGTGTCCTGAGTGTTCACGGCTCAGGAACGAGCGTCCTGAGCCGTGCACCGATCAGGAACCCGCCCCGCCCCGTTCCTGAGTTCCGCCCCCGCCCCCGCACCCGGGGCCGACGGCACGAGCCGAGGAGGCGCCCCCGCCTCAGACGACGCTGAACCCGTCCCCGAGGCGGCCGCGTCCCGTGAGCGCGAGCAGCACCTCCTCGCCGTGTCCCTGCATCGTGGCGGCGCGTGCCGCGAGCGCGGCCGTGTCGGCGACGGCGGTCGACGGCAGCGTGTGGGTCAGCCCGGTCGCCCGGGACAGGTCGATCGTGTGCACGACCAGCTCGAACACCCGGGTCCGCAGGTACTCGCCGAGCGGGATCCCCATGCCGCCGAGCGACACGATGCGGTTCGAGGGCGCGCGGTCGAGGGCGGCGCGCGACTCGGCGAGCGCCTCGGCCACGCGGGCGGCGGGGTCGTCGCCCAGCCAGAGGCCGGCCTCGACGCCGCGGGCGTGCACGCCGTCGGCGTCGGTGAACTGCGACGCGTAGGCCGAGTACCAGGCCTCGGCCGAGGGGATCGTCACGTCGCTCGGCTCGTCGAGGCCGAGGTAGGTCGACACCGTCAGGACGGCGCGGGAGGCGTGGCCCGCCAGGCTGCGGACGCTCCAGCGGTCGAGACCGGGCGCCTCCCACTGCTCGGGACGGACGCGCGAGAGCAGGTCGACGAACGACTCGGCCGACTGGCCGAAGGTGCGGGGTGTGGTCACGATGACATCTTGCCCCCACCTGCCAGGATCGAGGCATGTCGCCGTCCGCGCCCCTGCCCCACGTGCCCCTCGTCGGCCGCCTCGTCACCGTGGCCCCGCTGACCCTCGACGACCTGCCCGAGCTGCACCGCGCGATCGGCCGCCCCGAGGTGTTCGCCGGAGGCTGGGGCGGCGGCGCGGCCGCGTACCGCGCCGACTACGACGGCTGGGCCGAGTTCATGCGCGGCTACCTGCTCTGGGACTCGGGGCTCGTCTACGGCGTCCGCCGCACGACCCCGGGGCCCGACGCCGGCGAGCTCCTCGGCACCACCACCGTCGGCCAGGTCGACCTCCGCTGCGAGAGCGCGCACCTCGGCTGGACCGCCTACGCCCCGGAGGTCTGGGGCACCGGCGTCAACGTCGAGACGAAGCTGCTCGTGCTCGGGTCGCTCTTCGACCACGGGCTCGGGCGTGTCCAGATCCAGGCCGACGGCGCGAACGAGCGGTCGCGGGCGGCGATCCTCCGGCTCGGCGCGACCTTCGAGGGAGTCCAGCGGCGCACCCAGCCGCGGGCCGACGGCTCGTGGCGCGACACGGCGGTCTACTCGGTGCTCGCGGACGAGTGGCCGGGCGTCCGGGATGGTCTCATGCGCCGTCTGGAGACTGTTCAGCAACCGTCCAGATGAGGGGTCGACTGTTGCTCTCATGACTCTGGAGATCGCTTACACCGCCATCGCCCACGCCACCGGCGGGGGCCGTGACGGCCACGTCCGCAGCGAGGACGACCGCCTCGACTTCGACACCCGTCCCCCCAAGGAGCTCGGCGGCTCCGGCGAGGGCACCAACCCCGAGCAGCTCTTCGCGGCGGGCTACGCGGCCTGCTTCCTCAGCGCGATGCACGGCGTCGCGAAGAAGCTCGACGTCGACACGAGCGACAGCTCGGTCAGCGCGAGCGTCGGCATCGGCGGCAACGGCGACGGGGGCTACGGCCTGGCCGTCGAGCTCGACATCTACACGCCCAACGTCCCGGCCGACCGCCGCCAGGAGCTCGCCGACGCGGCGCACCACGTGTGCCCGTACTCGAACGCGACGCGCGGCAACGTCGAGGTCACGCTGACCCTCGTCGACTGACGTCGAGCACGACCCGAGGAGGCGCGTCCCGCGATCGCGGGACGCGCCTCCTCGTCCGTCCGGTCCGGTCGTGGCCCGGGGCCGGCCGATAGGGTCGGAGCATGGCACTCGACAGTCCCCTCGGGGCGGACAGCCCCCTCACGACCGACGACCGCGAGGCGATCGACGAGCTCTCGAGCATCCGTCGCAGCATCGACAACATCGACGCCGCGCTCGTGCACCTGCTCGCCGAGCGCTTCAAGTTCACGCAGTCCGTGGGCCACCTCAAGGCCGCGGCGGGCATGCCGGCCAGCGACCCCGAGCGCGAGCGCGTGCAGATCCAGCGGCTCCGCCAGCTCGCCGAAGAGTCGCACCTCGACCCGGCCTTCGCCGAGAAGTTCCTCGGCTTCATCGTGGGCGAGGTCATCCAGCACCACGAGCGCATCGCGAGCGGCACCGCGGCACCGCGGGGCGACGCGTGAGCGACCGGGGCGCCGAGGGCGGCCCGGCCGCGGGCCCCGTGCCCGTCCGCCCGGCCGAGCCCACGTCGCCCCGGCGCCTCTACGTCGGCTCGTACACCGCCTCGAGCGGCGGCTCGGGAGTCGGCATCACCGTGCTCGAACGCACCGCGCCCGGCCAGCCGTGGCAGACGGTGCAGACCGTCGAGGCCGACGACCCGTCGTTCCTCGTCGCGACCGAGGGCGCGCTGCACGCCGTGTCCGAGACCACGGAGGGGCGGGTGCTGTCTTACACCGTCTCCGCCGGTCGCCTGGTGGCCGCGTCGAGCGCCGCCTCCGGGGGGTCCGCGCCGTGCCACGTCCTCTTCGACCCGGCCTCCGGCGCCCTCGTCGTCGCGAACTACGTCGGCGGCACGCTGGGCGTCCTGTCGAGCGACCCCTCCGTGACGAGCCGGGTCGTGCACGCCGTCGCGATGCCCGTGGGCCGCGGCCCCGTCCAGGAGCGCCAGGAGCACCCGCACGCACACCAGGCCTCCCCGACCCCCTGGGGCACGCTGCTGGTCAGCGACCTCGGCACCGACCGCCTCGTCGAGGTCGCCGTCGACCCCGTCACCCTGGTGCCCGAGATCGTCGGCGTCCACCTGCTGCCGGCGGGCGCCGGGCCGCGGCACGTGGCCTGGCTCGACGACGGCCGACTCGTCGTCGCGGGCGAGCTCGACGCCCGGCTGCACGTGCTGCGGCGCACGGGCGAGAAGCTCGTCGTCGACCACTCCGTCGAGGTGTTCGAGGGCTCGTCGTCGACGCCGGGCGCGTTCCCGTCGCACCTCGACGTCGACGGCGGACGCGTCTACGTCGCGACCCGGGGCCGCGACAGCATCAGCGTGCTCGCGCCCGGAGACGACGGCCGGCTGCGCCTCGTCGGCGAGGCGTCCTGCGGGGGCACCTGGCCCCGGCACTTCGCCGTCACGCCCGGTGCCCTCTACGTCGCCAACCAGGGGTCCGACACGCTCGTCGTGCTGCCCCTCGACCCCGAGACCGGGGTCCCCGGAGCGCCCGTCGACGTCGTCCCCCTCGGCAGCCCCGCCTGCGTCCTCCCCGCCTGACCCGCCCCGCGCCGCGGCGGCCTGCTCCGGTGGCCCCGCTCCACCGCCTCCCGCGCCCGTCCCGCGTGCTGCGATCGCCCGCGGCCTCCCCCTCCCGCACGGTCTGTGTCGCAAATGCCGACCGCCGGCACGGATCGGCCCGCGCAATACGTGATCTTCCCGTCATTGCGACCCGCACGGTCGGCATTTGCGACGGGCGGCGACCCCTCGCAGGACTCAGCGCGCGAGGCTCCGCAGCAGCGCGACGACCTCGTCCACCGAGGCGCGCCCCCGCCGGCTCGCGCCCGGTGCGCCCGACGCGACCGACGCCTCCTCGAACTGGGCCGGGGTGAAGTAGAGCCCGTCCGAGACGAGGCAGACGAGGCTGGCCACGGCGGGGTCGCCGACCTCGTCGAGCACGACCTGGTACCAGCGGTCCTGCATGGCGGTCAGCGCGGCGACGGCCTGCGGCCAGCGGCCGCTCGCGCCGAGCCCCGCGACGGCGGTGATGCAGCGGTCGAGCGGGTCGTCCTCGGGCAGGGCCGACCGCGAGGAGGTGCGGATGAAGTAGTCGACGACCCCGTCGGCCGCCGAGGTCATCCGTGCCACGTCGTCGTCGAGCAGGGCGTCCAGACGGGCGACGAGGCCGTCGACCAGCGCCTCGCGGGAGGGGAAGTGGTAGAGCAGCCCGCCCTTGGAGACGTCCGCAGCGGCGGCCACCGCGTCGAAGGTGGCGCTGCGCTCGCCCGCCTCGACGACGAGCTGCTCGAACGAGTCGAGCATCGCCTCACGGGCTGACGGACGCGGGCTCATCCTGTTACTGTACCGTCTGGACTGTGAAGCTGTACCGTCTGGACGGTATAGCGAGAACCCCCGCCCGCCCCTCGACCCCGAGAGCCCCATGAGCACCCCCGACGCCCGCCAGACCCCAGCGCCCGCATCGTCCCCGGCCCCGGCACCCGCCCCCGCGCCGGCACGGACCCCGGCACCCGGTCCCGCCCCGGCGCAGGCGCCCGCCCCCGCCCGCGCGGGCACCCGGCAGTGGGCCGCCCTCGTCGTCCTCATGCTCCCGGTGCTGCTCGTCTCGGTCGACAACACGGTGCTGAGCTTCGCGCTCCCCGAGATCTCGACCGCGCTGCGGCCGAGCGCGGCGGGCCAGCTCTGGATCGTCGACGTCTACTCCCTCGTCCTCGCGGGCCTGCTCGTGGCGATGGGCTCGCTCGGCGACCGCTTCGGCCGGCGGCGCCTCCTCCTGATCGGGGCCAGCGGGTTCGCCGCGGTGTCGCTCGCCGCGGCCTTCGCCCCGACGGCCGAGGCGCTCATCGCGGCCCGGGCGGTGCTCGGCTTCTTCGGCGCGATGATCATGCCCGCCACCCTGTCGCTGCTCCGCAGCACGTTCACCGACCGCGACCAGCGCCGTCTCGCCATCGCGATCTGGGCGAGCGGCTTCGCCGCCGGCTCGGCGCTCGGCCCGATCCTCGGCGGGGTCCTGCTCGAGCACTTCGCCTGGGGCTCGATCTTCCTCATCGCCGCGCCGGTGCTGCTGCCCCTGCTGATCGCGGCCCCGCTGCTCGTGGCCGAGAGCCGCGACCCCGCGCCGGGCCCGTTCGACCTCGTCTCCGTCCTGCTCTCCCTCGTGGCGATGGCGCCCGTCGTCGCGGCGATCAAGCAGCTCGCCACGCACGGTCCCGGCCTCGACGTGCTGGGGCTGGCGGTGGTCGGCGTCACGGCCGGCTGGCTGTTCGTCCGCCGCCAGCTGCGTCGGCCGCGCCCCCTGCTCGACGTGCGGCTGTTCGCGGACCCGGTGTTCGCGGGCTCCATCGTCGTCAACCTGCTGGCCATCACGTCGCTCGTCGGCTTCCTCTTCTTCACGACGCAGCACCTGCAGCTCGTGGTCGGGCTGCGTCCGCTGCACGCCGCCCTCACGCTGCTGCCCGGCCTCGTCGTCATGGTCGTGGCGGGGCTCGCGGTCGTGCCGATCGTCCGCCGGGTGGCGCCGCGCAGCATCGTCGCCGTCGGGCTCGCCGCGGCGGGCGTCGCCTACGGAGCCGTCTGGCTCTCCGGCGCCGGCGCCCCCGTGTGGGTCTTCGTCGTCAGCTTCGCCCTCGTCGGGCTCGGGGTCGGCGCCGCCGAGACGATCTCGAACGACCTGATCATCGCCGCGGTCCCGGCCGACCGTGCCGGAGCCGCCTCCGCCGTCTCCGAGACCGCCTACGAGGTCGGCGCCGTGCTGGGCACCGCCGTGCTCGGCAGCATGCTCACGGCCATCTACCGCGGAGCCCTCGTCGTGCCCGACGTCGTCCCCGGCGACGCGGCGTCGGCGGCCCGCGAGACGCTGGGCGGCGCCGTCGCCGCGGCCGGGCCGCTCGACCCGGCGGCGGCGGACGCGCTGCTCGCCGCCGCCGCGCACGCCTTCGACACGGGCCTCGTCGCGACCGCCGCGGTGGGCGCCGGCATCATGGCCCTCGCCGTCGTGGTCGCCCTCGTCTGCCTGCGCCGCGCCTCCGCGCACGACTGACCCGAGGAGGCGCCCCCCGCCTCCCCGAGGCCCGACCCGAGGAGGCGCACCCGCCTCCCCGAGGCCCGACCCGAGGAGGCGCCCCCCGCCTCCCCGAGGCCCGTCCCGGGGAGGCGCGTCCCGCCTCCCCGCGCAGGTACAGTGGAGGGTCACCCGACCCGATCACCGCAGGAGTCCCATGTCGCGCACCGTCCGGCTCGCCGCCGTCCCCGGCGACGGCATCGGCCCCGAGGTCGTCGCAGAGGGCCTCAAGGTGCTCGAGGTCGCGGCCGGCGCCGACGCCTCGTTCGACGTGACGACGTTCCACCTCGGGGCGGCGCGCTACCTCGAGACCGGCGACGTCCTCACCGACGACGACCTCGAGGCCCTGGCCTCGCACGACGCGATCCTGCTCGGAGCGGTCGGCGGCGACCCGCGCGACCCGCGCCTGACGGGCGGCGTCATCGAGCGCGGCCTGCTGCTCAAGCTCCGCTTCGCGTTCGACCACTACGTCAACCTGCGTCCGACGACCGTGTTCCCCGGCGTCCCCTCGCCGCTGGCCGACCCGGGCGAGGTCGACTTCGTGGTGGTCCGCGAGGGCACCGAGGGCCCCTACGTGGGCAACGGCGGCGTCCTCCGCGCCGGCACCCCGCACGAGATCGCCAACGAGGTCAGCGTGAACACGGCGCACGGCGTCGAGCGCGTCGTCCGGTACGCGTTCGAGACGGCGCGCGGCCGGCGCGGCAGGCTCACCCTCGTGCACAAGACCAACGTGCTCGTCTTCGCGGGCGGGCTCTGGCAGCGCGTCGTCGACGCCGTCGCGTCCGAGTACCCCGACGTCGAGGTCGACTACCAGCACGTCGACGCGGCCACCATCCACCTCGTCGCCGACCCGGCCCGCTTCGACGTGATCGTCACCGACAACCTGTTCGGCGACATCCTCACCGACCTGGCCGGCGCGATCAGCGGAGGCATCGGTCTCGCGGCGTCGGGCAACCTGAACCCGAGCGGGGCGTTCCCGAGCATGTTCGAGCCCGTGCACGGCTCGGCTCCCGACATCGCCGGCCGGCAGCTGGCCGACCCGACCGCCGCGGTCCTGTCCGTCGCGCTGCTGCTCGACCACCTCGGGCTCGACGCGGCCGCCGGGCGCGTCCGCGCCGCCGTCGAGGCCGACCTCGCCGAGCGCGTCGGCTCGTCGGGCACGCGCCGCAGCACGTCCGAGATCGGCACGGCGATCGCCGACCGCGTCGCCGCCCTCACCCGCCAGGAGGCCGCATCATGAGCACCACCGACGACACCGCCGAGTTCGGGCTGAGCTTCGAGCTCACGCCGTCCGAGACGGCCCGCGACGTCGCCGAGCGCGAGGTCATCCTCAGCGACCCCGGCTTCGGCAAGCACTTCACCGACCACATGGTGTCGATCCGCTGGACGCTCGACGAGGGCTGGCACGCCGCGCGCGTCCACCCGTACGGCCCGCTCCGGCTCGACCCGGCCGCGTCGGTGCTGCACTACGCGCAGGAGATCTTCGAGGGCATGAAGGCCTACCGCCACGCGGACGGCTCGATCTGGTCGTTCCGGCCCGACGCGAACGGGCGCCGCCTGCAGCGCTCCGCCCGTCGTCTCGCGCTGCCCGAGCTCTCGACCGACGACTTCGTCGAGAGCGTGCGGCAGCTGGTGCGCGTCGACAGCTCGTGGGTGCCGAGCGCCCCCGAGACCAGCCTGTACCTGCGACCGTTCATGATCGCGACCGAGGGCTTCCTCGGCGTCCGGGCCGCGCAGCAGGTCGACTACCACGTCATCGCGAGCCCGGCCGGCGCCTACTTCACGGGAGGCGTCGCACCGGTCTCGATCTGGCTCACGACGAACTACGCCCGCGCCGGCAAGGGCGGCACCGGCGCCGCGAAGACGGGCGGCAACTACGCCTCGTCGCTGCTGCCCCAGCAGGAGGCCTACGAGAACGGCTGCCAGCAGGTGCTGTTCCTCGACTCGTCCGAGAGCTCGTACATCGAAGAGCTCGGCGGCATGAACGTGGTGCTGGTCTACGCCGACGGCACCCTGGTCACGCCCGACAGCGACTCGATCCTCGAGGGCATCACGCGCGACTCGATCCTCGAGCTCGCCGAGGCCCGCGGGCACCGCGTCGAGCGTCGCCGCGTCTCGCTCGACGAGTGGCGCGACGGCGTCGCGAACGGCGACATCGTCGAGGTGTTCGCCTGCGGCACGGCCGCCGTGGTCGTGCCGATCGCCGAGCTCAAGGGCGAGGGCCTGCACATCGGGTCGCCCGCCGCCGAGGGCGGACCCCTCACGATGTCGCTGCGCGAAGAGCTCACCGACATCCAGTACGGGCGTCGCGAGGACGTCCACGGATGGATGACGAGGCTCGACGCATGAAGATCGCCCGGTTCGCGACCCCCGGAGAAGACCCCCGCTACGGCATCGTCGACGAGCGCGAGCTGATCGTGCTCGCGGGCGACCCGATGTACAGCGGCTACGAGACGACGGGCGAGCGCGTCTCGCTCCGCTCGGCGAAGCTGCTCGCGCCGGTGATCCCGCGCTCGAAGGTGGTGGGCGTCGGGCTGAACTACCACGACCACGCCGACGAGCTGGGGCAGACCCCGCCGGAGGCGCCCCTGCTGTTCCTGAAGCCGAACACGACGGTCATCGGCTTCGGCGACTCGATCCAGCTGCCGCCCGACGTCGGGCAGGTCGACTTCGAGGGCGAGCTCGCGATCGTGATCGGCTCGATCGCCAAGCGCGTCAAGGCCGAGGACTACCAGGACGTCGTCTTCGGCTACACGATCGCCAACGACGTGACGGCCCGCGACGTGCAGACGGCCGACGGCCAGTGGACGCGCGCCAAGGGCTACGACACGTTCCTGCCGCTCGGCCCGTACATCGAGAACGAGCTCGACTGGACAGACCTGACCATCGAGACCCGCGTCGACGGCGAGGTCAAGCAGCGCGAGTCCACGCTGCAGATGATCCACAAGATCCCCGAGCTCATCGAGTACGTGACCGACGTGTTCACGCTGCTGCCCGGCGACGTCATCCTCACCGGGACGCCCGCCGGCATCGGCCCGTTCACGGCGGGCGAGACCGTCGA
This sequence comes from Frigoribacterium faeni, assembly GCF_011761235.1. Classification (GTDB taxonomy): domain Bacteria; phylum Actinomycetota; class Actinomycetes; order Actinomycetales; family Microbacteriaceae; genus Frigoribacterium; species Frigoribacterium faeni_A. The sequence continues at coordinate 1,202,384 of NZ_JAAOYW010000002.1, forward strand.
GGTCGCGATCTCCGGCATCGGCTCGCTGATCAACCCCGCGAAGAACCGCGTCTAGGCACATTCGGTGACGACCCCGGCCACCGCCGCCGTGCCCCGGCGGGCACGGCACCTGCCCGGGGTCGCCCTCGCCGCGGTGGTCCTCGGGGTCGCCTGGCTCCTGCACCTGGCGGTCCCCGCGGTGCCGGTGCTCACCGGCTGCGTGGTGCTCGGCATCGTCCTCGGCCAGGTGCCCGCTCTCCGGCCGGCCCTCGACGGGGTGCTCGCACCGGGGCTGACGCTCTCGGCCAAGCGGCTGCTCCGCATCGGTGTGGTGCTGCTCGGGCTGAAGCTCAGCCTGGTCGACGTCGCCGGCCTCGGCTGGGTGACCGTGCTCGCGGTGGTCGGGGTGCTCGCGGCCACCTTCGGGGTGACCTGGCTGCTCGGGCGGTGGGCGCGCCTCCCCGGTGACCAGCCCCTCCTGCTCGCAGCCGGCTTCTCGATCTGCGGGGCGTCGGCGATCGGCGCGATGTCGGCGGTGACGCGGGACCGCGGCAAGGACGCCGCGACCCCGGTCGCGCTGGTCACCCTCTGCGGGACGGCCGCCATCGCGGTGCTGCCCGCGCTCGGCTCGGCGCTCGGCCTGACTCCCGTGCAGTTCGGCGCGTGGACCGGCGCGAGCGTGCACGACGTCGGCCAGGTGGTGGCGACCGCGCAGACCGCGGGCGCCTCGGCGTTGGCGATCGCCGTGGTGGTGAAGCTCACCCGTGTGGTGATGCTCGCCCCCGTCGTCGCGATCACGTCGGCGGTCGTCCGTCGCGGGGGAGGCGACGCCGGCACCCGGCCGCCCCTGGTGCCGCTGTTCGTGGTCGGGTTCCTGGCCGCGGTCGTGCTGCGCACCCTGGTCGACCTGCCGGAGGCGGTGGTCACCGGGGCCGACACGGTCCAGACGGTCCTGCTCGGCCTGGCACTCGTCGGGCTCGGGTCGAGCGTGCGCCTCGAGCGGCTCGCCCGCACCGGTGGTCGGGCCGTGCTCGTCGGCCTCGGCTCGTGGGTCTTCGTCGCGGCGCTGTCCCTGGTCGTCGTCCTCGTCCTGCCCCTGGGCTAGTCGGGGCCGCCGTCGCCTCGACGGCGGGGTCGACCGGGCAGCTCACCGTGGTCGGAGCGGCCGTGTGCCGCCGTCTGCGGGCCGATCGAGGCCCCGACCCTTGATTTTCCGGGGATCGGCACTGCGACACGCCCGGGATGCGACAGGGTTTGGACGGATGGGCCGATGTGCCTGTAATGTTCTTTCTTGTCACCCCAAAGGTGCGGCGGAGCGAAGCTCCTCCGGCCTCAAGCGGGACCGACTTCCAAGTCCTCGAGTTGCCTCTAGTCCTTCTAGCTGGCCTCGGACCAAGCAAGTTGCAACACCGAGAAACACGATGTAAGGTTGTGGCTCGTTCCACTCGGAACGAAAGGCTCTTCTCGAAGAGCCAGGCTCCACTCGGAGCCGAGACGCCATGGTCTTCCATCACGAAGATCGGTGCTAAGGTTTCACAGCCGCTCCGGACGATGATCTATTACAGGTCGGGTTCCTGATGCGTTTGGTCCTTGAGAACTCAACAGCGTGCACATTGTCAAATGCC
>NZ_JAAOYW010000003.1 GCF_011761235.1 Frigoribacterium faeni
GGCCCCCCCGGCCCCCCCGCCCCGCCCCCCCCCCCCCCGGCCCCGCCCGCCGGGGGGGGGCCCCCCCCCCCCCCCCCGGTGGCCCCCCCCCCCCCCCCCCGGGGGGCCCACCCCCCCCCCACTCCGGGGTGCATGGGGAGAGTGCCGCCCGCCCCGCGCCCCGCATCACGCGATCGTCGTCCGGGCGGGGTCGAGCACCAGCCCGACCCGGGCTCCGGGGCGCAGGCGGGCCCGGTCGGCGGCGGCGAGCGGCAGCTCCGCGACGGCGGACAGCTCGCCCTGGTCGGTGACGACGGTCACGGCCAGCCGCGAGAGCCGTTGTTCGACTCCGACGACGCGCGCCGGGATCGGGGCGGACGCCGCGCCTCCTGCGTGCCCGGCACCTCCTGAGCGCCCGCGCCCTGCACCATCTGGACGCCCGGCGTCGCCTGCGGGCCCGGCACCGCATGCGGGCCCGCCCCCGCCGACGCGCCCGGGAGGCCCGTCGAGCCCCACGAGCGTCACCGCCTCGACCGGCACCGACACCCGCGGCGGGCCGTCCGCGGGGGGCCGCGCCGACGTGACGGCCAGCCCGCCGGGCAGCAGCGCGCGAGCACCGCCCTCCGTCGCCGCCACCTCGAGCGGCCGCCACACGGTGGCCCCGGTGAGCGAGGCCACGTAGGGGGTGTGCGGGTCGGTGAGCACGGCGGTCGGCGTCCCGCGCTGCACGACGACGCCGCCCTCGAGCACGACGACACGGTCGGCCAGCGCGACGGCGTCGACCGGGTCGTGCGTGACGAGCAGGGTCGCCACCGGCACGTCGCGCAGCACGTCGGCGAGGGCGGCACGCAGGGCGGGACGCTGCTCCGCGTCGAGGGCCGCGAGCGGCTCGTCGAGCAGCAGGAGGCGCGGGTCGGCCGCCAGCGCCCGCGCCACGGCCACGCGCTGCGACTGCCCGCCGGAGAGGGCTCCCGGCCGACGGTCGGCCAGGTCGGCGAGGCCCACGCGGCGCAGCTCGTCGAGCGCGCGTCCCCGGGCGGCCCGGGCGGGGACGCCTCGGCTGCGCGGGCCGAAGGCGACGTTCTCGAGCGCGGTGAGGTGGGGGAACAGCCGGTGGTCCTGGAACACCGTGCCGACGCGACGGTCGCGGGCGGGGACGGAGGGCCCGTCGAGCACCTGCCCCGGGAGTGCCCGCCCGTCGCGTGCCCGCCCGTCGAGTCCCCGCCCGTCGAGCACCCGCCCGTCGAGTCCCCGCCCGTCGAGAACCTGCCCGTCCAGCACCTCCCCGTCGACCACGACCCGGCCGCCCGTGAGGGGGAGCAGCCCGGCCAGGGCGGCGAGGGCGGTCGACTTGCCGGCGCCGTTGGGCCCGAGCAGGGCGACGACCTCGCCGGCCGCCACCTCGAGGTCGAGGTCGAGGGCGAACGAGCCGCGCTCGAGGCGCAGGCAGGCGGAGAGCCCGCCGCCGCTCACCGCACCCCCGTCGTCAGCCACCGGTCGCGCAGCAGCAGGAGCACGCCGACCCCCACCGCGAGCAGCAGCAGCGAGAGGGCGACGGCGCTGTCCGGGTCGCTCTGCTGGGCCAGGTAGACGCTGGTCGGCAGGGTCTGGGTGCGGCCCGGGAACGTCCCGGCGAAGGTGATCGTGGCCCCGAACTCGCCGAGGGCCCGGGCGAAGCAGAGCACGGCCCCGGCGGCGACGCCCGGCGCGACGAGGGGCAGCGTGACGCGTCGGAACGCGTACCAGCGCGACGCCCCGAGCGAGGCGGCGGCCTCGTCGAGCCCGCGGTCGACGCCGCGCAGCGCGCCCTCGACGCTCAGCACGAGGAAGGGCATGGCGACGAACGTCTGGGCGATCACGACGGCGGCGAGGGTGAACGGGATCGTCACGCCGAACACGGCGTCGAGGGGGCGGCCGAGCAGCCCGGTGCGCCCGAGCAGGTAGAGCAGGGCGATGCCCCCGACCACGGGCGGCAGCACGAGCGGCACCGTGACGACCGCGCGCAGCAGGCGGCGCCAGGCCCGGGGCCACGCGTCGCTCGCCGTCAGCAGCCAGGCGAGCGGCACGCCGAGCAACAGGCTGAGGGCGGTGGCGAGCACGGCGCTCGTGAGCGACACGCGCAGGGCGTCGAGCACGGCCTCGCTCGCGAGCCGGGACCCGAGCGTCGACCACGGCGCGCGCACGAGCAGCGCGACGGCGGGCAGCACGAGCAGGGCCAGCCCGACGAGCGCGGGCACCAGCACGAGCACGGGGAGGCGCCGGTCGCGCCCGGGGCGCCGGTCGCGTCCCGGGGTCCGGTCGCGTCCTGGGCGCCGGTCTGGTCTCAGGCGCCGGTCGGGGAGGGCAGCCACGGCGGCGTCAGCCGACCGTGAAGCCGGCGTCGGCGAGCACGGAGCGGCCGTCGGCCGAGAGCACGGAGGCGACGAAGGCGTCGGCGAGGGCGGGGTCCGCAGAGTCGCGCAGGCGGGCGGCCTCGTAGGCGGTCGTGGGGGCGTCGTCGCCGCCGATCTCGACGCCCTGCACGGCGTCGCCGGCGGCCACCACGTCGGTGCGGTAGACGAGGGCGGCGTCGACCTCGCCCAGCTCGACCTTCGTCAGCGCGCTCTTGACGTCGGGCTCCAGCGTCGCCGGCACGACCGAGACGCCCGCCGCCTCGAGCACCTGCACGGCGAGGGCGCCGCACGGCACCTCGGGGGCGCACAGGGCCACCGAGACGTCGGGCGACGCGAGGTCGGCGAGCGACCCGACGCCGCCGGGGTCGCCCGCGGGCACGGCGATCTGCAGCGAGTTCCGGGCGAAGGTCACGGGCTCGCCCTCGACGAGGTCGGCGTCGGCGACCGTCCGCATCGTGGCGGAGCTCGCGCTGAGGAACGCGTCCACCGGCGACCCGGCGACGACCTGCTGGGCGAGGGCGGAGCTGCCGCCGTAGCTCACGGTGACCTCGGCACCGGGGGTGCGGGCCTCGAAGGCGTCGACGATCTCGTCGAGGGGGCCGGTCAGCGAGGCGGCCGCGAGCACCGTGATGCTCCCCGTCGGAGCCGGGTCGCCGGTCGCACCGCCCGCGGCGCCGGGCGCGCCGTCGGCGGCGGAGCAGCCCGTGAGCAGCAGCCCCAGCGCGGCGAGCGTCGCGAGCGCACCTCCGCGTCGCGCGCCCGCCCGGCGACCCGACGACCCGGACGGAGCCGAGGAGGCGCGGGTGCGGGACGCGCCCGTCATCGGTCGTCCTCCCCGGCCGTGGTCCGCTCGCCCTGGGGCCCGAGCGTGACGCTGACGTTCGTCGCCTTGGCGCTCGCGACGACGGGGCTGCCGACCTCGAGGCCCAGCTCGTCGGCGGCCTCGCGGCTGATGAGCGACACGACCCGGAACGGGCCGGCCTGCACGTCGACCTGGGCCATGACGGTGTCGCGGACGATCGCGGTGACGATGCCCGAGAACCGGTTGCGCTCGCTGACCGACCCCGCGCCGGCCGACCCCGCGCCGGTCGACCCTGCCGCGCCCGCCTGTTCGCGCGCCACCCGGGCGAGCTCCGACCCGACGACGGCGAGGCGCCCGCCCGGCCCGGGCACGAGGCCCAGTCGCCCGGCGTCGGCCCAGCGGCGGACGGTGTCGTCGGAGACGCCGACGAGGGCGGCGGCCTCGCTCACGCGGTAGAGGGTCTCGGTCATGTCGCGAGCGTACCGTCACTCCGCACCTGCGGCGTCAACCGCCGTCCGGCACCGCTCGTGCGGGTCGGCGCGCCACGATCTGCCGCAGCCTGCGGGCGTCGGCGACGACCGTCCCGGCCAGCCGGTCCGACCACCCCGGCCCGGCGCGCAGGATCGACACGAGCAGGATCACCAGCACCGCGGCCGCCAACGACGACTTCTGCAGCGCCATGTACGGCTCGAGCTGTCGGACGAGCAACGCGAGGGGGATCGCGAGCCACTCCCACCGCCCGGTGAGGGCGACGAAGGGCACGAGCAGCAGCGCGTACCAGGGGTACCGAGGGCTGACGGCGACGAGCACGACGCCGATCATCACGAGCTGGCCGAGCCACGGGCTGTCCGGCGGGGTCTTCACCCAGACGAGCGCGGCCGTCACCGCGAGCAGCAGGGCGACGACGGGGGTCGTCCAGGCGTCGGGCAGGAACGCCGACATGAAGACGAACCGCGAGCCGTCCTCGTAGCCCTCCTCGGTCAGGTAGCCGGGCAGGTACCCGAGCACCTGCCACCCGGTGGTGGCGACGTACGGCACGTAGAGCAGCGCGAACGTGACGATCGACGCGACGACGACCTTGGCCGGCTGGCGGCGCAGCAGGGCAGGGGCGGCGATCGCCGGGATGAGCTTCGTCGCGACCGCGACGCCGAGCGCGACGCCGCCGCGCCAGCGCCGCCCGGTCGCGACGAGCAGCGTGGCGGCGACGACGAGCACGGCCCCGAGCAGGTCGACGTGCGAGTTGGTGATCCCCTCGCCGACGACGAGCGGGCACCAGCCCCAGAGGGCCGCCCAGCGCGGGTCGAGGCCGCGGCGGCGCAGGGTGACGACGAGCGCGACGGTCGTGCCGAGCACGAGCAGCGCGCCCGCGAGCTGCAGCGGGAAGAACCCCACCTCGGGCCCGACGAGGGCGCGCACGCCCCAGAAGTACAGCTCGGCGGCCGGCGGGTAGATCGTCGGCACCTCGGGCCGGTTGATGGCCGTGCACACGACGTCGCCGGTCTCGGTGTCGTAGGCGCGGTGGATCTGCCGGTCGGGCTGGCTGCACCGCTCGCCGATCGTGCCGTCGTCCCGGGTGAAGGGGGCCGCCTCCGGGAAGATCCAGTCGGGACGCAGGTCGCGCAGCTCGCCCGAGTCGGGCGTGTAGGCGTAGGGCGACACGCCCTCGACCTGCACGATGCCGTCCCAGGCGTACCGCGCCGGGTCGGTGCTCGTGTTCGGGTCGCCGAGCAGGCCGGCCCCGCCCACCAGCGCCGTGCCCGCGAGCACCAGCGCCGTGGCCGCCCGGGCGGGCACGCGACGCAGCAGCAGGACGGCCACGACGAACACCGCCCAGCACACCGCGGACCACACCACGTAGGAGGCGCGCAGCTCCTCCCGCAAGAACGGCAGCTCGAGCACGCCCCACGCCACGGACGCCGCCAATCCGGTGACGGCGACGGCCGCGAATAGAGTACGCACCTGTCCAGTCTGGTCGACGCCGGCCTGGGAGTCCGCGACCACGCACGGCCGACCGAGATGAAGTCCCATGAGACGCCTGCTCCTCACCCTCCGCACCGCGGCGTCCTCGCCGGTGCGGAACGCGCGCTCGGCGACCGTGCTCGGGCGCCTGCTCGGGCTCGCGTTCCTGGTCTGCCTGCTCACCGGCCTGTACAGCCACGTGCTGCAGGAGCCCGCCTCGTGGATGCGGTTCCCCACCTCGCCGGTCTGGCTGTACCAGGTCACGCAGGGCGTGCACATCACGGCCGGCATCGCGGCGATCCCGCTGCTGCTCGGCAAGCTGCACGCCGTGTTCCCGCAGCTGTTCCAGACCCCTCCGGTCCGGCACCCGGTGCAGGTGCTCGAGCGCGCCTCCATCGCCCTGTTCGTGGCGACCTCGGTGCTGCAGCTCGTGACCGGCCTGCTGAACACGTACCAGTGGTACCCGTGGCCGTTCCCGTTCAAGCAGGTGCACTTCGCCCTGTCGTTCGTCATCATCGGCTCGCTCGCGGTGCACATCGCGGTGAAGCTGCCCCTGATCCAGCGCTACTGGCGGGCCCACGACAGCTACGACGCCGACGGCCGGTTCGTCGAGCCGTCCGGCGAGCTCGACCCGGCCCGGGCCGAGCACCAGGCCGTCCGCGAGCTCGCCCTGCTGCGCCGCGACGAGCCGCAGCCCCGCGGCCTGGTCGGCCGCGTCACGCGCTGGATCGACGACGCCCGCGAGCCCGAGCGCGAGCCGGCGCGGTCCCGCGTCACCCGGCGCGGCTTCTTCGGCGCGGTGGGCGTCTCGACCGTCGGCGTCGTGGCGCTCACCGCCGGCCAGTCGTTCACGCCGCTGCAGCCGCTCAACGCCTTCGGCCCGCGGCAGCGCGGCCTCGGCCCGAACGATCTGCCGATCAACCGCACCGCCGCCGCGGCCAAGGTGCTCGAGACCGCCATGGACCCCGACTGGACCCTGACGATCGCGCACGGCGAGCGCTCGATGGCACTGAGCGCCGACGACCTCGAGGCGATGACGCAGGGCGACGAGCGCCTCCCCATCTCGTGCGTCGAGGGCTGGAGCCAGACCGCGCACTGGCGGGGCGTCCGCCTCGTCGAGCTGATGGCGCTCGTGGGCGCGCCGGCCGACCGGTCGCTGCGCGTCACCAGCCTCGAGGAGAAGGGCGGCTACCGCGTCATGCTGATGGGCCCCGAGTACGCCACCGACCCGGCCACCCTCGTCGCGCTCGAGGTGAACGGCAGCCGGCTCGACATCGAGCACGGGTACCCTGCCCGGATCATCGCCCCCGGGCGGCCCGGGGTGCTGCAGACCAAGTGGCTCAGCCTGATCGAGGTGATCTGATGACCCGCTCGTCGGCCGTCCCCGCCGTCCCCGCCGTCCCCGCCTCCACCGGCCGCGGCGTCCGCGCCGCTCGGGCCGTGCTGCTCGTCGTGGGCGTGGCCCTGATCGGCGTCGGCGGCTGGGTGCTGACCGACACCGTGTCGCCCACCCGCTACGGCGGCCTCCTCGTGTGGCTGATCGGCGCCGTCCTCGCGCACGACGCGGTCATCGCCCCCGTCGTGGCCGGCGTGGCCCTGCTCGTCGGGCGCACCGGTCGTCGCGTGCGGCCCGCCGTGATCGCCATCGTGCAGGTCGGCGTCGTCGTCGGCGTGGTGCTGTCGCTGATCGTCGTGCCCGAGATCGTCGCGAAGGCGCGCGGGCCGAAGAACGACACCGTGCTGCCCTTCGACTACGGCGCACGCCTCGGCGTGGCCTGGCTCGTCGTGGCCGCGCTCACCGCGCTCGCCGTGGCCGGCTGGGTCGTGCTGGCCCGGCGCCGCGAGGCGCGCCGCTCGGCCTGACACCGCGGGCCCGGCACGGGACGCCGCCGTCGCGACGTCCCCAGGCGGAGGCGCGGGTCAGGCCGCGCGGACGAGCCGGCAGAACGTGCGGCGCCCCACCGACCAGGTCTGCGAGACGCGCAGCCCGGCGGCCGCGGCGTGCCGGCCGAGCGCCTCGCGGCCGACCTCGGCCCACGGGAACGACGCGCTCGCGCGGCCCTGCTCGTCGACCACGTGGGCGTCGTAGGCGACGTCGACCGACGCGTCCGGAGCGGTCTCGACGACGACCGACCCGGACGGGGCGACCGCCGAGGAGGCGCGGGCCACCAGGGCGGTCGGGTCGCCTCCGATGCCGATGTTGCCGTCGAGCAGCAGGGCGACGTCCCACGTGCCCTCGCCGGGCAGCGCGTCGAAGACCGAGCCGGCGACGACGGGCAGCCCCGCGTCGACGGCCATGGCGACGGCGGTGACGCTGACGTCGACGCCGAGGGCGTCCAGGCCGCGGTCGACCGCGGCGCGCACCATGCGCGCGGGGCCGCAGCCGATGTCGAGCACCGACGAGGCGTCGAGGATGGTGCTGAGGTCGGCGGCGTCGGCGCCGCGGCTCCACCGGGCGACGTCGAAGGCGTCGTCGGCGAACGGCTCGGCGTCGGGCTGCGAGCGCCCGGGGGAGCGGACGAGCTGGAGGCGCCCCTCGCGGCGGAGGGCGCGGGCGTACGGCTCCGCGCCTCCTGCGCCGAAGGCGGGTCGGGGGTCGGCGGTGAGCGTCATGAGAGGGTCTCCTCGGTGGGGTGCCGGGAGGCGTCGGGCTCGCCTGCGAGGTCGTGGTCGTGGTCTGCGTCGAACCGGGCGAGGGCCCGGGCGAAGCGGCTGTGGGGGGCGGCCGCGGCGGCGAGGCGGGCGTCGTCGATGGTGTCGACGTCGACCAGCTCGGGCAGGGTGCGCACGCGCAGCCCCGCCTCGGCGAGCCGACGGAGCTGGTGGGCGCCCGTGTCGTCGCGCGACATGGGCACGCCGCGCAGCAGGTCGCCGGTGGGACGCTCGAGCCCGAGGGCCCAGAAGCCGCCGTCGTTGGCGGGGCCGAACCACGCGTCGACGTCGTCGGCCGGGTCGTCGAACGCGGGGGCGAGGTCGGCGACGGTGAGCTGGGGGGTGTCCATGCCGACGAGCACGGTCCGGCCGTCGACCTCGTCGAAGAGGGCGCCGAGCCGTGCGTCGAGGCCGCCGCCGATCTGGTGGATCACATCGAAGTCTTCGGAGCCGGACGGCGTTCGGTTGCCGTCGAAGAGCAGGACGCGCCGGGTCGCGGGCAGCCGGCGCACCACGTCGAGGGTGTCCTGGATCGCCGCCGCGGCGACGTCGGCGGCCTGCTCGAGGCTGAGGGGAGGGTGCAGGCGGGTCTTGACCTTGCCGGGCAGCGTCTCTTTGCAGATCACCACGACCGTCGTCATCGTCCGGCCTCCCGCAGCAGCCGGGACATGTCGCCGACGGCCCGCGCGGTGCCCCGGATCGTGCCGGTCACCTTGCTGCGGCCCACGCGCGGCGCGTACGGCACGTCGAGCTCGCGGATGCGCCAGCCCGCCTCGGAGGCGCGCAGCACCATCTCGAGCGGGTAGCCGCTGCGGCGGTCGGCGAGCCCCAGGCCGAGCAGGCCCTCGCGGCTGGCGACGCGCATGGGGCCCAGGTCGTGCAGGGCGACGCCGGAGGCGCGGCGCATGAGGTGGGCGAGCACCCGGTTCGCGACCCGGGCGTGGAAGGGCCAGGCGCCGCGCGTCGTCGGTCGGCGACGGCCGAGCACGAGCTCGGCCTCGCCCGCGAGCACGGGGGCGGCGAGCAGGGGCAGGTCGGCCGGGTCCATCGACGCGTCGGCGTCGCAGAACGCGACGAACGGGGCGGTGGCGGCCTCGAGACCGGCGTGGGCCGCCGCGCCGAAGCCGCGCCGCGCCTCCTCGACCACCAGGGCGCCGTGGTCGCGCGCCACCTGCGCGGAGTCGTCGGTGGAGCCGTTGTCGACGACGATCGCGCGCCACCCCTCGGGCAGGCGCCCGAGCACCCAGGGCAGCGCCCCCTCCTCGTCGAGGCAGGGCAGCACGACGTCGACGGTGGGGATGCTCATCCTCCCGACCCTACGGACGCCGCCTAAGAGGGGGCCGAGCCGGCCCCGGACTGGGGGTCGTGCGGCGTCCGTGCAGCCGGTCCGGGCCGGTCCGGGCGGGTCCGTCGGGGACGGGCCGTGTCGACGGACCGTCGACGACGGACCCGCCCGTGCCGCCCGCGGGTCGCTAGCCGGCGACGGCCGCCCGCAGCGGCGCGGTGGCGAACTCGCGCATGCCCGCCTCGAACGACACCGCCGGGGCCCAGCCGAGCTCGTCGCGCAGCCGCGCCGACGACGCGGTGACGTGCCGCACGTCGCCCGCGCGGTACTGGCCGGTGACGACGGGCGCGGGCCCGCCGGCCTCGCGGGCCAGCGCCTCCGCCATCTCGCCGATGGTGTGCACGGTGCCGCTGCCGACGTTGAAGGCCCGGAACGCGTCGGGTTCCTGCCCGGCGGTCCAGTCGAGCGCCGCGAGGTTCGCCGAGGCGACGTCGCGCACGTGGACGAAGTCGCGCCGCTGGGCGCCGTCCTCGTAGACGCGGGGAGCCTCGCCGCGCTCGAGCGCCGAGCGGAACAGCGACGCGACCCCGGCGTACGGGGTGTTCTGCGGCATGCCCGGGCCGTAGACGTTGTGGTACCGCAGGGCGGCGGCGCGGCCGCCGGTGCTGCGGGCCCACGAGGTCGCGAGGTGCTCCTGCGTCAGCTTGGTGATCGCGTAGACGTTGCGGGGGTCGAGCGGGGCGTCCTCGGCGATGAGCTGCGGCTCGAGCAGCTCGCCGTGGGCGTCGCGCGGGTCGAAGACCCCGGCGTCGAGGTCGGCGATGCGCCGCGGGGCGGGGCGCTCGGTCTCGCCCCGGCTCGTGCGGTAGCTGCCCTCGCCGTAGACGACCATCGACGACGCCACGACGAGCCGGTCGACGCCGGCCCTGTCCATGGCGGCGAGCAGCACGGCGGTGCCGTGCTCGTTGCTGTCGACGTAGTCGGGGGCGTCCTGGAAGTCGACGCCGAGGCCGACCTTCGCCGCCTGGTGGCAGACCGCGTCGACGCCGACGAGCGCCGCGTCGACGACGGTCGCGTCGCGCACGTCGCCGTGCACGAAGTCGACCCGAGGGTCGAGCGTCGGCGGGCCCCCGTGCACGTCGGGGCGCAGCGAGTCGAGCACGCGCACCGACCAGCCCCGGTCGAGCGCCTGCTCGACGATCGCCGAGCCGATGAAGCCGGCCCCGCCGGTCACGAGCAGCAGGCCCGGGGACGAGGAGGCGCCGGTCGCGTCGCCCACGCCGGTCACGCCGTCGCCGACCGCACGGGACGCGCGAGCACCGCCGCCGTCGCCGACGCGGGCACCAGCTCGCGGGGCGCGTAGTCGTCGGGCAGGCCCGCGACGATGGCCTCGATCGCGGCGACTATGCGGGGCTGGGCCGCCGCGAGGCGGTCCATGACGAGCTGGTGGCTGACCGCGTCGTCGTCGTCGCCCTCCTCGGGCGCGAGGCCGGCGTCGCTGTCGGTGACGAACGAGATGTTGACCGCGCCCATGCCGAGCTCGAGGGTGAGGGGCACCTCCGGGTACATCGTCATGTTGATCGTGTGCGCACCGGCGGCGCGGAACCACAGCGACTCGGCGCGGGTCGAGAAGCGCGGGCCCTGGATGACGACGCAGGTGCCGGTCGCGGCGAACGGCTCGCCCTGCGCCTCGAGGGCCGAGACGGCGGCGGCGCGCAGCACCGGGTCGAACGGGTCGGCGGCGACGAGATGCTGCACCGAGCCCTCCTCGTCGAAGAAGGTGTCGGGCCGGCCCCACGTGCGGTCGATGAACTGGTCGGTGACGACCATCGTGCCCGGCGGGTACTCGGGGCTGACGCCGCCGACGGCCGACGACGATACGACGGCCCTCGCGCCGAGCGACGCGAGCGCCCAGACGTTCGCCCGGAAGTCGATGCGGTGCGGCGGCACCGAGTGGCCCTTGCCGTGCCGGGTGAGGAACGCCACGGTCCTGCCGCCCATCTCGCCGACGGTCACCTCGCTCGAGGTCGGCCCGTAGGGCGTCTCGACGACGTGGCTCGTCGCCGTGCCGGGCGCGAAGAGCGAGTACAGGCCGGAGCCGCCGATGACGGCGACCTCGACGCGGGGGAGGCCGGGGGACGAGGAGGAGGTGGTGTCGGTCACGCTCGCTACGCTAGCGACGACCGCCGTGAGAGGAACCCGTGCGCACAGTCGAGCAGCACCAGAGCACCGTCCGGGCCCTGGTGGAGGAGGCGCTCGCGAGGCGCCCTGTGGAGTCGCTGCCGGTCGACCCGGCCCGCATCGCGGCCGAGCCCGAGCGGCACCGCCGCCGCGTGCTCGCCGCCGACGTCGTCGCCCCGCTCGACCTGCCGCCCTTCGCCAACTCGCAGATGGACGGCTACGCGGTCACGGCCGCCGACGCCGCCCGCGACGCCGACGTCGACCTGCTGGTCGTCGACCCCGTCCCCGCCGGGCGCGTCGGGCCCCCGCTCCGCCCCGGCACGGCCGCGCCGATCATGACGGGCGCCGCGGTGCCCGAGGGCGCCGTCGCGGTCGTGCCGATCGAGCAGGCCGACCCCGCGACGTTCCCCGCCGCGGGCAGCACCGCCCGGGTCGTGCTCCGGGGCCCCGTCGCCGAGGGCGCCTTCGTGCGGGCCGTCGGCAGCGACGTCGCCGCGGGCAGCGTCCTCCTCGCCGCCGGCACGGTGCTGACCCCGGCGCGCCTCGGCGTGCTGGCCGCCTCGGGGCTCGCGAGCGTCCCGGTCGTCCGCCGCCCGCGCCTCCTGCTGGTCTCGACGGGAGAAGAGCTGGCCGCGCCCGGCGAGCCGCTCGCGCCCGGCACGATCCACGACGCGAACGGCGCCGGCCTCGCCGCCGCGCTGGTCGACGTCGGCGTCGACGTCGTCGTCGAGCGCGTCCCGGACGACGCCGACGCCCTGCTCGCCGTCGTCGCCCGGCACGCCGACGGGGTCGACCTCGTGCTCACCACCGGCGGGGTCAGCGCCGGCGCCTACGAGGTGGTGCGCGACGCCTTCGAGGCCGCCGGCGTCGTCTTCGGGCACGTCGCCATGCAGCCCGGGGGGCCGCAGGGCTGGGGCACGCTCACCGTGCACGACCGGGCCCTGCCCGTCGTGTGCTTCCCCGGCAACCCGGTCAGCGCCCTGGTCTCGTTCGAGGCGTTCCTCCGCCCGGTGCTGCACGACGCCACGGGCGTCGGCGCCCCGCGGCGGCGGCGCACCGCCGTGATGGGCGAGGCGGCCGACTCGCCCGTCGGCAAGCACCAGCTGCGCCGCGGCCGGATCGACGTCGACGGCCGCGTCGTCCTCGTCGGCGGGCCGAGCTCGCACCTGCTCGCGGCGCACGCCGCCGCCACCGTCCTCGTGCACGTGCCGGTCGGCGTCGACCGGCTCGACGAGGGCGACGAGGTCGTAGTGTGGTCGCTCGATGAGTGACGACGTGCACCCCGCCCCGGCCGCGTCGACCGGGCAGCAGCCCGACGGCGGCCTCACCCACGTCCGCCCCGACGGCAGCGCCCACATGGTCGACGTCACGGGCAAGCCCGAGACCCGCCGCGAGGCCGCCGCCCAGGCCGTGCTCACGACCCGTGCCGACGTCGTCGCCCGGCTCGTCGACGGCACCCTGCCCAAGGGCGAGGCGCTCGGCACCGCGCGCGTCGCGGGCATCATGGCGGCCAAGCAGACGCCCGCCCTCATCCCGCTCTGCCACCCCCTCCCGCTCGGGGCGATCACGGTCGACTTCGAGGCCGACGAGTCGTCGGTCACCGTCGTCGCCCGCGTGCGCACCCGGGGCGTCACCGGCGTCGAGATGGAGGCGCTGACCGCCGCGACCGTCGCCGCCCTCACCCTCTTCGACATGGTCAAGGCCGTCGACCACCTCGCCGTCATCGGCGACGTCAAGGTGCTCGAGAAGAGCGGCGGCAAGTCCGGGGACTGGTCGCGGTGACGACGCCGGCCGATCCCGCCGACCCGGCCCGCGCCTCCTCGGGGGCCGTCCGTCGCGGGGTCGTCGTCGTCGCGTCGACCCGGGCCGCGGCCGGCACCGCCCCCGACCTCACCGGCCCCGTCATCCGCGACTGGTTCGCCGCCCGCGGCTGGCAGGCCGACGAGCCCGTCGTCGTCGCCGACGGCGAGGCCGTGGGCGCGGCGCTCGCCGCGGCCCTCGAGCAGGGCGTCGACGCCGTCGTCACCACCGGCGGCACCGGCGTCTCGCCCACCGACCGCACCCCCGAGCAGACCGCGCCCCTGCTCGACCGCGAGATCCCGGGCATCGCCGAAGAGCTGAGGAGGCGCGGCACCGCCGCCACCCCCACGGCCGTGCTCTCGAGGGGGCTGGCGGGCGTCGCCGGCCGCACCGTCGTCGTCAACCTGCCCGGGTCGCGCGGGGGAGTGCGCGACGGGCTCGCCGTGCTCGACCCGCTGCTCGACCACCTGCTCGACCAGCTCTCCGGAGGCGCCCATGACTGACCCCGACTCCGTCGCCCCCGCCGCGGGCCCCAGCGGACGCGTGCTGCTCGCCGAGGTGGTCGACGTGCCCCTCTCGACGGCGGAGTGCGGCGTGATCGTGTCGAGCCGGGCCTCCGGGGCCGTCGTGACGTTCGAGGGCGTCGTCCGCGACCACGACGAGGGGCGCGACGTGGCGGCGCTGCACTACGAGCGGCACCCGTCGGCCGGCGACGTGATGCGCGAGGTCGCCGAGCAGATCGCGGCCGAGCACCCGGCCGTCACCGTCGCGGTGCAGCACCGCGTCGGCGACCTCGAGATCGGCGACGTGGCCCTGGCCTGTGCCGTCGCGTCGGCCCACCGCGCCGAGGCGTTCGCCGCCTGCTCGGCCCTGGTCGACCTCGTCAAGGAGCGCCTGCCGATCTGGAAGCGCCAGGCGTTCGTCGACGGCACCGACGAGTGGACGGCGTCGCTCGGCTGACGCCCGTCCGGCCGGTCAGGCGGCGTCGCCTACGCTCGTCAGGTGGCACACCTACTAGGCGCAGAATCCCTCAAGCTCGAATTCCCGACCAAGGTCGTCCTCGACGGGGTGACGCTCGGCATCGACGAGGGCTCCCGCATCGGGGTCGTCGGCCGCAACGGCGACGGCAAGTCGACGCTGATGTCGGTGCTCGCCGGTCGCCTCGAGCCCGACGAGGGCCGGGTCACGACCCGCCGCGGGCTGACCATCGGCATGCTCGACCAGCGCGACGTGCTGCCCGACGACGAGACCGTCGGCCGCATGATCGTCGGCGAGCGCGACGAGCACGAGTGGGCGGGCGACGCCCGCATCCGCGACGTCATCTCGGGCCTCGCGACCGACATCCCGTGGGAGGCGCGGCTCGGCGACCTCTCGGGCGGCCAGCGTCGTCGGGTGGCGCTCGCGCGCCTCCTCGTGGGCGACTGGGACGTGCTGTTCCTCGACGAGCCCACCAACCACCTCGACGTCGAGGGCGTGGCCTGGCTGGCCGAGCACCTGCGCCGCCGGTGGTCGCCGTCGTCGGGCGCGCTCGTCGTCGTCACCCACGACCGGTGGTTCCTCGACGAGGTCTCGACCGACACGTGGGAGGTGCACGACGGCATCGTCGAGCCCTTCGAGGGCGGCTACGCGGCCTACGTGCTGCAGCGCGTCGAGCGCGACCGCAGCGCGGCGGCGAGCGAGGCGAAGCGCCAGAACCTCATGAAGAAGGAGCTGGCGTGGCTGCGCCGCGGCGCCCCCGCCCGCACGTCGAAGCCGAAGTTCCGCATCGACGCGGCC
Source organism: Frigoribacterium faeni (assembly GCF_011761235.1). Classification (GTDB taxonomy): domain Bacteria; phylum Actinomycetota; class Actinomycetes; order Actinomycetales; family Microbacteriaceae; genus Frigoribacterium; species Frigoribacterium faeni_A. The sequence goes on from NZ_JAAOYW010000003.1 coordinate 14,828, forward strand.
AACGAGCTGATCGCCGACGAGCCGCCCGCCCGCGACTCGGTGCAGCTGTCGCAGATGGCGACCGCCCGGCTCGGCAAGGACGTCGTCGACCTCGTCGAGGTCGGCGTCTCGTTCGGCGACAAGCGGGTGCTGCAGGGCGTCGAGTGGCGCATCGCCCCTGGCGAGCGCACCGGCGTGCTGGGCGTCAACGGGGCCGGCAAGTCGACGCTGCTCAAGGTCGTCACGGGCGACGTCCAGCCCACGGAGGGGCGGGTCAAGCAGGGCAAGACGGTCAAGTTCGCGATCCTCGACCAGCAGCTCGCCGACCTGCACGAGGTGGCGAACGAGAAGGTGAACGACCTGATCGGCCGGCAGCGCACCTCCTACGTGACGGCCGGCAAGGAGATGACGCCGGGGCAGCTGCTCGAGCGCCTCGGCTTCACGAGCGCCCAGCTGCAGACGCCGATCAAGGACCTCTCGGGCGGTCAGAAACGGCGCCTGCAGTTCCTGCTGATCCTGCTCAACGAGCCGAACGTGCTCATCCTCGACGAGCCCACGAACGACCTCGACACCGACATGCTCGCCGCGATGGAGGACCTGCTCGACGGCTGGCCCGGCACCCTGCTCGTCGTCTCGCACGACCGGTACCTGCTCGAGCGGGTCACCGACCAGCAGTACGCGGTGCTCGACGGGCGGTTCCGCCACCTGCCGGGCGGGGTCGACCAGTACCTCGCGCTGCGCAAGCAGGCCACGGACACCCAGGGCGGCGCCACCGACCGTCCCACCGCGGTGCAGGGCGCTCAGTCGTCGGTCGCCGCGGCCGCCGCGGCGTCGGGCCTCTCGGGCGCCGAGAAGCGCAACGCCGAGAAGGAGCTGGGCTCGATCGACCGCAAGCTCGCCAAGTCGGCGACCGAGCGGAGCGCGCTGCTCGAGCAGTTCGCGGTCTTCGACCAGTCCGACTTCGACGGCCTCGCCGCCCTCCAGGCGAAGCTCACGGCGCTCGACCACAAGACGGGCGAGCTCGAGGTGCGCTGGCTCGAGCTGAGCGAGCTGCTGGCGTAGCGCTCGTCCGGCGGGGCGCGCCCGCCGAGTGGTCGGGTCCGGTCGCCGGTGAGGCTCGGGTCGACCGGGACCGACCACTCGCCGTCGGCGCGGGCGGCGGGCTCAGTCGCCGAGCGTCAGGCTGAGCCGGCGCAGCAGGTCGGCGAGCCGCTGTTCGTCGCCCTCGCCCAGGTCGGCGAGGAGGCGGCGCTCGGCAGCGAGGAGGCGCTCGATCGCCGCGTCGACGGCCGCGCCCCCGGCCCGGGTCAGCCGCACGCGGACGCCGCGCCCGTCGAGGGGGTCGGTGCCCCGCTCGACGAGGCCGCGGGCCACGAGGCGGTCGATCCGGTTCGTCATGGCGCCGCTCGACACGAGCGTCTGCTGCAGCAGGGCCTTGGGGCTCAGCGCGTAGTCGCCGCCGGCCCGGCGCAGGGCCGAGAGCACGTCGAACTCCCACTGCTCGAGGTCGCTGGCGACGAAGGCGTCGCGTCGGGCGCGGTCGAGGTGCTTGGCGAGGCGGCCGACGCGCGAGAGCACGTGCAGCGGCGCGAAGTCGAGGTCGGGGCGCTCGTGCGACCAGGCCGCGACGATCCGGTCGACCTCGTCGCTGTGATCGGCGCGCCCTCTTCCAATCTGGGACTCATTGGGCATGACCGCACTCTTTCATACGATGACAGGCCGAGCCGAGACCGCACTTAATGGACTCCTCAATGGCAGTTTTCCGAGAGCCTTCGACAAGGGCGGCTGCAACGACTCAGATACCCCGGCCATGATTGCTAGGGTCTTCCTAAAGAGAAGGAAAACGATGACGGGGTCTCCCTTACGTTGGGCGGGAAGCAAGAGGAGTCTCTTGCCGTACATCCGTGCCGCTATGCCCGAAAGTTTCAATTCGTATCTGGAACCATTCATGGGGTCGGCATGTGTATTCTTCGACGTGGCTCCTCAGCGCGCCACCCTCTCAGACTTCAACCTCGAACTCGTGGATTTTTTCCGAGTTTTACGAGATAGCCCATCGCGGCTTTATAAATCATTCACCTCGTGGTCAATATCGGGTGACGACTACTATGATGTTCGCAGCCTTGACCCAGGGGATCTAGATACTGAAGAGCGCGCTGCGCGCTTCCTCTACTTGAATAGGTTCGCGTTTAACGGCGTTTACAGGACTAATCGTCAAGGTGTGTTCAACGTACCCAAGGGTGCGCGCACAGGCAGAATTCCCTCTCACGAAGAACTACTAGTAGCATCTCGACTCTTAGTGGGCAAGGAGATCAACCATGCTGACTATCTTGCTACTACGTCAGAAGCGGGGAAGGGTGACTTTGTATATCTGGATCCGCCTTACCGTAATGAGTCACGACCGACCTATGGTGAGTATGGCTATGGCTCATTCGGCCTCGAAGAGGATGTGCAATCCCTAGCTGTCGAACTAGACCGCCTTGACCGCCTTGGTGCTTTCGTAATGCTGTCTTTTAATGACGACTCGGGGTTGGAACAAGTGCTGGATAACTGGTTTACCACGCGTGTCTCACGCCGGCGCAACGTGGCGGGGGTCGCAAAGGCGAGAACAGAATTGCGGGGAGAAATTCTCTCAACGAACTATGGTCGAGGTAGCAATGCTTAGGGTCGCCGTCCTTAGCGACGTCCATGCATTTTCAAAGGCTCAACTCGAGGAGGGCCAGTCACGCCCTTCGTTTGTAGAAATCTCGAATCCCGATAACCCGGCTAATAACCCGTTTACTGCGCTGCACGAACTGATTGCGCGGGAGGGGCTCAAGGCCGATGTTCTTGTGTCGGGTGGTGACTTGGGTGATAAAGCATCACCCCAAGCCTTGACCTACGCGTGGAATGAGATTCGTCGGGTTCGGGCAGCCCTTTCTGCAGATGTGATGCTCGCAGCAACAGGCAATCACGACATGGACTCGCGAGCCATAAACGGATTTGATGCGAGGGGTGCGCTCCAAGGTCTCGAAGGGTATCCGTTTGAGGATGAGAATTTGCGCGACGCGTATTGGGCCAATAATGCCCTAGTGCAGCACCACGGAGCTTTCCGCTCCATTCTGCTGAACAGTGCGGCCTACCATGGTTACTCCGATGAATGGCAGCGGGGGCGCGTCTCGGCAAGAACACGCGATTATTTGAGAAACAAGCTGTCAGCAACGACCGACCCCGGTTTAAACGTCTTGGTGACTCATCATCACCTCTACCCATTGGGCGTCTCGAACCTCGGCGACCACAGTGAGATGCAGGAGGCTCCTGCTCTCTTGGAGCTGCTGTCGAGCGGCGATTTCGGTTCTTGGCTTGTGATCCACGGCCACCGGCATTGGCCTAGTGTCAGCAGGGCAAGCGGTGGTCAAGGTGCGCCTATTGTTTTCTCGGCAGGGAGTTTCTCCGCTGTCCTCTATGACGAGATCCAAGACAAAGCGCGCAACCAGTTCTACATCCTCGACATCGAGGAGAATGATGTCGGCCACAGAGTGCGCGGGACATTTCGCGCCTGGGATTGGATTTCTGATCAAGGTTTTCAACCCGCGCAGGAACGCTCGGGTTTACCTCACCTCGGTGGGTTCGGGGGTGCGAAAACCGGTGCTGAGTTAGCCGACGAAGTTGCGGCAATGTACACGGGTTCCGGTCTTCCGTTTATGCAATACAGCGCCCTTGTCGGCGCGATACCTGACCTGCGTTTTGCCATGCCTTCGGATTTTGAGGCATTCAAAAGCAGATTACGAGACCATCATTCGCTTCGTGTCTTATCAGATGAGGGCTTGCCGCAACAGGTAGGAAAGGGATCAGCTTCATGACTGCGTCCACCACGTCGGACTTCCTCGCGACTGCCAACGCGAGATTTCGGTCGCCGACCACGATAGCTCGAAGTTTTATTCCCCCGGAGCAATTTCGTCGTCTCGCCAAGCCATCTCACACGGTCATGGTCGGGCCGAGGGGGAGTGGAAAGACGACGTTGCTTAAGATGCTAACTCCGGAGGCTCTGGCGGAGGCAGCTCACAGCAAGCGCTTTCGCCTTGAGTCTGGTTTGCAATTTACTGGAATATTCATTCCTTCAGATATAGCATGGAGTAAACAGCTTCAGACGTATTCGAAATGGAACTTACCGGCAGAACTGTCGAGTGAGATATTTGAGGCCTCTTTTACGACTTCCGTCTTGCGCAGCTTTGCTGCTGCGCTCCATGATCGATTCACTCGACCCGTGCCGGCCACTTGGCTGGGCATTCAGCGCGTCACACTCGATCCTGGTGCCGAGTCGCAGTTGGCTCAAGCCCTAGCTGATCTTTGGTCCCTCAATTTACGTATACCTAGCCTGCTAGGGCTTAAGGCGGCTACTGCTGAGAGAATCGTCGACCTTGGTCGTATGGCCGCGCAACTTCATCGAACCGCGGCGACCGATGTAGTCGATGAGCGTCTCTTGTTGGGGCCCCTCGTTCCCCAACTGACTCTGGCGCTTGACACGCTCGAGGCACTCGTGCCGCAGGTGGCGGGGGAAAAGTGGGGGCTTCTATTTGACGAGCTTGAATTAGCTCCGCCGGAGACACGAAAGTCACTCATTGCGTCCATGAGGAGCGTCGATGAGAGGTTGATATTTAAGTTGGCCATCGCCCCTTACGCCTCAGATCTGTCTGAACTCGTTTCGGCCGTCGCGGCAATGCCCGGCCATGATCACGAAGAGATCTGGCTTAGCTACGGACACAAAGCACAGGCCATGGAGTTCAGTTATGAACTCATGCGAGCCTTAGTGCGTGACAGATATGGGCAAGCTGTTTCGTTGGAGTCCCTCCTTGGTAGTGCAGTATTCCCGCTAGATGATGAGGGGCTTGAATCGGCTGATGGGGTAAGTGGCACGCAGGAGGAGTTCGTTCGAGACTTGCATACGAGTGACAAGACTTTTCGAGCTTATGTTGCGCGGGTCGCAGGGGGAATCGAAGAACTTCTTTCGAGTACGGGACAAAAGCGGTCCCAGAACCTCCGGAAGGTCTTGCCACTTGTGATCGTTCGCGTGGCTTTTCGAACCCCAGATAATTCTGATGCCGCTCGCGGCTCTCGGCGCACGCGTACCCGCAAGAACCCTTATATCTACTCGGGTATGACTGCGCTCTCAACGTTACTGGAAGGAAATCCTCGATGGATTATCGGCGTGCTATCAACGCTGTTTGCCGAGATGCCAAGTCGGGTTTCAAGTTCTGAACAAAATGCTGAGATAGCTCGAACTCGGAATGCCTTCCGGGCAATGCTCTCGACCATTCCCGTACCAAATTCAGTTGATACGCGGCGAGGTCTTCTCTCCCTGATTAATAGCGTGGGTGAAACCTTCAGAGAGTCAGTGATTATCGAACCCTTCAACCCAGACCCAGTGGGAAGTTTTATCGTTGACAACAATGCTTCTGCAGCCCTGATCGAAGCTCTGGGGAGCGCAGTTAATGCTGGGGCTATCGTTTATGTTCCTGATAGCGCGGGGGCGGGGCTCCTAAGCTCCATGAAAGGAAAGCGTTTTAGATTGAGTTACTTGCTGGCAACTCAGTATCAGCTTCCACTACGACTCGAACGCAGCACATCACTGCGAACGATACTGACCCAATCAAACAAACAGACGCCTCTTGAGTTGTTTACTGATGAGTAGGCCAATGAGGGTCCGGAGTCTGCCGATGGCTGAGCGATATGATCTCCTTATTACAAGTGTTGGTTACGAGGCGCGAAGCAGGTACATCGCTGAGATCGTCGGTACCGTTGCAGCACGCAAGGTGGCCTTTAACTTTGACAGTCCAGGCGTCTTGAGTTTCGACCAAAACCTGCGTGTAGTTCGTGCACTTGGCTTCGAGGTTAGGCCGATCGATGATCAGTTCGCGGGCGCCCTTCGGCGTCTCTTAGAAGACGCGACGGACCAAGGTGTCCGAGCGATTGGGATAGATATTTCCAGCCTTACTAAATTCCACATTGCGGAGGTTGTTGATGTGTTCCATGAATCTAATCTTGAGTTGAGTGTTGATTTTCTCTACGCCCCGGCAAGTAGTGCTTCGTGGGTTCCCGTCGATGCCCCAATACAATATGCCGAACCAATCCATCCTGCGTTTGCCTCTTGGACGGATGACCCGCTCCTTCCACTCGTGGCCGTCATCGGGACGGGCGCGGAGGCTAATTTGGCCCTGGGCGTAGCTGAGCAACTTGACGTGTCGGGTGTTTATGCTTTTAGCCCCTCCGGCGCGGATGCCGAGTTTGACAGAATCAGTGCGGATGCCAATCACGATTTTTTCCTAGCAAACTATGTCGTGCGATCATCTACGTACGACCTCCTTGCTCCGTTTGAATTATTTTCACGTCTAGAGTCGCTTCTGTACGGGCTGACCGCTGAGACCCGCATAGCTCTCGTGCCTCTCGGGCCGAAAATATTCGCGCTGTGCTCTCTTCTGGCCTCTCTCGCTTCCGGGCGAGCGGCCACCGTCTGGAGATTCTCATTTGGGGTGGCAGAAAGGCCCGCGGACGTACAAGCTGCCGGCGTGGTCGTGTCACTTCGAGTTACTTGGTAAATTCGCGCCTTCTTGGCTTTCTGGCTGCACTGGTTGGTGCCGATGTCTCGCCCGCGAGGAGATGTAGCCTGCGTCTCAGCCAGATGGTCTCCCCGCAGTCCGCCCTGGTGCTTAGGCTCCCAGGTGCCCGGAGGTGTCTGCCACAATCATCATTGCGCGATTAGCGCGGTCCGCCATGGTGTAACGGCAGCACGACAGCCTTTGGAGCTGTTAGGTCCAGGTTCGAATCCTGGTGGCGGAGCCGGCCGATCCGGCCCCCGGGCCGCCCGCGTCGATAGCCTGCGGCCATGCCCTCCACCGCTCTCTCCCCCCTCGCCCGCGCCGCCCTGCTCGGCGTCCTCAGCGGCGCCCGCTCGGCCACCCCGTTCGCCGGCCTGGCCCTCGCGCGCGACAGCCGCACCGTCATCGGCAGCTGGCAGGAGTGGGCGCTGTTCCGCTCGCCGATCGGCCGGGTCATCGCCGTGGCGGCCGGGGCCGGCGAGCTCGTGGGCGACAAGCTGCCCTCGACGCCGAGCCGCGTCGCCGGCGGCGCCCTGTTCGGCCGCATCGCGGCGGGCGCCGTCGTCGGCCTCGCCATGGGCACGACCCAGCTGCGGGCCGACCGCCGCCTGCAGGGCGCCCTGGTCGGAGCGGCGGGCGCCCTCGTGGGCAGCTTCGCGGGGTACCTCGGCCGCAAGGCCGTCGTCGAGCGCACGGGCCTGCCCGACCTCGCCGTCGCGCTGGTCGAGGACGCCCTCACGGTCGGCGGCACCGCGGCCGTGCTGCGCGCGCCTCGCCGCTGACGTCCTTCCTCCCCAGCGCGAGCCGGGCCGCCGAGGTCGCTCCTCCCCAGGGGCCGGCCGGCCCGACCGCCGCACCGGACACGTCCTGCCGACCCGCGCCTCCTCGTCCGCCCGTGGGAGGATCGCCGGTGATCGACGCACGAACCCCACCTAGGAGACCCATGCCCGAACGCAGCCTCGCCGTCGTCGTCCTCGCCGCAGGCCAGGGCACGCGCATGAAGTCCTCGACCCCGAAGGTGCTGCACCGGCTGGCCGGCCTGCCGCTGATCCAGCACGTGCTCGAGACCGCCGGCGCGCTGCAGCCCGAGCACCTCGTCGCCGTCGTGCGGCACGAGCGCGACCTCGTCGTCACGAGCGTCGTCGAGACGAGCCCCGGCGCCCTCATCGTCGACCAGGACGACGTGCCCGGCACCGGCCGCGCCGTCGAGCAGGCCGTCGAGGCGCTCCCCGCCGACTTCGACGGCGACGTCGTCGTCGTCAGCGCCGACGTGCCGTTCCTCGACCACGCCACCCTCGGCGCCCTCCTCGACCAGCACCGCGAGGAGGCGGCGGCCGCGACGCTGCTGTCGGCCGTCCTCCCCGACGCCCACGGCTACGGCCGCGTGGTCCGTCGCTCGTCGGGAGACGTCGAGCGCATCGTCGAGCACAAGGACGCCACCGAGGAGGAGCGGCAGCTGCGGGAGATCAACTCCGGCACGTACGCCTTCACCGTCGCGGCCCTGCGCACCCACCTGCCCCGCGTCGGCTCGGCCAACGCGCAGAACGAGAAGTACGTCACCGACGTCGTCGGCCTGCTCACCGCGGCGGGCGAGCGCGTCTCGGCCCGCGCCGTCGACGAGACCTGGCGGCTCGAGGGCATCAACGACCGCGTGCAGCTCGCCGCCGCGGCCCGGCGCCTCAACGACCGCATCGTCGAGCACTGGCAGCGCGAGGGCGTCAGCATCGTCGACCCGCAGACCACCTGGATCGACCGCGACGTCTCGCTCAGCCCCGACGTCGAGCTGCTGCCCGGCACGCAGCTCAAGGGCGCGACCTGGGTCGCGACCGGCGCGGTCGTCGGCCCCGACACGACCCTGGTCGACACCGAGGTGGGCGAGGGCGCGGTGGTGAAGCGCACCGACGCGACCCTCGCCGTCATCGGGGCCCGCGCCTCCGTGGGCCCCTTCGCCTTCCTGCGACCCGGCACCGTGCTCGGCGAGGGCGGCAAGATCGGCACGTTCGTCGAGACGAAGAACGCCGACATCGGCGCCGGCTCGAAGGTGCCGCACCTCAGCTACATCGGCGACACCGAGGTCGGCACCGACAGCAACATCGGCGCCGGCACGATCACCGCGAACTACGACGGCGTCGACAAGCACCGCACCGAGGTCGGGTCGAACGTGCGCACCGGGTCGCACAACGTGTTCGTCGCCCCCGTTAGGATTGGCGACGGAGCGTACTCAGGCGCAGGGACGGTCGTCCGCAAGGACGTGCCGGCCGGCGCGCTGGCCTTGAGCATCGCCCCACAGCGCAATGCGAGCGGATGGGTCGAGGCGAACCGCCCCGGCTCCGCGGCTGCCCAGGCCGCCGCCCGCGCCGAACGAACGACCGACTGACCCCGTCGGGTTGGCCCTGCGGGGCCGGAGAGCGAGTGACGTGTCCGGAATCAAGATCACCGGCGAGAACCGACTCGTTCTGGTCTCGGGGCGTGCACACCCCGAGCTGGCGAACCAGATCGCGGCCGAGCTCGGCTCCGAGCTGATCCCGACCGACGCGCGCACGTTCGCGAACGGCGAGCTCTACGCCCGCTTCGACGAGAGCGTCCGCGGCGCCGACGCGTTCGTGATCCAGTCGCACTCGGCCCCGATCAACGAGTGGCTCATGGAGCAGCTGATCATGGTCGACGCCCTCAAGCGCGCCTCGGCGAAGCGCATCACGGTCGTCGCGCCGTTCTACCCCTACGCCCGGCAGGACAAGAAGGGCCGCGGCCGCGAGCCGATCTCGGCCCGCCTCGTCGCCGACCTCTTCAAGGCCGCCGGCGCCCACCGCATCATGAGCGTCGACCTGCACGCCCCGCAGATCCAGGGCTTCTTCGACGGCCCCGTCGACCACCTCTTCGCCATGCCGGTGCTGCTCGAGCACTTCCGCACCAAGCTCGACAACAGCACCCTCACCGTCGTCTCGCCCGACATGGGCCGCGTGCGCGTCGCCGACATCTGGAGCGAGAAGCTCGACGCCCCCCTCGCGATCATCCACAAGCGCCGCGACCCGCTCGTGCCCAACCAGGTCACCGTGCACGAGATCGTCGGCGAGGTCGAGGGGCGGGTCTGCCTGCTCGTCGACGACCTGATCGACACCGGGCGCACCATCGTCAAGGCCGCCGAGGCCCTCAAGGCCGCCGGCGCGATCGGGGTCGTCGTCGCCGCCACGCACGCCGTGTTCAGCGACCCTGCCCCCGAGATCCTCAGCAGCGCGGCCATCGACTCGGTCGTCGTCACCGACACCCTGCCGCTGACCGATCACCAGAAGTTCGACAAGCTCGAGGTCCTGCCGATCGCGCCCCTCATCGCCCGGGCGATCCACGAGGTGTTCGACAACGGGTCGGTCACCTCGATGTTCGACGGCGCGGCGTAGGCCGCAGCTCGTGCCCGTCGTCGAGTCGCGCTGCGTCGTGCCGGTGCCGGTCGACGTCGCCTTCGCGGTGTCGCAGACCACGGGCGAGGCGCGGCTCCGTTGGGACCCGTTCATCCGGCACCAGCGCTTCCTCGACGGCGCCACGCGGCCGGCCAAGGGCGTGCGCACCTGGACGGTGCAGCGCTTCGGCTTCCGGATGGAGAGCGAGTACGTCTCGTTCGCCCCGCCGACGAACGTGGGCTTCGCCATGACGAAGGGCTCGTGGTTCTTCGCCCGCATGGGCGGCGGCTGGCGCTTCAAGGGCGTCGAGGGCGACCCCGGCAGCACGGTCGCGACCTGGCGCTACAACTTCAGCTGCCGGCCGAGGTGGCTCGCCCCGCTCGCCGAGCGCATCGGGGTCGTCGTGCTGCAGCGCGACATCGACCGGCGCATCCGCGGGTACGCGCGCGGCTGCTCCGACCCGGTCGTGCTCGCCGCCGCCCGCGAGGCCCTGCCCGGGCCGGCGACCGCCTGACACAGAGGGGCGGGACGAGGCAGGCGCGTCCGCGCCCGCCTCGTCCCGTCCCGTCCGGGCGTCAGTGCGTCGACGGCTCCGTCTCGATCTCCGAGCGGTCGCCCGACCACAGGGTGTGGAACACGCCCTCCTCGCCGACCCGCTCGTAGGTGTGGGCGCCGAAGAAGTCACGCTGGCCCTGGATGAGGGCCGCGGGGAGGCGCTCCGACGCGAGCGAGTCGTAGTACGACAGGGCCGACGCGAACCCGGGCACGGGGATGCCCGACAGCGCCGCCTTCGCGACGATGCGCCGCCAGGCCTCCTCGCCGTCGCGGACCGCGGCGGCGAAGTAGTCGTCCTCGAGCAGCGTCGCGATGGTGGCGTCCTTCTCGTACGCCTCGACGATGCGGTTCAGGAACTGCGCGCGGATGATGCAGCCGCCGCGCCAGATCTTCGCCACGGCGCCCTTGTCGATGTCCCAGCCGTACTCGAGTGCACCCGCGATGATCGCGTCGAAGCCCTGGGCGTAGGCCACGATCTTCGAGGCGTACAGCGCCTTCTGCACGTCGTCCTCGAAGCCGTCGCCCGCCTCCTGCACCTCGGGACGGCCCTGCAGGGTCGCCTGCACGGCGGCGCGCTGGTCGGGCTTCGACGACACGGCGCGGGCGAAGACGGCCTCGGCGATGCCGCCGACGGGCACGCCGAGCCCGACGCTGTTCTGCACGGTCCAGACGCCGGTGCCCTTCGAGCCGGCGGCGTCGACGATCGAGTCGACCAGCGGCCCGCCCGTCTTCGCGTCGACCTGGCGCAGCACCTCGGCGGTGATCTCGATGAGGTACGACTCGAGCTCGCCCTCGTTCCACGTCTCGAACACGGCGGCGATGTCGGCCGGCTCGTGCCCGCCGACGCGGCGCAGCAGGTCGTACGACTCGGCGATGAGCTGCATGTCGGCGTACTCGATGCCGTTGTGGATCATCTTGACGAAGTGGCCGGCGCCGTCCGAGCCGATGTGGGTGACGCAGGGCTCGCCCTCGGCGACCGCGGCGATCGACGCGAGGATCGGGCCCAGCGTCTCGTACGCCTCCTTCGACCCGCCCGGCATGATCGACGGGCCCTTGAGGGCGCCCTCCTCGCCGCCGGAGATGCCGGCGCCCACGAAGTTCAGGCCGCGTTCCTTGAGGGCTGCCTCGCGCCTCCTCGTGTCCTGGAAGTTCGCGTTGCCGCCGTCGACGATGATGTCGCCCTCCTCGAAGAGGTCGGCGAGCTGGTCGATGACGGCGTCGGTGCCCTTGCCGGCCTGCACCATGATGATCGCCGTACGGGGCTTCTGCAGCGACGCCGCGAAGTCCTCGATCGAGGTCGAGGCCACGAAGCCGGCGTCGCCGTGCTCCTTCATCAGCGTCTCGGTGCGCTGGGGCGAGCGGTTGTACACCGCGACGGTGTTGCCCTCGCGGCTGGCCAGGTTGCGGGCCAGGTTCGATCCCATGACGGCCAGGCCGACGACTCCGATGTTCGCCTGGGCGGTGGGGCTGGACTGTTCTCCGTGTTCGGTCACGGTGCCTCCTTGCGGTCGATGACGCTCGCACACTATTCCTCCGTCCTGCGCCCCTGACAGGGACCGTCGGGTCCTGTCTCGCCGCAGGCCCCGGGTCGGTCGCGGCCTCGCCGGGACGAGCCGAGGAGGCGCGTCTACGCTGGGCGGGACCGCGCCGTCCCCGACACCGAGAGGCCCCCGTGCCCGAGACCCCGCTGCCCGCCCCGATCCCCCCTGTCGTCGTCATGGGGGTGTCCGGCTCCGGCAAGTCGACGGTCGGCGAGCTGCTCGCGCGCACGGCCCGCGTCCCCTTCGTCGACGCCGACGACCTGCACCCGCAGGCCAACCGCGACAAGATGGCGGCCGGCCACGCGCTCGACGACGCCGACCGGGCGCCGTGGCTCGAGATCGTGGCCCGGCGCATCGGCGACGCGGGGGCGGACGGCGTCGTCGTCGCGTGCTCGGCGTTGAAGCGGTCGTACCGCGACGTGCTCCGGGGCGGCGACCCGCGCCTCCAGTTCGTGCACCTGACCGGCGTGCGCGAGCTCGTCGCCGAGCGCCAGCGGGCGCGCAAGGGCCACTTCATGCCGCCGGGCCTGATGGAGTCGCAGTTCGCCACGCTCGAGCCGCTCGGCGACGACGAGCCCGGGTTCGACCTCGACGTGTCGGCCGGGCCGGACGAGATCGTCGAGGAGGCGATGGGCAGGCTCGAGGGCCGCTGACCGGCCCCGACGCGCTCGGACGGGCCGCCGACGCACCGCCCTCGGGCCGCGGCCGGGTTGGCGACACGCCCGGGTGGCCTGTAGCCTGGGCGTCGACTTCGGCGAGGGGTGCTCCGGCACCCGTTATCGACGCGGTAGGCAGGCACTCGGTCTCGTGACATCGTCCCCACGGCTGCGAGGTCCCTCCTCACGCGATCTGCGTTCGAGTTGACATCGACCCACACATCCCGGGCCGCCAGGCCCGCAGAAACGGAGACATCCATGGCTGACGACAACACCCTGTCCGCTCTCGTCCGCACCAGCTTCGGCAAGGGCGCGGCCCGCAAGATCCGCGCGAACGACCAGATCCCCGCGGTCATCTACGGCCACGGCACCGACCCCCAGCACGTCACGCTGCCCGGCCACGAGACGATGCTCATCACGCGTCGCTCGAACGCGCTCATCACCCTCGACATCGAGGGCGCCCAGCAGCTCGCCCTCGTCAAGGACATCCAGCGCGACCCGGTCAAGCAGGTCATCGAGCACATCGACCTCATCGTCGTCCGCCAGGGCGAGAAGGTCGAGGTGGACGTCCCCGTGCACATCGAGGGCGAGTCGGCTCCCGGCACCATCCACGTCGTCGAGCTCAACGCCATCACGCTCGAGGTGTCCGCCACCGCCATCCCGCAGTCGGTCGTCGTCTCGATCGAGGGCCTGGAGGACGGCGCGCAGGTGCACGCCTCCGACGTCACCCTGCCCGAGGGCGCCTCGCTCGTCACCGACGCCGAGGTGCTCATCACGAGCGTCTCCGTCCCGCAGCTCGACCTCACCACCGACGCCGTCGACGACGAGTCGGGCGAGGCCGCCGAGGCCGAGGGCGACGTGCCCTCGATCGAGGACGAAGAGCGCTCCGAGTAGCACCCGCCCCACCCGCCGACAGACAGCCCTGCCCCGTCTCCCCAGGAGGAACGCCCCGTGGACGACTCGCAGTGGCTCGTGGTCGGGCTCGGCAACCCCGGGCCCGACTACGCCGGCACCCGGCACAACGTCGGCCAGATGGTGCTCGCCGAGCTGGCGAACCGCCTGTCGGCGAGCTTCAAGAACCACCGCACCAACGCGAGCGTCGCGGAGGGCCGTCCTTTCCCGGGCGGCCCCCGCTTCGTCCTCGCCGCGCCCCGCAGCTTCATGAACCTCTCGGGCGGCCCCGTCGCGGCGCTGCTCAAGTACTACGACCTCGACGTGTCACGGCTGATCGTCGTCCACGACGAGCTCGACATCGACTTCGACTCGATCAAGCTGAAGCAGGGCGGCGGCCACGGCGGCCACAACGGCCTGCGCGACATCATCGCCGCGACCGGCTCGCCGGACTTCCTCCGCGTCCGCGTCGGCATCGGGCGCCCGCCGGGGCGCCAGCCCGCCGCCGACTTCGTGCTCAAGGCCTTCTCGTCGACCGAGCGCAGGGAGCTGCCGCTGCTGCTCGGCGACGCCGCCGACGCGGTCGAGATGATCGCCTCGGACGGCCTCACCGCCGCCCAGCTCAAGTTCCACACCGCGAAGGCCTGAGCCGGCCGGACGGCCTCGCTGCTCAGATCCCCGCCCTTCGCGGCGAGCGAACCGCAGGCGCGCTGTCGGCGGTGCCGAGTAGCCTTGTCGGGTGATACTCGCGGGCTTGATCCAGGCGCTCTCGCGCGCCTCCACGTACTCCTCTGCCCTCGAGCGGGCCGAGCGCAGCACCGACTTCTCCGTGGTCGACGGCCTGCGCGTGCCGCTCCTCGCGGGGCTCCTCTCCCGGCGCGCCGGGCCCCAGGCCATGCTCGTGGTCACGGCCACCGGCCGCGAGTCCGAGGCCGTCCGCCTCTCGCTCGCGAGCTACGTGCCCGACGCCGAGATCATCGAGTTCCCCGCGTGGGAGACCCTGCCGCACGAGCGGCTCAGCCCGAGCGCCGAGACCGTCGGCAAGCGCATCCACGCCCTCCGCCGGCTCGCGGCCTGGTCCGCCGAGGCCGAGGCCGCCACCTCGGGCGGCGGCGCCCCCGTGCGTCCCCTCGTCGTCGTCGCCGGCGTGCGCGCCGCCCTGCAGCCCGTGTCGGACAACCTGGCCGACCTCGAGCCCGTCGTGCTCACGGCCGGCGATCGCGGGCACGACCTCTCGGCCATCGCGACGCACCTCGTCGACCTCGCCTACGCCCGCGTCGACATGGTCACGCGCCGCGGCGAGTTCGCCGTGCGCGGCGGCATCCTCGACGTGTTCCCGCCCACCGCCGAGCACCCCGTGCGCGTCGACTTCTTCGGCGACGAGGTCGACCAGCTGCGGCGCTTCTCGGTGGCCGACCAGCGCAGCCTCGACGGCGAGGTCACGACGGTCGAGCTCGCTCCGAGCCGCGAGATGCTGCTGACCGAGCCGGTGCGCCAGCGGGCCCGCGAGATGCAGCACGAGTTCCCGGGCCTCGCCCAGATGCTCGCCAAGATCGCCGAGGGCATCCCGGTCGAGGGCATGGAGTCGCTGGCCCCCGCCCTGGTCGACCGCCTCGTCCCGCTCACGCACTACCTGCCGGCGGGCGCCTCCGTGGCCGTGCTCTCGCCCGAGCGCGTCCAGTCGCGCGCGCAGAGCCTGGCCGAGACGAACCGGGAGTTCCTGTCCGCCGCGTGGAACGCGGCGACGGCCGGCGCCGCGGCGCCCATCGACCTCGACGCGGGCGACTTCCTCGCCCTGCGCGACCTCCGCGCCGCCGCCGGCGACCGCGCCTGGTTCACGTTCAGCGGCTTCGACTCGGGCGAGGTGCTCACCGACGACGAGGCGGCCCAGGCCGCCGGCGACTACGTCCGCGTCGACGCCGCCCCCGTGCCGAGCTTCAGCGGCCACGCCGAGGGCGCGCTCGACCACGTCGTGGGTCGCGTGCAGGACGGCTGGAGCGTCGTCGTCACCGCCCGCGGCACGGGCCTCGTCGAGCGGGCCCGCGACGTGCTGTCCGAGCAGGGCGTCGCCGCCCGCCTGTCCGAGGCGCTGCCCGACGAGCTCGAGCAGGGCGTCGTGCACCTCGTCACCGGCGGCGTCGAGGCCGGCTTCGAGATGCCCTCGGCCAAGATCGCGGTGCTGGGCGAGAGCGACTTCTACGGCCGCTCGGCCAACTACGACTCGCGCCAGGTCAAGAAGCTCGCGAGCCGGCGCAAGAACGTCGTCGACCCGCTGCAGCTCAAGCCCGGCGACGTCGTCGTGCACCAGACGCACGGCATCGGCAAGTTCCTCGAGCTCACCAGCCGCGAGGTGTCGAGCGGCGGCCGCAACGCCGTGAAGAACAGCCGTGAGTACCTCGTGCTCGAGTACGCCCCCTCGAAGCGCGGCTACCCGGGCGACAAGCTCTACGTGCCCACCGACCAGCTCGACCTGCTCAGCCGCTACGTCGGCGGCGAGGCCCCGTCGCTGAGCAAGATGGGCGGCAGCGACTGGGCGTCGGCCAAGAGCAAGGCGCGGCGGGCGGTCCGCGACATCGCGGTCGAGCTCGTCAAGCTCTACTCGGCGCGGATGGCCTCGAAGGGCCACGCGTTCCCGCCCGACACCCCGTGGCAGCGTGAGCTCGAAGAGGCGTTCCCCTTCGCCGAGACGCCCGACCAGCTGACGACGATCGACGAGATCAAGGCCGACATGGAACGCCCGATCCCGATGGACCGCCTGCTCTCGGGCGACGTCGGCTACGGCAAGACCGAGGTCGCGGTGCGAGCCGCCTTCAAGGCGATCCAGGACGGCAAGCAGGTCGTGATGCTCGTGCCGACCACTCTGCTCGTCAAGCAGCACTTCGACACCTTCGCCGAGCGCTTCGCGGGGTTCCCCGTGCACCTGCGCAGCCTCAGCCGGTTCCAGAGCGCGAAGGAGAGCCGCGAGACGATCAAGGGCCTCGGCGACGGCACGGTCGACATGGTGATCGGCACGCACCGCCTGCTCAGCGAGAGCATCGTCTACAAGGACGTCGGGCTCGTCATCATCGACGAAGAGCAGCGCTTCGGCGTCGAGCACAAGGACGCCCTGAAGAAGCTCAAGACGAACGTCGACATCCTCGCGATGTCCGCGACGCCGATCCCGCGGTCGCTCGAGATGGCCGTCACCGGCATCCGCGAGATGTCCACGCTCGCGACGCCGCCCGAGGACCGCCACCCCATCCTCACCTTCGTCGGGCCCGAGAGCGACCGGCAGAAGGCCGCCGCCATCCGCCGCGAGCTGCTGCGCGAGGGGCAGGTCTTCTACGTGCACAACCGCGTGTCGAGCATCAACCGGGTGGCCGCCCAGATCGCCGAGCTCGTGCCGGAGGCGCGGGTCGCGGTCGCGCACGGCCAGATGGCCGAGTCCACCCTCGAGCAGGTCATGGTCGACTTCTGGGAGCGCAAGTTCGACGTGCTCGTCTCGACGACGATCATCGAGACCGGCCTCGACATCGCGAACGCGAACACGCTGATCATCGACCGGGCCGACAAGTACGGCCTGAGCCAGCTGCACCAGCTGCGCGGTCGTGTCGGCCGCGGGCGCGAGCGCGGCTACGCGTACTTCCTCTACGACGCCGACAAGCCCCTCAGCGAGACCGCCCAGGACCGCCTCGAGACGATCGCCGCGAACAACGAGCTCGGCGCCGGCATGCAGGTCGCCCTGAAGGACCTCGAGATCCGCGGCGCCGGCAACCTGCTCGGCGGCGAGCAGTCCGGCCACATCGCGGGCGTGGGGTTCGACCTCTATCTGCGCATGATCGGCGAGGCCGTCGGCGCGTTCCGCGGCGACGTGGCCGAGGGCCAGACCGAGCTCAGGCTCGAGCTGCCCGTCGACGCCCACATCCCCGACGAGTACGTCGAGAGCGAGCGGCTGCGCCTCGAGGCCTACCAGAAGCTGTCGACCGCGAGCTCGCCGACCTCGAGCGACGAGCAGATCGACTCGGTGCTCGACGAGCTCACCGACCGCTACGGCACGCCGCCCGCCTCGGTGCTCGCGCTCATCGAGGTCTCGCGCCTCCGTCGTGCGGCGCAGAAGGCCGGTCTCAGCGAGGTCGTCGTCATGGGCAGCAACCTGCGCGTGGCCGGCGCCGACCTCGCCGACAGCATGCAGGTGCGCCTGCAGCGCATGTACCCGGGGGCCCGCTGGTTCGGCCAGACCAACTCGGTGAGCGTGCCGCTGCCGAGCCGGCACGGCGAGAGCCTCGGCGACGACGAGCTGATCCTCTGGGTCGAGCAGCTGATGACGGCCATCTACGGCGCCGACGTGCCCCGGCCCGCGGTCGACGGGGTCTCCCCGACGGCCTGACCCGGCGGGGCGGCGCAGCGCCGCCTCGCCGACCACGACGACCCCGGTCGTCAGACGAGGAGGAGCGGTGCCCGAGCCCGAACGGCTGGAGTCCGAGGTCCGAGAGCTGTCCGACGTGGTCGAGGCCCTGCTCGCCGACGAGGGCGGCTGCGAGTGGAACCGCGCGCAGACGCACGAGTCGCTCGTCACCTACCTCGTCGAGGAGACCGCCGAGCTGGTCGAGGCCGTCGAGGACGGCACGTCCGCCGACCGGCGGGAAGAGCTGGGCGACGTCCTCTACCAGGTGGTGCTGCACGCGGCGCT
The DNA here is from genome assembly GCF_011761235.1 of Frigoribacterium faeni. Classification (GTDB taxonomy): domain Bacteria; phylum Actinomycetota; class Actinomycetes; order Actinomycetales; family Microbacteriaceae; genus Frigoribacterium; species Frigoribacterium faeni_A. The sequence goes on from NZ_JAAOYW010000003.1 coordinate 33,086, forward strand.
CGCGGCCCGCGCCCCCGAGGGCCGCTTCGACCTGGCCGACGTCGTCCACGACGTGCGGCAGAAGACGGTCAGGCGGCACCCCCACGTCTTCGGGGGCGAGGAGGCGGCCGACGTCGACGACGTCGTGCGGCTCTGGACCGCGGCCAAGGCCGTCGAGAAGGCGGGCCGCCGCAGCGCCTGGGACGGCGTCCCGCTCGGCCTGCCCGCCCTGGCGCGGGCCCAGAAGATCGAGGCCCGGCGGCTGGCGGCCGGGGGAGGGGCCGCAGTCGACGAGCCCGCGACCGATGAGCCCGCGCCCGATGAGCCCGCGCCCGATGAGCCCGCGCCCGATGAGCCCGGTGACGGCGAGCTGGCCTGGGGGCGGCGCCTGTTGGCCGCGGTCGACCGTGCAGGTCGTGACGGCATCGACGCCGAGCGAGCGCTGCGCCGGGCCGTCCGCGAGCGCGAGGCCGAGCTGCGCTCGGACGAGGCCCAGCGTCGGGCGACACCGCAGCCCTGAGGCACGGGGGAGGGGGCGCCTCCCTGACCCGAACAGGGAGGCGCCCGGATGTGGGGCCGTCGTGACGCATCGTGCCGCGGTCGACACGGATGTCTCGCTGCAGCTCGGCTACGGACCACACCATCGCGCGGCTCGTGTGCTCGAGGGATCAGGCCCGAGCGAGCCGCTGGCGATGGGTCAACGGTAATAGCCCGGCGGGTGACATGTCAAGTGTGGAGGGGTGGATATCGGGTGAGTCTCGCTGCCGTCCCGCAATGGCGCGCAGCCGCTCTGTTATCGTCCGATCGACCGCTCGGCCCCCGCAGGACGGCGACGAACCGAGCAGCCGAAGGAGCACGTCCGATGCCTCGCAGACCGGACCCGACGCGCAAGCCCGAGCTCCTCGGCCAGATCGTCGAGCACCTCCGTGGTCGCTCCCTGGCCACCATGTCGTTCCGCACCCTCGCGGACGCCCTCGGGGTCAGCACCTACGTGTTCGTGTACCACTTCGGCAGCCGGGCCGAGCTCGTCGCCGAGATCGTGAGGGCCGTCGTCGCCCGCCACGACGAGGCGCTCGCCGTCGACGTCGCGGCCCTCGACGAGGCGGCCTTCGAGTCGCACATGGCGGCGGTCTGGGAGCAGTCCGTCAGCGACCGGGGCCGCGACCTCCGTCGCCTCGAGACCGAGGCGGCCCTGCTCGAGGTCGTCGCCGGCGACGAGGCGGGCACGGCGCGGCGTGCGCCTGAGCGCTGGGCCCGGCACCTGGCGACCTGGCTCGCGGGTCGCGGGGTGGGCGGCGACGAGGCGGCGCGGGAGGCCCGCCAGTACGCGGCGGCGCTCTGGGGGGCCCAGCTCGACGCCGTCGTGTCGGGGGACCTCGACCGCGCCGGGGTCGTCGCCTCGACGGCTCGTGCTCGGTTCGTCGCCGTCGCGCACCGGTGAGCGCGGCCGTCGTGCTCGCCCGGGCCGACATGAGGACGGACCGGGCACGAGGTGCCCGGTCCGTCGTGACGCTCCCCGCAGGGAAGGCGAGCGTCGGTGTCGGCGGTGCGCAACCCGATTCGCACCGCGACAGGGCCACAGTACATCGAATGTGAAATGTCGGCAAGTGCCGGCGATGACCCCGTCTCCGATCCGCTCTGGGATGATGGGCGGATGCCGTCACACGTGACCCCGCCGCGCGGGATGAGAGACTTCCTGCCCGCCGACAAGCGCCGCCGCGAGCGGGTCCTCTCGGTCGTCCGCGACGTCTACCGGGCGCACGGCTTCGACGAGATCGAGACGCCCGTCGTCGAGTCGAGCGAGTACCTGTTCTCCGGGCTGGGCGGCGACAACGAGAAGCAGGTCTTCGCGGTCCTCCGCCGCGGCCTCGACGACGACGCCCTCCGTGCCGCCGCGTCGCCGCTCGACCTCGCCGACCTCGGGCTGCGGTACGACCTGACCGTGCCCCTGGCGCGCTTCTACGCCTCGCACCGCGCCGAGCTGCCGACCGTGTTCCGGGCCGTGCAGATCGCCCCGGTGTGGCGTGCCGAGAAGCCGCAGAAGGGCCGCTACCGGCAGTTCGTGCAGTGCGACATCGACATCCTCGGCGAACCGGGGCAGCTCGCCGAGATCGAGCTCGTCTCGGCGACGACGGCCGTGCTCGCGGCCCTGGGGCTCGAGGGCACCTCCGTCCGGGTCAACGACCGGCGCGTGCTGCTCGGCGTCCTGACGCACTGGGGCGTCCCGGCCGAGCTGCACGACCGCGCCCTGCTCGAGATCGACAAGCTCGACAAGATCGGGGTCGAGGGCGTCGCGGCCCAGCTCGCGTCGATCGGCGTCGACGACCCCGGCATCGCCGCCCAGCTGGGGCAGCTCGGCGAGGCGACCTGGGACTCGGCGACCGCCTCCCCGCCTCCTGCGTGGCTCGACCAGGACGCCTTCGGCGACCTGCTCGCCCTGCGCGCGGCGCTGCCCGACGTCGCCCTCGTGTTCGACCCCACCCTCGTGCGCGGCATGGGGTACTACACGGGCACCATCTTCGAGGTGGCGCACCCCGACTTCGCCTACTCGCTCGGCGGGGGCGGACGCTACGACGGCATGATCGGCCGGTTCCTCGGCACGGACGTGCCCGCCGCGGGCTTCTCGCTCGGCTTCGAGCGCATCGTCGACCTCGTCGAGCTCGACGACGACGCCGACGACGGGCTCGTCGTGCTCTACGACAAGGCGGTCGCCCCGGCCGAGCTGCTGGCCCTGCAGAAGGCCCTGGTGGGCCGCGGGGAGGCGCGGGTGCGGCTGCAGAAGCGGGCCAAGAACGTCGCGGGGCAGCTCGACGCCCTCGCGGCCGCGGGGTTCCGGCGCTTCGTCGCGGTGCGCGGGGGCGAGGCCCTCGACGACCTCGAGGTGCGGCCCCTGGGCTGACGCGCCCCGCTGCCGTCCACGCCGCGCGGCTAGGATCGAGTCGACCGCGTGCCCCGCACGCACACCGACTACTAAGGAGTTCATCCGTGGCAGCAATCGACGCAGTAGGCGCCCGCGAGATCCTCGACTCGCGGGGCAACCCCACGGTCGAGGTCGAGGTCCTGCTCGACGACGGGACGGTGTCGCGCGCGGCAGTCCCCTCCGGAGCATCGACCGGGGCCTTCGAGGCCTACGAGCTGCGCGACGGCGACGACTCGCGCTACCTGGGCAAGGGCGTGCTCAAGGCCGTCGCCGCCGTCATCGACGAGATCGGCCCCGAGGTCGAGGGCATGGACGCCACCGACCAGCGCCTGGTCGACGCCGCGATGATCGAGCTCGACGGCACCGAGAACAAGTCGCGCCTCGGCGCCAACGCGATCCTGGGCGTCTCGCTCGCCGTCGCCCGTGCCGCCGCCGACTCGGCCGACCTGCCCCTGTTCCGCTACCTCGGCGGGCCGAACGCGCACACCCTGCCCGTGCCGATGCTCAACGTCATCAACGGCGGCTCGCACGCCGACAGCAACGTCGACATCCAGGAGTTCATGATCCTGCCGATCGGCGCGTCGTCGTTCGCCGACGCCCTCCGCTGGGGCGCCGAGACCTACCACGCGCTCAAGAGCGAGCTGAAGTCGAAGGGCCTCTCGACCGGCCTGGGCGACGAGGGCGGGTTCGCGCCGAACCTCGACAGCAACCGCGCCGCGCTCGACCTGCTGGTCGACGCGATCACCAAGGCCGGCTTCACCCCCGGCAAGGACATCGCGCTCGGCCTCGACGTCGCCTCGAGCGAGTTCTTCGCCGACGGCTCGTACACCTTCGAGGGCGAGAAGCGCGACTCCGCGTTCCTCGCCGGCTACTACGCCGACCTGGTGTCGGCGTACCCGCTCGTCACCATCGAGGATCCCCTCGACGAGGACGACTGGGAGGGCTGGGCCCACCTGACGAGCGAGATCGGCTCGAAGACGCAGATCGTCGGCGACGACCTGTTCGTCACGAACCCCGAGCGCCTCGCCCGCGGCATCGCGGCCGGCGCCGGCAACTCGATCCTCGTCAAGGTGAACCAGATCGGCACGCTGACCGAGTCGCTCGACGCCGTCTCGCTCGCCCAGCGCAGCGGCTACACGACCGTGCTCTCGCACCGCTCCGGCGAGACCGAGGACACGACGATCGCCGACCTCGCCGTCGCCACCGACGCCGGCCAGATCAAGACGGGCGCCCCGGCGCGCAGCGAGCGCGTGGCCAAGTACAACCAGCTGCTCCGCATCGAGGAAGAGCTGGGCGACGCGGCCGTGTACGCCGGCTACTCGGCCTTCCCGCGCTTCTCGGCGTAGCGACCGCCCGGCTGCGGCCGACCGCGCCGCAGCCGCACAGAGGCCCGTTCCCCTCCGGGGGAGCGGGCCTCTCGGCGTTCCGTGACCCTGCCGCCCGGCACGTCGTCTACCCTCGGGGTCATGCCCCGTGAGACCCCGAGCAGACGCGTGCCCGCCGCCTTCGCGCCGCGCGAGACCGCCGCGGGCGGCTGGCTGCGCAGCATCCGCTTCTCGGGCTTCAGCCTGTTGATGCTCGTCATCCTCGTGCTCTTCGTCGTCGTGCTCGCGCCGTCGCTGCGGACGCTCGTCCAGCAGCAGCAGCAGATCTCGTCCCTGCAGCAGGAGGTCCGCGACCAGCGCGACGACGTCGACGACCTCCAGGGCGACGTCGCCCGGTGGAGCGACCCCGCCTACATCGAGGCCCAGGCGCGCGACCGGCTGCTCTACGTCTACCCGGGCGAGTACAGCTACCTCGTGATGGGCACCGACGGCGACGCGACGACGCCCTCGCAGGCGCCGATCAGCGACACGCTGCAGACCCCCGAGGTCGACTGGGTCGCGGCGATGATGTCCTCGGTCATCGACGCCGGCCTCAGCGACGAACCCGCGACCGAGCTGGTCGCGCCCGACATCGGCGGCGCCCCCCTGCCGTCCTCCTCGACAGGCGGCACCCCGTGACGACCCCTCCCTTCGACCCCGTCAGCGAGCGCGACGTGCAGATCGTCACCGCGCAGCTGGGGCGCCCCGCCCGCGACGTCATCGGCATCCCCGCCCGCTGCGTCTGCGGCGCCCCCACGGTCGTCGCGACGAAGCCGCGCCTCGGCGACGGCACGCCGTTCCCGACGCTCTACTACCTGTGCCACCCGGGGGCGACCGCGGCGATCTCGACGCTCGAGGCGACGGGCGTCATGGCCGAGTACACCGAGCTGCTCGCGACGGACGACGACCTCAGGAGGCGGTACCACGGCGCGCACGAGGCCTACCTCGCCGACCGCGAGGGCATCGAGCACGTGCCCGAGATCGCGCACGTGACGGCCGGCGGCATGCCCGAGCGGGTCAAGTGCCTGCACGCCCTCGCAGGGCACGCCCTGGCGGCGGGCCCCGGCGTCAACCCCCTCGGCGACCTCGCCGTCGCGCGCTCGGGCTGGAGCCCGGACGTCTGCCGCTGCCCGGACTACCTGGGCGAGCAGGCGGCCGCCGCCGACGACGCCGACGCGCCCGCCGCCTCCTCCGCTCCGTCCGAGGCGGGCTGACGACCGTGCGCCGCCCCGGGGGGCTCGTGGCGGGCCTGGTCGTCGTCGCGACGACCGCGGGGCTCGTGCTGGGCACCGCGGGGGCGGCGTCGGCCGACACGGTGCGCGACGCCGAGTACTGGCTGACCGACTACGGGGTCCGGCAGGCGTGGCAGACGACGCGCGGGGCCGGGGTCACCGTCGCCGTCATCGACACGGGCGTCGACGGCTCGGTCCGCGAGCTGCAGGGCGCCGTCGTCGGGGGCGTCGACGTGTCCGGGCAGGGCTCGGCCGACGGGCAGAGCCCGGTGGGCGCCGACGACCCCGCGCACGGCACCCTCGTCGGCTCCCTGCTCGCCGGGCGCGGCACCGGGGCCGACGGCGGCGTGATCGGCGTCGCGCCCGAGGCCGAGCTGCTGTCGATCTCCGTCGGCTTCGGGGCCGGGGCCGTCGACTCCGACCAGCAGATCGCCGACGCCGTCACCTGGGCGGTCGACCACGGCGCCGACGTCATCAACATGTCGCTGACGCGCAACACCCTCGACTGGCCCACGAGCTGGGACGAGGCGTTCCTCCACGCCCAGGAGAACGACGTCGTCGTCGTCGCGGCCGCGGGCAACCGCGGCAGCGGCACGACCGAGGTGGGCGCGCCCGCCACCATGCCGGGCGTGCTCACCGTCGCGGGCGTCGACCGTTCCGGGGCGGCCAGCTTCGACGCGTCGAGCCAGGGCATCACGATCGGCGTCTCGGCCCCGAGCGAGAAGCTCGTGGGCGTCGGGCCCGGCGACGTTCACTACAGCTGGAGCGGCACCAGCGGGGCGACGCCCCTCGTTGCCGGCGTCGTCGCCCTGGTGCGGAGCGCCCACCCCGAGCTCGGCGCGGCGGACGTCGTCAACCGCGTTGTCTCGACGGCCGAGCCGCGCGGCGCCTCGCAGCCCGACCCCCTCTACGGCTACGGGCTCGTCGACGCTGCGGCGGCCGTGCAGCGCAGCGTCGCGCCCGTCTCGGCGAACCCGATGGGCGACCTCGCCGAGTGGATCCGGGTGCACCGGCGCGCCGACGCACCGGCCCCGACGGACGACGCCGTCGCGCCCGTCGAGCCCGCCCCGGTGCCGAGCCCGCAGAGCGGAGGCGACCACCCCCTCCGTGCGCTGCTGCCGACCGTCGAGTCGATGCGCTCGACGGGCCTGCCGCTGATCGTCTTCGCCGTCTTCGGGTCGGCCATGGCCGCCGTGGCCGTGGGCGCGGCCCGCCAGTTCAGGCGGCGACACGAGCAGGAGTAAAGTCGTCGTGCCACCCCACCACCTCGAGGAGTCCTCCCTGTGCCCAAGATCCTGATCGTCGGCGGCGGCTACGCCGGTTTCTACACCGCCTGGAAGCTCGAGAAGTGGCTGCGCGCCGGTGAAGCCGAGGTCACGATCGTCGACCCGCTGCCGTACATGACCTACCAGCCGTTCCTCCCCGAGGTCGCCGCCGGCTCGATCGAGCCGCGCCACGCGGTGGTCGCGCTGCGCCGCCACCTCAAGAAGACGACCGTGGTCACGGCGAAGGTCACCGGGGTCGACCACGCCTCGAAGACCGCCACCATCACCCCCGAGGTGGGCGACGCCTGGACGATGGAGTACGACCAGGTCGTCATGACGGCCGGCGCCGTCTCGCGCACGTTCCCGATCCCGGGCGTGGCCGACGAGGCCATCGGCCTCAAGACCATCGAGGAGGCGGCGGCGATCCGCGACAAACTCCTCACGAACTTCGCCGCGGCCGCGAACCTGCCGGCCGGCCCGGCCCGCGACCGCCTGCTCACCGTCACGGTCGTCGGCGGCGGCTTCGCCGGCATCGAGGTCTTCGCCGAGCTGCGCAGCTTCGCGAGCGACCTGCTGAAGAAGTACCCGCAGCTCACGGTCGACGACACGCACTTCCACCTCGTCGAGGCCATGGGCCGCATCATGCCCGAGGTCTCGCTCGAGACCAGCCACTGGGTGCTGAAGAACCTGGCCGAGCGCGCCGCGACCGTGCACCTCGACACCCAGCTCAAGTCGGCCGTGGGCGGCGTCATCGAGCTGTCGACGGGCGAGTCGTTCGAGTCCGACCTGATCGTCTGGACGGCCGGCGTCATGGCCAACCCCATGGTCCGCAGCACCGACTTCCCCCTCGAGGAGCGCGGCCGCATCACCGTCGGGGCCGACCTGCGGGTCGTCGACGGCGACGCTGTCGTGCCCGACGCGTGGGCCTGTGGCGACGTCGCGGCCACCCCCGACGTGACCGGCAAGGGCGTCGGCGGCTTCTGCGTGCCGAACGCCCAGCACGCCGTCCGCATGGGCAAGCACCTGGCGAAGAACATCACCGCGTCGCTGCGCGGCGAGGGCGTCGCCGAGTACCGTCACGACAACCTCGGCGCCGTGGCCGGCCTCGGCGTCGGCGTCGGCGTGTTCCAGAGCGGCAAGTTCGTGCTCAAGGGCCTTCCGGCCTGGGCTGCGCACCGCGGCTACCACGGCCTCGCGATGCCGTCGTTCGAGCGCAAGTTCCGCGTGGCGACCGGTTGGTGGAACAACATGTGGCTCGGACGCGACATCGTCTCGCTCGACAACCGCGAGCGTCCCCGTGCCGCCTTCGAGGAGTTCGCCTCGCGTCCCAAGGCGTCCGCCGCCGCACCGGCCGCACCCGCGACGCCCGAGCTCGGCAAGGCCGCCGGCGAGCCCGGCCCCGCCTACGCCAACCCCGTCGACGAGAAGGGCGAGTCGAAGGACTCGTCGGCCGAGAAGCCGGCCCGCAAGACGCCGGCGCGCAAGCCCGCCGCCAAGAAGGCCGCGGCGACGACGGACGCCGACGCGGGCCGCGGCTCGCTGTCGACCTCCGACTGAGCCGACCCCGCCACGACGCCCGCCCGCTGACCTCAGCGCGGCGGGCGTCGTCGTCCCGCCCCCGGATCGTAGGCTGGGGGCGCGCCCTCGTAGCCCAACGGTCAGAGGCAGGCGACTTAAAATCGCTTCAGTCAGGGTTCGAATCCCTGCGGGGGCACCTCCGCTCCGCTTCGGCGCCCCCTGCGGGATCCGAACCCTGACGCGGCCCGACGACGCTGCGCGTCGTCCCCGTGCGGGGGCACTCGCAGAGCTCGTGTCCCCGCAGGGATCCGAACCCTGACGCGGCCCGACGACGCTGGCGCGTCGTCCCCGTGCGGGGGCACCTCCGCTCCGCTTCGGCGCCCCCTCCGGGATCCGAACCCTGACGCGGCCCGACGACGCTGGCGCGTCGTCCCCGTGCGGGGGCACCACAGTTCCGAGCCGCGCCGAGGGCCGGGCTACAGGCTGCGGCGTGCGGGCTCGACGATCGTGACCCACAGCCAGGCGGCCACCGCGAGCAGTGCCGCGACGAGGCTCGTCACGACGACCGCCGTGAGGGGGAACGTCGAGGAGGGGGCGCCGACGAACACGACACCGGCCACCGAGACGCCGACGACGGCGAGCAGGGCGTAGGCGCTGCGCGACCAGGCCCACACCTGCCGCCCCGGCAGCGACCCCAGGGGCAGCAGCTGCACGACGAGCGACCCGAGGCCGGCGAGGCACACGGTGGCGAGCGCCTCCCGGCCCAGCTGAGGCCAGGCGCCCGGAGCGTCGACGAGCCCGTGCAGCACCCAGGCCACGGCCGGCACGACGATCGTCGCGGCCAGCTGGGCGGTCGCGGCGATGCCGACGTCGCGGTCGGCGGGCTGCCGCCCCTCGCCGACGGCGTGGGATCCGTGGTGCTGCACGGCGCCGAGGGTGCCGACGAGCAGCACGCCGAGGACGAGGGCAGGGTCGAGCGAGAGAAGGCGCGTGGCGCCGCAGGCGACCGCCGCGGCGAGCAGGAGCCCCGGCGACATGCGCACCCGCACCCCGAGCCCCAGGCGGCGTGCGACGAGCGCGGCGGGGAGGACGACGACGAGGGCGTTCAGGGCCTTGAGCCCCAGCACGATCCCCGCCAGCAGCCGCAGGTACTGCACCTGTCCGTCGACGCCCGCGGCGAGGGCGATGGCGGCGGCGCCTCCGAGCAGGGCCAGGCCCGACGCGACGCGGGGGTCGACGCCGCCGCGGTTGAACGAGGTGGGCAGCTCGGCGGAGCGGTTGCGTCCGGCGATCCGGACCGCGCGCGGGCGCAGTCGGCCCCGGGTCGCCCCGGCCACGAGCCGCGCGGGGCCGGCCACGAGCACGAGGAACAGCAGCGCCACTGCCGCGCCCAGCGGCCAGGTGGGCCCGGAGAGGGTCTGCCCGAGGGTGGGGAGGTGGGCGCCGAACGTCGTCGCGGTCGCCCAGGTGCCCGTCTGCGGAGCCGTCGGCGCCTCGGGGACGCCGCCTGCGCCTCCTTCGTCGCCGGGACCTGCCGAGGGACCGGGCGCGACCGAGCCGTCGTCCTGCTGCTGCGGGGGTGCCGGCGAGGGCGGCACGGCGCCCGGGGCGGGCGTGGCGCCCGGCCGCGGCGTCGCCGAGGCGCCGGGCGACGGGGGCGCCACGACCGCGGCGCCCATGGTGATGCGCACCGATTCGCTGGGCGGGCCGAAGTTGCCGGCCGGGTCGACGAGCGCGGCCTGCAGCACGCGGTCGCCGTCGGCGAGCTCGGAGCCGCTCGCGCTGCACGACCAGCCACCGGCGCCCGAGACCGTCGCCTGGCAGACGGGCGTGCTGTCGACGTAGACGGTGGCGAGCGCCCCGGCCTCGCCCGTCCCCGAGACGACGACCGGCACGGCGTCGACGCGCTGGCCCGAGGAGGGGCTGGTGACGACGGGCGCGGCGGGCGCGTCGCGGTCGACGGTGACGCTCGACGACGTCGACGCCGCCGAGACGGGCACGGCCGGCACCCGGGACGACGACTGCACGGCGCTGACGTCGTGGCGGCCGGACGGGAAGCCCGCGGCCGGGAGCACGGCGACCCAGCTGCCGTCCGCCGAGGCGGAGGCGACGGCCGTGCCGCCCGAGCCCGAGGTGACGGTGACGGACGCGCCGGGGAACGCCGTGCCGCTCAGCTTCGCGCCGACGAGCAGCCCGGAGCCGACCGTGGGCGCGGTGAGCACCGAGAAGGCCGCCGAGGTCGCCGGCTCGAGCTCGTCGTGGTCGAGGTCGGTGGCGACGGCCGTCCAGCCCGCACCGCTCGGGACGGTGGCCGAGCAGGCCCAGGTGCCGGACGGCGACGTCGTGACGGCGGGGCAGAGGTCGCGGTAGGCGCCGTTGCCCGTGAGGGCGACCTTGACCCTGGCCCCGGGCGCGGACCCGCCGCGCACGACGACCGATCCCGTCGCGCTGTCGTCCACCGGCTGGATCGTCGGGCCGGCGGGCGGCGCCGGCGGCGTGGGGTCGGGGGTCGGGCTGGGCGTGCCGACCTGGGGCGCGGGCGTCGAGGTCGGCGTGCCCGCCGCCTCCGCGGTGCCGGCGGGACCGCCCGCGACCGCGATCGCGGCGAGGAGGGCGCCCAGCCCGAGGGCCGTGGCGAGCCGGGCCCGGAGGCGGCGTCCGGGCTCGCCTGCGACGCGTCCGGCGACGGCGGGACGCGGGGAGAGCTGTGTCGAGGAGAAGGGCACCGTCACCCATTCAGCACGTCTCGGGGGGAGGTGTCAATCGGTCGCGCGGACCAACTCGCGGCGACCCGCCGGGCCGCGGCCTGCCCGCGCCGGGCCGGTGAGCGCTCACCCGCCGCGACGCGCGACACCTGATGTCGGGAGTTCCCCCAGAAGACGCCCGGTCCACACGAGGCCCCCATCCGGCGCATTTATAGTGTCCCTCGCATCGACGTGGCCCTCCCACGGCACCCTGAGGGCGACGACGGCGTGCCCACCCGAGCCGCATCCCCAAGGAGTCACCACCCATGCAACCGGCCCTCATCGGCATCCTCGTCGCCGTCGGAGTCATCGTCCTGCTGGCGGTGATCGCCGGCATCTACCTCTGGGCGACGTACAACTCGCTGGTCACGCTCAAGGTCCGCGTCGACGAGGCGTGGAGCGACATCACCGTCCAGCTCAAGCGCCGCGCCGACCTGATCCCGAACATCATCGAGTCGGTCAAGGGCTACGCCGCGCACGAGGCGAAGGTGTTCCAGAACGTCACGGAGGCGCGGGCCGAGACCCTGGGAGCCCAGACGCCCGCCGAGGCGTCCGCCGCCGAGGGCCACATGCAGAAGGCCCTGCGCGGCGTGTTCGCCGTGGCCGAGGCCTACCCTCAGCTGCAGGCGAGCCAGAACTTCCTGCAGCTGCAGTCGGAGCTCGTCGACACCGAGGACAAGATCCAGGCCGCCCGCCGCTTCTACAACGGCGGGGTGCGCGAGTTCAACACCAAGACGCGGACGTTCCCGAACACGCTCTTCGTGAAGCGCCTCGGCTTCACCGAGCGCGACTTCTTCGAGGTCGCCGAGCCCTCGGCCATCGCCGAGCCGCCGCGCGTCCAGTTCTAGCCCGCCGCCCGCACCGCACCGGCCCCTGCCATGTACTCGGCGATCGCGCGCAACAAGCGCAACACGGTCTTCATCGTCCTCGTGTTCCTGCTCATCGTGGGCGCGCTCGGCTTCGCCGCGTCCGCGCTCTGGAACAGCCCCTCCATCGGCTTCGTCGTGCTCGTGGCGGCGGCGGGCTACGCCCTGATCCAGTACTTCGCGGCCGGCCGTCAGGCGCTGTCGATGAGCGGGGCGCAAGAGGTCGACGCGACGACGGCGCCCCGCCTCTGGCGCACCGTCGAGAACCTGTCGATCACGATGGGCATGCCGATGCCCAAGGTGTACGTCGTCGTCGACCCGGCGCCGAACGCGTTCGCGACGGGTCGTGACCCGGAGCACGCCGTCGTCGCGGCGACGACCGGGCTGCTCGCCCTGATGGACGACGCCGAGCTGCAGGGCGTCATGGCGCACGAGATGGGCCACGTCAAGAACTACGACATCCGCGTCTCGACGATGGTCTTCGGGCTGGTCGTCGCCGTGGGGTTCCTCGCCGACGTGCTCATGCGCATGTCGTTCCTCAGCGCCCTGACCGGCGGGCGGAACACGAACAGCAACAACAACGGCGGCGGCTCGAACCCGGTGTTCCTCGTGCTCGGGCTCGTCGCGATGATCATCGCGCCCCTGGCGGCGGCGGGCGTCCAGGCGGCGGTGTCGCGCCAGCGCGAGTACCTGGCCGACGCCACCGGGGCCCTGACCACCCGGCACCCGGAGGGCCTCGCCAGCGCGCTCGAGAAGCTGGGCGCCTACGGGCGTCCGATGCAGCAGCAGAGCACGTCGATGTCGCACCTCTGGATCAGCGACCCGATGAAGCCGGGCGTCATGGACCGGCTGTTCAGCACGCACCCGCCGCTCGCCGACCGCGTCGCGCGGCTGCGCGAGAACGCCTCGCGCTTCTAGTCGAGGCTGCCAGGCCCGGCGCCGGCACCGGCGTCGGAGCCAGTGCCAGGGCCGGAGCCCGCGACGGCCACGGCCGCGGCCAGGTCGGCCGCGAGATCGCCGCGGGCCACGACCTCGACCCCGTCGAGCCCCTGCCACGCGGCGGCCCGGCCGAGCAGCGCGGCCAGCCGGTCGACGTCGACGACGAGGTCGCGCTCGCGCCACGACGCCTGCACCCGGAGCACGCCGGCCTGCCGGTCGCTCTTGAGGTCGACGCGGCCGACGAGCTGGTCGTCCTGCAGCACCGGCAGCACGTAGTAGCCGTGCACCCGCTGCGCCTGCGGCGTGTATATCTCGATGCGGTAGCGGAACCCGAAGAGGCGCTCGGCGCGCGGCCGGTGCCAGACGACCGGGTCGAAGGGTGACAGCAGCGCGTCGGCCTCGAGGCGCCGCGGCAGCCGCGCCTCGGCGTGCAGCCAGGCGGGCGCGGCCCAGCCGTCGACCGTCACGGGCTGAACGACGCCCGCGTCGTGCAGGTCGCGCAGCGCGGGCGGGACGTCGGCGGCCTTGAGACGCCAGTAGTCGGCGAGGTCGGCGGCGGTGGCGACGCCGGAGGCTCGGGCGGCTCGCTCGACGAGCTGCCGGTGCGCCTCGGCACGGTCGACCTCGACCCCGAGCACGGCCGGGGGCAGGACCTGCTCGGGCAGCGCGTAGACGCGCTCGAAGCGGCGACGGCCGGCGCTGACGAGCGCACCCGTGCGGAACAGCGCCTCGAGGCCGCGCTTGACGTCGCCCCAGCCCCACCAGGGCCCCGTGCGCGTCGGGGTCGGGAACAGCTCGGCGTCGTGCTGCACCAGGCTGGCGGGCAGCGGGCCCTGGTCGCGGATCTCGTCGAGCAGCCAGCGCGCCATCTGCGGCTTCGACGCCAACCACGAGCCCTCGTCGGCCCGCCACTTGGCGTCGTAGTCGTGCATGCGCCAGCGCAAGAGGGGCCAGGTCGACACCGGCACGATGGCCGCCTCGTGCGCCCAGTACTCGACGAAGCGACCCCGCGGCGCGAAAACGAGGCGGTCGAGGGCGGCGCGGTCGTAGTGGCCCAGCCGGGCGAAGACGGGGAGGTGGTGGCTGCGCTCGAAGACGTTCACCGAGTCGATCTGCAGCAGCCCCAGACGGTCGACGAGCCCGGTGAGCTGGCGGGTGCCCACGGTCGTCGCGCCGGGCGCCGCCGTCGGACGACCGAGCCCCTGCGCCGCCAGGGCGACGCGGCGGGCGAGGGCGGGGGAGAGGCGGTCGCGGGGCACGGTGCGAGGCTAGCGGCCGCCTCCGACGCCGGCCCGGCCCGCGCCTCCTCGACGCATGCCCGAGGGGGCATGCAGGGCGGGGCGGAACAACCCCTAGGCCGCCCTACACTGAGCGGATGATGCGCCGCACCAGGCCCCCGCGCGGACCGGCCGAGCCCGGGGACGACCCGGGCGTCCCGACCTCGTGGGCACCCGATCCGTCGGTGCCGCGGGGCATGGTCATCGCCGGGGCGTGGTCGTGGCGCATCCTGCTCGTGGTCGGCGTTTTGGGCGTCTTCATCTGGCTCGTCGTGCAGCTGCGCATCATCGTCATCCCGTTCCTCATCGCCCTGCTCGTCTCGGCCCTGCTCGTGCCCTTCTCGGGCTGGCTGCAGAAGCACCGGTGGCCGAAGTGGCTGGCGGTCGTCGTGAGCCTCGTCGGGTTCCTCGTGGTGGTGGCGGGCCTGTTCTTCCTGGTGGTGCTGCAGATCGTCGACGGCTGGCCGGCCCTGCGCGACCGGACCGTCGCCTCCTACGGCGAGCTCAAGGAGTTCCTGCTCGCGTCGCCGCTGCACCTCACCGAGGCCCAGCTGAACGGCTACCTGAGCGACGCCGTGGCCGCCCTGCAGCAGGACAGCCAGCCGCTGCTGCGCGGCGCCCTCTCGATCGGCTCGACCGCCGGGCACGTGGGCGCGGGCCTCGTGCTGCTGCTCTTCACGACGATATTCCTGCTCGTCGGCGGCGCCGACATCTGGCGCTGGGTCGTCGGGCTGTTCCCGCGGAGGGCCCGCGACGCCGTCGACGGCGCCGGCCGGGCGGGCTGGCTGACCCTCACGAACTTCGTCAAGGTGCAGATCTTCGTGGCGTTCGTCGACGCCGTCGGCATCGGGCTGGGCGCGCTGCTGCTCGGGCTGCCCCTCGCGGCCCCGATCGCCATCGCCGTGTTCCTCGGCTCGTTCGTGCCCGTGGTCGGCGCGGTGGCCACCGGCGCGGTCGCCGTGCTCATCGCGCTCGTCTACAACGGCTGGGTCGTGGCGCTGCTGATGCTCGCGGTCGTGATCGTCGTGCAGCAGATCGAGGGGCACCTGCTGCAGCCGTTCGTCATGGGCAGCGCCGTCAAGGTGCACCCGCTGGCGGTCGTGTTCGGCGTCGCGGCGGGCGCGCTGCTCGCCGGCATCCCCGGCGCCCTCTTCGCCGTGCCCGTCGTGGCGGTCGTCAACGTCATGGTCGGCTACGTCGCGAGGGGCTCGTGGCGCACGACCCCCCGCCCGACGTCGGCCGACGTCACCTCGCCCGGAAAGGCCACCGATGTCTGAGACCACCATCTCCGGTCCCACGCTGCTCGAGATCGAGCAGGCCCGCGAGCGCGTGGCCCGTGTCGCGCGGGTCACCCCGATGGAGAGCTCGCGGTTCCTCGCCGAGCTGCTCGGCTCGCCCGTGCACCTCAAGTGCGAGAACCTGCAGCGCACGGGCTCGTACAAGATCCGCGGGGCGTACAACCGCCTCACGCAGCTGAGCGACGACGAGAAGGCACGCGGCGTCGTGGCGGCCTCCGCCGGCAACCACGCCCAGGGCGTCGCCTTCGCTGCGCGCGAGCTCGGCATCGCGGCGACCATCTTCATGCCCGTGGGCGTCGCGCTGCCGAAGCTGCAGGCCACGCGCGAGTACGGCGCCGACGTCGTGCTCAGCGGGCACGACGTCGAGCAGGCGCTCCGGGCCGCCGCCGAGTTCGCCGCCAGCACCGGCGCTGCGTTCATCCCGCCCTTCGACCACCACGACGTCGTCGCGGGCCAGGGCACCCTCGGCCTCGAGATCCTCGAGCAGGTGCCCGACGTCGACACGATCGTCGTGCCGATCGGCGGCGGCGGCCTCATCGCGGGCGTGGCCAGCGCCGTGGCGCAGCAGACGGCCCGCACGGGGCGCCGGGTGCGGGTCATCGGCGTGCAGGCCGCCAACGCCGCGCCGTACGCGGTCTCGATGCAGAGCGGCGTCCGCACCGACATCGTGGCCACCCCGACCATCGCGGACGGCATCGCCGTCGCCCGCCCGGGCGTGCTGAACTTCGAGATCGTCCGCCAGACCGTCGACCAGGTCGTGACCGTCGGCGACGACGACACGGCCCGCGCGATGCTCGTCCTGCTCGAGCGCGCCAAGCTCGTCGTCGAGGCCGCCGGCGCCGTGGGCGTCGCGGCGGTCATGACCGAGCAGGTGCGCGACCTGGGCACGACCGTCATCGTGCTGAGCGGGGGCAACATCGACCCGCTCATGATGGAGCGCGTGATCAGCCGGGGCCTCGCCGCCGCCGAGCGCTACCTCAAGCTCCGCGTGGGCCTGCCCGACCGGCCCGGCCAGCTCACCCGCGTCTCGCAGATCCTCTCGGACGCGAACGCCAACGTGGTCGAGGTGCTGCACACCCGCCACGGGCGGGGCCTGCAGATCAGCGAGGTCGAGCTCGAGCTCAGCGTCGAGACCCGCGGGCCGGACCACGTCGAGGACGTCCTGCGGCGTCTGCGCGAGGCCGGCTTCGAGCCCGACATCGACTTCTAGGCCCGGCGCGCACGACGGAGGCCCCGGCTCAAGCGAGCCGGGGCCTCCGTCGTGCACGCCTCAAGGGCGTGCGGCGGTGCCGTCGATCAGGGCACGTACGTCTCGACGGCGGTCACCGCGACGGTGATCTCCTTGCCGTTCGGCGCCGTGTAGCTCGTCGTCGTGCCGACCTTGAGCCCGTTGATGGCCTGGCCGAGGGGGCTCGTCTCGCTGTAGACCGAGAGGTCGCTGCCGGGCGCGATGATCTCGCGGTTGCCGAGCAGGAACGTGCTGGGGTCGCCGGCGATGGTCGCGGTGACTACGGTGCCCGGGCCGACGATGCCGTCGGCCGCGGTGGACTCGCCGACGGTCGCGTGCTTGAGCAGGTTGGTGAGGGTGCGGATGCGCGCCTCGAGCTTGCCCTGCTCGTCCTTCGCGGCGTGGTAGCCGCCGTTCTCCTTGAGGTCGCCCTCTTCGCGGGCGGCCTCGATGCGGCCCACGATCTCGGCTCGGCCCTCGCCGCTCAGCGTCTCGAGCTCGGCCTGGAGGCGGTCGCGGGCGTCGGTCGTCAGCCAGGTGGTGGCGTCGTTGTCGTTGCTCATGGTGTCTCCGTCCGTGCGGCGGCCTGCGGGTGCGACGGCCCTGTCCGCGGGAGCGGGAGCCGCGCGCCCGGTCGGGGCACGCCCACCGAAAAAAGGAGACCGGCCGAGTGGCCGGTCTCGTGGGTGTCCGCGCAGTCTACGGAAGCCAGCACTCGTAGATCAACCCTGTGACCGCGCGTTCGCTGGTCGCGAGCGAGGTCGTGTAGGTCGTCGAGTGCGTGCTCGAGGCCGGCAGGTGCACGACCTTCCAGCCCACGATGCTGAACTTCTGGTTCTGGGCCTGCACCGCGCAGTCGACCGCGGTGCCCGGCGCGACGCTGACCGTGTACTGCACGTCGACGGCCCGGTCGTCGAGCACCGTGTAGCCGACGTCGGTGCCCTCGACCTTCGAGCCGTCGCCGTCGAACGCGGCGAACACCACCCACGCGGCGAAGACGAGCACGAAGGAGGCGGCGACCGCGATCGCGATCCACCTGCCCCGCCGTCGGGTCGCGCTGCTGCGGCCGTAGCGCGCGTCGAGCCGCGCCGACGCGGCGTCGGCCGACGGGTCGAGCCGCTGATCGGGCTCGGCGGCCGGTGATGGTGCGGGGGGCATGGACGCCACGGGGGACTCCGTCCGATTATCCTGGTGTCGAGGGTAGCAACGTCTGCCCTGCACGAATTGCGAGGAACCCGTGACCCTGCGCCTCTTGGCCGTCCACGCCCACCCCGACGACGAGTCCAGCAAGGGCTCGGCGACCTACGCCTACTACCGCAGCCGAGGCGTCGAGGTGCTCGTCGTCAGCTGCACGGGCGGCGAGCAGGGCTCCATCCTCAACGAGCAGCTCGAGGCCCGGTCGCACGCCGAGCGCGACATCGCCGGCCTGCGGGTGCACGAGATGCGCGCCGCGCAGCAGGCGATGGGCATCGACCACCTCTGGCTCGGCTACGCCGACTCGGGCCTGCCGGCCGAGGGCGAGCCGGTCGCGGTCAACGGCTTCGCGACCATCCCGCTCGAGACGAGCGCCGAGCCGCTCGTCGCGGTCGTCCGTCGCTTCAAGCCGCAGGTGCTCGTCACCTACGACGAGATCGGCGGGTACCCGCACCCCGACCACATCCGCACGCACGAGATCTCGATGGAGGCGTTCCGCGCCGCCGCGGACCCGGCGCGTTACCCCGCGGCCGGCGAGCCCTGGCAGATCGACAAGGTCTACTACGACCGCATGTTCAGCGCCGGCCGGGTCGGCGCGATGATCACCCACCTGAAGGCGGAGGATCCTGAGTCGCCCCTCATCGAGCGCCTCACCGAGATGCTCGAGCGCTTCGCCGACCGGCCGGACCTCGCCACGACGCACGTGCCGGTGAGCGAGTACTTCCCGGTGCGCGACGCCGCCCTGCGGGCGCACGCCAGCCAGGTGCCGCTCGACAGCGCCTTCTTCTTCTGGCCACACGACCTGCAGGTCGCCGCCTGGCCCACCGAGGACTTCCAGCTCGTCGAGTCGCGCGTCGAGTCGCCGCTGCCCGAGACCGACCTCTTCGCCGGCGTCGTCGACCCCGACACCGGCCGCGTGGGGGTGCAGGCCCTGTGAGCGCGGCAGGCGACCTCGTGCTGTCCACGGCCGTGCGCCTCCTCGCGCAGCCGTCCACCCCCGACGCGACGCTGCCGCCGTCGACCGTGCCCGACGTCGACGTCACGCCCGGCGTCTGGGGGTTCGTGGCCATCGCGTTCGTCGCGATCGCGACGGTGCTGATCATCGTCGACATGACGCGGCGCGTGCGGCGCACCCGGTACCGCGGCGAGGTCCGCGACCGCATCGAGGCGGAGCGCGCCGAGGCGGGCGCCGCGGCCGCGGGGCTCGACGACGAGCCGCGACCCGTGCTCGACGACGACGGCCGCGACGGCGACGTGCGCCGCGACGGGCCCGACCGGCCGTAGCGGCGGGGCGAGGGAGCCCGTGGGGCAGGCCCGCGCCTCCTAGGCGAAGCTCGGGGCGTTCAGCGCCAGGACGAGGATGCCCGTCCAGTGGCACAGGTACGCCGCCACCGTGCAGGCGTGGAACAGCTCGTGGAACCCGAAATGCCCCGGCGACGGGTTCGGGCGCTTCAGCGCGTAGAACGTGGCGCCGACGATGTAGAGCAGGCCGCCGACGAGCACGAGCACCGTCATCGGCACGCTCGCCGCGAAGAGGTCGGGCAGGAACCCCAGCGCCCCCACGCCCATCAGCACGTAGAGCGGCACGTAGAGCCAGCGCGGCGCGTGGATGAAGAAGACCCGGAACGCGATGCCGAAGGCCGCGGCCGTCCAGACCAGCACGAGCAGCAGCGTCGACTTGCCGGGCGGGAGCGCGATCGCCGCGATGGGCGTGTAGGTGCCCGCGATGAGCAGGAAGATGTTCGAGTGGTCGAGCCGCTTCAGGAACATCTTGGCCCGCGGGCTCCACGGGAACCGGTGGTACGTCGCCGAGATGCCGAACAGCAGCAGCGAGGTCGTCATGAACACCGCGCAGGCCCAGGTCGCGGCGGCGCCGTCGGCGAGCGCGACCAGCACGACGCCCGTCGCGATCGCCACCGGGAACGTGGCCGCGTGGATCCAGCCGCGCCACGACGGCTTACGCTCGATCGACGGGTAGCTCAGCGCGTCGTCGAGCAGGGGGAGCCGGGGCAGCTCGGCCCCGCCGTCGTCGGCGACCGGAGAGGAGGAGGGCGTGCTCATGGGGCGAGCGTAGGGGAGGCGGCCCCCGGGTCGCTGGGACCGGTCTCGGCGCCGACGCGGCGGGTCGACGGGCGACACCCGGAGTTCGTCGACCGAGGGTGCGTTAACGTAGGCACGTGAAGAGTCCTCGACGGCCCCCCGTGGCCGGCGGCCTGCTCTACGGCCTCTACCAGCGCCGCCTGCGCCGCGAGCTCGACGGGGCGGAGCTGCCGCACCACGTCGCGATGATCGTCGACGGCAACCGCCGGTGGGCCAAGGCCCGCATGCTCGAGACGGCTGCGCACGGGCACCGCGCCGGGGCCGCCAAGATCAGCGAGTTCCTGACCTGGTGCGACGACCTCGGCATCCGCGTCGTCACCCTCTACCTGCTCTCGGCCGACAACCTGGGCAACCGCGCCTCCGACGAGCTGACCGAGCTGTTCGGCATCATCGGCGACGTCGCCGACGAGCTGTCGCACCAGCGCGACTGGCGGGTGCAGCACGTCGGCGCGACCGACGACCTGCCGGCCGAGCTCTGCTCCGCGCTCTCCGCGGCCGAGCACCGCACCCGCGACCACGGCGGCCTGCACGTCAACCTCGCGGTGGGCTACGGCGGCCGGCGCGAGATCGCCGACGCCATGCGCAGCATCGTCCGCGCCCACGACGCCGCGGGCGGCACCCTCGACGCGCTCGCCGAGGTGCTGACGCCCGAGCTCATCGCCGACCACCTCTACACGGGCGGCCAGCCCGACCCCGACCTCGTCATCCGCACGTCGGGCGAGCAGCGGCTCAGCGACTTCATGCTGTGGCAGAGCGCGCACAGCGAGTTCTACTTCGTCGAGGCCTTCTACCCCGACCTGCGCGAGGTCGACTTCCTCCGGGCCGTGCGCGACTTCGCGCTGCGGCACCGGCGCTACGGCAGCTGAGCGCGACGGGGCGGCCGGCGGCGCCGTCGTCGGGGCCGAGCCGCCCGGGGGCCGGGTAGGTTGGAGCACCCCGATCCGAGGAGCACCACCGTGAGGACCATCGACGACTTCGCCGCAGGCTTCGCCGACGAGGCAGGCTGGTTCGACTTCGCGTCGTACGGCCCGATGGGCACGGGCGTCGTGCAGGAGGCGCGGGCGCTGACCGAGCTGCAGTCGCGGTCCCGGCACGGCTCGGCCGTCGCCCTCGACGAGCAGTCCGGGCGCGCGCGGCGGGCCGTCGCCGCCCTCACCGGCTTCCCGACCGACCACGTCGTGTTCCAGCCCAGCACCAGCCAGGGCATGATGCACACGCTCTTCGGCCTGACGGGCGGCCTCGCCCTGTCTCCGCGGGAGTACCCGACCACTCCTCTGACGGCGACCCGCGCCTCCTCGGCCCTGCGCGTGCTCGACACGGTGTGGCTCGACGTGCCCGACGACGCCGTGACGCCGGCCGTGCTGCGCGAGCACCTGACCCCGTCGGTGACGGCCGTCGCCGTCAGCGTCGTCGACTACCGCACCGGGTACCTCGCCGACCTCGAGGGCATCCGCCAGGTCATCGGCGACCGGCTGCTGATCGTCGACGGCATCCAGGGCTTCGGCGTCGTGGACGCGCCCTGGGCCGTCGCCGACGTGCTGGTGACCGGCGGCCAGAAGTGGCTGCGGGCGGGCTGGGGCACGGGCTTCATGGCGCTCAGCGACCGGGCCCTCGCCGAGCTCACCCCCGTGTTCAGCGGGGTGCACGGCTCGGAGATCGCCCTGGGCGGGTCGTACGAGCGGGGAGCCGAGCCGGCGCCGGGCGCCGCCGCGTTCCAGCTGTCGCGCCCCGACCCGATCGCGGAGGCGCGGCTCGCGACCTCCCTGGAGGAGATCGCGGCCGTCGGCATCCGTCCCGTCGCGGCGGCGGTCGCCGAGCGCGTGACCCGGCTGATCGACCTCGCCGACGAGTTCGCGGTGCCCGTGGTCTCGTCGCGCGTCGAGTCGGAGCGGGCCGGCATCGTCGTCATCGAGCCGGATCCGGCCCACCTGACGACGCTCGCCGCGTCGCTGCTCAACCACGGCGTCAGCGCGACGATGCGGAGCACGGGGGTGCGCCTCAGCACGCACGTGTCGAACGGCGAGGACTCGTTCGAGCTGCTGCGCGAGGCGTTCACGTCGTACGGCAGCGCCGTCTCGTACTGAGGGGCTCGCGGGCGCTCGCGCGGCACCTCGGCCGGCACCTCGGCTGGCACCCCGTCCAGCCCGTCGGCCAGCACCTCGTCCGGCCCTCGACAAGACCCTCGACCAGCACCTGAGGGTCGTTCACCTGATCGTCACACGACACGGCGCGGCGCGCCGGACCGGTGTCGGCGGCACGACGTAGGTTCGGCTCATCGGGCAGATGGCCCGGTCGAGACGGCCACGAAAGTTCGCCTCGCGACTGCTCCGCGGCCGTCCTGCCGAAGGTACCGAGCGCCTCGTCGCTCGGAGATGGAGTCGTCGTGACCGTCAACACCCGGGCCGCGCAGCAGGGCACCTCAGCAGACCGTCGGGCCGGTGCCGCCCGAACGCCCGTCGACCAGCGGACCTACGTGCTCGACACGTCGGTGCTGCTGAGCGACCCGCAGGCGATCTTCCGCTTCGCCGAGCACGACGTGGTGCTGCCCGTCGTCGTCGTCAGCGAGCTCGAGGCCAAGCGCCACGACCCCGAGCTGGGCTACTTCGCGCGGCAGGCCCTGCGCCTGCTCGACGGGCTGCGCGTCGCGCACGACCGGCTCGACTTCCCCGTCGAGGTGGGGGCCGGCGGCTCGTTCCGCGTCGAGCTGAACCACTCGAACATGTCCGTGCTGCCGTCGGGGCTCCAGCTCGGCGACAACGACTCGCGCATCCTCGCGGTCGCGTCGAACCTCGCGAACGACGGCCTGGCGGTCACCGTGGTCTCGAAGGACCTGCCCCTGCGGGTCAAGGCCGCGTCGATCGGACTCGCCGCCGAGGAGTACCGCGCCGAGCAGGTCGTCGACAGCGGCTACACCGGCCTGACCGAGCTCGAGGTGTCGAGCGACCAGATGGCCTCGTTCTGGGACAAGGAGTCGCTGAGCTCGCGCGAGCTCGCCGACGTGCCCGTCAACACGGGTCTCGTCGTGCACTCCGACCGGGGCTCGGCGCTCGGCCGGGTGACGGGGCGCGGCACGGCGCGGCTGGTGCGCGGCGACCGCGACGTCTTCGGGCTGCACGGCCGCTCGGCCGAGCAACGGCTCGCGATCGACCTGCTGCTCGACCCGGAGGTCGGCATCGTCTCGCTCGGCGGCAGCGCGGGCACCGGCAAGTCGGCCCTCGCCCTCTGCGCCGGGCTCGAGGCGGTGCTCGAGAAGCAGCAGCACAAGAAGATCATGGTGTTCCGTCCGCTCTACGCGGTCGGCGGGCAGGACCTGGGGTTCCTGCCGGGCGACGCCGGCGAGAAGATGAACCCGTGGGGCCAGGCGGTCTTCGACACGCTCGGCGCGATCGTGTCGCAGAACGTGCTCGACGAGGTCGTCGAACGCGGGCTGCTCGAGGTGCTGCCGCTGACGCACATCCGCGGCCGGTCGCTGCACGACGCGTTCGTGATCGTCGACGAGGCCCAGTCGCTCGAGCGCAACGTGCTGCTGACGGTGCTCAGCCGCATCGGCCAGAACAGCCGCGTCGTGCTCACCCACGACGTGGCCCAGCGCGACAACCTCCGGGTCGGACGGCACGACGGGGTCGCGTCGGTCATCGAGACGCTCAAGGGGCACCCGCTCTTCGGGCACGTGACGCTGACCCGCTCGGAGCGCTCCGCGATCGCCGCCCTCGTGACGGAGCTGCTCGAGTCGAACGAGCTCGCGTAGCGAGGGCCCTCCGCCCCGCGTGGTCGAGCCCGGCGCAGGTGCTCGCCGGGCGCCGACGAACGAGTTGCCCCGAAAGGTCCCCTCGAACGCGTCGAGGCGGCCATCCGGGGCAACTCGTGACCCTCGCGGGCCGTTCGCGGGGCTGACGGCCATGGTGACGGCGACCGACGTCGGGTCCCTCCTCCCCGGGTGCAGCCTGGCCGAGATCGTCCACAGGGGCGGGCCGCCCCGAGGATGCAGTGTGGGCGAGGGCGTCACAGTCGACGCATGACGACGACGGAACACGAGCGCGGCCGAGACGAGTCGGGCTTGGACGGGCGCGGCCTGGACGAGCGCGGGTGGGTCGAGCCCGGCCTGGACGATCGCGGGCAGGTCGATCGCGGGCCGATCGAGCCCGGACCGGACGGGCGCGGCCCGGACGGACGCGGCCGAGAGGGAGACCAGGACGGCCGGCCAGGGGTCTCCGGCGGCCGTGACGGCGACGGCGCAGAACAGCACGCCCGGCGCTCGTCTCTGCCCCGTCGGCTGGCATGGGTCGATGTCGCGGCGGGCCTCGCGCTGGCGGGCCTCGTGGCAGTGCTGGACCTGTCACCGCCCGGGACGATCGCGGCGTCGGCGCTCGCCGTCGTGACCGGCGCCCTCGTCCGCATCGACATCGCGGAGCGGCGGCTCCCGAACGTGCTGGTCCTGGTGGTGCTGGTCGGCACGGCTGCGGGCGTGGTGCTCGCGGTGTGCAGCGGTGACGGGGTCCCGGCGGCGTGGGCGTGCATGCTCGGCCTGGTCGTCCTCGTCGCGTGCGTCCCGCTCGTCTACAGCGGGGGGCTCGGCGCCGGCGACGCCAAGCTCGCGAGCACCGGCGTCGTGGCGGCGTCGCTGGCGTCGCCGTCGGCCCCGCTCGCGTGGCTCTCGGCGGTGGCGCTGCTCGGGGGAGTGCACGGCCTCGCGGCCGTCGCCTTCCGACGACGGGGCACCTCACCGGGCAGGGTGGCCATCTCGTTCGGGCCGGTGTTGCTCGTCGGCTGGTGGCTCGCGGTCTTCGTGGCATCGACGTTCCTCGACGCGGTGTAGCCCGCGCGACGCGTCGCTGCGGCCCGCGTCCGCCCGTCCTGCCCCGAAAGGGACGAAGTACCGCCGGGCCCGGCGGTAGTTCGTCCCATTTCGCGCAAGTCCCGAGGTGGCCCCCCGGCCCCGGCCGTCCGGGCGAGCGGCCGGGGGCCGGGGCAAGGCAGGCTCAGCCGGCGCGCGGCGGGCTCAGCCGGCGCGCGGGAGGCTCAGCCGGGCGCGGCGGGCCCAGCCGGGCCCGGGCGCGGCGGGCTCAGCCGGGCCGGGGCGCGGCCGGCTCAGCCGGGGCGCGGCGGGGCAGGCTCAGCCCGGGCGGGTCATGCTCAGCACGTCGAGGGCCGTGTCGAGCTGCTCGTCGGTGACCTCGCCGCGCTCGACGAAGCCGAGGTCGACGACGGCCTCGCGCACCGTCATCTTCTGGGCGACGGCGTGCTTGGCGACCTTGGCGGCGGCTTCGTACCCGATGACCCGGTTGAGCGGGGTGACGATCGACGGCGACGACTCGGCCATCGCACGGGCGCGCTCGACGTCGGCCTCGAGGCCGTCGACGGTCTTGTCGGCGAGCACGCGCGTCGCGTTCGACAGCAGCCGGATCGACTCGAGCAGGGCGGTGCCCATCACGGGGATGGCGACATTGAGCTCGAACGACCCGGAGGCGCCGGCCCAGGCGATCGTGGCGTCGTTGCCGATCACCCGCGCCGAGACCATGAGCACGGCCTCGGGCACGACCGGGTTGACCTTGCCGGGCATGATCGACGACCCGGGCTGCAGGTCGGGCACGTGCAGCTCGCCCAGGCCGGTGTTCGGGCCCGAGCCCATCCAGCGGATGTCGTTGTTGATCTTGGTGAGGCTCACGGCGAGGACGCGCAGCGCGCCCGACGCCTCGACCAGGCCGTCGCGGGCGCCCTGCGCCTCGAAGTGGTCGAGCGCCTCGGTGACGGGCAGGCCGCTGTCGTCGGCGAGCACCGAGATGACCTCCTGCGGGAACCCGACCGGGGTGTTGATGCCCGTGCCGGTGGCCGTGCCGCCCAGGGGCACCTCGGCGACGCGGGGCAGCGTGGCCTGCACGCGCTCGATGCCGAGCCGGATCTGGCGCGCGTAGCCGCCGAACTCCTGTCCGAGCGTCACGGGCGTGGCGTCCATGAGGTGCGTACGGCCCGCCTTGACGATGCCCGCCCACTCGTGGGCCTTGCGCTCGAGCGACTCGGCGAGGTGCTCGAGGGCCGGCACGAGGTCGTGCAGCAGCGCACCGGTCACGGCGACGTGGACCGACGTCGGGAACACGTCGTTCGACGACTGCGACGCGTTCACGTGGTCGTTGGGGTGCACGTCGACGCCGTCGACGGTGCCGGCGAGGGTGGCGAGGACCTCGTTCATGTTCATGTTCGACGACGTGCCGCTGCCGGTCTGGTAGACGTCGACCGGGAACTGGTCGTGGTGCTCGCCCCCGATGACGGTGTCGGCGGCGGCCACGATCGCGTCGGCGACGCCGGCGGGCACGATGCCGCGTCGGCCGTTCACGACGGCGGCGGCGCGCTTGATCCGCGCGAGCGCGACGATCTGGGCTGCCTCGAGACCGGCGCCCGAGATCGGGAAGTTCTCGACGGCCCGCTGGGTCTGTGCCCGCCACAGGGCGGTGGCGGGGACCCGCACCTCGCCCATGGTGTCGTGCTCGATGCGGTACTCGGTTGTGGTCACGACGTCGTGTCCTTCCTTCGGCCCTCGTGGGGCATGGTCACGGGGGCCGGTCGCCCCCGCGGCGTCAGAGTCGTCCGATGATGATCGACGGGTCGACCCGGCCGTCGGCGAGCGCGTAGTTCGCCCCGACCACGGTCAACCTACCCTCGGCGACGGCCGCCGAGATGAGCGCGCTGCGCCCCACCAGGGCCTCGACCGAGGCCTGGATGTGCAGGGCGCCGACCGCGCGCGGGTCGAGCACCGCGCCCGGCTCGAGGGCGATCGTCGCCCGGCGCACGCTCGGCACGATCATGTCGACGAGGTCGCCGAGGAACCGCGAGCCGGGGGGCGCGTCGGTCGTCAGCGAGTCGATGGCGGTGGCGACGGCGCCGCAGCTGTCGTGGCCGAGCACGACGATGAGCGGCACGCCGAGCACCGAGACGGCGTACTCGAGCGAGGCGATGACGGTGTCGCCGACCACCTGGCCCGCGTTGCGCACGACGAAGAGGTCGCCGAGGCCGACGTCGAAGATGATCTCGGCCGCGAGGCGCGAGTCGGCGCAGCCGAATAGCGCGGCGACGGGCTCCTGCCCGCCGGCGAGCAGGGCCCGCCGGTCGCTGTCCTGGTGGGGGTGCTGCGGCGCGCCGGTCACGAAGCGCTCGTTGCCGGCCTTCATCCGCTCCCAGGCGCGCCCGGGGGTCAGCGGCTCGGCGGGCGTCGCGGGGGCGGCCCCCGAGGCGGCGTCGACGGAGGCGGCGGCCTCGGTGCTGGGGTCGGTCACGACTGGTCTCCCGTCTGGTCGGAGAGCTGCTCGGCCAGGGCGGTCGCGAGCTGCTCGAACTCGACGTCGTCGGCCGTGCCGTGCAGCACGTACGAGCTGCGGTCGACCGTCGTCGTCATCGAGTAGGCGTAGTTGCCGGGGCTGTCGCCGTCGCGGCGGTCGTAGACCTGCCAGTCGAGCCCGGCGATCGTGGTCGCCCCGGTGGCCGGCCGTGCCTGCACCGCGTTGGCGACCCAGGTGGCGTTGGCGTCGACGCCCTGCTCGAGGGCGATGAACTGCTCGGTGGGCGTGATGAAGCCGACGTACCAGGTCGACACCCCGTCGGCGCCGCCGGTCGAGACGTCGGCGCGGTTCGACGTCCAGCCGTCGGGCAGCGTGGGGGCGGCGAGGGGCACGTCGACGCTGGCCTCGGCGTTCTGCGCCACCGACCGGTAGTCGATCTCTTGGCGGTTCACCGTGCCGCCGGGCCGCACGACGACGAGCACGAGGAACAGCACGACGGCCAGCGAGGCCACGATCGAGAGCGTGAGGTTGACGGCCGTCTGGTTCGCGTAGTGCTTGCGCGTGTTCTCGGCCTTGCGACGGGCGGTCTCGTCGGGCGTCTCGGGCCGGCCGAGCTCGGCGACGATGCGCGGCTCGCGGGTGCGTCGCGACCGGCCGCCGGGCGCGCCGCCCTGCCCGCCGCCGTCGGGGCCGCCGGGGTCGGTCATTCCGCGGGCGCCTGTCGCCGGGCGGCCTCGAGGCGCTCGCGGGCGCCGAGCAGCCATTCCTCGCAGCGGCGGGCGAGGGCCTCGCCGCGTTCCCACAGGGCGAGCGAGCGCTCGAGGGTCGACGCGCCCTGCTCGAGCTCGGACACGACGGTCACGAGCTCGTCGCGGGCCTGTTCGTAGCTGAGCGACGCGACGTCGGGCACGTCGGCCGGGGCGGACGAGGACGGTGCGGGGGAGGAGGACTGTGCCACGGGACGATCCTAACGAGCGGGGCTGGCAGAGGAGGCGGCGTCGTCGGCGACGGGGGAGGACGCGTCGCGGGCGGGGCCTGGGGAGGAGGCGCCGGTGCTGACGGCCTGCAGCGCGCCTCCTTCGAGGGTGAGGACGAGCCGGGTGGACTCGGGCGCGTCGGCCGGCTCGCGGAGCACCGCGCCGTCGGGCAGCTGCACGATCGAGTAGCCGCGCCGCAGGGTGCCCTGGGGCGAGAGCGCCCGCAGCTGCGCGGTCAGCTCGGACACCCGGGTGTGCGCCCGCTCGACGGCACGGGCGAGCAGCTCTTCGCCGCGGGCGACGGCGCGGACGACCTCGTCGGCGCGCACGTCGACGAGGGTCTGCGGCGAGGCGAGCACGGGCCGGCTGCGCACCTGCTCGAGCCGGTCGATCTCGGTCGAGACGATCTGGTTGAGCCGGACGCCGATGCGCGAACGGGCCTGCTGCACGCGCGAGAGCTCTTCGCTGACGTCGGGCACGACGCGCTTGGCGGCGTCGGTCGGGGTCGACGCGCGCAGGTCGGCCACGTCGTCGAGCAGGGGCCGGTCGGCCTCGTGCCCGATCGCGCTCACCACGGGCGTCGTGCACGCGGCCACCGCCCGCACGAGCGACTCGTCGCTGAAGCCGAGGAGGTTCTGGAAGTCGCCGCCGCCCCGCGCCACGATGATGACGTCGACCTCGGGGTCGGCGTCGAGCTGCTGCACCGCGGCCGTGACCTCGCCCACCGAGCGGTCGCCCTGCACCGCGGCGTGCACGACGCGGAACGACACGGACGGCCAGCGCAGCTGGGCGTTGCGGAGCACGTCTTTCTCGGCGTCGCTGTCGCGGCCGGTGACGAGCCCGATGCACTGCGGCAGGAACGGCAGGCGCTTCTTGCGCTCGGGCGAGAACAGCCCCTCGGCCGTGAGCTGGGCCCGGAGCCGCTCGAGGCGCTCGAGCAGGTCGCCGAGCCCGACGTGGCGCATGTCGAAGACCTGCATGGTCAGGGAGCCGCCCTTGACCCAGTAGTTGGGCTTGACCGCGGCGACGACCCGGTCGCCCTGCTTGAGGTCGGCGGGGACCTTCGAGCGCACGCTCGACCAGATCGAGAACGACACGGTCACGTCTTGCTCGAGGTCGCGCAGCTTGCCGTAGACGTTGCCGCCCGAGACGTTCCACTGCGTGATCTGGCCCTCGACCCACGCCGTGCCGAGCCGGTCGATCCAGTCGCGCACCTTGCCCGCGAGCAGGCCGACCGGCCACGGGGCGTCGGCGGTGGGCGGCGGGGTGACGATCGTCATGCAGGTGTCCTCAGTTCGGAGAGCAGACCGGGGCAGGGCGCGGGGTGCGGTGCCTCCCAGAGCGCGACCAGTCGTCGCACCTAGAATCGACGGGTGGCACACATCACGAACGGCGCTCTCGCCGTCGACCTCCCGACACCGCGCGTCCCTGCGCTCCGCAACAGGCTACGGGACACCCCCGTCAACGGGGCGAAGCGGGTGCTGCTCGCTGCCCCCCGCGGCTACTGCGCGGGCGTCGACCGGGCCGTGATCGCGGTCGAGAAGGCGCTCGAGCACTACGGCTCGCCCGTCTACGTCCGCAAGCAGATCGTCCACAACGTGCACGTCGTCTCGACGCTCGAGCGCCAGGGCGCGATCTTCGTCGACGAGGTCGACGAGGTCCCCGAGGGGTCGCACATCGTCTTCAGCGCCCACGGCGTCTCGCCGGCCGTCGTGAAGGGCGCCGCCGACCGCGACCTGCAGGCCATCGACGCGACCTGCCCGCTGGTCACGAAGGTGCACCGCGAGGCCGTCCGCTTCGGGTCGCAGGGCCGCCACATCATCCTCATCGGCCACGCCGGCCACGAAGAGGTCGAGGGCACGATGGGCCACGCCGCCGACCGCACCACCCTCGTGCAGAACCCCGGCGAGGTCGACGACCTCGTCGTCGACGACCCCGAGAACCTCGTCTGGCTCTCGCAGACGACCCTCAGCGTCGACGAGACGATGGAGACCGTGCGCCGCCTGCGCGAGCGGTTCCCCACCATCCAGAACCCCCCGAGCGACGACATCTGCTACGCCACGCAGAACCGCCAGGTCGCCATCAAGAAGGTCGCGGTCGAGTCGGACCTCGTCATCGTCGTGGGCTCCGCCAACAGCTCGAACAGCGTCCGCCTGGTCGAGGTCGCCCTCGAGCACGGCGCCAAGGCCGCCTACCGCGTCGACTACTCGAGCGAGATCAAGCAGGAGTGGCTCGACGGCGTCGAGACGGTCGGCGTCACCTCCGGCGCGTCCGTGCCCGAGGTCCTCGTGAAAGAGGTGCTCGACGACCTCGCCGACGCCGGCTACGGCGACGTGTCCGAGGTCGTCACCGCCGAGGAGGACCTCATGTTCTCCCTCCCGAAGGAGCTCCGCAAGGACGCCCAGGGCCAGACCGACACCCGCGCGCTCGGCGGACGCACCACCCGATGACCGACGAGCGCGAGGGCGACGCGTCGCCGGCTCGCGACCCGCGGCCCCGGCCCCGCTACGGCGAGTACGCGCCCGAGGGCTGGGTCAGTCCCGTCCCGCCCGCCGACGTCGCGCCTCCTGCGTCCCAGGGCGACCTGTCGCCGGCGGGTCGACAGCCCTCCGCTCCGCAGCAGGAGCAGAGCCGAGGAGGCGCCCAGCCGTACCCGGGACCGCCCGCCGCCGCCCCCGTGCTCAGCTCCGGCCGCCGCGTCGACCGTGTCGCGACCTTCGTGCTGCTCGGCCTCGCCGGCTACAACGTCGTGGCGAACATCGTGCTGGTGTCGGGCTTCTCGCGGACGCTGCTCGCGTCGTTCAGCGCGGCGGGCTACCCGGTCGACGACTTCGCCGGCGGGGCCGACCTGCAGAGGGCCGGCGGCACCATCGCCGTCGTCTCGCTCGTCGTCTTCGTGCTCATGCTCGCGTGGACGGTGCGCCGGCTGCGGCGCGGCGCGATCACCTTCTGGGTGCCGCTGGTCGCCGGCGTGGTCGTCACGCTCGTGCAGACCGTGCTCGTGCTCTCGGTGTTCCTGGGCGACCCGGCGTTCGTGCAGTCGGTCCTCGACGGGGCAGGCACCGCCTCCTAGGCTCCGACCGTCGCGCAGAGAGGCCCCGCAGCTCGTCGCTGCGGGGCCTCTCGTCGGCCTCAGGAGGTGCGGGTCAGCTGCCCGACTGGCCGTGCGAGCCGAGCTGCTTGGTCGCCTCGACGACGCGCGCGGCCATCGCCGACTCGGCGACCTTGCCCCAGGCGCGGGGGTCGTACTGCTTCTTGTTGCCGACCTCGCCGTCGACCTTGATGAAGCCGTCGTAGTTCTTGAGCACCGTGTCGGCGATCGAGCGGCTGAACGCGTACTGCGTGTCGGTGTCGAGGTTCATCTTGACGACGCCGTTGGCGACCGCCTCGCGGATCTCGGCGTCGGACGAGCCGGAGCCGCCGTGGAACACCAGCTCGAGGGGCTTCTCGGACGTCGTGAAGCGGTCCTGGATGCCCTGCTGGATCTCGCCCAGCAGCTCGGGGCGCAGCTTGACGTTGCCGGGCTTGTAGACGCCGTGGACGTTGCCGAAGGTGAGGGCGGCGATGTAGCGGCCGTTCTCGCCGAGGCCGAGGGCCTCGACGGCCTTCGTCACGTCGCCGACGGTCGTGTAGAGCGCCTCGTTCGAGCCCTCGTGCTGGACGCCGTCCTCCTCGCCGCCGACGACGCCGATCTCGACCTCGAGGATGGCGTTGATGGCCGCGGTGCGCTTGAGCATCTGCTGGGCGATCTCGAGGTTCTCGTCGAGGGGGATGGCCGAGCCGTCCCACATGTGCGACTGGAACAGCGGGTTGCGCCCGGCCTTGACCTCTTCTTCGCTGGCCGTGATGAGGGGCAGCACGAAGCCGTCGAGGGCGTCCTTCGGGCAGTGGTCGGTGTGCAGCGCGACCGTGACGGGGTAGTTCTTGGCGACCTCGGTCGCGAACTTGGCGAACGCGATGGCGCCGGCGGCGCGGTTCTTGACCGTGTGGCCGGCGAAGTAGTCGGCGCCGCCGGTCGTGACCTGGATGATGCCGTCGCTGCCGGCCTCGGTGAGGCCCTGCAGCACGGCGTGGATCGTCTGCGACGACGACACGTTGACGGCGGGGTAGGCGAACCCCTTGTCCTTGGCCTTGTCGAGCATCTCGGCGTACTGCTCGGGGGTGGCGACGGGCATCGGATCTCCTTCGATGATGACGTGTGGTCTGCTCCGACCCACCCTACCCAGGGGCCCCCGGGGCGGACCGAGCCGTGCGGCCCCTGCACGTCTGTGCAGGTCTGTGCGACGGCCGTCGCGGAGGCGGCCCCCTAGTAGGATCCGGAGCATGGCTGACTCGTCCTCCGGAAACCTGTACTCGCACCCCGACCGCAACCTGGGCATGGAGCTGGTGAGGGCGACCGAGGCCGCCGCCATCCGCAGCGCCCCCTTCATCGGCAAGGGCGACAAGAACGCCGCCGACGGCGCCGCCGTCGACGCGATGCGCAAGTTCCTCGGCACCGTCGCCTTCGACGGCGTCGTCGTCATCGGCGAGGGCGAGAAGGACGAAGCCCCGATGCTCTTCAACGGCGAGCACGTCGGCAACGGCTTCGGGCCCGCCTGCGACATCGCCGTCGACCCGATCGACGGCACGAGCCTCACCGCCGCGGGCCGCATGAACGCCCTCTCGGTGATCGCCGTGAGCGACCGCGGCAGCATGTTCGACCCCAGCGCCGTGTTCTACATGGACAAGATCGTCACCGGCCCCGAGGGCATCGGCGTGATCGACCTCGACCGGCCGATCGGCGACAACATCCGCGCCCTCGCCGACGCGAAGGGCCTGGCCGTCGAGGACGTCCAGGTGGCCGTGCTCGACCGTCCCCGTCACGCCGACCTGATCCAGCAGATCCACGCGGCCGGCGCCGGCACCCGCCTGCTGCTCGACGGCGACGTCGCCGGCGGCATCAACGCAGCGCGTCCCGACAGCCGCATCGACATGTGCGTGGGCGTCGGCGGCACCCCCGAGGGCATCATCACGGCGTGCGCCGTCAAGGCCCTGGGCGGCCTCATCCTCACGCGCCTGGCGCCGAAGGACGACGCCGAGCGCCAGAAGGCCATCGACGCCGGTCACGACCTCGACCGCGTGCTCGACCAGGACGACCTCGTGAAGGGCGACAACGCCTACTTCGTCGCCACGGGCGTCACGGACGGCGCGCTCGTCGCCGGCGTGAAGCGCAAGCAGGGCATGATCCGCACGTCGAGCATCGTGCTGCGCTCGCACTCGGGCACCATCCGCCGGGTCGAGGCCGACCACCTCGTCTCGAAGTGGTACGGCGAAGAGGCCTAGCCCGCCTCGCGCTCGTCGGCGACCGCCCTCGACGCCTCGACCTCACGGTCGGCGTCGAGGGCGGTCGTCAGTTCGACGGCCGTGAGGTCGCGCGGCAGGTCGTCGACCACGGTCGGCGCGGCGATCGACTTGGTCTCGTCGAGC
This sequence comes from Frigoribacterium faeni, assembly GCF_011761235.1. Taxonomy (GTDB): domain Bacteria; phylum Actinomycetota; class Actinomycetes; order Actinomycetales; family Microbacteriaceae; genus Frigoribacterium; species Frigoribacterium faeni_A. Next base: position 66,724 of record NZ_JAAOYW010000003.1, read on the forward strand.
ATGCTGAGTCGGCGGGCCGACGGCAGCACCGTGCGCTCGAGCGAGCCCACGAAGCGGTTGTAGTCGGCCACCGACCCGCGCAGCGAGCGACCGAGCTTGTCGACGTGCCCGGCCATCGTCGCGAGCCTGCCGTACAGCTCGCGGCTGAGGTCGAACAGCACCTTGGCCTCGCTCGTGACGACGTCCTGCTGCCAGCTGAAGGCGACGGTCTTGAGCACCGACCAGAGCGTCACCGGCGACGCGAGGGCGACGCGCTTCTGGAACGCGTAGTCCATCAGCGAGGGGTCGGCCTCGAGCGCGCTCGAGACGAGCGACTCGCTCGGGATGAACGCGATCACGAGCTCGGGCGACGACTCGAGGCCCGCCCAGTAGGTCTTGGCCGAGAGCGCGTCGACGTGCGCCCGGAGCGCCTTGACGTGCTGGCGGACGAGCACGTCGCGTCGGGCGGCCTCTTCGCCGACGGCCGTGGCGGGGATGGCGCTCGCCTCGAGGAACGCCGCGAAGGGCACCTTCGCGTCGACGGCGATGTGCTTGCCGCCGGGCAGGTGCACGACCATGTCGGGCCGCCCTGCGCCCGCGTCGCTGCTGATGCTGCTCTGCAGGTCGAAGTCCACCCGCTCGACCAGCCCGGCGGCCTGGACGACGTTGCGGAGCTGGGTCTCTCCCCACACCCCGCGCGTGCTGTTCGAGCGGAGCGCCGAGGCGAGCGACTCGGCGGTGCTGCGCAGCCGCTCCTCCGACGCGACCGCGCTGCGAAGCTGCTCGCTGAGCGTGCCGTACTGGTGCGCGCGCTGCTCTTCGAGCTCGGCGACCTTGGCCTGGACGGCGGCGAGGCTCTGGGCGACCGGGCTGAGCGCGGTCATCACCTGCCCCTCCGACCGGGCGCGCTCGGCCTCGGCGATGCGGGCGTCGCGCAGCCTGTCCTGGAACTCGCGCAGCCGTGCCTCCTGCCCGGCGACCTCGCGACGGTGCTGCTCGTCGAGGTCGATCAGCCGCTCGCGGTAGCCCTCGACGGTCGCGTGGGCGGCGGCGGCGTCGGCCGAGAGCCGCGCGGTCGCCTCGGCGCATCGCGACCGCGACAGCAGCACGCCCAGCGCCGTGCCGACCGCGAGCGAGACGACGACGAGGGCCACGAGGAGGAGCGGTGAGGTCATGCAGGGAGTGTGGCAGGGGCCGCCGACAGCGGGAGCGAGCCCGTGCGGCGGGCCGGGCGCCGTGTCCCGCGGCGGTCCGCACGGCGGGCTCTGCACCGGAGAGTCGACGCGAAACGGACGATGTGGCCGGTGGCCCTGCGACGGTTCGTCCCGTTCGCGTCAGGTCGTCGTCCGGGGTCGTGCCGCGCCGGGCCGTGCGGGCGCCGGGGCGCGCGTCTAGCGGAAGACGACGCGGCGGCGCGGAGCGGGGGCGTCGCCCGCCGCGGGCGTCGCGGCCGGGGTGAGCCGCTTCATGCCGACGCGCGTCGTGTCGGCGAGCTGCCGCAGGTCGTCGGCGCCGTGGAACCGTGCCGCGTGCACCACGATGGCGGCGCAGGCCTCGGCGTCGGCGAGGGCGTCGTGGTGCGAGAAGCCGGTGAAGCCGGCCGCCGCCGCGGCGAGCGGCAGTCGGTACGAGTCGAGCGCGTAGGTCTTGCGGGCGACCTGCAGGCTGCAGAGGTACGCCCACGACGGGGGAGTGAGCCCGGTCGCGGCGCACGCCCCCTTGATGACGCCCATGTCGAAGCCGGCGTTGTGGGCCACGAAGACGTCGATGCCCGCGAAGTCGGCGATGAGGTCGAACTGCTCGTGCCACTCGAAGGCGTCGGAGACGTCGTCGGCGCGGATGCCGTGGATGCGCGTGTTCCACTCGAGGAACGTGTCGTGCCCCGCCGGCGGCTTGATCAGCCAGCCCACCTTGTCGACGACGACCCCGTCGCGGACCTTGACGAGGCCGACGGAGCAGGCGGAGGCGCTGCTCGAGTTCGCGGTCTCGAAGTCGATCGCGGTGAAGTCGATGGGCATCGCACCATGGTGTCACGCGCCTCGGACACTGCCGGGTCGACCCGCGCCTCCTTCGCCCGTGGGCGGAACGGAGGTCGCCCCTGCCTCGCCCCGGTACGATGGCTGACCGTGGCTCTCACTATCGCGATCGTCGGACTGCCCAACGTCGGCAAGTCCACCCTGTTCAACGCCCTGACCAAGAACCAGGTGCTGGCGGCGAACTACCCGTTCGCGACCATCGAGCCGAACGTCGGCATCGTCAACCTGCCCGACCCGCGGCTCGACGTGCTCGCCGGCCTGTTCGGCTCGGAGAAGACCCTGCCCGCGCCGGTGTCGTTCGTCGACATCGCCGGCATCGTCAAGGGCGCGAGCGAAGGCGAGGGCCTCGGCAACAAGTTCCTCGCGAACATCCGCGAGGCCGACGCCATCGCCGAGGTCGTGCGCGGCTTCGTCGACCCCGACGTGGTGCACGTCGACGGCAAGGTCGACCCCGAGGGCGACATGGGCACGATCAACACCGAGCTGATCCTGGCCGACCTCGAGACCGTCGAGAAGGCGCTCGTCCGCTACGAGAAGGAGCTCCGCCTCAAGCGCGTCGAGCCTCTCACGCACGAGACGGCCGTGGCAGCCAAGGAGGCGCTGCAGCGCGGCGAGGCCCTGTCGGCCTCCGGCATCGACCTCGAGCCGATCCGCGAGCTCGGGCTGCTCACCGCCAAGCCCTTCATCTACGTCTTCAACGTCGACGAGTCGATCCTCACCGACGAGGCGAAGAAGGCCGAGCTGGCCGCCCTGGTGGCGCCGGCCGAGGCCGTGTTCCTCGACGCGAAGATCGAGTCCGAGCTGATCGACCTCGACCCCGAGGACGCCGCCGAGCTGCTCTCGTCGACGGGCCAGGACGAGTCCGGCCTCGACCAGCTCGCCCGCATCGGCTTCGAGACCCTCGGCCTGCAGACCTACCTCACGGCAGGCCCGAAGGAGACCCGCGCCTGGACCATCGGCAAGGGCTGGAAGGCCCCGCAGGCCGCCGGCGTCATCCACACCGACTTCGAGAAGGGCTTCATCAAGGCCGAGGTCATCTCGTACGTCGACCTCGTCGAGACCGGATCCATCGCGGAGGCGCGCTCGGCCGGCAAGGCCCGCATCGAGGGCAAGGAGTACGTCATGCAGGACGGCGACGTGGTGGAGTTCCGCTTCAACAACTAGCGCCTACACCGGCGCGGACGCCGCCTGCAGCCGCTCGCCGAGCCGCCCGAACGCCTGCGCCAGCTCCGCCGGCTCGGCCCCGCTCACGTCCGCGTCGAAGCGCGCGAACGACGCCGCCAGCGCGATCCACGACCACGCCCCGAGGGCGACGCGGCAGCTGTCGGCGCCGAGCGGCTCGACGGTGCCGTCGCCGACGTAGGGGAGCACGTCGCTCGCCGGCATCGCGAGCACGACGCTGCCACGGCAGGGCCAGCGCTCCCCGTCGGACGAGCCCTTGAAGCGGGCGGCGACGAAGTCGGCCACCGGCGCCCCTCCGGGCAGCTCGCGCGGGGCGAAGCGCGGGCCGTTCGGCGTCCGCAGGGTCATGCGGTCGACGCGGAACGTCCGCCAGTCGTCGCGGTCGAGGTCCCAGCCCACGAGGTACCAGCGGCCTCCCCGCGAGACGAGGTGGTGCGGCTCGGCGCGACGCGGCGGCAGGGCCGCCGACAGCGCAGGAGGCGCGTCGCCGGCACCGGGGAACACGTGCCCCGCGTAGTCGAACCGCACCACCTCGCGGGCGCCGACGGCCGTCGAGAGCGCGACGAGCACCTCCGGCGTGACGGTCGCGGCGCCTGCGCCGGCACCTGCGAGAGCACCCGCAGCAGGGCTGAGGCCTGGCCCCATCGCCGTGAACTGCAGGGCGTCGAGCCGATGCCGCAGGCGAGAGGGCATGACCTGTCGCACCGTGGTCAGGGCCCGGACGGCCGCCTCCTCGACCCCGGCTCCGGCCACGGTCGCCAGCCGCAACGCGACGGCGAGCGCGACCACCTGCTCGTCGTCGAAGAGCAGCGGCGGCAGCTCGCTGCCGGCCTCGAGACGGTAGCCGCCGTCCGGGCCCTTGACGGCGTGGATGCGGTAGCCCATCTCGCGCAGCCGGTCGACGTCGCGACGGACCGTGCGGGGCGTGACGTCGAGCCGGTCGGCGAGCACCTGCCCCGGCCAGTCACGCCGCGTCTGCAGCAGCGACAGCACGAGCAGCAGGCGGGAGGTCGAGGTGGTCATGGTCCGAGGCTAGATCCAGTGGCGGACCGATCCTGACCTCTACCCCTGTGATCGTGGTCATCAGCCGGGACAGCCCCGGCACCCACGACCACAGGAGCAGCCATGACCGTCACCACCACCCCCCACCTGAACTTCCGCGGCGACGCCCAGGCCGCGCTCGAGTTCTGGCACTCCGTCTTCGGCGGCCAGCTCGCCGTCGTCACCTACGCCGACGCGCACGCGGTCACCGACGAGTCGGAGGCGCAGCAGGTCATCTACGGACAGCTCGTCTCGGCGGAGGGCCTGCGCGTCATGGCCTTCGACGTGCCGTCGGCCCGGCCCTTCGACGCCGGCGTCTCGCCCGTCTTCGTCTCGGTGCGCGGCACCGACGGCGACGAGCTGACCCGGTACTGGGAGGCGCTCGTCGAGGGCGGCACCGTGGTCACGGCCCTGGGCCCGTCGATGTGGTCGCCGGCCTACGGCATGGTCGTCGACCGCTTCGGCGTGACCTGGGTGCTCGACCTCGAGGTGCCGTGGGACGGCGGCTCCGCCGTCACCGACGCCGACGCCGACGCCGACGCCGACGCGAGCTGATCCGCGCGGCGTCCGCCGGGGAGAGGGTCGGGCGCGGGCCCGGTCATCCTCCCGGCGGACGCCCGCCGACCGCGGTCGCCGCCATGCTCGAGGACGTGAGCCCGCCCGACGCCGTCCCCGCCCGCCCGCACCCCGCGTCGCCGCACCCCGACCCGGCGCACCCGGCCCAGCCGCACCCCGCCCCGGGCCCCTGGTCCGTCCAGATCGGCCGGGCGGCCGCCGCGACGTGGATCGCGGGGGCCACCGCCCTCGTCGTCCTCGTCTCGTTCGGCGCCTGGCTCGTGCTCCGCGACTCCCGGGTCGACCTGCGGCCGGACGACTTCGTCCCGCGGGCCGGAGCCACCAGCGGCGGCATCGCCCTGCTCGAGGGGGCGGTCGACGTGACCGACGAGGCCTGCGGGGCCGCCGCCTCCTCGTGCACCTCGGCGGTCGGCACGGACGACCTCGTGCTGATGCGCTTCGAGACGAAGGACGCCGCGGCCCGTGCCGCCCGCAGCCTCGGCCCGGAGGCCTATCGCTCGGACTGGCTGGTCGCCCGCTTCGTCGGCGACGACGTCCCCGCCGAGCAGCGGCTGTGGGCGACCGAGGCCCTCGACGGCGCCTGGCAGAGCGAGGTCGACTAGCCGCCCGCTGCCTGGGAGGCCCGACCAGGCTGCGGTCGTAGCGTGGGCCGGTCCACACGACGCTCCCGCACCACGCTCCTGAGGAGACCCCATGACCGACACCACTGCCCCTGCCCCCTCGCCGACCTCGTCCGGCCCCCGCACCGCCGTCGTCCTCGGCGGCGGCGGCATCACCGGCATCGCGTGGGAGATCGGCGTGCTCACTCGCCTGCTCGAGGCCGGCGTCCCGCTCGCCGACGCCGACCTCGTCGTCGGCACGTCGGCCGGCTCCGTCGTCGGCGCCACGCTGCGCCTGGGCGGCGTCGCCGACGCGTACGCCGAGCAGCTCGAGCCCGCGGCGGCCGGCCCCGAGGCCGCCCTCGACGGCGGCGACTTCACGCAGCGCGTCGGGCAGGCGATCCAGGGAGCCACGAACGCCGAGGAGGCGCGGGCCCGGTTGGGCGCGCTCGCCCGCCAGGTGCCCGTCACCGGCACCGAACCCGAGCTCGTCACCACGATGCGCGAGCGCTTCGGCGACGCCTGGCCCGAGGGGCAGCTCGCGGTCTGCACCGTCGACGCGACCGACGGCGAGTTCCGGGTGTTGACCGCCGCCTCCGGCGTCCCCCTGCACGTGGCCGTCGCGGCGAGCTGCTCCGTGCCGCTCGTCTGGCCGACCGTCGAGGTCGACGGGCGCCCGACGATGGACGGCGGCGTCCGCTCGGGCACCAACGCCGACGTGGCCGACGCCGCCGAGCGCGTGCTCGTGCTCTCGTGCGGACCCGAGCTGTCGCAGTCGCCGCTCGGCCCGACCCTGCCCGGCGTGGTCTCGACCCGCATGGGCGCCGACCGGCCCGTCTTCGTCGTCGAGGCGGACGCCGAGAGCCTCGCCGCCTTCGGCTCGAACTCGCTGTCGAGCGCGAACCGGGCCGCCGCCGCCGAGGCCGGGCGCCGCCAGGCCGAGGGCGTGGTCGAGGCCGTGCGCGCGTTCTGGGCCGGCGGGGCCTGAGCCCTGGCCCGGACAGGGCGGGCCTCACGGCTCGTACCTCTTGACCGTCGCTCGACGGCTGCCTCCCCCGGGCGAGCCCTCACGCGCCTCGAGAGAGGCGTGACGACGGCGGCCTTCCCCCCGAGCCGCTGATGCGCTTGGCTGGGCTTCGGTGGTCGACGCGAAGTCCGCGTGGCCCAAGGGGAGAACCACATGGACGAACGTGCGGGGACGGCACTCGCGAGGGAACTCGCGCAGTGGGGGAGTCAGCGGGCCGAGCGGCTTCGGATGGCCGACCAGTTGCACCTGGCGCGTCCGATCGACCACAACATCGTCTTCCCGACCGGGCACCAGGCCCGTCGTGCGGCGTCGGCCCTCCGTGACCGTGGCTTCCGCGTGGTGTCTCACCGCTCGACAGCCTCGAGCCGCTCCTCGTTCCGGGAGCGCGACCTCACGGCCACGCGGGCCGATGCGATGGACGACGAGTCGATGCGGACTGTCCTCGCCCTGGTCGTCGGCATCGCCGTCGAGACCGGCGGCGACTACGACGGCTTCGGGGCGCCCGTCGTCACCGCCTAGGCCCGGCCCGCCCGGCCCGTCGAGCCGCCGACAGCGCGCTGGGAGGCTCCTCCGAGCTGGCTGTCCGATCACTCGATCGGTGCCAGGCTGAGGTCGACCTGAGCACGACCCCGCGCACGACCCCGCACCCGAACCCAGGAGGCCCCGTGGCCAGCACGAAGAAGCTCCAGAAGGCCGCGACCGCGGCGCTCGACTCCGCCCTCTCTGCCGTCGACGACGCTCGCAAGGGCGTCAAGGCGCTGGCGAAGGCCGACGGCGCGAAGAAGACCAAGAAGGCCCGCGGCTCGGTCGAGGACGCCCTCGACACCGCCGCGAGCAAGATCAGCGCCGCCGAGAAGGCGACGAAGAAGGCCGTGAAGAAGGCGGCCGCGAGCTCTGCAGGGGAGGCGCCCACCGCCTCCTCGGCGCCCGCCCGCGAGCCGGCGCCCCAGCCCACGAAGTCGCACGAGCAGGTCGAGGCGGAGGTCGCGCAGAAGTCCGTCGTGCCGACGACCGGCGCGCCGAAGGGCCCCGAGGCTGCCTACACGCCGCCGCTGCCGCACGCCGACGAGACGACGGTCACCGCCCACGACGGCTCCGAGGCGCAGGTCGACCTGCACGCCCAGACCCTCGTCGCGCTGCGCGGGCTCGCGACCGACAAGGGCGTCACCGGCGTCTCGCGCCTCACCAAGGCCCAGCTGATCGAGAAGCTGCAGGCCTAGGCCTGCCGGGCCCTAGGCCCTAGGCCCGAGGCCCTGCCGGGGCCGCCGCGAACCGACGAGAAAGGCTCTTCAGGCCCGCCTGAGGAGCCTTTTTCGTCGGTTCGCGCCGGTCCGGGAGCGCCGGCCGCGACCGCCGCCGGCCTAGCCCGCGGCGAACTCCTCGACGCCGGCGACGAGCCGGTCGACGTCGTCCTGGTCGGTGTACGCCGCGAGGCCGATGCGCAGGCCGGTCGTGTCGTCGTCGAGGCCCATCGCCTGCCACGCCTCGATCGCGTAGAAGTGGCCGGCGGGAGCCAGCACGTCGCGGGTCGCGAGGTGCGCCGCGAGGTCGCGCATCCGGCGCCCCGCGATCGTCACGTAGAGGGTGGGCGTGCGCCGGGCCGCCCGGGAGTGCAGCGTGAGCCCCGCCACCTGCCCCAGTCGCCGTTCGAGCTGCGTGCGCAGGGCGGTCTCGTGCTCGTGGACCGCGGCGAAGGAGGCGACCAGCGCCTCCCTGCGGCTGGTCGCGTCGCCGGGCGCGATGCCGGCCAGGAAGTCGACGGCGGCCGTGGCCCCGGCCAGCTGTTCGTACGGCAGCGTGCCGAACTCGAAGCGCTCGGGCACGACGTCGGTCGAGGGCAGCAGCTTGGCGGGACGGATGCCCTCGAGCAGCTCGGGGTCGGCACCGAGCACGCCGCAGTGCGGCCCGGCGAACTTGTAGGGCGAGCAGACGACGAAGTCGGCGCCGAGCGCCGCCCGGTCGACGACCTCGTGCGCCGCGAAGTGCACGGCGTCGACCCATACGAGCGCGCCCACGGCGTGCGCCCGGTCGGCGATCGCGGCGACCGGCGGCTGGGTGCCGAGCAGGTTGGAGGCGGCGGTCAGGGCCACGAGACGGGTGCGGTCGGTGATCGCCGCGGCGACCGACGCGAGGTCGAGCTCGCCCGTCGCCGGGTCGAGCTCGATCCAGCGCACCGTCGCGCCGACGGCCTCGGCTGCCTGCAGCCAGGGGCGGACGTTCGAGTCGTGGTCGAGGCGGCAGACGACGACCTCGTCGCCCGCGCCCCACGACGCCGAGAGGTGGCGCGAGAAGTCGTAGGTGAGCTGGGTCGCGCTGCGGCCGTGGACGACGCCCGCCGCGGGCACGCCGAGGAGGTCGGCGTAGGCGGCGCGGAACGCCTGCACCGTCGCCTCGCTGTTGCGCTCGGAGAGGGTGCTCGTGCCGCGGATCGACGTCGGCCCCGTCATCGCACGGAGGATCGCCTCGCCGACGACCCGGGGGGTCTGCGTGCCGCCCGGTCCGTCGAAGTGGGCGATGCCCGACGAGAGGGACGGGTAGGCAAAGCGGAGGGCGGCGACGTCGAGGGGCATGCACCCTGCTTACCAGGTGCTGGTGCCCTCGACGTCGCCGCCCTCAGGACAGCAGGCGGACGCGCCTCGCTGCCGGGCGACCGAGGTCAGCTCGCGACGGCCTCCTGCTCGCGCTTCGGCAGGACCCAGCCGGGACGCACGAAGTGGCAGGTGTAGCCGTTGGGGAGCTTCTCCAGGTAGTCCTGGTGCTCTTCTTCCGCCTCCCAGAAGTCGCCGACGGCCTCGACCTCGGTGACGACCTTGCCCGGCCAGAGGCCCGAGGCGTCGACGTCGCTGATCGTGTCGAGCGCCGTCGCGCGCTGCTCGTCGGACGTGTAGAAGATCGCCGACCGGTAGCTGTCGCCGATGTCGTTGCCCTGGCGGTCCTTCGTCGACGGGTCGTGGATCTGGAAGAAGAACTCGAGCAGCTCGCGGTAGCTGATCACCGAGGGGTCGAAGACGATCTCGACGGCCTCGGCGTGGCCGGCGTGGTTGCGGTAGGTGGCGTTCGGGGTGTGGCCGCCCGAGTAGCCGACGCGGCTCGAGACGATGCCGGGTCGACGACGGAGCAGCTGCTGCGCGCCCCAGAAGCAGCCGCCGGCGAGGACGGCTCGCTCGGTGGTGGTGCCGGCGGCGGGGGAGTCGGGTGCGATGTCGTTCATGCCGGTGAATCTACGCCCGACGACCGACAGCCCCGTGTGGCCGGGCCGAGAGGCTGCTGTGCGCGTCGTGCACCTTGTGCCCCGGAGCTTGCGCCCCCGTCGCGGCCCGGGGAGGATCGCTGCATGGAGTCCTTCATCGTCGCCCTGATCGTCCTCGGAGCCGTCGTGGTGATCGTGGGGATCGTCATCGCCCTCGTCACGCCCGTGCTGTCCGCGCTGCTCGAGCGCCGCGCCGCCGCGAAGGGCCGTCCCGCGCCGGCCTCGGCCTACCGCACCGGCCGCTGACCCCGGCCGCACCGACGCGCGCCGTCCGTCACCCCGGCCGCCTCGGGCCGTCGGGGGAGTGGTGCCTCGGGAGCGCGGTCCTGCCGTGAAGCTCATCCGCGCTCCGCGAGACACCGGACCGGGGGTTCACGACGTCCCGGCCTGCTCCCACGCTACGTCGGTCGGCGGGCCGCTCCAAACCGAGAAAATGCTGGTCACAGGGCTCGAATTCGTTAGACGCTCTAGCGTCGCCGCGCGACCAGGGCTTTCCCCGCGATGCGCCGGGCGGGTGCTCTGTCCAGTTTGCGAATGCGTGCGCGGTCGTCGGCGACCGGGCCCGCGCCTCCTGCGCTCGTCGGCCCTGCGATGATCGACGGATGAGCCTCATCCGACTGCACGACGTGTCCGTCCGCTTCGAGAACGCCCCCGTGCTGCGCGAGGCCTTCTTCCGGCTCGAGCAGGGCGACCGCGTCGGGCTGATCGGACGCAACGGGTCGGGCAAGTCGACGCTGCTCAAGCTCGTGCTCGAGCAGGTGCAGCCCGACGAGGGCACCGTCACGGTCGAGCCGGGCACGCGCATCGGCTACTTCTCGCAGTTCAGCGAGCTCGACGGCACCGCGACGGTGACCGAGGTGCTGCAGGGCCTGTTCGAGGGCGTGCGCGCCATGGAGGCCGAGCTCGCCGAGATCGACGCCGCCATCGCCGTCGCGGCCGTCGACCCCGACCAGGGCGACGAGCTGACCCGCCTGATCGAGCGCCAGGCCGAGCTCTTCGCCGAGATGGACCGCCAGGACGGCTGGGACTACCCCCGCCACATCGACACGGCGCTGACCACGCTCGGCTTCACCGACGAGCACCGCTCGCTGCCCATCGACGACCTGTCGGGCGGCTGGCGCAACCGCGCCGCGCTCGCCAAGATCCTGCTCGAGCAGCCCGACGTGCTGCTGCTCGACGAGCCGACGAACTTCCTCGACGTGGCGGGCGTCGAGTGGCTCGAGCAGTGGTTCCGCGACTTCCGCGGCGCGGCCGTCGTCGTCTCGCACGACCGGCAGTTCCTCGACGCGGTCGTCACGCGCATCGTCGAGGTCGAGGCGTTCCACCTGCACGAGTACCCGGGCGACTTCGCCGAGTACGTCGTGCAGAAGCAGTTCCGCCTGAAGACCATCGAGCAGCAGTTCGCGCACGAGTCCGAGCTGCTCGCCTTCGAGTCGGAGGGCATCTCGGACCGGCGCGAGGCGGCCAAGGTCGCCAAGGCCCAGAAGGCAGGAGGCGCGGGCGGCCTGACGAAGGAGCTCGCGAAGATCAAGAAGCAGCGCACGCCCCGCCCCGTCGACCAGATCATCACCGAGATCTACGGCGGGCTGCACGTCAAGGACGTGCTCTGCCGCGTCGGGGGGCTCGGCAAGTCGTACGGCGACCGCACCCTGTTCGACGACGTCTCGTTCGAGCTGCGCCGCCGCGACCGGATGGTCGTCTCCGGCTCGAACGGCAGCGGCAAGAGCACGCTGCTGCGCGTGCTCGCGGGGGAGGAGCGGGCCGACCGCGGGCGCGTCGACTGGGCGGCCGGCGCCCGCGTCGTCTCGTACGACCAGGTGCTCGCCGACCTCGACGACCAGGACACCGTCACGCACGCGGTGAACGCGATGCCCGACAGCCTCGCGCTGACGGCGACGCGCAAGTCGGTCGCGCGGTTCCTCACCATGTTCCAGTTCTCGGAGGCCGACGTGAAGCAGCGCATCGGCGCGCTCAGCGGGGGCCAGCGGGCCCGGGTCGCGATGGCGCAGTGCCTGCTGTCGGGCGCCTCCGTGCTGTTGCTCGACGAGCCGACGAACCACCTCGACCTCGCGAGCACGCAGGTGATGGAGCGGGCGCTCGTGCACTTCCCGGGGGCCGTGGTCGTCGTCAGCCACGACCGGTTCTTCAGCGAGAAGGTCGGCAACCGGCGCGTGGTGTTCGGCGCCGAGGGCGCCGCGGTCGGCGAGCTCGAGGTCGGCGCGGCCTGACCTGGGCCGGAGCCTGGCCTCCGCCGGGGCCGCGGGGTGTTGACTGGGCGGGCTGCGCCAGTCAGGTCTGTCGTGGAGAGCCCTCCTCCGAGCACCGACCCAGAATCGAGGCCGTCATGGCCCGCCCCGCACTGCACGCACCCGACGACCACGACGCGGTCGCGACGACCGAGCCCGACGCGGTCGCGACGACCGAGCCCACCGACCAGGACCTGCGGAACGCCCAGGTCGTCGACACCGGCATGCCGCTGCTCGCGGAGCGGGCGCCGACCGACGCGGCGGCCGAGATCCTGTCGCGGATGCGCCGGGTGCGCGACGCCGACATCGCCTTCGCGCTGCAGCTGCGCCAGCAGCTCCAGCTCAGCGGCAACGACCTCGCCGCCGTCACGCTCATCCAGCACTGCGAGACCAAGGGCACGAACGCCCACGCGAAGGACATCGCGCACCAGCTCGGCGTCACCAGCGCCGCGGCGACGATCATCGTCGACCGGCTCGTCGCGCTCGGGCACGTCGAGCGGAAGCCCGACCCGCACGACGGCCGCCAGCGCATCCTCAGCCTGACGCCGAGCACGTGCGCGCTGCTCGAGGGCGCGACCCGTGAGGCGGACGAGGCGCTCGCCGAGCTCGCCGCCACCCTGTCGACCCGGGAGCGCACGCGGCTGTCGACGCTGCTCGACGCGGTGGCCGAGATCCTCGACGCCGGTCCCGCCGCCTCCTAGGCTCCGCCGCGGGCGGCCGCGGGCCTGTCCGGTTTGCGATGTTCTCAAGCCGTTTAGCTTTCCGCATTAGGCACGGCGGGCTCGGGGGCATAGCGTCGGGGTACCGGATCTTCCCCTCCCTTGCTCTTCGCCGATACGCCGCCAACACCTGGTGGTCCTCGCGGAGCACCGTGCACCCGGTTGACGCGAGGCCAGCTACGCCTCAGACCACGGTCGTGTCCTCATGACGATCCTCGATCCTGTCCAGACCGCCTCTCGCTCCTCCCGGCTCGTCCGCGAGACGCCGGCGGCGAACCGCCCCCTCCGCTCCGCACGCCGCGTGAGCAGCTACGTCGCCGCACCCGGCGCCGTCCCCGTCCGCATCGGCTCGTACCGACGCCCCGTCCGCACGTCGCGCCCCGTCCGGGCCACCGCCGACGTGACCTACAGCGACTTCTTCGCCGCCCCCGGCGCCTGACGTCTCGGCGCGAGACGTCGGCCGTGTGCCGACGACGAGCCGCCCCGCACCCCCTCGGCACCGCCCCCTCAGGCACCGCCCCCTCGGCACCGCCCCCTCCGGCACCGCCGGATGTCGACACTCCGACGACCACGGCCCCGTCCAGCACCCCGGACGCGACCGTTCCCCCTGCTCCCCTCACCCGAGAGGCACCTCGTGACCCAGATCCCCTTCACCCCCGCATCCGCCGTCGACCACGTGTCGATCACGACCGAGGCCATCGACATCGTCTCGCTGATGACCGCGCAGGACGCCGCGTGACGGCCGCCGAGCTGGCCGCCCTCCCGCCCGAGGCGCTCGTCGACCTCGTCCGCCGCGTGCTGCGCGACCCCGCCGCGAGCTAGTCCGGTCAGTCGGCGAAGAGAGCCCCGACGGGCTCGCGCTTCTCCGCCTGGAACGCGTCCTCGACGCGACCGAACGCCCAGTAGGCGCTGAGCGACAGCGACGACCGGTCGAGGCCCCAGGTGTCGTGCAGGACGACCCGCGCCTCCTTCATGGCCCCTCGCTCGCCGTGGGCGAAGACCCGCAGGGGCGACGTCGGCGGCTCGAGCGCCCGCAGGGCCTCGAGCAGGACGCTGCCCGCCGGGGCGCCGTCGCGGTGCAGCCAGCGCAGCTCGACGCCCGACGGCCGCACCAGGTCGAGCTCGTCCGACGCTCCCTCGACCTCGAGCAGGGCGAGTCCCCGGGCGTCGTCCGCCATCGCCTCGAGGGCGGAGGCGACGGCCGGCAGGGCCGAGTCGTCGCCGAGCAGCAGGTCGGGCACCCGCGGGTCGTCGGACGGGCTCCACAGGCCGCCGGGACTCGACATCTGCAGCAGGTCGCCCGGCCGCGCCGCGAGCGCCCACGGCCCCGCCACGCCCTCGTCGCCGTGCACGACGAAGTCGACGGCGATGGTGCGCGTCGCGGCGTCGACGCGGCGGATCGTGTACGTGCGCCGCACCGGCAGGTCGGCGGGGGCGAGCGCGGCCCGCAGCTCGTCGAGGTCGAACGGCGGCTGCAGCCCGAGGCCGGGACGCGGCGGCAGCAGCAGCTTCACGTAGCGGTCGGCGGCCGCGAGCTGCTCGGCGCCGGCCTCGACGAACCCGTCGAAGGCGTCGCCGCCGAGCGTCACGCGCACGAGGTGCGGCGACAGCTGCTCGATGCGCTCGACGACGAAGACGTGCTGCGCGCGGACGGTGCGGGCCGGGGAGGCGGCGGTGCCGGTCACGGGGCGGCCCCGGTCAGTCCTGCGTCGCGGTCTCGAGCAGCGGCACGAGCTGGTCGAGGGCGTACTGGCGCGACAGCGCGCTGCTCAGCGAGTACGCGGCCGAGACGTCGCCGTCGATGACCAGGTCGTGGCCGGCCTGCACGGCGGGCAGCGCCTTCCACTGCGGGTCGTCGGTGATCTCGGTCGTGTCGATGTAGATCGGGAACGCCACGATCACGTCGGCGTCGATCACGTCGAGCTGCTCGGACGAGATCGTCACCGAGAAGCCGCCCGAGTTCGGGGAGAGCGCGGCGATCGCCGGGTTCTGCTCGAAGCCGAGCTCCTCGAGCAGGTCGACGCGCTCGCTGCCCTCGACGTAGGCGCCCCAGCCCTCGCTGGTCTTCGTGGCGGCGGTGACGGTCAGGCCGTCCCACTCCGGGTGCGCGTCCGCGACGGCGTCGACGGCCGACTCGTCCTCGGCGACGAGGCGGTCGCCCTCGTCCTCGAGGCCGAGGGCGGTGGAGACGAGCTCCATCTGGTCCTCGAAGTCGGTCAGGTAGGCGTCGCCGCCCTCGGGCACGCCCACGGTGGGGGCGATGCTCGAGAGGCGGTCGTAGCGGTCCTGGTCGCCGGAGCCCTTGGTGTCGAGGATGAGGTCGGGCTGCAGGGCCGCGATCGCCTCGTAGGAGGGCTCGAGCGTGCCGATGATCTCGGGCGACTGGTCGTACAGGCCCTGGGCCCAGGGGCCGACCCCGTCGGCGTCCTCGCCGAACGCGAGCCAGTCGGAGGCGCCGACCGGCTGCACGCCGAGGGCGAGCGCGGTCTCGGCGTCGCCCCAGCCGAGGGCGACGACGCGCTGCGGCTGCTGGTCGATCGTGACCTCGCCGAACTTCGTGTCGACGCTCACGGGGAACGTGCCGGCGGCGACGCTCGGGCCGCTCGTGGCGGCCTGGTCGTCGGCCGCGCCGGACGAGCAGCCCACGAGGGCGAGGGAGGCGGCGGCCAGGACGGCGACGGCGGTGACGGGAGAGCGCATGGGGTGTCCTCGGGAGTCGGGGGCGGCGGTGCACGGGGAGTGCGGCGACCGGCGACGGGGCCCGGGGCGGGCACCGCCGGGCAGCGGGGGCTCGCCGTCGTGGCGAGACCCAGGTGAGGTTAGCCTAAGCTCATCTCCATGGCGACCACCACCCTGCCCGGCTCCGCCCGGGCACCGCGGACCGTCGCCCGCACCCGCACGCGGGTGGTCGCCCTCGTCGGCGCCGCCGCCCTGCTCGTGCTCGCCGTGCTGCTGAGCCTCGGCGTCGGCGCGCGTCCCGTCGCCCTCGCCGACGTCGTCGACGTGCTCGCCGGCCTCCTCCCGGGCGGCGCCGCGCCGACCGGCGTCGCACCCGCCGACGTGGCGGCCGTGCTCGACCTGCGGCTGCCCCGCACGGCGGCCGCCCTCGTGGCCGGAGCCGGCCTCGGCGTCGCCGGGGCGGTCGTCCAGGCCGTCACCCGCAACCCGCTCGCCGATCCCGGCATCCTCGGCGTCACCGCGGGCAGCGCCTTCGCGGTGGCGCTCGCCGTCGGCTTCGCCGGGGTCACCGCGGCGAGCGGCTGGATCTGGTTCTCGTTCGCCGGGGCGGCGCTCGCCGCGGTCGCGGTCTCGCTCGTCGGGGGAGGGGGCCGGTCGGGCGGCAGCCCCGCGCGGCTCACGCTGGCGGGCATCGCCCTGGGCGCCGTGCTCAGCGGCGTCACCTCGTCGATCGTGCTCGCGGACCCGCGGCGCTTCGACGCCGTCCGCGCCTGGGAGGTCGGCTCGCTCGCCGACCGCGGCTGGGGCCCGGTCGCGACCGTCGCCCCCTTCGTCGCGGTCGGCGTCGTCGTCGCGCTGCTCGTCTCGCGGCCGCTCGACGCGGTGTCCCTCGGCGACGACCACGCCTCCTCCGTCGGCGTCTCCGTCCCCCTCGTCCGCGTCGTCGCCCTGGTCGTCGTCACCCTGCTCGCGGGAGGCGCCACCGCGGTGGTCGGCCC
This sequence comes from Frigoribacterium faeni, assembly GCF_011761235.1. Lineage (GTDB taxonomy): Bacteria > Actinomycetota > Actinomycetes > Actinomycetales > Microbacteriaceae > Frigoribacterium > Frigoribacterium faeni_A. The sequence continues at coordinate 83,056 of NZ_JAAOYW010000003.1, forward strand.
GGTCGCGTTCCTGGGCCTCATGGTCGCCCACGCCGCGCGCGGCGTCGTCGGGGCCAGCCAGCCGTGGACGATCGGGCTGAGCGCCCTGCTCGGCCCGGTGCTGCTGCTGCTCGCGGACGTGCTGGGACGCGTCGTGGCGCCTCCCGGCGAGCTCGCCGCCGGCCTCGTGACGGCCGCGATCGGCGCCCCCGTGCTCATCCTCGTGGCCCGTCGACGGTCGGGCGGCCTGCGGTGAGCGCCGTCCGCCCGGGCGGCGGCCCGCCCGCTCGCGACCGCGCCCTCCTGCCGGGACGGCTGCCGGGGCGTCTCCGGCCGCGTGGCCGCCGGGCCGTCGCCACGGCCGTCGTCGCGCTCGTCGCCGTCGTCGTGGCCCTGGTGGCGCTCGGCCTCGGCGACTACCCGCTCAGCCCGGCGCAGGTGCTCCAGGCGCTGCTCGGCGGCGACGGCCCCGGCTCGGTGATCGTCGTGCAGTGGCGGCTGCCCCGCGTGCTGGCCGCCCTCGTCTTCGGGGCCGCGCTGGGCGCCTCCGGTGCCGTCTTCCAGTCGCTGACCCGCAACCCGCTCGGCTCGCCCGACGTGATCGGCTTCTCGACCGGCGCCTACACGGGGGCGATCGTCGTCATCGTCTCGGGGGCGGCGTCGGCGGTCGGCACCGCCGCTGGCGCGCTCGTGGGCGGGCTCGTCACGGCCCTCGTCGTGTACCTGCTCGCCTGGCGCCGAGGCGTGCACGGGCTCCGGCTGATCGTCGTCGGCATCGCCGTCACGGCCCTGCTGCACTCCGTGAACAGCTGGCTGCTGCTGCGGGCCCAGGCCGAGGTCGCCCTCTCGGCGTCGTTCTGGGGAGCAGGGTCGCTCGCCCTGGTCGGCTGGTCGCAGCTCGTGCCCGCGGCGGCGCTGCTCGCGGTGCTCGCCGTCGTGGTCGCCGGCCTCGCGCGCCCCCTGCGGCAGCTCGAGCTCGGCGACGACGCGGCCCGGGCCCACGGTCTGCGCGCCGAGGGCTCGCGCCTCGCACTCGTCGTCGTCGGCGTGGCCCTGACCGCCGTCGTCACCGCGAGCACCGGGCCGATCGTCTTCGTCGCCCTCGCGGCGCCGCAGCTCGCCCGGCGCGTGGTGCGCTCGGCCGGCGTGCCGCTGCTCGCCGCGGCGCTCGTCGGCGGGCTGCTGCTGCTCGTCGCCGACGTCGTCGCCCAGCACGTCACCACGACCCCCGTCCCCGTCGGCCTCGTCACGCTCGTCATCGGCGGCGCCTACCTCGTCAGCCTGCTCGTCGCAGAATCCCGGAGGACACGGTGACCGACACCGCCCCGCCCGACCCCGCCGCCCCGCGCCTCGCCGCCCGCGGCGCCCACCTCGCCTACGACCGCCGCACCGTCTCGCGGTCGATCGACGCGGAGGTCCGCGAGGGCTCGTTCACGGTCATCGTCGGGCCGAACGCCTGCGGCAAGTCGACCCTCCTGCGGGCGTTCGCGCGCCTCCTCGCCCCCCGCGCCGGCACGGTGCTGCTCGACGGCCGCGACCTCGCCCGGGTGCCCGCGAAGGAGGCGGCGCGCACGGTGGGCCTGCTGCCCCAGTCGTCGACGGCCCCCGAGGGCATCACCGTGGCCGAGCTCGTCTCGCGCGGTCGCTACCCGCACCAGGGGATGTTCCGGCAGTGGTCGCAGGCCGACCGCGAGGCCGTCGCCTCGGCGCTCGCCCAGACCGACCTCGTCGAGCTCGGCGACGTGCCGGTCGACGAGCTGTCGGGCGGGCAGCGCCAGCGGGTCTGGGTCGCGATGGCCCTCGCCCAGCAGACCTCGGTGCTGCTGCTCGACGAGCCGACGACGTTCCTCGACGTCGCGCACCAGTACGACCTGCTCGACCTCTTCGCGCGGCTGCACGAGCAGGGCACGACCGTCGTCGCCGTGCTGCACGACCTCGCGCAGGCCGCGCGCTACGCGACCGACCTGATCGTCATGAGCGACGGGGACGTCGTCGCGACCGGCACGCCCGCCGACGTGCTCACCGCCGAGCTCGTCGAGCGCGTCTTCGACCTGCCCTGCCTGGTCGTGCCCGACCCGGTGACGGGGACGCCGCTCGTCGTGCCGCGCCGCCGGCGCTGAGGGGCGGCGAGGCCCGGCGGGCCGCGCCGCGCCCCGCGACGTGACGGGACGGGGACGTGCTGCTGCGGGGCCCCGGGGCATCTCGTCCCTTTCGCGTCAGGTCGCGGCCGGGCGCGGGCGCGGGCGGGCGCGGGCCGGCGCGCGAGCGCGGGCGCCGGGCCCGGGCCAGGCCCCGGCGCCCGCGCGTACAGTCCGGGCATGACCGATCTGCAGGGAGCCGTCGTGCTCGTCGCCGGCGCGTCGGGCGGCCTCGGCAGCCGCCTCGCCGCCCAGCTCGCCGACCAGGGGGCCGTCGTCGTGCGCGCCGGGCGGGCCGGGGGCTCGCTCACCGGCCCCGACGCGTTCGTCGCCGACCTGCGAGAGCCCGGCGGGGGCGCCTCCCTCGTCGCGGCCGCCCTGCAGGCGCACGGACGCCTCGACGGCGTCGTCGTCGCCGCGGGCGTCGTGGCGTTCGGCCCCGCGGACTCGGTGGGCGACGCGGCCCTCGACGAGCTCGTGCAGACGAACCTGCTGGCGCCCGTGCGGCTCGTCCGCGACGCCGCCGACGCGCTCGCCGCCTCGGCCGCGGCGGGCCGAGAGCCCTTCGCCGTCACCATCAGCGGGGTCGTCGCGGAGTCGCCGACCGCGGGCATGGCCGCGTACTCGGCGGCCAAGGCGGGCCTGGCCGCCTGGGTGGGCGCCGCCTCCCGCGAGTTCCGGAGGCGCGGCGTGCGCCTGCTGGACGCCCGGCCCGGACACACCGAGACCGGCCTCGCGACGCGACCCGTCGAGGGGCGCGCGCCGAGCTTCCCGCCCGGGCTGGACCCGGACGCCGTGGCGGCGCGCATCGTCCGCGCGATCGTCGACGGGGAGAAGGACCTGCCCAGCAGCGCGTTCTAGGCGCGGCGGGGGAGCCCCCGTCACGCCGAGCCGCGGGCGGTGCCGGGCTCAGGCGAAGCCGGTGCCGAGCTCCCGCAGCAGGTCGGCGAGCTGGTCGCGCTGCTGGCGGCTGAGCGAGCCGAGCGGCGAGTGCTCCGCCTCGAGCAGGTCGAGCATCGCCTGGTCGACGAGGTCGACGCCGGTCTCGGTGATGCGGATCAGGGCGGCGCGACCGTCGCGGGGGTCGGCGCGGCGCTCGACGAGGCGGCGCTCGACGAGGCGGTCGAGCCGGTTGGTCATCGTGCCGCTCGTCACCATCGTCGCGGTGACGAGGTCCTTCGGGCTGAGCTCGAAGGGATCCCCGGCCCGGCGCAGGGTCGACAGCACGTCGAACTCCCAGATCTCGAGGCCCGAGCGGCGGAACGCCTCGGCCCGCACGCGGTCGAGCCGCCGCGAGATGCGGCGCAGCCGCGAGAAGACGTCGAGCGCCGCGAAGTCGATGTCGGGACGCACGCGCGCCCAGGCGTCGATGATCAGGTCGACCTCGTCGTTCGTGTTCACGCTGCAGTCCTCTCGGGCAGGGGGGCACCCACGATCATGCCCCTCGAAGGTGCAGGTCGCCTCGACGCCGCCCCGGACCGGACGACGCGGCCCCGCGGGCGCGGCCGCGGCGCCCCTCGTCCGGGGCACGTTTTACACGGTCGTAACGCGTTGTATACGAGAGCGCGTCATCGGTGCTGATTGCATTCAATCCTCCCTTCCCGCACCCGAGCATCGGATCACACATGCCTCGCACCACGCCCCCTCGGCGACCCGCCCTCCGGCGACGCGCGCTCGCGCTGCCGGCCGCCGCCCTCGGAATCGCCCTCGTGGCGACCGGGTGCCAGCAGGTCCAGACGACCGACACCGACGCCACGAGCAGCCGGGAGGACGTCTCGACCGCCCCGATCGGCGACCAGACGATCGTCGAGGGCGGCGACCTCGTCATGGCGCTCTCGGCGGAGCCCGACCGGCTCGACCCCACCACCTCCTCGTCCCTCTACACGCGGTACGTGATGGAGACGATGTGCCAGAAGCTGTACGACATCGACGCCGAGGGCGACATCGTGCCGATGCTCGCCACCGAGCTGCCCGACGTCAGCGACGACGGCCTCACCGTGACGTTCCCCGTGCGCACCGACGCCGTGTTCGCCGACGGCACCCCGCTCGACGCGGAGGCGGTCGTCACCACCCTGCAGCGCGGCCTGGACAAGGACGACTCGTCCCGGCGCAGCGAGCTCGGCCCGATCACCGGCATCTCCGCGGTCGACGACGCCACGGTCGAGGTCACCTACTCCGAGCCGTTCGCGCCCCTCACCGCGGCGCTCGCCGACCGCGCCGGCATGGTCATGTCGCCCACGGCGCTCGCCTCGGCCGGCGACGCGTTCGGCGACGCGCCCGTCTGCGTCGGCCCCTACAAGTTCGTGGAGCGGGTGCCCCAGACCTCGATCACGGTCGAGCGCGACCCCCTGTACTACGACGCCGGGTCGGCCCACTTCGACTCCATCACCTACCGCATCATCACCGACGCGAGCATCCGCGCCGCGAACCTGCAGTCGGGCGACGTGCAGGTCGCCGACTCGATGTCGACGCAGGACGTGGGGACGCTCAAGGAGGACGACTCGCTCACCGTGCTCGAGGTCGGTTCGCTCGGCTACCAGGGCCTGACGGTCAACATCGGCAACCAGGACGGCATCGGCACCGATCCGGTGCAGATCGACACCCCGCTCGCGAGCGACGCCTCGGTGCGCCGTGCCCTGTCGATGTCCATCGACCGTGAGGCGCTCGTGAAGACCGTGTTCGGCGGCCTCTACGACCCGGCGTGCTCGCCGATCTCGCCCGGCAGCCCGTTCGCGACCGACGCGAGCGACGCCTGCCCGGACTACGACCCCGAGGCGGCTGAGCAGATGCTCGAGGAGGCGGGCGTCGAGACCCCGCTCGCCATCGACATGCAGGTGAGCAACAACCCCGACACGGTCCGCTTCGCCCAGGCCCTGCAAGCGCAGGTCGCCGAGGGCGGCTTCGAGCTGACCATCACGCCGGTCGAGTACTCGACGCTGCTCGACGTGCAGACGGAGGGCGACTTCGAGGCGCTGCAGCTCGGCTGGTCGGGCCGGATCGACCCGAACGGCAACACGTTCAACTTCCTCTCGACGGGCGCCGGCAACAACTACAGCGGCTACAGCGACGACGAGGTGGACGAGCTGCTCGGCGACGCCGCCTCGACGACCGACGTCGACGAGCGCGCCGAGCTCTACGGCCAGGTGGTCGAGAAGGTGCAGGAGGACTCGCCGATCATCTACCTGTACCGCGTGCGCAGCCTCACGGCGCTGTCGAACGAGATCGCCGGGGTGTCCACCTACGCCGACGGCGTCGTGCGCCTCAGCACCGCCGCCTTCGTCGAGGCCGACTGAGCCATGGCGCGCTACCTCCTCACCCGCCTGTGGCAGTCGGCGGTGACGCTCGTGCTCGCCTCCGTCGTGGTCTTCGTCGGCGTGCGGCAGCTGCCGGGCGACCCTGCCCTCGCCTTGGCGGGTGAGGAGGCCAGCCCGCAGCAGGTCGCGGCCATCCGCGCCGACCTGGGGCTCGACGACCCGCTCGTCGTGCAGTACCTCCGCTTCGTCGGGGCCTTCCTCCGGGGCGACCTCGGCCAGTCGACCCGCACCGGCACACCGGTGGCCGACCTCATCGCCTCCACCCTGCCGGTCACGCTGTGGCTGTCGCTCTACGCGATCGTCGTCGCGGTGCTCGTCGGCGTCGCCCTGGGCGTCGTCGCCGAGCGCTGGCGCGGACGCTGGCCCGAGTGGATGGCCAACGCCGCCGCCCTCGTCGGCCTGAGCGTGCCGAACTTCTGGCTCGGCATCCTCGCCATCCTGTGGCTGGCCGTCGGGCTGGGGCTGTTCCCCGCCTCCGGGTACGTGCCCGTCACCGACGACCCGTGGCAGGCGCTCGTGCACCTCACCCTGCCGGCGCTCATCCTCGGCACCTCGCTCGCCGCCGTCATCATGCGGCAGACGCGGGCCTCGATGATCGAGACGATGACGACGGACTACGTCCGCACGGCCCGTGCCAAGGGCCTCGGACGGGGACGCGTGCTGCTCCGCTACGGGCTCCGCAACTCGATGATCGTCGTCGTCACGATCGTCGGCCTGCAGCTCGGCGGGCTGATCTCGGGCGCCGTCGTGACCGAGCGCATCTTCGCCCTGCCGGGCTTCGGCAAGCTCACCCTCGACGCCGTCTTCACGCGCGACTACCCGGTCGTGCAGGCCGTCGTGCTCGTCATCACGCTCGGCTACATCCTGATCAACCTCGTCGTCGACGTGCTCTACAGCGTCCTCAACCCGCGCATCCGAGTCGGAGGAGCCTCCTGATGACCGTCCTCGTGCCCACCTCCCACGAGCTCGGCTCCGACCGGGGCCGCGTCTGGGGCCAGCTGCGCCGCAACAAGCTCGGCGTGACCGGCGGCGTGATGCTGCTCGTCGTGCTCGTCGCGGGGATCGCCGCGCCGCTCATCGCCCCCTACGGCCCGGCCGAGGTGCACTTCGACACGCCGTTCCAGCTGCCCGGCACCGTCGGGTTCCTGCTCGGCACCGACGACCTCGGCCGCGACATCCTCTCGCGCACCGTCCACGGCATCCGCGTCTCGCTCGTCGTCGGCGTGCTCAGCGTCGTGCTGGCCGTCGTCGTCGGCACCCCGCTCGGGCTGGTCGCGGGCTACTGGCGCTGGCTCGACGCGATCGTGTCGCGCCTGACCGACGTGATGCTCGCGTTCCCGTTCCTCATCATCGCAGTGGCGCTCGCCGCCATCAGCGGGCCGAGCCTCGGCAACGCGGTGATCGCCCTGGGCATCGCGCAGATCCCCACGATGATCCGCGTGGTGCGCGGCGAGACGATGCGCATCCGCTCGACCGACTTCGTGCTGAGCGCCCGCACCATGGACGCGACCGGGCTGCGGGTGATCTTCGCCCACGTGCTGCCGAACTGCGTGTCGGCGATCATCGTGCAGGCCACGGTCATCATGCCGGTCGCGGTGATCGGGGAGGCGCTGCTGTCGTTCCTGGGACTCGGCATCCAGCCGCCGACGGCCAGTCTGGGCATCATGCTCTCCGACGCGCAGCAGTACCTGTCGAACGCCCCGTTCGCCGCCGTCGTGCCGGGCCTCGCCATCGCCGTCATCTGCCTCGGCTTCAACCTCGTCGGCGACGCCCTGCGCGACGCCCTCGACCCGACCTCCCGCGAACGGACCTGATCCTCGTGACCTACACCGCGCCTCCCGCGTTCACCACCCGCCCCGACCTCGTCGGCACCTTCGGCATGACCGCCTCGACGCACTGGCTCGCGACGGCGTCGGCCCAGTCGGTGCTCGAGCGCGGCGGCAACGCTTTCGACGCCGCCGTCGCGGGGGCCTTCGTGCTGCACGTCGTCGAGCCGCACCTCAACGGGCCCGGCGGCGACATGACCGCGGTCTTCGCGACCGCCGACGAGCCCGGCCGCCCGGTCGTGCTGATGGGGCAGGGCCCGGCGCCCGCCGGCGCGACCGTCGAGCACTACCGCGCCGAGGGGCTCGACCTCGTGCCCGGCTCGGGCGCGCTCGCCGCCGCGGTGCCCGGCGCCGTCGACGCGTGGCTGCTGCTGCTGCGCGACCACGGCACGTGGGAGCTCGCCGACGTGCTCGCCTACGCGATCGGCTACGCCCGCGACGGCCATCCCATCACGGCGCGCGTCACCGAGACGATCGGCGCGGTGGCGGAGCTGTTCGCCGAGCACTGGCCGACGTCGGCCGACCGCTGGCTCGTCGACGGGGCGCCGCCCCGGCCCGGCGAGGTGGTCGTGAACGAGGCGTACGCCCGCGTGCTCGACGGCCTGGTGGCCGCAGGAGGCGCGTTGCCGGCCGACGACGCCGGCCCCGCCCCCGAGACGCCCGGCTCGTCGCGGGCCGAGGCCGCCCGGCGCGCCCGCGTCGACGCGGCGCGCACCGAGTGGGCCGAGGGGCTCGTCGCGACCTCGATCGACGCCTTCGTGCGGACGCCGCACCGGCACTCGACGGGCGGCGAGCACGCCGGCGTGCTGCGCGCCTCCGACCTCGCGGCGTTCCGGGCCTCGACCGAGGAGGCGGCGACGGTCGAGTTCCGCGGCCACGTCGTGGCGAAGACCGGCGCGTGGGGCCAGGGCCCCGCGCTGCTGCAGGTGCTGGCGATGCTCGACCCGCTGCCCGACGAGCTGCTCGACCCGTCGACCGTCGACGGCGCCCACACGATCGTCGAGGCGCAGAAGCTCGCCATGGCCGACCGCGAGGCCTGGTACGGCGACCGCGACGTGCCGCTCGACCGCCTGCTGTCGGCCGGCTACGCGGCCGAGCGCCGTGCGCTCATCGGGAGCTCCGCCTCCCACGAGCTCCGTCCCGGCGACGCCGGGGGCGCAGGAGGCGCGGGCCGGCTCCCCGAGCTCCGCACCGACGACGACACGGCCGGGCCCGGCGCCGGCGTGGGGGAGCCCACCGTCGGGTCGTTCGCCGCCGTGCCCGCGGACGACGCGCGCCAGCCGGGCGCCGAGCCCGACGTCGCCCCCACGGGCGAGGCCCGCGGCGACACCTGCCACATCGACGTCGTCGACCGCTGGGGCAACGTCGTCTCGGCGACCCCGTCGGGCGGCTGGCTGCAGTCGTCGCCGACCATCCCCGAGCTCGGCTTCTGCCTCGGCAGCCGCCTGCAGATGACGTGGCTGGAGGAGGGCACCGCCTCGACCCTCGAGCCCGGCCGGCGGCCGCGCACGACGCTCACGCCGACGCTCGTGCTGCGCGACGGGGAGCCCGTCGTGGCCCTCGGCTCGCCGGGCGGCGACCAGCAGGACCAGTGGCAGCTGCTCTACCTGCTCCGCACGATCGTCGGCGGGTGGAGCCCGCAGCAGGCGATCGACGCGCCGGCCCTGCACACGACGTCGTTCCCCGGCTCGTTCTGGCCGCGCACCTGGACGCCCGGCGGGGTCGTCGTCGAGGACCGCCTCGGCGACGAGCTGATCGCCGGGCTCGAGGCCCGCGGCCACGTCGTCACCCGCTCGGGCGACTGGTCGCTCGGCCGGCTGTCGAGCGTCACCCGCGACCCCGCGACCGGCGTGCTGGGCGCCGCCGCCAACCCCCGAGGAGCACAGGCCTATGCCGCAGGACGCTGAGACCGTGACCACCACCGCCGCCGCCAGCCCCGGCCCCGGTCCCGCCGAGGGGGCGCCCGCGCCCCTGCTCGCCGTGCGGGGCCTCCGGGTCGCGTTCGGCGACCGCGACGTCGTGCACGGCGTCGACCTCGACGTGGCCCGGGGCGAGCGGGTCGCCATCGTCGGCCAGTCCGGCTCGGGCAAGTCGACCGTCGTCGCGGCGGTGCTGCAGCTGCTGCCCGGCGCCGGCCACGTCACCGGGGGCACCGTGCACCTCGGCGGCGACGAGCTGACCGGGGCGGGCGAGGCGCGCATGAGGTCGGTGCGCGGCGCCCGCATCGGCCTCGTGCCGCAGGACCCGTCGACGAACCTCAACCCCTCGATGACCGTCGGGGCGCAGATCGCCGACGCCCTCCGTGCGGGCGGCGCCCGGGGGCGCGCCGCCGTCGGCCGCCGCGTCGTCGAGCTGATGACCGAGGCCGGCATCCCCGAGGCCGAGCGCCGCGCGGGCCAGTACCCGCACGAGTTCTCCGGCGGCATGAGGCAGCGGGTGCTCATCGCCGTCGCCCTCGCCCGCGACCCCGAGCTGTTGATCGCGGACGAGCCGACGAGCGCCCTCGACGTGACGGTGCAGCGGCAGATCCTCGACCACCTGCAGACCCTCGTCGACGCGCACGGCACGTCGCTGCTCTTCATCACGCACGACCTCGGGGTCGCGGCCGACCGCACCGACCGCATCGTCGTCATGCTCGACGGCCGCGTCGTCGAGCAGGGCACGCCGCGGCAGATCCTGCTCGACCCGCAGCACGAGTACACGAAGCGGCTCGTCGCCGCGGCGCCGACCGTGACGGCCGCGGCGGCGCTCCGGGCCGAGGAGCCCGTCGCCGACGGGCGGCAGGACGCCGAGAAGGCGCGGGTCGACCCGATCCTGGTCGTGACGGACCTCGTCAAGGAGTACCGCCTCCGGGGCCGACGCGGCGAGACCGTCCGGGCGGTCGACGGCATCTCGTTCGAGGTGCCCCGCGGCACCACGACGGCCGTCGTGGGGGAGTCGGGCTCGGGCAAGACCACGCTCTCGCGCATCGTGCTCGGCGTCGAGCCGGCGACGTCGGGCAGCGCGCTCATCGACGGCGAGGGCATCACCGCCAGCCGCGGCGCGGCGCGCCGGGCTCTGCGCCGCCGCGTGCAGCCGGTGTTCCAGGACCCGTACGGCTCGCTCGACCCGACCTACAGCGTCGAGCGGCTGATCGACGAGCCGCTGCGCATCTTCGGCGTCGGCGACCGCGCCGGCCGCCGCGCCCGCGTCGCCGAGCTGCTCGACCAGGTGGCCCTGCCGCGGTCGGTCGCGCAGAGCCGGCCGAACGAGCTCTCGGGCGGGCAACGGCAGCGGGTCGCCATCGCCCGGGCCCTCGCCCTCGAGCCCGAGCTGCTGATCTGCGACGAGGCCGTGTCGGCCCTCGACGTGCTCGTGCAGGAGCAGATCCTCGAGCTGCTGGCCGAGCTGCAGGGCCGACTGGGGCTCAGCTACCTGTTCATCACGCACGACCTCGCGGTCGTGCGGCAGATCGCCCATAGTGTGGTGGTGATGCGACGCGGTCGCATCGTCGAGCGGGGCAGCGTCGACGACGTGTTCCTCGCCCCGACGGACGAGTACACCCACCACCTCCTAGGAGCGATCCCCGGTGCCAGCCTCGGTGTCTGACCCCCGCCCCGCCCCGCCGGGCGTCGTCGACGCCGTCCGCGCCGACATCGTGCACGGGGTGCTGCAGCCGGGCACCCGCATCACCGAGGCGGCGCTCGCCGAGCGCTACGGGGTCTCCCGGGTGCCGGTGCGCGAGGCCCTCCGCGGGCTCGAGGCCGAGGGGTTCGTCGAGTCGCGGCCGAACGTCGGGTCGCGCGTGGCCGACATCCCCGTCGACGAGGCCGACGACCTGTTCGCGGTCCGCGAGGCGCTCGAGATCTCGACGGCGCGGCGGGCGGCGTCCCGGGCCCGGGCGCGCTTCAGCGGGGCGGACGCCGACGACGGCGGCGAGTGGCTGCGGCTGCGCCGCGAGCTCGAGCGCGTGCTCGACGAGGGCGACGCGGCCGTCGAGGTCGACGAGCTCGACCGGCTCGTCGACCTCAACGAGCGGTTCCACATCGGGGTCGCCGAGCTCAGCCGCAGCAGCACCCTCGCGACGCTGCTGAGGCAGCTGTCGCGCAAGATCGAGTGGCTCTACGCCCTCGACGAGTTCTCGCGCGGCAAGCGCCTCTGGCCCGACCACCGCGTCATCCTCGCCGCCGTCGACGCGGGCGACCCGGACCGGGCGGGCGAGCTCATGGGCCGCCACGTGCGCGAGTCCCGCGTGGGGTACCTCAGCAGGACCGCCCCGGCCGAGGTCGTCGCCGAGCTGCGCGCCGCGCCGCCCGCGGTCGTCGCGGTGCGGAGCCGCGCCGAGACGGACGGCGGCGACGCCTCGTGACCCTGCACCGCCTCGACGCGACCCGCGAGACCACGCACGACGTCTACTCGCGCGACCACGCGTCCGTGCTCACGGTCGAGCCCGGCGACGAGGTCGTCGTCGGGTCCCTCGACGCCTCCGGCCACCTCGAGCGCCAGACGACGCCCGGCGAGCAGCGGCCGCGGCTGTTCGCGCAGGCGCGAGGCCACGCGCTCACCGGTCCGGTCGCCGTGCGGGGCGCCCGGCCGGGAGGCATGCTCGGCGTGACCTTCGTCGACCTGAGGCCGGGCGACTGGGGCTGGACCGTCGCGGGCGGTCGCGAGACCCCCGTCACCACCCGGCTCGGCCTGGCCGACGTCGCCCCGTCGTGGCTGCTCTGGGACATCGACGCCGTCACCGGGCTCGCCACCGAGAGCCGCGGCCCGACGGTGCCGACCGCGCCGTTCCTCGGCGTCGTCGGGGTCGCGCCCGCCGAGCCGGGCGAGCACGCGACGACCCCGCCGCGCACCGCCGCCGGCGGCAACGTCGACTGTCGCGAGCTCGTGGCCGGGTCGACGCTCTGGCTGCCCGTCCAGGTCGACGACGCGCTGCTCTACCTCGGCGACGGCCACGCGGCGCAGGGGGACGGCGAGGTCGGCGGCACCGCGATCGAGTGCGCCATGACGACGCGGGTGCGGCTCGACCTGGCCGACGACCGCCCCCTCGCGAGCATCCACGCCGAGACCCCGGCGGGCCGCGTCACGTTCGGCTTCGACCCCGACCTCGACGTCGCCACGGGCGACGCCCTCGACGCGATGGTCACCTGGCTGGCCGCGCTGCTCGACGTGGACCGCGCCACGGCGCTCGCCTTCGCCAGCGCCGTCGTCGACCTGCGGGTCACGCAGGTGGCGAACCAGACCTGGGGCGTGCACGCGGTGCTCCCGACGGGCGCGCTCGGCGTCTGAGTGCCCGCGTCGCGCCTACTGGTAGGTGACGAGGTCCGGCACGGGCGACACGTCGCCCAGGGTCTGCTCGGGCGTGAGCATCGGCTCGTCCTCGTCGTAGAAGTTCTTCCAGCCCCAGGCGACCGCGGGGGCGCCGTCGTGCAGGGCGCGCCAGGTCGCCTGCTTGTCGGGCTGCGACCCCTGGCCGTCGACGTGCACCAGGGTGGTCAGCTCGGGTCGGCCGAGGTCGATCGCGGCCCGGTCGCGCAGCATGCTCGACCGGAACTGGTGCAGCACGAACAGCTTCGGCGGCAGCGACCGCGCGGCGACGAGGTCGGCCAGCCAGGTCGACACCCCGTTCACCTCGGCGGCGTCGACCCCGCCGATCTGGGCGAGCGGCACCTGGTCCGGCGCGAGCCGCCACTCGGGGTCGAGGGCCAGGCCCACGTTGGGCTCGGCGAGCAGCGACTCGTAGCGCTTCGCCTGGCTGAGGAAGCCCGCCCGGCCGGGCTGCAGGTCCAGGACGACGTACTGGCCGGCGTCGGCGGCAGCCTCGACCCAGGGGCGGAGCGTCTCCGGGTCGAGCTCGTTCGAGTAGTCGCCGTCCGGCCCGGCCGAGCCCGCCGCGACCGTGGCGATCACCTCGAGCATCGGGACGACGGGCCGGTCGGACGACGCCTGGTAGCCGGCGGCGACCTCGGCGGCCCGTCGCACGGCGGCGGCGGCGTCCTGCTCGCCGAGCACGCCGAGGGCGCCCGTGCCCGGAGCGCCGTAGAGCGCGACGAAGCGGCGGTCGGGGAAGAACCGCTGGCCTCCGCCGGGCAGCTGCGCGCCCGACCGCGCGGCGGCGACCGACCAGTCGAGGTGGGCGCGACCCGCGAAGGCCGCTCCGACGACGACGGTGGCGGCGGCCCGGGAGGCGCCCATCGCGTCCACGACGGACGCGTCCTGCTGCAGGTCGACCACGCCCTCCGGCAGCGGCAGCAGCTCGGCCCCGGCGGCGCGCGCCGTGGCCGAGGCGGCCGCGTCGTCGGAGCCCGCCACGACGACCAGGGTCGACGAGTCGGCGTGCCGCGAGGGGGACGGCTCGACCTCGTCGGCCGGCACGGACGCGACGCCGTGGACGGTCGCCGCGTCGTCGTGGGCGTCGTCGGCATCGCCCACGGTGGCGACCGTCGTCGCGTCCAGCCGGTCGAGCTCGGCGGCGACGTCGACGCCGTCGCCGGCGAGCAGCACGGGCGCCCCGAGCCGCTCGCCCTGCGCGGCGGCGTCGGCGACCGCGTCCGGGCGACCGGCCGGGGCCAGCACGACGACCGGCGAACTGGTCCAGAGCGCGCGGCTGGTCTCGACGGCCCTCTCGGCGGCCGTGGGCGACGCCGCGGTCGTGACCGGCGCCTCCGGCGTGGCCACCGTGACCTCGACGCGCTCGGGCCGGGGATCGGCACCCGTGCACGCGGCGACGAGCAGCGAGGCGCCCACGGCGAGGGAGGCGGCGGGCAGGAGGCGACGTCGGGTGAGCACCGATCCACGCTAGACCGCTCGGCGCGGCAGGCTCAGCTCAGGACGTCCTTCGTGGTGAACCGGCCGAGCGCGAGCGCGCCGAAGACGGCGATGTAGCCCGCCTGCAGTAGCGCGTTGTCCGCGAAGTTGCTCCACGAGATCGGATCGCGCAACAGATCGGCGAACCCCAGCCAGTAGTGGGTGAACAGCCACGGGTCGAGGAACGACAGCTGCGGCAGCGCGTCGACGATCTGAGCGGCCGTCGACAGCACGACGGTCGCCGCCATGGCGCCCACCGGCACGCTCGTGAGCGTCGACGCGAACAGGCCGATCGCGCTGAGGCCGAGCAGCGAGATCGTGACGTAGAGGGCCATCAGCAGCATGCGGCCGGCGTAGTCGCCCAGCCCGATCGTCTGGCCCGACAGCAGCGTCACCGGGCCGACGGGGAACAGGGCCGCGCCCGCGATCGCGCCCACGACGACCACGACGAGGGTGCCGGCGAGGCAGAAGAGGGCCGCACCGGCGTACTTGACGAGCAGGAGGCGCACCCGGCCCACCGGGGTCACGAGCAGGTACCGCAGGGTGCCGAGGCTCGCCTCGCCGGCGATCGTGTCGCCCGCGACGACGCCGACCGTGAGCGGCAGGAACAGCGGGATGGCGACCGTGAGGGCCGTCAGCGAGACGAAGAGGCCGTTGCGGGTGATGTCGCCGAGGAAGGCGGGGCCGCCGCCCGACCCGTCGTCGTCGGTGGCCACCCGCACGGCGACCGCGAGCAGCACCGGGATGAGGGCGAGGGCCGAGAGCAGCGCGATGGTCCGCGTCCGACGGAACAGCACGGCGACCTCGCTGCCGAGCAGCGCCAGGCCGGAGCCACGACGCGCCGGCACGGGGGCCGCCCCCGCGACGGACGAGGAGGCGGCGGCCGCGTCGGGCCCGGTCGGTTCAGCCGGCGACATCGAAGCCCTCCCCGGTCAGGTCGACGAAACGGTCTTCGAGGCTGGCGCCGGCGACCTCGAACCCGCGCACGCGCACGTCGGCGGCCACGAGCGCGGCGACGACGGTCTCGGGCGCCAGGCCCTCGACGCCGAGGTCGGCCTCGACGCGGACGGCGCCGGCGGAGCCTGTGGCGGCAGGCGCGGCAGGCGCGGCAGGCGCGTCGGGTGCGTCGGGGGAGGCGGGCAGGGCGGGCGAGCCGGACCCGTCGGGCACGAGGCCGAGACGGGCGAGGACCCCGCGGGCGAGGTCGGGGTCGGGCGTGAGCACGCGGACCCGGTGCGTGCCGAGCGCGCGGAGGTCGTCGAGCGTGCCCTGGGTCAGCAGGCGGCCGGCGCTCATGACGCCGATGTGGCTGCACATCTGCTCGACCTCGGCCAGCAGGTGGCTCGAGACGAGCACGGTCGTGCCGTCGTCGGCCAGCGAGCGGATCAGGGCACGCACCTCGCGGGTGCCCTGCGGGTCGAGGCCGTTGCTGGGCTCGTCGAGCACGAGCAGGTCACGGGGCATGAGCAGCGCGTTCGCGATGCCGAGCCGTTGCTTCATGCCGAGCGAGTAGGCGTGCGCCTTCTTGTCGGCGGCGTGCCCGAGCCCGACGCGGTCGAGGGCGGCGTCGACCCTGGCCCGCCGGGTCGACGCCGGCGCGCGGCGGTCGCCCGAGTCGAGGCGCACCAGGTTCGCGCGCCCCGAGAGGAACGGGTAGAACGCGGGGCCCTCGACGAGGGCCCCGACGCGCGGCAGCACGTCGCGGGCCTGGTCGGGCATGGCCCCGCCCAGCACGCGGATCGTGCCGCTCGTCGCCGAGGTGAGCCCGAGCAGCATGCGGATGGTCGTGGTCTTGCCCGAGCCGTTGGGGCCCAGGAACCCGTAGACGCTGCCCTGCGGCACCGCGAGGTCGAGGTCGGCCACGGCGCGCTGTCGGCCGAAGGTCTTGCCGAGGCCCTCGGTCTGCACGGCGAGCCCGGCGTCCGGCCGCGGGCCGGTCCCGTCGCTCACTGCGCGGCGACGGCTGCCTGGAGGGCGTCCGCGTCGACGGCGCCCGCCCACACGCGACCGTCGTCGCCGACGAACACGGAGACCAGCGAGGTCTGCAGCACCCGGCCGCCCGTCACGGGCGTCAGGACCTGGTCGAGCAGCGCGGCGGAGTCGCCGTCGTCGCCCTGGCCCGAGGCGGGGGCCGAGTCGGCGGGCGACGCGGCGAGGCCCACGACGGTGCTCCAGCCCGAGCCGAGCACCGTGGGCGCCGTCCGGTCGCCCCGAGCCTCGGCGGTCGCGTGGTCGTGCGTCGTCGGCAGCGCGACCTCGGTCACGTCGGCGCCCGCCGGCGGGGTGAAGGCGAAGACGTCGGAGGCGGGTGCCCGGAAGTCGACGGAGGTGAAGCCGACCGAGACGGCCGGGTCGGCCTGGCCCTTCGCGGCGACGACCACCTTCAGCGGCACGCCGGTCTCGGCGTCGACGGTCAGGGTCGCGCTGCCGACGAGCGTCGCGGGGTCGTCGGGGGTGAGCACGACCTGGTACGCGGACCGGCCGGCCACCCTGACGTCGTCGGTCGTGGTGACGGTCGTGGTCGGCTCGACCGCGGCCAGCAGGGCCGAGGCGAGCTCGGCGGGGGTCTGCGGCACGGCCGTGCCGTCGGGCAGGACGCCGGGCACCTGCGTGCCGCTCGCGTCGGGCAGCGTGACGTGCGACGCCTGCTTCGACGACGAGTCCCAGGTCCAGACGCTGTCGCCGTCGCGGATCACGTCGCGCTCGGCGAGGTCCTCGACGACCTGCACGCGCTGCCGGTCGTCGCCGTCGACGAAAACCTTCGCGGTGTGGCTGCCGGTCAGCAGCTCGAGGGCGTCGGCGGTCGAGCCGTCGCCGGAGCCGCCCTGCAGCCCCGAGACGTCGGGCAGGCCGAGGTCGCTGGTCTGCTCGACCGTGCCCGAGAACGCGGTGCCCGAGCTCGACGCGGCGAGCTCGAGGACCTGCTGGGGCGTCTTGTCCGGCAGCGACACCTCGGCGTTCGCGGCCATCGAGGGGACGACGATCCCGGCCGCGACGACGGCGGCGGGGACGATCGCGGCGGGGATCCAGCGGGCTGACTTCTTCATGGTGTCCAGTGCCTCTCGTGGCGGCTCGGAGCGGGTCGCGACTGATCGGCAGGGTACGTCGCGACCCTGGGATCCACTGGGGACGCACGTGCTCGTCGCTCGACGTCGAGCGACCCGCCGAGGCCGGTGCTCAGAGCTCGACGACCTCGAACTCGAGCAGGTCGGCGCCCGTGGCGACGGGACGGCGCGGCGCCTCGGCGCCCGGGTCGGCCGACGCGCCCGGCCCGGCCCCGGCGCCGTGGCCGGCGGGCGGTCCGGCGTGCGCGGCGGCCGCCCCGTTCGCCGACCAGTCCTGGAACGACTGCTCGTCGGCCCACGTCGTCACGACGAAGTAGCGGGCGTCGCCCGAGACGGGGCGCAGCAGCTGGAACCCCTCGAAGCCGGGGGCCCCGTCGACGGAGTGCTTGCGGGCCGCGAAGCGCGACTCGAGCTCGGAGCCCGACCCCTCGGGCACGTGGATGGCGTTGATCTTGACGACGGACATGGCTGCTCGCTCTCGTTCTGTCGGGGTGGGGGACGGGTGGTCGCGGGTCAGGCGGCCTTCATGACGTTGGTCGTGAAGCCCTGCACCCGCTCGGCCAGGCCGCTGGCGCGCCGCTCGATCTGCTCGGGCGGGTTGAGGTGGGGAGGCGCCACGCGGATGAGCAGCGAGCACGCCAGGTCCTCGCAGATGTAGGTGCCCACGGTGTCGCCGTTCGCGCCGGCGTCGCCGGCCTTCGGGGCCGTGAAGAGCCGCACCTGCGTGGCGGGCTGGGGCGAGTGGCACAGCGAGCACATGGCGGCGATGCCCGGCCGCAGCGACGTGCCCGACGAGCGCACGACGAGCCCGACCGGCCGGTCGGCCATCCAGTGCACGATGTAGCCGCGCTGGTGCGCCTGGGGGTCGCGCCAGCCGAGGAACTCGCGGTCGTCCCACAGCATCTCGTGCAGCCCCGGGATGGGCAGCCTGTCGAGGTCGCCCGGCAGGGCGTTGACGAACGACTCGCGGATGTCGGTCTCGGTCAGCGGCTTCATGATCTCCTCTGCTGCGGCGCCCTCGGGCCGCCGGCTGCGACGAGCCTACGCGGCACCGCCGACAGCGCACCGGCGCGGCGGGGGCAGGGCGGTCCTACGCTGGCCCCGTGGTCGAGACGGCGGCGGTGGACCCGGACGAGGAGGCGGTGGTCCGGCGCCTGCGGACGGCCGGCTGCGTCTGGGCCGAGGACGAGGCGCGCCTCCTGCTCGAGGCCGCGGCGGGTGCCGAGCTCGAGGCGCTCCTGGCGCGACGCGTCGCGGGCGAGCCGCTCGAGCAGGTGCTCGGCTGGGCGGGCTTCGCGGGCCTCCGGCTCGCCGTCGAGTCCGGCGTGTTCGTGCCTCGCCGCCGCACCGGGCTGCTCCTCGACCTGGCGGAGGCGGCGCTCGCGGCCGCCCCCGCCGACGACGACGTCGCCGTCCCCGCACCGGTCGTCGTCGAGCTCTGCTGCGGCGTCGCCGCCGTCGCGACCGCGCTGCTGCACCGGTCGCCCGGGCTGGACGTCGTCGCCTCGGACCTCGACCCCGCGGCCGTCCGCTGCGCGCGTCGCAACCTCGGCCCTCTCGCCCTGGTCGTCGAGGGCGACCTGTTCGGCGGCCTGCCCGCCCGGCTGCGCGGGCAGGTGGACGTCCTGGTCGCGAACGCCCCCTACGTGCCGACGGGCGCCATCGCGACGATGCCGCCCGAGGCCCGCCTCCACGAGTCCCCGCTCGCCCTCGACGGCGGCGCCGACGGCCTCGACCTGCACCGCCGGATCGCCGCGTCGGCGGGGGAGTGGCTGTCGCCCACGGGGACGGTGCTCGTCGAGACGAGCGTGCGGCAGGCGCCGGCCACGGCCGCGCTGTTCACCGCCGCGGGGCTCGACGCGTCCGTGGAGCGCGACGACGAGCTCGACGCCACGGCCGTGCGGGCGACGAGGCCCGTGGGCTAGAGCCGTGTGCACCGGCCGAGCGGTCGGATGGTGTCCTCCAGCCCCTCGGGAGTGGCCGTTCCCGACCACGCGAGCGACGGCCGTTCGGACCCGGAGGGCCGTGGGCTAGAGGCCCGAGGGCTAGATGTCGACGGGCGAGACGAGGTCGACGACGGGGGACTCGGGCGTGCCCGAGATCTGGCAGGTGAAGGCCGCCTCGACCCGGCCGTCGGCCAGGTGCCCGAACCGCACCTCGGCGACCGCGCCCGAGTCCGCGTCGCGCACGTCCGCCTCCTCGTAGGCCCACACGTCGTCGAGCGACGGCAAGTCGGGGTACTCGGTCCGCACCGCGGCGACGCAGGCGTCCCACGCGGGCGGCGCCTCGTGCGCCTCGGCGGTCGAGGGCGCCGGCGGGGTCGTCGTCGGCAGGGGCGTGGCCGTGGCGTCGGGGCCGGTGGTCGTGACGACCGTGGGGGTGCCGGCGGCGCCCGGCTCGGCGTCCGTCCCGGCGCAGCCCGCGGTCGCCAGGGCGAGGGCGAGGACGGCGACGAACAGCGGTGCGGTCTTGGAGGCCACGGCGTGCTCCTGGTGGTGGGAGGGGCGACGGCTCACGCCGACGGTCGAGGAGGCCAAGACTAACCGCACGGGGCCCCGCGGCGAGGTCACGGAGGCGTCACGGAGGTCGAGGGTGCAGGCTGGTCCGATGACCGCTACGGAGAACCGCGAACCGACCGCCCTCGAGCAGGCCATCAGCAAGGGACAGGCAGGTGAGGGCGACATGAACGCCGTGCTCGCCGAGTTCGTCAACGCGCAGGTCGTCGTGGCCAGCGCCGTCGACGCGCAGGACAGCCTCAACGACCTGCAGCCGGTGCTGTTCGACCGCGAGGGCACCCCGATGCTCGCCGCCTTCACGCACGCCGACATGATCGGCGAGCAGGTCAAGGGCGTCGCCGAGTTCCAGGCCACGATCCCCGCCGCCGAGCTCGTCCAGGCGATCCCGGCGCAGACCGGCCTCGTCGTCAACCCCGGCAACCGCGAGGGCTTCGAGATGCTGCCCGAGGGCGTCGCCCAGCTCGCGAACGACGTGCGCGAGCTCGTCGCCGCCCACCAGGCCGCGGGCTCGCCCGAGCCCGAGCAGCCCGAGCAGCCCGCCTCGTAGGCCCGGCACCGCTCGTCCGCCCCGCTCCCAGGACGCCCCGACCGTGACCCACGGCCGGGGCGTCCGTCGTGCGCGCCCGAAACACCGCTGTCACACGCCGCCTGTAGTCTGGGCGGCACAACAGAACACCGGGCCACGAACACGTCGCGGGAGAGCCCCGGAGCGCACGATCTGCGCCGCCGGGCACCGAAGGAGCAAGCTCCCCGCCAATCTCTCAGGTACCGCGTACCGCGACGGACTGGCCGCTCTGAAAAGCAGGGGGCACCTGCGACCCGAGGCGCGCGAGCGTCCCGGGGCGCCGCTCCCTCGCCCACGGTGAAAGTCGACCTCCGGGCCGGCGAAGCTCTCAGGCCCATGACAGAGGGGGTGCACGACCACGGCTCCGCCGTGCCGTGCGCGTCCCCGTCGTGCAGGTGCTGCACGACGCCGATCCCGGCCGAGTCAGGCGCCGGGCCGTCCCCCAGGAGTCCGCAGATGTCCGACGCATCCTCGAACCTGCCCGCCGCCCCCGGCCCCGACGACGCCGAGCTGGCCCGCGACGGCCTCGCCGACCTCGACGACGACGCCGCGGGCACCGCCGGCGCGACGACCGACGAGACGGGCGACGTCCCGGTCTCCGACGACGGCACCGAGGGCATCGCCACCGCGGGCGGGGCGCCGCTCGACGTCGTCGCCGCCGACGACGCCGAGGCCGTGGCCGACGAGCAGGAGGAGCGCCTCAGCCCCCTGCACGAGGTGCACGTCGCCGCCGGGGCCAGCTTCACCGACTTCGCCGGCTGGCAGATGCCCGTCCGCTACAGCTCCGACCTGGCCGAGCACCACGCGGTCCGCACCGCCGCGGGCCTGTTCGACCTCTCGCACATGGCCGAGATCGCCGTCGTCGGCCCCGACGCCGGGGCGTTCCTCGACGGGGCGCTCGCGGGCACCCTCTCGACCATCGCGGTCGGCCGGGCCAAGTACTCGCTGCTGCTCAGCCCCGAGGGCGGCATCGTCGACGACCTCGTCGTCTACCGCCTCGACGAGCACGACTACCTCGTCGTCGCGAACGCCTCCAACCGCGACGCGGCCTTCGCCGCCCTGGCGGGCCGGGCCGACGGCTTCGACGTCACGGTCGACGACGAGAGCGACGACACCGCCCTCATCGCGATCCAGGGCCCCGAGGCCGAGGGCGTGCTCGACGAGCTGGTCACGGCCGACCGCCTGCAGCCCGACGCGCCCCTCTCGACCCTCCGCTACTACCGCGTGCTGCAGGGCACCTTCGACGACGCCCCCGTGCTCATCGCGCGCACCGGCTACACCGGCGAGGACGGCTTCGAGCTCTACCTCGCCCCCGAGCTCGCCCCCGAGCTCTGGGCGGCCCTCGCCGAGGCCGGTGCTCCCCGCGGCCTCGTGCCTGCGGGGCTGGCCAGCCGCGACACGCTGCGCCTCGAGGCGGGCATGCCCCTCTACGGCCACGAGCTGGGCCTCGACGTGCGCCCGGCGCAGGCGGGGCTCGGCCGGGTGGTCGACACCTCGAAGGAGTTCGTGGGCAAGGCGGGCGTCGAGCCCGAGCCCGGTGCCCGGGTGCTCGTCGGCCTCGCCCTCGAGGGCCGCCGCGCCGCCCGGGCCGGCTACCCCGTCGTCACGGACGACGGCACCGTGGTCGGCGAGGTGACCAGCGGCGCCCTGTCGCCGACCCTCGGCCACCCCGTCGCGATGGCCTTCGTCGACCCCGAGGTCGCCGACCGGGGCCCCGCCCTCGCCGTCGACGTCCGCGGCACCGCGATCCCCGCCGCGGTCGTGTCCCTGCCGTTCTACAAGCGCTCCTGACCCCCGCGGGCGACCTGCCCGCGCCCGCACCGCCTCCTCGTCCCCGCCCCCGGCGTCCCTTGCCTCCCCGAAAGGACCGGCCATGACCGACCTCACCGCCCTGCAGTACACCTCCGAGCACGAGTGGCTGCTCATCGACGGCGACACCGCCACCGTCGGCATCACCGACTACGCCGCCGCGAAGCTCGGCGACGTCGTCTACGTCGACCTGCCCGCCGAGGGCACCGAGGTCGAGACGGGCAAGGTCGTCGGCGAGATCGAGTCGACCAAGTCGGTCGGCGAGCTCTACGCGCCCGCGCTGGGCACCGTCCTCGAGGCGAACCAGGCCGTCGTCGACAGCCCCGACCTCGTCAACAGCGACCCCTTCGGCGACGGCTGGCTCATCAAGATCAGCCTGTCGACCACCGACGGCCTCGCCCTCCTCTCCCGCGACGAGTACGTCGCCCTCACCGCCGAATGAGCGACGCGCAGGGGTCCGTCTTCGGCGACTGGTCCGACCGGGCCGCCACCGGCTTCGTCGACCGCCACGTCGGCACGACCGCCGCCGACCAGGCGGCCATGCTCGAGCTGCTGGGCCACGACAGCGTCGAGTCGCTCGTCCGCGCCGCGGTGCCCGACAGCATCCACGCCGCCGCCGTCGAGGCCTCGGTGCTGCTCGCGCCCATCGGCGAGAAGGAGGCGCTGGCCGAGCTGCGTGCGCTCGCCGACCGCGGTCGTCCCTCGCGCAGCATGATCGGGCTCGGCTACTACGACACGGTCACGCCGGCCGTGATCCAGCGCAACGTGCTCGAGAACCCGAGCTGGTACACGGCCTACACGCCGTACCAGCCCGAGATCTCGCAGGGCCGCCTCGAGGCCCTCATCAACTTCCAGACCATGGTCTCCGAGCTGACCGGCCTCACGACCGCGAACGCGTCGATGCTCGACGAGGGCACCGCGGTCGTCGAGGGCATGCTGCTCGCCCGTCGTGCCTCGAAGGCGCGCACCGACGTCTTCGTCGTCGACGCCGACGCCCTGCCGCAGACCAAGGCGCTGCTCGCGGGCCGCGCCGAGGCCGTCGGCATCGAGCTCGTCGAGCTCGAGCTGGCGAGCGTCGACCCGGCCGAGATCCCCGAGGCGTTCGGGGTGTTCGTGCAGTACCCCGGCGCCTCCGGCTGCGTGTGGGACCCGGAGGCGGTCGTCGCGGCCGTCCACGCGTCCGGCGGCCTCGCGGTCGTCGCCGCCGACCTGCTCGCCATGACCCTGCTGCGCCCGCCCGGCGAGTTCGGGGCCGACGTCGCCGTCGGCACGAGCCAGCGCTTCGGCGTGCCCATGGGGTTCGGCGGCCCGCACGCCGGCTACATGGCCGTCCGCACCGGGCTCGAGCGCCAGCTGCCCGGCCGCCTCGTCGGCGTCTCCCAGGACGTCGAGGGCCACCCGGCCTACCGCCTCAGCCTGCAGACCCGCGAGCAGCACATCCGTCGCGAGAAGGCCACGTCGAACATCTGCACCGCGCAGGTGCTGCTCGCCGTGATGGCCTCGATGTACGCCGTCTACCACGGGCCGTGGGGCCTGCGGCACATCGCGTCGCGGGTCCACGCCCACGCCGCCGACCTCGCCGCCGCCGTGCGGGCGAGCGACCTCGAGCTCGAGGACGACGTCTTCTTCGACACCCTGCAGGTGTTCGTGCCCGGCCGGGCGCGCGAGGTCGTCGACGCGGCGCACGAGCGCGGCTACCTGCTCTGGGCCGTCGACGACGACTGCATCCGTCTCTCGTTCGACGAGACGACGACGCGCGAGGACGTCGAGGTGGTCGCCGAGGTCCTCGGCGTCGCGCTGCCCCCGGCGCCCGCGGCCGCCGAGCGCGACGCGGTCCTGCCAGGTGCCCTGCGCCGCACCAGCGACTTCCTCACCCACCCGGTCTTCCGCACGCACCGCAGCGAGACCAGCATGATGCGCTACCTCAAGCACCTCGCCGACAAGGACTACGCGCTCGACCGCGGCATGATCCCCCTCGGCAGCTGCACGATGAAGCTCAACGCGGCGACCGAGATGGCGGCGGTCACCTGGCCCGAGTTCGCGGCCGTGCACCCGTTCGCCCCCGCGTCCGACGTCGAGGGCTACCTCGAGATGATCGGGCAGCTCGAGGGCTGGCTGGCCGAGGTCACGGGCTACGACACCGTCTCGCTGCAGCCGAACGCCGGCAGCCAGGGCGAGCTCGCCGGCCTGCTGGCCATCCGCGGGTTCCACCTCGCCGCCGGCGACACGGCGCGCACCGTGTGCCTCATCCCGCAGAGCGCGCACGGCACGAACGCCGCCAGCGCCGTCCTCGCGGGCATGCGCGTGGTGGTCGTCGCCTGCAACGAGCAGGGCGACGTCGACCTCGCCGACCTGCGGGCCAAGGTCGCGCAGCACGCCGACGAGCTCGCCGCGCTGATGATCACGTACCCGTCGACGCACGGCGTCTACGAGCACGACATCCGCGAGGTCACCGACGCCGTGCACGCGGCCGGCGGCCAGGTCTACGTCGACGGCGCGAACCTCAACGCCCTGCTCGGCTTCGCTCGGTTCGGCGACTTCGGCGGCGACGTCTCGCACCTCAACCTGCACAAGACCTTCTGCATCCCCCACGGAGGCGGCGGTCCCGGTGTCGGACCGGTCGCGGCGAAGGCCCACCTGGCCCCCTACCTGCCGGGCCACCCGCTCGCACAGCAGGCCGACCGCCGCACCGGCGCCGAGCCCGCCGCGGCGGGGGAGCGGCTCGCCCACGCGGGCGTCCCCGTGTCGAGCGCGCCGTACGGGTCGCCGAGCATCCTGCCGATCAGCTGGGCCTACGTGCGCATGATGGGCACCGAGGGCCTCGCGGCGGCGACCGGGGCGGCGGTGCTCGCGGCGAACTACGTCGCCGCCCGTCTGCGCGACCACTTCCCGGTGCTCTACGCGGGCGAGAACGGGCTCGTCGCGCACGAGTGCATCCTCGACCTGCGGCCCCTGCGCGACGCCACCGGCGTGACCGTGGACGACGTGGCCAAGCGCCTCATCGACTACGGGTTCCACTCGCCGACGATGTCGTTCCCCGTCGCGGGCACCCTGATGGTCGAGCCGACCGAGAGCGAGGACCTCGCCGAGATCGACCGGTTCGTCGACGCGATGATCGCGATCGCCGGCGAGGCGGCGGACGTGGCCTCGGGCCGCTTCACCGCCGAGTCGAGCCCGCTGCGGGGCGCGCCCCACACGGCCGAGTCGGTCATCTCGGGCGAGTGGACGCGCGAGTACAGCCGCGACGAGGCCGTGTACCCGGTCCGCACGCTCGTCCGCGGCAAGTACTGGCCGCCCGTCCGGCGCATCGACCAGGCGTGGGGCGACCGCAACCTGTTCTGCGCCTGCCCGCCCGTCGAGGCGTTCGCCTGATCGTCACGCGCCTCCGGGCCTGAGGTGGAGAACCGCCTGGTCGCCGATCCCGTCGGCGGCCAGGCGGTTCTCCGTGGTCCCCGCGGGTGCCGGCCCCAGAGCGGCGCGGACGGCGCTCGCGTGACGGGGGCCGTCCCGGATGACGCCCGGGGGGACGGTCGAGGAGGTGCGTGTGGAGTTGTCGGAGCCACCTCGGCACCTGAGACCATGACACGCTCCCCCCGAACGGGTGTCAAGAGGGGGCGTCGCCCGCGGGGCGAAGTCGGCGCACATCCGCGCGGGCGTGGCCGGGGGAGGCCACGCGACGAGCGCACGCGGCCGGCCGCCGCCTCCTCGGCTCGCGTCCCGGCGCGTGGACCGCGTCAGGAGGGCAGGCCGAACGCCGCCGGGAACGCCGTCGCGGCCCAGGGGTAGCCGACGAAGACGGCCGCGTCCATGAGCAGGTGCGCGACGACGAGCGGCAGCACGCGGCCCGTCCGCGTGTAGAGCCAGCCGAAGACGAGCCCCATGACGACGTTGCCGACGAAGGCGCCGAAGCCCTGGTAGAGGTGGTAGCTGCCGCGCAGCAGGGCGGCGGCGACGATGATCGGCCAGGTGCGCCAGCCGAGGTCGCGCAGGCGGGCGAACAGGTAGGCCACGACGATGACCTCCTCGGTCACGCCGGCGCGGAGGGCCGAGAGCAGCAGCACCGGCACCGTCCACCACTGGGCGGCGAGGTCGGTCGGGACGACCGTGACGGTCAGGTCGAGCGCCTTGCCCACGAGGTAGAGCCCGATGCCCGGGACGCCGATGGCGAGCGCGAGCCCCGCCCCGCCGAGCACGTCGCGGCCGGCGCGGGAGAAGTCGACCCCCAGCCGGCCGAGGTGCGGCCGGGCCTCGCTCCAGAGCAGGTAGGCGACGAGCGCCACCGGCACGAGGTCGACGGCGATGCCGACCAGCTGGTAGATCAGGTCGAAGACGGGGCGGTCGCTGAGCGACGAGTTCAGGGTCGCGGTCTGCTGCGAGAGGGCCTGGTCGCGCGTCAGCCGGTTCGCGATCGACAGCAGCGAGTAGACGGCCGAGGCCCCGAGCGACAGCCCGAGCACGATCGCGATCTCGACCCGGAGGCGCGCGCGGCCCGGTCGCATCGGTCCCGTCGCGACGGGGGCGGCCCCGTCGCCCCGTGGCGTCTGCCCCCCGGATGCAGGTAGCGTGTCGTCTCTGTCGCTCACGGCCCGATCGTACGGGACGCACCGGCCGGCCGCGGATGATACCCGGCAGCTGTCTGATTTCTCGCAGCGGATCCTTGCGCCTCGCGCCCGGCACGCGCAACGGATCGACCCTCCACGCAACGATCCGGCGAGTTGGTTTCCGTCGTGTAACCGTTGCCCGTGGGGTTTGGAGATGGCTGAGCCCGGTGCTTAGGGTGACTGCATCCAACGCGGCGAGGCTCATGGGGGCCCCGCTGCGTCCTTTCCCGCATCAGGAGGAACATTGAAGAAGACGCGCATGGGCCTCGGGGCCATCGCCGTCGTGGGGACGGCAGCACTCGTCCTCACGGGCTGCGCCAGCGGCGGAGGGTCGGACGACGACACCTCCGGCGACGCGAGCGCCATCATCACCACCAACGGCACCGAGCCCGAGAACCCGCTGATCCCCTCGGACACCACCGAGACCGGCGGCGGCCGCATCGTCACCTCGATCTTCGCGGGCCTCATCAGCTACAACGCCGACGGCACGACCAAGAACGAGGTCGCCGAGAGCATCGAGAGCGACGACGCCACCGTGTGGACGATCACGCTCAAGGACGGCTGGAAGTTCACCGACGGCACCGACGTCACCGCCGAGTCGTTCACCAAGGCCTGGAACTGGGCCGCGAGCTTCGACAACGCCGCCAACTCGTCCGGCGCGTCGTTCTTCGACAACTTCGTCGGCTACGACGACACCGCCCAGAGCGACCTCGACCTGACCGTCGACAGCGACACCCAGTTCACGGTCACGCTGAAGTCCCCCGAGGCCGACTTCCCGCTGCGCCTCGGCTACTCGGCCTACTCGCCGCTGCCCGAGTCGTTCTACGCCGACCCCGCCGCCTTCGGCGAGAACCCCGTCGGCAACGGCCCCTACATGCTCGCGAGCGAGGGCGCCTGGACCCACAACCAGGGCATCAAGCTGGTGACGAACCCCGACTACGACGGCAACCGCAAGCCGGCCAACGGCGGTCTCGACATCAACTTCTACACCTCGCTCGACTCGGCCTACGCCGACGTGCAGGGCGGCAACCTCGACGTGCTCGACCAGATCGGGCCCGCGGCGTTCCAGACCTACCAGAGCGACTTCCCCGACACGAACGTCAACCAGCCCGCCGCGGTGTTCCAGGGCATGACGATCCCGCAGTACCTCGCGCACTTCGGCGACGACGAAGAGGGCAAGCTGCGCCGTCAGGCCATCTCGATGGCCATCAACCGCGACGACGTGACGAAGGTCATCTTCCAGGGCACCCGCACCCCCGCCAAGGACTGGACGAGCCCGGTCATCCCCGGCTACTCGGACGACCTGGAGGGCGAGGACGTCCTCTCCTACGACGCCGACGCGGCCAAGGACCTCTGGGACCAGGCCGACGCGATCTCGCCCTACGGCGACACCGTGTTCACCATCGGGTACAACTCCGACGGCGGCCACCAGGAGTGGGTCGACGCCACGACCAACAGCATCGCGAGCACGCTCGGGATCAAGGCCGAGGGCAAGCCCTACGCGACCTTCGCGGAGTTCCGCACCGACGCCTCCGGCGGTGCCATGACCGGTGCGTTCCGCTCCGGCTGGCAGGCCGACTACCCGTCGCTGTACAACTTCCTGTACCCGACGATGGCCACCGACGGCTCGTCCAACGACGGCAAGTACTCGAACCCCGAATTCGACGACCTGCTCGCCCAGGGCAGCGCCGCCAGCGACGTCGACGAGGCGAACGGCTACTACCAGCAGGCCCAGGAGATCCTCCTCGAGGACCTGCCGATCGTGCCGCTGTGGTACGCGAACGTGAACGGCGTCTGGGCCGACACGGTCAGCAACGTCGAGTACGGCTGGGACTCCGTCCCGCTCTACTCGCAGATCACGAAGTAGGGTCGACGCGCACCGCGCTCGACCGGAGCTCGCGAGGGGTCCGGGCAGTGTCCTCACTGTCCGGGCCCCTCGGCGGGCGTCACGACCGTTTTTCCCCCCCACCTCATGATTGCGACAACGATGCACGCGCAGCCGACTGAGGAGGCCTGATGCTCTGGTACACCGGACGCCGGCTCCTCCAACTGATCCCCGTCTTCTTCGGGGCGACGTTCCTCATCTACTTCATGGTCTTCGCGCTGCCCGGGGACCCCGTGGCCGCGCTCTTCGGCGACAAGACGCCCAGCCCGGCCGTCATCGAGGCCATCCGCGCCGAGTACAACCTCGACCAGCCGTTCATCGTGCAGTACCTGCTCTACATCGGCGGTCTCTTCACGGGCGACCTCGGCACCACGTTCTCGGGTCGACCCGTCGTCGACGAGCTGGTGCGCGCCTTCCCGATCACGTTCCGCCTGGCCATGCTCGCCCTCGTCTTCGAGGCCGTCGCCGGCATCCTCGTCGGGCTCGTCGCGGGCCTCTGCAAGGGCAAGATCTTCGACACGAGCGCGCTCGTCGTCAGCCTGCTGCTCATCTCCGTGCCCACGTTCGTCATCGGCTTCCTGCTGCAGTACGTCTTCGGCATCCAGCTCGGGCTGTTCCGCACCACCGTCAGCTCGCAGGCCCCGTGGTCCGAGCTCGTGCTGCCGGCCATCGTGCTCGCCTCGGTGTCGTTCGCGTACATCGTCCGCCTGACCCGCGCCTCCGTGGCCGAGAACTCGAGCGCCGACTTCGTGCGCACGGCGTCCGCCAAGGGGCTCACGCGCCGCCGCGTCGTCACGGTGCACATCCTCCGCAACTCGCTCGTGCCCGTGGTGACCTACCTCGGCGTCGACATCGGCTCGCTGATGGTCGGCGCGATCGTGACCGAGGGCATCTTCAACATCCAGGGCGTCGGCGGCACGGTCTACCGGGCGATCACGCTCGGCGAGGGCCCGACCGTCGTCTCGTTCGTCGCGGTGATGGTGATCATCTTCATGCTCGCCAACCTCCTCGTCGACCTCCTCTACGCCCTTCTCGACCCGAGGATCCGCTATGCCAAGTAACGACTCGTCGGCCCTCTCGGCCGACCACTTCGTCGCCGATCTCGAGGAGACGCCGATCCGGGCCGTCGACGCGATCGACGAGTCCGAGAAGCCGCGCAGCAGCTGGAACGACGCGTGGGACGCCATGAAGCGCCGCCCGACCTTCTGGATCGCCGCGGGCCTCATCGTCGTCGTCGTCGTGGTCGCCCTGTTCCCCGGGCTGTTCACCGGCGTCGACCCCCGTGCCGCGTCGCTGACCAAGAGCAACCAGGGCGGCGAGAGCGGCCACCCGCTCGGCTTCACGCTGCAGGGCGCCGACGTCTTCTCGCGCATCGTCTGGGGCACCCGTGCCTCGCTGACGGTGGGCCTGCTCGCGACCGTCATCGTGACGCTCGTCGGCGTCGTCATCGGCTCGCTCGCGGGCTTCTACGGCGGCTGGCTCGACGCGATCGTGTCGCGCATCGGCGACATCTTCTTCGCCATCCCCACCGTGCTCGGCGCCATCGTGCTCATGTCGATCCTGCCGGTGCGCACGCCCCTCACGGTGGCGCTCGTTCTGTCGGTCTTCGCCTGGCCGCAGATCGCGCGCGTCATGCGCGGCTCGGTGCTCAGCGCCCGCGCCAGCGACTACGTGACCGCGTCGGCCGCCCTCGGCGTCTCGCGGTTCCGCATCCTCGTGCGCCACGTCGTGCCGAACGCCATCACCCCGGTGATCGTCGTGGCCACGGTCTCGCTCGGCACGTTCATCGTCGCCGAGGCGACCCTGTCGTTCCTCGGCATCGGCCTGCCGCCGAGCACCATGTCGTGGGGCAACGACATCAACAACGCGCGCACCTCGCTGCGCGTGGCCCCGGCCCCGCTGTTCTGGCCCGCGGCCGCGCTGTCGATCACGGTGCTGTCGTTCCTCCTCATGGGCGACGTCGTGCGCGACGCCCTCGACCCGAAGGCGAGGGCGCGTCGATGACCTCCGAGACCACCCCCCGCACCCGGGCCGGCCGCACCGGCGAGCCCGGCGCGCCCCTGCTCGAGATCAAGGGCCTCAAGATCGGCTTCAAGACCCAGGCCGGCTACGTCGACGCCGTCCGCGGCGTGGACATCACGATGCGCCAGGGCGAGAGCCTCGCCATCGTCGGCGAGTCCGGCTCGGGCAAGTCGACGACGGCCACGTCGATCATCGACCTGCTGCCCGGCACCGGCCAGGTGACCGGCGGCCAGATCATCTTCGACGGCAAGGACCTCACGAAGGCCTCGGCCGCCGAGATCCAGGCCATCCGCGGCCGGGAGATCGGCTACGTGCCGCAGGACCCGATGTCGAACCTCAACCCGGTCTGGAGCATCGGGTTCCAGGTCGAGGAGGCGATCCGTGCGAACGGCGTCGCCACCGGCAAGCAGGCGGTCCGCGACCGCGCCGTCGAGGTGCTGAAGGAGGCCGGGCTCGGGGACGCCGACCAGCGCCTCAAGCAGTTCCCGCACCAGTTCTCGGGCGGCATGCGCCAGCGCGTGCTGATCGGCATCGGCCTCTCGTCGCGCCCGAAGCTGCTCATCGCCGACGAGCCGACCTCGGCCCTCGACGTCACCGTGCAGCGTCGGATCCTCGACCACCTCGAGACCCTCACGCGCGACTACGGCACCTCGGTGCTCTTCATCACGCACGACCTCGGCCTCGCGGCCGAGCGTGCCGAGAAGCTCGTGGTCATGTACAAGGGCCGCGTCGTCGAGTCAGGTCCCTCGAAGGAGATCCTGGCGAACCCGCAGCACCCGTACACGAAGCGCCTCGTGGCCGCGGCGCCCAGCCTCGCGAGCCGCCGCATCCAGTCGACGATCGAGCCTGCCTCGACGTCCGACGTCGCGGTGTCCGCCGAGGGCTCGGAGGACGCCGAGCTGATCGCCCGTGCCCACCAGCGCGAGCAGGCCGGCAAGGCGGCGACCGACTACATCGCGGTCGACAACCTGTCGAAGACCTACCGCATCCGTCAGGGCGGCTTCTCGACCACCGAGCTGAAGGCCGTCGACGACGTGTCGTTCCGCATCCCCAAGGGCACCACCATGGCGCTCGTCGGCGAGTCGGGCTCGGGCAAGTCGACGGTGGCCAAGCTCGTGCTGCAGCTCGAGTCGATCACCTCCGGCACGGTGTCGATCGGCGGCCAGAGCGTCGGCGCCCTGCGGGGCAAGGAGCTCTTCGACTTCCGTCGGCGCGTCCAGCCGGTGTTCCAGGACCCGTACGGCTCGCTCGACCCGATGTACAGCGTCGGCAACACCATCGCCGAGCCGCTCGTCACCCACGGCATCGGCGACCGCGCCAGCCGTCAGGCCCGGGTGCGCGAGCTGCTCGACCAGGTGTCGCTGCCGGCGTCGACGGTCAACCGCTACCCGAACGAGCTCTCCGGCGGCCAGCGTCAGCGCATCGCCGTGGCCCGGGCGCTGGCGCTCAAGCCCGACGTGATCGTGCTCGACGAGGCGGTGTCCGCGCTCGACGTGCTGGTCCAGGGGCAGATCCTCGACCTGCTCACCGACCTGCAGACCGAGCTGGGGCTGACGTACCTCTTCATCACGCACGACCTCGCCGTCGTCCGCCTCATCGCGGACAACGTGGCGGTCATGCAGAAGGGGCGCATCGTCGAGGCGGGCACGACGGACGCGATCTTCGCGGAGCCGTCGAAGCAGTACACCCGCGAGCTGCTCGAGGCGATCCCCGGCGCGCACTTCGAGTTCGGGCGCTGACCCGCCGACCGGCTGACCCGCCGACCGGCTGACCCGCCGAGCGTGGGCTCCCGAGGGGCCCTCCGACCGTGCCGAGAGCACGGGGGAGGGCCCCTTTACCACGTGCCGTAGACTGTTTCCCGCCGGGCTACGTCCCGAGCACCTCCCCTGACTCCCCTCGTAAGGAATACATCCATGGCGACTGCCATCCGCAGCGACCTGCGCAACGTGGCGATCGTGGCCCACGTCGACCACGGCAAGACGACCCTCGTCGACGCCATGCTCAAGCAGACGAACTCGTTCGACGCGCACTTCGACACCGAAGACCGCATGATGGACTCGAACGAGCTCGAGCGCGAGAAGGGCATCACGATCCTCGCGAAGAACACCGCGGTGCTCTACAACGGTGCCCACGCGAACGACGGCCCGATCACCATCAACGTCATCGACACCCCCGGCCACGCCGACTTCGGCGGCGAGGTCGAGCGCGGCCTGTCCATGGTCGACGGCGTCGTCCTGCTCGTCGACGCGTCCGAGGGCCCCCTGCCCCAGACGCGCTTCGTGCTCCGCAAGGCCCTCGCGGCCAAGCTGCCCGTCATCCTGCTGGTCAACAAGACCGACCGTCCCGACGCGCGCATCGACGAGGTCGTCGCCGAGAGCCAGGACCTGCTCCTCGGCCTCGCCAGCGACCTGAGCGAAGAGGTCGAAGATCTCGACCTCGACGCCATCCTCAACGTGCCCGTCGTCTACGCGTCCGGCCGCAACGGCGCCGCGTCCGTCAACAAGCCCGCCGACGGCTCGCTGCCCGACAACGACGACCTCGAGCCGCTGTTC
Organism: Frigoribacterium faeni; assembly: GCF_011761235.1. Classification (GTDB taxonomy): domain Bacteria; phylum Actinomycetota; class Actinomycetes; order Actinomycetales; family Microbacteriaceae; genus Frigoribacterium; species Frigoribacterium faeni_A. The sequence goes on from NZ_JAAOYW010000003.1 coordinate 116,117, forward strand.
GACGCGATCCTCACGCACGTGCCCGCGCCGACCTACGACGACGAGCACCCGCTGCAGGCGCACGTCACCAACCTCGACGCCTCGCCGTTCCTCGGTCGTCTCGCGCTCCTCCGCGTGTTCCACGGCACCCTGAAGAAGGGCCAGACGGTCGCCTGGGTCAAGGCCGACGGCACGGTCGCGAACGCCCGCATCACCGAGCTGCTCATCACGAAGGCGCTCAGCCGCTACCCCGCCGAGAGCGCGGGCCCCGGCGACATCGTCGCGGTGGCCGGCTTCGACACGATCACCATCGGCGAGACCCTCTCCGACCCCGACGACGTGCGGCCGCTGCCGACCATCACGGTCGACGACCCCGCCATCTCGATGACGATCGGCACCAACACCTCGCCCATCATCGGCAAGGTCAAGGGCCACAAGCTCACCGCCCGCATGGTGAAGGACAGGCTCGACCGCGAGCTCATCGGAAACGTCTCGCTCAAGGTCGTCGACATCGGACGCCCCGACGCGTGGGAGGTCCAGGGCCGCGGCGAGCTCGCGCTGGCCATCCTCGTCGAGCAGATGCGTCGCGAGGGCTTCGAGCTCACCGTCGGCAAGCCCCAGGTCGTCACCCGTCGCGACGAGAACGGCAAGCTCCAGGAGCCGTTCGAGCACATGACGATCGACGTGCCCGACGAGTGGCTCGGCGCCATCACGCAGCTCATGGCCGCCCGCAAGGGCCGCATGGAGAACATGGCGAACCACGGCTCGGGCTGGGTCCGCATGGAGTTCATCGTCCCCTCGCGCGGCCTGATCGGCTTCCGCACGCAGTTCCTCACCGACACGCGCGGCACCGGCATCGCCAACGGCATCAGCCACGGCTACGGCCCCTGGGCCGGCGAGATCACGACCCGCACCAACGGCTCGATCATCGCCGACCGCGCGGGCGTCGTCACCCCCTTCGCGATCATCAACCTGCAGGAGCGCATGACGTTCTTCGTGCAGCCGACCGAAGAGGTGTACGAGGGCATGGTCGTGGGCGAGAACTCGCGCGCCGACGACATGGACGTCAACATCACCAAGGAGAAGAAGCTGACCAACATGCGTCAGTCGACGGCCGACAACTTCGAGTCGATGACGCCCTCCAAGGTGCTGTCGCTCGAGGAGGCGCTCGAGTTCGCCGGCGACGACGAGTGCGTCGAGGTCACCCCCGACGCGATCCGCATCCGCAAGGTCGAGCTCGACGCCAGCGCCCGCCAGCGCAGCACCGCTCGCCTCAAGAAGCAGAACGCGTAGCAGCACCGACCCCACCAGGTCACCGAGGAGGCGCCCCGCAGTCGTGCGGGGCGCCTCCTCTGGTCTGTGGGCGCGTCTGCACACGCCGCACGTTCGGCGGTCGCGTCCAGCGTCGGCCGCTACGGTCGTCGCCGTGACCACGCTCATCCGAACCCCTCGCGCCCGTCTCGTCCGCTCCGCCTCCGCCCTGCTGCTCGCGGGCGGCGTCGTCGTGGGCCTGACCGCCTGCGGCGAGGGCTCGATGGTCGACAACATCGTCGGCAGCGCGGTCGACTAGGGCGTGGAGAGCGTTCGCGGCACCGTCGAGGAGGCGGTGGGCGACGTGCTCGGCGGCGCGAGCGTCTCGACCGACGGCACGCTGCCCGACTCGTTCCCGGCCGAGGTGCCGCTGCTCGACGGCACGGTCCGCGGCGGGGGAGCAGGGCCCGAGGGCACCGGCTGGGTGGCGCAGCTCACCGTCGGCAGCCTCGACGACTTCGCGACGGCGCAGACGCAGCTCGAGGGCGCGGGCTACACGGCGAGCGGGGTGAACACGGACGGCGACACCGCCCTCGGCACGTTCACGGGCTCGACGTACCGTGTGCTCCTCACGCTGACGACCCAGGCGTCCGACGGCGCCGTCGTCGCCACCTACGTCGTCACGCCGCTCTAGCCGGGCGCAGGCGTCGGCGCCGCCGTCGCCGTGACGACGGCACGAGCACGCGGGGCGGCGGCATATCCTGTCGGGTGATGACGTACTTCGGCCCCGCCTCGACCGATCCCCGCCCGGACGCCCCCTCAGCCCTGCGGGCGGAGCGGGTCCTCTTCGTGCACGCGCACCCGGACGACGAGACCATCGCGACGGGCGGCACGATCGCGGCCCTCGTCGACGCCGGCGCCCAGGTCACCATCGTCACCTGCACGCGCGGCGAGCTCGGCGAGGTCATGCCCGACGACCTGGCGCGACTGCGCGGCGACGAGGCCGCCCTGGCCGCGCACCGCGAGGTCGAGATCGCCGAGGCGATGCGCGACCTCGGCGTCCGCGACCACCGGTTCCTCGGCGACCCCGAGGCCCGCACGGCCGGCCTGCCGGCGCGCGTGTACCGCGACAGCGGCATGGTCTGGCGATCCGACGGGGTCGCGGGGCCGACGCCCGACCTGCACGGCGCGGCCTTCTGCGCCGCCGAGTTCGGCGAGATCGTCTCCGACCTGCAGGCCGTGGTCGAGTCGGTGCGGCCGACGGCGGTCGTCAGCTACGACGAGGACGGCGGCTACCACCACCCCGACCACGTCCGGGCCAACCGGGCCGCGGTGCGGGTCGCCCGCCTGGCCGAGGTGCCCTTCTTCGCGATCGTCGCCGGGGCCGAGCAGGCGACAGGCGCCGAGGCCGAGGCGCTGGCCGCCGACGACACCGTCCGCACCGTCGACGTGCGGCCCTCGACCGCCCGGCGCCTGGCCGCCCTGCGCCGCTACCGCACGCAGGTCGAGGTCGTCGACCTGCCCGAGGGCAGGGCCGGCGTGCGCTACCCCCACGGCGCCGTGCACCCCGTCGGCACGACCGAGTCGTTCCGCTTCGTGCCCCAGCCCGACCCCCGGGCGGCGGGCCCGGCCGGGGCCTCCGAGTTCGCGGACATGAGCACGAGCGGCCGGGTGGCGACCACCGTGCTCGCGCTCGTCGCCGGGGCCGTGTTCGGCGCGCTCGGCACCGTCGCGCACCAGGGCACCGTCACCGTCGCGGGGTCGCCGCTCTGGTCGGGGCTCGTGCTGTCGCTGGTGATGGCGGCCGCCCTGCTGGCCGGGATGCGCCTCCTCTTCGGCTCGCGCGTCGTCGCCGTCGCCACCGCCCTCGGCCTCCTCGGCGCCGCCGCGCTGCTCTCGCAGCCGGGGGCGGGCGGCTCCGCCCTCGTCCCGGCGAACGGCCCGGGCTACGCGTGGACGTTCGGGCCCCTGCTGATCGCCATGGTCGTGATCGCCTGGCCGACCCTGCCGCCTCGGGGCGGCGGCTCCGAGGGCGGGCCGGCCGACGCCTCCTCGGCGGGGCCGTCCGCGGTGCGGCCGGGCTCCCAGCCGACGGCGCGCTAGGCTGGACCCTCTGCCCGACGTGAAGGGAACCCCCCAGACGTGACGTACGTGATCGCACTGCCCTGTGTGGATGTCAAAGACCGTGCCTGCATCGACGAGTGCCCCGTCGACTGCATCTACGAGGGCGAACGCTCGCTCTACATCCACCCCGACGAATGCGTCGACTGCGGCGCCTGCGAGCCGGTCTGCCCCGTCGAGGCGATCTACTACGAGGACGACCTGCCCGACAAGTGGGCCGACTACTACAAGGCCAACGTCGAGTTCTTCGACGAGATCGGCTCGCCCGGCGGCGCCGCCAAGGTCGGCGTCATCGCCAAGGACCACCCGGTGATCTCGGTCCTGCCCCCGCAGGGCGCGTAGGGCCAGGCCCGCCGTGGCGCTGTCGCTGCCCGACTTCCCCTGGGACTCCCTCGCGGCGGCGGCCGCCGTCGCCCGTCGACACGAGGGCGGCATCGTCGACCTCTCGGTCGGGTCGCCGGTCGACCCGACCCCCGTCGTCGTCGCGCAGGCCCTCTCGGCCGCGACCGACGCCCACTCCTACCCCCAGGTCGCCGGCACCCCGGCGCTGCGGGCGGCCGTCGCCGAGTGGTACGAGCGCAGGAGGGGCGTGTCCGGCCTCGGGGACGCCAACGTCCTGCCCACCATCGGCTCGAAAGAACTCATCGCCGGCATGGCGCTGTGGCTCGGTCTGGGCCCCGGCGACACGGTCGTGCACCCGGTCGCCGCGTACCCGACCTACGCCCTGGGCGCCGCCCTCGTCGGCGCCGACGTGCTGGCGAGCGACGACCCCGCCGAGTGGCCCGAGTCGACGCGCCTGATCTGGGTGAACAGCCCGGGCAACCCCGACGGGGCGGTGCTCGACCACGAGCAGCTGCGCGCCGTCGTCGAGCGGGGCCGCGAGCTCGGGGCCGTGGTCGCGGGCGACGAGTGCTACGCCGAGCTCGGCTGGGAGGGCGAGTGGGCCGACCGGCCGACCCCCTGCATCCTCGACCCGCGCGTCGTCGGCGACGACCTGCGCGGCGTCGTCAGCGTCTACTCGTTGAGCAAGCAGTCGAACCTGGCCGGCTACCGCGCCGGCTTCGTCGCCGGCTGCGACCACGTCGTCGCGCAGCTGCTCGCCGTGCGCAAGCACGCCGGCCTCATGCCGCCCGCGCCCGTGCAGGAGGCCATGCGCGCCGCCCTGGCCGACGAGGCGCACGTCGCCGTGCAGAAGGAGCGTTACCGGGCGCGTCGGGCCGCCCTCGCGCCGGCCCTCGAGGCGGCGGGCTTCCGCATCGACCGCAGCGAGGCCGGCCTCTACCTCTGGGCGACCCGCGACGAAGACTGCTGGGCCAGCGTCGACCGGCTCGCCGAGCGCGGGGTGCTCGTCGCCCCGGGCAGCTTCTACGGCGTCGACGGGGGCCGCCACGTGCGCGTGGCCCTGACGACGACCGACGAGCGGATCGCCGCCGCCGTGGAGCGCCTCCAGGGCTGACCGCTAGGGTGACAGGGTGACTGATCCTGCCAAAGACGCCCAGAAGGCCACGCTGCAGTTCCCGGGGGGAACAGCCGAGTTCCCGATCGTGCCGAGCACCCAGGGTGCGTCGTCGATCGACATCTCGAGCTTCACCAAGCAGACCGGGTACACGACCCTCGACACCGGGTTCGTCAACACCTCCGCGACCCGCTCGACGATCACCTACATCGACGGCGACGAGGGCATCCTCCGCTATCGCGGGTACCCGATCGAGCAGGTCGCCGAGAACTCGACGTACCTCGAGACCGCGTGGCTGCTCATCTACGGCGAGCTGCCGACCGCCGACGAGCTCGCCGACTTCGACGCCCGCATCCGCCGCCACACCCTGCTGCACGAAGACCTGCGCCGGTTCTTCGACGCCCTGCCGCACAACGCGCACCCCATGTCGGTGCTCTCGAGCGCCGTGGGCGCGCTGGGCACCTTCTACGAGGGCTCGATGAGCGTCAGCGACCCGGCCCAGGTCGAGCTGCAGACGATCCGCCTGCTGGCCAAGCTGCCGGTCATCGCGGCGTACGCGCACAAGAAGAGCCTCGGCCAGGCGTTCCTCTACCCCGACAACTCGCTCAGCTTCGTCGACAACTTCCTGAAGCTGAACTTCGGCACGATGGCCGAGCCGTACGAGGTGAACCCGGTCCTCTCGAAGGCGCTCGAGCGCCTCCTCATCCTGCACGAGGACCACGAGCAGAACGCGTCGACCTCGACCGTCCGCCTCGTCGGCTCGACGCAGGCCAACATGTTCTCGTCGATCTCGGCCGGCATCAGCGCCCTCTACGGCCCGCTGCACGGCGGCGCCAACGAGGCCGTGCTGACGATGCTCGCCGACATCAAGGCCAGCGGCCAGGGCGTCGAGCGCTTCGTCGAGCGGGTGAAGAACAAGGAGGAGGGGGTCAAGCTCATGGGCTTCGGCCACCGGGTCTACAAGAACTTCGACCCCCGGGCCCGGCTCGTGAAGGAGAGCGCCACCGAGGTGCTCGCCGCCCTCGGCGTCAAGGACGACCTGCTCGACATCGCCATGGAGCTCGAGGACATCGCCCTCGCCGACGACTACTTCGTCGAGCGCAAGCTCTACCCGAACGTCGACTTCTACACCGGCGTCATCTACAAGGCGATGGGGTTCCCGCCCCGCATGTTCACCGTGCTCTTCGCCATCGGCCGCCTGCCCGGCTGGATCGCCCACTGGCGCGAGATGAACCAGGATCCGGCGACCAAGATCGGCCGCCCGCAGCAGCTGTACCTGGGCGAGGCCCAGCGCGACTGGCCGCAGCGCTGACGCGCCCGGCCCGCCGCACCGAGACGGGCGAGTCCGTCGTGACCGGGCGTCCATGACGACCCGGAGACGACGGACTCGCCCGTCGTGCGACCGCAGCTACGCGTGCAGCTGCGAGTTCAGCGTGATGCCGTGGCCCTTGCGGGGCAGCACCTCGACGGCGCCCGTGACCGAGTTGCGGCGGAACAGCAGCCCCGGCCGGCCCGAGAGCTCGACGGCCTTGACGGTCTGCTGCTTGCCGTCGTTCGTCGGCGTGCCGCCCACGACGACGACCTTGGTGCCGGCCGTGACGTAGAGGCCGGCCTCGACGACGGTGTCGTCGCCGATGGCGATGCCGATGCCGGCGTTCGCGCCGAGCAGGGCGCGCTCGCCGATGGTGATGCGCTGGGTGCCGCCGCCCGAGAGCGTGCCCATGATGGAGGCGCCGCCTCCGATGTCCGACCCGTCGCCGACGACGACGCCCTGCGAGACGCGGCCCTCGACCATCGACGCGCCCAGGGTGCCCGCGTTGAAGTTGACGAAGCCCTCGTGCATGACGGTGGTGCCGGGGGAGAGGTGGGCCCCGAGGCGCACGCGCGAGGCGTCGGCGATGCGGACGCGGTCGGGCGTGACGTAGTCGAGCATCCGCGGGAACTTGTCGATGCCCGTGGTGGCGATGCCGGCCCGCTGCAGCGACGGTCGCAGCCGCGTGAAGTCGTCGGGGTGCACGGGGCCCGCGTTGGTCCACACGACGATGGGCAGGTGCCCGAAGACGCCGTCGAGCTCGATGGTGTTCGGCGCGACGAGCAGGTGGCTCAGCAGGTGCAGCCGCAGGTACGCGTCGGGGGTGGACGCCGGAGGCGCGCCCAGCTCGATCTCGACGGTCACGGGCACGAGGTCCACGCCGCGGCGCTCGTCGGGCCCGGCGGCGTCGGCGATCTCGGCCGGCACGAGGGCCGGGTCGCGGTCCGCGGGCAGGCGGCCGAGCGACGGCGCGGGGAACCAGGTGTCGAGCGTGCTGCCGTCGCTGGCGACGGTGGCGAGCCCGTACCCGTGGGCGTGGGTGGCGGCGGGGGTGTCCGAGGTCATGCCCTCGATCGTAGGGCGGACCGCGGACGCCGCCCGGCGACCTGCCGGGCACCGGCCCTACACTCGGGTCCATGCCGTCCTTCGACCTGAGCGTGTCCGCCGTCGACGTCACCCGCCAGCTCTGCGACGTCGAGTCCGTCTCCGGGAACGAGCAGGCGGTGGCCGACGCGATCTGGCAGACGCTCGAGGGGCACGACCACCTCGTCCTCTTCCGTGACGGCGACGCGATCGTCGCGCGCACCGAGCTCGGTCGCGAGAAGCGGGTCGTCATCGCCGGGCACGTCGACACCGTGCCGCTCAACGACAACCTGCCGACGCGGTACGAGACCGACGACGACGGCGTCGAGTGGCTGTGGGGCCGCGGCACCGTCGACATGAAGGCCGGCAGCGCCGTCCACCTCCGACTCGCCGTCGAGCTGACCAACCCCGTGGTCGACGTGACGTGGGTCTGGTACGACCACGAAGAGGTGTCGGACGCCCTCAACGGGCTGGGCCGGCTCGCCCGGCTGCACCCGCACCTCCTCGAGGCCGACTTCGCCATCCTGGGCGAGCCGACGCGCAGCGAGGTCGAGGGCGGCTGCAACGGCAACCTCCGCGCCGAGGTCCGCACCTTCGGCACGCGCTCGCACAGCGCCCGGTCGTGGGTCGGCTCGAACGCGATCCACGCGGCCGCGCCGATCCTCGACGTGCTGGCGGCCTACCAGGCCCGCGAGGTCGAGGTCGACGGGCTCGTCTACCGCGAGGGGCTCAACGCCGTCGGCATCACCGGCGGCGTCGCCGGCAACGTCGTGCCCGATGAGTGCATGGTGCACGTCAACTACCGCTTCGCCCCGAGCCGCAGCGCCGACGAGGCCGTCGCGCACGTCCGCGAGCTCTTCGACGGCTTCGACGTGACGATCGTCGACCTGGCGCCCGGCGCGCGGCCCGGCCTCGACGCCCCGCTCGCGCGGCAGTTCCTCGAGGCGGTCGGCGGCGAGGCGAAGCCGAAGTACGGCTGGACCGACGTCGCGCGCTTCTCCGAGCTCGGCGTGCCCGCCGTCAACTACGGCCCCGGCGACCCCCTGCTCGCCCACCACGACGACGAGCGCGTGCCCGTGCAGCAGATCCTCGACAACGAGCGCGGACTGCGGGCGTGGCTGACGGCCTGACCAGGCAGCCGACCGCCGCGCCGCCGACCCGGGAGCGGACGCACGGCTCGTCGGGGCGCGGAAGTGCCCGGGCCGCCGGCTCGGGCTCGGGCAGGCGGGCGCTGCGTCGGCTGACCGTGCGCTGGCGCCTGCTGCCCTGGTGGGCCCGCGTGCTCGCGGTGTTCGTCGTGTCCCGAGTCGTCAGCACGGCCCTGCTGCTCAGCTTCGCCGAGCGCCAGGGCGCCAACGCGTGGACGCTCGCCCGGCCGGACTACGCCAGCTTCGCGAGCATCTGGGACGGCCACTGGTACTACATCATCGCCGCGGTCGGCTACCCGTCGACCCTGCCGCTCACCGAGACCGGGCACGTGGCCGAGAACGCGTGGGCGTTTATGCCGGCCTACCCGTTGCTCGTGCGCGGTCTCATGGAGCTGACCGGCGCCTCCTTCGCGGCCCTGGCGGTCGTCGTGTCGACCGCGTTCGCGGCCGGCACGGCGCTGCTGTTCCACCGTCTGCTGCGCCACGTGCTGCCCGACGGCACGGCCCTGTTCGGCGTGGTGCTGTTCTGCGCCTCGCCGCTGTCGCCGCTGCTGCAGGTGGCCTACGCGGAGTCGATGTTCCTGTTCCTGCTCTGCGCCGCGCTGCTGCTGATGGTGCGGAGGCGCTACGTCGCGATGCTGCCCGTCGTGCTCGTCCTGTCGTTCACGCGACCGGGGGCGCTCCCGCTGGCCTTCGCGCTCGGCCTGCACGTCGTCCACCGCTGGTGGCGGCGGCGGGACGACCCGTTCCCGGGGCGCGAGCTGGCGGCCGCCGGGGCGGCGACGGTCGCGACCGCCGTGGCCGGCCTGGGCTGGCTGCTCGTCGCCGGGCTCGTCACGGGCAGGCTCGACGCCTACACCGAGACCGAGCTGGCCTGGCGGTCGGCCTACATCGGCTACGGGCCCCTGGTGCCGTTCACGCCCTGGATCGAGGGTGCGAACTGGTGGTTCCCGGGTGGTCGGGGGGTGGCTCTGCTGGTGATCTCGCTGATCGCCTTCGGGGTGCTGCTCTTCGGACCGTGGGGCCGCCGGATCGGCCTCGACCTGCGCCTGTGGAGCCTCGCCTACGCGCTCTACCTGCTCGCCGTGTTCTTCCCCCAGTCGAGCACCTGGCGCCTGTTGATGCCGTTGTTCCCGCTGTTGGGGGTGCTCGCTCTGCCCCGCTCGCGGGTGTACCGGGTGGCGCTCGTGCTGCTCTTCGTGGCGGGCCAGTGGCTGTGGATCGACTGGTGCTGGTGGGTGGACGGGTACGACTGGACGCCGCCGTGACGGGCGTGACGCCTGCTCGCGTTTAGGTCCCTGCGGCTGCATCACGGATAATGGAGTCGAATCTTCGCGAAAGGGGACTATCTGATGGCAGCCATGAAGCCGAGGACCGGCGACGGGCCTATGGAGGCCGTGAAGGAGGGCCGCCTCATCATCGTGCGCGTTCCGCTCGAGGGTGGCGGTCGCCTCGTGGTGTCGGTCAACGACGACGAAGCCCGAGAGCTGCACGACGCCCTGGCGAACGTGGTCGGCGACTAGGCACGACCTCCTGCATCACCCTCGATGCCCCGTCGGCCACCTGGTCGCCGGGGCGTCGGCGCGTCCGGGGGCAGCGGGCCCGGAACTGGGGAGGCGCGGGGCGGGGCGGCTCAGCGCTTGACGAGCTGCAGCAGACCGTCGCCCGCGGTCGACAGCGAGCTGATCACGGCGGGCGAGGTCGAGACCTCGGTGAGCAGGGTGCGGAACCCGGTCGTCGTGGCGTCGCGCCGGGCCGGGTTCGCGACCGAGCCGTGCCAGAGCGCGTGGGCGACGAGCACCAGCCCGCCGGGCCGGGCCATGCGGAGCCCGTGCTCGACGTACTCGATGACGGAGCCGGGGTCGGCGTCGACGAAGACGACGTCGTAGCTGGACTCGTTCATGCGCGGCAGCACGTCGGCGGCGCGGCCCGTGATGAGGCGCACCCGGGCGGCCGGCACGCCGCCGCGCAGGTAGGCCTCGCGGGCGGCCTGCTGGTGCTCGATCTCGCGGTCGATGGAGGTGAGGGTCGCGTCGGGCGCGCCGGTCATCAACCAGAGGCCGCTGACGCCCACGCCGGTGCCGATCTCGATGACGCTGCGGGCCCGGGAGGAGGCGGTGGCGACCGCGAGCTGGGCGCCCACGGCAGGGGAGACGGCCTCGACCCCGACCTCGAGGGAGTGCTGCCGAGCCTCGGCCACCGGTCCGCTCTCCGTCACGAGTTCTTCCGCGAACTTCCAGCTCGACTCAATCTGCGACACACTCACTCCTCGGTGGCCGAGTCTAGGGGCTGCCTGTCGGGGGCAGCCGTTAGTCTGCGTGCGTGTCCCTGTTCGGTCTGACGTTCGACAAGTTGCTGGTGATCGGCGTGCTCGCCGTGTTCCTGCTCGGTCCCGAGCGCCTGCCCGGCTACGCCGCGAAGCTCGCGCAGCTGGTCCGCAGCCTGCGCGACCTGGCGAACGGCGCGAAGGCCCGCATGCGCGACGAGATGGGCCCCGAGTTCGACGAGGTCGAGTGGCAGAAGCTCGACCCGCGCCAGTACGACCCGCGGCGCATCATCCGCGACGCCCTGCTCGACGCCCCCGCGGCGACCACCAAGCCCGTGTCCGGGGCCATGGCGCCGGCGACGGCAGCGGCGGTGTCCGTCGGCCTGCCGGGCGGCGGGCCGCGACCGGCTCCCGTGCCCCTCGCCGTCGGCGAGGTGCCCCCGTGGGACTCCGAGGCGACCTAGGCGACCCTGGGCGACCTGGCCGACCCTGGTCGTCCTGTCTCCGCCGGGCCTCGGCGTCCGTCCCGTCACACCCCGCCGTGCAGCGCGGCCACCCGTGAGGCCTCGGCCCGCAGCGCGTCGACGACGCGGCGCACCGAGGGGCGCTCGGCACGGTCGCGGCGCATCAGCACCGAGACGTAGCGGACGGCGCGGATGCTCTCGAGAGGCAGCAGCACCATGTCGTCCCGCGCCTCCTTGGCGGTGAACCGCGGCAGCACCGCGATCCCGAGGCCGGCCCCCACGAGCGACTCCGTGACCTTCGTGTCGCTGAACCGCTGGGCGACGCGCACGGGACTGCCCGTCACCCGCTCGATCTCGCGGTAGACCCACTCGAACGGGAAGTCGGTGGGCACCCCGATCCAGGTCTCGCCCTCGAGGTCGCCGGGCGACAGGGAGGCCCGGCCGGCCAGCCGGTGGTCCGCGGGCAGGGCGACGTCGAGCGGCTCCGTCAGGAGGGGCACCGTGACGAGTCCGCGGCCGCGCCAGGCACGGCCGTCGGGGGAGTGGGCGACGACGACGTCGTGGTCGGCCGCCAGGTCGGCGAACTCGAGGATCGACGGGTCGTGGTCGGTGGCCACGACGGTGAGCCCCGGCGTCTCGGCGATCGTGCGCAGCAGCCCGGGCAGCAGCATCTGGCCGCCGGTCGGGAACGTCGCGAGGGTGACCTCGCCCTGGGGCGTGGCCACGAAGTCGGCCCAGACGGCCTGGGCGCGCTCGAGGGCCACCGCGACGTCGGTGGCGGTCTGGGCGAGCACCCGCCCCGAGCCGGTGAGCACCACGCCGCGCCCGACGCGCTCGGTGAGCGCCACCCCGGCCTCCCGCTCGAGCACCTTGAGCTGCTGCGAGACGGCGGAGGGGGTGCGGTGGGTGGCCTTCGCCACGGCGGCGATGCTGCCCCGCTCGGCCAGCTCGCGCAGCAGTTCGAGTCGCTTGACGTCCATGTAGCCATTCTACGGTGTCACGGTAGTTATGCATGGTTGTGCTTCGTTGTTCCACGGAGCATGATTGACCTTGTCATCAGAGGGACCCCATGCCCTCTCCGCTCGGTCGACCTGGTCCCGAGCGTCCGCAACGAGGCTGACCGACCGCCTCCGAGACCTGTCGCCGTGCCCTGCACGGCCCGGTCGAGGAGGCGGTCGATCGGCCTGCCCACACCGCGCGACAGCGCAGACAAAGAGAAGAACATGTTCATCGGAATCATCGTCCTGGCCGCCGCGGCGAGCGTCGGCATCGTCGGCTCCGTCATCTCGGTCGCCCGAGACGGCTACCGCGCCATCCCGACCCGCACCTTCACCCGCTGGTCCTAGCCGGCTCCTCGGCGCCTCCCGGCGTCGTCGGTCCGTGCTGGAACCGATGACGTCCAGGCAGGCCGGTCGCGTCTCCTCCTGAGCGCGACCGCCTGCGCGAGGCGATCGAGCGAGGCACTCGAGAGGCCCCCGTGCTCGGCACGGGGGCCTCTCGTGTGCCCGGGGCAGGGGCGGGTACGGTCTCAGACGCGGACCGCCGCGCTCAGCTGACGCTGAGCCCGAGCTTGCGCCCGACGAGGCTGCGCGGCCGCACGGCCAGCGTGCCGGCCAGGGCGTCGACGACCCGGGCGGCAGGGTCGTCCGGCGACGTCACGACGACGGGCGCGCCCCGGTCGCCGCCCTCGCGCAGCCCGAGGCTGAGCGGCACGCTCGCGAGCAGCGGCACGGGCTCGGCCTGCCCGGCCGAGAGGCGACGAGCGGTCTCGGCGCCGCCGCCCGAGCCGAAGAGCTCGAGGACGCTGCCGTCGGGCTGCGCGAGCCCCGCCATGTTCTCGACCACGCCGAGCAGGCGCTGGCCGGTCTGGCGCGCCACGACGCCGCTGCGCTCGGCGACGTCGGCGGCCGCGGGCTGCGGGGTCGTCACGACGAGCACCTCGGCGTGGGGCAGCAGCTGGCCGACCGAGATGGCGACGTCGCCGGTGCCCGGCGGCAGGTCGAGCAGCAGCACGTCGAGGTCGCCGAAGAACACGTCGGTGAGGAACTGCTGGATGGTGCGGTGCAGCATCGGTCCGCGCCAGGCGACGGCGGTCGACGTGTCGTCGACGAACATGCCGATGGAGATCACCTTCACGCCGTGGGCGACGGGCGGCAGGATCATGTCGTCGACCTGGGTCGGCTTCACGGCCGCGCCGTCGGGGCCGACGAGGCCGAGCAGCCCGGGGATGCTGAAGCCGTAGACGTCGGCGTCGACGATGCCGACCGACAGGCCCCGCGCGGCCAGCGACACGGCCAGGTTGGCCGTCACGGTCGACTTGCCCACGCCTCCCTTGCCGCTCGTCACGGCGATCACCCGCGTCAGCGAGTCGGGGCCGAACTGCTGCACGCGCGCCCCCCGGCCGGCCCGCAGCTTCTCGGTGAGCGCGCGCCGCTCCTCCAGGGTCATCACCGTGACGTCGACGTCGACCGCGGTGACGCCGGCGACCGAGGCCGTCGCGGCGCGCACGTCGCGCTCGATGGTGTCGGCGGCCGGGCAGCCGACGATGGTCAGCTTGACCGACACGGAGGCGGCGCCCGCGGCGTCGACCGTGACGTCGCCGATCATGTCGAGCTCGGTGACGGGACGGCGGATCTCGGGGTCGAGCACCGACGCGAGCGCCCGACGCACCTGGTCGGCGGGCGTCAGGGCCGAGGAGGCGCCGGCCGCGCCCCCGGGACCGCCGTCAGCCACGACGACCGTCGCCGCTCGGGTCGGCCGAGGCCGCGGCGCCCGTCGCCGTCGCGGACCCGCTCCCGGCCTCGTCGTCGCGCCGGTCGAGCTCGTCGAGCAGGGCCCGCAGCTCGGCGCGGATGAAGTCCTTGCTGGCCATGTCGCGGATCGCGATGCGCAGGGCGACGACCTCGCGGGCGAGGTACTCGGTGTCGGCGAGATTGCGCTCGGCGCGCTGGCGGTCCTGTTCGAACTGCACGCGGTCGCGGTCGTCCTGCCGGTTCTGCGCCAGCAGGATCAGCGGGGCGGCGTAGGACGCCTGCAGCGACAGGATGAGCGTCAACGCCGTGAAGCCGATGGCCGCGCTGTCGAACCGCCACTCTTCGGGGGCGGTGACGTTGTAGCCCATCCAGAGCAGGCAGAAGGCCGTGAGGGCGAGCAGGAACTGCGGCGTGCCCATGGCGCGGGCGATCGCCTCGGTCGCGCGGCCGAACCGGTCGCGGCTGCCCCGGCCGCGTCCGCGGCCGGGCAGGACGCGCGTGCGCAGGCCCTTGGGGGAGTCGAGTCGGACGGTGCTCCGGTTATCGCGTGCCACCGGCGGTCCTCCTCGGGGTCGTGGGTGTGGTCGGGGTCGTGGGCGCACGCCGCGCGCGCGACCGGGAGCGGCTCAGGGGCCTGTCCTGGTCGTGGCTGCGCCAGTCGTCGGGCAGCACGTGGTCGAGGACGTCGTCGATGGTCACCACCCCGACGAGGCGGTGGGCGGCGTCGACGACGGGCACGCTGACGAGGTTGTACGTCGCCATCACCCGGGTCACCTCGAGGGCCGTGGCGTCGACGCGCACGGGCTCGAGCTGCTGGTCGAGCAGCGTGCCCAGGCGCTCGTTCGGCGGGTAGCGGAGCATGCGCTGGAAGTGCACCATGCCGAGGAACCGCCCGGTCGGGGGCTCGTAGGGCGGCAGCGTCACGCAGACCGCGGCGCCGAGCGCGGGCGCGAGCTCGTGCCGGCGGATGAGGGCGAGGCCCTCGGCCACGGTCGCGTCGGCCGATACGATCACGGGCTCGGTCGTCATGAGCCCGCCGGCGGTGTCGGCGTCGTAGCTCAGCAGCATGCGCACGTCGTCGGCCTCCTCCGGCTCCATCAGCTGCAGCAGCTGCTCCTTGCGCTCGTCGCCGAGCTGCGACATGAGGTCGGCGGCGTCGTCGGGCTGCATCTGGTCGAGCACGCCGGCCGCGCGCTGGTCGTCGAGCTGCGAGAAGATCTCGACCTGCTCGTCCTCCGGGAGCTCCTCGAGCACGTCGGCGAGTCGGTCGTCCGACAGCTCGGACGCCACCTCGAGCCGGCGCTCGGGCGTGAGGTCGAGCAGGGTGTTCGCGAGGTCGGCGGGCACCAGGTCGGAGTACGCGGCGATCAGGTGCTCGGCGCTCTGCGCCTCGCCGGGCTCGTTCTCCTCGGTCACCTCGTCCCAGGTGGTGAAGGCGGTCGGGCCCTTGCCGAACGGCGACGGCGTGGTCTTGGGCCGCCGCAGGAACAGCTGCCCGATCTCCCAGTCGCCCTCGCTGACCTCGTCGATCGCGACGTCCTCGATGACGGCGCGGCCGCCGTCGCGGCGCAGCGACACCCGGCGGCCGAGCAGCTCGGCGATGACCCGCGTCTCGCCGCCGCGCTGCTCGAAGCGGCGCAGCGTGATCGTGCCGCTCGTGATGATCTGCCCCGAGCCGATGCTCGTGACGCGGCCGATGCCGACGAAGACGCGGCGCTTTCCCGGCACCTCGACGATGAGGCCCACGACGCGGGGCGGGTCGGAGCGGCGGTAGACGACGAGCACGTCGCGGACCTTGCCCACCCGGTCGCCCGCGGGGTCGAAGACGGAGCACCCGGCGAGACGGGCGACGAAGACTCTGGTGGCGCTCACCCCACCAAGGTAGTCGCTCCCCTCCGCCGTGCCGCGCCCCGATCGCGGCGCCTCCCCTGCTGCTCCCGGGCCCGACGTGCTTCAATTCGTCCATGACGAACCCGAGCCCCTGGGGCCGCCGAGCGCCTGCCGTCCCGACGCTGCCCCGGGGCGACGTCCTCGGCACCTACGCCAGCTACCCCGAGGCCCAGGCCGTCGTCGAGCGGCTGTCGCACGCCGAGTTCCCGATCAGGCAGCTCGCGATCATCGGCAACGAGCTCACCACGGTCGAGCGCGTCACCGGCCGCCTCACCTACGGGCGCGCGGCCCTCGCCGGCGCGGTCACGGGTCTCTGGATCGGCGTCTTCGTGGGAGCCGTCATGCTGCTCTTCTCGCCCGACACCGCCTCCGTCGCCACCCTCGTCGCCGCGGCGCTGATCGGGGCGGGCTTCGGCATGCTCTACGGCCTCGCCAGCTTCGCGATCAGCAGGCGCCGCCGCGACTTCACCTCGACCCACCAGGTGCTCGCCCGCAGCTACCAGATCGTCGTCGACCCCGAGCTGACCCTCCGGGCACAGCAGATCCTGGCCGCGCCGCCCGCCTCACGCTGAGCCGGAGCCGGAGCCGGAGCCGCAGCCGGAGCCGGGGCCGCAGCCGGAGCCGTCGAGGGGGCCCGGTCGGGCGGCGTGCCATCCACGTCGCGCCGTCCGTCAGCCGCGCAGGGGCGCCGCCAGCTCCTCCGGGAACGGCCTCGCGCCTCCGTCGCTCGTCAGCAGGCGGCCGCAGCCGTCCAGCTCGGCCGTGAGGCGCGGGTCGCTCGTCACGGTCGCGCCCGGCGCCGTGTCCGGGAACGTCACGAAGGCCGCCGCCGCCGTGCCGCACGCCTCGAGCTCGGGCGTCGACGGCGTCGCGGCGGCGGTCACGAGCCGGGCGCCCAGCCCGTCGGGCAGCTCCACGACGCGGACGAACGTGCCGCCCGGCGGGCTCGCCGCGGCCGCGCTGCCCCCGGCGACGCCCTCGCCCTCGGCCTCGGGCGCCGACGATCCGGCCGCAGGCTCCGCCGGCGGGTCGACGGCGTAGACGCACGCGCGGTCGAGCGCGCCGGGGTCGGGCAGCAGAGGAGGCGCGAGCGGCGGGGCGGGGACGGCCGGCCCCGTCGTCGTCCCGCCTCCCGAGCCGGACAGGCCGTCGTCGGACACGCCGTCGTCGGGCACGACGAGGTCGGTGACGATGCCCGCCTTCAGCGCCCACGGCAGCGACGCCCGGGTCGCGCAGCCGGCGTCGAGCGCGGCACGGGTCTCGGCGAGCGAGACCTTGACCAGCCGCTCCGAGGCGACGGACAGGGAGCCGAGCGCCTCCTGCGTGCCCGGCAGGGTCTTGCCGCAGACGTCCCGCGGCCAGGCGACGCGGAGCGACCGCCCGGCGGCGTCGGCGAGCCAGAGATCGGGCACGAGCTCCATGTCGGCGGTGCACGCGACGATGCCGGAGCTGGTCTCGTCCGGCACGGCGAGGGCGGCGAGCAGCGGGGCGAGGTCGTCGGTCCAGGTCGTCTCGAGGCGGGCGCTCCACCGGCCCTCGGCGTCGTCGACGGTGTCGGTCGTCCCGTCGCAGCGCACGGCCGAGACGGGCTCGAAGTCGTCGGGCACCGAGCCGGCCTCCGGCGGCGGGGGAGCGGTCGGCTCGGCGCCCGCCTCGGGCACGAGCCACGCGTCGGTGCTCGTCGTGCAGTCGGGCGCCCCGCTCACCACGACGGCCACGGGCCGCGGCGGTGCCGTGCCCGGCGCGGCGCACCCGGCCGCCACGAGGCCGACCAGCACGACGGCCACGCCTGTCGTCGTCGTCCGCACGGCCCTCGTCCCCCGGTCCATGGGGCGAGCGTAGGAGGCGCCGGCCGCGCCGTGCAGGATCGTTGCGGTCCCGTGACCCGCCCGCGCCTCCCTCGGCTCCCGTCTCGACGTCGACGCACCTGCCCGGCGAGCCCCGCGCCGTCGGTAAACTGGCCGCACCGTCCCCGACCCGAGAGAGCGCCCATGGCCCCGAGATGGACGCGGTTCGTCCGCGGCTGGCTGACCGCCGGCTTCTCCGTCGTCGTCGCCGCGTTCTCGCACGTCGCCGGCGGCGGCGCCGCGCCCGGGCTGCTCGGCGTCGTGCTGGCGCTCGCCTTCTCGGCGCCCCTGTGCATCGCCCTCACGGGCCGCCGGGTCTCGACGGTCCGCCTCGCCGTGTCGGTGGCGGCCAGCCAGCTCGCGTTCCACCTGCTGTTCTCGCTCGGCGGGGGCGCCGCCTCGGGCGCCGCCGCGGCCGGCGGGCACCACTCGCCGCTCGTCGTCACGGCCGGGTCGGGCGCCGCGCTCGCCGCGGCCGACGAGCACGTCATGGTGATGGCCGGCGGGGCCATGTGGGCCGCCCACGCCCTCGCCGCCCTCGTCACGGTCGTCGGCATCCGCCAGGGCGCCCGCTGCCTCGAGCGGCTCGTCGTCGTCGCGGGGCGGGGGCTGGCCCGGATGGGACGGGCGCTCTCGGGTGCCGTCGCCGTCACGCCGGCCGGCCCGCGCCTCCTGCCCGTCCTCGACGTCCCCGGGCGCCGGGCGCCGCCGTTGCGCGCGATCTCCGCGCGTCCGCTGCGCGGCCCGCCCCTGTCCGTCTGATCCCCGCGTCGTCGTCGGCACCCCGACGGCGACCCCCGGCCTGCCGTCGCCACGACGGCGGCGCCGCCACGACCAGACGACACCGGCCGCCACCAGGGCGGCCAGACAGGACCAGCACCATGACCACCAGCACCTCGCGCCCGGCGTTCGCCGCCCGTGCCGCAGCGGCCCTCGGCGCCGCCGCCCTCCTCTCGCTCGCCGCGCCCCTCGCGGCCTCCGCGCACGTCCGGGTCAACCCTGCGCAGGTCGACGCCGGGTCGTACGCGACCCTCACCTTCAAGGTTCCGACGGAGTCGGCGACCGCCGGCACCGTCGGCCTCACCGTCGACCTGCCGACCGACACGCCCTTCACGTCGGTCACCTACCAGCCCCTGCCGGGCTGGACCACGGTCGTGACGACGAGCACGCTGCCCGAGCCCGTCGAGATCGACGGCGCGACCGTCACGGAGGCGCCCACCGAGGTCACCTGGACGGCCGACCCCGGCACCCAGATCGCACCCGGCGAGTTCCAGCAGTTCGTCATCTCCGCCGGCGCGGTGCCCGAGACCGGGTCGATCACCCTGCCCACCCACCAGGCCTACAGCGACGGCACGGTCGTGGACTGGGCCGAGGAGACGCCCGCCTCGGGCGAGGAGCCGGAGTTCCCGGCCCCCGTGCTCTACGTCGAGGACGCCCCGCCGGCCGACGGCCACGGCGGGCACGCGGCCGAGGCCGACGACACGGCCGCGGTCGCCGCGGGCGACACCTCGTCCGACGGCTCCGGCTCCGCCTCGAGCTCGGTCGCCCTGGGCCTCGGCATCGGCGGCCTCGCGCTGGGCGCCGTCGCGCTCGTCGTGAGCGTCGTCGCGCTGACCCGGCGGCCCCGCGCCGCGGCGGCGACCCGACCCGGCACGGGCTCGACGGGGGAGCGTCGGTGACCGGCGCCTCCTCGTCCCCGCGCCGGGCCGGCCGGGGGCGACCCCGACTGGTCGGCACCGCCCTCGCCGCGGGGGCGCTCGGCCTCGGCGGCGCGGGGCTGCTCGCCCTGGCCCCCGTCTCGCCCGCGTCGGCGCACGACTACGTCGTCAGCAGCACGCCCGCCGAGGGCAGCACGCAGAGCACCGAGCTCGCCGAGGCGTCGATCACGTTCAACGACGTGATCCTCGACCTGTCGGGCACGGGGTCGTCGAACGTGCTCGAGGTGACCGACGCCGCCGGACTGCACTTCGAGGACGGCTGCTCGACCACGAGCGGAGCGACCCTCTCGACCGGCGTCGCGCTCGGCGCGGCCGGCGACTACACGATGACCTACCAGGCCGTCTCGGCGGACGGGCACACCGTGTCCGCGTCGCTGCCCTTCACGTGGGCGCCGCCGGAGGGCGCCGCCGTCGCGGAGGGCGCCGACGCGCGGCCCGTCTGCGACGCGGCCGACACGGGGACGGGCGCCGAGGCGAGCGGCTCCACGAGCGCCACGCCCGAGCCCGACGCCGGCTCGGCGACCGGCGCCGACGAGTCGGCCTCGGCCGAGCCGTCGGCGGCCCCCACCGCCGACGACCTCACCGGGCAGGGCGACGCCGACGAGGCGAACCTGGGCCTCGTCGTCGGCATCGGCGCGGGCATCGTCGTGCTGGCGCTCGTGGCCGTCGTCGTGGTGCTCGTGACGAGCCGTCGACGCGGCGACGACCTGGCCGGCCCCGCCGGGTCGGGCGACGACGACACCGTCGCCGGGTCGAGGGACGAGGCGTCCGGCCACGCGGGCCCGCGCGACGGTCGCGACTGACGCCTCCTGCCGTCCGGCGCCCGTCGCGGGTGCACGAGAGCCCCGGTCCCCTCGCGGGGGCCGGGGCTCTCGGCGTCGTGCGGTCGTCGACTAGGGGCGGGCGATCCAGGCCTCGACCTCGGCGACCGTGCGCGGGATGCCCACCGAGAGGTTCTCGGCGCCGTCGGCCGTGACGACGATGTCGTCCTCGATGCGCACGCCGATCCCGCGGAACTCCTCGGGCACCGTGAGGTCGTCGGGCTGGAAGTACAGCCCCGGCTCGATGGTGAACACCATGCCCGGCTCGAGCACGCCGTCGAGGTAGAGGTCGCGTCGGGCCGCGGCGCAGTCGTGCACGTCCATGCCGAGGTGGTGGCTGGTGCCGTGCACCATGTAGCGGCGGTGGTACTGGTGGTCGGGCTCGAGGCTCTCGGCGGCGCTGACGGGCAGGAAGCCCCACTCGGCGGTGCGCTCGGCGATGACCTGCATCGCGGCCGCGTGGATCTCGCGGAACGCGATGCCGGGGCGCACGATCGCGAAGGCCGCGTCGGCCGCCTCGAGCACGGCCTCGTAGACGAGCCGCTGCACGTCGGTGAAGCGGCCCGACACGGGCAGCGTGCGCGTGATGTCGGCCGTGTAGAGGCTGTCGAGCTCGATGCCGGCGTCGATCAGGATCAGGTCGCCGTCGGCCACGGGGCCGTCGTTGCGCGTCCAGTGCAGCACGCAGGCGTGGTCGCCCGCGGCCGCGATCGTGTCGTAGCCGACGGTGTTGCCGTCGGCGCGGGCCCGGCGGTTGAAGGTGCCCTCGACGAGGCGCTCGCCCCGGGGGTGGGCGACGATGTCGTCGAAGTCGGCGATCACGTCCGAGAAGCCGCGGCCGGTGACGGTCACGGCACGGCGCATCTGCGCGACCTCCCACGCGTCCTTGACCAGGCGCAGCTCGCTGGCGTCGCGCGCCAGCACGTCCACGGCGACGGACGAGGAGGCGGTGGCCGGGTCGTCCTGCCCGGTCTCGACCGCCTCCTGCAGGCCCTCCGCGTCGGCGGCGGCCGCGACGACGGCCTCGACCCGCGCGGCCAGCTCGGGGTCGGCCTCGTGGAGCACCAGCGTCGACGCGTCGGACGAGGTCACGACCCCGTCGAGCTCGGCGAGCCCGCGCGTGGCCAGGCCGAGGTCGGCGCCCACCTGGGCGAGGGACGGACGCGGGCCCGTCCAGAACTCGCCGATCTCGGGGTCGGCGTAGAACTCGTCGGAGTCGCGCCCGGCGCTGGCCCGGAAGTACAGCGTGGCCTCGTGGCCGTCGCCCACCGGCTCGAGCACGAGGACCGATCCGGGGACCGTGTCCGAGCCCCAGCCGGTGAGGTGCGCGAAGGCGGAGTGCGCCCGGAACGGGTAGTCGCAGTCGTTGGAGCGGACCTTGGCGCGCCCCGCCGGCACGACGAGGCGGCGGCCGCGGTGCAGGGCGGAGAGGCGCTCGCGGCGGGCGGCCGCGAAGGAGGCCTCCTCGCGCGCCGCCGGCATCACCTCGTCGCGGTCGGCCCACTGGGACGAGATGTAGTCCTTGAACGAGTCCGAGCGGGGGGTCGTCGATCGGTTCGTGGTGGCACGGGGTGCCTTCTGTTCAGCCATGGGGCCATTGTCCCGCGAAGTCGCGGGGCGTCCAAGCGCAGAGGTGCGGGGCGTCCGACCGCGGAGGCGCGGGGCGTCCGACCGCGGGGGCGCGGGGCGTCCGACCGCGGGGGCGCGGGGCGTCCGACCGCGGGGGCGCGGGGCGTCCGACCGCGGAGGCGCGGCGTCAGGCGCCGGTCAGCGTCAGCTGGGCGACGACCGGGCGGTGGTCGCTGCCGCTCTCGTCGCGGTCGGTGACGACCTTGTAGCCGGTGGGCATCCACGACCGGGTGGCGAGCACGTGGTCGATGGGGGTGCCGAGCAGCGGGGGCAGGTCGGTCGGCCAGGTGCCGAGGCCGGCGTTGGCGGTCGTCACGCCGGCGTCGCGGCACTGGCCGAGCGCGCCCCCGGAGCTGCCGAGCCCGGCCATGTGGTCGAGGGTCGCGTTGAAGTCGCCCGCCATGATGACGTCGCCGTCGGGGCAGGCGCCGGCGAGGAACGTCAGGCCCGCCTCCCAGTCGCCCATCGTGCCGGCGGACGGCGAGACGGGGTGGGCGGCGACGATGGTCGGGCCCTCGCCGGAGACCGGGGTGGCGACGACCGAGGGCATGCTGGGCGTCGTCTCGACGGCCGAGCCGTCGTCCGCGACCGCGACGGCGTACTCGCCGAGGGCGGCCGAGATGAGCAGCGAGGTGGGCTCGGCGCCGGCCACCTCGGGGTAGTCGACCGTCTTGACGGTCATGGTCAGGCCCGCGGCCGCCATGGCCTCGGCCACGGCCGTCGCGACCTCGGCGCTCGTCTCGGGCAGGCTGACGACCTCGGCGCCCTCGTCGACGGCCAGGTCGGCGATGGCGTCGACGCCGGGGGCGCCTCCCTGGGTGTTCCAGACGACGACGGTGACGTCGGTCGGCAGGGCCTCGACGAAGTCGTCGCGGCCGACGCCCCGGGCCGCGGCGACGCCGGCCGAGACGGCCCCGAAGACGAGCAGCAGGACGCCGAGGGAGGCGGCGAGCGAGCGGACGGGACGCGCCACGAGGCCGACGACGAAGAGCACGACGGCCAGCACCACCGCGACGGCCGCGGCGGCGCCGCGGAAGGAGACGAGCTGGGCCAGGGGCCACGTGCGCTGCAGGTCGAGCTGCTGCGGCCAGAGCGCGACGAACAGGGCGGCGGCGACCGCGAGGACGAGGACGAGGGCGACGAGGCGACGGATCATGGCGGGACCGAGCATAGGCGACCGTCGGTCCCGAGCACGGAGGACGCCCGGTCGCGTCGCGGGCGGTCGTCGCCGACGCCGCACGGACCGCCCGCCCGCCGCCCGGACCGCCCGCCCGCGTCGCGGACCGCCCGGACCGCCCGGAGGGCCGCGGCCTACGATGGGGGCATGCGCCACCGCCCGATCGACCTGCACACCCACAGCAGCGTCTCGGACGGCACGGAGCCCCCGGCAGAGCTCGTCGCCGCCGCGGTCGAGGCCGGCCTGTCGGTCGTCGCCCTCACCGACCACGACTCGACGGCCGGCTGGGCCGAGGCGACGAGGGCGGTCGCGGGCACGGGCACGACGCTCGTCCCGGGCATGGAGATGAGCACGCGCCTCGGGATGAACAGCGTGCACATGCTGGCCTACCTCTTCGACCCCACGGACGCGGAGCTCGTCGCCGAGACAGCCCGGCTGCGCGACAGCCGCCTGCACCGGGCCGAGCGCATCGTCGAGCGCATCGCGGCCGACTACGACGTGACGTGGGACGACGTCCTCGCCCAGTCGACGGCGGGCGCGACCCTGGGGCGGCCGCACATCGCCGACGCCCTCGTGGCCAAGGGCCTCGCGCCCGACCGCAGCGCCGCCTTCGCGGGCATCCTGCACTGGCGCTCGGGCTACTACGAGCCGCACGAGGCTCCCAGCCCGGTCGACGCCATCCGCCTGATCCGCGCGGCGGGCGGCGTGCCCGTCATCGCCCACCCGGCCACGCGCGGGCGCGACACGAACATCTCGGCCCGCTCGTTCGAGCAGCTCGTCGAGGCGGGCCTGCTCGGCGTCGAGGTCGACCACCGCGAGAACACGGAGGCGGGCTCGGCCCGGCTGCGCGAGCTCGCGGCCCGGCACGACCTCATCACGACCGGGTCGAGCGACTACCACGGCACCGGCAAGCCCAACCGGCTCGGCGAGAACAGCACCGAGCCCGAGCAGCTGGCGCGCATCGTCGAGGCGGCCACCGGCTGGTCGCCCGTCGCGGGCTGAGCCCCGCCCTGGGCTGAGCCCGGCCGCGGGCTCGTCCCGGCGACCGGCAGAGCCTCGCCGTCCGGCACGTGACGAGGCCCCGCACCGGTGGACGGTGCGGGGCCTCGGGCGTCTCGGGCGGGCCGCTACGAGGCAGGCGCCTCGCCGGCGGGGCGACGACGACGCGTGCGACTGCGGCGACGGGGCGCCTCGCCGTCCGCGGCGGGAGCGGCGGCTGCGGCCGGCGCCTCGGCGGCGGGCTGGTCACGGCGCGGCTGCTGACCGCGACGGGACGACTGTTCGCCCGAGCGGCGACCGGAGTCGGCCTCGGCCCCGCGGGAGCGGCCGCGCGACCCGGGGGTGCGCTCACGGGCCGCTGCGGCGCCGCCCTCGACCGCGGCCTTCGGGGCCGACTTGAGGCGGCCCTTCGTGCCGGCGGGGATGTCGAGGTCGGTGAACAGGTGGGGGCTCGACGAGTACGTCTCGACGGGCTCGGGCTGGCCCATGTCGAGCGCGCGGTTGATGAGCGCCCACTTGTGCAGGTCGTCCCAGTCGACGAACGTGACCGCGATGCCGGTCTTGCCCGCACGGCCCGTCCGGCCGGCGCGGTGCAGGTAGGTGTCGTGGTCGTCGGGCACGGTGTGGTTGATCACGTGCGTGACGTCGTTGACGTCGATGCCGCGCGCCGCCACGTCGGTCGCGATGAGGATGTCCTTCTTGCCTGCCTTGAAGGCGGCCATGGCGCGCTCGCGCTGTTCCTGGTTGAGGTCGCCGTGCACGGCGGCGGCGTTGAAGCCGCGGTCGTTCAGCTCTTCGACCAGCTTGGCGGCGGCGCGCTTGGTGCGGGTGAAGACGACGGTCTTGCCCCGGCCCTCGGCCTGGAGGATGCGGGCGACGACCTCGTCCTTGTCGAGCGAGTGGGCGCGGTAGACGACGTGCTTGATGTTCGCCTGCGTGAGGCCCTCGTCGGGGTCGGTGGCGCGGATGTGGATGGGCCGCGTCATGAAGCGGCGGGCCAGGGCGACGATCGGCCCGGGCATCGTGGCCGAGAAGAGCATCGTGTGGCGGGCGGCCGGCACCTGCTGGAAGATCTTCTCGATGTCGCTGAGGAACCCGAGGTCGAGCATCTTGTCGGCCTCGTCGAGCACCACCTCTTGCACCTGCTTGAGGTCGAGGAGGCGCTGGCCTGCCAGGTCGAGGAGGCGCCCGGGGGTGCCCACCACGATCTGCGCGCCGGCCTTGAGCTGCTCGACCTGGCCCTCGTAGGCCTTGCCGCCGTAGATGCTCACGACCTTGGTGTCGCGGTTGCCCGTCGCGATCTCGAGGTCGTCGGCGACCTGGACGCAGAGCTCGCGCGTCGGGACGACGACGAGGACCTTGACGCCGGGCTCGGGGGAGAGGCCGATGCGCTGGATGATCGGGAGGCCGAAGCCGAAGGTCTTGCCGGTGCCCGTCTTGGCCTGGCCGATGATGTCCTGGCCGGCGAGGGCGAGCGGGATGGTCTGGGTCTGGATGGGGAACGGTTCGACGATCCCCTTCGCAGCCAGTGCGTCGACCATGTCCTGGTCGATCTGAAGATCGGTGAAAGTCACGTAGCAGCCCTGTCTCATGTGTAGGCGGTTCGCGGACAGTTTAGCCCGTCGTGCCGCCGTGGCCCCCGGACCCCGTAAGCTTGCGGCGTGGTGTCATGGAAGGGCCGGAGGTCTCAGCGCGGCGTCCCGTCCATCCAGTGGCCGCGACCCGCCTCCAAGGCGACGTCCGTGAACCGCGTCGAGCTCGGCGACTTCACGCCCGACCTCGACGTCTACCTCGGCCAGGCCGCCTACCTCGAGCTCTCCCTCTTCGAGGGCCTCGGCCGCGCCGCCGTCTCCGCGCCGCACGTGCGCGCCCAGCGCGTCACCGCCCGCGTGGCGGGCAGCACCCTCGACCGGCACCGCGGCCTGCTCGCCGAGATCGAGCGCACGGGCGGCGACCCGACGGCCTCGATGGAGCCGCACCGGGCCGCCGTCGACGAGTTCCGTCGGCGCACCGAGGGGGCCGACTGGCACGAGGCGATCCTCGCCTCCTACGTCGCCGCGGGCCTGCTGAACGACGTGTTCGTCCGCCTGGCCGCGGGGCTGTCCGCCGACCACCGCGACCGCATCGTGCGGGTGCTCGAGGCGGGCGACGACGAGAAGGCGATCGCCGCCGAGCTGAGCACGGCCATCGACGACGACCCGCAGCTGGCGTCGCGCCTGGCGCTGTGGGGCCGCCGGCTCGTGGGCGACACGCTGCTCGTCGCGCGGGCGGCCATCTCGGCCTCGCACGAGTCGGCGGACGACGAGCGGCTCGAGCCGGTCTTCACCGAGCTCGTCGCGGCGCACACGCGTCGGATGGACGCGCTCGGCCTGACGGCCTGAGTCCTGACCCGGCCGACGGTCGGGCGGTGAGCGGACCGGATCAGGCCTTCATCAGGCGGGCGAGCTGCTCGCGGTCGCGGCGCCGTCTCGTCGTGGCGGCGACGCGGCACGCCACGACGGAGACCACGGCGGCCAAGACGAGCGAGACGATCCAGATCCAGCCGCCGTCGGGCCGCAGGCCGGCCAGGAGGAGGACCTCCCAGACGACCGCGGCGACGACGGCCGCGGAGGCGGGGGCCAGCAGGACGCCGCGGGTGTCGGCGGCCGGCAGCGCGAAGTGGGCGACGAAGCCCAGGAGCGCGCCGCCGAGCACGACGAAGAGGAGCTCCATGTCAGCTGACGAAGCCGACGCGGCGGTTCTCCTCGGAGCCGACCTCGACGTAGGCGAGGGAGGCGGTGGGCACGAGGTAGGTCTTGCCCTTCGAGTCGGCGAGGGTCACGTACGACTTGCCGCCGTCGAGGGCGTCGGCGACGACCGCCTCGACCTCGGTCGCGGTCTGCGACGTCTCGAAGCTGATCTCACGGGGGCTGTTGGTGATGCCGATGCGAATGTCCACGTCGTCACGATATCCGACGCGGCGGAGCCCGGCCTGACGCGTTCACTGTGGGCGCAAGCACCGGGCGCGCCCGTCCCGGCGTCGGGCGTCGGTGTCGGCGGCAGCCGCTAGCGTCGACCGCATGGTGACGACCTCCTTCCGCCCCGTCGCGGACGACGCGGTGCGGCCGCCCGTCGAGCTCGACGCCTCCCAGCGGGCGGTGCTCGAGCTGTCCGACGGCGTCTCCGCCGCGGTGATCGGCGCCCCGGGCACCGGCAAGACGACCGCCCTGGTCGAGTTCGTCGCCGACCGGCTGCAGGGGCGGGGCTGGGCACCGGGCTCGGTCACGGCGCTCACGCCGACCCGCACGACGGCCACGCGCCTCCGCGACGTCCTGGCCGCCCGCCTCGACGTGCCCACCCCCGGCCCGCTGGCCCGCACCGTCTCGTCCCTGGCCTTCGACGTCGTCGGGCACGCCGCCCGGCTGGCCGGCACCGAGCCGCCCGCCCTGCTGACCGGAGGCGACCACGACTCCGTCGTCCGGGCCCTCCTCGAGGGCCACGAGGCCGACGGCGACGGCCCGGCCTGGCCCGAGGCGCTCGGGCCCCGCGTCCGGGTGCTGCGCGGCTTCCGCACCGAGCTGCGCGAGGTGATGATGCGGGCCACCGAGCAGGGGCTCTCGCCCGCCGACCTGCGCCGACTCGCCGCCTCCCGCGAGCGTCCCGAGTGGGCGGCGGTCGCCGACTTCGTCGACGAGTACCACGACGTCGTCGACGCGATGCCGGGGCACCGGCTCGACTCGGCCGAGCTCGTCGACTGGGCCGTCGCCGCGCTCGACCGCGGCGAGACCGCGCCGGTGGTCGAGGGGCTGCGCGTCGTCCTCGTCGACGACGCGCAAGAGGCGACGCAGTCGACCGTGTCCCTGCTCCGCGCCCTCGCGCGGCGCGGCGTCGCCGTCGTCGCCCTGGGCGACCCCGACCTCGCCACGAGCGCGTTCCGCGGCGGCAGCCCCGACGTGCTGGGCCGACTGGGCCAGCGCCTCGGCGTGCCCGACGCCCGCACGCTCTGGCTCTCGACCGCGCACCGGCACGAGCCGGCGCTGCGCGGGCTCGTCCAGCGCGTCACCGCCCGCATCGGCACGGCGGGGGCCGGTCGGCAGCACGCGGCCGAGGCCGGGCGGCCCGCCGCGAGCGCCCAGGGCCCGGCGGGCGCGCAAGGCCGCACCGTCGACGTGCCCCCGGTGCTCGCGGTGCAGGCCGACAGCCCCGCCCACGAGCTGTCGACCGTGGCACGCGTGCTCCGCGAGCACCACCTCGTCTCGGGCGTCGCCTGGTCGCGCATGCTCGTGGTCGTGCGCAGCGGCGGCCAGGTGCCGGGCGTCGCCCGCGGGCTCCAGCTCGCGGACGTGCCGACGCGCACCTCCATCGCCGGTCGGGCGGTGCGCGACGAGCACGGCGCCCGTCACCTCCTGCTCGCCGCCTCGGTCGCCGTGGGCCGCGACGAGCTGACGGCCGACGTCGCGGGCGAGCTGCTGCTCGGCCCGTTGGCGGGCTTCGACGCGCTGTCGCTGCGTCGCCTCCGGCTCGCGCTCCGGGCCGACGAGCTCGCGTCGGGCGGCATCCGGTCCGCCGACGCCCTCCTCGTCGAGGCACTCGCCGGGCCGGGGCGCTTCGCCACCATCGACTCGCGGCCGGCGGCACGGGCCGGCCGGTTCGCGGCGAGCCTCGACGCCGCCCGGCGCGCGGCCGCGGGCGGCGCGAGCATCGAAGAGGTGCTCTGGGGCCTCTGGGACCGGAGCGGGCTGGCCCGCGAGTGGAGCGCCCGGGCCGCGGGCAGGGGCATCGTCGCGGCCGAGGCCGACCGGCACCTCGACGGGGTCGTCGCCCTGTTCACGGCGGCGAAGCGGTTCGTCGAGCGCACCCCCGAGGCGCCCGCGGTCGCGTTCCTCGACGCGCTGCTCGGGGCCGAGGTCCCCGAAGACACGCTCTCGCCGCAGGCGTCGTCCGAGTCGGTGCTCGTCTGCACCCCGTCCGCGGCGCTCGGCGTCGAGGTCGACGTGGTGGTCGCGGCCCGCCTGCAGGACGGCGTCTGGCCGAACCTGCGCGTGCGGGGCGCGCTGCTCGGCCCCGACGACCTGGTCGAGGCGGCCCGGGACGGCGCCGACGAGGCCGGGGCGCCTGCCCCGGTCGACGCCCGCGCCGCCGTGCTGAGCGACGAGCTGCGGATGTTCGCGCTCACCGTCTCGCGGGCGCGGCGGCAGGTCGTCCTGTCGTGCACCTCCGACGACGACGAGGGCCCGTCCGTGTTCTTCCGCCTGCTGCCGGACGACGCCCCGTCCCCGACGCCGGGCCACCCCCTGTCCCTGCGCGGGCTGGTCGGCCACCTGCGGCACGTCGTCGTCGAGTCGACCCACCAGGCCCGCGTCGAGTCCGCCACGACCGGCCTCGCGCGCCTCGCGGCGGCGGGCGTCGCCGGGGCCCACCCCGGCGAGTGGTACGGGCTGGCCGAGCCGAGCACGACGGCGCCGCTCGTCGACCTGGCCGAGCCCGAGGCGCACGTCGCCGTCTCGCCGTCCCAGCTGGGCTCGTTCGAGGAGTGCCCGCTGCACTGGTTCGTCGACCGCTTCGGCGGGTCGGCGCCGAACGCGTCGATGGGCATCGGCACGGTGCTGCACGACGTCCTCGAGCACGCGGTCGACACCGACGTCGAGGCCCTCTGGGAGGCGGTGGAGCGCCGGTGGGACGAGCTCGACTTCGAGTCCCCCTGGATCGCCGAGGCCGAGAAGCGCCGGGCCCGGCAGATGACCGAGAGCCTCGCCTCCTACCTGCGCGACTTCGCCGCCTCGGGCGGCGAGCTCCTCGGCGCCGAGTCGACGTTCACCCTCGACACCGGGCCCGCCCGGCTGCGGGGCTCGATCGACCGGGTCGAGCGCACCCGCGACGGCGCCGCCGTCATCGTCGACCTCAAGACCGGCCGCGCCGCGCCCACGTCGTCGGCGGCCATCGCGGCGCACCCGCAGCTGGGCAGCTACCAGCTGGCCCTCGCCGACGGCGTCGTCGAGGCCGTCCCGCCGGGCACCCCGGCCGGCGGCGCGAAGCTCGTCGTCGTGTCGTCGGGGGTGCGCGGCGCGCTCTACCGCGAACCGGCCCAGGCGGCCTTCGACGCCGAGACCCTCCAGGCGTTCCGCGAGCGCGTCGAGACCGCCGCCGAGGGCATGGCCGGCCGCGTCTTCGTGGGCCGTCTCGACGAGCACTGCGAGGGCCGCTCCGGCGGGTCGTGCCGCATCCACGTCGTCGGCGAGGTGAGCTCGTGAGCCTGTCCGCCGTCGACGTCGCCCTGCGCCTCGGCCTGCCCGAGCCCACCCCCGAGCAGCAGGCCGTCATCGAAGCGCCGCTCGAGCCCGCCCTGGTCGTGGCCGGCGCCGGCAGCGGCAAGACCGAGACCATGGCCAACCGCGTGGTGTGGCTGCTCGCCAACGGCCACGTCGAGGTGTCGCAGGTGCTCGGCCTCACCTTCACCCGCAAGGCGGCCGGCGAGCTCGGCGAGCGCATCGAGCGGCGCATCCGGCAGCTCGGCGACGCGGGGCTGCTCGGCGACGACCCCGACCCCTTCGACGTGCCCACGGTGTCGACGTACAACGCCTTCGCGAACGGGGTGTTCCGCGACGACGCGCTCCGGGTGGGCCGCGAGCCCGAGTCCCAGGTGCTCGGCGAGGCGTCGGCGTGGCAGCTCGCCCGCTCCCTCGTCGTCGCGAGTCGCGACGAGCGGCTCGCGGGCCTCGGCCGCAGCGTCGACTCGCTGACCGAGGCGGTGCTCAGGCTCAGCCACGCCCTGAGCGAGAACGTGGCCGACGGCGACGACGTGCTGCGGCTGAGCGACCGGTTCCTCGACCTCGCCGGGCTGCCCTCGGCGAAGGGGTCGGCGTACAAGTCGGTCACCGACGCGGTCGCGGCCGTGTCGGCCCTGCCCCCGCTCGTCGCGCTCGCCGAGCAGTTCGCCGACGAGAAGGCGCGACGGGGCCTCGTCGAGTACTCCGACCAGGTCGCGCTCGCCCTCGACGTGTGCGAGACCGCCCCCGACGTCGTCGACGCGATGCGCGAGCGGTTCCGCGTCGTGCTGCTCGACGAGTACCAGGACACCAGCGTCGTGCAGACGCGCCTGCTCTCGCGTCTCTTCGCGTCGACCGGCGTCATGGCGGTCGGCGACCCCCACCAGTCCATCTACGGGTTCCGGGGCGCCTCGGCGGCGAACCTCGGCCGGTTCCCGCTCGACTTCGGCGCCCGGCCCGACGCGGTCTACAGCCTGTCGACGAGCTGGCGCAACTCCCGCGCCGTGCTGGCCGCCGCCAACGTCGTCGTGGCCGAGCTCGCCGCGGCGTCCGAGGTGCCCGTCGGCGAGCTGCGGGCCCGCCCGGCGGCGCCGGCGGGGCGGGTCGAGACCGCGTTCGAGCAGACGCTCCCCGCCGAGGCGGACCAGGTCGCGGCCTGGTTCGAGCGGGAGCTCCGCGACCCTCCGGTCGTCGACGGGGTGCCCGCGCCGCGCACGGCGGCCCTGCTGTTCCGGTCGAAGAAGACCATGCCCGCCTTCGTCGAGGCGCTCACGGCGCGGGGCGTGCCCCACCGGGTGCTCGGCGTCGGGGGGCTGCTGCAGCGGCCCGAGGTCGTCGACCTCGTGTCGTGCCTCCGCGTGCTCCACGACCCGTCCGCCGGGTCCGAGCTGATCCGCCTGATGACGGGTGCGCGCTGGCGCATCGGCCTGCACGACGTGGCCGCCCTGCGCTCCGTCGCCTCCTGGCTCTTCTCGCACGACCACGCCCAGCAGGTGCTGGACGACGACGTGGCCGCCGGCTTCCGGGCGTCCGTGGCGGTCGGCGAGCACGGCTCGATCGTCGACGCGCTCGACTTCGTCACCACCGCGCCCGACGGCCACGGGCAGCTGCGTGGGCTCAGCGACGAGGGCCTGGCGCGGATGAGGCGGCTGGGGTCACAGCTCGCCTTCCTCCGGGGGCGCACCGGCCTCGACATCGTCGACCTCGTGACCCTCGTGCAGCAGGAGATGCTGCTCGACGTCGAGGTCGCCGCGGCGACGGGGCAGGGGCACGGCGGGGCCTGGCTCCAGGCCTTCGAGGACGAGCTCACGGGCTACGTCGCGGCCGACGAGAACGCGGCGCTGGGCGGGTTCCTCTCGTGGCTGGCCGCGGCCGAGCGCCGCGACGACATGGGGCCGAGGTCCGACGACGGCGAGCCCGGCACGGTCCAGCTGCTGACCGTCCACGGGTCGAAGGGCCTCGAGTGGGACCTCGTCGCGGTGCCGCGCCTCGTCGAGGGCGAGCTGCCCGGCACGTCGCGCGAGGGCGTCGGCTGGCTCGGCTTCGGCGAGCTGCCCTACGAGTTCCGCGGCGACGCGGCCGAGCTGCCCGACCTGGCGTGGCGCTCCGTCGACGACCAGAAGGAGTTCGACCAGCGGCTCGCGACCTTCAAGGACGACCTCCGGCGGCGGCACCTCTCCGAGGAGCGCCGACTCGCCTACGTCGCCTTCACGCGGGCGAAGGACGCCCTGCTGCTGAGCGGGTCGTTCTGGTCGTCGACCGTGAAGCCGCGCCAGCCCAGCCGGTACCTCGCCGAGCTCGTCGAGACGGGGCTGGTCGCCGCCGACGCCGTGCCCGCCGAGCCCGACGACGAGTCCGACCCGCTGGCGCAGTCGTCGCGGGAGCTCGTCTGGCCGGTCGACCCCCTCGGACCGAGACGGGCGCGCGTCGAGCGGGCAGCCGTACGGGTCGAGCGCACCCTGCGGGCCCGAGAGGCGGTCGACACAGACGGCACCGACGACGCCGCGGGCACCGACGGCGCTGACGGCGCCGAGCGCGCCGCGGCCACCGAGGGTGCCGAGGCGCGGAGCACCGTGGCGGCCACGCGCCGGGCGGGCGACGACGGCCCCTGGGCCGACGACATCGACCTGCTGCTGCTCGAGCGCGAGGCCGTCCGCGAGCGTGCGGGCAGCATCGAGCTGCCGCAGCGCATCCCCGCGTCGCGCTTCAAGGACTACGTCCACGACCCCTCTGCCGTGGCCGCGGCCCTGCGGCGTCCGCTGCCCGAGCGGCCCTACCGGGCGACGCGCCTGGGCACGCTGTTCCACGAGTGGGTCGAGCAGCGCTACCGGCCCACGGGTCGCGCGGAGCTCCTCGACGCGTGGGGGCCCGAACTCGACCTCGACGACGACGAGGACGCCCGGGGCGGCGGCACCGGTCTCGTCGACCCGGACGACGCCCGCAGGCTCGGCGAGCTGCAGGCCACGTTCGAGCGGTCGCCCTGGGCGCGGCTCGAGCCCGTCGACGTCGAGCTCGAGGTGCACCTGCCGCTCGGGCACAGGACGGTCATCTGCAAGATCGACGCGGTCTTCGAGCGGGAGGGCCGCCTCCAGGTGGTCGACTGGAAGACGGGACGTGCCCCGGCCGACGAGGCCGACCTCGAGCTGCGTCAGCTCCAGCTCGCCCTGTACCGCGAGGCCTACTCGGCGTTCCGGGGCGTGCCGGCCGACGAGATCGATGCCGCCTTCTACTTCGTGACGGACGACGTCGTGGTCGAGCCGCGGCACGTGGCCGACCGGGCCGAGCTCGCCGAGCTCTGGCGCAGGGTCGAGACCGGGGCCTAGGAGGCGCGGCCGACCCGGGCGCGCACGTCCCGGAGGTGCCGTGCCGGGTCAGCCGTGACGGCGCTCGGTGGTGGTGAGCAGCTCCTCGACGCCGTCGAGGTCGAGGGCGGCCGTCGAGTCGGACGAGATCGAACCGCCCTCGGTCGACTGCAGCCGGTCGACGAGCGCGGCCATCATGCCCACGGCGTCGTCGACGACGGCCGTGTTCTTGGTCGCCGTGCCGTGCAGCAGCCACTTGGCGAGGTCGAGCTCGCGGTAGAGCGTGGCGCGGCGTCGGAGCTGGTGGTCGCTCGTGCCGCGGGCCGTGTTGTAGGCCTCGAACGCGGCGTCGACGGCCTCCGGGCCGGCGCCGAGCAGCCAGGCCAGGTCGCGGGCCGGGTCGCCGACCTGGAGGTCGTGCCAGCCCAGCAGCCCCGTGGGGGCGCCGTCGACGACGAGGAACGACGCCGCCTCGAGCGAGCCGTTGACGACGGTGGGCTGGAACTGCCAGAGCACGTGGTCCTGGATCGCCGCCTCCCAGCGCTCGAGCAGGGCCGCGGGGAGGAGCCGCGTCGACGCCGCCCGGTCGACCAGGGAGGCCGTCGAGCGCATGGCCTCGAAGGGCGTGTGGCTGGTGAGGCCCGCGTCGGTGACGAAGCTCGTGGGCAGCGCGTGGATCGCGGCGACGCCCCGGCCCAGCGCGGCGGGCAGGCCGGAGCCCGCCGTCACCTGCGCGATGCGCAGGTGCGTGCCGGCGATGAAGTCGTAGACGATGCCGCGGGTGCGGCCGACCGGGGCCTGGCCCCGGTAGGTCGGGACGGCGAAGGGCAGGCGGCCCCGGACGCCGGCGCTGAGCGCGCGCAGGGCGACGAGGTCGGCGGACTGCTGGGCCTCCGCGCGCTGCGAGCGCGGGACGCGGACGATCAGCTCGTCGCCGGCCGCGGTGGTGAGCAGCGCGGAGTCGACGTCACCGGTCGCGGAGCCGTGCGGAGCCGTCGTTCGGACGTCGAGGTCGGCGACGGCGGCCGTGGCCAACGCGGCTAGAGTGAGGTGAGATCTGGCCATGCCCTCAGGGTAGGCCGCAGTGTCCGGTGCCCCGCCGTTCGCCACGCTGTCAACTCGCGATGATTGGTCGTCCGATGTCCTCGCCGCTCACGTCCCGGCTGCCCCTCTCCCGTCACCAGGTCGACCGCGACTACCTGACGCGCGAACGGCCCGACGCCATCGCCGAGCTGCTCGCGTCCGACGAGACACGGGTGCTGCCGGTGCGGGGCGGACGCCTCCTGATGGCCGCCGACGACCGCCTGGCGCTGCTGCCGCCGGCGCAGGTCCCCGAGGCGCGCACGTGGCTCTACCTCGGCCGGTCGCTCGACGCCGAGGCTCCCGAGCCGGTGGGCACGCCCCTCGTCGCCGCCCTGCTCGACGACGAGGCCGCGACCCGGCTGTCGGCGTCGGACGACGACTGGAGCAGCGTCCGCGCCGTGGGCACGCGTCTCGGCGACCGCGACGCCGGGCTGGCCGTCGAGGCCGTGGCGCTCGCCAACTGGCACGACTCGCACCGCTTCTCGCCCCGCACCGGGCGCCCGCTCGTGAGCGCCAAGGCCGGCTGGGTCGGCCGCGACGGCGACGACGGCCACGAGGTCTTCCCGCGGACCGACCCGGCGATCATCGTGGGCGTCACCGACGCGGACGACCGCCTCCTCCTCGGCTCGAACGCGCTGTGGGAGTCGAACCGGTGGTCGCTGCTCGCGGGCTTCGTCGAGCCGGGCGAGTCGCTCGAGCACGCCGTGCAGCGCGAGATCTTCGAGGAGAGCGGCGTCAAGGTGATCGACCCCCGCTACGTCGGGTCGCAGCCGTGGCCTTTCCCGGCCAGCCTCATGCTCGGCTTCACCGCGCGCGTCGACGTCGACGACCCGGGCACCCTGCAGCCCGACGGCGCCGAGATCCTCGACCTCCGCTGGTTCAGCCGCGACGAGCTCGCCGCCTCGCTCGGCGAGGTGCTGCTGCCCGGCCGCACGTCCATCGCCCGAGCCATCATCGAGGACTGGTTCGGCGCCGAGCTCGACCAGTGACCGACGCCGCCTCCCTCATCGCCGGTCTCGACGAGCAGCAGCGCGAGGCCGCCCGGCGGCTGCTCGGCCCCGTCTGCATGCTCGCCGGCGCGGGCACCGGCAAGACGCGCGCCATCACGCACCGCATCGCCTACGGGGTGGCCACGGGCGTGTACGCGCCCGGCCGGGTCATGGCCCTCACCTTCACGTCGCGCGCGGCGGCCGAGCTGAGGGGGCGCCTCCGTCAGCTGGGCGCGGGCGGGGTCTCCGCCCGCACCTTCCACGCCTCGGCGCTGTCGCAGCTGTCGTACTTCTGGCCCCAGACGATGGGCGGGCAGATGCCGCGCCTCATCGACAGCAAGGGCAAGCTGCTGGCGCACGCGGCCGAGCGGGTGGGCCTCAAGCTCGACACCGCCTCGCTGCGCGACACCGCCGGCGAGATCGAGTGGCGCAAGGTCTCGCGCCTCACGGTCGAGCAGTACGCGGTCGCCGCGCACTCCCGGGCCCTGCCGCAGGCGCTGAGCGTCGAGAAGGCGGTCGACCTGCACCGTGCCTACGAGGACATCAAGGACGAGCGCCGCCAGCTCGACTTCGAGGACGTGCTGCTCGCGACGGTGGGCATGCTGCAGCTGGAGCCGCGCGTCGCGCAGCAGGTGCGCGAGCAGTACCGCTTCTTCGTCGTCGACGAGTACCAGGACGTCTCGCCCCTGCAGCAGGAGCTGCTCGAGCTCTGGCTCGGCGACCGCAACGACTTGTGCGTCGTGGGCGACGCCAGCCAGACGATCTACTCGTTCGCGGGCGCCTCGGCCGACTACCTGCTCGGCTTCGGGTCGCGCTACGACGACGCCACCGTCGTGCGCCTCGAGCAGAACTACCGCTCGACCCGGCAGATCGTCGACACGGCGAACCAGCTCATGCGCGGCCGGCCCGGCGCGCTGCACCTGCACCCGGCCGTCGAGTCGGGCGGGCCGGTCCCGCCCGTCGTGCAGTACCCCACCGACATGGCCGAGGCCCGGGGCGTCGCCCAGACCATCGCCGACGAGATCCGCGGCGGCGTGCTGCCCGAGGAGATCGCGGTGCTCTACCGCGTGAACGTCCAGGCCGCCGCCCTCGAGCGGGCCCTCGCCGACGTGGGCGTCTCGACGCGCATCCACGGGGCGACCCGGTTCTTCGACCTGCGCGAGGTGAAGGAGGCGGTGATGATGCTCAAGGGGGCCTCCGTCAGCATCGTCGGCGAGCCCCTCTTCAAGACGGTCAGCGACGTGCTCCGCTCGCTGGGCTGGATGCAGGACGCCCCCGAGCAGCGCGGCGCGCTGCGCGACCGGTGGGAGTCGCTGAACGCGCTGATGGGCCTCGCCGAGGCCTCGCCCGAGGGCACCACCCTCGTGCAGTTCGTCGACGAGCTGCTCGCCCGGCAGGCCGGACAGCACGAGCCGACCATGGCGGCGGTCACCCTGGCGACGCTGCACTCGGCCAAGGGCCTCGAGTGGCGGAGCGTCTACCTCGTCGGTCTCAGCGAGGGCCTCGTGCCCATCAGCTACGCGAAGGGACTCGAGGCGATCGACGAGGAGCGCCGCCTGCTCTACGTCGGCATCACCCGCGCGCGCGAGCGGCTGCGCCTCTCGTGGGCCCCGAGCGGACAGGGCCGGGGCGGCGAGCGTCGTCCGAGCCGGTTCCTGGAGGAGCTCCGCACCCGCAGCCGGGATGCGGCCGCACGACCGACGAGCTGACCTCGAGCGTCTCGAGGTCGATGCGGACGACCTCGTCGAGGCGCCCCTCGGCCTCGTCGCCGTCGTGCGCGAGCAGGACCGCCCGTCGCGCGGCCCGCACGGCGGCGTCGCGAGCGGCGAGCAGGGGGACCGGCGGCACGGGCGCCCCCAGCAGCTGACCGGCGATCGCAGGCCAGGCCGGGTCGCGGTCGCCGTCGTGCAGGTGGAGGCAGCGGCAGCACGCCGTCGCCCCGGGCACGACCACCGGCCCCACGCGGACGGACCGGTCGCCCGTCCGGACGACGACGTGGGGCACGTCGCGCCGCAGCCACTCGGCCGAGACCACGGGGTCGGGCACGAGCCCGGCGACGAGCACCCCCACGTGCCGCGCAGCCGCGGGGGAGGGCCTCGGGGCCGCGGCCGCGGACTCGCCGTCCTCGAGCAGCACCCCGACCGACGCCGACTCGACGAGGCGTCCGACCTCGTCGGCCAGCGGTCCGGAGCCCGCCAGCCGGACGACGGGCCGGGACCGGCGGTCGGGGCCGCCGGCGGGGGCTGCCACGACGACGGCGCCGAGACGCCGGACGAGCTCGGCCGCCTCGGCGGGGTCGCAGCCCACCTGCGCGACCACGGCCGAGGTGCCCCCGTCGCCCCGGCCCTCGGCCACCGCCGACAGGAACGCCGCCTGCCCCGTGGTCACCCGGTCGACGACGGCGTGGACGTGCTCGACGCCGATCTGCATCGACGTGGGGTCACGCCAGACGACGGGGGCGCGGGACGGGAGGCGGAGGGGAGCAGGGCGAGGCACCCCACGAGCCTGGCCGAGGTCGGCCGGGCTCGTCGGGTTCTCCACAGGCAACCCGGACGGGCTGCCCGGGTCAGGAGGCGGGGGAGGGACCGGGCTCGTCCGCCGAGCCGTCCTCCGCCTCGCGCGGGCGGTCGTCGCTCGTGTCGTTGAGGAGGTCCTCGATGGCCTGGTCGACGTCGTCGAAGGCGGGCTCGCCCGCCGTGAGCCGGGCGACGAGGGCCTGCGGGTCGTCGACGTCGGCGCTGGTCGGGACGATGTCCGGGTGCGACCAGAGCGCGTCGCGCTGCTCGGGCCCCACAGCCTCGGTGACGGCGGCCCACATGGCCGCGGCCTCGCGCAGGCGACGCGGGCGGAGCTCGAGGCCGACGAGCGTCGAGAACGCCGACTCGGCCGGTCCGCCGGCGGCGCGACGGCGGCGCACGGCCTCCGCGATCGCGGCGGACCGCGGGAGGCGCGCCGTCGCCTGGGCGGTGACGACGTCGACCCAGCCCTCGATCAGGGCCAGGGTGGTCTCGAGCCGGCCGAGGGCGGCGAGCTGCTCGTCCGTCTTCGGCGGGATGAGGGCGCCGCTGGCGAGGGCGTCCCGGAGCTCGCCCGGGTCGGACGGGTCGAAGTCGACCGCGAGCTCCTCGAGGCGGGCGGTGTCGATGCGGATGCCCTGGGCGAACTCGCGGATCGACGAGATGAGGTGCAGCCGCAGCCACCGGGCGTGGCGGAACAGGCGCGCGTGCGCGAGCTCGCGCACGGCGAGGTAGAGCTGCACCTGGTCGGCCTCGATCTCGAGGCCCTCGCCGAAGGCCGCGACGTTCTGCGGCACGAGGGCGGCCTGCTGGTCGTCGAGGAGGGGGATGCCGACGTCGCCGCCGGAGACGACCTCGGTCGAGAGCTGGCCGACGACCTGGCCGAGCTGCATCGCGAAGAGGGTGCCCCCGACGCTGCGCATGACCTGGCTCGCGCCGGCGAGGAGCTGCTGCATCTCTTCGGGGGCCTGCTCGCGCAGGACGTTCGTGAGCGAGTCGGCGATGGACTCGGCGACCGGCTCGGCCAGCTGCGTCCAGACGGGCATCGAGAGCCGCGCCCACTCCGAGCGGGTGACGAGCCGGGGCGCGACGGTGAGCTCGGAGACGAAGGTGACGTCGTCGAGCCAGAGGGCCGCGACGTGGAAGGCCTGCTCGAGCGCGCGCTCGTCGGCGGGGCTCGTCTCGACGGCCGACTGCGTGCCGACGGCGGCGGCCTGGTCGGTGGCGACCGACCAGTCGATGCCGTCGCCGCTGCGGGCCACCGCGGACTGCAGCTGGCTCATCAGGCGCGCGACGAAGGCCGGGTCGTTCGGGAGCCCCGCGGCCCCGGCCAGCTGCGACGGGTCGATCTCGGAGTCGCCGGACAGGAACTGGCGGAGCATGTCGCGGAACTCGTCCTCAGGCTCGCGCTGCGGATCATCGGTCATGGTGGCTACGCTAGCTCGTGGCCGCAGGATCAGCCTGGATCCCGGCCCTTGCCCCAGGGTCCGTCGCTGCGCCCGTGGCGAACAGCGAAAGGAACCCCGTGGCCCTCTTCACGCCCCCGAGCCGCACGGTCGCGGGCGGCCGCCGCTCCGGCCGCCTCGGCTGGTCCCTGCTGGGCGTCGCGCTGGTCTCCGGACTGGCCCTCACGTTCATCCCGTCGCCGTACCTCATCGAGCAGCCCGGCCCGGTCTTCGACACCCTGGGCTCCGCCGAGTACGAGGGCGAGGACGCCCCGCTCATCACCGTCGAGGGCGCCGAGACGTACCCGACCGCAGGGTCGCTCGACCTGCTCACCGTCAGCGTGCAGGGCAACGAGTCGGTGCGGCCGAGCTGGATCGAGGTCGTCGGCTCGTGGTTCTCGCCCAGCCGCGCCGTCGTGCCCGTCGAGGCCATCTACCCGTCGGGCGTCTCGAACGAGCAGGTCGACGAGCAGAACGCCGTCGACATGCAGAACTCCCAGAAGTCCGCGATCGCGGCTGCCCTCGTGCACGAGGGCTACCAGGTCCCGAGCGTCGTCACGGTCAGCCAGGTCTCCGCCGGCAGCCCGTCCGAGGGCGTCCTCCGAGAGGGCGACGTGCTCGTCAGCGTCAACGGGCGCGACCTCACGACCAACGGCGACGTCGACGCCCTGCGGGCCGTCGTGGCCGACAACGGGTCGGACTCGCCCGCCGAGGTCGTGGTCGAGCGCGCCGGCCAGCGCGAGACCGAGTCGATCACTCCTCAAGAGGTGCAGGGCACCTCCTTGCTGGGGGTCGGCGTCAGCGTCGACTACACGTTCCCCTTCGACGTCACCCTGCGGCTCGACAAGGTGGGCGGGCCGAGCGCGGGCATGATGTTCGCCCTCGGCATCATCGACAAGACGACCCCGGGCGAGCTCAACGGGGGCGAGCGCGTCGCCGGCACGGGCACGATCACGGCCTCGGGCACGGTCGGGCCGATCGGCGGCATCCGCCAGAAGCTGTACGGCGCCCGCGACGCCGGCGCCACCGTGTTCCTGGCCCCGAGCTCGAACTGCGACGAGGTCGTCGGCCACGTGCCCGACGGTCTCGACGTCTACTCCGTGGGCACCCTCGACGACGCCGTCACGACCCTCGAGACGGTGGCCGACGGGGGCGACACGGGCGCCCTGGCGACCTGCGAGGCGCCCTAGCCCCGAGGAGGCGCGGCGGGCGCCGTGAGAGAGGCGTCGGAGACCATGGGCGGGCTCGCAGGCAGCGCGGGAGCGCCGCCCGTAGGATGGCCGTCCACGTCCCCTGATCCAGGAGCAGCCACTTGACGTCACCCGCATCGTCGCGACCCGCACGACGCTCGCCCCGATTGCCCGTCCTGGTGACGGTGGCGGTCCTCGCCGCCCTGGTCATCGCCTTCTTCATCTTCTCGTCGCTCCTGACGGACTTCCTCTGGTACGACCAGCTGGGCTTCTCGACCGTCCTGACGACCCAGTGGCTGGCGGGCGCGGCGATGTTCTTCGTCGGCTTCGTGGCCATGGCCGTCCCGGTCTGGGTGAGCATCGAGGTCGCGTTCCGGTTCCGACCGGTCTACGCGAAGCTGAACTCGCAGCTCGACCGCTACCAGCAGGTCATCGAGCCCCTCCGCCGCGTCGTCGTGATCGGCGTCCCGGTCGTGCTCGGCCTCTTCGCCGGCATCGCGACGTCGACGAACTGGCAGACGACCCTGCAGTGGCTGAACCGGACCCCGTTCGGCGAGACCGACCCGCAGTTCGGCCTCGACATCGGCTTCTACGTCTTCGAGCTGCCCTTCTACCAGGGGGTCGTCGGCTTCGCGTCGGCCGTCGTCCTCATCAGCGGCATCGCCGCGGTGGCGACGAGCTACCTCTACGGCGCCCTCCGCTTCTCGGGCCGTGACGTGCGCATCTCGCGCGTCGCCCGCATCCAGCTCGCGGTCACCGCCGCCGTCTACCTGCTGCTGCAGGGCGTCAGCCTCTGGCTCGACCAGTACGCGACGCTGTCCGACGGCACCAACAAGATCATCACCGGCGCGACCTACACCGACGTCGCGGCGGGCATCCCCGGCAAGCAGATCCTGGCGCTGGCCGCGGCCGTCGTCGCGGTGCTGTTCGTCGTCACGGCGATCATCGGCCGCTGGCGCCTCTCGGTCATCGGCACGGCCGCGCTGATCATCATCAGCATCATCGTGGGCGGCATCTACCCCTGGGTCGTCCAGCGGTTCACGGTCGAGCCGAGCGAGCGCACGGTCGAGTCCACCTACATCGACCGCAACATCCAGGCCACCCGTGACGCCTACGGCGTCTCGGACGTCGAGGAGCAGCCGTACGACGCGGTCTCGGACGCCGAGGCCGGCGCCCTCGCGGGCGACGCGGTCACCACCGCGAACATCCGCATCATCGACCCGGCGCTCGTCACCGACGCCTTCGCGCAGCTGCAGCAGTACCGCCAGTACTACAGCTTCCCCGAGCAGCTCTCGGTCGACCGCTACACGATCGACGGCGCCACCCAGGACACCGTCATCGCGGTGCGCGAGCTGAACACCGACCAGCTCGGCAGCTCGGCGACGCCCTACAACACGACGTTCGTCTACACGCACGGCTACGGCGTGGTCGCCGCGTACGGCAACCAGCGCTCGGCCGACGGGCAGCCCGTGTTCCTCGAGTCGGGCATCCCCGTCAACGGCGCCCTCGGCGACGCCGACACCTACGAGCCGCGCATCTACTTCGGCCAGGAGTCGCCCACGTACTCGATCGTCGGCGGCGACGGCGGCGACGACATCGAGCTCGACTACCCGTCGGGCAGCAACGACAACGGCACGAACCAGACGACGACCTTCGACGGCGACGGCGGGCCCAAGCTCGACAGCGCCTTCAAGAAGCTCATCTACGCCATCAAGTTCCAGTCCGAGCAGGTGTTCCTCTCCGACGCCGTCAACGACGGCTCGCAGATCCTCTACGACCGCGACCCGGCTCAGCGCGTGCAGAAGGTCGCGCCGTACCTGACCATCGACAGCGCGCCGTACCCGGCCGTCGTCGACGGCAAGGTCAAGTGGATCGTCGACGCGTACACGACCACCCGCGAGTACCCGTACTCGAAGCCCCAGGCCCTGTCCGACGCGATCGCCGACACGTACACCGAGCGACCGGTCTACGCGTCGAACGAGATCAACTACATCCGCAACTCGGTCAAGGCCACGGTCGACGCCTACGACGGATCGGTCGACCTCTACGCGTGGGACACCGAGGACCCGATCCTCAAGACGTGGGAGAAGATCTTCCCGTCGACGATCAGCCCGCTCAGCGACATGAGCGTCGAGCTAATGCAGCACGTCCGCTACCCACAGGACATGTTCAAGGTGCAGCGCGCCATCCTCGGCACGTACCACGTGACCGACGCCGACTCGTTCTACTCGAGCGACGACGCGTGGGTCACCCCGAACGAGCCGACGAGCAACGCGGCGAGCCCGCCGCTGCAGCCGCCGTACTACCTGACGCTGCAGCTGCCCGACCAGGATCCCGCCTTCTCGATCTACTCCACGTACATCCCGCAGCAGTCGGGCGAGAACGCGCGGAACGTCCTGACGGGCTACCTGGCGGCCAACGCGGACGCCGGCTCGACGCCGGGCGAGATCTCGCCCGACTACGGCAAGCTCTCGCTGCTGACCCTGCCGAAGACCGACACGGTCCCCGGCCCGGGCCAGGTGCAGAACAACTTCAACACCGACACGGCCGTGGCCAACCAGCTGGCGCTGCTGACGCGCGGCGACACGAGCGTCGTGCGCGGCAACCTGCTGACCCTGCCCGTCGGCGGCGGCCTGCTCTACGTGCAGCCGATCTACGTCAAGTCGAACTCCGAGACGTCGTACCCGGTGCTGCAGAAGGTGCTGGTCTCGTTCGGCGAGAAGATCGCCTTCGAGGACACCCTGAACGGCGCGCTCGACTCGCTGTTCGGCGGCAACTCGGGAGCGGTCGCCGGTGACGACGCCGTGCCCGAGACCGACGACGGCACCTCGACCGACACCGGCGGCGACGCCGGTGCCGACTCCGGGGCGACCGACCCGGGCACGTCGACGCCGGCCCCGGACGCAGGCTCGGGCTCCGGCTCGGGCACGACCGGCAACGCGGCGCTGAACGCGGCCCTGGCCGACGCCCAGTCCGCGCTCGACGACCGTGCGGCGGCCTACGCCTCGAACGACCTGGTGGCGGCGGCCGAGGCCGACCAGCGCCTCCAGACCGCCCTCGAGGACGCCGTGGCGGCCAGCGGCCAGTGACGCGCTGACCGTCGACCCGACGGCCGCTCCTCGACTCGTCGAGGGGCGGCCGTCGTCGTCCGTCCGGCCCCGCCCGGGCTCGATTTGGACGGGCCTGCATCTCGTGATAAGTTTCTTCTCGTGCCGCGGGGTGGAGCAGTTCGGTAGCTCGCTGGGCTCATAACCCAGAGGTCGTAGGTTCAAATCCTGCCCCCGCAACCAACGCGTCACCACAGAAGCCCTGACCACTCGGTCAGGGCTTCTGTCGTTCCCGGGGCTGTGTCGTTACGAGGCCCGTGTCGTTCCCCGGGCCCCTGTCGTTCTCGGACACGACGTCCCTCGCGCCGAGCGGTCGCGCTGTGCCAGGGTGAGCACGTGTCCGGACTCGCCGTCGTCGTCGCACCCGACTCCTTCAAGGGGAGCGCGGGCGCCGCAGCGGTCGCCGCCGCCCTCGCCCGGGGCTGGCGCTCGGCGCGGCCCGACGACGTCCTCACCGAGCTCCCCCTGGCCGACGGGGGCGAGGGCACCCTCGACGCGCTCGAGGCCGCCCTGCCCGGGTGCGTGCGCCACCACCTCGAGGTCCCGGGGCCGGACGGGCGGCCGGTGGGCGC
Organism: Frigoribacterium faeni; assembly: GCF_011761235.1. Lineage (GTDB taxonomy): Bacteria > Actinomycetota > Actinomycetes > Actinomycetales > Microbacteriaceae > Frigoribacterium > Frigoribacterium faeni_A. The sequence goes on from NZ_JAAOYW010000003.1 coordinate 160,480, forward strand.
CTCCTGGATCGTGCTGCCCGACGGCACGGCCGTGGCCGAGCTGGCCTCGGCGAGCGGCCTCGGCCTGCTCTCCGAGCCCTTGCCCTACGACGCGCACACGCGCGGGCTCGGCCGGGTGCTCGCCGCGGCCCTCGACGCCGGCGCGACGCGACTGGTCGTCGGGCTCGGCGGCAGCGCCTCGACCGACGGGGGAGCCGGAGTGCTCGTCGAGCTCGGCGCGCGCCTCCTCGACTCGCTGGGCGAGCCCGTCCGGGACGGCGCGCACGGCCTCGTCGAGGCTGCCCGCATCGACCTCACGGGCCTGCGGCCGCTGCCCGAGGGCGGCGTCGTGGCCTGGACCGACGTCACGGCGCCGCTGTTCGGGGCGACCGGGGCCGCCGCCGTCTTCGGGCCGCAGAAGGGCGCCGGGCCCGACGACGTCCTGGCCCTGGACCGGTCGCTGCGCGCCTTCGCGGACCTCGTCGACGTCGACCCTGGCACGCCGGGCGCCGGGGCCGCGGGCGGCACGGGCTTCGGCCTGCTCGTCTGGGGAGCGTCGCTCGTCTCGGGCGCCGCCGCGGTGTCGGAGGCCGTGGGCCTCGACCGCCTCGTCGCGGGGGCGGACCTCGTCGTCACCGGGGAGGGGCGGTTCGACGCGCAGACGGCGGGAGGCAAGCTCGTGTCGTGGGTCGCCTCCTCGGCCCGTGCCCACGAGGTGCCGGTCGCGCTCGTCGCCGGTCAGGTGCAGGCGGGCACAGAGGGGTTCGTCGACGTCGTGTCCACGTCCGACCTCGCCGGGGGCGCGGCCGCCTCGCAGGCCGAGCCCGAGCGGTGGCTCGAGGCGGCCGGGGCGCGGCTGGCCGAGCAGGCGGGCCGGGGCGACGCGGGGGACCGCGCCGCGCGGTGACCGGTCCGCGGCGGACGGGCGCACCCGCGGCCGGCTCCCGGCGACGCCTACGCCGAGGCTGACGCTGATGGCGACGGCCGAGCCGAGGAGGCGCGGCGCAGGCCCGTCAGACACTCAGGCCCGTCAGACGCGCAGGCCCGCCAGCCCGCGTGCGGCCCGCTCGAGCACCTCGGTGCGCTTGCAGAACGCGAACCGGATGCGGCTCGCGTGCTCGGCCGCCGCCTCCTCGTGGCAGAACGCGCTGACGGGCACGCCGACGACGCCGGCCAGCTCGGGCAGGCGCCGGCAGAGGTCGGCGGCGTCGTCGAAGCCGAGGGGGGCCGCGTCGGCGACGACGAAGTAGCCGCCGCGTGAGGGCGCGACCGAGAAGCCCGCGGCGAGGAGCCCCTCGGTCAGCAGCTCGGCCTTGCGCTGGAGGCCGGCGGCGAGCTGCCGGTACCACTCGTCGGGCAGGCCGAGCCCGACCGCGATCGCCGGCTGGAACACCGAGCCGTTGACGAAGGTGAGGTACTGCTTGACCGTCAGCACGCGGGACACGAGGTGCTCGGGCCCGGTGAGCCAGCCGATCTTCCAGCCCGTGGTGCTGAAGGTCTTGCCGCCGCTCGAGATGCTCAGGGTCCGCTCGGCGGCGCCGGGCAGCGTCGAGAGCGGCACGTGGGCGGCGCCGTCGAAGAGCAGGTGCTCGTAGACCTCGTCGGTGACGACGACCGCGTCGTGCTGTCGCGCGAGGTCGACGATCAGCTGGCGGGTCGCCGCGTCGAGCACGGTCCCGGTCGGGTTGTGCGGGTCGTTCACCACGACCAGGGCGGTGCGGGACGAGAACGCCGCCCGCAGCTCGTCGTGGTCGACGACGAACTCCGGCCCGTGCATCGCCACCGTGCGGTGCACCCCGCCCGCGAGGCCGACGAGGGCGCCGTAGGCGTCGTAGAAGGGCTCGAGCGTCACGACCTCGTCGCCGTCGTCCACCAGCGCGAGGATCGTCGCGGCGAGGGCCTCGGTCGCGCCGGCCGTCACGAGCACCTCGCGCGCCGGGTCGAGGTCGATCCCGTAGAACCGCCGCTGGTGCTCGGCGACGGCGTCGAGCAGCTCGGGCACGCCGCGGCCGGGCGGGTACTGGTTGCGACCGGCGTCGAGGGCGGCGTGCGCGGCGTCGAGCACGGCCCGGGGCCCGTCCTCGTCGGGGAACCCCTGGCCCAGGTTCACGGCGCCGGTGCGCGCGGCGAGCGCCGACATCTCGGCGAAGATCGTCGGCGCCGCGCGTCCCGTCTCGTCGAGCAGCATGGCGCCGCGGGCGGCTCGTTCCCAGGGGGCAGGTCCAGTCATGGTGCTGTCACCGTACCCGGACGAGGGTCCCGCCCCGCGGTCCCCGGCGGGCTCACGTCAGCGGACCCATAAGCTGGCCGCAGCCCGCTCCCAGGCGGGTCTTATGCGCTGCACAGCTTGCACGACGAGTCTGGCGGGGCTTGGAAGGAGCACACCCTCATGAACGAGACCCCCCGAGGCGCGGACGACCACGTCGGCCCCGACCGTGAGCACGACGCCGACGCGACCCGCGAGGTGCCGACGACCGGGGGCCCGGCCGAGGAGGCGCGGGTCGACCAGGCGTCGCCCGCCGACCGCCCCGAGACCACCGCGCCCGCTCCGCGCGCCGACCAGCCGGGCGTGACGTTCGGCGCCCCGCCCCTGCCCGGCAGCACCCCGGGCTCCCTCGCCGGCTCCGGGTCGCGTGCCGAGGACGGCCGTCCCGCGCCGCAGCAGCCGGGCGCGCAGCAGCAGCAGCCCACGGCGTACGGCCAGCCCACGGGGCAGCAGGGCTCCTCCGCCCAGCACGGCTCGGACCCGCAGCAGCCGTCGTACCCGCAGCAGGGCTCGCACCAGCAGCAGGGCTCGTACCCGGGCGCAGGGTCGTACCCGCAGACCGCCGGACAGCAGCAGCCGGGGTTGTACCAGCAGCCGTCGTCGTACGCCCAGCCGTCGTCGTACGCCCAGCCGCAGTCGTACGCCCAGCCGCAGTCGTACGCGCAGCCGCAGTCGTACGCGCAGCCGTCGTCGTACGCCCAGCCCGCGTCGTCGCAGCAGCCCGCGTCGTACCAGCAGCCGTCGTCGTACGCCCAGGCCGGGTCGTACCCCCAGTCCGGCGGCCCGCAGCCGGGCTCCCACCAGCAGGCCTCGTCGCAGGCGTCGACCGACGCCTTCGGCCGTCCCGTCGCCGGTGGCGCCGCCCAGGGCGCCGCGGCGTGGGCCCCGCCCTCCTCGACCGCGACCAAGCGTCGCGGCGGCAAGGGCGTGCTCGCGGCTGCGCTCGCCGTCGGCCTCATCGCCGGCGGGGCGCTCGGCGGCGTCGTCGGGGGAGTCGTGGCCGACGGCCGCGGCACCACGTCGGCCTCGAGCGGGCCGTCCCGCGAGCTCACGGTCAACGACTACGACGACGCCACCGCGATCACGGCCGTGGCGGCCAAGGCGACGCCGTCCGTCGTGACGATCAACGTCGCGAGCGGGTCGTCCGGCGGCACCGGCTCGGGCGTCATCGTGTCGGCCGACGGCTACATCGTGACGAACACCCACGTCGTCACGCTCGACGGGGCCAGCGCGTCCGGCACGGTGACCGTCACCCTCAGCGACGGCAACATCCTGCCCGCCGACGTCGTCGGCCTCGACCCCACCGTCGACCTCGCGGTGCTGAAGGTCGACGCCACGGGGCTCAAGCCCATCACCTTCGCCGACTCGTCCGACCTGAACGTCGGCGACACGGCCGTGGCCATCGGCGCCCCGCTCGGGCTGTCGAACACCGTGACCGACGGCATCATCTCGACCCTGAACCGCAGCATCACCGTCCAGTCGTCCGCGGCGCCGACCGACGGCAGCGACCAGGGCGAGCAGGGCGACAACAACGGCCAGGGACCGTTCTCGTTCAACAACGGCGACGGCGGCACGCAGAACCAGGCGAGCAGCGTCATCTCCCTGCCCGTGATCCAGACGGACGCGTCGATCAACCCCGGCAACTCGGGCGGCGCGCTCCTCGACGCCAAGGGCGACCTGATCGGCCTCAACGTCGCGATCGCGAGCTCGGGCTCGTCCTCGGGCAGCATCGGCGTCGGCTTCTCGATCCCGTCCGCGCTCGTGCAGCGCGTCTCGAAGGAGATCATCGCGAACGGCAGCGCCACCCACGGCCTGCTGGGCGCGAGCGTCGACGACGCGGCGACGGCGCAGGGCGCCGACCGGGTCGGCGCGCTGATCGTCGAGATCAGCCCCGACGGCGCCGCCCAGGACGCCGGGCTGCGCGCCGGCGACGTCGTCACCGAGTTCAACGGCATCGCGGTCACCAGCCGCACCGACCTCACCGCCCAGGTGCGGTTCCTGGCGGGCGGCGCCACGGCCGACCTCACCTACGTGCGCGACGGCAAGGAGGCGACCGCCCAGGTCACGCTCGGCACGCTGACGAGCTGATCCTCGCGGACGACGCGGCTCCTCCTCAGGGCGGGTCGGGGCACCTCGTGCCCCGGCCCGCCCTGTCGCCTTGGTAGGCTCGCCGAGATCACGAGAGGCCCCGGCCTCGACCCACAGCGCGACAGCGCCGCATCCCGAGGCCCCTCCATGACCTTCCCCGACAGCCCGGCGCCCGGCGTGTCCTACGTCATGCCCGTGCTCAACGAGGAGCGCGACATCCGGGCCGCCGTCGAGAGCCTGGTCGACCAGGACTACGAGGGCCCGTTCGAGGTCCTGCTCGCCCTCGGGCCGAGCGTCGACCGCACCGACGAGGTCGTCGCCGAGATGTCGGCCGCCGACCCGCGCATCCGCAGCCTGCCGAACCCCCTGGGCTCCACCCCGGCGGGCCTCAACGTGGCCATCCGGGCCAGCGTGCACCCGATCACCGTCCGCGTCGACGCGCACTCGGTGCTGCCCCGCGACTACACCCGCCTCGCCGTCGAGGCGCTGCGCCGCAGCGGCGCCGACAACGTCGGCGGCATCATGCTCGCCGAGGGCCGCACGCCGTTCGAGAAGGCCGTCGCCCGCGCCTACGGCAGCCGGGTCGGCCTCGGCGGCACGCCCCACCACGTCGGAGGCGAGGAGGGGCCGGCCGAGACCGCGTACCTGGGCGTGTTCCTGCGCCACCGCCTCCTCGAGGTCGGGCTCTTCGACGAGGGCGTCAAGCGCGGACAGGACTGGGAGCTCAACCGCCGCCTGCGCGCCACGGGGGGCACCGTCTGGTTCACGCCCGAGCTCGTCGTGACCTACCGGCCGCGGCCCAGCCTCCGCAAGCTCGCACGGCAGTTCGTCGCCACGGGCCTCTGGCGCGGCGAGCTCGCCCGCCGGTTCCCGAAGGCGAACACGCTGCGCTACCTCGTGCCGCCGGCGATGGTGCTCGGGGTCGCCCTGGGCCTGCTCGCGGGCGTCGTCGGGCTCGTCGGCCTGGCGACCGGCACGGCCGCGGCCTGGGCCCTGGTCGGCCTCGTCGTCCCCGGCTTCTACCTGCTGTTCGTCGTGCTGGCCGCGCTGCTGGCCGCGCGGGGCGACGACCTCCGCACGCGGCTGTGGTTTCTCGTAGTCTTGCCTTCCATCCACTTCGGCTGGGGGCTCGGCTTCGTGGCGGGGTTCCTCGACCTGACGGGCAACATCACCGCCCACACGGGGAGATAGCGACGCCATGACCGCGGTGCCCACGCGTCCCACGTCCATCGCCGAGCTGCGACGGGTGGCCCAGCCGCCCGAGGTGCGCAGCCGCGCCAACGCCGAGCACTGGACGGCCTCGCTCTACCTCCGCGACGTGTCGCCGTACCTCACGTGGTGGCTGCTGAAGACGAGCGTCACCGCGAACGGCGTCACGGGGCTCATGATCCTCACCGGCTGGGCGACCGCGGCGGCGCTGCTCGTGCCCGGCCTCGGAGGCGCGGCCCTGGCCCTCGTGCTCGGTCAGCTGCAGATGCTCGTCGACTGCTCCGACGGCGAGGTCGCGCGGTGGCGCGGCACGAGCTCGCCGGCGGGCGTGTTCCTCGACAAGGTCGGCCACTACTCGACCGAGGCCCTCATCCCGGTCGTGCTCGGCGTGCGGGCGGCCGGGTTCCCGTTCGACGTGCCCGCCGACTGGCTGTGGACGACGCTCGGCACGGCCCTCGCCCTCGTCGTCGTGCTCAACAAGGCGCTCAACGACATGGTGCACGTCGCCCGCGCGAACGCCGGGCTGACCCGCCTCGAGGACAAGCGCGGGGGAGCGACCGTGCCGAGCGGCCGCCTCCTCTCCCGGCTGCGCTCCGCGGCGCGGTTCGTGCCGTTCCACCGCCTGTACCACTCGGTCGAGCTGACCATGCTGGCCTTCGTCGCCGCCCTGGTGGGCCTGGTCGTCGGCGAGCCGACGGCCGACCGCGTCCTCGTGTCCGTCCTGCTGCCGCTCTCGGTGCTCGCCCTCGTCGGCCACTTCGTGGCCATCATGGCGTCGAAGCGGGTCCGCTCCTGAGCGCGTCGCCGCCCCGGGTCGGCGTCGTCAGCCTCACCCAGGGCCGCCGACCGGACGACCTGCGTCGCGGCCTCGAGAGCGTCCTCGCCCAGGTCGGCGTCGAGGTCGACGTCGTGTGCGTCGGCAACGGCGGCGGGCCGGGGCCGGTGCCCGAGGGCGTCCGGGTGGTCGTGCTGCCCGAGAACGTCGGCATCCCCGCGGGCCGCAACCGCGGCGTCGAGCACGTGACGGGCGACTGGCTGTTCTTCCTCGACGACGACGCCAGCGTCCCGTCCTCGACGTTCCTCGCCGACGCCGTCGCGCTGATGGAGCGCGAGGGCGACGTCGGGCTCGTGCAGCCCCGGGTCGTGGACGCGTCGGGGGCGACGTCGCCCCGGCGCTGGATCCCGCGACTGCGCAAGGGCGACGCCGCGACGTCGAGCGACGTGTTCTCGGTCTGGGAGGGCGCGACCGTGATGCCCCGCACCGTCTTCGACGCCTGCGGGGGATGGGGCGAACCGTACTTCTACGCCCACGAGGGCATCGAGCTCGCCTGGCGCGTCTGGGCCCAGGGCCTGCGGGTCCGCTACGAGGGCGGCCTGGTAGCGCACCACCCGGCCATCGACCCGGCCCGCCACGCCGAGTACCACCGCCTCAACGCACGCAACCGGGTGTGGCTCGCCAAGCGCAACCTGCCGTGGCCGCTCGTGCCGCTCTACGTCGGCAGCTGGACCGCCGTCCAGGTGCTGCGCTGGGCGCGGACGCCCGCGCGCCTCCGTGCCTGGTTCGGCGGGTGGGCCGAGGGCTGGCGCACGTCGCCGGGCGGCCGGCGGTCCGTCGGCTGGGCGACGGTGCTCCGCATGTCCAGGGCCGGCCGACCACCGGTGATCTAGCCTGGACGGGCTCGACGCGCGACGGTCGTCGGGCGTCTCAGCACACCAGGAGGACCCTTCGTGCCCTTGATACGGGATCTCTCGCTCGCCCGGGGACTCGCCGTCCGCGCCCTCCGGTCGCGGCGACAGCGCCGCCGTCTGGACCGGCTCGGCGACACGGGTCGCGAGCCGGCCCCGGGCACGGTCCGCGTGGCCGTCTACTTCGCCGACACGACGGTGAACATGTACCAGATCCGACAGTGGTACGCGCCGCTGGCCCACCTCGCGCAGACGGTGCCGGTGGCCATCGTGGCCCGGTCGCCCGGAGCGATGCTGGCGCTGCTCGACGAGTCCCCGGTGCCGGTCGTCTACGCGCGGCAGGTCGTCGACCTCGAGGCGTTCGTCGAGTCCCACCCCCTCGCGATGACCCTGTACGTGAACCAGAACGCCAAGAACTTCCAGATGATGCGCTACGGGCGCATGTGGCACGTCTTCGTCAACCACGGCGAGAGCGACAAGATGTACATGACCACGAACCAGTTCAAGGCCTACGACTACGCGTTCGTCGCCGGCGACGCCGCCCGGGCCCGGCTCGAGGCCGTCCTGTGGGACTACGACCTCGACCGGCGCACCGTGGCCATCGGGCGGCCGCAGGCGGACCACGCCTCCGGCCGCCCGCCCTTCGAGCCCGACGGCCGCGTCGTCGTGCTGTACGCGCCGACGTGGGAGGGCGACCGCCCGGCGGCGACCTACGGCTCGATCGCCACCCACGGGGTGCCGCTGGTCGAGGCGCTGCTGGCCTCGGGGCGGCACCGGCTCGTCTACCGGCCGCACCCGCGCAGCGGCGTCGTCGACCGCGACTACCGTCGGGCGCACGAGGCCGTCGTGGCGGCCGTCGAGGCCGCGAACGCGGCGGACCCGGGCGCGGGCCACGTCTACGACACCAGCCCCCAGCTCGACTGGCAGCTCTCGGCCGCCGACGTCGCGATCACCGACATCTCGGCGATGGTCTACGACCGCCTGGCCACCGGCAAGCCCCTCGTGGTGACCCGGCCCGCGTCGGGCGAGGCCGACGTCGACGAGCGCGGCTACCTCGGGGCGGCGGAGTGGCTCGAGGCGGGCGACGCCTCGCGCGTCGTCGAGGTCGTCGACCGCGTCCGCGACGACCCCGAGGCGCTGGCCCGCCTCGACCACTGGGTGCGCCGGCACTTCGGCGACACGACCCCGGGGGCCGCGACCGCGCGCTTCGAGGAGGCGGTCCACCGGCTCGTCGAGCGGCGCGACGACTTCGCCCGACGCGAGGGCGGCGGGGCGCACGAGGCGGAGGGCACCGAGAGCAGGTGATGAGTCACCTGTTCCACAGCACCTGTGCCGCATCATCCAGGCGCTTGGCATCTGGAGTTGTACCGCTGGGGAGCGTATCCATGAGGTATGCCCGAGCCGACTTCTCCTGCCGCCCTGCTCTTCGGTGAACGTGTCCGCGAGGAGCGGCTCCGCCTCGGCCTGAGCCAGGACGAGGTCGCCCACCTCGCGGGGATGAACGTGTCGAACTACGGCAAGATCGAGCGCGGCGTGGGCAACCCGGTGCTGCACACGATCGTGCGCCTCGCGGCCGTGCTCGGGGTCGACCCCGCGGTGCTCGTGGGCGGCATGTCCGCCGACCACCTGCCGCCGGTGCTCGAGACGTTCTCGGCGGCCGACTACGTCGCCGAGCGCCGGGCACGGTCGGCTAGAAGCTGAACCGCCAGAGGTACTCTTCGCGGGTGGGCCGGAACCACCGCACCACGGCGATCGAGCTGGTGACGAGCTCGGGCCCGATGACGCTCACCGACATCGACTCGCCGGGCTGCAGCGCGGCGGTCGACACCGGGACGAGCAGGCCCGACCCCAGCAGGGTGACGCGCAGGCCCGACACGGTCTCGGGGCCGTCGTTGACGAGCCGGAGCACGCGGGGCCCGCGCGAGCGGTCGAGGCGGAAGGGGACGCGGTAGGCGGTGGGTGCTGTCACGGACATGGCCAGAGGCTAGGTCCGACCCCCGACCTCTCCCTCCGCGCCCTGGGGGCGAGGGGTGGTCCGGGGAGGGCGCACGGGGCGACGAGCCTGTGCGGGCCCGGGCCGGGAGGCCCTCGCCGGCGTCAGGCCCGCAGCTCGATCGGGAACGAGGCGGGGGCGGGGCCGAAGGCGTCGCGGGCGCTCGTCACGACCTTGCGGCCGAGCAGGTGGTTGCCGGTGCCGCCGACGACCGCGCCGACGCCGAAGGGCACGGCCCGGCCGAGCACCGTGGCGGTCTGGGAGGCGGCGAACCGGCGCACGAAGTGCTTGCGCACCGTGTCGGTCAGGCCGCTGATTGCGGTCTTGGGCAGCTTCTGCGTGACGAGCTCGCCCCAGAACGCGCTGCGGGCGGGGGCGGTGCCGAGGGCCTCGCCGGCGAACTGCCGGACGAGCGTCGCCCCGGGCGCGCCCATCATCATCGTCATGACGAGCGCCCGGGCACGCTCGGGGTCGGTGACGGCGATGCCGTGCACCTCGGTGACCGACTGGGCGAAGAGGGCGCTGGCCTCGAGGAACCCGGCCGTCTCGACGCCCGACAGGGCCAGCGAGACGCCCCAGCCGACGCCGGGGATGACGGCGCTCGCCCCGACGGCCGCGCCGCCCGACGTGACGGCCGTGAGGTACTCGCGCTCGAGGATGCGGATCAGCTTGGCCGGGTCGGCCTTGCGGTGGCGGCGTCGGAGCGCGGCGACGTGCTTGACGACCACGGGGCGCTGGACGGCGAGGAGGCGGTCGAGGCGGCGCAGCCACGGCGAGTCCGCCGTCACGGCGTCGTCGGGCGCGGGGCGCAGCGACTCGGGGGAGGTGCTGCCGGGTGCGGTGCCGACGAGGGCGTCGGCGGCGGGACGGGGCGAGACGTGGCGGTCGTGCATCCGTGGATGCTACGCCGCGGGCCGGGGAGGATGGTCGGAGGAGTACCGGGCCAGGGCTTCGTCGAGGGGGCCGTCGAAGACGAGCTCGCCCTTGTCGAGGTAGAGCCCCCGGGCGCAGAAGCGCTTGAGGTCGCGTTCGTTGTGCGAGACGAGGAACAACGTGCGGCCGTCCGCGAGCATCTGCTCGATCCGCGCGTAGCACTTCTCGCGGAACGCCTTGTCGCCGACGGCGAGCACCTCGTCGACGAGGATGACGGGCTCCTCGAGGCGGGAGATCACCGCGAAGGCGACGCGCACCTTCATGCCGCTCGACAGGTGCTTGTAGGGGGTGTCCACGAACGCGGAGATCTCGGCGAAGTCGACGATCTCGTCGAAGCGATCGTCGATCTCGTGGCGCCGCATGCCGTGAAGGCCGGCCGTCAGGTACACGTTCTCGCGCACGGTGAGGTCGGCCACGAAGCCGCCGGTGATCTCGATCAGGGGAGCGACGCCTCCCGAGACGGTGACGCTGCCCGTGTCGGGCAGGATGACCTCGGCGACCAGCTTGAGCAACGTGGACTTGCCCTGGCCGTTGCGGCCCACGACGCCGATGGCCTCGCCGGGGCGCACCTCGAACGAGACGTCCCTCAGCGCCCAGAACTCGCCGGGCCGGGAGCGACGGCTCGAGTCGGAGAAGAGGTCCTTGAACGAGCGGCGGCCCCGGCGGTTGCGGCGGAACCGGATGCCGACGCCGTCGACGCGGATGACGGGCTCGGGCCCGGACGTCGGGGTCATCAGATCTCCTTCAGGACGGCGCGTTCGCTCGCCCGGAACACGCCCAGCCCGATCACGAGCAGCACGACGCACATGCCGGCGCCGACGAGCACCTCGAGCAGGTCGAGCTGCTCGGGGAAGAACGCCGCCCGGTAGAGGCCGAAGATGCCGCTCAGCGGGTTGAACGCGGCGAGGAGGTGCAGCTCGTCGGGCAGGTCCTGTGTGCCGTAGATGATGGGCGACGCGTAGAAGAGGAACCGCAGGGCCAGCTTGGTGGCGCGCTCGAGGTCGCGGAAGAACACGACCAGCGGGGCGACCACGAGGCCGACGCCCGCCACGAGCACGGTCTGCATGACCATGGCCACGGGCAGGAACACCACCTGCCAGTGCAGCTCGGCACGCCCGACGACGGCGAACAGGGCCAGGACCGGCAGGCTGAGGGCGAACTCGATGCCCTTGGAGCCGACGAGGCGGAACACCCAGATCGTGCGGGGGATCTTCGTCGAGCGGACCAGCTTGGCCTCGCGGATGAACGCCCGCGTGCTGTCCGACACGGCGCCGTTGAACCACATCCAGGGCAGCAGGCCGCTCAGCAGGAACACGATGTACGGGTCCTCGCCGACGGAGCGCTTGAAGACGACCTGGAAGACGAAGTAGTAGATGCCCGCCATGACGAGCGGGTCGAGGATCGACCACACGTAGCCGAGCGCCGACGTCGAGTACCGGACCTTGAGGTCGCGACTGGTCAGCAGCCACAGGGTCTGCCGGTAGCGCGCGGCACCGGTGCGCCGGGGGCGATCGGCCAGGGCTGTGCTCACGGGTGTCCTCGGTGTCGGGCGGTCACCCCGGCCGGAGGGCCGGACCGGCTCACACGAAGAGGTTCGCGCGCTCCAGGTCCTCGGCGAAGTCGACCTCGACGGCGTAGAGGTCGGAGATGTCCACGGGCTCACAGAGTAGCCCGTCCTGCTCGATCGCCAGTTCGATGCCGCGCTCGAAGTAGTCCTGCGCGTCGACCTTGGCGAGCTGGCGCACGAGGGCGGGCTTGTCGGCCTTCGAGACGAAGTTGATGCCGACGGCCTCGCCGAGGCCGCCCACGACCTGCTTCGAGAGCTGCGAGATGTAGCCCTCGGCGGTGGTCGTGTACTTGACCTCTTCGTCGGAGACCTTCGAGGTGTTGACCGTGACGAACGACTGCTCGTCGCGCACGAGGCGCGAGGCGCGGCGCAGCGCCTCGGGGTCGAAGACGACGTCGCCGTTCATCCAGAGCACGCCGCCCGAGGTGCTGGCACGCAGCGCGCGCAGCAGGCTCTTCGAGGTGTTGGTCTGGTCGTACTGCTCGTTGTAGACGAAGGAGGCGGTGGGGAACGCCTCGACGATGTGCTCGAACTTGTAGCCGACGACGACCGTGATGCGGGCGTCGGGCCCGAACGCCGAGCGGATGTTGTCGAACTGCTGCTGCATGATCGTGCGGCCGTCGCTGAGCTCGGTCAGCGCCTTCGGCAGGGAGCGCCCGAGGCGGCTGCCCAGGCCGGCGGCCAGGATCACGATCTGGGGGGAGGTGCTGTCTGTCTTGCTCACGTCTGTCTCCTCGTGGGGCTGACTGTCTGCCTGTCGTGCCGTGCCGGCCGTGGTGAGGGCCGTCGCGGTGCGCCGCCTCGACGCCGGATCGGTGATCCGTGGGGCGGGCCCCGGGTCTGGACAGGTGCTGGGTCGTGCCCCGGGAGGTGCGGTCGGGCGCCGTCTGTGGCGCCCCTCCGTCTGGTGTTCGGGCGGCGTTCACCCTCGGGACTCGATGTGGACACGTCGTCGTGCTCGGCCAGACTACCGCGCGGGGCGCCGGATGGGCAGGTCCCTTCGCAGTCGTGTCCCTTTCGTGATGGGGGCAGGGCGGGCGTGCCGGGGGCCCGCGCTTGGTACGGTGGTGCGATGGCTTCCGCGCGCGACGACCAGGAGGGTGCCCGGCACCCCGACGAGCCGACGAGCAGCGGTGGGGACACGGTTCACCAGGGGGACGACATGGACGACGAGGCGACGCCGACGACCGCACCCGAGGGGGTGGCGTCGGCCGACTCGTCCGGCGAGCAGGAGGCGGGCCGCGCCCGCCCCGCCGGTGCAGGAGGCGCCGCCTCCGCCGCGAGGAACGCCCGCCCCGCCCCGAAGCGCAAGCCCGCCGCCACGCGCACGGCCGCCGACCGCTCGGCAGCCGCCAAGAAGGCGGCCGCCACCCGCGCCGCCAACGCCCGGGCACGTGCGGCCGCGGCCGCCGCCGCCGCCGCGGAGGAGGCCGCCGCCGCCGAGGCGGCCGCCCAGCAGGCAGCGGCCGCCGAGCAGGTCGTGGCCGACCTCGACGCGTCGGCCGAGGGCGACGCACAGGACGTCGTCGCCGAGGGCGCCCCCGCCGAGGCGACGGACGCCGACACGGCGGCGGACCCCGAGGCGGACGTGGAGACCCAGTCGGAGACCGACGCCGAGGCGGACACGGACGCCGACACGGTCGCGGACGCGGACGCGGACGCCGACACCGACACCGACACCAACACCCGCTCCGACGTCGACGGCGACGCGGTCGCCGCCGTCGAGCCACCGGCCGACGCGGAGGACGCGGGCGAGACCGAGACCGAGGCCGACGAGGCCGACCCCGAGGCGACGGCCGGTGCCGACGGCGACGCGACCGACCTCGACGCCGAGGCGGCGCCTCCTGCGGTCGACGGAGAGCGCCCCGTCGTCCTCGCCATCAAGGGCATCGCCAAGCGCTACGGCGCCACGGTCGCCGTCGAGGGCGTCGACCTCGAGGTGCGGGCCGGGTCGTTCTACGGCATCGTCGGCCCCAACGGCGCGGGCAAGACCACGACGCTCTCGATCGTCACCGGCCTGCTGCGCCCGGACGAGGGCACGGTGTCCGTGCTCGGCTCCGACGTGTGGGACGACCCCGCGGCGGCGAAGCGCGCCCTCGGGGTGCTGCCCGACCGCCTCCGGCTCTTCGACCGCCTCACGGGCGCCCAGCTGCTGTACTACTCCGCCACCCTCCGCGGGCTGGACGGCGCGACCGCCCGCAAGCGGTCCGCCGACCTCGCCGCCGCCTTCGGGCTGCAGGACGCCCTCGGCCGTCTCGTGGCCGACTACTCGGTCGGCATGACGAAGAAGATCGCGCTGGCCGCGGCCGTCATCCACTCGCCCCGCGTGCTCGTGCTCGACGAGCCGTTCGAGTCGGTCGACCCGGTCTCGGCCGCCACCGTCACCGACGTGCTGCAGCGCTACGTCGCCGGCGGCGGCACGGTGCTGCTCTCGAGCCACAGCATGGACCTCGTCGAGCGCATCTGCGACAGCGTGGCGGTGATCGTCGACGGGCACGTGCTCGCCAGCGGCACCGTCGACGAGGTCAGGGCGGGCCGCTCGCTCGAGCAGACGTTCGTCGAGCTGGCCGGCGGCCGGGCCGTCACGGAGGGCATGGAATGGTTGCAGAGCTTCTCCGACTGAGGCTCCAGACGATCGCCAACACGGTGCGGCACGAGCCGCGTCGCCTGCTGATCACGGTCGTCTCGGTCCTCCTCGTCCTCGGCGCCTCGCTCGCCGTCTCCGCGCTCGCGGGCTCGCTGCGCGACGACCCGCTCTCCGACGTGCGCGCCCTGGTCGTCGGGGGCGGGGCCCTCGTCGTCGTCGGCTACAGCGTGCTGCCCTTCTCGCGCGTCCGGCCCCCGTGGAGCGACCCGCGCCGGCTCGCCGTCCTCGGCGTGCCCGAGGGGGCGGCCGCGATCGGCCTCGCCCTGGGCGGCGCGATCGGGCTGCCCGTGCTCGCCCTCGTCGCCGTGGCCCCCGGCTACGTCCGGTCGTGGGGAGAGGGGCAGGGCATCGCCTCCCTCGCGGTCGTCTCGGTGGTGCTGGCCGGCCTCACGGCCTACCTCGCGTCCCTGGTCGCCGCCACGGTCAACAGCGTGGTGCTCACGACGCGGCGGGCCCGGCAGTTCCTCGTCGCGGGCGCCGTCGTGGTCGCGGTGCTGCTCGTGCCGCTGGTCGTCGACCTGGTGCGCGCGTCCCTGCCGGGCGGCACGAGCCGGGGCGTCGTCGCCGACGTCCTCGCCTGGACGCCCTTCGGGGCGGCCCTCGCCGTGCCCGGCCACGCCGCCGTCGGCGAGACGGGCCGCGTCGTCGCCGACCTCGTCGTCGCGGTGCTCACCCTCGTCGCCCTCTGGGTCGCCTGGCGCGCCCTCGTCGCGCGGGCCTTCGTCGACCAGCCCGAGCCCGACGTGGCCGACGACGCGGCGGGCCTCGGCTGGTTCGAGTTCGTGCGCGCCACCCCGACCGGCGCCGTGGCCGGCCGCAGCCTGACCTACTGGATGCGCGACGCCCGCTACCGCATGTCGCTCGTCATCATCCCGATCCTCCCGCTGCTCGTGGTGCCGCTCGGCATCGCCGGCATCAGCTGGCACTGGCTCGCGCTCGTGCCCGTGCCCCTCATGTGCCTCATCCTCGGGTTCCTGCCGCACAACGACGTCGCCTACGACAGCACGGCCCTCTGGCTGCACGTCGCGGCCGGCACGCGGGGCCTGGCCGACCGGGCGGGGCGACTGGCGCCTCCTCTGCTGCTCGGCGTGCCGCTCGTGGTGCTCGGCTCGGTCGTCGCGACCTGGCTCTTCGGCGACTGGGGCGCGCTGCTGCCCGAGATCGGCGTCTCGGCCGGTCTGCTGCTCAGCGGCCTCGGGCTCTCGAGCGTGATGTCGGCGGCCATGCCGTACGCCGCGGTCCGCCCGCACGACGACCCGTTCCAGCAGCCGCAGGCCCACGGCAGCGCCTCGGTCACCGCGCAGGTCACGATGATCGGCGGGGCCGTGCTGGCCACGTCGCCGTCGCTCTGGTTCGCCGGCCGCTACCTGCTCCAGGGGCAGGAGGGGGCCGACGTCATGTCGTTCCTCCTCGGCCTCGCGGCGGGGGTCGTCGTGCTGGTGGCCGGCGTGGCGATCGGCTCGCGGACCTTCACGCGGCGGGCGCCCGAGCTGCTGGCCTTCACCCTGCGCAGCTGACACCGACGACGTACCATTGTCGTCATGAGCGACACACAGACCGGCGGCGGACTCGACGTGCTGGACCGCGAGCTCGAGAAGCTCCTCAACGAAGATGCCGTCGACCCCGGCGACCACGAGCGCTTCTCGCACTACGTGAAGAAGGACAAGATCATGGAGTCGGCGCTGAGCGGCAAGCCCGTGAAGGCGCTGTGCGGCAAGAAGTGGACCCCGGGGCGCGACCCCGAGAAGTTCCCCGTCTGCCCGACCTGCAAAGAGGTCTACGAGAAGATGAAGTCCGAGTAGGGCCGCTGCCCGCTCACTCGTAGACGGTCGGCAGCACCGGGTCGCCGCGCCCGAGGCGGAACGCGCTCGGCGGCAGCTCGTGCACAGCGGCCGCGCGGTGCTCCCGGGCCCGCTGCACGCCCTGGGGGCCCGTCCAGCGCTCGTCCACGACGCCGTCGGTGACGAGGGGCACGAGGAGGCGCCGCTCGCCGTCGCCGGTCGACTCGCCCCCGATGCGCACCAGCTCGGTCGTCGCGACGCCGTCCACGAGCACGCGCACCGGCTCTTTGCGGCCTCCGACGGTCGCCTTGTCGGCCGACTTCTTCGCCACCGAGACCCACTCGCCGTCGGCGCCCTGGCGCGCGACGAGCTTGAACACCATGCCGGCGGCCGGGTGCCCCGAGCCCGACACCACGGAGGTGCCGACGCCGTAGCTGTCGACCGGCGCCGCCCGGAGCGCCGCGATCGTGTACTCGTCGAGGTCGTTCGTGACGGTGATCTTCGTGCCGGTCGCGCCGAGGTCGTCGAGCTGCTTGCGCACCTGCGAGACGAGCGCGGGCAGGTCGCCGCTGTCGATGCGGACGGCGCCGAGCCCCGTGCCGGCGACCTCGACGGCGGTGCGCACCGCGGTGGGGATGTCGTAGGTGTCGACGAGCAGCGTGGTGCCGGGGCCGAGGCTCGCCACCTGGGCCTCGAAGGCCTCGCGCTCGGTGTCGTGCAGCAGGGTGAAGGCGTGCGCGGCGGTGCCCATCGTGGGCACGCCCCAGGTGCGTCCCGCCTCGAGGTTGCTCGTGGCGCGGAAGCCGGCGATGTAGGCGGCGCGGGCCGCGGCGACCGCGCTGCGCTCGCCCGTGCGGCGCGACCCCATCTCGGCGAGGGGCCTGCCGTCGGCCGCCGACACCATGCGGGCCGCGGCGCTGGCCACGGCGGAGTCGTAGTTGAAGACGCTGAGCGCGAGGGTCTCGAGCAGCACGCCCTCGGCGAAGCTCGACTCGACCACCAGCAGCGGCGACCCCGGCAGGTAGACCTCGCCCTCGGCGTAGCCGCGGATGTCGCCCGAGAAGCGGTAGTCGGCCAGCCAGTCGACCGTGCGGTCGTCGACGACGTGCCCGTCGCGCAGCCAGGCCAGCTCGGCGTCGCCGAAGCGGAACCGGCTCAGCTCGGCGAGGAACCGACCCGTGCCGGCGACGAGGCCGTAGCGCCGTCCCTGCGGCAGGCGCCGGGCGAAGAGCTCGAACACGCTCTGCCGGTCGGCGGTGCCGGCCTTCAGGGCCGCCTCCACCATGGTGATCTCGTAGCGGTCGGTCAGCAGTGCACTGGTCACGTGCCCACACTAGGGGAGCGGCGGCGGTCGTGACCGGGGCGTCCGGGCTCGCCGCGCCTCCTTCCGGGTAGGCTCGTCGACCGTGACGGACGCACCCATCGGAGTCTTCGACAGCGGCGTGGGCGGGCTGACCGTCTCGCGGGCGATCATCGACCAGCTGCCCCGCGAGTCGGTGCTCTACGTCGGCGACACCGTCCACTCGCCGTACGGCCCGAAGCCCATCGCGCAGGTGCGCGAGTACGCCCTCGCCGTCATGGACGACCTCGTGGCCCAGGGCGTGAAGCTGCTCGTCATCGCCTGCAACACCGCCTCGGCCGCCGTGCTGCGCGACGCCCGTGAGCGCTACACCGAGGGGGCGGGCATCCCCGTCGTCGAGGTCATCCAGCCCGCCGTGCGCTCGGCCGTGGGCCAGACGCGGAACAAGCGCATCGGCGTCATCGGCACCGAGGGCACGATCCGCTCGCGCGCCTACGAGGACGCCTTCGCCGCCGCCGCCGACCTGCAGCTCTTCACGCAGGCCTGCCCGCGCTTCGTCGAGTTCGTCGAGGCCGGCGACACCTCGAGCCCCGAGCTGCGTGAGCTCGCCGCCGGGTACCTGGCGCCGCTGCGCGAGGCCGGCGTCGACACCCTCGTGCTCGGCTGCACGCACTACCCGCTGCTGTCGGCCGCCATCCAGTACGTGATGGGGCCGGAGGTGCGGCTCGTCTCGAGCGCGGACGAGACGGCCGCCGACGTGTACCGCACCCTCGTCGACCACGACCTCGAGGCGCCGGCGGGCAGCGTGCCCCGGTACGAATTCGAGGCGACGGGCGCCGACGAGGGCGGGTTCCTGCGGCTCGCGAAGCGGTTCCTCGGGCCCGAGGTGTCGCGCGTCGGCCACCTCGAGACCGGCGCCATCGAGCTGCCCGACGGCCTGCGCGCGGCCGGCCCGCGCGCCTGACCGGACCAGACCAGCCAGACCAGATCAGACCAGACCCGGCACGCCGGGCCCACCCGACCAGGGGAGACACCATGACCGACACCACCGACCTCGTCCGCGCCGACGGCCGCCGGGCCGACCAGCTGCGCCGCGTCACCATCGAGAAGGGCTGGAGCGCCCAGGCCGAGGGCAGCGCCCTCGTCTCGTTCGGCGACACCAAGGTGCTGTGCACCGCCTCCTTCACCAACGGCGTGCCGCGCTGGCTCGCCGGCAAGGGCAAGGGCTGGGTCACCGCCGAGTACGCGATGCTGCCGCGCGCCACCGGCTCGCGCAACGACCGCGAGAGCGTCAAGGGCAAGATCGGCGGCCGCACCCACGAGATCTCGCGCCTGATCGGCCGCAGCCTCCGCGCGGTCGTCGACACGAAGGCCCTGGGCGAGAACACGATCGTGCTCGACTGCGACGTGCTGCAGGCCGACGGCGGCACCCGCACGGCCGCCATCACGGGCGCGTACGTCGCCCTCGCCCAGGCGATCGAGTGGGGCCGCGAGAAGAAGTTCATCGGCCAGAAGGCCACCCCGCTGACCGACAGCGTCGCCGCCGTCTCGGTGGGCATCGTCGACGGCGTCCCGCTGCTCGACCTCGCCTACGTCGAGGACGTCCGCGCCGAGACCGACATGAACGTCGTCGTCACGGGCTCCGGCCTGTTCGTCGAGGTGCAGGGCACGGCCGAGGGCGCGCCCTTCGACCGCCGCGAGCTCGGCGAGCTGCTCGACCTGGCCGTCGCCGGGGGCGCCGACCTGACGCGCGTCCAGCAGGAGGTGCTGGGCGCGTGACGCAGGTCGTCATCGCCACGCACAACCAGGGCAAGGTGCGCGAGCTGCGGCTGCTGCTCGCCGAGACCGCGCCCGGCGTCGAGCTCGTCGCCTACGACGGCCCCGAGCCCGTCGAGGACGGCGACACCTTCGCCGCCAACGCGCTGATCAAGGCCCGGGCGGCGGCCGCCCACACCGGGCTGCCGGCGCTCGCCGACGACAGCGGCATCTCGGTGGACGCCCTGGGCGGGGCCCCCGGCATCCACTCGGCGCGGTACGCGGGCACCCGCGACGACGACGACAACATCGACCTGCTGCTGGCGAACCTCGTCGGGGCCGCCGACCGCTCGGCGCACTTCTCGTGCGCCGCGGCGCTCGTCGTGCCGGCGTCGGCGGACGGCTCGGTCGCCGCCCGCGAGCTGGTGGAGTACGGCGAGTGGCCGGGCACCGTGCTGGAGGCGCGGGTCGGCACGGGCGGGCACGGCTACGACCCCGTGTTCCGCGCCGACGGCGACGACCGCAGCGCGGCACAGCTCACGCCGGACGAGAAGAACGCGGTCAGCCACCGGTCGCGCGCGTTCCGGGCGATCGCCCCGCACGTGGCGGCGCTCGCCGGCTAGGGCGCGGCCGGCCGGTGGCCGGGCGGGCGGCACGACTCAGGACGCGGCCGGCCCGGGTTCCTGACCGGTGCACGGTGCAGGACCACCGCCTCCTGAACTGCACGGATCAGGACGCGCGTTCCTGAACGGGGAGAGGGACGGAGGGCGGGGGCGTCAGACCTGGGTCGGGGTGGGGCCGGTCGCGGGGGCGTCGGTGGCCGCGTCGGCGGCGAGCGGCTCGGCCTCCGCGGTGCCGTCGGCCTCGTGCTGCTTGGCCGTGTGCACCCCGTGGAGGTAGTGGATCGCCACGGGGATGACCGTCGCGAGCACGGCCCCGAGCAGGATCAGGTCGATGTAGGTGCTGACGAAGTCGGCGATCGGCGGGATGTGGCCGATGCCGAAGCCCAGCATCGTGACGCCGAAGCCCCAGACCAGGGCGCCGATGCCGTTGTAGAGCGAGTAGCGCCGGTAGCTCATGTGGCCGACGCCCGCCATGATCGGCGCGAAGGTGCGGACGACCGGGACGAAGCGGGCGATGATCACCGCGAGCGGCCCGAACCTCTCGAAGAAGGCGTTGGTGCGCTTGACGTTGGCCTTGCTGAAGAGCCCGCTCTCTTTCCGCTCGAAGATGCGCGGGCCGACCTTGTGGCCGATCAGGTAGCCGAGCTCGCCGCCCGCGAAGGCCGCGATGCCGATGAGGATCGCGATCAGCCAGATCGGCAGGCCGAGGGCGCCGGGGTTCGTGGCCGCGAGGATGCCCGTGATGATGAGCAGCGTGTCGCCGGGGAACAGGAACCCGATCAACAGGCCGGTCTCGGCGAACACGAGCAGGCAGACGCCGAGAACGGCCCACGGGCCGAACGCCGAGAGCAGGTACTCGGGGTCGAGCCACGAGATGGTCGCCAGGGGCAGCATGAGTCTCTTTCTGGAGTGCGAGCGTGCTCAGGCTACTCGTGCGGGAGAAGGGACTTGAACCCTCACGCCCGAAGGCACAGGAACCTAAATCCTGCGTGTCTGCCAGTTTCACCACTCCCGCGGGCAGACCGATCCTACCGAGGAGGAGCGGGTCGGCTCGTCAGCGCAGCTCGCGCGGCACGTGCGGCGAGTACCGCGGCACGTAGCGGAGCAGGATGACGGCGCCGACGAGGCCCAGCACGCCCATGACGCCGCTCGCGAGCGAGATCGACACGACGGCGGTGAGCCCCGAGATGAGCAGGGGCGCCGCCGCGCTGCCGGCGTCGCCGGTGAAGCGCCAGGCCCCGAGGAACGGCGCCGGGTCGGCCCGGTCGGCGAGGTCGGCCCCGAGGGTCATGAGGATGCCGCTGCCGATGCCGTTGGCGAGCGACATGAACATGGCGACGGCGACGAACCAGCCCACCCGGGCGTCGAGGTCGTGGGTGAGCGAGAGCGCCAGGTACGAGATCGACAGCCCGACCATCGAGGGCACGGCGCTCCACAGGCGGCCCCACCTGTCCATGATCTGGCCGCTCGTGTAGAACAGCGCGAAGTCGACGGCCCCGGCGATGCCGATGATGAGGGCGGTCTGGGGCGCGCTCACGCCGATGCTCACGGCCCAGAGCGGCAGGATCACCTGGCGCCCGGCGCGCATCGCGCCGATCAGGGCGGCCCCGCTGCCGAGCTTGACGAGGACGCCGCGGTGGCGGGCGAGCGTGCGGAACAGGCCCTCCGCCTCCTTCGCCACCGCCTCCTCGCCCGGGGTCGGGGCGTCGACGGGCGCCGCGGCGGCGGCCCGGCGCTCGCGGAGCACCTCGGACGGGTCCCGCAGCACGAGCAGCACGGCGGCGGCGCCGAGGCAGCCGGCCACGTGGATCCAGAACGCCGACTGCGTCGAGCCCGTCAGGTGGATCGTGCCGGCCGCGAGGAACGGCCCGACGAAGTAGCCGAGGCGGAAGACGCCGCCCAGGCTCGACAGCGCCCGCGCGCGCACCTCGACGGGCACGAAGCTGGTCATGAACGCGTGCCGGGCCAGGGCGAACACGGCGGTCGCGAGGCCGATCAGCAGCACGCCGCCGGCCAGCACCCACTCGTTGGGCGCGGCCACGCAGGTGAGCAGGCCGACGATGCTCACGAGGGCCGCCGAGATCATCGCCGTGCGCTCGCCGATGCGCGAGACGAGCCAGCCGCTGGGGACGTCGCCGATCAGCTCGCCGACGAGGATCAGCGCCGCGACGAACGCGGCGAAGGGCAACGACGCCCCGAGGTCGCTGGCGACGACCGGGATGATCGGGATGATCGCGCCCTCGCCGATGGCGAACAGCGCGGCGGGGAGGAAGGCCGACAGGGCGACGGACCGGAACGAGAAGGCGGGGGAGGGCGTCGACGTCATGGCACGAGCCACACTATGCCCGCCCGCGAGCGCGGCGCCCCCGCCGGGGGCGGCCCCCGGGTGCCTACACTTGACGGATGAAGATCCTCGCAGCGATGAGCGGCGGCGTCGACTCGGCGGTCGCCGCGGCCCGGGCGGTCGAGGCCGGCCACGACGTGGTCGGGGTGCACCTGGCCCTCAGCCGGATGCCCGGCACCCTCCGCACCGGCAGCCGCGGCTGCTGCACCATCGAGGACTCGATGGACGCCCAACGGGCCGCCGACGTCATCGGCATCCCCTACTACGTGTGGGACTTCTCCGAGCGGTTCAAGCTCGACGTCGTCGACGACTTCGTGGCCGAGTACGCCGCCGGGCGCACCCCCAACCCCTGCATGCGCTGCAACGAGCGCATCAAGTTCGCGGCGCTGCTCGAGAAGGCCCTCGCCCTCGGCTTCGACGCGGTCTGCACCGGGCACTACGCCACCATCGTCACCGACGACCAGGGCGGGCGCGAGCTGCACCGCGCCTCCGCCTGGGCCAAGGACCAGTCGTACGTGCTCGGCGTGCTCACCGCCGAGCAGCTGGCGCACTCGATGTTCCCGCTCGGGGCCACGCCGTCGAAGGCCGAGGTGCGCGCCGAGGCCGCCGCGCGCGGCCTGAGCGTCGCGGCGAAGCCCGACAGCCACGACATCTGCTTCATCCCCGACGGCGACACCCGCGGCTGGCTGGCCGAGCGCGTCGGCGCCGAGCCCGGCGACATCCTCGACCGCTCGGGCGAGGCCATCGGCACGCACCAGGGCGCGCACGCGTTCACGGTCGGCCAGCGCAAGGGCCTCGCCATCGGGTTCCCGTCCGACGACGGCAAGCCCCGCTTCGTGCTCGAGGTGCGTCCCGTCGACAACACGGTGGTCGTGGGCCCGAAGGAGGCGCTCGAGATCGCCGAGATCGCCGGCGCCTCGTACACGTGGGCCGGCCGCGCGCCGGTCGACCCCGCCACGGCGTTCGCCTGCGACGTCCAGATCAGGGCGCACGCCGACCCGGTGCCCGCGATGGCGCGAGTGTCGGTCGTCGAGGGTAGAACGGAGCTCGTGATCACTCCTGACGAGCCCCTCAGCGGCGTCGCCCCCGGGCAGACCGCCGTCGTCTACGTCGGCACCCGCGTGCTCGGCCAGTGCACCATCGACCGGACGGTCAGCGCCGTGCCGGTCAGTGCTGTCCCCGTCAGCGCTGCCCCCGTCAGCGCCGTCCCGGTCCCCGCGCCGTGAGCGACGAGGCGAGCGCCGAGGCCGTCGCCGCCGACGCCGTGCCCGAGACGACGCCCGACGACCTCGCCGCCGCCCGCGACGAGGTCGCCGGGCTGACCTCGCGCGTGCTCGAGCTGCGCGACCAGTACTACGAGGGCAACGCCTCGACGGCGTCCGACGCCGACTACGACGCCCTCGTGCGCCGCCTCGCCGAGCTCGAGGCCGCGCACCCCGAGCTGCTCACGGCCGACAGCCCGACGCAGACGGTCGGCGGGCGGGCCGAGACGACGCAGTTCGCCCCGGTCGAGCACGCCGAGCGCATGCTCAGCCTCGACAACGTCTTCAGCGACGACGAGCTGGCCGAGTGGGCGGGCAAGGTCGAGCGCGACGCCGGCGCCGAGCGCGTGCGGTTCCTCTGCGAGCTCAAGATCGACGGGCTCGCCATCAACCTCCGCTACGAGCACGGCGTGCTCGTCACGGCCGCGACCCGCGGCGACGGCGTCGTCGGCGAGGACGTCACGGGCAACGTGCTCACGATGGGCACCATCCCCGAGCGGCTCGCCGGGTCGGGCCACCCGCCGATCGTCGAGGTGCGCGGCGAGATCTTCTTCCCGGTCGCCGAGTTCGACCAGCTCAACGCCCGGCAGCGCGAGGCGGGCGAGCGCGTCTTCGCCAACCCCCGCAACGCCGCCGCCGGCTCGCTGCGGCAGAAGGCCGAGGGCAAGAGCCCCGAGAAGCGCGCCCTGATGGACGCCCGCCTGCGCAGCCTGCGCATGCTCGTGCACGGCATCGGCGCCTGGCCGGTGCGCGAGCTCGAGCGCGACACCGACGTGCACAGCCAGAGCGAGGTGTACGAGCTGCTCGCCTCGTGGGGGCTGCCGATCTCGACCCACTTCCGCGTGTACGACACCGTGCCCGAGGTTGCCGGGTTCATCCGCGACTACGGCGTGCGCCGCTCGAGCGTCGAGCACCAGATCGACGGCATCGTCGTCAAGGTCGACGACCTCGCGCTGCACGACGAGCTCGGCGCCACGAGCCGGGCGCCCCGCTGGGCGACCGCGTTCAAGTACCCGCCCGAAGAGGTCAACACCGAGCTGCTCGACATCGTCGTCAGCGTCGGCCGCACCGGCCGGGCCACGCCGTTCGCCGTCATGCGCAAGGTCGAGGTCGCGGGCAGCGAGGTGCGACAGGCCACGCTGCACAACCAGCAGGTGGTCAAGGCCAAGGGCGTGCTGATCGGCGACACCGTCGTGCTGCGCAAGGCCGGCGACGTGATCCCCGAGGTGCTCGGGCCGGTCGTCGAGCTCCGCGACGGCACCGAGCGCGAGTTCGTCATGCCGACCGAGTGCCCCGAGTGCGGCACCGTGCTCGCCCCCGCCAAGGAGGGCGACGTCGACCTGCGCTGCCCGAACGCCGAGAGCTGCCCCGCCCAGGTGCGCGGCCGCGTCGAGCACATCGCCTCCCGGGGCTCGCTCGACGTCGAGGGCCTCGGCGAGGTCGCCGCGGCGGCGCTGACGCAGCCCGTCGAGCCGTCGACCCCGCCGCTGCGCACCGAGGCCGGGCTGTTCGACCTCACGATGCGCGACGTGTTCCCCGTCAAGGTGGTCGTGCGCGACTCCGAGACGGGCATGGAGAAGCTCGAGGCCGACGGGCTGCCCAAGCTCGTCACGCCGTTCCGTCGTCGCCGCGCCAAGAAGGACGGCCTCTACGACCCCGACGCCGCCGAGTTCGCCGGCGACGAGACGAGCGTGCCCTCGAAGACGGCGATCGAGATGCTCGCCAACCTCGAGAAGGCGAAGACCAGCCCCCTGTGGCGCATCCTCGTCGGCCTCAGCATCCGCCACGTCGGTCCCGTGGCCGCTCGGGCCCTCGCGGGCCACTTCGGGTCGCTCGACGCCATCCGCGCCGCGAGCCGCGACGACCTGGCCGCCGTCGACGGCGTGGGCGGCATCATCGCCGACGCGCTGCGCGACTGGTTCGAGGTCGACTGGCACGTCGAGATCGTCGAGCGCTGGGCCGCCGCGGGCGTGCAGCTCAGCACACCCGACCACCCGGGGCCGGGCGCGGCCGTCGAGGCCGGGGGAGTCCTCTCGGGCCTCACCGTCGTCGCGACTGGCAGCCTCGAGGGCTTCAGCCGCGAGGGCGCCCAGGAGGCGATCCTCGCCGCGGGCGGCAAGGCCGGCAACAGCGTGAGCAAGAAGACCGACTTCGTCGCCGCCGGACCAGGCGCCGGGTCGAAGCTCACGAAGGCCGAGCAGCTCGGCGTGCGCATCATCGACGCGGCCGAGTTCGCTGTCCTCATTAAGGAGGGCCCAGCGGGGCTGCCTGTTCCCGTTTCGGGGGACGACCAGCCCCCCGAGTGACGAAATCCCTGGTCAGGAGGCGGGTCGCGCTCGTAGGATGAGGGCGCGCATCGACCAGGACTGTAGGGGGTCGTGGCTCAGGTGCGCACGAGGGGGAAAGACCCGACGTGCTGTTCCTCGCCGCAGCCATCCTGTCCGCTTCGATCCACCT
This sequence comes from Frigoribacterium faeni, assembly GCF_011761235.1. Taxonomy (GTDB): domain Bacteria; phylum Actinomycetota; class Actinomycetes; order Actinomycetales; family Microbacteriaceae; genus Frigoribacterium; species Frigoribacterium faeni_A. The sequence continues at coordinate 186,370 of NZ_JAAOYW010000003.1, forward strand.
CACGGGTGCGGTCGTCGCCCCGGTCGTGCCCGCAGGGGTCTCCGAGGCCGCGACGACGGAGCACGGCGCGGCCGATGCCTCCTCGTCGGTCGACGGCACCGGCACCGGCAGCGGCCCCGGCTCCGCAGCCGACGCCCCCGTGCCGGGCCCGCGGGCCGGGCAGCTCTCCCGGGCGTGTGACCCGACGGCGCCCACGGCCTGCCTCGACGCGCTGGCCACGGCCGACGTGCGCGACCTCGACGCCTTCGCCGCCTCGCTGGACGCGTCCGGCGACGACACCGCGGCCCTCGTCGACGGGATCGCCTCCGCGCGGTCGGCCGACGAGGTCGCGACCTGGTGGGCCGGACTCGAGGACTCCCGGCAGCTGACGGTGGCCGCCCGGCTGCCCGGCCTCGTGGGCGGGCTCGAGGGCGTGCCCTACGCCACGCGCGACCAGGCGAACCGCCTGTTCCTCGTCGCCGCCCGGGCGGCCGTCGACGCCAGGATCGGGACGCCGGCCGAGCGGGCGGACGACGAGGCGCGGTCGGCCATGCTCGCGCAGGTCGCGGCGGCGGTCGGCGGCCGCGCGAGCGGGGACGCCGAGCGGCACCTCGTCGTGCTCGACACCGTCCTGCCGGGGCGCGCCGCGGTCGCCGTCGGCGACCTCGACACGGCCGACGACGTGACCCTGCTCGTGCCGGGCATGTTCTTCACCGTGGCCAGCCAGCTCGTCGACTGGACCGACACGGCCGGCGACCTCTACGACGAGCAGCGCTCGTGGACCTACCTGCTCGCCACGGCCGACGACGACCGGATGGACCAGGTCGCGGTCGTCGCCTGGCTCGGCTACCGGACCCCGGACCTGACGAACGTCTACGGTCTCGACCTCGCCCGTGCCGGGGCCGACCGCCTCGAGGACTCGATCGCCGGGCTCGACGCGACCCGCGCCTCCTCGCCGGCCCGGGTCACCGTGGTGGCCCACTCGTACGGCTCCACGACGGCCACTCTGGCCCTGTCGGCCGGCACGGTGTCGGTCGACTCGCTCGTGCTGCTCGGCTCGCCGGGCAGCGTCGTGCCCTCCGTGTCGATGCTCGACGTCGTCGGCGGCGACGTGTTCGCCGCCGCCGGGGGCTTCGACCCGGTCGCCGGCAGCGCGTTCTTCGGCGCCGACCCCGGCACGGCCGGCTTCGGCGCCGTGGTGCTGCACACCGGAGGAGGCGCGGACGACGTCACGGGACGCCCGCTCGCCGCCGCCCTCGGCCACAACTCCTACCTCGTGCCCGGCACCGAGACGCTGCGCAGCACGGCGCTGATCGGGCTGGGGCGCGGCGCGCTGGCGGCCGGGCGGTCGCCGCACCCGGTCGGCCCCGCCCCGGAGGCGCCCGACCTGACGCTCGTCCGGCCGCAGGACGTCCTGCTGCGCGACTGAGCCCCGGCGACGGCCGCGCGGGCGGCACGGTCCGCGCCGCGGGCCGGGTGCCTCCCCGTAAGATCGTCGGGTACCCCCAGCCGCGGTACCCCAGACGAACCACGTGACGGAGCAGCATGTCTGAAATCACGCGCGAACAGGTGGAGCACCTCGCAGGTCTCGCCCGCATCGCCCTCACCCCCGACGAGATCGAGACCATGACGCGGGAGCTCGGGCAGATCGTCGACAACGTCGCCAAGGTGGCCGAGGTCGCGACCGACGACGTCCCCGCGACGAGCCACCCGATCCCGCTCGAGAACGTCTTCCGCGAGGACGTCGTCGGCGAGACGCTCACGGTCGAGCAGGCGCTCTCGGGCGCGCCCGACCACGACGGCTCGCGGTTCCGCGTGACCGCCATCCTGGGAGAGGAGCAGTAGCCGTGGCCGACGCCTCCTCGATCATCCGCCTCAGCGCGGACGACCTCAGCACCCGCCTCGCCTCGCGCGACGTCTCGAGCGTCGAGGTCGTCCAGGCGCACCTCGACCGGATCGCCGCCGTCGACGGCGACGTCCACGCGTTCCTCCACGTCAGCGACCAGGCCCTCGCCACGGCGGCGGACGTCGACCGCCGGCGTGCCGCCGGCGACGCGATGGGCCCCCTCGCGGGCGTGCCGATCGCCGTCAAGGACGTCCTCTGCACGATCGACATGCCGTCGACCTCGGGCAGCCGCATCCTCGAGGGCTGGGTGCCGCCCTACGACGCGACCGTCGTCGCCAAGCTGCGCGCGGCCGACCTCGTGCCGCTCGGCAAGACGAACATGGACGAGTTCGCCATGGGCTCCTCCACCGAGTTCTCGGCCTACGGCCCCACGCACAACCCGTGGTCGCTCGACCGCGTGCCCGGCGGCTCGGGCGGCGGCTCGGCCGCGGCCGTCGCCGCCTTCGAGGCGCCCCTGGCCCTCGGCAGCGACACGGGCGGCTCCATCCGCCAGCCCGGCGCGGTCACCGGCACCGTCGGCGTCAAGCCGACCTACGGCGGCGTCAGCCGCTACGGCGCGATCGCCCTCGCCAGCTCGCTCGACCAGGTCGGCCCCGTCAGCCGCACCGTGCTCGACTCCGCGCTGCTGCACGACGTCATCAAGGGGCACGACCGCCGCGACTCCACGTCGCTGCGCGACGAGTGGCCCTCGTTCGCCGAGGCCGCACGGCGCGGCCTGGCCGGCGGCGCCCTGAAGGGCGTCCGGGTCGGCGTCGTGCGCCAGCTGGCCGGCGACGGCTTCCAGGCCGGCGTCAAGGCCCGCTTCGCCGAGGCCCTCGCCCTGCTCACGGCCGCGGGCGCCGAGGTCGTCGAGATCGACGCCCCCAGCTTCGAGTACGCCATCAGCGCGTACTACCTGATCCTGCCCGCCGAGGCCTCGAGCAACCTGGCCAAGTTCGACTCGGTGCGCTTCGGCATGCGCGTCGTGCCCGAGGGGCGCGGCACGGTCGAGGACGTCATGGCCGCCACCCGCGAGGCCGGCTTCGGCCCCGAGGTCAAGCGCCGCATCATCCTCGGCACCTACGCCCTGAGCGCCGGCTACTACGACGCCTACTACGGCAGCGCGCAGAAGGTGCGCACCCTCGTGCAGCGCGACTTCGCGGCCGCCTTCGAGAAGGTCGACGTGCTCGTCTCGCCGTCGGCGCCCACCACGGCGTTCCCGCTCGGCGAGAAGATCGACGACCCGCTGGCGATGTACCTCAACGACCTCACGACCATCCCGGCGAACCTCGCCGGCGTGCCCGGCATCACGGTGCCGATGGGCCTCGCCGACGAGGACGGCCTGCCGACGGGCCTCCAGTTCATGGCGCCCGCCCGCGAGGACGCCCGCCTCTACACCTACGGCGCCGCCGTCGAGCAGCTGCTCGAGCAGGGCTGGGGCCACACGCTCATCTCGCGTGCGCCCGACCTGAGCAGCACCGAGCAGACCGCCGCCACCGAGGGAGTCATCTGATGGCCAAGGCAGACCTGATGGACTACGACGAGGCGCTGGCCCGGTACGAGGTCGTCCTCGGCTTCGAGGTGCACGTCGAGCTCGGCACGAAGACCAAGATGTTCTCGGACGCGCCGAACTTCTTCGGCGGCGAGCCGAACACGAACGTGACCCCGGTCGACCTCGGCCTGCCGGGCTCGCTGCCCGTGGTCAACGAGCAGGCCGTCCGGTACTCGATCAGCCTCGGCCTCGCGCTCGGCTGCTCGATCGCCGAGAGCTCGCGCTTCGCCCGGAAGAACTACTTCTACCCGGACAACCCCAAGAACTACCAGGTCAGCCAGTTCGACGAGCCGATCGCCTTCGAGGGCGAGGTCGAGGTCGAGCTGCCCGACGGCACGGTGTTCCACGTGCCGATCGAGCGGGCCCACATGGAAGAGGACGCCGGCAAGCTCACCCACGTCGGCGGCTCGACGGGCCGCATCCAGGGCGCCGAGTACTCGCTCGTCGACTACAACCGCGCAGGCATCCCCCTCGTCGAGATCGTGACGAAGCCGATCATCGGCGCCGGGGCCCTCGGTCCCGAGCTCGGCGCGGCCTACGTCTCGACCATCCGCGACATCGTGCGCAGCCTCGGCGTCAGCGAGGCGCGCATGGAGCGCGGCAACCTCCGCTGCGACGCCAACGTCTCGCTGCGTCCCCACGGCCAGGAGGCGCTCGGGACGAGGACCGAGACCAAGAACGTGAACTCGTTCCGCTCGGTCGAGCGGGCCGTCCGCCACGAGATCCAGCGCCAGGCGGCCATCCTCGCCGCCGGCGGCACGATCACGCAGGAGACCCGGCACTGGCACGAGGACACCGGCCGCACCTCGGCCGGCCGCCCCAAGAGCGACGCGGACGACTACCGGTACTTCCCCGAGCCCGACCTGCTGCCCGTCGTCCCGCCGCGCGAGCTGGTCGAGGAGCTCCGACGCGCCCTGCCCGAGGCCCCGGTCGCGATGCGCCGCCGGCTCAAGGCCGAGTGGGGCTTCGCCGACCAGGAGTTCCAGGACGTCGTGAACTCCGGCCTGCTGCAGGAGCTCGTCGACACGGTCGCCGCCGGCGCCTCGCCCCAGGCCGCCCGCAAGTGGTGGACCGGCGAGATCGCCCGCCTCGCCAATGCGCGGGGCGTCGAGGGCTCGAGCCTCGTGTCGCCCCTGCACGTCAGCGAGCTGATCGCCCTCGTCGAGTCCGGCGAGCTCACCGACCGCCTGGCCCGCCAGGTGCTCGAGGGCGTCGTCGCGGGCGAGGGCTCGCCCGCCGAGGTCGTCGCGTCGCGCGGTCTCGCCGTCGTCTCCGACGACGGGGCGCTCATCGCCGCCATCGACGCCGCGCTGGCCGACCAGCCCGACGTGCTGGCGAAGATCCGCGACGGCAAGGTGCAGGCGGCCGGCGCCGTCATCGGCGCCGTCATGAAGGCGATGAAGGGCCAGGCGGACGCCGCGCGCGTCCGCGAGCTCGTGCTCGAGAGGGCGCAGGCCTGACCTCCTCTCCCGACCCCGCAGGGGCGGCCCGGTCGACGACCGTGCCGCCCCTGCTCCGTGCCGCCGCGCCGATGGGCCTGGCCCTCGCCGCGGCGGCGCTCGTGCTCGTGACCGCGCTGCAGCTCCTGCCCGCTCGTGTGGTCGTGGTGCACCTCCGCGACGGGGCGACCGGGCTGGCCGCGAGCCGGTCCGACCTGCTGCTCGTCGCCTCCTCGGTGCTCGTCGGCCTCGTGCTGGCGTACCTCGTCACCGCGGCGGCGCTGGCCTGGACCCCCGCCCGGCACCTGCTCGTGCCGCACCCCGAGCACTGGAAGGCCCCGGCGAACCGGCCCGAGCTGCGGCTGCGGCTCGCACGCTGGGCGGCCAGGGCCTTCGCGGCCGCCGTCTGGTGCGTGGTCGCGCTCGTCGTGCTCGCGCTGGCCGGCCAGGGCGACGGGCCGCTGGCCGCCTGGTGGCTGCCGCTCCTCGTCTCGGGCGCGTACCTGCTCGTCGTGCTGGGCGGCGCCGCGTGGGCGTTCGGCGTCGGGTTCGCGGTGCCCGCGGCGCCTCCGCGCGCCGCTCCCGTCGCCCGGCCGACGCCCGGCGCCGGGGCCGCCTCCGGCCTCGCGGCGACGCCCGCCCGCCCGGCGCCCGCCCCGCGCGCCGCCCCGGCGGCGACCGCCGGGAAGCCCGCGCCCGGGGCCGCACGCACGCCGCGGCCCGGCTCGGCGACGGCCCCCCGGACGCCGTCGCCCGCGCCGGGACGCCGTCCGGCGACCAGGCGCGGCGCGGGCGGCGACCCCGACGGCAAGGGACCGCCCCGCCCCTACCAGCCCCGACCCACCAGAGGAGGACCGTCCCGTGGATGACGACCGTTACGGCCGCGACGTGCTCAGCGGCGACTGGAAGCGCTCGAGCCGACCGGCCCCCACGCCCACCGACGCCGTGCGCGACCTGGTGGTCGAGGAGGCGCGCAGCGGCTTCACCGGTGCGGTCGTCCGCGTCGAGGCCGGCACGGTCGAGCTGGAGGACTGGAAGGGCCGCGTGCGGGCGTTCCCGCTCGGCGGCTCGTTCCTGATCGACGGGGCGCCCGTGGCGCTGCGCGTGCCGCGTGCCGCGCCCCAGGGGCGCGCCCGGACCGCGTCGGGCTCGTTCGCCGTCGACGGCGCCCGCGCCCGCGTCGCCCGCGAGAGCCGCATCTTCGTCGAGGGGCGCCACGACGCCGAGCTCGTCGAGAAGGTCTGGGGCGCCGACCTGCGCGTCGAGGGCGTCGTCGTCGAGTACCTCGAGGGCGTCGACCACCTCGCCGAGGTGCTCGCCGAGTTCCGGCCGACCGCGACCCGGCGCGTCGGGGTCCTCGTCGACCACCTCGTGCCCGGCTCGAAGGAGAGCCGCATCGCCGAGTCGATCGCCCGCGGTCCGGCGGGCGCCCACGTGCTCGTCGTCGGGCACCCGTTCGTCGACGTCTGGCAGGCCGTCAGGCCCGGCCGCCTCGGCCTCGACGCCTGGCCCGACGTGCCGCGCTCGATCGAGTGGAAGCACGGCATCTGCGAGCACCTCGGCTGGCCGCACGACGACCAGGCCGACATCGCCGCCGCCTGGCAGCGCATCCTCGGCCGCGTCCGGGCCTTCGGCGACCTCGAGCCGGCCCTGCTCGGCCGCGTCGAGCAGCTCATCGACTTCGTCACCGTCGACTGACCCGCCGTCTGCTCCTCCCTCGTTCAGGAACGCGCGTCCTGATCCGTGCCGCGAGGGGCCCGGGAGTCCTGATCCGTGCACGACGCAGGAGCCGGGCGCCCGAGGGTCCTGATCCCTGCCCGGCCCTGCCCTGCCCGGTCCGCCCGGCCCTGCGGGGTCCGGCCGGCTCGGACTCCGCGGCCCACGCCGGGCCCAGGTCCGGGAATCGCCCGGCCGCACAGGGCGCGCGGCGGCATCGCGCCCTAGATTCGTCGCATGGCCGATTCGATCGAAGGGCAGGTGCGCAGCGCCGTCGACGCGTGGCTGCGCTGGCTGCCCCGGTGGCGCATCGGCACCGCGCGGGGGCGGACCCGCGTCTGCCGCACCTGCTTCGGCTCGCCCGTCGCGGTGGCCGCCGGGCTCGACCACGACGTGCCGCACGCGGTCCAGCACGCGCTGCTGAACCGGCTGCGCCACATCGTCGACGCCGAGGTCGACCGGTACACCGCCCGCAACCTGCCGCTCGTCGACCGCGAGCTGCGACGCGCAGCCGAGGGCGAGCCCGCCGGCTACCGGCCCGAGGCCGACCTGGCCCCCGAGTTCGACGGCCTCGACGTCGACCCCGAGCCGGATCCGAGCCAGCCGTTCCTGTTCACGCTCGCGGGCCTCGCCGCGCAGGAGGCGCCTCCTGCGGACCCTGCGGAGGGCCCGACCGCCGAGCCCGAGTTCTCGGAGGAGGCCAAGCAGGCCCTGCGCCGCGAGCTCGCCCTCGCCGACGAGCACGCCCAGTCGGTCGGCACGGCGCTCTGCTTCGCCGTGGCCGGCCAGCGCGAGCGCATCGCCGACGCGCTGTCGCGTCTCGTCGAGCCCCAGGTCGACGACCTGCTCGCCGAGCTCTCGCGCACGCTGGAGCAGCCCCGGTGAGCGCCCGCCGATCGCCCTGGTGGGCCTTCGTCGCCGATCTCGTGCTCGTCACGGCCTTCGTGCTCATCGGGCGGCGCAGCCACGACGAGGGGTCGGCCCTGGCCGGCGTGCTGACCACCCTCTGGCCGTTCGCGGCGGGGCTCGCCGTGGGCTGGGCCCTCGTGCTGGTGCGCGGCCGGGCGCTGCCCGCCGTGAGCTCGGGTCTCGTCGTGTGGCCGACGACGGTCGTCGTCGGGATGGTGCTGCGGGTCGTCAGCGGGCAGGGCACGGCCGTGAGCTTCGTCGTCGTGACGGTCGTCGTGCTGGGGGCGTTCCTGCTCGGGTGGCGCGCCCTCGTGGCCCTGGGGCGTCGCCGTCGGGCACGTCGCCCCGGCCGCTGACGCGCGACCGGCTGGCCCGATCGCGGCCTAGGCGCGCTTGACGGAGTTGTCGGTGCTGGGCTCGTCGGTGAGGACCAGGCCCGACGAGCTGTTCGACGAGGTGGTGAGCTCGGCCAGCCACTCGCGGTTGATGGTCGGGACGCGGCCCCCGGAGTACTTGAAGTAGAGGGGGATGCCCGGGTCGAGCCAGATGCTGCTGCGGCCGTCGCCGACCTTCTGGGTGTCGCGCCAGGAGAAGAAGAACGACTCGCGTCGGCGCAGCTTCGTCGCGATGACGATCTGCAGGTGCTCGAGGGTGCGGTCCTCGAACTCGACCTCGATGCTCGACGTGCCGTAGATCAACGATCCCATGGTGTGCCCGTTCAGTCCTGTCGTCCGTGCCGATGCGCGCCGCGGGCCGGGGTCGGCGGCGCGTGCCGGTCAATCTACCGTGCGCCCCGACCCCGCGTCGGCCGTCGTCCGCCGTGTCCCGGCGGCGTGCACGGTGCGCACGATCCGGGGCGTCGCCCAGCCGCCCCTGCCATGCTCGTGCTGCCGATCCGAGCCCCGCGGGGCACCGAACCGACCCAGGGACCCATGACCTCCACCGCCGCCAGCCCGCTCCTCCTCGTCGCCTCGGGCTCTCCCGGGTCGCTGACCGAGAGCGAGGGCCTCGTCGGCCTCGCCTCGCGCGTCATCGACGCCGCGGGGGAGTGGGGCGTGGGCCTCCTCACGTTCGTCGAGACGGTGTTCCCGCCCATCCCGAGCGAGGTCATCCTGCCGCTCGCGGGCGCGCTCGCGGGCAGCGGCGACATGGACGTCGTGCTGCTCGTGCTGACCGCCACCCTCGGCGCCTGGGTCGGGGCCCTCGTGCTGTACGGCCTCGGCGCCCTGCTGGGCCTCGAGCGCAGCATCCGCTGGCTGTCGAAGCTGCCGCTGGTCGACCGCGAGGACTTCGACTCGGCCGCCGGCTGGTTCCACCGCCACGGCCGCTCCGCGGTGTTCTTCGGCCGGTTCATCCCGGGGGTGCGCAGCCTCATCTCGCTGCCGGCCGGGGCCGACCGGATGCCCCTGCTGACGTTCTCGCTCTTCACGGTCGTGGGCAGCGGTCTCTGGAACGCCCTGCTGATCGGGCTCGGGGTCGCGCTCGGCACCCAGTACGAGCTCATCGACCGCTACGCGAAGTACCTCGACTACGTGGTCTACGCGGCGATCGCGGGCGTCGTCGCCTGGCTCGTCGTGCGGGCCGTGCGTCGCCGCCGGGCCTCCGAGCGCACCTCGGGCTGAGCACCGCGGCCCGCCCCGCGCACGGCCGATCGCACACTCCACGGCTGATCCGCACGGAGCGTCCAGGCGGGCGTCGCCGCCGGTCCGTACTGTCGGAGACCCGGGAGGCGCCCGGGACACCGCGAAGGGACGGCACGGCATGGGATTCCTCGACAGGCTCCTCGGACGAGACGACGACCAGCAGGGCCGGCAGCAGGGCCAGGCACCTCAGCAGGGCCAGGCACCGCAGTACGGCCAGGCACCCCAGTACGGCCAGGCACCCCAGTACGGCCAGGCGCCGCAGCAGGGCGGGCCGCAGGCCGGCCGCAGCGACGACGAGATCGCGGTCGAGCGCTACCGCTACCTGCTGCGCACCGCCCCGCCCGAGACGATCGAGCAGGTGCACGCCGAGGCCTTCGCCACGCTGACGCTCGAGCAGCGCCGCCAGGTGTTCGACGAGCTCAGCCGCCAGTCGCCCCAGGGCGAGCAGCCGCGCGGCGACGACGCGGGCTCGCTGGCCCAGGCGGCGACCCGGTCCGAGCTGCGCCGTCCCGGCACGCTCGAGCAGACCCTCGGAGGCGGGGCGCCGGGCGCGCAGGGTGCCGGCGGCCAGGTGCCCGGTCGCCAGGGCGGTCTCGGCATGGGCTCGATCATCGGCGGGTCGCTGCTCGGCACCGTCGCCGGCTACGTCATCGGCTCGGCCCTGGTCAGCTCGTTCCTGCCCGACGGGGGCGACGCGACGGCCGACGGCGGCGACGCGGGAGCGGACGGCGACGCGGGAGCGGACGGCGGCGCCGACGCCGGCGCCGACGCGGGCTCGGACCCGCAGCTGGCGGGCGACGCCACCGCGGGCGACCCGGGAGCCGCGGGCGACTTCGGGGGCGGGGACTTCGGCGGCGGCTTCGGCGGCGGGGACTTCGGCGGCGGCGACTTCGGTGACTTCGACATCTGACGAGGACTACCGTCGACCGTCCGCACCCCCGACGACACCGTCGACGACCGTCTGAGGAGACGCATGAGCAAGCTCGACCCCACCACCTCCCGCATCGCCGTCGTCACCGGAGGCAGCGCAGGCCTCGGCCGGGCCGTCGTGCGCGAGCTCGCCGACCGGGGCTGGGACGTCGCGGTGCTCGCCCGGGGCCAGGAGGGCGTCGACGGCGCCGTGGCCGACGTCGTGGCGGCGGGCCGCCGCGGCCTGGGCGTGCCCACGGACGTGGCCGACCGCGAGCAGGTCGAGGCGGCGGCGACGCGCGTCGAGGCCGAGCTGGGCGACATCGGCCTCTGGGTCAACTGCGCCATGGTCGGCGTCTTCGGCGAGTTCCTCGAGACGGACCCCGACGACTTCGAGCGGGCGACCCAGGTCAACTACTTCGGCTTCGTCAACGGCACGCGGGCGGCGCTGTCGCGCATGACGCCGCGCGACAAGGGGCACGTCATCCAGGTCGGCTCGGCCCTCGCCCACCGGGGCATCCCGCTGCAGGCCGCCTACTGCGCCTCGAAGCACGCGGTGCAGGGCTTCACCGAGTCGGTCACCACCGAGCTCATCCACAACAAGAGCGGCGTCGTCATCTCGACGGTCGACATGCCGGCGCTCAACACGATCCAGTTCAACTGGGTGCGGTCGCGCCTGCCCGAGCACCCCAAGCCGGTGCCGCCGATCTTCCAGCCCGAGGTGGGCGCCCGCGCGATCGCCGACGTGGCCGACAAGCCGCGTCGTCGGTCGTGGATCGGCGAGCCCACCGTCATGACCGTGCTCGGCAACCGCTTCGTCGCGAACTGGCTCGACGTCTACCTCGCGAAGAGTGGCTACAGCGGACAGCAGGCCCCCGAGAAGTCCGAGCCCATGTGGCCGGACAACCTCTACGCCCCGGTCGCGGGCGACCACGGCGCGCACGGCATCTTCGACGACCAGGCCCGCTCGACGAGCCCGCAGGTCTGGTACACCCGCAACCGGGGCGTCAGCTACGCCGTCGCGGCCGCGGGCGTTCTCGGGGCGGGCGCCGCGGTGGTGCGCGCCGTGGCCGGCCGCTCGCGCCGACCGTGACGACCCCGTTCGACGCCGTCGTCGTCGGCGCGGGGCCGAACGGCCTCTCGGCGGCGGTCGTGCTCGCCCGGGCGGGGCTGCGCGTGCAGCTGCTCGAGCGGGCCGACACCGTCGGCGGCGGCACGCGGACGTCCGAGCTGACCCTGCCGGGGTTCCGGCACGACATCTGCTCGGCCGTGCACCCGATGGCGATGGCGTCGGGGTTCTTCCGGCGCTGGGGCCTGCAGCAGCGGGTCGAGATGATCGTGCCCGAGGTGTCGTACGGGCACCCGCTCGACGGCGGCGCCGCGGGCGTCGCCTACCGCGACCTCGAGCGCACGGCGGACGGCCTCGGCGCCGACGGCGCGACCTGGCGCCGCATGTTCTCGCGCCTGGTCGACCTCGAGGACGAGCTCTCGCAGTTCACGCTCTCGTCGATCCTGCAGGTGCCCCGGCACCTCGGCACGACGATCGAGTTCGGCCTGCGGATCCTGCACCAGGGCGGTCCGTGGTGGGACGCCGGCCTCCGCACCGCCGAGGCGCAGGCCCTGCTCGCGGGCGTGATGGCCCACGCCATCCGGCCGATGCCGAGCCTCAGCGCGTCGGCTGCCGGCCTCGCCCTCGCCGTCCACGGCCACGGCTACGGCTGGGCCGTGCCCCGCGGCGGCAGCCAGGCCATCGCGGACGCCCTCGCCGACGACCTGCTGGCCCACGGGGGAGTCATCGAGACCGGCGTCGAGGTCACGAGCCTGCGGCAGCTCGAGGCTCCCGTGCGGCTGCTCGACGTCACGCCGAGGCAGCTGGTCGCCATGGCCGGCGACGAGATGCCCGCCGGGTACCGTCGCCGACTGGAGCGGTTCCGCTACGGGAGAGGCGCCTCCAAGGTGGACTTCGCCCTGAGCGGCCCCGTGCCCTGGCAGGCCGAGGAGCTGCGGCGCACGCCGACGGTGCACCTCGGCGGCGACCGGGCCGCCATCGCCCGCGCCGAGCACGACGTCGCCCGCGGCGTGCACCCCGACGAGCCGTTCGTGCTCGCCGTCCAGGCCGGGGTCGTCGACGACACGCGCGCCCCGGCCGGGCAGCAGGCCCTCTGGACCTACGCGCACGTGCCGAACGGCAGCACCGTCGACATGACCGAGGCGATCACCCGGCAGATCGAGCGCTTCGCCCCCGGGTTCCGCGACCTAGTGCTCGACTCGACGGCGCACACCGCGTCGGACCTCGAGCGGCACGACCCCAACTACGTCGGCGGCGACATCGCCTCGGGCGCCCCGACGATGCGCCAGCTGATCGCGCGCCCCGTCGTGTCGACCGACCCGTGGCGCACGCCGATCGCGGGCACCTACCTGGCGTCGTCGTCCGTGCCCCCGGGGCCGTCGGTGCACGGCATGGGAGGCGCGTACGCCGCCCGCAGCGCGCTGAGGCACGAGTTCGGCATCGAGCACCTGCCCCGCCTGGGGCCCGACGAGGGGACACGACCGTGAGCCGCGACCAGCTGTTCGTCGAGGCCTCGCCGGCCGAGGTGTTCGACGTGCTCGCCGACGGCTGGCTGTTCGCCAGCTGGGTGGTGGGCGCCTCGCGCATCCGCGACGTCGAGACCACCTGGCCCGCGGTGGGCGCGCGCATCCACCACTCGTTCGGCATCTGGCCGTTCGTCATCGACGACACGACGAGCGTGCTCGAGTGGCACCCGTCGCGCCGTGCCGTGTTCCGTGCCCGCGGCTGGCCCTTCGGCGAGGCCCGCGTCGCGATCACGGTGCACGACCGCGCCGGCGGCTGCCTCGTCGTCATGGAGGAGGAGGCGGTGACCGGGCCGGGCGCGCTCGTGCCCGACGTCCTGCTCGACCCGCCGCTCGGCGTCCGCAACCGCGAGGCGCTGCGGCGGCTGGCGTGGATGGCCGAGGGGCGGACGCGCGACCGGTCCGGCCCGAGCTGACCCGCGCCTCCTGCGTGGCCCGGCGACCCGGCGAGGACGCCCGTCAGAGCGGAGCGGACTCGCCGTCGACCGGGGCCCGCAGCTGACGCAGCAGCGGCGCGTGCAGCGGGACCGTCTGCCAGCGGACGTCGGCCGAGCCGGCGTCGAGCACGAGGTGCAGGCGGTGCGGCGTCTCGACGAAGACCACGTCGACGTGCAGCGCCCCGCCGCGTCGCCCGGCGGTCACGGCCAGGGCGCCCGTGACGGCCCACGCCCCGAGCACGAGCTCGGCGTCGAGCACGTGCTCGCCCTCGTGCAGGCGGACGCGCCACGACGAGCCGGCGTCGACGAGCTCGACGGCGGTCACGCTGGGCTGCTCGCTCGCCGACGTGGGCACGAAGGAGGCGGGCCGCAGCTCGGCCGCGCCGGTCTCGTCGTCGAGCGGCGCCAGCCCCAGCGCGGCCGTGCGGCGGGCCAGGGCCTCGTCGGCGGCAGGGTCGCCCGGGCCCTCGAAGGCCGGCAGCAGGTGCCGCCAGGCGAGATCGAGCACGGCCTGCATGTCGACGCTCTGGCCGGTGAGGGCGACCACGACGTCGTGCTCGGGCAGCACGACGCAGAACTGGCCGTAGGCGCCGTCGCCGCGGTAGCCGTGCCGGGCCTGCCAGAACTGGAACCCGTAGCCCTGGCTCCAGTCCGGGTTCGGCTCGTCCGGGTTCGCGACCTGCACCCGGGTCGCCTCGTCGACGTAGGAGGCGGGCAGCAGCCGGCGGCCCTGCCACACGCCGCGCCGCAGCCACAGCTGGCCGAGCAGGGCGATCGCCTCGGTCTGCGCGTGCAGCCCGCTGAAGCCGATCTCGCGACCGCTGTCGTCGCGCTGCCAGCTGGCCTGGCCGATGCCCAGCGGCTCGAAGAGGCGCGGTCGGAGGTACTCGGTGAGCGAGACGCCGGAGGCGCGCTGCACGATCGCGGCCACGGCGTAGGTGCAGGGCTGGTTGTACGCGAAGACGCTGCCGGGGTCGGCCTCGGGCGGGGTGAGGAGGAAGCCGCGGACCAGGTCGGTCGGGTCGGCCTGCAGGGCGCGGTCGAGCGTCTCGGCCTCGTGCCCGCTCGCCATGGCCAGCACGTCGCGCACCCGCATCGACCGGCTGCGCGGGTCGGTCACGTCGGCGTCGAGCTCGGGGAAGTGGCTGAGCACCGTGTCGTCGAGGCCGAGCAGCCCCTCGTCGACGGCGAGGGCGGCGGCGGTCGACGTGAAGCTCTTGCTGAGCGAGTAGAGCAGGTGCACGCGGTCGGCCGTGTACGGCGCCCACCAGCCCTGCGCGACGACGGAGCCGTGGCGCACGAGCACCAGGCTGTGCGGCTCGACGCCCGGCGTGGACTCGAGGCCGTCGAGGAACGCCTCGACGCCGCGGGCGTCCACGCCCTCGGCGGACGGCGTGCTGGTGGGCAGAGCGGCGATGGTCATGCGCCCGAGGCTAGCGCCCGCCGGCGACCCGCGGGCCGGCGGAGATCCCCGGCCCGCCGCCGACCCGCGGGCCGGCGGCGACCGGCGTCAGCGGTCGGCGAGCTCGTCGCGCACCTTGCGGCGCAGCACCTTGCCGATCAGCGACTTCGGCAGCTCGTCGACGACGACGATGCGGCGGGGCACCTTGTACGGGGTGAGGTGCTGGCGGGCGAAGGCCCGCAGGGCCTGCACGTCGACCTCGGCGCCGGGCTGCAGCACGATCGCGGCCGCGACCTGCTCGCCGCCGGGGGAGGGGAGGCCGACCGCCGCGGCCTCGGCGACCCCCTCGTGACGCAGCAGGACCTCTTCGACCTCGGACGGGCTCACGTTGAAGCCGCCCGTGATGATCAGCTCTTTGATGCGGTCGACGATGCGGACGAAGCCGTCGGGGTCGATCGTGACGATGTCGCCGGTGCGGAACCAGTCGCCGTCGACGAAGACCTCGCTCGACTCCTGCGGCTTGCGCCAGTAGCCGCTGAAGACCTGGGGCCCGCGCACGATGAGCTCGCCGCTCTCGCCCGCGGGCACGTCGACGGTGGGGTTCTCGGGGTCGACCACGCGCACCTCGGTGCTCGACAGGGGCAGGCCCACCGTGCCGGCACGGCGGGTCGGGCCGACCGGGTTCGCCATGAGCACCGGCGAGCACTCGGAGAGCCCGTAGCCCTCGACGAGCCAGCCGCCCGACTGCTCCTCCCAGGGCTCGACGACCTCGGCCGAGAGCGGCATGGCGCCCGAGATGGCCACCTCGACGCCCTTGAGCGAGACGCCCGCGTCGTCGGCCGCCTTGCGCAGGCGCGTGTAGATCGGCGGCACGGCCGGCAGGAAGGTCGGCGGGCGCTTCTTCATCACCTTGAGCACGAGGGCCGGGTCGAAGGCCGGGAACAGCACGAGGCGTGCGCCCATGCTCATCGCGAAGGTGAGGCAGAGGGTCAGCCCGTAGGCGTGGAACATCGGCAGCACCGCGTAGACCGTGCAGTCGCCGCGCGTGATGGTGGGCACCCAGGCCCGCGACTGCGCCGCGTTCGAGAGCAGGTTCGCGTGGGTGAGCTGGGCGCCCTTGGGCGTGCCCGTCGTGCCGCTCGTGTACTGGATGACCGCGAGGTCGGTCGTCGCCGGGCGGGGGTGGCGGGCCTTGATGCGCGACGAGCCGACGATCTTCTGCCACGGGACGGTGCCGCGGACGCTCGTCGTCAGCCGGTCGCGGGACGCCCGCGCCTTCTTGATCGGCAGGCGCAGCGCGGCCCGGGTGGCGAAGGGCATGCCCCGGGTGACGTCGATCGAGACGATCGAGTCGACGGCGACGTCGGAGGGGAAGTCCTGCACGGTCTCGACGACCTTGTCCCACACGATCGCGACCTTCGCGCCGTGGTCCTCGAACTGGTGGCGGAGCTCGCGCGGCGTGTAGAGGGGGTTGTGCTCGACGACGATCGCGCCGAGGCGCAGGACCGCGTAGAACGCGACGACGTGCTGCGGGCTGTTCGGCAGCACGAGGGCGACCGTGTCGCCGTGCCGGACGCCGAGCGCGCGCAGGCCCTCGGCGGCGCGCGACACCTGGTCGACGAGCTCGGAGTACGTGGTCGTCGCGCCGAAGAACTCGAGGGCGACCGTCTTCGGGTACTCGGCGGCGGTGCCCTCGACGATGTCGAGGAGCGAGCCCGTGACGGGCTCGATGTCGTGGGGGACGCCGGGAGCGTAGGAGGCCAGCCAGGGACGAGCGGTGTCGATGGTCACGCGGTCCACTCTAGGCCGAGATGCGAACCCTCCGAGCGGGCTGTGCGCGGGTCGGCGGGTCCCGGCGTTCAGTGGAGCCGCGCTCCCGACAGCGCACCAGCGCCCGCACCGCGCGGGCAGGAGAGAGGAACACCGTGAGCAAGGTCTGGTTCATCACCGGCGCGTCGAAGGGCTTCGGCCGCGAGTGGGCCGAGGCGGCCCTGGAGCGAGGCGACAGCGTCGCCGGCACGGCCCGCAAGCTCGAGACCGTCGACGCCCTGGTCGAGCAGTACCCCGACACCTTCCTGCCGCTGCAGCTCGACGTCACCGACCGCGCGGCCGACGTGGCCGCCGTGCAGCAGGCGGCCGAGCACTTCGGCCGGCTCGACGTCGTCGTCAACAACGCCGGCTACGGCCACTTCGGCATGGTCGAGGAGATCACCGAGGAGGAGGCCCGCGCCCAGCTCGAGACGAACCTGTTCGGCGCCCTCTGGGTCACCCAGGCCGCGCTGCCGATCATGCGCGAGCAGGGCAGCGGCCACATCGTGCAGGTCTCGAGCATCGGCGGCATCAGCGCGTTCCCGACGGTCGGCATCTACCACGCGTCGAAGTGGGCCCTCGAGGGCATCAGCCAGTCGCTCTCGCAGGAGGTCGCCGGCTTCGGCATCTCGGTCACCCTCGTCGAGCCCGGCGGCTTCTCGACCGACTGGTCGGGCCCCTCCGCGTCGCGCAGCGACGAGAACGAGGCCTACGCCGAGGTCCGCGAGGCCGCGTCGAAGCGCCCGTCGGCCGCCGACCCGGGCGACCCCACGGCCACCCGCACGGCCATCCTCAAGGTCGTCGACGCCGAGGAGCCGCCGCTGCGCGTCTTCTTCGGCAAGGCGCCGCTCGGCATCGCGAAGGCCGACTACGAGTCGCGTCTCGCGCTCTGGGACGAGTGGCAGCCCGTCGCCGAGGAGGCGCACGGCAACTGACGCCTCCCTGCCCGCTGCACCCGCGCCTCCTCGTGTCGACACCGGCCGAGGAGGCGCGGTGCGTCCGGGCGGACCGGTCGCGCCGCCGTCGGCCACGGCCCCGGTCGCTCGACGTCGAGACGACGCGGCAGGTCGGGGGCAGGCGCCCAGGCCGGGCGGCGCATGATCGGAGGATGCCCGCCCTGACCGAGCCGCTCCGTGCCCGCCTGCAGTACACCTTCAACGGCCAGTACACCGGCACGCCCGAGTGGGTCACCGACCTCGAGAAGGGCGACGACGAGGGGTTCTTCCTGCCGGGGTCGGCCGTCTGGGCCGTGCACGGCTCGATGTCGACCATCGCGGCGGGGGTCCGCGCGCTGCTCGTCCAGGCGCTGCACCCCGGGGCGCTCGCGGGGGTGCACGACCACTCACGGTTCCGCGAGGACCCGCTCGGCCGCCTCGCCGGCACGATCCGCTGGATCTACACCGTCACCTACGGCAGCAAGGAGGCGGCGACCCGGGCCTCGCAGTGGGTCACCCGCCTGCACACCAAGGTGGTCGGCAGCTACGACGACCGCCACGGCGTCGCGCACGACTACGCCGCGAACGACCCCGAGCTGCTCAGCTGGGTGCACATGGCCTTCGCCGACTCGTTCCTCGCGGCGTACCAGCAGTGGGGACGGGGCGAGGTGCCCGGCGGCCCGGACGCGTACGTACGCGAGTGGGCGACGGCGGGCGAGCTGATGGGCGTCGTCGACCCGCCGCGGTCGGTCGCCGAGATGCAGGACCAGTTGATGGACTTCGACCGTCGCGGCGTCCTCGAGCGCACGGCCCGGACCGAGGAGGTGGTGGGCTTCATCCGTCGACCGCCGCTGTTCCCGGTGCTGCGCGCCGGCTACCCCGTGCTCTTCAACGGCGCCGTCGGCACGCTGCAGCCCCGGTTCCGCGAGCTGCTCGGGCTGCGGGCCCCGCACGTCGGGCCGCTCGAGCTGCCGACCGCCGGCCCGGCGGGGGCGATGCTGCGGTCGATCGGCGGCGTGCTCGGCGACAAGCCCGTCGCCGAGGAGCACTCGCTCGCGCGGCTGGAGCGCCTCGGCTGGACGGCCGCCCGGGCCTGACCGGGGCGTGGGGCAGGATGGAGCGGTGAGCGACCAGGCCCTCGACCCCGCACCTCCGGCCGGCCGGGGGTCGGCCGGCCTGCGCTGGCTGCGCGACGTCGTCGTGATCGTGCTCGTCGCGCTGCTCGTGTCGTGGGGCGTGCGCACGTGGCTCGTGCGCTCGTTCTCGATCCCCTCGGCCTCGATGGAGGCGACGCTGCAGGTCGGCGACCGCATCCTCGTGAACGAGCTGGCGCCCCGGCTGTCGGAGCTGCACCGCGGCGACGTCGTCGTGTTCCGCGACCCGGGCGGCTGGCTGTCGCCGGCCGAGGGCGACGACCTCGTCAAGCGGGTCGTCGGCCTGCCCGGCGACACCGTGCGCTGCTGCGACGCCGACGGGCGCCTGACGGTGGACGGCGAGCCGCTCGACGAGCCGTACCTGCAGGTGCCCGAGGGCGACCCGGCGTCGCTCGCCGCGTTCGACGTCACGGTGCCCGAGGGCGCGCTCTGGGTGATGGGCGACAACCGCGAGGACTCGGCCGACTCGCGCTCGCACGTGACCGGGCCGTACGAGGGGTTCGTGCCGCTCGAGAACGTGGTCGGGCGGGCGACGGTGGTCTTCTGGCCGGTGGGGCGCTGGTCGACGCTCTGAGCTGAGCCGAGCCGGGCCGGGCCGGGCCGAGCTGATCCGAGCCGGGCCCCGCTGCGAGGCGGCCGGCGTCAGCGTCGGGCGTCGCCGAGGGGACGGCGGGGGCGCAGCAGGAGGCTCGTGGCGACCAGGCAGGCCGCGAGGGTCGTCCAGCCGAGCCACGACGGCTCCGCCGCGGTGGCCAGCACGAGGCCGGCCGCGGCGGTCACGGTGCCGACGACGACCGGGAGGCGCCGGACGACGACCGCCGACCCGATGGACCCCGCGAGCGCGAGCAGCAGGCCCGGCAGGACGGGCCCCAGCGCCTCCGGCAGCACGGCGGCGACGGCGGCCGCCCGCTCGTCGGAGGCGACCCGCACGGCCTGCCGCGCCCAGGCCGCGCAGAGCGCGAGGGGCACCACGAGCGCGAGCGCCGCGGCGGCCGCGACCTGGCGGCTGCGGCCGTGGTCGCCCCAGCCCCCGATGCCGACGAGCGCGCGGTGCCACCCGGGCAGCGCCGTGGCGAGGGCGGCGGCCCCGCCGACGACCGCGGCCCCGACGACGGCCGAGCCGTCGACGTCGCCGCCCCGCGCCTCGACGACCTCGCGCACCACGAGCAACGGGCCGACCGCGGCGAGCACGCCCACGACGGTGCCGACGGCGAGCACGACGACGGAGGCGCGGGCACGGGCGGCGTCACTGGTCACGCCCCCATCCCACCAGGCCGGGCGGCGCGGGTCGTCCTCCCCGAGGACGACCCGGCCGCCGCGCGACGGGTCAGCGGCCGGCGATGAGGGCGTCGCGGACCTCGCGACGGAGGACCTTGCCGATCAGCGACCGGGGCAGCTCGTCGACCACGACGACGCGACGCGGCACCTTGTAGGCGGCGAGCTGCTCGCGGCAGTGCTCGCGCACCTCCTCGGGGTCGACGGTGCGGCCGGGCTCGACGACGATAGCGGCGACGACGTCCTCGCCGCCGCCCTCGCGGGGCAGGCCGACGACCGCGGCCTCGGCGACGCCGCCGAACGCGCGCACCGCCTCCTCGACCTCGGAGGGGGCGACGTTGAAGCCGCCCGTGACGATGAGCTCCTTGATGCGGTCGACGATGGTGACGTAGCCGTCGGCGCTCATGCTGACGATGTCGCCCGTGCGGAACCAGCCGCCCGGCAGGAACGCCTCGGCGGTCTCGTCCGGCCGGTTCCAGTAGCCGCGGAACACCTGCGGCCCGCGCAGCACGAGCTCGCCCGCCGCGCCCGGCGTCACGGGGCGTTCGGGGTCGGGGTCGTCGCGGTCGACGACGCGCGCCTCGGTCGAGGGGAACGGCACGCCCACGGTGCCGGGGCGGCGGGTCGGGCCCATCGGGTTGCCGAGCGCGACCGGCGAGGTCTCGGTGAGGCCGAAGCCCTCGACGAGCATGCCGCCCGTGACCCGCTCCCACGCGGTGACGGTCGACAGGGGGAGGTTCATGGCGCCCGAGATGGCGAAGCGGGCGCTGCGCAGGTCGACGCCGCGCTGCTCGGCCGCCTCGGCGAGCCGCTGGTAGATCGGCGGGACGGCGGGCAGGAACGTCGGCGGGTGCTTCGCGGCGGCCTTGAGCACGAGGTCGACGTCGAACTTGGGGAACAGCACGAGGCGCGCGCCGATGCTCATGGCGAAGGTCAGGCAGAGCGTCAGGCCGTAGGCGTGGAAGAACGGCAGCACGCCGTAGACGGTCTCCTGCCCCTCGACGACGCCCTGCACCCAGGCGCGTCCCTGCGCGGCGTTGCTGCGCAGCGAGCGGTGGGTCAGCACGGCGCCCTTCGGCGCCCCGGTCGTGCCGCTCGTGTACTGCAGCAGCGCGACGTCGTCGAGCGCGGGGCGCGGGTGGCGCCTCCGCAGCGGGCGGCTCGCCACGAGGTCCGACCAGGTCAGGTCGCCGACGGCGCCCGCGGTCAGGGCCTCGCGCGACTTCCGCGCGGCGGGGATCGGCAGCCTCAGGGCGAGCCGCGTCGCGAGCGGCATCCCGCGCGTGACGTCGACGGAGACGACGGCGTCGAAGCGCAGGTCCGCCGGCAGCTCGCGCAGCCGCCCCACGAGCTTGTCCCAGGCGATCGCGACCTTCGCGCCGTGGTCCTCGAAGAGGTGCCGCAGCTCGCGGTCGGTGTAGAGCGGGTTGTGCTCGACGACGATCGCGCCGAGGCGCAGGACCGCGTAGAACGCGACGACGTGCTGCGGGCTGTTCGGCAGCAGGATCGCCACCCGGTCGCCCGCCGTGACGCCGAGCGCACGGAGCCCCTCGGCGGCCCGGGCGATCTCGTCGCCGAGGTCGCGGTAGCGCGTCTCGCGCCCGAAGAACTCGAGGGCGACCCGGCCACGGTGCGCGGCGACGGCGTCGTCGATCAGGTCGACGAGCGTGCCCGTCACGGGCTCGATGTCGGCGGGCACGCCCGGGGCGTAGCTGTGCAGCCAGGGGCGGGCGTCGGGCGCGGCGTCAGCGGTCATCGGGCCATCGAACCATCACGCGGCCACGGCTACCTGCGAGGTCAGCGGGCGTCGCGGCCCGTCAGCGCGAGCAGCCGCACCCGCAGGGGCGCGTCCTCGTCGACCGGCACGGGGGAGGCGAACAGGCCGGAGGCCTCGAGGGCGTCCCGCTGCGGCTCGAAGACCGTCCAGACCGCGGCGACGAGGTCGTCGTCGAGCTCTTCGTCGGTGCCGATCGCCCTCGCGAGGTCCCAGGCGTGGATCGTGACGTCGGCGACCTGCTCGGCGAGGTACTCGCGCACGGGCACGACGTCGGAGCTCAGCCGCACGGAGGCGTCGGGATCGGCCCCGCGCCAGGCGTCGGACGCCGCGCCCGACCAGCGGTGCCAGGCGGCGACGAGGTCGTCGCCGAGGGGCTCGACCGACGCCTGCGCCTCGCTCGGGTCGCCGCCCTCGAGCAGCACGGGGACCCACTGCTGCTCGCGGGTGACGTGCCGCACGAGGTCGCGGACGGCCCACTCGGTGTCGGGCGTCGGGGCGTCCCAGTCGGTGACGGCCTCGACGCGGCGCGCGAACTCCGCGTGCGCTCGGTGCTGCAGGGCGATCCAGTCGTGCGTCATGCGGGGTCCTTCCGAACGGGTGTGACCAGGGACAACGCAGGAGGCGGTCGAGGCTTCCCGAGGGCCGTCACGGCCCGAGGGCGTCGCCGACCCTGGCGTCCGCCGCCAGCGTACCGACCACGGCCCGCGCCCCGTCGTCTAGGGTCGAGCCGTGACCTCCCTGCTCGAGTTCCTGGTGCGCGTCCTGGCGCCGGTCGAGCTCGCGCTCTCGACCGGCCTCGGCGCGGGCCACCCGACCTCGCTGCCCGTGGGCGTCGTCGTCGGGCTCGTCGGCGCGACCGCGCTGCTGGCGATCGTGGTCGTCGCCCGCGCGGTGCTCGCGCTCGCCGGGCTGGGCGCGGCCGTGCCGGGGGCGGTGCTGACCGAGTCGGCCGACGTGCGCCTCCTCGTCTTCGCCCGCGACCCCGACGCCGACGGACACGTGCGCGCGCGGGCGCCGGGGCAGGGCCTCCCGGCCGCCTGACCGCAGACGCGGCGCCGCGGCGGCCAGAAGAGACCCTTCCCCTTCTGCCGTGAGGACCCCGTGGACCTGTCCGCCTTCCCGCCCTTCGCCGTCGTGCTCGACGGCCTGCACACCGTCGTCGTCGCGCTCGGCGACGCCGTCGAGCCCTTCGCCGGCGCGTCGTCGTCGGCGCTCGCCGTCGTGCTGCTCACCCTGCTCGTCCGTGCGCTGCTCGTGCCCGTGGGGGTGTCGCAGGTGCGTGCCGAGATCGGGCGTCGCCGGCTGGCCCCCGCGCTCGCGGACCTGCGCCGCCGGATCCGCGACCCCCAGGCGCTGCAGCGCGCCACCGCGGCCCTCTACACGTCGGAGAAGGTGTCGCCGCTGGCGGGCTGCCTGCCGACGCTGGCCCAGGCGCCCGTGCTGACGGCGGTGTGGTCGCTCTTCTCGCACCCGCTGATCGCGGGGCACGCGAACGCCCTGCTCGGCCACGGCCTGGCCGGGGCGGCCCTCGGCGCGACGCTCGTCGGCTCGGTCGGCGGCGGGTTCGCCGTCGTCGGGCCGTTCGCCGTCCTGCTCGTCGTGCTGGCGGTCGTCGTCGAGCTGCGGCGACGGGCCGACCTGCGGGCGGCCGGGCCGGCGGCCTCCACGACGGCGCAGGAGGCGGTGCCCGGCCTGGCGACGATCGCCCGCGTCGTGCCCTTCGTCAGCGTCGTCGTCGCGGCCTTCGTGCCGCTCGCCGCGGCGCTGTACCTGGTCACGAGCGCGGCGTGGACGCTGGGGGAGCGGGCGCTGCTGCGCCGGCTGCTCGCGTAGCCCCGGCGCCGACGGCGCGTTCCCGACGACGTCCGGGGCGCGCCCCTGGACGACGGAGGGCCCGCACCTGCCGAGCAGGTGCGGGCCCTCCGAGGTGCCGGGTGGACTACGCCGCGAGGACGAACTGGATCTCGAGCGTGACGGTGACGTCGTTGCCGAGGGTGAAGCCGCCGGCCTCGAGGGCGGCGTTCCAGGTGACGCCGAACTCGGTGCGGTCGATCTTCGTCGTGGCCGAGAAGCCGAGCTTGGTCTGGCCGTAGCCGTCGACGACGAGGCCGCCGAACTCGCTCTTCAGGGTGACGGGCTTCGTGACGCCGCGGAGGGTCAGGTCGCCGTGCACGAGGAAGTCGTCGCCGCCCTTCTCCTCGATGCTGGTCGACACGAAGGTCATCGTCGGGTGCTGCTCGGCGAGGAAGAAGTCGCCCGACTGCAGGTGGCCGTCGCGGTCCTTCTGGTTCGTGTTGACCGAGGCCACGTCGATCGACGCGGTGACCTTGCTGGCCGTGTGGTCCTCGGCGGTCTCGAGCGACGCGTCGAACGACTCGAACGAGCCCTTGACCTTGCTGATGGCGAGGTGGCGGACGCTGAACGAGACCTCGCTGTGCGTGGGGTCGAGGGTCCAGGTGCCGGCGGGGATCTTCTCTGCGGTGATGGCCATGGTGTTCTCCTGCTGTTCTGTGGGCTGTTCGGTGAGCTCTAGATCGGTGACGTGTCACCGAAGGTCGGTACGAGTATATGCAAGCGCATCCTCTCGCGCGACATTCCCGATCGCCCGACGGGATCGGGAACGTCGCCGGGAGGCCCCGCTCAGGCCGGGCGCTCGGCGGGGGAGACGGTCTTGGCGGGGTCGCGCTCGGCGAGGTCGCCGAGCGCCTCGTCGATGGACGCCATGACCTCGGCCGGCAGCGTGACGCCGGCCGCCTTGACGTTGTCCGCCACCTGCTCGGGCCGCGAGGCGCCGATGATGGCGGAGGCGACGTTGTCGTTCTGCAGCACCCACGCGATGGCGAGCTGGGCCATCGAGAGCCCCAGGTCCGCCGCGATGGGCTCGAGCGAGGCGACGCCCGTGAGCACCTCGTCGGTGAGGAAGCGCTTGATCGTGTTCGCGCCTCCCTTCTCGTCCGTCGCCCGGCTGCCGGCCGGCAGCTCGGCGCCGGGCTTGTACTTGCCGGTGAGCACGCCCTGCGCGACGGGCGACCAGACGATCTGGCTCAGGCCGTGCTGCTTGCTCGCGGGCACGACTTCCTGCTCGATGACGCGCCAGAGCATCGAGTACTGCGGCTGGTTCGAGATGAGCTGCACGCCGAGCTGCTTCGCGAGGTCGTGGCCGGCACGGATCTGCTCGGCGTTCCACTCGCTGACGCCGATGTAGAGCGCCTTGCCCTGCCGGACGACGTCGGCGAAGGCCTGCATGGTCTCCTCGAGAGGCGTCTCGTAGTCGTAGCGGTGGGCCTGGTACAGGTCGACGTAGTCGGTGCCGAGCCGGGTGAGCGAGCCGTCGATCGACTCGAGCACGTGCTTGCGGCTGAGGCCGGTGTCGTTGTGGCCGGCAGGGCCGGTCGGCCAGTAGACCTTCGTGAAGATCTCGAGCGACTCGCGCCGCTCGCCGGCGAGCGCCGCCCCGAGCACCGTCTCGGCGCCGGTGTTCGCGTAGGCGTCGGCGGTGTCGAAGGTCGAGATGCCCGCGTCGAGCGCGGCGCGGACGCACTGCGTCGCGACGTCGTTCTCGACCTGGGAGGCGTGCGTGAGCCAGTTGCCGTAGGTGATCTCCGAGATCTTGAGACCGCTCTGTCCGAGGTATCTGAATTCCATGGGCCCACGCTACGCGCGTGCCCGCCCCGAGGGGGCTGCCCGCCCGGCGGCTCGTGTGAACAGCACGTGACGAGACCCTGGCAACCGGCGCACAACCGTGTACCCCGGCCAAACCCCCGAACGGGTGGCCCCCGAACCGGTGTCATGCCCGACGCTCCTGCCCTCGACGAGAGGGTGACCACCCGACCGGCCGACGCTCCTGCCGTCGCCCCCGCCGCCTCCTCGGCGTCCTCTGCCGTGCCCGCCCGCGCCGCCGTCTCGGCCCGCGTGGCGAGCCGCCTCCGCGAGCTCGCGACCTTCGGCCTCGTCGGCGGCATCGCGTTCGTCGTCGACGTCGGCGTCTACAACCTGCTGCGGCTCACCCTGCTCGACGACAAGCCCATCGGCGCGAAGGTCGTCTCGGTGATCGTCGCCACGGCGGTCGCCTGGCTGGGCAACCGCTACCTCACGTTCCGCGCCGACCGCGGCCGGGCCGTGCTCAAGGAGGCCGTCGTGTTCGGCCTCGTGAACGTGGGCGGCCTGGCCATCGCCTCCCTGTGCCTGTTCGTCTCGCACTACGTGCTCGGCCACACCAGCCAGCTCGCCGACAACATCGCGGCGAACGGGGTGGGGCTCGTGCTCGGCACGGCGTTCCGCTACGTGGCCTACCGGTGGTTCGTCTTCGCGCCGGCCACCGCGGACGTGCGCTGACCCGCACGTCCCGCCCGCTCCACCGGACGCGAGACCCGACCCTCGCGCCCTGCACCGCACCCGACCTCCACCCGACAGGAGAACGACCGTGTCGACTGACCCGACGCACCGTGTGACCTCCCTGCTCGCCGCCGGCGAGCCCCAGCCCCTCCTCACCCCGGAGGCGCCCACCAGCCCCGACCAGTTCGTGCCCAACCGGGGCGCCACCACCGGCGCCGGCGACGCCCTCTCCGGCTTCGCCCTGCCCGACTGGAGCCCGCTCGAGTGGATCGGCTACTCGTCGCTGATCGTCGTCTCGCTGCTGCTCACGGCCGTGGCCGTCTCGACCCTGTGGTGGATGCTGCACGCCTGGCGCTCGAAGGACAACCTCGAGGGCAGCCAGTTCAGCTCCGACCCCCTCGCCGCCGCGCACTCCTTCACCCTGCTGGTGCCGGGCCGCCACGAGGAGGAGGTCATGGGGCAGACCCTCGACCGCCTCGCGCTGCAGGACCACCCCGACTTCGAGATCATCGCCATCGTCGGCCACGACGACCCGGGC
Source organism: Frigoribacterium faeni (assembly GCF_011761235.1). Taxonomy (GTDB): domain Bacteria; phylum Actinomycetota; class Actinomycetes; order Actinomycetales; family Microbacteriaceae; genus Frigoribacterium; species Frigoribacterium faeni_A. The sequence continues at coordinate 212,656 of NZ_JAAOYW010000003.1, forward strand.
ACCGAGCGCGTGGCCCGCGAGGCCGCCGCACGCCACCCCGAGCTGATCCGCGTGGTCGTCGACTCGAGCGTCCCGAAGAACAAGCCGAAGGCGCTCAACCTCGCGCTGCAGACCTCGCGCGGCGAGATCGTCGGCGTGTTCGATGCCGAGGACGAGGTGCACCCCCGCCTGCTGACGCTCGTCGACTCGCGCTTCAGCGAGACCGACGCCGACGTCGTCCAGGGCGGCGTGCAGCTGATGAACTTCCAGTCGAGCTGGTGGAGCCTGCGCAACGTGCTCGAGTACTACTTCTGGTTCCGGTCGCGCCTGCACTTCCACGCCAAGGAGAAGTTCATCCCGCTCGGCGGCAACACCGTCTTCGTCCGCAAGGACTGGCTCGACTGGTCCGAGGGCTGGGACGCCGAGTGCCTCGCCGAGGACTGCGAGCTGGGCGTGCGCCTGTCGAGCGCCGGCGCGAAGGTCGTCGTCGCCTACAGCCCCGAGGTCGTCACCCGTGAGGAGACCCCCGGCACGTTCGTCTCGCTGCTCAAGCAGCGGACCCGCTGGAACCAGGGCTTCATGCAGGTCTACGGCAAGGGCGAGTGGAAGAAGCTGCCCCGTCTGCGCCAGCGCCTCATGGCCCGCTACCTGCTGACCATGCCCTTCATCCAGGCGGCCACCGGCCTGCTGATCCCGATCTCCGTGCTCCTGATCTTCACGATCAAGGTGCCGACGGCCATCGCCCTCGTCTCGTTCATCCCGCTGGCGCCGACCCTGGTGCTGCTGGCCGTCGAGTTCACCGGGCTGCGCGAGTTCGGCCGCACGTACGGCCAGAAGGTCCGGGCCCGCGACTACTTCCGCCTCGTCTGGGGCCTGCTGCCGTACCAGATCTTCCTCGCCCTCGCGGCGGTCCGGGCGGTCTTCCGCCAGATCCGCGGCATGAACGCGTGGGAGAAGACCGAGCACACCGGCGCGCACCGCGACGCCGTCGTCCCGACCCCGCAGGAGGCGCCCCGCGCCGCCCAGCAGGAGCCCGCCATGGCCATGACCGGAGGTGACCGATGACCAGCACGCTGAACCGCCCGTCCGCGGTCGACGACCGCACCGCAACGGCTCCCCGCCGTCTCGGCACCCCGATGCAGCCCACGCCCGAGCGCTCGCCGGGCTGGCTGCGCAGCCACGGCGCCAGCCTCGTCTGGCTGCTGCCCCTCATGGCGATCGCCGCCGTCGTGCAGGCCTTCAACATGGCCGGCTCGCCCCAGCGCATCGACGACGAGGGCACCTACACCGCCCAGGCCTGGGCCGTGCAGGCCTTCGGCGAGCTGGCGCACTACACCTACTGGTACGACCACCCGCCGGTGGGCTGGCTGCAGATCTCGGCCTACACGGCCCTGACCGGCGCCTTCGACCGCTACGACGTCGCCGTGCTGGCCGGCCGCGAGGCGATGCTCGCCTTCACGGTCGTCGCCGTGGCCCTGCTCTGGCTGCTCGCCCGCAAGCTCGGCCTGAGCCGCCCCGCCGCGGCCGCCGCCGGCCTGCTCTTCGCGGTGTCGCCCCTGGCCCTGCAGTTCCACCGCACGGTCTACCTCGACAACGTGGCCACGCCCTGGCTGCTCGCCGCGTTCGTCTTCGCGCTCAGCAAGCGGTACCAGCTCGCGGGCTTCGCCGCCGCCTCCCTCTCGTTCGGCATCGCGGTGCTCTCGAAGGAGACGTACCTGCTGGCCCTGCCGTTCCTCGCCTGGATGATGTGGCGCGGCGCCGACCGGTCCACGCGTCGCTACACGCTCTCGATCGCCGCCAGCCTGCTCGTGCTCGTCGGCCTCGGCTACGTGGCCCTCGCCGCCGTCAAGGGCGAGCTGCTGCCGGGCGCCGGCCGGGTGAGCCTGCTCGAGGGCGTCCAGTTCCAGCTCGCCACCCGCGAGGCCAGCGGCTCGGTGTTCGACACCGGCAGCCTGTTCTTCGCCACGGTGTCGCAGTGGTGGCAGCTCGACCAGGTCCTGATCGTCGCCGGGACGCTCGCGTCCGTCGTCGGCCTCTTCGTCAAGCGGGTCCGTCCGATCGCCGCGATGATGGTGTTCCTCATCGTCTTCATGTTCCGTCCCGGCGGCTACCTGCCGGTGCCGTACGTGATCATGCTGCTGCCGTTCGCGGCCCTGCTGGTGGCCGCGGTCACCGACGCCGCCGTGAAGAGCGTCCGGGCCCGTCGCGCGGGGGCCGTCTCGACCGCCGCCGTCCGCACCGGGTCGGTGGCCTGGCTCGCCCTGGCCGTCGCGGCCGTCGTGGCCCTGGTGCCGCTCTGGGCGGTCCAGCTGCGCGGGTTCCTCGACTCCGACCTCGACGCCCCCATGCGGAACGCCGAGACCTGGGTCGAGACCAACGTGCCGAAGGACAGCCGCCTGCTCGTCGACGACGCCGTCTGGGTCGACCTCGTGCGGGCTGGCTTCGCCCGCGACAACGTCATCTGGTTCTACAAGATCGACACCGACGGCGCCGTGCAGGCGCAGTCGCCCAACGGGTGGCGCGACTCCGACTACCTGTTCGAGACGGAATCGGTCCGCACCTCGGGCTCGGCCTCGGCCGACGTCCGGTCGGCGCTCGAGAGCTCCACGGTCGTGGCGTCGTTCGGCGAGGGCGACCAGCAGGTCAACGTCCGCCGCATCGACCGCGACGGCGCCGACGAGGCCCAGCGCAGCGCCGACGAGTCCGCCTCCGCGCGGTCCGCCGCCGGAGCCGAGCTGGCCGAGAACCCCGACCTGCAGGTCTCCGCGACCTTCGACCAGGCCCTCCGTGACGGACGACTCGACCCGCGCGCGATCATCGTGCTCGGCCAGCTCGCCGCCATCGCCCCGATCTCGGTGGCCGACCCCGACGCCCTCCCGGGCGAGCAGGAGTCGCTGTTCCGCCAGTTCGACGTCACGCCGCAGGGCGGGGAGACCGTCGAGCAGCTCGACGCGGTCCTCCGCGGCCTGGGCGAGACGTACGAGCCCGCCTCGATCGAGCCCCGGGGCGACGGACTGCGCATCACGTTCTCCGCCGTCGCGCCGTCGGGCGTCCTGTCCGACTGACCACCGCGCCGGGGGCCGGCCACACGGCCCCCGGCACCGCTCCTCACCGCCGTCGCACCCGTCCGGGCGCGACACCCGACCGGAAAGGAACCACTCCCATGGCCCAGCGCCACCGCACCTCCCCGACCACCGCCTCCTCGGCGGTCGCCGCCCCGACCACCTCGCCCCGACGCCGTCTCGTCGTCGTCGCCGCCCTCACGGCCGCGACGGGCGTCGCCCTCGCCGGCTCCCTCGTCGGCGCCTCGCCGGCCCACGCCGCCGAGGGCGACGGCTGGGTGCGCGTCGGGCACCTCTCGCCCGACACCAAGTCGGTCGACGTCACGCTGACCTCGCTGGCCGGCGGACAGGTCGTCATGGACCTCGACGACGTCACGTTCGGCCAGGTCAGCCCGTACCAGGCGCTGACCCCCGGCACCTACGTCGTCTCGATGACGGCCGCCGACGCCCCCGCCGACGCGAAGCCGGTCATCACGACGAACGTCACCGTCGACTCCGGCCAGCCGATCACGACCCTGGCGTACGGCCCGAACGACGACCTCGAGACCCGCGTCGTCAAGGACGACCTCACGCCGCCGTCCGACGGCCAGGCCAAGGTGCGCCTGTTCCAGGCCGCGACGGTGAGCAAGGACGTCTCGGTGTCGACCTCGACCGGCACGACCATCGCCGACAAGGCCTCGTTCGGCAGCGCCAGCGGGTACGCCGAGGTCGCCGCCGGCCCCTGGAGCCTCGACCTCACCGGCCAGAAGGTGACGGGCACGAGCGACGTCGACCTCGCCGCCGGCAGCATCAACACCCTGTTCGTGCTCGACAACTCCACCGGCGGCCTGACCGTCGTGCCGGTGGTCGACAGCGCGGCCACGGCGCAGGCCCCCGTGGGCGGCGTCCAGACGGGCGGCGGCTGGCTGGCCGAGCACCCCGTCGAGGACGAGCCGACCGGCTTCTGGGCGACCGTCCGCAGCTGGTTCGGCGCCTGAGGCCCCGAGGAGGCGCGGTGACCGACCACGGACACCGCGCCTCCCCGGGCCCCGCCCCCGCAGCACCCTCGCCGTGCGCCTCGAGCGCGACCGGCACCACCTCCCGACCCAGAGGAACGACATGACGAACAAGACGAAGGCACTGCTCGCCGCAGTGGTCGTCGCGGCGCTCGCCGTGACCGCCGGGATCGCCCTCCTCGTCGTCGGCGCACCCGGCGGCGCCCCCGACCGCACCGCGGCGGGACCTGCCGAGAGCAGCGACCCCGGCCCCGGGGACAGCACGCCCGACGCCCGCACCGCCGCCCAGCTCGGCGAGGACTTCCTCGACGAGTGGGTCGACGACGACGGCCGCGTCGTGCGCCGCGACCAGGGAGACGACACCGTCAGCGAGGGCCAGGCCTACGGCATGCTCGTCGCGGTCGGCACGGGCGACGAGGACCGCTTCGCCGCCGTCTGGGACTGGACGAAGGAGGAGCTGGTCCGGCCGGACGGACTGCTCGCCTGGCGCTGGGCCGACGGCGCCGTCGTCGACGACATGCCCGCCAGCGACGCGGACGTCGACGCCGCCCGGGCCCTCGTGCTCGCCGGCCGGGCCTTCGACCGCCCCGAGTGGACCGCCGAGGGCGTGCAGCTCGGCTCCGTCGTGCTCGACGAGATGACCGCCGTCACCGACGTCGGCCGCATCCTCCTGCCCGGGCCCTGGGCCGCGGGCTCCGCCCCCTGGTCGTACAACCCCTCGTACGCCGCGCCCGCCGCGTTCGCGCAGCTCGGCGAGGCGAGCGGCGACCCCCGCTGGGCCGAGCTCGAGCAGGGCTCGCGAGCCGTGACGACGAACGTGCTCACCGCGACCGCCCTGCCCAGCGACTGGGCGCAGGTGCAGCAGGACGGCACCGTCGTGCCGCTGCCGAGCGCCGACGGCTCGGCCGGCACGGTCCAGTACAGCTACGACGCCGGGCGCCTCGCGCTGCGGTACGCCGAGTCGTGCGACCCGGTCGACGTGGCCCTCTCGGCCCGTCTCGCCCCGGTGCTGCAGCGCTACCCCGAGCTGCCGATGCAGCTCGACCTCGGCGGCCAGTCGCTCGGCGACGACCAGAGCCCGCTGGCCTACGCCGCGCGGGCCGCGGCCCTCGCGAGCGCCGGCGACCCGGACGCCGCGGCCGCCGACCTCGCCCGGTCGGACGCCCTCGCCCAGTCGACCCCCACCTACTACGGCGCGGCCTGGGCGGCCCTGGCCGCCCTGCAGCTCGACGGCTCGGCCCTCGGCGCCTGCTCGCCCTTGGCGGTCTCGCGATGAGCCTCGCGCAGCTGGTCTCGTCGCACCGCCGTGCGGCGATCGCCCTCGGCGCCGCCGTGCTGCTGCTCGCCGGGGGAGCGACCGTGGCCGCCGTCGCGGCACAGCCCGGCGGCGACGGCGCGGACGCACAGGCCCCGGCCGCGACCGCCTCGGCCGCGCCCTCCGACCCGTCGGACGGCGACCCCGGCAGCGGAGCCGCGGGAGCGTTCCAGGACCCGGCCGCGCCGTCGTACACCGCGCCTCCTGCGGGTGCCGTCCCCGTGCGGGTGCAGATCCCCGCCATCGGGGTCGACTCCGGCCTCGAGGACCTCGGCCTGGGCGCCGCCGGCGAGCTGGACCCGCCCCGCGCCTGGGAGTCGGCCGGCTGGTACGCCGGCGGCACCGTGCCGGGCGCCGTCGGCCCGGCCGTCATCGCCGGGCACGTCGACTCGGGCAGCGGCCCCGCCGTGTTCGTCGACCTGGCGGCGCTCGCCGTCGGCGACGAGGTGCAGGTGACCCTGTCGACCGGCGACGTCGAGACCTTCCGCGTGACGGGCAGCGAGCGGACGCCGAAGGCGACGTTCCCGACCAGCGACGTCTACGGCTCGTCGCCCACGCCGAGCCTGCGGCTGATCACCTGCGACGGCACCTTCGACCGCTCGACCGGCCACTACGTCGACAACCTGATCGTCTTCGCCGACCTCGTCACGACGAGCTGACCCGGCCGCCGCGACCGCGCGCCCGACCCGCGCCGCGCACCCTGCCCGCACCGGGCACCCGACCCGCACGACCCCTGCTCCGTCCCCGACCGGAAAGGACCACCCCGTGAACGACGCCCTCGTGATCATCCCCACCTACGACGAGAGGGAGAACCTCGACATGATCGTCGGGCGCACCCTCGCCTCCGGCGCCGCGGTCGACGTGCTCGTCGTCGACGACGGCTCGCCCGACGGCACCGGCGACCTCGCCGACGGCTGGGCCGCCCGCGAGCCGCGCGTCCACGTGATGCACCGCACCGAGAAGGCCGGCCTCGGCGCCGCGTACCTCGCCGGCTTCGCCTGGGGCCTCGAGCGGGGCTACGACGCGATCGTCGAGATGGACGCCGACGGCTCGCACCACCCCGAGGACCTGCCGCGCCTGCTCGCGCTGCTCGCCGACGACGACCTCGTGCTCGGCTCGCGCTGGGTGCCCGGCGGCGAGGTCGAGAACTGGCCGCTGCGTCGCGAGCTGCTCAGCCGCGGCGGCAGCTGGTACACCCGGGGCGCCCTCGGCATCCGGGTGGCCGACACGACCGGCGGGTTCCGTGCGTTCCGGGCCTCGGCCCTGCGCCGCATCGACCTCGAGGCCGTCGAGTCGCGCGGGTACTGCTTCCAGGTCGACCTGCTGTGGCGCGCCCTCCAGGCGGGCCTCAGGGTCGTCGAGACTCCGATCACGTTCACCGAGCGCGTCCACGGCGCCTCGAAGATGAGCGGCTCGATCGTCAGGGAGTCGCTGACCAAGGTGACCCTCTGGGGTCTCCGCCGACGGGGGCGCGCCCTCGTCGAGCTGGTCGTGCGACACCGTCGCCTGCCGAGCGTCCGCGCGACGTCGCACCGGGTCGGGCCCGTCGTGCGCAGCGTGCGGACGCGCTAGCAGGGAGGCGGCACCGTCCGCACGGCAGGGGTGGTCAGCCCCGGCCGTGCGGACGTCGTCGTCGGTGCCGAGGGCGTCCGGCTAGCGGACGACCGCGACCGAGTGCGGCGGCAGCACCAGCTCGGCCCCGGCCGCGATCGAGTCGTCGCTGGCGAACAGCACGGAGGCGGCGGGCACGGCGAGCCGCGCCTCGTCCGTCCCGAAGTTCACGGCCACCCGGATCGTGCCCCGGGTCATCACGAACCAGCCGGCGTCGGCGTCGTGCTCGACCGACGTGCGCCCGAGGCGCGGGTCGGTGAGCTCGGGCTCGGCGTGGCGCAGCGCCGTGAGCTGCTGGTAGGCGTCGAGCAGCAGGGCGTGGCGGCCGCGGCCGAGCTCGCTCCAGTCGAGCTTCGAGTCCTCGAACGTCTGCGGGTCCTGCGGGTCGGGCACCACGGACTCGTCCCAGCCCGACTTCGCGAACTCGGCGATGCGGCCCTTCGCGGTGGCCTCGCCGAGCTCCTTCTCGGGGTGCGAGGTGAAGAACTGCCACGGGGTGCTCGCGCCCCACTCCTCGCCCATGAAGAGCATCGGCGTGTAGGGCGAGGTCAGCGTCATCGCCGCGGCGATCTGCAGCTGGCCGTCGTCGAGGGTCGCCGCGAGGCGGTCGCCGACGGCGCGGTTGCCGATCTGGTCGTGGTTCTGGTTCGCGACGACGAGGCGCCACGAGGGCATGTGGTCGACGTCGACCGGGCGGCCGTGGTCGGCCTCGCGGAACGACGACCAGGTGCCGTCGTGGAAGAAGCCCTTCGTGACGACCTTCGCGAGCGAGTCGAGCGACGCGAAGTCGGCGTACCAGCTGTTCGTCTCGCCGGTCAGGGCGACGTGCAGCGCGTGGTGGAAGTCGTCGCTCCACTGCCCGTCGAGGCCGTAGCCCTGACGGTGCTCGGGGCCGAAGCCGCCGCCGTCGCGGGGCGTGACGAGGCGGGCGTCGTTCAGGTCGCTCTCGGCGATCAGCGTCAGGGGCCGGCCGAGGTGCGCGCTGAGGGCGGCGGTGCGCTCGCCCATCTCCTGCAGCAGGTGCACGGGGCTGTCGTCGACGAGCGCGTGCACGGCGTCGAGCCGGAGCGCGTCGACGTGGAACCGCTCGAACCACATCAGGGCGTTGTCGAGGATGAACTCGCGCACCTCGTGCGAGCCGTCGTCGTCGAGGTTGACGTTGTCGCCCCAGGTGTTGGCGTGCTTGCTCGACAGGTACGGCCCGAACGCGGGCAGGTAGTTGCCCGAGGGGCCGAGGTGGTTGTAGACGACGTCCTGCACGACGCCGAGCCCGGCGGCGTGGGCGGCGTCGACGAAGCGCTGGTAGGCGTCGGGCCCGCCGTAGTTGTCGGTCACCGTGAACCAGTCGACGCCGTCGTAGCCCCAGTTCCAGCGGCCGTTCACGCCGTTCACCGGGAGCAGCTCGACGAGGTCGACGCCGAGCTCGACCAGGTGCGGCAGCTTCTCGATCGCCGAGTCGAGCGTGCCGCCCGGCGTGAAGGTGCCGAGGTGCAGCTCGTAGACCACCGAGCCCGCGAGCTGGCGGCCCGTCCAGGAGGCGTCGGTCCAGTCGAACGAGTCGCCGTCCCAGGTCTCGCTGAGGCCGTGCACCCCGTCGGGCTGCCGGCGCGAGCGCGGATCGGGCAGCGGCGTCTCGCCGTCGTCGACGAGGAACCCGTACCGGTGGCCGGGGCCGCGGTCGAGGTCGGCCGGGGCGCGCCACCAGCCCGTCCCGGTCTCGTGCTCGAGCGGCAGCACGTCGCCGTCGAGGTGCAGTCGCACGGTGGTCGCGGTGGGTGCCCAGACGTCGTAGACGCTCATCGGTCTCCTCGGGGAGTGGTGGTGGGGGTGGGGCCGCGGAGACGACGAACCGCCGACCCGCAGGGGGTCGACGGTAGTCGTGTGCGGAGGCGCCGTTACTGCTCGTCTGCCGGGACGAGCAGCGCGACGGGGTACGTCCCGAGCACGTCGGCGAGGCGCAGGCGCCCGCCGTCGTGCACGCGCCCGGTGAGCACGTCGCGCCAGCGCCGGCCCTGCACGAGCACGACGGTGTCGCCCCAGCCGCCGGCCTGCTCGAGCGCCACGGGGAGCCGCGTGGCGATCGTCAGCGCGCCGCCGCGGTCGGCGGCGACGGCCGAGTCGGCCTGCTCGCCGAACACCGGCAGGGCGCCGTAGCGGGTGAACAGCTCGGGGCGGTCGCGACGGAGCGTGAGCGCCCGGTGCGTGACGAGCAGCTTGGCCGCGCCCGTCTCGTCGACGGGCGGCGTCTCGCCGGCCGCGACCTGGTCGAGGAGGCGGCGGCGCAGCCCGAAGTCGACCTCGCGTCGGTTGTCGGGGTCGACGAGCGAGTGGTCCCACAGCTCGCCGCCCTGGTAGACGTCGGGGCTGCCGGGGCCCGTCAGCTGCAGCAGGGCGAGGCCGAGCGAGTTGCTGCGGCCGGGGGCGCGCACGACGTCGACGATCCTCTCGATCTCGTGCCGCACCTCCTCGCGGTCGAAGACGGCGTCGATCGCGGCGTGCATGCGCTCCTCGAAGGCCTCGGCCTCGGGGGTGCGGTCGGTCCACGTCGTCGAGGTGCTCGCCTCGCGGCTCGCCTTCTCGGCGTAGTCGTGCAGGCGCTGACGCGAGGCCGGCCAGGCCCCGACGACGCTCTGCCAGAGGATGTTCTCGAACGGGCCGTCGCCGATCGGGGCGAGGTCGCGGAGGCGCTCGAGCGTCGCCGTCCACTCGTCGCCGATCTCGGAGAGCACGCTGACGCGCGAGCGCACGTCGGCGCTGCGCTTCGTGTCGTGCGTCGACAGCGTGGTCATGCCGAACGGACGCTCGGCCAGGCGCGCCTGCTGGCGGGCGTGGAACTCGGCGGGCGTCAGCGAGAACTCGGCGGGGTCGGCGCCGACCTCGGTCAGCGTCGCGAGGCGGCTGTAGCGGTAGAACGCGGTGTCCTCGACGCCCTTGGCCATCACCATGCCGCTCGTCTGCTGGAACCGCACCGAGGCCGGGTGCGACTCGTCGGCCAGCACGTCGACGACGCGGGCCACGACGGCGGCCAGGTCGGGCCGGCTCTCGGTCGCGATCTCGGCCGCGCGGGCCAGCTGGTCGGCGCCCTGGGGCAGGTAGCTGCGGTAGACGGGGAACGCGGCGGCGAGCTCGGCCAGCGCGTCGACGACCTCGTCGTCGGCCCGGCCGTCGGTCGACACCAGGCGGGCCAGCCGGCGGATCTCGCTGCCGAGGATGCCGTCGGCGATGCCGCGCTTCGTGCCGAGGATCATGCGGTGCCAGTCGAGCGCCTCGTCCGCGACGTGGCCGTCGGCGGGCGCGTGGGCGTGGTCGTCGTCGGCGCGCAGGCGCGAGTCGAGGCCGTCGAGCGCCGCGGCGCCCCGCGGGTCGACGAACACCCGGTCGAGGTCGGCGAGGGCGTCGTAGCCCGTCGTGCCGTCGGTCGCCCAGTCCTCGGGCAGGCGCTCGTCGCCCTCGAGGATCTTCTCGACGAGCACGTGCGCGCCCCCGGTCAGGGCGGCGAGGCGGTCGAGGTAGCCGCCCGGGTCGGCCAGGCCGTCCGGGTGGTCCACGCGGAGCCCGTCGACCAGGCCCTCGCGGAACCAGCGGCCGATCTCGGCGTGCGACTCGTCGAAGACCCAGCCCTCTTCGACGCGGATGCCGGCGAGGGTGTTGACCGCGAAGAACCGGCGGTAGTTGAGGTCGGTGTCCGCCTTCTTCCAGTGCACGAGCTCGTACGACTGGCGGGCGTGCACGGCGGCCGCGTCGGCCGGGCCGTCGGCGGCGCCCTCGAGGGTGCCGGGGGCGATCGGGTAGACGTTGTCGTAGTAGTGCAGTTCGCCGTCGACGACCTCGAGGCCCTCGATCCGGCCGTCGGCCTCGGCGGGCTCGCCGAGCACGGGCAGCAGCACCTTGCCGCCGCCGGCCGCCCAGTCGATGTCGAAGGCGTCGGCGTACCGGCTCTCGCGCCCGTGGTTGAGCAGGTCCCACCACCAGGTGCTGGCCTTCGGCGTGGCCACGCCGACGTGGTTCGGCACGATGTCGACGAGCACGCCGAGGCCGGCGTCGTGGGCGCCCGTCGCGAGCGCCTCGAGGCCGGCCGCGCCGCCGCGGTCAGGATCGACCCGGCTGTGGTCGACGACGTCGTAGCCGTGGTCGCTGCCCGGCTCGGCCTCGAGCACGGGCGACAGGTAGACCCAGTCGGCGCCGAGGTCGCGCAGGTACCGCACCTGGTCGGCCGCGGCGAACAGGTCGAAGCCCGCCCGGATCTGCAGGCGGTAGGTGGATCGGGGGTGGTGGTGTCGGGTCACGCGTGCTCCTCGGCCGTGGCTCGGAGGACGACGAGGGAGCGGCCCGCCACGGGGAGCCGGTCGCCGGCGAGCAGCGCGGCAGGGACCTGCGGCGTGCTGGGGGGCTGGGGGGTGGTCGCGGCGCGCGTCGCCGTCGGGGTGCGCGGGGCGGCCTGCGCAGGAGGCGGCGGTGCGGAGACCGTGCTGTCGACGACGACCTCCCAGCCCTCCGCGTACTCGTCGGGGGGCAGCACGAAGGTCACCGTCTCGGCGCTGGCGTTGAAGTAGAGCACGAAGTTGACGTCGGTGATCCGGCCGCCGCGCTGGTCGCGGCCGCGGATGCCGTCGCCGTTGAGGAACATGCCGATCGCCTTGGCGAACGACTCGTTCCACTCGCCCTCCTGCATGGCGTCGCCCTCGGGGGTGAGCCAGACGATGTCGGGCAGGGGCTCGCCCTCGCCGCGCGTGACGGGCCGGCCGTTGAAGTACCGCTGGCGCCGGAACGTGGGGTGGTCGTGCCGCAGCTTGATCACCTCGGCGACGAACTCGACGAGCTCGCGGTCCGCCGCCTCCCAGTCGATCCAGCTGATGTCGCTGTCCTGGGCGTACGTGTTGTTGTTGCCGCGCTGGGTGCGGCCGAGCTCGTCGCCGTGCAGCAGCATCGGCACGCCCTGGCTGAGCAGCAGGGTGGCGAGGAAGCTGCGCTGGCGCTGCTCGCGCAGGGCCAGCACCGCCGGGTCGTCGGTCTCGCCCTCGACGCCGCTGTTCCACGAGCGGTTGTGGCTCTCGCCGTCGGCGCCGCCCTCGCCGTTCGCGTCGTTGTGCTTCTCGTCGTAGCTGACGAGGTCGCGCATGGTGAAGCCGTCGTGCGCGGTGACGAAGTTGATGCTCGCGACCGGGCGGCGGCCGTCCCGCTCGTACAGGTCGGCCGAGCCCGTGATGCGGCTGGCGAACTCGCCGAGGGTCGAGGGCTCGCCGCGCCAGAAGTCGCGGACCGTGTCGCGGTACTTGCCGTTCCACTCGGTCCACTGCGGCGGGAAGTTGCCGACCTGGTAGCCGCCGGGGCCGACGTCCCACGGCTCGGCGATCAGCTTGACCTGCGAGACGATCGGGTCCTGCTGGACGAGCTCGAAGAAGGTCGACAGCCGGTCGACCTCGTAGAACTCGCGGGCGAGGGAGGCGGCGAGGTCGAAGCGGAACCCGTCGACGTGCATCTCGGTCACCCAGTACCGCAGGCTGTCCATGATCAGCTGCAGCGAGTGCGGGTGGCGGACGTTGAGGCTGTTGCCGGTGCCCGTGTAGTCCATGTAGTACGTCGCGTCGTCGTCCATCAGCCGGTAGTACGCGGCGTTGTCGATGCCCTTGAACGACAGGGTCGGGCCCAGGTGGTTGCCCTCGGCCGTGTGGTTGTAGACGACGTCGATGATGACCTCGATGCCGGCGGCGTGCAGCGCCCGCACCATCGTCTTGAACTCCTGCACCTGCTGGCCGATGTCGCCCGTCGCCGAGTAGGCCGCGTGCGGCGCGAAGAAGCCGATGGTGTTGTAGCCCCAGTAGTTGCTGAGGCCCTTCTCGAGCAGCGTGTTGTCCTGCACGAACTGGTGCACGGGCATGAGCTCGAGGGTCGTGATGCCGAGCTTCTTGAGGTGCTCGATGATCGCCGGGTGGGCGACGCCCGCGTACGTGCCGCGCTCCTCCTCGGGGATGTCGGGGTGGGTCTGCGTGAGCCCCTTGACGTGCGCCTCGTAGATGACGGTCTCGTCGTAGCTGTACTTCGGGGGGCGGTCGCCCTGCCAGTCGAAGAACGGGTTGATGACGACGCCGAGCATCATGTGCGGGCCGCTGTCGTCGTCGTTCCGCGAGTCGGGGTCGCCGAAGTGGTACGCGAAGAGCGACTCGTCCCAGTCGATCTCGCCGCAGGTGGCCTTGGCGTACGGGTCGAGCAGCAGCTTCGCCGGGTTGGCCCGCGAGCCGGACGCCGGGTCGTAGTCGCCGTGCACGCGGTAGCCGTACTTCTGCCCCGGCTGCACCGTCGGCAGGTAGGCGTGCCAGACGTAGGCGTCGACCTCGGTCAGGGCGACCCTCGTCTCGGTGCCGTCGGCGTCGAACAGGCACAGCTCGACCTTGCTGGCCGCCTCGCTGAAGATCGCGAAGTTGGTGCCGGCCCCGTCGTAGGTGGCGCCGAGGGGGTAGGGGTTTCCTGGCCAGGTGTGCAAGCGGACCTCCGGGTCGTGGACCCCGTCAGCCTACGGGCAGCGGGCGCACCAGGGCCGCCGTGCCCGCAGCCGTCCCCGCCGCCGTGCCCGCCGTCGGGCCCGCGACGGCGCTATGATCGGCGGCACACACACGGGAGTCCGGTGAGCCGGGCTGAGAGGAAGCGAACCACGCTTCGACCGTCGAACCTGATCTGGGTCATGCCAGCGCAGGGAGGAGAGAACATGTCTGTTTCCGTGTCCGCGAACGAGGCCCAGCCCGGTCGCCAGGATCGTCCTGCAGCCTCGGGGTCGCCGAGGCCGTCGCGTCGCTGGCGCGTCGTCGACATCGTCGTCGCCAGCGTCATCGGCGTCGCCTGCGGCGTCGTCTTCTGGGCCTGGGGCCTCGCCTGGGAGCCGCTGAGCAACCTGCTGGCCTTCACGCCCGGCCTCTCGGGCCTGCTCTCGGGCGGCTGGCTCTTCGCCGGCGTGCTCGGCGGGCTGATCATCCGCAAGCCGGGCGCCGCGGTCTACACCGAGGTCATGGCTGCCGTCGTGTCGATGCTCATCGGCACGCAGTGGGGCTTCTCGACGCTGCTCTGGGGCGTGGTCGAGGGCCTCGGCGCCGAGCTCGTCTTCGCCGCGTTCCTGTACTCGTCGTGGCGCCTGCACGTGGCCCTGCTGGCCGGCGCCGGCGCCGGCGTGGCCGTCGCCCTGCTCGACACGTCGTTCTCGTCGATCGCCGCGACGGCCCTCGAGTTCAAGGTCGTCTACGGCATCAGCGCCGTCGTCTCCGGCGTCCTGCTCGCCGGGTTGCTCTCGTGGCTCGCCGCCCGGGGGCTCGCCCGCACCGGTGCCCTCAGCCGCTTCGCCTCCGGCCGCTCGGCCGAGGCGCGCGTCTGACCGGCCCGACCCCGACGACGTGACGACCGCCTCCGGCGCCCGGGTCGACGCCCGCGGCTGGGGGTGGCGTCACGCCGGCCGGCTGCGCCCCGCCGTGTCCGAGCTCGACCTCGTCGTCGAGCCGGGCGAGCGGGTGCTGCTGCTCGGCGCCTCGGGCGCCGGCAAGTCGACCCTGCTCGCCGGGCTCGCCGGCGTGCTCGGCGGCGACGAGGAGGGCGACGCCCGCGGCGAGCTGCTCGTCGACGGCCGCCCGCCCGCCGAGCAGCGCGGCCGGGTCGGCCTCGTGCTGCAGGACCCCGACTCGCAGGTCGTGCTCGCCCGCGTCGGCGACGACGTCGCCTTCGGCTGCGAGAACGTCGGCGTGCCCCGTGACGAGACCTGGCGGCGCGTCGGCGACGCCCTCGACGCGGTCGGCCTCGACCTGCCGCTCTCGTGGCCGACCGCCCAGCTGAGCGGCGGGCAGAAGCAGCGGCTGGCGCTCGCGGGAGCCCTGGCGATGCGCCCGGGGCTCGTGCTGCTCGACGAGCCGACCGCGAACCTCGACCCCGACGGAGTCGTCGAGGTGCGCGACGCCGTCGCCCGCGTCGTCGAGCGCACCGGAGCGACGCTCGTCGTCGTCGAGCACCGGGTCTCGGTCTGGCTGCCCGTCGTGGACCGCGTCGTGGTGCTCGCCGCCGGCGGGGGAGTGCTCGCCGACGGCGCCCCCGAGGAGGTGCTCGACCGGATGCGCGGTCCGCTCGCCGAGGCGGGCGTCTGGGTGCCCGGCGCCGTGCCCGAGCCGCCCGTCCGGCGACGCGCCTCCTCGCGGGGACCGCTGCTCGAGGCCGCCGACCTCGCCGTCGGCCACCGCGGGCCCCGGGGCCGTGCCGTCGCCTCCGGGGTCGACCTCGTCGTGGGGGACGCCCGCACGCTGGCCGTGACCGGGCCGAACGGCGCCGGCAAGTCCACCCTCGCCCTGACCCTCGCCGGCCTGCTCGCGCCGGTCGCGGGCGACCTGCGGGCGACGCCCGAGCTGGCGGCCGGGGCCGGCCCGGCGCCCGTGCGGTGGCGCTCGCGCGAGCTGCTGACCCGGGTGGGCACCGTGTTCCAGGACCCGGAGCACCAGTTCCTCACCGCGACCGTGCGCCGCGAGCTCGCGGTCGGGCCGGAGGCGCTGGGCGAGCCGGCCGCGCAGGTCGCCGAGCGCGTCGACGGGCTGCTCGACCGCCTCCGGCTCGACCACCTCGCGGGGGCGAACCCGTTCACGCTCTCCGGCGGAGAGAAGCGGCGGCTGTCGGTCGCGACCGTCCTCGCGTCTCGCCCGCGCCTCCTGGTGCTCGACGAGCCGACCTTCGGGCAGGACGCCCGCACCTGGCGCGAGCTCGTGGCCCTGCTCGCGGGCCTCGTCGACGAGGGCCGCAGCGTCGTCGCGGTCACCCACGACGCCGAGTTCGTCGCCGCGCTGGCCGACGACGTCGTCGAGCTCACCCGGCCCGTCGCCACGGAGCAGGCCCGATGAGCCTGCTCGAGGCCGTCGAGACGACGCGGGTCGTCGGCCGCCTGAATCCCGTCGCGAAGCTGCTCGCCGCCCTGGTCGTCTCGGTGGTGCTGCTGCTCTCGATCGACTGGGTCTCGGCCGGGGTCGCGCTGGGGCTCGAGCTGCTGCTGCTGCCCTGGGCGGGCCTGTCGGCGCGGCAGCTGCTGCGGCGCACGGCCCCGCTGTGGATCGCCGCGCCCACCTCGGTCGTCGTCACCGCGCTCTACGGCCGCGACGACGGCGCGTTGCTGCTGCAGCTCGGCTGGATCAGCGTCACCGACGGGTCGGTCTCGCTCGCGGCCGCGATCGGGCTGCGCATCCTCGCGGTGGGCGTGCCCGGCATCGTGCTGCTCGCGACGACGGACCCCACCGACCTCGCCGACGGACTCGCGCAGGTGCTGCGACTGCCCGCCCGGTTCGTGCTCGGCGGCCTCGCGGGGCTGCGCCTCGCCGGCCTGTTCGCCGACGACTGGCGGCAGCTCGCCCTCGCCCGCCGGGCCCGCGGCGTGGCCGACGGCCGGGGTCCCGTCGCCGCGGCCCGGCGCTTCGGCGGCCAGGCGTTCGCCCTGCTCGTGCTCTCGGTGCGACGGGGCAGCAAGCTCGCGACGGCGATGGAGGCGAAGGGCTTCGGCTCCGACGCCCCGCGCACCTGGGCGCGGCCGTCGACGATCCGGGCGCGCGACGTCGTCCTCGTCGTGATCGGCGTGCTGATCGCGGCGGCGGCCGTGACGAGCGCCGTGCTCGCGGGCACGTGGGAGTTCGTCCTTGCCTGAGCAGTCCCGGGTCGACGTGGCCGCCCTGCTGCTGGCGAGGGCCGAGGAGGCGCGGGTCGGCCGCGAGCGCGTGGTGCTGCTCGTCGACGGTCGCTCGGGCTCGGGCAAGACCACGCTGGCCCGTCGCCTGGTCGCGGCCTGGCCCGTCGAGCGGCTCGGGCCCGTGCAGCTGGTGCACCTCGACGACGTCTACCCGGGGTGGCACGGCCTCGAGGCCGCGTCGCGCGTCGTCGAGTCGTCGGTGCTGGCGTCGACGGACCCGGGCTGGACCACGTGGGACTGGGAGCGCGGCGTGCCGGGGGAGCGGCGGACGCTCGACCCGGCCGTCTCGCTCGTCGTGGAGGGCGCCGGGGCGCTGACCCGCGCCTCCTCGGCGGTCTCGACGCTGGCGGTGTGGCTCGAGCTGGACGACGACACCCGGCGTGCGCGGGCGCTCGGCCGGGACGGGGCGACGTACGAGCCGTGGTGGGAGGTGTGGGCCGCGCAGGAGGTACGGCATCTCGCCGTCGAGCGGCCCCGGGAGCGGGCGGACGTCGTCGTCGACGTCGCGACGGGTGCCGTGTCGGGGGAGGGCGCGGCGGGCTAGGCCCAGCCGAGCTCGTGCAGCTGGTCGTCGTCGATGCCGTAGAAGTGGGCGATCTCGTGCACGAGGGTGACGTGGATCTCGTCGCGCAGCTCGTCCTCGGTGTCGACGGCGGCGAGGTGCGGCTCGCGGTAGAGGACGATGCGGTCGGGCAGCTCGCCGAAGCCGTAGGTGCCGCGCTCGGTGAGGGCGACGCCGTCGTAGAGGCCGAGCAGGTCGAGGGAGCCGTCGTCGGGGCGGTCCTCGGTGACGAAGACGACGTTGTCGAGGCCGTCGATCATGTCGTCGGGCAGCTCGTCGAGCTCGGCGACGACCAGTTCGTCGAACCTCGCGGCGTCGACGCTCGCCGGGTCGATGCCCGCGGGCCCCTCGTCGGTCCTCTTCTCGTCGTCCACGCCCCCAGCGTCGCACACCCCCTAGCAAACCTGCCCCCGCCCGCAGGGCGCGGCTCACCGGCGGGTCAGTGCCGTGCCCGCAGTCGACGGGCAGCCTGTCGGGCGCCTCGCCCTAGACCCCACACGATGAACATGGCGCCGAGGAGAGGGCTGATGACGGCGGCGCTCTCGATGCGACCCTCCCAGCCCCAGTAGCTGTAGGCGAGCAGGGCGAGGATCCCCACGACGATCAGCCCCACCCCGGCGAGCACGAGTCCCCACCAGGCCGTCAGCTTCTCTCCGCCCCCGTCGCCGCCCATGCCCCTGTCTACAGCTACAGCCCCCGCCGCCCCCTGTCCGCCCGCGCCCCCCTCGCGCAACGAGCGAAGCGACGTTGCGCCTCCGGACGAGCGAAGCGACCTTGCGCCTCCGGACGAGCGAAGCGACGTCCCTCGTGCAACGAGCGAAGCGACGTTGCGCCCCTCCGGACGAGCGGAGCGACGTCCTCGTGCAACGAGCGAAGCGACGTTGCGCCCCCACCGGTGCGCGTGGGTGACCACCTACGACGTCTTCGACGCGCTAGCGCGTCGAAGACAAGAAGGCGCGGAACCCGAAAAAGGCCCCGCCCCAAGCGGGGCAGGGCCTTTCCATTCGGGTGAGTAACGGGGCTTGAACCCGCGGCCTCCTAGACCACAACCAGGCGCTCTACCAGCTGAGCTATACCCACCATGCGCGGCCGCCGGAGCGATCGCAACGAGAAGACTCTACTACAGCCGAGGGGCCCATTCGTCCACGACGGCCTTGGAGATCGCCTGGACGTCTTCGGTGGTGGGGCCGGGGTCGGCGACGAAGCCGGCGCGGCGGTAGTACTCGAGCTCGCGGATGGACTCGAGGATGTCGGCGAGGGCGCGGTGGCCGCCGTTCTTCTGGGGGGCGTTGAAGTAGACGCGGGGGAACCAGCGGCGGGCGAGCTCTTTGATGGACGAGACGTCGACGCTGCGGTAGTGCAGGTGGCCGTCGACGCGGGGCATGTACTTGGCGAGGAACGCGCGGTCGGTGCCGATGGTGTTGCCGGCGAGCGGCGCGTGCTGCTCGGTGGGGACGTACCTGAGGATGTACTCGAGCACCTCGTACTCGGCCTCGGCGAGGCTGACGCCGTTCGGGATCTCGTCGATGAGGCCCGAGCTGGTGTGCATCTCGGTGACGAAGTCGCCCATGTTGTCGAGGGCGGACTGGTCGGGCTTGATGACGATGGTGAAGCCGGGGTGCACGGGCACGAGGTCGAAGTCGGTGACGACGACGGCCACCTCGACCAGCTCGTCGATCGCGATGTCGAGGCCCGTCATCTCGCAGTCGATCCACACCAGTCGGTCGTTCGTCGTAGCCATGCGGCAACTCTAGCCCGGGCCTCGGACAGTGCGGGGGCGGGGGAGCGCCGGGGCGGCGGACGGTGCGCACGACGCGGCCTGCGCCTCCTCGGCTCTGTCGGTCGAGGAGGCGCGGGCCGGGTCGGCGGGCGGGCTCGCGGCTACGAGACCTCGCCGGCCGAGATCGCCTCGGCCTCGACGCGTGGCGACTCGGGCCCGTCGTCGACGCGGCGCAGGGCGCGCCGCCCGGCGACGACGATGACGAGGCCGACCGCGACGCTCGCGGCGGCGAAGACGTAGGCCGCGCTCGGGGCGATGGTGTCGGCGAGCAGCGTCGCCACGGGCGGGGCGATGGCTCCGCCGATGAACCGCACGGCCGAGTACGCGCTGGAGGCGACGGAGCGGGGCAGGTCGGTGGCCTCCATCACGCTCTCGGTGAGCACGGTGTTCAGCACGCCGAGCACGAGGCCGCCGACGACGACGCAGGCGACGAGCGCGGCCGGCGTGCCGACGACGAGGGCCGCGGCGAGCAGGTCGAGGGCCAGCAGGGGGAGGGCGATCCGGAGCACCGTGGTGCGCTTCATCCGGGCGGTCAGCAGCGGCGCCACCCAGACGGAGGTGATCGCGAGGCCGACGCCCCAGCCGAAGAAGGTCAGGCCGATGCCCATGGCGCCGAAGCCGAGGGGGTACGGCGTGTAGGCCAGCAGCACGAAGAAGCCGATGTTGTAGAAGAAGGCCGTCGCGGCGAGGGTGCCGAGGGCCGGCACGGCCAGTGCGCGGAACGGGGCCGAGAGCCGGGTCGGGGCGGGCTTCTCGAGCGCCGACCCCTTGAGGAACACCGCGATCGCGATGAACGCGATCGCCATCAGCGCGGTGACGCCGAAGAACGGGCCTCGCCAGCTGACCGAGCCGAGCAGCCCGCCGATCAGCGGGCCGATCGCGATGCCGAGGCCGAGCGCGGCCTCGTACAGGATGATCGCGGAGGCGGTGCCCCCGGCCGCGGCCCCGACGATCGTCGCGAGGGCGGTCGAGATGAAGAGGGCGTTGCCGAGGCCCCAGCCGGCTCGGAAGCCGATGATCTCCCACACGTCGCCGCTCGTCGCGGCGAGCAGGGCGAAGACGACGATCAGGGCGAGGCCGATCATCAGGGTCTTCTTCGCGCCGAGCCGGCTCGAGACCCAGCTCGTGAAGAACATCGCCACGCCCGTGACGGCGAGGTAGCTCGTGAAGAGCAGCTCGGTCTGCGTCGGGGTCGCCTTCAGCGACTCGGCGATGGCGGGCAGGATCGGGTCGACGAGGCCGATGCCCATGAAGGCGACGACGCAGGCGAAGGCGATCGCCCAGACGGCGGTCGGCTGCTTCAGGATGCTCTGCTTGCCTGGGCCCGTCGAGGCATCGTGGCCGTCGACGGCGCTGCCGTGCCCGGCGCTCACGCGGACACCGCCTCGGTCGAGACGCGGGTGGCGAGCAGCTGGGCCGCGTGGTCGAGCACGCGCCACTCGTCGTCGTCGAGGTCGTCGAAGAGGTGGCCCAGGGCGGTCGCGAGCTGGCCCTTCCACTCGGCCAGCGCCTCCGTGCCCTTCGGGGTGATGGCGATGAGCCAGGCGCGAGAGTCGTCGACGTCGGCGATGCGGCGGACGAGCTCGTCGTCGGCGAGGCCGTGGATGAGCTTGGTCATGGTGGGCTGGCTGACCCGGCTCGTGCGGGCGAGGTCGCCCACGCGCATCGAGCCGTCGGTCGTGAGGATCGAGAGCGTGCGCCAGACGGCGGGCGAGGTCGTGCGGCCGGTCTCCTGCGCGGCGATGCGCGTCAGGCGATGGGTCGACGTCAGGAGGGTCTCCAGGATGTCGGTCGGCTGTGAAGTCATCCGGCAAGTGTATAGCCAACCTATATAGCTTGGCAATGTGGTCGGGCTGGCCCGGGTGCGGCCGCCGAGCTGGACGCGCGGTGCGTGCCTCCTGGTAGACAAGTCGCATGACTGACAACGAGCCCACCGTGGCCGAGGGATCCGAGTACGTCGTCTTCTTCGAGGGCGGCCCCAGCGACGGGCGCACCGACACGCGGGTGAGCACCAACGGCTCCTACGACGAGGAGATCGTCGACTACGTCCTCGTCGAGGGCATCGAGACCGGCTTCGTCTACAAGGCCCGCGAGGCCAAGATGAACGCCGACCAGCTCCAGGTGCACTACGAGCTCGACGTGAAGGACAGCGACCCCGTCGACGACCTCGAGAACCGCGGCGACCGCACCGACCAGGCCGGCTCCATCTGAGCTCGGTCCGAGACGACACGAGGAGGCGCGGGGGAATCATCCCCCGCGCATCCTCGTTGTGCCGCTCATGAAACTCGAGCTGTACACGTCCGCCTTCTGCGCCCCCTGCCACGCGGCCCGCGCCGTCGTGGCCGAGGCCCAGGCGCTGGTGCCCGCCCTCGTGGTGGACGAGGCCGACGTCGCCGCCCGCGCCGACCAGGCCGAGGCACGCGGCATCACGAGCACGCCGACGATGATCGTGCTGGGCGACGACGGCGTCGAGGTGTTCCGCGCCGCCGGGGCACCACGGCTCGACCAGGTGCTCAGCGCCCTTGCGCTCGCCGTCTGAGCGCCTCGCCGGAGCGGCGGGGCCCACGCGCTATCGTGGGGGGCACGCCCTCGTAGCTCAGCGGATAGAGCAGGAGCCTTCTAATCTCTTGGTCGCAGGTTCGATTCCTGCCGAGGGCACCTACGCCTCGGGCGAGGTGCGCCGACGGACGTCCTGCGCGCTGACCTGCTGGCCGTACGACGTCGTGTCGGGATCGACGTCCGAGTCGTCGTCCGCCGCGGGGGCGGCCACCGACACCCTCTGTGTCGGCACGGGCTCCTCGCGCACCGGGGCCGGCTGCTCGACCGGGCGCTGCTCCGTCGTCGACGGTGCCCGCCACTGGTCGTGGGCAGAGGCCCCGGCGGCAGGGGCGGCCGGAGGCGACGCCGGGCGCGACTCGCGCGACCGCGCCGCGGCCTGCTCGGCGTCCCACGCTCGCTGGCGGGCGTCGAGGCCCTTGTCGACCTCCGCCTCCTCGTAGCTCCAGCGCTCGAGGTCGGCCTTGAAGAGCTTCTTGGCGCGGCTGGGACGCTCTTGCCACTCGACCAGCCGGTCGCGCAGGTCGTCGAGCGCCTGGCCGGACTGGTAGCTGAAGCTCGCCGAGTTGCGCTTCAGGTCGTCCATCTCGTGCTGGGCCCAGCTGGCGGCCGTGCCGGAGCCCGAGACGGGCAGCAGCCTCAGCCGCACCTCGCTCTCGTGCGCGAGGTGGTCGGCGTAGGCGCGCTCCTCCGGGCCGAGCGAGCTCCAGATCGCGGCCTTGCGCGCGGCCGAGACGAGGCCCGCGATCGCGGCCGCCTTGGCCTCGTCGTCGTGCACGGCGACGACACGGCGCATGGCGGACCGACCGATCAGGGCCGCCACGACGCCCGCGACGACGATGGCGACGAACGGCACCACCGCCCCCGAGAGGACACGCCATCCGGCCTCCGACGAGGCCCACTCCACGAAGCTGTTCCACCACTGCATGCGGCGAACTCTACAGCTGAGGTCGAAGGTCGATCGGGCACCTCGGGCGCGTGCCGCGGTGCGTGTCGCGCCGGGACGGAGCCGACCGCCCCGGCGCGTCGGGGCTCACGCGAAGCGGAAGCAGTCGGTGGCGTCGGACCGGCTCCAGAACTCGCCGATCTCGACGAAGCGGCGCTGACGGGCCACGAAGCGCTTGGCGCGCCAGCGCTCGCCGAGGGGGTCGTCGAGCCGCTCGACGTAGCCGAGCACCTCGCCGCCGGCGCGCGTGACGCGGGCGAGGTCGTCGCGCACCTGGACGAGGCGCAGGCCGCCCCGCACCTCGGCGAGGGGCTCGGGGACGGGCGCCGCCGTGCGGGGCACGAGGGAGTCGTGGTCGACGGTGCGGGTGGTCGTGGTGCTCGTGAGGGTCACGCGGTGCTCCTGATGGTCATCCGGCCGATGCTGTCGAGGACGAGCCCGACGTTACGGTCGACCACCGACATCGACGACGCAGCCCGCCCCCGGCGACGGGAGCGGGCTGCGAGGCGGAGCGTGCGGCGGTGAGCGGCGGGGTCAGCGCCCCGTGCCGTCGACCGCGAAGGGCTCGATGGCGGCGATCTCGTCGTCCGACAGCTCGGCGCCTTCCAGGGCGTCGAGGCTGTCGTCGAGCTGCGCGACCGACGAGGCGCCGATCAGGGCGCTCGTCACCGCGGGCTGGCGCAGCACCCAGGTGAGGGCGAGCTGTGCCAGGGACTGGCCCCGCGCCTCCGCGATCTCGTTCAGGCCGCGCACGCGCTCGAGGTAGGTCTCGCTGAGCGCGTCCTCGGTGAACCACCGGCCCTCGGCGGCCCGCGACCCGGCCGGCGCCTTGCCCGAGAGGTAGCGGTTCGTCAGCAGGCCGCCGGCGAGCGGCGAGAACACGATCGAGCCGACCCCCGCCTCCAGCAGGGTGTCGAAGAGCCCCTGCTCGGGCGCGCGGTCGAACATGTTGTAGCGCGGCTGGTGGATCAGCAGCGGCACCCCCTCGTCGGCCAGGGCGTCGATCGCGGCCCGCGTCTGCTCGGGCCCGTAGTTCGAGATGCCCGCGTAGAGCGCCTTGCCCTGGTGCACGGCCGTCGCGAGGGCGCCCATGGTCTCGTCGATCGGCGTCTCGGGATCGGGCCGGTGCGAGTAGAAGACGTCGACGTGGTCGAGGCCCATCCGGCCGAGGCTCGCCTCGAGCGAGCTGAGCAGGTACTTGCGCGAGCCGCCGTCGCCGTAGGGCCCCGGGCGCATGTCGTAGCCCGCCTTCGACGAGATGACCAGCTCGTCGCGGTAGGGCACCAGGTTCGCCGCGACGATGCGGCCGAACTGCTCCTCTGCCGAGCCGTAGGGCGGGCCGTAGTTGTTGGCGAGGTCGAAGTGGGTCACGCCGCGGTCGAAGGCGCGCAGCACGATGTCGCGCTGCGTCTCGAGGGCGCGGTCGGTGCCGAAGTTGTTCCACAGGCCGAGCGAGATGCGCGGCAGTTTGAGCCCGCTGCGGCCGGTGCGGACGTAGTCCAGCTTCGAGTACCGCTCGTCGTCGGCGACGTAGGGGGTGAAGGGTGATCTCATGTCGTCAGCCTAGGGCGAGGAGTACCGTCGCCGACATGACCACGTTCGTCCTCGCCGGCGGCTGCTTCTGGTGCCTCGACGCCGTCTACCGCACCCTCGAGGGGGTCTCGGCGGTCGTCTCCGGCTACACCGGCGGCCGCACGGCCGAGCCCACGTACGACGACGTCTGCTCGGGCACGACCGGCCACGCCGAGGCGGTGGCGGTGACCTTCGATCCCGAGGTGATCCCCGCCGACGTCGTGCTCGACGTCTTCTTCACGCTGCACGACCCGCGCCAGCTCGACCGCCAGGGGGCCGACGTCGGCACGCAGTACCGGTCGGCGATGTTCGCGGCCGACGACGAGCAGGCGGCGCTCTTCGCGGCGGCCCGCGACCGGGCGGGCGAGACGTGGGGCGGGGGCGTCGTCACCACGATCGAGCCCCTGGGCGCCTGGACCGAGGCCGAGCCCGAGCACCAGGACTTCTTCGCGAAGAACCCCGGCCAGGGCTATTGCACGGCCGTTGCCGTGCCGAAGGTGACCAAGGTCCGCAAGGCCTTCGCGAGGTGGGTGCTCGCGAGTTGACGTGCCCGCGCAGCCGCGCGGAGCCGATGCAGATGACCTGCCGAGAGAAGGGTGCTCGACGATGAGCGACCAGACCAGCACGACCAGCACGACCAGCGTCCCGAGCACGACCGGCGCCTCCGGCGCGACCGGCGCCGGCGGGCGGCCGTCCGCCGACCAGACCTGGGTCGCCGTCGGCCCCGCGGGCACCGTGGGCTCGATCGGGCGCACCTCCGACGGCTTCGTCGTGCGCCTCGCCGGCCGGGACGAGCCGGGGGGCGAGTACCCGAGCCTGGCCGTGGCGAAGAGCGCCCTGTTCGCCGCCCTCGGCCCGGGGGCCGACTACCCGGAGTTCCACGAGCACTGACCCTCGTCCCTCCCCGACGCGTCCGGGCGGGGCCGTCCTCCACAAGGAGGCGCGGTGCCCGCCCGCGGACCGGCGCGGCCTGGCGAGACTCGCGGCATGACAGACACCATCACCCTCACCGGGATCATCGCCACCGACCCTCGGGTCGTCACCACCGAGGCCGGCCTCGACATCGCGAGCTTCCGCCTCGCCTCCACCCACCGCCGCTTCGACCGGGCCGCGAACGAGTGGGTCGACGGCGACACGAACTGGTACACCGTGACCGCGTTCCGGGCCCTCGGGGCCAACGCCGGGCAGAGCCTGCACAAGGGCGAGCGCGTCGTGGTGCTCGGCCGCCTCCGGGTCCGCGCGTGGGAGGCCGGCGACCGGTCGGGCACCACCGTCGAGGTCGACGCCGACGCGATCGGGCACGACCTCCGCTGGGGCCGGTCGGCGTTCACGCGGTCGACCGCGACGGCCGCCGCCCCGGCGGCGGGCTCCGAGCCGGGCGCAGGAGGCGCGGCGGGCGGCTCGACGGACGGTCCTGCCCCCGGGCCGGACACGGCCGCGCCGGTCGTCCCCGGGGCGCTCGCCGGCGGCGAGGGCGGCTGGGCGGCCGACGTCGGTCCCGCCCCCGACGAGCACCTCGCCCCGGCGGCCGCGTCCGTCGGCGACGACGGCGCGGCCGACCCCGTGGCGCGCGTCGGCGACCCGCCGTTCTGACCGCGGCCGGTCCCGCCGCCCGCTCGCGAGGGCGTCGTCCGGTCAGGGCCGTAGGATCGTGACGGCCCCGACCGGGCCCCTCCGAGGAAGGCAGCCCGCGTGACCCGTCTCCCACTCGTCGCCCTGCGCACGGGCGTCGT
This sequence comes from Frigoribacterium faeni, assembly GCF_011761235.1. GTDB lineage: Bacteria > Actinomycetota > Actinomycetes > Actinomycetales > Microbacteriaceae > Frigoribacterium > Frigoribacterium faeni_A. Next base: position 238,458 of record NZ_JAAOYW010000003.1, read on the forward strand.
CGTGCTCGCCGTGGCCGCGCTCGCGGGCTGCACCTCGGGCGAGACCGCGCCGAGCCCCACGCGGACGACCGACGGCGCGACCCCCGCGCCCGAGCCGACCTTGTCGGCCGACTCGACGACCGACGAGGCCAAGGCGTACTTCGACACCACCGTCACGCGGCACCTCGACGGCGGCGGCGCCGCCGACGGGCGCAGCGTGGTCGACGCGCTCGTCGCCGCCGGCTTCGACAAGGCGGCGATGCAGGTGACGCCCGACGCGACCTCGATCGGGCGCGCGGCCGACACGGTGCAGTTCTCGGTGCTCTGGGGCAGCGACTGCCTCGTCGGCCAGACGGGGGCGACGGGCTTCGCGAGCGAGGTCGCGCCCGTGCTGGGCACGGGCGCCTGCCTCGTGGGCACGACCCGCGCCATCGACTGGTGACCGGGACCGTCGACCGGTGACCCGTCCCCGCCCGGTGGCGGGCGGCCCCCACCGATAGACTGGTGGGCATGGCCGAATACATCTACTCCATGGTCCGTGCCCGCAAGGCGGTCGGCGACAAGCTGATCCTCGACGACGTGACCATGTCGTTCATCCCCGGCGCCAAGATCGGCGTCGTCGGCCCCAACGGAGCCGGCAAGTCCACGATCCTCAAGATCATGGCCGGGCTCGACACCCCCAGCAACGGCGAGGCCAAGCTCTCGCCCGGCTACACCGTCGGCATCCTCATGCAGGAGCCGGAGCTCGACGAGACCAAGACCGTCCTCGAGAACGTCCAGGAGGGCGTCGGCCCGATCAAGCAGAAGCTCGACCGCTTCAACGAGGTCTCCGCGGCCATGGGCGAGCCCGACGCCGACTTCGACGCGCTGCTCGCCGAGATGGGCACCCTGCAGGAGGAGATCGACGCGGCCGACGCGTGGGATCTCGACTCCCAGCTCGAGCAGGCCATGTCCGCGCTCCGCACGCCCCCGGGCGACGCCGAGGTCGCGAACCTGTCCGGCGGCGAGAAGCGTCGCGTGGCGCTCTGCAAGCTGCTGCTGCAGAAGCCCGACCTGCTGCTGCTCGACGAGCCCACCAACCACCTCGACGCCGAGAGCGTGCTCTGGCTCGAGCAGCACCTGAGCAAGTACCCCGGCGCCGTGCTCGCCGTGACCCACGACCGGTACTTCCTCGACCACGTCGCCGAGTGGATCGCCGAGGTCGACCGCGGCCGCCTCTACCCCTACGAGGGCAACTACTCGACCTACCTGCAGAAGAAGGGCGAGCGCCTCCAGGTGCAGGGCAAGAAGGACGCCAAGCTCGCGAAGCGCCTCGCCTCCGAGCTCGAGTGGGTCCGCAGCAACGCGAAGGGCCGCCAGGCCAAGTCCAAGGCCCGTCTCGCCCGCTACGAAGAGATGGCGACCGAGGCCGAGCGCACGAGGGTCCTCGACTTCGAGGAGATCGTGATCCCCGTGGGGCCGCGCCTCGGCTCGCAGGTGATCGACGCGAACAAGCTGCACAAGCAGTTCGGCGAGCGCGTGCTCATCGACGACCTCACCTTCACGCTGCCCCGCAACGGCATCGTCGGGGTCATCGGCCCGAACGGCGTCGGCAAGACGACCCTGTTCAAGACCATCGTCGGCCTCGAGCCGCTCGACGGCGGCGACCTGCGCGTCGGCGAGACCGTCGACATCTCGTACGTCGACCAGAGCCGCGGCGGCATCGACCCGAACAAGAACCTGTGGGAGGTCGTCTCCGAGGGGCACGACTACATCCAGGTCGGCAAGACCGAGATCCCCTCGCGGGCCTACGTCTCGCAGTTCGGCTTCAAGGGCCCCGACCAGCAGAAGAAGGCCGGCGTGCTCTCCGGCGGTGAGCGCAACCGCCTCAACCTGGCGCTGACGCTCAAGCAGGGCGGCAACCTGCTGCTGCTCGACGAGCCCACCAACGACCTCGACGTCGAGACCCTGGGCAGCCTCGAGAACGCGCTGCTCGAGTTCCCCGGCTGCGCCGTGGTCATCACCCACGACCGGTGGTTCCTCGACCGCATCGCGACGCACATCCTCGCGTGGGAGGGCCTGAACGACGACGGCACCCCCAACTGGTACTGGTTCGAGGGCAACTTCGAGTCGTACGAAGAGAACAAGATCGAGCGCCTGGGCGCCGACGCGGCGAAGCCGAGCTCGGCCACCTACCGCAAGCTGACGCGCGACTGACATGACCCGCCTGCACGTGCCGACCCGCGTCCGCTGGAGCGACCTGGACGCCTACCGGCACGTGAACAACGCGTCGATGCTGCGCCTCCTCGAGGAGGCGCGCATCGACGCGTTCTGGGTCTCCGACGGCACGGTCGGCGAGACCTCGGGCGCGGCCGTGCTCGACGGCCGCCCCGACGCCGCGACGATGACGCTCATCGCCCGGCAGGAGCTCGAGTACCTCGTGCCCGTGCCCTACCTGCGGGCGCCCCTCGACGTGCAGATCTGGATCGGCCGTCTCGGCGGCGCGAGCCTCGAGGTCTGCTACGAGGTCTGGTCGCCGGCCGGGGTCGAGCCGGCGGTGCTCTACACGAAGGCGTCGACGTCGATCGTGCTGGTCGACACGGCGTCGGGAGCGCCGCGGCGCATCACCGACGCCGAGCGCGCGGCCTGGACGCCGTTCGTCGACGAGCCGCTGGCCTTCCGCAGGCGCTGACCTCGCGGTCGCGCCGTCTGCCCGTCGCTGCGCCCCGGGCGGGACGGGTCAGCGACGGGGCACCCGCACCATGCCCTCCTGGGCGACGCTCGCGACGAGGGTGCCCGAGCGGTCGTAGATGCGGCCCAGCGAGAGCCCCCGGCCGCCGACGGCCGTGGGCGACTCCTGCACGTAGAGCAGCCACTCGTCGACGCGGGCGGGCCGGTGCCACCACATCGCGTGGTCGAGGCTCGCAGCCTTGAGGCCGGGCGTCACGAGCGGGACGCCGTGCCGGCGGTAGATGGGCTCGAGCAGCGAGTAGTCGCTGGCGTAGAGCAAGGAGGCGCGGTGCAGGTCGGGGTCGTCGGGCAGGCTCCCCGTCGCCCGCAGCCACACGGCCTGGTGCTCGACGTGCTCGCCCTCGACGCTGAAGTACACGGGCGAGGGCACGTGGCGCATGTCGAAGGCCCGGTCGGTCGCCCACGCCTGCGCGATCGGGTGGTCGACGGCGCCGAGCAGCTCGGCGTCGCTCGGCACGTCGTCGGGCTCGGGCAGGCCCTCGGGCATCGCGACCTGGTGGTCGAGACCCTCGTCGGGGGTCTGGAACGAGGCGATCATCGAGAAGATCGGCACGCCGTCCTGCGAGGCCTGGGTGCGCCGGGTGGCGAACGACCGGCCGTCGTGGATGCGGTCGACGGTGAACGTGATGGGCACGGCGAGGTCGCCGGGACGCAGGAAGTACCCGTGCAGCGAGTGGACCGGGCGGTCGCCGACGATGGTGCGCTGGGCGGCGACGAGCGCCTGCGCCATGACCTGCCCGCCGAAGACCCGGCCGAGCGGCTCGGGCTGCGACGTGCCGGTGAAGACGTCCTGGCCGCCGACGATGCCGGCGGGCGCGAGGTCGAGGGTGGCGAGCAGGCTCTGCAGGGGTTCGGCGCTCATCCGATGTAGTTTAGGGGGCCGATGAGCCACGCATTCGCCCTCCCCGATTCCCTGTCCCTCAGCGACCTCGCGACGTTCCTCGGCCGCGCCGGGCGCGTCGAGGACGGCTCCGTGCGCCTGGTCGCCGGCTCCGGCGTCCTCGCCGTCTACGCCGCCGTCTTCTACCCGCTCGGGCTGCTCGACTCGAGCCCGACGGTGCTCGGGCTGCGCACCTTCCAGCTCGACGACGCCCCCGAGTTCGACGCCGTCGTGCCCGTGCGCTCGCTCAAGGAGCGGCTGGTCCGGCTGCAGAACGAGGTCGTCGACCCGACGGCCGGCGTGAGCGTCACCTTGCCGATCGAGGTCGCGACCGTCACCTGGGCCGCCATCTCGCCGCCGCGCGGCGGCTGGGCGCCGACCGGCGGCGCCGACGCGGCCGCGCTGGAGGCCGCCGCGAAGGCCGGCATCGACGAGATCGCCGGCGCCCTGCCCGAGAACACGGGCGAGCAGATCGTGCACCGCGTGCGCTCAGAGGTGTGGTCCCGTCCCGTGCCCGGCGTCGAGACCGTGCCGGCCGGCGCCGCGTTCGCGGCCCTCAGCCTCGGGTTCCTCGGCGACGGCGAGCAGGTCTCGCTCTACGAGACCGGGGCGTGGACCCGGCTGACGACCAGCCGAGGCCACGTGCTCGTCAAGCGCCGGGGGCGTTGACCATGGCGTGGGCCGCCCGCTCGAGGTAGTCCCACAGCGTCGCGTCGTGCAGGGGCGACAGCTCGAGGTCGTCGACCGCGGCGCGCATGTGCAGCAGCCAGCGGTCGCGCGCCTCCGGCGTGACGGTGAACGGCATGTGCCGCATCCGCAGGCGCGGGTGCCCGCGCTCGTCGCTGTAGGCGGTCGGCCCGCCCCAGTACTGCTCGAGGAACCCCGTGAGGCGCTGGATCGCGCCCTCGAGGTCGTTCTCCGGGTACATCGGCCAGAGGACGTCGTCGGTGCGGACGCCCTCGTAGAACCGGCGCACCAGCCGCTCGAAGGTGGGACGCCCGCCGATCTGCCGCCAGAACGTGTCGGGGGCGTCGCCGCGGCCGGGGCCGCCGCGCAGCGTGATCGGCTGCGGGACGCCGCCGCCGGGACGGGGTGTCAGGGGGATGTCGGTCACGAGCGCTTGCCCTTCGGGGGTCGGACGTGCGGGGTGGGCACGGTCTGGGGTGGGCGGGCGCCCTGCACCGACGAGGCGCCGTCGAAGCCGGTGAGCACGACGCTGCTGAGCGAGGGGAGCGTGATGCCGAGCTCGTCGGTGGCCTTCTTGAGGCGGGACCGCAGCTCACGGTCGACGTTGTCGCGCTCGGACGACCGGGTCTTGGCCACGATGCGGATCACCACGTGCTCGTCGACGACGGACTGCAGCCCCCAGACCTCGGGTCGGTCGATCATCGCCCGGCCCCACTTGGGCGTCGCCGCCATGGTGGTCGCCGCCTGCAGCAGGGCGTGCTGCACCTCGTCGACGTCGGTCGTCGAGGGCACGGCGAGGTCGATCACGACCCGAGACCAGCCCTGGGACATGTTGCCGACGCGGAGGATCTCGCCGTTGCGGACGAACCAGAGCACGCCGTTGACGTCGCGGATCTGCGTGACCCGGATGCCCACGGCCTCGACGACGCCCGTCGCGGGGCCCACGTCGACGACGTCGCCGACGCCGAGCTGGTCCTCGGCGACCATGAAGATGCCGTTCAGCAGGTCCTTCACGATGTTCTGCGCGCCGAAGGCGAGGCCGGCGCCGACGACGCTGGCCGCGCCGACGATCGCCACGACGTCGAAGTCGAGCTCGCCGAGCACGAGCACGAGGGCGACGGCCGAGATGACGACCGTGACGACGTTGTTGAGCACGCTGCCGAGGGTGCGGGTGCGCTGGACGACGCGGACCGCCTGTAGTGGAGAGGCGACGAGGGCCTGGGTGTCGTCGACGTTCTGCTTGCGCTTGATGCCGTTGACGACCTGGTCGACGACCCGACGGATGGCGAAGTGCAGGATCACCCGCAGCAGCACGGCCGCGAGCAGGATGATGCCGATGCGGATCGGGATGCCCCACATGGCCCAGAACGCGGCCCAGTCGAAGGCGATGGCAGGGTCCGGCGGAACGGCGGCGAGGTAGTCGATCATCCCGTCAAGCTTCGCACGACCCGCAGACGCTGACCGGGAGCCGCCTGGACGCACGGACGGCGGACCCTGTGACCAGGGCCCGCCGTCCGGGGGCGGAGCAGGGAGGCGCGGGGCGCCTCCTCGGGGCTACTTCGCGTCGACCGCCTGCACCCGCAGCGCCCGCTCGACGCCCGCGAGGCTCTCGATCACGATGCGGCGCAGGGCCGGCACGTCGGGGTTCGCGTCGAGCCAGGCGCGGGTCGCGTCGACCAGCTCCTGGTCGGCGAGCCCGGCCGGGTAGAGGCCCGAGACGAGGGTGTCGGCGATGTGGTAGCTGCGCGACTCCCAGATGCCGGTGAGCGAGCCGAAGTAGCGCTCGACGACGGGACGCAGCACGGCGGGGTCGTTCACGTGCTGGAACCCCATGGCGGTCGCGCGCACGATGGCGTTCGGCTGCTCGTCGCTGTCGACGACCGACGCGAAGGCGGCGAGCTTGCCCTCGGCGGTGGGGATCGCCGCCCGGGCACGGGCCGCGGCCTGGGCGCCGTTGGCGGTGTTGTCCGCCTCGAGGGCGGCGTCGATCTCGGCCTCGTCGGCGGCGCCGACGAGCACGAGGCCCTCGAGCAGCTCCCAGCGCAGGTCGGTGTCGACCTCGAGCCCGTCGAGCGCCAGCGAGCCGTCGTGCAGGGCACGGAGGGCGTCGGCGTGGGCCGGGGTCGAGGCGGCGGCGGCGAAGAACTTCACGAACTGGAACTGCGCGTCCGAGCCGGCCCGCGCCTCCTTCGCCAGCTCGAGGAGGCGGTCGCCGACCTCGGCGAGCACCTCGGCGCGGCGCTCGGGGGCGACGTAGCTGCGGGCGGTCTGCACCAGCTGCGTCAGCGTGGTGCGGATCGTCGTCGACTCGGTCTCGCTCGCGATGTTCGAGAGCACGAGGCGGACGTAGTCGGAGGGCGAGGTCTCGGCGTCGCGCGTGGCGTCCCAGACCGAGCCCCACACGATGGCCCGGGCCAGCGGGTCGGAGATCGCCGCGAGGTGCTCGATCGCCGTCGCGAGCGACTGCTCGTCGAGGCGGATCTTCGCGTAGGCGAGGTCGTCGTCGTTCGTGAGGACCAGGGCTCCGCGCCGGCGGCCGACGAGCTCGGGCACCTCGGTGCGCGGGCCGTCGACGTCGATCTCGACCTGGTGCGTGCGCACGAGGGCGTCGCCGTCGAGGTCGTAGAGGCCGACCGCGAGGCGGTGCGGGCGGATCGTCGGGTAGTCGGCGGGCGCCTCCTGCAGGATCGCGAACGAGGTGACGACGCCCTCGGCGTCGGTCTCGATCTCGGGACGCAGCGTGTTGACGCCGGCGGTCTCGAGCCACTTCTCGCTCCAGCTGGTGAGCTCTCGGCCCGAGGTGGCCTCGAGCTCGACGAGCAGATCGCGCAGCTCGGTGTTCGAGTGGTGGTGCTTCTGGAAGTACGCGGCGACGCCGGCGTAGAACGCGTCGATGCCGACCCAGGCGACGAGCTGCTTCAGCACCGAGCCGCCCTTGGCGTAGGTGATGCCGTCGAAGTTGACCTGGACGTCCTCGAGGTCGTTGATCGTCGCGACGACGGGGTGCGTCGAGGGCAGCTGGTCCTGGCGGTAGGCCCAGCTCTTCTCCATCGCCTGGAACGTCGTCCAGGCCTCGGTCCACTCGGTGGCCTCGGCGGTCGCGATCGTCGACGCCCACTCGGCGAACGACTCGTTGAGCCAGAGGTCGTTCCACCACTTCATGGTGACGAGGTCGCCGAACCACATGTGGGCCAGCTCGTGCAGGATCGTGACGACCCGGCGCTCCTTGATCGCGTCGGTGACCTTGCTGCGGAACACGTAGGTCTCGACGAACGTCACGGCGCCCGCGTTCTCCATGGCGCCGGCGTTGAACTCGGGCACGAAGAGCTGGTCGTACTTCTCGAAGGGGTACGCGTAGGCGAACTTCTCCTCGTAGTAGGCGAAGCCCTGGCGCGTCTTCTCGAAGATGTAGTCGGCGTCGAGGTACTCGGTGAGCGAGCGCCGCGTGAAGATGCCGAGGGGGATCGTGCGGCCGTCGGAGCTCGTGAGCTCGCTGCGCACGACATCGTACGGGCCGGCGATGATCGCGGTGATGTAGCTCGAGAGCACGGGCGTGGGCGCGAAGGTCCAGGTCGCGACCTCGCCGTCGACGGCCGGCTCGGGCGTCGTCTGGTTCGAGACGACCTGCCAGCGGGAGGGGGCGGTCACGGTGAACTGGAACGTCGCCTTGAGGTCGGGCTGCTCGAAGACCGCGAAGACGCGGCGGCTGTCGGGCACCTCGAACTGCGAGTACAGGTAGACCTCGCCGTCGACCGGGTCGACGAAGCGGTGCAGGCCCTCGCCCGTGTTGGTGTACTCGGCGTCGGCGACGACCTCGAGCACGTTCTCGGCCGCGAGGCCGTCGAGCTGGATGCGCACGCCGTCGTTCACGGCGGCGACGTCGAGGGCCGTGCCGTTCAATGTGGCCGAGTGCACGGTGCGCGTGAGCGCGTCGACGAAGGTCGAGGCGCCGGGCGTCGCGCTGAAGCGGATCGTCGTCGAGCTGCCGAAGACCTCGGCCCCGCGGGTCAGGTCGAGCTCGATCTCGTACGACTGCACGTCGACGACGCTCTTGCGCTCCTGCGCCTCGAGTCGGGTCAGGTTCTCTCCGGGCACGGTGCTCCATCCGTCGTGAGGTGTGGTGGGGGACTCGTGGTCCCCGGACGAGCCTAGACCGGTGCCCCGGTCGCCGGGGTGTTCACTGGGGGCATGACCGACACCGTCGCCCCCGCGCCCCACACCGCCGTCGACTTCTGGTTCGACCCCTCCTGCCCCTGGGCCTGGATGACCAGCCGCTGGGTCGACGAGGTCGCCCGCCACCGCGACCTCGACGTGACGTTCCACGTCATGAGCCTGGCCGTGCTGAACGAGCAGAACGACGTCAGCGACGACTACCGCGCGATGTTCGCCCGCATGCTCCGCTACACGCGCCTCGTCACCGCGGCGCAGGTGCTGCACGGCCAGCAGGTCGTGAAGCCGCTCTACGACGCGCTCGGCACGCGCATCCACCCGGGCGGCGAGACCGACGCCGACGTGGTCATCCCCGCAGCGCTCGCCGAGGTGGGCCTGCCCGCCGACTTCGCCGCCTGGGCCGACTCCGACGAGCACGACGAGCAGATGCGCGCCAGCCACTTCGACGGCATCGGCCGCGTCGGGCAGGACGTCGGCACGCCCGTCATCGCCGTGAACGGGACGGCCTTCTTCGGGCCCGTCATCTCGCCGGCGCCGAAGGGCGAGGTCGCGCTGACCCTGTGGGACGGCGTCGTCGCGGCCGCCTCCTACCCGGGCTTCTTCGAGATCAAGCGCACGCGCACGGTCGGTCCGGTCTTCGACTGAGCCGGTCCTAGGATCGTCACCATGCGCATCCACGTGGCGACCGATCACGCCGGTCTCGACTTCAGCAAGACCGTCGTCCGGCACCTGAGCGACGCCGGGCACGACGTGACCGACCACGGGCCGACGAGCTACGAGCCGCTCGACGACTACCCGTCGTTCTGCATCGCGGCGGCCCGGGCGGTCGTCCGCGACCAGCAGGCCGGCCACGAGGCCCTCGGCGTCGTCTTCGGGGGGTCGGGCAACGGCGAGCAGATCGCGGCGAACAAGGTCGTCGGCGTGCGCGCCGCCCTCGTCTGGAACGACTCGACCGCGAAGCTCGCCCGGCAGCACAACGACGCGAACGTGATCGCCATCGGCGCCCGCCAGCACACCGAGGCGGAGGCGCTGGCCTTCATCGACGCGTTCGTCGCCGAGCCGTTCAGCCACGACGAGCGCCACGTGCGCCGCATCGCCCAGGTCGGCGAGTACGAGACGACCGGCGAGATCGCCGGTCACGCGATCGACTGACGACGTAACGTCGAGGGCGGCGGGACCGGACGACGGTCCCGCCGCTCCGTCGTCCGGGCGCCGTGCCGGGTCGCGAGACCGAGAGAGGTGCCGCCGTGCCCGAGGGCCATTCCGTCCACCGCATCGCCAACCAGTTCGAGCAGACCTTCGTGGGACACCGCGTCGAGGTCAGCTCGCCGCAGGGTCGTTTCGCGGCCGGGGCCGAGAAGCTCGACGGCGCGACCATGGTCGACGCCAAGGCCGTCGGCAAGCAGATGTTCCTCGAGTTCGACAACGGCCTGTGGCTGCACGTCCACCTCGGCCTCTACGGGGCCTGGGACTTCGCCGGCGACATCGCGACGGGCCACTCGATGGCCGAGTCGCGCACGCGGCGAGCGGCCACGCGCAAGGCCGAGAACGCCCCCGACGACGACGGCGAGCACTCGATGGCGAGCATCGGGGCGCCGCGGCGCACCCGCGTGCGCATGGCCGAGCAGGAGAAGACCGAGGACGACATCGAGTCGTTCCCGCCCGAGCCCGTCGGCCAGGTGCGCGTGCGCCTGCTCTCGGACACGGCCGTGGGCGACCTGCGCGGCCCGACGAAGTGCGAGGTCCTCGACGCGGCAGGCGTCGACACGGCGATCGCGAAGCTCGGCCCCGACCCTCTCGTCGACTCGCCGAAGAAGGGCCGCGACCGCTTCGTCGCGACCGTGCGCAAGAAGCGCACCCCGATCGGCCTGCTGCTGATGGACCAGAGCGTGGTCAGCGGCATCGGCAACATCTACCGCGCCGAGCTGCTGTTCCGGGCACGCCTCGACCCGCACACCCCCGGCAACCAGGTGCCGGAGGACGTGCTCGAGGCGCTGTACAAGGACTGGACGAAGCTGCTGAAGAGCGGCGTCGAGCTCGGCCAGATGATGACCATGGACGGCCTCACGAAGGCCCAGCACGCGAAGGCGCTGCGCAGCCGGGCCGACCGGCACTGGGTCTACCACCGCGAGGGCCTGCCCTGCCGCGTGTGCGGCACGAACATCGTGATGGAGATGGCGGCGGGGCGGAAGCTCTACTGGTGCCCCGTCGACCAGGTCTGACCGCCGTCGACGCGGGCCGGCGGCCCGACCCGTGTTTCGAGCTCGTGACAGCTTTCAACGCAGGCTGAAACCTGTGCCAGGGTGGCACCATGCGGCACACCCCCACGTTCGTCCTGACCGACGTCGACGAGATCAGGCGGCTCGTCCGCGAGAACCCGTGGGCGACGATCGTGTCGCACACCGCCGCCGGCCTCGTCGCGTCGCACTACCCGGTCGTGCTCGACGAGTCGGGCGAGCAGGGCGACGACATCGTGCTGGTCAGCCACGTGGGGCGTCCCGACGAGCGCGCCCACGAGCTCGGCGAGCACGAGGTCCTCGTCATCGTGCAGGGCCCGCACGGCTACGTCTCGCCGGGCTGGTACCCGGCCGAGCAGATCATCCCGACCTGGAACCACGTCACGGCCCACCTCTGGGGCACCCCCGAGATCCTGTCCGACGACGAGAACTTCCGGGTGCTCGGCGAGCTCGTCGACCACTTCGAGCGGCCGATGCCGCAGCCGTCGACCCTGACCCTCGACGAGGAGGGCTCCCGGCGCGTCGCGAAGGGCACCGTCGGCATCCGGCTGCGCGTGACCCGCTTCGACGCCCGCGCCAAGCTCAGCCAGAACAAGGCGCCCGAGGTCGTCGACCGCATCGTCGCCGAGCTCGAGCACGGCGAGCACTACGCCCACCCCGCCCTCGCCGCCGAGATGCGACGGGTGCGCGACCGATGACGGGCGCAGGGGCCGAGGAGGCGCGGCGCACGCTCCTGACCGACGCGCGTCCCGCAGGCGGCGGCGAGCGTCCCGTCGACCTGTTGATCGACGGCGGACGCGTCGTCGGGGTCGGGCCCGACCTGCCCGCCGCCGGGGCCGACGTCGTCGACCTCGAGGGCCGGTGGGTCGCGCCGGGGCTGTGGGACTCCCACGTGCACATGGACCAGTGGGCCCTCGTCCGCCAGCGCCTCGACCTGTCGAGCGCACGTTCGGCCGCGGAGGTCGCCGCCCTCGTGGGGGAGCGCCTCCGCTCGTCGCCGCCGCCCGCGGGGCAGTCCCTCGTCGGCTACGGGTTCCAGGACGCCCTCTGGCCCGACGCCCCCGACCGCGCCCTGCTCGACGCCGTGAGCGGCGACGTGCCCGTCGTGCTCGTGAGCAAGGACCTGCACGCGGCGTGGCTCGACTCGAGGGCCCTGCGGGAGCACGGCCACGCCGACCACCCCAGCGGGCTGCTCCGCGAGCAGGCCGCGTTCGACGTGAACACGGCCGTCAGCGCCGTCTCCGAGCAGCAGCTCGACCTCTGGGTGGCCGAGGCGGCGGACGCCGCGGCGGCACGCGGCGTCGTCGGCGTGGTCGACCTCGAGATGACGCTCTCGCTCGACCGGTGGGCCTGTCGGGTCGCCGCGGGCACCCGGGCGCTGCGCGTCCGCGCGGGCGTCTACCCGGCCGACCTCGACGCCGTCGCGGCCCTCGGCCTGCGGACCGGCGACCCGGTGGAGGGCACGGACGGCCTGGTCACGGTCGGCCCGTTCAAGATCATCACGGACGGGTCGCTGAACACGCGCACCGCCTGGTGCCACGACCCGTACCCGGGGCTGGAGGGCGACCCCGCGGCGCGGGGGCTGCCCACCTACGAGGCGGACGAGCTGGTCGCCTGGCTGCGCCGCGCCTCCTCGGCGGGTTTCGTGCCCGCGGTGCACGCCATCGGCGACGCGGCCAACTCGAGGGCGCTCGACGCTCTCGAGGAGGTGGGCTGCGGCGGCAGCATCGAGCACGCCCAGCTGCTCGACCCGCAGGACGTCGCCCGGTTCGCCCGGCTCGGCATCGTGGCCAGCGTCCAGCCGGAGCACGCCATGGACGACCGCGACGTGGCCGACCGGCACTGGAGCGGCCGGACCGGCCGCGCCTTCGCCCTCGAGAGCCTGGTCGAGGCGGGCGTCGTGCTGCGGCTCGGCTCGGACGCGCCCGTGGCGCCGCTCGACCCCTGGGTCGCCGTCGCCGCCGCGACCTCCCGGTCGCGCGACGGCCGCGAGCCGTGGCACCCGGAGCAGCGCATCGTCGCGTCGGCGGCGCTCGCCGCCTCGACGGACGGGCGGTCGTCGGTCGAGGCGGGCTCCGCCGCCGACCTCGTCGTGACGGACCTCGACCCCCTCGCGGCGTCGGACGCCGAGCTGCGGGCGATGCCGGTCTCGGGGACCCTGCTCGCCGGCCGTCGGACCCACTGGACGCTCTGAGGTCCCGCCCGAGCCGGCCGGCCGAGCCGTCCGCCCGGGCCGACGGCCGCGAGCCGGGCGACGGTGTTTCCCCGGTGTTTCCGACGCATGAAGGTTTCAGAGAACACTGAAACTTCTGAGCCCAGGGTCTTCCGCTGGTGGGCACGAGGTCCCTAGCGTGGCGTCAAGCCGTCTCGTCACGGCCTCGGAGCGCACCACCCGACCGCCCGCACCGGGCGCAGGAGGACCCATGAGAGCCACCCGTACGACCCTCACCGTCACCGCCGTCGCCCTGCTCGCGGTCGTCCTCGGCGGCTGCGCCGCGGGCGGCGACGCCGCCGGGGACGACGGGGGCAGCTCGTTCGTCTACGCGACGGGCGAGCCGGACCACCTCACCCCGGGCCGCCAGACGGTCGCCTTCACGCAGGTGCAGAGCCTGTTCGCGCCGCTCGTGTCGGTCGACGCCGACAACGAGATCACCTACGTGCAGGCGGAGTCGGTCGAGTCCGACGACAACGTCACCTGGACCGTCTCTCTGCGCGACGGCTGGACGTTCCAGGACGACTCGCCCGTCACCGCCCAGAGCTACGTCGACGCCTGGAACTACACGGCCACCGCCGCGAACGCCTTCGAGAACAGCGGCCAGCTCGCCGCCGTCGTCGGCTACGACGAGCTGAACCCCGTCGAGGGCGAGCCCACGGCCACCGAGCTGAGCGGCCTCGCCGTGGTCGACGACACGACGTTCACCGTGCAGCTCTCGCACGCCGACAGCCAGTTCCCGCTGCAGCTGAGCCAGGGGCAGACGGCCTTCTACCCGATGCCCGAGTCGGCCTACGACGACATGGACGCCTACGACCGCCAGCCGGTCGGCAACGGGCCCTACGAGATGACCGAGCCGTGGGTCGACGACGCCGAGTTCACCGTCGCCCGGTGGGATGACTACCAGGGCGACGACGCGGCCGAGGTCGAGCGCATCACCTACCGCAGCTACAGCGACCAGAACACGGCCTACACCGACGTGCTCGCCGGCAACGCCGACGTGCTGTTCCTGCCCGCGTCCAAGATGACCTCGGCCGAGGCCGACTTCGGCGACCGGCTCTGGTCGTTCGACGCCCCGGGCATCGACTACCTCGGCTTCCCGTTGACCGACGAGCGCTACTCGGACGTGCGGGTGCGGCAGGCGATCTCGATGTCGATCGACCGCGACGCGGTGAACGAGGCCGTGTACGGCGGCCTCTACGAGCCCGCCACCGCCTTCACCCCGTCGGCGATGGAGGGCACGCCCGAGGGGCTGTGCGGCGAGTTCTGCGAGTTCGACCCCGACGCCGCCCAGGAGCTGCTCGCCGAGGCCGGCGGCTTCGACGGCACGATGGAGATCGTCTACCCCGGCGGCAGCGGCCTCGACTCGCTCTTCGAGGCGTACGCCAACCAGATCCGGCAGAACCTCGGCGTCGACGACGTCGTCGCGAAGCCGAGCACCGACTGGGCCGAGTACTACCAGGGCCTCGTCGACCGGACCACCGCCGGGCCGCACTTCGGCCACTGGGGCGCCCTGTACGTCAGCCAGCAGAACACGCTCCGGTCGCTGTTCACCGAGGCCGGCGGCTGCTACGACTGCACCTGGTACAGCTCGCCCGAGGTCGACTCGCTGCTCGACCAGGCCGACCAGGCCGCCACCCCCGAGGAGGCGACGGACGCCTACCGCGCCGTGCAGGAGCGGGTGCTCGAGGACTTCCCGGTCGCCCCCACCTTCTCGGACAAGTACTCCTACGTCACGAGCGAGAAGATCGCGACGATGCCGCAGTCCGCCGGCAGCCCGATCGTGCAGGGGATCACCCTGAAGTGACCCTCCACGACAGCGTGACCCGCACCTCCTCCGCCGTGGTCGGCTCGACGGACGACATCGTCCGCCGGGCCGGCGCGGTGCCCCCGCTCGACGGGTTCCCGACCCTCGACGAGCTCGCCGCCCGCTTCGCCCGCATCGAGCGCGACGCGCCCGGGCTGATCTCGAGCCGCCGGGTGGCGACGAGCCGCCTCGGCGAGCCGATCACGATGTACACGATCGGCGCCGGGGCACGGCACCACCTCGTGGTCGGCGGCGTCCACCCCAACGAGCCGATCGGCTCGTGGACGGCCGTGCACCTCGCCGAGACGCTCTGCGCCGACGACGAGCTGCGCGACCGGCTCGACGCCACCTGGCACGTGGTGCCCAGCATCGACCCCGACGGAGGCCGCCTGAACGAGGCCTGGTTCGCCGACCCCGGCGACCGCGGCCGGTACGCGCGCGGCTTCTACCGGCCGGCGCCCGACGAGCAGGTCGAGTGGACGTTCCCCACCTCGCACAAGGCGGCCTACTTCGACCGTGTGATGCCCGAGACGCTCGGGCTCATGCGCCTGATCGACGAGCTGCGACCCGATCTCTACGTCAGCCTGCACAACGGCGAGATGGGCGGGGTCTACTACTACCTCTCCCGACCGGTGCCCGAGCTCACCGAGGCGCTGCACGCGGTGCCCGCCTCGCTCGGCCTGCCCCTCGACACGGGAGAGCCCGAGTCGCCGTTCCTCGAGCGCTACGCGCCGGCCGTCTTCGGCACGGGCACCATCGCCGAGGCGTACGACTACCTCGAGTCGCTCGGCGTCGACCCCGCCGCGGAGATCGCCGGGTCGTCGTCGAGCGAGTACGCGAGCCGCTGGGGCACCCTCGGCCTCGTGGCCGAGCTGCCGTACTGGAAGCACCCCGACGCCGACGACACGTCGGCGACGGACGAGTCGTACGGCGACCTGCTGCGGCGCACGGGCGCGCAGATGACCGCCACGGGCGAGGCGCTCGCCGACCTGCTGGCCCGGGCCGAGCCCCTGCTCACCCTCGCGACGCCGTTCCTCCGTGCGTCGCGGGCGTTCGTCCCCATGCTCGTCCGGGCGGGCGCCGTCGACCGCGTGCGCGCCGACGAGCCCTCGTCGGCCCGTGCGGCGACCGTCGCCGAGCGCTTCTCGTGCGAGGACCTCGTGCACTGCTTCCGCCTTCGCTACGGCGGCATGCTGCTGCGGGCGCTCGAGGCCGAGGCGGTCGCGGGCACGGCCACGGCCCCGCTGCGCCGGCTCGCCGCCGAGGCCGAGGCCCTGTGGTCGGGCTGGCGCGACGCCGCGGCCGCCGCCGACGGCGCCGAGGTCATCCCGATCGCGAGCCTCGTCGGCGTGCAGTACGGAGCGGTGCTCGCCGCCGCCGTCCACCTCGCCGACGCGCCGGGGGAGCGGCCGTGAGGACGGCGCTCGCCGTCGTCGAGCGCGTCGGCGGGCTCGCCGTCGTGTTCGTCGGCGTGACCTTCGTCATCTACGCCATGGTGTTCGCCCTGCCCGGCGACCCGATCCGGGCGCTCGGGGGCGACCGGCCGCTGAGCGACGCGGTCGTGCGCGCGCTCCGGGCCGAGCACCACCTCGACGAGCCGCTCTGGCAGCAGTACACCCGCTACGTCGGCGGGCTGTTCCGCGGCGACTTCGGCACCACCTTCTCGGGACAGTCCGTCGCCGGGCAGATGGCCGCGCGGTGGCCCGTCACCGTGACCCTCGCCCTCTCGGCGTGGCTGCTCGAGATCGTCGTGGGCATCGGCCTGGGCGTCGTCTCCGCCCTGCGGCGCGGCACCCTCGTCGACCGGGCGATCCTCGGCGGCACGATCGTCGCCAGCGCGATCCCGGTCTTCGTGGTCGGCGTCACGCTGCAGCTCGTGTTCGCGGTCCGGCTCGACCTGTTCCCCGTCGCCGGCGTGACGACGGGCTGGCCCACCGCCTACGTGCTGCCCGCCGTGGTCATCGCCCTCTTCGGCCTCGCCTCCGTGTCGCGGCTGACCCGCTCCTCCGTGCTCGAGAACCTCAGCTCGGACCACGTGCGCACCGTCCGGGCCAAGGGCCTGAGCCCCCGACGCATCGTGGGGGTGCACGTGATGCGCAACTCGCTGATCCCGACGGCGACGTTCCTCGCCACCGACCTCGGCTACCTGCTCGGGGGCACCGTCATCGTCGAGGGCATCTTCAACCTGCCCGGCGTCGGCAACCTCCTGTTCGGCGCCATCCGCAGCCACGAGGGCGCCACCGTGGTCGGCATCTCGACCGCGCTCATCCTCGTGTTCCTCGTCACCAGCCTGGCGGTGGACGCGATCCATGCCCTCCTCGACCCGAGAGTGCGCCGATGACCGAGCTGGTCCCCGCCCCCGCCCCCGTCGCGCCGGCCCTTGCCGGGGGTCGACGCCGCCCCCTGCGCCGCGCGGTCCGCCGCCCCGGCTTCGTCGTCCCCGCCGCGGTCGTCCTGCTGCTCGTGCTCATGGCCGTGCTGCCGGGCCCGATCGCCGGGCTGTTCGGCAACGGCGACCCGCGGGTCTGCGAGCTCGGCCTCAGCGGGGCCGACCCGCGGGCCGGGCACCCGTTCGGCTTCGACCTGCAGGGCTGCGACGTCTGGGCCAACGTCGTCCACGGCACCCGCGCCTCCTTGGCGGTCGGCCTGCTCACCACGGTGCTGTCCGTCGTCGTCGCCGTGGTCGTCGGCACGGCCGCCGGCCTCTGGGGCGGCGTGGTCGACGCCGCGCTGTCGCGGCTGACGGACGTGTTCCTCGGGTTCCCCCTGCTGCTCGGCGCCGTCGTCGTGCTCAACAGCGCCGGCGAGCGGTCGGTCGTCACCGTCTCGCTCGTGCTCGCCCTGTTCGGCTGGCCGACCATGGCGCGCCTCGTCCGCGGCTCGGTGCGGTCGGTCCGCCAGGCCGACTTCGTGCTGGCGGCCCGCACCATGGGGCTCTCGACCTGGCGCATCGTCACCCGCTACGTGCTGCCGAGCTCGCTGTCGCCCGTGCTCGTCGTCGCGACGATCACGGTGGGCGGGGTCATCGTCGCCGAGAGCTCGCTGACCTACCTCGGCATCGGCCTCGAGGCCCCGGCCATCTCGTGGGGACTGCAGCTCTCGGCAGCGTCCGGGCAGTTCCAGAACGCGCCCCACCTCCTCGTGTTCCCCGCCCTGTTCCTCGCGGTGACCGTGCTCAGCATCATCAGCCTGGGCGACACCCTGCGTGCCGCCCTCGACCCCCGCCGTCAGCAGTGACGCGCGACCAGGGAGGACCCGTGACCACCGTGCCGCTCGCCGCCGACGCCCCGCTGACCGAGGCCCAGGCCGACGACCTGAGGGCGGCGCTGCCCTACGTCGACTCGTGGCTCGCCTACCGTCGGTGGCGCGAGCGGGTGCCCGGGGTGCAGGCGGCCGTGTGGTTCGACGGCGCGCTGCAGCTGTCGACGGCCCACGGCCTGGCGGACGAGGAGGCGGGCGTCCCGTTGACCACGGAGCACCTGTTCCGCATCGCCTCGCACTCGAAGACGTTCACCGCCACGGCGGTGCTGCAGCTCGTCGAGCGCGGTGTGCTGCGGCTCGACGACCCGGCGGGCCGCTGGGTGCCGCGCCTGGCCGAGGCCGGCTCGCGCCTCGCCGACGCCACCCTGCGCGAGCTGCTCGAGCACGGGGCCGGGGTGATCCGCGACGGCCTCGACGGCGACTACTGGCAGCACGGCCGGCCGTTCCCCGACGAGGCCGAGCTGCTCGACATGCTGCTCGACCGGGGCGACAAGGCCGCGCCCGGCGACGGCTTCGGCTACAGCAACCTCGGCTACTCGCTGCTGGGCCTGGTGATCGAGGCGGCGACCGGGCGCTCGTACGGCGAGCAGGTCACCGAGACGATCGTGCGCCCCCTCGGCCTCACGCGGACCGGCCCCGAGTGGGACCCGTCGCGGGCGGACGAGTACGCGGCGGGCCACAGCGGCCGGCACGTCGCGCAGACGAGGGTGCGGCTCGACCACGTCGACACCCGGGCGATGGCCGCCGCCACCGGCTTCTACGGCACGGCCGACGACCTCGTCGCCTACTGCTCGGCGCACTTCGACGGCGACGACCGGCTGCTCGGGGCGCACAGCAGGCGGCTCGCCCAGCGGGAGGCCTGGCAGTCCGACCCGGACGACCCGTCGTCGGCGCACTACGGGCTCGGCTTCGTCGTCGACCGCGTCGGCGGGCACCGCGTCGTCGGCCACTCGGGCGGCTACCCCGGGCACATCACCCGCTCGCTGTTCGACCCGGCCCTCGGCCTGGCCGTGTCGGTCATGACCAACGCCGTCGACGGCCCGGCGACCGCGCTCTCGTCGGGGGTGCTGCGACTGCTCGACCTCGCGCTCGAGCCGGCGCCGGCGGGCCTGGCGACCCGCGCCTCCTCGGCGGGGCTCGACCCGGCCCGCTTCACCGGTCGGTTCGCGGGCGAGTTCGGCATCGTCGACGTCGCTCTGCTCGGCGAGAACCTCGTCGCCCTGCACCCGGCCGGGCCCGACCCGGTGGCGGGCGCGGACCGGCTGAGGGTGGTCGGCCCGACCGAGCTGCTCGTCGCGCGGGGCAACGGCTTCGGCGCGGTCGGCGAGACCATGCGCTACGAGTTCGACCCCGAGGGGCGGGCGACCCTGCTGCGCGGAGCGGGCGGCATGAGCATGCGCCCCGTCACGGAGCTCGCCGGATGACGACCGATCTAGGCTGGCCCCCGACCGCCAGCGCCGCCGCGAGCGCTGTCGCCAGCCCTGCCGGCAGCCCCGCCGGGACGGCACCCCACGGATCGGGAGAACCCATGCCGAGCGACGACCAGACCGCCCCCGCCAGCACGACGACCGGCGCCTCCGACGGGGCGCGCCGCGACTTCGTCGAGCAGTTCGCGGTCATGTGGGAGATGGCCGGGTCGGCCCTCATGGACGGCCGCATCCTCGGCTACCTCATGATGATGCGCGAGCCCTACATCTCGTCCGCCGACCTGGCCGCGGCGCTGAGCGCGAGCGCGGGGTCCGTCTCGATGTCGACGCGGCGGCTCGTCGAGGCGGGGTTCATCGCGCGCCACGTCGTGCCGGGCGACCGAAGCCACTACTTCCGTGCCGAGGACGACGTCTGGGGCAGCTGGCTCGCGGGCGAGCGCCGCTACCTCGACCGCCAGCGGGTCACCATCGAGCAGGGCCTCGCCGTCGTCGACGCGGCCGACCCCCGGGACGAGGAGGTGCGGCGCCGCCTCGTGAACGGCCGCGACTACATGGCCTGGGTCTCGCACCACCACCGCGCGATGCTCGCCGACTGGGAGGCCTTCAAGGCCGACCGCGACGGGGCACCTGCCTCCGACGATGCCCTCGACCCGCCCCGGGAGACCTGATGACCGACACCGTGCTGAGCGTGCGCGACCTGACCGTGCGGTTCGACGTCGACGGCGAGGAGCAGGTCGCCGTCGAGGCGGCGACGTTCGACGTCCGTCGCGGCGAGGTGCTCGCCGTGGTCGGCGAGTCCGGCTCGGGCAAGAGCGTGAGCTCCATGGCGGTGCTGGGTCTGCTGCCGGCGAACGCGACCGTGTCGGGGTCGATCCGGCTCGACGACGACGAGCTCGTCGGCCGCTCGGAGGCCGGGTTCCGCCAGGTGCGCGGCGACCGGGTCGCGATGATCTTCCAGGACCCGACGGCGGCGCTCGACCCGGTCTTCACGGTCGGCTACCAGATCGAGGAGGCGGTGCGCCGGCACGACGGCTCGCTCACCCGGGCGGCGGTGCGGGCCCGCGCCGTCGAGCTGGCCGCCAGCGTCGAGATCCCGGACCCGGCGTCCCGGCTGCGGATGTACCCGCACCAGCTGTCCGGCGGCCAGTGCCAGCGCGTCATGATCGCCATGGCGCTCGCCTCCGACCCGGACCTGCTGATCGCCGACGAGCCGACCACGGCCCTCGACGTGACCGTGCAGGCCGAGGTGCTCGACGTGCTCCGCCGTCTGCAGGCCGGCTCCGGCACGAGCATCCTGCTCATCACGCACGACATGGGCGTGGTCGCCGACCTCGCCGACCGCGTGGTCGTCATGCGCTCCGGCCGCGTCGTCGAGACGGGCGACGTGGGCGACCTCTTCGCCTCGCCCACGGCCGAGTACACGCGCGACCTGCTCGACGCGGTGCCCCGGATGGGCGACCGGGCGACGGCCGTGCCGCGTGCCGAGGCCGGGTCGGCCGCCGCCGCCTCGGGCGACGCCGCCGCCGCCGACGCGGGCGCCGCGCCGGCCCTGGCGGTGCGCGGCCTCGTGGTCGAGTACGGCAACCGCATCGTCGGCCGGTTCCGCGCCGTCGACGACGTCAGCCTCGAGGTCGCCCGCGGCGAGATCCTCGGCCTGGTGGGGGAGTCCGGCAGCGGCAAGACCACCATCGGGCGGGCGGCCGTCGGCCTCGCCCCGGTCTCGTCGGGCAGCGTGCTCGCCACCGGCGTCGACCTCGCCTCGGCGTCGCGCCGGGAGCGGGCCGCCGTCCGGGAGCGCGTCGCCATGGTGTTCCAGAACCCCACGACGTCGCTGAACCCGCGCTACAGCATCGCGCAGACGGTCGCCGAGCCCCTGCAGGTGCGGCGGGGCCTGCGCGGCTCGGAGCTCACCGACCGGGTCGACGCCCTGTTGTCCGACGTGGGCCTGGGCGGGGCCTGGCGCGAGCGGTACCCGCACGAGCTCTCGGGCGGGCAGCGTCAGCGCGTCGCCATCGCCCGGGCGGTGGCGCTCGACCCGGAGCTGCTCATCGCCGACGAGCCGACCAGCGCCCTCGACGTGTCGGTGCAGGCCAGGGTGCTCGACGTCTTCCGGTCGCTGCAGGACCGCCTCGGCTTCGCGTGCCTGTTCATCAGCCACGACCTGGCGGTCGTCGACTCGCTCTGCGACCGCATCGCCGTGCTGCGCACCGGTCGCCTGGTCGAGGTGGGCGACCGGGACGCGATCCTCACGGCGCCCTCGGACGACTACACCCGTCGGCTCATCGCCTCGGCGCCCGTGCCCGACCCCGTCGAGCAGCGCCGCCGGCGGGAGGACCGCCTGCTCGCCTGACCGCCGGGTGGTCGACCGCCCGGCGGAGGGCGGCACGTCCGTCCGGCGGAGGGCGGGCGGCGGTCCGGACGGCGAGGAGGCCGCCGCCCCTAGGGGCGACGGCCTCCGTCGTGGCGCGTCGGGCGCCGGCGTGCGGCCTCGGCTCAGCCGGCGACGTGCGCGGCGAGGAACCAGCGGTCCTTCTCGAGGCCGCGCGAGATCTCGATGGCGACGTCCTGGCTCGAGGCGTCGAGCTCGCCGAGCTCGTCGATGGCCGTGCGGACGGCGACGAGGGAGGCGTCGATCTGGGCCACCAGCTCGGCGATGGTGCGGTCGATCTGGTTGAAGCCGGGCGAGGTCGTGGGGATCGCGGTCTTGGCGGCGACGGTCTCGATACGGGCGTCGACCGGCAGGCCGAGGGCGACGACGCGCTCGGCGGCGAGGTCGGCCCACTCGCGGGCGTGGTCGACGACCACGTCGATGAGCTCGTGCACGGCGACGAAGGCGATGCCGCGGACGTGCCAGTGCGCCTGCTTGCCGTTGACCGACAGGGCGGTGAGGTCGGTGACGATCGGGCTGAGGAACTGGGCGACGCCGGCTGCGACGTCGGGGTCGACGGAACCCTGGGGGACGGTGATCGTGGTGGCGTCGGTCATGGCGATGTCCTTTCCTAGACGGTGGATGCAACGCTAGCCAGCTGAGGGGATTCCGCAAGCAAGCTGAGGCTCGGCTCACCGAGGGGAGGCTGGCCTCACCTGTCGTCGGGGGGACAACCCCACCACGATCCCGGGCGCTGGCACCATGGGACGAGGCCCGCGCCTCCGCGAGGCTCGACACATGACCCAGGAGAGCACCATCAGCGCCCCCGCGAACCCCTACCTCTCGCCGCCGCCCCCGCCCGGCGGCTACCGGCGGCGCTGGCGGTCGCTGCCCCGTGAGCTCGGCTACGTGGCGCTGTCGGCCGTGCTGGTCGTCGTCATCGGCGGCTTCGCCTCGCTGTTCTTCCGGTCGCTCGGCCGGGCCGACAGCTCGGTCGGGGGGTTCGTGTTCCTGGTCGTCGTCGTCTTCGGCAGCCTCTGGCTGGCCCGCTGGTTCGGCACCTTCGAGGTGATCCGGCTCCGCTGGGCCCTCGACCGCCCGGTGCGCCCCGTCGACTGGACGCCGAACACGGCCTGGGGCCGGTCCGAGAACCGGTTCGCCCGTGCCCTGTCCGTCTTCGCGAACCCGCACTACTGGCTGTACCTGCTCTACGCCGTCGTCGTGTTCCCGACGGTGGCCGCGGTCACGACGGCCGTCCTGGTCGCGCTCGTCGCGGGGCCGGGGCTGCTCTTCGTCTTCGGGGGCGTCGTGGTCGGCAGCGTCCGCGACGAGACCCTCGGCCTGGCGACCGCCTTCGGCAGCGGCGCGGGGCTGCTGCTGCTGCTGCTCGGCGCGGTCGTCCTGACCGGCGTGGTGCTGCTGATCCCGTACGTCGTGCACGGCTTCGTGGTGATGCACCACGCGATCGCCGCGGCGATGCTCGGCGGCTTCCGCAGCGACCAGCTCGCCGTCGAGCTCGCCGACCGCGAGATCTCGCGCACCGCGGCCCTGTCGGCCGAGGGCACGGCCCTGCGCCGCCTCGAGCGCGACATCCACGACGGCCCGCAGCAGCGGCTCGTGCGGCTGCAGATGGACCTCGCCGCGGCGGCGCGGGCCGTCGACGCCGACCCCGAGAAGAGCAAGGGCCTGATCGAGGAGGCGCGGGTGCAGTCCCGCGAGGCCCTCGAGGAGCTGCGCGCCCTCTCCCGCGGCTTCGCGCCTCCTCTGCTGCTCGACCGCGGGCTGGTCCCCGCCCTCGAGTCGCTCGTCGACCGTGCCGTCATCCCGACGACGCTGCTCAGCCGGGTCCCGGCCCACGTCGCGCTGTCCGGCGACATCGAGCGCAACGCGTACTTCATCGCCTCGGAGCTCGTGACCAACACGGGCAAGCACTCGGGGGCGGGCTCGGCCGACCTCGTGCTGCGCACCCGGACGGCGCCGGACGGCCACGGCACCCTGCTCGAGCTGGTCGTCACCGACGACGGGCACGGCGGCGCCGGGCTGCGCGACGGCCACGGCCTCGCCGGCGTGCAGGAGCGACTCGTCGGCCTGGGCGGGTTCCTCGACATCTCGAGCCCTCCCGGGGGCCCGACGATCGTCACGGTGAGCATCCCGCTCGGGGCCGACCCCGCCGGCCCGGCGGCCCCGGCGCCCTCCGTAGACTGACGGGGTGACCGACCCCTCCTCGACCCCGGCCCTGCGCGTCGTGGTGGCCGACGACTCCGTGCTGCTGCGCGAGGGGCTCGTCCGGCTGCTCGACGAGATCGGCGCCGTGGTCGTCGGGGCGTACGGCGACGCGGAGTCGCTGCTGGCCGAGCTCGACGCGACGTCGCCGGACGTCGCCGTGCTCGACGTCCGGATGCCGCCCACCCACACCGACGAAGGGGTCCGGGCCGCGATCGAGGCGCGGCGCCGCCGCCCCGACCTGGGCATCCTGCTGCTGTCGCAGTACGTCGAGGTGGCCTACGCCCGTGACCTGCTCGAGGCGGGGAGCGGGGGCGTGGGCTACCTGCTCAAGGACCGCGTCGCCTCCGTCGACGAGTTCGGCGACGCGCTCGGCCGGGTCGCCGACGGCGGCACCGTGCTCGACCCGCAGGTCGTCTCGCAGCTGCTCGGCCGGCGCAGCGACCCGCTCGAGGCGCTCACCCCGCGCGAGCGCGAGGTGCTCACCCTGATGGCCGAGGGGCGCACCAACGCGGCCATCGCCTCCGCACTGGTCATCGGCACGGGTGCCGTCGAGAAGAACGTGACGTCGATCTTCCAGAAGCTCCTGCTCGAGGACAGCGGCAGCGACCACCGCCGCGTGCTCGCCGTGCTCGCCTACCTGCAGCGCTAGGCGCGCCGCCGGCCCGGAGGCACGGCCGGAGCCTGGCGGTGCGTCTCGTCAGCTCGTGGCGGGGTCGACGGCCGGGTCCGCCGCCGGACCGGCCTGCAGCAGGTCGTCGCGGACCCCGCCGACCTCGAGGATCGTGCCGCGCAGGGACTCGCCGAGCCGCTGGTAGCCCGCGGTCGTGGGGTGGATGCCGTCGGGCGAGGTGCCGGGCGCGAACACGAGGCCGTCCCGCGCGAAGCCCCACGGGTCGGTCCAGGTCCAGCCCCGCTCGTGGACGAACCGCTCGAGGGCACGCTGGTAGACGGCGGCGGCCGCGGGGGAGCGGTCGTACGGCGGGATGGCGGCGACGACCACGTGGCGCGGCGCGATCGTGGCGACGACCGAGTCGTACGACGCGGCGGACTCGGCGAAGCCGATGCCCTTGCGCACGTCGTTCGTGCCCGACATGAGCACGAGCACGTCGACGTCGGCGACGGGGGCGACGGCCGCGGCCTGCTCCTGGACGGTGCTGCCGCCCTTGGCCCACCCGCCGACCCACTCGACGCCGTCGCCCTGCGCGTAGGTCATCCACGTGTCCGCGTCGAGGCCGTCGCTGAGCAGGCGGCCGCCGCCGGCGGTGAGCGAGTCGCCCACGATCGCGACGCGCACGGCGCCGTCGGAGTCGGCGGCCGTGCCGCGGGCGGTGCCGTCGACCGGCGCGGCCGACGCGGCGGCCAGCGGGGCCCCGGTCGGGGCGGAGCCGGGGGAAGCGGTGGTCACCGGCACGGTGCACCCGATCGTGAGCAGGGCGAGCGCCGCCCCGACGAGGGCGGCCCGGACGACCGTCGCGCGTTCCATCCTCAGATCATGGGCCATCCGAGGAGGTGCCCCTTACCACGTCTGCCCCGAAGCGCACCCCCTCTTCGGGGCCGCAGTCACGTCGACCTCCAGGATCTCTGCACGGCACCGCGAGCACGACGAGAGAGGGAGACCCCGGCGCCGGACCCCACGAGCAACCTGAACCGCAGGAGTCATTCAAGGCGCCCCCCGGCGCCGGACGCCGGAGGCGTCGAACGAGTACGAGGGGATGACGGGAATCGAACCCGCGCCATCAGTTTGGAAGACTGAGGCTCTACCATTGAGCTACATCCCCGCAACGGCCAGGGCCGCATGGGTGCCCTCAACTATAGAGCATGTCGCCGACCGGTCCAGCGCGGGCGCCTCCGTGGTCGGCTAGACTCCTCCGAGGCTCGCTCCACCCGACCTCAACGGGACCAACGGGGCCGCCGAACAAGGTGATATGCGGGGCGTAGCGTAGTGGCTAGCGCGTCCGTTTTGGGGGCGGAAGATCGCAGGTTCGAGTCCTGTCGCCCCGACGATCGTCTACCTGCTGTCTCGGACGTGAGTTCAGCACCACCAACACAGGAGAAGCCCCACATTGGTCCAGACCACCGTTGAGAAGCTCAGCCCCACGCGCGTCAAGCTCAACATCGTCGTCAGCCCTGACGAGCTCAAGCCCAGCGTCACGCACGCGTACGGCCACATCGCGGAGTCGATCAACATCCCCGGCTTCCGCAAGGGCAAGGTGCCGCCGCCCATCATCGACCAGCGCGTCGGTCGTGAAGAGGTCCTGAACCACGCCGTCAGCGAGAGCCTCGACAAGTTCTACCGCGAGGCCGTCACCGAGACCGAGATCCGCGTGCTCGGCCGTCCCGAGGCCGACGTCGTGTCCTGGCCCGACGTCAAGGACTTCTCGGGCGACCTGACCATCGCCGTCGAGGTCGACGTGCGTCCCGAGTTCGACCTGCCCGACTACGAGGGCATCGAGCTCACGGTCGACTCGGTCGAGATCAGCGACGACGAGGTCGAGGAGGAGCTGTCCAACCTCCGCACCCGCTTCGGCACGCTCGTCACGGTCGACCGCCCCGCGACCACCGGCGACTTCGTCCAGATCGACCTCACCGCCACCATCGGCGACGAGACCGTCGACACCGCCCAGGGCGTGTCGTACGAGCTCGGCTCGGGCGAGCTCATCGAGGGCATCGACGAGGCCCTCGAGTCGCTCACCGCCGACGAGAGCACCACCTTCGAGTCGAAGCTGCTCGGCGGCGACCGCGAGGGCGAGACCGCCCAGATCGCCGTCACCGTCACCGCCGTGAAGGAGCGCGAGCTCCCCGAGGCCGACGACGACTTCGCCCAGATCGCCAGCCAGTTCGACACCATCGACGAGCTCAAGGGCGACCTGAAGGAGCAGCTGGCCAAGTCCAAGACGTTCGGCCAGGGCGCCCAGGCGCGCGACCAGGTCGTCGAGAAGCTGCTCGAGGCCGTCGAGATCCCCGTGCCCGAGAAGCTCGTCGAGGACGAGGTGCACCGTCACCTCGAGCAGGAGAACCGCCTCGAGGACGCCGAGCACCGCACCGAGGTGACCGAGAGCAGCGAGAAGGCCTTCCGCAACCAGATCCTCCTCGACGCGATCGCCGAGAAGGAAGAGGTCAAGGTCGAGCAGGACGAGCTCACCCAGTACCTGATCCAGGGCGCCGCGCAGTACGGCATGGAGCCCGGCGAGTTCATCAAGGTCCTCGACCAGAACGGCCAGATCCCGGCCATGGTCGGCGAGGTCGCCCGCAGCAAGGCGCTCGCCGTCGTGCTGTCGAAGGCCAAGGTCGTCGACGGCGAGGGCAAGGAGGTCGACCTGTCGGCCTTCACCGCCACCGCGGGCGTCGGCGGCGACGACGACCACGAGGGTCACGACCACGCGTGAGCTGAGCTGACGCGTCGCTGACGTCGAGAGGGCCGGGTGCTGCTGCACCCGGCCCTCTCTGCGTCCGGGCCCGGCGCGCCTCGCGCCGGGAAGTTATTGCCGTGGGCGAACAGCCCGGAACCCGTGCCCCGCAGCGGATAGATTCGACGACAAGCGACAACGAATGGGAGCACCACCATGGCCGACGTGACACTGCCCAACAGTGTTTTTGACCGACTGCTCAAGGACCGCATCATCTGGCTCGGTTCCGAGGTACGCGACGAGAACGCCAACGAGATCGCAGCGAAACTCCTGCTCCTCGCCGCTGAGGACAGCGAGAAGGACATCTACCTCTACATCAACTCGCCCGGCGGGTCGATCACGGCCGGCATGGCGATCTACGACGCGATGGAGTTCGTGCCGAACGACATCGTCACCGTCGGGATCGGCATGGCCGCCTCGATGGGGCAGCTGCTCCTGACCGCGGGCACCAAGGGCAAGCGCTACATCACGCCGAACGCGCGCGTGCTGCTGCACCAGCCCCACGGCGGCTTCGGCGGCACCAGCTCCGACATCCAGACGCAGGCCCAGCTCATCCTCTCGATGAAGCAGCGCCTCGCCGAGATCACGGCTGCCCAGACCGGCAAGACCGTCGAGCAGATTAACGAGGACGGCGACCGCGACCGCTGGTTCACCGCCGAGGAGGCGCTGGAGTACGGCTTCGTCGACCACATCCGCGGCTCGGCCACCGACGTCGTCGGCGGCGCCGGCACCGACCAGGCCTAGTCCTCCCGATTCGTCAGCAGAGAAAGAGACAGTGTTCATGGAACTCCCGATGATGGGCGGCGCGGGCCGAGTGCAGACCCCCAGCTCCCGATACATCCTCCCCAGCTTCGAAGAGCGCACGGCCTACGGCTACAAGCGCCAGGACCCGTACGCCAAGCTCTTCGAGGACCGCATCGTGTTCCTCGGCGTGCAGGTCGACGACGCGTCGGCGGACGACATCATGGCCCAGCTGCTCGTGCTCGAGAGCATGGACCCCGACCGCGACATCACGCTGTACATCAACTCGCCCGGCGGCTCGTTCACGGCCATGACGGCCATCTACGACACGATGCAGTACATCCGCCCCGAGATCCAGACGGTGTGCCTCGGCCAGGCGGCCTCGGCCGCGGCGGTGCTGCTCGCGGCGGGCCAGCCCGGCAAGCGCCTGGCGCTGCCGAACGCCCGGGTGCTCATCCACCAGCCGGCGACCGGCGGCAGCGGCGGCGGCCAGGCGTCCGACATCGAGATCCAGGCGGCCGAGGTGCTGCGCATGCGCACCTGGCTCGAGGAGACCCTCTCGAAGCACTCGAACAAGTCGCCCGAGCAGGTGAACCGCGACATCGAGCGCGACAACATCCTCGGCGCCGAGGAGGCGCTGGCCTACGGCCTCGTCGACCAGGTGCTGACGTCGCGCAAGAACCAGCCGGCGCTCACGCGCTAGCAGGTCGCGCGCCGCGTGCGCGACGGAGCCCCGGGCGGAGACGCCCGGGGCTCCGTCGCGTCAGGGG
This sequence comes from Frigoribacterium faeni, assembly GCF_011761235.1. Taxonomy (GTDB): domain Bacteria; phylum Actinomycetota; class Actinomycetes; order Actinomycetales; family Microbacteriaceae; genus Frigoribacterium; species Frigoribacterium faeni_A. Next base: position 267,360 of record NZ_JAAOYW010000003.1, read on the forward strand.
GGCTGTCGCGACCGGGGAGCGTCGCGTCCGGGGACCGCCGCGGGCGGGCCTGTCGCGGGTCGACCCGGGCTGCCGGTCGTCCCTCCCCGGCGGGCTCGCCGGGCCGGCTCGCGGCGGATGCCGCCGGTCGGTCCGTGGGTGTCGGGGGATCGGGTTAGGCTCGGTGGACGACGTCCGACAGGGGGCGCCGACGATCTCGTAGGGAGGCCGAGCATGGCACGCATCGGTGAGAGCGCTGACCTGCTGAAGTGCTCGTTCTGCGGCAAGAGCCAGAAGCAGGTGCAGCAGCTGATCGCGGGTCCCGGGGTCTACATCTGCGACGAGTGCGTCGAGCTCTGCAACGAGATCATCGAAGAGCGCCTCGCCGAGGCCGGCGACGAGCCCGCGAGCGAGTTCGACCTGCCGAAGCCCCGCGAGATCTACTCGTTCCTCGAGGAGTACGTCATCGGGCAAGATGCGGCGAAGCGCGCGCTGTCCGTCGCCGTCTACAACCACTACAAGCGCATCCGGGCCGCGTCGACCCTGACGGCCGCCGAGTCCCTCGCCGACGAGGTCGAGATCTCGAAGTCGAACATCCTGCTGATCGGCCCCACCGGCTGCGGCAAGACCTACCTGGCGCAGACGCTCGCCAAGCGCCTCAACGTGCCCTTCGCGGTCGCCGACGCGACGGCCCTGACCGAGGCGGGCTACGTCGGCGAAGACGTCGAGAACATCCTGCTGAAGCTCGTCCAGGCCGCCGACTACGACGTCAAGCGCGCCGAGACGGGCATCATCTACATCGACGAGATCGACAAGATCGCGCGCAAGGCCGAGAACCCGTCCATCACGCGCGACGTGTCCGGCGAGGGCGTGCAGCAGGCCCTGCTCAAGATCCTCGAGGGCACCGTCGCCTCGGTGCCGCCGCAGGGCGGGCGCAAGCACCCCCACCAGGAGTTCATCCAGGTCGACACGACCAACGTGCTCTTCATCGTCGCCGGCGCCTTCGCCGGCCTCGAGGACATCATCTCCAACCGTGCCGGCAAGCGCGGCATCGGCTTCGGCGCCCCGCTGCACAGCAAGCAGGACGAAGCGGCCCTGTTCAGCGAGGTCCTCCCCGAGGACCTGCACAAGTTCGGGCTCATCCCCGAGTTCATCGGGCGCCTCCCCGTCGTGACGACGGTGACCCAGCTCGACCAGGCCGCGCTCATGCAGATCCTCACCGAGCCGAAGAACGCCCTGGTGCGCCAGTACCAGCGCATGTTCGAGATCGACGGGGTCGAGCTCGAGTTCGACCACGCGGCGCTCGAGTCGATCGCCGACCTCGCCGTGCTGCGCCAGACCGGCGCCCGGGGCCTCCGGGCCATCCTCGAAGAGGTCCTCGGCCCGATCATGTTCGACGTGCCCTCCGACGACACCGTCGGCAAGGTGGTCGTCACCCGCGCCTCCGTGCTCGAGAACGCCGCGCCCACGATCGTGCCGCGCCTCGCCCCGGAGCGCGTCGACAAGTCGGCCTAGCCGACCTGGCGGGTCTGGCCGGTCTCTGGCCGGCCTAGCTGGCCCGGGCCGGCCGGCCGCCGCGCTCAGGCCAGGCCGCGCCGCTCCAGCAGGGGCTCGACGCGGGCGTCGCGGCCGCGGAAGTCGCGGTAGGCGTCCAGGGGGTCCCGCGAGCCGCCCACGCCGAGCAGGCGCGACCGGAACCGGTCGCCCGCCTCGCGGCTCAGGCCGCCGTTCTCCCGGAACCACTCGACCGTGTCGGCGTCGAGCACCTCGCTCCAGATGTACGAGTAGTAGCCGGCGTCGTAGCCGCCCGAGAAGGTGTGGGCGAAGTACGTGCTCGAGTAGCGAGGGGGCACCGCCGCGAGGTCCAGGCCGACCGCGGCCAGCGCCTCCTGCTCGAACGACCCGACGTCCGTCACGCGGTCGGCCGCCGCGGGCGACAGGGTGTGCCAGGCCTGGTCGAGCAGCGCGCTGGCGAGGTACTCGCTCGTCGCGAAGCCCTCGCCCCAGGTGCGCGAGGCGACCAGCCGGTCGACGAGCTCCTGCGGCATGCGCTCGCCCGTGACGTGGTGCACGGCGTAGTTCTCGAGCACCTCGGGCCAGAGCATCCACATCTCGTTGACCTGGCTCGGGAACTCGACGAAGTCGCGGAACACGTTCGTGCCCGAGAACGACGGGTACGTCACCCGGGCGAGCAGGCCGTGCAGGGCGTGCCCGAACTCGTGGAACAGCGTCGTCACCTCGTCGAGCGTCAGCAGCGTGGGCGAGCCCGCCGCCGGCTTCGACACGTTGAGGTTGTTGACCACGACCGGCGCGAGGCCGAGCAGGGCCGACTGCGACACGAGGGGGTTCATCCAGGCGCCGCCGCGCTTGGAATCGCGCGTGTAGAGGTCGAGCACGTACAGGCCGACGGGGGAGCCGTCCTCCTCGGTCACCTCGAAGACCCGGGCGTCGGGGTGCGGCCCGACGAGGTCGGGACGTTCGGCGAAGCGCAGCCCGTAGAGCCGCGTCGCGGCGTGGAGGACGCCGTCGTGCAGCACCCGGTCGGCCTCGAAGTAGTCGCGCATCACGGCGGTGTCCACGTCGAAGCGGCGGGCGCGGACCCGCTCGGCCCACCAGGCCCGGTCGGCGGCGCCGATCTCGGAGGCCGGCTCGGTGCCCGCCTCACCGGCTCCCTCGGAGGCGAGCTCGCGCAGCTCGTCGAGCTCGGCCCGTGCGTTGCGGGCGGCGGGCGCGGCGAGCCTGCCGAGCAGGTCGGCGACGGCCGCGGGGCTGCCCGCCGTCTCGCCCGCGGTGACCCAGGAGGCGTGGTCGGGGAACCCGAGCAGGACGGCCCGGCGGGCGCGGAGCCGTGCGATCTCGAGCACGAGCTCGCGGGTGTCGTGGTCGCCGCCCCGACGCCCTCGTGAGAGCGAGGCCGTCATGACGCGCTCCCGCAGGGCCGGGTCGTCGAGCGAGGCCAGCAGGGGGTGGCCGGTGGGCAGCACGAGGGTGATCACCCAGGCGTCGTCGAGGCCCCGCTCGCGGGCGGCCGCGGCCGCGGCGCCGAGCTCGCCCTCGCTGAGCCCTGGCAGCTCGGCCGGGTCGCGCACGACCACGGCGAGGTCGTTCGTGTCGGCCAGCAGGTGCTTCTCGAAGCGGGTGGTCAGGGTCGAGAGCCGCTGGTTCAGCTCTCGCAGCGCCTCCTTGTCGTCGTCGCCCAGGGCGGCACCCGCCCGGACGAAGTCCGCGACGGTGCGCTCGAGCAGGTAGTCCTGCTCCGGCGTCAGGTCGAGCTCGTCCCGGCGAGCGTGCAGCGCGTCCAGGCGGCGCCAGAGCCGCGGGTCGAGGTGGATCGCGTCGGCGTGCGCCGCGAGCCGCGGCGCCAGCTCGAGCTCGAGGGCGTCCGTCGCCTCGTTCGAGTCGCTCGACGCCTTGTCGAAGAACACGTGCTCGACCCGCGCGAGCACCCGGCCGCTGCGCTCGAGCGCCTCGACCGTGTCGGCGAAGGTCGGCTCGCCGGGGGCCGACGCGATGGCCTCGACCTCGTCGCGCTGCTGCGCCAGCCCCGCCTCGAACGCCGGGAGGAAGTCGTCGTCGGTGATGTCGGCGTACGGCGGCAGCCCGTACGGCAGGGGGCTCGGCTCGAGGAACGGGTTCGTCATCCGTCCACACTAGGAGCCTCGGTAGGGTCGGGCGCATGGACCGACCGCCGGCGGCACGCGCCACCTACACCCACGGGCACCACGAGAGCGTCCTGCGCAGCCACTCCTGGCGCACGGTCGAGAACAGCGCCGCGTACCTCGTGCCGCACCTCCGACCCGGGCTGTCGCTGCTCGACGTCGGCTGCGGACCGGGCACGATCACCGTCGACCTCGCCGAGCGGCTCGCCCCCGGCCGGGTCGTGGGCGTCGACTCCGCGCCCGGTGTCGTCGCCCGGGCGGCCGAGCTCGCGGCCGCCCGCGGCGTCGCCGCCCTCGAGTTCGTGACCGCCGACCTGTACGAGCTGCCCTTCGACGACGACTCGTTCGACGTCGTGCACGCCCACCAGGTGCTGCAGCACGTCGCCGATCCCGTCGGGGCGCTGCGCGAGATGCGCCGCGTCGCACGCCCCGGGGGCGTCGTCGCCGCCCGCGAGGTCGACTACCACGGCACCATCTGGGCCCCGGAGTCGGCCGGCCTCGACCGCTGGATGGACATCTACCAGCAGGTGCACCGCGGCAACGGCGGAGAACCCGACGCAGGGAGGCGCCTCAAGGGCTGGGCGCTCGAGGCGGGATTCGAGACGGTCGCGAGCACCGCCTCCTCGTGGTGCTTCGCCTCGGACGACGAGCGCGCATGGTGGGGCGACAGCTGGGCCGCCCGCGCGACGGAGTCGGCGTTCCACGGCGACGCGATCGACAAGGGCGTGGCGACCGACGCCGAGCTGCACGCGATCGCGGACGCCTGGCGCGCGTGGCGCGACGCCCCCGACGGCTGGCTGCTCATGCCGCACGGCGAGATCGTCGCCCGCGCCTGACGCCGCGCCCGGCCAGACCGGGCGCGGGCGCGGCCCGTGTCGGCAGGGCTAGGCGTCGTCGTCGGCGGGCTCGTCGTCCGGGCCGTGCACGTGCGCCTCGCCGGTGACGGCGTCGACGCGGATCACCGTGCCGTCGTCGAGCTCGACGACGGGGCGGTGCTCGAGGTACGTGAGCGTCCAGCGCCAGGACGACGCGTCGACACCCTGGTCGGCCAGCTCGCGCTCGACCTGGGCGACCGCCCCGAGCACGGGGGCGGGGAGGGCGGCGGGCGCCGCGCCTCCCACGCTCCACCGGGTGCCGAGCTGCATCAGGCGCCCGCCGCCGGGGCCGCGGGGGCCTCGGGCAGCTCGCCCAGCTCGATCGAGGCGACGGCCAGCGCCTCGCCCTCGACGAACTCGAGCGACTGGATCTTGCCCACCGCCGCGAGGTCGGAGGCCGCCCCGCGGAGCACCTCGAGCTGCGCGGCCGGCGCGGCGATCGTCGCGGAGACCACCGGCGTCTTCTGCGAGGCCTTGGCGTCCGACTTCGCCCGACGCACCCCGATCAGCGCCTCGCCGACGAGCCCGAGCAGCCCGGTGGGCGCGCCCACCTCGCCGAGCTCGGCGGCCGTCGGCCAGGAGGCGCGGTGCACGGAGTCGTCGTGCGTCCAGGACCAGACCTCCTCCGTCGCGAACGGCAGGTACGGCGCGAGCAGGCGCAGCAGCCCGTCGAGCGTCGTGCGGAGGGCGAGCACCGCCGAGGCCTGCTCGGCCGGCGTCGTCGCGCCGTAGGCGCGCTCCTTGACGAGCTCGAGGTAGTCGTCGCAGAAGGTCCAGAAGAACTTCTCGGTCACCTCGAGGGCGCGGGCGTGGTCGTAGCCGACCAGCGCCTCCGTGGCGGTCTCGACGACGGCCGCGAACGACGCGAGCAGGTCGCGGTCGAGCGGCTCGGTGATCGCGAACTCGCCCGACGGCAGCTCGAACGAGTAGACGAACTTCGCCGCGTTGAGCACCTTGATCGCCAGGCGGCGGCCGATCTTGATCTGCTTCGGGTTCTGCGGGTCGAAGGCCGCGTCGGTGCCCAGGCGGCTGGAGGCGGCCCAGTAGCGGACCGCGTCGGAGCCGTGGTCGTCGAGCATGGCGGCGGGGGTGACGACGTTGCCCTTCGACTTCGACATCTTCTTGCGGTCGGGGTCGACGATGAAGCCCGAGATCGAGGCGTCCGTCCACGGCACCGTGCCGTGCTCGAGCTGCGAGCGCAGGGCGGTCGAGAAGAGCCAAGTGCGGATGATGTCCTGGCCCTGGGGGCGCAGCGAGTACGGGAACACGAGGTCGAACAGCTCGGGGTCGGCCTCCCAGCCGCCGGCGAGCTGCGGGGTCAGCGACGAGGTCGCCCAGGTGTCCATCACGTCGAGCTCGCCCTGGAAGCCGCCGGGCACGCCGCGCTGGGACTCGTCGTAGCCGGGGGCCGCGTCGCTGGACGGGTCGACGGGCAGCGACGCCTCGTCGGGCACGATGACGTCGTCGTAGACCGGGTTGCCGTCGGCGTCGAGCGGGTACCAGACGGGCAGCGGAACCCCGAAGAAGCGCTGGCGCGAGATCAGCCAGTCGCCGTTGAGGCCGTTCACCCAGTTCTCGAACCGCACGCGCATGAAGTCGGGGTGGAACCCGACCTCGCGGCCGCGCTCGAGCAGCGACTGCTGCAGGGCCTCGTCGCGGGCGCCGTTGACGATGTACCACTGGCGGGTCGAGACGATCTCGAGCGGCTTGTCGCCCTTCTCGAAGAACTTGACCGGGTGCGAGATCCCGCGGATCTCGCCGACCAGCTCGCCCGAGGCGGTCAGCTGCTCGACCACCGACTGCTTCGCGCTGAAGACCGTCTTGCCGGCGAGCTGGGCGTATGCCTCGCGGCCCGCCTCCGACTCGATCGCGGCGGGGGCCTCGCTGACGAAGCGGCCGTCGAAGCCGATCACCGCGCGGTTCGGCAGCTGCAGCTCGCGCCACCACACGACGTCGTTCGTGTCGCCGAAGGTGCACACCATGGCGATGCCCGAGCCCTTGTCGGGCTGGGCGAGGTGGTGCGCCACGACGGGGACCTCGACGTCGAAGAGCGGCGAGCGCACCGTCGTGCCGAACAGGGCCTGGTAGCGCTCGTCGTCGGGGTGCGCCACGAGGGCCACGCAGGCCGGGAGCAGCTCGGGACGGGTCGTGTCGATGAGGACGTCGCCCTCGCCGTCGGCGCGGTGGAAGGCGAGCTTGTGGTACGCCCCCGGCACCTCCTTGTCCTCCAGCTCGGCCTGGGCGACCGCGGTGCGGAAGGTGACGTCCCACAGGGTGGGCGCGTCGGCCTGGTAGGCCTCGCCACGGGCCAGGTTGCGCAGGAACGCCTTCTGCGCCATGGCCTGCGACCGGTCGTCGATGGTGCGGTAGCTCTGCGTCCAGTCGACCGAGAGGCCGAGCGTGCGCCAGACGTCCTCGAACTGCTTCTCGTCCTCGACGGTGAGGCGCTCGCAGAGCTCGACGAAGTTGCGGCGCGAGATCGGCACCTGGTCGGCGGCCTTGGCCGACTTGCCGTCGCCGCCCTCGAAGGGAGGCGTGAAGTCGGCGTCGTAGGGCAGCGACGGGTCGCAGCGGACTCCGTAATAGTTCTGCACGCGACGCTCGGTCGGCAGGCCGTTGTCGTCCCAGCCCATGGGGTAGAAGACGCTCGCGCCGCGCATGCGCTCGAAGCGCGCCTTGACGTCGGTGTGCGTGTAGCTGAAGACGTGGCCGATGTGCAGGCTGCCCGACGCGGTCGGCGGGGGAGTGTCGATCGAGAACACGGAGGAGCGGGTCGCCTCGTCGCGGCGGAACCGGTAGGTGCCCTCGTCCTCCCAGACGCGGCCCCAGCGGGCTTCGAGCCCCTCGAGCGCGGGCTTGTCGGGCATCGGTGACGTCATGGGCTGCTCCGGTTCTGTGGACGGCGCCGTGTCGGTGGTGAGGCGCCTGGTTGTGGGACGGCCCCAGTGTACGCGGGCCGCGAGCAGCGGCACGGAAAGGTGCGGTCAGGGCAGGGTTGCGCCGTCGGCACTGGATCTGACATGCCGGTCCTGCTAGTCTCGTTCGGTTTTTGCCCGACGCCGTTGTCGTGCTCCGTCCGATCACCCGGAGGTATCCCGACACATGTCAGCCCGCAAGAACTCGTCCAGGCCCGCGCGCCGCGAGCTCACCACCGACGACGTCACCGTCGTCGAGGAGTCCATGCTCAAGCGCGCCGTCAGCGCCGCCGCCCTCGGCAACGCGATGGAGTGGTTCGACTTCGGCGTCTACGCCTACATCACCACGACCATCGCCCAGGTCTTCTTCCCGCCCGGGAACGACGCCCTCAACATCCTCTTCACCTTCGGCACGTTCACGGCCGCGTTCGTGGTCCGCCCGATCGGCGGCGCCTTCTTCGGCCCGCTCGGCGACCGCATCGGCCGGCAGAAGGTGCTGGCCATGACGATGATCCTGATGGCGGCGGGCACGCTGGCCATCGGGCTCATCCCGTCGTACGCGACCATCGGCGTGTGGGCGCCGATCCTGCTGCTGCTGGCGCGCCTCCTGCAGGGCTTCTCGACCGGCGGCGAGTACGGCGGGGCGGCGACGTTCATCGCCGAGTACTCGCCCGACAAGCGCCGCGGGTTCATGGGCTCGTGGCTCGAGTTCGGCACCCTCGGCGGCTACGTGCTCGGCGCCTCCCTGGTGACCGCCCTGCAGCTCGGCCTGAGCGAGGAGGCGCTGCTCGGCTGGGGCTGGCGCATCCCGTTCATCGTCGCCGGGCCGCTCGGCCTGATCGGTCTCTACCTGCGCCTCAAGCTCGAGGAGACCCCCGCGTTCCAGAAGCAGCAGGCGGAGGCGTCGGAGCGCGAGCACCAGAAGGTGCCGTTCCTGAAGCTGTTCCGCGAGAACTGGCGCGCCCTGCTCGTCTGCGTCGGCCTCGTGCTCGTCTTCAACGTGACCGACTACATGCTGCTGTCGTACATGCCGACGTACCTGTCGAACACGCTCGGGCGCGACGCCACGAGCGGCCTGCTGTTCATCATCGTCGTGATGGTGCTGATGATGCTCGTCATCACCTTCGGCGGGCGGCTCAGCGACCGCTTCGGCCGGCGGCCCGTGCTGTTCGCGGGCTGCATCGGGTTCCTCGTGCTGTCGTTCCCGGCGCTGCGCATGGTGCAGAGCGAGAACGGCGTGCTGTCGTTCGCCGGGCTGCTGGTGCTCGGCCTCGTGCTCGTCACCTTCACCTCGACGATGCCCTCGACCCTGCCCGCGCTGTTCCCGACGATCATCCGCTACGGCGCGCTCGCGATCGCGTTCAACGTGTCGGTCTCGCTCTTCGGCGGCACCACGCCGCTGGCCACCGAGGCGCTCGTCGTCTGGGCGGAGGGGCAGGGCTTCGGCTGGGCCCACGACGTGCCGGCCTTCTACCTCATGGCCGCGGCCGTGATCGGGCTCGTGGCCGTGTCGTTCACGAAGGAGACCGCCAACGAGCCGCTGCTCGGCTCGGGCCCCACCGTCGCCAGCGACGACGAGGCCCGCGAGCTGATCGAGGCGTACTCGGACGAGTCGAGCGACGTGGCGAAGTCGGACTGGGCGCTGGCGTTCGCGCAGTCGGGGCCGATCCCCGTCGTCCGCACGCCGGCCGACGACGGCGCGGCGGGGGAGCAGACGAAGGCCTGACGACCTGGCGGCGCGGCCGGGGAGCGGGCAGGGGGCCTGACGACCCGGCGCCCCGTCAGGGCCGCGCGGCCAGCAGGGCCCGCGTGTGCTCGTGCCGGGGCGCGGCGAAGACGTCGACGCTGCGGCCCTGCTCGACGACGCGGCCGTGCTGCATGACGGCGACTCGGTCGGCCATGTGCCCGACGACGTCGAGGTCGTGCGAGATGAACAGGTAGGCCAGGCCGTCCTGACGCTGCAGGTCGTCGAGCAGGTCGAGAACCTGGGCCTGCACCGACACGTCGAGGGCCGACACGGGCTCGTCGCAGACGATGACCTGCGGCCGCGCCGCCAGGGCACGGGCGATGGCGACGCGCTGCCGCTGGCCGCCCGAGAGGGAGGCGGTGCCCCGGTCGGCGAGGTCGGCCGCGAGGCCGACCCGGGCGAGCAGGTCGACGACGTCGCGTCGCAGGGCGTCGCGGCCGGGCCGCGTGCGCGCGCCGCCCGTGAGGGCGTCGGCGAGCAGGCGAACCACGGGCAGGCGGGGGTCGAACGAGCTCGCCGGGTCCTGGTAGACGGCGCCGAGCAGCGGTCGCCGGGCGCGGCGCTCGCGCTCGCGCAGTGGCGCCCACGGCTCGCCGAGCAGCGTGACGGTGCCCCCGTCGGGGTCGTCGAGGCCGAGCAGGAGGCGCGCGGTCGTCGTCTTGCCGCTGCCGGACGCGCCCACCAGGCCAAGAGTCTCGCCCGCACGTAGCTCGAGCGTCACGTCGTCGACGGCGACGCGGTCGGGGGCTGCGCCGCGCGACGGGAACACCCGGCGGAGCCCGGCCGCGGCGAGCACGACGGGGCGGTCGTCGGTGGGGGTCGCCGCGACACCGCCGAGTGGACGATCCACCGCCGCAGTGGGCGGTGTCTCGTCCACTCGGCGGTGCTCGGCGGCGCCAGCCGGTGCGGCGGGAGCGGGGGCGGGAGCGGGGGCACCCGGTGCGGCGGGAGCGGGCGCGGGCGCAGGTGCGGGGTCGGGCGCCGGCGGCGACAGCCGCGACCCGCGCGGCGCCCCGCCCGGCAGCGCCGCCACGAGCATCCGCGTGTACTCGTGCCGCGGGGCGTCGAGCACCTCGGCGGTCCGTCCGGTCTCGACGACCCGTCCGGCGCGCATCACGACGACGCGGTCGGCCAGTCGGCGCACGACGCCGAGGTCGTGGCTGATCGTCAGCACGGCCGTGCCGCCGTCCCGCAGCGCCCGGAGCCGGTCGACGACGACGCGCTGCACCTCGGCGTCGAGCGCCGTCGTGGGCTCGTCGGCGACGACGAGCTCGGGCCGCACGGCGAGCGCGGCCGCGATGAGCGCGCGCTGGCGCAGCCCGCCCGACAGCTCGCCGGAGCGGGAGCCGAGCCGCGCCTCCGGGTCGGGCATGCCCACCTCGACCAGCGCCTCCAGGGCCCGTGCACGGCGCTGCCGCGGCGTCAGCCGGGTGTGCAGGCGCAGGGCGTCGTCGATCTCGCGGCCGATCGGGCGGAGGGGGTCGAGCGAGACGAGGGCGTCCTGCAGCACGAGGCCCACCCGGGCGCCGCGGACACGGCGCCACGCGGCCTCGCGCAGGCCCGTCAGGTCGGTCTCGCCGAGCGTGAGGCGGCGGGCCTCGACCGTGCCGCCGGTCAGCCCGAGCAGGGCGCGCGCCGTGACGCTCTTGCCCGAGCCGGACTCGCCCACGACGGCCACGCACTCGCCGGCCGCGAGGCTGAACGAGACCTCGTCGACGACCGGCCCGGCCCCGAACGAGACCCGCAGCCCGTCGACGAAGAGCAGGGGAGCGGCGGCGGTCACGACGCGCCTCCGCCCCGGCGTGCGAGGCCACGGCCCAGCACGGTCGCGGCCGCTGCGGTGAGCACCACGGCGAGGCCGGGGAACACCGTCATCCACCAGGCGCTCGTCACGTAGAGGCGGCCGGCCGAGAGCATGGCGCCCCACTCGGGGGCGGGCGGCGGCGCCCCGAGGCCCAGGTAGCTGAGCGACGAGGCCCAGACGACCGCCTGGCCGAGGCCGAGCGTCGCGAGCACGACGACCGGGGCCAGCGCGTTCGGCAGCACGTGGCGCCAGAGCACGGCGCCGGGCCGTCGCCCCAGCACGACGGCGGCCTCGACCATGGCCGAGCGCCGGACGCGCACGACCTGGCTGCGCACGATGCGCGCGTAGCCCGGCGCCGTCGCGAGCCCCACGGCGACGGTGGCGGGCAGGGCGCCGGGGCCGGTGAACGCGATGACGACCAGGGCGAGCAGCAGCCCGGGCAGCGCGAACATCACCTCGAGGAGGCGCGACACGGCCGCGTCGGCCGCTCGCCCGGGCAGGCGGCCGCCCCCGAACCCGGCGGCGACCCCGAGCAGCACGCCGAGCCCGGTGCCGATCAGGGTCGCCGCCGCGCCGATCGACAGGCTGGCGCCGGCGCCGTGCACCATGCGCGTGAAGACGCCGCGCCCGGACTCGTCGGTGCCGAACGGGTGCGCGAGCGAGGGGGCCGAGAAGGCGTCGACGGGGGCGACGGCGAGGGGGTCGGCCGGGGCGAGCAGGCCCGGCGCCACGGCCGCCACGACGACGAGCCCGAGCGCGACGGCCGCCACGACCTCGGGGGCGCGCAGACGGGCCGCGCCGAGCCGGCTGCCGGTCACGACGCCCGCACCCGGGGGTCGACGAGCCGCTCGGCCAGGTCGCCGAGCGCCACGACGACGACGTACGACAGCGCCGAGACGAGGGCCACGCCGGTCACGAGCGGGATGTCGCGCAGCGTCACCGCGCCGAGCAGCGTGCGCCCGAGCCCGGGCCGCGCGAAGACCGACTCGACGACCACGGCGCCGCTGAGCAGCGACCCGAAGGCCCAGCCCGAGAGCGCGAGGCCGGGCAGCGCGGCGTGCCGCAGGAGGTGCCGGCGGAACAGCCCCGAGGTCGACTCGCCCCGGGCGCGGGCCGAGAGCGCGAACGGGGACGAGGCCGCGTCGAGGAGGGAGTCGCGCGTCACCTGGCCGAGGAACCCGGCGACGGGCACGGCGAGGGTGACCACGGGCAGCACGAGCCCGATCGGCGTGCCGGTGCTCACGGGCGGCAGCAGGCCCAGCTGCGTGCTGAGGACGAGCACGAGCACGCTGCCGAGCCAGAAGTGCGGCACGGCGGCGGCCACGACCTCGAGGCCCGACGACACGGCGGCCGCGACCCGCCCGCCGAGGGTGGCCCACCAGGCCGTGCCGAGGGCGAGCAGCCACGCGACGACGAGCGCGCACGCGGCGAGGACGATCGTGCCCGGCAGCTGGTCGAGCAGCAGCCCGCCCACGTCGGTGCGCAGCGAGTACGAGGTGCCGAGGTCGCCCGTCGCGAGGCGTCCGAGCTGCGCCAGGTACTGCAGGAGGAGCGGGTCGTCGAGCCCGTACTGCTCGCGCACCAGGGCCAGCGCCTCGGCCGACGCCTGCGAGCCCGGCCCGCCGAGGATGGCCTCGGCCGGGTCGCCCGGCACCAGGCGGATCGCGAAGAAGACCATGGTCGCCACGGCCCAGAGCACCACCACGCCGCCGACGACGCGACCGACGAGCCACCGGGCCGCCGCTGCCGCTCGCCCGCGCCTCCTCGGCACCGCCGACACGGGGGACGCGGCCGACGCGTCGTCCGTGGTCGGGGGAGCGGCCGAGGAGGCGCGACCCGCCAGGGCGTCGCGCCCCGGCTCAGTCGGTGCGGGAAGCGTCATACAGGGTGACGGCCGACACCGGCGGCAGGGCGCGGACGCCCGTCACCGACGAGCGCACGAGGTAGTGGTTCTGCTGGTCGTACAGGGGCAGCACGGTGTAGCTCTCGAGCACGATGCGCTGGGCTTGCTCGTACAGGTCGGCCCGCTCGTCGGGGTCGCTCGTCTGCGCGGCGTCCGTCAGCAGCTGGTCGAGCTCCGGGTCGCTCAGCTGGGCCAGGTTCGCGAAGTAGCCGCTGGGCGCCGGGGTGATGCCGGCCGTGTCGTAGAGGATGCGCAGCACGTCGGGCCCCACCTTCGTGTACGGGGCGCTCACGAGGTCGTAGTCGTTCGCGGCGAGGGCGCCGTACCAGCTCGACAGGTCGAGGGGCGACAGCACGACCTCGATGCCGAGCTGCTTCGCGCCCGCCTGGATCTGCTCGAAGAGCGACTGCTCGGCGGGGATCGACTGGTTCGTGCTGACCGGGAACTCGAGGGAGAGGCGCTCGCCGCCCTTGGTGCGGTAGCCGTCGGAGTCGCGCTCGGTCCAGCCCGCCTCGTCGAGCAGGTCGCCCGCGGCGTCGGGGTCGACGTCGAAGAGCGACTCGTCCGACCAGGCGAGGGGCTCGACGCTCGACAGGGGCGAGTACGACCGGTCGGCCGTGCCGAAGAAGAGCGAGTCGATGCCGTCGTTCACGTCGACCCCCGTGACGAACGCCTGTCGCACGCGCTCGTCGTCGAAGGGGGCCTTGCCCGAGTTCAGCTCGATGCGGTTGGCGGCGCCGGGGCGCGGGGCGTCGATCTCGTTGAGCGAGTCGTCCTTCTCGGCGGCCACGAGGGTGTCCGGCTGCACGTTGTCGATGACGTCGACCTGCCCGGCCTGGAGCGCGGCGTACCGGGCCGCCGAGTCCGGGATGAAGCGCCAGACGACCTCGTCGAGGTGCGCGGGCCCCTCGTGGTCGGCGTCGGCCGGCGGCGACGAGTAGTCGTCGTTGCGGCTCAGCACGACGCGGTCCTGCTTGGTCCACGACTCGACGACGAACGGCCCCGTGCCGACCGGCGACTCGCAGTTGACGTCCTGCGGGCGCTGCAGGGCCTCGGGCGACTCCATCGCGAGCCAGGGCTGCGTGAGCGACTCGAGCAGCGCGCTGTCGGGCTCGCTGAGGTCGAAGCGGGCGGTCCGTGCGTCGACGGCCTCGACGCCCGTGACCTTCTGCAGGGCGAGGTAGCCGGTGGACGACAGCGTCTCGGGGTCTTGCAGGTGGGCGACGTTGGCGGCCACGGCGGCGGCGTCGAACGGGGTGCCGTCGGTGAACGAGACGCCGTCGCGCAGGGTGAAGGTCCAGCTGAGGCCGTCGTCCGCCTCCTGCCACGAGTCGGCGAGCCACGGCACGATCGTGCCGTCGGCGTCCTTCGAGACGAGCGACTCGAGGTACTGCGTCGAGACGAGCGCCTGCGGGTAGTTGCCGCCCACGTGCGGGTCGAGGCAGGTCGGCTCGGCGTCCCCGGTCGCGTAGGTGAGGGTGCCGCCCGCCGAGGGCGTGCCGTCGTCGGCGGCGTCGCCGCCCGCGGTGCAGCCCGCGAGCAGCAGGGCGCCCGCCGAGGCGAGGGCGAGCAGGGGGAGAGAGCGGGTGCGCATGGGGCTCCGTCGGGGACGAGGGGGAGGCGGACGGCGTTGTTGGACTGAGTCCAACAAGGCCGTCGTCGAGTCTAGCGGCATGATGGACCCCATGTCAGGCGAGCCGGTCACCCCAGCAGGACGGCCCTCGGGGCGGCCCCGGAGGTCGTCGGCCGACGTGTTGGCCGACGCCGCGGCCGAGCTGTTCCTCGAGCAGGGCTGGGCGCGCACCACGGTCGACCAGATCGCCCAGCGGGCCGGGGTCAGCCGGGGCACGTTCTTCAACTACTTCGAGTCGAAGGCCGATGCCCTCTGGCTCGACCTCGACGCCAGCGCGGCCGGTCTCGGGGACGCGCTGCGCGCCTCCTCGGGGTCGTCGCCCGTGCGCCGGGTCGAGGCGGCGCTGGTGGGCCTGGCCCGACGGCACCCCGCGGACCGGGTGCCGTGGGCGCTGTCGCAGTCCGACGCGATGGGGCTCGGCGACGACCTCGTGTCGTCGGCGGCCGTGCGGCTGGTGCGGATCCGCGCCACGGTGACGTCGTTCCTCGGCGAGGCCGGCGGCCTGCCGCGCGGCGACGTCCGGGCCGAGGTGGCCGCGTCGGCCCTGCTGGCGGCCGCGGCCACCGCGGTCGTCGTCTGGGCCCGGGCCGGGGTCGGCCGGCGCCCGCTGGACGAGGAGGTGGCGGCGGCGCTCGCCCCCGTGGCCGACGGCCTCGACGCGCAGGCCGCCCGGGGCTAGCGGGTGGGGGTGGAGGCGGTCGAGGGCGAGACGGGCGACAGCACGTCGTCGAGCTGGGCGCGCTTCGGGAACACCCACTTGTTCATGGCCCAGTAGCGGAACACCATCGCGAACATCGTGCCGATGACGGGGCCGCTGACGAAGTCCGCGATCTCTTGTGTCGTGCGGGTGACGTTCGGCACCTCGAGGCCGAAGCCGTAGCGCGAGAGGTAGAGCGGCGCGGAGTTGATGCCGATGCCGATCACGCTGACGACGACGAAGAGCAGCATCTCCTGGCCGGTGTGGCGGCTGCCGCGGTCGTCGAACGACCACTTCTTGTTCATCCAGTACGACACGATGGTCGCCACGATCGTGCCGACCGCCAGGGCCGTGACGGGGTGCTGGGGGATGACGAAGAGCTTCAGGCCGTAGTTGATCACCATCGTGATGACGAAGCCGATGCCGCCGACGACGAGGAACCGGACGGCGGAGGGGTGGGACTTGGCCAGCCGGATCATCGTGCGCACGCCTCGACGGTACCCGCAGACCCTAGGAACCGGGTGTCCGTGGGCACCGCGGGTCGCGGACCGGACGACGTGGTCGTCCTCCAGGATGACGTCCGCCGACGGGAGGACGAGATGCGGCCGGGAGGCGCCCGCCGCGTCCCCGCCCCGGCTACGGTCGAGCCACCGGCAGGCGACGACGCCGCCGGGGCCGGCGTCCCGGGGGTGGGAAGGGGCGCTGCGGCTTCGTGACCCACGGGGACGGACACATCATGAAGGACTACAAGGCGGCGGCGCTCGCGCTGCCGACGATCGTGGCGCTGACGCTCGGCGGGGTGGCCCTCACGGCCGCGCCGGCGCTGGCCGAGCCGGCTCCCGCGACGACCGCGGGGGCCTCGGCCGCACCGGTCGACGAGGGCGTCCCGGCGGGGGAGCCCGCGGTCGGGGACGCGGACGGCGCGGCGACGGACGGTGCCGCGGGGGCGGCGCCGACTGAGACGCCCGCAGAGGTGCCTGCGGAGGCGGAGGCGCCCGCCGGGGCAGACGCCGTCCCGACGGCGCCGGACACGACGGAGCCGACGGAGCCGGCCGAGTCGGAGCCGGCCTCCCCGACGGCACCGGCCCCTGCCCTCGACGCCGACCCCGCGGCGGAGGCCGCTCCCGAGGAGCCCGAAGCCGCGCTGTTCTCGCTCGTGAGCCCCGTTCAGGGCCAAGTCGTCACGGAGTCCGGCCTCACGGCCTCCGGGACGGTCGGCTTCGCGGGCACCATCGACGTGACCACGCCCGAGGGCGAACTGCTCGCATCGGCGCTCGTCGTGCCGGGCGACTGGTCGCTCGACTTCGGCTTCCCCGAGGGACCCGCCGGACCGCACCGCGTCGTCGTGACCGCGACCGACGCGGCCGGCCCGACCGTGCGCGCCGTCGAGACCCGCGACGTCGTCCTCGACGTGCCGACGAGCCCGGCCCCGACGATCACGGCGCCCGTCGGGCCGCAGGTCACGGCCCGGCCCTCGTCGTGGGTCGACGCACCGGAGGGCTGGGGCGACGTGACGTTCCGCGGCACCGGAGTGGCCGGCTCGGAGATCGACATCGACCTCGACCGGACCGACGGAGGCGACGCGTTCGGACACGGTCACGACCCGATCGTGGTGCAGGCCGACGGCACGTGGGAGTACGTCGACCTGCTGCAGGCCGACGCCGGGTGGCGGGTGTCCGTCCGGCAGTACGTCCCGGGCGTCCGGTACCTCGCGTCCCTGCCGTCGGCACGCGTGTCGCGTGACTTCCGCCTCGTCGCCGCGGCCGTGGCCCCCGTCGTGCCCGTAGCGCCGGTCCTGCCCGTCGAGACAGTCGTCGTGCCGGCGGCCGGCTCCCCGACGACGGCCGCAGCCGCCCGCACGGCGACGCGGTCGGCACTCGCCCAGACCGGCGCCGACCACGCGGGCGACGCCGCGCTCGCCGGACTCGGCCTGCTCGTGCTCGGCGCCGCGGCCACAGTGGTCGCGCGGCGACGTCGCGCCTGATAGCCCGCGCAGGCCACGAGGGCCCGTCTCCGCCCCGGAGGCGGGCCCTCCAGCGTGCCCGGGGCGGGCCGTCAGCGACGCGGCTGCAGGCTCGGCTCGTCGGGCGTCGAGAGGGTGAGCACCGCCTCCTCGACGACGTCGTGCTCCTCGAGCTCGCGCTCGACGCGGCGCAGGGCCACGGCCACGTGCTGCTCGGTGTCGTCGCCGGTCATGTCGACCGCCGCGACGAGGTAGAGCCGGCTCGGGCCGACGAACTCGGTGTGCAGGTAGGTGACCCGGGCGATCTCGGGGCGCGCCAGCAGGCGCTCGAGCACGGTCGCCTCGAGGTCGTCGCTCGGGCTCTCGCCGACGAGGAACCGCCGGTTGCGGTCGACGAGCACCAGCGCGACCACGCCGAGCAGCACGCCCACGAGGATCGACCCCACCGCGTCGAACACCGCGGAGCCCGTCACCTGGTGCAGGAAGATGCCGAGGAACGCGATGAGCAGCCCCACGAGGGCCGCGGCGTCCTCGGCGAAGACCGCGCGCAGGGTCGGGTTCGAGCTGCGCAGCACGTAGCGCAGGGTCGGCACCTGGCCCGCCCGGGCGCTGCCCCGGGCCTGGCGGAGGGCCTGGAGGAACGACGTGCCCTCGAGCAGGAACGCCACCCCGAGCACGACGTAGTTCACGAGGTAGTCCTCCGCCTCCTCGGCGGCGCCGAGCTGCGAGACGCCGTGCTGGATCGACACGACCGCGCCCACCGTGAACAGGCCGAAGGCGGCGAACATCGACCAGACGTAGGTCTCCTTGCCGTAGCCGAGCGGGTGGTCGTCGTCGCGCTGCTTGACGCCGCGCTTGTCGGCGACGAAGAGGAATATCTCGTTGCCCGTGTCGGCCCACGAGTGCGCCGACTCGGCCACCATCGACGCCGACCCGGTGAGGAGCGCCGCGACGGTCTTGGCGACGGCGATCAGCAGGTTGGCGAGGAACGCGACGATGACCGTCGTCGTGCTCTCGGGCTTCGCCGCCGGCTCGGCCTCGGTCGTCGCGGGCGCCGTCGGGGCAGGGTCGGATGTCATGGTGCCGATTCTGCACTCCCTGCACCTGATCGCGCCGCGCCTCCTCGGCTCGTATGATGGACGAGCACTGATCCGGCCATCACCGGGGAGCACTCGGCAGAACGCGCCGACCGGCCCGTCACAGGGGCGGGAGGCGTCACTAGACCCGAGCGGGGCAGGCCCGACACAGCCGCAGCAGAGAGGTCGTCCCGTCAGGGGCGGCAAGCGAGGTGGTACCGCGCCGACCGAGAACCCTCGGCAGGCGTCCTCGTGGACGGACATCCGCAGCACCTGGAGTTCCCATGGCCTACCAGCCGGTACCCGCATCGCCCCGGTTCCCCGACGTCGAGCAGGGCGTCCTCGCCTTCTGGCGGCGCGACGACACGTTCCAGGAGTCGATCCGCGCCCGCGAGGGCCGCGACGAGTGGGTCTTCTACGACGGCCCGCCGTTCGCCAACGGCCTGCCGCACTACGGCCACCTGCTGACGGGCTACGCGAAGGACGTGTTCCCGCGCTACCAGACCATGCGCGGCAAGCAGGTGCACCGTCGCTTCGGCTGGGACACCCACGGCCTGCCCGCCGAGCTCGAGGCGATGCGCCAGCTCGGCATCACCGAGAAGCACCAGATCGACGAGATGGGCGTGGGCGCCTTCAACGCCGCCGCCCGCAGCTCGGTGCTGCAGTACACCGACGAGTGGCAGGGCTACGTCACCCGCCAGGCGCGCTGGGTCGACTTCGAGAACGACTACAAGACCCTCGACGTCACCTTCATGGAGAGCGTTCTCTGGGCCTTCAAGCAGCTCTGGGACAAGTCGCTCGCCTACGAGGGCTTCCGCGTGCTGCCGTACTGCTGGCACGACCAGACCCCCCTGTCGAACCACGAGCTGCGCATGGACGACGACGTCTACAAGACGCGGCAGGACCAGACGGTCACGGTCGCGTTCCCGCTCGTGGGCGCCAAGGCCGAGTCGCTCGGCCTCACCGGGGTCGAGGCCCTCGCCTGGACGACCACGCCGTGGACCCTGCCGACGAACATGGCGCTCGCCGTCGGGCCCGAGATCTCGTACGTCACGGTGCCGCACGCCCTGCTGCCGGGGGAGCGCACGGGCGACCAGCAGCAGCTCACGGGCAGCGTGTTCCTGCTCGCCGCCGACACCCTCGCCGCCTACTCGCGCGACCTCGGCTACGAGTCGCCCGAGGCCGCGCAGGCCGCCGTCACCGCGACCTTCGCGGGCGCCGAGCTCGAGGGCGTCGAGTACGACCGCATCTGGGACGTCTACGCCGACGCCGAGGCGTGGGGCACCGAGAACGCCTGGCGCGTGCTCGTCGCCGACTACGTCGCCACCGGCGAGGGCACCGGCATCGTGCACCAGGCGCCCGCCTACGGCGAGGACGACCAGCTCGTCTGCGCCGCGGCCGGCATCCCCGTCATCGTCTCGGTCGACGAGGCCGGTCGGTTCCTGCCGATGTTCGACGAGCTCGGCGTCGCCGGGCTGCAGGTCTTCGACGCGAACAAGGTGCTGGTGCAGCGCCTCCGCGCCGACGGCCGCCTCGTGCGCCTCGCGAGCTACGAGCACAGCTACCCGCACTGCTGGCGCTGCCGCAACCCCCTCATCTACAAGGCCGTGTCGAGCTGGTTCGTCCGCGTCACCGACGTGCGCGACCGCATGGGCGAGCTCAACCAGGAGATCACCTGGGTGCCCGACAACGTCAAGGACGGCCAGTTCGGCAAGTGGGTCGCGGGCGCCCGCGACTGGTCCATCTCGCGCAACCGGTACTGGGGCTCGCCGATCCCCGTGTGGCGCAGCGACGACCCCGCCCACCCCCGCACCGACGTCTACGGCTCGCTCGCCGAGCTCGAGGCCGACTTCGGGCGGCTGCCGCTCAACGAGCAGGGCGAGCCCGACCTGCACCGCCCGTACATCGACGACCTGACCCGCCCGAACCCCGACGACCCGACGGGCCGCAGCACGATGCGCCGCATCGACGACGTCTTCGACGTCTGGTTCGACTCGGGCTCGATGCCGTTCGCCCAGGTGCACTACCCGTTCGAGAACCGGGAGTGGTTCGAGACGCACGCCCCCGCCGACTTCATCGTCGAGTACATCGGGCAGACCCGCGGCTGGTTCTACGTCATGCACGCGCTCTCGACCGCGCTCTTCGACCGGCCCGCGTTCTCGAACGTGATCAGCCACGGCATCGTCCTCGGCTCCGACGGGCAGAAGATGTCGAAGAGCCTGCGCAACTACCCCGACGTCTCCGAGGTCTTCGACCGCGACGGCGCCGACGCGATGCGCTGGTTCCTCATGTCGAGCTCCGTCATCCGCGGCGGCAACCTCGTCGTGACCGAGGAGGGCATCCGCGAGGGCGTCCGGCAGTTCCTGCTGCCGCTGTGGAGCACGTACTACTTCTTCACCCTGTACGCGAACGCCGCCGACGGCGGCAGCTCGGGAGGCGAGGGCCGGCACGTCGCGGACGGCTACGTCGCCACGTGGCGCACCGACTCGACCGACGTCCTCGACCGCTACCTGCTCGCGAAGACGCGCCTCCTCGTGACGGACGTCGAGCGGCACCTCGACGCGCTCGACTCGCCGCTCGCGGCCGCCGCCCTGCGCGACTTCGCCGACGTGCTCACGAACTGGTACGTGCGCCGCTCGCGCGACCGCTTCTGGGCGGGCGACGACCGGGACGCCTTCGACACGCTGTTCACCGTGCTCGAGACCGTCGCCCGCGTCGCCGCCCCGCTCGCGCCGCTCGTGACGGAGGAGATCTGGAAGGGCCTCACCGGCGGGCGCAGCGTGCACCTGACCGACTGGCCGGACGCCTCCGCGTTCCCCGAGGACGACGCCCTCGTCGCCTCGATGGACGCCGTCCGCGCGATCGCCTCGTCGGGCCTCGCCCTGCGCAAGGCGACCGGCCTGCGGGTGCGACTGCCCCTCGCCCGCCTCACCGTCGTCGCGCCCGACCCCGCCGCGCTCGAGCCCTTCGGGCCGATCCTGCGCGACGAGCTCAACGTCAAGGAGGTGGCCTTCACGCCCCTGACGGAGGAGAGCCTCGGCGAGTGGGGCGTCACCCGCAAGCTGACCGTGAACGCCCGGGCGGCCGGGCCGCGCATCGGCAAGCAGGTGCAGCAGGTCATCCCCGCCGCCAAGAAGGGCGACTGGGCCCCGGCCAGCGAGAACGTCGTCGTCGGCGGCGTGGAGCTGCTGCCCGGCGAGTTCACCCTCGAGCTCGCCGTCGACGACCCGACCGCCGCGATCGCCTTCGTCGGCGACGGCGGCTTCGTGCTGCTCGACACCGCCACGACGCCCGAGCTCGAGGCCGAGGGCCTGGCCCGCGACGTCGTGCGCGCCGTGCAGCAGGCCCGCAAGGCCGCGGGCCTCGACGTCTCGGACCGCGTCGTGACGACCGTCGCCCTCGACGCGGCCGCCGCGACGGCCCTCGAGGCGCACCGCGACATGGTGCAGGCCGAGACCCTGACGACCGAGCTGGTCGTCGACGTGCAGGACGACGTCGCCGGACGCGACGGGAAGGTCGCGGTGGGCTCCGGCTCGGCCGTGACGGTGGAGGTGCGACGAGCGTGAGCCCGAAGAAGAACCACGACGGCGACGGCCGCGACGACGAGTTCGCCGCGGAGGCGACGCGCGTCCACGACGAGCTCCTGGCCCGGGTCGGCGAGCAGGCGCCCGAGCCACGGCTCGCGGCGACCCGTCGTGCGGTCGAGCTGCTCGGCGACCCGCAGCGGGCCTACCCGGTCATCCACATCACCGGCACGAACGGCAAGACGTCGACGAGCCGCATGATCGAGAGCGTCCTGCGCGCCCACGGCCTGCGCACGGGCCTCATGACGAGCCCGCACCTCGTGCGCCTGAACGAGCGCATCGTGGTCGACGGCGAGCCGATCAGCGACGAGCGCCTCGTCGCCAACTGGGACGACATCCAGCCCTACCTGGCGATGGTCGACGCCGAGCTCGGGTCGCGCGGCGAGCCGACGCTGACCTTCTTCGAGGCGCTCACCGTGCTCGCCTTCGCCTGCTTCGCCGACGCCCCCGCCGACGTCGTCGTGCTCGAGGTCGGCATGGGCGGCGAGTGGGACAGCACCAACGTCGCCGACGGCCAGGTCGCCGTCTTCACGCCCATCGCGCTCGACCACCAGTCCCGCCTCGGGTCGACCGTCGAGGCGATCGCCCGCACCAAGGCGGGCATCGTCAAGCCGGCGGCCTCGGTCGTCAGCGCGGCCCAGATGCCGGAGGCGCTGGCCGAGCTGCAGCGCGCCGCCGAGCTCACGGAGTCGTCGCTGGCCGTCGAGGGCGACGCCTTCGGCGTCGAGTCGACCACGGTGGCGGTCGGCGGCCAGGTCGTCACCATCCGCGGGGTCGCCGGTCGCTACGACGACCTGCTCCTGCCGCTCTTCGGCGACCACCAGGCCCAGAACGCCGCGGTCGCGGTCGCGGCCGTCGAGTCGTTCCTCGGCAGCGGCAGCCAGGCCCTCGACCACGACGTCCTCGCCGAGGGCCTCGCGGCGGCCACGTCGCCCGGGCGCCTGCAGATCGTCGCCAACGAGCCGACCATCCTCGTCGACGCCGCCCACAACCCCCACGGGGCGCGGGCCCTCGCCAAGGCGGTCGACGACTACTTCCAGTTCGGACGGGTCGTCGCGGTGCTGTCGGTGCTCGCCGACAAGGACGCCGCCGGCATCGTGCGGGCCCTCTCGGGCACCGTGCAGCAGTTCGTCGTCACGCAGAGCGGCTCGGACCGCTCGGTCGACGCCGACGAGCTGGCCGCGATCGCCGTGGGCGTCGTCGGCGCCGACCGCGTCGTGGTCGAGACCGACCTGGTGTCGGCCCTCCGCACCGCCCGCGACCTGGCCGACGAGGCCGAGGGCGACGAGCCCGGCGGCGTCGTCGTCACCGGGTCGATCACCCTCGTGGGCGACGTGCTGGCGCTCGCGCAGACCGACGGCGGTCTGTCGTGACCGAGGCGCCGCCTCCTGCGGGCACCGACGAGCCGGGCCGACCGGCGCGACCGGGACGACCGGGCCGGCCGGCACGGCGACGCGGCGCGGCCGAGAGCCTGCTCTCGATCGTCCTCGTGCTCGAGGCGATGTCGCTGTTCTTCGTCGTCCTCGTCGTGAACGGCCGCGGGCTGCTGCCCCCGGCCGTCGCGTTCGGCGGCGGGCTCGGCGCCATCGTGCTGATCCTGCTCGTGTCCCGGACCCTGCGCTGGCGCTGGGGCGTCGTGCTCGGCTGGGTCGTGCAGCTCGGGCTCGTCGCCTGCGGCCTGCTCGACCCCGTCATGTACGTCGTCGCGGCGCTCTTCGTCGGCATCTGGACGTACTGCCTGGTCAAGGGCACCCAGCTCGACCGGATGAACGCCGCCCGCTTCGGCGGACAGCTCTGACGCCGTCCCGTCCCCGGGCCGCGGCGCCCCGTGCCCCGGCCCCCTCCGACCACCACCCGCCCCACACGAAGGAGCACCAGTGACCGACCTCCAAGAGACCCTCGTCCTCGTCAAGCCCGACGGCGTCGCCCGCGGCCTGACCGGCGAGATCCTGCGCCGCATCGAGGCGAAGGGCTACTCGCTCGTCGACCTCCGCCTCGTCCAGGCCGACCGCGACCTGCTGGCCCGCCACTACGAGGAGCACGTCGGCAAGCCGTTCTACGAGCCGCTCGTCGAGTTCATGCAGAGCGGCCCGACCGTCGCGATCCGCGTCGCGGGCAACGGCGTCGTGCCCGGCTTCCGCTCGCTCGCCGGCACGACCGACCCGACGACCGCGGCGCCCGGCACCATCCGCGGCGACCTCGGCCGCGACTGGGGCCTGGCCGTGCAGCAGAACCTCGTGCACGGCAGCGACAGCCCCGAGAGCGCCGCGCGCGAGCTGGCTCTCTGGTTCTAGGTCGTCATACCAGGAGGGGCGGTGCCGGTCGTCGAGACCGGCACCGCCCCTCCTCGTCGTCGTGACGGTCGTTCGTCAGGGGGCGGGCGTCGCCGTCGAGCCGGGCAGCTCGCCCGTGCTCGTGTCGCCGGTCGACTGGCCGGCGGCGACCTCGGACACGAACTGCGCGAAGGCGGCGGCGTCGGTCGGCGAGCCCTGGTACTGCTGGCCGTTGACGAGCACCGTGGGCGTCGCCGTCACCGCGGCGAGGTCAGAGTTCGGCAGCGGGTCGTTCAGCGCCCGCTGCGTGGCGCTCGTGACCCAGTCCGTGAACTCGCCGTCCCGGATGCAGGAGGCGACGTCCCCGTCGTCGACGCCCGCTCCCTCGACCAGCGTCACCAGTTCGGCGTCGGTCAGGCCCCGCGTGTTCTCGGCGGGCTGCTGGGCGAAGAGCGCGGTGTTCACGTCGAGCGCGGCGTCGGGCTGGTAGTTCGCGACGCAGGCGAGGGCGTTGGCCGA
Organism: Frigoribacterium faeni; assembly: GCF_011761235.1. Taxonomy (GTDB): domain Bacteria; phylum Actinomycetota; class Actinomycetes; order Actinomycetales; family Microbacteriaceae; genus Frigoribacterium; species Frigoribacterium faeni_A. The sequence continues at coordinate 291,987 of NZ_JAAOYW010000003.1, forward strand.
CCGGGTCGAGTACTTCGACCCGAGCGAGGCGTTGTCGAGGAACCCCAGCGGGTGGATCTCGAGGTCGGCCGCGCCCTGGGTCACCCAGGTCTGCAGCTGCTCGGCGTTCGTCGTGTCGAACTGGCCGCAGTAGGGGCACATGTAGTCGAGGTACACGACGATGCTCGGCTTCTCGGCCGTGCCCGCCGCCGAGGGGGTGGGCGAGCCGTCGGCGGGGACGGCGTCGGTCGTCACGGCCGAGATCGTCGTGCCGTCGCCCGAGAGCACGACGCCGTCGCTGGCCATGTTGAGCGGGCCGGGGCCGGCGGGGGCGAGCGACCGCGTGACCACGAGGGCCACGACGGCGAGCACGGCCAGGACGCCGACGACGAGGCCGCCCTGCACGGCCCACTTCTTGCGGCGTCGGCGCTTCGCCTCGGCCTCGCGCGTGACGCGCGCCTTCTCGCGCGCCGCCTCCCGACGCTCGCGCTTGGTCTCTGCGGGTCCGGCTGGTGGCGTCATGGGTCCTCGCTGGTCGTGGGTGGCGGGTGGGGCGGCCGATGCGGGCCTCGACGACCCTGGCGCACCTCCCCAAGGAGACGCTGAGTGCGTCAGCCGAGCAGCGTCGGCAGGAGCAGGGGGAACTGCACCAGGATCACCGTCGCGACGACGATGTAGTTCGCCACCGGCAGGATCCAGGAGAAGGGCAGGAACGCCGCGGCCGCCCGCTGCAGGCGGCCCTGCGGCACCGTGACGCCGTGCGCCAGCCCCCAGACGAGCAGGATCCAGAACAGGGGGATGGTCACCGACCACACGAGCATGCACCAGGGGCACAGGGCGCCGATCACGAACACCGTCTGGGTGAACAGCCACGTGACGAACACCCAGGCGAGGAACACGCCCGCGGTGAACGCGACCCAGAACCACCGCGCGAAGCGGGCGCCGGCGAGGAGCCCGAGGCCCACCGCGACGGGGGCGGCGAAGCCGACCAGGCCGAGGAGGGGGTTCGGGAACCCGAACAGCGACGCCTGCCAGCTGTTGATCACGGGCGAGCACCCCACGAACGGGTTGACGTCGCAGCCGAGCGAGCCGGAGGGATCCTCGAGCAGGCGGAACTTGTCGACGGTCAGCGCGAACGAGCCGAGCAGGCCGACGAGCCCCGCGACGACCAGCAGGACGGCCGGGACGACCGGCGAGCGGCCCGCCGAGGGGTGGGTGCGCTGGGGGGCTCTCTGATCGGTCACGAGCACGATCATCTCACCGTGCGGATCGTCGTCCAGGGCGAGGCGTGCGATAATCGAGCCAGTCGCGGGGCGAAGGTCCCGGGATCATGACTTTCCGGGCCGTGCTGCACTGCGGGGCCGTCTGCAGGTCGGCCTCCACGAGTGGCCGTCCCGGCGGGCGGGCACCGACCGGTGGCAGCTAGATCCGGGCCAGGGCGCAGTCGCCCACCGCCGGACAGCCAGTTCCGGACAGCAACGAAGAACCTGACGTCGACGAACGACATCCGGGGGAGACGCCCGCAGAGACGGGCGGTGGCTCCGGCTGACCGAACGCGACGTCGCTGACGATGCGCGCCGTGAGAGGGCGCGGTGGCCGCCGGCAGGTGCAGGGCGCCTCCCGGCCACGACACGAGACCACCCGGCGACGGCGATGCCGACGGCGGGGCGAGGAGCACACCAGCAGTGGTGGACAAGAACGACAACGACAGAGACGGCCAGCCGAAGAAGAAGAGGGGCCTGTTCGCGGGGCTCCTGTCGCGCCAGGTGACCGCACCGGCGACGACCGCGCCCCGAGCGCTCGGCACCGCCCCCCACGACCGGAACGACGACGCCCAGGAGGCTTCCCCCGTGACCACCGAGAAGGAGGTCGGGGCCGAGGCCGCGACCAGCGACAGCATCGAGACCACCCGCCCCGCCCAGACCGAGGCCCTGGTCGACACCGAGGCCGTCCAGGCCGACATCGCGGCGGTGGCGCCCCCGCGCGCCGAGGCCCCGGCGGCGGACGCCCCGTCGGCCGACGAGGCGGAGGCCGCCGACGCCGGCCCCATCCCCGCGCAGCTCACCACGACGAGCCTCATCTTCCACGCGCCCGAGATCCTGCCGCTGCCGGCCCGCCCGGGCCGTCGCCGCCGCGACGACGAGTGGGACGACCGCGACGACGACGACCGCGACCTGCGCGACGACGACGACCGTGACGACGACGACCGCGACGACCGCGACGAGCCGCAGCGCAGCACCTCGCGTCGCCGCCAGCGCGGCCGCTCGCAGGACCGCGAGGAGCGCGACTCCGAGCAGCGCCAGGGCCGGGACCGCGGCGACCGCGGCGACCGACAGGAGCGCCCGCAGCGCCAGGTCGAGCTCATCACCGAGCCGCAGCGCATCAAGGGCTCGACGCGCCTCGAGGCGAAGAAGCAGCGCCGCCGCGACGGCCGCGACGCCGGTCGCCGCCGCACCGTCATCACCGAGGCCGAGTTCCTCGCCCGCCGCGAGAGCGTCGACCGCAAGATGGTCGTCCGCTCGTCGGGCGACCGCATCGAGATCGGCGTCATGGAGGACGGCACCCTCGCCGAGCACTACGTCGCCAAGGCGCAGAACGTCTCGCTGATCGGCAACGTCTACCTCGGCCGCGTGCAGAACGTGCTGCCGAGCATGGAGGCGGCCTTCGTCGACATCGGACGCGGCCGCAACGCGGTGCTCTACTCGGGCGAGGTCGACTGGGACTCGCTCTCGAACGGCAACCAGCCCCGCCGCATCGAGCTCGCGCTCAAGCCCGGCGACCGCGTGCTCGTCCAGGTCACGAAGGACCCGGTCGGCCACAAGGGCGCCCGCCTCACCAGCCAGGTCTCGCTGCCCGGCCGCTACCTCGTCTACGTGCCCAACGGCTCGATGAACGGCATCAGCCGCAAGCTGCCCGACACCGAGCGCGCGCGCCTCAAGAAGATCCTGAAGGAGGCGCTGCCCGAGAACGCGGGAGTCATCGTCCGCACCGCGGCCGAGGGCACCACCGAGGAGCAGCTCACCCTCGACATCAAGCGCCTCACGAACCAGTGGGCCGACATCAGCAAGAAGGTCGAGGCCGGCAACGCCCCCGCCCAGCTGCACTCGGAGCCCGACCTGCTGATCAAGATCGTCCGCGACGTCTTCAACGAGGACTTCCACGAGATGGTCATCGACGGGGACGACGCCTACGACACCCTGCAGTCGTACCTCTCGGCCGTCGCGCCCGACCTGCTCGACCGGGTCAAGCGCTACGAGGGCGACCGCGACGCCTTCGACGAGTACCGCCTCAACGAGCAGATCGAGAAGGCCCTCGACCGCAAGGTCTGGCTGCCCTCCGGCGGCTCGCTCGTCATCGACCGCACCGAGGCCATGACGGTCGTCGACGTCAACACCGGCAAGTTCGTCGGCTCCGGGGGCAACCTCGAAGAGACGGTGACGAAGAACAACCTCGAGGCCGCCGAGGAGATCGTCCGGCAGCTGCGCCTCCGCGACATCGGCGGCATCATCGTCGTCGACTTCATCGACATGGTGCTCGAGTCGAACCGCGACCTCGTGCTCCGTCGTCTCGTCGAGTGCCTCAGCCGCGACCGGACGAAGCACCAGGTCGCCGAGGTCACCTCGCTCGGCCTCGTGCAGATGACGCGCAAGAAGCTGGGCCTCGGCCTGGCCGAGTCGTTCGCCGAGGCAGGCAGCGCGACCCGCACGCAGGAGCAGCAGCCCCGCAAGGGCGGCCAGCAGCAGGGCCGTCGCGGCGGCGCCCCGGCCGGCGGCAAGCAGGGCGGCGCGACCGGCGCCGGCGGCCAGGGCCAGGGTCGTGGCCAGGGCGGCCAGGCGGGCTCGTCGTCGGCGCACCCGACGACCGGCACCCACGCCATCACCGACGACGTGAAGAACGCGCTCTCGCGCATCGCCGCGTCGACCATCGCCCACGCCGAGGACGGCGACCGGACGACCGACCACGACAGCGCCGCCACGGCGGCGGCCGCGGTCGAGGCCGCCATCGACGCCGCAGCGGCGTCCGTGTCGGCCCGTGCCGACGAGCCGCAGGACGACTCGGCCGACGAGCCGCGTCGCGGCCGCGGCGGCCGCAAGGGCCGTCGCGGCTCGCGCTCGCGCGACGCCGACCAGGGCGAGCAGCAGGACGCCGGCCAGCGCGACGCGCAGGCCGACGCCCCGTCGGTCCGCGAGACGGCCCCCGCCGTCGAGGCGCCGGCCGCCCCCGCGGCCGAGGCCCCGGCCACGGCGCCGGCCCAGGCGCCCGTCGAGCCCGAGCCGGCCGCCCCGGCCCGGCGCGGCAGCCGCCGCGCCGCCTCGACGGCCACCGTCACGCCCGAGGCGTCCGTCGCGATCCTCGACATCCCGGTGGCCGCGACCCGTCGCGAGCCCCGCAAGATGAGCACGCAGGACGCCGAGCAGATCCTCGACAGCGTGCTCGGCGCGCTGCCCGAGCCGAAGCAGCCCGGCCAGGGACGCGGCCGGTCGCGCCGCGCCTCCAGCTCGGGCACCACCACGCCCGCGGCCACCGAGTCGCCCGAGCAGGGCGAGGCGGGGCCGTTCATCCTCGGCGTCGGGGTCAGCTCCGACGAACTCTGACTCGTCTAGGGTGACGGGGTGACTCCGACACCGCAGCCCGACGCGGCGACCGACAGGTCGCCCCGTCGGGCTGCGGTGTTCCTGCGCTCGCTGCCCGCCGCGGTGCGGGGCCTCCGCACCCCCGTCGGCCGGGCGCGCCTCCTGGCCGCGGCCACGGCCCTGGGCGTCGTGCTCGTCGCCCGCTTCGCGCTCGGCCTCGTCGCGATGGCGGGTGCCGCCCTCGGCTACTCGGTGACGCCGTGGCCCAGCGACTTCACGGCGACGCCGGTCGGGCAGTTCCTCGGCAGCTTCGTGCTCTACCCGTTCCCGTTCTACGTCGTGGCCTTCGTCGTGCTGCTGCTCGTGCGGCCCGTCGACCCCGACCTGCCGCTCGCCCCGGTGCTCCGCCGCGGCGTCGTGGCGGGGGCCTCCGGCACCGTCGCCCTCGCCGTCGTCGGCATCGTGCCCGGGGTCGCCGCCTCGCTCAGCGGCGGCACCTGGGTCAACCTCGCCCTCTACCTGACGACCATCCCGCTGTCGGCCGGCATCGTCGACACGGCGCTGCTGCTGGTGGGCGTCGTCGTCGCCTGGCACGCGGCGCGCTCGGCCCCGGGCGTGGCCGAGGTCGCGGCCGGGGCCGACGCCGCGGCCGACCATGCCGCCCCGGGCGACGAGGCCGCCGGCCCCGCGCCGATCGCCGACCCCGACGAGGAGGCGGCGGCCGACCCCCGCGGGCAGGTCGCCGACCCGGCACGCGAGCCCGCCCCCGTGGAGCGCACCTCGGCGCTCGACGCGAGCCCCGAGGCCACCGCGCCCCTGCCTGCGGTGCTGCCGGTGGCCCCGACCACCCGGCCCGCTCCTCCTCGTGGCGACTCCGCCGCCGACGACTGGTCGCGCTTCGCGCCCCCCGCCGCCGACGACGGGCGAGATCGGTGACGGCGCCGCTTCGCGAACGCGAGGCCCTGCGCCGGGCCGGCCATGAGCACGCGCCGAGCCGCCGGTCGCCCCGAGGCCCGCTGTTGGCCGTCGGCGTGGGCGTGGCCGTCGTGCTGCTCGTGCTGCGCCTCGCCAGCCCGGCCCTGGGGCCGGGCCTGCTGCCCGACACCCTGCAGGACTTCGTCACCCTGACCATCAGCGTGATCGTCGAGTCGGTGCCCTTCGTGCTGCTCGGCATCGTGCTCTCGATCGTCGTGCAGGTCTGGCTGCCGCAGTCGTTCTTCACGTCGTGGCTGCCGCGCCAGCCCCTGCTGCGACGGGCCGTCATCTCGTTCCTCGGCGTGTTCCTGCCCGTCTGCGAGTGCGGCAACGTCCCCCTGGCGCGGGGCCTCGTGCTCAAGGGCTTCACCGTGTCCGAGTCGATGACGTTCCTGCTCGCGGCGCCGATCCTCAACCCGATCACGATCATCACGACGCACCAGGCGTTCGGCTGGAGCGACGGCATCCTCGTCGCGCGGCTGGCCGGGGGGTTCCTCATCGCCAACCTGATCGGCTGGCTCTACAGCCGCCACCCCGACCCCGAGAGCCTGCTCACGCGGTCGTTCGCGGCCGAGTGCGCCCTGCCGCAGCAGCACGGCCACGGCGGCGCCTCGAAGCTGCGCGAGAGCGTCGAGCTGTTCCGCCGCGAGATGTCGACGATGATGCCCGCGCTGTTCGTCGGCGCCGCCGTCGCGGGCGGCATCCAGACGGCGGTGCCCCGGTCGGTGCTCGTCACGCTCGGCAGCAACCCGGTCTGGTCGGTGCTGGCGATGATGGTGCTCGCGTTCGTCATCTCGCTCTGCTCGAACGTCGACGCGTTCTTCGTGCTGCCGTTCGCCTCCACCTTCATGCCCGGCGGCATCGCCGCGTTCCTCGTCTTCGGGCCGATCATCGACGTCAAGATGCTCGCCCTGCTGCGCACGACGTACCGTCCGCGCACCCTCGCTCAGCTGACCCTCGTGGTGGCGCTCACCAGCGCCGCCATCGGACTGGTGGTGAACTACGTTGCCTGACCTCGCCCGCACGCCCCGCGGCCCGTCCCGCCTCGACGCCGTGTCGCGCCTCGCCGACCGCTGGCAGGGGGTGCTCCTGACCCTCGTCGTCGGCGTCTCGACGCTGTGGCTGTCGGCCACGGGGCAGCTCGTGCTCTACATCCACCCGCGGTACGTCGTCTTCACGGTGGTCATGATCGCCGTCGGGATGGTGCTGTCGCTCGGCGTGCTCGTCCTGGCCCCGTCGGCACGGGACGACCACGACCACGGGCACGACCACGACGACCGCGACGGCCACGGGCCCGACGGACTCGACGACGGCACCGCCGTCGGCCGGGCGCCGGCGGAGCGCCCGCGTCGCCCGCGTCGGGGCCGCGCCGCGGCCCGGACCGCCGCCGTCGCCGCGGGCGCGCTCGTGACGACGGCCGTCGCGGTCTCGCTCGTGGTGCTGCCGCCCGCGACGCTCACCAGCGCCACCGCCGGGCAGCGCGACGTGAACTCGTCCACCGCCTCCCTCGCCGGCACCAGCGTCGAGGACGCAGCCGGCGCCTCCGCCGACGCCTACGCGGCGTTCTCGGTGCTCGACTGGGCCGGGCTGCTGCGCCAGACCAGCGACCTGTCGTTCTTCGAGGGCAAGACCGCCGACGTGGTCGGCTTCGTCGTGCCCTCGGGCGACGACCCCGACGTGTTCTACGTGTCGCGCTTCGTCGTCACCTGCTGCGCCGTCGACGCCCAGCCGGTCGGGGTGCCCGTGCACCTCGTCGACTGGCGCAGCCAGGTGTCGGCCGACGAGTGGCTCGACGTGTCCGGCGGGTTCCAGCCGAACCCGAGCAGCACGTCGAGCGACCCCATCGCCCTGGTGCCCGACTCGCTCGAGGAGGTCGGGCAGCCGAGTGACCCCTACCTCTACTGACCTCTGGGCGGCCGACGGCGACCTCGACGAGGCCGAGCGGCACGCCGGGCAGCGGCGGCGCTTCGTCGCGCTCGTCGTCGTGCTGGCGCTCGTCTGCACCGTGTTCGGCGTGCTGACCCACCTGCAGGGCCCGAAGCTGGCCGACGTGCAGGTCGACACGACGGCCGTCGTCGACCGGCCCGGCCAGCAGCTGCGGCTGTTCGCGAACCAGCCCGTCGCGCACGTCGAGGCCGACCAGGTGACGGTCTCGCCCGCCGCCGACTTCCGCGTGCAGACGTCGGGCGACGTCGTCGCCGTCGAGTTCGGCGAGCGGCTGCGCTACGGCACCGACTACACCGTCACCGTGCGGGGCGTGTCGAGCGTGTACCAGCGCCGGGACTCGACGCTGAGCACGTCGTTCAGCACCGACCCCGCCGTCGTCTGGCGCGTCGTGCACGGCGGCGAGGGCGCGGACGACGTCCTCGAGCGGGCGCCCCTGCAGGGAGGCGGCGACCGGGCCAGGGTCTGGTCCGCTCCCCGGATCCAGGCGTTCGAGGCCTTCGACACCGCCGTGGCCGTGCTCACGGACGACGGCGAGCGGTCGAGGCTGAGCCTCGTCTCGGCCGACGGCGTCGCCGCCGAGACCCTGCCGCTGCCCGAGGGCCCGGGGCTCGTCACCCGCCTCGGCGCGGACGTCGCGACGACGACCCTCGCGTTCTCGTGGCGGCCGGCGGGCTCCGAGCAGGAGCTGCTCTACACGCTGCCGCTCCAGGGCCAGCGGCAGGTCCAGCCGGTCCTGTCGATCGCCGGCCAGCCCCTCTCGGTGCTCGACTGGGCGTTCGTGCCGGGCCAGGCGAGCGTCGTGGCGCAGGCGGGCGACGAGCAGGTGGCCCTCTACGACCTGACCGGGGCGGCGCCTCCTCGTCCCCTCGGCACCTTCGTGGCCCTGCAGGGCGTGTCGCTCGACGGGCGGGGCATCGTCGCCGCGACCGCCCTGCAGGCGTTCCGGGTCGACCTGGCGACCGGCGACCAGACGCCGATCCCGTTCTCGGCGGTCGAGGGCGGCACCCCCTACCGCGGCGACCTCGTCGCCGTCGCCGCGTCCGAGTACGTGCAGCAGGTCGCCGTGCCCGACGACGGGGGAGCCAGCTTCACGAACCTCATCGTGGTCGACGACGAGAAGGAGGCGCGGGTCGTGTTCCGCCCCGCCGGCGAGTCGTCGCAGATCGAGGGGTTCTCGGTCTCGCCGAACGGGCAGTACCTCGCGGTCGAGACGGCCGCGGCCGACGACCCCACCGACTACAGCTACACGATCGACCCGGTGCCCGAGGGCACCACGACGACGGTCGTCGACCTCGGGACGGGCGCCGTCGTGGCGAGCTTCACGGGGCACGCCGCCGCCTGGTGACCCGGGGCGGGCGACCGGTCAGAGACCGCGCTTGACCCGCTGCGACACCCGGAGGCCGCTGCGCTCGAGCCGGCGCGCGAGGTCGAGGCCCGTGACCGGCTGCGCCCCGGCCGCCACGAGGTCGTGCCAGCGCGACTCGGGCACGTCGTAGTGGTCGTGGTCGAAGCCGCGGCGGGGGATGCCCTGCGAGGCGGCGAAGGCGTGCAGCTCGTCATACGACGCGTCGCTGACGAGGTGGGCCCAGACCGTGTCGTGGGCGGGCCACACGGGCTCGTCGATCAGGATGGTCACGCGCCGATGCTAGCCGCGCGGCCGCCCTCGCGTTGACCGGCCCAGATCGGCCCTGTAGCATCACACGTTGGTGCTCACCCGGCCCAGGTGCGCTCGGCTCCGCGGAGTCCGCGAGGCCGGCACCATCGTCGCCTCCGTCCGCCGACGGCGAGGCACCACCGCACGGCCCCGACACCGGCTCCCCGTGCGCGAGAGACCCGGAGCAGCGCGCGCCGGCACCAGAGCTGGAAAGACTGATCCATGGCCACATTCGTCGACCACGTGACCCTCCACCTGCGAGCAGGCAACGGGGGCAACGGCTGCGTCTCCGTCAAGCGCGAGAAGTTCAAGCCCCTCGCCGGCCCCGACGGGGGCAACGGCGGCAACGGCGGCGACATCGTGCTCGTCGCCGACGCGGGCGTCACCACCCTGCTCGGGTTCCACCGCGCGCCGCACCGCTCGAGCGAGAACGGCGGCCCCGGCATGGGCGACCACCGCAGCGGCACGCAGGGCCAGGAGCTCGAGCTGGCCGTCCCGCTCGGCACCGTGGTCAAGACCGCCGACGGCGACGAGCTGGTCGACATGACCGAGCACGGCATGCGCCACGTCGTCGCCGAGGCCGGCATCGGCGGGCTCGGCAACGCCGCGCTCTCGTCGACGAAGCGCAAGGCCCCCGGCTTCGCGCTGCTCGGCACGCCCGGCTGGCAGGGCGACGTGCTGCTCGAGCTCAAGGTCGTCGCCGACGTCGCGCTCGTCGGGTACCCGTCGGCCGGCAAGTCGAGCCTCGTCGCCGCCCTCTCGGCCGCCAAGCCGAAGATCGCCGACTATCCGTTCACGACGCTGCACCCCAACCTCGGCGTCGTCGAGTCGGGCGAGACCCGCTACACCGTCGCCGACGTGCCCGGCCTGATCGAGGGCGCCAGCGAGGGCAAGGGCCTCGGCCTCGAGTTCCTGCGCCACGTCGAGCGCTGCTCGGCCCTGCTGCACGTGCTCGACTGCGCCACGCTCGAGCCCGGCCGCGACCCGCTGACCGACCTCGAGGTGATCCGCCGCGAGCTCGAGGCGTACCCGGTGCCCGAGGGCCAGCTGCCGCTGCTCGAGCGACCGCAGATGATCGCCCTGAACAAGGTCGACGTGCCCGACGGCCGCGAGCTGGCCGACTTCGTCACGCCCGAGCTCGAGGCCCGCGGCTACCGCGTCTTCGAGATCTCGGCCGTCAGCCATGAGGGCCTGCGCAACCTGTCGTTCGCCCTGGCCGAGGTCGTCGAGCAGAGCCGAGCCGAGGTCGCCGCCCGGCCCGCGCCTCCTCGTCTCGTCATGCGCCCCCGCGCCGTCAACGAGAAGCCGTTCGTCATCAAGGTCGAGGGCGGCACGTACGGCAACGTCTACCGCATCCTCGGCCAGAAGCCCGAGCGCTGGGTCGTGCAGACCGACTTCAACAACGAGGAGGCGGTGGGCTACCTCGCCGACCGGCTCAACGCCATCGGCATCGAGGACGCCCTCTTCAAGGCCGGTGCGCAGGCCGGCTCGACCGTCGTCATCGGCCCCGAGGGCGGCATCGTCTTCGACTGGGAGCCGACCCTGACCTCGACCGCTGAGCTCATGACCTCCGCGCGCGGCACCGACCCGCGCCTCATCAAGAACGACCGCCCGACCCGCAACCAGCGCCGCGAGGACTACTTCGAGCGCATGGACGCCAAGGCCGAGGCGCGGGCCGAGCTGCAGCGCGAGCGCGCGGCCGGGCTGTGGACCGACGACGAGGGCTTCCTCGTCAAGGAGGGCGACGACGAGCGATGAGCGCTGAGCCGGCAGCGCCGTCCTCCGGGGCGGCGACGGTCGCCGTGCGGGCCGACATCGCCCGCGCCCGGCGCATCGTGGTCAAGGTGGGGTCGTCGTCGGTCAGCGGCGACGCCGCCCACCAGATCGAGCCGCTCGTCGACGCCCTCGCGGGGGCGCACGCCCGCGGCGCCGAGGTCGTGCTCGTGTCGTCGGGGGCGATCGCGACGGGAATGCCGCACCTGCGGCTCGACTCCCGCCCCGCCGACCTGGCGACGCAGCAGGCGGCCGCGGCCGTCGGCCAGAACCTGCTCATCTACCGCTACCAGCAGAGCCTGCGCCGGCACGCCATCGTCGCGGGGCAGGTGCTGCTCACCGCCGGCGACATGGCCGACGCCACGCCGCGCAGCAACGCGCAGCGGGCGATGGGGCGCCTGCTCGAGCTGGGCATCCTGCCCATCGTCAACGAGAACGACACGGTCGCCACGCAGGAGATCCGCTTCGGCGACAACGACCGCCTGGCCGCCCTCGTGTCCGAGCTCGTCGGGGCCGACGTCCTGGTGCTGCTCAGCGACGTCGACGCCCTCTACACGCGCCCGCCGCACGAGCCGGGGGCCGTCCGCATCGACGACGTGCCGCACGGCGACGACCTCGCGGGAGTGACCTTCGGCGACGCCGGCGCCGCGGGGGTCGGCACCGGGGGAGCCGGCACCAAGGTCGCCGCCGCGCGCTACGCCGCGGCGGCCGGCACGCCCGTGCTCGTCACGTCGACGGCGAACGTGGCCGCCGCGCTGGCGGGGGCCGAGGTCGGCACGTTCTTCTCCGCGGCCCCGGGCGCTTGACCCGCACCGCCCTCCGCCGGGCGGGCGACGGCGGGCGTCGCGTCGCGGGGGAGCCGAGGGCGTCCTAAGCTCTCCGCATGTCGTCCGCACCGACCGTCGCCCCGTCGTTCACCGAGACCCTCCGGGCCGCCAAGGCCGCCTCCGTGCGGCTCGCGGCGCTGACGACCGCGCAGAAGGACGCCGCCCTGCACGCCGTGGCGGCGGCCCTCGTCGCCGAGGGCCCGCGGATCGTGGCGGCCAACGAGCTCGACCTCGCGCGGGCCGCCGACGACGGCGTCGCCGAGTCGCTGCGCGACCGCCTCCGCCTCGACGCCGTGCGGCTCGAGGCCCTCGCCGACGCCGTCCGGCTCGTGGCCGGCCTCGTCGACCCCGTCGGCGAGAGCGCGCGCGGACGCGTGCTGCCGAACGGGCTGCGGATCGACCAGGTCCGCGTGCCGTTCGGCGTGGTCGGGGTGATCTACGAGGCCCGGCCGAACGTGACGGTCGACATCGCCGCCCTCGCCCTCAAGAGCGGCAACGCGGCGGTGCTGCGCGGCGGGAGCGCCGCGCGCGAGACGAACCGCGTGCTCGTCGAGGTGCTGCAGGAGGCGCTGGTCGCGCTGGGCCTGCCCGCCGACGCGGTCGTCACGGTCGACGAGCACGGCCGCGCCGGCGCCGCCGAGCTGATGCGCGCCCGCGGCCTCGTCGACGTGCTCGTGCCCCGCGGCAGCGCCGAGCTGATCGAGACGGTGGTGCGCGAGTCGACCGTGCCGGTGATCGAGACGGGCGCGGGCGTCGTGCACGTGTTCCTCGACGCGTCGGCGGACGAGGGCACCGCCGTCGAGATCGTCGTCGACGCCAAGGCCAGCCGCCCGAGCGTCTGCAACGCGCTCGAGACCCTGCTGGTGCACGAGGACGCGGCCGACCGCCTGCTGCCGCCGGTGCTGGCGGCCCTGCGCGCCTCCGGCGTGACGGTGCACGGCGACGAGAGGGTCGTCCGGGCGTTCCCCGAGGCCGTCCCGGCCACCGACGCCGACTGGGCCGCCGAGTACCTCAGCCTCGACCTCGCCGTCCGCGTCGTCGCCGACGTGGACGAGGCGATGGCCCACATCGCCCGGTGGTCGACGCACCACACCGAGTCGATCGTCACGAACGACCACGCCGTCGCCGAGCGGTTCCTCCGCGAGGTCGACAGCGCGGTCGTCATGGTCAACGCCTCGACCCGCTTCACCGACGGGGGCGAGTTCGGCTTCGGCGCCGAGGTCGGCATCTCGACGCAGAAGCTGCACGCCCGGGGCCCGATGGGGCTGCCCGAGCTGACGAGCACGAAGTGGGTCGTGCGCGGGCAGGGCCAGGTGCGCGGCTAGACTGTCGAGGATCGCCCCTCGGAACGGAGAACCCATGCTCGACGTCGCCCTCCTGGCCGCAGCCCACGAAGACCTCGCGCCGCTGATCGCGCCTCCCGCCGTCATCGCCGCCACCTTCGGCCTGTTCTTCCTGTTCCTCGGCTTCGTCGTCTGGAGTTACCGCGACGTCGCGAACCGCTCGCCGCGCAAGGCCTCGACGCAGGCGCACCACGACGGGCCGATCGACGAGTTCGGGCACCCCGAGCAGCACTGACCCGGCGGCACCGCAGAATGGCCGGCACGACGCCCGCGACGAGCACCCCCGGGGCGTTCGTCACCGGTCGCCGACCCCGCGTGGGCGTCATGGGCGGCACGTTCGACCCGATCCACCACGGCCACCTCGTCGCCGCGAGCGAGGTCGCGCAGTCGTTCCACCTCGACGAGGTGCTCTTCGTGCCGACCGGCCAGCCGTACATGAAGTCCGGCGTCAGCGACAGCGAGCACCGCTACCTGATGACGGTCGTGGCCACGGCCTCCAACCCGATGTTCACGGTCAGCCGGGTCGACATCGACCGTGACGGCCCGACCTACACGATCGACACCCTCCGCGACATCCGGGCGCAGCGGCCCGACTCCGAGCTCTTCTTCATCACGGGCGCCGACGCCGTCGCCCAGATCCTCGACTGGAAGGACGTGCGCGAGCTCTGGGACCTCGCGCACTTCGTCGCCGTGACCCGTCCAGGCCACGACCTGAGCGTCAGCGGCCTCCCCGAGAGCGACGTAAGCTTGCTCGAGGTGCCTGCCCTCGCCATCTCGTCGACCGACTGCCGCGCCCGGGTGGGGCGCGGCTTCCCGGTGTGGTACCTGGTCCCCGACGGGGTCGTCCAGTACATCTCCAAGCACCACCTGTATCGGAGCAACGCATGAGCACGTCCGACGAGCAGCCGCTGACCCGGCGTCAGATCCGCGAGCGCGAGCGTGCCCGCGAGGCAGGTCGTGCCGTGGCCGAGGGCACCGCAGGAGGCGTCCCCTCCGACGCCTCGACCCCCGCGTCCGCAGGCGCCCCCGCCGCCGGCGTGCCGACCTCGAGCCCGGCGCCCGCGCCGGCCGTCCCCGCGTCCGCGCCGCGCCCGGCCGACGCGGCGGGCGCCGAGCCCCGTCCCGCCTCGGCGGTCGGCCAGCCGCCCGCCTCCGTGGCCGGCCCCGACGGGCTCACCCGTCGACAGATGCGCGCGCAGCGCGCCGAGCAGGGAGCGCCTGCACCGGTGCCGCTGCAGGCGCCCGGGCCCGAGCCCCGTCGCCGGCTCGTCGACGCCCTGAGCACGGTCGACGAGATCGTCGCGCCGCTCGACGAGGCCGCCCCGACCTCCGCCCGCCGACCGGAGGACGACGCCGCGTCCGTCGTGCCGGGCTCGACGGGCGACGAGCCCGCCGCCGACGAGCGGGCCCCCGGGCCCCGTCGCACGGGGCAGCCGTCAACGGCCGTCTCGTCCCCGACGACGTCCGCGGCCGCGCCCACCTCGGCGCCCTCGGTGTTCCCGCTCGACCTGGCCGGTCCCGCGTCGGCCGAGCCGACGCCGGCTCCCGCCGCGGCTCCGCAGCAGGCGACGCCGGCGAGCACCGCCTCCTCGACGGGCACGGCCGGCGGCGTCGACGCCGAGACGTCGTCCCCGGCGGCCGAGCCGGCTCCGGCGTCCGCCCCCGAGCCCAGCGGCTTCGTGCCGCCCGTCGGCCACTGGACCACGCAGTCCGACGAGCCGGACGACGACACGGCCCCCGGTCGTGCCCTCGGCACCCACACGGGCCAGACGAACGCCCTCATCCTCACCGACCAGCAGGTCGCGGACGTCACCGGTGCGCTCAACGCCACGGGCGAGATCATCATCACGGGGTCGATCGACCTGCCCCGCAGCCTCGGCGCGACGGGCTCGCAGGCGCGCATCGACAACTCCGACATCGACCGCCTGCTCGAGCAGGGCGACGCCGAGAGCGCGGAGACCGACGCGGCCCCCGTGCGCGCGAGCCGCGCCATCAGCACCCACACCTCGACCAGGTCCGTCGTGCTGGCGGCCTCGCAGCCCGCGTCCAGCAAGCTGCCGCTCATCCTCGGCATCGGCGGCGGCGTCCTCGGAGCGGGTATCATCGCTGGGGTCATCGCCGGATTCGCCACAGGCATCCTCGGCGGCTGACGCCGTCGTCGTCCCGCCCAGGGCCGACCCACCCCGAAGGAATCCGTGACAGCCACCCCCCGTGCCATCGAGCTCCTGCAGATCGCAGCCCGCGCCGCCGACGACAAGCAGGCCGACGACCTCGTCGCCCTCGACGTGTCCGAGCCGCTCGCCCTCACCGACGTCTTCCTCCTGGCCTCGGGCCGCAGCGAGCGCAACGTCGTGGCGATCGCCGGCGAGATCGAGGACAAGATGCTCGAGGCCGGCGCCCGCACGCTGCGCCGCGAGGGTCGTGCCGAGGGCCGCTGGATCCTCCTCGACTTCGGCGACGTCGTCGTCCACGTGTTCCACGACGAGGACCGCCAGTACTACTCGCTCGAGCGCCTGTGGAGCGACTGCCCGGCCATCCCGCTCGACGTGGTGACCGCCTCGTCGACCGCCGCCTCCACCGAGGCCTAGGCCCCCACCTCCTCGGCGCCGCGGCCCCGTGCCGTCGGTCGTCCGTGCGACCCTGTCGCATGATCATCGAGCGACTGCACGTGCCCGAGGCCCTGGTCGACGACCGGGGCGAGTGGCCGTTCACCGTGCCCGCCGTCGCCGCCCTCATCGGGGCGGGCCTCACGCTCGACGCGCCCGTGACGTTCCTCGTCGGCGAGAACGGCAGCGGCAAGTCGACGGTCGTCGAGGCCGTCGCCGAGGCGTGGGGCGCCGACGTGCGCGGCGGGCGGTCGGACAGCCCGTGGTCGTCCGAGCTCGAGCCCTCGGCGCTCGGCAGCGTGCTGCAGCTCGACCGCACCGCGACCGGCGGCCGCATGGTCGGACGCCGCGCGACGGGGTACTTCCTGCGGTCGGAGACCGCCCTCGACATGTTCGCGCGGTACGAGAAGCGCGACCGGGGGTTCCACGACGTCAGCCACGGCGAGAGCTTCCTGCACGCGTTCGACGCGCGTCTCGGCGGGCGTGGCCTGTACCTGCTCGACGAGCCCGAGGCGGCGCTGTCGTTCACGTCGCTGCTGCAGCTCATGGTCACGCTGGCCGACGTCGTCGAGGCCGGCGGCCAGGTGCTCTGCGCCACGCACTCGCCGGTGCTCGCGGCCCTGCCCGGCGCGGCCGTGCTGCAGTTCGGCGAGCGCGGCGTCGAGCGCACGACGTGGGGCGAGCTCGACCTGGTGCAGCACTGGCGTGCGTTCCTCGACGAGCCGGGCCGCTACCTGCGGCACCTCTAAGGCACCTCGGTCGGTGCGGCACGCGGTCCGGCCGGCGGTCGGACCCGGGTGTACTGGCGCCCTCGAAATGTGTAGTAAGGTTGACGAGTCGCGCCGAGAGGGGCGGCAGAGAAACACGATCTGGGTCTGTGGCGCAGCTGGTAGCGCACCTGCATGGCATGCAGGGGGTCAGGGGTTCGAGTCCCCTCAGATCCACCCACGAGAACGGCCCCGCCTCCCCGGCAGGGCCGTTCTTCGTTCCCGGTCCGCCGTGCATTCCCGCCCAGCTCCCTCCCGCCGAGCCCCCGCCGCGCTGCCTCTCCCTCTCCCTTTCCTCGTTCAGGAACGCGGCTCCTGAGTTCTCAGCACTCAGGACCGCGAGTCCTGCATCGTGCACGACTCGGGACCCGAGGAGGTCGCGTTCCTGAAGCACGGTTCCGCCGCGTCCGCGTCCGCGGCCGGGGGCTGCGGGGACGGACTGCGCCTGCGGCCCGGGCCTACGCCTGCGGCCCGGACCTGCGGCCCAGACCTGCGCCTACGGCCCGGACCGGAACAGAACCTGCGGCCCGGGCCTGCGCACGCGGCCAGTCCCGTGCCTGCGGCATCGGCCGTCCCCCTGACCCGGCCCGGGCCGACCCCGTCGTCTGGACGTGCCCTGTGCATCGGCTCCACGCGCGGAGGCGACGCGGTAGACATCAAGCATGAGCACCGACCAGCCTGGCCCGACCCCCGCCTCCGACGACGACGCGACCCGCGCCTCCGGGGCCCCGACGGGTGCCGACCGCCCCCGTCCCGCGTACGGCGAGTACGCCCCGACCCCTCCCGCGGGCACCACGCCCGCAGACCCGGCCGCCGCCGCGGGGAACGGGCCGCAGGCGACGCCGGCCGGAGCGCCTCCGCAGGGAGCCCCCTACGGCGCCCCGCAGCAGCAGGCGCCGGCCTCGTCGCCGATCGCCGGCACGCCTGGACCCCGTGGCATCGGCGCCTTCGCCGGCGACGGCCACCCGCAGACCCTCGCCACCTTCACCCGCTACGAGGACGCGCAGTCGGCAGTCGACCTGCTGAGCGACGAGGGCTTCCCCGTCGAGAGCGTCTCGATCGTCGGCCACGACATCCGCACCGTCGAGAACGTCGCGGGCCGACTGACGACCGGCAAGGCCGCCGCCCGCGGTGCCGCCGGCGGCGCGTGGTTCGGCCTGCTGCTCGGCCTGCTCTTCAGCATCTTCGCGCCGGGCGTCGCCTTCATCGGCGTCCTGCTGATCGCCCTCGGCGCCGGCGCCCTGTGGGGAGCGCTCTGGGGCGCGGTCGGCCACGCCGCCACCCGCGGCCGTCGTGACTTCGCCTCGGTGAAGACCATGGAGGCAGGCCGGTACGAGGTGCTCGTGCGCGGCGAGCTCGCCGCCCGGGCGCACCAGGTGCTGGCCCAGGGCCGCAAGGTCGCCTAGCGAGCCGCACCACGCCGGTCGGCACCCCACCGGCCTGCACGACGAAGGGCCCCGCGCGAGCGGGGCCCTTCGTCGTGCGCGAGCAGGGTCAGGGGGTGACCATGCCGCCGTTCACGTTGAGCGTCTCGCCGACGACGAAGCTCGACTCGGCGCTCGTGAGGAACACGTAGGCCGGTGCCTGCTCGGCGGGCTGCGCGGCGCGGCCCATCGGCGACTCGCTCGAGCCGAACTCGGGCAGCGACTCCGGGTCGACGCCGCCGGTCACCTGCAGCACCGACCAGGTGGGCCCGGGGGCGACGACGTTCACGCGGATGCCCTTGCCGACGAGCTGCTGCGCGAGGCCCTTCGAGAAGTTGTTGATCGCGCCCTTGGTGGTCGCGTAGTCGAGCCGGTCGGGGGCGGGCTGGTACGCCTCGAGCGAGGCCGTGTTGACGATGGTCGAGCCGGGCGCCAGGTGCGGCAGGGCGGCCTTGATGATCCAGAACGGCGCGTAGACGTTGGTCTTGAAGGTGCGGTCGAACTGCTCGTCCTCGATCTGGTCGATCGACTCCTGCCAGACCTGCACGCCGGCGACGTTGACGATCGCGTCGAGCCCGCCCATGCCGTCGACGGCACGCTGCACGAGCTCACGGCAGAAGGAGGCGCTGGTCAGGTCGCCGGGCACCGCCACGGCCTTCTGCCCCGCGGCCTCGATGACGGAGACGACGTGGCGCGCGTCCTCCTCCTCCTCGGGCAGGTACGACAGGGTGACGTCGGCGCCCTCGCGGGCGAACGCGATCGCCACGGCGGCTCCGATGCCCGAGTCGGCCCCGGTCACGAGCGCCTTGCGGCCGGCGAGACGGCCCGTGCCGCGGTAGGTGTCCTCGCCGAGGTCGGGGACGGGCGTCATGCGCGACTGGAGCCCGGGCTCCGGCTGCTGCTGCACCTCCGGGCTGATCACGGGGTAACGGGTGCGGGGGTCGTCGAAGGTGTACTGATCGCGAGTCATCGTTCCGTGATACCCCCGCGACGCTGGCCGGTCGCCCAGGGCGGGCGGTCGTCGGGGTACGCCGCCGCGCCTCCTGCGGTGGTCGCCATGCCGACCGGCTGGGCGGGCAGGTCGACGGCGGCTCCGACGTGTCGTGCACCAATCATTGGTACACTCAGGGCATGGCCACGACGAGGCCCCGCAGGCGGGGAGAGAACGACCACGAGCACGGCAGCTGGTTCGGCGACGCCGTCGAGCGCATGAACGCGCGGCTCCGCCCCTACATCGGCGGGGCGCAGCTCGGCATCCGCGACGAGGCGCCGATCACGGCGCCCGAGCACGGCGGCGCCTGCCCGCTCTGCGGCCGCCCCATGGACGAGCACGTCGTCGACCGCAGCGGTCCGCGCACGATGCTGCACTGCCCTCGGGGCGCCGCCGCGTGAGCGGCAGCGTCGAGGTCGCGCCGCCGGCCGACCCCCTCGCCCTCGAGAGCCAGATCTGCTTCGCCCTCTCCGTCGCCTCGCGCAGCGTCGTCGCGGCCTACCGGCCCGTGCTCGACACGATGGGCCTGACCCATCCGCAGTACCTCGTCATGCTCGCCCTGTGGGAGCAGCAGCCGCTGGCGCTGCGCGACCTCGCCCGGCTGCTGCGGCTCGACCCGGGCACGCTCTCGCCGCTCGTCAAGCGCCTCGAGGCGCAGGGGCTGGTGACGCGCGAGCGCAGCGCCCACGACGAGCGGGCGCTGTCGATCGAGCTCACGCCGGCCGGCACCGCGCTGCGCAGCGAGGCCGAGTCGATCCCCGAGCGCATGATGGCGCGCCTCGACGTGACCCGCGACGAGCTCGTCGCGCTGCACCGCACGATGACGAAGCTGATCGTCGCGGCCGAGAGCTGAGCCGGGCGACCCTCAGCGCAGCGGCTGCGGCGCGACGGTCGGTCGCGTCCAGCGCACGTCGACGGGCCGCCCGACCACCCGTGACTCGATCTCGCTACGGAACGACTCGACGAAGTGCGCGGCCGACCGCTCGTCGGACACGACCACGTCGAGGCGCAGCGAGCGCAGCTCGTCCGTCACCAGCACGGGGCCGTCGCAGAACCGCAGCAGGTACTGGTGCGACTTCACGGGGATGGTCTCCCACTGGCGACGCAGCGTCGTCTCGAGCTGACGGACCGAGTCGATGCCGTCCGCCTGGCGCACCTCGGCGCTGATCGCGATCATGCGGGCATCGTGCACCCCGCGGGCGACGCGCGGGTGAACGCGAGGTGACGGGCTGCCGTGCGGTCGGCCCGCGCCTCCCGGTCCCGGCCTCGGCGTCAGCCGGCGTCGGTGCCGGACTCGCTCGTGAACTCGTCGACGGTGCCCTCGATGAGGTGCCAGCAGCGGGTGAAGGCGGCGTCGGCGTCGCCGGCGAGGAGCGCGTCGGCGACCGCGAGGTGCGCCTCGGCCGCGCTCGGCGTCCACTCGGTGATGGTGAAGCGCGCCTCCTCGACGCGGGTGCGCAGCAGCGCCTCGACCTGTGTCGCGAAGTGGCCGAGCACGGCGTTGCCCGACCCGTGCAGCAGGGCGGTGTGGAACGCGACGTCGGCCTCGAGGTACCGGCGCCCGTCGCCGGAGCGAGCCGCCTCGACCATCGTGCGGGCCGCCTCCTGCACCAGCGAGGCCTGCAGGGGGTCCATCGCGCGGGCGGCGAGGCGGGCCGCGACGGGCTCGAGGCCGAGCCGCAGCTCGAGCAGTTCGCGCATCTGGGTGAAGTACTCGGGGCCGCGGCCGCGCCAGAGGATCACCTGCGGGCTCATGAGATCCCAGGAGGTGCGGGGCTGCACCGCGGTCCCGGTGCGCTGTCGGGGCTCGACGAGCCCGAGCGACTGGAGCACCCGCACGGCCTCGCGCAGCACCGACCGGGAGACCGAGAACCGGACGGCGAGCTGGTCGAGGTTCAGGATGGAGCCCGGCGCGAGCCTGCCGTCGACCACCTCCTGGCCGAGGACGTCGACGACCTGGCCGTGCAGCCCGCGGTCGCGCGACGAGGGGAGGCCGGGCGTCATGGTCGAGTCCTTCGCTGGTGCGGCACCCGACGGCGTCGGGTGTTGCCCGGATGGCGGGCCTGTGGCACACTCCATTGATCTGATTAGTCATACTAATCATCTCCGTGCGCGCCCCCAGGATGACAGACGTTCCCGACGTCGGTCCCGGGCCCGGCTCACCGTGCGGAGCACCCCACCTGACGAAGAGGTCGCACGGTCGCGACCTCGAGAGGACGCGACAGCATGACCCTGACGCTCTTGGCCTCGGCCGCCCCCACGCCCTCGGGCTCCGACGCGCAACTGATCATCGCGGCCCTCGTGGGCATCGCGGTGATCGTCGGCCTCATCACCTGGCTCAAGGTGCACCCGTTCCTCGCCCTGCTGCTCGGCGCCGTCGGCGTGGGCATCGGCGCGGGGCTCGCCCCCGGCGACGCCGTCACGAGCTTCGGCGCCGGCTTCGGCTCGACGATGACGAGCGTCGGCATCCTCATCGGCCTCGGCGCCATGTTCGGCAAGCTGCTCAGCGACAGCGGGGGAGCGGACCGCATCGTCGACACCCTCGTCTCGCGGGCCTCGCCGCGCGCCCTGCCCTGGGTGATGGCCCTCATCGGCGCCCTGATCGGCCTGCCGATGTTCTTCGAGGTCGGCCTCGTGCTGCTCATCCCCGTGATCGTGCTCGTCGCCCGGCGCTCGGGCCTGCCCCTGATGCGCATCGCCATCCCGGCGCTCGCCGGCCTCTCGGCGATGCACGCCCTGGTGCCGCCGCACCCCGGCCCGCTGCTCGCCGTCTCGACCGTCGGCGCCGACCTGGGCCTCACCCTCGGGCTCGGCGTGCTGGTCGCGATCCCGACGGTGATCGTCGCCGGCCCGCTGTTCTCGAAGCTCGCCGCGAAGTGGGCGCCGGTGCCCGTGCCCGCCCTGTTCGTCTCGAAGGAGGAGGACGGCGGCGAGGGCACCCGCAGCCGCCCGACGTTCCTCAACGCGCTCGTCGGCATCCTGCTGCCCGTCGTTCTCATGCTCGCCCGGTCGGTCCGCGAGGCGGCGCTGCCGTCGGCGACGGGCGCCTGGGTCGACCTGCTCGAGTTCCTCGGCACCCCGATGGTCGCGCTGACCGTCGCGGTGCTCTACGCGATGGTGTTCTACGCCCGCGCCGGCGGCATGGACCGCGCCGCGGTGTCGAAGACGCTCGGCTCGTCGCTGCCCGACGTCGCCGGCATCCTGCTCATCGTCGGCGCCGGCGGCGGGTTCAAGCAGGTGCTCATCGACACCGGCATCGGCACCGTCATCGGCGACGCCGTCTCGGAGTCGGGGGTCAGCGTGCTGCTGGTGGCCTGGTTCGTCGCGGCGCTCGTCCGCGTCGCCACCGGCTCGGCCACCGTCGCGACCGTCACCGCCGCGGGCATCATGGCCCCGCTCGCCGAGGGCATGACGACGCCCGAGGCCTCGCTGCTCGTGCTCGCGATCGGGGCCGGCTCGGTGTTCCTCTCGCACGTCAACGACGCCGGCTTCTGGCTCATCAAGGAGTACCTCGGCACCACCGTCGGCCAGAACCTCAAGACCTGGGGCCTGATGGAGTGCGTGCTCTCGGTCACGGCCCTCGCCGGGGTCATGATCGTCGACGTGGTCATCTGATGGCGACCCTCGAGAACGCGGGCGCCGCCTCCTCGGCGCCGCTCGTGCCCGGCTCGGCCCGCCACCCGGCGCACGACGCCGATCCCGTGCTCGTCGTCATGGGGGTGTCGGGGTCGGGCAAGTCGACCGTCGCCGCCCTGGTCGCCGAGCGCCTCGGCTGGGACTTCGCCGAGGGCGACGACCTGCACCCCGACGAGAACGTCGCGAAGATGGCCGCCGGGCAGCCGCTCGACGACGACGACCGGGCGCCCTGGCTCGACACGGTGTCGTCGTGGATCGTCGAGCACGCGATGCAGGGCGTGCCCGGGGTCATCACCTGCTCCGCCCTGAAGCGCAAGTACCGCGACGTGCTGCGCGAGCACAACGTCGTGTTCGTGTACCTGCAGGGCGCGAGCGACCTGATCGGGGACCGCATGGCCGAGCGATCGGGGCACTTCATGCCCACCGCGCTGCTCGACTCGCAGCTCGCCGCGCTCGAGCCGCCCCAGGCCGACGAGCGGCACGTCGTCGTCGACGCCACCCGCACCCCCGAGGAGGAGGCGGACGACGTGCTGCGCCTGCTCGGCCTGGCCTAGCCGCCGCGCGGGTGCGCGAGGGGCCCCGGATCGACCTGCGGGAGGCTCCCGGGGTCGATCCGGGGCCTCTCGTCGCGCGGGGGCTCCAGGTCAGCGGGCTCGAGTGCGGAGCTCGGCCACGACCTGGTCGAGGAAGTCGTCGACGTCGTCCTGGCTGTAGCCGTCGCGGAACTTCGTGGGCGTGAAGCGTGACTGGACGACGTCCTCGACCGTGATCCCCGCCACGCCGGCCCCGGTCGCGTCGTCGGCGGCGAGGGCCGAGCGGATGCGCTCCAGGAACGTGTCGACCTCGTCCTGGCTGTAGCCCTCGCGGAACTTCGTCGGCGTGAACCGCGCGTTCACCACGTCTTCTGCCTTCATGGTCTCCCCCTCGTGTCAGGTCGATCCTGCCAGGGCCGCGTGGACGGCCGCGACCCCGGGCCGCGGCCGTCGCCGAGACCGCTCCGGGAGGCGCGGTACAGCACGTGGGGCCGGAGGCGGTGGCCGGGCGGCAGCGCCGGGTGCTCGAAGTCGTCGGCCGCGTCGCGCGTCAGGCCGAGGCGCTCCATCAGCGCACGCGAGCGAGCGTTGGTCGCCGCGGTGAAGCTCACGACCTCGGACAGGTCCAGCCCGTCGGGATCGAAGGCGGTGCGGAGCACCGCCCGTGCGGCCTCCGAGGCGAGGCCCCGCCCCCAGGCGTCGCGGCGCAGCCGCCAGCCGATCTCGACCTGCTCGGAGAGGGGGCGCCCGCCGACCACCACGTCGAGCGACGGGCGGGACAGGCCGACGAAGCCGAGCAGCTCGCCGTCCGAGCGCTGCTCGACGGCCCAGAGCCCGAAGCCGTCCCGCTCGAAGGCCTGCTCGAGGCGGTCGATCATCGCGTCCGACTCCGCACGGGTGCGGGTCGAGGGGAAGAACTCCATCACGACGGGGTCGGCGTTCATCGCCGCGAACGGCTCACGGTCGGCGTCGCGCCAGCGGCGCAGGAGGAGGCGGTCGGTGGTGAGCACCCGACGACGGTAGCGGAGGCGCGGTGCCGACCCGCGCCTCCTGCGGTCGCCGTCGCCTCGTCACCCGGCCCAGGACGCCTAGGAGGCGCGGCGCGCGCCCCGCAGGCCCACGAACGACACGGCGGCGCTGCCGACGAGCAGCACCGCGACCACGACGACGACGCGGTGGAACCCGTCGACGGTGAGGGCGCCTCCGGCGATCACGCCCAGGAACGCGACCGCGACCAGCCCCGCCACCCGCGAGATCGCGTTGTTCACGGCGGACGCGATGCCCGACCTCGCCGGCGAGACGCCCGACAGCACGGCCGAGGTGAGCGGCGCCACCGTCACCGCGAGGCCGAGGCCGAACAGGACGACCCCGGGCACGACCTGCCACCAGACGTCGATCGGGTCGCGCACGAGCAGCATCCAGAGGAACCCGCTCGCCGTGATCAGCGGTCCGACGGACATGAACAGGCGCGGCCCGCGCGCGGCGGCGAGCGTGCCGAACATCGTCGAGAAGAGCAGCGAGACGATCGTCGTCGGCAGGGTGACCAGGCCGGCGAGCGTCGCCGAGAGGCCGGCGAGCTCCTGCACGACGAGGGGGATCGTCAGCGTGCCGAGGTTGATCGCGGCGTAGAGGCCGACCGTGGCGAGGTTGCCGACGGCGAACTCGCGGACGCGGAACAGGTCGAGCGGCATCATCGGCTGGGGCGCGCGGCGTTCCCACAGGACGAAGGCGACGAGCGCGACGACGCCGCCGACGAGCGGCACGACCACGAACCAGGCGCCGAACCCGACGCGCTGGCCCTCGATGAGCGCGAAGACGGGCCCGGCCAGGCCGACCGCCGCGAGCACGGCGCCCACGACGTCGACGCGGGCCGGCTGGTCGGGACCCCCGCGGTGGGCGTCGCCGGGGAGGCGCGTCATCAGCCCCAGGGTCAGCACGACCGGGACGACCACCACCGCGAACACCCACCGCCAGCCGACCGTGTCGACGAGGGCGCCGCCGGCGAGCGGTCCGACGAGGAACGCGACGCCCGTCCAGGCGGTCCAGGTGCCGATGGCCCGGCCCTGGCCCGGCCCGGTGAACGTCGACGTGATGAGGGCGAGGCTCGACGGCACGAGCAGGGCCGCGGCGACGCCCTGCAGGGCCCGGGCCGCGATGAGCAGGCCCGGGTCGGGGGCGAGGGCCGCGAGCACGCTCGTGAGCGCGAACGCCACGAGGCCCGCGCGCAGCACGCGGACCCGCCCGAACGTGTCGCTGAGCGAGCCCGCGACGAGCATGAGCGACCCGAGCGCGAGCAGGTAGGCGTCGACCACCCACTGCTGCAGGGTCAGGTCGGCTCCGCTCGCCGGACCCGCGCCTCCTCCGCCGAGCCCCCGGGCGATCGCCGGGAGGGCGACCGTGACGATCGACCCGTCGAGGAAAGCGACGAAGGAGGCGAGCACGGCGACCACGAGGACGGTGCGCTGGCCTCGTGCGTCCGTCATGCCTCGAGTCTGCTCCTCATGCGCCCGCCCGCCCGCCCGAGCCTGCGCCGCTCGGCGACGAGCGCGCGGTACGCCCAGCAGCCCCTGCCCCAGAGGTACACGGCCAGGGGCACGGTGATCGCCGTGACGGTGCCGGCCCGCCCGAGGACCGCGTCGTGGAGGTCGCCCGGACCGCTGACCAGGAACACGTAGCGGACGTCGCCCTCGACGAGCCGGTCCACCGTCGCGTCGTCGGCTCCGTCGGGGACGGGGACGAGCCCCGAGGTGAGGCCCCGGACGAGCGCGTCGAAGACGACCGTCGGCTCGCCGACGACGTGGAGCTCGGCCAGCACCAGCAGCAGGACGACGAGCGGCGCGGCGAGCCACGCGAGGGCCGGCACGGGGGCGCGGCGACAGGCGTGGTCGAGGACCGCGGCGTGGGCCGTGGCGAAGCCGGCGACCGTCCCCGCGAGCGAGAACGCCACGAGCCGGTCGACGGACGCCGTCGACGTCGTGGCCGTGACGGCGTCGGCGAGGATGCCGCCCATGAGGGCCGTCGTGCCGAACAGGAAGCCCAGGGTGAGGCCGCGGCCGGCGTGGTCGGACGCCCGCTGCAGGGTCGACCGGAAGTCGGGGGAGCCGCTCCAGAAGGTGACGGCCCACCAGGTGACGAGGACGGGCAAGGAGCCGACGAACAGGACGGTGACGAACGACAGCCCGACGGCCAGGCTGACGAACTTCGTCTCGAACGCCTCGTCGGCGAAGAGCCGGGTCAGGACGACGGACAGGGCGAACAGCACGACCAGGCCCGTCAGGCGGCGGGGCCCGATCCTGGCCGGGCGGGCGTCGGCGGGCAGCCGGTCGAGGTCGTCGCGGCGGGCGGTGATCAAGGCCTGCCGGTAGTCGGTCGCGCCCCGACGAAGGCGGTCGCCGACGTCGCCTGCCCCGTTCTCGCGCACGCCGACGAGGAACGACACGACGCGACCCATCACGAGCCGATATGTTACCCGCCGCGTGCCCGCCGCGTGCCTGCCGCGTGCCCGCCGGCGGCCGCCGCACCCCGGAGTGGACGATGCACCCCGTCGTTCCGGGGTGCATCGTCCACTCCGGGGTGCGAGAGGGAGGGAGCGTGTGCGGGAGGAGCAGGTGCGGGAGGGGCCTGGTGCGGGAGGGGGCAGGTGCGGGAGGGGGCAGGCGCGGGAGGGGTCAGCTCTCGCTGACGACGTCGTCCGGCGACTTGTCAGGGCGCCAGCCGCGCCACGACGGCTGCCGCAGGCGACCCGTCGAGGTCCACTCGGCGAACGACACCTCGCCGACCCGCGACGGCGTGATCCAGTGCGCGTCCCGCGCGTCGGCTGCGGGCACGTCGACGAGCGGGCTGGTCTTCCGCTCGACCCCGCGGAACTCGGTGAGCAGCTCGTCGAGGTCCCGGTCGCGGAACCCCGTGCCGACCCGTCCGACGTAGACGAGCCCCTCGTCGCCGGGCACGCCCATCAGCAGCGAGCCGACGCCGGAGGCGCGCCGCCCGTTCCCGGGACGCCAGCCGGCGATCACCACCTCCTGCGTCGCGTGGTGCTTCATCTTGATCCACGCCCGCGAGCGTCGGCCCGCGCTGTAGGTCGCGTCGCGGCGCTTCGCGACCACCCCCTCGAGCCGGAGGCGCTGCGACGTCCGCATCGCCTCCTCCAGGTCGCCGTCGAAGGCGACCGGCACGTCGACCGGGCCCTCCGAGGTCACGATCCGCTCGAGCACCTCCCGCCGCTCGTCGTAGGTGCGCCGCAGCAGCGACCGCCCCTCGGCGTGCAGCACGTCGAAGAGCAGGTAGCGGACAGGTGCGCCGGCCGCGGCCCGCGCGACCTCGCGGGGCCTCGACAGGCCCATCCGGGTCTGCAGCAGCCCGAAGTCGGGGCGACCGGCCTCGTCGACGGCCACGACCTCGCCGTCGAGCACCGCGCCTCCGTCGCTGTCGACCAGCCCGGCCAGGACCTGCAGCTCGGGGTAGGCCGGGGTGAGGTCGTTGCCGTTGCGGCTGGTCAGGGTGACGCGGTCGCCCTGGACGACGGCGACGGCGCGGATGCCGTCCCACTTCATCTCGACCGCCCAGTCGTCGTCGACGTCGGCGGCGGTGCCGGCGACGGCGAGCATGGGGGAGACGGGGTCGAGCGGATCGGGGTCGGGGTGCCGGCGCGGCTGCGGGCGGGCGCCGTGCGCGTCGTCGGCCATGCGGTGGATCAGCCAGTTCTGGTCGGCCTTGCCGCCGCCGTGGCCGGTGTGGATGAGGGCGACGCGGCGGGTGCCCCGCTGCTCGCCGTGCAGCACCGCGATGACCTCCTTGCCGTCGCGCCACTTCTCGACGTCGTAGGTGCCCGAGTCCCAGATCGTGACCTCGCCGGCGCCGTACTCGCCCTTCGCGATGGTGCCCTCGAAGGTGCCGTACTCGAGCGGGTGGTCCTCGGTCATGACCGCGAGGTGGTTCGTGCCGGGGTCGTCGGGCTCGCCCTTGGGCAGCGCCCAGCTGACGAGCACCCCGTCGTGCTCGAGGCGGAAGTCCCAGTGCAGGCGGCTCGCGTGGTGCTCCTGGATCACGAAGCTGCGGCCGTCGCTCGTCGGCGGGGCCTCGGCGGGCACCGGCTCGGCCGTCTTGGTCGCGTCGCGCTTCGACCGGTAGACGGCGAGGCGGTCGCGGCGCTCGCGGGCCTCGCCGTCGCCCGACGGGTCGTGCTCGGGCGACTCGGTGTTGCGCATGTCGTCGCCGAGCTCGCCGGGAGGCACGGGCGTGCCGCTCGAGACGTCGGCCAGGGGGTCGCCGCGACGCCGCAGCCTCGCCAGCACCTCGGTGTGCTCGAGCTGCCGGAGGCCCTTCGACGCCAGCTCGCGCCAGGTGCGCGGCATCGCGACGGTCGGGCGCTCGCGACCACGGAGCGAGTACGGCGCGACCGTCGTCTTGTTCCCGTTGTTCTGCGACCAGTCGAGCAGCACCTTGCCGCGCCGGTCGGCCTTGCCCATGGTGCTGAGCACGAGGTCGGGGTGGTCGGCCTCGACGGCCCGGGCCAGCTCGTGCGCGACGTCCGCCACCTGGGTGCTGGTCTGCGTGCCGTCGAGCCGGGCGTAGAGGTGCACGCCCTTGCTGCCGCTCGTCACGGGCACGAGCTCGAGGCCCATCCCGTCGAGGATCGGCCGCAGCAGCTGCGCGACCTCGACGCACTCGGCCAGGCCGACGCCCTCGCCCGGGTCGAGGTCGAGCACGAGGCGGTCGGGGTTCCGCTGCGCGCCGCTCGGGCCGAAGCGCCACTGCGGCACGTGCACCTCGAGCGCGGCGACCTGCGCCAGCCAGGTGAGCGTCGCGAGGTCGTTCACCATCGGGTAGACGTTCGCGTGGTCCTTGTGCTCGATCTCGTGCCGGGCGACCCAGTCGGGCGCCGAGTCGGGCAGGTTCTTCTCGAAGAAGACCTCGCCGTCGACCCCGTCCACCCAGCGCTTGCGGGTCGCCGGCCGCCCTTCGACGTGCGGCAGCATCCACTCGGCGACGGCGGCGTAGTAGCCGAGCACGTCGGCCTTCGTCGTGCCGGTCGCGGGGTACAGCACCTTGTCGAGGTTCGTGAGCTGCAGGGTGTGCCCGCCGACCTGCACGCGCTCGCCGCGTCCCTTGCTCGCCATCGCGCGCCTCCTCGTGTCGTGTGCCTGCCCGCGGCGTCGTGCGTGCCGAGGGCGGGCCGGCCTCCCTCGATGATGCTCGCGCCGCGGCGCGGGCGCCCCGACCACGGCGGCCCGCCGCCCCGTCGTGACGGGGGAGCGGGCCGCGAGCGGAGCCGAGGAGGCGCGTTGGCGGTCAGACCGCCGGCATGGCCCCCGCGATGGTGATGGTGGCGCCCGAGGTGTAGCTCGACTCCGGGCTCACGAGGTGCACGTAGGCCGCGGCGAGCTCGGCCGGCTGGCCGGGACGGCCGTAGGGAGCCTGGCCGCCGAACTCCGACACCGTCTCGGCGTCGTCGGAGCCGGGCTGCAGCGGGGTCCAGACCGGGCCGGGCGAGACCTGGTTGACGCGGATGCCCTTGGGGGCGAGCTGCTGGGCGAGGCCGGCGGTGAAGACGCCGATCGCGCCCTTGGTCAGCGCGTAGTCGATCTTGTCGGGGCTGGGCTGCGTGCCCTGGACCGAGCCGGTCGTCACGATGGAGGAGCCCGGCTCGAGGTGCGGGATGACCGCCTGCGAGAGCCAGAACAGCGAGTAGACGTTGGTCTTGATCGTCGAGTCGATGTCCTCGGTGGTGAGCGTGAGGATGTCGTCGTTGCTCTTCATGCGGCCGGCCACCATGACGAGCGTGTCGAGGCCGCCGAGCTCGGCGACGGCGGTCGAGACGAGGTCCTTGCAGTACTGCTCGTCCGAGATGTCGCCGGGCACCAGGACGACGCGGCGGCCCTCGCCCTCGAGCAGGTCGCGCACCTCCTCGGCGTCGGTCTGCTCGCTGGGCAGGTAGCTGAGCACGAGGTCGGCGCCCTCGCGGCTGAGCGCGATGGCGGCGGCACGGCCGATGCCGGAGTCGCCGCCGGTGACGATGCCGCGGAAGCCGGTGAGGCGCTCCTTGCCGACGTAGCTGGTCTCGCCGTGGTCGGGCTTCGGGTCCATCTTCCAGGCCTCGCCCGGCAGCGACTGCTCCTGCTTCGGGAACGGCGGCGCGGGGTACAGGTCGACCGGGTTCTTCTTGTCGTATTGGCTCATGCGGTGCATGGTGCACGCTGAGCGGGGGACGTGCCCGGGGCGTGTACCCGCCGGACGGTCATTCGGAGGTCATG
Source organism: Frigoribacterium faeni (assembly GCF_011761235.1). Taxonomy (GTDB): domain Bacteria; phylum Actinomycetota; class Actinomycetes; order Actinomycetales; family Microbacteriaceae; genus Frigoribacterium; species Frigoribacterium faeni_A. The sequence goes on from NZ_JAAOYW010000003.1 coordinate 322,269, forward strand.
CGGAGGAACATGGCCCGCATGCGATCGATCTGGAAGGGCGCCATCACGTTCGGGCTCGTCAACGTGCCCGTCAAGCTGTACAGCGCCACCGAGGACCACGACGTGTCGCTCCACCAGGTGCACGACGCCGACGGCGGGCGCATCCGGTACCAGCGGAAGTGCGAGATCTGCGGCAAGGTCGTCGACTACGAGCACATCGACAAGGCCTTCGACGACGGCGACCGCACCGTGGTGCTCACCGAGGACGACCTCAAGTCGCTGCCCGAGGAGCGCTCGCGCGAGATCGACGTGCTCGAGTTCGTGCCCAGCGACCAGCTCGACCCGCTGATGTTCGACCGCAGCTACTTCCTCGAGCCCGACTCGGCCTCGCCGAAGGCGTACGTGCTGCTGCGCCGTACGCTCGAGGAGACCGAGCGCACGGCCATAGTGCACTTCTCCCTTCGGCAGAAGACACGGCTGGCGGCGCTGCGCGTGCGGGGCGACGTGCTCGTGCTGCAGACGCTGCTCTGGGACGACGAGGTGCGCGAGGCCCGGTTCCCGGTGCTCGACGAGAAGGTGCGCATCAGCGGCAAGGAGCTCGACATGTCGGGCTCGCTCGTCGAGTCGCTCGGCGACGACTTCGACCCGTCGCAGTTCGGCGACGACTACCAGGAGGAGCTGCGCAAGCTGATCGACGCCAAGCTCGAGGAGGGCGAGTCGCTCGACACGGACGCGACCTTCGGCCGCTCGGGAGACGACGACGAGGGCTCCGAGGGCTCGGGCGGCGGCTCGGGCGAGGGCGAGGTCATCGACCTGATGGAGGCGCTGCGCCAGTCGGTGGAGCGCAGCCGGTCGGGTGCCGCGAAGGCTCCGAAGAAGCCCGCGCGGAAGGCCCCTGTCGACGAGAAGACGACGGCCGAGAAGTCCGCGGCTGAGAAGCCCGCTGCGAAGACGAAGCCCGCTGCGGAGAAGAAGCCCGCTGCGAAGAAGAAGCCCGCTGCGAAGAAGAAGCCCGCAGCCGAGAAGAAGTCCGCAGCGGAGACGAAGCCCGCGGCGAAGAAGAAGCCCGCTGCGGGGAAGGAGCCCGCCGCGCAGGAGAAGGCGAGCTGACGCCGCCCGTTTCGGCCGGCCGCGCCGGCCTCAGTGGTCGCGCAGCATCTCGACGAGCTCGTCCTTCGTGGCGTGGCTGTAGCCGGTGACCCCGAGCTCCTTCGCCCGTCCGCGGAGGTCGGCGACCGTCCAGTCGTCGTACGACCCGGCCCGGCCGCCCTTCGCCGCCACCTTCTCCTCGCTGTTGCCCTTCTGGGCCGCGGCGTTCGAGATCCGGGCGGCTTTCTCCTTGGACGCGCCCTCGGCGCGGAGCGCCTCGTACATCTCGGGCTTCTTCAGCTGCGGGGGCGTGTCGTCCTTCGGCATGCCCGCGACGGTACCCCGCCGAGGAGGTGCGTGACCGGTCTCGGGGACCGGTCACGCACCCGCTCGGCGCCGAGGGCGGCTCAGCGCCCGAACTCCCACTCGACGACCTCGGGCAGGTCCTCGCCGTGCTCGTAGGCCCAGGCCCGGGCCTCGTCGCGCTTGGCCTCGAACTCGGCGACGAGCTCCGGGTGCGCCTCGGCCAGGCCGGGCACGCGGTGCAGCACGTCGAGCACGAGCCGGAACCGGTCGATGTCGTTGAGCATCGCCATGTCGAAGGGCGTCGTGGTCGTGCCCTTCTCCTGGAACCCGCGCACGTGGAGGCCGTCGTGGTTGGTGCGCCGGTAGGTCAGCTGGTGCACGAGCGACGGGTAGCCGTGGAAGTCGAAGACGACCGGCCTCGACGTCGTGAAGAGGGCGTCGAAGTCGTCGCTGGTCAGGCCGTGCGAGTGCTCGTCAGCGTCCTGCAGGCGCATCAGGTCGACGACGTTGACGACGCGCGTCACGAGGTCGGGGAGGCGCCGTCGGAGGATGTCGGCGGCCGCCACCGTCTCGAGGGTGGGCACGTCGCCCGCGCACGCGAGGACGACGTCGGGGTCGACCCCCTCGACGGGCGTGCCCTCGGTGCCGGCCCACTCCCAGATGCCGGCGCCGGCGGCCACGTGGGCCTCCGCCTCGGTCAGCGACAGCCAGGCGGGCGCCTCCTGCTTGCCGGCCACGATCACGTTGACGGTGTCGGTCGTGCGGAGGGCGTGGTCGGCGACGGCGAGCAGGGTGTTCGCGTCCGGGGCCAGGTAGATGCGCACGAGGTGCGCCTGCTTGTTCACGACGACGTCGAGGAACCCCGGGTCCTGGTGGGAGAAGCCGTTGTGGTCCTGCCGCCAGACGTGCGACGAGAGCAGGTACGTGAACGACGAGATCGGCTCGCGCCAGTCGATGTCGGTCGAGCTCTCGAGCCACTTGGCGTGCTGGTTGAACATGGAGTCGACGATGTGCACGAAGGCCTCGTACGTGTTGAGCAGGCCGTGCCGGCCGGTGAGCAGGTAGCCCTCCATCAGCCCCTGCAGCAGGTGCTCGCTGAGCACCTCCATGACGCGGCCGCTGTGCGCGACGTGCTCGTCCTCCTCGTCGATGCGGGCCGCCCAGACGCGGTCGGTGACGTCGAAGACCGGGTCGAGGCGGTTCGAGACCGTCTCGTCCGGCCCGAAGAGGCGGAACGTCGACGGGTTGTCGCGCACGACGTCGGCCAGCCAGCGGCCGAGCACGCGGGTGGCCTCGGCCGTGGTGCGGCGGTCGTCGCCGGTCTCGACGGCGTGCGACCGGTAGTCGGTCAGCGAGAGCGGCCGGCGGACGAGCCCGCCGTTGGCCGCGGGGACGGCGCTCATGCGCTTCTCGCCGCGGGGTCGCAGCTCGTCGAGGAACGCGGCGGGGGCGCCGTCGGCGTCGAAGAGCTCGTCCGCGTCGTACGAGCGCATCCAGGAGTCGAGCTGGGCACGGTGGTCGTCGTCCTCGCGCACTCCGCTCAGCGGGACCTGGTGGGCGCGCCAGGTGCCCTCGACCTTCTCGCCGTCGACCACCCGCGGGCCGGTCCAGCCCTTGGGGGTGCGCAGCACGATCATCGGCCAGCGCGGTCGCTCCGTGGTCTCGCCGGCGCGTGCCTCGTGCTGGATCTGGTCGATGCGGGCGAAGGCCTCGTCGAGGGCCGCGGCCATCTGCGTGTGCACGACCATCGGGTCCTGGCCGTCGAAGCCGCCGGAGACGACGATCGGCTGGTAGCCGTAGCCGCGGAACAGCTCGAGCAGCTCGCCCTCGGGGATGCGCGCCAGGATCGTGGGGTTCGCGATCTTGTAGCCGTTGAGGTTGAGGATCGGCAGCACGGCGCCGTCGTGCACCGTGTCGAGCAGCTTGTTCGCGTGCCAGCTCGTCGCGAGCGGCCCGGTCTCGGCCTCGCCGTCGCCGATCACGCAGACCGCGACGAGGTCGGGGGAGTCGAGCACGGCCCCGTAGGCGTGGCTGAGCGAGTAGCCGAGCTCGCCGCCCTCGTTGATCGAGCCGGGGGTCTCGGGCGCCGCGTGCGACGGGATGCCGCCCGGGGCCGAGAACTGCCGGAACAGCTCGCGCATGCCGTCGCGGTCGAGCGCCACCTTCGGGAACAGCTCGCTGTACGTGTGCTCGAGCCAGGTGTTCGCCACCATGGCCGGCCCGCCGTGGCCGGGGCCGCAGACGTACAGCAGGTCGCGGTCGTCGCGCCGGATCACCCGGTTCAGGTGGGCGTAGACGAGGCTCAGCGCGGGGGAGGTGCCCCAGTGGCCGAGCAGACGGGGCTTGATGTCGTCGCGGGCGATCGGCCGGTCGAGGAGGGGGTTGTCACGCAGGTAGATCTGCCCGACGGTCAGGTAGTTGGCCGCGCGCCACCAGGCGTCGACGAGCTCGAGGTCGGCGGGGGCGGCGGGGACTGCCGGGGCCGCCGGGGACGGGGTCGTGTCGCTCATCGGTTCTCCTGCCGATCGTCGCCGTCGCCGTCGCCGTCGCGCTCGCCCTCGGGCTGTTCGCCGAGCTCGGTGCGCATCTCGTCGATCGTGATGGCCGCGTTGACGAGCGCGAGGTGGCTGAGTCCCTGCGGCATGTTGCCGAGGAACTGCCCGTCGTCGGCGCTGATCATCTCGGTGAACAGGCCGAGGTCGTTGGACTGCACGACCAGCTCGTCCATCAGGTCGACGGCCTCGTCGATGCGGCCGACGCAGGCGAGCGCGGAGGCGAGCCAGAACGCGCACGCCACGAAGGTGCCCTCCTCGGCGTCGACGCCGCTGTAGCGGAACACGAGGGGGCCGGCGCCGAGCTCGGCGCGGATCGTGTCGATGGTGCGCGACATGCGCTCGCCGCGGTCGAAGCCGCTCGGGGCGTGCAGCAGCACCGAGGCGTCGAGGGCGTCGCTGTCGGGGTGCATGAGGTACGCGCCCCTCTCTTCCGACCAGCCGTGCTCGTCGATCCACTCGACGATCAGGTCGCGGTTGCGGCGCCAGTGGGCGAGGTCGTCCTCTGAGGGGTGCAGCTGGCCGATGTCGACGAGTCCGAGCGCGGCGTCGATGGCCTGCCAGCAGCCCATCTTGCTGCTGACGTAGTGCTGCTCCTCGCCGAGCTCCCAGATGCCGCTGTCCTTCTCCTGCCAGCGCCGGCACGCGTCGTCGGCGAAGCCCGCCAGGAGGTCCTGGGTGGACGCGTCGAGCATGTTGCCGCCGTGCGCGTACTGGCTCATGACCGCGATGATGTCCGCGAAGACGCCGAGCTGCAGCTGCCCGCCCGCCGGGTTGCCGGCGTAGACGGGGCCGATGCCCCGCCAGCCCTCGGACTCCGTCTCGCGGGTGCCGCCGGGCACGTCGCCGTCCAGCTCGAGGAAGATGTGCATCTCGTGGCCGTTGGCCTTGAGCGCCGACAGCAGCCACGACACGGCCGCGTGCGGCTCTTCGCGGAGCCCGAAGCGGAGCAGCGCGTTGACCGTGTAGGCCAGGTCGCGGACCCACGCGAAGCGGTAGTCCCAGTTCTTGTCGCCGGTGAAGTTCTCGGGCAGCGCCGTCGTGGCGGCCGCCGCGATGGCGCCGGTGGGGCTGTAGATGAGCAGCTTCAGGGCGAGGGCGCTGCGGTGCACGGCGTCGGCCCACGGGCCGTCCCAGCTGAACTCGGTCGACCAGCCCTCCCAGTTCTCGATGGTGCGGTCGATGCCCTGGTCGACCACGCGGGGGTCGGGCAGGTGCAGCGGCTCGTCCTCGACGCCGCAGAGGCACAGGAGCGACCGGGAGCCCTCGGAGGTCGTGAACGACCCGCGGAACTCGAGCGGGCCGTCGGCGTCGCCGTCGCCCGGCTCGGTGGGGTCGGTGCGGCCGTGCTCGAAGCCGACCAGGGCGAGGTTGATGTCGGCCGCCCGGAGCACCGGACCGTGCACCGTGTCGACACGGGTGACGGGGTGTGTGCCGAAGGCGTTGCCCGGCACGACGGCCCAGCGCATCTCGACGGACCCTTCGAGGCCGTCGACGCGGCGCGCGAGCTCGCCCCAGGGCAGTCGGCCGGCGACGCCCGTGACCAGGGCGTCCGTCACCTCGACGGTGCCCGTCGACGTGCGGAACCGCGTGCGCAGCACGTTCGTGCCGGGCACGTAGGCCCGCTGCACCTCGAAGTCGTCCGTGACGGGGCGCAGCTCGACCCGGCCGCCGTCGGCCGCGTCGACGATGCCCGAGAACACGGGGTCGCTCGGCAGCGACGGGAACGGCAGCCAGTCGATCTGCCCGTCGCGGGCGATCAGGGCCACGGTGCGGCCGTCGCCGATGGCGCCGTACGACCGGAGCGCGACGTAGCCGTCCTCGCGGGGGTCGGGCGCCGACCAGGAGTCGTCGTGGAAGGAGTCGGTGTCGTCGGGCGCGGTCTCGAGGGTGTCGGTCACCCGTCCTACGGTGCTCCTGGTCGCCTCCTCGTGCTCGCCGCTGACAGGGGTCTGTGCGGTACGGGCGACGCGGCGTACCCCTGGGGAGGAGGCGGCAGCCAGGCCGGACGCGTAGACGGGGGAGATGACCGAGACCCGCACCCCCCGTCCTCGCCTGTTCCTCGACGCCCGGGCGACCCTCGGCGAGAGCCCCGTGTGGGACGTCGACGCGCAGGAGCTCGTCTGGACGGACATCCCGCCCGGGCTGCTGCACCGCACGTCGGCGGACGGCCTCCGCGACCGGTCGCTGCCGATGGACCCGCCCCTCCCCAGCTTCCAGCGCCGTCGGGGCGGCGGCCTCATCGCCGCCCTCGAGGACCGCGTCGTCCTCGCCGAGGACGACGGCGGGTCGCTGCAGGTGCTCGCGACGGTCGAGCTCGCGAAGGAGGGCATGCGCCTCAACGAGGGCAAGTGCGACCCCTTCGGCGCGTTCGTGGTCGGGGCGACCGACCCCGACGGCGCCCCCGTCGCCGGCCTGTGGCGCGTCGGCCCCGACGGCGCGGTGACCCTGCTGCGCGACGACTTCACGACCACCAACGGCTTCGAGTGGAACGACGACGGGTCGGAGATCTACCTCACCGACACCGGCGCCGAGACGATCTACCGGGCGTCGTGGGACGCCGAGGGCACCCTCGGCGAGCTCGTCCCCTTCTCGTCGGGCGGTTCGCACGACGGCCTCGCCCGCGACGAGCGCGGCGAGTTCTGGGGAGCGATCTACGGCGAGAGCGTCGTCGTGCACCTCGACCGCGACGGTGACGTCGTCGAGCGGATCGAGTTCCCCGTGCCGAACCTCACGGGCATCGGCTTCGGCGGCGCCGACCTGCGCACCCTCTTCGTGCTGTCGGCACGCGAGCACCTCGACGCCGACCAGCTGGCCGAGCACCCGCTGAGCGGCGGCGTCTTCGCGCTCGACCTCGACCGGGCCGGGCGGGCCCCGTTCCTCTTCGGCCCGCAGGACTGACCCGGCACGCCGAAGGGCCCCGAGGAGGCGCGGTGCGCGTCCCCGGGGCCCTCGCGGTGCCGGCCGGGCCGGCTCAGATCCGCCCGACGAGCCCGTCGCGCGACAGGTCGGCCCCCTCGGCCAGGACGGCGCGGGCGGCGTCCCGGGCGCCCTCGACGTTCCACAGCAGCACGCCGGCGACGGCACCGTCGGCCAGGTAGTACGCGACGGCCGCCCCGTCGCCCTCGTCGTCGACGATCGTCTCGAGCGACGCGTCGAGCGTGCCGACGGCCTCGTACGAGATGTCGAACACGCGCGAGTAGTAGTACGGCGTGTGGCCGTACTGCTCCGTCGACCCGGCCATCACCCGGCCGACGACGGCGCCCTGCTCCTTCGCGTTGTCGACGTGCTCGACGCGGCGGCGGCCCAGGATGCGGTCCGGGTACGACGCGACGTCGCCCGCCGCGAAGACGTCCGGGTCGGAGGTGCGCAGCGAGGCGTCGACGACGATGCCGTCCTCCACCTCGAGGCCCGCGGCCTCGGCCAGCTCCGTCGACGGGGCGATGCCGAGGCCCACGGCGACGGCGTCGGCGTCGAGGGCCGACCCGTCGTCGAGCTCGAGGCGCAGCCCCGTGTCGGAGGCCGTGCCGCGCTCGACGCGACGACCGCGCACCAGCGCGACGCCCGCCTCCTCGAAGGCCGCCTGGAACCGCGTCGCGATCTCGGCGGGGAACACCGAGCCGCCGAGCACGTCGTCGGGCGTGACGAGGGTCACGCGGGTGTCGTTCTGCACGAGGGCGGCCGCGAGCTCGGTCCCGATGTAGCTGCCGCCCACCACGACGACGTGGCGGCCGCCGCCCGACAGCGAGCGCAGGCGCCGGTAGTCGGCCGCGGTGCGGAAGTGCACGACGCGGTCGTCGTCGGGCAGGTCGAGCCGCGTCGGCGAGCCGCCGGTCGCGAGCAGGAGGCGCCCCCACGACACGGTCCGCCCGTCGTCGGTCGTCAGGGTGCGGGCCGCGCGGTCGATCCCGGTCACCCTGGTGCGCAGGCGGATCTCGGCCCCCGAGGCCTCGCGGGTGCCGAGGTCGTTGTCGGCCTCGGAGTAGTCGGGGTCGATCCAGAGCTTCTTCGAGAGGGCCGGGCGGGTGTACGGCTCGTCGACGTCGTCGCTGACGACGAGGACGGTCGCGTCGGGGGCGGCTTCGTGGATCGCCGTCACGGCCGCGTCGGCGGTCATGCCTCCGCCGACGACGACGTGGTCGTAGGCCTCGGGCGCGTCGGCGGTGCGGGCGCCGGGTGCGGCGGTGTCGGGGGCGTTGCTGTCGGTCATGGTTCCTCCGGGGGTGCGAGAAGGGCACCGCACCGGAGGTCGCGTAGGAGATCTCCGGGGCGGTGCCCAGTCGTGGTCGCCCGCACGGGCGGGCAGGTGGGTGCTAGTTGGCGACGGCGCCGACGCGGTCCTGGCCCTCGGCCATGGCGTCCTCGTCGCGGTCGCGCGTGTCGGCGGACTTCGCGTCCTGCTCGGGGTGGCGGTTCTCGGCGCCGGTCATCCAGGCGAGCTGCTCGAGGCGCTCGAGGATGCTGTGCAGCACGTCGGCCGTCGTGGGGTCCTCGTCGTCGACGTCGTCGTGCACCGTGCGCATGGTCGACGTGACGGCGTACATGCGGTCGACGATGAGGTCGACGACCGCGGTCGTCTCGACGGGGCCGGCCGGGAACTGCGGCAGGCTCGTCTGCGACGACACCGTGTTCGAGCGGCCGTCGGGCACGAGGTACACGGCGCGCATGCGCTCCGCGACCTCGTCGCTGAACTCGCGGGCGGCGTCGACGATCTCGTCGAGCTGCAGGTGCAGGTCGCGGAAGTTGCTGCCGAGCAGGTTCCAGTGGGCCTGCTTGCCCTGGACGTGCAGCTCGATCAGGTCGACGAGGACCTTCTGCATGGACTCGCGGAGTTCGGGGGATCCTTGGAACATGGGGGCTCCTTCAGTCGTGGGGGCGGGCGGCCCTCCGGCCGCTGCGTCGCACCCGTCGGGTGCGGAGTGGAACGGTAGTCCCGCGCGGTGGAGCGGCGTTCCAGGTTCCGGGGGACACGCCCCGCCGAGGAGGCGCGGGCGCGGCCGCGACGACCGCCCCGGCCGAAACCGGCGGCGTGGTATCTTCTCGACCACGGCCCGGAGGCGGCCGACCGACGGGCGCCGCAGCCCGTCCGGCTCTGAGGGGGGCACATGGGCGAGGGATCGCAGGGCTTCGAGTCCGTCGAGGTGACGCGGCTGCGTCGCGAGATCGAGAGCGCGTGGGGCGCCTTCGACGACATCGACCAGATGTCGTGGGACCACCGCGTGCTCGTGGTCCGCTACGTCGTCGGCGCGCTGCCCGACGCGGCGAGCACCGCCGCCCGCGCCGGCCACTCCGGCCTCGCGCTCCGCCTCCTCGCCGACGCCGCGGAGTTCCCGCCGCCGTGGGCGTCGATCTGCACCGGCTGGCAGGAGGCGCTCGCCGCCTCCGTCGCCGCCGTCGAGTGCCGGCCCGCGCCGCTGTGGCTCGACGACGAGAGCGCCGGCTCGGCCGCGGCGCACAGCATCGCCTGAGCACGTCGTCCTAGCCTCGGCGTCATGACCCCTGCACCGTCCCGGGGGCGTGGTCGCCGACGGGTCGGCGTGGCACGCTTCGCGCTGACCCTGCTGACCGACTACGCCTACGTCTGGCGCGTGCACCTCGTGCCGAGGTCGGGCCGCGTCGTGCCGGCGCGCTGGCGGCACGGCGACCGCGCCCCCGTGCTCCTGCTGCCGGGGGTCTACGAGACGTGGCGGTTCCTGCGCCCGGCGGCGGAGCGGCTCTCCGCCCTCGGGCACCCGATCGTCGTCGTGCCCGGCACGGGCCACAACCGGCGGCCGATCGCCGCGACCGCCGAGGCGGCCCAGCGCATCCTCGACGCGCACGACCTGCGAGGCGTGGTCGTGCTCGCGCACAGCAAGGGCGGCCTCGTCGGCAAGACGATGATGGTGGGCACCGACGTCGACGGGCGGATCGAGCGCATGGTCGCGGTCAACAGCCCGTTCTCGGGCACCCGCTGGTCGCGGGTGCTGCCGAACCCGGCGCTGCGTGCCTTCTCGCCGCGGGACGCCGCCCTGCTCCGTCTCGCCGAGCAGCTCTTGGCGAACGGCCGCGTGACGTCGATGGCGTCGCGGTTCGACGCCCACGTGACCGAGGGCAGCGTCCTGCCCGGCGCGGTCAACGTCGGGTTCCCGGTGGACGGCCACTTCCGGCCCCTGGGCCACGCCCGCTGCGTCGACATGATCGTCGCCGCCGTCAGCGGCCCGAGCCCAGCGCCCTGACCGTCTCGCGGGGCCGCTCGACGTGGGCGAAGTGCCCGCAGCCCGGCAGCACCGTGGTGCGGGCGCCCGGCAGCAGCGCCCGCAGGACCACCAGGTCGTCGGGCCGCGCGAACGCGTCGTCCGCGCCCGCGACGACGGACACGGGGCAGCCGATGCCCGCCCACGCCCCCGTGTCGTAGTCGACCCCCGAAGCGGCCGCGGCCACGAAGGCCCGCGGCCGGATCTCCCCCACGAACGCCTCGAGCACCGACCGCGGCACCTGCCGCACGTGCCGGAACACCGGCGCCGAGAGGGCCCGCAGCAGGCCGGCCCGGGCGGCCGCCCGGAGCAGCGGGCGGGAGGCGCGCGGCAGCACCCGGAACACGCCGCGCAGCAGCACGAGCGCCGGCACCGTCCGCAGGCCGCGGAGCGGGTGGGCGGCGGCCTCGAGGGCCGAGAAGGTCGTGGGCGAGACGAGGCCGAGCGAGCGCACCCGCTCCGGCGCCACGGCGGCGACGTGCAGCGCGACGAGCGCGCCCAGCGAGTGCCCGACGAGGGCGGGTCGGTCGAGCCCGGAGGCGTCGGCGACGGCGAGGACGACCCGCGCCGCGGCGTGCACGTCGAGGGCCGGCGTCGGCTCGGGGCTGGCGCCCCAGCCCGGCAGGTCGACGAGCACGAGCGGGCCGGTGAGCTCCGCGGACGCGTCGGCGCCGGCCTCGCGGGCGGCCCGGAGCAGGGGCAGCCACGTCGTCCACGAGCCCGCGGCCCCGTGCAGCAGCACGGTGGCGGCGGCCCGCGCCTCGTCGCCCGCGGCGCCCGGGTCCGTGAGCACGGCCGAGCGGTGCACGACGACCCGGCCGTCGGGGGTGGTGACGACGCCCTCGACCAGGTCGCGCGCCTCCTCGGGGTCGAGCCCGAAGGGCGCGTAGCCGTCGGCGGGCGGTGCGTCGGCGGCAGGCGGGGCCGGGTTCCCGGGCTGAGCGTCGTCGGCGGGCGGGGCCGCGTCCCCGGGCGGGGCGTCGTCGGCGGTCACTCGCCGATGACCTCCTCGCGCACGCGCCGGATGTCCTCGAGCAGCGAGCCGATCAGCACCCAGTGGTCGGGATCGGGCCGCAGCACCTGCACGGGCGCGGTGAGCGCCGGGCCCTCGGGCAGGGCCGGGGGCGTCGGCGTGCGTCCGCCGCCCGTCGGACCCGAGGAGGCGGGCGGCGCCGCGTCCTCCGCCTCGCGTCGCAGCAGCCGGACGTCGTGCGCCGCCCGGTGCAGCTCCTCGGCGATCTGCCCCACGGCCGGGTCGTCGACGAGCTCGGCGTCGTAGTTGTCGTGGACCGACCGGGTCATGCCGACCACGCGGTTGACGAGCACCGTGAGGCGGACGAGCAGCTGCGAGTCGGCCTCGAGCACCGTGCGCTGGCGGCTCGCGCGCGGGTTGAGCATGAGGCTCTCCTCGCCCGCGGCGACGGCGGCCGCCGCCTTCGCCTGCAGCTCGCGCAGGCCCCGGGCCTGGGCGAGGACGGCCCCCAGGCGCTCCCGGTCGCTGGGCGTCGCCAGCACGTCGCCGAGCTCGTCGAGCACGGCGGCGAGGTCGCGGGTGAGGCGACCGACGGCGAGGTGCGCGGGGGCGAGCAGCACCGGCGGCACGACGAGCGCGTTGATCGCCAGGGCGACGACCGCGCCGATGACGGTCTCGAGCACGCGGTCGAGCGCGTAGTCGGGGGTCTGCGCCCCGATCGCGAGCACGAGCATCGCCGAGATCGGCACCTGGTTGGCGCTGCTGGGCGTGAGGCGCAGCGCCCACGACACGAGCAGGCTGACGACGACGATGCCGAGCACGATCCAGGTCGAGGCGCCGAAGAGCTGCCCCGCGGCGAACGCGATGAGCACGCCCGCCACGACGCCGACGCTGCGCTCGAGGCCGCGCACCAGCGACTGGTTGACGCTCGGCAGCACGACGAGCAGCGCGGCGATCGCGGCGAAGATCGGCAGCGGCTGCTGCAGCAGCGCGACGGACGCGAACCAGGCGACCACGACGGCCGCCGAGGTCTTGACGACCTGCAGCAGAGGGGTGCGCCGTGTCTGACGGATGCGCGAGACCAGGTGCACGCCCCCGAGGATACCGGCGGCCGAGGAGGCGCGGGCCGGCCGGTCGTGACCGGTCGCGCATCACGATTCGGTCACCGCGCCGCGCGGAGGACGCGGCCCCGGGCGGCGCACGCGCTTCAATGGACGCGTGTGGCCCAACTCAGCAGAGGTGCTCCCCGCGGCCTTCGCCGGCTCGGGGCTGGCCGTCGTGGCGTTCCGGCCGCACTCGGTCGAGCCCTCGGGCCACGGGTTCCTCTACGGCTACGAGGTCGACACCCTGGCCGCCGACGGGACGACCGACACCGTCCTGACCTTCATCGACACCGACGTGACGAGCGTCGACGCGACGAGCGTGCTCACCACCGACCCGTCGACGGGGCAGCAGCTCGCCGTCTGGGCCTACCCGGCCGACCCGCTCCTCCCTGCCCTCGCCGGCGTGACCTACCCCGACCGCGTGCCCGAGTCGCTGGCCGCGCTGGGCATCGCGGTGACGTCCCCGACGCTCAGCGTCGCCGCCTACCGACCGGGCAAGCGGGCGGTCATCCGGCTCGACTCGGCCGAGACCACGCTGTTCCTCAAGGTCATCCGGCCGGACCGCGTCGCGCCGATCGTCGCCCAGCACGAGGCCTTCCGGGCCCAGGGGCTGCCCGTGCCGCGGGTGCTCGCCTCGCGGCCCGACGGGCTGCTCGTGCTCGAGCGGGTGCCGGGCGTGCCCGCCGGCCACCGCGTCGCCGACCTCGCCGACGACCCGCGCTTCGTGCAGCAGATCGTCGACCTCGGGCGCCTGGTCTCCGGGGTCCGCGTCGCCAACCGGGCCCAGTCGGACGCCCTCGACCACGCCGGGTGGCACCGCCGCACGCTCGGGTCGGCCCTGCCCGACCGGGCCGCCGAGATCGACGTCCTCTACGCCGAGATCGACCGGCGCCGGGCCACGTGGGCGGGCGACCCGCTGACCGTGATCCACGGCGACCTGCACCTCGAGCAGCTCTTCGTGCACCCCGCCGAGCCGTGGCGGGTCACCGGCCTGCTCGACATCGACACCGCGGGGCTCGGCCACCCCGCCCGCGACGCCGCGGCCCTCGTCGCCCACCTCGTGGTCACGGGACAGTGGCACCGCGGCAACGGCGACGAGGCGGAGGCCCGCGCCTGCGAGCGGCTGGCCGACGAGCTCTCGCGCACCTGGGCACGGGCCGTCCCGGCCCTGGCCGACCGGCTCGCCCCGGCCGTGGCGTCCCAGCTGCTGGCGCACGCGGGCGGCCAGGCGACGCTCGGCACCGACACGGGGCGCCGCAAGGCCGTGCAGCTGCTCGGGGCCGCGCGCGGGGCGCTCGGCGGCGTGCCCGGCGCCTCCTCCTGACGCGCTGCGGCGCGGTGCCCGGCGCGTCCTCCTGACGCGCTGCGGCGCGGTGCCCGGCGGCCCCCGCCGCGACACGGCGGGCGCCCGGTGGCGGCACGGGCGCCGGACCGCGTAAAGTGGGCGCCAGCACCGTCCGTGTCGTCGTCCGACACGGTGGGCCCGACCGGGCCGGTGGCGGCTCGTCCGCCTCGCAGGTCTGCACGGGCCCGGTGACGTGGCACCGGCACCGCGCCTCCTGAGCACCTCGCGTCAGGGGCTGGTTCCGTCCGCCGCGTCGGCGTGCCGGTCGTCGTCCGACCGGCGTCCGTCCCCGTCAGCCCGTCGTCCGGACCCCACCCGTCCGGCCGTGTCGCGTCTCGCCCCGGTGCCCGCACCGCGGCGGTCCGCCGCGTCGGGCCGCTCGGCGCCGGGGGCAGGCCGGAGCACCGCACCGCAGCACCACCCGTCGTCGCTCGACGACTCAGCACCGTCGACCACCCCGTCGACCACGAGGAGGAGCCTTGGCTCGACCAGGCCAGCGCCAGCAGGGCGGCACCCGCACCGCCAGTCAGAAGCACCGCCGCCGCGAGGTGGACAACGACGGCCTCATCCCCGTCCTCGCGCGCGCCGTCCGCGAGGTGGAGGCCGCCGCGCAGCGCGGCCAGGTGAAGCCCTCCAGCCGCACGAAGTTCCAGGTCATCGCCCTGCTCATGCGCGAGGAGCGCGCGCGGGTCAAGGTCGACAAGACCGTGAGCGACTCCGAGCGCGCCGAGCAGATGAAGCGCCTCGACGGCGTCGCGCAGATCCTCGCCAAGACGGCGGCGCGCGACACCTCGCTCATCGCCCTGCTCGGCGAGGACGCCGTGGTCTCCGAGAGCGCCAAGGCCCTCAAGCGCGACATGCAGATGTCGGCCGGCATGGAGCTCGCCCCCGAGGAGCAGGTCGTCGTGCGCGAGGCCGCGCCCGTCGCCCCGGTCTCGGAGCGCCAGGTCGTGCCCCAGTCGGTCGTCTCGCGCCAGCTCGCGAACCCGTTCCTGCCGCCGGACTTCTCGCTCGCCGAGGTGACCCGCGAGGTGCACCCCGTGCGCCTGGCGAACTGGGAGCTCTTCGGCCCGCTCTTCAAGTCGTTCGAGTACGGCGCCGGCGGCGGCTCCGCCTGCATGCCGCTGCCCGAGCCCACCACGGTCGACGCCCCCGCCGGCGCGACCCTCATGCACCACCAGGCGCAGCTCGTCGAGTCGGCTCGTCAGGGCCACCGCACCTACCTGCTCGCCGACGAGCCCGGCCTCGGCAAGACCGCCCAGTCGCTGCTCGCCGCCCAGGCGGCCGGGGCGTACCCTCTGCTCGTCGTCGTGCCGAACGTGGTCAAGACCAACTGGGCCCGCGAGGTGCAGCTCTGGACGCCGACCCGCACGGCCACGGTCATCCACGGCGACGGCGACACCCTCGACGCGTTCGCCGACGTCGTCATCGTCAACTACGAGGTGCTCGACCGCCACGTCGGCTGGCTCGGCGACCTCGGCTTCAAGGGCATGATCGTCGACGAGGCGCACTTCATCAAGAACAAGGAGTCGCAGCGCTCGCGGCACGTGCTGCAGCTCTCCGAGCGCATCCGTGCCCGCACCGCGCACCCCCTGCTCATGGCGCTGACCGGCACGCCGCTGATCAACGACATCGAGGACTTCCGGGCCATCTGGGAGTTCCTCGGCTGGATCGGCGACAAGAAGCCGGCCGCCGAGCTCATGGAACAGCTCGAGGAGGCGGGGCTCACCCCCGCAGACCCCGGCTTCTTCTCGTCCGCCCGCGAGATCGTCATCGACCTCGGCATCGTCCGGCGCCGCAAGGTCGACGTGGCCGCCGACATCCCCGCCCGCCGCATCGCCGACCTGCCCGTCGAGCTCGACGACGAGGCCGGCCGCTCCATCCGCGAGGCGGAGCGCGAGCTGGCCCGCCGTCTCGTCTCCCGGTACCGGTCCGCGCTCGCGGCCCGCACCTCCGGCGTCCGGGTCGAGGGCGTCGACCACGACCTCGTCCGCCAGGTCGCGAAGTGGGAGCTCGAGGACACGACCACGGCGAAGAACGGCGAGAACGTCTTCAGCATGGTGCGCCGCATCGGCCAGGCGAAGGCCGGGCTGGCCGCCGACTACACCGCGCAGCTCGCCCGCAACGTCGGCAAGGTCGTGTTCTTCGCGAAGCACATCGACGTGATGGACGTCGCCGAGCAGACCTTCGCCAAGCGCGGCATCAAGTACGCCTCGATCCGCGGCGACCAGACCCCGGCCGTGCGCCAGCGCCAGATCGACGCCTTCGTGGGCGACCCCGAGGTCGAGGTCGTCGTGTGCTCGCTCACGGCGGCCGGCGTCGGCCTCAACCTGCAGGTCGCGTCGAACGTCGTGCTCGCCGAGCTGTCGTGGACGGACGCCGAGCAGACGCAGGCCATCGACCGCGTGCACCGCATCGGCCAGGAGGAGCCCGTCACCGCCTGGCGCGTCATCGCCGCCCAGACGATCGACACGAAGATCGCCGAGCTGATCGACAGCAAGGCGGGGCTCGCCGCCCGCGCCCTCGACGGCGACGACAGCGAGGTGGTCGACTCGACCGACATCCAGCTGAGCGCCCTCGTCGCCCTCCTCACGGAGGCGCTCGCCGAGTAGCCCCGCCCCGCCCGGGCACTGCACCGGGTTCCGTACACTGCACCGCGTCTAGTCCTGGTGCAGTGTACGAAACCCGGTGCGTTCGCGACGCAGGCCCGCTCGGCCGAGCGCCGCCGCCAGCTGGGCGGGCCGGTAGAGCTCCGCCCACACCGTCCTCACGACGCCGCGGACCTCGGGCAGCGCACGCAGCCGGTCCTCCCGCAGCTTCTCCCGCACGACCACCTCCTCGGCGCTGAGGCCGCCGCGCCACTCGGCCGCGCGGTACTTCCGCAGACCGTCGAACTCGTCGAGCAGGCCGATCTTGTCCCACCAGAAGTCGCCGTAGCCGATCAGTCCGGCCTCGTCACGGAAGGGCACCTGCAGTCGTGGGGGAGGGAAGCCGAGTCCGTCGAGGGCGACGCGGAGGACGGACTCCCCGGCCGACTCGGCCAGCGGCGTCGAGAAGCTGCCGACCCAGGCGACGCGGGACGCGCCTCGGCGGCGATCCCGCCGGTCCGCCGCGGCCCGGAACTCGCCGAGGGTGCAGAGCCGGGTCCGCAGGCAGTGGTCGAGCACCGCCACCGCTTGGCTGCGGGACGCCGAGAGCGCGACGTCGACGGCCGTCCGGGCGGGCGTGGTCACGACGACGTCTTCGATGGTCGTCCGGTCGCCGTCGGCGAGCGGCGCCCGGTGCTTCGTGACGTGGGCGCCCGTGTGGGTCCGGCCGCGGCCGGGCTCCGTGACGCTGATCGTCGGGCTGGACGCCCCCACGAGCGGGAGCCCCCAGAGCGCGGCGGCGCAGAGGTGCGAGACGACGACCGGACGGGCGAGTCGGTCGAGCGTGGCGATCGTCCGGACGACCAGTCGATCTTCCGGGGTCAGCGGCGCCCACTGCGACGAGCGGACGTACCGGCCGGGCGCGACGCGCACGAGCTCGCCACGGGCATGAGCGCGCCGTTCGGCCGGGTCGTCGTGGCGCGACTGGATGAGGAGGCCTGCGGCGCGGGAGGGGAGCACCCGGTCAGCGTGGCGTCCTCGGGGCCGGCGGGGCGCCTCCTCGAGTCCGGCCTGTGGGCGACGAGCGGGTTCTGGGTGCCTGGGGAGGGGCGCCTCCCAGGAGGCGGGTGTTGGGTCGGGCGGGTCACCACCCGACCTGAAGGAGCAGACCATGCCCGAGATCCAGGGCTACGCCCACGTCGCCATCACCGTGTCCGACCTCGACGCGAGCCTCGCGTTCTACGAGTCCCTGCTCGGCGCGCCGCCCGTGGGCCAGATCACGCTCGACGGGCTCGACCGCCGCCTGTTCTCGGTGGGCAACGGGCAGATCCTGGGCGTGACCGCGTACACCGAGGGCACCGCCGTCCCGTTCGACCCCACCGTGCCCGGCCTCGACCACATCGGCTTCGCCGTGGCCGACCACGACGCCGTCGTCGCCTGGCAGCAGCACGCCCAGTCCGTGGGCATCGACTCCGACCTCGAGCAGCCCGACTTCGGCACGACCCTCATGGTCAAGGACCCCGACGGCAACCAGATCGAGTTCTTCGCGCGCGCCGCGTCGTGAGCGCCGTCGGCGACGGCGTCCGCGTCGCCGTCGAGGGGGCGCCGTCGTTCCTCAGGGGGCGTCGGCGGCCGGTCCTCGCGGCCTGGGTCGGGGCGGCCCTCGTCGTGGGCGCCGTCGGAGGTGCGGCGTCCGCCTCGGGCCTGGACACGAGCCCCGCGGCTGCCGGGACGGTGCTCGCCAGCCTCCTGGCGGCGCTCGTGCTCCGGATCGTCGTCGCCGTGTGGTCGCGCCGCGACCGCCGGTCGGTCGGCGAGCACTGGTCGGTGCCGCCCGTGTCCCTCGCTCCGCACGAGCGACGCGAGCTCGAGGCCGCTCGCCGGGAGGGGCGGCACCCCGACCTCGACGACGACGCGGTCGAACGTGCCCGCCGCGTCGCGGTCTTCGACCGGCGCCGGCTGGTGCCGGTGCTCCTCGCGGGGCCGCTCGTCGTGGTGTTCCTCGTCCTGGCGATCCTGCTCGCCGTCTCCGTCGTCCTCGACGGCGACGTGACGCTCTGGACGCTCCTGGCGCCCACGTACTTCGCCGTCACCGGGGCGATCGGCCTCGTCGCGGACACCCGGCGGCTCGGCAGGACCGTCGCCCTGGCCGGGTCAGGGGAGCCGGCCTACCGCGTCCCCGAGCCGTCCGTCACCGGGGCCGCTGCCGATCGCTGACGCCGAGCGCCGGCGGCCGGGCGCTACAGCCCGAGCTTCGCCTGCACGTCGGCGAGCGACGGGTTCGTGGCCGTCGAGCCGTCGGGGAAGATCACGGTGGGCACGGTCTGGTTGCCGCCGTTGACGCTCTCGACGATCTCGGCAGTGCCCGCGACCTCCTCGATGTTGACCTCGGTGTAGGCGATGCCCTGCTTGCCGAGCTGCTGCTTCAGGCGGGCGCAGTAGCCGCACCACGACGTGCTGAACATCGTGATGGTGCCGGCTTCGGGGACGTAGGAGGTGGCGGTGTCGGTCATCGTCCCAGGCTATGCCCGGTCGGCGGTGAGGGACGGGGGAGTTGGCTGGGAGGACACGGGCCCGGGAGGCGCGGGTGAGGACGCCTGCACCGCCGGCCCGACACCACCGCGCTCGCACCAGGAGGACCCCATGGCGGACACCGTCGCCGACCAGATCATCGCCCAGCTCGTCGCCGCCGGAGTCCGGCGCATCTACGGGATCGTCGGCGACAGCCTGAACCCGATCGTCGACGCGGTGCGCCGCACCGGCGGCTCGGCGAAGGGCGGCATCGACTGGATCCACGTGCGCAACGAGGAGGCCGCGGCGTTCATGGCCTCGGGCGACGCGCAGATGAGCGGCGAGCTCGCCGTCTGCGCCGGTTCGTGCGGCCCCGGCAACCTGCACCTCATCAACGGCCTCTACGACGCCCACCGCAGCCGTGCCAAGGTGCTCGCCATCGCGAGCCACATCCCGAGCGCGATGATCGGCAGCGACTACTTCCAGGAGACGCACCCCGACCGGCTCTTCGTCGAGTGCTCGGGCTACTCCGAGATGATCTCGACGGCCGTCCAGTCGCCGTCGGTGGTCGCGTCCGCGATCCGCCACACGATGGCGGGCCACGGCGTCAGCGTCGTCACGCTGCCCGGCGACATCGCCGAGCTCGAGGCCCAGGGGTCGACCCCGCCGTTCCTCACCACCCGTGCCCCCGAGCTCGTGCCCGCGCAGGAGGACGTCCAGGCGCTCGCCGACGCGATCAACGCCGCGGGCACGGTCGCGTTCTTCGTCGGCGAGGGCGGACGCGGCGCCCACGACGAGATCATCGAGCTGGCCGGCGTCGTCGGGGCGCCGATCGGCCACAGCCTGCGCGGCAAGGACGTCGTCCAGCACGACAACCCCTACGACGTGGGCATGACGGGCCTGCTCGGCTACGGCGCGGCCCACGCGGGCATCCACGACGCCGACCTGCTCGTGCTGCTCGGCACCGACTTCCCGTACCCGCAGTTCCTGCCCGACGGCGACCAGGTGAAGGTCGCCCAGGTCGACGTCGAGGCCGCCGTGATCGGCCGCCGTGCGACCGTGCACGTGCCGGTGCACGGCGCGGTCCTGCCCACCCTGCGCATGCTCATGCCCCTCGTCGAGGCCAAGAAGAGCCGCCGGTTCCTCGAGAAGACGCTCAAGAAGCACGAGAAGCTGATGAACGGCGTCGTCGGGGCGTACACGAAGAAGGCCGAGAAGCTCGTCCCGATCCACCCCGAGTACGCGGCCTCGATCCTCGACGAGATCGCGGCCGACGACGCGATCTTCACCGCCGACACCGGCATGGCCAACGTGTGGGCCGCGCGGTACGTCACGCCGACCGCCGGCCGTCGCATCTTCGGCTCGTACCTGCACGGCTCGATGGCGAACGCCCTGCCGCACGCCCTCGGCGCCCAGCTCGCGTTCCCGGGCCGCCAGGTGGTGTCCATGTCCGGCGACGGCGGGCTCTCGATGCTGATGGGCGAGCTGATCACGGCGAAGATGTACGAGATCCCCGTGAAGATCGTCGTCTTCAACAACTCGACGCTGGGCCTCGTCAAGCTCGAGATGCTCGTCGACGGGTACCCCGACTTCGGCGTCGACGTGCCCTACGTCGACTACGCGGCCGTGGCCCGCTCGATCGGCATCCACGCGGTGCACGTCGACCAGCCGGGCGACCTGCGCGACGGGTTCGAGGCGGTCTTCGAGCACGACGGGCCGGCCCTCATCGACATCGCGACCGACCCGCAGGCGCTCTCGCTGCCGCCGGCCATCACCGGCTCCCAGGTCAAGGGCTTCTCGCTGGCCATGTCGAAGATCGTCATGAACGGCGGGGCCGGCGAGGTCGTCTCGATGGCCCGCTCGAACCTGCGGAACGTGCCCCGCCCGTAGCGGGAGCACAGGAGGCGCGGTGCCGGTCCCACAGGACGGGCACCGCGCCTCCTTCGTCCGTCCCGCCCCCGGGCGGCTACGGGGTCAGCCCGCGCGGCGACCCGAGCGCGCGACGAGGCGGGCGACGGCGGCGAGGGGGATGCCGATCCAGTCGGGCCGGTTCCGCTTCTCGTAGATGGCCTCGTAGACGGCCTTGTCGATCTCGAACGCGTCGAGCAGGGCCCGCTGGGCGCGCACGTCGACGCCCGACGACGCGATGTAGCCGTCGACGAACGCGACCCGGGCGTCGTGCGCCCACGCCGACGCGTCGACCGCGGGCGTCTGCTGCGCCAGCGACCCCGCGACGTAGTCGAACGAGCGGAGCATGCCGGCGATGTCGCGGATCGTCAGGTCCGGCCGCGAGCGCTCGGGCATGGGCCGCAGGGGCTCGCCCTCGAAGTCGAGCAGCACCCAGCCCCGCGTGGGCGACTGCAGCGCCTGCCCGAGGTGCAGGTCGCCGTGGATCCGCTGCAGGCTCGGCCACGTCAGCGACTCGGCCGCCTCGTACACGGCGAGCACCGCCTCCTCGTGCTCGGCGATCTCGGGCACCTCGCGGGCGGCGATCGAGATGCGGCGGCGCATGCTGGTGAGGGCGTCGGCGACGGCGTCGTCGTCGGCGGGCACCGTGCCGAGCCGGTCGGCGAGCGTCGCGTGCACCTCGGCGACCGCGGTGCCGAGCTCGCGGGCCGACGTCGTGAAGTCGGCTCGGGCCGAGGCGGCGTCGAGGGCGACGCGCCAGGCGTCCTCCGCACCGGCGAGGAACTCCTGCGAGAAGGCCAGGTGGCCGTGGGCCCGGCCCTCGTCGCGACCCGGGTCGGGCCAGCTGGCCTGCAGCGAGCCGAACGTGGTGGGCACGCGGGTCGACCCTCCCTCGGTGAGCGCCGCCTGCGTGGTGACGTCGGGGTTGTCGCCGTGGTGCAGCACCCGGAACACCTTCGCGATGGCGTGCTCGACGGGGCCGCCGTCGAGGTCGTAGATGATCGACGTGTTCGACTGCTCGCCCGTGAGCACGCGCGAACGGCGCACCTGCCCGGCCTCGACCAGGGAGGTGCCGTCGACGACGACGTCCGAGCCGTCGACGTGCGAGCCCGCCGACATCAGCTCGAAGAGGTGCCGCGCCCACGCCGGGTCGTGCGGGGCGTCGTAGAGGTACAGGTCGTCGGCCGAGCCGATGAAGGCCGCGTCGCCGCCGGGCAGCGGGGTGCGACGGGCGACCACGGGCACCTGGTAGAGCACGGGCAGGTCGGGGGCCTCGTCGACGACGAGCAGCGTGATCGCCAGCACCCCGTCGAGGTCGGCCTCGAACGAGCCGATCACCCGGATCGCGGGCGTGCTGCCCTTCGTGGCGTACCAGCGCTGGCGCGCCATCCATCCGGCAAGGGTCGGCGCGACGTCGCTCATCGCTCGACCCTACGCCCGGGAGCGGGCTCCGAGTCCGCCGGGTCCCGAGACCGGTGCGCTAGAACGGTGTGCATGAGCACCCGCGAGCAGACCGAGATCGAGCGCAAGTACGACGTCCGCGACGAGGCGGTCGTGCCCGACCTGACGGGCGTCCGCGGCGCCGGCCCGGGCGCGGAGGCCGATGGCGATCCCCAGGGCGACGAGCGAGGCCGAGGAGGCGCGAGCCCGGTCCTCGAGGTCGCGCGCGTCGACCGCGCCGCCCCCGCGCACCTGCGGGCCGTCTACCACGACACGGACGACCACCTCCTGCTCCGCTCGCGCGTCACCCTGCGGCGCCGCACCGGCGGGCACGACGAGGGGTGGCACCTCAAGCTGCCGCCCACCGGCCCGGCGGGCTCGAGCGGTCAGCAGACACCCTCGGGCGACCCCGGGACGACCGGGACCGACCACTCGACGGCCGCCGCCGGCGGGAGGCGCGAGGTGCACGCGCCCCTCGGGGTCGAGGGCTCGGGGGTGCCCGCCGAGCTGCTCGGCCGCGTCCGGGACCTGCTGGGCGGTCGGCCCGTCTCGCCCGTCGTCGTGCTCGAGACGACGCGCACGGCGACGAGCCTGGTCGGAGCCGACGGCTCCGAGCTCGTCGAGGTGGCCGACGACGTCGTCACGGCGACCGTGTCACGGGCGCCCGCGTCGGGGGCGCCGACGTCGTCGGGCGGGGAGCCCGTCGTCCGGCGCTGGCGCGAGTGGGAGGCCGAGCTCGCCCCCGGTGTGGACGGCGCGTCGGGCGAGGCCCTGCTCGACGCCGTCGAGGCGCGCCTGCTCGACGCGGGCGCCGTGCCGTCCGCCTCGCGCTCGAAGCTCGCCCGAGCCCTCGGCGCCGAGACCGCCTGAGACCGCCCGCGTCGGCCTGAGACCGCCCGCGTCCACCTGAGACCGCCTGCTACAGCCTGCGGCCGCCGAGGCTCGGCGTCAGCCGGCCCGGCGCGACTCGAGCAGCGCCTCGATCCGTCGGACGGTGGCGTCGTTCCGCGCCGTCACCGGCACGCCCAGCGACCGCCACCACGCGGCGGGCACCCGGCTGGCGAGCACACCGGACGGCAGCCACTGGTAGACCGCCTCGCCCGTCACGACCATGAGCTCGGGGGCGAGGTCGGACGCGGGAGGCGCCTCCGCGACCACGGGACGACCCGCCTGGGCGAACGCGACCGACAGCGTGCGCGGCTCGCGTGCCCCGTCGCGCAGCGGGTTCGCCGCGGCGATCCGCCGGAACGCGTCGGCGGCGAGGACGACGAGCTCGGCGTCGACGCCCGTCCGCTCGCGGACGGCCGCGCGGAGGGCGTCGGCGTCACGGGCGCCCAGCGGCTCGGCCGCGGAGAACACGAGGTTGCCGCTGTTCAGCACGGTCGCCGGGCGCTCGTGGCCGAGGTCGAGGGCCGCGCCGCGCAGGTCCGCCATGGGGACGCGCCCCGCCGTCCCCACGTTGACGCCCCTCAGCAGCGCGACGTGGTCCACGAGGTCGCTCAGGCCCGGCCGAGCACGTCGAGCAGCCAGGCGAGCTCGAAGGCCCGCTCGCGCCACGACTCGTACCGGCCGCTCACGCCGCCGTGGCCCGCCGACATCTCGGTCTTCAGCAGCACGGGGGCGCCGACGTCGCGCAGCCGCGCCGTCCACTTCGCGGGCTCGACGTAGAGCACCCGGGTGTCGTTGAGCGACGTCACGGCGAGGATGCGCGGGTAGCGCACGCCCTCGCGCACGTTCTCGTAGGGGGTGTACCCGGCCATGTACTCGTACACCTCGGCGTCGTGCAGGGGGTCGCCCCACTCGTCCCACTCGATGACGGTCAGCGGGAGCGACGGGTCGAGGATGCTCGTCAGGGCGTCGACGAAGGGCACGCCCGCGACGATGCCCGCGAAGCGGTCGGGGGCGAGGTTCGCGACGGCGCCCATGAGCAGCCCGCCGGCGCTGCCGCCCTCGGCGACGAGCAGTTCCGGGCTGGTCCGCCCCTCGGCGATCAGGTGGTCGGCGACGTCGACGAAGTCGGTGAACGTGTTCTTCTTCGAGAGGGTCTTGCCCTGCTCGTACCAGGCACGGCCCATCTCGCCGCCGCCGCGCACGTGGGCGACGGCGAAGACCACGCCGCGGTCGAGCATCGAGAGCCGGGCGACGCTGAAGCCCGGGTCGATGCTGTGCTCGTACGAGCCGTAGCCGTACAGGTGCAGCGGCGCGGGCTCGCCGGCGGACACGGCGTCCCGGCGCCAGACGAGCGAGACGGGGATGCGCGTGCCGTCGGCGGCGGTCGCCCACTCGCGCGCCTGCTCGTAGTCGGCCGGGTCGTAGTCGCCGAGCACGACCTGCTGCTTGAGCACGCGGCGCTCGCCGTTGCGGACGTCGAGGTCGACGACGGTCGAGGGGGTCGTGAACGAGGTGTGCACGAAGCGGACCGTCGGCTGGGCGAACTCGGGGCCGCCCGAGGCCCCCGCCGAGAAGAGCGGCTCGTCGAAGGCGACCTCGACGGGCGCGCCGATGCCCGCCTCGTCGAGGGGCAGCACGGCGAACCGGGGCAGCGCCTCACGGCGGTACTCGACGACGAGGTGCCCGGCGAACGCGTCGACCGACTCGAGGCGGACGGCCTGGTCGTGCGGCAGCACGACCTGCCGGTCGGTGGTCGAGGTCGGGTCGTCGGCCGGCACGTCGACGAGCTCGAAGTTCTCGGCGCCGTCGTTGTGCACGACGAGGAGGCGGTCGCTGCCGGCCACCACGGCGTGCTCCACCTCGTACTCGACGCCCTCCCGGCGGGGCCAGACGACGCGGAACTCGCCGGTCGGGTGGGTCGCGTCGAGCAGCCAGGTCTCGCTCGTGATCTTCGAGCCCATCTCGACGAGCAGGTACTGGCGGCTGCGGGTGAGGCCGACGCCGATCCAGAAGCGCTCGTCGGGCTCGGTCATGACGACGACGTCGTCGCCGGTCGTGCCGACGCGGTGCCGCCAGATCGTGTCCGGCCGCCACGCCTCGTCGACCGTGGGGTAGAAGATCCACTCGCCGGTCGCGTCGAAGACGGCGCCGGGCGCCGTGTCCTCGACGCGGTCGTCGAGGTCGCGGCCCGTCTCGAGGTCGCGGACGCGCAGCACGTACCGCTCGTCGCCGGTGGTGTCGACGGCCCAGGCGAGCCGGGTGCCGTCGGCCGAGACGTCGAAGCTGCCGAGGGAGAAGAACTCGTGGCCGTCGGCCTCGACGTTGCCGTCGAGCAGCACCTGCTCGCCGTCGGCGGGCCGGTCGGCCGCGATCGCCGGGGGAGTCCAGTCGTCCGGCCCCGAGATCGGCGCGCGGCAGTGGATGCCGTACTGCTGGCCCTCGGCGGTGCGCGAGTAGTACCACCAGGCGCCCTCGCGGACGGGGACGCCGAGGTCCGTCTCCTGGACCCGGCCCTTGATCTCGTCGAAGATCGTCTCGCGGAGACCGGCGAGGTGGTCGGTCTGCTCGGCGGTCCAGGCGTTCTCGGCCTCGAGGTGGGCGATCACCTCGGGGTCCTCCTTGTCGCGCAGCCACTCGTACGCGTCGACGACGTCGTGGCCGTGGTGGCTGCGGACGACGGGCTTCTGCGGGGCACGGGGCGGGGTGAGGGAGGCCATCGCGCCAGCCTAGCCAGCCGCGCCCGCCGTGCCTCAGACCCGGCGGTCGGTGCCCGTGAGGCCGTCCTGGTCGGGCACCTCGGGGTACTCGTCGGAGGCGACGTCGACGTCGGCGGGGCCGGGCGCGGCCTCCTGCCGCCGTATCTCGGCCGCCTCGTCGGCGGTGCCGGCCTTCTCGGCGCCGCCCGCGGAGCGGACGCCGGGCAGCGTGACCGTGCCGTCGAGGTCGTCGTCGGGCAGGTCGGTGCGGTCGTCGCGCGCGTCGGTCGTCATGCGGTCGACGCTACCCGCGCCTCCCGGTCGCAGCACGTCGTCGGCGAGCAGCGTCGGCGGCGTCAGCCCGGACACGGTGGGGGAGAGGTGGGCCTCGCCGGGCTCGAGGTCGGCGATGGCGCGGCGGTCGTCGCGGAGCCGCCGCACGCTCGCGTTGAGCCGGGCGTGCAGCTGCATGAGGTGCAGGCGGTAGAGGTCGGGCTGGTCGTCGCTGTCGTCGAGGAACGTGTTGCAGGCCAGCGTCATCTCGTTGAGCACGGGCAGCGCGGTGCTGCGGGGGCGGGTGCGCCGACGGGCCGCGCGGATGACGCCCCGCAGCGCGCCGATCGAGCGCCGGGCGTGCTGCCAGTCGGGGTCGCTCGCCGCGGCGTCGGGGCTGCGCGTCGCCCGCACGCGGCGCAGCACGCGCCGGAAGTGGATCTCGGTCACGAGCTCGTTGAGCGCGGCTGCCTCGGCCCGGCGCGACTCGAGCAGCCGGACGAGCAGGTTCGAGCCGAAGGCCGCCCCCGCGCCGAGGAACGCGCCGAGGGTGACGGTGAGGACGTCGCTCCAGATCATGCGGCCACGGTAGCGGCGACCCCCGACACGGGCGAGGGGCGCGGCGGCCCGGACGGCCCCGGCCCGGTGCGGCCCCGGGCGCCCGCGGTCCGGTGCGGTCCGGCGAGCCGCTCAGCGGGAGGCCGCGTCGATGCGCCCCATCAGCGACCAGACGGCCCGCGACAGCTCGGGGTGCCACAGGGCGACCCCGCGCAGGAACCGCAGCTCGTCGTCCGTGCCGAGGCCGCCCGCGACGGGCACGCCCCCGACGCCCCGGGCGTCGGCGCGCAGGCCGATGACGACCTGCTCGTCGACGGTGGGGAGCGACGGCACGACGTCCCACGGGTCCTCTCCGCCGCGGCAGCGCAGCTCGACCAGCGCGGCGAGCTCGTCGTGCGCCTCGGCCCGCAGCACCTCGAGGCTGCGGCCGGCGCCGCGGAACTCCGGCACGCCCCCGAGCGGGGCGTCGGGCGTCTCGGGCATGACGACGACCCTACGCGGCGCGCCCCGGGCGGCTCCCGGGCGCCGCGTCCCCCGCGGGCCGGGCCCCTCGCCCGCCGGCCCGTCGCTAGCCTGGGCCGCATGCCCTACCGCGTCTGCGTCACGTACCTGCTCCGCGAGCACGACGGGGTCGCCCAGGTGCTGCTCGGCCGCAAGAAGACCGGTCTCGGCGCGGGCTACCACGTCGGGCTCGGCGGCAAGCTCGAGCCCGGCGAGACGGCGGTCGACGCCGCGGTCCGCGAGGTGGCCGAGGAGGCGGGCGTGACGGTCGACCCGGCCGACCTCGACCCCCGGGGCGAGCTGCTCTACCTGTTCCCGCACCGCGAGTCGTGGAGCCAGCGGTCGTCGGTCTTCGTGACGAGTCGCTGGCAGGGCGAGCCGGCCGAGAGCGACGAGCTGGTCCCGGCCTGGCACGACGTGGCCGCCCTGCCCGCGGGGGACATGTGGGACGACGCCCGACGGTGGCTGCCCGGGGTCCTCGCCGGGGGACACGTGGCCCACGAGTTCACCTTCGGCGCCGACCTCGCGACGGTGGTCTCCGACCGGCCGCTCACCGCCTCCTGAACCGCCTCCCGGTCCGCAGAACGGAGGACTCCGCCGCGTTCTGCCCCCGCTCGGGTGCCCCCGCAAGAGGGGGACGCACTCGGCCGGTGTCGTCCCTAGAGTCGGTCGAGACGAGTCATTCGGGTGACAGATCACCACGATCAGGAGAGAGCGCGACATGAGCGGACACCAGGCGGTCACCATCCGCGCGACACGCGCGACGGGTGACGTTCGCCGGTGGTCCGGTCTGTCGCTGACGACGCCGCTATGGGCGGTGGCCCTCGGGTGGGCCGTCGCCGCTGCCGCGATCGTCGTCGGCGCCCTGCTGGGGAGCACGGGCCTCGCGCTCTCCCTGATCGGCACCGCCGCGGTGCTCACGCGCTTCGCGGTCGTCGCCGTCCGCCACGCGAACTCGGACCGGGCCGCCGAACAGGCCCTGTCCGCCAGGCGCGAGGCGGCTGCGGTCGCCGCCGGGAGCCGCTGACCAGGCGACCGACCTGGCGACCGTGACGCGGGCCCGTGTGCAGTGCACACGGGCCCGTCGTCGTCCGGCGCCGTCAGCGCGCCGTCGGCCCGTCCCGTCGCGGCACCACCCGCACCGGCCGCGTGTCGACGTCGGTGTCCTCGAGGCCGCCCGGCGCGCCGAGGAACATGTCGCCGTGCACGTCGCCGTCGACCGCCGGCAGGTCGACCGCCCCGGTCTCGAGGCGTCGCCGCTCGTCGACCGGCACGAGGTCGATGCTGCCGGTGTCGGTCGCGACCAGGCCGTGCCGGGCGAGCACGTCGTCCCGCTCCTTCGTGAGGAACTCGCGGTTGGCGTTCTGGGCGTCCGCGAACATGGTCGTCCGGCCGGTGACGATGCGGCGGATGCGCCGACGCTCCCACCAGGCCTTGCCGACGACCATGAGCACGACGCCCGCGACCGCGTAGCTCGCGAGCATCGTCAGCCCGCGGCCGTAGCCCGGGCCCACGTCGTAGAGCACGCGCTTGAGCATCTCGGTGATGCCGCTGCCGACCACGACCGCGTTCAGCCAGGCGAAGGGCTGGGGCATGAACCAGGCGGGGTAGGCGCCGCCCGAGGCGGGCATCGACAAGAAGACGAACACGATCATCGCGGGCAGCGCGACGAAGCGGCCGGCGAAGTAGCTGATGCCGTTGACCGTCAGGCCGATGGCGGTGATCCAGGCCCAGCCGAGCAGCACCAGCTCGCCCAGGTGCCCCTGCACCGCCCCGATGACGGGCCCGGCGAGGACGTTCGTGATGAGCGAGATGAGCAGCGCGCCGACGACGATCACCGAGACGCGGGTGCGGTGCCGCAGCGGCGCCCCCATGAGGCCGATGAACATGGCGACCATGTAGCCGCCGATGCACCAGGCGAGCATGAGGTAGAGCGACACCGTGCCGTACTCGTCGTACGCGGGCAGGGGCGCGAGGTCCTCGACGACCGGGGAGGCGCCTCCTGCCTCGAGCACCGGCGTGAGCATCGCCGGGATGAGCGCCGACACCTGGTACTGGTGCGCGCTCGCCTTGTAGATGGTCGAGGTGGCCGGGTCCCACGCGACGGCGACGTGACCGGTGCGCACGGCCTCGCGCGCCTCCTCGACGTCGGTCTCGCCCTCGACGACGAACACGCCGGGCTGGGCCTCGTCGAGCGCGCCCTGCAGGGCCGACGACGACCCCACGACCGCGACGGGCACGTCGTGCGGGTGCGGCGCGTGGAACGCCGCGATGTAGCAGAGGCAGAAGCCGACGATGAAGAACAGCGGCAGCCACAGCTGCAGGCCGATCAGCTGCAGCGACGGGTGCAGGGTCGAGTACCGGCGGCGGAAGCGGCCCGGCTCGGGCTTCGTCGACGTCACGCGTCCTCCTTCTCGGTCGTCGTCACGATACGCGCGCCAGGGCGGACGGGCACCGCCGCCGTCACGAGCGGGTGCTCGACATGGCGTTGGTGTCCATCGCGAGCTCCTCGGCGTCGATGCCGAGCAGCACGTGGCGCATGACCTCCTCGTCGAGGGTGCCGGCGTCGCGTTCCCGCAGCACGACCTCGCGTCGCTTGTCGAGCAGCTCGCGCCGGATCTGGCTCACCGCCCGGGGCACCTCGCGGCGCCGGTCGCGCTCGGCGCCCGTCACCGTGCGGTCCGAGGCGTCCTCGACGGCGCCGCGCTGCAGGGCGTCGTTCTGGCGCACCAGCCGTGCCGTCGCGGCCTGGACGGCGCGCTCGGTCAGCTCGGGGCCGTACTGGGCCGTCCAGGCGCCGCGTCGCGACTCGACGTGGGCGAGGGTCTCCTCGGTGCTCGTCGCGAAGAGCCGCAGCTGGGCGGCGAGGTCGCGGTCGCGCTGGCTCGTGTCCTGCACGCCCAGCCAGCGGATGACCGCCGGCAGCGTCAGGCCCTGCAGCAGCAGCGTGCCCACCGTCACGACGAACGCGATCAGGAACATCGTGTCGCGGGCCGGCACGGGCACCCCGCTGTCGGTCACGGCCGGGATCGACACGACGGCCGCGAGGGTCACCACGCCGCGCATGCCCGTCCACGAGATGACGCTGAGCTGGCGCCAGCTGAGCCGCGGCTGCGGGTGGTACCGCACGCGTCGCAGGGCCGGCACGCGGCGCATGCCCCGCAGGAGGCGCGACAGCAGCAGGTAGCGCAGCACGCGGGCCGCGTAGTAGCTGGCGAACACGAACGCGGGCCGCACCAGCACGACGACCGCGAGCACGACGAAGGCCACCCCGACGCTCTGGCCGAGCCCCCGGTCGCTGGCCGCGACCTCCTGGACCACGGTGCGGAGCTGCAGCCCGATGAGCGCGAAGACGAAGCCCTCGAGCAGCACGTCGGCGGCCGCCCAGAACGGCCTCTCCTGCAGGCGGGTCGCGTAGCCGGTGCGCGGCGAGTTGAAGCCGACGAAGAGGCCGGCGGCCACGACCGCGAGCACGCCCGACCCGCTGAGCTCCTCGGCGGTGATGTAGGCGATGAAGGGCAGCAGCAGGCCGATGACGTTCTCGATCACGGGGTCGTCGATGCGCATCCGCACCCGGTGCGCGACGAAGCCGAGCACGAGGCCGACGGCGACCCCCACGCCGATCGCGAGGCCGAAGATGCCCAGGTCCTGCCAGAGGGTCAAGGAGGCGCCCCCCACGATCGCGAGGAACACCTTCACCAGCGTCAGCGACGCCGCGTCGTTGATCAGGCTCTCGCCCGAGAGCACGGTCATGACCTTGCGGGGCAGGCCGAGCTTGCGGCCGATGGCGGCGGCCGAGACCGCGTCGGGCGGCGCGACGACCGCGCCGACGAGCACGGCGGCGGGCCAGGTCATGTCGGGGATGAGCACGTACGCGACGGCCCCCACGACGAAGGCGGTGACGACGACGGCGCCGATGCCGAGCCGCTGGATCTGCACGCGGCTCTCCCGGAAGTTCAGCAGCGACACGTCGAGCGACGCCGAGTAGAGCAGCGGGGGCAGCACGACGGTGAGGATGACCTCGCTGTCGATCTCGATGTCGGGCACCCCGGGCAGGAACGACACGGCCAGCGCCACGGCGACCGTGAGCAGCGGGGCCGGCAGCCCCCGCCAGCGGGCGAAGCCGGTGACGAGCAGCGAGCCGGAGAGGATGATCAGCACCTCGGCGAGTTCCATGCGGCGGGGGCTCCGTTCCGTCGGTGCAGATCTGCAGTTCGTGAAGTCGGTCACCATCCTCTCAGGCGCCTCCTCGGAGAACTCCGGATGAACGACGGTCGTCGGGCGCGCGACCGGCGGGGGTGCCGCGGCCCGTCGGCTCGTAGAGTCGGGTCGTGACCGCTGCCCCCGACGACGACCCGCTGCTGCGCGAGACCACGGGCGGCCTCGTCCGCGGGGCGGACCGGCGGGGCGTGCTCGCCTGGCGGGGCATCCCGTACGCGGCGGCCCCGACCGGCGCTCGCCGGTTCCGCGCCCCCGTCCGGCCCGACCCGTGGTCGGGCGTGCGCGACGCCGCGCGCTTCGGCCCGGCCGCGCCGCAGGACCGCGGCCAGTTCGTGGGCGTCGACCGTCGCACGCCCCTCGACGAGGACTGCCTCACCGTCAACGTCGTCGCGCCCCGCGGCTCCCGGCCGGGCGACCGCCTCCCGGTGCTCGTCTACGTGCACGGAGGCGCCTACAGCGTCGGCTCGTCGCGCGAGTACCCGAGGCAGGGCGAGACGCTCGTCCGCGAGTCGGGCATCGTCTACGTCAGCCTCAACTACCGCCTCGGCGCGCTCGGCTGGCTCGACCTGTCGCACTGGTCGACGGCCAAGCGGCCGATCGAGTCGAACCTCGGCCTCCGCGACCAGGTGGCGGCCCTGGAGTGGGTGCGCGACAACGTCGCCCGCTTCGGCGGCGACCCCGACGCGGTCACGCTCTCGGGCGAGAGCTCGGGCGGCGCCGCGGTGACCACGCTGATGACCGTGCCGTCGGCCCGCGGCCTGTTCGCCCGGGCGATCGCCCAGAGCTCGCCGACCAACGCGGTCTACCTGCCGGCCGTGACCCGGCGGTGGGGCGCCGAGTACCTCGAGCTGCTCAGCCACCAGGTCCGCGACGACGACCTCGAGTCGACGTCGCTCGACGACGCGGCCCGGATGCTCGAGGAGGCGCCGGTCGCCTCGATCGTGCGGGCGGCGGCCGAGCTGCAGCTGCGCACCCCGGACGAGGCGCCCGGCACGATCTGCTTCTGTCCCGTCATCGACGGCGACGTGCTCCCCGAGCGGCCGCTCGACGCCTTCAAGGCCGGCCGGGCGCACCCCGTCCCGCTCGTCATCGGCACGAACGACCGCGAGGGCTCGGTCTTCACCGGGCGGCGCGACATCCTCGCGACGACGAAGCCGCGCATCCGGGCGATCTTCGCCGCGACGGCCAAGCCGTCGCGCAAGGCGATCAAGCGGCTGTACCCGGGTCTGCCCGACCGGCCGGCGGCGCTCGACTTCGGCGGCGACTACGCCTTCTGGTTCCCGACCGTCAAGGTCGCCGAGCGGCACTCGCGGCACCAGGAGGTCCGCTTCTACCGGTTCGACGCCGCCACGCGCATCCTGCGGGTGGCCGGGGTCGACGCGTTCCACGGGCTCGAGCTGTGGGCGCTGTACGACCGGATGGGCACGCCGTTCGGCTGGGCGATGAGCCTGCTCGGCGGGCGTCGCGCGTTCCTCCGCACCGCCGACCGCATGCGCGCCCGGTGGGTCGAGTTCGTCACGACGGGCACGGTGGCGGACTGGCCCCCGTACGAGCCCGAGCGGCGGCGCACGCTCGTGATCGACGCGGTCGACCGCGTCGAGGACGACCCGCGCGGCGACCGGCGCCGGGCCTGGCAGGAGTTCGTGCCGCACGTCTGAGGCGAGCGGCGCCGGGGCGGACCCGGACACCTGTCGTCCACCTCCTCGATGCGTGCCGTGCACCGTCGAGTTGACCGGCGTTCACCGGGGTGCGAGTGTTGCCCGGTGGATCTCACGCTCATCGTCGTCCTGGTCATCGCACTGGCCCTCTTCTTCGACTTCACCAACGGGTTCCACGACACGGCCAACGCCATGGCGACCCCGATCGCGACGGGGGCGATGAAGCCCAAGGTCGCCGTCACCGTCGCCGCGGTGCTCAACCTCGTGGGGGCGTTCCTCAGCACCGAGGTCGCCAAGACGGTGTCGGGGGGCATCATCCGCGAGGGCGACGGCGGGGTGCAGATCTCGCCCGAGATGATCTTCGCGGGCCTGATCGGCGCCGTGGTCTGGAACATGTTCACCTGGCTGCGCGGCCTGCCCTCGAGCTCGTCGCACGCGCTCTTCGGCGGCCTCATCGGGGCCGCGGTCGTCGGCGCGGGCATCACCTCGGTCGACTTCTCGGTCGTGCTGTCCAAGGTGGTGCTGCCCGCCCTGCTGGCGCCGCTCATCGCGGGCCTCGTCGGGTACACGGCCACCCGGCTCGCCTACCGGATCACCCGGCGCCGCGACGACAAGAGCGAGCGCGGGGGGTTCCGTTACGGGCAGATCTTCACCTCGTCGCTCGTCGCGCTCGCGCACGGCACGAACGACGCGCAGAAGACGATGGGCGTCATCACGCTGACCCTCATCGCCTCGGGCGCCCTCGGCGCGGGCTCCGGGCCGCCGCTCTGGGTCGTCGTGGTCTGCGCCTTCGCCATCGCGCTCGGCACCTACACCGGCGGTTGGCGCATCATCCAGACCATGGGCGGCGGCCTCACCGAGGTCAAGCCGACCCAGGGCTTCTCCGCCGAGGCGTCGACCACGGCCACCGTGCTCGCCTCGAGCCACCTCGGCTTCGCGCTCTCGACCACGCAGGTGGCCAGCGGCTCGATCATCGGCGCCGGGCTCGGCCGCCGCGGGTCGAAGATCCAGTGGAGCACCGCCGGCAAGATCGTCGCCGCCTGGTTCATCACGCTCCCCGCGAGCGCCGCCGTCGGGGCCGTCGCCGCCTTCGTCGCCTCGCTCGGCACCGCCGGCCTGGTCGTCGACGCGATCGTGGGCGTCGCCGTGATCGCCGGCATCTTCCTGCTCTCGCGGCGCCGTCCGCACGACCAGTCGTCGGCCATGGAGGTCGACGTGGCGGCGACGAGCGTGCTGTCCCGCCGCCGCGCGCGCCGCGCCGAGAAGCGCGGGCGCGTCGACACGCCCGCCGGCGGCATCGAGGCGCCGTTCGTGCGGATCGACGACCCCCCGGTCGCGACGACTGCCGCCGCCGCCGACCGGTCCGCACGCACCGACCGCACCGACCGCACCGACGAGGAGCCCACCCGATGAGCATCGACTGGTCCGCCTTCGTCACCGTCGCCCTCGTGTCGCTGTTCTCCGCGGCGGCGCTCGTGACGGTCTACTCGCTGGGCCTCCGCCTCCTCACGGTCGACGACCGCAGCACGGTGCGCACGGTCGCGGGCTGGGCCTGCTTCGTGGTCTGCGGCCTGGGCGTGCTCTACGGGATCTACCTGATCGTCCCGGCACTGCACCGCTGAGCGGTCGGTCCCGCCGCGTCCACGAACCGCCGATCCGCTGAGCGGTCCGTGCCGCCGAGCCGCGCCGCACCGTCCGCCGTCCCTTCTCGTCGTTCAGGAACTCGGCCCCGCCGGGTCTTGATCCGTGCACGATCCAGGACTCCTGCGTCCTGAGTCGCGCGGATCAGGCCGCACGTTCCTGAACGAGGGAGGGCGGGGCGCGGGTCGGGCGTCCCCTCTCGTCGTTCAGGAACGCGGCCCCGCCGGGTCCTGACCCGTGCACGACTCAGGACTCCCCGGTCCTGAGTCGCGCGGATCAGGACGCGTCCTCCTGAACGAGGGAGGGCGAGGGGGCGAGGGAGGGCGAGGGCCGAGGAGGCGCGGGTCAGCGGGTCCGGACCGGCCCGGTCGGCAGCGCCGCGTCCGCGTACTCCGGCTCGCGCCGGGGGATCGCCAGGGCCAGCAGCACGCTGAGCAGGGCGACGGCGCCGCCGATCACGAACGTCAGGCGGAAGCCGGCCTCGGTGGGCACCGAGACGTCGCCGAACGGCATCGAGTTCGCGGTGAGCAGCAGGCCGATCACGGCCGAGGCGCTCGTCGTGCCGAGCGAGCGCATCAGGGTGTTGAGGCCGTTGGCGGCCGCGGTCTCGGTCGCCGGCACGGCGTGCATGATGAGCGTCGGCATGGCCGCGTACGCGAGCCCGATGCCGAAGCCGATCAACACCGAGACGAGCACGATCTGCCAGACCTGGTCGAAGGCGACCGCCGCGACGGCGTAGCTCAGCACGATGATCGACCCGCCGACGACGAGGCAGAGCCGGGCGCCGAAGCGGGCGGTGGCGCGGGCCGCGACGGGGGCCATGAGCATCATGACGACGCCCGACGGCGCGAGGCACAGCGACGCGACCATGATCGTCTGGCCGAGCCCGACGCCCGTCTCGGCCGGCAGCTCGAGCAGCTGCGGCAGCGACACGTTGCTGCCGAAGAGCGCGAAGCCGAGCGCGACGGACGCGAGGTTGGTCAGCAGCACGGCCGGGCGCACGGCGACGCGCAGGTCGACGAGCGGGCTGGCGACGCGCAGCTGGTAGACGCCCCACAGGACGAGGACGGCGAGGCCGACCAGGCCGGAGGCGAGGGTCGCGCCGCTGAGCCAGCCCCAGTCGTTGCCCTTCGAGACCGCGAGCAGCACGCCGGTGAGCCCGACGGCCAGGCCGATCGCGCCCGGCAGGTCGAACCGGCCCTCGGTGCGCAGGGTGCTCGCCGGCACGAGCCAGGCCACGAGGGCGAAGACGACGGCGCCGAGCAGCGCGGCCGTCCAGAACAGCACGTGCCAGTCGAAGGTCACCGAGATCCAGGCGCTGAGCGGCAGGCCGACGGCGCCGCCGAAGCCGAGGGTCGCGCTGACGAGCGCGACCGCGCCGCCGAGGCGCTCGGGCGGCAGGGTGTCGCGGAGGATGCTGATGGCCAGCGGGATGATGCCGAGGGCCGTCCCCTGCAGGGCGCGGCCGACGATGAGCGGCACGAGCTCGGAGGTGGAGGCGGCGATCACCGACCCGACGATCATCACGACGACGAGCGCGAGCACGATGCGGCGCTTGCCCATGAGGTCGCCGAGGCGGCCCGCGATGGGGGTGACGACGGCGCCGGCGAGCAGGGTCGCCGTGATGATCCAGGGCGTGTCGGCGGGGTCGGCGTCGAGCAGCTCGGGGAACGACGGCACGATCGGGATGACGAGCATCTGCATGAGCGCGGCGACGAGGCCGGAGAAGGCGAGCACCGCCGTCACGACGCGCGGGTCGGGCGTGCGCGTCAGGCGGCGACGCTCGGCGGGGGTCAGCGAGGAGGAGCCTCGCGGCGACGGGCCGCCCTCGGGGGCGTCGGGGCGGGCGTCGTCGTGTGTCGTCTGGGTCATTCGTCTTCTCTGCTGGTGGCCTGGCGGCACGGCGCGGCGACGCGTCGGTGCAGGGTGTGCAACTCGGGCGGCGTCGAGAAGCTTCCCACGGTTCTCGAGGGTGGTCGACATGTGTCGTGGTTCTCTGCGGGACCGGGACCGCGCCTCCTCGGCTCGCTAGGCTCGGGACGGCCCACCGTCGTGGCCCACGAGGCCGCGGCGGCGAACGACGACGACGGAGGCACGACACCGTGACGACCGACAGCTCCCGCACCGACGACCAGCCGGACGCCGGCACCGACGACCTCGACGGGCGGCCCGACGACCGGGCGGCGTCGCGCGGCCGCCGCTCCGCCGGCCCGAGCACCCGCACCGAGACCGACTCGCTCGGCAGCCGCGAGGTGCCCGCCGACGCCTACTGGGGCATCCACACGGCTCGTGCGCTCGAGAACTTCCCGATCAGCCAGCGCCCCATCTCCGTCTACCCCGACCTCGTGATCGCGCTCGCGCTCGTCAAGCAGGCCGCGGCCCGCGCGAACGTCGAGATCGGCGTGCTCGAGCGGCACAAGGCCGAGGCCATCGAGCGGGCCTGCGTCGAGATCCGCGAGGGCGCCCTGCACGACCAGTTCGCGGTCGGCGTCATCCAGGGAGGCGCGGGCACGAGCACGAACATGAACAGCAACGAGGTGATCGCCAACCGCGCCCTCGAGCTGCTGGGCCACGCCAAGGGCGAGTACGAGCACCTGCACCCGATCGACGACGTCAACCGCAGCCAGAGCACCAACGACACCTACCCGACCTCGGTGAAGATCGGGATGGTGCTCACGCTCCGCCGCCTCCTCGACGAGCTCGACCTGCTCGCCACCGCGTTCGCGACCAAGGGCGCCGAGTTCCACGACGTGCTCAAGGTCGGCCGCACCCAGCTGCAGGACGCCGTGCCGATGACACTGGGGCAGGAGTTCGTCGGCTTCGCCCACACCCTCGGCGAGGACGTCCAGCGCCTCCGCGACGTCGTGCCCCTGCTCGGCGAGATCAACCTCGGCGCCACGGCCATCGGCACCGGCATCACGGCCGACCCCCAGTACGCCGAGGCCGTGCGCCGCCACCTCGGCGAGCTGTCGGGCATGGACCTCGTCACCGCGCCCGACCTGATCGAGGCGACCAGCGACACGGGCGTGTTCATGACGCTGAGCGGCGCGCTCAAGCGCAGCGCCATCAAGCTCTCGAAGATCTGCAACGACCTGCGCCTGCTCTCGTCGGGGCCGCAGGCCGGCATCGGCGAGATCACGCTGCCGCCGCGCCAGGCCGGGTCGTCGATCATGCCCGGCAAGGTCAACCCCGTCATCCCCGAGGTCGTCAACCAGGTCGCCTTCTCGGTGGCGGGGGCCGACGTGACCGTCACCATGGCGGCCGAGGCCGGTCAGCTGCAGCTGAACGCGTTCGAGCCCGTCATCACCCACTCGGTGATGCAGAGCCTGCAGTGGATGACCTACGCCTGCCGCACGCTGCGGGTCAACTGCGTCGACGGCATCCAGGCGAACCGCGCCCGCCTCACGCAGCAGGTCGAGACGAACGTCGGCAGCGTCACCGCCCTCACGCCCTACATCGGCTACGCGGCCGCGGCCGCCATCGCCCACACGGCGCTCACGACGAACGCCCCGATCGCGACGCTCGTCGTCGCGGCGGGCCTGATGAGCGAGCAGCAGGTGCAGAAGGTCCTGTCGCCCGCCCGCCTGTCGGGCCTCGAGGCCGTGACCAGCGCCATCCCCGTCATCGAGGTCGACGACCCCGCCGCCGCCGTCGCGCGGGCCGCCAACACGACCGGCGCCCGCAACCCGGGCGACGAGACGGCCGGCTGAGCCGACGGCGTCGCGCGGCGGGCGACGTCAGTCGGCCGAGACCGGCTCGCCGCGGTCGCGCTCGCGGTCGTCGGCGCCGGGGCGTTCCTCGCGCACGCGCAGGTGCAGGTGGTCGCCCCGCAGGTGCAGGTGGCGCAGCTCGTCGGCCTCGAGCACGCCGCCGTTCTCGCGCAGGGCGCGCTCGCGCAGCGCACGCCCGACCCGGACGTCCCACGCGCTGTTCCGGGCGAGGATGTGGGCCCGCGCCGTGTCGCGCATCGGCAGGGGGATGACCTCCTCGGCCTGCACGCCGCGCCGCAGCTGACGCATCCGCAGCACCTCGCTGTCGAGCTCGCCGCCGATCACGAGCACGAAGTTGCTGATGTACGAGTACAGCAGCACGACGACGACGCCGCCGAGCCAGCCGTAGAAGCGGTCGTAGTTCGAGACGGTCGACACGTAGAGGGCGAAGCCGAGCGTGCAGACGGCCCAGATGACGAGGGCGAACATGGCGCCGTACGACACCCAGCGCAGCCGCGGCGGCCGCACGTTCGGGGTGAAGTAGTAGAGCATGGCGACGGCGAACACCGCGAGCGCGGCGATGACCGGCCACTTGACCACGTTGTACAGCGTGAACCAGGGCTCGCCGAAGCCGGCCGCCTCGCCGATGCCGACGAAGAGCGTCGGGGTGACGAGCAGCAGCGCGGCGATGACGGCGAACGACACCATGAGCACGAAGGTGACGATCATCATGTGGCCGCGGAACTTCCAGATGCGCCGCCCCTCCTCGACCTCGTAGGCGGTGTTCATCGCCCGGCCGAAGGCGGTCGTGTACGACGACAGCGACCAGAGCGTCAGCCACAGGCCGATGCCGAACGCGACGCCGGGGTTCGACAGGCTGAGCATCTGCTCGAGCGGCCGCCGGAGCGTGTCGATCGCGTCGGGGCTGAGCACGAAGCGGGCGACCTCGAGGATGTCCGTCACCGCCTCCTCGCCGTCCTGGAACAGGGCCACGCCCGAGACCAGCGCCAGCGCCGTCGGCAGGATGGCCAGGGTCGAGAAGAACGTCAGGGAGGCGGCGGCGTCGATCGTGCGGTGCCTCAGGAAGTCGTGCCAGACCCGCATCACGACGTACCGGGTCAGCGACGGGTTCTCGGGGAGGGACCGCGTCGCAGGCATCCCCCGAGGGTACAACGGGGGAGCAGGCGGAGCGCGTCCTCCTCGGGGGCGGGCCGCCGCCTCCTCGGGGCCCTATCGTCGTGGGCATGACGTGGGACGACCCAGGACGACAGATCGCGCCGCTCGGGCAGCCCGCCCGGGCTCCCGAGCCCGTCTGGTGGCCCGTGCAGCCGGTCTTCGCGCAGCCGGCGCCGCCGCGTCGGCCCGTCGCCAGCGGCGTGGCCCTGGCGGTCGGCTTCACCGTCATCGGGGTGTTCGTCCTCGCGGTGGTCGTCTACTTCTTGATCTTCCTGTCGCCGGCCGTCATCCTCGCCGCGAGCCTCCTCGCCTTCGTGCCGCTGGGGATCGTGGTCGTCGGCATCTGGCTCGTCGACCGGTGGGAGCCCGAGCCGCGCGTCGCCCTGCTCTTCGCGTTCCTCTGGGGCGCGGCCGTGTCGATCAGCACCGCCCTGATCGTCGACTACGTCGTCGGGTCGGTCCAGGGGCTCGTGGGCATCGGCGCGGAGGGCGGCGCCGAGGTCTTCGGCGCGGTCGTCCAGGCGCCGGTCGTCGAGGAGGTCGCCAAGGGCGCCGGGGTGCTGCTCGTCCTGTGGATCTTCCGCCGCCACTTCGACGGGCCGGTCGACGGCGTCGTGTACGCCGCCACCGTGGCCGCGGGCTTCGCCTTCGTCGAGAACATCCAGTACTTCGCGCTGCAGGTCGTCGACGACCAGACGCTCGGCAGCGACGGGCTCGTGTTCGTGTTCGTCGTCCGGGCGCTCATGTCGCCGTTCGCCCACGTGATGTACACGGCCTGCACCGGCATCGCCCTCGGCTGGGCCGCGCGGCGCACGGGCCGCCTCGGGGCCGTCGGCTGGTTCGCGCTCGGCGTCGTCCCCGCCATCGCCCTGCACGCGCTGTGGAACGGCGCCCTCGTCGTCGTCGGCGACGCCTTCTTCGTCTACTACCTGCTCGTGCAGGTGCCGATCTTCGTCGCCATGGTGCTGCTGGTCGTGTTCCTCCGCCGCAACGAGCGACGCGTCACGCACGCGCGCCTCGCTGAGTACGCGGCGGTCGGCTGGTTCAGCGCCGACGAGGTAGGCATGCTCTCGACCGGGGCAGGGCGTCGGCGGGCACGACGCTGGGCGGCCGCCAACGGCACCGGGCCCGCCATGAAGCGGTTCGTGTCGGACGCTACCCGCCTGGCCTTCACCCGGCAGCGGCTCGTCAAGAGCCGCCGCGGGCACGACGAGGGGGCGCGTCGCGACGAGGCCGACCTGCTCGCCGCGCTCGCCGCGAGCCGGGCCGCGCTTCAGGCCCCGCCCGCCGCCTTCGTCGGGTGGCCGCAGCAGCAGCCGGGGCAGCAGCCCGGGTGGCCGCAGCCCGGGTGGCCGCAGCAGCAGGTGCCGCAGCAGGCGTGGGACGAGCAGACGTGGCCGCAGCAGGGGCAGGTGCAGCAGCCCGGCTGGCCCGGTCAGCAGCAGCCCGACTGGCAGGCGGCCCCGCCGACGCACGACCCCTGGGGCCGGCCGCTCCCGCCTCCCGGCCGCTAGGGCGTCGGGTGCTGCGCGTCGTAGGTGCGGAACGCCGGCGTGAGCCGGGCCACCACCGCGATGAGCACGACGATGAGCGCCCCGCCGAGGAGGGGCGGCCAGACGACCCCCGCGGCCGCGACGAGCCCGACGAACAGGTCGCCGACGCGCGGCCCGCCCGTGACCACGACGATGAAGATGCCCTGCAGGCGTCCCCTCATCTGGTCGGGGGCGGCCGTCTGCAGGATGGTCGAGCGGAAGATCGAGCTCACGTTGTCGGCGGCCCCGGCCCCCGCCAGGGCGACCGCCGCGCCGGTCAGCGCGACGAGGTCGGCCTGCCCGAGCCCCTCGGTCAGTCCGCCGTCCCCCCGCGGCACGGTCAGGGCGAGCACGACGCCGAAGGCCGCGATGCAGACGCCGTAGACCGTGATGGCGCGGTCGACCGCGCGGCCCTGCAGCCGCACGTGGCCGAGCCGGCCCGAGAAGACGCTGCTGAGCAACGCGCCCACGGCGTAGGAGGCGGTGAGCACGCCGACCGTCACCGCGCCTCCTCCGATCACCACGGCCCCGACCACGGGGTAGAGCACCCGCGGCTGGCCGAACGTCATCGCGATGACGTCGACGACGAAGGTGGTGCGCACGGTGGGGGCCCGTCGCAGGAACTGCACGCCCTCGATCAGCGAGGCGAGCCCCGGCCGCAGGGCCGTGCCCTCCGGCCGGATCGGCGGCAGCGTCACGATGCCGAGGAAGGCGAACGAGAAGAGCACGACGTCGACCGTGTAGGTCGGCGCGAAGCCGATGCCCGCGACGAGCACGCCCGCCAGGGCGGGCCCCACGGTGAGCATCAGGCCCGTCCCGATGCCGCCGAGCGCCGCCGCGGCGGGCAGCAGCGAGGCCGGCAGGAGGCGCGGCACGATCGACGCCCGTGACGTCGCGATCATCGTGCCCGCGACCGCGTTGACGCAGGTCAGCACGTAGAGCAGGCCCACCTCGTGCAGGCCGAGCCACGCGTGCAGCGCGATGGCGGCCGTCGACATCCAGGCGAAGACGGCGGCCACCAGGGCGACGGTGCGCCGGTCGAAGGCGTCGGCCAGCATGCCGCCCCAGAGCCCGGCGACGATCATCGGCACGAGCGACACGACGCCGACGAGCGCCACCGCGAAGGTCGAGCGGGTGATGTCGTAGACCTCGAGGCCCACGGCGACGAGCGTCAGCTGGGTGCCGATGCCGCTGACGGTGTTGCCGACGAACAGGCGGGCGAAGGCG
This sequence comes from Frigoribacterium faeni, assembly GCF_011761235.1. Classification (GTDB taxonomy): domain Bacteria; phylum Actinomycetota; class Actinomycetes; order Actinomycetales; family Microbacteriaceae; genus Frigoribacterium; species Frigoribacterium faeni_A. The sequence goes on from NZ_JAAOYW010000003.1 coordinate 364,380, forward strand.
GGGCTCTGACGCAGGGGCGTGAGGTCGGCGAACACGGGGCGGCGGGGAGTCGCCGCGGGGCCGCTCGAGGGCGGCTCGGGGGCGGGCGGTGGAGTGGACAAGCCTCCATCATGCGCGATGTGCACGTCCCGCGCGCCGTCGGACCCGGCCCGGTCGACGAGGCCGACGACGCGGCGAGGAGGCGGTGGTTGGATGGGGGCATGACCCACGACCCCAGCACCAAGCCCGAGATCGACGCCCCCACCGCTCCCGCTCCCGCCGAGCTCGAGATCACCGACATCACGGTCGGCGACGGCGACGAGGCCACCACCGGCTCGACCGTCAACGTCCACTACGTCGGCGTCGAGTTCGACTCCGGAGAGGAGTTCGACGCGTCGTGGAGCCGCGGCGAGCCCATCAACTTCCCCCTCGCGGCGCTCGTCCGCGGCTGGCAGGAGGGCATCCCCGGCATGAAGGTCGGCGGCCGTCGCCAGCTCGTCGTCCCGCCGCACCTGGCCTACGGCCCCGCCGGCGGCGGCCACCCGCTGTCGGGCAAGACCCTCATCTTCGTGATCGACCTCCTCGGCGTCAGCTGATGACGGCCCCCTCGATCGGCCTCGCCGACGGCCGGACCATCCCGGCTCTCGGCCTCGGCACGTACGGGATGGACGGCGACGAGGGCGCGAGCCAGGTCGCCACGGCGATCGAGTCCGGCTACCGCCTCCTCGACACCGCCCTCAACTACGGCAACGAGGCGGCCGTCGGCGAGGCCGTCCGCCGCGTCGACGTGCCGCGCGACGAGCTCGTCGTGACCTCGAAGCTGCCCGGTCGGCACCACGGCTACGACGAGACCCTCGCCAGCTTCGAGGAGACCCGCAAGAATCTCGGACTGGACTTCGTCGACCTGTACCTGATCCACTGGCCGCTGCCGCGGGTCGACAAGTACGTCGACTCGTTCCGCGCGTTCGTGAAGCTGCAGGAGGACGGCCTCGTCGGCAGCGTCGGCGTCTCGAACTTCACCGAGCAGCACCTGCAGCGCGTCGCCGACGAGACCGGCGTCGTGCCCGTGGTGAACCAGATCGAGCTGCACCCGTACTTCCCCCAGGCGGGGCTGCGGGCGGTCCACGAGCGCATGGGCATCGTCACCGAGAGCTGGAGCCCGCTCGCCAAGCAGAGCGAGCTGCTGCAGGAGGCGGTGGTCACCGAGATCGCGGCGGCGCACGGCAGGACGCCCACCCAGGTCGTGCTGCGCTGGCACGTCCAGCTCGGCGCCGTGCCCGTGCCGAAGTCGGCCGACCCCGGCCGCCAGCGCGAGAACCTCGACGTCTTCGACTTCGAGCTGTCCGACGACGAGGTCGCCCGCATCAGCGGCCTCGAGCGCGGCCGACTCTGGGACGGCGACCCCGAGACGCACGAAGAGTTCTGACGCCCCGCGCGTCCGCGACCGACACGCCCGTCCCCTCCGTCGAGGGGGCGGGCGTCGTCGTTCGTGGAGCCGGGGCGCGGCGGCGCACAGGTAGACTGGCGTGCCGTCTTTTCCCGAGGGGTGGAGCAACCTGGTGTCATCTGAGCTCGAGCGCGAACGCGCCTACGTGGCCACGCTGTACGCGCGTCTGGACGAGTTGAAGGCCGACGCCCGCGTGCGGCTCGAGCGCACCCGGCGGGAGGCCGTCGGCGGCAACCACCAGAGCCGCAGCGAGCGCGACGCCTTCGCCCGGCTCTACGAGGACACGATCACGCAGCTCGGCGCCGTCGACGAGCGCCTCGCGTTCGGCCGCCTCGAGCTCGAGCGGCCCGACGAGACGGGCAGCGCCCACCGCTACATCGGCCGCGTCGGCCTGCGCGACCGGCAGCACCACCCGATCCTGCTCGACTGGCGGGTGCCCGGCGCGAGCGCCTTCTACCAGGCCACCGCGGCGACGCCGATGGGCGTGCGCGCCCGTCGTCACCTGACCCTCGACGGCCGCACGGTCACCCGCCTCGAGGACGAGGTCTTCGACCCCGACCTCCTCGACCGCGACGACGTCCAGCTGCAGGGCGAGGGCGCCCTGATGGCGGCCCTCACGGCCCAGCGCACGGGTCGCATGACCGACATCGTCGCTACCATCCAGGCCGAGCAGGACGCGATCATCCGCTCCGCCCTCGACGGCGTGCTCGTCGTGCAGGGCGGCCCGGGCACGGGCAAGACCGCGGTCGCGCTGCACCGCGCCGCGTACCTGCTCTACTCGCACCGCGACCGCCTCCGGGGCTCGGGCGTGCTCGTCGTCGGCCCGTCACGGTCGTTCCTGCGCTACATCGAGCAGGTGCTCCCGTCGCTCGGCGAGAGCGGCGTCGTGCTCTCCAGCCTCGGCGGCCTCTACCCCGACCTCGAGACGCAGGTCGACGACGCCCCCGACGTCGCGGCCCTCAAGGGCTCGGCCGAGATGGCCGAGCTGATCAAGCGCGCGGTGCGCTCGCGGCAGGTCAGGCCCAGCCAGGCCACGACCGTCGACGTCAACGGCGAGCGGCTCGTCGTGCCGGCCGAGCTCGTCGGCGACGCCCTGCGCCGTGCGCAGGAGCGGGGCAAGCAGCACAACCTCGGCCGCGTCACCTTCAACAAGGCGGCCCTCTCGGCCCTCACCCGTCTGCTCGTCTCGCAGATGCGCGAGCACGGCACGACCGTCGACGAGTCCGACGAGGCCGTCCTGCGCGAGGACATCCGGCAGTCGCACGACGTCCGGGTGCTGCTGAACACGGCGTGGATGCCGCTCTCGGCCGAGAAGCTCGTCGAGGACCTCTTCGCGCGGCCGAACTGGCTGGCGACGCTCACCCCCCGCTGGACCCCGGAGCAGCGCGCCCTCCTGTTGCGCGCCCGCGGCTCGCAGTTCACGATCTCCGACGTGCCGCTGCTCGACGAGGCGGCCGAGCTGCTGGGCGAGTTCCAGGCCGGGGTCGACCCCGACAAGCTCGCCCGCAAGCAGCAGCGCAAGCGCGACATCGAGAACGCCGAGCGCGCCATCGAGAACATGGGCGTCGAGGGCATGGTGTCGGCCGAGCAGATCGCCGGCGGCTTCGCCGAGCGCGCCGCGTCGATGACCACAGCCGAGCGGGCCGCGGGCGACCGCACCTGGGCCTTCGGGCACGTCGTGGTCGACGAGGCGCAAGAGCTCTCGCCCATGCAGTGGCGCCTGCTGTCGCGCCGGTGCCCGCTGCGCTCGTTCACCGTCGTCGGCGACATCGCCCAGGCGTCGAGCCCGGCCGCCGCCTCCTCGTGGCAGCGGGCGCTCGAGGCGCTGCTCGGCCGTCGCCGCGGGTCGAGCGTCGCCGGCACCACCGCGCCCTGGCGCCTCGAAGAGCTCACGGTCAACTACCGCACGCCGAGCCAGATCGTCGAGCACGCCGAGCGGCTCGCCGTCGCGAACGGGCTGACCGTCACGCCCAGCCGGTCGGTGCGGTCGAGCGAGTGGCCGGTCCGCGAGATCGCGGTGCCCGCGCTCGCCGCGACGGGCGACAGCCGAGGAGGCGCGGCGCACGACGCGCTCGTCGCCGCGGCCGTCGAGGCGGCCGCCGCCGACCGCGGGGTCGACGCCGACGGCACCCTCGCCGTCATCGCGCCGCAGCACCTCGTGGCCGACCTCGTCGCCGGCCTCGAGCCGCTGTTCCCGGGGCAGGTGGCGCCGGGCACGGCGTCCCTCACGAAGCCGATCTCGGTGCTCAGCCCGGCGACGTCGAAGGGCCTCGAGTTCGACGCCGTCGTGCTCGTCGACCCCGAGGGCGTCCGCACGGGCGCGGCCCGGGGCGCGGCGAGCCTCTACGTCGCCATGACCCGGCCGACGCAGCGCCTCACCGTCGTCGGCTAGCGCCGCCTGCACGCTCGGACGGTCGCCAGCGCCGAGGGCGGGTGTTCCGGCTCGAGGGCGGGTCGTCGCCGACCCGCCGTCGGCCCGGAACGCCCGCCCTCGACAGAGCCGGTCCTCAGCGGTAGTCGGGCGGCCAGGCGAACGCGGGAGGCGCGGCGACGGTCTCGCCCCGCGGGGCGAGCACGAGCGCGACGTCCTCGAAGTCGCTCAGGCGGATGCCGGCCGGGTCGCCCGACCAGCGGCTCCCGTCCACGAAGGCGGTCAGCTCGAGGCCGTCGTCGGGGCCGAGGGAGCCGATGCGCACGGCGTCGAGGTGGACGTCCCACTCGGTGAACAGCTGCCCGAGCACGAACGACTCCCGCCGGGGCGACTCGACGTGCACGATGCCCGAGGTGTCGTGGGTGTGCAGGGGAGCGGCGAGCTTCGTGTCGGCGTCGTGGCCGATGTCGCCGGGGATCGTGACGTCCTCGCCGTCGACGGTGATCGAGAGGTGGGTGTGCACGTGCATCGCGAGGTCCTGGCCCCAGACGTTCTGCATGCCCGCGAGCTCGGCCCGGCCCGGCCGGTCGCCCACGTCGGGTACGGGCCACGGGGGAGCGACCTCGGCCCCGACGACCCGGGTGGGCAGCCCCGAGCCGACCACCCCGACGCCGACGGCGCCGCCGGCGACCACGAGCGCGGCGAGGGAGGCGAAGACGACGTCGCGGGACGGCACCCGGTCAGCTCCGCCGGTCGGCGGCGTCCGGTCCGCGGCCGAGCCCAGCGGCGGGGGAGTCGTCGTGCGGCTGGGCCCGTTCGGCGTCGCTGGTCTCGCGCACGCGCTCGACGAGCTCCTTCCAGGGCCCGGTGACCTGCTGCTCGGGCAGCTTCGCCTTCTTCGCGGGGGTCGTCCCGGCCGAGATGAGCCAGACGAAGCGGTCGGGCTGCACGGGCTGGGTCGGGGCGGGCGCCTCCGACCAGGGCACGAGATCGAGCAGGACGAGCCACGATTCGGTGTCGGGCTCGGCGTCGACGTCGACCTGCCAGGTGCGGGTGAGCCCGGCGAAGCCGCCGGACCTCTGGACGGTCACGATCATGGCCGCGATGCTACTCCGCGACCCGGGACGGTCAGGCGACCGGCTCGACGCCCACGCCCCGCCAGCCCGCGACCGTCGCCCGAGCCTCGTCGGAGTCGGCGCCGTAGCGCTCCGTCGCCGCCGCCACGGTGGCCGTGGCGAAGTCCGTGAAGGAGGCGGTCGTCGCGAGCCGGCCGCCGACGAGCGTGTCGTACCAGACCTGCCCGGCCCGCTGCCACGCGCGCCCGCCGAGGGCGTCGGCGACGAGGAAGAACGCGCGGTTCGGGATGCCGGAGTTGAGGTGCACCCCGCCGGAGTCGTCCGTCGTCTCGACGTAGTCGTCCATGTGGGCGGGCTGCGGGTCCGTGCCGAGGACGTCGTCGTCGTAGGCGGTGCCGGGGGCCGACATCGACCGCAGGGCCTTGCCCTGCACGGCCTCGGTGAAGAGCCCCTCGCCGATCAGCCAGGTCGCCTGCTCGGTCGTCTGGTCGAACAGGTGCTGCTCGACGAGCGCACCGAACACGTCGCTGACCGACTCGTTGAGGGCGCCGGACTGCCCCTGGTACTCGAGGTTCGCCGTGTACTGCGTGACCCCGTGGGCGAGCTCGTGCCCGATGACGCTGACCGAGGCCGTGAACCGGCGGAACACCTCGCCGTCCCCGTCGCCGAACACCATGCGCTCGCCGTTCCAGAACGCGTTGTCGTAGTCGCGGCCGTAGTGCACCGTGGCGTCGAGTGGCAGGCCCGCGCCGTCGATGCTCGACCGGCCGTAGGCCTCGGCGAAGAGCGCGTGCGTGGCGCCGAGGGCGTCGTACGCCTCGGTGACGGCGACGTCGTCGCCGGCCGGCTCGCCCTCTCCGCGCACCCGCACGCCGGGCAGCTGCTCGGTGCCCTGGGCGTCCCAGACGGTGCGCTCGACCTCGCGACCGCGGGCGACGGCGCCCTGGCGGACGGGCGGCGCCTCGCTGCGCGCGGCTCGGACCTCGTCGATCTGGAGCAGGCCCTGCCGGGCGGCCTCGGGGGCGCGCGTGAACCGGTCGGTGTCGGCCGCGGCCAGGTGGGCGAGCAGGTACGGGGGGACGATGAACCGTGTCATGGACGAACTCTCGCACCGGCCCCCGACATCGCGGCCGATCGTTCACACGATCGTCACGGGCGGCGGCCGCGGCTCCCGCGTCCGCTCCCGCCCGCCGGAGCCGGTAGCGTCGACCGGATGACCGCCTCCGACGCCTCCGCCCTCGTCGACCGCCTGATCGCCGTCGTCCCCGACTTCCCCGTGCCGGGCATCCTGTTCCGCGACGTGACGCCGCTCTTCTCCGACGCCGACGCGTTCGCCACCGTGACCGCGGCCCTCTCCGAGCCCTTCGACGGCTCGTTCGCGGCGGTGGCCGGCATCGAGGCCCGCGGCTTCGCCCTCGCGGGCGGCATCGCGATCGAGCAGGGCGTGGGCGTGCTCACGGTCCGCAAGGCCGGCAAGCTCCCGGGCGAGGTCCTCAGCGAGAGCTACGCCCTCGAGTACGGCGAGGCCACCCTCGAGCTGCGCCCGAGCCAGCTGCCGGCCGGCACCCGCGTGCTCGTCGTCGACGACGTCCTCGCGACCGGCGGCACGGCCGAGGCCACCGTGACGCTGCTCGAGCGCGCCGGCTACGAGGTCGTCGGCATCGCGGTCCTGCTCGAGCTCGAGGGCCTGCCCGGCCGGGAGCGGCTCGCGTCGCGCCTCCCCGTGCACGCCCTCGGCACCGCGCCCGCCTAGGGCGCGCCGGCCTCGGCCTAAGGCGCGAGCCACCCCGGGAACACGAGCAGCGACGAGCCGACGAGGCAGGCGGCCGCGACCGCCACGAAGACGCCCACCCAGACGACGCCGGGCACGTGCGTCTGGCTCGCGAGCTGGTCGGCGTCCGACTCGGTGCGGGCCCCGTGCCGCGCGGCCCGGCGTCGGCTCGACTGCAGCTCGAGGGAGGCGCGGAGGGCGCCCAGCCCGAGCACGCTGACCAGCACCAGCCCGAACACCTGCTGCCACTCGACGGGCGCGAGCCAGGTGACGCCCGCGACGAGGGCGCCGCCGACGAGCACGACCCAGAGGCCGAACCAGTTGCGGATCTGCACGAGCATGAGGGCGAGCAGCAGCAGCAGGGCCCAGAGCAGCCCGGCGGCGAAGCCCGCGCCGAGCAGCCAGGCGGCCCCGAGCGACGCCAGCGCCGGGGCGGTGTAGCCCGCCAGCAACGTGAGCACCATGCCGGGCCCGGTGCGCGGGCCACGAGAGACCGTCAGCCCCGACGTGTCGGAGTGCAGGCGGATGCCCGACAGCCGTCGGCCCGTCACGACCGCGGCGAGCCCGTGGCCGCCCTCGTGCACGACGGTCACCGCGTGCCGCACCGTGTGCCAGGTGCCGGGCAGCAGCACGAGCGCGGCGCCGGCCGCGACGGCGAGCGCGGTCCACGACGGGGGCAGCGGGTCCGCGCGCTGCACGACCCGGGCCCAGAGCGCGGCCAGGGAGGCGGTGGTCTCGTCCATCCCGCCAGCCTAGGAGGCGCCTCCCGCCCTCCCTCCCCGGGGTCGACCTGGTCCGCCTCGAGGATGGTCCTCGGGGCGGGAGGGGGTCCTCCGAGGCCGCGTGCCCCACCATGGGTGCATGCGCCGTGCCGTCCTGCTCCTCCTCACCCTCGCCTACCTCGCCCTCGTCGGCTGGATGACGCTGCGGCCCGAGGTCTACGGCGAGCGGACGAGCAACCTGCTCTGGCGGGCCCTCGGCTTCTTCTCGCGACACGACGAGACGGCCTGGATCACCTTCGACCGGGTCGAGTTCACGTCGAACGTGATCATGTTCCTGCCGATGGGCGCCCTCGTGGTCCTGCTGCTGCCCCGCCGGTTCTGGTGGCTCGGCGTCGTCGTGGGCTTCGCCGCCTCGTGGGGCATCGAGTCGTACCAGAGCTCCTACCTCGACGGGCGGGTCAGCGACGTGCGCGACCTGGTGTCGAACACGCTCGGCGCGACCGTGGGGGCGGCGTTCACGGCCCTCCTGCTGCCCCGGCGCAGGCGTGGTCGTGGGCGCAGGTCGCCGCAGGCGGGTCGTGCCCGCGTCGCCTCCTGAGGCGACCCGTCTGGTAAGCTCGCCAGGTTGCCGTCTGAACGGCCGCGGAACAAGAGAGCTCGCACATCCTGTGACGGGCGCCGCGCAACGAAGCAGAGAGGGGATCCTGAATGGCACTCGCACCTGACGTCAAGACCCGGATCATCGAAGAATACGCGACCCACCCCGGCGACACCGGATCCCCCGAGGTCCAGATCGCCGTGATGACGCAGCGCATCCTCGACCTGACCGAGCACCTCAAAGAGCACAAGCACGACCACCACTCGCGTCGTGGCCTGCTGCTCCTCGTCGGCCAGCGCCGTCGTCTCCTGGGCTACCTGTCCAAGGTCGACATCGAGCGCTACCGCACGCTGATCGGTCGCCTCGGCCTGCGTCGCTAGTCGACCTCCGAGTCACGACTCCGGCCCCCGTCCTGCTCTGCAGGGCGGGGGCCGTCCTCGTCCCGGCGGCCTCCCGGCGGGGGAGCCGGCTCAGTACCAGCCGTTCCTGACCCAGAAGCCCCACGCCCCGCAGGGCGACCCGTAGCGCGTCGAGACGTAGCTGAGGCCCCAGTCGACCTGGGTGCGGTAGCTCGTCCGCCAGTCCAGCCCGGCCGAGGCGAGGGCCGTCGCCGGGTAGGCCTGCGGGATGCCGTACGCGCCGCTCGACGGGTTCGTGGCGGTCGTCCGCCAGCCCGACTCCTTGTTCCAGAGCTGCACGAGGCAGGCGTACTCGGCCCCGGTACCGATCCGCGACGCCGCGTAGGCCTTGGCTCCCGCGGGGTCGTTCACCGCGACCGGCGCCGGCGACGGCGTCGGCGCAGGCGCGACCGGGGCAGGTGCCGGGGCGACCGGGGCGGGCGCGACCGGTGCCGGAGCGGCAGGTGCAGGTGCCGGAGCAGCAGGTGCCGGGGCCGCCGGAGCGGCGCCGCCGCCCGAGTCCGCCGCCCGGTCGGACGCCGCCGCGTCGGCCAGCTCGGTGCTCGCCTGCACCGCCGCGTCGCGTCGCGTAGTGCGTTCGGCCTCGGCGGTGCTCTGGCGCAGGGCGGCCAGCTGGGCGTAGAGATCGTCCGTGCGGGTGGTCGCCGACGCGACCGCCTGGTCGGCCGCGGCCTGTGCCGAGGAGGCGACCGACGCCTCCTGCGCCGCCTCCGTCGCGAGGCGCTCGCGTTCCGCCCGGGCGGCGTCCGACTGGTCGCGGAGCGCCGCGAGCTCGTTGCTGCTCGCCGTCGCGTCGGCGAGGACCACCTTCCAGCGGGTGCCGAGCTGGGTGAGCGTGCCCAGCTGCCGCAGGACGTCGTCGGGGCGGTCGGAGCCCAGCAGCACGCTGGTCGTCGAGGTCCCGTCGCCGGCGCGGGCCAGGTGGGCCGCCAGCTGGCCTGCCTGCTCGTGGGCCGCCTCCTCGGCGTCGGCGGCCTCGGCCGCCCGGGAGTCGAGCTGGTCGGAACGGGCCGCGGCGGCGGCCAGGGCGTCGGCGGCGCGCGTGCTGGCGGCGTCGGCCGTCACGGCCTCCTCGCTCGCGTCGGCGGCCGTCGCCTCGGCCTCGTCGAGGGAGGCGAGCACGGCGTCGATCTGCTGCTGCACCGAGGCGGCGTCGCCCGGGGCCGGGGGAGCGGCGCCCGCCGGCGTCGCGAGGGGCAGCACGAGAGCGGCGGCGGCCAGGGCGACGACGACGGCGGTCGCGGCCCGCGGGCGCCCGACGCGCACCTCGGCGGGACGGGGACGTCGGACGGCGCGCATGCTCCGACCCTAGCCGGGGCGGCCGCCGCGGGAGCCGCCCCGTGCGGTGCGGCTCCCGGGGGCGTCGGGGGCCGGGTGCTAGGATCGCGCTCGGAGCAGGCCGGTACGGCTGCTGGTCGCCGGTGGTGACAGGCGGAACGCCCCGACCGGTGCACGAGGCAGGGCCTCGCGCAGCCGGTCCGGAACGCGTCCGACCGTTTCTTCCGCTGACCAGACGTGCCACCGCCTCCGTCGCGTTGCCGCACGTGCATGTCCCCATGCCGTCCTCGCCGCCCGCTCCCGATGCACATCGATGCCCACACGGGGTGTCGATGCAAAACAAAGAGGAGTAGCCCCCACATGGAGGGTCCAGAGATCAAGTTCGGCGAAGCCGTCCTCGACAACGGCAAGTACGGCAAGCGCACCATCCGATTCGAGACCGGTCGTCTCGCCCAGCAGGCTCAGGGAGCCGTCGCTGCGTACCTCGACGAGGACACCATGCTCCTCTCGGCCACCAGCGCGAGCAAGAAGCCGAAGGACAACTTCGACTTCTTCCCGCTGACCATCGACGTCGAGGAGCGCTCGTACGCCGCGGGCAAGATCCCCGGCTCGTTCTTCCGTCGCGAGGGCCGCCCCTCCACCGAGGCCATCCTCGTCTGCCGTCTCATCGACCGGCCGCTGCGCCCCTCGTTCGTCGAGGGCCTCCGCAACGAGGTGCAGGTCGTCATCACGGTGCTGAGCATCGCCCCCGACGAGTTCTACGACGCCCTGGCCATCAACGCGGCCAGCGCCTCGACGCAGATCTCCGGCCTGCCCTTCTCCGGCCCGATCGCCGGCGTGCGCCTGGCGCTCATCGGCGACCAGTGGGTCGCGTTCCCCAAGGCCTCGCAGCTCGAGGAGGCCGTCTTCGACCTCACCGTCGCCGGCCGTGTCGTCACCGACGCCGCGGGCAACGAGGACGTCGCGATCATGATGGTCGAGGCCGAGGCCACCGAGCACGCCTGGGGCCTCATCCAGGGCGGCGCCACGAAGCCCGACGAGGCCGTCGTGGCCCAGGGCCTCGAGGCCGCCAAGCCGTTCCTGAAGCAGCTCGTCGACGCCCAGTCGGCCATGGCCGCTCAGGCCTTCAAGGAGATCGCCGACTACCCGGTGTTCCTGCCCTACACGGACGAGGTCCTCGCGGCCGTCACCGACGCCGCCGGCAGCGAGCTCGCCGAGGTCTACAAGATCGCCGGCAAGATCGAGCGCCAGGACGCCGACGACGTGCTCAAGGCCAAGGTCAAGGACGCCGTCTCGGCGAAGGTCGACGCGGGCGAGCTGCCCGCCGAGGCCCTCGGCCAGGTCAGCGCGGCCTACAAGACCGCCACGAAGAAGGTCGTCCGCGACCGCATCCTCACCGAGCAGGTCCGCATGGACGGTCGCGGCCTCGCCGACATCCGTCCGCTCGACGCCGAGGTGCAGGTCATCCCGCGCGTCCACGGCTCCGCCATCTTCCAGCGCGGCGAGACCCAGATCATGGGCGTCACCACGCTGAACATGCTCAAGATGGAGCAGCAGATCGACTCGCTGAGCCCGGTCACCAAGAAGCGCTACCTGCACCACTACAACTTCCCGCCCTACTCGACCGGCGAGACCGGTCGCGTCGGGTCGCCGAAGCGTCGCGAGATCGGGCACGGCTTCCTCGCCGAGCGCGCCCTCGTGCCGGTGCTGCCGTCGCGTGACGAGTTCCCCTACGCCATCCGTCAGGTGTCCGAGGCCCTCGGCTCCAACGGCTCGACGTCGATGGGCTCCGTCTGCGCCTCGACCCTGTCGCTGCTCAACGCCGGCGTGCCGCTGCGCGCCCCGGTGGCCGGCATCGCCATGGGCCTCGTGTCCGACGAGGTCGACGGCCAGACGCGCTACGCGGCCCTGACCGACATCCTCGGCGCCGAGGACGCCCTCGGCGACATGGACTTCAAGGTCGCCGGCACGTCCGAGTTCGTCACGGCCATCCAGCTCGACACGAAGCTCGACGGTCTCCCGACCGCCGTCCTCGACGCGGCGCTGAAGCAGGCCAAGGAGGCGCGCACCGCCATCCTGAGCGTGCTCAACTCGGCCATCGACGCCCCCGACGAGATGGCCCCGACCGCGCCCCGCGTGATCTCGGTCCAGATCCCGCAGGACAAGATCGGCGAGCTGATCGGCCCGAAGGGCAAGACGATCAACGCGATCCAGGACGAGACCGGCGCCGACATCTCCATCGAGGAGGACGGCACCGTCTACATCGGCGCCGTCGACGGTCCGTCGGCCGAGGCCGCCCGTGCCCAGGTCAACGCCATCGCGAACCCGACCAACCCCGAGATCGGCGAGCAGTTCCTCGGCACGGTCGTCAAGATCGCGTCCTTCGGCGCCTTCGTGTCGCTCCTCCCGGGCAAGGACGGCCTGCTGCACATCAGCGAGGTCCGCAAGCTGGCCGGCGGCAAGCGCGTCGAGAACGTCGAGGACGTCCTCGGCGTGGGCCAGAAGATCCTCGTCGAGATCACGAAGATCGACGACCGCGGCAAGCTGTCGCTGGCGCCCGTCGTCGCCGACGAGTCGGACACCGACTCGAGCGGTGCCACGGAGCAGTCGAACGACGAGTCCGTCGAGGTCTAGTCCCCGACGACCCGCCACGCGGAGCGCCCGTCCCGACCACGTCGGGGCGGGCGCTCCGTCGTCGGGGAGCCCCCGAACTCGGGGCGTCGGATCGCGTAACGATCGGGTGCGGCGACGAGCGCCGGACCACGGCAGCACGTACGCTGGGAGCAGGAGCACGGACCACGCTCCCCGGCCATCTCAGGCGGCACATCGAGGTGGTCGTCCGGCGTACCCGCGAGGCGGCGCCGGCACCACGATCCCCGCACGACGCCACGACCACGAAGGGCACGGAGTGACGAACACGTCGGCGCGCAGCTCGGCTGCCGCCACGCCCGCTGCTCCTCTCGTCGCGTCGAGGGCGGCCGAGACCGTCAGCGACGCGACCGTCCCCGTCGACCTCGGCGTGATCCAGCCGCGCCGCCGCCTCGGCGTCTCCGACCTCCGGGTGTTCCCGGTCGCGCTCGGGGGGAACGTCTTCGGCTGGACGGCCGACCAGACCCAGACCATGTCCGTGCTCGACGCGTACTTCGACCACGGCGGCAACTTCGTCGACACGGCCGACAGCTACGCCGGCGGGCGCAGCGAGGTGATGATCGGGTCCTGGATGCGGTCGCGACGCTCCCGTGACGACGTCGTGGTGGCGACCAAGGTCGGCAAGGGCGCCGACGCGCCCGGTCTGTCCCCGCGGTCCGTCGAGCGCGCGGTCGAGGCGTCGCTCGAGCGCCTCGGGACCGACCGCATCGACCTCCTGTACCTGCACGTCGACGACACCGAGGTCGCCTTCGAGCGCACCCTGCTGGCCGTCGACAACCTCATCACCGCGGGCAAGGTCCGCTGGTTCGGCGGCTCGCACCACTCCGGCAACCGCCTCTACGAGGCGCGCATCGCCGCGGGCATGCTCGGCGTGGCCCCCATGGTCGCCCTGCAGAACCAGTACAGCCTCATGCACCGTGGCGAGTACGAGAAGGGGCTGTCACGGGTCGCGGCCCAGCTCCGCCTGGGCGTCATGCCCCGCTTCGCCCTCGCCGGGGGCTTCCTCACCGGCAAGTACCGGTCCCGGGCGGACTTCGCCGGCGCCAGCCGTGGCCGCGGGGTCTCGGGCTACCTGACGAAGAAGGGCCTGCGGGTGCTGCACGAGCTCGACCGCGTCGCCGCCGCCCACGAGGTCTCGACCGCCGCCGTCGCCCTGGCGTGGCTGCTCGCCAAGCCCCACGTCGTCGCGCCCGTGGCGAGTGCCACGAGCGCGGCCCAGGTCGTCGAGCTGGCGCAGGCGGCGACGGTGAAGCTCACGCGCACGCAGGTGCTCGAGCTCGACCGGGTCTCGGCTTAGGTCGAGAGCGTCCCCGGGCGAGGCCGCGAGCAGGCTCTCTCGAGCCAGGCCGCGAGCGAGCGCCCTCGGACCAGGCCGCGAGCGAGCGCTCTCGGGCTAGGCCGCGAGCAGGCGCTCGGCGGTGCGGCGCAGTGCTGCCGACGCCGCGATGGCGTCGCCGCAGTAGGCGCCGACGAGGGCGCCGTCGAAGGCGAGGAGGAAGTCGTCCGCGGCGTCGCCGGGCATGGGGCTGCCCGCGTCCTTGAAGAGGTCGACCAGGGTGTCGGTCAGCCATTCCTGGTGCTCGGAGACCGCGGCACGGACCGGGTGGGTCGGGTCGCTGAACTCGGCGGCGGCGTTGGCGAAGGCCGAGCCGCGGAAGCGCGGGGACTGCAGCTGGGCGACGGTGCCGTCGACGAAGGCGAGGACGGCGGCGCGGCCGCCTCCCGTGGAGGCGACGAGCGCCTCCATCTCGGTCACCGCCCGGTCGTGGCGGATGCCCAGGTACTCGAGCACGAGGGTGTCCTTGGCGCCGAAGTGCTTGTAGAACGTGGCCTTCGTCACGGACGCCTCGGCGATGAGCCGGTCGACGCCGACCACGCGGATGCCCTCGTCGTAGAAGAGCCGGTCGGCGGTGGTGAGGACGCGGGCGCGGGCGCCGGGCGTCGTCTGGTCGGCGCGGGGCCGCCCCGGGAGACGCTGGACGGCCGGAGGGGGGGAATCGACCGTCACAGCGTGGCTCCTCGAGGCATATCGGCTTGGAGCGACGCGGGGGGACGACCGCTCCGGACCGCCGGATGACCTCCGACCAGCCACCGGCGCAGGATCAGGGGGGTGTCCCGACGCCGGTGCACCGATCGTATCACCGTGGAGGACAGACTGAACCGTCTGTTTGTCCTCCTGGCACGACCCCAGTTCGGGTGCCACGACCCGTGGCCGGGTCGCCCGCAGGTGCGGTCCCGTAGGCTCGACGCGATGAACGGCCCGGTCTCCCTCCCACTCGACTCGGTCGAGCTCTCCTTCCGCGCGACCGGCGACGCCCTGGTGCGTCGCACGGTGTCCCCGACGGGCGTCCGCGTCCTCACCGAGCAGATGCCGGGGGCCCGCAGCGCCACCGTCGGGTTCTGGGTCGCCGTCGGGTCGCGCGACGAGCGCGAGGGCGAGCGCGGCTCGACGCACTTCCTCGAGCACCTGCTCTTCAAGGGCACCCCGACGCGGTCCGCGCTCGACATCGCCGTGGCCTTCGAGTCCGTCGGCGGCGAGCACAACGCGGCCACCGCCAAGGAGTACACCTGCTACTACGCCCGGGTGCGCGACGTCGACCTGGACGACGCGGTCGACGTCCTGGCCGACATGGTCACCTCGTCCGTGCTCGAGCCCGGCGAGTTCGAGACCGAGCGCGGGGTCATCCTCGAAGAGCTGGCGATGGCCGACGACGACCCTGCCGACGTCGCGGGCGAGCGGCTCTTCGAGTCGGTCTTCGGCGACCACCCCCTCGGCCGCCCGATCGGCGGTTCGCCCGACAGCATCCGCGGGGCGGCTCGGGACGACGTCCACGCCCACTACCTCGCCAACTACCGGCCCCGCGACCTCGTCGTGACGATCGCCGGGGCCGTCGACCACGACCGCGCCGTCGAGCGGCTCGAGCAGGCCCTCGCCCGCTCGACGTGGTCGACCGAGCCCTCCGCCCCGGTCGCCCGGCGCTCGACCGAGCTCGTCGTGCCGACGCCGAGCCGCCCGACCACGGTGCTGCGGCGCCCGCTCGAGCAGGCGACCGTGCTGCTCGGCATGCCGGGGATCTCGGTCGTCGACGACCGCCGTCCGGCCCTGGCCGTCCTCAACTCGGTGCTGGGAGGCGGCATGTCGTCCCGCCTCTTCCAGGAGATCCGCGAGCGGCGCGGTCTCGCGTACTCGGTCTACTCGTTCGCCCCGAGCTACTCCGACGCGGGCCTCTTCGGGCTGTACGCGGGCTGCACGCCGAGCAACGTCGGCGTCGTCGGCCAGCTCATGCTCGACGAGCTCGACCGCGTCGCCGACGAGGGCATCACCGAGCTCGAGCGCGAGCGTGCCCTGGGGCAGCTCGGCGGCGCGGCCGCCCTCGCCCTCGAGGACAGCGACGCGCGGATGAACCGGCTCGGCAGGGCCGAGCTGTCGGTCGGCGAGTTCGTCGACCTCGACGCCTCCCTGGCGCGGCTCGAGCGGGTGCAGCTCGACGACGTGCGCGACCTCGCGCGGTCGCTCCGGTCCGGGCCGCAGTCCGTCGTCGTCGTGGGCGACGTCGACGAGTCCTCCTTCACGGCACCGACGACGACGTCGGCGCCGGTCACCTCATGAGTCAGGAGACGACGGTGTCCCACTACCTGTACCTGGTCAGGCACGGCGAGCAACAGGACGCCGAGCACGGGCTGCCCGACGGGCCGCTGTCCGAGCGCGGCAAGCGGCAGGCCCGGCTCCTCGCCGAGCGCCTGGGCGGCGTGCCGTTCTCGGCGGCCTGGCACTCCCCGCTCGAGCGCGCCGCCGAGACCGCACGCATCATGACCGAGCGGCTGCCGGCGCTCGAGTCGCAGCCCTCGACGCTGCTCTTCGACTGCGTGCCCTCGGGGCCGACGGCCGACATGCCCGCCGCGTACAAGCCGTTCTTCGGCGGCGTGACGGACGACGAGGTCGAGGCAGGGCAGGCGCAGATGGCGGACGCGGTGTCCGAGTGGCTCACGCCCTCCCGCGAGGACCGTCACGACCTGCTCATCACCCACAACTTCGTGATCGGCTGGTTCGTGCGCGAGGTGTTCGGCGCCCCCGACTGGCGGTGGATGGGCGTCAACCAGGCCAACGCCGGGCTCACCATCATCCGGGTCCGCTCGGCGAAGCCGCCGGAGCTCGTCACCCACAACGACCTCGGGCACCTCCCCGTCGAGCTGCGCACGGGCCTGCCGGTCGAGCAGCCGATCTAGCCCCTCGTCACCGGCTTGGCGAACCAGGTCGTGGCGTTCGGGTTGTCGTTGTACGGCTCGACCTCCTCGTAGCCGGTCGACCGGTAGAGGGCGCCGGCGGCGACGAGGCTGTCGTTGGTGTCCAGCACGACGAGGTCGGCGCCGAGGTCCGCGGCGATCCGCTCCAGCTCGGCCATGAGGGCGCGGCCGAGCCCGGTGCCTCGGCCCTCCGGGCGCACGAAGACGTGCTTGACCTCGTACCGCACCCGGCCGTCGGCGGCGGGCTCGATGCGTCGCACGCCGCCGCAGGCGAGCGCCCGCGTGGCTCCGTCGCCCGGGATCGCGTCGGCCTCAGCGTTGGCCTCGGCCTCGGCCTCGGCGACGAGGAACGTGCCGGCCGGGGGAGTGAACGTCGCGTCGGCGGGCGACGCGGTGCGGTAGCTGCCCTTGCCCGACGGGAACGTGGCGCTCCGCTCGGCGAAGTACGCCTCGAGCAGCTCGGCGGCGAGGGGGGACGACACGGGGACGGCACGGAACCGGGGCATGCGCCCATGCTAGGTCGGGGCGGCGTCCCGGCGGCGCCGGGTAGGTTGGACGCCATGACCTCCCTGATCGCCGTCGTCGGTGCGACGGGCACCCTGGGCTCGTTCGTCGTCGACCTCGTCCGGCGCACGCCCGGGCTCGAGCTGCACGCGGGCCTGTCGTCCCGCGACGACCTCGACGACGTGCGCGGCGCCGACCTCGTCGTCGACGTGACCCACCCCGCCGTCAGCCCCGGCATCGTCGAGCACGTCGTCCGGGCGGGCCTGCCGGTGCTGGTCGGCACGTCGGGCTGGAGCGCCGAGCGTGTCTCCAAGCTGCGCACGGTGGTGGCCGACGTCGACGGCCCCGGCGTCCTGGTCGTCCCCAACTTCTCGCTCGGCTCCGTGCTCGCCACGCGGTTCGCGACGACGGCCGCGCGGTTCTACGAGAGCGTCGAGATCGTCGAGGCGCACCACCAGGGCAAGGTCGACTCGCCGTCCGGCACCGCCGTCCGCACCGCCGAACTGATCGCCGAGGCGCGACGCGACCTGGGCCCGGTCTCCGCCCCGTCCTCCGACCAGCGCGCCCGCGGCCAGCAGGTCGCGAGCGTCCCCGTGCACAGCATGCGCCTGCGCGGCGTGGTGGCGAAGCAGGAGGTCGTCTTCGGCGGCGAGGGCGAGACCCTCACCCTGACGCACGACACGCTGTCCCCGCGGGCCTACGAGCAGGGCCTGCTCGTCGCGATGGCGGCTGCTCCCGGCGTCGCCGGCGTCGTCGTCGGGCTCGACGCCGTGCTCCCGCTCGACTGATGAAGGGCCGTACCGCGGCGCTCGTCATGGCGCTGTTCCTCCTCCTCTACGTCGTCCTCGTCGCGCAGCGGGCGTACCTGTTCGTGACGACGGGCGAACCGGTCGCGGTCGTGCTGGGCGTCGCCCTGATCGTCCTGCCCGTGCTCGGCGTCTTCGCCCTGGTCGCCGAGCTGCGCTTCGGCGTCCACACGCAACAGATGGTCCGCGAGCTCGAGGCGGCGGGCGAGCTCCCTCCGGACGAGGTCCCGCGCCGCGCCTCCGGGCGGTACGAGCGCGCCGCGGCCGATGCCGCGTTCTCGCGCTGGGCCCAGGCCGTCGAGGAGGCGCCCGACGACTGGCGCGCCTGGTTCCGGCTGGGCCTCGCCTACGACGCGTGCGGAGACCGCCGCCGGGCACGCCAGGCCGTCCGCAAGGCCGCCCGGATGCGCGGCGGCGCCGCGGCCTGACGGCCTCCGTCCGACCGCGCAGCGGCCCGACGGCCTCGGGTGGACAGGCGAGCCCTTCCCGGGCTCTGCCCCGTCGCCCTCAGAGGGTCGCGGTGAGCGCGTCGACCGCCTGGTCGACCGTGCGGTGGCGGAACTCGAACCCGTCGGCGAGCAGGGCCTCCGGCACGACCTGCTGGCTCGGCAGCAGCATCTCCCGGCCCGCCTCCTGCATCGCCGTGCCGATCACGAACTCGGGCACGGTCAGGGCGTAGGGGCGGCCCAGGTCCTTCGCGAGGCGGCGGGTCAGTGCGTCGCTGGTGGCCGGCGTCGGGCCTGCGAGGTTCACGGGCCCGCGCAGGCT
The DNA here is from genome assembly GCF_011761235.1 of Frigoribacterium faeni. Lineage (GTDB taxonomy): Bacteria > Actinomycetota > Actinomycetes > Actinomycetales > Microbacteriaceae > Frigoribacterium > Frigoribacterium faeni_A. The sequence continues at coordinate 383,013 of NZ_JAAOYW010000003.1, forward strand.
CGACGTGAGCAGGTGCACGATGGCGGCCGCCTCGTCGTAGAGGCTGATCCACGGCCAGAACTGGTCGCCGGTGCCGAGCCGCGAGCCGAGGCCGAGCCGGGTGAGGGGCAGCAGCGGCGCCATGGCTCCGCCGGGGCCGACGACGACCCCGGTGCGCAGGTGCACGACGCGCGTGGCCTCCGGCGCGGCCGCGGTGGCGGCCTCCCAGTCGGCGACGACGTCGCTGAGGAACCCGGTGCCCCGGGCGCTCTGCTCGGTGAGGCGCTCGCCCGGCCGGTCGCCGTAGATGCCGACCGCCGATCCGCTGAGGAACACGGCCGGGGGGTCCTCCGCCCGGGCCGTGCCGTGCGCGAGGGTCGCGGTGGCGGACACGCGGGAGTCACGGATCTCCCGCTTGTAGCCGCTCGTCCAGGGCAGGCGACCCAGGGACGCGCCGCTCAGGTTGACGACGGCGTCCGCGCGGTCCAGCAGGGCGGGGTCCACGATCCCCGCCGCGGGCACCCAGGTGGCCTCGCCCGCGTCGCGGGCCTCGCGGCGCACGAGCGCGACGACCGTGTGGCCGGCCGCGACGAGCTGGCGGCGCAGCTCGGTGCCGACGAGGCCGGAGGCCCCGGAGACGAGGACGGTGAGGGAGTCGGTCATGGCCCTGGCTTTCTCGAGGAGGCGGGGCGCGGGGGAGGTGCGCCTCCCCGGGAGCGTAGACGCGCCTCCTGCCGGTCGTCCGGGCGCCCGGCGCGGACGCGTCGAGGGCCCGTCCGGGGTCGGTCGTCGGCGGTAGAGTCGACGCCGTGACTGATGCCGACGCCGTGACCCCCGCCTCCTCGTCTCCCGAGACCGCCGCCGACCCCGTCGAGTTCCGCAGCGACGTCACCGTCGAGCTGGTCCGGTCGAGCGCGCACGACTCCGACGTCCTCTTCGCGGCGAGGGTCTCGACCATGGGCGAGCAGACCCTAGAGGGCGCGCAGGCCTCGGCCGACGGCGCCCAGGCGACCAAGGGCGCCGGGCTCATCAACTACCTGATGCGCGACCGCCACGGCTCGCCGTTCGAGCACAACTCGATGACCTTCTACGTGCAGGCGCCGATCTTCGTGTTCCGCGAGTTCATGCGGCACCGCATGGCCAGCTACAACGAAGAGAGCGGTCGGTACCGCGAGCTCAACCCGGTCTTCTACGTCCCGGCCGCCACCCGCAACCTGCAGCAGGTCGGCAAGCCCGGGGCCTACGACTTCCTGCCCGGCACCGCCGAGCAGAGCGAGCTCGTCCGCGCCGAGACGGAGCGCACCTCCCGAGAGGCGTACGCCGCCTACAAGCGCATGCTCGACGCGGGCATCGCGCGCGAGGTGGCCCGCATCGTCCTGCCCCTGAACATCTACTCGTCGATGTACGTGACCGTGAACGCGCGGTCGCTGATGAACTTCCTGAGCCTCCGCACGAAGCGCGAGGGCACGCACTTCCCGTCGTTCCCGCAGCGCGAGATCGAGATGTGCGCCGAGAAGATGGAGGACATCTGGGCCGAGCTGATGCCGCTGACCTACGCCGCCTTCGGCACGAACGGCCGCGTCGCCCCCTGAGCCGGGCGGGCGGTGCGGGGCGAGCCAGTACGCTGGTCGACGTGTCGAACATCAGCAACCCCTTCGGGCAGGTCCTCGTCGCTCTCGTCACCCCCTTCACCGCCGACGGCGAGGTCGACTGGCCGGCCGTCGAGAAGCACATCGACGACTGCGTGTCGGCAGGTGCCGACGGCATCGTCGTCACGGGCACCACGGGCGAGACCAGCACCCTGACCGACCCCGAGAAGCTGAGGCTCGTCGAGGTCGGCAAGTCGGTGGCGGCGGGCCGGGCCAAGATCATCACCGGCGGCGGCTCGAACGAGACCGCGCACGCGATCCAGCTCTACAAGGCCAGCGAGAAGGCGGGCGCCGACGGCGTCATGATCGTCACGCCCTACTACAACAAGCCCACGCAGGCCGGCGTGCTCACGCACTTCCGCATGATCGCCGACGCGACCGACCTGCCGGTCATCCTGTACGACATCCCCGGGCGCACCGGCATCCCGATCAAGTACGAGACGCTGCTCCGCGCCGCCAAGCACCCCAACATCGTCGCGGTGAAGGACGCCAAGGGCGACTTCGCCGAGGTCAGCCGCGTCATCAACCAGACCGACCTGCTGTACTTCTCCGGCGACGACGCCAACGTCCTGCCGCACCTGTCGATCGGCGCCTCGGGCCTCATCGGGGTCACCGCGAACCTGGTCTCCGCGCCCTACCGCACCATGATCGACGCGGTGAACGCCGGCGACCTGCACACGGCCACCGCCGTGCACCAGATGCTCGAGCCCCTCGTCCGCGCCGTCATGACGCACGTGCCCGGCACGGTGGCGGCGAAGTACATCCTCCACGGCCTCGGCCGCATCTCGAGCCCCCGTGTCCGGCTGCCCCTCGTCGGCCCGGAGGACAGCGAGGCCGCCCTCATCGAGGACGAGCTCTCGCACGTCGGCGACATCCCGGGGCTCGACCTCAGCCGCTTCCGTCCCGACCGCAACGCGGCGGCCGGCGGCGCCCTGCCGAAGGTCCACGGCACCACGCGCTGACCCCGTCGCGCCCCGGCGCACCAGACACGCCCGCGGGGCTCGGGTCCCGCTCCGATCCGAAGGACGAGATGCCCACGACCATCAAGACCCCGCGCACCCTCGACGACGGCACGCTGCGGATCGTCCCCGTCGGCGGCCTCGGCGAGATCGGCCGCAACATGATGATCTACGAGATCGACGGCAAGCTGCTGGTGGTCGACTGCGGCGTGCTCTTCCCCGAAGAGCACCAGCCGGGCGTCGACCTGATCCTCCCCGACTTCTCGCCCCTGCGCGACCGGCTCGACGACGTCCTCGCCGTCGTGCTGACCCACGGCCACGAGGACCACATCGGCGCGGTGCCGTACCTGCTCCGCCTGCGCGCGGACATCCCGCTGATCGGCTCGCAGCTGACGCTCGCCCTCATCGAGGCGAAGCTCAAGGAGCACCGCATCTCCCCGTACACGCTCGCGGTGAAGGAGGGCGGCCGCGAGACGCTCGGCCCGTTCGACCTCGAGTTCGTCGCCGTCAACCACTCCATCCCCGACGCCCTCGCCGTCGCGATCCGCACGTCGGCGGGTCTCGTCCTGCACACGGGCGACTTCAAGATGGACCAGCTGCCGCTCGACGACCGCATCACCGACCTCCGGGCTTTCGCGCGCCTCGGCGAGGAGGGCGTCGACCTGTTCCTGCCCGACTCGACCAACGCCGACGTCCCGGGCTTCACGGCGCCCGAGCGCGACATCGGCCCGGTCCTCGACGACGTCATCCGCCGCGCTCCGCGTCGCGTCGTCGTCGCGAGCTTCTCGAGCCACGTCCACCGCGTGCAGCAGGTGCTCGACGCCGCGCACGCGAACGGTCGGCGGGTGGCCTTCATGGGCCGGTCGATGATCCGCAACATGGGCATCGCGGCCGACCTCGGCTACCTGAGGGTGCCCGAGGGCGTGCTCATCGACGCCAAGAAGGCCAAGGACCTCCCCGACGACCGCATCGTCTACATGAGCACGGGGTCGCAGGGCGAGCCGATGGCCGTCCTCGCGCGCATGGCGAACCTCGAGCACCAGATCGAGATCGGACAGGACGACACGGTCGTCCTCGCGTCGAGCCTCATCCCCGGCAACGAGAACGCCGTCTACCGCGTCATCGACGGCCTGACCAAGCTCGGCGCGCGCGTCGTCCACAAGGGCAACGCCAAGGTGCACGTGTCGGGCCACGCGTCGGCGGGCGAGCTGCTCTACTGCTACAACGTGCTCCGCCCGCGCAACGTCATGCCCGTGCACGGCGAGCACCGCCACCTCTTCGCGAACGCCGCCCTGGCCGAGCTCACGGGCGTGCCCGCCGAGAACACCATCCTCGGCGAGGACGGCGTCGTCGTCGACCTCAAGGACGGCGTCGCCACGGTCGTCGGCCAGCTCGACCTCGGCTACGTGTACGTCGACGGCTCGACCGTGGGCGAGATCACCGACGCCGACCTGAAAGACAGGCGGATCCTCAGCGAGGAGGGCTTCATCTCCGTCTTCGTCGCGGTCGACCCGACCACCGGCCGGGCCGTCGTCGGCCCCGAGATCCAGTCGCGCGGCTTCGCCGAGGACGACCGCGTCTTCGACGACGTGCGCCCCAAGATCGTCGCCGCGCTCCTCGAGGCGGCCGGCAACGGCACGCGCGACACGCACCAGTTCAGCCAGGTGGTCCGCCGCACGGTCGGTCGCTGGGTCGCCACGCAGCACCGCCGCCGCCCCATGATCGTCCCGGTGGTCATCAGCGCCTGACCCCGCCGCACGAGAGGCCTCGGCCGTCGGGAAGTCATCCCGGCGACTGAGGCCTCCGTCGTCCTGCCGCTCCTAGGGTGTTGACGTTCCGTCCGTTGCTCCGAAGGGGGAGTCGCCCGTGCGCGTGGCCAAGACCTGGATCTTCCCGATCCTCCGCATCCTGATCTTCCTCGTGATCGCCGTCGCCCTCGTGAAGCTCGCGTTCTTCGCGGCACCCGACGCGGCCACCGGCTCCGTCGCCGTCCCGACCGGCGAGGCCGTCGAGCCCCAGGTCACGGTCGCGGTCGGCATCGTCACGAACGACGTGACGGTCGACGCCACGGTCCAGGCCGACGCGCCGTCCACGGTGCCGGCGACCCTCGCGGGCACCGTCGTGACGGTCTTCGTCGAGAAGGGCCAGGCCGTCGCGGCCGGCGACCAGATCGCGTCCCTCCGGTCCGAGACCCCGCAGGAGGCGCTCGTCTCGGCCGACGGCACGGTCACGGAGCGCGCCCCGATCGTCAAGACCGCCGTGGTCACGTCGCCCGCGGCGGGCACCGTCACCGAGCTCCCCGTCATCAAGGACCAGGCGGTCTCCGTGGGCGACGCCGTCGCGAAGGTGGCGCCTCCGACGTTCCACGTCACCGGGGCGCTGGCGGCCGACCAGCTGTACCGCCTCGTCAGCCGGCCGACCGAGGGGACCGCGTCGATCCAGGGCGGACCGGCCCCGTTCGCGTGCACCGGCCTCACCGTCGGCGGCGGCGGCGACGCGGCCGCCCCCGCCGAGGGCGACGTCTCGGCCTCGGGCGGCTCCGGCCAGTCCGTCACCTGCGCCGTGCCGGGCGACGTCACGGTGTTCGCGGGGCTGGCGACGAAGCTGACCATCCCCGCCGGCGTCGCGACCGACGTGCTCACCGTGCCCCTCACCGCCGTCGAGGGCGCCGCGGGCAAGGGCATCGTCACCGTGGTCGGCGCGGACGGCACGCAGGAGGAGCGCGAGATCACCCTCGGAATCAACGACGGCACCTCGGTCGAGGTCACCGGGGGCCTGGTCGAGGGCGACTCCGTCCTCGAGTTCGTGCCGGGCGCCGCGGCGCCGCAGGACGGCTGCGTCGACCCGACGACCGGCGAGGTCTACTGCTGATGGCGCTCATCAGGCTCGAGGGCGTCACGAAGACCGTGCCCCTCGCCGACGACGCGACCCTCGACATCCTCCGCGGGGTCGACCTCGTCGTCGACGAGGGCGAGCACGTGAGCATCGTCGGCCGGTCCGGCTCGGGCAAGTCGACCCTGCTGAACATCCTCGGGCTGATCGACGCCCCCACGACGGGCACGCACTTGTTCGGCGACGTCGACGTGAGCGGCATGCGCTCGGGCGCCCGTGACCGCCTCCGGGGCGAGCAGGTCGGGTTCATCTTCCAGCAGTTCAACCTGCTGCAGGGGCGCACGGCGCTCGAGAACGTCGTCACGCCGCTGCTCTACGCGCGGGGGCGCCGGTTCTGGCGACGACGGGCGATCGCCGCCGAGATGCTCGAGAAGGTCGGGCTGGGGCACCGCGTCGACTCGATGCCGCACCGGCTGTCCGGCGGCGAGCAGCAGCGCGTGGCCATCGCGCGCTCGCTGGTGCGCGACCCGCGCGTCATCCTCGCCGACGAGCCGACGGGCGCGCTCGACATCGAGACGGGGGCGACGGTCATGCGCCTCCTCGACGACATCTCGGCCGAGACGGGCGCGGCCCTCGTGACCATCACGCACGACCTGGCCGTCGCGAGCCTGGCGGCACGGCACTACTCGCTCGACGCCGGCGTCCTGTCCGCCGCCCGGGTGGGCGGGGCTCCCTCCGGGCCGTCCGCCCTCGTCCCCGCGGCCACGGGCGCGGCCTCGTGAACGGCGTGCTGTCCGGCGTCGTCGGGGCGCTCGTCGAGGCGTGGTCCGAGCTCCGCGTGAACAAGCTGCGGGTGCTGCTCAGCCTCGTCGGGGTGGCCGTGGCCGTCGCGGCCCTCACGGCCGTGGTGGGGCTCGGCAGCCTCGCCGAGCAGTCCACCCGCGAGTCGTCCGAGAGATCGGGCGGGCGCCCCGCCACCTACACCGTCTCGGCCTACAGCCAGGGGGCGACCGAGCTCGACCCCGCCCAGTTCGCCGACGAGTTCCGCTCGACCATGGCGCGCTACGACGTCTCGTGGTCCACCGAGAACCTGTACACGACGAGGTCGCTGCAGCTGCCCGTCGGGCTCACCGACGTCCAGGCCCAGATCGTCGATCCCGACTACGGCGAGATGCACCGCGTGTCGGTGCTCGACGGGTCGTGGTTCGTCGACGGCGACGAGCAGCGGATGGCCCCGGCGCTCGTCGTGAACGAGCCCCTGTGGGACCAGCTCGGCCGTCCGCCGGTCTCCGGCCACCCCACGGTGCAGCTGCGCGGCGGCGACTCGGTGACGGGGGTCGTCGTCGGCGTCACCGCCGCCCAGTACCCCGGGGAGGCGCCGGCGCTGTTCCTGCTGCCCTCGGACGACCGCGACCTCGTCCCCGCGTCGCAGGCGGGCTACGTCGAGACGCCGCAGTACGAGATGTGGCTGCCGCCGGAGTCGGGCGACGAGCTCAGCGGCATGGTCCAGGGCAACCTGGCGGCGGCGCTCGGCGACGAGGTGCAGGTCGACGTGAACCGGTCGGACTACGCGGCGTTCGCCGGCGACTCCGACCCGTTCCTGCCCGTGAAGCTGCTCGTGACGGGGGTCGGCGTGCTGGTGCTGCTGCTCGGCGGGCTCGGGCTCGTGAACATCGCCCTCGTCACGGTGCGGCAGCGCATCCGCGAGATCGGCGTCCGGCGCTCGTTCGGGGCCACGGCGCCGCGGGTGTTCTTCTCGGTGATGCTCGAGAGCGTCGCCGGCACGGTCGTGGCCGGGGTCGTGGGCGTCATGGTCGCCGTGCTCGTCGTCGAGAACGGCACGGTCCAGGGCTTCATCGCGCAGGGGTCTGTCGACGACCTGCCTCCGTTCCCGATCACTGCCGCGCTGGTGGGCCTGGGGTCGGCGACGCTCATCGGCGCCGTGGCGGGGGTCCTGCCGGCGCTCGTGGCCGTCAGGGTCAAGGTCATCGACGCGATCCGCTACTGAGGGCCAGCGCACCGCGGCCGTCCGCCGCGCCGACCGCCTCCGGTCGGCGTCGGCGGCGGACGGTAGCCTCGACGGCATGGCCACGCCCACCAAGTCGACCGCGCGCTCGCGCTCGGGCCGCGGCGCGTCCGCGGGGGCCTCGGCGACCCGCGGGGCGACGGCGGCCACCAAGAAGCTCCCCGCAGGCAAGCCGCCGGCGCCCGTCGACGAGGGGCCCGGCGTGCTCGCCTCGGCCTGGATGGGCCTCGCCCACCTCACCGGCGGCGCCTTCCGGCTGTTCGGCAGCGAGTCCCTCGACAGGGACGAACGCCGGGACGGCGTGCCCTTCCTGCTCGTCCTGCTCGCCGTCGCCGGCGCGGTCGTCGAGTGGCTCAACCCGACGAGCCCCGTCGCCGTCGGCTTCGACGCCTACACGTTCGGCGGTCTCGTCGGCCGTGTCGCCTACGCCCTGCCGGTCATCATGGTGCTCTTCGCCGGCTGGCTGTTCCGGCACCCGGCGTCGGTGCACGACAACACGCGCATCGGCATCGGGCTGGGCCTGATGATCGTCTCGATCAGCGCTCTCTGCCACATCTACGGCGGGCAGCCGCAGGCCGTCGAGGGCATGCGCGCCCTCGCGACGGGCGGCGGCGTGCTCGGCTGGCTCGTCGCCTCCTGGCTCGTGGCGCTCGCGACCGAGTGGGTGGCCGTGCCCGTCGTGGTCGTGCTGCTCGCGCTGTCCCTGCTGATCATGACCAAGACGCCGCCGAACCGCATCGGCCACCGTCTCGGCGACCTCTACCGGTGGCTGTTCGGCGAGACCACCGCCGACGCCTCCGCCGCGGCGGGCACGGCCGAGGTCGACGGCGACGCCGCCGACGCGCTGCCGTGGTGGCGCCGCACCAAGAGCGGCCGCGAAGAAGAGCCCGCCTACGACACCCCCGTCCTCACCCAGAGCGGCGCCGAGGGCGACGGGGCCGACCGCCGTGGTCGCGCCTCCCGTCGACGTGGTGCCGCCGGCCCCGTGTTCGTCGACCACGGGGCGACCCTCGGGGCGGACGAGCCTGCCCCCGGGGCGGCGTCGGACGCCCCGACCGACGTGTTCCAGAACGACCTGCTGCACGACCTCGACGCCGCCGAAGATGCGGTGCGCTCGTTCGGCATCGACGTGCCGCTGCACGACGACGAGCCGGCCCCCACGACGTCGGCCGCGGCCGCCGCCGGTGCCGGTGCCGGTGTCGGCGGCGCGACGGCGGCCACCACCGTCCTCCCGACCGTGCCGGCGACCACGTCCGCCGCCGCGCCCGGCGAGAGCGACGTCGCCGCCGACTTCCTCGCGGTCGACGACGACGAGCCCGCCCCGCCCTCGCTCGACGACGTCGACGACTCGCCCGCCGCCCCGTACCGCCTGCCGGCGGCGTCGACGCTCAGCGTCGGACCCCCGGCGAAGGCCCGCAGCGAGGCCAACGACGAGATCGTCCGCTCCATCACCGAGGTCCTCCGTCAGTTCTCGGTCGACGCCAAGGTCGTCGGCTTCAGCCGCGGCCCGACGGTCACGCGCTACGAGATCGAGCTCGGTCCGGGCGTCAAGGTCGAGAAGGTCACGGCCCTCAGCAAGAACCTGTCGTACGCCGTCGCCTCGAACGAGGTGCGGATACTCTCGCCCATCCCGGGCAAGAGCGCCATCGGCGTCGAGATCCCGAACACCGACCGCGAGATCGTGTCGCTCGGCGACGTGCTGCGGTCGACGGCCGCGGCCAAGAGCGTGCACCCGATGACGATCGGCGTCGGCAAGGACGTCGAGGGCGGGTACGTCGTGGCGAACCTCGCCAAGATGCCGCACCTCCTCGTCGCCGGCGCGACGGGCTCGGGCAAGTCCAGCTTCGTGAACTCGATGATCACCTCGCTGCTGATGCGGGCCAAGCCGACCGACGTGCGCATGGTGCTCATCGACCCGAAGCGGGTCGAGCTGTCGATCTACGCCGGGGTGCCGCACCTCATCACGCCCATCATCACGAACCCCAAGAAGGCCGCCGAGGCGCTGCAGTGGGTCGTGAAGGAGATGGACATGAGGTACGACGACCTCGCCAGCTTCGGCTTCCGGCACATCGACGACTTCAACCGCGCCGTCGTGAACGACGAGATCGTGCTGCCGGCGGGCAGCGCACGGTCGCTCAAGCCGTACCCGTACCTGCTCGTGGTCGTCGACGAGCTCGCCGACCTCATGATGGTGGCGCCGCGCGACGTCGAGGACAGCATCGTGCGCATCACCCAGCTCGCCCGGGCCTCGGGAATCCACCTCGTGCTGGCGACGCAGCGGCCCTCGGTCGACGTCGTCACCGGGCTCATCAAGGCCAACGTGCCCTCCCGGTTCGCCTTCGCCGTCTCGAGCGTCACCGACTCCCGGGTCATCCTCGACCAGCCGGGCGCCGACAAGCTCATCGGCCAGGGCGACGGGCTCTTCCTGCCGATGGGCGCCTCCAAGGCCATGCGCGTGCAGGGCGCCTGGGTGCAGGAGAGCGAGGTCGCGCAGGTGGTCGCGCACGTGACCCGGCAGGCTCGTCCCGACTACCGCCCCGACGTCGCGGCCGTGGTCGAGAAGAAAGAGATCGACGGCGACATCGGCGACGACCTCGAGCTGCTGCTCGCGGCGGCCGAGCTCGTCGTCAGCACGCAGTTCGGCTCGACGTCGATGCTCCAGCGCAAGCTGCGGGTGGGCTTCGCCAAGGCGGGCCGGCTCATGGACCTCATGGAGTCGCGCGACATCGTGGGCCCCTCCGAGGGCTCGAAGGCGCGCGACGTGCTCGTGACGAACGAGCAGCTGCCCGGCGTGCTGGCCAAGCTGCGGGGGATGGGCGACGAGCTGCCCCGGGGCGGGGCGGGCGCCTCCTCGGCTCCGTCGGCGCTCGGCGCCGGCGACTACGGCGACGACCCCGTCGCCGACATGACACGGGGCTACGACGAGGTCGACGGCGACGAGGGGTCGGACGACGCCTGGGGCCTGACCGGCAGGGACTGACGTGACCGACGAGATGACCCCCGACACCCCGCGCCCGGCGACGTTCCCCTGGCGGGGACGCTTCGCGAGCCGTGGCCCGGGCCCGGCGAGCACGGCGAACATCGCCAACGTGATCACGGTGGTGCGCATCCTCATGGCGCCGCTCTTCATCGCGTGGCTGCTCGTCGACGACGGCGCCGGCGGGCCGTTGCGCATCGCCGCGGCCGTGCTCTTCGTCGTCGCGATCCTCACCGACAGCCTGGACGGCATGCTCGCCCGCGGCCTCGACCTCGTCACGGACTTCGGCAAGATCGTCGACCCGATCGCCGACAAGGTGCTCGTGGGGGGCGCCCTCGTGGGGCTCTCGATCCTCGGCGAGCTGCCCTGGTGGGTGACGGCCCTGATCCTCGTCCGCGAGGTCGGCATCACGGTGTACCGCTTCGTCGTCATCCGCAACCGGGTCATCCCGGCCTCGCGCGGCGGCAAGCTCAAGACGGTGCTGCAAGCCGTCGCCGTCACCCTGGCGCTGTTCCCCCTGTGGGTCCCGCTCGGCGACTGGGTGCACGGGCTGAACACCGTCGTCATGACCGCCGCGGTCGTCGCCACCCTCGTCTCGGGTGCCGACTACCTGCGGGTCGCCCTGCGGCACTCCCGCACCTCGTGACCACGGCGTCCGAGGTCGTGCGCGAGCTCGACCGACAGGGGCTGACGGTGGCCGTCGCCGAGTCGTTGACGGGCGGGTTGCTCGTCGCCGAGCTCATCTCCGTGCCCGGCGCCTCCGCCGTCGTCGCCGGGGGAGTGGTGGCCTACCAGACGCCCCTCAAGCACCAGCTGCTCGACGTCCCCGCGTCCCTGCTCGCGGCCCGGGGCGCGGTCGACCCCGACGTGGCGACCGCCATGGCCGTGGGCGTGCGCTCGGCCCTCGCGGTCGAGGGGCGTGCGGCCGACGTCGGCGTCGCGACCACCGGGGTCGCGGGTCCCGACCCGCAGGACGGCCACGACCCGGGCACGGTGTACGTCGCCCTGAGCGCAGGAGGCGCCACCCGCGTCACGAGGCTCGCCCTCGAGGGCGACCGTGCGGCCATCCGTTCGGCCACGGTCTCCGAATCACTGTCGATGCTGCACGACTGGCTCACGGGGCCCCGGGAATAGCCGGGGTTTCGGTCTCGTTACATCTGCCGGGTTCACAAGTGCCACACAGAGCCAGCTGGCTACAGTGGCACCCAGCTCGTCAGCAGTGCTCCCCACCCACCCCCTGCATCCCGTCATGGTGGGTTGTCCGATCGCAAGGAGGGTCCCATGGTTCTGGTCCGTCAAGAAATCGGCGACGTCCTCCGCGACTTCCGTCTGCAGAAGGGCCGCACGCTGCGGCAGGTCGCCAGCAAGGCCAGCGTCGCGCTGGGCTACCTCAGCGAGGTCGAGCGCGGTCAGAAAGAGGCGAGCTCCGAGATCCTGGCCTCCGTCGCCGAGGCGCTCGAGACGCCCATCTCCGTCATCATGCGCGAGGTCGGCGACCGCATGGCCGTGATCGAGGGCCTGAACCCGATCCCCGACACGCTGCCCGACGAGATGGTCGCCGAGTTCGACACCGACCTGATCGCCCGCTGAGGCACGGTCCGACGTCACCGCTCCGGCGGGCGTCGGGCCCGCCCGATCCAGACGCCCCCGTCACGCGACGGGGGCGTCTCGTCGTCCGGGTACCCTCGGGTGATGCGCAAGAGCGAGTTCCGCAGGGCCGTCGACGACGAGTTCGGCGAGGCGTACGGCCGCGTCGTCACGCGGGACCTCGTCCTGTCCACCCTGGGAGACCGCACCGCCGACGAGGCCCTGGGCGGCGGCGTACCGCCCCGGGACGTCTGGCTGGCCCTGTGCGAGGCCGAGGGCGTGCCCGTGGCGCGACGCCACGGCGTGGGCCTGCCCGAGCCGCGACGCTGAGGCGCGGCGCCCAGCCGAGAGCGAGTCGGCGATCACGCGTTCGACACGCCGTCGCATGTGTTCGAACGTGCGTTCGGAAGAGTGGTAGCTTCCTCCACACGGGCGTCGTCGTCCGGATGCTCCACAGCTGATCGGCCGTCCTCCTCCGGATGTCGGTGGTCGGTCGTAGCGTCCTCCCAACGACGTTCCACCGCTCCCGCACCTGCGGGGGCACCTGCCTTGTCGTCGAGACCGCCGCCCCCGGGCCGAGCGCGACGCGACAGCCTACAGGCGCACGGACATCAACCACGAAGGAGTCACCATGCCCTCAGCAGAGAACCGCGAGAAGGCCCTCGAGACCGCGCTCGCGCAGATCGACCGACAGTTCGGCAAGGGCGCCGTCATGCGCCTCGGCAGCGACGACCGCGCCCCCGTGGCGGTCATCCCCACCGGCTCCATCGCGCTCGACGTCGCCCTCGGCATCGGGGGCATCCCGCGTGGCCGCATCGTCGAGATCTACGGCCCCGAGTCGTCGGGAAAGACGACCCTCACCCTGCACGCCATCGCGAACGCGCAGCGCAACGGCGGCATCGCGGCCTTCATCGACGCCGAGCACGCCCTCGACCCCGAGTACGCGAAGAAGCTCGGCGTCGACATCGACGCCCTGCTCGTGTCGCAGCCCGACACCGGCGAGCAGGCGCTCGAGATCGCCGACATGCTCGTCCGCTCCGGGTCCATCGACCTCGTGGTCATCGACTCCGTGGCCGCGCTCGTGCCCCGTGCCGAGATCGAGGGCGAGATGGGCGACTCGCACGTCGGTCTGCAGGCCCGGCTGATGTCGCAGGCCCTCCGCAAGCTCACCGGTGGCCTCAACCAGACCGGCACCACGATGATCTTCATCAACCAGCTGCGCGAGAAGATCGGCGTGTTCTTCGGCAGCCCCGAGACCACCGCCGGCGGCAAGGCGCTCAAGTTCTACGCCTCGGTGCGCCTCGACATCCGCCGCATCGAGACCCTGAAAGACGGCACGGACGCGGTGGGCAACCGGACCCGGGTCAAGGTCGTCAAGAACAAGATGGCGCCGCCCTTCAAGCAGGCCGAGTTCGACATCCTCTACGGCGTGGGCATCAGCCGTGAGGGCAGCCTGATCGACTTCGGCGTCGAGCACGGCATCGTCCGCAAGTCGGGCGCCTGGTACACGTACGAGGGCGACCAGCTCGGCCAGGGCAAGGAGAACTCGCGCAACTTCCTGATCAAGAACGCGGCCGTCGCACAAGAGATCGAGCAGAAGATCCTGGCGAAGCTCGGCGTCGGCGGGGCCAAGCCCGTCGAGGCCCCGGTCGAGTCCATCGAGGCGAAGATCGCCGCCCGCAAGGGCGCATGACCTCGCGCGACGAGCAGGCCGGCGACGACCTGGCTCCCGTGACGCCGCTCTTCGGCGTCCGCGGGGCCAGGCCGCACCGCAACGGTCCTCCCTCGGCCGACCACCCGTCGCAGGGTGCGGGCCGGCAGGACACGTCGGCCAGCGGTGCGTCCGGAAGCGGTGCGCCCGGCAGCCCTTCGCCCGACCGGGACGTCGACGGCGAGGCTCGCCGTACGGTCGTCGATCCTCCGGCAGGCGGGGACGCCGTGGCCGAGACGGCGGCCGCGTTGTCCGCCATCAGCGGGCACTGGTCGGGTGACCAGGGGCACGGTCGTCAGGTCACCGACGACGACGACGGTGACGACGAGCCCCCGGAGGACCTCGAGGCACAGCGCACGCGTGCCGAGAACGTCAGCCTGCACGCCCTGAGCCGTCGGGGCGTCTCGTCCTCCGAGATGGCGTCGCTGCTCGCCTCGCGCGACCTCGATCCCGAGGTGGTCGCCGACGAGGTCTCGCGCCTCGAGGGCGTCGGCCTCTTGAACGACCGCGAGCTCGCCGAGAACCTCGTCCAGGCGAAGCAGGAGCGAAAGGGGCTCGGTCGGGGCGCCGTCACGAGCGAGCTCCGCTCGCGCGGCATCGACGCGGCCGTCGTCGAGTCGGTGCTCGCCGAGACGGACGACGCCGACGAACAGGCCCGGGCCGACGAATGGGCACGCAAGCGGGCGACGTCCCTCCGTGGCCTCGACCGTGCGACGGCAGAGCGTCGCCTCAACGGCTACCTGATGCGTCGAGGCTACCGTTCCGAGACCGTGCGCCGGGCCGTCGAGAAGGCCCTGCCACGGGGCGGCAGCAGCCGAGGCGGCGTCCGGTTCGAGTGACCACCCGCCCTACACTGGGGCACCATGTCCACCCAGCCGGTCGCCTCCGCCGCGTCGACCGTCGGGACGCGCGGGGGCGTCCTGGCGACGTCCCGGGGCGCCTGACGTGCTGACCGCCGTCGTCGGGTCCACCGGCACCGGCAAGTCGGCCCTCGCGCTCGACCTCGCCGAACGTCTCCGGCAGTCCGGGCGGCCGGCCGAGATCGTCAACGCCGACGCGATGCAGCTCTACCGGGGCATGGACATCGGCACGGCCAAGGTGCCCGAGCACGAGCGTCGGGGCATCCCGCACCACCTGTTCGACGTGCTCGACGTCACCGACGAGGCCAGCGTCGAGTGGTACCAGGCACGGGCCCGTGCGGTCATCGACGAGGTGTCCGCCCGGGGTGCCGTCCCGCTGCTCGTCGGCGGCTCGGGTCTCTACGTCTCGAGCGTGCTCTTCGACTTCCGGTTCCCCGGAACGGACGCCGACGTGCGACGCCGCTTCGAAGAGCTGGCCGAGCGCTCCGGCCCGGGCGCGCTGCACGCTCTGCTGGCCCGCACCGATCCGGTGGCTGCCGAGCGGATCGGGCCGCACAACGCGCGGCGGCTCGTCCGGGCCCTCGAGGTGGGCGAGATCACGGGCGAGCCGTTCTCGGCAGCCCTGCCCGACGAGGCCGTCCGGTGGCGCCCCTCCTCGATCGTGGGCGTGTCCGAAGAGCGAGCCGTGCTCGTCGACCGGCTCGACGACCGCGTCCGCCGCATGTGGGCCGACGGCCTCGTCGACGAGGTCCGTGAGCTGCTGCCGCGTGGGCTCGCCCGCGGCGTGACCGCGTCCCGTGCCATCGGCTACGCCCAGGCCGCCGCGCAGCTGAGGGGCGATCTCGACGAGGAGTCCGCGATCGTCGAGACTCAGGCCCTCACCCGGCGCTACGCACGCCGCCAGGTCAGCTGGTTCAAGCGCTACCACGGCGTCGACTGGTCGTCGACGGGCGACCCGGAGGCCGTCGAGCGAGCCCTCGCTAGACTCCTGGCGTGACCACCACGCTCCAGTTCACCAAGGGACAGGGCACCGGGAACGACTTCGTGTTGTTCACGGACGCCGACGGCGAGACCGACCTCGACGGCGTCGCCGTCCGGGCACTGACCGACCGCCGCTTCGGCGTGGGCGGCGACGGCGT
Organism: Frigoribacterium faeni; assembly: GCF_011761235.1. Lineage (GTDB taxonomy): Bacteria > Actinomycetota > Actinomycetes > Actinomycetales > Microbacteriaceae > Frigoribacterium > Frigoribacterium faeni_A. Next base: position 398,732 of record NZ_JAAOYW010000003.1, read on the forward strand.
CATCCGTGCCGTCCGGTCGGCCGCTCTGCCGGCCGGGGCGGCGGCCCTGGCCGACGACGCGACCGCGGAGTGGTTCATGGACTACCGCAACGCCGACGGCAGCGTGGCAGAGATGTGCGGCAACGGCGTCCGCGTCTTCGCCCGCTACCTGACCGAGCGCGGCCTCGTCGAGCTCGCCGAGGGCGAGACCCTGGCCGTGGGCACTCGGGCCGGCGTGCGTCGCGTGCAGCGGGACGGCTCCGGCTTCCGGGTCGATCTCGGCGTGTGGTCGCTGGGCGACGGCGAGCCCACCGTCCGGGCACGTGAGCTCCACGCCGCCCGCCCGGGGCTGTCGATCTCGGTCGGCAACCCGCACGTCGTCGTCGCGCTCGCGTCGGACGACGAGCTCGACGGCCTCGACCTCACCTGGGTCCCCGTGCTCGACCCGGCGCCCGAGGCCGGTGCCAACGTCGAGTTCGTGGTGCCGTCCGACCCGCTGGTGGTCGACGGTGTGGGCCACATCAGGATGCGCGTCCACGAGCGGGGCAGCGGCGAGACCCTGTCCTGTGGCACGGGAGCGGCCGCGGCCGCCCTCGCCGTCCGGCACTGGGCCGGGCCCGGGGCGCCTCTCGACTGGTGGGTCGCGGTGCCCGGCGGCGTGCTGGGCGTCCACGTCTCCGCGGGCGACGACGGCGAGCACGTGTCGCTGAGCGGCCCGGCCGAGCTCGTCTACAGCGGGGCGCTGGCCCTCTAGGCGTCCACGGGGGAGGCGCGCCGGGCCCGCAGCACGCGGTACCCCTTGCTGGTCGACGCCCGCTCGACGGTCACGGCGTCCGCCATGGTCGTGTTCATCCAGGCCTGCAGCGAGTCGGAGCCGAGGTTCTTCTGCACGACGAGCCAGGCGTCGGAACCGGGCTCGAGGCGCGGCAGCCAGGTCTGCAGGATGCCGTGCAGCACCTCCTTGCCGACCCGGATGGGCGGGTTCGACCAGATCGTTGCGAACCGCAGCCCGTCGGGAACACCGTCGGGCGTCACGGCGTTGACGTTGACGAGGCCCGCGGCCCGTGCGTTCTCCCGCACGAGGTCGAGGACCCTCTCGTTCACGTCGACGGCCCACACCGTCGCGTCGGGTGACGACAACGCGAGGCTCAGTGTGATGGGGCCCCACCCGCACCCGACGTCCAACAGGTCGCCCGTCGCGGGCGGCGGCGGCACCTCGCCGAGCAGGACGGCGGTCCCCGGGTCGACCCGTTCGGGGCTGAAGACCCCCGACGCCGTCGTGAGCGACAGCTGGCGACCCGCGAGGGTCGCCGTGATCGTCCGTCGACGCAGCTCGCTCTCCGGGTTCGGGGAGAAGTAGTGGTCGCTGGCCATGGACGACAACCTACCGAACATCACCCGCCTGGCCCTCCGCGGCCCAGGTCCGACCCCCTCCGGAGGGCTAGTATCACTTCGATGACAGACACCCCGACGACCCCGCTCGACGACGAGCGCGACGGGCGGCACGACGACGACGTCGTCGCACGCGTCCTGGACCGTGCGGCGTCCCGGGCGTCCGCGTACACGATCTTCTCGCCGGCCCAGGCCATCCAGACCCGGTCGCTCGACGGCACGGGCGACGGCGAGCAGTACGACAGGGAGGACCGGGCGGCGCTGCGGCGCGTGGCCGGTCTCTCCACCGAGCTCGAGGACGTCACCGAGGTCGAGTACCGACAGCTGAGGCTCGAGAACGTCGTGCTCATCGGCGTGTGGTCGCAGGGGTCCCTCTCCGACGCCGAGAACTCGCTCCGCGAGCTCGCCGCCCTGGCCGAGACCGCGGGGGCCTCCGTGCTCGACGGGCTCCTGCAGCGGCGCCCGAACCCCGACCCCAGCACGTACCTCGGCAAGGGCAAGGCCGAAGAGCTGCGGCAGACCGTCGCCGCCCTCGGTGCCGACACCGTCATCGCCGACACCGAGCTCGCGCCGAGCCAGCGTCGTGCGCTGGAGGACGTCGTCAAGGTGAAGGTCATCGACCGGACGGCCGTGATCCTCGACATCTTCAGCCAGCACGCCAAGAGCCGGGAGGGCAAGGCCCAGGTCGAGCTCGCCCAGCTCGAGTACCTGCTGCCGCGCCTCCGCGGCTGGGGCGAGTCCATGTCCCGCCAGGCCGGCGGCCAGGTCGGCGGCGCCGGCGCCGGCATGGGCAGCAGGGGGCCCGGCGAGACCAAGATCGAGCTCGATCGTCGTCGCATCCACACGCGCATGGCCCGTCTGCGTCGGCAGATCAAGGAGATGAAGCCGGCGCGCGACGCGAAGCGCGCGAACCGCGACCGCAACGAGGTGCCGTCGGTGGCCATCGCCGGCTACACGAACGCCGGCAAGTCGAGCCTGCTGAACCGCCTGACGAGCGCGGGCGTCCTGGTCGAGAACGCGCTGTTCGCCACCCTCGACGCCACGGTGCGCAAGAGCGCCACGGCCGACGGCCGTCCGTTCACCTACGCCGACACCGTCGGGTTCGTCCGCAACCTGCCGCACCAGCTGGTCGAGGCGTTCCGCTCCACCCTCGAAGAGGTCGCCGGCTCGGACGTCATCGTGCACGTCGTCGACGGTTCGCACCCCGATCCCGCTGCCCAGCTCGCCACGGTCCGCGAGGTCGTCGGCGAGGTCGACGGGCGGGACATCCCCGAGGTCGTCGTCTTCAACAAGAGCGACCTCGTCGACGACGGCCAGCGGCTCGTGCTGCGGGGCCTCGAGCCCACGGCCGTCTTCGTGTCGGCCCGCACCGGCGAGGGCATCGACGAGCTGCTCGAGCGGCTGGCGGGCCTGCTGCCCGAGCCCGAGGTCGAGCTCGACCTGCTCGTGCCCTACGACCGCGGCGACGTGGTCTCGCACCTGCACGAGGCAGGACGCGTCCTCACCACCGACTACGACGAGCGCGGCACTCGCGTCCACGCCCGCGTCTACCCGAGCGACGTCGCCGCCCTGTCGCCGTTCGTGCAGGCGGAGACCGCCGCGTCCTGACCGTCGCCGGGTCGACCGCACGACGAAGCGCCTCCTCCCCGACCGGGGCAGGAGGCGCTTCGTCGTGCGCGGGACGCATCAGACCGAGCGCAGCACCGCGACCACCTTGCCGAGGATCTGGGCGTGGTCGCCGACGATGGGCTCGAAGGCGCTGTTGCGGGGGAGCAGCCAGGTGTGGCCGTCGCGCTGGCGGAAGACCTTGACCGTGGCCTCGTCGTCGAGCATGGCCGCGACGATGTCGCCGTTCTCGGCGTCCTGCTGCTGCCGCACGACGACCCAGTCGCCGTCGCAGATCGCCGCGTCGATCATCGACTCGCCGACGACGCGGAGCATGAAGAGCTCGCCCTTGCCCACGAGCTGACGGGGCAGCGGCATGACGTCCTCGACCTGCTGCTCGGCCGTGATGGGGATGCCCGCGGCGATCCGGCCGACCATGGGCACGTGCGCCGTGTCGCCGTCGTCGCTGGTCGAGAGGATGTTCGTGACCGGGGCTGCCGGCGCCGGGTCGCCGAGCACCTCGAGGGCGCGGGGGCGGTTCGGGTCGCGGCGGATGCGGCCGGCGAGCTCGAGCTGGTTGAGCTGGTGCGTCACGCTCGACAGCGACTTCAGGCCGACCGCGTCGCCGATCTCGCGCATGCTCGGCGGGTAGCCGAACTGCGCGATGCTCGCCTGGATCGCGGTGAGGATCGAGTCCTGCTTGGCGGTGAGCGCCTTGCGCGGGGGCGTCGCCGGGGCGGTCGCGGTGGCGCTCTGCCGGTCGGTCATGTCTCTCCTGCCGTCGATGTCGGTGGTCGCTGGTGTACTCGCACCACCGAGGGCGAATCTAGCGGATCATGGGCTCCTGGCGAGACACATGTTCGAGTGTGTCGCCGCTTTCCTGCTGAGATGTTCGAACGAACTGCTTGCCCTCGCGTCGGATCGAAGATATGTTCGGTACACGTCTTCGTGTCCGGCATTCCCGGCCGAGTGCCGGGCACGAACTCGTACGTCAACTCTCGCGGTGAAAGGAACCACCTCATGAGCGCCACCATCTCTCCGATCCACGTCCCCTCGACGCTCGCCCCCCGGGCCGCGACGGCGACGCCTCGCACGCGCCTGCGCATCACGCGTCGTGGCCGGCGAGTGCTCGGAGCATCGGCCGGGCTCGGCGTCGTCGCCGTCGTCGCGGCAGGCGTCCTCCTGGGCCCGGGCGCCGTGGCCTCCGACCAGGCGTCCGACGTCTCCTTCTCCCAGGTGACGGTCGACGGGGGCGAGACGCTCTGGCAGGTGGCGAGCGAGATCGCCCCGACGAAAGACCCGCGTGACGTGGTCAGCGACATCGTCCGCCTGAACAACCTGCCCAGCGCCGAGGTGGCTGCGGGCCAGACCCTGGCCGTGCCCGAGAAGTACTCGCGCTGAGGCACGCCCCGCGTCGGGTGGGGCGCCTGCCGCCGCCTACCATGGACGCGTGCCCTTCAGCCTCGACGACCTGCCCATCCGCGACGACCTCAGGGGGCTGACGCCGTACGGCGCCCCGCAGGAGCGCGTCCCCGTCGCCCTGAACGTCAACGAGAACACGCACCCGGTCCCCGCCGACGTCGCCGCCGACATCCTCGCGGCCCTGGGTGACGCTCTCGGCGACGTGAACAGGTACCCCGATCGTGAGTTCAGCGCACTGCGCGACTCCCTCGCGGGCTATCTCGGCCACGGCCTGACCCGCGACCACATCTGGGCGGCGAACGGCTCGAACGAGGTCATCCAACAGATCCTCCAGGCCTTCGGCGGCCCCGGGCGTTCGGTGCTGGGCTTCCCTCCCACGTACTCGATGCACTCGATCATCACGGCCGGCACGGGCAGCACCTGGGTCGAGGGTGCGCGAGACGAGGGCTTCACGATCTCACCCGAGACGGCGGTCGCCGAGATCGAGCGACTGCAGCCTGACATCGTCTTCTTCTGCGGCCCGAACAACCCGACGGGCACCCCCCTCGACCTCGACACGGTCCGTGCCGCGTACGACGCGACCGACGGCATGGTGTTCGTCGACGAGGCCTACGCCGAGTTCATGCCCGCGGGCCAGCCGACCGCTCTCACGTTGCTCGAGGGGCGCGAGCGCCTCATCGTCTCCCGCACCATGAGCAAGGCCTTCGCCTTCGCCGGGGCCAGGGTGGGCTACATGGCGGCGCACCCGGCCGTGGTCGACGCGCTGCGTCTCGTCCGTCTGCCCTACCACCTGTCGGCGCTGACGCAGGCGGCGGCCGTCGCGGCCCTGGCGCACGCCGACGAGATGCTCGCCATGGTCGACGACATCAAAGAGCAGCGCGACCGCATCGTGCGGGTGCTCACCGAGCTCGGCTACAGCCCGTGGCCGACCTGGTCCAACTTCGTGCTCTTCGGCGGGGTGGACGACCCGGCCGACGTGTTCCGCCGCCTCCTGGCCCGTGGGGTCATCGTGCGCGACCTCGGCATCGCGGGGCACCTGCGGGTGAGCGCCGGCACCGAGGCCGAGACGACCGCGTTCCTCGACGCCCTGCGCGACATTAGGCTCTCCTCGTGACCGATCAGTCCCGCGCCCGCACCGCCTCCTCGTCCCGCGAGACGAGCGAGTCCCGCATCCGGCTGTCCCTCGACCTCGACGGCACCGGTCGCTCGTCGATCGACACCTCGGTGCCGTTCTTCGACCACCTCCTCACCGCGCTGTCGAAGCACTCGCTCATCGACCTCGACGTGGCGGCCTCGGGCGACACCCACATCGACGTGCACCACACGGTCGAGGACGTGGGCATCGTGCTCGGCGGGGCCCTCAATGAGGCGCTGGGCGACAAGGCCGGCATCTCCCGCTACGGCGACGCGCTCGTGCCCCTCGACGAGGCGCTCGTGCAGGCCGTGGTCGACGTGTCGGGTCGGCCCTACCTCGTGCACACGGGAGAGCCCGAGGGGTTCGAGTACCACCTCATCGGCGGCCACTTCACCGGGTCGATGGTGCGCCACGTCTTCGAGGCGATCACGTTCCACGCCGGCATCACGGTGCACGTCCGCGTGCTCGGCGGCCGCGATCCGCACCACATCGCCGAGGCCGAGTTCAAGGCGTTCGCGCGGGCCCTCCGCCAGGCCGTCCAGCCCGATCCCCGGGTGTCGGGCGTGCCGTCCACGAAGGGCGCGCTGTGACCGCGCGTCCCACGGTCGCGGTCCTCGACTACGGCAGCGGCAACGTCCACTCCGCCGTCAAGGCCCTCGAGCTCGCGGGCGCCGACGTCGAGCTCACGCGCGACAAGGCCCGGGTGCAGGCGGCCGACGGCCTCTTCGTGCCGGGCGTCGGCGCGTTCGGCGCCGTCATGAGCCAGCTGCAGTCCGTGGGCGGGGCCGAGATGGTCGACCGCCGCCTGGCGGGCGGCCGACCCGTGATGGGCATCTGCGTCGGCATGCAGGTCTTCTTCGAGGGCGGCGTCGAGCGCGGCGCGACGACGGGCGGCCTGGGCGAGTGGCCCGGCGTCGTCGACGAGCTGCGCGCCGACGTGCTGCCCCACATGGGCTGGAACGTCGTCGACGCTCCCGAGGGCAGCGTCCTGTTCGAGGGCGTGCGCGACGAGCGCTTCTACTTCGTGCACTCGTTCGCGGCCCAGTCGTGGACGCTCGACGTGATCCGCCCGTTCCCCGAGCCCCACGTCACCTGGGCCGACCACGGCGGGCGCTTCGTCGCCGCCGTCGAGAACGGTCCGCTCTGGGCGACGCAGTTCCACCCCGAGAAGTCGGGACAGCCGGGCATCCGGCTGCTCTCGAACTGGCTCGGCACCCTCTGACCCGACCGCGGGGCCGGCTGGTCCCGGCCCCGTCACGCGGCGTGCCCGCGAGAGAGACACCATGAGCGACTTCTGCACGACCCCCGGCCTCACCCTGTTCCCCGCCGTCGACGTCGCGGGCGGCCAGGCCGTCCGCCTCACGCAGGGCGAGGCGGGCACCGAGACCGGCTACGGCGACCCCGTCGCCGCCGCCGACGACTGGAAGTCGCAGGGCGCCGAGTGGCTGCACCTCGTCGACCTCGACGCGGCCTTCGGGCGCGGCGACAACCGGTCCGTCATCAAGAAGGTCATCAAGCAGGTCAAGGGCATCGACGTCGAGCTCAGCGGCGGCATCCGCGACGACCGGTCGCTCGACGACGCCCTGAGCACCGGCGTCAAGCGGATCAACCTCGGCACCGCGGCCCTCGAGAACCCCGAGTGGGCCGCCCACGTGATCGCCGAGTACGGCGAGGCCGTGGCCGTCGGGCTCGACGTGCGGGGCACGACCCTCGCCGCACGGGGCTGGACGGAGGACGGCGGCGACCTCTGGACGGTCCTGGCCCGTCTCGAGGACGCCGGCTGCGCGCGATACGTGGTCACCGACGTCACGAAGGACGGCACCCTGACCGGGCCGAACACGGAGCTGCTCCGCCAAGTGATGGAGCGCACCGACCGTCCGGTGATCGCCTCCGGCGGCATCTCGAGCCTGGACGACATCGCGGCCCTGCGCGAGCTGGTGCCGCACGGCCTCGAGGGCGCCATCGTCGGCAAGGCGCTGTACTCCGGGGCGTTCACGCTCGCGGCCGCGCTCGACGTCGCCTCCGACTGATGCTCCCCGAGCGGGACGCCGCTCCCGGGCTCCCGGGGGGCGAGAGCGACGGCCACGCCCACGGCGGTGCCGACGGCCACGGCCACGACCACGCCCCGGCCGACAGCGCGGGCCGCACCTTCGCGGGCCGGACCTTCGCGCACCACGACACGGCGTACGCGGGCGACGACGGCTCGGCCGACCCGCGCCTCCTCGAGGCCCTCGTGCGGTTCGGCACCGGCGAGCTGGGCGAGGCCGAGGTCGTCGACGCCCTGAGGCCGGCCCGTCTGCTCATCCCGCTCGTGGCCGTGGCGGGCGACGAGGGCGTCGACGAGCACGGTCGTCGCGTCGACAAGACCCAGGAGCTCTCGATCGTGACGGTGGCGGGTCCGGACGGGCGCGCCGTGCTGCCGGCCTTCTCGAGCGTCGACACGCTGCGGGCGTGGGACGCGACGGCGCGTCCCGTGCCCGCGGACGCCCGTCGCATCGCCCTGGCCGCCGTCTCCGAGGGCACCGACCACCTCGTGCTCGACCCGGGCTCGGACACCGAGTTCGGCGTGCGCCGGCCGGCGCTCTGGGCCGTCGCACAGGACGTGCCCTGGGTGCCGGCCCACGCGGACGAGGCCGTCCTGCAGGCGTTCCTCGCCGCGTCGACGGATGAGGAGGCGCTGGTCGGCCTCGCCGTCGCGCCGGGCTACCGGGATGCCCGCCTCGGCACGCCCGAGGTCGTCGTGCGCCTCGCCGTGCGCGCCGGCCTCGACCAGCAGCAGCTCGGCGCCTTGCTCGGTCGCCTCCAGGAAGCCTGGCAGGCGGACGCGCTCATCGTCGACCGCGTCGACAGCATGTCCGTGAGCGTCGTCGCGGCCAGACCGGCCTGACCGGCGGCCAGACCGGCCAGACCGGCGGCCCTGCCGGCCAGACCGCCTGCGCAGGCCGGCCGGCCCGAGGGCCTAGGTGACCGGGCCGGTGAGCTTCTCGCCCGGGCCCTGCCCGATCGCGTCGGGGATGGCGCTCGCCTCGCGGAACGCCAGCTGCAGCGAGCGCAGGCCGTCCCGGAGGGCCCGCGCGTGCTGGTCGCCGATCTCCGGCGCACTGGCGACGACCAGGCCCGCGAGCGAGGTGATGAGCTTGCGGGCCTCGTCGAGGTCCGTCTGGGCGGCAGGGTCGTCGGCGAGCCCGACCTTGACCGCCGCCGCGCTCATGAGGTGCACGGCGACCGTGTTGATGACCTCGACGGCGTTGACGTCCGCGATGTCGCGGACCGCCTCGTCGGCACCGCTCGGTGCGGCTGCGGCTGCGGCGTCGGGCTCGGTGTGGGGGGTGTGGCTCACGTGCTGATCCTCTGCTAGGCTTCTCCAGGCTCGCAGCGTCTGCTGCGTGCGAAAGTGGAGATTCTCCCACCCGCGCTTGACCGTCACACGAGGTTACCGGGTTGTTGGCACCCCGTTCGATCAGCACCACCCCGAAGAGCGATCCTCGAGGCGGCGCAGGCCGAGCAGCCAGGGTGCAGTGCACGTCCGTCGACAGGCGGCGCGCGTCGCGAGAGCGACCGCTGCACGGACCTCCTCTTTCCCTGCTGCCCCGCCCGGTGCAGCATGTGACGAAGCACCGACAGAGGAGTTCCGCATCAGCGATCCCCGTACGAACGACCGCATCCGCGTCCCCGAGGTCCGCCTCGTCGGCCCCGGAGGAGAACAGGTCGGCGTCGTCCCCATCGCCATGGCCCTGCGTCTCGCGGCAGAGGCCGAGCTCGACCTGGTCGAGGTGGCCCCCAACTCGAAGCCCCCCGTGGCCAAGATCATGGACCACGGCAAGTTCAAGTACGAGGCCGCCCAGAAGGCGAAGGAGGCTCGTCGCAACCAGGCGAACACCATCCTCAAAGAGGTGCGCTTCCGCCTGAAGATCGACAAGCACGACTACGAGACCAAGCGCAAGCGCGCCGAGGGCTTCCTCCAGGGCGGCGACAAGGTCAAGGCCATGATCCTGTTCCGCGGTCGCGAGCAGTCGCGTCCCGACCAGGGCGTCCGCCTCCTCCAGCGCTTCGCAGAGGACGTGTCCGAGTGGGGCAGCGTCGAGTCGACCCCGACCATCGACGGCCGCAACATGGTCATGGTGATCGGCCCTCACAAGAACAAGTCCGAGGCCAAGGCCGAGGCCGAAGCTCGCAAGGCCGCCGCCAAGCCGCCGAAGCACCCGACGTCCGACCAGGCACCGGCCGATGCACCGGCCGAGCCGACAGAAGAGAGCAAGTAACAGATGCCCAAGCAGAAGACCCACTCCGGCGCCAAGAAGCGCTTCAAGGTCACCGGTTCCGGCAAGATCATGAAGCAGCAGGCCGGCATGCGCCACAACCTCGAGGTGAAGAGCGCCAAGCGCAAGGCTCGCCTGAACCAGGACCAGGTGCTGGCTCCGGCCGACGCCAAGGTCGCCAAGAAGCTTCTCGGTCACTGAGCCGACGCAGAACGTAAGGGAACAAGAAAATGGCAAGAGTCAAGAGGGCGGTCAACGCCGCCAAGAAGCGTCGCGTCATCCTCGAGCGCGCCGAGGGCTACCGCGGTCAGCGTTCGCGCCTGTACCGCAAGGCCAAGGAGCAGGTCACCCACTCGCTCGTCTACTCGTACCGTGACCGCCGTGCGCGCAAGGGCGAGTTCCGCCGCCTGTGGATCCAGCGCATCAACGCCGCGTCGCGCCAGAACGGCCTGACCTACAACCGCCTCATCCAGGGCCTGTCCCTGGCCGGCATCGAGGTCGACCGCCGCATCCTGGCCGAGCTGGCCGTGCACGAGCCCGCCACCTTCGCGTCGATCGTCGCGACGGCCAAGGCCGCGCTGCCCGCCGACACGTCGGCTCCGAAGGCCGCCGCGTAGTCGTCTGCACCACCCCCGGAGGGCCCGGACAGCACCTGCTGTCCGGGCCCTCCGTCGTCCTCCGTGCCGGCCGGCGGCCGCGGGCGCGGGTCGCGCTCCGCGGGTGAGTCGGCCGAGGAGGCGCGGGTCGGGTGAGGCATAGTGGTCGCGTGCGCACCCCCCTGATCGACAACCCCCGTTCGCCCCGAGTCCGAGCGGTGGCGAAGCTCACAAAGCGGGACGCGCGCACGGAGACCGGTCTGTTCCTGCTCGAGGGGCCGCAGGCGGTCTCCGAGGCGCTCGCGTTCCGCCCCGAGCTGGTCGTCGAGCTGTTCGTCACGCCGACCGCCCTCGAGCGGCACCCTGCCCTGGCCGGGGCGGCCGACGACGCGGGCCTCGAGGCCGAGTTCGTCACCGAGGCCGTGCTGGACGCCATGGCCGACACGGTGACGCCCCAGGGAGTCGTCGCGGTCTGCCGCCAGTTCCCCACGTCGGTGAAGGACATCTTCGCCGCGGGGGAGGACGGCGGGCCGACGCTCATCGCCATCCTCGAGGAGGTCCGCGACCCGGGCAACGCCGGCACGATCATCCGTGCCGCCGACGCGGCCGGAGCCGACGCCGTCGTCATGACGGGACGCAGCGTCGACCTCTACAACCCGAAGGTCGTGCGGGCGACGACGGGCTCCCTGTTCCACGTGCCGGTGGCCGTGGGCGTCGACCTCGCCAGCGTCGTGGCCCGGTGCGCCGAGGCCGGCGTGCAGGTCATCGCCGCCGACGTCAAGGGCGACGACCTGCTCCAGGCCCGGCGCGACGGCGTCCTCGACGCCCCGACGGCGTGGCTCTTCGGCAACGAGGCGCGCGGCCTCACCGACGACGACCTGGCCCGGGCCGACCGCGCGGTGGTGGTGCCCATCTACGGCCACGCCGAGTCCATGAACCTCGCGACCGCCGCCTCCGTCTGCCTCTACGAGAGCGCCTTCGCCCAGCGGTCCTAGGCCACCGGACGGCTCGTTTCGGTTGCGTTACGAATCAGCTGTGAGTTTGACCCCCTTCCGGGCGTCTGTTTGTGTGGACCCATGGAACCCCTCGTCGTGGTCGACCACGTCAACAAGCACTTCGGTCAGCTGCACGTCCTGAAGGACGTGTCGACGACCGTGGGGCGCGGCGAGGTCGTCGTCGTGATCGGGCCCAGCGGCTCGGGCAAGTCCACCCTGTGCCGGGCCATCAACCGGCTCGAGACGATCGACGACGGCGTCATCAGCATCGACGGCACGCGCCTCCCCGAAGAAGGGTCGGCGCTGGCGAAGCTCCGGGCCGACGTCGGCATGGTGTTCCAGAGCTTCAACCTGTTCGCGCACAAGACGGTGCTCGAGAACGTGACGCTGGGCCAGATCAAGGTCCGCGGGCGCTCGAAGGCCGAGGCCGAGAAGCGCGCGATGGAGCTGCTCGACCGGGTCGGCGTCGCGAACCAGGCGCAGAAGATGCCGGCGCAGCTGTCCGGCGGGCAGCAGCAGCGCGTCGCGATCGCGCGGGCCCTCGCGATGGACCCGAAGGTCATGCTGCTCGACGAGCCGACGAGCGCGCTCGACCCCGAGATGATCACCGAGGTCCTCGACGTCATGGTCCAGCTCGCGAAGGACGGCATGACGATGATCGTCGTCACGCACGAGATGGGCTTCGCCCGCAAGGCGGCCGACCGCGTCGTGTTCATGGCCGACGGCCAGATCGTCGAGGAGGCGACGCCCGAGCAGTTCTTCACGGCGCCCTCCTCCGAGCGCGCCCGCGACTTCCTCTCGAAGATCCTCACGCACTGAGGCCCGCGGCGCCCCGTCGTGGGCGCGCCGACGGCCTGCGCGCCTCCTCCGAGCACCGCCGAGGAGGCGCCCCACCAGACTCCCGGACGTCGACCGTCGACCGGGTCACCCAGCAAGGAGAACGACATGCGACTCAGCAAGGGATTCGTCGCCGCAGCCGCAGCCGCCGTGACGGTGCTCGGCCTGACGGCCTGCACCGACTCGTCGGCACCCGCCGTCGACGTCGAGACGCCGGCCGACTTCGCCGCGGGCAGCACCATGGCGGAGCTCGCCGACGCCGGCGAGATCACCATCGGCACGAAGTTCGACCAGCCGCTGTTCGGCCTGGCCAACCCCGACGGCGTGCCGGAGGGCTTCGACGCCGAGATCGGCAAGCTGATCGCGGCCAAGCTCGGCATCCAGCCCGACTCGATCAACTGGGTCGAGACGGTCTCCGCGAACCGCGAGCCGTTCATCCAGAACGGCCAGGTCGACCTCGTCATCGCGACCTACACGATCAACGACGCCCGCAAGGAGGTCGTCTCGTTCGCCGGGCCGTACTACGAGGCCGGTCAGGACCTCCTCGTGCTCGAGGGCAACCCCGACGGCATCGAGAGCGTCGACGACCTCGCCGGCAAGAAGGTCTGCACGGTCAGCGGCTCGACGAGCGAGGCGAACATCGCCGAGTACGTCAGCTCCCCGAGCGACATCATCGCGACCGACACCTACTCGAACTGCCTCGAGCCGCTGCGCACGGGCGCGGTCCAGGCGGTCACGACCGACAACGTCATCCTGGCCGGCCTCGCCGACCAGAACGAGGGCGAGTTCGAGGTCGTGGGCGAGCCCTTCACCGCCGAGCCCTACGGCATCGGCCTGGCGCTCGACGACACCGAGTTCCGTGAGTTCGTCAACGACACCCTGCAGGACGCCGAGGACGACGGCACCTGGGACGAGCTGTGGGAGAAGACGGCCGGCAAGGTCCTCGAGACCCCCGAGCCCCCGGCGATCGACCGCTACTAGCGACACCGGCGGGCACCGCGACGCGACCTGCGCGCGGTGCCCGCCACCGCCTCCTGCGGACCGCCCTCGCGGACCCGCCGCCCCGACCTGAGGACCCACCCGTGAACCCCCTGGACGTCATCCCCGGCCTCGACGCCGTGACCGACAACTGGCCCCGCTTCTGGAACGGCTTCGTCACGACGCTGCAGCTCATGCTGCTGTCGGGCGTGGGCGCGCTGCTGATCGGCTTCGTGGTGGCGGCGATGCGCATCTCGCCCGTCGCGTCGTTCCGGGCCTTCGCGACCACGTACACCGAGGCGCTGCGGAACACCCCGCTGACCCTCGTCCTGTTCTTCTGCGCGTTCGTGCTGCCGTACCTGGGTGTCGACTTCGGCAGCTACTTCCCGCTCGCCGTCATCGGGCTCACGCTCTACACGTCGCCCTTCGTGGCCGAGGCCATCCGGTCGGGCATCAACGGGGTGCCTGTGGGGCAGGCCGAGGCCGCCCGCAGCATCGGGCTCGGCTTCGGGCAGACGCTCGCCCACGTGATCCTGCCGCAGGCGGTCCGGATGGTCGTCCCGCCGCTCATCAACGTCTTCATCGCCCTGACCAAGAACACCTCGGTGGCCGGCGGCTTCTTCGTGGCCGAGCTGTTCGCCGCGGGCCGCTACATCGCGAACGACCGCGGCGACGCCGTCATCACGACGCTGCTCGCCGTGGCCGTCTTCTACCTCGTCATCACCGTCACGCTCGGCCGGGTCGCCGCCGTCGTCGAGCAGAGAGTCGCAGCCCTCCGATGAGCACCAACGTCCTCTACGACGCACCCGGGCCGAAGGCCCGTCGCACGTCGCGGATCATCTCGGTGGTCGGCGTCGTCCTCGTCCTGGCCCTGCTCGGGTACGTGGCCTACCTGCTCGGTCGTCCCCGCGTCAGCGCGAACGGAGCGGTGACGCCGGGCGTCCTCGACGCCTCGCGCTGGGACATCCTCGGCGACCTAGCCCTGTGGCGTGCCATCGGCCGCGGCTGGGTCGCGACGCTGCAGGCGGCCGCCATCGCCTCCGTGCTGGCCGTCCTCGTGGGCGTGCTGTTCTCGTTCCTCCGCACGGCGCGGTCCCGCTGGGTCCGCGTGCCCACGACCGTCGTGCTCGAGTTCTTCCGCGGCATGCCCGTGCTGCTGATGATGCTCTTCATCCTGCTGGTCTTCTCGACGGGCGCCTTCTGGGCCGTCGTCGCAGCGCTGGCTGTCTACAACGGCGCCCTCATCGGCGAGGCCCTGCGCGCGGGCATCGCGTCGCTGCCGAAGGGGCAGCGCGAGGCGGGGCTCGCCCTCGGGCTGACGCCCACGAGCACGCGGTTCCTCATCGAGTTCCCCCAGGCGTTCCGGCAGATGCTGCCGATCATCCTCGCCCAGCTCGTCGTCCTGCTGAAGGACACCTCGCTCGGCTACATCGTCGGCTACGTCGAGCTGACCCGCGAGGGCCTCAACCGCCTGGGCACCTACTACGGCAGCCGCTACACGTTCACCCTGTTCGCCGTGGTCCTGGTCGTGTACCTCGCGACGAACCTCCTGCTGTCGTGGGTCGTCCGCGTCGTCGACCGCCGCACGGGCCGCCGGGGCGTCGTCCGCACGAAGGGCGGTCTCGGCGGCCCCGGCTGGACGGCCCGCGCAGGCCGCCCGAACGTCCCCGCCACCACCGGCGAGACCGGGGGAGGCGGCGGGCACCTCTGAGCCCTCCCCAGGTCCCTGGCCCGCGCCTCCTCGTCCGCACAGCACGAGGACGCGCGGGTCGTCCTCCGAACGATCGCTAAGCTTGGTTCTCGTGTCAGACTCCGTCCCCATCTCCGAAGAGGCCGTCTCGGCCGCGGTCGACGCCGCCCTCGCGGCCGTCGCGACCGCCGCCTCCGTCTCCGAGCTCAAGGCCGCGCGTGCTCAGCACGTCGGCGAGGCGTCGGTCCTGGCACGCATGAACGCCGGTCTCCGCGACCTGCCGAACGACCAGAAGGCCGCCGCCGGCAAGCTCGTCGGCGGGGCCCGCGGCCGGGTCGGGCAGGCCGTCGCCGCCCGCGAGGGCCAGCTCGCCGAGCTCGAAGAGGCCCAGCGGCTGGCCGACGAGGCCGTCGACGTCACCGCCCTGCCCACGCGGCGCCGGCCCGGCGCCCGGCACCCCCTGGCGCTCCTGCAAGAAGAGATGCTCGACCTGTTCGTCGGCATGGGGTGGGAGGTCAGCGAGGGCCCCGAGCTCGAGCACGAGTGGTTCAACTTCGACGCGCTGAACTTCGACGCCGACCACCCGGCGCGTGCCATGCAGGACACCTTCTTCGTCGACCCCGTCGACGCGCACCTCGTGCTGCGCACGCACACCTCGCCGGTGCAGATCCGCACCCTGCTCGCGAAAGAGCTGCCCGTCTACAACGTCGCCACCGGCCGCGTCTTCCGCACCGACGAGCTCGACGCGACCCACACCCCCGTCTTCACGCAGATCGAGGGCATCGCGATCGACCGCGGCCTGACGATGGCGCACCTGCGCGGCACGCTCGAGCACCTCGCCCGGTCGATGTTCGGGCAGGCGGCCCAGATCCGCCTCCGGCCGAACTACTTCCCGTTCACCGAACCGAGCGCCGAGATGGACGTCTGGCAGCCGAACGCGAAGGGAGGCGCGCGCTGGGTCGAGTGGGGCGGCTGCGGCATGGTCAACCCGAACGTCCTGCGGGCGGCCGGGATCGACCCCGAGGTCCACCAGGGCTTCGCCTTCGGCATGGGCATCGAGCGGACGCTCCAGTTCCGCAACGACCTCGACGACATGCGCGACATGGTCGAGGGCGACGTCAGGTTCAGCGAGCAGTTCGGGATGGTGGTCTGATGCGGGTTCCGCTGAGTTGGCTCGGCGAGCACGTCGACCTGCCGGACGACGTCTCGCTCGAGCACGTCCACGCCGCCCTCGTCTCGGTCGGCTTCGAAGAAGAAGACGTCCACGTCGGCGACGTGACCGGCCCCCTCGTGGTGGGCCAGGTGCTCGAGCTCCAGCCCGAGCCGCAGAAGAACGGCAAGACGATCAACTGGTGCCAGGTCGCCGTCGGGCCTGACGACGTCCGCGGCATCGTCTGCGGCGCGCACAACTTCGTGGTCGGCGACAAGGTCGTCGTGTCCCTGCCCGGTGCCGTGCTGCCCGGCCCGTTCCCGATCGCCGCCCGCAAGACCTACGGCCACGTGTCCGACGGCATGATCGCCTCGACGCGCGAGCTCGGCCTCGGCGACGAGCACGACGGCATCCTCCTCCTCAGCTCGCTCGGCCTCGACCCCGAGGTGGGCACCGACGCGATCGCGCTGCTCGGGCTCGACGAGGCCGCCGTCGAGATCAACGTCACGCCCGACCGCGGCTACGCCCTGAGCATGCGCGGCGTCGCCCGCGAGTACTCCCACGCGACGGGCGCCTCGTTCGTCGACCCCGTCGAGCGCGTCCGGCCCGACGCGGCCGACGGCTTCGCGGTCCGCGTCGTCGACGACGCCCCGGTCCGCGGGCGTCGGGCCGTCTCGACCTTCGTCACCCGGGTGGTGCGCGGCATCGACGCGTCCCGGCCCACGCCGACGTGGATGTCGTCCCGCCTGCGCCTCGCGGGGGTGCGCTCGGTGTCGCTGCCGGTCGACGTCACCAACTACGTGATGCTCGAGCTCGGCCAGCCGATCCACGGGTACGACCTCGGCACGCTCCGGGGCGGCCTCACGGTCCGTCGTGCGGCCACGGGCGAGCAGCTCGAGACCCTCGACGGGCAGGTCCGCACCCTCCACGCCGAAGACCTGGTCATCGCCGACGAGCAGGGCCCCGTGGGCATCGCCGGCGTGATGGGCGGCGCCCGCACCGAGATGGGCGCCGGCACCACCGACGTCCTCGTCGAGGCGGCGACGTTCGACCCCGTCTCCGTCGCCCGCAGCGCCCGTCGTCACAAGCTGCCGAGCGAGGCGTCGCGCCGATTCGAGCGGGGCGTCGACCCGGCCGTGTCCGTCCCGGCGGCCCAACGCGTCGTCGACCTGCTGGTCGAGCTCGCGGGCGGCGTGGCCGACGGCCTCGGGTCCGTCCTCGACGAGTCCGTGCCGCCCCTCGCCATCGCCCTGCCCCGCGACCGCGCCGCGCGCCTGATGGGCGTCGACTACTCCGACGACGAGGTCGAGGCCGCCCTGCGTGCCGTCGGCGCCGACGTGGCGCCGTCGGGAGACGGCTGGCAGGTCACGCCGCCCACCTGGCGCAGCGACCTCCGCACCTCGGCCGACCTCGTCGAAGAGGTCGCGCGGATCACGGGCTACGACCGCATCCCCTCCGTCCTGCCCGTCGCGCCTCCCGGCCGGGGCCTCACCCGCGAGCAGAAGCTGCGTCGCCGGGTGGCGTCGTCGTTGGCGGCCGCGGGGTCGGTCGAGGTACAGGCGTACCCGTTCGTGCGCCCCGACCAGAACCGGGCCTTCGGCTCGCGTGACGGCGGGGCCGTCCCCGCCGTCGTCCTCGCGAACCCCCTCGACACGGCGGCGGCGCAGCTGCGCCGCTCGTTGCTGCCCGGACTCCTCGACGTGCTGCGCCGCAACACCGCGCGCGGACTCGTCGACGTGTCGGTGTTCGAGACCGGCACCGTGTTCCTCCCGCTCGAGGCCACGGCCTACGGCACCGCCGACGTTCCCGCGGGCGCCGAGCGTCCGAGCGACACGGTCCTGGCCGAGCTGGGCGCGAGCCTGCCGTCGCAGCCGAGGCACCTCGCCGTCGCCGTCCTCGGCGACGCCGTCGACCGGCAGCCTGGTCAGGCCGCGATCGCCGCGGGCCTCGCCGACGTGCTCGACGCCCTCAGGGTCGCCGTGCGGGCCGCCGGCGCCCAGGCGGTCTTCCGC
This sequence comes from Frigoribacterium faeni, assembly GCF_011761235.1. Lineage (GTDB taxonomy): Bacteria > Actinomycetota > Actinomycetes > Actinomycetales > Microbacteriaceae > Frigoribacterium > Frigoribacterium faeni_A. The sequence goes on from NZ_JAAOYW010000003.1 coordinate 416,782, forward strand.
ACCGGTCGCCACGCGTCGCTGCACCCGGGGCGCACGGCCGACGTCCTGGTCGCCGGCGAGGTCGTCGGCGTCGCGGGCGAGCTCCTCCCGACCGTGTCCGCCGACCTCGACCTGCCGCGCGTCGTCGCGGTGGCCGAGATCGACCTCGACCGCGTCCTGGCCCTGGCCGACGTCCCGGTGCAGCCCGCTCCCGTCTCGTCCTACCCCGCGGCCACACAGGACCTGTCGCTCGTGGTCGCCCTCGACGTCCCCGCGGGCGAGGTCCTCGACACCGTCCGGGAGGGCGCGGGAGACCTGCTCGAGTCCGTCCGGCTGGTCGACGACTACCGCGGGGCCGGTCTGCCCGACGCGACCAAGTCTCTGACCTTCGCGCTGCGCTTCCGCGCGGCCGACCGCACGCTGACGGCCGCCGAGGCGACCGAGGCGAAGCAGGGGGCCGTCCGCCTCGCCGGAGAGCGATCAGGGGCGACGCTCCGCGAGTGACCTCGCGAGGCGCCGCCGCCCTCGATCCTCGACCGACTCGACCATCAGGATGGACACATGCCTCACTCCGTAGCGGTAGCAGGCGCCAGCGGGTACGCCGGCGGCGAGCTCCTGCGGCTCCTCGCCGCGCACCCCGACTTCGACGTGGTGACCGTCACGGCGTTCCAGAACGCCGGACAGCCCCTCGCCGCGGTCCAGCCGCACCTCCGCTCGCTCAGCCACCTCACGCTCCGTGAGACGACGCCGGAGACGCTCTCGGGCCACGACGTCGTCTTCCTCGCCCTGCCGCACGGCAAGTCCGGGGCGATCGCCGCACAGCTGCCCGACGACGTGCTCGTCGTCGACTGCGGCGCCGACCACCGGCTCACCGACGAGGCGGCCTGGGCGCGCTTCTACGGCACCGAGTACCACGGCGCCTGGGCCTACGGCCTGCCCGAGCTCCTGCTCGGCGCCTCGGGCGGTCGCCAGCGGGACGCCCTCCGCGGTGCCCGCCGAGTGGCCGTCCCCGGGTGCAATGTCACGGCCGTCACGCTGGGCCTCGCGCCCGGTGTCCGGGCGGGCCTCGTCGAGGCCACCGACATCGTGTCGGTCCTCGCCGTCGGGCCCTCGGGGGCAGGCAAGGCGCTCGCGCCGCACCTCCTCGCGAGCGAGCTGATGGGCTCCGCGTCGGCCTACGGCGTCGGCGGGACGCACCGGCACGTGCCCGAGATCCAGCAGAACCTCGTGCTGGCCGGCGCCGGCGACGTCCGCATCTCGTTCACGCCGGTCCTCGTGCCGATGTCGCGGGGCATCCTGGCCACGACGACCGCGACCCTCGCGCCGGGCGTGGGCGCGCACGACGTGCGCACCGCGTGGGAGCAGGCCTACGCCGACGAGCCCTTCGTCCACGTCCTGCCCGAGGGCGTCTTCCCCCGCACGGCCGACACGGTCGGCGCCAACACGGCGCTGATCGGCCTCGCCGTCGACGAGGACGCCGAGCGCGTCGTCGTCGTCAGCGCCATCGACAACCTCGTCAAGGGCACGGCCGGCGCCGCCGTCCAGTCCGCCAACATCGCCCTCGGCCTCCCCGAGACCACGGGCCTCACCACGGACGGAGTGGCACCGTGAGCGTCACCGCAGCACAGGGCTTCACCGCCGCAGGCGTCGTCGCCGGCCTCAAGAGCACGGGCAGGCGCGACGTCGCCCTCGTGGTCAACACCGGCCGCAGCAAGGCGGCGGCCGCCGTCTTCACGAGCAACCGCGCCAAGGCGCACCCCGTCCTCTGGTCCCAGCAGGTGCTCGGGGACGGCATAGCGGAGGCGGTCGTCCTGAACTCAGGAGGCGCCAACTGCTTCACCGGCCCCTTCGGCTTCCAGACGACGCACGCCACCGCCGAGGCGGTCGCCGAGTCCCTGGGCGTCTCGGCCGGCGACGTCGTGGTCTGCTCGACGGGCCTCATCGGCGTCGGCGACCAGGTGTTCCGCGACAAGGTCCTGGCGGGGGCCCGTGAGGCCGCGGCCGGTCTCGGCGTCGACGGGGGCGCCGACGCCGCCGAGGCCATCATGACGACCGACAGCGTGCCGAAGCAGGCCGTCGTCGCCGGCGACGGCTGGGTGGTCGGCGGCATGGCCAAGGGGGCGGGCATGCTCGCACCGGGCCTCGCCACGATGCTCGTCGTCCTCACCACGGACGCCGACCTGCCTGCCGACGTGCTCGACGCGGCCCTGCGCGGGGCGACCCGCGTCACCTTCGACCGGCTCGACTCCGACGGCTGCATGTCCACCAACGACACGGTCGTCCTCCTGTCGAGCGCCGAGTCCGGCGTCACGCCCGCCGCCGACGACTTCGCGGCGGCGGTGACCGAGCTCTGCGCCGACCTCGCCCGTCAGCTGCAGGCCGACGCCGAGGGCGCCTCCCACGACATCCGCATCGAGGTCGTCGGCGCGGTCGACGAGGACGACGCCGTCGAGGTCGGCCGGTCCATCGCGCGGAACGCCCTGTTCAAGGCCGCCGTGTTCGGCAACGACCCCAACTGGGGTCGGGTCCTCGCGGCCATCGGCACCACGGGCGCCGCGTTCGACCCGTACGACGTCGACGTGTCGATGAACGGCGTCCGGGTCTGTCACGCCGGCGCGCCCGACGTTCCGAGCGAGTCCGTCGACCTCACGCCCCGGGCCGTCCACGTGCTCGTCGACCTGCGGGCGGGCGGGGCCGAGGCCACGATCCTGACGAACGACCTCACGCACGACTACGTGCACGAGAACAGCGCGTACTCCAGCTGATGGGCGCACACGAGGTGACCCACAGCGCCGAGCAGGAACTCGCGGCCGTCAAGGCCGCGACCCTGATCGAGTCGCTGCCCTGGCTCAAGCGGTTCTCCGGCAAGGTCGTCGTCGTCAAGTTCGGCGGCAACGCGATGGTCGACGAGGCGCTCGGGCGCGCCTTCGCCGAGGACATGGTCTACCTGCGGCTCGCCGGGCTGCACCCGGTGGTCGTCCACGGAGGCGGTCCGCAGATCTCCGCGGCGCTCGCGACCGCGGGCATCCCGAGCGACTTCCGCGGGGGCTACCGCTACACGAGCACCGAGGCCATCACGGTCGTCCGCGACGTGCTGGCCGGCGAGGTCGCGCAGCAGATCGTCGCGCTCGTCAACGAGCACGGCGACCTCGCGCGCAGCGTCTCCGGCGAGGGCTCGACCCTCTTCACGGGCCGTCGTCGCGGCACCGTCGTCGACGGCGAGGCCGTCGACCTCGGCCACGTAGGCGACGTCGTCGGAGTCGACCCCGCGTCCGTGCTCGCCGAGATCGAGGCCGGTCGCATCCCCGTGGTCTCGTCGCTCGCGGTCGACGAGGCCGAGGCGGGCTCGCTGCTCAACGTGAACGCCGACGCCGCCGCGGCCGCCCTCGCGGTCGCCCTGCGGGCGACGAAGCTCGTCGTCCTCACCGACGTCGCGGGGCTCTACTCCGACTGGCCCGACCGCGACTCCCTCGTCGCGGCGATCACCGTGTCCGCGCTCTCCGACATGCTGCCGTCGCTCGAGTCCGGCATGATCCCCAAGATGACGGCCTGCCTCGACGCGGTGGTCGGCGGGGTCGGCGGGGCCACCATCATCGACGGCCGCATCCCGCACTCGATCCTGCTCGAGGTCTTCACGCAGCGCGGGTCGGGCACCGAGGTCGTGCCCGACGACCGCGCGGCCTCGTACGGAGCACCCGTCGTCGACGCGTACCCGATCGCCCCTGCCGGCGCCGCCGGCACCCAGAAGGAAGGACAGTCGTGACCACGATCCAGACACCAGGCGGACAGACGCGTCGCGACGACTGGCAGAGCCGGTTCGGCGACGCCTTCATGCGCTCGCTCGCCACGCCGAAGGTCATGCTCGAGCGCGGCGAGGGCTGCGTCGTGTGGGACGTCGACGGCAAGCGCTACCTCGACTTCCTCGCGGGCATCGCGGTGAACGCGCTCGGCCACGCCCACCCCGTGCTCGTCGAGGCGATCTCTCGCCAGGCAGGCGCCCTCGTCCACGTGTCGAACTACTTCGCCACCGAGCCGCAGCTGGCCCTCGCCGAGCGCCTGCTGCGCATCTCCGGAGCCGGCGACGCAGGACGGGTGTACTTCGCGAACAGCGGGGCCGAGGCCAACGAGGCCGCCTTCAAGCTCGCGAGGCTCAACCGCGGGGACGGTCGCCGCACGCGCGTCCTCGCGCTGCAGAGCTCGTTCCACGGCCGCACGATGGGCGCCCTCGCGCTGACCGGCAAGCCCGCGCTGCGCGAGCCGTTCGAGCCCATGGTCGCCGGGGTCGAGCACATCGACACGACGATCGAGGCCCTCGAGGCGGCCATGGGCGACGACGTCGCGGCCCTCTTCGTCGAGCCGATCAAGGGCGAGGCCGGCGTGCTCGACCTCCCCGCGGGGTTCCTCGAGCGCGCGCGCGAGCTGACGAGCGAGCACGGGGCCCTCCTGGTGCTCGACGAGATCCAGACCGGCATCGGCCGGACGGGCTCGTGGTTCGCGTTCCAGCAGTTCGACGTCGTGCCCGACGCCATCACGGTGGCGAAGGGCATCGCCGGGGGAGTGCCGATCGGCGCCCTCGTGACGTTCGGAGCCGCGTCCGACCTCTTCGAGGCGGGGCAGCACGGCAGCACGTTCGGCGGCAACCCGCTGGCCACCGCGGCGGCCGACGCCGTCCTCGGCGAGATCGAGGCCTCCGGGCTGGTCGAGGCCGCGGTCGTGCGGGGCGAGCAGATCCGCGCTGCGATCGCGGCGATGGACTCGCCCCTCGTGGCCGGGGTCCGCGGCCAGGGACTCCTCATCGGCGTCGGCCTCGCCCGCCCGGTCGCCGCCGAGGTCGCCGCCCGCTGCCTCGACGCGGGGCTCATCGTCAACGCCCCCAACGACTCGAGCATCCGCCTCGCCCCGCCCCTGATCGTCGGCGACGCCGAGATCGCCGAGTTCTCCGCCCTCTTCTCCAGCGTCCTGAAAGGTCTCGCATGACCCGCCACTTCCTCCGCGACGACGACCTCAGCCCGGCCGAGCAGCTCGAGGTGCTCGACCTCGCGGACGCCCTCAAGCGCGACCGCTGGTCGCAGCGTCCCCTCGAGGGCCCCCAGACGGTCGCCGTCATCTTCGACAAGTCGTCGACCCGCACCCGCGTCTCGTTCGCGGTCGGCATCGCCGACCTCGGCGGCAGCCCGCTCGTCATCGCGACGGCGAACAGCCAGCTGGGCGGCAAGGAGACCCCGTCCGACACCGCACGCGTGCTCGAGCGCATGGTCTCGGCCATCGTGTGGCGCACGTACGCGCAGTCGGGTCTCGAGGAGATGGCGGCCGGCACCACCGTCCCGGTCGTGAACGCCCTCAGCGACGACTTCCACCCGTGCCAGCTGCTCGCCGACCTGCAGACGATCCGCGAGGCGAAGGGCCGGCTCGCCGGGCTCTCGGTCGCCTTCGTGGGCGACGGCCGCAGCAACATGGGCCAGTCGTACCTGCTGGCCTGCGCCACGGCCGGCATGCACGTGCGCGTCGGCGCCCCGGCCGGGTTCCAGCCCGAGCAGGGCGTCGCCGACGACGCCACGGCCGTCGCCGCGACCACGGGCGGCTCCGTCCAGGTCGTCGACGACGCCGCGGCCGCCGTCGCGGGCGTCGACGTGGTCGTCACCGACACCTGGGTGTCGATGGGCAAGGAGGACGAGAAAGACGAGCGGGTCGCCGTCTTCGGCGGCTTCAAGGTCGACCGCGCGCTCATGGCGCAGGCGGCCGACGACGCGATCTTCCTCCACTGCCTCCCCGCGGACCGCGGGTACGAGGTCGACGCCGACGTCATCGACGGCCCGACCAGCGTCATCTGGGACGAGGCGGAGAACCGCGTCCACGCCCAGAAGGCGCTCCTCACCTGGCTGCTCGCGCACTGAGCCCGCAGCACGGGCCGTCCGGCCACGGCGCCGGGCGGCCTGCCGATAAGATCACCCCCACACCACACTCAAGGAGAACCATGGCGGAACGCGTCGTCCTCGCATACTCCGGAGGTCTCGACACCTCCGTCGGCATCGGCTGGCTCGCCGACGCGACCGGCAAGGAGGTGGTCGCACTCGCCGTCGACGTCGGGCAGGGCGGCGAGGACATGGACGACATCCGTCAGCGTGCCCTCGACTGCGGCGCCGTCGAGTCGGTGGTGGTCGACGCCAAGGAGGAGTTCGGGCGCGACTACCTGATGCCCGCCCTCAAGGCCAACGCGATGTACCAGAAGACCTACCCGCTGGTCTCGGCCCTGAGCCGCCCCCTGATCGCGCGCCACCTGGCCCGCGTGGCGAAAGAGCTGGGCGCCGACAGCGTGGCCCACGGCTGCACCGGCAAGGGCAACGACCAGGTCCGCTTCGAGGCGGCCGTCGCCGCCCTGGCCCCCGACCTGACGAGCATCGCCCCGGTGCGCGACCTGGCGCTCACGCGCGACAAGGCCATCGTGTACGCCGAGCAGCACTCCCTGCCGATCCGCCAGAGCGCCGCGAACCCGTACTCGATCGACAAGAACGTCTGGGGCCGCGCGGTCGAGACGGGCTTCCTGGAAGACCCGTGGAACCCGCCCATCGAAGACCTCTACGAGTACACGCAAGATCCGGCGGTCCTCAAGGACGCCGACGAGGTCGTCATCACGTTCCAGGCGGGCGTGCCCGTCGCGATCGACGGCGTCGCGTACACGCCCCTCGGCATCGTGCAGAAGATGAACGAGCTGGCCGGCGCCCACGGTGTGGGCCGCATCGACGTCGTCGAGGACCGCCTCGTCGGCATCAAGAGCCGTGAGGTCTACGAGGCCCCCGGCGCCGTCGCGCTCATCCAGGCGCACGAGGCGCTCGAGGCGCTCACCATCGAGCGCGACCTGGGCCGCTACAAGCGCGGCGTGGAGGCCGAGTGGTCGAACCTCGTCTACGACGGTCTCTGGTTCTCGGGCCTCAAGCGCTCGCTCGACGTCTTCATCGACGACACCCAGAAGTACGTCTCGGGCGAGATCCGCCTCAAGCTACAGGGCGGACGCGCGGTCGTCACGGGCCAGCGCAGCGACCAGAGCCTGTACGACTTCGACCTCGCGACCTACGACACCGGCGACACGTTCGACCAGTCGCTGTCGAAGGGCTTCATCGAGATCTGGTCCCTGCCGAGCAAGATCTCGGCGCGCCGCGACCTGGCGCAGCAGTAGTGGCCGACGCGACCCCCGGCCAGAACCAGAGGGCGGGGGAGGCGGGCGCCCTGTGGGGAGGCCGGTTCTCCTCCGGTCCCGCCCCCGAGCTCGCCGCCCTGAGCAAGTCGACGCAGTTCGACTGGCAGCTCGCGCCGTACGACATCGCGGGGTCCCGGGCGCACGCCCGGGCCCTCGCGGCGGCGGGCTACCTCGACGAGGCCGAGCTCGACGGCATGCTCGCGGCGCTCGACCAGCTCGAGGCCGACGTCGCCGCCGGGTCGTTCGTCGCGGCGGAGTCCGACGAGGACGTCCACTCGGCGCTCGAGCGGGGCCTGATCGGCATCGCGGGCGCCGAGCTCGGCGGCAAGCTCCGCGCGGGCCGCAGCCGCAACGACCAGATCGCCACGCTCGTGCGTCTCTACCTGCGCGACCACGGCGCGGCCGTAGCGCGTCTCGTGGTGGGCCTCGTCGACGCGATCGCCTCCCAGGCCTCCGCCCACCCCGACGCGGTCATGCCGGGACGGACGCACCTGCAGCACGCCCAGCCCGTCCTGCTCGCGCACCACCTCCTGGCCCACGCCTGGCCGCTGGTCCGCGACCTGGAGCGCCTGCGCGACTGGTCGCGCCGGGCCTCGGCGTCGCCCTACGGCGCAGGTGCCCTGGCGGGCAGCTCCCTGGGGCTCGATCCGCTGCTCGTCGCGACGGAGCTCGGCTTCGAGCGCACGACCGAGAACAGCATCGACGCCACCGCGAGCCGCGACGTCGTCGCCGAGTTCGCCTTCGTCGCGGCCGCCATCGGCATCGACCTGTCGCGTCTGGCAGAAGAGGTCATCCTCTGGTCGACGCGCGAGTTCGCCTTCGTGACCCTGCACGACTCGTTCTCGACCGGGTCGTCGATCATGCCGCAGAAGAAGAACCCCGACATCGCCGAGCTCGCCCGGGGCAAGTCGGGCCGCCTCATCGGCAACCTCACCGGTCTCCTCGCGACCCTCAAGGGGCTGCCGCTCGCGTACAACCGCGACCTGCAGGAGGACAAGGAGCCCGTGTTCGACTCGGTCACCCAGCTCGAGGTCCTGTTGCCGGCCTTCACCGGCATGATCGCCACCCTCGAGTTCGACGAGGCGCGCATGGCCGAGCTCGCGCCCCAGGGATTCTCCCTCGCCACCGACGTGGCGGAGTGGCTGGTCCGTCAGGGCGTCACCTTCCGCGACGCCCACGAGATCAGCGGCGAACTGGTGCGCTTCTGCGAACGGGAGGGCCTCGAGCTCGACGAGCCCACCGACGCCCAGTACGCCCAGGTGTCTGAGCACCTCACCCCGAGCATCCGTCCGGTCCTCACCGTCCGGGGCTCGATCGGCAGCAGGACGGGCGCCGGCGGGACCGCACCCGAGCGCGTCGCGGAGCAGCTCGCCGCCCTGACCGAGCGGGTGGCCCACCTCGTCCGTGACCTCGACCCGGTGTCCGCGTGACCGAGCCGAGCCGACCTCGCACGCCGCGCACCTGGGTCCTGCCCGTGGTCGTCGCGGTGTGCGTGGTCGTCCTCGTGGCCGTCGTGGTGATCGTGGTCTCGTCGGGCCAGAGCTTCTTCTGACGACCGTGGGCTCCTCGACCCCGCGCGACGAACTGGCGGAGCTGCTCACGCGACCGGCGCTGGAGGTCGGCCCCCGCCTCCTCGGCTCGGTCTTCCGCGTCGGCGACGTCGCGGTGCGGCTGACCGAGGTCGAGGCCTACCACGGCCAGGGTCAGGACCCGGGCTCGCACGCGCACCGTGGTCGGACGCCCCGTACCGAGAGCATGTTCGCCGAGGGGGGCACGCTCTACGTCTACCTGTCGTACGGGATCCACCGGTGCGTCAACATCGTGTGCGGCCCGGAGGGGTGGGCGTCGGGGCTGCTGCTCCGGGCGGGCGAGGTCGTGGAGGGCGTCGACGTCGCGAGGTCGCGTCGGCCGAGCGCCCGCAGCGACGCCGAGCTTGCCAAGGGCCCGGGGAGGCTCGGGTCGGCTCTCGGCATCGGTCTCGACGACGACGGCAGCCGCCTGGGCGACGGCAGGTCCTCGCTCGAGCTGCCCGTCGCGCCGATCGGGCAGGTGCTGACGGGCCCGCGTGTCGGGGTGTCGGGCCGGGCAGGGACCGACGAGTTCCCCTGGCGCTTCACGCTCGCCGGCGAACCGTCGGTCTCGACCTGGCGGCCGGCGGTCCGGCGGGGCTGACCCGTGACCGACCGCTGGTAGTTTTCTCGGGTGAGCAGCGAAACCACGGCCGACGTCCTGGCCGGCCAGGCCAACGACCCCACGTTCGACGACGTGTGGGACGAACTGCAGTGGCGGGGCCTCGTCCACGTCTCGACCGACGCCGATGCACTGAAGGCCCTGCTCGCCGGTCCGCCCGTCACGTACTACTGCGGGTTCGACCCGACGGCACCGAGCCTCCACCTGGGCAACCTCGTGCAGCTCCTGCTCATGCGCCGCCTCCAGCTGGCGGGCCACCGGCCCCTCGGGCTCGTCGGCGGGTCCACCGGGCTCATCGGCGACCCGCGTCCGACCGCGGAGCGCACCCTGAAGACGCCCGAGCAGACGGCGGAGTGGGTGACCCGCATCAGGGTGCACGTCGAGAAGTTCCTCGCGGCCGACGGCGACAACGGCCTGCGCGTGGTGAACAACCTCGACTGGACGGCCCCCCTGTCGGCCATCGAGTTCCTCCGCGACATCGGCAAGAACTTCCGGGTCGGCACGATGCTGAAGAAGGACGCCGTCAGCGCCCGGCTCAACTCGGACGCCGGCATCAGCTACACCGAGTTCAGCTACCAGATCCTGCAGGGCCTCGACTTCCGCGAGCTCTTCCGCCAGCACGACTGCGTGCTGCAGACGGGCGGCAGCGACCAGTGGGGCAACTTGACCAGCGGCACCGAGCTGATCCGACGCACCGAAGGGGTGTCGGTGCACGCGATCGGCACGCCCCTCATCACGAACAGCGACGGCACCAAGTTCGGCAAGAGCGAGGGCAACGCCGTCTGGCTCGATCCCGAGCTCACGAGCCCGTACGCCATGTACCAGTTCTGGCTGAACACCGACGACGCCGACGTCGTCTCGCGTCTCAAGGTATTCACGTTCCTCGACCGCGCGGCCGTCGAGTCGCTCGAGCGTGCGGTCGCCGACGAGCCGTTCCGGCGGGAGGCGCAGCGCACCCTCGCGTGGGAGGTCACCCGCCTGGTCCACGGGGAGGCGGCGGCGCAGGCCGCGATCGACGCGGCTGCGGCGCTCTTCGGCCAGGGGGACCTGGCGTCCCTGGACGAGCAGACCCTGAGGAGCGCGGTCTCCGAACTGCCCTCGGCCGAGGTCGACTCCGACACGACGGTCGCCCAGGCCCTCGTCGCCACCGGCCTCGTGTCCTCCCTGGGCGCGGCCCGGAGGAGCACGGCCGAGGGCGGGGTCTACGCGAACAACGCACGGGTCACCGACGCGGACGCACCCGTGGGGGAGTCGGCACTCGCCGGCGGGACGGTCGTGCTCCGACGCGGCAAGAAGACCCTCGCGGGCGTGACCGTCCGCTGACCGGACCGCCACCTCGCCTCAGGCCCGTTCCCCCGATGGGGGAGCGGGCCTTCGTGCATCCGAGACCGGGAGGGCCTCATTCGAGAGGGACGACCGCGGCTAAGGATGTGCCCTCCGAGGGCGCAGGAGGCCCCTGGGCCCACGATCAGGGCCCTGACCCTTGATTTTCCGGGCATCGCGTTTACGACACGCCCGGGATGCGACAGGGTTTGGACGATGTGGCCACAGTGCCTGTAATGTCTTCTCTTGTCACCACGGAGGTGCGGCGGAGCGAAGCTCCTCCGGCCCCCATGTGACACTGACCTCCAAGTCCTCGAGTTGCTGCTGGTTCTGCCAGCTGGCCTCGGACCAAGTGGGTTGCGAACACTGATCCAGATGGTGTAGCGTCATGGCTCGTCGTGAGAACGACACCGGCTCGCAGGAGTCGAAGAGCGATGGTCTTGCATCACGAAGATCGGTGCTAAAGTTTCACAGCCGCTCCGGACGATGATCTATTACAGGTCGGGTTCCTGATGCGTTTGGTCCTTGAGAACTCAACAGCGTGCACATTGTCAAATGCC
>NZ_JAAOYW010000004.1 GCF_011761235.1 Frigoribacterium faeni
ACGCGGCCGCGCTGCTGAACCAGACCTTCAACACCGACGCCGTCCAGGACGAGATGCTCGTCGGCGTCGCGAAGATCACCGTCGCCACCGAGTAGTCCTCGCTGACGGCCCCGTCGGGCCCCACCACCTCGACGTTCCCGGTAGAGCCCCGTCCCGCAGCTGCGGGGCGGGGCTCTCCGCGTTGCCGGGGCAGGGCTCCCGGGTGACCGGGGCGGGGTCTGCGGGTGGGCGACCCGTCCTCGTCGGCCGGCCCGCGCCTCCTCGTGGTCCCGGCCCGCGCCTCCTCGTGGTCCCGGCCCACGCCTCCGCGTGCTCGTGACCAGCGCCTCCTCGTGGTCCCGGCCCGCGCCTCCGAGTGGTCCCCATCGGCGCCTCCGCGCGCCCCCGCCAGCACGACGCGACCACTCGGGCCGACGACGACCTCCTCCCCCGCAGCCGAGGACGAGGAGGAGCGGGTCGGCAGGCACCAGGAACTCCCGACCCGCGCCTCCTGCGCCGGGCACTCGGCAGCTCGCACGATCCAGGAACGGCGGGCCCCAGGTTCCTGAACCGTGCACGGATCAGGACGCCGCCCACCCCTCTCGCGCGGATCAGGACCGATGTTCCTGAACGAGGGAGGAAGAGAGAGACACACACGGCGGCGGGCGAGGCGCAGAGGGCCGGACGCAGAGAGGCCCTCCCCGGCGAACCGGGGAGGGCCTCTCGTGCTGCGCGACGACTAGAGCAGGTCGTACTCCGTCAGGAACGCGGTGGCGACGGACGCCGAGTCCTTCTTGTCGACCTGCACCATGGCGAGGTACTCGGTGAGGTTCTCGGTGGTGAGCGCCTCCGAGACGCCGTTCAGCGCCTCCTCGACGGTGTCGCTGGACTTGTCCTCGCGGATGATCGGCACGATGTTCTCCGACAGGAACAGGTTCTTCGTGTCGTCGAGGGTGACGAGGTCGTTCGTCGTGATCGCCGAGTCGGTCGAGAAGAGGTTCGCGACCTCGACGTCGCCGTTCTCGAGCGCCGCGAGCGTCAGGGGGCCGCCGGCGTCGAGGGGGACGAACTCCTTGAACGTGAGGCCGTAGACCGACTCGAGGCCGACGACGCCCTGCTGGCGCTCGGCGAACTCGGGGCCGCCGGCGAGGCGCAGCTCGCCCGCGACGGGCTCGAGGTCCTCGATGGTCGAGAGGCCGTACTGGTCGGCGGTCGCGCGGGTGACGGTGAGCGTGTCCTTGTCCTCGGCCTCGGACTGCGGCAGCGAGACGATGCCCTCGGGCAGCACGTCCTGCAGCGCGTCGTAGACGTCGTCGGGCGAGGTGACGCCCTCGTCGACGCCGTCGGTCGAGAGCGCGGCGAGCAGGGCGCCGTTGTACTCGGGCAGCAGGTCGATCGAGCCGTCGTCGAGGGCCTTGAGGTACACCTCGCGGGCGCCGATGTTGAAGGTCCGCTTGACCGTGACGCCCTTCGCCTCGAGCGCCTGCGCGTAGATCTCGCCGAGCAGCTCGCTCTCGGGGAAGTTCGCCGAGCCGATCGCGATGGTGTCCGAGTCGGTCGACGAGCCGCCTCCGGTGCTGGCGGTCGGGTCGGAGCAGGCGGACAGCGCGAGCACGCCGACGCCGATGACGCCCAGGGCGCCGAACAGGGTCTTCTTCATGGGAGGTGGCCTTCGATCTCGTGCACCTGACGGAGGATCCGACCGGTGCGGGTGTGCGGTGTGGGGTGACCCTGGAGGTGCAGGTCGGGTCGAGGAGGCGCGGGCCGGGAGGCGCGCACCGGGTTCAGGAGGACGCGCGGTCGCGTGCCGAGAGGGCGGCGCCGTCGCCGGGGGCGAGGGCGGCGCTGTCGGTGTCGCCGTCGCCGGCCGCGAGCGCGTCGCGGTCGCCGGCCGCGAGGGCCGTGCCGACGCGACGCCGCGGGATGCGCCCGGTCAGCCCGGGCGACACGACCAGCCGCTGCGCGCCGGCGGCGAGCAGGTCGAGCACGATCGCGAGCGCGGCCACGACGACGGCCCCCGCGACGACGCGGCCGTAGTCGTTGAGCGACAGCCCGTCGATGAGCAGCCGGCCGAGGCCGCCGATGCCGACGTACGCGGCCACCGTCGAGGTGGCGACGACCTGCAGCAGGGCGTTGCGCAGGCCCGACGAGATGAGGGGCAGCGCGATCGGCACCTCGACCTTGAAGAGCACCTGCAGCGGCCGCATCCCCATGCCGCGGGCGGCGTCGATCGCGGCGGGGTCGACCGCCCGGATGCCGGCGTAGGTCGTGGTGAGGATCGGCGGGATCGCCAGCACGACGAGCGCGATCAGCACCGGGCCGAAGCCGAGGCCCATGATCACGACGAGCAGGATGATGAGGCCGAGCGTCGGCAGCGACCGACCCGCGTTCGCCGCGTTGATGGCGATGAACGACCCCTTGCCGGTGTGGCCGATGTACAGCCCGAGCGGCAGGGCGACGGCCGCCGCGACGACGAGCGCCTGCACCGTGTACCAGAGGTGCGTGACGATCAGCGAAGGGATCGAGGCGCGCACGCCGCCGCCCTGCCAGTTGGCGGGGTCGAGCAGGTAGCCGAGCAGTCCGTCGCTCATGCGGCGATCCTCCCGGCCGCGCGGGTCCAGGGCGTCACGCGCCGCTGGATCAGCACGATGACGCCGTCGCAGACCGCCGCGAGCAGCACCGAGAGCACGATGCCGACGACGATCGGCGGCGCGTAGTCGAGCTGCTGGCCCCGGGTGAAGAGGGCGCCGAGGCCGCCGACGCCGATGAGGGCGCCGACGCTGACGAGGCTGACGTTGGCGACGGTCGCGACGCGCAGCCCCGCGAGCATGACCGGCAGGGCGATCGGCAGCTCGACCGAGACCAGGCGCCGGAGGCGGCGGTAGCCCATCGCGGACGCGGCCTCGGTCACGAGGGGGTCGACCGACTTGAGCCCGTCGGCCACCACCCGCACGAGCAGCGCGACCGTGTAGACCGTGAGCGCGATGATGATGTTGAGCGGCGACAGGATGCGGATGCCGACGATGGTCGGCACGAGCACGATCAGCGCGATCGAGGGCACCGCGTAGAGGATGCCGCTGAGGTTGAGCAGCGGGTGGTAGAGGAACCCGAAGCGCACCGCGAGGTAGCCGATCGGCAGCGACACGACGATGCCGATCAGCACCGGCACGAGCGCGAGCACCACGTGCTGCGAGAGGGCGGCCTCGATGACCGCGACGTTGTTCTGCAGGTACTGGATCACGCCGGGTCGACCTCCCGTCGACGGCGGGCCCCCAGCTGCTGCATGAGGGCGGTGTGCCGGATCACCCCGTCGGCGACGCCGTGCTCGTCGACGCGGACGACGACGCCGACCGGCGACGTGATCGCGAGGTCGGTCACGAGGCGCAGCGAGTCCGTGACCTGGAACGCGCCTCCTGTGGGGGTCGGGGAGGCGGTCGACCCGAGACCGGGACCGGTCCAGCCGAGCGGGCGCCCGGCCTCGTCGAGCACGAGCTGCTCGGGCCCGGCGGCGACCTCGGAGAGCGGGGCGACGTCGAGGCCCGCGGCCGAGTCGAACGAGAGGCTGCGGAACCCGCGGTCGCGGCCCACGAAGCCCGCGACGAAGTCGTCGGCCGGCGAGGCGAGCAGCTCGCGGGGCGTGGCGAACTGGGCGAGCCGGCCGCCCTCCTGGAACACCGCGACGTTGTCGCCGAGCTTGATGGCCTCGTCGATGTCGTGGGTGACCATGGCGATCGTCTTGCCGAGGTCGCGCTGCAGGCGCAGGAACTCGGCCTGCAGCCCCTCGCGCACGATCGGGTCGACGGCGCTGAACGGCTCGTCCATGATCATCACCGGCGGGTCGGCGGCGAGCGCGCGGGCGACGCCGACGCGCTGCTGCTGGCCGCCCGAGAGCTGCACGGGGTAACGGTCGGCGAGCGACGCGGTCAGGCCGACGCGCTCCATCAGCTCGACGGCGGTGGCGCGCGCCTTCTTCTTGCTCGTGCCCACGAGGGCCGGCACCGTCATGATGTTCTCGACGATGGTGCGGTGCGGGAACAGGCCCGCCGCCTGGATGACGTAGCCGATGCCGCGGCGCAGCAGCGCCTCGTCCTGGCCGGCGACGTCGACGCCGTCGATCAGCACCCGCCCGGTGGTCGGCGTGACCATCCGGTTGATCATGCGCAGCGACGTGGTCTTGCCGCAGCCGGAGGGGCCGACGAGCACGGTCAGCTCGCCCGTGGGCAGCTCCATGTCGAGCCGCTCGACGGCGACGGTGCCGTCCGGATAGACCTTGCTGACGCCCTCGAACGTGATCATGGGTGTTCTCCTCGCCTGTCGGAACCGTGGTGGCCGGGTGATCGACATGACCGGTAGAACAGCCATTCGCCGTCCATTGTCCCCGATCCGACGCCTCCTCGCCCTCATCGAGTCGTGATCGTGATGCGGGGCGTGCCCCGTTCGGGGGGGCACGGGAAGTCCTGGGAGCACGATTCGACGCCGACGCCCCCCTCGTCACCCGGACGGGGACACGTAAGACATCCTCGTTTCTGTCAAGATCCTGAGATGACCACACCCGAACCGCCTCTCGGCGGGCAGCAGCACCCTCAGCCTCCCTACCAGACCGACGCCCCCACGCAGGCGTACCCGCCCGCCGCCACCGGCACGCTTCCTCCGCAACAGCCCGGTCAGCCATTCCCGAAGAAGCCGGCAGGACTCGCGATCGCCGCACTCGTCGTCGGGATCGCGGCGTTCCTCACGGGCCTCGTGCCGGTCCTCGGTGCGATCATCGGCATCGTGGCGGTCGTGCTCGGCATCATCGCCCTGCGCAAGCAGCAGTCGAAGGGGATGTCCATCGCCGGGATCGCACTCGGCGGCGTCGCGGTCATCTCGTCGATCGTCGCCGCCGTCGGCCTCGGCGCCGCCGTGAGCAGCCTCCCCGACGCCGCGCCCGTCGCCGCTGTCACCGAGAGTTCGGCGCCGTCCGAGCCCGTCGCCGAGGACCCTTCAGCAGCAGCGGCACCCGCACCCGCACCCGAGGAGCCCGCCGTCGAGGCAGCCCCCGAAGAGCCTGCCGTGCCCGCGGACTACGCGACGGCCCTCATCAAGGCGGGGATGTACTCGGAGACGATGTACATGAGCAAGGCAGGCCTCTACGACCAGCTCACGAGCGAGTACGGCGAGAAGTACTCCCCGGAGGCCGCCCAGTACGCGGTCGACACCCTCCAGGCGGACTACAACGCGAACGCACTGGCGAAGGCCAAGACGTACCGCGACACCATGGCGATGTCGCCTGAGGCCATCCGCGACCAGCTGACGAGCGAGTACGGCGAGCAGTTCACGCCCGAGGAAGCCGAGTACGCGATCGCCAACCTGAACAACTGATCGACACGACACACGCCTCGTCAGGAGGGCCTCGCCGACCTCGGCGAGGCCCTTCGGCGCTCAGGCCGACCTCGGCGACTCGGCGACGACGGCGAGAGGGCGACAGCCGTCCTTCGTGAGCCGCTGGAAGACCATCACTGACCACTCGTCCCGGTGGGGCGAGCCTGCTGGGCTCGCGTGCCCCATTCGGGGGCATACCGACCCGTCTGGGGGCTGGCAGGCTCAGGTGATGAGCACATCGAGTCCGCTGGGGGGCGGGCCGCACGAGCCCCAGCCCCCTCACGCCCACCAGCCCGGCCCCTACGGCAACACCGCGACCACCACGACCACGGCAGGCGGCGCCCCCGGGGCGAGCACGCCCAAGAGCCTCGCGCTCGCCGCCCTGATCGTCGGCATCGTCGCGTTCCTGACCGGCCTCGTCCCCGTCTTCGGCGCGATCGTCGGCATCGCCGCGATCGTCCTCGCGGCGCTGGCGCTGCGAAAGCGGCAGCCGAAGGCCCTGGCCGTGACGGGTCTCGCGCTCGGCGCGGTCGCCGTCGTCGCGTCGATCCTCGTCACGGCGGGCATCGGCGCCGTCCTCGGCGGCGCGGCCGACGAGCCGATCGCCGCGGTCACCCCGACCCCGGACGAGGAGGCGGCAGCCCCGTCGACGACGCCCGACGCGTCCCCTGCGCCCTCCGTCTCGCCCTCCGCCTCAGCCCCGGCCGACTCGGACGTCCCGCCCGAGTACGCCGCCGCGCTCGAGGTGGCCGAGACGCGCGCCGTCTCGCTCCGCAGCAGCAAGGCCGTCACCTACGCCGCGATCATCAGCAGCGGCGCCTCGGCCGAGGCCGCCGACTACGCGATCGAGGCCGTCGGGGTCGACTGGAAGGAGAACGCCCTCCTCAAGGCGAAGCAGTACCGGGACGGCGGGATGCCCGTCGAGACCATCCACGACCAGCTCACCAGCGAATACGGCGAGGCGTACACGGTCGAGGAGGCCGACTACGCGATGGCCGCCCTCGACGGCTGAGCCCTCTCCTCCCTCCCGGCGAGGCTGACGAGCCGACGCGAACGGCTGTTCCCCGCCCCGGGAACGGCCTTTCGCGTCGTCTCACGGACGGCGGGCGAGCCTGCGGGAGGCGAGGCGCGCCTCCTCGGCTCGCAGCCCGGCCCGGCCAGACTCGGTCCATGGACGACCGCGAGACCGACGACCGCATCCTCAAGGCCCTGGCAGCCGTCACGGGCGAGCAGCGTCGCGCCCTGGAGCAGGCGCGCGACGCCGTGGCGCCGCGAGAGGCGTCCTTCGGCGAGTGGCACGGCGGCCAGCGCGGGGCGAACGGCCAGATCCGCATGCCGTGGGCGACCTCCGGGCCGGAGCTGACCCTCGCCGTCGAGGCGGCGGAGGCGGCGGGCCTGCTGGTCCCGTTCCCGTGGACCACGTGGGAGCGGGGCCGCGCCTACCTCTCCGACCCGGCCACCTGGCCGGGCATGACTCCCGTCGACGGGGTCAAGACGTTCGTGACGGCCCTGCGGGCGAACCGCTTCTCGGAGGGCGTGCTGCTCGAGGCGGCCGACGACGGCGTCCTCCACCGGGCCCTCGAGGCCGTGCTCGAGGGCTGCCCCGACCTGGCCTGACCGGGCCCCGTGCCGAGAGGCCCCGGATCGACCCTGGGCGAGGCCCCGAGGGTCGATCCGGGGCCTCTCGCCGGCCGACACCCGTCGGGCAGCGCGGCGGCGCCGGGCGTAGCGTCCAGGCCATGAAGGCACTCCAGTACACGAAGATCGGCCAGCACCCCGAGGTCGTCGAGATCGAGAAGCCGACCCCGGGGCCCGGCCAGGTGCTGCTGCGGGTGACCGCCGCGGGCGTCTGCCACAGCGACGAGTTCGTCATGGGCCTCAGCGAGGAGGACTACACGGCGGGCGGCTACCCCCTGCCCCTCACGCTCGGCCACGAGGGAGCGGGCGTCGTCGACGAGCTGGGCGAGGGCGTCGAGCACCTGCAGGTCGGCGACGCGGTCGCCGTCTACGGGCCGTGGGGCTGCGGCCGCTGCCGGCCCTGCTCGCAGGGCAAGGAGAACTACTGCGTCAACGCCGCCGCCGAGGGCATCAAGCCTCCCGGGCTCGGTGCGCCCGGCTCCATGGCCGAGTACATGATCGTCGACGACCCGCGCCACCTCGTGCCGCTCGGCGACCTCGACCCGGTCGAGAACGTGTCGCTCACCGACGCGGGCCTCACGCCGTACCACGCGATCAAGACGTCGCTGCCGAAGCTCGGCGCCGGCACCTTCGCCGTCGTCATCGGCACGGGCGGGCTCGGGCACGTCGGCATCCAGATCCTCAAGGCGCTCTCGGGCGCGCAGGTCATCGCCCTCGACGTCAGCGACGAGAAGCTCGAGCTGGCCACCCACGTCGGCGCCGACCACGTGCTGATCAGCGACGGGGACGCCGCCGACGGCATCCGCGAGCTCACCGGCGGACTCGGCGCGGACGCCGTCTTCGACTTCGTGGGCGCCGCGCCCACGATCGCCCTCGCCACGTCGGTCGCCGCCACGGAGGCGGACGTCACCATCGTGGGGATCGGCGGCGGCACCGCGCAGGTCGGCTTCGGCTCCATCGCGTACGACGCCGCCGTCCGGGTGCCGTACTGGGGCAGCCGCTCCGAGCTGATCGAGGTGCTCGAGCTGGCGCGCGCCGGCCGCGTGTCGGTCGAGACGCAGCGCTACTCGCTCGACGACGGCCCGAAGGCGTACGAGGCGCTCGCCGCCGGGACCGTCCGGGGCCGCGCGGTCATCGTCCCGTAGCGCGCGTCGAGTCGGCGGGCTCGCGGGCTCGCGGTGCTCGCGGTGCTCGCGGTGCTCGACGAGTTGCCCCGGATGGTCGCCCCCGAGTCGGCGAGGCAGCCATCCGGGGCAACTAGGCAGGCTCGGGTCGAGTCGACGAGCTCGTGGTGCTTGGCGGGCTCGTGATGCTCGCGGGCTCGACGAGTTGCCCCCGATGGTCGCCCCCGAGTCGGCGAGGCAGCCATCCGGGGCAACCCGTCACTTCGTCGAGCGCGAGCGCGCGCGGACGGTCCGCGAGCGCGCCGCTCCGTCGTTCGGCTGAGCAGCGGACGCCGCCCGCGGCACGGCGGCTCATCCCTCCGGACCGAACCGGGCGTCGCAGGGAGGGGACCGGCCCGGACGGCTCGACCCGCGCCTCCTCGGGCTCGTAGCGTCCGGAGGGTCGGCACCGCGACGCACCGTCGCACCCCGCCGGCCCGACCGAGGAGCACCTCATGGACCACGACCGCACCACCCCCGACGCCCGCATCGCCGGGCACGCCGGCTCGACCCCCCACAGCACGCCCGGCACCGGCCGCGGTGCCTCGTTCCGTCGCGCCGGCGTCGTCGCCGTCGTCGCCTGTGCCGTGACCGGCTCGGCTCTCGGGCTGGGCGCGGCGGGCGCCTTCGCGACCGACGCCGCCGCTCCCTCGTCCGAGCAGGTCGCCGCCGACGCCGCCGCACAGGCGGCCGGTGCGTCGGAGGGCACCGCCGCCGCGCCGAAGATCACCTACGACGCCGCCGACCTCGCCGCCTTCGCCGCCTCGCCGTACGCGGACGACGCGCTGAACCTCGCCGTCGTCTGGGGCACGCCCGACCTCGTCACGGCGCAGGGCAAGGCGGGTGCCGCGATCGCGGCGGGCACGCCGCTGCCGTTCGGCCCCGACGACGCACCCGGCGCCTCGTACACGGACGACCAGCGGCTCGAGGCGTTCTTCCTCGCCGGGTCGAGCTGGCCGCAGGCCCTCGGGCTGGCCGTCGCGTGGGGCGAGCCCAGCATCTACACGGTGAAGACGACGATCGGCGGCACGCTCCTGGCGCACGAGCAGGTTCCGGCCGCGCCCGCGACGTTCACCGAGGACCAGCAGGTGGCCGCGTTCTCCGCCGGCGGCTACACCGAGGCGAACGCGGTCCAGCTCGCGGAGACGTGGCAGAGCGGCTCGGTGCGCGAGGCCCAGGCCCGGGCCGGTGCCGCCCTGCTCGCCGGCGAGACGCTGCCGGTCACCCCCTGAGCCGCGCCGTGACGACGCCGGCCCCCGCCGCCCAGGCGGTTCCAGGCCCTGCCGCCGAAGCGTCACCCGGCCCCGCAGCCGGGGCCGCACCCGGCCCCGCCGTCCAAGCCGCACCGGGCCCCGCCGCCGAGGCGCCCCTGCGGCGCCGCATCGGCGTCGAGATCGAGCTGCTCGCCCCGGCCGGCGTCGATCGCGGCGTGCTCGCCCGCCGGGTCGCCCTCGCCTCGGGCGGGGCGGCCCGGCGGGTGTTCCACACCGACTCCGAGCCCTCGCTCGTGCCGGGCATGGGCCACTTCTGGCACCTCACGCCCGCGTGGGAGGTGACCGGTGCCGACGGCGCGCCCGTCGCCTCCTTCGTGGACGACGTCACCCTCGTCGACGACCTGCGCCGCGAGCACGAGGAGGCGCGGGCCGGCCGGGCAGCGACCGCGACCGCTCCCGGTGCCCGCGGCCCGCACCTCCCCCCGCCGTCCCGCGACCTGTGGCGGGTGCTGTCGGACGACCCCCGCCTCCTGCGCCTCGTGGGCGACCACGGCGACGCTGACGGCCCCTTCTCGCGGGCGCTCGACGCGGCCGCGCGGGTCTTCGGCACCGACGTCGAGGTCGTCGGCGGCGTCCGGCGCCTGCGCGACCGCTCGGGGGCCAGCATCGCGATGGCCGCCCCGCTCGCCCCGGGCCGCGAACGGCCCTGCGAGATCGTGACGGCTCCCTTGACGGTCGACCACGAGGCCGCGCTGGAGGCGCTGCTCCGGCCGGCGCGCGAGCTCGGGTTCACCGTCCCCGTCGAGGCCGCCGTGCACCTGCACGTCGACGGGGCGCCGTTCCGGTCGGCGCACGCGTTCGCCAACCTGGTGCGCTTGTCCGGCCACTGGCGCGCGGCGCTGCACGTGCTGCTCGAGACGAACCCGGCCTGCACCCGGCTGGCGCCGCTGCCGCCCGCGCTGCTCGCCCTGGTCGAGTCCGAGGCGGCGGACGCGACGACCCGAGGAGGCGCCTCCCCCGCCCGGCGCTGGCACCGCCTCCAGCAGGCCGCGGCCGGCACCGGCCTCGTGAAGTACATGGACGTGAACCTCACCGCGCTGCTGACCGACAGCCCGGTGCGCGACACGGTCGAGGTGCGGATCCTGCCCGGCTCGCTCTCCGCCTCGGCGATCACCGGGCGTGCACGGATCGTCGAGGGGCTGCTCGACCGGTGCCTCGAGGAGGCGCCCCTCCCGCTCCCGACGACCCCGGACGACCCTGCGCGGGCCGCGTCCGAGCTGAGGCGGCTCGCGGGGATGTGACGGGCGACCGGCCCGGGCCGGGCCGACCGGACCCGGGCCGGGCCGGCCTGCGCTAGAACGCCTCGATCGCGCTCGTCGTGAGCTGCTGGAGGTCCGTGTTCGCGCACGCCTCGAAGCTCGCGCCCGAGGCGGCCACGAAGATCGAGCGGACCGACCCGGGCGGGTAGACGCGGAAGCCGTCCGTCGCGGTGGGCCGGCAGGTCGCGGCGTCGTAGCCCCCGGTCTGGACGATCCTGACCAGCGCCTGCACCTCGCCGCCGGGGGCGACGCTCTGGGTCTCGTGGGGCGTCCCGCGGTCGAGCGCGGCGGAGGCGCCGATCTGGGTGCCGTCGCCGCCTCCCACGAACGAGACTCCCGGCCAGCCCTGCAGGGTGCAGGTGCGGTCGCCGGTGTTCGCGAAGATGAACGCGATGCCGTAGCTGCCGGCTGCACCACCGCCTCCGTCCGCGATCTCGGCGCTCAGCTCGTCGACCGTGCAGCGGGCCGACGCGTCGCCCGTGGCGCCGTCGCCGAGGTCGCCCCCGCCGCCCGAGGCGCCGTCCGGCCCCGGGGTCGCGCTCGGCTCGGCCGGGGCCGACGGGCTGGTCGCGCCCGCCGTGGCGGAGGCGGTCGGGGAGGGCGAGGCGGGTGCGGCGGGTGCGGATGCGCTCGTCGTCGTGCCCGGATCGCCGGAGGTGCAGCCCGAGACGAGCAGGCCGAGCGACGCCGCGAGCACGAGGGGCAGGAGGACGGGGGCGGTTCTGGTCATGTCCCCGATCGTGCACTCGCTGCAAGGACGCGGTTCATCCTCATGGCCGAGAAACGCGCCCCGGGCCGGAGCTAGCGTGTGGACGTGCAGACAGCAGACGTGCAGGCCCCGGCAGCGCAGGCCCCGACGGCGCGGACCGCGGCAGCCCGGACCGCCGCGGCCCAGGCCCAGGCCGTGGCGTCGCAGGCCGCGGCCCCGGCGGACCGCCGCGGGTCGTCGCCGATCGCCCGCCTCCGCGCCGTCTCGCCGTTCCGCGACCTCGGCCCGGGCCTCCGCCGCGTGCTCCTCCTCGGGCTCGGCGTCGCCGCCTACCTGACGGCCCTGACCGTGGCCCTGCAGTTCGACTGGTACCCGCGCAGCATCCCGGGCTACGTCGTCCTCGGCCTCACGGCGCTCGTGGCGGCGGCGACCACGCGGCGGTTCCCGCTCACGTCCCTCACCGTCGTGTCGGCCGTCACCGCGGTCACCGCCTTCGGCCTCGTGCCGGAGGGCTACGGCGTCCGCGCGCCCGAGCTGCTCGTGCCGCTCGCGGTCACGGTCTTCATCGCGGTGTCGAACGGGTGCCCGGCGTTCGCGCCGTCCGCCTCCTTCGCGGTGCTGGCGGTGCTCGCGGTCATCCCGTGGCCGGTGGTCGTGGCGTCCTGGCAGATCGGCGGCTCCGTGGTCGACGCGTTCGACTGGGCGGTCTTCTACGACCGCTCGACGCAGCTGGGCTACCTCGTGGGCTGTGCGCTCGTCATCGCCGCCGCGCTCGCCCTGCAGCGCCAGCGCCGCGCCACGGCACAGCTCGCGGCCCGCAACCGCGAGCTCGTCGCCCTGCGCGCCGAGGAGGCCGTCCGGATCGCCGAGCGCGAGCGCACCCGCATGGCCCGCGACGTCCACGACGAGGTCGCGCACCACGTCGCCGCGCTCGTGATCGGCGCCCAGGCCGCGATCCGCGTCGCCGACCAGCACCCCGACCGGCTCGTCGCCGCGCTCGACGACGTGGTGGTCGGGGGCAAGGACGTGCTGACCCGCATCCGCAGCGTCGTGCGCGTGCTGAAGGCCGCGCCGGTCGGGCCGGTCGCCGACGCGTCGGGCGACCTCGACGTCGAGCTGGACGCGATGGCCGGCAGGCTGCGGGCCATCGGCTACCGCGTCGACTGCACGGTGCTGGTGCACGGCCAGCTGCCCGCTGCGCAGCGCGTCGCCGTGCTCGGCGTGGTGCAGGAGTGCCTCACGAACACGATGCTGCACTCGTCCGCCGAGGAGGTGCGGGTCGCGATCACGGAGGGGCCCACGGCCTGGCAAGTGGTCGTCACCGACCCCGGCCCCGCGGCCGAGCGGTTCCCGGACGTGCCGCGCGGCGGCGCCGGCATCGCGAACATGCGCGAGCGGATCGTCGGCCTCGGCGGCGTGCTCGTCACGGGGCACGACGCGGCCGGGACGGGCTGGGCCGTCCGGGCCGAGCTGCCCCGCGGGGGCGTGTCGTGACGCTGCGGGTCCTCGTCGTCGACGACCAGGCCATCGCCCGTGCCGGCATCGCGACGATGCTCGACGCCGAGGACGACCTCGTCGTCGTGGGCCAGAGCCGGGACGGCGAGGACGCGGTGCGCGACGCCCTCGAGCTCCGGCCGGACGTCGTCGTCATGGACATCCGGATGCCCCGCCTCGACGGGATCGCGGCGACCCGGCGCATCGTCGCCGAGCCGTCCACGGCCGTCGTGCTCATCACGACGTTCGACGACGACGAGCACCTGTTCGACGGCATCGCCGCGGGCGCGTCGGGGTTCCTGCTCAAGGACTCGGGGCCCGACCTCATGGCCGCGGCCGTCCGCTCGGCGGCCCGCGGCGACTCGCTCATCGACCCGGCGATGACGCGGGCGCTGATCGAGCAGACCGTCGCGACGGAGGCGGTGCGCGGCTCGGCGGACTCGCCCGCCTCGGCGGGGACGCGCGCCTCCCCCTCGCGACCGGACGCCGCCCGCCCGGTGCCGCCGCTCCTCCGTGCCGCGCTCGACGGCTTGAGCGACCGCGAGCTCGACGTGCTCGACGGGGTCGCGCGGGGCCTCAGCAACGTCGACATCGCCCAGGAGCTCTACCTCAGCATCGCGACCGTCAAGACGCACATCTCGAACCTGCTCGCGAAGACCGGCACCCGCACGCGCGTGCAGGCCGCCGTCTTCGCGTACGAGTCGGGCTTCGCGCGGGCGGGCGGCGACGCAGGAGGCGCCGAGCGCTGACCCGGGACGCGCGCCGTCCTGCGCGTCGCGGCCGTCGCCTCCTCCCGCGCGTCGCGTCGCGTCGCGCCGGGTCGCGCCGCCTCGCGTCGCGCCCCGGTTCTCGACGAGTTGCCCCGGATGGTCGCCGCGACGACCCGACGGCGACCATCCGGGGCACGTCGTGTCCCCTCGGGCAGGCGTGCGGGGCGTGCCGGGCGGGGCGTCGGCGGCGTCGGCGGCGGCGGCGGCGGCGGCGTCGGCGTCGGGGTCGGCGGCGGCGTCGGCGGCGTCGGGCAGACTGCCGTCATGCAGCTGCACACGACCACGACGGGCGACGGCGAGCGACACGTGGGGCTGGTGCACGGCCTCGGCGGCGACGGGGCCACCTGGCAGCCGCTCGTCGACCGGATGCTGGCGACGGGCCGGTGCACGGTGACGACGGTCGACCTGCGCGGGCACGGGCAGAGCCCGCGGGCGTCGTCGTACCGCCTCGACGAGTTCGCGGCCGACGTGGCCGAGGCCCTGCCGACCGGGCTGCACGGCGTCGTGGGGCACTCCCTCGGCGGGGCGGTGCTCGTCCGTGCCGTGGAGCACCTGCGGCCCCGGCGTGCCGTCTACCTCGACCCGGGGTTCCACCTCGCGCTGCCGACCACCGGTCTCGCCGGGCGGCTGTTCTGGGCGGTGCCGCCGCTGACGCTCGGCGTCGCGGGGCTGGCCCAGGCCCGCAAGGGCAAGGAGGTGCGGGCCGGGTACGACGCGGCCACGACCGCCCTGCTCGACGGCGCCCGCGAGCGCTTCGACTCGCGGATGGCGATCGGGGTGCTGCGGGACGTGGCCCACTCGCCCGTCGAGGTGGCGCCTCCTGCGGTCCCGTCGACGATCGTGCTCTCGGACGACAGTCCCGCCGTGCTGCCCGACCCCGTCGCCCGGTCGCTCGAGGCCGTCGGCTGGGAGGTGCGCCGCCTGGCCGGCGTGCACCACGACATGCACCTCGAGGCGCCCGACCGCGTGTCCGAGCTGGTCGCCGCCCTGATCTGACTGCCGGGGCCGCTGGTCGGCCCGCCCTGCGCCCTGCCCGGACGGCGGACGGGCGGGTCCGTCGTGCCCGGGCTGTCGCCGCGGCCCGGCCTGGACGGACTCGCCCGCCCCGGCACGAGGAGGCGGCGAGCAGACGATCCGGTTCGGATGACTTCCGCAGGTGCTCCCGGGGATCTGCACATCGGGGGCCAGCACGATGGGCGCATGCCCGACTTCAAGCGCCTCCTGGGTGCCGCCGCGAAAGCGCTCGGCGACTCGAACTCCTCCTCGTCCTCCCGCACCGGCCAGCCGCCGAGGCAGGGCTCCGGCTCGGGCACCGGCTCGGGCTCCGGCTCCGGCACCGACTGGCGGGACCTCGTCCGCACGGCCGCCGACAAGCTGACCGGCGACGGCAGCCAGCACGGAGGCGGCGGCCAGCAGCAGGGACACGGCCAGCAGGCCTGGGGCCAGGGCCAGCAGCAGGGCCACGACCAGCAGGGCTGGGGCCAGGGCCACGGCCAGCAGCAGGGCGGCCACGACCCCCGCCAACAGCGCCCGGCGTCGCAGCAGCAGCCCGGCGGCCCCTCGGGCGCCGGCGCCCCGCGCGCGACCGAGGCCGACCGCGTCGCCCTCGGCAAGTACGACTACCTGCTCCGAACCGCCGAGCCCGAGCAGCTCGAGCAGGTGCACCGCGACGCCTTCGCGCGTCTCACCCCGCAGCAGCGCGAGCTCGTCCAGGCCCGCCTCGTCGAGGAGCTGCCCGCCCACGAGCAGCCCCGCAGCGGCGGCACCGACGACCTCGCCCGGGCGGCCACCCGCGGCGAGACCGCGCACCCCGGCCTCATGCAGCGCGTCTTCGGCGGCCACGGCCGCCCCGGTTCGGGCGCGGCGGGCACCGCGTCCGGCGGGCGCCCCGGCTCGCGGGCCGGCACCTTCGCGGCGGGCGCCGCGGCCGGTGCGGGCGTGGCCGCGCTCGGCGGCCTGGCCCTGGCGGTCGCGGGCGGCGCGGCCGTGAGCAGCGTGGCGGGCCCGCTCCTCTCCGGCGCGCTCGCGGACGGCGTCGACTTCGGCGGGCTCGCCGAGAACTTCGGCCTCGAGGGCATCGCGGGCCTCTCCGAGGGCCTCGGCGGCCTGACCGAGGGCGTCGACGGCGTCGCGCAGGCCGGCGAGGACCACCTCACCGGTCTCGGCGAGCAGGTCGGCGGTCTCGGCGAGCAGGTCGGCGGTCTCGGCGACGGGTTCCAGATCCCCGGGCTCGGCGATCTCGGCGGCCTCTTCGACCGCTGAGCCGAGCGGCGCCCAGGCCGCACGGCCACCGGCGTCTGCGCGGATTCCGAGCCTGCCGGGAGCATGATCCTCGAGGAGGCGCCACCCGGCCGCCCCCAGAGAGGAACGCCATGACCGACATCACCGGCAACGACCCCTTCCACCGCCTCCCCGAGGTGCCGAGCTTCACCGTGACGAGCAGCACGGTCGAGGACGGCGCGCCCTTCGCGCAGCAGCAGTACTCGGGGGCCTTCGGCGTCCCCGGCGGGCAGGACGTCTCGCCGCAGCTCTCGTGGTCGGGCGCGCCCGAGGGCACGAAGAGCTACGCCGTCACGGTCTACGACCCCGACGCCCCGACGCAGTCGGGCTTCTGGCACTGGGCCGTCGCGAACGTCCCCGCCTCGGTGACCTCGCTGCCCGAGGGCGCGGGCGACGCGTCCGGCGCACAGCTGCCCGAGGGCGCGTACCAGCTGCCGAACGACTCGCGGGCTCCCTCGTTCATCGGCGCCGCGCCTCCTGCGGGCCACGGTCCGCACCGCTACTTCGTGACGGTCCACGCGCTCGACGTCGAGGACATCGAGGTGCCCGCCGACGGCACGCCGGCGTACCTCGCCTTCACGATGGCGTCGCACATCCTCGGGCGCGCGACGCTCGTCGCGACGGGCGAGATCCCCGCCGCCTGACGCACCGCGCCCCGCTCGCGCTGCTCGCGCGCCCCGCTCGCGGGTACGAGCGCTCGCGCGCATGATCGAGTTGCCCCGAACGGCCGCCCCCGACCTCGTCGGGCGGCCGTTCGGGGCAACTCGTCCTCCTAGGGCACGCGCCGAGTGCGTGCATATGGTTTCGCTGTGAAGTCTTTTCATGGTGAAGCTAGTGTGACGTCATGAGGCCGAGACGCGCCTCCTCGACGGAAGGCACCCCATGACGACCTCGCACTCCCCCGCCGCCGACGGCCGAGCGGCCGGCACCGGCCGCCGCGTGCTCGTGACCGGCGCGAGCATCGCCGGCCCCGCACTCGCCTGGGGCCTCGCGAAGTCCGGCTTCGACGTCGTGCTGCTCGAGCGCTCGGCCGAGCCCCGCGAGACCGGCCAGAACATCGACGTGCGCGGACTCGGCCGCGAGGTGCTCGTGCGCATGGGAGTCGAGGAGGCGGTGCTTGCGAACACGACCGGCGAGGACGGCACGCGCTTCGTCGACGAGACCGGCCGCCCCTACGCCGTGTTCCCCAAGGAGCACGGGCAGGACGGCCCCACCGCCGAGGTCGAGATCCTCCGCGGACGGATGGCCGGCATCCTCGTCGACGTCGTCCCGGCCGAGGTCGAGCGCCGCTTCGGCGACTTCGTCGTGGGCGCCGAGCAGGACGCGACCGGCGTCGACGTCACCTTCGACAGCGGCGCCGAGGAGCGCTTCGACCTGTTCCTGGTGGCCGAGGGGCGCAGCTCGCGCACCCGCCGCCTCCTCTTCGCCGACGAGACCGAGCTGCGCGACTTCGGCGTCAGCATCGCCTACGGTACCGTCGACCGCCGGCCCGACGACGTCGACACCTGGGACTGGTACACCGCCACCCGCGGCCGCGTCGCGTCGGTGCGGCCCGACGACGTCGGCACGATCCGCGCGAGCATGTCGTTCGAGTCCGAGCCGATGGGCTTCGAGGGCCTCCCGACGGAGGTGCAGCTCCAGCTGCTGAGGGAGCGCTTCCGAGGCGCGGGCTGGCAGACGGAGCGGATCCTCGACGGCTTCGCCGCCCGGCCCGACGAGTTCTACACGCAGCGGATGGAGCAGGTCGTGATGTCGACCTGGAGCCGCGGCCGCATCGCGCTCGTCGGCGACGCCGCCTGGGGCTCGGGGCCCACCGGCATGGGCACGACGCTGTCGCTGGTGGGGGCGCACATCCTCGTCGGCGAGCTCGCGGCCTCGCCCGACCGGCCCCGGCAGGCCTTCGCCCGCTACGAGCAGCAGATGCGCCGGTACGCCGACAGCGCCCAGGGGCTGCCGCGCGGCGGGGCCCGGCTGATGCACCCGTCGTCGGAGGCCGGGGTGAGGGCGATCCGGACGATGCACCGGGTGACCGCGTCGCGGCCGGTGCGGCGGTTCTTCCAGGCGAACCTGCTGACGAGCGAGAAGCACGTGCCCGTGCTCGCCGAGTACCCGCAGCTGCGTGCGTAGGGCGGCGGGGCAGGGTCGGCGCGGGGTCGTGGCCCGGGTCGGCGGCGGGACCGCGGCCCGGGTCGAGGCCGGCGGCGGGACCGCGGCCTGGGTCGGACGCGGGACCGGGCCCCGGGTCGGCGGTGGGAGGATCGACCCATGACGACGCCGAGGACGCAGGTGCTGGAGGCGCTGCGGCACTACGCCGTGACCTACCAGGAGTCGGCGCACCAGCTCGCCCGCCGCATGGACCTGCCGACCGTCGACGGCACGGCCCTCGGCGAGGTGATCTGGGCCGAGCGCGAGGGCGTGCCGCTGTCGCCCGCCAGGCTCTCGCCGCGCATCGGCCTCACCTCCGGGGCGACGAACGCCCTGCTCAACCGGCTCGAGGCGCAGGGCCTGGTCGCCCGCAGCCGCGAGAGCAGCGACCGCCGCGTCGTGACGCTGCGCGCGACCGCGCTGGCGCACGAGCGCATCGACCCGTTCCTCCGTCGCGGGGCAGCCGCGCTCGAGGTCGCCCTCGACGAGTACGACGACGCGGAGCTCGAGACGGTGCGCGGGTTCCTCGTGCGGCTCGCGGGCGTCCTGCCGGACGCCTCCGACGGTCCGGTGACCACCGCCTCCTGAGCTCGAGGGCGCGTCCGCGCGTCGGCACTTGTCCGCAGGCGGGGAGCCGCGGCGCGGTCAGGCCTCGATCAGCGACGGACGGTCGTCGACGACCTGCTCGAGCCCGCCCACCGGCACGATGCGCTTGGTGAACAGGCCGGCCCGGCGGTAGCGCTGAGCGAAGACGACCCCGTGGGCGGACCCGGACTCGTGCACCTCGAGGAACACGGCCTCGGACCGCCCGTCGGCGCCCGTGTAGTAGCCGTCCCACACGATCACCGCGCTCTGCAGGCCGACCACGGACGACACGACCTGGTAGGTCTGCTCGAGCGCGTCCTCGAGCCGTTCGGCCATGCAGCGCTGCAGCTTGCGCTCGCGCCCGTCGTCGGTCAGGGCGAAGGGGAGCATCGCGCCGCGGGGCGGGATGGACGCGACGGCGTGCTCCCGGGCGACGGGGAGGAGGGCGGAGGTCGAGCCGGGAACGTGATCCATGCTCGGAGGCTACGAAGGGCCGGGCGGGGAGCGCCATGCCCACAACAGGGGTGCGTGGGTGCGCCCGCGCGCTTCGTCGAGTTGCCCCGAACGGTCGCCTCCGACCCCGCCGAGCAGCCTTCCGGGGCAAGTCGTCCCCTCGGGCACGTGGGCGTGCGCGAGCGCATGTCAGCGAGTTGCCCCGAACGGTCGGCCCCGACCCCGGCGATCGACCGTTCGGGGCAACTCGTCTCCTGGGGCGACGGGGCGGACGCTCCTAGGGGGCGAGGCGCGGGGCGCGCTCGAGGGTCAGCCACTCCTCGTCGCGGACGTAGCCGAGCGACTCGCCCGCCCGGATGATCGCCGGGTTCTCGGACGAGCCTCCGGTGCGGAACCGTCGCACCCCCTCCTCGACCAGGGCGAGCACGGACGCGGCCTTCACGGCGGTGCCGAGCCCCCGCCCGCGGTGCCCGCGACGGACGACCGTGACGTCGGTCTCGGCGGGGGCGTCGCCGGTGTCGGCGGCGGCGGCCACGAGGTCGACGACCGTCACCGCGAGCAGCTCGCCGCCCTCGGACAGGGCGCCCCACGCACGACGCACGGGCGTCGGGGTCGCCGCCGCCCGGTCGAAGGGCTCGTGCTGCGTGGCCGCGCCGCCCGGGTAGTCGCCGGCGGTTGCGCCGTCGAGCTCGAGGACCGCGTCGACGTCACCGGCGGTCAGCTCCCGCACGACGAGCTCGGGGCCGACCCGTCGCACGAGGTCGAGCAGGCGGTCGCGGTCGACGCTCGCGGCGTCGAGCCGGGCGCCGAAGGAGCGGGCCGTCACCTGCCACCCCTCGCCGAGCAGCACCGGGACGTCGGGCGACCCCGCGGGCAGGACGATCGGCTGCAGCACGGGCCGATCTTGTCATGCGTCGGCGGACGACCCGCCCTGCGACGTCGGCGCGGGCGCCTGCTCGCCCCGCTCCTCCTGCGACCCGCCCTGCTCGCGGTCCGCCCCCGCGTGCCCGGAGCCCAGCAGCTTGAGCCCCATCACGCTGCCGACGATGCCCGCGAGCAGCAGCACGCGCACCACGGTCACGGCCTCGCCGCCGGTGAGCATGCTCCAGCTCACGGTGAAGGCCGCGCCGAGCCCGGCCCAGATCGCGTAGGCCGTGCTGATCGGCACGTGCCGGGTGACCCAGCCGAGCGTCGCCATCGAGGCGACGAGGCCCAGGACGAAGACGACGGAGGGGCCCAGCACCGTCAGCCCGTCGCTCCGACCCAGCGCGGTCGCCCAGACCGCCTCGAGCGCGGCGCTGACGACGAGCACGAGCCACGGCATCAGCTGACCACCTTGAGGCCGACGACGCAGCCGATCAGCACGGCGAGCAGCAGGGCCCGGGCCACGGTCAGCACCTCCTGGCCGCGGACGACCGCGACCACGACCGTCAGCACGGCGCCGATGCCGACCCACACGGCGTAGGCCGTGCCGACCGGCAGGTCGCCCATCGCCAGCGCGAGGCCGACCATGCTCAGCACGAGCGCGACGACGAAGAGCGCCGTCGGCCCCTTCTTCGTGAAGTTCTGCGACGCGCCGAGCGCCGAGGCCCAGACGGCCTCGAGCATCCCGGCGACCACCAGCAGCACCCAGGCCATGACCGACTCCTCGTCCGCACGACGTCGGTCCCGCGCCCGGCCCTGTGGGCGGGACGAGCAGGAGGCGACGGGTTGTCGCACGATCGTGCGAGATCAGTTCTAGCACGTTCTCGCACAGTCGTGCCAGGATGATCGGGTGCCTCGCAGCCTCGATCTCGACGACCGCCGCCGCACCGTCTCCGAGGCGGCGTGGCGGGTGCTCGTGCGCGACGGGGCCGCCGAACTCTCGGTGCGCAAGGTGGCCGCCGAGGCCGGGCTGCCCCCCTCCTCCCTGCGCTACGCGTTCCCGACCCAGGCGAGCGTGCGCGATGCGGCGGTGGCGCTGCTCGTGTCTCGGCTGCGCGAGCGCGTCGACCGCGCCGCGCGCTCTGCCGGCGGACGCGACGGCGCCCGCGCCGTGCTGCTCGAGCTGCTGCCCCTCGACGACGAGCGCCGCGTCGAGATGCAGGTCACCGTCTCGTTCGTCGCCCTCGCCCTGACCGACCCGTCGCTGCGGGCGGCGCACGAGCGGACCCACGAGGCCGTCCGCGAGGTCTGCGCGCAGGCGCTCGCTCACCTCGGCGCGGGCGTCCGCCCCGGCGTCGCGGGCGACGCCGTCGCTCGCACCGACGTCGAGCTCACCCACGCGGTGGTGGACGGCCTGGCCCTGCACCTGCTCGCACAGGCTCCCGGGACCGACGCCTCCTGGGCCGTCGCCGCCCTTGACGCGCACCTCGACGCATTGACGCGCTGACGCGGCGACGCCGAGCCGCACCGCACCGCACCGCGTCGCGCCGCCGAGCAGCCTGGCCGGATCGAGCCGAGGTGAACATCAGGTGACGTTTGCGTGAACTGCAACCTTGTGATCAGCTATGAGTTCGCCCACACCGACGTGGTCGAGGAAGGCCGAGATGACCACCGATCACCGCACCCCCACCGAGACGTCGCCGCGACGAGGGCTGACCGCCTTCCTCGCGGCCCCGCCGCCCGCTCCCCGACTCGACGACGCGACCGTGGCGCGTCGCTACCCGCGCCTCCGCCTCCAGGTCTTCGTCGGCATCTTCATCGGGTACGCGGCCTACTACCTGATCCGCAACAACGTGCCGCTCGTCTCGACGATCCTCAAGGACGAGAACGGCTTCAGCACCGTCGGCCTCGGGGTCATCACCAACGGCGTGCTGCTCGCCTACGGGTTCAGCAAGTTCCTCAGCGCCATCGTGAGCGACAAGAGCAGCGCGCGCTTCTTCCTGCCGATCGGGCTCGCCCTGTCGGCCCTCGCGAACCTGTTCATCGCGTTCGTGCCCGCGGTCGGCGCCTCCGTGGCGTTCTTCGCCGTCGTGATGATCGTCAACGGCTTCTTCCAGGGCATGGGGTGGCCGCCCAGCGGCCGCACGCTCGTGCACTGGTTCTCGACGTCCGAGCGCGGCGGCAAGACCGCGATCTGGAACGTCGCGCACAACGTGGGAGGCGCGGGTGCCGGAGGTCTCGCCGGTGTCGCGCTCGCGTCGTTCGGCACCTGGCAGAGCGTGTTCTGGTTCCCCGCGATCGTCTGCCTCGTCATCGCCGTCGTGGCCCTGGTGCTGCTGCGCGACACCCCCGAGTCCGAGGGCCTGCCCCCCATCGAGGAGCACCGGCACGACCCGGCCCCCGTCGAGACCGACGCCGCCGACGAGGGCGCCTCGACCTGGTCGACGATCCGCCGCTACGTGCTCACGAACCGCACGATGGTGAACCTCGCCCTGGCCAACGTGTTCGTCTACACGCTGCGCTACGGGGTGCTCGTCTGGGCGCCCGTGTACCTGTCCGAGGTGCGCGGCGCGAGCCTCGGCGAGGGCATCGCCGGGTTCTCGTTGTTCGAGCTCGCGGGCATCCCCGGCACGCTGCTCTGCGGCTACGTCAGCGACAAGGTGTTCCGGGGCCGCCGCTCCCCCACGGGCATCCTCTTCATGACCGCCGTCGGCGTCGCCGTCGCCGTGTACTGGCTGTCGCCGGCCGAGGGCCCGTTGTGGGTCTCGCTCGCGATGCTGGTCGCCATCGGTGGCCTCATCTACGGCCCGGTCATGCTGATCGGCCTGCAGGCCCTCGACCTGAGCCCGCGCTCGGTCGCCGGCACCGCCGCGGGGTTCACGGGGCTGTTCGGCTACGTGCTCGGCGCGACCCTCGCCTCCACCGGCATCGGCCTGGCCGTGCACGCCTTCGGGTGGGACGTCACCTTCGTGCTGATCCTCGCCTGCGTGGTGCTCGCGATCGTGCTGCTGGCGGTCGTCGGCCGTGACGAGCGCGCGCTGAACGAGCGCAAGCGCGCCCGCGACGCGACGGAGGCGGAGGCCCGCTAGCCGGGACCGCTCCGGCCCGAGCACCACCGAGCAGCCCCGGCACCCCCGGGCAGCACGGACGCCCCCGCACCGAGCGTGCGGGGGCGTCCGTGTGAGACAGGGCGCGCGGTCGGCGCGGACCTGCGGCGACCTACGCGAACGTGGCCGCGTCGATGACGAAGCGGTAGCGCACGTCCGACTTCAGCACGCGGTCGTAGGCCTCGTTGATCTGGTCGGCCGAGATGAGCTCGGTCTCGGGCAGGATGCCGTGCTCGGCGCAGAAGTCGAGCATCTCCTGGGTCTCGCGGATGCCGCCGATGGCCGAGCCGGCCCAGCTACGACGTGCGGGGATCAGGGCGAAGGCGGGCACCTCCAGCGGCTCCGACGGGGCCCCGACGTTGACGAGCGTGCCGTCGACGGCGAGCAGGCCCAGGTAGGCGCCCATGTCGACCTTGGCCGACACGGTGTTGACGATCAGGTCGAACGAGTTCGCCAGGTCGGTGAAGGTCTGCTCGTCGCTGGTCGCGTAGTGCGCCTTCGCGCCGAAGCGCAGCGAGTCCTCCTCCTTCGAGGTGGTCTGCGACAGCACGGTCACGTCGGCGCCGAGCGCCGCGGCGATCTTCACGCCCATGTGGCCGAGGCCGCCCATGCCGACGATGGCGACCTTGGTGCCTTCGGTGACGCCCCAGTGGTGCAGCGGCGAGTAGAGCGTGATGCCGGCGCAGAGCAGGGGCGCGACCTTGTCGTAGTCGAGCGACTCGGGCACGCGCAGCACGAAGTCCTCGGTCACGACGACGGCCTGCGAGTAGCCGCCCTGCGTGATCGTGCCGTCGGCCGGGTCGACGCTCGTGTAGGTGCCGGTGTTGCCCTTCGCGCAGTACTGCTCGTCGCCGCGCTGGCAGTACTCGCACTCGCCGCACGAGTTCACCATGCAGCCGACGCCGACGCGGTCGCCGACGGAGAACTTCGAGACCTCGGAGCCGACCTCCGAGACGGTGCCGACAATCTCGTGGCCGACGACCTGCGGGTACTGGATCTCGCCCCACTCGCCGCGGACCGTGTGGATGTCGCTGTGGCAGATGCCGGCGTAGGCGATGTCGATCATGACGTCCTTCGGGCCGACGTCGCGGCGCTCGATGGTCGTCGGGACGAGGGGCTCGGTGGCGGACGGTGCCGCGTAGGCGTTGACGGTGCGCATGGAGTGCTCCTGTGGTGGGGTGTCGGTGTGTGTCGCCGAGAGGGGCGGAGGAGGCGCGGGTCGGCCCGGTCGAGCCGCCAGCGGCACGAGGGCACGACACGTCTCGGGCGCTCAGGCCCCGGCGCCGAGATCGACGCTACCCCCGCGCCTCCCGCGACGCGCCTCCCTCGGGGGGGTCCTGTCGCCCCCTCCCTCCCTGCCCCGCGGCGTGTGACGCGGGGCGGGCGCCCGAGCAACGGTCATGTGACGCGTCGCGGGCCCCCGAGGGCCGTACGCCCCCGCGACGTGACACCTGACACCCGCTCACGCCACGAGCTGCCCCGCGCCGCTCACGCCACGCGCGACCCCGCGACACGAGGAGGCGGTGGGCAGGTCCCGACGACCTGCCCACCGCCTCCTCGTGTCGGCCCGACCGCCGCTACTGCGGCGCGAGGCTCTGCAGGAACGCGAAGTGCCCGCGCAGCGCCTTCGACCCCGTCGGGGTGAGCTCGACCCAGGTTCGGGCCTGGCCACGGGGCCGCTGCACCCGGCGGAGCTCGACGTAGCCGGCGTCCGTGAGGGTGCGGAGGTGCTTGCTGAGGGTGGCGTCCGAGACGTCGAGCCCCTCGCGGAGGACGCCGAACTCCACCTCGCCGCCCCGCGCGAGCATGGCGCAGATCTGCAGCCGCTGGGGAGCGTGGACGACGGCGTCGAAGACGGGTTCCGGGGCGGTCACGGGGCGGTCACCGTGCGCCGCCGCCGGGCAGTCCGGCGGCGAGGTCGGCGCCGAGGCGGCCGCGGGCGGCGGCGTCGGCGAGGGGGCCGAGGGCCATGGTGACGGCACCCGCCACGCCGGCGGCGACGCCGACCTGCCAGAGGGGCTCGTCCTGGGCGATCACGACGAAGGCCATGCCGGCGACGGCGACCACCAGGGCGACGATCGACCACGGGGCGCCGAGCGTGAGGAACCTCCACCGCTCGGGGTTCGCCCGGGCCACGCCGACGTCGCGGACGCGGCGGCGGGCCAGGGCGATGAGACCGAGGACGCCGAGCAGCATCCACGCGGAGCTGTCGGGGGCGCCGAGGCCGTAGACGACGGCGGCGATGCAGAGGCCGCGGAGCACGTGCACCCACCAGGGCGAGCGGACGCGGGCGGCCATGCGGGCCTGCGCGTCGTTCGCGACCTGGAACGCGGCGACGGGGTCGACGGGCTGGGACGGGTTGTCGTTCGAATGGCTTTCCATGTCGGCAACACTAAGTGTTTCCGAAACGGAAAGTCAACCCCTCTCGATGCGCAGGAGGCGCCTCCTCGTCTCGCAGGCCCGTCGCGTCGGACGACGGGCCGCCCTCAGCTCGTCTCGTCGAGCAGCCGTGCGAGCTCGGGCCACAGGCTGCCCGCCCACAACTCGTGCACGCGCCGCCACGACCACAGCTGCCCGTCGAGGCGGGCGCTGCCGACGGCCGGCTCGGGCTCCGGGAACGGCACGAACGCACAGTCGCCCCGCTCGCGCACGAGCCTCTCGGACTCGGCGTTGAGCCGACCGATCTGGGTGCGCACGAGCCCGCGGGCCCAGCGCGACGTGAGGCGCAGCCGGTCGATCGGCGGGATGCCCGCGACCAGCACGGGGCTGAGAACGCTGCCCGGGTGCCGCGCCCCGTCGAGCACGCGGTCGAGGTCGCGGCGCCACGCGGCAGCCGACGTCATGAGCAGCACGTCGCTGAACCCGAGCGCGACGACCACCGCGTCGACGTCGCCGAGGCGGGCGGTCGACTCGTCCGCGGCCTCGCGCACCGTCAGCACCGTGGCCGAGCCCTCGACCCAGGCGAACGGCCGTCCTCTGGCGGTGCCGACCGCGGCGGCGACCCGGCTGAGCGTGCCGAGGTGCTCCTCGAGCACGCCGAACCGGCCGGCGTCGGCGTTGCCGACCCAGGCGACGCGGTCGGCGGTGACGTCGACCGGGGCCGCAGGAGGCGCGGCGGAGGCAGGCGGGAACGTCCCCTTCCGCACCGCCCGCCGGAACAGGGCCAGCCGGATCCGCAGCGCCGGACGCAGGGCCGTCCACACGAGGTCGCGGAGCTGCAGCCCCGCCGCTCGTGCCGGGGTCGCCAGGGGGTCGGTCATGTCCCCTCCTCCTCCTTCTGCCGTCCCGACCCTATGCCCGCGGCGACGCGCCCCGAGCGGCGGGCCCCGCCGAGCGCCCGCGCGGCCCGCGGCGGCGACGGCAGCGGCGAGTTGCCCCGAACGGCCACGTGCGCGCCGCGCGGGCAGCCATTCGGGGCAACTCGGTCGCTCGGCGCACGCGCACACGGGCACGCACACGCGCACGCCCGCGCCCGCGCCCACGCCTCACTCGAAGCGCGTCGAGGCGACCGCCGTGCTCCGCCGCACCGTGCCGAAGGTCGCCGTGACCGACACGACCGCCAGGAGCGAGGCCGCCGCGAGGGTCGCCACGTACGACCAGTCGGGCCAGCCGACGCGACGGTCGCCGCCGCTCAGGCCGGTGATGATCGTCCAGGCCACGACGAAGCCGAGCACGACGGCGGCGAGGGTGACGGCGAGGAGCGGGACGGCCGCCTCCTTCACGACGATCGAGCGCAGGGTGCGCACCGGCATGCCGACGAGGCGGAGCAGGCCGAAGGTCCGCCGTCGGTCGAGGACTCCGGCGACCGTCGCGACCGTGAGCGAGGCCGACGCGACCAGGGTCGCGATCGCCATGCCGACGTTCGCCATCGCGGCGAAGCTCGCGGCCGTGCTGTCCGAGGTGTCGATCACCTGCTCGGCCCGGGTCGAGGGGTAGCCGAGGACGGGCAGGTCCGACGTCTCGAGAGCCGTGCGGGCCCGGTCGACCGCCGCGGACGAGCCGTCCGTCAGCACGAGCAGCTGTGTGGGCACGGCCGCGTCCCGCACCGAGGGGTCGACGGCCTCGACCTGGTCGACGACGCCGCGCAGCACGGTCACGACCTGCGCGCCGGAGGGCACGGCGACGCCGATCGCCTCGGCGTCGGCGGCGTCGAGCACGAGGGTGCCGTCGAGGTCGTCGACGATCGCGCCCGCGACGACGACCCTCGTCACCCCGGCGACGTCGGCCAGGCCGGCCACCTCCGAGCGCATCTCGGCGATGGTGAGACCAGGCACGGACGCCCCGCCCGAGCCGTCCTCGCTCCCGTCCCCGAGCCCCGGGTCCACCCCGACCTGCACGACGCTGCGGTCCAGCGCCGTGAGCTCGACGTCGGGCCCGCCCGCGAAGGCCGTCGTGGCGGCGACCGCGAAGACGGACACCATGAACACGGCGATGACGAGCCCGCTGACCGACCGGAACGTCGCCCGCGGCGTCCGTGCGATGCGGCTCAGGGCGACCATGCCGGAGGCGCTGCGAGCGTGCCGCAGGGCGACGCGGCTGACCAGCAGGGTCGCCCACGGCCCGGCGAGCACCAGCCCGACGCTCGTGACGACGAACCCGCCGACGAGCAGCAGGTCGAGCCCCGGCACCGCGACTCCGGCGAGCCCGGCGACGGAGATCCCGAGCAGGGCGGCGAGCCCGACCGCGAGCACGAGGAGCCGCGTGGCTCGGGGCCGCTGCTCGGCCGTCTCGCGCGCCGTGCTGAGCGGGCCGCGGTCGGACCGCGTCGCACGCCGCACCGCGACCGCGACCGAGGCGGCGGTCGCCACCACGACCGCCAGGCCGGCGACGAGCGGCGAGGTCACGAGGTCCGAGGCGAAGAGCCGCCCGTCGTCGATGCGCAGCTGCGCCGCGAGGGGCACGAGGAGGCGCGCGAGACCCGTGCCCACCAGCGCGCCCCCGAGGGCGGTCGCCCCCGTCTCGACCGCGGCGATCCGTACCGTGTCGCCCCTCGTCGCCCCCATCAGCCGGAGGGTCGTCCAGCGTTCGCGCCGCTGGGCCGCGCCGAGGTCGGTGACGATGCCGACGAGCAGCAGCACGGGGAACAGGATCGCGACGCTGCCGACGAGCGCGACGACCTGGTAGTTCGAGTTGCCGCCGTAGGGCCGCCCCGTGAACGACCGGACCACCGCGGCGTCGGACGTCTCGGCGAGCTCGTCACGGGACGCCCCCGTGACCGCGACCAGCGCGTCGGGGCTGCCCAGCGCCTCCGTGCCCACGGTGCCGGCCACCGTGCCGAACCGGTCGCCGAGCTGGTCGGCGGGGAGGGCCGCGACGAGCTCGGCCAGCGCCGGCGAGAGCCACGTGGTGCCCGGTGCGGGCACGGCGCCCACGCCGGGGACGGGACCGACCGGGCTCGTCGCGCCTGCCGCCTCCTCGGCGGGCCCGGCGAGGTCGATCCGGGTGACGACCTGCCCGCGGACGAGGTCGCGGCCCGTCGCGGCGAGCACGGCGTCGGCGGGGACGTCGCCCGGGTCGCCGACGTAGGTGAGGCCCGCGTCGCCTGCCCCGAACTGCGTCCAGGCGGTGCGCTCCTCCCGCTCGCCGAGGGCGTGGTAGGCGCCCAGCAGGAGCAGGAACAGGGAGACCCCGACCGCCACCCCGGCCACCATGCCCAGCAGGCGGCCCCGGTCGCGGCGCGTCCCCAGCGCGAGCCGGGCGGCGGTCGACCACCTCACGACGACACCGCGCCGGAGGTGCGGACGGCCCCCGTCCCGCCGCTCAGCCTGCCGTCGCGCACGACCACCTCGCGGTCGGCGTGCGCGGCCGTGCGGGCGTCGTGGGTCACCAGCACGACCGTGGTGCCGGTGTCGCGCGCGAGGTCGGTCAGCACGGTCATGACCCCCTCGGCCGCGTACGAGTCGAGCGAGCCGGTCGGCTCGTCGGCGAACACGACCCGGGGGCCGGACACGAGGGCGCGCGCGATGGCGACCCGCTGCGACTGGCCGCCCGAGAGCTCGCCCGGCACCGTGTCGGCGAGCTCGGCGACGCCCAGCCGGCCGAGCCAGGACCGCGCCTGCCGACGGGCCCGTCGCCGGCCCTCGCCCGCGAGCATGAGCGGCAGCGACACGTTGTCGAGCGCCGTCAGGTCGGGCAGCAGCTGCCCGAACTGGAACACGAAGCCGAACTCGGCGAGGCGCAGGCGGGCTCTCTCGGGCTCGGAGAGCTCGCTGACGACGACGTCGCCGAGGGCGACCGTGCCGCGGTCGGGGCGCACGACCCCCGCGAGCGCGTGCAGCAGCGTCGACTTGCCCGAGCCGGACGGCCCCATCACGGCGAGCACCTCGCCGGCGACGACGTCGAGGTCGACGCCGCGCAGGGCCGGGGTCGGCCCGAACGACACGTGCACGTCGCGGGCACGGAGGACGACGGTGTCGGCCGCACCGCCGGGCGCCTCCGACCCGGCGCCGGCCGGCTCGAGGTCGGCGCGGGTCACGGGAACCTCACCGCCGACCGCAGCTCGGCCAGGCGCGCCGCCGTGAGGTCGATCCAGCGCAGGTCGGCCTCGATGTGGAACAGGGCGTGGTCGTGCAGCAGCACGTCGACGAGGTCGGCGCCGCGCTTGGCGCGGGTGTGCTCGCGCATGCGGTCCATGTGCTCGGACCGCTGGGCGTCGAGCAGGCTCTCGGCGTCGTCGTCGAGCAGCAGGGCGATGACGGTCTTGGCGAAGAGGTTGCTCTGGAGCGCCTCGGACGGGACGTCGGGCGTGTGCATCCACCGCCGGAGCACCTCCCTGCCCTCGCCCGTGACCTCGTACCGCTTGCGGTCGGGCCCGCCGCCGCTCTCCTCGCCGAGGGTGCGGATGAGCCCGTCGCGGATCATCCGGGCGAGC
Organism: Frigoribacterium faeni; assembly: GCF_011761235.1. Classification (GTDB taxonomy): domain Bacteria; phylum Actinomycetota; class Actinomycetes; order Actinomycetales; family Microbacteriaceae; genus Frigoribacterium; species Frigoribacterium faeni_A. The sequence continues at coordinate 29,953 of NZ_JAAOYW010000004.1, forward strand.
GTCGAGTACACCTGCCCGTAGGCCAGCGGCTTGCGACGGCCGAAGTGCCGGTCGTAGTCGTGCTTGAGGTCGTAGCCGTAGGTCGGCTCGACGCTGAGCAGCCCCAGGAGGGCACGTGAGTTGTCCACGTGCCAACTATACACTCAGTATCTAGTGGCCTCGCCGGCCGTGCGCGGCGACTCGCCCCGGACGGCGACCCCGACGGTTCCTGCCCAGCCGTCTGGGGCTGATGGTCCGTTCCGGGACGCGACGACCGCCTCCTGCGCCCGCACGTCGCGAGGGGGCGTCCCGACCCGGGACGGCCGCACCCCGAGGAGGCGCGCGACCAGCCCCACGAGCCGCCACAGCACCGCGCCCAGCAGGGCTCCCGAGGTGTTCGCGAGCACGTCGTCGACGTCGGTCGACCGGTTGCCCCCGACGGTCTCGTGCAGGACGAGCTGCAGCAGCTCGACCGAGACGCTCGCCACCAGGGCGATCGCCGTGACCCGGGCGACCCCGCGGAGGCGCCCCCGCCCCGTGACCACCCGGCCCGTCAGGAAGGCCCCGAGGGGCACCGTCATGACGATGTTGAGCCAGAACGAGCGGAGGTGCACCGAGCCCAGCGGCTCGAGGTTGACGGAGTCGCGCCACGACGTCTGCCAGACCGGCTCGAGCCCCGTCACGAACGGGAAGAACGTGATCGCGACGAGCGCGCCGAGGTACGCGACGAACGAGGTGCGCCACAGCGTCGTCGTCAGGTCGGCGCCGGCACGACGACAGGCGAGGCCGACCAGCACGACGGCGACGATCGTCGCCGGCACGACCGACGCGACGGCCGGCACCACGAGGGGCGGGGATGCGGGGTCCATGGTCACCTGTCCTTCCGCCGCCAGTCTCGCGGGCGGGCCCCGCCTGCCGCGTCGCCCTCAGGGCTGAATCGTCGAGGGCCTGAGCCGACCCGCTCCTCCTCCGGGCCCGTCCCCCCGCGCCCGACGACGCCGCCCCGTGCCCCGCGTCGGGAGTGTCTAGTCTGTTCGTACGGACCGCTCGACACACGACGACGATGGGGGCACGGATGCAGCAGATAGAACGGGAGTCGCCGACTCCGTACTACGAGCAGCTCTACCGGATCCTCCGCGGGCAGGTCGAGTCGGGCGAGTTCCCCGTCGACGAACGCCTGCCGAGCGAGCTCGAGCTGTGCCGCGACTTCGGCCTCTCACGGGCGACGGTGCGGCAGACGCTGCAGAAGCTCGAGACCGACGGCTGGGCGCGTCGCGTGATGCGCCGCGGCGTCTTCGCCGCCCGCCCCGCGGAGTCGACGGGCTGGTTCGTGCAGGACTCGCAGGGGTTCCTCGAGTCGCAGGTGCGGCAGGGGCAGCGGGGCATCACCACCGAGGTCGTGAGCGCGGGCACGGTCGCCCCGCCCGAGCACGTGGCCCAGGCGCTGCAGGTCGCGCCCGGCGACGAGGTCTTCGCCCTCGAGCGCGTCCGCTCCCGCGACGGCCGGGTCGCGATGTTCAGCACGAACTGGTTCCCGGCCGCGGTCGGTGAGACGATCTCCGCCGCGGGCGACGTGCTCGACGGCACCGGCTCGGTGAACCAGACCCTCCGCGAGAACGGGTGGGTGACGGCGGGGGCGCGACGGGTCGTCGAGGCCCTGCGCGCCGGCCCGCACGTCGCGGCGGCGCTCGGCGTCGCCGACGACGAGCCGGCGCTCCGCGTGCGCTCGTCGTCGTGGGGCGCCGACGGCGTCCGGTTCGACTACTACGAGACCTGGGTCCTCACGGACGTCATCCCGCTCGAGGTCAACGTCACCGCGAGCTGACCACGCCGCCCCCGGCGAGCGCCCGCGCCGGGTCGACGCGCCAGCCGAGGGCCCGTGCGGCCAGCATCGCCGCGCCGACCGCGGTCACCTCGGGCTCGCCGACGACCGCGACGGGCCCCGCGTGCGTCGCCTCCTTCAGCCCGAGCCACCCGGGCGACCGCGTCCACCCGCCGGCCAGGCTCACCGCCCCCGTCGCCTCGAGCGCCCCGGCCCGGCGCACGGCCTCGACCGAGCGCCGACCCGCCTCGGCGAGCGCGACGAGCACCGCCGACGCGCGCAGCGCGGGGTCGCGGGGGGCGTCGTCGGCCCACGAGGGCTGGCCGCCTCCCCTGCCGCCGGGCACGAACCAGGCCGTCCCGGGCTCGGCGACCACCGCCTCCGTGCCCTGGAGCACGTCGCGGACGTGTCGGCGGACGTCGGCGTCGCGGGTCGCCCACTCGACGTTGCGGGCGAGCTCGTCGACGCGCAGCAGGGTGGTGCCGGTCGACAGGATGCCGGGGGCGAGGTCGACGTGCTCGCGTCGCGTCGCGACGACGAGCGGCGTCGTGGCCACGACGACCTCGGCGGTGCCCATCGAGTCGAGCACGGTGCCGGGCGCGGCCTCGTGCACGCCCCACCCGCCGACCGGGTGGTCGTGGCCGCCGACGACGACGACCGCGTCGGCGGCGACCACGCCCGCCTCGCGCAGGCGTCGCGACGCCAGCGGGCCCACGACGCCGCCGGTCGGGAGCACCTCCGGCAGCAGCCCCGACGAGCCGAGCGCGAGGGCCACGCGGTCGTCGGCCCAGGCCCGGTCGGCCGACGACCACGCCCCGGTGCGGGAGGCGAGGGTCTCGCTGAGGAACGGCCGCCCGGTCCAGCGCACGGAGGCGAGGTCGGTCAGCGACGACCACCGGTGCGCGTCGGCCGGCGCCGTCCGGGCGCGCGACCACGCCCACCCCACGAGGGCGAGGACGGGGCCGGTCTGGGCGTCGAAGCGGTCGTCGTCGAGGAGGTGCGGGCGCAGCGAGCGGAACAGGTCCTGTCGACGAGGGTCGAACCAGGGCAGCGCGGTGGTCAGGGGGCGCAGCTCCGCGTCGAGCAGCACGCCGTCCTCGCCCACGCCGGCCGCGCACACGGCGACGACCTGCAGCTCGGCGCCGCAGAGCTGCTCGACGAGCCCCTCGAGGGCGTCGACGAGGTCGTCGGCGTCGATGTCCGCGCCCGGGGCCGTGCGGGGCGTCGGGCAGGCGACCCGGGACACCACCTGGCCCGAGTCGACGAGGGCGACGAGCTTGGTGTTGGTGCTGCCCACGTCGATGCCGCAGACGACGGGGCGCCGTGTGCCGTGGCTCATGCGCGCCTCCTCGTCCTCGCCGCTGCTGGATCATACGGCGAGCGGCGAGGGACGAGGTCAGAGCGCCCGGGCGACCGCCTTCGCGAGCGGGTAGCCGAGGGCGGCCTTGGCCGACTCGTGCTGGTCGAGCACCTGGGGCTGCGGGGGCACGGACGGCAGGTCGACGACGTGCGCCGGCCAGCTCGGGAACGCCCCGGTGAGCGCCGAGGCCGCCTGCATCGACGCCCCCTTGGCGACGTACTCGTCGGGGGTGGGCACGGCGACCGGCACCGACGAGAGCTGCGCGAGCACGACCTGCACCGCCTCGCTCTCGGCGGCGCCGCCGATCAGCAGCAGCCGTCGGGGCTCGAGCCCGCAGGCGCGCAGGTTGTCGAGCATGGTCAGCTGCCCGGCGAGGGTGCCCTCGACCACGGCGCGGGCGAGGTTCTCCCGGGTCAGGTTGGTGAGGGTCACCCCGTGCAGCGAGCCCCGCGCGTCGGGCAGGTCGGGGGTGCGCTCGCCCTCGAAGTACGGCAGCAGGGCCAGCCCGCCCGCCCCGGGCTCGGCACGGAGCGCCAGGTCCGACAGCTCGGCGTGGCCGCAGCCGAGCAGGCGCGTGCCGACGCCGAAGTTGCGGGCCGCGTTCAGGGTCGCGACGAGCGGCAGGTGGTCGCCGGTCGCGTCGGCGTAGCTGCAGACGAAGCCGTCGTGGTCCTCGACCGGGTCGGCCGACCGCAGGTAGACCACGCCCGAGGTGCCGAGCGAGAGCACGGCGTCGCCCTCGGCCAGCCCGAGCGCGAGCGCGGCGGCCGCGTTGTCGCCGCTGCCCACGCCGACGGGGATGCCGGCGGGGACGCCCGGCAGGCCGCGGCGGGTCGTCCCGGCCCGCCCGAGCGGGTCGAGCACCCGGGGCAGCACCACCCGGCGGCCGAAGGCGTGCTCGAGCAGCTCGAGGTCGTACTCGCCCGTGGCGCCCGACCAGTAGGCCGTGCCGCTCGCCTCCGAGCGGTCGGTGACGAGGCCGTCGAAGAGCGCGCCGTCGCCGCGGCCGGTGAGGCGCCAGGTGAGCCAGTCGTGCACGATCGCGACGGCGGCCACGCGCCGGGCGGCCTCGGGGTGCTCGTCCCGAAGCCAGCGCAGCTTGGGCGCCGTGTCCGAGAGGGTGAGCGGCAGGCCGGTGCGGCGGATCCACTCGCCGCGGCCCAGCTCGTCGTTGAGGGCGACCATGGCGCCGTGCGATCCGGTGTCGTTCCACAGCGGCGACGGGCAGACCACCTCGCCGTCCGTGCCGAGGAACACGGGCGTGTGCTGCTGCCCGCTGACCGAGACGGCCGAGACGTCGGCCAGGCCGCCCGCCCGGGCCACGGCGACGAGCAGCGCCTGCCACCAGGCCTCGGGGTCGACGATCGTGCCGTCGGGGTGCGGGGCCCGGCCCTCGCGCACCCGCTGCCCCGTCGCGAGGTCGCTGACGACGACCTTGCAGGCCTGGGTGGACGAGTCGATGCCGGCGACGAGGGTCACAGCGCCGCTCCCGCCACGAGGTGCTCCCACCGCGGGCGCACGCGCTCGCGCCACAGGGCGAGGGCCCGGTGCCGCTCGGGGTCGGGCACGACCTCGACCGGGTCGCAGGCCTCCCAGCTCGACGGCTGCCCCGAGGCCAGCGCCTGCGCCCCGCGCGAGACGACCTCGGCCGAGCGCGCGACGCTCAGCGGCCGGCCGAGCAGGTCGGCCTTGAGCTGGTTCCAGAGCGGGTTCCGGCTGGCGGGCCCGATGACCTTGACGCGCTCGGGGGTCGACCGGAAGAGCTCGAGCACGTCGGCGAACTGCAGCACCATGCCGAGGAAGCAGCCGAGCACGACGTCGTCCGCCGAGGTGTCGCCGCGCAGGCCCGAGATCGCGCCCGTGGCGGTCGTGTCCTTGCGCGGCGGGGGGCTGCCGCGGAACCAGGGCAGCACGAGCGGCACCCGGTCGAGGTCGACGCCCCCGGCAGTCCAGCGCCGGTGCGCGGCGGCGACGGCGGTCGTGAGCCCGGCCGGGTCGAGCCCGAGCAGCGCCTGCAGGGTCTCGAAGGCCGCCCCGCCCGTGGGGATCGAGGCGAAGACCGTCGTGTCGTCGCCGACCACGGCGACGCCGTTCGCGAGCTTCGCGAGGCGGGCGTGGTCGTCGCGCAGCGGCGCCTCGCGCAGCATCAGCAGGCCCTCGGTCGTGCCGGTCGAGTTGAGCAGCTCGCCGCGCCGCAGGTCGGCCCCGACGGCTCCGACCATGTGGTCGTGGCCGGCCACGTGCACGCGCACCTCGGGCCGCAGCCCCGTCTCGCGGACGAAGTCCGGGCTGACCGCGACGCCGTCGGAGGCCGCCCGCAGCTCGGGGAACACCGTCGGGTCCACGCCGAACAGCCCGCACACCTCGTCCGACCAGGCCCGCGAGTCGAGGTCGAGGGCCATCGTCCGGCTGGCCAGGGAGGGCTCGGACCACAGCGCACCCGTCATGCGGGCGGCGAGCAGCTCGGACACGTTCAGCCACCGCACCTCCTCGGGGTCGACGTCCGACCGGTCGAGCAGCCAGGCGACCTTCGAGATGCCGTAGGAGGCGCTGGTCGGCAACCCGGTGACCGCGAAGACCCGGCGGCGTGCGGAGTCGTCGAGGGCCGCGACGGCGGGGGCGCCGCGCTGGTCGTGCCAGAGGACGACGGGCGAGGCGAGGGAGCCGTCGGGGCGGACGAGCCCGCCGCTCTCGCCGACGCCGGTCACGGCGACCCGCTCGACGGCGGCGCGCCCCTCGGGGCCGAGCTCGTCGACGAACCCGGTCACCATGCGCCAGAGCACGGCGACGTCGTAGACCTCGCCGGCGTCGTCGCGCTGCGTCGGCGTGGGGTGCCGGACGACCTCGAGCGCCTCGCCGTCGGCGCCCAGCCGGCTGATCTTGACGCTGGTGGTCCCCACGTCGATCGTCATCGTCGAGAGCACGACGGCCTCCTGCCTACGCCGCCGGGTTCAGCACGCGGATGCGGCGCTCGACGACGTCGCGGATCGAGACCACCGCCTCCTTCGACACCCTGATCAGCGACGCCTCGTCGTTGTTCGCGGTCCACGCCTCGCCGAAGGTGCGGATCATCGCGTTGCGGAGGTCGCTGGCGACGTTCACCTTGACGACGCCGAACTCGGCAAGGCGGCCGAGCTGCTCGGAGGGCAGCCCGGAGCCGCCGTGGACGACGAGGGGCACGCTGCTGGCGTCGCGCACGTCGGCGAGCAGGTCGAAGTCGATGCGGGCGTGCGGGGCGACGCCGTGGACGTTGCCGACCGAGACGGCGAGCATGTCGACGCCGACGGCCTCGACGAAGCCCGGCACCTGGGCGGGGTCGGTCGTGGCGGCGTGCTCCGGCCCGATGTCGTCCTCCTTGCCGCCGATGCTGCCGAGCTCGGCCTCGAGGGCGATGTGCGCCGGCGTCATGGCCCTGGCCGCGGTCGACGTGGCGACGTTCTGCTCGTACGAGGCCTCGGAGTCGTCGATCATGATCGACGTGAAGCGCGCCGCGAGCGCCGCCTCGACCGCCTCGAGGGACTTGCCGTGGTCGAGGTGCAGCGCCACGGGCACGCTCGTCGACGCGAGGCGCCGGGCGACCATGTCGTAGATGTACTCGTAGCCCGACAGCGCGACGTTGGTCGGCGCCACCTGGATGAACGTGGGCACGCCGACCCGCTCGACCGCGTCGATGATGCCCATCGTCGTCTCGAGGTTGGTCGTGTTGAACGCCCCGGCCACCTGCCTCCGTGCCGTGCATTCGCTGATGACGTCCATGCCGCTGACTAGTGCCACGGGTCCGCTCCTTCGTCGAGTCGTGGGCGGTGGGCCCGCCTGGCGGCACAGTAACGCGCTGCCGTCCGCATTGTCCAGCTTGTACGTACAAACAGGCATGTAGAAACAGAATCGGGCCAATTCGCCGCGAACGTCTTGCGAGGCCGGGATCAGCGGATGTATGTTCCGTCCGTACAAGCCGTACACCAACCCGACGGCGGACCACGCACTCCGGCACCCGCCTGCTGCTTCAGAGAGGAAGCCTGCACATGCGATCACGAGCGAAGACCCTCCCCCTGGTCGTGGGGCTCGGCGCCAGCGCCGTCCTGCTCGCCGGGTGCGCCTCCGGCGACACCGGCACGTCCGGCTCGTCCGACCCGGCCGACATCTCGCTGAGCTACTCGCAGCCCCACACCGACCCGTTCCAGAACGCCGAGAACGTGGGCTCGATGGAGCGCTTCGCCGAGCTGGGCTACAAGACGATCCCGGCGACCAACGCCGACCGCGACGCCGCCCAGCAGCTCACCGACATCCAGACGCTGGTCAACAAGGGCGCCCAGGGCCTCGTCATCTCGGTGGGCGACGCGGACGCGATCGTCCCCGCGATCGAGTACGCGAACGACGCGAGCGTGCCCCTCGTCGCCATCGACGAGGCGCCGGCCTCGGGCGAGGTCGCCATGATCGTGCGCGCCGACAACGTCTCGATGGGCGCGATCGCCTGCGAGCAGCTCGGCTCGCGGGTCGAGGCGGGCACCACCGTCATCACCCTCGACGGCGACCCCGTCACCTCGAACGGCCGCGACCGCACGAACGGCTTCAACGACTGCATGGCCGAGAACTACCCCGACGTCGACCTGGTGAACGTCGCGACCGAGTGGGACCCGGCGAAGGCCGCCTCCGGCATCGAGACCGCGATGAACCAGTACGACGACATCTCGGGCATCTACAACCAGAGCGACGCGACGTTCTTCCCGACCATCCTCGACACCCTCGACTCGCTGGACGCGCTCGCGCCCGTCGGCGAGGACGGGCACATCGTGCAGGTGTCGGTCGACGCCAGCCCGATGGCCATGACCGCCATCCGCGACGGCTACCTCGACGCCGCCGTGGCCCAGCCGATGACGGACTACATCGACTACGGCGTCGACTACCTGACCCGGGCCGTCGCGGGCGAGACCTTCGAGCCCGGCGAGACCGACCACGGCAGCGAGATCGTCGAGCGCAACGGCAACCTCGTCGACCTGCTGCCCACGCCCGTGGTCACGGCCGAGAACGTCGACGACCCGGAGCTCTGGGGCAACAAGGAGTTCGCCCTCGAGGCGTTCGGCGCGCAGTAGCCGGCCGCCCCGCACCGACCCCCTGGACAGCACCACCGAGACGGAGACGTCATGACCACCACCACCGGCCCCGTGCCCGCCGTCGAGATCGCGGGCGTGAGCAAGACCTACGGCGCGACGAGGGCCCTCCGCGACGTCTCCGTCTCCGTGCTGCCCGGCCAGGTGCACGGCCTGATCGGGCGCAACGGGGCCGGCAAGTCGACCCTGCTGCGCATGATCACCGGGCTCGAGCAGCCCGACACCGGCTCCGTCTCGTTCTGGGGCGAGCCGGCCCCGTCGCCGGCCGACCGGGCGGGCTGGAAGCAGCGCGTCGCGGCGGTCTACCAGCGGCCGTCCGTGTTCCCGAACCTGACCGTCGCCGAGAACCTCTTCGCCGGGCGGCTGCCGACCCTGCGCGGCGGCGTCTCGTGGCGGCGGGTGCAGCACGACGCCGAGCGCATCCTCGGCGAGTGGAACATCGACCTCGACCCCCGCACGTCGCTCGCCGACGCGCCCCTCGAGGAGCGCCAGATGCTCACCATCGCGAGGGCGCTCGAGGCGGGCACCCGCATCGTGCTGCTCGACGAGCCGACCGTGCAGCTCGAGGGCGCCGCGATCCGGCGCCTCTTCGACAAGGTCGCCGAGCTGCAGGAGGCGGGCGTCACCTTCGTGTTCGTCTCGCACTTCCTGCGCGAGGTCACGGCGATCTGCGACTCGGCGTCCGTCCTGCGCGACGGCCGCCTCCTCTGGTCCCGCGAGGGCGACGACATCCGGTCGGACGACCTGGTGGAGGCGCTCCTCGCCGGGCAGGAGCAGCGCCGGTACCGCGTCGCCACGGCCGCGATCGACCTCAGCCACACGCCCGCGATCCGTCTCGACGCCGTCAGCGACAAGGCAGGCGACGTGGACGGCCTCTCGCTGACGGTGGGACCGGGCGAGCTGGTCGCGATCGGCGGCAGCGGCGGCAGCGGCAAGTACGCCGCCGGCGAGGTCATGGCCGGTCTGCGCCGGGCGACGTCCGGCCGGGTCGAGGTCGACGGCGAGCCCGTCAGGTCGGGCGACGTCAAGGCCAGCCAGCGGGCCGGCGTGGGCTTCGTGCCCGCCGACCGCCACAAGGACGGCTACGTGCCGCAGCTCAGCGTGGCCGAGAACATGACCATGGGCGTGATGGACCAGCTCGCCCCCGCCGGCCTGGTGTCGCCCCGACGCCGCACGGCCGTCTCGCGCGAGCTGATCGCCGACGTGGCCCTGGTGCCGCCGGACCCGTCGCTGCCGGTGTCCGGGCTGTCGGGCGGCAACCAGCAGAAGGTCGTGCTCGCCCGGGCCCTGGCCCGCAAGCCCCGCGTGCTGGTGCTCATCTCGCCGACCGCCGGCGTCGACATCGCCGCGAAGGACGCGATCTACGGGCTCATGGTCCGGGCCCTCGAGGACGGCGTCGCCGTCGTCCTCATCTCGGACGACGTGGAGGAGCTGCTCGTCAGCTCGCGCGTCGTCATCATGAGCGACGGCCGCGTCAGCGCCGAGCTCCTCGAACCGACCGAAGAAGACATCGTCAGAGCGATCGAAGGCCTCGAATGACAACCGTGAGCAAGTCCCCCACCACCCGCGCGGCCGCCCCGACCGGCGGCGGCCCCGACGGACCGAGCACCGGCCAGCGCGTGCTGGGCGGCGTCGTCAAGAACGTCCGCGAGCTGAGCGTGCTGCCCGGCCTGGCCGTCGTCGTCGTCATCGGCGCCGTGGTCAGCCCGGCGTTCCTGTCGCCGGCGAACCTGACGCTGATCCTGCGCCAGTCGTCGGAGCTCGGCATCGTCGTGATCGGCCTGACGTTCATCCTGCTCACCGGCAAGCTCGACATCTCGCTCGAGTCGACCGTGGGCCTCGCCCCGATGGTCGCGGCCTGGCTGATGATCCCCGCCGCGGTCGGCGGGCTCGGCACCGAGATCAGCCCCCTGACGGCCATCGCGATCACCGTCGCCATCGGCCTCCTGATCGGGCTGGTGAACGGCCTGCTCGTCGTCAAGCTCGGGCTCGACCCGTTCATCGTCACCCTCGCGATGCTCATCCTGCTGCGCGGCGTCACCCTCGGCATCAGCCAGGGCAAGACCCTCGCGGGGCTGCCCGACGCGTTCCGCTACATCGGCTCGGCCCGGTGGGCGGGCATCCCCGCGGCCATCTGGGTGACGGCGGTGCTCTTCGTGCTGGCCGGGCTCCTCCTGCGCTACACCTCGTGGGGCCGGGCGCTCTACGCCATCGGCGGCAACCCCGAGGCGGCCAGGGCCGCGGGCATCCGCGTCGACTTCGTCCTCATCACCGCGTTCGTCGCGGCCAGCGGCCTCGCGGCGTTCGCGGGCCTCATGCTCGCCGGGCGCCTCGCGTCGGTGACGAGCGGCATGGGCGAGAACCTCATCTTCAGCGCGCTGGCCGCGGCCGTGATCGGCGGCGTGCAGCTGACCGGCGGCCAGGGGCGCATCATCGGGGCGCTCATGGGCGTGCTGCTGCTCGGCACCCTGACCAACGTGCTGACCCTCGCCGGGGTGCCGACGTTCTGGATCAACGCCGTCTACGGCGCCGTCATCCTCTTCGCCCTGCTCGTCGGCCGCTTCGGCGCCCGCCCGGGCGTGCGCTGAGCCGCGCGACGTCGGCAGCTGCCAGCATGAGCACCACCAGCCACACCACCAGCGGTGCCCGGGGCACCACCACCAGCACCACCACCGGAGAGGAAGGGCACACCGTGTCGGAGTTCCGTGACATCAGCTCGAGCGTCGTCGAGGAGCTGGGAGAGGTGTTCCGGCGCGTGCCGCTCGAGAACATCGAGGCCGCCCTCGACGCCCTGGAGTCGCACCAGCGCATCTTCGTGCTGGGGATCGGCCGCGAGGGCCTCGGCTCGAAGGCGTTCGCGATGCGCCTCACGCACTTCGGCAAGACCGTGCACTGGGGCTGGGACGACACCACCCCGGCCGTCGAGGCCGGCGACCTCTTCATCATGCCGACCGGCCCGGCGAACATCCCCCACCTGCACTACGTCGCCGAGCAGGTCAAGAAGACGGGGGCCACGCTCCTGGTGGCCACGGCCATGCCCGACGGGCCGACGTCGCAGCTGGCCGACATCGTGCTCACGGTCCCCGCGCGCACCTACGGCGCCGAGGGCGACGTCGTCGACACCGTGCAGCCGATGGGCAGCCTGTTCGAGCAGTCGCTCTGGATCTTCTGGGACGTGCTCTACCTCATGCTCGTGCGCCGCACCGGTGCCCGTTTCGAGGACCTCGTCGCGCGGCACCGCAACTTCGAGTGAGGCGGCGGGGCCGCCGGGCCTAGGGGCCGGCGCGCCTAGGCGGCGGGGCCCATCCCGCCGGGCCTAGGCCGCGGGGCCGGAGCCGGAGCCGCCGGGCCTAGGCCCCGCTGACGCCCCGCATGAGCGCGTGCCGCGTCATCGACCCGGCGAGCTCGGTCAGCGCCGTCGTCACGACCGCGAGGTCGGACCGCTCGGCGACCCCGTCGAAGACCTCGAGGTAGAAGCCGATCTCGCCGTCGATCAGCTCGACGCCGGCGGGTGCGATCACGAGGAAGCTGCTGCGGCGGTCGGTCGGGTGCGCGGCGCGGTCGAGGAACCCGGCGCGGGTCATCCGGTCGACGAGGCTCGTGACCGAGCCGGACGAGAGGTCGAGGTACGCCGCGAGGTCGCGGGGCGTCACGTCGGTGCCGCCGTGCACGAAGTAGAGCGCCCGCAGGTCCGAGACGCCGATGTCGTGGGCGGTCGCGACGATCTTGAGCAGCGCCTCCGCCCGCATCTGCACGGCGCCGAAGGCCTGCATGAACGCCGCCACGGAGCCGGCGCCGTCGACGCTGGCGGCGGGCGGGGTCGTGTGCCCGGGTCGGGTCGAGAGGGTGGGGGTCGTCATGGTTCGCTCCTGCGTCGTGTGCGGCATCCGTGCCGACACTTAGACTACCGAGAATCTCGACGATCGAACCACCCCCGTTGCGGTGTCAGCACTGTGGGGGACCTCCCTCGCGATCGCGTGGCCAGTTGCACAACACGTCTTGCGCAACGACCCTTGCGCATCTACCGTGGCCCCATGACCCCGCGCGACGACCGCCGCTCCACGCTCACCGACGCCGCCTCGATGCGCGTGCTCGCCCACCCGACGCGGCTGCGCCTCCTCGCCCTGCTCCGCGAGCGCGGTCCGCAGACCGCGGCGCAGCTCGGCGACGTCGTCGACGAGGCGCCGGGCACGGTCAGCTACCACCTGTCGAAGCTCGCCTCGAGCGACCTCATCCAGGCGGCCGAGCCGCAGAGCGCCGACCGTCGCGAGCGCTGGTGGCAGGCCACCGCTCCCCTGACCTCGTGGGAGCCGGCCGACCTGCTCGACGACCCCGACCGCCTCGCGGCGTCGACGGCCCTCGAGAAGTCGATCGCGCAGGAGGGAGCGGCGCGCTACGGCGACTACGTCGACACGAGGGCGAGCCTGCCGCGCGAGTGGGTCGCGGCCGCGGCCAGCGGCGACCGCAGCATCCGCCTCACCGTCGACGAGCTCGCCGCCCTGCGCGCCGAGCTCGAGGCCGTCGTCGAGCGCTGGGTCGAGGTCGGCGCCGCCCACGACCCGGCCGACGACGACGGGGCCGAGTCGGTCCTGCTCGCCTACCAGGCCTACCGGCGCCCCGGAGGCGCGGGCGCGTGACCGAGGACGCCCCCGCTCCCGACGCGGTCGCGTCCCCGGCGCCCGACCCGTCCGCGAGCTCGACAGGGACGGGCGCCTCGGCCCCGCCCGAGACGTCCGGCCGCGCCGCGCGCACCGCTCTCTCGGCCCTCGTCGCCGCCCACGCGATCTCGCAGACCGGCAACGTCGTGACCGCCTTCGCGGTGCCGTTCTCCGTGCTGGCGCTCGGCGGCTCGGGCGTCGAGATCGGCGTCGCGGCGGCCTTCGCCACGGCCCCGGTGATCATCGGCGGCCCGCTCGGCGGCGTGGTCGTCGACCGGGTCGGACACCGTCGTGCCGCGATCGTGGCGGACGTCGTGAGCGGCGCCTCCGTCCTAGCGATGCCCGTGCTGGCGCTGACGGTCGGCCTGCCGTTCTGGGCCCTGCTGACGCTGCTCTTCGTGGGCGGGCTGCTCGACGCCCCCGGCCAGACAGCCCGACGTGTCATGCTGCCCGGGCTGACCGAGCGCGCGGGGGTGCGCATCGAGCGGAGCGTCGGCCTGATCGACGGCTCCGAACGGCTCGCGAAGCTGCTCGGGGCGTCGCTGGCCGGGCTGCTCGTGGCCGCCGTCGGGCCCGTGCCGTCGTTGTTCGTCAACGCGGCGACGTTCGCCGTGTCGGCCGCGCTGACCTGGCTCTTCGTCCCTGCGCCCGCTCCGGTGCGCGACGGAGCGCCCCCCGCCGACCGCACCGACCCTGCCGACGCGGCCCGCGCCTCCTGGTGGTCCGACCTCGTCGAGGGAGCCCGCTTCGTCGCCCGCGACCCGCTGATGCGCCTGATCGTCGGGCTCGTGATGATCACGAACCTGCTCGACGCGGCCCGCGGCTCGACCCTGTTGCCCCTCTATGCGAACGACCGACTAGGAGGCGCCGCCGCCCTGGGTCTGCTGGTCGCGACCATGGGCGGCTGCGCCCTCGTCGGCAACGTCGCGTTCGGCTTCGTCGCGCACCGGGTGCCGCGCAGGGTCACCTTCGCGGTCTGCTTCACGCTCGCCGGCGGGCCGGCGAGCGTCGCCTACGCGCTCGGGGCTACCCTGCCCGTGCTGGTCGGCACGACGGCGCTGGCGGGGCTCGCGGCGGGGGCGCTCAACCCGATCCTCGGCACGGTCGAGCTCGAGCGGACCCCCGAGCACATGCGCGGCCGCGTCTTCGGGCTGATCAACGCCGGGGCGTGGGCCGGCATCCCGGCCGGGGCGCTGCTCGGCGGGCTCGCGGCCGACACGATCGGGCTGGGCGTCGCCTTCGGCGCCGTCGCCGTGGTCTACACGGCCGTGACGCTGGTCCCGCTGACGGGCGGGTCGTGGCGCCTGATGGAGCGGGCGGACGAGCTCAGGCGCCGGTCGGCGTGAGCGGTGCCGCCCGTCCGGTGACGAGCTCGAACAGGGCGGCGAGCCCTCCGGCCAGCAGAGCGACGGTGAGAGCGATCAGCCCCCACTCGCTCGTATCCCCGCCGGCGGCAACGGCCACGACGAGTGCGCACCCGCCCCCGGCGCAGAGACCGGTGGCGACCACGACGAGAGGCACCCTGAGGAGGTGGCGCTCGGCCCCCGAGAGGCAGTGCACGCCCAGGGCCACGGCACCGGTCACGCAGCCGTGGACGATGCCCAGCGGGAGGCTGAACGGGATGACGAACATGACGACCACGAACGAGACGTCGCGACCGGCGCCGGGCCACTCCCCGGTCGCGGTGTCGTTCCAGGCCGGCCCGACGACGAGGAGGAGGGTGAGCAGCACGGCCACGACCGCGCCGACGCCTCCGCCGAGCCCGACGACCGCGAACCCGAACGCCGCCCCGCGGCGGTTCTGCGCCTGAGGGCGCCCCGTCACGACAGGTGACGTCGCAGTCATCCGTGCCCCCGATCAGTCGCGCCCCTCAGCCGGAGTCTGGCGAGGACAGCTGCGCTCTGACAGTCCCCGTCAGGGGCACAGCCCCGTGTCCTGGAGACCACCTGGCCAGCCTGCAGCGAAGTCGATGCGCCCGCAGGGAGAACGGCGGCCTGTCCGCTCAGCTGTCGGCCGGCGTGACTGTTACAGGGGGATGCCAGCCACGAGCAGTTCACCGGCAACACCGGCGGCGGCGACCGCCTCACCGCCGCCGGTGCCATGCCGTCCCCGCAGACGCTGACCTACGACGCCGCGAATCAGATCACCGCAGCTGGGTAGGCCCGGAGGCGCCGAGAACTACACAGCGAACCTGACTTCGGCGTTCACGATGCGCTGTGAATCGATCCGAGCCCCTGGGAAGACCAGGGAGCGAGCGTCCATCAGACGATGGGTCACGTTCGTGGCGGTGCGGGTTTTGCTAGCCGGCGACGTCCATGGTCGTGAGCTTCGCGCGGCGGCGGCGGGCCAGGGCCGTCAGGGTGGTGCCGAGCAGCGGGACGGCAGCGCCGATACCGATCGCTTCGGCGCCGTCGCTACCCGTGCACGCCAGGCCCGAGGGAGTTGCGACCGGAACGGTCCGTTGTTGATCTCAGATGCTCTGACAGAGACGCTGAGCCCGACGAGTCGCCCCGGCTCAAGCGAAGCGCCAAGCCGTAGATCAAGCCCAGCGGGCTCTCGAACCACTTCGGCTCGACGAGCAGCGCCGGCTGATTGTTTCGAAAGTCAGCTCGCGCTCCACGCCTGATGACTCGCTGCAGATGAGGGAGTGCCGTTTCCAAGCTGAGCCAATACCAGGCTTGCAGTTCATCGATCAGCCTGAGTTGCCACGAAGTGAAAGGTGACGCATCCCAACCTGGACTTGGCAGGTGCTCAGCTGACCCGTGACTTGCATTCCACCAGATGGGATACGGAAGCACTCTCTCGAGATGCACTTCCATCAAGTGGGCCTCGAACCAAGTACCTGCAGCGAGGACACGTTCGGCTACTTCTTCGGCCTGGACAGGCAGGTCGATACCCGACCGCTCCACGTATGCGGCAGCGTTGACCTGCAACGCATCGACCTGCCTCTGAAATAGCTCTCGTGCATCGACCTTCGAGAGCTCTGAGGTGAAGATCACCAGCTCACGCTACCCAGAGCGCACGAAGCACGAGGCTCAGGGGTCACATCTCTGCCGCGGAATCCGGCTCTTCGTTCACTGCTTTCATCAACTGTGGGATCAGAGGCTCCAGGGCGTTCGACACACTCCGAGCAAGAGACCCGCCACGAGGGCTGCCCTCGACGAACCAGCTCTCGGCGCCTTCCCGCACAGCCGACTGGACTCCCCGCACACCGAGCAGTGCCCGCGTCACGGTGTCCTCCAGAACGGCTTCGAGCTCACCGCCGCGGATGTACTCCGCGACGGCGACGTCTACCTGCCACCGACCATCCTCGGGATCGCTCGACCAGACGACGTCGACACACCGGAAGTCGTCATCGCTATTGATGTGCCAGGACACTTCCCGGATGCCGTCGTGACGCTCGCTCTGCTTCGTGATCTTCCCCATGCTTCGACTTTCCTCAGCCGGAGGCGCTGCCGCCTCATCGAGATCGACAGATCCTGTTGATCGGATCTCGTCAGGGGTTGAGGCAATGTCTTCCCGTTGGCGATCGGATGTTCCCACCGTCAGATTCTTCTCGAACGCCTCAACGATGTAGTTGACGTCCTCGTCTCGCCCGTCCAGGAGGCGGAGTCCCCATCCGTAGACGAGTATCAACGGGCTTGCATATCGCGCCGGAGCAATCTCCAGGTTCGGCTCCTTGTTGCGCCAATTTCTCTGACTCTCTTTTCGGACTACTCGCTTTGCCGCGGGGAGCGCAGCCTCGACAGCGAGCCAGTACCACGCGGAGAACTGGTCGACCAACTCCAACTGCGGTGATGTGAACGGGGACCTGCCCCGTTCGGCTTCGGGCAGCACTTCCGCCGTCGGCGCGTTGGGGTCCCACCACACTGGCAGCGGCGCGGGCCGCTCCTTTACTCCGGTGACGAGATGGTGCATGAACCAGGATGCGGCCGCAGCGACCTGTGACCGGCGCACATCGAGCGAGTCGGAAGCCTTCGGCATGCTGATCTCGGCGCGCTGCGCGTAGGCCCTGGCGTTTGGCTCAAGCGTCGCGGTGTAAGCGTCGAACAGCTCTTGCGCCTCGCTCTTGGACAGCAGCATCGACGCAATCATGTCGTCAAGGTACCCAGGTCGTGTAGCCGATGCCTTGGCGCTCCAATCGGTCGAGGAGCGCAGGGTCAGGACCAAGTGAGTTGTTGGAGTGTGTGAAGAAGTGCCACTCGACGGACTCGACACCGGAGGTTCGGTCTTGGTTGGTTTCCAAGAAGCCTGCAGACCGGTCGCCCGGTAGACGGTCGTTCATCGGGACACCTTCGCGAGCCCGTCTTGGTGGGCTGGGGTCAAGTAGCGCCTGGCCTGCGGATTCGCGTATGCCTGTCCCGCAAAAAAGCCCGGTGACGGGGGCCTAAACGCTACAGTCATCGGATGCTCATCGGCTACGCCCGCGTCTCGACCTCGGGACAAGATCTCGCAGCACAACGTGACGGTCTCGCAGCACTCGGTGTTGACGAGCAACACGTGCATGTTGACCACGGCCTGTCGGGCACAACTCGAGCCCGGCCAGGCCTTCGCGAGGCAGTAGCCGCGTGCCGTGCCGGCGACGTCTTGGTCGTCACAAAGCTCGACCGTCTCGCCCGCTCCCTGCGGGACGCGACCGACATCGCCGACGAGCTCACGAAGAAGGGCGTCGCGCTCAACCTCGGCGGAGCGGTCTACGACCCCACCGACCCCGTCGGCCGGCTGCTCTTCAACGTCCTCGGCATGGTGGCCGAGTTCGAAGCTGACCTCATCCGAGCCCGCACCCGGGAGGGCATGGCAATCGCGAAGGCCGCCGGCAAGCTTCGCGGTCGCAAGCCCAAGCTCACTGCCTCGCAGGAGAAGCACCTCGTCCAGCTGCACCGCACCGGTGCCCACACCACGAGCGACATCGCCGAGTTGTTCGGCGTCGCTCGTTCGACGGTCTACAGGGCCATTCAGCGAGCCGATCAGCAGTGACCTAGAGGAGAGGACGGCGCGCCCTTAGGGCCGGCGGCTCAGTGGTGATCGGTGCCCTTGGAAGAGCCGGCCTTCCGCACCGCCACGAGGGAACCAATTGCGAGGACGAACATTGCGATGGCCAGGGCGCCGAACAGGAGCCGTCCGGTTAACCGAACAGGAGCCGTCCGGTTAAGTCGGGTGCCCGAAACAGAAGGACAACGGCAAGGACCACCTCCTGGCTCGCGGACGAGGCCGGCGCGTTCCGACATATCTCACGATCCTGGGGATGCGAAGGAAGGCTCTGGTCCGTTGAGCTGATCGGCCGCAGGGTGGGCTGTGGTCATCTCAGGGGTGGAGGTCTCGTCATCCTCGAGTCCCGTCTTGTGTGTCGGAACGATCACGGGACCCTCGGAGGCCGAGCACGCGCCTCCCTGATCCGTACGGTTGAGACATGAGAACTTCTTGGGCGATCAGCGCCGCAGCAGCCGTGGCCGTGTCGATGACGGCAGTGCTCGCGGGGTGCACGTCGACCGAGGCGCCCGCGGCCGAATCGACGGCAAGCGACCCGCAGGCGACCTCGTCACCTGCACTGGAATCCGGCTCCGACGCACTCGCCGGCGTCGACTCGATCGTGGTGTCCTCTGCCGGACTGTCCCTCCGTGACGCCGACTCCGAGGTCGCCTCGATCGATCTTGTCGGAACCACGCTCGACGACGCCCTCGAGACCCTGACCCAGGTGTTGGGTGCGCCGCGATCCAGCGATGTCGAGGCGGGGTCCTGTGTGAGTGCGCAGACCGCCTGGGCCTGGGGTGACAACACGGTCATCGGCACCGCCGACGCCCTCACCGATGAGGGCACGCTGACGTTCGGAACGAACCAGACGTCCGTCGAGACCGCTGACGGTCGCACGGTCCGCATCGAGACACCCACCGGCGCCGCTGTCGGCGATCCCGTCGCGCCCATTGCCGACGGTCTGGACGCCAGCGTGAAGGACACCTTCGACACTGTGCCCGAGGAGGAGCGCCTCTCGGTCGTCTACGACCTCGCCCGAAGCGACCAGGTGGACGGCGAGTGGAACCCCTACGGGGCCTCCGTCTACAGCGAGAAGGGCGTCATCGAGGCGATCCGAGGCCCGGGGCACATCAAGAGCACCTGCTAGGCGACTCAGAACGGTAGGGGGCCTGCCGGTCGATGGACGGGTCATCGGATCTCGCCTGAGGCCACGAATCGTCTCGAGACAGCGTCGAACGACGTGCTGAGCGTCTCAGAAAGGGATGGTTCAACAGGACGTGACAGGCTGCGGTGATGACTGACTCACCTGTTGCTCGGACAACTCTGATGGATCAGAACCTCGGCGGCGTCACCAGCGTCTCGCACGTGGAGGTGCGCCGAATCTCGATTGCGCCCACGACGACCGGCGGTGCGCACACGCATAACGGGCCGGTTTTCGGAACGATTGAGAGCGGCTCCGTCACTTTCCAGATCGGCACGGGCGCGGAGATCGTCTTGCGGGCTGGTGACGTCTTCTACGAGCCGGCCGGGGTCGTGGTCTCGAAGTTCGATACTGGTGGTGAGCCCGTGGTGTTCCTCGGCTACTTCCTCCTCGACGATGGCGCCGTTCCTGAGATCGAGTTCACCTCGTAGGACTGTCCGGTAGGGGATCCTCTTCCGTTCCGATGACGGCGGCTCAGGCGGCCCGTCCTCGTCGGATCAAGGCAGCTTTGACGACACCGATGACGAGGAGCAGGCCTAGGGCTGCTGGGCCGTAGGTGAGCCAGGTGAGAATCCATGCATCAGCTGCTCCTCGAGCGGTCTCGATGACTGACGCAGTCATATAGGTGCACTCGCGACCCAACGGCCAGGCGGAGAAGGAACCGGAGACAAGCTGTGTCTCGATCGAGGAGTGGTCAAGGTACGGACCCTCGACGGCGCATTTGTAGGTCGCGCCCTTGTAGACGTAGAGCAGCCGGGCGGCAAGAAAGAGCGTTCCTGACGCGGCGAGGAGCACGACACCAACGAAGCCCTGCACGCGGTAGGACGTGAAAAGAGGGCGCATATACCTACTCAAGAGGCAATGTGTGCGAGGCACATCCATCGGGCGGGCGACTCGATGAGATGCAGCCCGCGCCGTTCCGATAGACGATCGCTGTTCTGTTTCCTGCGTGAGGCAAACAGAGCCCAACGAGCGCTCTGGCCGGTTTGCCTTCTAGATTTGAGTCGTGTCCATCCTCGGAAGTTCTCCCTCTCGCGACGTCGAGAAACGAACGACTTGGGTTCTCAGTTCGCACCCTGCCATTGGCCAGGTCGAGGGCGTGTCCGTGTGCGTCGAGCGCGTCGAGCTCACTGCGGAGCGCGTGTGGCTTCACGCGCGCGCCGTGTCGAACACGGTCACTGAGGAGCTCACCGCTGACTACTGGACTGCCAGCCGAGCATGGCGTGAGGTCGTAGGACACCGCGGGTGGGACGCAGCTGGCGAGCCACCAGCGGAGCCGGGATTGATGCTGCAACAGGTCGACGTAATGCTGAGCGATGCGAAAAGTCGCCCCGTGCCGGGAAGAACCGTGTCGGTTGGTGGCACCGGCACCGAATGGGTCATCTCGTGGTCGTGGCCGTTCCAGGCGGGAGACGAGCTGGCGTTCCTAGCTAGTTCCCCAGACGGTCGATCGACAACACTCTGCGTAGACATTCGGCGCTAGCTGTTCTCACCTTCAGGCGGTCCCGATAAGGGATCGGCCACCGGGGCGACCTCGTAGGGTCGTTGCATGGATCAGGGCGAAGTCGTCGAGCATGTCGCCCTCAGGGCTCGGTCGGCGGGCCGCCCGATTGTGGTCGGTATCTCGGGCTTCTGCGGGTCGGGGAAGTCCACGCTTGCGCGTCGCATGGTCGAGGCTCTGCTTGGCGCCGTGAGGATGCGCGGTGACGACTTTCTCGATCCTGCACGCTCTCACCTCCGCTCGGCGGACTGGGACGGAGTGGATCGGCAACGTCTCGTTTCGAGTGTCTTGGAGCCCTTCCGCGGCGAGCAGCAGGGCGAATTCCAACGGTATGACTGGGCGGTAGGGGCCCTTGGCGCTCCGGAGCCGGTTCCTCGCGCCGAGATCCTCGTCGTCGATCTCATCGGCCTTTTCCACCCTGAGGCCTTGCCTTCCCTCGACGTCACGGTCTGGTGCGATGTCGAGCTCGACGTCGCCGTCAGCCGCGGCATGGCCCGCGACAGGGAACTAGGCCGACGCCACGAGGTGCTGTGGACCGACGTCTGGGCTCTGAACGAACGCGACTTCGCCCAGGAATTCATGCCGCGAGAGCACGCAGAGACGCTGTACGCATCGTCTCAGTAGGGGATCGGCTTTTGAACCGGTCAGAACCCGTGAATGGAACAGAAGTGGCACTCTTGGGCCATGACTCCCAACGGCGACGTCAGTCCGGCTAAAGCTCAACTTAGAAGGGCGTTCATCGGTATGGCCGTGGGCGTCGTCCTCATCGTTGCTTTCCTTGTGGTCAGTGCTGTGACGAACCGGCTTGGCCTAATAGGGGTGGGCGTCGGGGTGGTGTTCGTTGCTCTGAATGCCGGTCGAGCCATCTGGGTGATGAAGCGACGCGAGGGAAAGAACTAGTGCTCTGCTCTAGCCGGGGCCATGGCATTCGTTCAAGTGCACGGGCCGTCCGATAGGGGATCGGTAGGCGGGGAGAGGAGAGGCGGGCACCGGTCCCCGGTTGGGGGATTTCATGACAAGCCCTCATCGTATTGAATGCTGTCCTGGCTTGACGATGGGGTGCGGCATGAGTGACGACGGTTTTACGGAGCTATCGGCAGTGGCGAGTGGGCTGGCGGACATGTACCGTCCAAGTCCCGCTTGGCGAGGTAGCCCATTTAAGTGGGTGCAATCACTTCCGCCAGGGCGGCGCGGAGCCGTTGGGCGCCAGCTATTCCAGCAGTGGGCACGTAACCAGGGTCTGCAGGCTGAGACACACACATCGCCAGACCGGCAAATCTTTGTGGTCGCAAACGGCGCTCAAGTACAGGTCAAGCTTTCGACCCTTTGGCGGAACGGGTTCTATCGCTTTCAGCAGATCCGAGATCGAGATTTCGACTTCTGTCTATTCCTCGGGCTGTCTCCGCAGTCCGTGCATGCGTGGCTTGTCCCAAAGGAAGTCCTCGATGTGCATGTGATCGGGCACCTCGGGCAGCACACAGGAGCCGGCGCAAGCGAAACGGCTTGGGTGACGGTCTACCCCGAGGAAGTGCCAGGGTGGCTCGAGCCATTTGGTGATTCACTCGAGCGGGTTCGTTCGATGCTTGTTTCGGACTAGGTGGACGAAGCAAGCACGCTCATTCAGCGTCGTCCGCTTCTTCAGGGTGCCCGATAGACGATCGTGGTCTGGGACGGCCGTCCGCGGCACGGTCGACGTGAAAGCATGAGTCATGACGTCAGATAACGCGCCCAGAGACGGTCGGACAACGTGGCGAGTCATGCTCGTCGTTGCGCTGGTCATCGCTGCTACGTCGGTCATCTTGATTGCCGTCGACCCTCACCAGGTGGGCATGTACTTCACGCTGATCGGCATGCTCTGCCTGATCTGGGTGAGCATCAGGAATCTGCGGCGACTCAAGTAGGTCGCTGCGCCCGATAGACGATGGTCTTCTGGGCGTTGGCCCTAGCGTGTCAACGCGTCACAAGGAGCGACAGGGCCACGACGAGTGCAACCACCCCGACGAAACCCGCGGTGACCAAGAGGCGGACCTTGAACCGGGCCCAGGGCAGAGCCACGAAAGCTGCGGCCACAACGGCTGTTCCGATCCCCATGCTCTTGGCTGCCTGAGCCACCCCCTCGGCAACCTGCGCCTCTGACTCACAGCCGGTGTCGGCCGTGCCGCACCACCCGATGAAGCCCGGAATCGCGGTGAAAGTGAGTGTGCCCACGGCGAGGAGACTCATCCAGGCCACATGCGCGACCGCGAGAGTCGCTCGGCTCGGCCGTTGCTCCTCAGCTGACATGACACTCCTCGGCAACAGGTTACGAAGCTGATTGGTCTGGTGCGCTCCCCAGTGAAGGGGGTGAATCGTGCCCGGTAGGGGATCCCGACGCGGGCACACGGGCTGCAGCCGAGGGAGCGCGAGCAGGTAGAAGGATCAACCAGCTCGCTCTCGCAAGATTCGGTCAACGATTTCTTGGTCGAGCTCGATCCGCCGCTGACGATCCGCGTACTCAGCTCGAGGGTCGCTTTTGCGGTCCCAGATCTCCCACGTGCGCTTGAGCTGCCGGGCGCGCGCCTTCAAATCGTCGGTACTGAGCTGGACTAGGTCCTCGTAGGTCTCACCGGTCATGGTTCCGAGACTAAGTGGGGCATCGCGACCTGTCGCGTATGACGATCGTCTTCCGTCCGCGTTCAGTGGTTCGAATGGCCGCCAGGGCGCGAGGTGCGGACAGTCCTGACTATGGCGATGACGAGGAGCGTTAGACCAAGGAGTGCCGGGGCGTAGATGAACCCGGTGAGCAGCCAGGTGTCAGCTGTGCCTCGGGTGGTCTCGATGACGGAGTCAGTGACGTAAGTGCACTCGCGAGCGAGCGGCCAGGCGGAGAAGGAACCCGCAACTAGGTGGGTTTGGAACTGTGAATCTTCGAGATACGGGCCCTCGACGGCGCACTTATATGTCGCGCCTTTATAGACGTAAAGCAGTCGGACAGCGAGGAGGAGTGCTCCCGACGCGGCGATGAGCGCGGCGCCGGCCAGCCCCTGGAAGGGATAGGACATGAACAAGCGGCGCATCGACCTAGCTAAGGGCCCATGGCCGTTAGGCACATCCACCGCGAGAGCGACTCAAGGGAAGCAGCCCATGCCGTGCTGATAAGGGATGCGCCCGCGGACTGAGGGGCGATCAGAACTCATCGCGCTGAGTCCTCCGTGCGGGCCTGTATGCTCCGACCGTGCAACCAGAGACGGTGCTTCTCCACGATGCGACGAGACCGAGCTGGGCGGGGTTGGGGCCGCGGCCGATCCGGGCGCGTGTCTGGCCGAGCCGCCGAGAGGGGCCGGCTGCGACGGTCTTGTTGTCCCACGGCACCGGCGGCGCCGGGGAGGACCTCGATTGGCTGGCCGCGCCGTTGAACGAGGCAGGCTACCTCGTCGCTTCTGTCGACCATCACGGCAACAGCTACAACGACGAGTACCTCGTCGAGGGCTTCACCCTGGTGTCTGAGCGGCCGAGAGACATCAGCTACCTTCTGGACCACGTCCAGAGCCAGTACGACGTTGACGAGCGCCGGATCGGCAGCGCCGGCTTCTCCCTCGGGGGCTACACCGTCGCCGCTCTGCTCGGTGCGGAGATCGACGCTCGGGTCATGAGCGCCCTCTTCGTCGGACACGTCCGTGCCCCGCACGTGCCCGAGTTCCCGGACCTCATGGAGGCATTGCGCGCGAAGTACTCGATGGAGCAACTCGAGCTCCTGGCCCGGTCCGCTGCGAGTCCCGTCCGCGATCCTCGCGTGCGCGTCGGAGCCCTCTTCGCACCCGGCATAGCAGAGGTCCTCACGCCTGAGTCCCTGAGGATGATCGAGGCGCCCGTGCTCGTGCGCTGGGGTGACGTCGACGACATCACGCCCCCTTCGGAGAACGCACGCGTGTACGCCGATCTCATGCCTCGAGCGGAGGCTTCCAGCGTGGGCCCGACCGCGGGCCACTACATCTTTCTCGGTGACCGAGATGATCCTTCCCACGTCCGGGACGCCGCCGCCGCGGACACTGTCGACTTCTTCGCCCGCCACCTCTGATCAAGACCAAAGAGAAGGCAGGGCGCTGAGCGGCACATCGGCCCCCTTCACCGTCCTGGAAACGGCTAAAGGACGGAGGCAGCAGTGTCCGATAAGGGATCGCCAGTCGGGCCAGGGACCGCCGCCCGCCCGCCGGGCTCTCACTCGGACGGCGATCGCGAAGGGGAGGCCGGTCGAGCACGGGGTGTCGACGCCCCGAGTGCTGCTCTCTGCAGGGTGTGCAACGGTAGAGGTGGGACCCCGCAGACCTCTCGGCCAGGGGTGCCGGAAGGAACACATCATGACCGTCTTCGTAGCTGTTGCCTTGTCCGTTCTCGCGTTCGTCATCGCCCGTCTCGCCGGACGGGGAACCGTCGGGGCCAACGGGCTGGTGGGCATTCGCACGCCGGCGTTGCGGTCCTCAGACGCGGCATGGAGAGCAGGGCATCGAGCCGCCGTGCCCGTCCTGGCCGCTCTGACCATCATCTCGGCCACGGCGGGAGCCGCCATCCTCGCCACCACGTGGGGCATGGGCTCTGACGTCACGAACATGGCCGGGCTGTGGGTCATCGGCCTTGTCGTCGCCGGAATGGTCCTCGCAGCGATGCGTGCCGACTCAGTCGCGGCCACCACAGACCCTGGGACGCGCTGACGGAGAGGTCAGCTGAGGGCCCCCTTGACTCGCGGCGACTGGTCACGGCACCGGGATGGGGGTGATCCAGTGATCGGTCCCCACCGAGACATCCAGGCGGACGCTGAGAGGGTCCTCCCTTGACGGCAATGGGATGCTCCCGCTGCTGGTGACGTCACGTGTGCAGTCGCCCGAGCAGAACGTGCCGAGAGTGATCGTGAACTCGCCGGCGGAGCAGGCGACGCAGAAGCGCAGTCGTGTCGAGGACGGGTCGGGCCTGGCCACGTCGAAGGTGGCCGCACCGGTGCCGTGTTCGTGCAGCGACGGGGGCTACGCCGCCTCTCCCCCGCCGGGCTGCACGTCGGCGCCGAACAGCACCGAGGCCTGCTCCCGCGGGGCGAACAGTCGCTCGAAGTCGCGCTCGTTGGGCACCCAGATGTCGCGCCACAAGTCCTCGTGCGAGCGCCCGAGCCGTCGGTCCCGGGCGATGCCGCGCTCGGTCGCCGTGTCGAGGTCGACGTCGCACCACACCGCGACGTCGACCGCGGGCAGAGCCTCCGGGTGGAACAGCCCGATCACGTCGACGACGAGCACCTCGGCGCGGGGCAGGCGCTCCGACGGACCGAGGGCCCGGGCGGACCAGTCGTACCGGCGGAACTCCCCTGCCTGCCCATCGCGGAACGGCACCAGGACGGTCGAGACGAGCCGCGCCCGGTCGACGCCGTCCCAGTCGCTCGACCGCCGGTGCGACCGGACCGGGTCGAGGAAGTCGTCGCCACGCATCCTCACCGCGCTCGGCAGCACCTCGACGAGGCCGCGGGCCAGCGTCGACTTGCCCGATCCGCCGTAGCCCGAGATCCCGACGACGACCGGACCAGCGGCCTCGGCCGCCCGCGCGGCGATGAGGTCGGCGAGACCGGCGAGATCCGTGCGCTCCATCCGACGAACCTACGAGAGCACCAGCACCACCGGCACCAGCACCAGGACACGTACCCACGCGCGCGGCCCCGCACCCGAGATCCCGACCACCACCCTCTCGACCTGCCCTGCCTCCACCCTGTAGCGTCCAGGCAGAACGGTCCCCGAGGCGAGACCCGGTCGACGCCCCGCGCGGCGGCCCCGACTCCCTCATCGACGAGCACGCCCCGACCTGGTCGGGCCCGCTCCCGCACCCCCAGGATCCATGGCCACGCAGAGCTGAGTCGGCGCCTCGAGCGCCGACCCCCGACGCGAGCAGCACGCTCGCCTCCTCTGCCTGCCCGGCCCGCGCCTTCTCGTGGGTCGACGACCCCCAAGGACCTGTCCCCGTGCGCTTCCTCCCTGCCCGTTCCCGGGCCTCGCTCGCGAGCCTCCGCGAGCACCGACCCGTCACCGTCGCCGTCCTCGTCGACACGATCGGCGCGGGCCTGACCCTGCCGCTGACGATCGTGTACTTCACCGTCACCACCGACGTGCCGCTCGCCGTGCTCGGCACCCTCGCCGCCGTGAGCGCGCTGGTCGCGCTGCCCGTGGGCCTCGTCGGCGGGGTGCTCACCGACCGGTTCGGCGCGAAGGCGTCGATGATCGTCAACAACCTGATGTCGGCCGCGGGCTTCGCGCTCTACCTCGTCGCCGACGACCCGGCGACGATCGCCGCCGCGATGTTCCTCACGGGTGCGTCCGAGCGCCTCTACTGGACGGCGTGGACCGCCTACGTGCACGACCTCGCCGCCGGCCGGCCCTTCGAGCGCTGGTTCGCGTTCCTCGAGGCGACCAAGGCCGCCGCGCTCGGGACGGGCGCCGTCGTCGCGGCCGTCACCCTCGCCCGCGGCGGGGACGGCCTGCGCTGGCTGATCGTCGCCAACGTGGTCTCGAGCATCGTCGCGGCGGTCGTGTTCGCGTCGCAGCGCACCGGCGGGCGGGCCGCCGCGGCCACGCCGCCGACCCAGACCCCGAAGGAGGCGCCCCACGGCACCCTGCGCGACTTCGCCCTCTCGAGACCGATGCGCCTCATCACGCTCGGCCAGCTCCTCCTCGGCCCGGCGATGGTCCTGCCCAACGTCGCCCTCAGCGTCTGGTTCGTGCAGCAGTGGGGCATGCCGGCGACGGTCGCGCCCGTGCAGTTCGCGGTGGCGACGGGCCTCTGCGCGCTCTTGCAGACCTCGGTCACCCGGTGGGTCGCGGGCAGGGACCGGGGCACCCTCGTCGCGGTCGGCGCCCTGCTGACCGGCGCGACCGCGGTCCCGCTCGCGGTGCTGCCGCCGCAGAGCGGCGTCGCCGCCTGGGCCTGGGTCGTCGCCGTCGCCGTGGTGCTCGCGGCGGCCGACATGCTGCTCGTGCCCGCCGCGAACGCGGTCATGGCCGAGGCGCCTCACCCGCGTGTGCGGGGTCGTGCGATCGGCGTGTTCCAGACCGCGAGCTCGGTCGGCACGGCGCTGTTCCCGCTGACGCTCGGCCTGGTCGAGACCGACCGGCCGTGGCTGCTCTGGGTGGTGACCGTCGTGGTGTTCGTCGGGGCAGCTGGGGCGTGGCGGGCGGCGGTCGCGGCCCTGCCCGACCGGGTCCGCCGGGCGACCGCCGCGGACGTCGACGCGTGAGGGCGGACCGGCCCCTGCACGGGGGGTCGATCTCGTGCATACCGAGCAGTACCCCTGCCCTAGGCTCAGGCTGAGCTCGGTCGTCACCCGTCCCGAGAGACCGAGCGGCGGCCCATCGGCCGGGTGCCCGGACATCCCCCTCCGCAGCCCCGCTGCCCCGTGAGAACTGGACCCCCGCCCATGTCGCGCCTCCGGACGCCCTCGGCCTCTGCCCCTGCCCGCTCCCTCCGCGCGGGCCTCGTCGCGACCCTGGCAGCGGTCGCCCTGCTCCCGCTCTCGCTGGGCGTCGGCGCGTCGGCCGCGTCGGCGGCCGAGGTGACGCGGACCATCAACGTCGGGTCGGTGCCCCTCGACGTCGCCGTGAGCCCCGACGGATCGCGCATCGCCGTCGCGAACTCGGACGACGAGACCGTCTCGATCATCGACCGGTCCACCCTCGGCGTGATCGCGACCGTCCCGGTCGGCGACCGTCCGGGTCGCATCGCGTTCTCGCCGGACGGCGGCACGGCGTACGCCCTCGTGGGCGAGTTCTCGTCGTCGATCGACGTGATCGACGTGGCGACGAGCCAGGTGGTGGGCTCCATCCCCGGCGTGGGCTTCCTGACCCTCGACTTCGCCGTGACGGCCGACGGCAGCACCGCCTGGGTGGCCCAGTTCGGCCGTGGCGGCCTGGTCCGCGTCGACCTCCGGGCGCGAGCCGTGACGGGGTCCTACCCCGCCGGCAACGCGTTCGTCTCCCTCGTCGTGAGCACGGACGGCTCGACGGTCTTCGCCCGTGAGGCGAACAGCTCGACGGACACGAACGGCCTGGTGAGGAAGTTCGACACGCGCACGAACACGGTGACCTCGAGCGCTGCCCTGGGCAAGTCGGGCACGCTGGCACTGACGCCGGACGGTTCGGCCCTGTGGGCGACGTACGGCGAGCCGGCCATCGCGATCCTGGACACGGCCACGAACACCGTCTCGGCGACCTTCCCGGTCGACGGCGTGCCCGACCGCATCGCGTTCAGCCCGGACGGCGCGACGGCGTACGCCACGATCCCGACCTCGGGGAGCGTGCTGGCGATCGACACCGCGTCGCGGAAGGTCGTCGACACCACCCAGATCGGCCAGTACCCCAGCGGGCTCGCCCTCACCCCCGACGACGAGCTCCTCCTGGTCTCGGACGCGTTCGGCAGGTCGGTCTCGGTCGTCGAGCTGCCCGCCGCACCGGTCTTCACGGCGGCGTCGCCGGCGACCACCGCCACGGTGGGCCAGGCGTACTCGTACGTCTTCGCCGCTTCCGGCGCACCGGACCCCACCTTCGCCGTCGCCTCCGGCGCCCTGCCCGCCGGGCTCACCCTGACCGACGACGGGACGCTCTCGGGCACCCCGACGACCGCCGGCACGAGCACGTTCACCGTCGCCGCCGTCAACGGCGTCGCCCCGGCCGCGACGACCGGTCAGATCACCGTGACGGTCGCGCCCGTGGCCGCACCGGCGCCCGCCCCGGCTCCTGCGCCGACGCCCGACCGCCTCCCTGCGCCCGCCGTCACGAGCCCGACCCCGGGGCAGGCGGTCACGGGCCCGGTGACCTACCGCGGCACCGGCACCCCGGGCTCGCTCATCGCCCTCGTCAGCTACGAGGGCGACACGCCCCCGCAGTCGTCGGGCCCGGTCGAGGAGGCCGTCGCCGCTGCCGACCCGATCCGCGTGGCGGACGACGGCACCTGGTCGCGCACCCTGACGGTCGCGCCCGGCGGCTACACGACCTTCGCGGTCGAGTTCCTCCGCGACGCCGACGGCACCGTGACGAACAGCTCCCCGGCCTCCGACCCGGTCTCGTACACCGTCACCGCGGCGGCGGCCCCTGCCGTCGCCGCACCGACCGCGCCCGTCGCCTCGGGCGCCTCCTCGGGCCCGTCCGCCACGAGGCTCGCCTCCACCGGATCCGACACGGCGGGGCTCGTCGCCGAACTCGGCGCCCTGCTCGCCGCCGCGGGCACCGCCCTCACCGTCGCGTCCCGCCGGCGCCGCGCGGCGATCACCGCCCGCGACTAGGCACGACCGCCCGGAGCCCCCTGCGTCGCCCGACGCGGGGGGCTCCGTCGTGCGCTCGGGTGCGCGAGACCGCAGCCGCCGGCACGACCGGAGCGCCGCCTCCTCGAAGGATCCTCAGCGATCTCGCCGGTGACCCGGCTACTGTCGCCGAACGGCAACACGCGTCGCCCAGAGGCGGCGCCGGCCGACACCCGCAGCACCCGCGACACCCGACATCGACGGCAAAGGAGCCAGCTCATGGACAGACTCACGAACAAGATCGCCCTGATCAGCGGAGGCGCACGAGGCATGGGCGCCTCGCACGCCCGCGCGATCGTGGCCGAGGGAGGCAAGGTCGTCGTCGGCGACCTGCTCGACGACGAGGGCCGCGCGCTGGCCGCCGAGCTCGGCGACGCCGCCCGCTACGTCCACCTCGACGTGACCTCGCCCGACGACTGGGCCGCGGCCGTGCAGACCGCGGTCAGCGAGTTCGGCGGCCTCAACGTGCTCGTCAACAACGCCGGCATCGTCAACTTCGGCCGGCTGGGCACGTACACGCTCGACCAGTGGAACACCATCCTCGGCATCAACGTCACGGGCGCCTTCATCGGCATCACGGCAGCCAAGGAGGCGATGGTCGCGTCGGCCCCGTCGTCGATCGTCAACATCTCCTCCACCGCAGGGCTCCAGGGCACCACGGCGCTGCACGGCTACGTGGCGTCGAAGTTCGCGATCCGCGGCCTGACGAAGTCGGTCGCGCTCGAGCTCGGCAGCGAGAAGGTGCGCGCGAACTCGGTGCACCCGGGCGTCATCCGCACGCCGATGACCGACGGCCTCGAGCTCGGCGACCAGCTCGGCGCCCTGCACCGCATCGGCGAGCCCGAGGAGGTGTCGGCCCTCGTCGTCTACCTGGCCAGCGACGAGTCCAGCTTCCAGACCGGCGCCGAGTTCGTCATCGACGGCGGCGAGCTCGCGGGCGAGAGCGACAGCGTCAGCGAGTGACCCCGCGCCGGGCCGTGCCCATCGGCCCGGCCCGGCCTCGGTCGGCGGCCCCACGGCCGGGCGGACCAAGGCGACCTGAGACCCCGAGCTAGCCTGACCGCATGGACGCGGACGACTGGGAGGAGCGCGTCGCCGCGCTCTGGGCCGACGACGAGATCGACGCCGAGCAGCGGCTGGCGCTGATGCGACCCCTGGCCGAGGCGGCACCGCACCCCGCGCTCGGGGCGTTCGAGCTCGGCGGGGCGCACGACTCGGCCGGGCACGAGGCCGAGGCCGACGTCCACTACGCGGCCGCGACGGAGGCGGGACTCGCCACCGCAGATCCGGCCCGGGCCGCCCAGATGACGGTGCAGCACGCCTCCACGCTGCGGAACCTCGGCCGGATCGACGACGCCATCGTGATGCTGCGCGACGCCCCCGAGCACCCGGCCACGGGCGCGGCGCCGAGGGTCTTCCTCGCGCTGGCCCTGCACAGCGCCGGCCGCGCCGACGAGGCCCTGCGGGTCGCGATCGAGGCCGTCGAGCCGACGCTCCCCCGGTACCACCGCTCGGTCCGCGCCTACGCGGCCGCCCTCACCGGCGACTGAGGCGCCGGCCCGTCGCGCACCGCGCCTCGCGCCCAGCAAGCACACCGCGCCTCGGCGACGCATCTCCCCCTGTCGTGCGACGACCCTGCCCCCTCCGACGGATGCGGCGGCACGCCCCCTCGGGCCAGCATGAGACATGCCGTTCACGCCCAGCCACGCGATCGTCGCCCTGCCCTTCGTCCGGACCCCGCTGCCCTGGGGCGCCGTCGCCGTCGGCTCGATGGCTCCGGACGTGCCGCTCTTCTTCCCCCTCGGCCCGAGCTACCAGCAGACCCACGAGTTCCCGAGCCTTCTCGTCGTGTCGGTGCCGGTGGGCCTGCTGCTCTACCTGATCTGGAGGCGCTTGCTGCGGCCCGCCATGTCGACCCTGCTCCCCCGGGTGGTCGCGTCGCGCCTCCCTGCCTCCTGGGCCGCCGGGGCGACGGGCTCCGCACGGCGGCTGCCCTGGGTGGTGCTCGCGGTCGCCCTCGGCGTCGGCTCGCACGTGGCCTGGGACCTCTTCACGCACCACGGCCGGTTCGGCAGCACGCTCATCCCGGCCCTGGCCGACCAGTGGGGGCCGATCGCCGGCACGCAGTGGCTGCAGTACCTGTCGTCCGTCGGCGGCCTCGCGGTGCTCGCGGTCGCGGCGACCCGGCACCTGCTTCGGACGCCCGCCCTGGCACCGGCGCCGCCCTCGCGCATCCGCAGCGTGTTCTGGGTGCTCGTGGGCGCCTCCCTCGTGGCCGGCCTCGTCGGGGCCGTGCTCGTGCACGGGCTGCTGCCCGGCTCCGCCGACACGGCGAAGGCGTTCACGTTCGTCGCGGGCACCCTCGCCGGGGCGCTCATCCTGCTGCTGACGGCCGCGGCATCCGTCGTCGTGCTGCTCGTGCGGCGGCGCGCCGCCGGCCGCGTCACGACGCGGTGATCACCCGCGCCGCGAGCTCCGAGCCGAGCATCGTGTCCATCGCCGAGTCGACGAGGTGTTCCCCGTGCGGGCGCTCGATGCGCCCGGACGCGACGAGCGCGGCGATCCCCTGCATGGTCGCCGCGAAGAGCATCTTGAAGGTGACCCGGGGCCCGTCCTCCGCCTCGTCTCCCGGTGCCGGCCCCAGCGCCCCGTCGAGCGTCCCGAAGAGGACGCCCGCCGCCTCCTGCACCCCCTGCGACTGCTGGGTCACCTTGGTCTCGAACATGAGGTCCATGAGCGCGGCGTCGTCGACGGCGAAGTCGACGTAGGCGTGGGCGACCCGGCGGAGGCGGTCCGGGAGGGGGCCGCCGGCGTCGAGCGCCCGACGGACCGCGGCCGTGAGGCGCTCGAAGCCGAGCTGCGCGAGCGCGTCGAGCAGGGCCTGCCGGTCGACGAAGTGGCTGCGCGGGGCGCCGTGGCTGACGCCGGCCCGCCGCGCGAGGTCGCGGAGAGACAGCCCGGCCACGCCGGACTCCCGCACGACCGCGGTCGCCTCGTCGAGCAGCACGGCCCGCAGGTTCCCGTGGTGGAACGGTCGTTGCGTCATCGCCCCATCCTAGACGGCGACTAGGCATTGCCTATTTTCTAGACACCGCCTACATTGGCCTCATGACAACTCTTCCTTCCCTCCTGGTGTTCGGCGCCACGGGGCAGACCGGCCAGCACTTCACGCGACTCGCGCTCGAGGCGGGGCACAGCGTCCGGGCCCTCGCCCGGACGCCGAGCAAGCTCGCGATCACGCACGACGACCTCGACGTCGTGCAGGGCTCGATGGACCAGGTCGACGACACCGCCCTCGACGCCCTGCTCGAGGGGGTCGACGCGGTCGCGATGATGGTCGGCGACGTCGCGGCGCAGAGCACGCGCAAGGTCAACACCGAGTTCGTCCGACAGCTCGTGCCGGCCATGCGCCGCAGCGGCACCCGCCGCCTGCTCTACCAGGCGGGCGGCCTGAGCGCCGCCCCGGGCACCCGCCTGCCGCTGCCGCTGAGGGCCGTGCGGA
Source organism: Frigoribacterium faeni (assembly GCF_011761235.1). Lineage (GTDB taxonomy): Bacteria > Actinomycetota > Actinomycetes > Actinomycetales > Microbacteriaceae > Frigoribacterium > Frigoribacterium faeni_A. The sequence continues at coordinate 63,356 of NZ_JAAOYW010000004.1, forward strand.
GCACCGTCGCGCGCAGCTACATCGGCCAGCACGAGGACAACGAGGCCGTGATGCGCTACCTCGACGACGACGCCCGTGACGTCGAGTGGATGGTGCACCGAGCCGGCATCGGCGCCGACGGCCCCTCGAAGGGCGAGCTGCGCCGCTCCCGGTCCTGGATCAGCATCGGCACCTTCGTCGACTGCGCCGCGTACGACCTGCGGATGCTGGGCGACGACACCGCGGTGCACACCTGGGACGGCTCGCGATACCGGCGGGCGTGACCGTCGGGCAGGCCCCGCGGCCGCCCCTTGGTCGAGAGGCGGCCGCCCCCTAGAGTCGACGCGAGACGCACAGGTCTCGTCGGAGGGGGAGAACGATGACACCGCGAATCACGTCCGCGACGACCAAGGTCGGCATCGTCCTGGTGGCGGTCATCGTCAGCTTCGGCGTCGGCCTGGGGGTCGCGCTCCTCGCCGGCCAGGCAGCGGGCACGGCGGTGCTCCTGGCCGTGACGGTCGCCACGGTCGTGTTCTGCGGTCGCACCTTCCGCGCCGCGGGCGAGCCGATCCGCCCGGCCCGACCCGCGTGGAAGCTGACCGGCGGCGCCACCTCGAGCGTCGTGCTGACGGCGTTCTTCGTCTGGCAGGCGCTCGGCGACGTCGTGGGCACCTCCTCCGACGGTCGTTCGGCCGCCAGCACGGTCATGTCGACGGTGGTCTACGCGGCCCTGGCCGCGGCCTACCTCGTGTCCGCTCTCACGCAGCGGGCCGCCCGGTCGCACGAGCGGAGTCGCGGCACCCTCGGCTGACGGCGCCGGCGCCGGCGCGTGCGCTGGCGCCACGCCTGGCGACCGCGCCTGTGGCCCCTCCCGCGCTCCCGCCCGCCGACCCGGTCAGACGGCGAGCGACTGGACGGCGTTCCAGAGGTCGTTCTGGAAACCCGCCGCGACGCGAGACCCCGGCGGGAAGTAGTGGTGGGCGCTGGAGCCGAAGATGAGCCACGGCTTGTCGTGACGAACGGTCCCGGCGGGGATCTCCTCCGCGCCGTCCGAGCGAGTGACCGTCCACGTCTGTCGCCGAGGCGTGTCCTCCGCCACCACGCGGTAGCGGTTCCCCTCGTCGGTCTCGAACTCGAACGAGGGCTCCGCGCCGAGATCGTGGTCGCGGCTGACCTCGACACCGTCGACCAGGACTCGCGCGATGTTCGGCCGGTTCGTCATGGTGCGAGTGAACCAGGCACGCGCCGCCACGTCCGCCACTAGCGCGACACCGGCTGACACACCGCCAGCACCGCCAGCACCGCCGACACCGCCGACACCGCCGCCCCACGATGCTCCTCGCGGCGGATGCCGCCGTCGGTCGTCCCTGATGGACTGGGCGCATGACCGACGAGGCCGCCGACCGACCCCGATCCCGACTCCGCACCCGCGCCTCCGGCCCCACCCTCGTGGCGGCGACCGCCGCGGGGCTGTGGCTCGTGAGCGGGGCCCTGGCCGTCGTCGTCAGCTGGAGCGGCCTGCTGCCCGCCAGCGTCGGCGCGGTCCTGCCCGCGACGATCCCGTTCTCGCCCGGGGTGCGCCCGTGGGCCTGGGGCGTGGGGACGAGCCTGCTCGCCGCGGCGGTCGTGTTCCTGGTCGCGCGCCTCCTCGTCCCGCTCGCGACCCGCGTCGACGACCGCACCGCACGGGTCGCGCTCGCCTGGTTCGCGATCGTCCTCGCGGGAGGCGCGGCCGGCCTGGCCCTCGATCTCGCGACGATCGTGGCGGCGCTCCCGGCACCGCGCCTCCGCATGCTGCTCGACGGACTGGGCACCGACGCGACCGTCGGCGCCTGGTGGGGCGTGGTCCAGGGCTGGCTCCCTGCCCTGCTCGTACGGCGACGGGCGGCAGCCCTGGCCCCCTCGGAGCCCGAGCCCGACGACGAGCTGACGGCCGGACGCACGGCCGCGACGCCGTCACGAGCCCGGCGTCGCCAGACCCTCCTCGTCGCGACCGCCGTCGTGGCCGTCGCGGCGGTCGTCGCCACCGGAGCGCTCGGCCAGCGGGCCGCCCGCGTCGCGTCGGCGCAGGAGGCGGCGGTCGCCGAGGGCGCGGACCCTGCCCTGGGCGCCCTCCCCGACCCGTACGCCGAGGGCACTCCCGTCCCGACGCTCGATCCCGGTCGCGACCCGGACCGCGACCCCTCGTGGTGCACCCGCGACCAGGCGATGATGCTGCTCGGCGAGACCGGCGCGGCGACGGGGCACCGCAGCCAGACGCTGCGGCTGACGAACTACACGGACGCCCCCTGCGTGGTCGAGGGCTACCCCGACGTGGCCTTCGCCGACCAGAACGGCCACGAGCTCGCGGTCACGGCCGAGCAGGGCGGGTCGTTCCTCGCCGAGGACCGGGGCTACGCCCAGTTCGAGCTGCCGGCGGGGGCCTCGGCGGTCACGACCCTGGGCTGGGACGCGGGCGCCACCTCCGGCGCCCTCGTCGCCCGCACCCTGTACGCCGCGCCGTTCGCGACCGACGAGCGCGGCTCGTGGCCGGTCGAGCTCGACGTCGTCGCCGGCTCCGTCGTGCACGTGACGGCGTGGTCGCTCGAGACGGGCGCGACGCCCTGAGCCGGGCCGCCCCGCCCAGTCACGGCGCGACCGTGGGGCCCGAGAGCGACTACCCCAGGTCAGCCCCTCGAGGACCCTGCGGAACGGGCCTGCGTCGCGCGGAAGTTCTCTGCCGCGTCCGAGAGCGTCGCCTCGGCGTCGGCGTGCAGCTCGCGGGCGACCGCCTGCAGGTCGCCGCCCGTCGAGATCGCCGCGCCGATCCTGTCGGTGACGGCCTGGATGACCGTGACGAGCACACCGGCGTGGGCACGTGCGACGAGGGGGTTCAGCGCAGGATCGGTCTCGAGGAGGGCCGCCGCGATCGCGTCAGCCTGGTCGTGGCGGAACTGCAGCGCGTATCGCCGCAGCACGTCGCTCACCACCGACTGCGTCGGGTACTGGCCTCGAGCGAGGAGGGGATCCTGCCGCATGAAGTGGTCGATGTCCCGGTGCACGAGGTCGCTGAGGGCCTCGGCGGGAGTGAGGCCAGGATCGCGCTCGGCGACGAGGCGGCGCGAGTGCTCGAGCATCTCGTCGGCGAGGTCGAGGACGAGGTCGGGCTTCGTCGGGAAGTAGTTGTAGACGGTCTGGTCCGCGACCCCGGCTGCCGAAGCCACGTCCGAGACGGACACGGCGTCGTAGCCGTGCGCGGCGAACAGTACGGCCGCGACGTCGGCGAGTCGGGCGCGCATCTCGGCTTTCTTGCGCTCGCGGAGCCCCCGGGACTGTGTCACGCACCCAGCATCGCACGAACAGTGGTGTCACTCCAACTTTGTGCTACCGTGCGAATCGTGTAGTCACTACACGTTTCGATCGAGGGCCCGAGGACGGGCCGGAGCGGGAGGCACCATGGACACGGAGACGGACGAGCAGACTGACGCGAGCACGGAGCCGGGCGCGGACACGACGCGGCGACGGGGGCGGGTCCTGGTGTCGGGAGCGAGCTTCGCCGGGTTGACGACCGCGATCTGGATGAAGCGGCTCGGGTACGAGGTCACGGTCGTCGAGCTCGCGCCGGGGCTCCGCAAGGGCGGGACGCCGGTCGACCTGCGGGACGACACGATGGCGATCTTCGACCGGATGGGCATCCTGGCCGCGGTCCGCGCGAAGGCGCTGCCCCCGCGGACCACCGAGTTCGCGGACGCGCGTGGCACGACCATCGCCAGCACACGACCCGAACCCGATGCCGCGGCCGTCGTCGTCGACGAGTACGAGGTCCACCGCCACGACGACGTCGAGATCCATCGCGACGACCTCCTCGACATCCTGATCAGCGAGCTGGGCGACTCCGTCGAGATCGTCTTCGGCGACTCCGTGACCGATCTCGCCGACACGGCCGACGGCGTCCTCGTCACCTTCCGCGACGCTCCGGCCCGGGAGTTCGAGATGGTGCTGGGGTGCGACGGCGCCCATTCGACGGTGCGCAGGCTCCGTTTCGGCCCCGAGTCCGATCACAGCCACTTCTTGAACCACTACACCTCGGTGACGGTGGCGGAGGGAGCGCTCATCACGCCCTGGACCTCGCGGATCCAGAACACCCCGGGGCGCACCCTGCTGCTGAACGCCTACGACGACACCACCGACATCGTCTTCGTGTTCCGCTCCGAGCACGAGATCCCGTACGACCACCACGACGTCGACGAGCAGAAGGGGATCGTCCGCGACCGCTTCGCCGATGCCGGCGAGCCGTTCACGGCCGACGTCGTCGACCGAGCCCTCGGCGCCGACAACTTCTACTTCGACAAGCTGAGCCAGAACAGGCTGCCCCGCTGGTCGTCGGGTCGTGTCGCGCTCGTCGGCGACGCCGGTTACTGCCCGTCGCCGGCCGCCGGCATGGGGGGCTCGGTCGCGATCCTCGGGGCGACTGCCCTGCACGACGCGATGGTCGCGACCACCGGTGACGTCGAGAGCGCGTTCGTCGAGTACGAACGGCGCTTCCGCCCGACCGCCGAGCGGATCCAACGCGAGACGGAGCAGTTCGGCCTGCCCCTGCTGTTCCCCGACACCGCCGAGGCCATCGCCGCACGCGACGCGCAACTGCGCGCACTGTGACGCGGCAGCGGGGAGGGACGCGACCGGACCGGCGCTGGGGCCGCCCCGCCGCCTCCTCGGGGCCCCGCGTGCTCGAGTGCGGAACCGCTCGGGGCGGTCCCGCTCAGGCCCGGTCCGGCTCAGGCCCGGAAGGCCCGGGCGCCGGCGAGAAGGCGGTCGAAGGCCCGCTCGGCGGCCGGGTCGACCTCGCGCCGCGAAGCGTCGGCGTCGTACCAGTCGACGATCTCGCGAGCGCCGGCGGCCCAGGACGTCGTCGCGTGCCAGCCGGGCACGAACGCCTTGACCTTCGCGTTGTCGAACACGACCGAGTGGGCCTTGTCGCCCAGCAGGCCCGGGCCCCACTCGGGCTCGACGACGGCGACGCTCTCGCTCGCGACGTGCACCAGCCGGGGCTCGTCGACGCCTGCCGCGGCGGCGAGGGTCGTGTAGATCTGGTCCCAGGGCAGGGCCTCGTCGGAGGTGATGTGGAACACGTCGCCGACGGCGGCCGGCAGGCCGAGCAGCCCGACGAACGCGCGGGCGAAGTCGGCGTGGTGGGTGAGGGTCCAGAGCGACGTGCCGTCGCCGTGCACGACGACCTCGAGGCCGCGGCGCATGCGGTCGACGACGGTCCAGCCGCCGGTGACCGGGAGCGCCGTGCGGTCGTAGGTGTGCGACGGGCGGACGATCGTGGCCGGGAACCCGTGGTCGCGGTAGGCGGCGACGAGCAGGTCCTCGCAGGCGATCTTGTCGCGGGAGTACTGCCAGAACGGGTTGCGCAGCGGCGACGACTCGCGGATCGGCAGGGCCGCGACGGGCTTCTGGTACGCCGACGCCGAGCTGATGAAGACGTACTGGCCGGTGCGCCCGGTGAAGAGGTCGATGTCGGCCTGCACCTGGTCGGGCGTGAAGGCGACGAAGTCGACCACGACGTCGAACGACCGGTCGCCGATCGCCCGGCGGACCGAGGCAGGGTCGGACACGTCCCCCGTCAGCACCTCGACCCCGTCGGGCACGGGCCGGGTCGACGACGACCCGCGGTTGAGGACGGTGAGCTCGTGGCCGAGCTCGAGGGCCCGGACGGCCGCCGCCGAGCTGATGATGCCGGTGCCGCCGATGAACAGGACTGTCGACGCTGACATGGTGGGGCCTTCTTCCTTCGAGGTGGAGGGCCCCAGTGTGCTCGCCCCGCGGCCGGTCGGGTCGGCAGCGGCCCGCCGAGCCGGTCGGGACCTACTTCTTGACCGCGCAGGTGACCTGGTCCGCGCTCTGCCCCGAGACGGAGGAGGGGAGCGGGGTCGCCGCCGGAGCCGGAGCCGGGGCCGTGGTCTCGGCCGGCGCGTCCGTCGTGCCGGCGCCTGCGCCCGGCGTGGCCGCGTCGCCGGCGTCGGGGGCCGCGGTGGTAGACGACGGGGTCGGCGCGGGCGCGGGCGCCGGCGCGTCAGGGTCGATGATCGCGGAGCGCCCGAGGCTGTCCTCCCCCAGCACGACCGGCTGGCCGGCCTGCAGCACCGAGTTGAGCAGCGCCGCGGCCTCGGTGTCGACGACGACGCGGTTGCGGTTCGCGGGGTCGTCGGCGACGGGGTACTGGACGAACACCATGTCGGACAGCCCGACGGTGTTCACGGCGATGGCGATCTGCGCGAGCGTCGTGGGGCTCGAGAGGGTGTCCGAGAGCGTCATGTTCTCGAACGCGGTCCGTGCCAGGCGCAGCACCTTGGTCGGGTCCGTCAGCGTGCCCGCCGAGACGACCTGGCGGGCCAGGGCCGACATGAAGGTCTGCTGGTTGCTGATGCGGCCGAGGTCGCTCGCGTCGCCGACGCCGTGCCGCGAGCGCAGGAACGCGCCGGCCTCCACGCCGGAGAGGGTCTGCGTGCCGGCCGGCAGGTCGATGGCCGGCACGACGTCGTCGTCCTTGATGGGGGTCGCCAGGCAGACCTCGACGCCGCCCACCGCGTCGGCCATCGAGACGACGCCGCCGAAGGCGATGCTGCCGGCGTAGTCGATCTGCAGCCCGGTCAGCTGGCCGATCGTGCGCGCCACGCAGGCGAGGCCGTACTGCTCGCCGCCGCGCGACAGCGCCGTGTTGAGCATGGCCTTCGAGGAGGCGGGGGTCGTCTCGCCCGAGTCGTTCGTGCACTCCGGGATCGGCAGCATCAGGTCGCGGGGGAAGCTGATCACGGCCATGTTCGTGTGGTCCTCGGAGATGTGCACGAGGACGGTCGTGTCGTTGTTGCCGACGCCGGTGCTCGCCGCCTGGTTCGCCGGGTCGTCGAAGCCGCCTCCCTGGCCGGTCCGCGTGTCGGTCGCGACGAGCAGCATGTTCACCTCGCCGGACTGGGCCGTGAGCTCGGGGACGGGGCTCGCCGTCGTCCCGGGGACCGCGAGCGAGACGGTCGGCTGGGCCGTGCCCAGCACCTGCCACGTCGCGATGGCCGCCACGGACGTCGAGCTCACGAGGCCGACGACGACCGTGATGCCGAGGAGGCGGGCGACCAGACCGACCGGACCTCGCCTCCTGAGACGCCCGTGTCGGGCGACGCCGACCGTGCCCTGCGGTGCTCCGGTGTCGCTCATCTCCGCCCCCTGCTCCTCGGCCCCCGTCGAGGCGTCCTGCACAGCATCATGCCGTACCGCCCCTGGAGGGCGGTCCGCTCCCGCCGCGCGCCCGCGGTCCGCCCCCGCCGCGTGCCCGCGGACCGCCCGCATCGCGCGACACCCCGAAACCGGCACCACACCCCCATTTCTCGAGGTGTGGCGCCGGTTTCGGGGTGTGGCGCAGGGAGAACTGCGCTCCGCCCCGCGGTGCCCCTCCCACGCGGGGTCGTGCCCGCCCGGCCGCGGCGACAGGATGGCTCGGGGGGCTCGACGTCATGCTCCGGGGAAGCGAGGGCAGGGTGGACGACGAGCGACGCCACGGTCGGACGACGCCGGCGGAGCGCAAGGGCATCCTCGCGGCGTCCGCGATCGCGCTGGTCGGGCTGGGCGCGATCGCCTGGACCGTCAGCGGCGCAGGCTCGACGGACGGCCCCTTCGCCTGGGTGTCCGTCGTCGTCGGGTACCTCATCGGCGCCTGGTGCCTCGCGTTCGCCGGGTGGTTCACGGTGACCTACCTGCGGCAGCGGCGGTCCGCGCGCCGCTTCAGCGACCCGTTCGGCGACGGCGACTCCGAGGCGATCGCCCGGGCGGCGTCGGAGGCGGGCCTGGCCGACGTGCGGACCGTGCTCTTCGTCAGCCCGCGGGGCATCGGGCGGAGTCGGATGGCCGCCGAGTACCTCCGCGCCCTGACGCTGGGGACGCACGACATCGAGGCGGCCGGGGTCGCACCCGAGCCCGCGTCGGCGCTCGACCACGTGCTGCTGGTCGCGGTCACGGCCGTGGACCGGGCGGTCTTCGACACCCGCCGCCCCCCGCAGAGGGTGTCCGCCGCCCTGGTGGACCGCGCCCACCTCGTCGTCCGGATCGGGTGCCCCGGGGCGTTCCGGGTCCCGAGCGGGGTGGCCGTCCGCGACTGGGACGTCCCCGACCCGCTCGGCGGGGACCTCGAGCAGGCCTCGCAGGTGCGCGGCCAGCTGAGGCGCCACGTCGAGGAACTCGCCGGCGAGCTCGGTCTCGCCCATCGGTCGCTCGACCTCCGCGATCGGGTCGTCCCGGGGCAGCGCCACGTGTTCGCCGCGGCGCGGGCGGCGGAGCTGCGTCCGCCCGTCGAGCGGGACGACGAGTCGGCGTGGATGTCCACGCACGCCGAGGCCCGCCTTCTGGTCGAGATCGCCGACGCACCCGAGCGCGCGGCCGAGATCAACGGCCGCGGGCCCCGACGGCCCGACTTCGTCGTCCCGTGGCTGATCTCGGCGGGAGCCGCCTCGTCGGCCTTCGCCCGGGAGCTCGAGTGGCGGGCCCTGGGGTCGCCCTCTCCCCTGTCCGCCGCGGAGGACGCCGTGGCGCGCGTGGTCGACGGGCTCGTGACGATCGGTGCGCTCCGGCCGTTCTCCGACGCCCGGCGACTCGAGCTCCGGCGTTCGGGTCGTGCCCAGCGCGACGTCGACGACCCGCCGGAGCGCTGGCCCGTCGGGCTCGCGGGCGAGTACCCGGCGATGGCGGAGGCGCGGTCGACGGCAGAGGACCTGGCCACCTTCGAGGTCGTGCCGGATCGCATGCTCGCGGCGTACCCGGATCTCGACGTCGAGGGCGACGCCTGGGCGGCAGCCGCGGCCGCGGCTCGCGCCGTTCGGCGAGGATGAGGCGTGATCAGCGACCTGAGCCTCCCCGTCCACCTCTCGGCCCGCGGCGCCGACGTGCTCCTGCGGCGGGCTGCGCCCGACGACCTGCGCGCGATCATGCGGCTGCTGTCCGACGACCCGATCAGTGCGGGCCGAGGTGACGTCGCCGGCGACGAGGACGCCGCCGCGTACGCGACCGCGCTCGAGCGCATCGTCCTCGACCCGAGCAACGAGCTCCTCGTGGCGGTGGACGACGGGCGGGCGGTCGTGGGCACGCTGCAGCTGACGGTCATCCCGGGCATGGCACGCCGAGGGAGCACCCGGCTGCTCGTCGAGGCGGTCCGGGTCGCGAGCACGCAGCGCTCGTCGGGCGTCGGCAGCGCGCTGATGCGGTGGGTGGTCGAGGAGGCCGCCGTCGAGCTCGGCACGCCGCTCGTGCAACTCACCTCCGACGCCGCACGGACCGACGCACACCGCTTCTACACGCGACTCGGCTTCGTCGACTCCCACGTCGGCTTCAAGTACCCGGTGACGCTGCCGGACCCCGTGACGCAGCCGGACCCCGGGGCCGACCGCCGCACCTCCTGATCGGAGCCCGTCGACGGACGGTCCGTCAGGCGCGAGGCGAACGCTCGTCGAGCAGTGCCGCGAGCCGTTCGAGATCGCCGCGCACGGCGTCGGCGTCGGACTCGAACTCGGCCTGCGTCACGCCGTCTCGGCGGAAGAGGGTGAAGACGGCCTCGCTGCCCTGGTCGTTGGCCACGACGCGGAAGGGGTTGCTCACCACCGAGCCGTCGGGCAGGGTCACGTCGTGGTCGAGGATGCCGAGCTCCACCGGCCCCGTGAAGGCCACCTCGACGACGCCCATGGGCGAGTCCGTGAACCACCGCCCGTCCTCCTGACGGATGCCGGCGCTCAGGCCGGCCGCCCACGCGGGCAGGTTCTCCGGGTCGCCGGCGACGCTCGACACGGCGGCGACGTCGTGGTCGAGCGCACGGGAGATGTGGACGACAGGCCAGGTCATGTCGGCAAGCTAGCAGCCCGTCAGCCCCCCTCCTCTGGGGAGCCCGCCGCGAGCACCGGGTCCGTACCGTGTCCACGGGGAGGGCCATGTCGAGCGAGAGAACACAGCCGAGCCGCACGGATCTCGTGCTGGCGCACGCGACCTGGATGACGCTCCTCGCCGTGGGCACCCTGACCGCCGCGGCGATCCCGGGCTTCATCGGATGGTGCGGCACAGCTCGGACCGGTTGCCGATCGGAGGCCGAGGTCGCCGCGGGCATCCTGCAGGCCGTCACGAGCATGGGCGTCGGGGCCGCTCTCGTGGCCGTGGTCTTCGTCGTCCTGCCGTGGGCACGTCTGAAGGTGCGCCTCCTGGTCACGGCCGGCCTCGTCGCCCTCGTCGCGCTCGCGGTGGCCGCGTGGCTGTCGTGGACGCGGTGAGGGGCACGTCGTCGTGAGCGACGGACCGAGGAGGCGCCCCCTCCTTCACCTGCTCTGGGCCGGACCCGTCGGGCTCCTGCTCGGCATCGTCATGGGCGCTGCCGGTTTCTGGGCCTGGTGCGGCACCGAGCAGTGCGCAGAGACGGACCCTCCTCACTACGTGATGGACTCGGTGGTGGCCTTCGCTGCGGCCGGCGTCGGCGCAGCCCTGGGCGGGCTCATCGTCGTCACGGCGACGCGGGGGGCAGGGGTGCGGACTCGCCTGACGGCTGGCGCCGGCGTCTTCGTCGTGGTGATGCTGCTCGCGGTCTGGTACTTCCGGCGTTTCACGGCCTGAGCGTGGACCGCACGCACCAGGCACTACCTGCTGAGCACGGCCGGGGGCTGATCGGCTACCGGACACGGAAGCGAGCCCACGCGTCCGCCGGCAGGTCCGGGCGACCGGGGACGGCACGGCGTTCGAACGCACACGATCCATCAGCGTCGAGGGCGACCGTGCGCCAGAACCGCGCCGCGGCCTCGTTGCGCTCCTGGTAGGCGACGGCCCACCGACCAGGTCGCGCCTCGGTCAGCTGCACCACGGCGGTGCGTCCGACATGAGAACGTCGCGCGGCCTTCACGACGAAGAAGCTGCTGATGACGTGCTCCTCGGCGTCGAGCCCGCGCAGGACGGCGAGCCCGATCGGATGCTGCCCGAGGCGGAAGACGTGGGCGGACTAGCCCGGTTCCGAGAGGCCGGCGTCCAGACGTTCCTGGCGGTACCGGCCTCGTCCGTCGGGGAGCGCGCCCGTGAACGCGGACATCTCGTGGCGGAACATCGTCCAGAGCTGTTCGAGCTCGGGGCGGTCGCGCTCGTCGGCGGTCGTGACGGTGAGGGGCTGAGGAGTGGTCATACAAGAAAACCTCCACCGATCCGGCAGAGGTCTCGTGGACCAGTTTACCGCCCCGTCCCACTGGTCACTGCTCCGCCGCGGCACCGACGTCGGCGCCCCAGACGACCTCGTCGTCGACGAGCAGCGACGTGGGCGCGAGTCCGAGCCGCCCGGCGACCCGCTGCGATGCCGTGTTGTCGGGGTGGATCGAGGCCCGCAGACGCTCGACGCCGCTCAGGCTCAGCCACGTCACGACGGCGGCGGCCGCCTCGGACGCGACTCCGCGCCCCTGCTCCGACGGCGTCACCACCCACGCGAGGTCGGCGACGAGGTCGGGGCCGTCCTGTGTCAGCGTCGCCTGGACGAAGCCGACGGCCGCCCCGCCGTCGACGGGCCGGATGATCCAGTTCGACCACCCGGCTCGTCCGTCGTCGGAGCGGCCTCGCGACTGACGGCGGTAGCGCGCCTCGAGCTCGCCCGGCGTGGGCGACTCACCGCCGGTGAACCGGTACAGGGCTCGGGGCGCCAGGGCGGTCACCATCTCGCTCGCGTGCTCGACGGTCAGCGGCTCGAGGGAGAGGCGCTCCGTCCGGAGGGCGACAGCTCGGGGCCACGACATGAGAAGAGCTTGGCAGGGTCGGTCTGCCCGTCGTGAGCGTGACTCGGTTCACGGCCTGCGGCGTGCACCCCGTCGGTAGCCGAGGCACGCCGCGACCAGCAACAGCCCGATGACGACGACGACCGCGCCGACGAGGCTGGCGGTCGAGAGGACGTGCAGACCGTCCGCGGTGAACACCGTGTCCGAGAGGGGCGCGTACGCGAACCACCCGAACGACACAGGTCGCGCTGCCTCGACGGCCAGGACGACCACGCCCGCGACCGACACGGCGCATCCGAGAAGCAGGAGGAGGCGGGAGGCTCGGTCGACACGACGCGTCATGTCTGGACCATGGCGCCGGTCCACCCCGAGGACGCGCCGAGGGGTGACCCGCGTCGGACCGTCTCAGGCATCTGGCCGCGACTCGGCGGCCCAGGCACGACCCACGCCCTCAGGCTCCGAGCGACGCGATCCAGCTCTGCACCGCGACCGCCGCGGCGCCGCGTGCCCAGGCGGCGAAGTCGGCGTCCCCGGTCAGCACCCGCACCTCCGTGGCCTCGGGGTCGCGGTCGGCGGCGAGGCCGGCCCGCAGCTCCTCGGCGGCGACGGGCACGTCGACGAGGCCGACGCCCTCGCCCGAGAGCACCACGGTGCCGACCATGCCGAGGTTCGCCACCGCGGCGACCAGACGCCCGAGCGACCGGCCGGCCGTGCGGACGACGCCGGACGCGGCCGGGTCGCCGGAGGCGGCGAGCGCCAGCAGCTCGTCGTACGGGACGGGCCGGCCGAGCTCGGCGGCGGCCACGGCGCACAGGCTCGGCGTCGACAGCATCGCCGTCGAGCAGCCGCGGTGCCCCTCGGGGCAGATCGGCCCGGAGGGGTCGAGGGGCACGTGCCCGCCCAGCCCGAGACCCGTGTCGGGCGTGATCACCTGTCGGCCGTGCACGACCAGCCCGTAGCCGACACCGGCGCCGATGGTCAGCACCGCGAGGTCGTCGACGCCGCGCCCGAGACCGAACCAGTGCTCCGCCTCGGTCAGCGCCACCACGTCGTTCTCCACGACGACCGGCAGTCCGAGCCGCGCCGCCAGCATCCCGCCGAGGTCGACCTCCCGCCAGTCGAGGAACGGCGCCCGCCGCACCACCCGCTGCCCGGTCACCGTGCCGCCGACGGTCACCCCGACGCCCGCGAGCCCCACGGCACCCGCGCCCGCCTCGACGCCTGATCCGGTACGTGACGGATCAGCCGCAGCACGAACACCACCACCGACACCCGCGCCCCTCACGGCACCCGCACCCGCCTCGACACCTGATCCGGCACGTGACGGATCAGCCGCAGCACGAACACCACCACCCCCGCCCGAAGCGCCCGCGCCCGCACCTACATCAGCCCAGGCCCCGGCCCCCGCGCCGCTAGCGAACAGCACCGCCACCAGCCCCACCAGCGTCTCGACGACCTCCTCCGGCGACCGCCCGTCGAGGTCGACGTCGACCGACGCGAGCGTGCGTGCCCGCAGGTCGGTGAGCACCCCGAACGCCTGGTCGCCGGTCAGCTTGACCCCCACGAAACGGTGCCCGTCGACCCGGACGTCGAGCGGCCGCACCGGGCGCCCCACGGCCCCCGCCGCCTCGACGGCACCCTCGACGAACAGCCCCGAGTCCAACAACGGCTTGCTCAGGCGCGTCAGGCTCGCCGGCGACAGCCGCAGCCGCCGCCCGAGCTCGGCCCGCGCGACCGGCCCGTGGATCAGCACCTCGCGCACCAGCTCGCGCCCCGACTCGCCCCCGCCCCGCACCGGCTCCGCCGTCATGCCCACCATCCCGCGTCGTCGCCGTGACGGTCGTCACGACTGCCGCGGACCCCGATCCGCAGACCGCGACCCGCCGAGCATATCCACCGGACCCGGCCCGCAGGAGGCGCCCACCGCATCCTCGACTCCCCTTGACACCCCCATTACTTCCGTCATAGAACTAACTCATGCAGCGTCGCACCGACTCGTCCGCGCCCGAGCTCCACCTCCGTCAGGGAGGCACGAGCGTCGTCCTCGACACCTCCGGCGCCGGCCTGCCGAGCATCGTCCACTGGGGCCCCGACCTCGGCGACCTCAGCCCCGCCGCCCTCGCCGGCCTCGTCCTCGTGGCCCGCCCCCAGCGCGTCTCCGGAGCCCTCGACGAACCGGCCCGCCTGACGCTGCTGCCCCTCGAGTCCGACGGCTGGCAGGGCACGCCCGGCCTCGTCGGCAGCCGGGCCGGCGCCTCCTTCTCCCCTGCCTTCGCCGTCACCGACCTCGACGTCGCCGAGAGCGACACCGACACACACACCAGCACAGCCGGCACCACCCTCACCGTCACCGCCGACGACCCCGCCGCCGAGCTCCGCCTCGTCGTCACCCTGCGACTCGACCCGCACGGCCTGCTGCACCAGCGCCTCCGCCTCACGAACACCGCCGCGGGCTCGACGAGCCCCGAGTGGCAGGCCGAGACCGCCTCCGCGGCCGCCGCCCTCGACACCGCCGCGACCTACGAGCTCGGCGAGCTCGCCGCGACGTTCCCCCTGCCGCACACCGCCGGCGAGGTGCTCGACACCACGGGCCGCCACCTCCGCGAGCGCACGCCCCAGCGGCACGCGCTCACGGTCGGCCGGTACGACCGCGAGAGCCGCCGCGGCCGACCCGGGGCCGACGCCAGCCTGCTCGTCGCCGCCGGCACCCCCGGCTTCGGCTTCGAGCGCGGCCTCGTCCACGCCGCCCACCTCGCCTGGAGCGGCAACCACCGCGTCAGCGTCGAGCGCCTCGTCTCGGGCGCCGCCCACACCCGCCTCGCCGAGCTGCTCACCCCGGGCGAGGTCCGGCTCGGACCGGGCGAGAGCTACGAGACGCCGGAGGCGCTCGGCTCGTGGGGAGACGGGCTGACGCAGCTCTCGGCACGGTTCCACCGCCTCCTGCGCGCCCGGCCGCAGCACCCGTCGACGCCGCGCCCGGTGACCCTCAACACGTGGGAGGCCGTCTACTTCGACCACGACCTCGCCCGCCTCAGCGCCCTCGCCGACGCCGGCGCCCGGGTCGGCATCGAGCGGTTCGTGCTCGACGACGGCTGGTTCCACGGTCGGCGCGACGACACCACCTCGCTCGGCGACTGGTGGGTCGACGAGACCGTCTGGCCCGACGGGCTCGCGCCGCTGATCGACCACGTCACCGGGCTCGGCATGCAGTTCGGCATCTGGGTCGAGCCCGAGATGATCAGCCCCGACAGCGAGCTCGCGCGGGCGCACCCCGACTGGATCCTCGGCCCCGGAGAGGGCCGCCTGCCCGCCGTCGCCCGCCAGCAGCAGGTGCTCGACCTGTCGAACGCCGACGCGTCCGCCTACCTGCTCGACGCGCTGGACGCGCTGCTCCGCGACCACGACATCGCCTACCTGAAGTGGGACCACAACCGCGACCTGCTGGAGGCGGGCGCCGGCTCCCCGGCACGGCCGGCGGTGCACGAGAACGTCCTCGCGCTCTACCGCCTGCTCGACGAGCTGCGCCGCCGGCACCCCGGCGTCGAGATCGAGAGCTGCGCCTCCGGCGGGGCCCGCGTCGACCTGGGGATCCTCGACCGGACCGACCGCATCTGGACCAGCGACTGCATCGACCCCGTCGAGCGCCTCGTCAACCAGAAGCACACCGGCCTGCTCGTGCCCTACGAGCTGATGGGCGCCCACGTCGGCGGGCCCCGCTCGCACTCGACCGGTCGGCGGCACGACCTGTCGTTCCGCGCCGGCGTCGCCCTGCCGGGGCACTTCGGCGTCGAGTGGGACATCAGCTCGTCCGACGTCGACGACGCGACCCTCGACGAGCTCGCCGCCTGGATCGCCGTTCACAAGGCGAACCGCGAGCTGCTGCACACCGGGGTCGCCGTGCACGCCGACCTGCCCGACCCGGGCACCGACGTGCGCGGCGTCGTCGCGGACGACGGCAGCCGGGCGCTGTACACGTTCACGCAGGTGACGACGAGCGCGAGCTACCCGCCCGGGCCGATCACGCTGCCCGGCCTCGACGACGACCGCGAGTACCGCGTCCGGCTCGCGGCGCCGACCGACGTGCTCGGCGGCCCCGGCCAGTCGCCGCTCGCCTGGGCGCTCGACGGGGTCGTGCTGACCGGCCGTGCGCTGGGGCTCGGCGGGGTGCAGGCGCCGGTGCTGTTCCCCGAGCAGCTCGTGCTGCTCGAGGCCGTCGCCCTCCCCTCCCTCGTTCAGGAACACCGGTCCTGATCCCCGCGGGAGGGGGACGCGGGTTCCTGAACGGTGCACGGATCAGGATCGCCGCACCCGCGCCTCCTGAATGATGGAGGCGGCACCTCACACCCCCCGGCAGGACGAGACTCGACGCATGACCGACTCCACCTCCCCCGCCCCCACGACCGAAGGAGGAGCGGCGCAGCACCCCGAGGCCCCCTGGTGGACGTCCGCCACCGTCTACCAGATCTGGCCCCGCAGCTTCGCCGACGGCGACGGCGACGGCGTGGGCGACCTGGCGGGCATCCGCAGCAAGCTGGGGCACCTGCACGACCTCGGCGTCGACGTGCTCTGGCTGTCGCCGATCTACCGCTCGCCGCAGGCCGACGCCGGCTACGACATCAGCGACTACGACGACATCGACCCGCTGTTCGGCACGCTCGACGAGTTCGACGAGCTGCTCGCCGAGGTGCACGCGCTCGGCATGAAGCTCGTCATGGACCTCGTCGTCAACCACACGAGCGACCAGCACCCGTGGTTCGCCGAGTCGCGGTCGTCGGTCGACAGCCCCAAGCGCGACTGGTACGTCTGGCGCCCCCGGGCGGCCGACGGCTCGCTGCCGACCGAGTGGCGCAGCTTCTTCAGCGGCCCCGCCTGGCAGCTCGACCCGGCGACCGACGAGCACTACCTGCACATGTTCGCGGTCGGCCAGCCCGACCTGAACTGGCGGAACGCCGAGATGCGCGCCGCCGTCCACGCGATGATGAACCGGTGGCTCGACCGCGGGGTCGACGGGTTCCGCATGGACGTCATCAACTTCATCGCCAAGACCCCGGCCTCGCTCGAGCCCGGCGCGGCGGGCTTCGAGATGGACCCGTCCGTCCACGACCACCTGCAGGAGATGCACCGCGAGGTCTTCGCGCACCGCCCCGACCGCCAGCTGATCACGGTCGGCGAGATGCCCGGGGCCACCGTCGACGACGCCGTGCTCTTCACCGACCAGCAGCGGCACGAGCTCGACATGGTGTTCCAGTTCGAGCACGTCGACCTCGACCACGGCCCCGACTCGAAGTTCGACGTGCGGCCGCTGCGCCTGAGCGCCCTCAAGCGGTCGCTCGCCCGCTGGCAGGAGGGCCTCGCCGACCGCGGCTGGAACAGCCTCTACCTCGGCAACCACGACCAGCCCCGCCTGGTCTCGCGCTTCGGCGACGACGGCCCGTACCGCGTCGAGTCCGCGACGGCCCTCGCCGCCGTGCTGCACCTGCACCGCGGCACGCCCTACGTGTACCAGGGCGACGAGATCGGCATGACGAACGCGGGGTTCACCTCGATCGAGCAGTACCGCGACGTCGAGTCGCTGAACTGGCACGAGGAGGCGCTGGCCGCGGGCGCCTCCGAGGCCGACGTCCTCGAGTCGCTCCGCTCGCGCAGCCGCGACAACGCCCGCACGCCGGTGCAGTGGTCCGCGGGCGCCGCCGCGGGCTTCACGACGGGGACCCCGTGGATCGGGGTGACCGCGAACAGCGCCGAGGTGAACGTCGAGGCCGACCGCGCCTCCGGCGAGCGCAGCGTCTTCGAGTTCACCCGCCGGCTGATCGCCCTGCGGCACGAGCTGCCCGTGGTGCAGCTCGGCGCCTTCGCGCTGCTGGCGCCCGACGACGAGCGGCTCTGGGCGTTCACGCGGACGCTCGGCGACGAGCGGCTGCTCGTGCTCGCGAACTGCTCGGGCGAGCCCCTCGACCTCGACCCGGCGCTCGACCCGGTGCTGCGCCGCCGCTCGGTGCCCGACCTCGTGATCGGCAACACGCCCCACGGCATCGGCTCGCTGACGCTCGGCCCCTGGGAGGTGCGGGTGCTTCGCGGCTGACCGCTTTCCGCCGCCCCAGGGCGCACGTTGACGCGAATCCCCTCTTGCGCCGATGCAGGTGACGCAATAGCGTCGGGTCATGCAGAGCAGCGAGGTGGTCCAGCCCGGTGAGCGAATCGTCCTCGACGACGTCGACCGCCGCCTCCTAGCCGCCCTCGCCGCCGACGGGCGCGGCTCGTGGGCCCACCTCGCGGCCGGCGCGGGCTGCTCGGTCTCGACGGTGCAGCGCCGCTTCGCACGGCTCGTCGACGCCGGCGTCATGACCGTCATCGCCGCGGCCGACGTGCTCGCCTCGGGCCTCGGGGTCTCGGTGATGACCCGCGTGCAGTGCGGCCCCGCCGACGTCGAGGCCGTGGTCGACCGGCTCCGCCGCCGGCCCGAGGTGCGCTTCGCGACCACCGTCTCGGGCTCGACCGACTGCGTGGTCGAGTTCGTGGTGCCCCGGTTCGCCGACCTGCAGGCGCTGCTCGGCGAGCTGTTCCCCGAGCCCGGCATCCGCACCGAGGCGCTGCCCGTGCTCCGCACCTTCACGGTGCCCTTCGCCTCGTTCCCGGGCGCGGCGGCCGGGCCGACCACGCCCGCCGCCTCCCCCCGCACTGCCACCACGGAACCCGCCCCCGGCGACGACGCCCCCGCGACGTCCCCCGGCGACGACACCCCGAACGCGGCGGCCCCCGACCTCGACGAGTCCGAGGGCGTCGTCCCGGTCGCGGCGACGGCCACGGACGCCGAGCGGCAGGTGCTCGACCTGCTCGTCGTCGACGGCCGCCTGCCGGTGGCCGACCTGGCCCGCAGCATCGGCAAGAGCGAGACCGCCACGGGGCGGCTGCTGCAGACGATGATCTCGTCGGGCCGGCTGCGCGTGGGCCCGCTGGTCACCCCCGACCTGCTCGGCCTCGACACCGAGCTGATGGTGTGGATCTCGGTCGCCCCCGACCAGCTGGGCGCCGCCGCCCGGCAGCTGGCGCGGCACGGGTCGGTGCACTACGCCGCCGCGACCGCGGGCCGGTTCAACCTGATCGGCCAGGCCTTCCTCGGCGGCTTCGCCGAGGTCTACGACTTCACGACGACCGTGCTCGGCGCCCTCCCCGGGGTCCGCGAGGTCGACGTGAGCGTCCAGATGACCACGCACAAGCGCATGTGGACCCCGCTCGTGGGCGGCCGCTTCGCCCGGGACGACACGGACGGCGACCCCGCCGACTGACCCGAGGAGGCGCGTCGCCGACCCCGCGACCGTCTCGTCCGCCTCCCCCCGCCCTCCACTCCCCCGACCCCGACCTCTCGCACGTCGACCGTCCGCCTCGCGGACGTCTCCGGCGCGCCCTCGAGCTGTACCCCGAAGGAGCACGATGACCACCGACGACACCGCCCAGCCCTGGCAGTGGGACGAGCCGACCTGGCGCGGCCACGTCGAGCGCGTCCGCGCCGGCCGCTCGCTGCTGCCCGCCGCCGGGCCCGACCGCTGGCCGGGCGGCGCCGCCGTCGCCGTCGCGATCTCGTTCGACTCCGACCACGAGACCCCGTCGCTGCGCGACGGCGAGACGTCGCCCGGCCGCATGGCCCAGGGCGAGTACGGCGCCCGCGCGGCCGTGCCGCGCATCCTCGAGCTGCTGCACCGGCACGAGGCGCCCGCCTCGTTCTACGTCCCGGCGGTCTGCGCGCTGCTGCGGCCCGACGAGGCGCCCGGCTACGTCGAGCGCGGCCACGAGGTCGCGGTGCACGGGTGGATCCACGAGCGGAACACGCAGCTCGGCCACGACGACGAGCTCGACCTGCTCGGCCGGGCGGTCGACGTGCTGACCGCCCAGACCGGCGTGCGGCCCACGGGCATCCGCACCCCCTCGTGGGACTTCAGCGACTCGACCCTCGACGTGGTGCGCGAGCTCGGCTTCGCCTACGACTCGTCGCTGATGGCCGACGACGTGCCCTACGAGCTGCTGCACCGCGGCGAGCGCACCGGCGTCGTCGAGATCCCCGTCGAGTGGATCCGCGACGACGCCCCCTACCTGATGATGGACAGGTTCGGCGGCCTGCGCCCCTGGATGGCGCCCCGCGACCTGCTGCAGATCTGGATCGACGAGCACGACGCCGCCCGCGCTGCCGGCGGCGTGTTCCAGCTGACCCTGCACCCGCACATCATCGGCCACCCGTCCCGGCTGCTCGTGCTCGACCGCCTGCTCGAGCACATCCGCTCGACCGACGACGCGTGGATCACGACGCACGCGGCCCTCGCCGAGCACGTGGCGCCCGGCCTGCGCGACTGAGCCGCCGCCTCCTCGGGTCCCGACCCGACACCCGACCAGCACCGCCCCCCGAACCGACTCACGGAACCACCCGACGACACCGGAGGACATCATGAGCACCGAGAGCACCGCGACCGACCCGCACGACGCCCCCGACGCCGCAGCGCCGGAGGCCGTCCACGACACCAAGCTCAGCCGCCGAGGCAAGAAGGCGATCCTCGCCGGGGCCATCGGCAACACCGTCGAGTGGGTCGACTGGGCGATCTACACGACCTTCTCGTCCATCTTCGCGCACCACTTCTTCCCCGCGGGCGACGACGTCGCGGCGCTGCTGGCGACGCTCGCCATCTTCGCCGTCGGCTTCGTGATGCGCCCGGTCGGGGCGGCCGTGCTCGGCGCCTACGCCGACCGGCACGGCCGCAAGAAGGGCCTGATGCTGACGATCGGCATGATGGCCGGCGCCTCGCTGCTGATCGGCATCACCCCCGACTACGACAGCATCGGCGTGCTCGCCCCGCTGCTGCTCGTCCTCGCCCGGCTCGTGCAGGGCTTCTCGGCGGGCGGCGAGTTCGGCTCGTCGTCGGCGTTCCTCGTCGAGTCGGCCGCGCCGCGCCGTCGGGCCTTCGCCGGCTCGTGGCAGCAGGTCTCGGTCGGGGCCGGCGTGCTGATCGCCTCCGGCATCGGCGCGATCATCACCTCGTCGCTCTCCGAGAGCGCCGTCGACTCGTGGGGCTGGCGCGTGGCGTTCGTCTTCGGCGCGGCGCTGGGAGTCGTGGGCCTGTGGCTGCGCGTCTCGGTCGAGGAGACGGACTCGTTCCAGACCGCCCGTGACGAGCGCGACGCCTCGCCCGAGAAGCACCGCAACCCGCTCGTGGCGATGGTGCGCGACCACCCCCGTGCGACCCTGCGCGTCTTCGGCATCACCATCGCCGGCACGCTGCTCTACTACATGTGGGTCTCGTACATGCCGACCTACGCGGCCGTCACGACGGGCATCCCGCTCAGCCAGGCGCTGCTCGCCAACGTGATCGCGATGGTCGTGTTCCTCGTGCTGCTGCCCTTCGCCGGCATCCTCTCCGACACGATCGGCCGCAAGCCCACCATGGCCGCCTTCGCCGGCGGGTTCCTGATCTTCGCCTGGCCCGCCTTCATGCTGCTCGACGGGTCGTTCGGCATGCTGCTGCTCGTCGAGATCGTGGGCGTCGTGCTGCTGCTCGGCTACTCCGCGAACTGCGCCGCGATCATGGCCGAGCAGTTCCCGCCCGAGGTGCGCGCGACGGGCATCGGCCTGCCCTACGCCCTCGCCGTCGCCCTCTTCGGCGGCACCGCCCCCTACATCACGACGTGGATGAACCAGAACGACCTCGGCCACCTCGTCTGGGTCTACTGCGCGATCGCGGCCGCCATCGGCCTCGCGGTCTACCTGACGATGCCCGAGACCAAGGGCAAGGTGATCAAGTGAGGCGCCACGTCGTCGTCACCGGGGCCGCCAGCGGCATCGGGCTGCAGACCGCGGTGCGCTTCGCCGCCGACGGCGACCGCCTCACGCTGGTCGACGTGCGCGAGGCCGAGCTCGTCGAGGCCGCCGCGACCGTGCGGGCCGCCTCGCTCGGCGCCGCCGCGACCTGGTCGGACGAGGAGGCGGTGCGCACGACGACCGCCGACCTCACCGACCCCGAGGCCCCTGCCCGCGTCGTCGACGAGGCCTGGTCGGCGGCACCCGTCGACGTGCTCGTCAACGCGGCCGGCGTCTACCCGGCCACGCCGTTCCTCGACCTGGACGCCGCCACGTGGGACGCCGTGCAGGCCGTCAACGTGCGGGCGCCCGTGCTGCTCACCGTCTCGCTGGCGCGACGCGTCGTCGGGGCCGGGCTGCGCGCCTCCGTCGTCAACATCTCGTCGGGCGCCGCGCTGCGCGCCCGGCCGGGGGCCGCGCCCTACAGCACGTCGAAGGCCGCCCTCGAGATGGCGACCCGCGCCTCCGCGCTCGAGCTCGGCCCGCTCGGGGTGCGCGTCAACGCCGTCGCCCCCGGGTTCGTCGTCGTCGACAGCACGGCCAACCCGGTCAGCGACGAGTACGCGGCGGCCGTCGGGGCCAACCCCCTCGGCCGCCCCGGCGACCCCGACGACATCGCCCGCGCGGTGCTCTGGGTCGCGGGCGACGAGGCCGCCTGGGTGACCGGCTCGGTGTTCCGGGTCGACGGCGGCTCGTCGACCGGAGCGCACACCCTGCCCCTGCACTGGGGCGACCAGCGAGAGAAGGAGAACGCATGAGCACCACCACCGGGCACGAGCCCTCCCCCGCCGCTCCGCGCGCCTACACGGTCGTCGGCGCCGGGGCCATCGGCGGCACGCTCGCGGTGCACCTCGCCGCGGCCGGCGTGCCCGTGCAGCTCGTCGACGCCGACCCCGAGCACGTCGCCGCGATCCGCGAGCACGGCCTGACGCTCGTCACGCCGGCGGGCACCACCACCGTCGAGCTGCCCGTCTGGACGCTCGACGACGCCCCCGCCGAGCTCGACCGCGTGCTGCTCGCCGTCAAGGCCCAGGCCACGGAGGCGGCGGCCGCCTGGATCGCCCCGCGCCTGTCCCCGACGGGCTGGGTCGCGTCGCTGCAGAACGGCCTGAACGAGGCCACGATCGCCGCCCACGTCGGCGAGCAGCGCACCGTCACCGCCTTCGTCGACCTCTTCGCCGACGTCACGGCGCCCGGCGTCGTCACCGACGGCGGCCACGGCGGCATGGCCCTCGGCGAGTGGGCCGGCGGCGTGAGCCCCCGCGTGCAGCAGCTCGCCGACGACCTCGCCCACTGGGGCACGCCCGTCGTGACCGACAACGTCGCCGGGTTCCTCTGGTCGAAGCTCGCGTTCGGCGCCATGCTCGTCGCCACCGCCCTCGCCGACGAGGACATGAGCGTGCTCATCGACCGGCACCGCGCGGTGATGTCCGAGCTCGCGGCCGAGGTGGTCGCCGTGGCCGACGCCCAGGGCGTCTCGCTCGAGGCCTTCGACGCGTTCCAGCCCGACGCGTTCCGCCGCGGCGTCGACCCGGCGACGACGGAGCGCTCGCTCGACGGCCTCGTGGCCTGGCTGGCGACGCAGTCCAAGACGCGCAGCGGCATCTGGCGCGACGTCGCGGTGCGTGGACGCCCCACGGAGGTGCCCGTCCAGTACCAGCCGGTGCTCGAGGCCGGCCGCGCCCACGGCGTCGCCCTGCCGCACGTGGCCGCGCTGGTCGCGGCGATCGGCGAGCTCGAGCGCGGCGAGCGCCGGATGGGCGAGGAGTCGCTGGTGGAGCTGGCGGGTGCGGGCGCGGGCCCTCTCGCCGGCGGCGCGGCGGCCGACACCGACGCGGCGGCCGACGCCCACGCCGACGCGGCGGCCGCCCCGGCCGGGGCCCGCTCGTGACCGCGGCGGACGCACGACCCGACCTCCGCGAGCTGGGCGACCACGTCGCCGGGCGCCGCGACCGCATGGTCGCCGACCTCGTCGCCTACGCGGGGCTCGAGACGCCGTCCGACGACGTCGGGCTCCTCGCGACCGGCCTGACCTGGGTCGAGTCCTGGCTGGGCGACGTCGTCGGCGCCCCGACCGCCCGCGCCGTGCACGACGGAGGTGCCCACGGCGACACCGTGAGCCTGGAGTACGAGGCGACCGCCGCCTCCTCGGGGCCGTTGCCGTGGGTGACCGTGCTCTGCCACTACGACACCGTGTGGTCGGCGGGCACGCTCGAGGGCTGGCCCGTCGTCGTCGACGGCGACCGGGTGACCGGCCCCGGGGTCTTCGACATGAAGGCGGGGCTCGTGCAGTTCGCCCACGCCCTCGCCGCCGTCGACGCCCTGGGCGCGGCGCGGCCGCACGTGCGCCTCGTGCTCAACGGCGACGAGGAGATCGGCAGCCCGTCGTCGCGCGGCGTCATCGAGGACGCGGTGCGCCGCGGCGGCCCGGTGCTCGTGCCCGAGTCCGCGGCCGGCGGCGCGGTCAAGACGGCGCGCAAGGGCGTCGGCCTGTTCGAGGTCGAGGCGTTCGGCGTCGAGGTGCACGCCGGGCTCGACCCGCGCGCCGGGGCGAGCGCCGTCGACGAGATCGCCCGGGTCGTGCTGCAGCTGCACGCCGCCGCCGACCTCGACGCCGGCACGTCGGTCAACGTCGGGGTCGTGCACGCCGGGACGCGCTCGAACGTGCGGGCCGGCCACGCCCGCGCGTCGGTCGACGTGCGCGTGACGTCCGCGGCGGAGTCGGCCCGGATCGACGGCGTCCTCGCCGGGCTGCGCGCCCACGACCCGCTCGCCCGCCTGGCGGTCTCGGGCGGGTGGAACCGGCCGGTGATGGAGCGGTCGGAGGCGACCGCGTCCCTGTACCGGACCGCCGCCTCCCTGGCCCACGAGCTCGGGCACGAGCTGCCCGAGACCAGCGTCGGCGGGGCGAGCGACGGCAACTTCGCGGCGGCGCTCGGGCACGCCGTGCTCGACGGGATCGGGGCCGTGGGCGACGGCGCGCACGCCCGCCACGAGTGGGCGAGCGTCTCGGGCATGGTCGAGCGGAGCACGGTCGTCGCCGCGCTGCTCACCGAGCTGGCCCGGCAGGGCTGACGCGCCGCGGGAGGCGCGGGTCCCGCCCAGGTGACCCGCGCCTCCTCGGCTACAGCCAGCGCTTGAGCTTGAACGCCCCCCAGAGGCCGCCGCCGATGCCGACCATCAGCGCGAGCGCGAACGGGTAGCCCCACTGCCAGTGCAGCTCGGGCATGACGTCGAAGTTCATGCCGTAGATCGCGCCGATCAGGGTCGGGGCGAAGAGGATGGCGGCCCACGCCGAGATGCGCTTGGTCACGTCGTTCTGCACCTGGGCGACGAGCGTCGCGTTCAGCGAGAGGGCGTTCTGCAGCACGGCGCGGAACGTGTCGGCGCGGTCGACGACGCGGATGACGTGGTCCTGCACGTCGCGCAGGCGGCGCTCGAGCTCGGTGCCGACCTGGTACTTCTCGCCGCCGCGCAGCAGCCCGTCGAGCATGCCGACGAGCGGGCGCGTCGCCTTCTGGAAGTCCGCGACCTCGCCGAACAGCTCGTAGATGCGCCGCGAGACCCCGGCCTCGCCGGCGAACAGCTGCTGCTCGATCTCGTCGATGTCGTTCTCGAGGCCCTCGACGACCGGCGCGTAGGCGTCGACGATCGCGTCGAGCACCGCCCAGAGGATCGCCTGCGGCCCCACGCGCAGCAGGTCGGGCTTCGCCCTCAGCCGCGACACGCTGCGGGCGAGGTAGCGCGAGTCGATGTCGGAGACGTGGTTGATGCCGATCAAGAAGTCGGGTCCTACGAAGAAGTGGATCTCGCCGAAGGCCACCCTCTCTTCGGCGTCGACGTAGACCGCGGGGCGCACGACGACGAAGAGCGTCGTGCCGTACCGCTCGAGCTTGGCGCGCTGGTGTCCGTGGCCCGCGTCCTCGACGGCGAGCTCGTGCAGGTCGAAGCGCTCGGCGAGGGAGGCGAGCTCGGCCTCGTCGGGCTCGCTCAGCACCACCCAGGCGGTGCCGTGCGTCTCGGCGAGCGCCGTGTAGGTGTCGTCGAGCGACTCGGGGCTCGCGGCGACGCGTCCGTCGACGTAGACGTCGTTGATCAGCAGGGGCATCCGCCCAGTGTCGCAGTCCGGCGGGCCGGTGAACCGACGAGAACGGCTGTTCCCGCCCCCGTGAAGAGCCGTTCGCGTCGGCTCACCGGCGCCGAGGCGACCCAGGGGCAGCAGGCAGGGGCAGGGGCAGTCCGGTCAGCGGCCGTTCTTGACGTGCTGCGCGATGGTCGCGGCCGGCAGGGCCGAGTTGTAGACGGCGGTGTCGTCGAGGCTGCCCGCGAACCAGTAGTTCGCCGAGCTCGCCGGGATGTTGGGCCAGCCGGCCAGGTTGTCGTAGCCGACGCGCCAGTAGCCGGTGTTGGGCTCGCCCGCGGCGCCCGTGATCGAGCCGATCGCGACGCCGTCGACGTAGAGCGTGAGCACGCCGCCCGTGGTGAGCGTCCCGGCGACGTGGTGCCAGGTGCCGTCGCGGTAGTTCTTGTTCGTGGCGGTGCTGACGGTCTTGGTGCCGCCGTTGTAGGTGCCGACGGTGATCACGCCGGTGCCCGAGACCCAGAGCTGGCGGTCATAAGAGCCCGAGAGGCCGGTGGCCTGGTTGCCGAAGCCGATGATCTTGCCGCCGGTGCTGTTCGCGGGCAGGTTGATCCACGACTCGATGGTGAACGCGGTCGGCGCGGTGACGGCGGGGGCGTTCGTCGCGACGGAGCCCGAGGTGCCGTTCAGGGTGACGTAGGGGCTCGAGCCGCAGGTGCCCGAGACGCGGGCCACGCCGGAGGACAGCGTGCCTGCCCGGCCGGTCGACGAGCTGTCGAGGGCGGCGGTGCCGGAGCCCTCGTTGTAGCCGTACGAGAAGACGGGCGAGTCGGTGACGGCGGGCATCAGGCAGTCGTAGGCCGAGGCGGCGGCGAAGCTGCTCTGGTTGGCCGCCTGCGACGAGAAGGCCGCGCCGGCGCCGCCCGAGACGACGAGGGTCAGGGCGAGCCCGCCGACGAGGCCGGCCACGGCCAGCGAGCCGGCCGCGCCGCGCAGGCGACGGAGGCGCTGTTCGCGACGGCGGGCGAGGCGACGGCCCCGGCGCGACGCCGGGTCGAGGGCGACGGGGGCGGCTGCGTCCTCGAGGTCGGAGGCGGCGCCTCCTTCGCCCTTCAGCTCGCGGCGCAGCGGGCGGTCGGCCCGGGCGCCCAGCACCAGCAGCATTAGGACGCTGCCCGTGACGAGCAGGTGGCCCCACTGGTGGCCGGCGGCCCAGACGAAGGGGGTGCCGATGTAGGGCACGCGCAGGTAGCCGACGCCGACGACGGCGCTGCGGTCGATCGGGGTGGAGTCGGCGGCCGGGTTCGCGTCGCCCTTCGTCACGATCTGGGTGCCCTGGCCGTTGTCGTCGTAGCGGTGCAGGCGCAGGTGGTCGGCGCGGTCCGGGTCCTGGAACAGCAGCACCTGGCCGCGGTGGATCGACGACTCGGCCACGGGCTTGGCGACGACGACGTCGCCGGGGTGGATGCGCGGCTCCATCGAGCCGGTCATGACGGTGGTGGGGGTCCAGCCGACGACCGCGGGCACGGCGGCCCAGAGCAGCAGGCCGACGAGGGTGCCGAGCACGGTGCGCGACAGCACGCCGACGACGATGCGCGCCCAGCCGAGGCCGGCGCTCGCCTCGCGACGACGCGTCCCGACGACCGTGACGGAGGCGGTGGGCGTGTGACGGGGGACGTCGTACGTGGTCATGGCTTCCTCTCGTCGCGTCGGGGGCGGGTCGGTGGCGGGTGGTGCAGGAGGCGCGGTGCAGGAGGTGCGGTGCGTTGCGGCCGGCGGGTGGCTCACGCCGCAGGGGCCCGTGGGCGGTCGGGTGGCTCACGGGCCCCTGCGTCGACGGGTCGGGCCGTCGGGTCGCGGGTCCGGCCGTGACGGCCGGGGGCTCCTCCGCCGACGGGCTCAGGGTGCCGGCGGAGGTGTCCCGCCGCTGCCCGGAGGGGGGAGGTGGGCAGCGGCGGGAGGGGCCCGTCGCGGCCCGGGGGGAGGCCTGCGGCGGGGTCGTGCCCCGTCGCCGCCCACTGGGAGGGAGACGACGGGAGTCGGGGGCTAGCTGTTCTGGGCTTCCCAGGTCAGGCCGAGCGAGGCGGTGCCGGACTGCGTCGTGTTGGGCGCCGTGTTCGAGACCGTGTAGGTGACCTGGTAGACGCGGGTCTCCGAGGTGGTCGTCTGGGTGCCGGTGGTGCCCGTGGGGGCCCAGGTGCCGACGCCGTTGCTGAAGTTCGTGTAGCTGCTGCCGAAGCCGGCGAGCGTGCCGTTGTAGAGCGACGAGCCCGAGGCGAGGGGGGTGAAGCCCGAGCACGAGCCGAAGCCGCCGCCGGTGCCCTGCACGACGCTGAGCGTGATGTTCGAGGCGAGGTTGTTCGTGGTGGCGGCGCCGGTGCCGTACAGCTTGACGGTCGAGGCGAGGGTGCCGGTCGAGGTGACGGCGATGCAGTTGCTGCCGGTCTGGCCGGGCTTGAGGTTGGTCGCCGTGAAGAGGGCGGTGTTCGAGTCGTCGTCGGTGAGGGCGACGGAGCCGGCGGTCCAGTTGCTGGTCGGGTTGACCGTGGTGGACGAGAAGGCCGAGTACGAGGCCTGCGAGACGACGACGCCGCTGGCGACGAGGGCGGCGGGGATGGCGATCCAGGCGGCGAGGCGGGCGGCGCGGGGGGTGGGACGGGACATCGTGTGCTCCAGGGTGTGAGAAGAGGTGGTGAGTCAGTTCGTGGTGCAGATCGTGGGGGGCAGAGCGTCTCGATCCCCGTGTCTCCCGGTTGTCGAGAGGTTCGGTGTCCGTGTGGCTTGCTGTCCAAGTGGTACGACAATCAAGTTATTCGGGTGTCGAGTAGTACGCAAGCCGAATGATGCCCCCAGTGGAGGGGGCATGTCTCGCTCGTCGAACAACTTGATCGGCGAGGTATAGTGGGCCCACGACCGATGAGCCGCCGCCCCCGCCGCCGCGGTCTCCCCCACTTCCCCGCACCTCCTCCCCCTCCCTAGGAGCTCCGCGCATGACCGACATCTCCCCCCAGCCCGCCGCGGGCACCGCCCCTCCCCGCGACGCCCACGGCCAGGTCGACGTCGACGACGTCCTCGTCGCCTTCTCGACCCTCCTGGCCCAGAACGCCCGCGTCGAGCGCCTGGTCGCGACGCACTTCGGCATCGGCACCACCGACCTCAAGTGCCTCGTCTTCATCTCGGGCAACCCCGAGAGCACGCCCAAGAGCGCGGCCGAGGCCCTCGAGCTCTCGACCGGGGCCACCACGAGCCTCATCGACCGGCTCGAGAAGGCCGGCTTCGTCACCCGTCAGGCGCACCCCACCGACCGTCGCAGCGTCGTGCTCGAGCTCGCCCCCGAGGGGCAGGCCGCCGTCGCCGAGACCGGCGCCTTCTACCGCAGCGCGTTCCGCGACGCCGTCGACCCGCGGCAGCTCGACTTCCTCGCCGCGGTGATGCGCGCCATCGGCGACTCGCTGACCCGTCGCGCCGTCGACGACGACACGACCGGGGCCCAGACCGCCTGACGGCCCGGCCCGGCGCGCTTGACACCCCGGGTGGGGCCGGCGCCCCGGCCCGGCCCGCCCGCCGACGCGGGTCGTAGGGTGGCGCGATGGATCCCTCCGACGTGCTCATCGAGGCCTTCGACCGCCTCCCCGCCATCGCCTCCGCCGCCGTCGACGGGCTCTCCGTCGACGACCTCGCCTGGCGCGCCGACCCCGAGGCCAACACGATCGCCTGGCTCGTCTGGCACACCGCC
Organism: Frigoribacterium faeni; assembly: GCF_011761235.1. Classification (GTDB taxonomy): domain Bacteria; phylum Actinomycetota; class Actinomycetes; order Actinomycetales; family Microbacteriaceae; genus Frigoribacterium; species Frigoribacterium faeni_A. The sequence continues at coordinate 92,743 of NZ_JAAOYW010000004.1, forward strand.
CGCGGGCAGGACGTGCAGATCGCCGACCTCGCCGCCTCCGACCAGGTCTGGACCGCCGACGGCTGGGCCGACCGCCTCGCCCTCCCGTTCGACCACGCCGAGATGGGCTACGGCCAGTCGCCGGCCGAGGTGGGCGAGGTGCGTGCCGAGGGGCACCTCCTCGTGGCCTACCTCGAGGCCGTGACGCTGCGCACCCGCGGCTACCTCGAGGGCCTGGACGCCGCCTCGTACACCGACGTCGTCGACGACGCGTGGGACCCGCCGGTCACGGCCGGCTCGCGCCTGGTGAGCATCCTCGGCGACTGCACGCAGCACCTCGGCCAGGCCTCGTTCGTGCGCGGGCTGTTCGACCGGCGCTGACGCGGGCGGGGGCGACGCGGGCCGTGCGCGGATCGGCCGGGTCTCGGCGTGAGTGCACCGCGAAGGAGGCGCCGGTCGCCTCCTCCGGACCGCCCGCCTACCGCAGCGACTCGGGAGCGACCTCGGCCGGCACCGTCCAGCCGTGCCTCGTGGCCAGCTCGTCGAGCACCGCCCGTGCGGCCTCGTACTCGCCCAGGAGGACGGGGTCGACGACGGCGTCGGCGTGCGGCCAGTCGACGTCGGGCTCGCCCCAGCGCCAGGCGTCGAGGGTGGACGCGGCCGCCCGCGTCGCACTGAGGGCCCGCGCCAGGGCCACGAGGTCGTCGTGGCGCAGCGTCCGCCCCTCGGCGCGGGCCCAGCCGGCGAAGGCGGCAGGGACCTCGACCACGGCGGCACGGGCGACCCGTGTCGCGGCTCGTCGCCGAGCGGCGGCCCGCTCGTGCGCGTGCCACCCCAGCACGCCGTAGGCGGTGATGCCCGCGGCGGCGGCACCGACCGAGCCGAGCCCGGCCCACGACGGCCACTCGACGAGGTCGAGGCCCCCCACGGCCACGACGACGCCGACGCCGCCGCCGAGGGTCGCGGCGACGCCGACCAGTGCGGGGAGGGCCGAGGCGAGGGCGCCGCGGGGCCAGGTGAGCGCGTCGCGCAGGGCGGCCTGCAGCTCGGGCCGAGGGAGCGACTCGTCGACGACCAGCCACCGGGTGTCGGTGCGGGGGTCGCGCTCGAGGGCGGACTCCCCCCGGACCCGCGCGGACTCGCCGCGGACGAACTCGTCGCCGTGCCCCGGAGTCCCCTCCGGCACGTCCTCGAGGAACTCGCTCACCGCTGATCCGTCCCGTGACGGATCAGCGACGACGTTGGGGTACCCGACCTCCTCGCCCACGGCGACCAGCGCCTCCTCGGCTCGCGCCCGCGCCGCCCACAACGCCGTCTCCGCAGGGTGCTCGCCGGGAACAGCACCGACGTCGGGCACGTCGTCGTCGGCGGGGTCCTCTCCCCCGGTCGCCCCGGCGTCGAGGCGTCCGTAGAGGCAGTCCGACAACCGCCAGCGGGCCGCCTCGAGCTCGCCGACGAGCGCCAGCGCCCCGACCACGCGCCACACGTCGGCCGCAGGCACGCCGTCGGTCGCAGGCACGCCGTCGGCCGCGGGCACGCCGTCGGTCGCCCAGCGGCGCACCGCGTCGTCGACGGGCACGACGTGGGGGCTCCGCTGCGGCTCGGGAGCCGGCTCGTCGCGTCGCCAGGGGGCGTCGAGCAGGGCGATGCCCGCCACCGCGGCGACGAAGAACCCCACGAGGCCCAGCGCGGCCGCGACGGTGATCCGGGCGGGGAGCTCGGCGAGGTCGAGCTCGCGCGTCACGACCACGGTCCCCACGACGGCGGCGGCCAGCACCACGAGGGCGACGAGCCCCGGCGTCCACGCCAGCACGCGTCGCGGCGCGGTCCGGTTGGTCGGCGCGTTCGCCGCACGGTGGGCGCGCACCGCCTCCGCGGCCTCGGTCGGCGACAGCGCGGGGTCGACGACGTGCCAGACGTCACGGTCGCTGATGCGGACCCGGACGATGCCGGGTCTCTCGCGGGTCGGGGCCACGCTGCGAGCCTGGGGCGCACCGCACCACAGGGCCCCGACCCGTCCACGGGACGCCGACGGGCGCCCACCCGTGAGGGCGGGCGCCCGTCAGGGTGCCGGAGGAGGCGCGGTGCGGCCTAGTTGCCCGCGAGCCGGTCGACGAGGGCGTCACCCGAGCGCGCGTCGATCATCTCGGCCTCGATCTCGGCGCGGTCGAGCAGCTCCTCCATGCGGCGGCGACGGGGGCGCGTGATCAGCGTCACGACGGTGCCCTCCTTGCCGGCGCGGCCGGTGCGCCCCGAACGGTGCAGGTACGTCTTGTACTCGTCGGGCATGTCGGCCTGGACGACCAGCTCGATGTCGTCGACGTGGATGCCGCGGGCGGCGACGTCGGTCGCGACGAGCACGTTGACGCGACCGGTGGTGAGCAGGCCGAGGTTGCGCGTGCGGCGGGCCTGGTTCAGGTCGCCGTGCAGGCTGGTGGCGCGGATGCCCGCGTCCTCGAGCTGGTCGGTGAGCTGCTCGGCGAAGGCGCGGGTGCGGGCGAAGACGAGCGTCTTGCCGGGGCCCGACGCGAGCTGCTCGATGACGGCCGTCTTGTCGCGCTGCTCGATGACGAGCACGCGGTGGTCGATGGTCGAGCTGGCCTGGTCCTCGCCGGCGACCTCGTGCACGGCCGGGTCGACGAGGAACTCGTCGACGAGCTTCGCGACGCCCTTGTCGAGGGTGGCGCTGAAGAGCAGCTTCTGGGCGCGGTCGCCGTTCGGCTTGACCTGGGCGGTCTCGCGGATGATGCGCTGCACCGGCTCGAGGAACCCGAGGTCGCACATGTGGTCGGCCTCGTCGAGCACCGTGATGGTGACCTCGCTGAGGTCGAGGCGGCCCTGGTCGATGAGGTCCTCGATGCGGCCGGGGGTGCCGATCACGATGTCGACGCCGCGGTTGAGCGCGCCGACCTGGCGGGCCTGGGGCACGCCTCCGTAGACCTGGGTGGTGAACAGGCCGACCGAGCGGGCGATGGGCTGCACCGTGCGGTCGATCTGCATGGCCAGCTCGCGGGTCGGGGCGAGGATGAGCGCACGGGGGCGACGGCCCATCTTGCGGTTCTTCGCGCCGTTGTTCTCCATCAGCTTCTCGACGAGCGGGGCGCCGAAGGCGATGGTCTTGCCGGAGCCGGTGCGGCCGCGGCCGAGCACGTCGCGACCCGCGAGCACGTCGGGGATCGTCGCGGCCTGGATCGCGAACGGAGCCGCGGCGCCCATCGACGCCAGCTGGCGCTCGATGTTGTCGCCGAGCCCGAGGTCGCCGAAGCTGACGCCCTCGACGTCCTGCGCGGTGAGGACCTCGGCCTGCAGCTTCTCGAGCTTGACGTCGTCCTCGGGCGTGTAGTGCGTGCCCTGGTCGCGCTTGGGGTAGAAGTCGCTCCGGTCGTTGCGCTCGGCGGCGCCGGGGCCGCGGTCGTAGCTGCGCGGGGCGCGCTCGTCGCGGCCGCCACGGTCGTAGCTGCGCGGCGCGCGATCGTCGCGGCCGCCACGGCTGTCCCGGCTGTCGCGACCGCCGCGGCTGTCGCGGTCGTAGGAACCGCCGGAGGCGCGTCCAGCGCGCTCGGGACGGTCGCCCCACGACCGGGTCGGCTGGTCCTCGCGCGGCGGGCGCCCGGCGGGCGTGTAGTTCTTGGGCGCGCGGTCGTCACGGCGGGCGGGGCGCTCGGCGCGCTCGTCGCGGTCGTGGCCGCGCGCCGGGCGGGCGTCGCGGTCGTAGCCGCGCGCCGGGCGCGCGTCGCGGTCGTAGCCGCGCTCGTCGCGACCGCCGCGCTCGTCGCGACCGCCGCGGTCGTCGCGGGCGGGACGGTCCGAGCGCTCCCAGCTGCGGGCCGGACGGCTGTCGCGGCCCCAGCGGGCCGCCTCCTTGCCGCCGTCCCGGCCGAAGCGGGGGGCGCCTCCGTCGCGGCCGCGCTCGGCGTTGCGGGCGTCGTGGTCGCGGGCGCCGAAGCGGCTGTTCGAGCTCTTCTCGCGGGGCTCCCAGTTGGGGCGGCCGCTGCCGCTGCGGGGCGCCTCGCCGCGGCGCTCGGCGCGCGCGTCGCTGTTCCAGCGGTCCTTGCGCTCGGGGGCGCCGGCCTCGTCGGGGCGGTGTCCGCGGTGCTTCTGGCTCTTGGAGCCGGGCTTGCGGTGCGGGTCGGTGCCTCGGGAGCGTGACGGAGTCTTGTCGTAGGGGGGCATGGTGTTCTTTCCGGGCTTGTGCGATGACGCGAAGTAATGCCCGGGCAGCCATTGACCAGGACCGTTCACAGACGTGAATTCATCCCGACGAGATCCGTCGAGAATCCGGCCCACAAGACGTACAAACCCTCATGTGCTCCGCGCTGCGTCCCTCTCGGGAGACTGCTGCGGGGCGTGCGCGCCACAGGCGCGCGGTCTTGAGCCGACGGGTCTACGATACCCGACCCTCCCCCGGAACAGAACCCCCGCCTCCTGCAGGCCGCCCACGCCCGCCCGGCCCAACGCCCGGCACCGCCCCCACCCATCTCGAATCCGAGAGCGATCGGCGCGGCGGAACCCGAGACCCCCCGGAACGACGCCCGGCACACCGCACCCGATCTCAAATTTGAGAGCGATCGGCGCGAACGGAGCCCGAGGCCCCCGGAACGACGCCCGCCCGGGCCCTAACGCTCTCGCTTTGCGCCTCACCGCCGGCGACGGCCGGCCCGCAGGCGGGGCCCGTCGCCCGCGAGTTACTGAGCCCGAGCGCCGCCCTCGTCCGCGCGCCGGTCCGCCCGCCGCTCGCGCCCGCCCTCGTACAGCGAGTACAGCACCGGCAGCACGACCAGCGTCAGCACGGTCGACGACACGAGCCCGCCGATCACGACGACGGCGAGCGGCTGCGAGATGAAGCCGCCGTGCCCGGTGATGCCGAGCGCCATCGGGGTGAGCGCGAAGATCGTCGCGGTCGCCGTCATGAGGATCGGCCGCAGCCTGCGCGACGCCCCCTCGAGCAGCGCCTCGCGCACCCGCAGGCCCCTCGCCCGGTACTGGTTGACGAGGTCGATCAGCACGATCGCGTTGGTCACGACGATGCCGACCAGCATCAGCACGCCGATCAGCGACGCGACGCCGAGCGGGATGCCGGAGGCGAGCTGCAGCAGGATCGCGCCGGTCGCCGCGAAGGGGATCGAGACCAGCAGGAGGAGCGGCTGCAGCAGGCTGCGGAACGTCGCCACCATGACGATGTAGACGATCAGGATCGCGACGAGCACCGCCAGGGCCAGCTGGGAGAAGGCGTTCGACTGGTCGGCGACGGCTCCGCCGACGACGGCGTCCGCCCCGGCGGGCAGGTCGAGGCCCGCGATCGCGTCGTCGACCTCGGTGCCGGCGCTCGAGAGGTCGTCGCTCGACGGGGTGACCGTGACGGTGGCGCTCCGCACCGCGTCGGTCGTCGTGACCGAGGTCGGCCCGGTCGTCTGCTCGACGGTGGCGATCGAGTCGAGGCGCACGGGGCCCGTCGCGCTCGGCAGCTCGAGGCCCCGCAGATCGTCGAGGGTCGCGGGCGGCGTCGGGTCGACGGTGTAGATGTCGACCGAGCTGTCGTCGATCTCGAGCGAGCCCACGCGGAACGGCTGCACGGCCTGCGAGACGATGCCGCCGACGGCGACCTCGCTGAGACCGATGGCCGCGGCCGCGTCGCGGTCGACGACGACGCCGATCACGGGCTGCGCCGCCTGGAGGTTCGAGCCGGCCTCGGCCGTGCCCGGCAGGTCGCTCACGGCGGAGAGCACTGTCTCGGTGGCGGTCTGCAGCGTGTCCGGGTCGGGCGCGGTCACGTCGACGGTGATGTCGTTGCTCGTGCCGAAGCCGCTCGAGGCGGCGAGCTCGATGTCGCCCGCGTCGGCGACGTCGGCGAGCCGCGAGCGCACCTCGGCCTGCAGGGCGTCCTGGTCGGCGTCCTCGTCGGTCGTGATCGAGTAGGTGACGGTGCTGTCGCCGGTGCCCCCGAAGAAGCTGGCGATCGAGGTGCCGCTCGAGCCGATGGTCAGCTGCACGGTCTCGATGCCGTCGACGTCCTCGAGCTGTGCCTCCACCTGCGTGGCGGCGTCCGAGAGCACCTGCAGGCTCGACGCGGGCGCGAGGGTCTGCGTGACGGTGAACGTGTTCTGTCCGCTCGCCCCGAGGAAGTTCGTCTTCATCAGCGGGACGGCCGCCGCCGTGCCGCCGAGCACGAGCAGCGCGACGAGCAGGGTCACGACCGGGCGGCGGAGGGTGCCGCGCAGCACCGGCACGTAGACACGCCGCAGCCGGTCGAGCGGCGTCGTGTCGGTCGGGTCGGAGGCGGCGGTCGTCAGGCGCTCCTGCGCCGGCCCGCCGGCGGCCGCGCCGGCGGCCGCACCCGCACCCGCACCGGCACCGGCACCCGCGTGCTTGTGCACCTTCGGCGCCCGGAGGAACCAGTACGCGAGCACCGGCACGATCGTCAGCGAGACGAACAGCGAGGCGAGCAGGGCGATGGTCACGGTCAGCGCGAAGGGCCGGAACAGCTCGCCGGTGATGTTGCCGACGAAGGCGAGCGGCAGGAACACGACGACGGTCGTGATGGTCGACGCCGTGACGGCGCCCGCGACCTCGCGCACGGCCGCGGTGATCGACGCGACGCGGTCGGCGCCTCCTGTGAGGTGCCGCTTGATGTTCTCGATGACGACGATGGAGTCGTCGACGACGCGGCCGATGGCGATCGTGAGGGCGCCCAGCGTGAGGATGTTGAGCGTGTAGCCCGCCGCCTGCAGCCCGATGAAAGTGATGAGCACGCTGGTGGGGATGCTGATCGCGGTGACGATCGTCGACCGCACCGAGAGCAGGAACACGAGGATGACGACGACGGCGAAGGCGAGGCCGAGCAGGCCCTCCTCGGCGAGCGCGTCGATCGACTGCTGGATGAACGGCGCCTGGTCGAAGACGATCGTCAGGTCGACGTCCGAGCCGAGGTCGGCGGCGAGCGACGGCAGGGCGTCCTGCACGGTGGTCGACACGTCGACCGTGTTGGCGTCGAGCGTCTTGGTGACCGCGATGGTCAGGGCGTCCTGCCCGTCGACGCGGCTGATCGAGGTGACGGGCGCGCCGCTGAGCGCGACGTCGGCCACGTCGTCGATCGTCACGGCCGAGGTGCCGCCGAGCAGCGGCAGCGCCGCCACCTCGTCGGTGCTCGTGAGGCGCTGGCCGGCCTGGATCGAGAGGGTCTGCCCGTTCTCGGTGATCGTGCCGCCCGGGATCAGCGTGCCGTTGGCGTCGAGAGCGTCCTGGAACGCCTGCGTGGTCAGGCCGGCCGCGGCGAGCGCCGTGCTGTCGGGGGTGATGACGACGCGCTGGCCGGCGTCGCCGTAGATCGACGCCTCGCGCACGCCGTCGAGCTTCTGCAGGTCGGGCACGGTCGTGCCCGTGAGCCGGTCGACGAGCGCCTGGGTGCCGTCGGTCGAGTAGCCGGTGACGGCGATCTGGATGACGGGCAGGTCGTCGAGGCTGCCGGTGACCACCTGCGTGTCGACGCTGTCGGGCAGCGTCAGCCGGTTGATCGCCGACTGGATCTTCTGCTCGGCGGCGCCGAGGTCGGTGCCGTAGGTGAACTCGGCCGAGACGGTGCTCTGCGAGGTGCTCGACGTCGCGGTGGTGCCCTCGAGCCCGGGGATGATCTGCACCGCCTGCTCGATCGGCGTCGAGACGTCGTCGTTCACGACCTCGGGCGTGGCGCCCGGGTACGAGCTCACGATCGCGATCTGGGGGAACTGCACGTTGGGCGCGAGCTCCTGCTTCAGCGAGGTCAGCGCGATGCCGCCGAAGACGGCGACGACGATCGTGACGAGGGCGATCAGCGCACGGTTGCGCAGGCTGAAGACGGACAGAAGATGCACGGGGCTCCTGGTGAGCGACGGAGGTGGCGGAGGAGACGGAGGTGCACGCAGTGCACCGTGGTCATTCTCACCGCGCTCACTGACAATCCGTCTAGACGACCTCGGCCATCAGCGCCCCGCGCGGCGCCTGCACGCCGTCGATGCCGTCCCAGGCCGCGACGAGCGCGGCGAGCGCCCGGTCCGTCTCGTCGTCGGGGTACGAGAACGGCACCCGCAGGAACCGCTCGAAGGCCCCGTCGACGCCGAACATGGGCCCGGCCGCGAGCAGCAGCCCGTGGCGCCGGGCGGCGAGCACGAGCTGCGAGCTGACGGGCGCGCCGAGGCCGACCCACGTGGTCAGCCCGCCGGCGGGCGAGGGCACGGTCCACCCGGGGAACGCACTGCGCAGCCCGGCCACGACGCGGTCGCGACCGTGCCTCAGCTGGCGGGCCCGCGCCTCCAGCACGCCGTCGAGGTCGCCGAGCAGGTCGGCGACGATCAGCTGCTCGAGCACCGGGGTGCCGAGGTCGCCGGCCGAGCGGGCGCGCACGAGCCGCTCGACGAGCGGTCGCTCCGCACGGATCCACCCGATGCGCAGGCCGCCCCAGAGCGACTTGCCGACCGACCCGATCGTGACGGCCGGCCCGTAGGCCGCCATCGGCAGGGGCCGTGGCCAGCCGCCGAGAGCCGAGGAGGCGCCCCCCGGCCCCCCGACGACGAGCTCGGCCATCGTCTCGTCCGCGATCACGACCGTGCCCTCGTCGGCCGCAGCCTCGAGCACGCGGACGCGCTGCTCCGCGGGCATCGTCGCGCCGGTCGGGTTGTGGAAGTCGGGCATCAGGTACGCGACGGGCGGGCTGGTGCGCCGCAGCGTCTGCATCAGCGTCGCCTCGTCCCACCCGTCGTCGACGGTGACGCTGACGGGCGCGAGCCGCGCCCCGGCGGCCCGGAGCGCCTCGAAGGCGTGCGGGTAGCCGGGCGTCTCGACGACGGCGCGGTCGCCGCGGCCGACGAGCACGCGGGCGAGCAGCGCGATGGCGTGCTGCGCGCCGAGCGTCACGACGATCTGGTCGGCGCTGGTCTCGAGGCCGCGGGCCCGGTAGCGGGCGGCGATCGCCTCGCGCAGCACGGGCCGTCCCACGGTGTCGAAGCCGGGCTCGGAGAGGTAGGCGCCGAGGCGTCCCGCGGCCCGCTGGGCGGCCTCGGCGATCCCGTCGACGGCGGGCATCGCCGCCTTCGTGAAGTCGAGCACGTCGCCCTCGGGCGCCGAGCGCGGCACGCGCGCCCGGTCGGGCAGCCGGACGACGCTGCCGCTGCCGCGCAGGCTCGTCACGTGGCCGGCGTCGCGCAGCGTCGAGTAGGCCGCCGCGACGGTCGTGCGGCTGACCCCGAGGTGGGCGGCGAGGTCGCGCTCGCTGGGCAGGCGGGTGCCCACCGCGAGCCGCCCGTCGAGCACGAGCAGCCGGATGCGGTCGGCCAGCGCGGCGTACCCGGGAGCCGAGGAGGCGCGCCACGAGTCGAGCAGGACGCCCAGCGCCCGCGACGACACGGCCGGCCCGTTCGTGGTGATGCTCATGCGGCGCTCCCGTCCATGCGGCCACACTAGGCCGATTGGACCCTTGCCACCAGGCCGCCTGCCCGATTGGATCGGTCCATGCTCCTGACCCGCCGCCTCCTGCAGCTCCTCCTCGGCCTGTTCCTCTACGGCGCCGCCATCGCCCTGATGGTGCGGGCGAGCATCGGCGTCGCCCCGTGGGACGTGCTGACGCAGGGCATCGTGGCGCAGACCGGCCTCGGCTTCGGCCTCGTCGTGTTCCTCACGAGCGCCGTCGTGCTGCTGCTGTGGATCCCGCTGCGACAGCGACCGCGGTTCGGCACGGTCGCGAACGCGCTGCTGGTCGGCCCCTTCGCCGACCTCGGGCTGCACGTGCTGCCCACGCAGACCGTGTGGTGGGCTCAGGGGCTCACGTTCGCCGCCGGCCTGCTGCTGCTCGCGGTGGCGAGCGGCCTCTACATCGGCGCCGACTTCGGCCCCGGGCCCCGCGACGGGCTCATGCTCGGGCTGCACCGCCGGCTCGGCCTGCGCGTGGGGGTGGCCCGCACGGTGATCGAGCTGACGGTGCTCGCGGTCGGCTGGCTGCTGGGCGGCCAGGTCGGCATCGGCACGGCGGTCGAGGCCCTGCTGATCGGCCCCCTCGTGGCGGTGACGCTGCCGCTCTTCGCGCCGCGCGCGGCACGCGGCGCCGCGACCTCGGGCGTGGTCGCGGACTCGGCCCCGGGCTCGGCCACGGACTCGGCCCCGGACTCGGCCACGGGCCCGACCACCGGCCCCGTCCCCACGGCGACCTCGCCGACCGCCTGACGGATCGGGAATGCGCGGCCTCCGCGGCGGGTTGACAGGCCCTCGCCGCGGAGTAGAGTCGCCGCTCGTGACTGACGAAGCCCGGTCGCCGAAGCGGTGGCTGATCGGTGAACCCCTCCCCTCGGAGAAGCTCGAGGGGCAGCTCCTCCCGAAGCACCTCGCCCTCCCGATCTTCGCCAGCGACCCGCTGAGCTCCGTGGCGTACGCGCCGCAGGAGCTGCTGATGATCCTGCTGATCGGCGGGCTCGGGTTCCTCACCCTCGCACCGTGGGTGGCGGTGGCCGTCGTCGTGCTGCTGCTCGTCGTCGTCGCCTCGTACCGCCAGCTGATCAAGGCCTACCCCTCGGGAGGCGGCGACTACGAGGTCGCCCACCGCAACCTCGGCGAGAAGGCCGGCCTCGTCGTGGCCTCCGCCCTGCTCGTCGACTACGTGATGACCGTCGCCGTCTCGGTCGCGTCGGGCGTCGACAACATCATCTCGGCGGTGCCCGAGCTGGCCCCGGTGCGGGTCGAGCTCGCCGTGTTCTTCGTGCTGCTGCTGGCCGCCGTCAACCTGCGGGGCGTGCGCGAGTCGAGCAAGGCCTTCGCCGTGCCGACCTACCTGTTCGTCTCGAGCGTGTTCGTCATGATCGTCATCGCGCTCGTCCGCACCGCCCTCGGCGACCCGCCCGTGGCCGAGAGCGCCGAGTACACCGTGCAGGCCGACCAGCTCACGCAGGCGGCGTTCGTCCTGCTGCTGCTGCGCGCCTTCTCGAGCGGCTGCTCGGCCCTGACCGGGGTCGAGGCGATCGCCAACGGCGTGCCCGCGTTCCGCCGCCCGAAGGTGCAGAACGCCCAGAAGACCCTCGTGCTGATGGGCGGCATCGCGATCGTCCTGTTCGCCGGCCTCGTCGCCGTCGCCCTGATCGCGAAGGTCCACTACGCCGAGGACGCCTGCGACCTGCAGGGCTTCGTCGACTGCACGGGCACCCCGCAGCGCAGCCTCATCGCGCAGATCGCGAGCGCGGTGTTCGGCGGGTCGCTGTTCGGCGTCCCCTTCTACCTGATCCAGACCTGCACGGCGGCCGTGCTGCTGCTGGCGGCGAACACGGCGTTCAACGGGTTCCCGCTGCTCGGCTCGATCCTGGCCCGCGACCAGTACGCCCCCAAGGCGCTGAACACCCGGGGCGACCGCCTCATCTACTCGAACGGCGTGATCGTCCTCGCGCTGGTGGCCTGCGCCATCCTGCTCGTCTACCAGGCCAGCGTCACCGGGCTGATCCAGCTCTACATCATCGGCGTCTTCGTCTCGTTCACGCTCGGCCAGACCGGCATGGTCGTGCACTGGACCCGCATGCTGCGCGAGGGCTGCGCCGACCGCGGCGCCGTGTACCGCGCCCGCGGCATCAACGCGTTCGGGGCCCTGCTCACCGCCTCCGTGCTCATCGTGGTGACCGTGACGAAGTTCACGCACGGCGCCTGGCTCGTGTTCGTCATCATGCCGATCCTGTTCGTGCTGATGCTCGGCGTGAACCGCTACTACCGCGACGTGCGGGTCGAGATCGAGCCCGACGCCACGACGCAGTTCGGCGCGCACGGCGACCACGCGATCGTGCTCGTCGGCACGATGCAGAAGCCGGTGCTCAAGGCGCTCGACTACGCGATCGCGGCGCGGCACGAGTCGCTCGAGGCGGTGCACGTCGGCGTCGACGACGAGGCGACGGCCCTGCTGCAGCGGCAGTGGGCCGAGCAGGAGATCGAGGTGCCCCTGCGCATCGTCGCCTCGCCCTACCGCGACATCAGCATGCCGCTGATCAAGTACATCAAGGCGCACCGGGCCGAGCACGGCTCGGAGGTCGTCACGATCTACACGCCGATCTACATCGTCGGCCACTGGTGGGAGGCGCTGCTGCACAACCACAAGAGCCGCCGCATCCGCCAGAAGCTCATGCTCGTGCACGGCGTCACGATCTCGCTCGTGCCGTGGCTGCTCGACTCGTCCGAGATCCTCTACGGCCGCCGGTCGCGGCCGATCCCCGGCCAGGACCGCCGCGGCGAGCCCATCCGCCCCCTGCCCCGCCGCCCCCTCCAGCCGGCCGGGTCGGTGACCGCAGGAGGCGCGGGTCCGGCAGGCAGGGCCGGCGCGGCCGTCGAGGGCGGTGCCGTCCACCGCGGCCTCGTGGTCGGCGCCGAGCACGACGGCGGGGCCGGGCACGACGGCGCGGCCGGCGGCCACCCCGACGTGCCGCGCGCCTCGGGCCCGAAGCAGACGCCGCGGGCGGCGGGCAAGGGCCAGAACGTCGGCAACGCGCGCCGGGGCGACGCGGCGCGCAAGGCGCGGTCGGCGGCCCGCAACGGCACGGGCCCGCGACGCAAGAAATGACGTCGCCGCCATTCGACTGATACATCACCCACGAGATATCGTGGGGCCTGCCCTCGTCCCCGAGGGCGGCCCCTCGCTCCGTGAGGGCGCCCGGCCTACCCCCGGAGCACGACCATGGACGACCTCTCGACCCTCGGCCTCCACCCCGGCGACGACGTGGCGACCGGGCCCGTCCCGACCGGGCCGGTGGTGACCGGGCCGGCCACGACCGGGCGGCGCCGGGGCCGCCGGCGTTGTCGGTCGCGGGCGGCGCCCGCCGCGATCGCGGCGGGCGTGTCGCTCGTGCTGCTCGTCGTGGCCGCGGGCGTGGCCGCCGGCGCCTTCGCCCTGCACCTCGCCTCCGCCTGGGACGACTCGACGACGACCCTCGACCGGGCGTTCCCGGCCGAGGCCGAACGCCCCGCCCCCACGACGGACGGCGCGCTGAACGTGCTGCTGATGGGCTCCGACTCCCGGGGCGACGAGACGACGCTCGACGTCGCGGGCCCCTCCGGGCAGCGCACCGACACGATGATGCTGCTGCACGTCGACGCCGACCGGCGCCACGCCTCCGTGATGTCCCTGATGCGCGACGTCTGGGTGCCCGTCCCCGGCCACGGCGACGCCAAGCTGAACGCGGCCTGGGCCTACGGCGGCAGCCCGCTCACGGTGCAGACCGTCGAGAGCCTGCTCGGGGTGCGGATCGACCACGTCGCGATCGTCGACTTCGAGGGCTTCGCCGGCATGACCACGGCCCTCGGCGGCGTCGACGTGGTCAGCGAGAAGGCCTTCCGCAGCACCGCCCGCGACCGAGCACGCAGCTACGAGTACGTGCAGGGCGTCAACCACCTCGAGGGCGACGCCGCACTGTCGTTCGTCCGCGAGCGCGCGGCCTTCGCCGACGCCGACTACCAGCGGGTCCGGAACCAGCAGGCGTTCCTCCGCGGCGTGCTCGACTCGCTCGTCAGCCGCGCGACCCTCACCGACCCGACGCGGGTCACGGGCTTCGTGACGGCCGTCGCGCCCTACGTGACGGTCGACGCGGGGCTGGACGCCGCCTCCCTGGTGTCGCTCGGCGCGAGCCTCCGCGGCGTCCGTCCCGACGACGTCGACTTCTTCACCGTGCCGGACGCCGGCACGGGCACGTCGCCCGACGGCCAGTCGATCGTCCTGCCCGACGAGGCGGCGATGCCCGCCCTCCGCGACGCCCTCCGCGACGACCAGGTGCGAGCGTTCCTCGAGGCCCGTCCGGGCCGCCCGTGACCGGCCGTCGGGGCTAGGGGCACATGCTAAGATCGATGCAGTTTTGCAACGTCACCTGTCGGTAGTTCCCGGTTCGTCCGACACCGTTTCCGGGCCGAATTCACGAGGGGGTCACGCATGGGGCGCGGCCGTCAAAAAGCCAAGCACACCAAGGTCGCCAGAGAGCTGAAGTACTTCAGCCCTGACACCAACTACGGTGCGCTCGAAAAAGAGCTTGCGACCAAGAGCGATTCCGACGAGTACGTCGACCGGTGGGCCGACGACTTCGACGACGACTCCGAGGTCGACACCGACCTCGACGAGGGCCAGGCAGGCCACGACCAGAGCAAGACCGCCTAGGCGCGACCGTGGCCCTGGTGTGGGAACAGGTCGTGGTCGACGCCGTCGACCCTGAGGCCCTCGCGGCCTGGTGGCGCGAGGCGCTCGACTGGGTGACCGTGAGCGAGCCGGGCGACGAGCCCGAGCTCCGGCCGGCCGCCGACTCGCTGCCCGGGCTCCTGTTCGTGCGCGTGCCCGAGCCCAAGTCGGTGAAGGACCGGCTGCACCTCGACTTCCGCCCCGACGACCAGGCCGCCGAGGTGGCCCGGCTCGAGGCCCTCGGCGCGACGCGCGTCGACGTCGGCCAGGTCGACCCGTCGTGGGTGGTGCTCGCCGACCCCGAGGGCAACGAGTTCTGCGTGCTCGGCTCGCGTCACGATGGCTGACGCGCCGCGATTCGTCGGGGCCCCGGGCGTCACGCACCTGAGCTGGCGGCGTCGCCGGGCGCCTCACATCTGAGCCTCCGGCGTCGAAGGACGTGCGGCGGCAGAGCCGCCGCCGTCGCGGGACGAGACCCCCCGGACGCGCTGGCGTCACGAGACCAGGCGCGACCGAGCACTCCGGCCCGTGCGCATCGGGCGCCGAGGTGCCGACGAGCTGTCCGTCGAGCCCGTGCGTGCGGCGGCTGACGAAACGCCCGTCGGGCGAGGGGACAGATCAGCCGACGAACTGCCCGAGCACCGGCAGGAGCCCGACCGCGACGACGAGCACGAGCCCGCCTGCCGTGAGGAGCGCGACGCGCTTGCCGCCGGTGACGGCGGAGGCCTCGCGCGGCGGGACCGGCGCGAGCGGGACGCGGGTCACCCGGGTGACCCGAGCGGCGGGGCCGGTGGTGTGCGTGTGAGTGGTCATGTGGTCGACTCCTTCGTCGTCCGTCCCGACATCGTCGTCGAGGTGCGCCCCGGAGGGCGTGGACCGAGTGTACGTCCGATCCTCGACCGGCACCACGGCCGGGTCGCCGCTGCGGCCCGGGGGCCGGCTCTCGCAGCCGACCCGCGCCTCCCGCGCTCTTATCGGCCCGGCCCGACCCGCGCCTCCCGCGCTCTCGTCCGCCCGGGCCGACCCGCGGCTCCCGCGCTCTCGTCATTCAGGAACGCGGGCCGCGACGTTCCTGATCCGTGCACGGTTCAGGACGCCCGGTCCCCCCGTCGCGACGATCAGGACCGATGTTCCTGAACGAGGGAAGAAGAAACCAGCGCAGGGGCGGGGCTAGGCGCGGTAGCTGCCGACGAGGCGCACGGCCCCGCCGTCGACGCCCTTGGCGCCCTGCTCGAACCCGGTGAGGTCGCGGACCGCCGTCGAGACGGTGCCGACCTGCCAGGTGCGGATGCCGTCGGCCTCGAGGGCCGCCGTCACGGCGCCGGCCGACGCGGCGTCGACGACGGCGATCATGCCGATGCCGAGGTTCCAGGTGCCCTCGCTCGACTCGAGCGTCGACCCGGCGAGGTCGCTGAGCACGCGGAACACCGGGTCGGGCGACCAGGTGCCGCGGTCGACCTCGGCCGACGAGCCGAGCGGCAGCACGCGGGCGAGGTTCGCGGCGATGCCGCCGCCGGTGACGTGGCTGAGCGAGTGCACCGCGCCGGCCAGCGCCGGGTCGTCGAGCACGCGCAGCAGGGGGGTCGTGTAGAGGCGGGTGGGCTCGAGCAGCTCTTCGCCGATGGTGCGCGAGAACTCGGGCAGGCCGTCGGAGTACCCGAGGTCGCTCGACGCCAGGATGTGCCGCACGAGCGAGAAGCCGTTCGAGTGCAGCCCCGACGAAGCGAGGGCGAGCACGACGTCGCCGTCGCGCACGAGGTGGGCGCCGAGCTGCGAGCCTGCCTCGACCGCGCCGACGGCGGCGCCGGCGACGTCGTAGTCGTCGGGCCCCAGCAGCCCGGGGTGCTCGGCGGTCTCGCCGCCGACGAGGGCCGTGCCCGTCTCGCTGCAGGCGCGGGCGATGCCCTCGACGATGGAGGCGATGCGCGCCGGCACGACGCGGCCGCACGCGATGTAGTCGGTCATCACGAGCGGGCGGGCGCCCACGACGACGATGTCGTCGACGACCATGCCGACGAGGTCCTGGCCGATGGTGTCGTGCTTGTCGAGCGCCTGGGCGATGGCGACCTTGGTGCCGACGCCGTCGGTCGACGTCGCGAGGAGCGGCCGCTCGTACGCCTTGAGGAACGACACGTCGAACATGCCCGCGAACCCGCCGACCCCGCCCACGACGCCCGGGCCGTGCGTGGCGGCGACGGCCGACTTCATCAGCTCGACCGCGCGGTCGCCGGCGGCCGTGTCGACCCCCGCGGCGGCGTAGGAGGCGCTGGTCGAGGGGGCAGGAGAGGTCGCCATTCGTTCATCCGTTCGGTGTCGCTCTAGACTGTCGCGGTAACCCCAACTCTACGGTCTGGAGCCAGATCCGCATGTGCGGCATCGTCGGTCTCGTCGCGCACGAGCCAGCTAATCAACTCGTCTACGACTCCCTCCTCCTGCTGCAGCACCGTGGGCAGGACAGCACGGGCATCGCGACCGCCGAACGTGGCATCTTCCACGTGCACAAGACCAAGGGGCAGGTGCGCGAGGGCTTCCGCACCCGCGACATGCGGGCCCTGCTCGGCACGATGGGCCTCGGCCACGTGCGCTACGCCACGAAGGGCGCGGCGACGAACGAGCAAGAGGCGCAGCCGTTCTACGTGAACGCGCCCTACGGCATCGTGCTCGTGCACAACGGCAACCTGACGAACACGCGCGAGCTCACGAGCGAGCTGTTCCACGTCGACCGCCGGCACCTGAACACCAACAGCGACACCGAGCTGCTCGTCAACGTGCTCGCGCACGAGCTGCAAGAACAGGTCAACGGCACCGACCTCGACCCCGAGCAGATCTTCGCCGCGGTCACCCGCGTGCACGACCGCGTCGAGGGGTCGTACGCGGCCATCGCGATGATCGCCGGCCACGGGCTGCTCGCGTTCCGCGACCCGTTCGGCATCCGCCCCCTGGTGCTCGGCCGCCGCAAGGCCGCCGACGGGCAGCGCGACGAGTGGATCGTCGCGAGCGAGTCGCTCGTGCTCGAGTCGGGCGGCTACGAGATCGTCCGCGACGTCGCGCCCGGCGAGGCCGTGTTCGTGTCGCTCGACGGCGAGATGGTGTCGAAGCAGTGCCACGCGGCGCCGCGCCTCGTCCCCTGCTCGTTCGAGTACGTCTACCTCGCGCGTCCCGACTCCGTCATGAACGGCATCTCGGTCTACGACGCGCGCCTGCGGCTCGGCGACCGCCTGGCCGACACCGTGGCCCGGTACGCGCCGACGGGCGACATCGACGTCGTCATGCCCATCCCCGACTCGTCGCGCCCCGCCGCGATGCAGGTCGCCCAGAAGCTCGGCATCGAGTACCGCGAGGGCTTCTACAAGAACCGCTACGTGGGCCGCACCTTCATCATGCCGGGCCAGGCGGAGCGCAAGCGCTCGGTGCGCCAGAAGCTCAACGCGATGTCGAGCGAGTTCAAGGGCAAGAACATCCTCATCGTCGACGACTCGATCGTGCGCGGCACCACCTCGCGCGAGATCGTCGAGATGGCGCGGGCCGCCGGGGCGAACGAGGTCACGTTCACGTCGGCCGCGCCGCCCGTGCGCTACCCGCACGTCTACGGCATCAACATGCCGTCGCGTCACGAGCTGATCGCCCACGACCGCAAGATCCCCGAGATCGCGCGCGAGCTCGGCGCCGACCACCTCATCTACCAAGAAGTGGCCGACATGCAGGCCGCCATCGTCGAGGGCAGCGACGTCACCGACCTCGAGATGAGCTGCTTCACCGGCGACTACGTCACCGGCACGGTCAGCCCCGAGTACCTCGCCTGGGTCGAGGCCAACCAGCTCAGCTGACCCCGGCTCTCTCTCCTCGTTCAGGAACACGGCTCCTGATCCGTGCCCGGACGGCGTGGACGTTCCTGATCCGTGCACGACTCAGGAACCCCGCCTCGGCACCTCCTGAGCACCGGAGCCGAGGAGGCGCGCAGCCGCCGCCGTCCCGCGTCCCGTCCCCGAGGCCCCCGGCGGCACGCCCGCCGCTCACCCGCGCGACGGTGGCCGGCGTCGGCGGCGGTCAATAGGCTCGGCGCATGAGCGACGACAGCTCCCCCACCGTGCCCGTGCCCGCCGACCCCGCGCCCACGGGCCCGGGCGCCGTCCCCGCCCTGGCGATCCGGGGCCTGCGCAAGCGCTTCGGCGAGAAGGTCGCGGTCGACGGCATCGACCTCGAGGTGCCGGCCGGCTCGTTCTACGGCCTGGTGGGGCCGAACGGCGCCGGCAAGACGACGACCCTGTCGATGGCGACCGGCCTGCTGCGTCCCGACGCCGGCGGCATCGAGGTGCTCGGCGCCGACGTGTGGCGCGACCCCACCCACGCCAAGTCGCTCGTCGGCGTGCTCAGCGACGGCATCGCCCTGTTCGACCGGCTCACCGGCGAGCAGCTGATCACGTACCACGGGCTGCTCAACGGCATCGACCGCGAGACCGTCGCCGGTCGCGTGTCCGACCTGCTCGACCTGCTCGACCTGCGCGAGGCCGCGGGCACGCTCGTCGTCGACTACAGCGCGGGCATGACCAAGAAGGCGGCGCTGGCCTGTGCGCTGGTGCACGCACCGCGCCTCCTCGTGCTCGACGAGCCGTTCGAGTCGGTCGACCCGATCTCGGCGGCGAACATCCGCGACATCCTGCACGGCTACGTGCAGGGCGGCGGCACGGTCATCGTGTCGAGCCACTCGA
This sequence comes from Frigoribacterium faeni, assembly GCF_011761235.1. Taxonomy (GTDB): domain Bacteria; phylum Actinomycetota; class Actinomycetes; order Actinomycetales; family Microbacteriaceae; genus Frigoribacterium; species Frigoribacterium faeni_A. The sequence continues at coordinate 111,580 of NZ_JAAOYW010000004.1, forward strand.
TGGACCTCGTGCAGCGCATGTGCGACCACGTCGCCGTCATCGCGGCGGGGCGGGTGCTCGCCGCCGGCACGATCGACGACGTGCGGGCGGGCTCCACCCTCGAAGATCGCTTCGTCGAGCTCGTCGGCGGCCGCCAGCACAGCGAGGGGCCGTCGTGGTTGCGCACCTCCTGAGCCTGCGCTGGCGGGTGATGGGCAACGGGCTCCGGCGCAGCGCCTGGCAGATCGTCGCCCTGGTGATCGGCGCCCTCTACGGCGTCGGCGTGCTCGTCGCGCTCGTCGCGGGCCTCGTCGCCCTGTCGTTCGCCCCCGAGCGGTGGGGCTGGACCGCCGCCGTGCTCGTCGGCTCGGTCGCCGTGCTGGGCTGGGCCGTCGTGCCGCTGCTCGCCCGCGGCGTCGACCAGACGCTGAGCGTCGAGAAGCTGCGCTCGTTCCCGATCCCGGCCGACCGCCTCCTCGTGGCCCTGCTCGTCTGCGGGGTGCTCGGCATCCCCGGCCTCGTCACCACGATCGCGGCCCTGGCCACCTCGCTGAGCTGGCTGCAGCACCCGCTCTCGGCCGTCGTCGCACCGATCAGCGGGCTCGTGGGCGTGCTCACGTGCGTCGCCGCCTCCCGGGTGGTCGAGTCGGCGTCGAGCGCGCTGGCGTCGCGGCGTCGCTACCGAGAGGTGATGGGCGTGGTCGTGTTCGTGCCCGTCCTCATGGCCGGTCCGCTGATCGGCCTCGCCGGCCAGGGCATCGGCTCGGCGGCCGAGCAGCTGCCGCGCATCGCCGAGGTCGCCGCGTGGACCCCGCTCGGCGCCGCCTGGGCCGTGCCCGGCGAGCTGGCGCTCGGACGACCCGGGGAGGCGCTGGCCAAGTCCGCGATCGCCGTCGTCTCGCTCGCCCTGCTGCTGCTCGCGTGGCGTCGCGCCCTCGCGTCCGCCCTGGTCGCGCCTCCCGTCGAGCAGCGCACGGGCCCGGCGAAGGGCCTGGGGCCGTTCCGCTGGTTCCCCGGCACGCCGACCGGGGCGGTGGCGGCACGCGCGGCCGTCTACTGGCTGCGCGACCCGCGCTACGGCGGCTCGCTCGTCGTGGTGCCGCTCGTGCCGGTGATCGCCGTGTTCCTCGCCCTGACCGGGGGCAACACGTGGCTGCTCTACGCCATCGGGCCGGCCGTCGCCGCCCTGCTCGCCGTCACGCTCTCGGCCGACGTGTCGTACGACGGCACGGCGTTCGCGGCGCACCTGTCGACCGGTGTCTCGGGCCGGGCCGACCGGGCCGGGCGCGTGCTGACACTGTCGCTGTTCGCCGTGCCCCTCGTGGTGCTGGCGACGGTTCTGCCGCTCGCGGTGATCGGCGCCTGGCAGCAGCTGCCGGCCCTGCTCGGCATGGGGCTCGGCGTCATGCTGAGCGGCTTCGGGGCGTCGAGCGTGGCGTCGGCGATGTTCCTGATGCCCGTGCCCGCGGCGGGCGAGAGCCCGTTCAAGTCGCCGCCCGGCGCGTCGGTCACGTCGACGCTCGGCATGTACGCGACCTGGCTCGTGTCGTTCGCCCTCGCGGTGCCCGAGCTGGCGCTCGGCATCGCGTCGCTCCTGACCGGCAGCGTGCTGCTCGGCGTGCTCGCCCTCGTCGTCGGGGTCGTGCTCGGCACGGTGCTGGTGGTGGTCGGCGTCGGCCGCGGGGGCGCGCTGCTCGACGCCCGGGGGCCCGAGCTGCTCACGCGGCTGCGCTCGGCGCGCGGGGCCTGAGGCGCCGGGGCCTGTCGGGTGCCCGGCCGGGGCGTCGCGGCGGCGACGGGTCGGGTCTGAGGCGACGGGCGCCGGTGGTGTGCCCGTCCGGGGCGTCGCGGCGAAGGGGGCGCGCGCGTGCTCGTGCGCGCGCAGGGGGTCGCGCGTGAGTCAGCAGCGCGCGGAGCGCTCTACTCGAGCTCGCCCTCGACGGCCGGCGGCTCGGGGGCGTCGACGCGGCGGCGCTCGGCGCTCAGGGTCTTCGCCCGGCGCAGCGACACTCGGTCGACGACGATCGCGACGACGGCGCCGACGGCCGCGCCGAACGTGAGGCCCCAGAGCGCGAAGTACCCGTAGGTCGACGCGACGCCGGCGCTCGGGTCGAACGGGAACAGCGACGTCAGGATCAGCGACACGAGCACGCCGAGCGCCCCGCCCATGAGCAGGAACACCGAGAACTTCGGAGCCCGGCGCACCGTGACCTCGTCGTGGGTCGCCGTGCCCTCGGCGGCGTCCGACGCACCGCGGTCGGCACCCGGTGCGACGACGGGCTGCGCCGGGGCGTCCGGGGAGACGGCCTCGTGGGGCTGCTGCGGTTCGTCGGGTGCGTGGGTCACGCCTCCATTGTCCCAGAGCGCGCCCGGGAGCCGCGCCGGGTGCCTCGACGTCGGTGCTCCTCCGGGTCGAGGGCGGGTCTTCCGGCTCGAGGGCGGGTCGCCGCGGACCCGCCCTCGGCCCGGAAGACCCACCCTCGAGCTGCGCGTGGTGCGCGCCTCGAGCTGCGCGCGCTCAGGCCTGCGGCAGCCGCACGGGCACGTACCCGCGCAGGTCGGCGCGGCTGCCCGACGCCGAGACCAGCGACTCGGCGACGGCGGCGTCCCAGGTGAGCCCGCCCGTGGCGAGCCGGATGAACGTGTCGGCGTCGGTCTCGACGACGTTGGGCGGCGTGCCGCGCGTGTGGCTCAGCCCCTCCCGGAACTGGACGGCGCCGAACGGCGGCACCCGCACCTCCACGGTGGCTCCGGGCTCGCCGTCGGCGAGCACCTGCAGCAGCCAGCGCACCGCGGTGGCGGTGACCGTCCGCGGGGCCGAGCCTCCCTCGGCGATCGCGACGACCGCCTCCTGCACGGCTGCGGCGCCCGCCGCGTCGTCGATCCTCGCCCTGGCCATGCCGTCACGCTACCCGGGCGGAGGCCGCGCGCACCGGCAGACCGCCTCCCCCCTCACCCGGTCGAGGAGGCGCGGATCGGTAGGATCCATCGGGTGCGCATACTCGTCCTCGGTTCCGGTGCTCGCGAGCACGCCATCATCACCGCGCTGCTGCGCGAAGACGCGGGGCACGAGATCGTCGCCGCCCCCGGCAACGCGGGCATCGCCGCGCAGGTCGAGGTCGTGCACCTCGACCCGTCGAACGGCGCCGTCGTCGCCGAGTACGCGCTCGAGAACGACGTCGAGCTGGTCGTCATCGGGCCCGAGGCGCCCCTCGTCGCCGGCGTGGCCGACGCGCTGCGCACCCGCGGCGTGCCCGTCTTCGGCCCCGGCAAGAAGGCCGCGGCGCTCGAGGGCAGCAAGACGTTCGCGAAGCGGATCATGGAGGAGGCGGGGGTCCCGACGGGACGCGCCACCCGCGTCGGCACCCTCGACGAGGCCGTCGCCGTGCTCGACGACTTCGGCGCCCCCTACGTCGTCAAGGCCGACGGCCTGGCGGCGGGCAAGGGCGTGCTCGTCACCGACAGCCGCGACGCCGCCGTCGAGCACACCACCTACTGGCTGCAGCACGGGCCGGTGCTCGTCGAGGAGCACCTCGACGGCCCCGAGGTCTCGCTCTTCTTCCTCAGCGACGGGCACACGGTCGTGCCGCTGTCTCCTGCACAGGACTACAAGCGCCTCCTCGACGGCGACGCCGGCCCGAACACGGGAGGCATGGGCGCCTACTCGCCGCTGCCGTGGCTGGCCGACCGCTTCGGCAGCGAGAAGGACTTCGTCGACGAGGTCCTCGACACCATCGCGACCCCGACCGTGCGCCAGCTCGAGGCCGAGGGCACGCCGTTCGTCGGGCTGCTCTACGCCGGGCTCATCCTCACCGAGCAGGGCGTGCGCGTCATCGAGTTCAACGCCCGCTTCGGCGACCCCGAGACGCAGGTCGTGCTGCCGCGCCTCATCACCCCGCTGAGCGGCCTGCTGCTCGCCGCCGCGACCGGCTCGCTCGGCAACCACGAGGCTCCCCGCTTCGTCCCGACGCCCGCCGTGACCGTCGTGCTCGCGAGCGAGGGCTACCCCGAGGGCGCCGTCAGCGGCCGCCCGATCGAGGGGCTCGACGAGGCCACCGCCGTCGCCGGGGTGCACGTGGCGCACGCCGCGACCGCCCGGCTCGACGACCGCCTCATCGCCACCGGCGGCCGCGTGCTCAGCGTCGTCGCCGAGGGCGCCGACCTCGCCGAGGCCCGCGGCCGCGCCTACGACGCCCTGCTCCGCATCCGGCTCGAGGGCGGCCAGTACCGCCGCGACATCGCCGAGCGGGTCGCCCGATGACCGCCGAGGCCCCCGAGCTCGCGGGCTGGGTGCACGCCTACTCGGGCAAGGTGCGCGACCTCTACGTGCCGGCACCGGTCGAGGGCCCCGACGGCGACGCCGCTGCCCTGGGCACTGCGCCCGCCCTGGACGCCGCGGAGCACCTGCTCGTCGTCGCGAGCGACCGGGTCAGCGCCTTCGACGTCGTGCTCGAGCCCGGCATCCCGGGCAAGGGCGCCCTGCTCACACAGCTCAGCTCGTGGTGGTTCGCCCAGCTCGACGGGGTGCCGAACCACCTCGTCGACCCGACCACCGCCTCCGTGTCGGTGCCCGACCGTGTGCGCGACCGGGCGATGCTCGTCAAGCCGCTCGACATGTACCCGGTCGAGTGCGTCGTGCGCGGCTACCTCGTGGGCAGCGGCTGGGCCGAGTACGTCGAGAGCGGCACCGTCTGCGGCATCGAGCTGCCCGCCGGCCTGAGCGACGGCGACCGCCTGCCCGAGCCGATCTACACGCCGGCCTACAAGGCCCCCCTGGGCGAGCACGACGAGAACATCTCGTTCGAGCGCACCGTCGAGCTGGTCGGGGCCGACGTGGCCGCGGCGCTGCGCGACACCTCGCTCGAGATCTACCGTCGGGCCTCCGGCGTCGCGGAGGCGCGGGGCGTCGTCCTCGCCGACACCAAGTTCGAGTTCGGGGCCGACCGCACCACCGGCGAGCTGACCCTCGGCGACGAGGTGCTCACCAGCGACAGCAGCCGCTTCTGGGACGCGGACGCCGCCGCGTCGGGCAGCCGCACCGACAGCTTCGACAAGCAGATCGTGCGCAACTGGCTCAGCGACGCCTGGGACCGCACCGGCACGCCGCCCGCCCTGCCCGACGAGATCGTCACGCGGACCGCGGCACGCTACCGCGAGCTGATCGAGCGCCTCACCGGCCGCTGACGCAGCCGCCCGCCGCGCCGCGCCGCGCTGCGCTGCCGCGCGCCGCGCTGCCGCGCGCCGCGCTGGCCGGGCCGCGCTTGCCGGGCCGCGCTGCAGCGCCCCGCGCGCGGCCGCCTGCACCTCGCGACACCGCCGAGTGAACGGAACACCGCCGAATTCGGCGGTGTTCCGTTCACTCGGCGGTGTTGGAGCCGAGCCGGGCCCGGCGGAGCCGGGGCGGGCGCCCGCTCCTCCCTCCGAACCACGTTCCGTTCACAGAACCACGAAGCAGTGTGGTTCTTTGAACGGAACGTGGTTCTCAGCCGGGGGCGAGCCCGAGCCGCCGGAGCGGCGCCGGGCCCGGCAGCACGGAATGCCCGGCCCCGCCCGCGGGTTCAGATCGGTGACACGTCATCGACCGGCGTGGCGCGACACCGCACGACGAACCGAGGCCCCCGATGACCGACACCAGCAGCACCGACAGCAGCAGCACCGACACGACCCGCGCCTCCTCGGGCCCGGCCGCCCGCGAGACGGGCACCGGCCCGGCCGCCGCGACCCGCGCCTCCTCGTCCGACCTGCTCGCCGCCGACACGGCGATGGGCGCGGTCACGCTGCGGGTCGCCGACCTCGACGCCATGACGGCGTACTACCGCGACGCGGTCCTGCTCAGCGTGCTCGCCGACCGGTCGACCGCCGGCCGGACCGTGCTCGGCCGCGGCGCGACGCCGATCGTCGTCCTCGAGCACGCGCCCGAGCTGCGCCACGCCGGCCCCCGCGAGGCCGGGCTGTTCCACACCGCGATCCTCTTCGAGACCGAGGCCGACCTCGCCTCGGCCGTCTACGGGGTCGCGAGCCGCCACCCGGGCAGCTTCACCGGCAGCGCCGACCACCTCGTCAGCAAGGCCTTCTACTTCACCGACCCGGAGGGCAACGGCGTCGAGCTCTACTGGGACCGCGACCGCACCGCCTGGTCGTGGACCCACGGCCAGGTCGACATGGCCACCCTCGCCCTCGACCCGAACGCGTTCCTGCAGCAGAACGTCTCCGAGGAGGCGCTGGTCGCGGCCGCCTCCCGCCCGGCCTCCGTGGGGCACGTCCACCTCAGCGTGGGAGACGTCGAGTCGGCCCACCGGTTCTACGTCGAGCAGCTCGGCTTCGAGACGACGACGCGTTTCGGGCCGCAGGCGCTCTTCGTGAGCGCCGGCGGCTACCACCACCACATGGCGATGAACACGTGGCAGAGCGCGGGGGCAGGGAGGCGGCAGCTGGCCCTCGGGCTCGGGCTGGTCCGCATCGAGGTGCCGACGCTCGACGACCTCGGCGCTCTCGGCGAGCGCCTGGCGCACCACGGCGTGGCCGTGCGCGACGACGGACGCGTCGTGGGGTTCGACGACCCGTGGCTGAACCAGATCGAGGTGACGAGCCGGGCACGTGTGAGCTAGCCCGGGCGGGATCCTCTTCCAGGACGCACGATCCTGATCGGCGAGAGGGGCAGTAGCGTCGGGGGCATGTCCGACGCCGCCCAGCCCGACGCTGCCCAGCCTGCCGCCGCCTCCTCTGCCTCCTCCCCCGCCCCCGTCTTCGGCATCGTCGCCGAGGGCGACCTCACGCTCGACGACCACGAGGCGCTGGCGGCCGTGCTCGCCCGCACGTTCGTCGACTACGACCACTGGTACGCCGGAGCCCGCAGCTGGGCCGGCATGCAGCCCGAGCTGCGCGTCGTCGCCCGCGACGGCGACGAGGTCGTGGCCCACGCGGGGCTCCGCCGCCAGTTCGTCTCCGTCGGGGGGACCGACCTGCTCGTGACCGCCGTCGGCATGGTCGCCGTCAGCCCGCGTCTGCAGGGGACGGGGCTCGGGGGCGCCCTGCTCCGGCACGTCGACGTCGCGCTCGAGCGCCTCGGCAGCCGCTTCGGCCTGCTCGAGACCGGCGAGGCCGTGCAGGGCTTCTACCGTCGCGGCGGCTGGCTGCCCCTCGCCGGGATCACCGGCCAGCCCGTCACCGGCCACACTGTCACCGGTCACACTGTCACCGGTCACTACACAGCCTTCTCGGCCGACGGTGCCGGGGTGCTGGTCAGCCAGGACGACGGCTGGCTCCTCCGCGAGGTCGGTGCGACGGCGGCCGAGTGGCCCGCCGGCGACATCCGGTGGAACGGCCAGATGGTCTGACGCCGCCGCGCCACGAAAGCGAGAGCATCTGGCCCGACCGCACCCGCGCCTCCTGGGCTCTGCGGCCTCGTGACGGCAGATCGCTCTCGAATTCGGAACCAGAACCACGCCCGGGCCCAGGCCCACGCACCCACAGCACCCCCCCACGCGAAGGAGGCGCGGCGCCCGTCGACCGGGCACCGCGCCTCCCGCAGTGCGGAGCAGCCTCGCGACTACGCGCGCACGCCCACCGTCGCCGGGTCCTCGTTCGAGCCGGGCGCCTCGGGCGACACTCCGGCGCGCACGCGCGAGCCGAGGATCGGGTCGACCGAGTTCCAGTACTGGAACACGCGCTCGAGCAGGTCGGGGCGCGTCACCTTCGAGACGTGGCCGACGATGTTGGCGACCAGGCGGTCGCGCTGCTCGTCGTCCATGACGTCGCGGACGAGGGCGCCGGCCTGGCCGAAGTCGTCGTCCTCGGCGTGCAGGGTCGCGGCCGAGCGGACGAGCTCGCCGTCGCTCTCCCACCCGCCGGTGTCGCCGGCAGCCGTCGGCGAGGCGGCGGGGCCGCCCACCGAGTTGGGCGCGTACACCGGGGCCGTGGCCTCGCTGAAGTGGTAGCGCGCCGCGCCGTCCTTCGAGTACGAGTGCACCTCGGTCTTGGGCATGTTCACCGGCAGCTGCTGGTGGTTGACGCCCACGCGGTAGCGGTGCGCGTCGGCGTAGCTGAAGATGCGCGCGAGCAGCATCTTGTCGGGGCTGGTCGCGATGCCGGGCACGAAGTTCGAGGGCGCGAACGCGGCCTGCTCGATCTGCGCGAAGTAGTTCTCCGGGTTGCGGTTCAGCGTCATGGTGCCGACCTCGATCAGCGGGTAGTCCGCGTGCGGCCACACCTTGGTCAGGTCGAACGGGTTGAAGCGGTAGCCCGCGGCGTCGGCGTAGGGCATGACCTGCACCGAGAGGGTCCAGGTCGGGAACTCCTCGCGGTCGATCGCGGCGGACAGGTCGCGGATGTGGAAGTCCGCGTCCTCGCCGGCGATGCGGTCGGCGTCGGCCTGCGTGAGGATCTCGTTGCCCTGGTCGGACTTGAAGTGGTACTTGACCCAGGAGCGCTCGCCCTCGGCGTTGATCCACTGGTAGGTGTGCGAGCCGAAGCCGTCCATCATGCGCCACGAGGCAGGCAGGCCGCGGTCGCCCATCAGCCAGGTGACCTGGTGGGCCGACTCGGGCGAGAGGGTCCAGAAGTCCCACTGCATGTCGTGGTCGCGCAGGTGCGAGCCGGGCAGGCGCTTCTGCGAGTGGATGAAGTCGGGGAACTTGATGCCGTCGCGGATGAAGAACACGGGCGTGTTGTTGCCGACGAGGTCGTAGTTGCCCTCGCTCGTGTAGAACTTCAGCGCGAAGCCGCGGGGGTCGCGCCACGTGTCGGGGCTGCCCTGCTCGCCGGCGACGGTCGAGAAGCGGGCGAGCATCTCGGTCTCGACGCCGGGCTGGAACAGCGCCGCCCGCGTGTACTGCGAGACGTCGCCGGTGGTGACGAACGTGCCGAAGGCGCCGCCGCCCTTGGCGTGCACGATGCGCTCGGGCACCTTCTCGCGGTTGAAGTTCGCGAGCTTCTCGACCAGCGCGTGGTCGTGCAGCACGATGGGGCCGTCGGCCCCGACGCTCTGCGAGTGCTCGTCGCTGGCGGCGGGCGCTCCGTTGTCGGTGGTCGTGATCGGGGTCGTGTCGGTCATGACTCCTCTTTCCGTTCGGTGTTCAGTCGCGGGTCGCGGGAGACCCGGCACGAGGCCGGGGAGAAAGCAGGGGCGTCGCCCCGTGCAGGAGGAGCGGTGCGGCTCAGGAGGCGCGCCCCGCGTCGGCGAGGCCGGTCGCGTCGACCGTCGCCCCGGTGCCGAGGGTCGCCCCGGCGCCGCCGGTCGCCCCGGTGCCGCCCGTCGCCTCGCCGTCGAGCGGCGCGTCCTCGGCGTCGCGGCAGGCCGGGCAGAGGCCCCAGAAGGTGACCTCGGCGGTCTGCACGGTGAAGCCGGAGTCGTTCGACGGGGTCAGGCACGGCGCGTGCCCGACGACGCAGTCGACGTCGGCGACGCTGCCGCAGACGCTGCAGACGACGTGGTGGTGGTTGTCGCCGGTGCGCAGCTCGTACAGGGCGGCAGAGCCTGCGGGCTCGATGCGCCGCACGAGCCCAGCGCCGGTGAGGGCCGCGAGCACGCCGTAGACGGCCTGCAGGGAGGTGCCCGGCAGGCCCAGCGCGACGCGCGCGAAGACGGCGTCGGCCGACGCGTGCGGCAGCCCCTCGAGCGAGTCGAGCACGGCGAGGCGGGGCGCCGTCACCCGGAGGCCGGCGGCCCGGAGGCGGTCGGTGCTGTCGCTCGTCGTGGTCACGGACCCATTCAAGCACGCTTCCTTGAGTGGTTCAAAAGAGAGCCCCGGGACGAGCCGGCGCCTGTCCCCTGCGCGCACTCCGGCCCTTTCTGGGGGAGGCCCGCCGCTGACGGCCCGAATACCGTGGACGACGGGATGGCACCAGCACGACACCCGAGGAGCACCACGTGACCAGGACGGTCGACCACCACGACAACAGACCCCCGGGCACCGCGCCCGCGACGGGCGGCACCGCCGCGCCGATCTCGCACCAGCACCGGTACGAACGGCTCCGCCCGGTCATGAAGCTCTGGTACCTCTGGTGGCTCTCCCGGTCGCGCCACGTCCTCTCGCCGCGTGACGAGCCCACCGCACGCTCGACCGCGCGCGACGCCGACACCGTGCTCATCGTGGGCAACGGCCCCGCGCACGGCTGGGGCGTGGGCTCGCACGACCTGGCCCTGACCGGCCAGCTGTCGCGCGCCTCCTCGGAGGCCACCGGCCGCCCCTGCTCGGTGGACTACGTGGGCGACGAGATGATGAGCATCGAGTCGACCCGGGCGTGGCTCCGCGACACCGACCTCGGGCTCTACGACACCGTCGTGGTGCTCGTCGGCCTCAACGACGCCGTGCGCCTGACGCCCCTCGACGTGTGGGAACGCGAGCTGCGCCTCCTCGTCTCGACCATCGGCCGCCGCAGCCACCCGACCGCCCGCACGGTGCTGGTCGGGGTGCCGCCCGTCCGGTCGGCGAAGGCGTTCGACTCGCTGCTCGGCTCGGTCGCCGAGCTGCACGGCGAGCGCATGAACGCCCTGACCGAGCTGGTCGCCGGCGAGTCCGGCCTCGAGTACTTCCGGCTGCCGGCGGGCCTGCGCCGCCCCGACACGCCCCACGGCTGCGCCGAGGGCTACCGCCGCTGGGCGCAGACCATCGCGCACCGCATCGCGCCGACCCTCGACCGCGTGCACCAGGGGCAGCTCGACGAGCGCCTGCCGCGGCACCTGCCCGAGCGCAGCTTCGAGTGGAGCGGAGGCAGCCGACTCGTCGCGCAGGCCGCGACCGGCGGCTCGGACACCCTGAAGCAGCTGGCGAAGGAGGCGGAGAAGGAGTTCGGGGTCGACGTCGCGGTCGTCAGCATGCTCGACGGCAGCCGGCTCTGGTACGCCATGAACACCGAGCTGCTGCCCGTGTCGATCCCGCGCGAGCTGACGTTCTGCGACGTCACGGTCGCCGCCGACGAGCTGGTCGTCGTCGAGGACGCCCGGCAGGACGCGCGCTTCGCCGACAACCCCTACCTCGACCTCAACCACGGGTGGTTCTACGCCGGGCACCCGATCCACTCGTCGACCGGCGAGACCATCGGCACGTTCTGCCTGCACAACACGAGGCCGCGGAAGGCGTCGTCGGTGTCGCCCGACGCGCTGCGCGCCTTCGCCCTGCGCGCCGAGGCCGAGCTGCAGAGCTACGAGCCCGTCGTCGCGCCCCCGCAGCCCCTGACCCGACGCGAGCGGCGCGAGGCCGAGGCACGGGCCGCGGCCGCGGCAGGCACCCCTGCCGGCAGCGCGACGGGCTTCGCCGCGATCCCCGTGGGCAGCCCCGTCAGCAGCCCCGTCGCCACCTCGGCCGGCCGCCCCATGCGCTAGTCGTCGTCGGCCCGGCGCACCTGGTCGTCGTCGGCCCGGCGCACCTGCTTGACGTACCGGTAGACGGTCGGCTCGCTGACGTGCAGCGCGCCGGCCACCTGGGCCACCGCCCCCTTGAGCAGGAACACCCCGGCCCGCTCGAGCTCGCGCACCGCCGCGACCTTCTCGTCGGGCGTCATGCGGTGCGGCTCGACGCCCTGGGCCGCCACGATGCGGGCGACGCCGTCGAGGGCGAGCTCGTCGACGTTCGTGCTGAGCCGCTCGGCGACGGGGGCCGCGGCGTGCCCCGACGCCGGGCCGGTCGACGCGCCGTCGGCCCCGCCCGGCGCCGCGCCCTTGACGAGGCCGGTCGTCGCCGTGATCGCCGCGAGCAGGTCGCGGGCCCGGGTCAGCGGCTCGTCGTCGATGTTGAGGCAGAGCATGCCGACGACGGCGCCGCCCGCGTCGCGGATGAAGAACGTCGACGAGCGGAACGTGCCGCCGGTGCGCGACTCAGCGAGGTAGTTCGCGAGGTAGTCGCGGTCGTCGTGCTCGTGGTTCTGCAGCACCTTGAGCACGAGGTCGGTCGCGGGCCCGCCGACGCTGCGGCCGCTCACGTGCCCGTTGGTCAGCGCGACGATCGAGCGGCTCAGGTCGCTCGTGTCGTGCAGGACGATCTCGGTGCGCGGGCCGAGCAGCTCGGCCAGGAAGTCCATCAGCGGCAGGTACGGGCCGAACTCGGCGCGGAGCACGCGGCTGGCGTCGACCACGGTGGCGCTGTTGGCTCTCGTCATGGCTCCGAGGTTACCGGCTTGTAACGAAATCGTCGCACTGTGATAATTTCTTCTCACCCTGCCTCTGATTCGGCTAGCTTCCGATGACCGACGACGTTCACGAAAGGCTCGACCATGACCCGACCCCGCCTCCGCCCCGCCCTCTGGGGCTCCGTCGCCACCGGCGCCGTGCTCGCCCTGACGCTCACCGCCTGCGGCGGCCCGAGCGCGCCGCAGCCGGGCGACGCCACCGGCGACGCGTCGTCGTCCGCCTCGTCCACCATCCCCGACACGAGCGCCCTGCTCGACGCCGTCGAGGTCGACGACTCGCTCGCCTCGCAGGTCCCCTCCGACATCGCCGACGCCGGCACCCTCGTCGTCGGCTCGAACGTGCAGTCGGCCCCGAACAACTTCTTCGCCGCCGACGGCTCGACGGTGATCGGGTCGGACCACGACCTCATCACCGCCGTCGGCAAGAAGCTCGGCCTCGAGGTCGAGTACCAGAACCAGGACTTCGGCTCGCTGATCACCAGCCTGCAGTCCGGCCGCGTCAACGTGACCATCGCGGCGATGAACGACACCGCCGAGCGCCAGCAGGCGATCGACTTCGTCGACTACCTCACCTCGGGCATCACGCTGATGGTGCAGAAGGGCAACCCCGCCGACATCACCGGCCCCGACACCCTCTGCGGCAAGAGCATCGCGGTCGTGACGGGCACGAGCCAGCAGGAGTTCGCCGAGGCGACCAGCACGCAGTGCGAGGCCGACGGCGACGAGCCGCTCGAGATCACCGTCACCGACAGCGACAGCCAGAACCAGACGCAGCTGCGCACCGGCCGCATCGACGCCATCGTCAACGACCTGCCCAGCGCCGTCTACATCTCGAAGACCGCCCAGGACGGCCAGGCGTTCGAGGTCGTGCCCGGCGACGTCATCGACGGCGCCCCCTACGGCATCGGCGTCAACAAGGACGACCCCGAGCTGCGCGACGCCATCGCCGCCGCCCTCGACTCGCTGATCGACGACGGCACCTACGGCGAGGTCCTCGACGCCTGGGGCATCACCTCGGGCAGCGTCACCGAGGCGACCGTCAACGGGGGCGAGTAGTCGTGACCGGCTCGTCGACCGACGGGGGCGCGGGGGTGCCGACCCGCACCTCGTCGTCCCGTCCGCCGGGGCTGCCGGACCGTGAGCTGCTGCCGCAGGTCCGCCTGAAGCACTGGGGCCGCTGGGTCAGCGCCGTCGTGATCGTGGTCGTGCTGGTCGCCCTCGTCTACGGCGCGTCGCAGGGCGACATCTCGTACCGCGACATCCCCTACTACCTGGTCTCGCCGATCATCCTGCAGGGCCTGGTCGGCACCATCGTCCTGGCCGTCGTCGCGCAGGTCAGCGCCGTCGTCATCGGCGTCGTGATCGCCCTGATGCGCATCTCGAAGAACCCCGTCGCGCAGGCCTTCGCGGCCGGCTACACGTGGCTGTTCCGCGGCCTGCCCGTGCTGCTGCAGATCCTGCTCTGGTACAACCTGGCGCTGATCTTCCCGCGGCTGCAGGTCGGGGTGCCGTTCACCGACGTGGTGTTCCTCGACGTCAGCACGAACGACGTCATGACGACCTTCGTCGCCGCGTTCCTCGGCCTCGCCCTCAACGAGAGCGCCTACATGGCCGAGATCGTGCGGGCCGGGCTCAAGAGCGTCGACCGCGGCCAGATCGAGGCCGCCCAGTCGATCGGGCAGACGCCGATGCAGCGCATGGCGCGCATCGTGCTGCCGCAGGCGATGCGCATCATCATCCCGCCGACCGGCAACGACTTCATCAACATGCTCAAGGGCACGGCCATGGCGTCCGTCATCGGCTACCTCGAGCTGATCAAGGCCGCGAACAACATCGCGTCGTTCAACCTCCAGGTGATGGAGACCCTGATCGCCGCGGCCATCTGGTACATGGTCATCGTCAGCGTGGCGAGCGTCGGCCAGTACTACCTCGAGCGCAGCTTCGACCGGCAGGACCGCCGCCCCGGCGGCCCGCCGAACGCCCGCGCGCTGCGCCGCAAGGTCGCCGCCGACCTCGGCCGCGCCCCCCTCGTGAGGAGCACCCCGTGACCGCGACCCCCGCCCCCACCGCAGGAGGCGCGGCGCCCGCCGCCGACGCCGCCCCCGTCCTCGAGGCGATCGCCGTCGGCAAGTCGTACGGCAGCCACGAGGTGCTGCGCGACGTCTCGATGACGGTGCGCAGCGGCGAGGTCGTCTGCATCATCGGCCCGTCCGGCGCCGGCAAGTCGACGTTCCTGCGCACGCTCAACCGCCTCGAGGAGCCCGACGCGGGCGAGGTCTGGGTGGGCGGCGAGCCGATGGGCTTCGAGCTCCGCGACGGCGTGCTGCACGAGCTGAGCGAGCGCCGCCTCTCGGCGCAGCGGGCGCGCACGGCGATGGTGTTCCAGCACTTCAACCTGTTCCCGCACCTCACCGTGCTCGGCAACGTCGTCGAGGGCCCGGTGCGCGTGCAGCGCCGACCGGCGGCCGAGGCGCGGGCCGAGGCCGTCGCCATCCTCGAGCGGGTGGGCCTCGGCGACAAGGTCGACGCCTACCCCGGCCAGCTCTCGGGCGGCCAGCGGCAGCGCGTCGCGATCGCCCGGGCCGTGGCCATGAAGCCGCTGTTCCTGCTCTTCGACGAGCCGACGTCGGCCCTCGACCCCGAGCTCGTCGGCGAGGTGCTCACGGTGATGGGCGACCTGGCGCGCGACGGCATGACCATGCTCGTCGTGACGCACGAGATCCAGTTCGCCCGCGAGGTCGCCGACCGCGTCGTCTTCATGGCCGACGGCGGCATCGTCGAGCAGGGCCCCGTCGAGCAGGTGCTCGGGGCGCCCCGCGAGGCGCGCACGAGGCAGTTCCTCCAGCGGGTGCTGACGTGACGGACCCGGCCCTCGACGCCTGGCTCGCGTCGTTCGCCGAGCCCGTCGGGTACCTCAACTTCGGCAGCTACGGCCCGCCCTCGCGCGACGTCGTCGAGACGATCGGCCGCCTCGCCTCCGCGGCGAGCGCCGGGGTCCCGTCGGCCGGCCTGCACGCCGAGGACGACCGGGCCCTGGCCGCGGTCTCGCGCCTCACCGGCGTCGACCGGGCCGGCGTCGCCCTCGCGGGCAGCACCTCCCTCGGGCTGATGCAGGTCGCGTTCGGCCTGCCGCGCGGCGAGGTCGTGGTGAGCAGCGCCGAGTTCCCGTCGAACCTGTACGCCTGGTGGCGCTCCGAGGAGGCGGGCCTCACGACGGTGCGCCCCCTGCCCCCGGTCCCGGGGCAGCCGCTCGCGCCGGTGACGCCCGAGCGCGTGGCCGACGCGGTCGGCCCGTACACCGTCGCCGTGGCCGTCAGCGCGGTCGACTTCCGCACCGGCGCCGTCGCCGACCTGGCCGGCCTGCGGGAGGCGGCGGGCGACCGCCTCCTCGTGGTCGACGGCATCCAGGGCTTCGGCGTGCTCGACGCCGACTGGTCGCTGGCCGACGCGCTCGTCGTCGGCGGCCAGAAGTGGCTGCGCGCGGGCTGGGGCACCGGCTTCGTCGCGCTGTCCCCGCGGGCGCTCGACCGCCTCCGTCCGGTGCTCGGCGGCTGGACCGGCGTCGAGGGCGCCTCCCGCTACGACGGCGTGCCGCACGCCCCGCTGCCCGGGGCGCAGCGCCTCTCGGTGACGAACGGCTCGCCGTTCGCGTCCGGGGCGCTGGCCACCGCGCTCGAGCGGCTCGAGCAGGTCGGGGTCGGCGTGGTCGCCTCCCGTGTCGCCGACACCGCGGGCGACCTGGTCGGCCGCCTGCAGGAGGCGGGCGTCCCGGTGCTCTCGCCCGTCGCCCGTGCCCGCCGGGCCGGCATCGTCGTCGCGGGCGTGCCCGCCGGCGAGGCCCAGGCCGTCGGAGCGCGGCTCGCCGACGCCAGCGTCACCGCGACCGTGCACGGCGACGACCGCGTGCGCCTCAGCGTGCACGCCACCACCACCCCGGCCGCGCTCGACGCGGCCCTGACCGTCCTGGGAGGACGCGCATGACCACCGACACCGACACCGGCTCCGTGAGCACCGCCTCCCTGCGTGCCGTCCACACCGACGCCGCCCCGGCGGCCGTGGGCGCCTACTCGCAGGCCGTCTGCGCCGGCGACCTCGTCTTCGTCTCGGGCCAGCTGCCGATCGACCCGGCGACCGGCGAGTTCGCCGGGCCGGGCGTGCGAGAGGAGGCGGCCCAGTCGTTGCGCAACGGGGCGGCGGTGCTCGAGGCGGCCGGCTCGGGCATCGGACACGTCGTCAAGACGACCGTGCTGCTCGCCGACATCGCCGACTTCGCGGTCGTGAACGAGGTCTACGCCGAGGTGTTCTCGGGCGGCGTGCTGCCGGCCCGCGCGGCGTACCAGGTGGGAGCGCTGCCGAAGGGCGCCCGCGTCGAGATCGAGTTCGTCGGGGTCGTCGCCCGCTGAGGCGCGCAGGCGGGGGCGGGGCCGGGCCGCCCGGCGCGGCCCGGCGCGGCGCCGCCCGGCCCCGCCCCCGGCGCGGGCCGGCGCCGCCCGGCCCGACCCGGCGCGTTCTGGCCGGGGAGGGACGTCCTGCCCCGGGGCCCCCGCCCACGACGTCCCATTCGCGTGAAGATCGCGCCGCCGAACCCGGACCGCCCCGCCCGCCGAACCCGGACCGCGCCGCCGCCCCCGCGGGCGCACCGCCGATCCTCCCCGAGGAGGAATTCACCGACCGGTCTCCCCGCCCGGCCCCGGCCCTCGCTACGGTGCGGAGATGAGCACGTCGACGGAGCGCCCCACACCTGAGCACGTCCCCGCGCCGAGGGCCGAGGGCTCCCCGGCCGCGCCGCCCTCCCCGGCCGACGCCCTGGTCGGCCGCGACCTCGTCGTCGACCTCGCCCGTGTCGTCTGCGTGCTGCTCGTGGTGGTCATCCACGTGCTCATGGTCGGCGTCGGCCGCGACTCCTCCGGGGCTGTCGTCGCCTCGCAGCCCCTGACCGAGCAGTCGTGGTTCGCGCTGTCGACCTGGGCGGGCCAGATCATGCCGCTGTTCTTCGTCGTCGGCGGCTTCGCGAGCGCCACGGCCTGGGCGAGCACCCGCCGTCGGGGCGGCGACGCCGCGGACTTCGTGCGGGGCCGCCTGCTGCGGCTCGGCCGTCCGTCGGCGGCGCTCTTCGTCGTGCTGGCCGTCGCGCTGGCGGCCGCGACCCTGCTCGGCGTCGACCCGGCCCTGCTCGACACGGCGGTGACCGGCATCGGCACCCCGCTGTGGTTCCTGGCGGCCTACGGCATCGTCCAGGTGGCGGTGCCGTCCATGGCCCGGCTGCACGCGACCCGTCCCGCGGCGACGTTCGTGGTGCTCGCGGCGGCGGCGTTGCTGGTCGACGCGGTCCGCTACACGACCCTCGTCACCGACGTCGGCCTGCTCAACATGGTGTTCGTGTGGCTGTTCGTGCAGCAGCTGGGCTTCGCGTACGCGACCGGGTGGTTCGCCCGCGCGCCGCGCCTCCTGCTGGTGGCCCTGGTGGTCGCCTGCGCCGCCGCGCTGCCGGTGCTGACGACGGTCGGGCCCTGGTCCGACGACATGCTGACGAACCTCAACCCGCCCGCGGTGCCGCTCATGGTGCTCGGAGTCGGACAGATCTGCCTGCTGACGCTGCTGCACCCCGCGCTGTCGCGCCTCATGCGGACGCGCGCCGCCCGGGCCGTCGTCTTCGCGATCGGCAGCCGCGGCATGACGATCTACCTCTGGCACCTGCCGCTGCTCATCGCCGTCACGGGGCTCGTGCTCGCCACGGGCGGGCCGATGCCCGAGCCCGCGTCGGCCGCGTGGTGGTGGACGCGCGGCCCCGTCGTGCTGCTCGTGATCGGCCTCGCCTGCGCGGTGTCGCTCGTCGCGGGGCGCCTCGAGGGGCCGCCGCGGGCCGTGCCCGCCGGTCGACGCAGGCCGAGCACGCTGGTCGTCGCGGTGTCGGCCGTGCTCGTCGTGGCGCCGCCGTTCGCCGTGCTGCTCGACGGCCTCGACCTGCGCAACGCGGTCGCCGGCGCCGTGGCCCTGCCGGCGGCCGTCTGGCTGCTCGGCCGCAGCCGCGCGGTGCAGCCCTCGCCGGCGGCTGAGCCGGCACGGACCGCGACCGCCTCGTAGGAGTCGCAGGCCGATCAGGCCGCCCAGGCCGCTCCGGCCGCGCAGACCTCGCCCGAGAGAAGGGTGACGCCCGACCGACGGGGGGATCGGCCGGGCGTCCTACGGCGTCGGGCGGATCAGGAACCCTCGACCGGGATGCAGCGAGGGGCCCGATCACAAGGCCGTGAATCCCGCTGCTGGATCAATGGTGCGTCCCGATCCGATGACGACGCTGGGAGCAGCCTCGGGATCCGCTGACGACGTCGCACCCCCGCTCGACCGTCGGCCCTGCCGCGGACCGCCTGCGGGCACCCGGCCGGGTGACGCCGTCCCGATAGACTCGCCGAGTCCACCCGCTGCCTTCTCGCAGGAGTTGAATCGTGCCCACCATCGTCGTCGAGGTCATGCCCAAGGCTGAACTGCTCGATCCCCAGGGCAAGGCCGTCGTCGGCGCCCTCTCCCGTCTCGGCCAGCAGCAGTTCACCGACGTCCGCATCGGCAAGCGCTTCGAGCTGACCGTCGAGGGCGAGGTGACGGAGGCGGTCCTCGCCGACGTGCGCCGGCTCGCCGACGACGTGCTCTCGAACTCGGTCATCGAAGACGTCGTGAGCATCTCGGTGCTCGACGCCGCGCCCGCCGTCTGATGCGCGTCGGCGTCGTCACCTTCCCCGGCTCGCTCGACGACCGCGACGCCCAGCGCGCGGTCCGCCTCGCCGGCGGCACGCCCGTCGCCCTCTGGCACGGCGACCACGACCTGCAGGGCGTCGAGGCGATCATCCTGCCCGGCGGCTTCAGCTACGGCGACTACCTGCGCGCCGGCGCCATCGCCTCCCTGTCGCCGATCATGACCGAGGTCGTCGACGCGGCGAACGCCGGCATGCCCGTGCTCGGCATCTGCAACGGCTTCCAGATGCTGGCGGAGGCGCGGCTCATCCCCGGCGCCCACACCCGCAACGCACACCAGCAGTTCATCCGTCGCGACCAGGTGCTCCGCGTCGAGAACGCGTCGACCGACTGGACGAACGGCTTCGCCGAGGGCCAGGAGATCACGATCCCCCTCAAGAACGCCGACGGCCGCTTCGTCGCCGACGCCGAGACGATCGCCCGCATCGAGGGCGAGGGCCAGGTCGCGTTCCGCTACGTCGGCGTCAACCCGAACGGCTCGATGGACGACATCGCCGGCGTCTCCAACGCCCGCGGCAACGTCGTCGGCCTGATGCCCCACCCCGAGCA
Organism: Frigoribacterium faeni; assembly: GCF_011761235.1. Classification (GTDB taxonomy): domain Bacteria; phylum Actinomycetota; class Actinomycetes; order Actinomycetales; family Microbacteriaceae; genus Frigoribacterium; species Frigoribacterium faeni_A. The sequence goes on from NZ_JAAOYW010000004.1 coordinate 130,981, forward strand.
CGCCACCGAGCCCGGCTTCGGCCCCGACACGCCCGACGCCATGTCGAGCGGCGTCGACGGCCTCACGTTCTTCACGTCCGTCATCGAGAGGGCCCTGTCCAAGTGAGCACCGAGAACGACCGCGCCGAGCTGATCGACGTCCGTCCCGAGGGCCCCAAGCCCGACACGACCGCGGACGCGGCCGCGACTCCCGACAAGCACCAGCCGTACGAGGCGCTCGGCCTCAAGGCCGACGAGTACGCGAAGATCCGCGAGATCCTGGGCCGCCGCCCCACGAGCGGCGAGCTCGCCATGTACTCGGTCATGTGGAGCGAGCACTGCTCGTACAAGTCGAGCAAGGTCTACCTCCGCCAGTTCGGCCAGAAAGTCTCCCCCGCCATGAAGAAAGACCTCATGGTCGGCATGGGCGAGAACGCCGGGGTCGTCGACGTCGGAGGCGGCTGGGCGGTGACCTTCAAGGTCGAGTCCCACAACCACCCCAGCTACATCGAGCCGTTCCAGGGCGCCGCGACCGGCGTCGGCGGCATCGTCCGCGACATCATCTCGATGGGCGCACGCCCCGTGGCGGTCATGGACCAGCTGCGCTTCGGCGACATCGACGCCCCCGACACGCGCCGCGTCGTCGACGGCGTCGTGCAGGGCATCAGCTTCTACGCGAACTGCCTCGGCCTGCCGAACATCGGCGGCGAGACGTACTTCGACGCCGTCTACCAGGGCAACCCGCTGGTCAACGCCCTCGCGGTGGGCGTCCTCCGCCACGAAGATCTGCACCTCGCGAACGCCAAGGGCGTCGGCAACAAGGTCGTGCTCTTCGGGGCCCGCACCGGCGGCGACGGCATCGGGGGCGCCTCCATCCTCGCCTCCGACACGTTCTCGTCGGGCGGCCCGACGAAGCGCCCCTCGGTTCAGGTCGGCGACCCGTTCGCCGAGAAGGTGCTCATCGAGTGCTGCCTCGAGCTGTTCCGCGACGAGCTCGTCGAGGGCATCCAAGACCTGGGCGCCGCCGGCATCAGCTGTGCGACCTCCGAGCTGGCGTCGAACGGCGACGGCGGCATGTTCATCGAGCTCGACGACGTCCTGCTGCGCGACCCCTCGCTCACCGCCGAGGAGATCCTCATGAGCGAGAGCCAGGAGCGCATGATGGCCGTCGTGAGCCCCGACAAGCTCGACGCGTTCCTCGCCGTCACGGCCAAGTGGGACGTCGAGACCAGCGTGCTCGGCGAGGTCACCGACACCGGTCGTCTGGTCATCAACTGGCACGGCGAAGAGATCGTGAACGTCGACCCGCGCACGGTCGCCGTCGACGGCCCGGTCTACGAGCGTCCCGTCGCCTACCCGTCCTGGATCGACGCGCTCCAGGCCGACACGGCCGCGACGCTCGCGCGTCCGACCGACCCCGAGGAGGTGCGGGCACAGTTCCTGCAGCTGCTCGGCTCCCCCAACCTGGCCGACAAGAGCTGGGTCACGAACCAGTACGACACGTACGTGCTCGGCAACACGGCCCTGAGCTTCCCCGACGACGGCGGCATGGTCCGCGTCGACGAGGAGTCGGGGCTCGGGTTCGCCATCGCGACCGACGCCAACGGCCGCTGGTGCCAGCTCGACCCGAAGCAGGGCGCCCGCCTGGCCCTGGCCGAGGCGTACCGCAACGTGGCCGTCACGGGCGCCGTGCCCGCCGCGGTGACGGACTGCCTCAACTTCGGCAGCCCGGAGGACCCGGAGGTCATGTGGCAGTTCTCGCAGGCCGTCGAGGGCCTGTCCGACGCCTGCCTCGAGCTCGAGATCCCGGTCACCGGCGGCAACGTGTCGTTCTACAACCAGACCGGCTCCGCGCCGATCCACCCCACCCCCGTGGTCGGCGTGCTCGGCGTCATCCAGGACGTCGCGAAGCGCGTGCCCTCCGGCTGGCAGGACGACGGCGACAACATCTACCTGCTCGGCACCACCTCCCTCGAGCTCGACGGCTCGGCGTGGGCCGGCGTCGTGCACGACCACCTCGGCGGTCGTCCGCCGGCGGTCGACCTCGCGGGCGAGAAGCAGCTCGGCGGCCTCCTGGCGGCCGGCGCCGACCAGTCGCTGCTGGCGGCGGCGCACGACCTCAGCGACGGCGGCCTCGCGCAGGCCCTCGCCGAGTCGGTGATGCGCTTCGGCGTCGGCGCCCGCGTCTGGCTGGGCGAGCTGCTCGAGCGCGACGGCCTCGACCTGGCGACGACGCTGTTCAGCGAGTCGACGGGTCGCGTCATCGTGTCGGTGCCCCGCGAGGACGACGTCCGGTTCCGTGGCCTCTGCGAGGGCCGCGGCTACCCCGTCGCCCGCATCGGCGTCACGGACGCCTCGTCGCGGTCGCTCGAGATCCAGGACGTCTTCACGGTCTCGCTCGACGAGCTGCGCAGCACGCACCGCGGCACCCTGCCCGCCCGCTTCGGGGCCACGATCCCCCAGTAGGCGCCCTGCCGCGTGCCGCCGCAGCTGCGCACCGCACCGCGTTCCGTGACCGCACCGCGTCTAGACGCGGTGCCGTGCACGGAACCCGGTGCGGTGTGCGTCGCGGCACGCACCGCGGCACCCTGCCCGGACGACGACGAAGGCCCCTGCCGGACGGCAGGGGCCTTCGTCGTGCCGAGGGGCGACCGTGGCCGCCCCTCGCCAGCGCCTAGCCGACGCGTCGACGACCCACGACCACGGCGGTCGCGCCGACGGCCAGCAGCCCACCGGCCGCGAGCAGCGCCCACGTCAGGTCGGCGCCCGTGAAGGCCAGGTCGCCGGACGGAGTCGACACGGCTGCCGGCGACGTCGGGGCCGCGGCAGGCACGACGGGGGCGTCGGCCGGCGCGTCGGGGCCGTCGACCGGCGCGTCGGGGTCGTCCGACGGCGCGTCGGGGTCGTTCGACGGCGCGTCGGGGTCGTCCGACGGCGCGGGGACGGCTGCGGCGTCCTCGTACCGGAACGCGCCGGCGACGGTCACGGTGCCGAAGGCGGTCGTGACGACGACGTCCTGGGACCGGCCGAGCTCGTCCGCGGCCGGTGCGGGCACCACGACCGAGAGCGACGTCGACGACGGCTCCCCCGTGACGGGCAGGGCGGGGAGCCCGCCGATGGTGACCGACGCGCCCGCGAGGTCCGTGCCGTCGATGACGACCACGTCCCCTGCCGACCCCACGCTCGGGGAGACCCCGATGACCGTGGGGGCGGAGGACTCGACGGTGACCACGAGGTCGGTGCTGCCCGAGGACCCGCCCGCGCCCGTCGCGGTGACGGTCACGGGGAACGTCCCGGACGCCGTCGGCGTGCCGGAGAGGAGGCCGGAGGGCGAGAGGACGAGCCCGGCGGGCAGGGTGCCCGCAGTGAGGGCGAAGTCGTACGGAGCGGTCTCGCCGTCGGCCTGGAGGCGCTGCGCGTAGGCGACGCCCTGCTTCGCGGCGGGCAGCGAGGCGGGTCCGACGATGACGACCGGCGCGGAGGTCACCCGCGATCCGGCGTCGGCGGCGCTGGTGCCGCCGGACGAGACGATGAACACGTCCACCGCGCCGGAACGCAGGTCGGCCGGCACGACGGCGGTGATCTGCGTGTCGGAGTCCACCGTGAACGACGTGGCGGGCGTGCTGCCGAAGGTGACCGCGGTGGCGCCCGTGAAGTCGACGCCGGTGATGGTGAGCGTCGGAGCACTGCCGGTCGCGAAGGTCGAGGGCGTCACGGCCGAGATCTCGGGCACGCGCGTGACCCACGACAGGACGACCTTGCCGTCGCCGCCGTGGTTCGCGTCGGCGGAGGTCAGGAGTCCGTCGAAGAACGAACCGCCACCGCCGCCGCCGCCGGCGCCGCCGTTGGCGAAGCCCCCGCCGCCGCCGCCGCTGTAGCCGCCACCGCCGCCGCCGGCGTAGTCGCCGGTTCCGCCGCCGCCGCCGTAGCCCCCGCCGGACGTGCCGGCCGCGCCGGCCGCCAGTGACTGCCCGCCCTGGCCGCCGCCGCCGGTGAGGAGACCGCCGCCGCCGCCGGCCACGGAGCCCCCGCCGCCGGCGCCGCCGGTGCCGCCCGCGCCCCCGCCGACGCCTCCGGCGGTGCCGTCCGTGGTCAGGGAGGCCCCGGAGGCGCCGTTGTTCGAGGCGGCGCCGCCACCGCCGCCGGCCGCGACGAGCAGGCCGGCCTGATCGGGCGTCGTGTAGACGAACGAGCCGCCGCCGCCCGCGGCGCCGTAGCTGTAGACGTAGCCGTCCCTGCCGACGGTGCCCACGACGATGTTCAGGGTCTGCCCCGGGACGACCTCGACGTCGCCGTCGAGCTGGGCGCCGCCGCCACCGCCGCCGAACGAGCTGCCGCCCTGTGCGCCGGCGACCTGGGCGCGCATCACGTGCACCCCGTCCGGGACGACGAAGGTCTGCACCGAGGAGGTCGGGCCGAACGTCACGCTCTGCGGGGTGGTCGCGGCTGTCGCCGGAGCAGCCGCGACGACGGCGCCGGAGAGCGCGAGCGCGACGGTCGCCGCTCCGACGGCGACGCGACGGAGGGGGAGGGGGATGAAGGAGTTCATGGTTCCTGTCTGGTTCGGGCTACAGGGGACGCTTGAGGATACCCGCCGGTACTCACCCGCAGCAGCCCCCGACCACCCCACTTCGGGTGCCACCACGCCCCCACCTCACGAAGCGCCGCCGCCCTTCCGCCCCTCCCCTCCAGGCGAGCGAAGCGTCGCCGCCCCCGCCGCCCTCCAGGCGCGCGAAGCGCCGCCGCCCCACCCAGGCGCGCGAAGCGCCGCCGCCCCCACTCGCCGCACGCAGGCGCGCGAAGCGCCGCCGCCCCCACCCGCCAGGCGTCGGCGCAGCCGACAGCGCCCGGCAGGGCGCCATGGGCATGAACAGCAAATCCCCCGGTCCGACAGGACACGGGGGATGAATTTGCTGGGGTACCTGGACTCGAACCAAGAACAACTGAACCAGAATCAGTCGTGTTGCCAATTACACCATACCCCAATGATGACGACCGCTTGGTCTACACCACTGTGGCCCATCAACTGAGCCGACGTCTACTGTACACGATCCCCGAGCTCGGCGAGGCCACCGATCAGGTCCCGGTTGATCACGGCGGCCACGCGGGCGCCCGATCCCGCGGCGACGATCAGCTGCTGCGGCCCCGGCGCCGTGGACTCCCCCGCGGCGTACAGGCCCTCGACGGAGGTGCGACCGTGGTCGTCGACGACGAGCAGCCCGTCGGCGTCGAGGTCGGCCCCGAGCGGGGCCACGTACTCGAGCATGCCGGCCCACGCGGGCCGCACGAAGCCGCCCTCGCGGGGCACGACCTCGCCGTCGGCGAGCTCGACCCCGGTGAGGCCCTCGCGTCCGCCCTGCAGGGACGCGATCGCCCTGCGGTCGACGCGGACGCCGCGGGAGGCGAGCTGCGCCTCCTCGGCCTCGGTCACGGCGACGTCGGACGCGTTCGTGAAGACGACCAGGTCGTCGCTCCACTGCGTCAGCAGCAGGGCGCGCTCGGCCAGGTCGCGGTGCTCGCCGATGACGGCGAGGGCCTGGTCGCGCTTGCCGTAGCCGTCGCACTCGATGCAGCTGTGCACGAAGGTGCCGTAGAAGGCGCGCAGGCCGTCGATCGCGGGCAGGGTCTCCTGCAGGCCGGTGGCGACCAGCACGACGTCGGTGGTCGCCCGACGCTGCTCGCCCCTGAACTCGCAGTCGACGACGAAGCCGCCGTCTGCCCGGGTGATGCTCGTGGCCATCGTCTGCCAGTGCTCGCCCTCGTCGTACGCGAGGAACTCCTCGCGCCCGAGCTTGCGCAGCTCGAGCGGCGAGATCCCGTCGCGCGTCAGGTACCCGTGCGACAGCAGCGTCGCCGAGTTGCGGGGACGGTTGCTGTCGACGAGCAGCACCCGCCGCCGTGCACGCACCAGGTTCAGGGCGGCGCTCAGCCCGGCAGGCCCTCCCCCGACGACGACGACGTCGTAGTGCGCGTCGGCAGCGCGCCCGTCGACGCCCTGCTCGCTCATGACCGCTCGAGGAGGCGCCGGATGCGCGCCTGCGTCGACTCGCGCCCCAGGATCTCCATCGACTCGAACAGCGGCGGGCTGACCCGGCGCCCCGAGAGGGCGACGCGCAGCGGCCCGTAGGCCACCCGCGGCTTGAGGCCGAGCTCGTCGACCAGCGCGGTCTTCAGCGCCTCCTGGATCGCCTCGTGCGTCCACTCCCCGACCCCGTCGAGGGCAGCCGAGGAGGCGCGCAGCACGTCGGCGGACGAGTCCGGCAGCGAGGCGGTCGCGTCGTCGTCGTACTCGAGCTCGTCGTCCGACACGAACAGGAACGACAGCATCCCCTTCGCCTCGCCCAGCAGGGTCATGCGCTCCTGCACCAGCGGCGCGGCCTGCGCCAGGACGGCAGCCTCGGCCTCGGTGGGCGGGTCGCCGACGACGCCGTCGAGGTACGGCAACAGTCGCTGCGTGAAGTCGTCGACCTCGAGGAGGCGGACGTGGTCTCCGTTGATCGACTCGGCCTTCTTGAGGTCGAACCGGGCCGGGTTCGGGTTGACGTCCGTCACGTCGAAGGCCGCGACCATCTCGTCGAGGCTGAAGACGTCACGGTCGTGCGACAGCGACCAGCCGAGCAGCGACAGGTAGTTGACGAGGCCCTCGGGGATGAAGCCCCGGTCGCGGTGGTGGAACAGGTTCGACGAGGGGTCGCGCTTCGACAGCTTCTTGTTGCCCTCGCCCATGACGTAGGGCAGGTGGCCGAAGCGGGGCACGAACTCCGTCACGCCCAGCTCGACCAGCGCCTCGTAGAGGGCGATCTGCCGAGGGGTGGACGAGAGCAGGTCCTCACCGCGGAGCACGTGCGTGATGCCCATCAGGGCGTCGTCGACCGGGTTGACGAACGTGTAGAGCGGGACGCCGTTCGGACGCACCACGACGAAGTCCGAGAACGACCCGGCCGGGAACGTGATCTCGCCGCGCACCAGGTCGTCGAAGCTGAGGTCACGGTCGGGCACGCGCAGCCGCAGCGCCGGCTGACGCCCCTCTGCCGCGTACGCAGCGCGCTGCTCGTCGCTCAGGTCACGCTCGAAGTTGTCGTAGCCCTGCTTCGGGTCGCGGCCGGCCGCGATGTTGCGCGCCTCGATCTCCTCGCCCGTGGCGTAGCTCTCGTAGAGGAGACCACGCTCGAGCAGGCGGTCGATGATGTCGCGGTAGATGTCGTGACGCAGCGACTGGCGGTACGGCTCGTGCGGCCCGCCGACGTCGACGCCTTCGTCCCAGTCGATCTTGAGCCAGCGCAGACCGTCGAGGATCTGCTCGTAGCTCTCCTCGCTGTCACGGCTGGCGTCGGTGTCCTCGATGCGGAAGACGAGCTTGCCGCCGTGGTGCCGCGCGTAGGCCCAGTTGAACAGGGCCGTGCGGATGAGCCCCACGTGGGGCGTGCCGGTGGGAGAAGGACAGAACCGCACGCGCACATCGGCGCCGGAGGCGGTGGAGAAGGGAGCAGACATCGGAGACGATCTTACCGGCGTACGCCCCGATCGATCAGCGACTTCAGGCCGGCCGAGGCCACGCTGCCCAGACGACCGTCGCAACGGTTGTTAAACGAGAAGAGCCCCTCCGTGGAGGGGCTCTTCTGTAAAGGAAGTCCGGCGGTGTCCTACTCTCCCACAAGGTCCCCCTTGCAGTACCATC
>NZ_JAAOYW010000005.1 GCF_011761235.1 Frigoribacterium faeni
GTTTCACAGCCGCTCCGGACGATGATCTATTACAGGTCGGGTTCCTGATGCGTTTGGTCCTTGAGAACTCAACAGCGTGCACATTGTCAAATGCCAAATTATACCCTGGCATTGTCTGAGGCTTCGGTCTTGGATGGTGTTTAGGTTTCTTTGAGATTGACGGACAATCAACAATCGTCAGATTGTTTTGTTCTTTCAGTCAGCATCAAATTCAGCAGTTATCACCTTTTTCCGGTGGTTCTGTTTTTTCTTTTACGGAGAGTTTGATCCTGGCTCAGGACGAACGCTGGCGGCGTGCTTAACACATGCAAGTCGAACGATGAACTCCAGCTTGCTGGGGGGATTAGTGGCGAACGGGTGAGTAACACGTGAGTAACCTGCCCTTGACTCTGGGATAAGCGCTGGAAACGGCGTCTAATACCGGATACGAGCTTCAGCCGCATGGCTAGGAGCTGGAAAGAATTTTGGTCAAGGATGGACTCGCGGCCTATCAGCTAGTTGGTGAGGTAATGGCTCACCAAGGCGACGACGGGTAGCCGGCCTGAGAGGGTGACCGGCCACACTGGGACTGAGACACGGCCCAGACTCCTACGGGAGGCAGCAGTGGGGAATATTGCACAATGGGCGCAAGCCTGATGCAGCAACGCCGCGTGAGGGATGACGGCCTTCGGGTTGTAAACCTCTTTTAGTAGGGAAGAAGCGAAAGTGACGGTACCTGCAGAAAAAGCACCGGCTAACTACGTGCCAGCAGCCGCGGTAATACGTAGGGTGCAAGCGTTGTCCGGAATTATTGGGCGTAAAGAGCTCGTAGGCGGTTTGTCGCGTCTGCTGTGAAATCTGGGGGCTCAACCCCCAGCCTGCAGTGGGTACGGGCAGACTAGAGTGCGGTAGGGGAGATTGGAATTCCTGGTGTAGCGGTGGAATGCGCAGATATCAGGAGGAACACCGATGGCGAAGGCAGATCTCTGGGCCGTAACTGACGCTGAGGAGCGAAAGCGTGGGGAGCGAACAGGATTAGATACCCTGGTAGTCCACGCCGTAAACGTTGGGAACTAGATGTGGGGACCATTCCACGGTCTCCGTGTCGCAGCTAACGCATTAAGTTCCCCGCCTGGGGAGTACGGCCGCAAGGCTAAAACTCAAAGGAATTGACGGGGGCCCGCACAAGCGGCGGAGCATGCGGATTAATTCGATGCAACGCGAAGAACCTTACCAAGGCTTGACATATACCGGAAACGGCCAGAGATGGTCGCCCCGCAAGGTCGGTATACAGGTGGTGCATGGTTGTCGTCAGCTCGTGTCGTGAGATGTTGGGTTAAGTCCCGCAACGAGCGCAACCCTCGTTCTATGTTGCCAGCACGTTATGGTGGGAACTCATAGGAGACTGCCGGGGTCAACTCGGAGGAAGGTGGGGATGACGTCAAATCATCATGCCCCTTATGTCTTGGGCTTCACGCATGCTACAATGGCCGGTACAAAGGGCTGCGATACCGTAAGGTGGAGCGAATCCCAAAAAGCCGGTCTCAGTTCGGATTGAGGTCTGCAACTCGACCTCATGAAGTCGGAGTCGCTAGTAATCGCAGATCAGCAACGCTGCGGTGAATACGTTCCCGGGCCTTGTACACACCGCCCGTCAAGTCATGAAAGTCGGTAACACCCGAAGCCAGTGGCCTAACCCTTGTGGATGGAGCTGTCGAAGGTGGGATCGGTGATTAGGACTAAGTCGTAACAAGGTAGCCGTACCGGAAGGTGCGGCTGGATCACCTCCTTTCTAAGGAGCATGTACCAGCCCCGCTGTTTACACGGGGATCATCTGGTCAAGTCAGTTCCGAAGCGAATGTCTTCGGCTGGCGCTCATGGGTGGAACATTGACAATGACTTTCTTGTGAGGTCATCGGCGCTAGTACGGCATCTTCGGGTGTCTGGAACGTGACGGTGATGGATCGGGGGAGTGTGCACGCTGTTGGGTCCTGAGGGACCAAACCGGCCGGCCTTCGGGCCGGTGGGTTTCACTCCTCTGGGCCAGGAAAGTCCTGCATGTATCGCAGGGTGATTCTGGTGCCGCCCGTATTTTGAGAACTACACAGTGGACGCGAGCATCTTAGTCGCAATGTTTTGCCGGCCTTCGGGTTGGTGAGTGTTGTGATACTAAGTGCAATTTCTTAGACCAATCTGCCTTCGGGTGGGTTGGCGAATGAGATAACACTGAGCTGCCAGCTTTGGCTGGTGGCAACTTTGTGGTCAAGTTTCTAAGAGCAAACGGTGGATGCCTTGGCATCTGGAGCCGAAGAAGGACGTAGAAATCTGCGATAAGCCTCGGGGAGCTGATAATCGAGCCCTGATCCGAGGATCTCCGAATGGGGAAACCCCGCCAGGCGTTTTGACCTGGTGACTCCCGCCTGAATATATAGGGCGGGTAGAGGGAACGTGGGGAAGTGAAACATCTCAGTACCCACAGGAAGAGAAAACAACAGTGATTCCGTCAGTAGTGGCGAGCGAAATCGGAAGAGGCTAAACCGGTCATGTGTGATAGACGGCGGTCGTTGCATGGTCGGGGTTGTGGGACCCGTTGTCCTGTTCTGCCGGACAGGAGCAGTTACAGCGCAGTATAGGCGAACAGCTTTGAATGGCTGGTCATAGAGGGTGCGAACCCCGTAGCCGAAATGCTGGCGCTGGCTGAATGGGGATCCCAAGTAGCACGGGGCCCGAGAAATCCCGTGTGAATCTGTCAGGACCACCTGATAAGCCTAAATACTCCCAGATGACCGATAGCGGACAAGTACCGTGAGGGAAAGGTGAAAAGTACCCCGGGAGGGGAGTGAAATAGTACCTGAAACCGTTTGCTTACAAACCGTTGGAGCCTCCTTGTAGGGGTGACAGCGTGCCTTTTGAAGAATGAGCCTGCGAGTTAGCGATATGTGGCGAGGTTAACCCGTGTGGGGTAGCCGTAGCGAAAGCGAGTCTTAAGAGGGCGATACAGTCGCATGTCCTAGACCCGAAGCGAAGTGATCTATCCATGGCCAGGTTGAAGCGACGGTAAGACGTCGTGGAGGACCGAACCCACTTCAGTTGAAAATGGAGGGGATGAGCTGTGGATAGGGGTGAAAGGCCAATCAAACTTCGTGATAGCTGGTTCTCTCCGAAATGCATTTAGGTGCAGCGTTGCGTGTTTCTTGCCGGAGGTAGAGCTACTGGATGGCCGATGGGGCCCAAAAGCTTACTGACGTCAGCCAAACTCCGAATGCCGGTAAGTGAGAGCGCAGCAGTGAGACAGTGGGGGATAAGCTTCATTGTCGAGAGGGAAACAACCCAGACTACCAACTAAGGTCCCTAAGCGTGTGCTAAGTGGGAAAGGATGTGGAGTTGCAGAGACAACCAGGAGGTTGGCTTAGAAGCAGCCACCCTTGAAAGAGTGCGTAATAGCTCACTGGTCAAGTGATTCCGCGCCGACAATGTAACGGGGCTCAAGCACACCACCGAAGTTGTAGATTTCGTATTATAGACAAGCCTTCGTGGTTCAGTCGTACGGAGTGGTAGGAGAGCGTCGTGTGGCCAGTGAAGCGGCGGTGTAAACCAGCCGTGGAGGCCACACGAGTGAGAATGCAGGCATGAGTAGCGAAAGACGGGTGAGAAACCCGTCCTCCGAAAGACCAAGGGTTCCAGGGCCAGGTTAATCCGCCCTGGGTAAGTCGGGACCTAAGGCGAGGCCGACAGGCGTAGTCGATGGACAACGGGTTGATATTCCCGTACCGGCGAAGAACCGCCCAAGCTAATCCAGTGGTGCTAAGAGTCCTAACCCGGCTGAGTGGATCCCTTCGGGGTGATGCCGGCCGGTCTAACGCTCGACCCCATGCTGGTGCGGTTAGCGTATTAACAGGTGTGACGCAGGAAGGTAGCTGAGCCAGGCGATGGTATCCGTAAGGTGAACCTGGTGTAAGGATGTAGGGCTGACGATAGGCAAATCCGTCGTCAATGCGCCTGAGATCCGATGCGTACCCCGATTGGGGGAAATCAGTGATCCTATGCTGCCGAGAAAAGCATCGACGCGAGGTTCAAGCCGCCCGTACCCCAAACCGACTCAGGTGGTCAGGTAGAGAATACCAAGGAGATCGAGAGAATCGTGGTTAAGGAACTCGGCAAAATGCCCCCGTAACTTCGGGAGAAGGGGGGCCGGAACCGTGATGGGATTTACTCCCGGAGCGGGAAAGGCCGCAGAGACCAGTGGGAAGCGACTGTTTACTAAAAACACAGGTCCGTGCCAAGTCGCAAGACGATGTATACGGACTGACGCCTGCCCGGTGCTGGAAGGTTAAGAGGAAGGGTTAGCGCAAGCGAAGCTCAGAATTTAAGCCCCAGTAAACGGCGGTGGTAACTATAACCATCCTAAGGTAGCGAAATTCCTTGTCGGGTAAGTTCCGACCTGCACGAATGGCGTAACGACTTCCCAGCTGTCTCAACCGCGAACTCGGCGAAATTGCACTACGAGTAAAGATGCTCGTTACGCGCAGCAGGACGGAAAGACCCCGTGACCTTTACTACAGCTTGGTATTGGTGTTCGGAGTGGCTTGTGTAGGATAGGTGGGAGACTGTGAAGCTCGGACGCTAGTTCGGGTGGAGTCATTGTTGAAATACCACTCTGGTCACTTTGGATATCTAACTACGAACCGTGATCCGGTTCTGGGACAGTGCCTGGTGGGTAGTTTAACTGGGGCGGTTGCCTCCTAAAGAGTAACGGAGGCGCCCAAAGGTTCCCTCAACCTGGTTGGCAATCAGGTGGCGAGTGTAAGTGCACAAGGGAGCTTGACTGTGAGACTGACAAGTCGAGCAGGGACGAAAGTCGGGACTAGTGATCCGGCAGTGGCTTGTGGAAGCGCTGTCGCTCAACGGATAAAAGGTACCTCGGGGATAACAGGCTGATCTTGCCCAAGAGTCCATATCGACGGCATGGTTTGGCACCTCGATGTCGGCTCGTCGCATCCTGGGGCTGGAGTAGGTCCCAAGGGTTGGGCTGTTCGCCCATTAAAGCGGTACGCGAGCTGGGTTTAGAACGTCGTGAGACAGTTCGGTCCCTATCCGCTGCGCGCGTAGGAAATTTGAGAAGATCTATCCCTAGTACGAGAGGACCGGGATGGACGAACCTCTGGTGTGTCAGTTGTTCTGCCAAGAGCACCGCTGATTAGCTACGTTCGGAACGGATAACCGCTGAAAGCATCTAAGCGGGAAGCCGGCTTCGAGATGAGATTTCCATACCCTTCGGGGTGAGAGGCTCCCAGCTAGACTACTGGGTTGATAGGCCGGATGTGGAAGTGGGGACTAACGACCCATGGAGCTGACCGGTACTAATAAGCCGATAACTTGACAACACTCTTCCCCTGTAGAGGAGGAAGAAAGATTGCTTCGCGTCCACTATGTGGTTCCCGGAAGACGGTCGGTAACGACCCTTCACGGTGACACCCCAACACCAGCCCGTTTTGTGGGTATGGTGTGGGGACAACAGAACAGACAAGTCCCGCCAGTTGATGGTGGGCATGGTCTGAAACAGACTTCACCCTCGCCCAGCCTTGCTGGGGGTTGTGTGGTAAATGTTTCGGCGGCCATAGCGAGAGGGAAACGCCCGGTCCCATTCCGAACCCGGAAGCTAAGACTCTCAGCGCCGATGGTACTGCAAGGGGGACCTTGTGGGAGAGTAGGACACCGCCGGACTTCCTTTACAGAAGAGCCCCTCCACGGAGGGGCTCTTCTCGTTTAAC